>NZ_CP109422.1:4800000-8756932 GCF_045040295.1 Streptomyces sp. NBC_01506 | reverse complement strand
CCCCAGCGCTGCGCGCTGGGGAATCAAACCGCCGCGCGTCGCTCGGCGGGAGCGGGGGCGCTTCGCGTCCCCGTGAACCCCGTTGCTTCGCAACGGGGTTGCCCCCGCTTCGCGGGGGCCGGCCCTTCGGGCCGTCAGATCCCGCGCTTCGCTTGGGATCTGGAAAGAGACTGCGGGCGCTGCGCGCCCTTGTGGCAGGTCCGCTTCGCTCCCCTGCCCGGTCTTTCCGGCTTCGCCTCCAAGCCCTTATGGCCCGCTTCGCGGGCAAGCTGGCTACGAGGGGCGGGGGGCGTCTTGTGGCGGTTCATCGGCACTGACTCCTACCGCTCGTGTCCGTACCGAAGATTGGCTTTATCGAGCAGTAGTGACGTCACCTGTTGATGAGTTTGGGAGGCGCCCCGAACCACGGTCGGGTGATGTTGATGAGTTTGGGAGGCACGAGGCTCTTACCAGGACAGGGGTTCGCGGCTACCTGCCCGATCTGGTCCAGAACTGGCGGGGCGCGAACCCCTCGCGCCGCAGCCAGTGCTCGGTATAGACGATTCGCTCGGCCTCGATCACGATGAGCGGCCCCAACGGGGGTTCCTCGAGGGAACGGGACCGCTCGACGTGGTCGGACTGCCAGCGGAAAGCTGGCCAGTAGTGCTCGAAATCGGGGTCGTCTTCGGACAGCACGCGAGCCTGTCCGAAGAGCTGAGCGCCTCGGCTGCTTGCCTGACCGACCAGCGGAGCGAAGATTCCTACTGACACCCGAGGGTCCGCAGCAAGGTTTCTCATCTTCGGCGAACCAGCGGCTGCGGAGAACATCACCGCGAAGTCGAGGTGGTAATACCGGACAGGAGTCGCGAGCGGCCCCTCCGGTCCGGCCGTCGCGATCACGCACATGTTCTGCGACGACAGCAGGTTGAGTATCCGCTCTTCCAGGCGCTGGGGTTCGAGTCGCTTCTTCGGGGACGGGCCGGCCAGCCACGGGTTGGTCACAGGCATGATCAAGTGTCCCATGCCTCTCCCGGGCTCTCCAGAGTTCAGACAGCACAGTCGTCGGCAGCGCCGTCAAAAGTCGGGTTCTGGCTCACTTTCCGTGGAGGGCTGACTGAGCGTGATGTCAGTGGTGTGTGATGGGATGGCCGGGCTCTGCTGC
Organism: Streptomyces sp. NBC_01506; assembly: GCF_045040295.1. Classification (NCBI taxonomy): domain Bacteria; kingdom Bacillati; phylum Actinomycetota; class Actinomycetes; order Kitasatosporales; family Streptomycetaceae; genus Streptomyces; species Streptomyces sp. NBC_01506. The sequence continues at coordinate 8,755,791 of NZ_CP109422.1, read as the reverse complement.
CGTGACCTGCTGGGAGCCCGTCTCGATGCCCGTGTACTCGTCTCTGACCCACGCCCTGGCCGAGGCCTTGGTCGACGTCCTGTGGTTCATCGAGGGCAGTGAAGACGAGCAGATGGATCCGGACGACGCGGTCAAGGTCCTGGAGGGCGTCGCCCACCTGGTCGGCAAGCTGTCGAGCGACCAGCGGAACGAGTTGATCGACCTGCTCGGGACGATGGCCGAAGCCGAGTCCGACCCCGCGCGGCGGGAGTTCCTGGAAGGGTTCCCGGAGGGCTTCGGGCTCCTTGATGATGCGGTCTGACCTGTGCTTCACGAGTAGAGCAAAACGCGTGTGCGCAGGAGGGCGAAGCCGGCCCGGCCGAACATCTGGCGTTTGAGCATCTTAAAAGTTACGTGGAATCTGCCGGAGTGATCATGTCTCTCCGGTGCAACCACGGACTTGGGAGATGTGTTGAGCGCCACGACGGTGCTGATGGAGAAGTGGCCGGTGCTCGGCCGGCACGAGCAGGCGGCGACCTGGCTGACGATCTGGATGGATCTCGGACGTGCGCCCCGCACGATCGATGCCTACGCCCGCGGGCTGGCCGAGTACCTGCTGATGTGCGAGCGGGAGGACGTCGACCCGGTCACCGCGAACCGCGCACATATAGCCGTCTACGTAAGGGAATTGACCTCACGGCCTCACCGTCGAGGGGCCAATGTGGTCTCGATCGACTCGGGGGCAGGACTGGCCAACGCCACCATCCAGCAGCGTCTGGTGCCAGTCCGTCTGTTCTACGACTTCCTCATGGAGGAAGGTCTGAGAGAGTCGAACCCGGTCGGCCGGGGCCGCTACACCCCGGGGCGCCAGCGGGCCGGGCAGCAGCGGGCTGGTACCGCGGCTGACGAAGCTGCCGTGGATCCCCAGTGAACAGCAGTGGCTGGGGATCCTGCAGGTCGCGCGGGAGGAGCCGGTCCGCAACCGGGTGATGTTGGCCCTGGCCTACGATGCCGCGCTGCGGCGAGAGGAGTTGTGCTCGCTACGGACCGGTGACCTTGATCCGGCCCACCGAACGCTGAGGGTGCGGGCGGAGACGACGAAGAACCGGTTGGAGCGGGTGGTGCCATACTCGGCGTCGACGGGCGTGCTGATGTCGGCCTACCTAGCCCACCGGGCCACGGTCAGCCGGGCCAGGGGGCCGCTGTTCCTTTCGGAGTCCCGGCGCAACCACGGGCAGCCGCTGGCCCTGTGGACCTGGTCGAAGGTGGTCCGCCGGATCGCCCTGGAGGCCGGTGTCCCGCGGTTCTCCACCCACACCACCCGGCACCTGTGTCTGACCGATCTGGCCCGGATGGGCTGGGAGTTGCACGCGATCGCGACCTTCGCCGGCCACCGCAACACCGATTCAACGCTCCAGTACATCCACCTGTCCGGCCGGGACCTGGCCGACAAGCTGGCCCGCGGCATGGAGCACATCCATGCCTGGCGAATACAAATGCTCACGTCTGCGGACGGCACGACGGCGGAGGTGTCGCGGTGACCGCACCACTGCCGGCCACCGCCGCCGAGGACGGGGCCGAACGCTGGTCCTGGCCGATCTCCCCGCCCCGCGACGACGCTGCGGCGGTGATGCGACCTGCCGAGGCCAGGGCCGTGGCCGACCTGGGCGTGCGCAATCTGCGACGACTGCAGTACCACGACCGACCCGTCCGCACCAGGCTGGCGCGTGATAGCGCGGCTGCTGGGCCCGCTGGAGACGGTCAACGCCGCACTGGACTCCCCGCCTACCCCGCACCGCCGACGGGCCATGCTCGATGTGGTCGCGGTGCTGCTGACGCGGTGCGCGGCGACCGGCCGGACCTTCTGGGGCTGGAGCGAGCAGGAATGGACCTACCTGCTCGGCCGCACTCAGGCCGAGTTCCGCCAGCACGCGCCCGCCTGGGCAGGCGACGAGGTCCGCCCCTATCTCGCAGCGCACGCCTACCTGCTCGGATCCTTCAACGAGTTCCACCGACTCGGCAGCTTCCAACGGCTCACCCTGGCCTGGAGGATCTTCGGACGCGACCGCGTCAACGGCGAGATCGCACGACTGCGCGCGGTCCTCGGCGCTTGGGGATACCGGCTCGGCCGGGACGAGGACACGCTGCTGCCGATGGTGGCCTGCCATCTGTTCCTGCTCGACCGCAGCCCGCATCTTGAGGATCTGGACACGGCGTTGTTCGACCGGGTCCGCCGCGACGAGTTGCTGGAGGGCAGTCGGCTGAACACCCTGCACGCGATGCAGCGGGCGGTCGCCGAGCTCGGATTCTGTGATCCTCCGCGTCCCGGCACCGGCCGCCACTCGGCGCGGGCAACCGGTGGCGCGCCGGTCTGGGAACAGTGGGCCGACCGCTGGCACACGACCTCGACGCTGACCCCGCGCGTTCGCGGCAGCGTCCGATCGAACCTGCTCAAGGTCGGCCGGTGGATCGCCGCCGAACAGCCCGACGCTGCGGATCCGGCCGACTGGACGCGTCAGACCTGCGCTTCGTGGATCGCCGCGCTGGACCGGATGAAGGTCGGCGACTACGTCCAGCGCACGATCGGTCTGGGCGACCGTCTCGGCAAGCCACTGGAAGCGCCCAGCAAGGCCGGGCAGATCACCGCGCTGTGGACGTTCTTCCGGGACTGCCAGGAATGGGAGTGGCTGCCCCGCCGCTTCGATCCACTGCGCGCTGGCCATCCCCCGCAGCATCACGGCCCTCCTCGGACCCGATCCCAGAGTGATCGCCGACGAGATCTGGGCGAAGCTGTTGTGGGCCGGCCTGAACCTGGAGCTCGCGGATCTGCCGCAGACCCGATCCGGGCATTTCTACCCCTTCGAACTGGTCCGCGCCGTCACGCTGACCTGGCTTTTCTCCGGCCAACGCAGTGACGAGATCGCCCGGTTGAGGGTGGGCTGCATCCGCTGGCAGCACGACGGGGCACCGATTGCCGGCGACTCGCAGCAGGTCCTGGCCCGCGACGTGGTCTGCCTGCTCGACGTCCCGACCCATAAAACCGGCTCCTCGTTCACCAAGCCGGTCGACCCGATCCTCGGCCAGGCCGTCGACGCCTGGCAGAGCATCCGCCCCGACCAGCCGAAGTTCACCGACCGCCGAACCAGCGAGCTGGTCGACCCGCTGTTCGCCATCAGGGCCCGCCGCGTCTCCACCAGCTACATCAACAACACGATGATCCCGATGCTCTGTCGCAAGGCCGGAGTCCCGGCCGCCGACATCCGCGGCAACATCACCAGCCACCGGGCCCGGTCCACCATCGCCAGCCAGCTCTACAACGCCAAGGAACCGATGACGCTGTTCGAGCTGCAAGCCTGGCTCGGACATCGGTCCCCGCAATCCACCCAGTACTGCGCGAAGATCACGCCCAACACCCTCACGAAGGCATACACCGAGGCCGGGTACTTCGAGCGCAATGTCCGCACGGTCGAGGTCCTGCTCGATCGCGACGCCATCACCTCCGGGGCAGCGGCCACCGGTGAACCCTGGCAGTACTACGATCTCGGTCACGGGCTGTGCTCTTACTCGTTCTTCGAACAATGCCAGCACCGGATGGCCTGCGCTCGCTGCGACTTCTACACACCCAAGGAATCGACGAAAGCCCAACTCGTTGAAGCCAAGGCCAACTTGCAGCGCATGCTCATGAGCATTCCGCTCACCGAGGAGGAACGCGCCGCCGTCGACGACGGCCAGAGCGCCCTCGACCGGCTTCTCCAGCGCCTCGCAGAGGTGGCCACCCCAGCCGGCCCGACCCCGAACGAGCTCCGCGCCGAACCCGGCCGACCCCTGCCACTGACCGTCCGATCACCACCTGACTCCACCGACCGAAAGTGCTGCTGACATGCGACCCGACCTCTTCACCATCGACTTCTCCGGCCCGGGACAACTGAGCACCATGGCCAGACCCCGTGGCAATGACTGGCTCGAAGACGAAATGGCCGCGCTGAAAGACTGCGGCGTCGATGTCTTGGTCTGCGCGCTCACCGACCCCGAACTCGACGAACTCGGCCTCGCAGACGAATCCCGGACAGCCATCACGGCCGGGCTGCAGTTCGTCGCCATCCCCATCCCCGACCGCACCGTCCCCGACCTCACCACGATCCTGCCCGCCCTGCACAGACTCGCCGAACAGCTACACGAAGGCGCACACGTCGTCGCCCACTGCCGAGCTGGCATCGGACGCTCATCCCTCCTCGCCGCCGCACTCCTCATCCTCAACGGCGTCGATCCCGACACCGCCTGGAACCAGATCGAACGAGTTCGCGGGCTCGCCGTCCCAGACACAGCCGAGCAACGAGAATGGACGATGGACCTGCGCAAATATGCATGATATTGACAAATCAGATTCCACAGAATGATTCGGTTGGCGTGACCTTCGACGACGCCTGAGCTCCAGGGCAGGGTGAGGCTGGCGATGACTGCATCCCGGTCACGGTCGATGCCTGCGGCGAGTGTGTGGAGGCCGGGAAGGTTGTCTCGCCGGACGGCATCGAGCCACTGCGGCAGCCGTTCGCCCTGGCGTTCTGTGAGCATCTGGCCGAAGGAGCGGACGTGGCCTGTGAGTGCGTCCAGCTCAGGGCAGTGGACCAGAACTGCCTTGAGCCGAAGGTGTTCCGTCTCGGTGAGGGTCTCCGGCCGGCGGAGGATCCATCCGGCGACGACCCGGGGTGACGGTGGCCGAGCCGTGACGCGGCCCGGCGAGAGCCGCTTCTCCCGGAAATAGGCGCGAACCCGCTGGTAGCTGCCCTGATAGCCAAGCGGCACGATCTCCTCCCACACCGTCCAGGCGTTCGTGCAGCCTTGGTTCCAGCGGTCATCCAGGTAGGGCTTGAAGGCGTCGAGTTTGGATGGCCGGCCCTGCCACTGCCCGTGGAACAGGTCCTCCGGGGTGGCTGCGTGTGATCGAGGTCGGTGGTGGCGGCCAGTGCGTAGGCGGTGCGGATCCGGATCGGAGGAGACTTCGGCGAGCGTGTCGGCACGGTAAGGGTGGCGGGTATCGGCAGCGATCCGGATCAGGAACGGCACGGCAAGCACGGCGGCCGCGTGCATGTCGTTGGCGCACATGCCGTTCACAACACCCGTTCCGGTGCGAACGAGCAGGCCGCGGGTGTGGAGCATCTGGATGGCCTCCCTGACGTGATACCCCTGCGGGAAGTTCTCCCAGGGGACTTCGTCGAGCAGGAATCCGTCGTTTGTGGGAGGGCGGAGTGCCGGGCCATGTGCGCGCCGTTGTCCGGCCCGCACGGGATGGCCCGGCCCCGCCGTCTACTCCGCCGACTCGCCACGGCCTCACTTGGCGAGTCCTTTCGGTGATCCGTCAACCGTCTACTGGGACGGGAAGTTCGGTGATGCTGAGGGCGAAGTCCAAGTTACCCACCCCGTGGTTGGCGAGGCCCACCGTGACCACGCCCGCTCCTTCCAGCCAGTGCGCCATTTTCAGGCTGCCGACGTCCAGCGGGCGCAGCCCGAGGCTCTCGACGAACGCCTTCACACTTACCTTGGCCTGCGTACTATCGCCGGCGATGAAGACGTCGGGCCGGCCTTTCTCCAGGACATGACGGAAGACGGTGTTGAACGCCTTCACCACACTGGCGCCGGCTGGGGCCACCTTGGCGGCTTCCTGCGCGATCGAGGTCTCCTCGTGATGGGCCAGCCCATCGAACGTGGCATTGAAGGGATTGCTGATGTCGACGATGACCTTGCCCGCGAGAGCGTCTGCGTAATGGGCGATGACCGGCACGACGCCGTCGTGCAACAGGGCCACGATGACGATGTCCCCGGCCGGGGCGGTGCCCCATTTTCCCGTCGTGGTGCCGCTGCCGAGAGCTTTGGCCAGGTCAGCGGCCTTGGACTGATCGCGGCCCATGACTTCGACGCTGTTGCCGCCCGCTACTGCCCGCACGCCGATGGTGCGGGCCATGTTCCCGGTGCCGATGATGCTGATGTTGCTCATGAGATGTCCTGCCCTGGTCGGGTGTTGTTCGGTTCAGATGGCGGTGGTGCCGCCGTCGGCGACGAGTTCCATGCCGTTGACGTAGCTGGAGTCGTCGGAGGCGAGGAAGAGGGCGGCGGTGGCGATTTCGTCGGGGCGGCCCATCTTGCTGCGGGGGATGAGGGACTCGAACTGGAGCTTGGTGGCCTCGTCGAAGAGTTCTTCCTGCTTGGCGGTGGCGACCTGGCCGGGGGTCAGGACGTTGACGCGGATGCGGCGGTCCTTGAGCTCGTTGAGCCAGACGCGGGCCCATGCCTGCTGGACGGCCTTGCTGCCGGCGTAGACGCTCCAGCCGGGGAAGGCGCCGAGGGAGGCGTTGGAGCCGGTCATGAGGATGGAGCCGCCGTCGTTGAAGAGAGGGAGGGCCTTTTGGACGGTGAACAGGGTGCCGCGGGCGTTGAGCCCGAACCAGGTGTCGAACTGGGCCTCGGTGATCTCGCCGAGCGGGGCGGGCTCGCCCCCGCCGGCGCTGGCCCACAGCACGTCGAGGCTTCCCTTCTCCCGCTTGACGGTGTCGTACAGGCGGTCCAGGTCGTCCAGGTTGGCGGCGTCGCCCTGGACGCCGGTGATGTTGCGGCCGATCTGCTTCACGGCCCCGTCCAGGGAGTCCTGGCGGCGGCCGGTGATGAAGACGTGCGCTCCCTCGTCGACGAACAGCTTCGCGCCTGCCAGCGCCATGCCGGTGGTGCCGCCGGTGATGACCGCGAGCGCATCATCAGCGCGTCCCAGCAACTGTTCCGCGAGCAGGGCATCAACCGCACCGGCATGGACCAGCTTTGCGCCACGGCCCAAGTGTCCAAGCGCACGGCCTACCAGCACTTCACCGGCAAGGACGAACTCGTCGCCGAGTACCTGCGCAGGTTCGACCCCTCCGTTCTGTCCGGCGTGTTCGACCGCACCGACCTCACGCCCCGCGAACGGCTCCTCGCCGCCTTCGACATCCCTCCCACCACCCCCCTGTGCCCCTACATCGCCGCCGCCGTCGAACTCCACGACCCCCAGCACCCCGCATCCCAGTACGCACGCGACTACAAGAAAGCCGTCGCCGCGCGGCTCGCCGACACCGCCCGCGAAGCCGGCGCCGCCGACCCCGAACAGCTCGGCGAGCAGCTCGCGCTACTCATCGACGGCGCCGCGGCCCGCACCCGCGTCCTCGACGCCGACGCCTTCCCCACCGCCGCCGCCATCGCCGCCGTCCTCATCGACACCGCCGTCCCCGCCACAGCCAGCGATGACCGGCGACGGGAGGAAGTGTCGAGTTGACGTGCCACCAACACTCCTGGTGACGCTCACGCACGTTGCCTGGGCTCCGGCCGGGACCGGCGCCCAGGTCTCACGCCGGAACTGCGGCTGCTTCCCCCTGTGAGCTGCGCGGACCGGGCACCGTCGCCCGGATGGACGGGTCCAGATTGAGGCGGCTGTTCATGTCCAGCTCGAACCTGCCGTACGGATTGGGGCGGCGTGATCGACCGGCTGGCAAAGTGCCGGGGACGGTCCTCGGTGGTCCCAGCAACACCCCCGTATGCGCTGTCTGGCCGCACTGTCCCATCGCCCCGTGTCCGCCAGAGTCGTGGGGGTCGGCGGACGAGTCCGACGAGTTGACCAGCGGGAGGGGAATCAGCATGTCCGGAGCAGCAGTGGGGGCGCATCGCGGTTTGGCCCGACGAGGGTTCCTGGCCGGGGCCGCCGTCGTGACGGGTACGGCGCTGACGGGTGCGGCGGTCGCCGGGACGGCACGTGCGGCGGGGGCGGGGGTCGCGAACGGCGCCGGCACCGGGCCGTTGGCGTTCACTCATGTCACGGTGATCGACGGATCGGGGGCACCGCCGGCTCCTGGTATGACGGTTGTCGTCGAAAGCGGTCGCATCACCGCACTGGCCCCGAGCGCACGCATGCGGCTGCGGCCGGGGACCCGTACGGTCGACCTGAGCGGCAAGTACCTGATGCCGGGGCTGGTCGAGGCGCACACCCACAGCGACGGCCCGGAGGCGGTGGTTCCGGCGCTGTACGCCCTCGCCGGGGTCACCACGGTGAGGGAGATGCGGGGCCAGCCGGTCCATCACGAGTGGCGCGAGAAGATTCGCAGTGGTGCGCTGCTCGGCCCCCGCTGGGTGGTCGGCAGTCCCATCGTCGACGGCACGCCGTCGATCTGGGCGGCGGACGTGGGTCCGACCATCGAGGTGGGCGACGCGGCCGGGGCCCGGCGTGCCGTGCGTCAGGTCAGGCGTGAGGGTGCGGACTTCGTCAAGGTGTACTCCCGGCTGTCCCGCGAGGCCTACTTCGCCATCGCGGACGAGGCGCGGCGCCAGGGCATCCCTCATCTGGGGCACTGCCCGGACACCGTACGGATCGCGGAGGCGAGCGCGGCCGGTCATCGCAGTATCGAGCATCTGCACGCGCTGCTCCTGGCGACCTCACGGCATGAGAAGGAGATACGGCGCCGTCTGGCCGCTGTACGGATCGACCCGGGCGACGCCAGCAGCCTGTCCCGGTATCGCAGTTGGTTCCAGCAGGTGCATCCTCTCGAGTGGCGGGCGGTGCAGGGCTACGACCGGGACCGGGCGGATGTCCTTTTCCGGAGTCTGGCGGCCGGGGGGACCGCGGTGGTGCCCACGCTGAGCGTGCACCGCACGCTGGAGATGCCGGGCGACGTTGTGTCCCGGGCCGAGGAGTGGAAGTATCTGCCCGCCTGGCAGGTGGAGAGCTGGCCGGACCAACTGGCGGCCCTGACCGGTGGGCGCACTGCCGAGCAGGTGCGGCGGATCCGCCGGATTTTCGCGCACCGGCTCCGGCTGGTGGGCGAGTTGCACGGTGCGGGTGTGCGGCTGGCGGCGGGCACCGATACCGGCACGGGATATCTCGTTCCGGGCTTCGCCCTCCACGACGAGCTGGCGTTGCTCGTGGCGGCCGGCCTCACTGCGGCTGAGGTTCTGTGCGCGGCCACGCGGGACGCGGCCCGCGTCCTTGGTCTGTCCGATGTCGGTACCGTGGCCCGTGGGCAGGCTGCCGATCTGCTCGTCCTCGACGCCGATCCGCTGCGTGACATCCGTAACACCCGGCGCATCCACGGCGTGGTCGTCGACGGCAGGTGGATCCCTCCGGAGGAACGCCGCCGGCTGCTCGTGGGGGTGGAGGAGGCCGCCGCAGCCACTGCGCCGCCTCAGGAGGGGGTGGCGATGACGGGCTGCGGCTGCGGGGGACATCCCTGACAGCCTTCCGGCGGCGGCGAGTAGGGTGCGGCGGTACGTACGGGTGGCCGGTACGACGGGGGAACGATGCGGCGCTGGGTGAAGGTTTCTGTGGTGGCTGCGGCCGTGCTCGCTCTGGGCGGTTATCTGGCCGCGCCGTCCGTGCGGGAGTGGCTGTTGGTCCGTCAGGCGTGCGACGGCGCGCTGCCGCGCGATGTTGTGAAGGGGCTCACGCCGGTGGACGCCCGCCTGGAGTCCGCGGAGTCGAAGCGTAGGCAGGCGCTCGGCTCCTACTCCTGCACGCTCACCTTCGACGGCCACAACGTCTCCGGGGAACGGACCGTGACGATGTCGGCGTCCACCCGGCGTGATGAGCAGGACCGGGCGTTCATGGCGGTCTTCACCCTCGATGGGTTCGAGGACCAGAAGCCGCTGCCGGGGAGTCTGCCCGGTTTCATCGACGAGTACGGCTCCATACGGTTTCTCGTGCCCTGCCCGGATCTCGGCAAGGACGGGCAGGGCCGGCCGCGCAAGCTGATGGTGCAGACCTACATGGGGCGGGACATTGCCACCGAGACGCCGGGGGCCGCGTACCGTATCGCTGTGGCGTTCGCCAACTCGGCGTCGGACAAGGTGGGTTGTGGTGCCGAGGCGATCGAGCCCCCGGAGAAGGACGTTGCGCCGGCCAGTGACTTGGATGGTGTGCCGGCGGTCCCTGTGGCCGAGGCGGCGGGCACGGACTGTGCCTGGGTGTCCCGGGCCGGGCTGCCCAAGGGCGGCGACTGGCGGATCAGGGTGGGGGCGAACAGCGCTGCCCCGACCGGGCGTTGCGAGCTGACGTTGGGGGGTGGGGACGGGTCGTCGGGGGGCCGCTCGGTGCTCGCCTTCGTGTCCTGGTACGGCGACTGGAGCAACCGGCTCACGGCGTACGACAACGACGGCAGGCCCCGGCCCGGAACCGCGAGCGCCCGCTGCGACGGTGAGGGGGCCAACTACGCCGTCAGCGGTTCGGATGACATCCCCGGGGTGAGCGCGGCGGCCAAGGAGCGGATGTTCGAGGAGTTCGCGCGGGACGAGGTCCGCCGCCACGGCTGCACGGACCTGCGGTTCCACTCCTGACACGGCGCGATTACCTGAGCCACAGGCCCCGGACGTAGAAGTCGTCCATCAACTGCCGCATGGCGGCCGCTCGCCGGTCGGGTACGTGGCGTTGCTCGGCCCATCGGTCCAGCACGGTGAACATCTGGTCGCGGCCGTCCATCAGATCGCCCCGTGGGGGGCCGGTAACGGGCCGGGCGGCTATGTCGCCCACCGGGAGGCGGGTCTTGATCTGTTTGCCGGCCGGGCGGAACGTGCCCCGGGTGTGTGCGCGTACGGACCGGTCGAAGGCGTCGAGGTCGGGGATCGTGCCGTCCCTGGTGTGGTTGGCGCGGTGTTTCATCAGGGTGCCGACCCGGCCCGCGAGGTCCTGGAGGTCGTTGTCCGGCCAGGCTGTCGGTCCCGATCGGTCGTCTGGGGAGGGGCGGTAGTCGGGGTCACCGCCGTCGTCGGTCAGCCGCTCCAGGTAGGCGGCCAGATTGGCGCGTTCGGCGTCGTAGAGAACGGCGAACGCCTCAGGGTCCTCGGTGAGTTCGGCCACCAGGGTCCTCATGTCCGTGTCCGCGTCGTAGTCGCCGTACTCGAATCTGGTGTGCACCTCGCCGGGCGCGAGGAAGCGGCCGAGTTCCGTAAAGCCGTTCATGTCGGGCAGGGCCTCGTTGGGCAGGGCGATGGGGCCGGTCGCGTCACTGGTGCCCAGGTCGTCGGCCCGTCCGGCGTCCACGACGTACTCGGCCAGCATCCGCGCCACCCCCGGCGCCAGTCCCGCCGGGATCTCCTGGCCGCTCAGGGCCGCTGCCACCGCGTAGGCGCTGCGGGCCTGCGCCGCGGTGTGCGGCTTGCCGGGTGCTGCGGCGCGGGTGCCCGCGTCCACGACGCGGCCGAGCACGCGGGCCCCGTCGCCGCACACCGTGTCGTGTGCCAGCAGATGTGCCGCGGACGAGATCTTGTCGAGGTCGTCCCCGGGATCCAGAGCCTTCGTGGCCGCTGCGGGGTTGTCGGCGAGTGCCCGGACCGATGGGGGCACCTCATGGCACTTCTCGCCGTCCTCGTCACCGGTGACGGCCACCACGACGGCGACGGTGGCCGCCACCAGCACGGCGAACGCCGTTCCCACCAGGAGGAGTTGGTGCTTCCTTGCTCGGGGCAGCCGGCCTCGGAGCCCCGGACGGGCGGCAGGACTCTGCGTGTCACCGCCGTCGCCGTTACCGTCGCCGTTGTTGCCGTTTTCCCCGGTGCCCCCGATACGCATCCGGCAAGACTAGGGCCTGACGTGTCGGACCCTGCGGACGGTCGGCTCCCCGTCGCAGGGTCGGTACGGAGCCCCTGGCGGAGCCGACTATCGTTGCTCGGCATGATCGGTACCGGGGTCGACATCACGGCGGAGTTGGTCCGGGACCTGTTGCGGGAGCAGCACCCCGATTTGGCCCATCTTCCTTTGCGGCTGGGTGCGCGCGGGTGGGACAACCAGGTGTGGCGGCTCGGCGACAATCTCGCCGTTCGGCTGCCCTGGGCGACCGGGTCCGCGGACGAGCTGCTGCGCAAGGAGTACGCGTGGCTGCCTGTCCTGGCTCCGCGGCTTTGTCTGCCGGTCCCTGTTCCGCAGCGTATCGGTGAGCCCTCCGAACGGTTTCCGCGTCCCTGGCTTGTGACCACCTGGGTGGCCGGTAGTCCTGCCGACAGCGTCCCGGTCACGCGGGCGGCTGAGGCGGCCGGCGCGCTGGCTCGTTTCCTGACGGTCCTTCACCGACCCGCGCCGCAGGGGGCGCCTGTCGGCCGTCTCGGGCGCGGGAGGCCGCCGGCCGAGCACACCGGGCAGTTCGAGAGGCAACTCGCCTCGGCCACCGGGCTCGGGCTGATTCCTGATCCGGAGGCTGTCCGGGCGGTGTGGGAGGACGCCGTCAGCGCGCCCGCGTGGCAGGGCCCGCCGCTGTGGCTCCATGGTGATCTTCATCCCGCGAATGTTCTGACGGCGGACGGCACCTTGTGCGGTGTGATCGATTTCGGGGATCTCTGTGCGGGCGACCCCGCCTGCGACCTTGCCGCTCCTTGGATCCTGCTGCCCGAGGGGGCGGCGCCCGGTTTTCACCTGGCCTACCGGCCGGCCGCCGATGCCGCGACGCTGCGCCGGGCGCGCGGCTGGGCGGTGCTGCGTGCCCTCGCCGGCATTCTGATCGGGGAGGACGGTGACCGGGGCCGTCCCAACGGGAAGTCCACCTGGGGTCCGCCGGCCCATGCCTCACTGCGCCGTCTCCTCGCGACGGCTCGCCCCGCCGGCCCGGGTGGCGTGTGATCCGGGGCGGTGAGTGCTCGGCGACGGCGCGGTGGCCGCGCGGAGCGGGGAACGCGGCGCGGCGTGCCGTGCCGTGTCGTGGGGGTGGGTGGATGGGTGGATGGGTGGGTGGGGGCTATTCGATGTGGCCGGTGGTGGGGTCGACCTGTGCCAGGAAGTCCCGGGCCGACTGCTCCAGTTCCCGCGCGCTCAGGGCTGTGGCCGGCCGTACCGCGGAGGTGAAGCCGTATCCGGGGTGGGGGCCGGACAGCCAGGTGAAGTCGTAGGTGCCTGGTTCGCCGGGGCGTTCGGTGACCTCGAACGTCTCCCCGTCGACCGTCAGTGTCCGGTTCTGTGTGCTGTGTCTGTCCATGGCGGTGAGTCTGCCCGGTCCTACGCGTGCTTCATTCTGTTCTGCGGATAGGCTATGGGCTCAGGGCTTGCCGGGGGTTTTTCGACAGGGCGGACGGATATGGCGGGCGCGGGCCGTGCGGATCAGCGGGAGGCCGTCCAGCGGGAAGCCGTTGACGCGGTTGTGCGTGCGCTTGAGCTGCCGGCGGGTTCACGGGTGCCCGAGCGGGGGCTCCGGACGCAGGTGATCATGGCGACCGGGTCGGGGAAGACGAGGGTGGCGGTGCGCAGCGCGCGGGAGTTGCGTGCGGGCCGGGTGCTGGTGCTCGTGCCGGGTCTGGATCTGCTCGCTCAGAGCGAGGCCGGGTGGCGGGAGGGCGGGCGTGGGGGGCCGGTGGTCGGGGTGTGCTCGCTGCGGGAGGGGGAGGCGGGTTTTCCCTGTACCACGGATGCGGGCGAGTTGGTGGAGTGGACGGGGGGCCTGGAGAAGGTCACGGTGTTCGCCACGTACGCCGCGGTGGGTCTGGGCACGCTGGAGCGGGCGCATGCGGCCGGTCTCGCGGGCTGGGACCTGGTGGTGGTGGATGAGGCGCACCGGGTGTCCGGGCGGATCGGGAAGCCGTGGGCGGTTGTCCATGACAACGCCCGTATTCCGTCGTTGCGCCGGCTGTACATGACGGCGACGCCCCGGCTGTGGCAGGTGGACGAGGACGGTGAGGGCGGTGAGGGCGGTGCGGGTGTGGCGGGTGTGGCGGGTGTGGCGGGTGTGGCGGGTGGGTTGGTGGCGAGTATGGAGGACGATCCTGACGGGCCGTTCGGCGGCAGGTGTTACACGCTGACGTTGTCGGAGGCGATCGACCGGGGGGTGTGTGCGCCGTACCAGGTGGTGTGTGTGGATATCACCGATGCCCGGCTTCAGGCCGCGCAGCTCCTGGGTGTGGAGGGGCGCTCGGACCGGGTGCGCGGGGCCCGGCTTGCCGCGTTGCAGACGGCGTTGGTGAAGGCGTCGGCGCAGGAGGGGTTCCGGCGGACGCTGGTGTTCCATCATGTGGTGCGGGAGGCCGAGGCGTTCGCGGCCGGTCTGCCGCGGGTCGCCGCTCAACTGCGTGCCGGTGAGCCGCGGTTGTATCCGCGCGAGGTCTGGGCGCAGTGGTTGTGCGGGGAGCACGGGCCGGTTCACCGGCGGCGGGTGCTGGACGAGTTCGCCGCCGGGGTCGCGGCGGACGGCACGGTCGTGGAGAAGTGCTTTCTGTGTTCGGTGAAGGTGCTGGGTGAGGGTGTCGACACCGTGAACTGTGATTCGGTGTTCTGGGCGGATGTGCGTGGTTCGATGCCGGATCTTGTGCAGGCGGTGGGGCGGGCGCTGCGGATGCGGCCGGGTGAGGGCAAGGTGGCGTCGCTCGTGGTGCCGGTTCTGCTCGGGCCGGGTGAGACGGCCGACAGCATGCTGACGTCGCGGGCGTACGGTGGGCTGGCGAAGCTGCTGGAGGCTCTGAGGGCGCACGATGCCCGGGTGGTGGAGCAGTTGGCGGTGCGGCAGGTTCCGGGGGTGTACGCCCCCGTTAGGGAGGGTGCGCGGGGGCGGGGTGGGCTGTCGGGGCCGGCCCGGCGGTTGCTGAGGTTCAGTACGCCGCGTGATCCGGCTGTTCTGGCCGCGTTCATCAGTTTGCGGGTGGTGGATCCGGAGCGTGAGCACTGGCGGCGTGGGGTGGAGGCGGCTGTCGTCTACGCCCGCGTACACGGTGATCTGCGTGTGCCGTTCACCTTTCGTGTCCCGGCCGGGGGTGGGCGGGTGGTGGGGGCCGGGGGGTGGCCGGCTTCGCTGTCCGGTTTTCCGCTGGGGCAGTGGATCGCCGATGCCAGGCGGTTGTGTGCCCAGGGGGAGTTGGGTGAGGAGCGCGTGGGGCAGTTGGAGAGACTCGGCATGGTCTGGAGCCGTCTCGATGTCGCGTGGCAGGAGGGTCTGGATGCCGCGCGTGGGTGGGCGGCGGAGCACGGGCATCTGCTGGCGCCGCTGGACGCCACGTACCGGGGTGTGCGGGTGGGGGTCTGGCTGAAGAACGCGCGGGCGGCTGCCCGCAGGGCTGTGGACAACGAGCGGCGGCGTGCCGGTGGTCTGCCGGTGGTGCCGGTGGTGTGGGCGATGCCGAGGTGGCGGCGTGAGCAGTTGGCGCAGATCGATCCGTCGTGGTGTCCGGCCTGGCCGGTGGAGTGGCAGCGCTGTTTTCACCTGGTCCGGCTTCACTTGGGGCAGGGCGGGGCGTTGCCTCTGTCGCCGGGCGTGGTCGTGCGCCAGGGTGAGGATCTGGGGCGGTGGGTGCGGTCGGTGCGGCTCGGGTGGGACGGGCTCACCGGTGTGCAGCGGTGGATGTGTGAGCAGGTGCTGGGGGTCGGGCCCGCGGGTGAGGGCGAGAGGCCGGGGGTGCGCCGTACGCAGGCGGACAGGTGGGCTGCGCATCTCGCCGCGGCGCGTCGGTACTACGCGCGTGAGGGGCACCTGCGGGTGCCGAGGGGGCATGTGGAGACGGTGCTGTCCGGGGACGGCAGTCAGGTGCGGTTGCGGCTGGGGGCGTGGGTGGGCAACCAGCGCAGCAGGGCTGCTTCGTTGTCGCCGGAGCGGGTGGAGCGGTTGTCCGAGGTCGGGATGCGGTGGTCGTGAGGGGTGTCGTCGGCGCTGTGGCTGTCGCGCTCGCGGGGGTCTGCGGCGGGGGTTGTGGCGGGGGTCTGCGGTGTCGTACGGCTTCTTCGCCTGCCGGTCGGTGGCCCTGTCGCTGCCCGGGGTCCGCGTACGGGGCCGGCACCCGGCCCACCTGTCCGGCCACCGCCCGCGCGCGCCAGGCGTCCGGTGTCCCGGGGGCGTTGGCCGGCGTGGGCGCGAGGGACTCGGGGCGCAGGATGTGTACCGGGCCGTGAGGCGTCATCGCTTCGAGGGGTGCGCCGGCGAGCGGGGAGCCGTGGACGGCGATCAGGGGCGTACCGTCGCCGTGGCCGGATGCAAACCGGCTGTGGCGCGACCGCGTGCGCGTAGTAAGCGACTTTTTCGACCTGGTGGTGCCGGTCGTCCGGGCCGCGGTACAGGGGGCTTGTATCGCCGCTTGCGGCAGTGACCGGCGGTGCGGACCGGACGTGGTGGGCTTGCTCATGCGGTCTCCCGGCTCTCGGCACTTTGCGTCGGGGACCGGTCCGGAGCCTGGGTGACGGTGCGTCGGCCGGGTGCGGGGCGGTGGCGCACCGGCTCGGGCGCGCGTTGCGGCGCTCTGGTCTGCGGTGAGGTGTTCGGGCGGCCGGCAGTCCGCGGGGCGGGCCGAGGTCCGCGGTGTCGCCGGTGGGCACGCGTCACCGGCCGGGCGGGCGCCCCCTCTTGGACGACAGCGTGTCGCCTCCGTCAGCGGTGGCGGGCGCCGGGCGCCGGGCCGGCTCGCCGTCCGGATCGGCCCCGCTCCCCCGGAGTCGGCGACGTCGGGTACGGGCAGGGGTATGTCGCCCGCTCGGCCGCGGGGCGCGGGCCGTCGTGCTGACAGCCGTGGGGGCGGGGGGGGGTGTCAGGTGCGGGTTTTCTCCTGTCGGCGGCACGGGGGTGTCCGTTCGGGCAGTGTGTTCTTCCCGTGGTGCCGGGTGGTGGGGGTCTTGGGGCGGCGGGCGGTCAGGGCGCGGATCCGGTCGGTGAACCCCGGGTCGGGCAGGGGCAGGTCCAGGTCTTCGTCGACGTAGCCGACGGCGGCGGGTACGTAGTCCAGGAGGGCGCGCAGGGCCGTGGGCCATTCGGTGACGGCGTCGCGTCCGGCGTTTCTCAGTGCGTTGATCAGGCGCAGGGTCGTGGGCAGGATGGTGAAGTCGGTGAGTGCCGCCTGGTCGAGCACGGTGGTGATGCCGAAGGGAACGCCGGGGGCAGGGGTGCCGGGGCCGGCGGGCGGGGGTTGTGTGTGCGCGGGCGTGGGTGTCGCGGTGCGCTCGGCCTGGGTGTGCCACCAGCGGGCTTCGGTGAGTTCGCCGCGGGCGAGGTGGTGCAGGTGGAGGCAGTAGGCGGCGGCGGCGTCGCCGTCGCCGGCGGCGTACTGCCACCAGTCGCGGGCGGCTTCGTGGGAGCGGGTGAGCCGCAGGATGCAGCCCAGCACGCGGGCGCCCTGCGGGTCGGGGAGGGGCTGGGCGAGGACGAAGGCGTCGCCCAGGACGTCCAGGGCGGTGGAGGCGACGACCGTCTCGCACAGGGTCCGCAGATCGCGTGCGGCGGTGCGTTCGTCCCGTGTGGCCGGCTCGGGCGGTACGGGGAGCGGCAGCGAGCGGGCGATGCGGGCGGCCAGGCGCCGTTCGGCGGCGTCGATGTCGGCCTGGGTGTAGGGCTCGTGGACCAGGCGGGCACGAGAGAGCAGGTCCTCAATGTGCGAGGTCATCGGTGTGTCCCTCCGTGGTGCGGTCCGGGTCGAGGATCGCCGCCAGGCGCAGCCTGGCGTAGCGGGCGGTCGAGCGGACGGTGGCGGCGGCGATGCCCAGTTCGTCGGCGATCGCGGCGGGGGTGAGGTCGTGGAGGTGGAGCAGGACCATGACGTCCTGCTGGCGGTCGGTGAGTTCGCGGAACGCCCGTAGCAGGGTCAGGGATTCGGTCAACTGGCCGATGGGGTCGGTCGTTTCGCGCAGGGCGGCGGTGTCGAAGGCGGCCGCGTCCAGCAGGGGCCGGCGGCGGCGGGCCTTGTCGTGGTCGTGGACCTGGTTGCGCAGGATCTGCCACGCGTACGCCTCGTGGTTCTCGCTGGCCAGGACGCGGTGCCATCGGCGGTAGATCCGTTCGAAGGCCGCGTCGGTGGCTTCTTCGGCGTCGGCCCAGTTGTGCAGGAACGACTTGGCGTAGCGCACGTAGCCGGGCCGGTGCATCTGGTGGAACGCGGCGAAGTCCAGGGGCAGGTGGTGGGGGTGGCGGGGCATCGGCGTGGCGCCGGGGGTGCGCGGGGTGGATTCTTCGGTCACCGGCCGCCGCTCCCTTCGTGGTGATGGCGGTTCATCTCCGTGACGCCGGCGCGTACGCCCGCGGCGGCCATCCTGCGCAGCAGGGCGACGGCGTCGCGTCCGAAGACCCGGACCGCGACAGCGAGCATGGTCACGTCCCCGGCGAGTTCGATGGTCATCGGCTGGTGGATTCCCCTCCTGAGGCAAGACGGGCCCGGTGCGCGTTCCCCCCAGAACGAGGGCCCGGGAGTGCGCTGTTGTGCGCCCTCCACCGAGATGACTGCCGGGCGTCGTGATGTGTGCACGGGCAATGCGAGAAAGAACTACGCAGGGCGATCCCCTGGGGGCGAATATCTGTTCGCGTGCGCGATTCGGTGCCAACACCCTCCGGGTGGTGTCTTGTTGGTCTTCGCTGACCTGCGTGCGCGTGAATTGGACCAGTCCACTTCGTGGGTTTGCGTGAAGAAAGCAAACGGCCGTTCCGGTGGGGTGTGGTTCATGTCACACAGTTGTGGCGCGCCTGGAGGGCGGCGGCGGGAGTGTCCGGGAACTCCGCGGGTGACGCCCGTTCCGCGGGGCCGGTGCGAAGTCGGCGGCGGCGTCACCAGGTCCGGGGGCAGAGGTGGGCCCCGGTGCGTTCTCGGTGGAACGGGTGTCTGCTGCGGGCGCGCCCGGCCGGATCGACGGCTGCGACGCTCCCGTGATGTCAGAACATTTCATCTTTCTCTGGTTGTTCGTCAACTCCAGTGCGTTTCGAGGGTAGTGGGCTCCGCCGCTGTGCCGGTGCGGGTGTTACGGGCGGGCTCTGGTCGCGAATACCCATCGGTTGCCCGCCAGGGCGTCGTCGGGTTCGGGCAGGGGGCCGCGGCCGTGGTGGCGGGTGAAGTCGAAGGGGGTGCGGACCGAGGCGGACCAGCCCCGGTGTGTCAGACGGCCGGCGGAGTCGGGGCGTGGCCGGGTGTCGAACAGGCTGAGCAGGTCGATGCCGATCTGGCGGGTCGTGGAGGTGTAGAGCGGGCTGTCGCGGTATTCCAGCAGGTCTCTGTCGAGCTTGACCTCGAACGCGAGAGCGCTTCCCCGGGTGCTCAGCCGGTCCACCGTGTCGATGAGGTTGGTCTCGGCGGCGGGGGGCAGGTAGAACATCAGCCCTTCCGCCAGCCAGACGCTGGGCTGGGATGTGTCGAAGCCGGCGCCGGCCAGTGCCGCGGCCCAGTCGGCGCGCAGATCGACCGGGACAACGACGCGCGCCGCCTTCGCGGTGGCCGACAGCGCGTGCAGCACGGTGTGTTTGAACGCCAGCACGCCGGGCCGGTCGATCTCGAAGACCACACGGCCCGGCGGCCAGTCGAGGCGGAAGGCCCGTGAGTCCAGGCCCGCGCCGAGCAGGACCACCTGGCGGGCGCCGCCGGTGTGCACCGAGCGCAGGAGGAAGTCGTCGAGGACCCTCGTGCGCAGGCCGAAGTAGCGTGCGAAGCGCCCCCACAGCGGGTTCGCG
The DNA here is from genome assembly GCF_045040295.1 of Streptomyces sp. NBC_01506. Lineage (NCBI taxonomy): Bacteria > Bacillati > Actinomycetota > Actinomycetes > Kitasatosporales > Streptomycetaceae > Streptomyces > Streptomyces sp. NBC_01506. The sequence goes on along the minus strand of NZ_CP109422.1, from coordinate 8,736,436 downwards.
TCCCCGTCCTGGGCCTGCTCGATGCGTACCGGCCAGCCGGCGCACGCCGGTGCGGCGCGTACGAAGTGCTCCGCGTAGAGGTCCTGTGCCAGGGTGTCGTGGCGGTGGGTCTCGATCGCCCGTGCCGCGGCCACCAGGAGAGCGGTCAGTCCGACACCCCCTGCCACGCCTTCCGCACCTTCCGCACCTTCCGCACCTTCCACGCCGGTGGTCCCGGGCGTTGTGCCGGTCACATGTCCTCCCTGGGACGGTTCTGGATGAGCTGGGGAGCTGGGGAGCTGTGCGGTCATCCGCCGGGGAGCAGGACGGGTTTGATCACGCGGCCCGCGTCGCAGTCGCGTTCGGCCTCGTTGATGTCGGCGAGCGGGTAGGTGCGGATCAGCTTGTCGAAGGGAAAGAGCCCGGCCTGCCAGAGCCTGGTCAGCCGGGGAATCAGCAGTCCGGGCACCGCGTCCCCTTCGCAGATGTGGGAGATCCTGCGGCCCTGGTCCAGTGCTCCCGGCTGAAGTGGCAGCGCGGTGTTCAGCCGGGCCACCAGGCCGAGGTGGCCGGTCGGGCGCAGGGCCCGCAGCGCGTCGTTGATCAGGCGGGGCGAGGCCGTGGTGTCCAGGGCGTACTGTGCGCCGCCGTCGGTCAGCCGCCGGATGCGGCCGGGCAGGCCGGTGGGCGCGGCGTGCAGTGCGATCGCGCCGAACCGCTCGGCGAGGGCCAGCCGTTCGGGGTGCCGGTCGACGGCCACGGCCGTAACTCCGGCGGCGGTGGCCGCCATCACCGCGGCCAGGCCCACCGCCCCGGCGCCGAAGACCGCGAGGGTGTCGCCGGGTCCGGCGGCGAAGGAGTGGAAGACGGCTCCGGCGCCGGTGAGGAAGCCGCAGCCGAGCGGTCCGAGGAGTTCGAGGGGCAGCGCGGGGTCGGTCCGCACGGCGTTGCGGGCCGGGACCAGCGCGTACTGGGCGAACGAGGACTGGCCGAACCACCGGGGGGCCAGCGCGTTGGCGGCCGTGCCGGCCAGCCGTGCGGTGCTGCCCGGGCGCCCGGCGTAGAGGTTGAGTGAGGCGAAGGAGTCGCAGTAGGCGGGGGCGGCGTTCAGGCAGGTGCGGCAGTGTCCGCAGGAGTCGAAGCTCAGCACGACGTGGTCGCCGGGGCTCAGGCCGGTGTGCGCCCCGCCGGTGTCGACCACGACCCCGGCGCCCTCGTGGCCGAGGACCGCCGGCAGCGGGGAGCGGCCGGCCGAGCGCCGGACGGCGAGGTCGGTGCGGCACATCCCGCAGCCCGCGATCCGCACCAGGATCTCGCCGTCGGCCGGCCCCGCGTCCAAGGTCACCTCCTCGAGGGTGAAGGGGCTGTCGTACGCGCGCAGTACCGCCGCGGTGAATCTCATCGTCATGCCGTGCGGGGGCGGTGGACGACGAACGGCCTGAGGTTCCCGTAGAGGCCCCACGGCCCGCCGGCGACGCCGACGCCGCTGTCCTTGGTGCCCGCGAAGGGCTGGGCGAGGGACAGTTCGGCGTGGTGGTTGATCCATGCCGTCCCGCACTCCAGTTGGCCGGCGACCTCCTGGGCCCGGTCGAGGTCGGTCCCCCATACCGAGCCGCCCAGCCCGAAGCCGGTGCCGTTGGCCGCCTCGACGGCTTCGTCGAGGCGCGTGTAGGGCAGGACGGGCAGGACGGGGCCGAACTGCTCCTGTGTCACCACCGGGCTGCCGGGCGGGACGTCGGCCAGGATCGTCGGGGCGTGGAAGTGGCCCGGCCGCTTCGGGCGGTGGCCGCCGGCGGCGATCCGGGCGCCGTCCGCCAGGGCGCGGGCCGTGTAGTGCTCGACGCGGGCCAGTTGGGGGGCGTTGTTGACCGGGCCCAGCCGGGTGCCGGGGTCGAGGCCGGGTCCCACGACGGTGTCCCGGGCGCGTTGTGCGAGGGCTTCGACGACCTGCGGGTAGAGGCGGGCGGGGGCGTAGACGCGTTTGACCGCCATGCAGACCTGCCCGCAGTTGTGGAACGCCGCCCAGAACAGCCGGTCCGCGATCTGTTCCACGTCCGTGTCCTCGAGGAGGATGGCGGCGTCGTTGCCGCCCAGTTCCAGGGTGACGCGGGCGAGCGAGGTGGCCGCGCCCCGGGCGACGGCCCGGCCGGTGGGGACGGAGCCGGTGAAGGTCACGTGCCGGATCCCTGGGTGGGCGGCCAGCCGGGCGCCGAGGGGTTCACGGCCGGTGACGACCGTCAGTACGTCCCGGGGCAGGGCGGTGGACAGGACCGATCCCAGCAGCCGGGTGGCCAGGGGGGTCAGGGGTGAGGGTTTGAGGACCATCGTGTTGCCGGCGGCGAGGGCGGGTGCGAACTTCGCCGACGCGAGTTGCAGGGGGAAGTTCCAGGGGACGATCGCGGCGACGGGCCCCAGCGGGCGCCAGTGGATCTCGCTGTCGACCGGCCGGCCGTCGGTGATCGGCCGGGGGCCGGGGGCCAGTGCGGCGAAGTAGCGCAGGCGCGCCGCTGTGCGGGTGACCTCCGCGTACGACTCGGCCAGGGGTTTGCCCTGTTCACGGGTGAGGAGGGGGGCGAGGTCCGTCCCGGCCGCCTCGACGGCGTCGGCCGCCGCGAGCAGGGCGGCGGTGCGGGCTGCGGGATCCTCGCGCCAGCTCCGCCAGGCCCGGTGGGCGCGGGTGACGACGGCGTCGAGTTCGTCCGGGTGCTGGTCGGGGGCTTCCCCGAACGCCTCGCCCGTCGCCGGGTCGTGGACGGCGAGGCGCGCGGCACGGGGCCCGGGCGCGGCGCGGGCCGTGGTGGGCGTGCGGCCAGGTCCGTTCGTCGCCATGGCGGCGATCAGCCCGCGGCGGCGGTGGCGGTGGTGTGTTCGTGGGCGTGGCGGTCCATCCGGGCCCGGAAGGCGGCCACCAGCTCCGGCCGGATCCTTCCGGTGGTGCGGTCGCCGCCCTCGCAGACCGCGCCGCGCACTCCCACGATGTCGGTGCCGATGCGGGTCAGGGTGCCGAGGTCCTCGGCTTTCACACTGCCCGCGAGGGCGGCGAGCAGACCGGCGTCGTGGGCGAGGCGGACGAACCGCTCGCAGACGTCCGGGCCCACGTGGTCGAACAGCCGGGTGCCGTCCTTGACGGCGGTGTCGAGCATGGCCGCGTCGGCGCCGGAGCGGCGGGCGATGTCGGGCAGGGCGAGGGGGTTGACGCTGCCGATCCGGTGGGCGTCGGCGTAGCCGGAGGCGACGACGAACGCGTCGTGCCGGTAGTCCTTCACCGCCCGTACGACTGCGCGCATGACGTCGACGCCCTGTTCGGGTGTGGTGCATCCGTAGAGGCCGACCTTGATGTAGGTGGCTCCGGAGACGGCGGCGCCGAGGGCGGCCTGGGCCACCGTGCCGGGCTTGTACGGTACGTCTCCCACGGTGGCGGACACCGGTGTGCCGGCCGGGATGGTGTCGCGGATCTGCCTGATGATCCAGGGGAAGTTCGCGCCGAGTGACCCTTCGTCGGGCTTCTTGACGTCGACGATGTCGAGATGGTGTGCCGCTTTCGCGCAGTCGAGGGCTTCCTCGACGCTGTCCGGGGAGATGAGAAGCAACAACGTGGACTCCTTCCCCCGCATGCTCCACCCGGCCAGGAGGCGGGTGTGCGGGGTCGCCTGGGTCCCTTTCGGGTCCGCTCATCATTGCCGTGGCCCGGGGGCACCGGTAGAGCGTGCGAAGTGCGGGCGGGGACTGCCGGGGGGTCCTCGGTGCGCCGTGCGCGCCGGGTTGAACCGGCTCCCGCCCGGCCGCGGGCTCCGCCGCGCCGGTCGTGTCCCGGGGCGGGGGTGCTCGACGGGTGCTCGGGCTCTCTTCGCGGCCGTCTCGAAGGCCGCTCGAACACCTGCACCGGGCCGGCCCGGTGCGCGGGGCGCGGGCCGTACCGCCGGGCGGTGCCGGTGTACGGGCTTCGACCAGGCACTTCGCACCACAGCCCGGGCGGGCGGACGGTGGGTGCGCCCGGCCGGGGGGCGGGGGCGGGGGCCGGGGTGCGGGCGGCGGGCGGCGGGAGGCACTGCCCCGCGCGGGCCCCGGCGCCGCATGATGCACCGACAGCACCGTTCAGGGATCAGGAGGACACGTGTCCCCAGCCGCCGGAGTGGAAGATGTGTACGCGGCCGTCGAGGAGTCGGCCCGACTGCTTGACGTGCCCTGCTCGCGGGAGCGGGTGTGGCCGGTCCTGACCGCGTTCGAGCCGTTCGAAGGCGGGATCATTTTCAGCGCGTCGGCCGGTGAACGGCACGCGGGGGACCTCGACCTGACCGTCCAGGTGCCCCGGCGGATCGCCGACCCCTACGCCCACGCGGTGTCGAACGGGCTGCTCGACCCGACGGATCACCCCGTCGGTGACCTGCTCGCGGACATCCAGGAGCGGTGTTCCGTCAACGAGTTCCTGATCGATTTCGGGGTCGTCGGCGGATTCAACAAGGTCTATGTGCATTTCCCCCGTGACGTGCAGGGGGTGGTGAAACTCGCCGGTATTCCGTCCATGCCGCGCGCGGTGGCCGAGAACACGGATTTCTTCGCCCGTCACGGCCTTCACGAGGTGGCGATGGTCTCGATCGACTACCGGCGCAGAACGGTGAATCTGTACTTCCCCCTCCCCGACGGAATCAAGGCGCGGGCCGTCGCGTCGATCCTTCGCGACCTCGGGCTGCCGGAACCGGAGGAGAGCCTGCTTCAGTCCGCCCGCAAGACGTTCCGGGTCTATTTCACCCTCGGCTGGGATTCCCCGGTGATCGAGCGGGTCAGCTTCGCCCGCAGACTGGATCTGCCGGTGGTCAAGGACCGGGTGGAACCGGAAATCGTACGGTTCGTGACGGGCACTCCGTACACGTACCCCGGGGAGCGTTTCAGTATTTCGATGGTCAAATGGTCGCCCGACGGACAATGGTTCAACGTCGGTTCGTACTTCCAATTCGGGCCGCTGCAGTGGGAAGTACTGGGAAAGATCCTCACATGACGGCCCGCCTGCGCGTCGTGGACGACTTCTACCGTGCCCTGCAGGCCAAGGACCTCGACGCGTGGGGTGAGCTCTGGACGGCGGACGCGGTGTACCGGGTTCCCGTGACCCCGGACGGTGTGCGCGGTGAGTTCGCCGGGCGCGAGACGATCGTGGCCGCACTGCGGGGCTTCTTCGCGCTGTTCGGCCGGGTGCGGTTCACCTGGGACGCCGAGCCGGGCGGCGATCCGCGGCGGGTGCTGGCCACCTGGACGCTGGAGGTCGAACTGCTGGCCGGCGGCGTCTACCGCAACCGGGGGGTGGCGCTCTTCCGACTGGAGGGGGAGCGGATCGCCGAGTTCACGGAGTACGCCGACACCGCCGCGTTCCTGGGCGTCTTCTGCGCCAAGGCCGCCACCGCGCGCCGGTTCTTCACCCTGCTGCGCGACCGGGACAGCGCCGGATGGGGCGCGTTGTGGCACGAGCACGGTGCGCTCAGCGTGCCGTACCCGCCGCGGGGGTGCCCCGCCCTGATCGAGGGCAGGGAGAAGATCGTCGCGGCGTACGGGGAACTGTTCGGTGTGTACGGGCAGTTCGACACCGAGCTGACGGGTGTGCACCCGGCGGTGAGCTCCGACACGGTCTGTGTGGAGTTCCAGGTCCGCGCCCATCTCCCGGGCGGGGCGGTGCACACCGCCGCCGGCGCCGGGGTCTTCCGGTTCCGAGGCGGGCTGATCAGCGCGTACCACGGCCATTTCGACCCGCGCCGATTCCGGGAGGCCGCCGACGCGCTCAGGGGGGTGTGATCCGGTGCCGGGCCCCGGGGGGGGTCCGCCTTTCCGCGGCCCGGTTCCCACTGAGCAATCTGGGCGATGACACCGGCCGGGCGGCCCCTGCACTCTGGTCGGTGAACGCGCCGTGCGGGAGCGGAGGGTTGTTCACGTGACCCGCGGGTGCGGCCGGATCGGAACTGGGGAAGGTCTCATATGTCGTCCACTCTCTTCGGGTTTTCTGGCGATTTCGACGTCATCGTCATCGGCGGCGGGCCCGCCGGTGCGACCACCGCGGCGCTTCTCGCCGAGCGCGGACACCGTGTTCTCGTACTCGACCGTGAACGGTTTCCCCGATATCACATCGGGGAGTCGCTCATTCCCGGGGTGATGGTGCCCATGGAAGAACTCGGCCTTGTCGAGCGTATGGAGGCGAAAGGCTTCGAGCGCAAATACGGCGGCACCCTCGTATGGGGAAACAACGAGGTCCCGTGGAACTTCTCGTTCACCACGGGCGGGCGTATCCCCTACGCCTTTCACACACGCCGCGCCGACCTGGACACGATGATCCTGGACCGGGCGCGCGAGCTGGGCGCCTTCGTCGTGGAAGAGGCGACGGTGAAGGGGCCCGTCGAGGAGAACGGGCGCGTGGTCGGTGTCCGCTACGCCGTGGGCGGGCTCGACGGCGTGCAGGAGGCCAGGGCGTCCCTGGTCATCGACGCCTCCGGGCAGGCGCGGGTGCTCGGGCGCAAGTACTCGGAGATCACCTGGAACGAGCAGTTGCGCAACGTCGCGGTGTGGACGTACTTCGACAACTGCCACCGGCTGCCCGGCGACGAGTGGAGCAACATCCTCATCGAGGGGACCCGCGACGGCTGGTTCTGGGGCATTCCCATCGACAAGGGTGTGTTCAGCGTCGGTTACGTGACGCGGTCGGACGTGGCGAGCAAGAGCGACCAGTCCCTCAAGGAGCTGTTCGCCTCCGAGCTGGAGACCACCAGCAAGCTCAAGGATCTCCTCAGGGACGCGACCCCGGCCGCGGGGTACCGCACCGCGCGCGACTGGTCCTACACCAACGACCGTTTCCACGGCGACGGGTGGGTGCTGGTCGGGGACGCCGCCGCGTTCGTGGACCCGCTGTTCTCGACCGGGGTCGCGCTGGCGACACTGGCGGGCAGCACCCTGTCGAAGATCGTCGACAAGATACTGCGGAACCCGCAGATCGAGGAGAAGGCGCTCGACCGGTACTCCACCGCGTACCGCAACTTCTTCGACGACATCCGCACGTTCGTGGAGGGGTTCTACGACCGGTCGAAGACCAAGGGCTTCTACTTCGACCTGGCACAGCAGATCAACGACCCGGACAAGAAGAACGACGCGCAGGTCGACTTCGTCAAGCTGATCTCCGGGCTCAGCGGACGCGCCGGCGGACTGTTCGATCTCAGCCTCGACGACCTCATCGAGAACGTCGGGGACGTCGAGGACGTCAAGGACCCGTCCGCCGCCGGGAACTGACACCCCCGGCCCCCGCACCACGAGCGGCGCGGCGGCCGGCCCCCGTTCACGGGGGCCGGCCGCCGCGCCGCTCGTGGTGCGGGGGGGGTGCCCGTGGTGCGGGCCCCCGCGGCGCACCGGCTCTACCGGGCGGAGCCGGCGGAGCCGAGGAGCACCCGCGCCTCCAGGGAGCCCTCGCCGAGCTGGTGGTACGTCTGGAGTTTGAAGTACTCGCCGCCGGGGTGCGACGCGACGTTGTACAGGCCCTGGCCGGCGCCCGGGTAGGTGTACGGAACGTTCTTCGCGAACTTCTCGATCTCCGGCGGCACCGGGACGCGGGCGGGAAACGCCTCCATGTCCGGGACCATGGTGGCGAAGGTGATCCGTTCGATCTTCTGCGAGTCCCAGCTCAGGGTGGTGTAGATGCCGACCGCCCGCCCGGCGAGTTCGAGCATCTGCTCGCTGGGGTCCGGCAGGCCCAGTTCGCTCAGCATCGCGCGCACGGTGCGCGGTTCGCGGCACTCGGCGGGTGCCTGGAGGAAGTAGACGTTCACCGTCCGGCTCGGGTAGTCGATCCCGATCATGCTGTTCTTGTCGTCCAGGCCGTAGCGGGTGTAGAAGTCGAAATTCGCGGCCAGGGACGGCGGCATGGACGGCAGGTCGGCGAGCTTCGACAGTTTCTGCAGATCGTTCACGGGCAGGAACGTCCAGGTCTTCTTGAAGCCGTCGACGACCGAGAAGTCGACACCGTGGGCGGTGATGGGGAGTTTGCCCTGGACGTCCGCGAGCAGGGTGCCGACGGGGTGGTCCGTCGGCGGGGCGATGCCCCTGGACACCGCGAAGGCATAGGGGTTGACGTCCGCGGGAAGCGCCGTGAAGCGGCAGTCGAGATCGCCGGTGCCGCGGGTCGTCGCCCGGAAGGCGACGACGAGCCGCGGCAGGGCGTCCTCGTAGGTGGTCAGGATGGGCCAGACCTTGTCGCGCGAGACGCGGACGTCCAGCAGTGCGGCCGCGTCCTCGATGGCGGAGTAGAGACCTTCCATGCCTGTCCTGGTCATTGGTCCTCCAGTGTCGGATCCGAGCGTCCGTGTGAATCAGGGGCAAATTGATGTGGCAGTACACCGGCGGCGTCAATCGGCCGAACAAATGGTGTCGTACGGTGCCGCTCGGCCGGTCTACTCGCCGGCGGCCGGCGGACAACCGCCGGCGGCCTTGTCGCCGAGGACCTTCGGCCGGCACTGCGGCGGCGGCCGGACATATCGGCGCCGTTATCGGCACCGGGGCCGGAACGAATTCGTCCGGGTGTGCCGTGCCGGTACCGGGCGGGGCGTATCCGAATTTTCGCCGCTCTGTGAGTGTCGATGCCGGGCACGAGGCGTGTCAAGTTAATTGTTAATCATAGTGACTTTCTAGTGGATCTCTAGCGGCGGCCAGTAAGGTGGGGCCCGATTCCATGCGGAAAGAGCGGAAACATATTGCGCCGCCGACTACCTGGAGTATTGATGTCCGGAGGTATTGAGGCAGAGGAACTGTACGCGGCTCTCGAGAAATCGGCCCACCTGGTGGGTGCGCCCTTTTCGCGGGAGAAGGTCTGGCCGATCCTGTCCGCGTACCGGGACGGGTTCGACACCGGCGGGGCCATTCTCAGTCTGCAGGCCGGTGAGCGCGCCGAGGAAGTCGAATACAGCGTCCAGGTCTCTCCGGGGGTCGGTGACCCCTATGCCCGCGCCCTGGCGGGCGGCTTTGTGCCGGAGACGGACCACCCGGTCGCCACGCTGCTCCAGGACATCAAGGAACGGGTCCCCACCAGCGAATACTATATCGACTGCGGAATCGTCGGCGGTTTCAAGAAGATTTACGCGAATTTCCCTCACGACCCGCGGCGGGTGTCGGATCTCTCCGATATTGCGTCGATGCCTCCGGCGGTGGCCGGTAATTCGGACTTCTTCGGCCGCTACGGTCTTCAGGACGTCGTACTGATCGGGGTCGACTACCGGCGCAGGACAATGAATCTGTATTTCCAGCTCCCCGCGGGCACCGCCGGCGATCTCGATCCGAAGACCGTCCTGGCCATGCTCCGCGAAACCGGGATGCGGGAACCGGACGAGGACCTGCTGGCGTACGCGGGAAAGGCGTACCGGGTCTATGCCACGGTCGGCTGGGATTCTCCGGAGATCCGCCGGATTTCTTTTGCCCCGTCGCCGCGCCGCAGTCTTGACCTGTCGGAGCTTCCCGCCCGGCTGGAGCCGGGGTTCGAGGAGTTCATGCGCAATACCGCGCACACGTACGACGGTGAGCTCATCAATGCCTCGGCCGCCAAGTGGTCGCCCGACAGTGAATTCCTCGACCTCGCGGCGTACTACCAGATCTCGCCGCAGCATCTGAAGGCACTGACGGCCGCCGAAGCACAGGGATAGCGGGCGCATCCGTGGCCTGTCCCCGGGCCTCGCCCGCGGGGGCCTCTTCCGAGAAGAAAGGACACACCCCGTGACGACGTCCGGCCGCGCCCAGCGGATCGAATTCGACTTCGACAACGGCAATTTCATCCGGGACCTGATCACCACCCACGGCGGCGGGGGTTTCCCCCCGGCGGACGCCATGGCCCCGGGGGACGTGGCCACCTACACCTGGCTCACCCATCTGCTGCAGACCTCGTGGTTCGACGCCCTGGCGCCCTACCACCCGACCGCGGTCGGGGTGTACTCGACGATCCCCCGCCGCCCCGCCGAGGAGGGGGTGACCAACCGGAACAAGAACATCGCCGCCCTGTACGCCATGTACCAGGTGGTGCAGGCGGTGTTCGAGGAGCGGGCGCCGGTCATACGCCAGGCGCTGGGCGCGCTCGGCCTGGATCCCGACGACACGTCGCTGGACACGGCCGGTGCGGTCGGGATCGGCAACACGGCCGGGCGTGCGGTCGTCGCCGCCCGCGCGCACGACGGCATGAACGTCCTGGGCGACACGGGCCGCAGGTACAACGGGCGGCCCTTCGAGGACTACACCGGCTACGAGCCGGTGAACACCGCGGGCGAGCTGGCCGACCCGGCGCGCTGGCAGCCGGCGTCCGAGCCCCACCGCCGGCGTGTCGACGGGGGGCCGGGCGACAAGGGCGTGTTCACCGTCCAGCGGTTCGCCACCCCGCAGCTCGCCCTGGTCTCGCCGCAGACCTACCAGGACCCGGGCCTGTTCCCTCTGCGCCCGCCCGCCCATCTGGGCGACGGCGGCGAGGACGCCTACCGGGCGGCGGTGGACAAGGTGCTGGCGGCGTCGGCGGCCCTGAGTGACGAGCAGAAGGTGAAGGCGGAGTTCTTCGAGCACACGCCGCTGTCGGTCACCCTGTCGCCGCGCGCCGCCGCGCAGGCCCATGACCTGGACCTGGACGGCTGGGTCCAGTTGTTCATGGTCACCTCGGTGGCGCGGTTCGACAGCCTGATCGCCGCCTGGCACCACAAGCGCGGGTACGACGCGGTGCGGCCGTTCAGCGCGGTGCGGCACGTGTACGGCGACAGCGAGGTGACGGCGTGGGGCGGGCCCGGCAAGGGGCGCGTCGAGGACATCCCCGCCGGCCAGTGGGCCGGCTACCTGCCGGTGGGCAACCACCCCGAGTACCCGTCCGGTTTCACCACGCTGTGCGCCGCGCAGGCGCAGGCGGCGCGGCGGCTGCTCGGCGATGACGTCCTGGACTGGACGTACGCGTTCGCGGCCGGCTCCACGCAGCGCGAGCCGGGGCTCGTGCCGGCCGGCGACCTCAAGCTGACCTGGGACACCTGGACCGACTTCGAGAACGACTGCGCGACGAGCCGGGTGTGGGCCGGGGCGCACTTCGCCGAGACGGTCGAGGCGTCCCTGGGCTTCGGCGCGCAGTTCGGCGACCTGGCCCACGAGTTCGTCCAGCGGCACGTACGGGGCGAGGCCGCCGAGGACTGAACGCGCCCTCCCCTTTTCGTTCCGCCCGGTGCGGGCCCCCGCTCCCCCGCTCCCCCGTTTCCCCGTTTCCCCCTCGGTCGGGTCTGTCCGCGCAGACCTCACCCGCAGCAAGTGGCACGACCTCTTCCTCAAAGGACAAGGAACACACTCATGACGACGTCCGGCCGTTCTGCAGTCTCAGGCATCTCACCGCGGCGCAGGTCGCTGCTGATCGGTGGGCTCGGCGGCGCCTCGGCCGCGGCGATGACCACGCTGGGTCTTCCCGGCACGGCCGCCGCCGCCGGGAGCGACGCGCCCGCCAAGGTCGATTTCGACCTCGACACCGGCAACTACCTCTCCTGGGCGCAGCCCAGCGACGACATGGCCGGGCAGTCGCCGAACGCGGACATGTTCGGTCCCATGGACGTGACCGTGTTCCTGTGGCTCAACCGCCTGACGGCGCTCGCGGGGTTCGACGCGCTGGCGCCGTACCACGAGAGCGCGGTCGGTGTGTACTCGCGGATCGCGCGGCGTCCCTCCGGTGAGTCGGCCACCAACCGGAATCTGAACATCGCGATCCTCCATGCCCAGTACGGGGTGTGGAAGCAGGTGCTGCCGAAGAAGATGGAGCCCCTGCGGGAGATGATGGCCTCGCTGGGGCTGAACCCTGACGACACGTCGGAGAATCCGACGAGCCCGGTCGGGATCGGCAACATCGCCGCCAAGGGCGTGTGGAACGCCCTCAGGCGCGACGGGATGAACTTCCTCGGTGACGAGGGCGGGCGCCGGTTCAACCCCAGGCCCTGGTCGGACTACACCGGCTACGAGCCGGTGAACACCGCCTACGAGCTGCGCAACCCCTCGCGCTGGCAGCCCGACCTCGGGCCGCACAACGGGCGGCGGCTGGGCGGCGGTCCGGGTGACACGGGTATCTACGTCGCCCAGCACATGGTCACCCCGCACCTGCGGCGGGTGAAGGCGCACATCTTCAAGGACGTGAAGCAGTTCCGGCTGCCCGCGCCCAAGCACATCGACCACACCGATCCCCGTGCCTACAAGCGCTCGGTGGACGAGATGCTGGCGGCGTCGGCGGCGCTCACCGACGAGCAGAAGATGCTCGCGGAGGTCATGGACAACAAGGTGTGGGGCATCGGGCACTCGGCGATCGTGATGGCCCGCAAGCACGACCGCAACGGCGAGCTGGGGGTGCACGGGTGGATCCACTATCTGCTGGAGCACATCCTGGCGACGTTCGAGCCGGCGATCGTCGCCTGGCACCACAAGGTGGTGTACGACGCGGTGCGGCCGTTCAGTGCCATCCGTCATGTGTACGGGCGGCGCAAGGTGACCGCGTGGGGCGGGCCGGGGCGCGGGACGGTCGACAACATCCCCGCCGACCAGTGGGCCAGCTATCTGAACGTGAGTGACCACCCGGAGTACCCGTCGGGCTCCACGACGCTCGCCGCGGCCTCCGCGCAGTCCGCGCGGCGCTCCTTCGGCACCGACGAGCTGGACTGGAAGTTCACCATCGCGGCCGGCAAGTCGCTGGTGGAGCCGGGGCTCACCCCCGGCAGGGACCTCGATGTGCACATTCCCACCTGGTCGAAGTTCAGCGAGATATGCGCCAACACCCGGGTGTGGGGCGGGGTGCACTTCCAGAAGACGGTCGATGTGTCCCTGGAGCTGGGTGAGCAGTTCGGTGACCTGGCGCACGAGTTCGTGCAGCGGCACGTGCGCGGTGAGGTCGAGGACTGATCAAGGACCCACGGGGGGTGGCCTCCGGCCGGGTGTCCGTGTGTGTCGCGGGTGCCCGGCCGGAGGCCTGCTCACGTGCGGGGTGCGGCGGGGCTCACGTGCGGGTGCGGCGGGGCGGGTCGCCGGCGGTGCCGCCGGCCGGGCGGGCGAAGACGCCGGCCGGCGGGCGGACGGGCGCGGTGGGCCGGCTGTCGGTCACCGGCGCCGCCCCGGCGGCGGCGGTGGGGGTGGCGGTGGTGGGGGTGGGGGTGGGTGCGGGGGTCTTGCCGGGGAGCGGGCTGTCGGGCGGTGTCCGGTTCCCCCGGGTCCTGGAGTGGCCGAGTATCACGAACGCGGCCGCGACGAACACCAGGTTCTTCAGGATGTACTGGCCCTCGAGGGTGGCGACGGCGAAGTGTTTCCAGGTCCGGTCCGGGAAGATGACCAGCGGGGTGCAGGCGCCCGCCATGTGCCCGAGCAGCATGATGACCGTGGGTGCGAGTGCCTTTCCGCTCATCAGGAGCAGCCCGATGGCCGTCTCCAGTACGCCGGTCAGGACGGAGGCGGTGGTTCCCTCGATCAGGCCGAACGTCAGCCGCTGTGTGGTGTCCGTGGCCAGGGCTTCCGCCGGGCTGGCTCCCGGGAAGAACTTGGGCAGGGCGAACCAGAGGAAGATGATCCCCAGGGATATCCGTAACGCGGCGATCCCGAACGAGGCACCGCATCGCGTGAGGGAGCGTACGGTTTTTCCATAGATACGCCTGAACACTTCTGACGCCCTTTCAGTGCGGTGTGTTCGGTCGGATCCCCGGTGGCGGGTTCCGTCCCGGCGGCCTGTCACACCTGCCCGTGGACGGCGACGCGGTGGGCCTCGGCGGTGTGTGAGGGGCCGCCGGTCCGCCGGGGCGGGGCCCCGGCCCGGCGGACCGGGGGGCGGGGCGGGTCAGTGGGGGCCCGGCCGTTCGGGGACGAAGGCCGGCAGCGGGCGGGGGCCGGGGCGCGGTGAGGGTCCCGGTTCGCCGGCGCGGGCGCGCAGGCTCAGGGTGGCCAGCAGGCCGATCCCCACGGGTGCGGCCAGGACGAGCAGGACCGTGGCCAGTGTCCAGCCCGCGTCGACCATCATGCCGCCGAGCAGGCCGCTGACCACCGGGCCCAGCTTTCCCGCGCTGTTGGCCCAGCTCATTCCGGTGGCGCGGGCGGACGGCGGGTAGGCGACCGCGGCGATCGCCTGGAGTACGGAGCTGGCCGCCGGCAGGCACAGTCCCAGGACGAACGCCGCGGCGAGCAGCGCGGTGAACTGTACGGCCCACAGGGCGGCGGCCCCGAGGCCCAGTGCGCTCAGTGCCCACAGGCCGGTCAGTGTCTTGAACCGGTCCAGGCGTTTGAGGGCGAAGGACACCGACAGTTGTCCGGTCAGTCCGCCCCAGCCGAACACCGCGACGGCCAGCGCGGCCTGTGCGGCCGTCAGGCCCGTGCGTTCGGCCAGCAGGGGCAGGTAGCTGAGGATCAGGAACACCACTCCCTGGACCAGGAAGAAGCACAGCCACAGCAGGACCGTCGTGGCGGCGAAGGCCCTCGACAGGATGACCTTCGGGGCGGAGCGCGGCCGGTGCCCCGCGGTGCTCCGGTCCCAGTCGACGGTGGACAGGTCCTTCTCGCCGGCGACGGCGGCGAGGGCTTTGCGCAGTTGGGCCGGGGGGCGCCGGCGGGCGGTGAGGATGCTCACGGACTCCGGGACGTACCGCAGCACGGGCCCGATCAGCAGCAGGGGGACGATTCCGCACACTGCCAGCAGGGTGGGCCAGCCGTGGGCGGGGATGAGGGCCGAGGCGAGGAGTCCGCCGAGGGTGGTGCCGGCCGTGACTCCGGCGAAGGCCAGGGCGACCATCTGGACCCGGCGCGCGGCGGGTGTCCAGTCCGCGACGAGGGCCATCACGGTGGGCAGGACGGCGCCCAGTCCCAGGCAGGCGACGATCCGCAGCCCGGCGAAGGCGCCGACGCCCTGCGCGAGTCCCATGCCGGCCGTGCCCAGGCCGAAGACGGCGATGCCGGTGACGGTGACGCCTTTGCGTCCGTAGCGGTCGGCGAGCGGGCCGGCCGCCACACCGCCGGCGATCATCGCCAGGACGCTCAGGGTCACGATGGCGGTCACGGTGCTCAGGTCGGTGTCCCAGTCCTTGACGATCCTGGGGTACACGAAGGCGGCGACGGTGGTGTCCAGGCCCTCGGCCACCATCATGAGCAGGCCCAGTATCACGATGAGCCACTGCCGCCGGCTCATCGGTCGGTGGTCGATGAACTCCTGCGGGCCCATCTGTGCCGGGGCGTCCGTGGTCATGGGGCGGGCCCTTTCGTGACGGAGGTACGTGGAACGTACGCGGGCGGTGCCACGGCGTCCGCCGACGCGCCCGGCAGGGTTGTGCCCGGCGGGGGGTGGCGGGGTGTCAGACGCGGCCCTGGACGGTGGTGGTGACGCTTCCCGCCCCGTGCGCGGGTTCGCCGGGTTCGCCGGGTTCGCCGGGCGGGCCGCCGTCCTTGGGGCGGCCGAGGATCCAGTTCAGCAGCGGGCCGGCCATCGCGGTCGTGATCACGGCCATGACGACCATGAGGGAGTAGAGCTCCTGTCCGAGGAAGCCCAGTTGCAGGCCCACGTTCAGGACGATGAGTTCGGTCAGGCCGCGGGTGTTCATCAGCGTGGCGAGCGCGGCGGACTGCCGCGGCGGCATCCGGTTCGCGCGGGCGCCGAGGAACGCGCCGGTGAACTTGCCGCCGACGGCCACGAGCAGGATCAGTCCCAGGGCTCCCAGGGCGCCCGGGTCCAGTCCCGACAGGTCGACCTGGAGGCCGGCGACCAGGAAGAACACCGGCAGCAGCAGGGTGCCGGTCAACTGCCCCAGGCGGTCGTGGACTTCGGTGCGCAGGGGCTCGGTGCCGGTGCGCGGGAGGATCACGCCGAAGAGGAACGCGCCGAAGATGTAGTGCAGTCCCACCCATTCGGTGGCGGCGGCGGACAGCAGCAGGCCCGCCAGGACGCACGCGAACACGGTCGGGGTCAGGCGTTGTTCGGGCCGGCGGGCCGTGAAGCGGCGCAGCAGGGGGCGCAGGAGGAAGAGCATGGCGAGCAGGTAGGGCAGGGCGAGCAGGATGCGCCACTGGTCGGGGCCGGCCGAGCCGCTGACGGCGACCACGGCGGCGAGCAGGGACCAGGCCAGGACGTCGTCGATGGAGGCGCAGGCCAGGGCCACCACGCCCAGGGGGGTGTGGGACATGTGGCGGTCGGTGAGGATGCGGGCCAGTACCGGGAAGGCGGTGATCGACATGGCGATGCCCATGAAGAGCATGAACGCCGTCCTGTCGCCGGTGCCGTAGTCGTCCGTCAGGTGCAGGGCCAGGAGTGCGCCGAGGCCGAAGGGCAGCAGGATGGAGCTGAGTGACACGGTGGCGGCGAGGCTTCCGCTGCCGCGTATCATCGCCGCGTCCCATTCCAGGCCGACGAGGAACATGAAGACCGCGATTCCGACGACGGCCAGGGCGCTGAGCAGCGGGCGCACGGTGTGCGGGAACAGGGCGTCGGACAGGGCCCCGTTCAGCGCGGTCGGTCCCAGTGCGATGCCGGCGAGGACTTCGCCCATCACCGCCGGCTGGCCGATCCGCCGGGCCAGGGCGCCGAGCAGGCGGGCCAGGAGCACGATGGCGGCGAGGCCGAGGAGAAGCGACGTGGTCTGATGCGCGGTCATGCGGTCCCCTCTGCGTTTCGCGTTGCGGTCTCTCCCCCGGGCCGGGCCCGGGTGCTCATGCCGCCGTCGGCCGGGGGGCGAGGCCCGTCAGGGCGGAGAGGATCGGCGGGCGGGTCCAGTCCATCGGGGACAGGGTGATGTCCAGCCGGTGTCCGCGGTCGCCCTCGACCCTCACCGGGCCGACGGTGGCCGTCAGCGGGGTGAGATCCGGATCGGCGGCGGCCGGGCCGCTGCTGGGGGCGGGGTGTGTGCCGCGGGCCACGGCGTGGATGTACCAGGTGCCGGCGGGGATGCGGGTGAGTGTGAAGTGCCCGGGTGCGCAGGCGTTGGTCCAGGAGGCGGCGGCGCCCTGGAGGATGGCGCTGTCGAAGGCGCCGATGTAGACGGGGGGCAGTACGGCCCCGGCGGTGCGCAGTGCCCCGGTCACCGTGCCGGTGGCGCGCACCGCCCGCACCGGGGCGGGGCGGGGGGTGGCGTCGCGGGCCGCGAGGGACAACTGCCGGTAGCGGGTGGGCGGGAGCCCGACCAGTTCGGTGAAGCGGCGGGTGAAGCTGCCGGTGCTGCTGTAGCCGACGCGCGCGGAGATGTCGGCGACGTTGAGGGAGGTGCTGAGCAGCAGGCGTTTGGCCTCCTGGAGCCGTACGGCGGTCAGGAACCGTCCCGGTGTGACACCGGTGACCCGGCTGAACACGCGCAGGAAGTGGTATTTGCTGACCATGGCGTTCTGGGCGAGCGCGTCCAGGCTCAGCGGCTCCGGGTAGCGTTCGCGGATCGTGGTGACGGCATGCCGCACGAGGTGCTCCATGGAGGGCTCCTGATGGTCATGTGGCCGCCGGCGCGGCCCGGTTGCGGCAGGCGGCGGGGGCTCACTTGGTCCGGCGGTCGGCGCGTACGGCCATGGCCGTCAGTTCCTCGCGCCACGCGGGGGCGACGGGTGCCTGCGCGAGGGCGGCGCAGCCGCGTTCGACGAGGCCGGCGATGTGCTGTTCGACGCTGTGGGGGACGCCGGTGTCGAGCAGGCGGGCGCGTACTTCCTCGGGGGTGTGTCCGGGCTCGGTGATCAGGGCGCGGATGTGTTCGTCGCGCTGCATCGCCCATCCCAGCAGCAGGGTCATCTTGTGCTGGGAGAAGTCGAGCCCGGTGGGTTTGCCGGTCTGCGCGGAGTCCCCGAAGGCGTCCAGCAGGTCGTCGCGGAGCTGGAACGCCTCGCCCACCGCCTCGCCGTAGGTGGCGAAGGCGGCGGCGAGGTCGGGCCGTTGGGCCGCGTTCGCGCCCATGACCAGCGGGCGGTGGATGGTGTAGCGGCCGGATTTGATCAGGGCGATCAGCCGTGAGAGCTGGGGGTCGACGCAGAACTCGGCGGCGGCGGTGACGTCGAGGTACTGGCCGATGAGGACTTCGGAGCGCAGTGCGTGCCATTCGGTGAGCAGGGCCGGCGGTGCCTGGGTCATCAGTTCGTCCGAGTAGACGAGCGCGAGGTCGCCGACGAGGATGGCGACGCCTTCGCCGTAGCGGCGTGACTCGCCCTGCCAGCCGCGGGTTTGGTGCAGTTCGGAGAAGACGGTGTGCACGGTGGGCTGTCCGCGGCGTCGGCCGGAGTCGTCGAGGATGTCGTCGTGGACGAGGGCGGAGACGTGCAGCATCTCCAGGCCCGCGGCGGCGGCGACGATGCCGGGGTCGTGCGGGTCGCCGCCGGCGGCGAGGTAGCCGGCGATACAGAAGGCGGGGCGGATGCGTTTGCCGCCGGCCGCGACCAGGGTGGACAGCGCGTCGACGGCGGTGGCGGCCCGTTCGTCCACCGCGGCGCGGTGGGTGCGCTCGGCGGTGAGGAACGAGCGCAGCCGGTGCTCGGTGCGCCGCAGCAGGTCGTCGGTGACGCGGCGCACCTGGGCGGCCGGGGGCTGACCGGTGCCGGGCAGGGGGGTCGCTTCGGTGGTCACGGCTGTCTCCTTGGGCGGGGCGGGCGGGCGGCGCGGGGCGGGGTGCGGGGGCCGTGGTGGGTCTGTCCTGCGGCCGGTTGACGTGTAACGGGCCGGGCCGCGTGCGCCCGCGCTCCCGTGGTGGGCGGCGCGGGTGGTGTCAGTCGTTGGCGCCCTTCGCGGACAGCAGTTCGGCGACCTTGGCGGCGGTGCCGGCGGTGGCCAGTTCGTGTTCGGCCACCTCGACGCCGTACTGCTTCCTCAGTACGACCGCGAGTTCGATCAGGACCAGGGAGTCCAGGTCGAGGTCGGCGAAGTCGGAGTGGGCCGTCGTGCCGGCGGGGACCTCGAAGTTCGTGGTGAGGGTGTGCAGTACGCCCTCGGGCCGTACGGCGTGACGCGTCGTCATGGTGGTTCCTTTCCGTTCAAGGGGTGCGCTCGTTCAGGGGTGCGCCCGGCCGGGGGTGGGGGCCGGCCAGGTGAGTGCGGCGGAGCCCCAGGTCAGTCCGGCGCCGAAGGCGGTCAGCAGCAGCCGGTCGTGGGCCTGGAAGCGGTGGCGGGCGGCGGCGTCGGCCAGGGCGAGGGGGATGGAGGCGGCCGAGGTGTTGCCGGCCTGCTGGATGTGGGAGACCACGCGCTGTCGGTCCATGCCCAGTTGGCGTGCCAGGGCGTGCAGGATCCGCAGGTTCGCCTGGTGGCCCACCAGGTGGTCGACCTCATCGACGTGCCAGCCCACGGTGGCCAGCGCGGCGGCCGAGGAGTGTTCCATCCGGTGGACGGCGTGGGTGAAGATCTCCTTGCCGCGCATCCGCAGGTAGCGGTCGTCCGGGTTGGGTTCGGGGCGCAGGGAGCGTTCGCGGGCGCCGCCTCCGGGGATGGACGCGAAGTCCTTGCCGGTGCCGTCCGCTCCCAGGTCCACGGCCAGGACGGCGCCGGGCTCGTCGCGGGTGCCGGCGCGCAGGACGACGGCGCCGGCGCCGTCGCCGAAGATCACCGCGGTGGTGCGGTCGGCGGGGTCCAGGACGGTGGAGAAGGTCTCCGCGCCGATGACCAGGGCGTGTTCGGCGTGGCCGGCGGTCAGTGCGGCGGCGGCGGTGGCCAGCGCGTAGACGAAGCCCGAGCAGCCGGCGGCCAGGTCGAAGGCGGCCGCCTGGCCCAGGCCCAGGCGGGCGGCCACGTCGGGGGCGGTGGCGGGGCACGGGTGGTCGGGGGTGGTGGTGGCGACGATCACCATGCCGACGGTGTCCCCGGTGCCCAGGGCCGCGGATCTCAGTGCCCGGTGGCCCGCTTCGACGGCGAGGTCGCCGGTGGACACGCCGGGGCCGGCCCAGTGGCGCTGGCGGATGCCGGTGCGCCGGCGGATCCATTCGTCGCTGGTGTCCAGTTGGCGGGGCAGTTCGTCGTTGGTCACCGTGCGGGGCGGCAGATAGCCGCCCAGCCCCGTCAGGACGGCGGCGCGAGCGGCCATCGTCCACCCCCTAAATTTTTCTTCTGGTCAAAGGTCGTTGCCGTGCCAGGAGGCCGGGAGCAGATGGGTGACACCGGCCTGTATCCGCACCGCGTGCAGGGCGCCGGTCACCTCGGCCGTGCGCCAGGTGCCGGCCTGTGAGGGCAGGAGCCTGGCCCGTTCCAGGGACGCCGTGGCCCGCGCGGGGCCGTGGGCGGGGCCGGGCGGGGTGCCGGTGGTGACGCGGGTGCGGCGCATCCACAGGTTGGCGCTGTCGGCGCGGTCGACGCCGTCCAGTGTGTAGAGCAGCACCTGGCCGAGCTGCAGGACGGCGGCGAAGGCGTCGATCATGGTGGCCGGGGTGCCGTGCGGGATCTGGCCCGCCCGGTGGCCGGGCAGGGTGACGTCGGCCGAGGCCGTGGGGTCGCCGGGGCCCCGGGTGCTGACGCCGACCTGGGTGAGCAGTTGTTTCCGTGCCCGGTGCGCGATGCCGTACGGTGCGTCGTTCCAGGGGCCGGGCAGCTCGTCGGCCCGGTCGTAGACGTGGGAGGAGCGGGTGGGGCCGTGGCCCGTGCCGTGCACGGCGTGGACCCTGGCCGACAGTGATCCGATCCGGCAGTCCATGGTGGTGGCCGGCCCCTGTTCGCCGCCGGGCCCGGTGCTCACCAGGCGGGCGCTGACCGGGAACTCCTGGAGGTCGTCCTCGTCGGGGCGGGATCCGGCCTTCATGTCCAGTTGCCGCACGGCGAAGTGGGCGTGCGGCGGCAGGCCGAGTGTGTGGGCCGCGTACAGGCCGGTGAGCTGGGCGGCGAGGATCATCGCGTCGATGGTGCTCAGGTGGGGTCTGGGGCTCTGGTCGCCCTTGCGTGACCACAGGCCGGGGATGGTGAGGTGGGCGGTGGCTTCGATGCTCCCCGCGCCGTCGGCTCCCGGCGTGATGGCGAGGTGGCTCAGGGCGTGCTCGACGCGTTTGAAGCCCTCGCCGAGGAACCGGCTGTCGCGCGGTCCCAGGACGTCGTCGATGGACGCGTGTAACGGGCGGTGCACAGGGGTGCTCCTCAGTCGGCGAAGGCTCGGGCGATCGCGTGGCTGTCCTCGTACATGTGGTAGCGGGTGATCAGGCCGTCCTCGACGCGCAGGTGCAGGGCGTAGCGGTTGGTGAACTTCTTTCCGGTGGCCAGGACACCGAAGACGCCGTGGGCCGTGAGGACCGCGTCGTGTCCGTCGACGACGCGGGTGTGGACGGTGAAGCTTTCCGGCGGTGTCAGGACGGTGGGCAGGAGTGCGAAGAACGCGGCGATCTGATCCGGGCGCGAGCGGGTGCCCGTCCAGGGCACGTTGGGGCTGCCGTCGACGCGGAAGTCCACCGTGCCGGCGAACAGGGCGAGTACGCCCGGTATGTCGCCGGAGCCGAATCGGTCGAGGAACGCGTCGAGGGTGGTGCGGGTGGAGTGGGCCTGTGCTGTCTGTGCTGTCTGTGCTCTCGTCATGTCAGCTCTTCCCGCCGGTGCCGGTGCCGGTGCCGATTCCCAGGGCCCGGCGTCCGGCGAGGAAGATCGCGGTGTGCCGGGCGACGCGGTCACCGAGGTATTCGGCCGTGGCGATGTCGGCCTTGTGCACGGCGTCGACGGGCAGGTCGCCGGGTGTGGTGCCCGCGGCGCCGTTGAAGTACCCGAGCCGGTTCAGGTCGTTCTCGCTCTCGTGGCTGAGGTGCCAGCCGGGGAGCAGGCCGAGGTTGATCCAGGTCATCTGGTGCTGGGCGCCGAGGGTCGCGAAGTAGGCGAGTGTGGAGTGCTTGTCGCCGGCCTTGCAGGCGCCGGTGGTGAATCCGGAGCCGAGTTTGTCCCGCCATGCCTTGGCCGCCCAGCGTTTGTTGGTCGACTCGGCGAAGGTGTGGAACTTCCCCGAGGCCGAGCCCATGTAGGTCGGGGATCCGAAGACGATCGCGTCGGCGGTGTCGAGGCTTTCCCACTTGGCGTCGGTCATGGTGCCGACGCCGACCAGGGTGACCGTGGCCCCGGCGGCTTCGGCGCCGGCTTTGACCGAGCGGGCCAGGACGTCGGTGTGGCCCCTGCCGGAGTGGTGGGCAATGGCGATTGCGGGCGGGGTGTCCATCGTGGTTGTTCCCCTGTTCTCCCGGAGGCGGGGGCGGGCGTGGCCGCACCACCGGTGCGGGCGGGCGGTGGGTCAGGTGCGGGCGGGGGCCCGGTCGGTCTCCAGGCGGAAGTCCTGGCGGGCGTAGTCGCGGCGGGCCAGTTCCACGGCCCGGCCCGTACTCATGACGGGGGTGAGGCCGAAGATCGCCGTGATGGTCTCCAGGCGCTCGTCCATGGTGCCGCCGACCACGTGGTAGGGGATCTTCAGTTCGTCCAGCGTCGCCAGCAGCATCGTGTCGATGGTCGCGCGGAACCGGCTGTTCATCGGCCGGTGTCCGTCGGCCGCCAGGGGCAGTTCGTGCCGCAGGTGGACGTAGGCGTCGTAGGTGTTCTTCACGTGCTGCTTGAACGCCTGTCCGTACTGCTCGACGACCTTGCCGAAGAAGACCATCTCCTGGTCGCCGGCGCTGTCGCCGGGGGCCGGGCGGCCGTCCTGCCGGTGCGCGGTGGCGTTCGGGTTCATTCCGTGGATGAGCCGCCCCGCCCCGTACAGCCACTCCTGGAGGGAGGACCCGTCGGAGATGAAGTCGTCGCCCAGCAGGGCTTCCTGGACGGCGCGGCCGGTGTGGCGGCGCATCGTGAGCTGGAGGAACTGTGCGGGTGTCACCTCCGCCAGGCGCAGGCCCGGCAGGGCTTCGGGCATGATCTCGCGGATCGTACGGGCCAGGGTCCGCGGGATGCCGGTGTAGTGCGACAGGGCCATCACCGTGGAGGTCTTGCCGGAGGAGTAGGTGCCGGACACGGCCAGTTTCATGAGGGGTCCCGGGGCTGTTGCTTCAGGCGCCGGGCCAGCGCGAGGCGCTGGACCTTCAGCGTGGCGGTGCGGGGAAGCTCGGCCTGCGGGATCTGGACGGGGGCGGCCAGTTGGGGGAAGGCGGCGGCGGCCGTGGCCCAGCGGGCGGGGTCAAGGGGTTTGTCGTCGACGGTGCAGATGACCGGGACCGGTCCGCCGTCCGGGCCCTGGACGACGACCAGTTCGCTCAGTTCGTTCAGCTGGCTCAGGACGACGTCCTCGATCTGCAGGGAGCTGCGTACGCCGGGGATCATGTCGATCTCGCGGTCGAGCATGTGCAGGCAGCCCAGCCGGGTGCGGTAGCCGACGTCCCCGGTGCGCCACCAGTCGCCGTCGCGGTTGGTGTCGTAGCGCTCCTGCTCGGCGAAGTAGGTCTTGGCCAGTCCGGCCCACGCGACCTCGATGAAGCCGGGGTTGGCCTCGGAGGGGGGTTGGCCGTCCCGGCCGACCACCCGGATCCGCGCGGCGCCCTTGGGCATGGCCCAGCCGACGCAGCGCCCGTTGGCCTTGTGGGCGGAGTTGCGGAAGTAGGCGCGGCCGACGGCCGGGCCGACCTCGCTCTGCCCGTAGATCTGGAAGAACAGGGCGCCGCGCCGGTCGGACGCCTTGAGGAGGCGGCTCATCGTGCCGGGGTGGATCGCGTCGAAGGTGCTGCTGAAGACCTTCACCGAGCCGAACGGGGCGCGCGGGTCGTCGGCGAGTTCTTCCCACTCCATCAGTGAGTTGGGAAGCGCTTCGACGAACACGGGCCGGTGTTCGATGAACCGCTCGGCGACGGCGGCGGGGTCGGAGTCGCGCATGAGCAGGACCGGGAACTGTTTGAGCAGTGCCAGGGACATCGCCGCGACCATCCGCGAGTGCACGAAGGGGATATGGATCGCGACGGTTTCCTTCTTGCGCATCAGGGCCAGCAGCCGCCACTGCGGCAGCAGGCGGATGCCCTGGGTGCGCGGTGTGTGGACCACGAGTTTGGGGATCCCGGTGGTGCCGGAGGTGTGGGTGATCACGGCGGGCGCGTCGATGGGGCGTACCACCGGGCGCACCGGCGGTGCGCCGGCCAGGGAGGTCAGGGACAGTGCTCCGGGGCGGTCGCCGTCCGCGGTGATCACCCGCCGGGTCAGGTCCGCGAGCGGCAGCTCGGCCAGGGCGTCGAGCGTGCGTGTGTCGGTGAGCAGGTTGGGGTGGTCCACCCGCTCGATCAGGGCGCCGACGGTCACCGCGTCCAGGGCGGGTGAGAGCATCACGACGACCGCTCCCACCCGTGACGCGGCGGCGGCGAGCATCCAGATGTCGGCGTTGGCGCTCTTGTGGATCACGACGTGTTCGTCGGGGCGCACCCCGGCCGCCCACAGGCGGGCCGCCAGGTCGGCCACGTGGCCGGCGTACTGGGCCACGGTCAGCCGGCGTCCCGCCTCGGGCAGGACGTCCAGGTCGTGGTCCAGGGTGATCGGCGTCGACGCGTTCACGGCCGCGGCCATCTCCGGCAGCAGGCCGATGTGAAGACCGCGTTTTTGTATGGATGTGTAGGCTGTCGAGCCCTTCATGGGCACTGTCTCCTTCTCGGGCGCCTCGCGGGGTCGGCGGCGCAGGGCGCACGGGGCGCGAATTCCGGTGGGGGGCGGGTGCGACCGGGCCGGGTGCGGGGGTGTGTGCTGTGCGGCGCCGGGGCCTTCAGGACGCGTGGGCGCGCAGCGCGGTGCGCAGCACCCGTACGACCCGTTCGACCTGGTCCATGCTCAGTTCGGCGTGCATGGGTATGGCCAGGGTGCGGCGGAAGAGATCCGCGGAGACGGGGCAGGTGTGCTTCGTGGCGAACACCGGCTGCAGATGGGTGGCCCAGGCGCCGTGCCCGCAGCCGATGCCCGCCGCGCGCAGGTCGGTGGCGACCTTCGCGCGGTCCACGCCCGCGTCAAGGGTCACCGGGTAGGACTGCCAGGCGTGGGTGCGGTCCGCGGGCACGTGCGGCACGCTCAGCAGTTCCTCGCCGGCCAGGAGTTCGCCGTAGCGTGCGGCGACGGCGCGGCGGCGCTGGAGGAGTTCGCCGGTCCGCCCGAGCTGCACCCGCAGGATCGCCGCGGCGATGTCGGACAGTTTGAAGTTGTAGCCGATCTCGGTGAACTCCGGCACGGGCAGGCCGACGATCTGCGCCTGGTCGAAGATGCTGCCGATGCCGAACGAGGAGCGCATGCGCGCGTCGCGGGCGACCGCCGGGTCGGTGGCGATCAGCGCCCCGCCCTCACCGCTGGTGGCCCCCTTGCGCCCGTGGAAGGACAGACAGGCCACCGGGGCCAGCGCGCCCGCCTCGCGGCCCTGGTAGGTGGCGCCGACCGCGCAGGCGGCGTCCTCGACGAGGAACAGCCCGTGCCGGTCGGTGACCGCCTTCAACTGCGCGTAGTCCGCGGGCAGTCCCAGTGTGTCGACCGCGATCACGCCCACGGTCCGCGGGCCGATGAGGTCCGCGACCGCCTGCGGGTCGACGGTCCCGGTGTCCGCGCGCACGTCGGCCGTCACCGGGGTGGCACCGACGTAGCGCACCGCGTGGGCGGGGGCCGGGAAGGTGTAGTCGGCGACGATCACCTCGTCGCCGGGTGCCACGCCGAGCGCGAGCATGGCCAGGTGCAGCGCCGCGCCGCAGTTGCTCACCGCGACCGCGCCGCCGGCCGCGTAACGCCGCGTCAGCTCGGCCTCCAGCCCGGTGCCCTGCGGGCCCTGGCCGGCCGGCCAGCCGGAGGTGAACACCTCGGCCACCGCGGCCAGTTCGCGCTCGCCCAGGCTCGCGCGCACCAGGGGAATCGTGTCCGTCGCGTTCATCTGGCTCACACTCCGTGCTCGGTCGCCGGCCGGGTGGGAAGGAGGGCGGGAGGGTCGTAGCGAAGCGGTGTGAGCTGGTCGACGTCGTAACGCCGGCGCATCCGCTCCACGGCCCGGGGGTCGACCGTCTCGCCGGACGCCCAGATCTCCGCGATCTCCTCGAAGTACAGCTCGTGGTACGGCGAGGGGAAGCACTGGAACAGCATGCGTGCCGGTGCGTCGGAGGCGTTTTTGAACGCGTGCGGGGTTCCGGGGGGAACGAACATGCACGCGCCCTCGGTCGCCCGGATCACCCGGTCCCCCTGCGGGGACCGCCAGTCCTGCCAGGACTGGCCGGTGCGTTCCTGCGGCTCGAACGCCATGAGCTGCAGCTCGCCTTGAAGGACGTAGAAGAATTCCTGCGAGTCGCGGTGGACATGGGCCCCGACGTCGAAGCCGGGCGGCACGACCACCTCGAAGATCGACACGGCCGAACCCTGCGCCTTCGTCGCCTTGAAGGTCACTTCCTGCGCCTTCGTGATCAGCCTGCGCCCCTGGCCGGGCGGCAGGACGACGCCGCTCATGCGGCCTTGCCCAGTCGCGCCGGGGCGTCGGCGCCCCAGCGGCCCAGCGCCATCTCCGCGGTGATGCCGGGACCGAAGCCCGCGATCAGACCGGTGGCCTCGGGCCGGGGGGTGTCCTGCTCGAACAGCCGGCGCGCCGCGTCGAGCACGACGGCGCTGGCGATGTTCCCGTACTCGGTCAGCGTCGCCCAACTGTGCCGGAACACCTCACGGTCGACGTCGAGGAACTTGGCGAGATCGTCCAGGATCCGCGGGCCGCCGGCGTGCACGATGTAGAAGTCGAGGCTGCCGATGTCCCAGCTGTGGTCCTTGGCGAACTCCCGCAGCACCGGGGCGAGCGGTTCCATCGTCCCGGGCACCCGGCGGTCCAACTGGAAGTGGAAGCCGGTGTCGCGCACCGAGTAGGAGATCCAGTCCTCGGTGTGGGGGATGAGGTAGGAGGCGTTGCGCTCCAGCTCGATGCCGGTGCCGCCGCTGCCGCGCACCACGGCGGCGGCGACCGCGTCGCCGAACAGCCCGTCGGACAGCAGCGAGCCGATGTCGTCGGCGTCGGGCTGGTAGCACAGTGAGCACAGCTCGCACGCGACGATCAGGACGTTGTTGCCCGGGTGGGCCAGGCAGAAGTCGTGCGCGCGGTTGATCGCCGCGCCGCCGGCGGCGCACCCCAGTTGCGCGATGGGTATCTGGCGGGTGTCGGAGCGGAATCCGAGTGTGTTGATCAGCCACGCGGTGAGTGAGGGCATCAGGAATCCGGTGCACGACACGTAGATGATCGCGTCGATGTCACGTGCCGTCATATCGGCGTTCTGAAGGGCCTGTTCGACGACCTGGGGGCAGCGCTTCTTGGATTCGATCTCGTAGATACGGTTGCGTTCCGTCAGGCCCGGATGGCGCAGCGTCTTCTCGATCGGCTGCACCAGATGCCGTTTCTGCACCCCTGTGTTGCGGATCAGCCGCAGCGCCAGCGGAAGCTGCGGCTTTCCGTCGTGGGCGCTTCGGGCGAATTCCAGAGTCTCTTCCATCGTGATGACGTGTTCCGGCGCATGCACCGCGGGCTTGCATAGCCTTGGCATATCTGGGGTCCGCTCTCTGTAGAGTCTGCCTTCTGTACGGGAAGAGCCCCGGTGCTCGTCGGGCGGGTGCCGCCCGCGGACGCGCGCGTGGGACCCCGCGCCGAAAGGCCGGGGCCCGGGGGCGGGGTTGCGGGTGAGGTGTGGGGCGGGACGCGTCGCGCGAAGGCCCCTGCGGGCGCCGGACGGTTGTTCCGCCGGGGCACAGGGCCGCCCGGGTACAGGGCGTGTCCGGCACGGACCCGGTTCGCCTGTACGGGGGGGTGGACACTCAACCCGCTGCCGCACGGCAGGTTTTGGGCAGGGGGAGCTTGCTCAAATAGTGACACGGCCGTCACGTGCGCGCCAAGAGCACCGTGAAGTGACGTGGATCACGTCAACCGGCGTCAACCGGGGGCGCGGGGACGGGAGTTCTCCCGCCCGCGCGGCCGGGTGCCGGGCGGTTCGTGCCGGGCGGTCTGTGCGGGGGTGCGGGTCAGGTGCCGGGGTGCGGCGCCGTGCCGGGTTCGGGCGGCAGGATCAGGGTGGGTTCCAGTACGGCACGGGCGGCCGGGGCGGGGGCGGTGCGTGCCGGCGCGGACCGCGTACCGCGCCGCTGGGGCCACCCGGCCTGGGCGGCGACCACCGCGGCGTAGGGGATGACGACCCCGCCGGTCAGGGCGCAGACGGCGAGGACGGGCCAGCGGTTCCAGGTGGCGGCCATCACCAGCACACAGGCGGTGCGCACCAGCATGGCCGTGATGTAACGGCGCTGACGGGCGCGCAGGTCCTGGGTCAGGCCGGGGCGGGCCCCGGTGACGGACTGGGGCCGGGGCGCGCCGGGCCGCGGTGCTGGGCTCATCGGGCCTTTCGTGGGCACTGCGGCAAGGGGCGCCGGCCGGCCGGGACGGGCCGGCCCCCCGGCCCGGTCCGGTCCGGATCGCGGCGGACGCCGCGCCGGGTCAGCGCAGTTGGCCCGGCTCCCGTTCCCGTTCGGTGGCGGGGCGGGGCACGGCGGGGCCGCTGTGCCCGTCGTGGCCGTCGGACGGGCCCAAGGAGCCGTCGGGTGTGTGGGCGGTGTGCTCGTGGGCCTGCTCCAGCTCCCGGGGTGCCGGTTTTTCGATGTTCCCGCCGTACAGCCAGCGGCTGAGGCGGTGGCGCAGGACCTGGGTGCGGGCGCGCGGGCGGGGCACGCCGTCGTGTTCGGCCACGGGCTCGGGCATCGGCTCGTAGTCCTGCCGGGACAGCAGCGCGTAGCGCTGTCCGGGGTCCAGGGGCTCGTGGACCTCGACGAACTCGCCGTGCGGCAGCCTTCTGATCCTGCCGCTCTCGCGGCCGTGCAGGATTTTGTCGCGGTCGCGGCGCTGGAGGCCCAGGCAGAGCCGTTTGGTGATGATGTAGGTCAGTGCCGGGACGAGGAAGATCCCGATGCGTACGGCCCAGGTGATCGTGTTCAGGGACAGATGGAGGCGTTCGGCGAGGATGTCGTTGGCGCCGCCGAAGAACAGCACCAGGTACAGGGCGACGAAGGCGATGCCGAACGCGGTGCGTGTGGGGTGGTCGCGCGGCCGGTCCAGGAGGTGGTGTTCGCGTCTGTCGCCGGTGACCCAGGCTTCCAGGAACGGCCACAGGCCGATCACCGCGATCATCAGTGTGGGCACGACGACGGCCGGTATCAGGGCGCCCATGTTGACGGTGTAGCCGCCCGGTATGACGAACTCCCAGGCGGGCATGGCCCGCAGGGCGCCTTCGAGGAAGCCCATGTACCAGTCGGGCTGGGAGCCCTGGGAGATCTGGTCGGAGCGGAAGGGCCCGTAGACCCACACGGGGTTGATCTGGGCGATGCCCGCGAGGAGCGCGAGGACACCGAAGACCAGGAAGAAGAAGCCGCCCGCCTTGGCCGTGTAGTTGGGCACCAGGGGTTCGCCGACGACGTTGTTCTCGGTGCGGCCGGGCCCGCGGAACTGGGTGTGCTTGTGGTAGAAGACCAGGATCAGGTGGACGGTGAGCAGGATGAAGATGAGTGCGGGCAGCAGCAGGATGTGTACGGGGTAGAGCCGGGTGACGACTTCGGTTCCGGGGAACTCGCCGCCGAACAGGAGCATGTGGGCGTAGGTGCCGAGCACCGGGACGGCGAGGGTGACGCCCGAGGCGATGCGCACGCCGGTGCCCGAGAGCAGGTCGTCGGGGAGCGAGTAGCCGAAGAAGCCCTCGAGGGTGACCAGGATCAGCATCGTGAAGCCGATCAGCCAGTTGGCCTCGCGCGGCTTGCGGAAGGAGCCGGTGAGGAAGTGCCGCAGGGTGTGCAGGCACAGGGCGCCGATCATGATCAGGGCGGACCAGTGGTGGAGCTGGCGGATGAGCAGGCCGCCGCGTATCTCGAAGCTGATCTCGACGGTGGAGGCGTACGCCTCCGACATCAGCACGCCCTGGAGCGGGACGTAGGGGCCGTCGTAGACGGTCTCGGCCATGCTGGGGTCGAAGAAGAAGGTGAGCCAGGTCCCGGTGAGCAGCAGGATGATGAAGCTGTAGAGCGCGATCTCGCCGAACATGAACGACCAGTGTTCGGGGAACACCTTGCGGATCAGAAACCGGAACTGGTAGAGCCCCAGCCGCCCGTCCGCCCAGTCGGCGACCCGCTCACCCTTCGGTGTCTCGGTCCGTGAGCCCTGCGGGGCCGTTCCGGTCGTGCTCATACCCGCGCGCCCTCCCCATCGCCGCCGGCCGTGACAGGCACACCCGGTCCGGCCGGCGAGCGGTCGTTGGTCCAGGCGGTCCGCCGCGGCGCGGGCGGGCCTGTGCCCTGGATCAGTGGGAACGCTATCGACGCGCGGCGCGGGCGGACAACCTCTGCGGGCCGGGGCCCGGTCCAACTGGACTGGTTCTTGAGCGAGTTACGAGGTGCCGGGGTGTTTCGGCCACCGGGGGGCGTAACAGGGCTGATTCCCGGCCATGTTCGCGGGTGTACGGCGGGCGGGGGCGGCTCAGGGGGGCGCGTACGCCGGTTCACGGCCGGTGCGGGTCGCGGGCCGGGGTGGTGGCCGGCGGCTGCGGTGGCGGCGGGGTGGTGGGTGTGCGCCGGGCGGAGCCGGTGGACACGGCGGTGGCGGGGCGGCGCCGGCGGGTGTCGGGGCCGTGGGTGGTGCTGGGGGGCGCGGCCGGGGCCGGGGCCGGGGCGTGCGGGCGGCGCAGTGCCGCCCGCAGCGCCCTCGGCCGCAGCGCGGCGGCGGGCGGGGAGGCGCTCTGCAGCCGTTCGAGCAGCAGTGTCGCCGCGTTCGTGTCGGTGCTCGCGGCGGTGGCGATCCGGGCCGCGAAGCGCCTGCCGAGCCGTTCGGCGCGGCCCGGGGCCCGCGGGTCCTTATCCCCCTGTGCCGCGCGCAGTTCGCGGGTGCTCGTGCGCCAGGCGGGGGCCAGTTGGTGGGCGAGGGCCCGGCGCATGCGGTGGCCGAGGCCGATGGCCGTGCCGTGTCCGGCGAGCAGGTGGTCCAGGACCAGGGCGCACTGCACCGCGGTGGTCATGCCCTGGCCGTGGGCCGGGTCGAGGACGGCGAGGGCGTCGCCGACGACGAGGAACTGGTCGGGCCAGCGGCGCAGTTTCTCGTAGTGGCGCCAGCGGTTGCCGGTGCGCGTCCAGCGGTAGACGGGGCCCAGCGGGGTGGCGGCGTCCAGGACCTCGCGCAGCAGGGGGTGGCGCAGGGCGCCCGCGGCGTCCAGCAGCTCCTGGTGGTCGGCGGGCGGGCGCATGCCGTCGCCGGCGCACAGCGACACCGACCAGCGGCCGCCCTCGATGGGGTTGAGGGTGCCCTGGGACCGGTCGGCGGCCGAGGGCATGAGCAACAGGGCCTTCCAGTCGGCGACATGGCCGACGGGCGGGGCGAACACGGCGGTGGCGACCGCGGTACGGGCACCGGCCACCGTTTCGCCAGGGGGCTCGTAGCCGAGTTCGGCGAGCCACTTCGGGGCGTGTGAGCCGCGTCCGGTGGCGTCGACGACGAAGTCGGCCGGTATCAGGTGCGCGGCGGCCCGTCCGCCGGGCGCCGCGCGGTCGCGCCGGCGTGCCCATACGCCGGTGACGGTGTCGTGGCGGCCGGGGTTCAGGGCGACGACCTCGTGCCCGGGGAGGAAGGCCACCGCGGGGTCGGCGCGCAGCCGCTGGCGTATCACCGAGTCGATCAGGTCGCGGCCGGCGCTGAGCATCGACAGGTGCGAGTCGAACCGGGGCAGCCAGCCGCCCGGACCCAGGAGCAGCATGTCCCGGGGCATCCGCACCCGTACCGCTCCGGCGCCGGTCAGGTCCTGGCCGATACCGGGGAACAACTGCTCCAGGCCCCGCTGGGCGGCTGTCATGAGGCTGTGGGTGTGCCGTGCCTGGGGCACTCCCGGGCGCCGGGCGGGGCCGGGGGGCACCCAGTCGCGCTCGATCACGGTGACCCGGTCCATGAAGTTGGCCAGGGCGCGCGCCGCGGTGAGCCCGGCGAGGCCCGAGCCGACGACCACGGCATGACCGTGACCGCCCCTGCCCCCGCCGCTGCCACCCGCGTCCCGGCTCAAGTCGCCCGCCTTCCCCGTGTGTTGTGGTTGCATCATGCGGGGCGCGGCCGTGCGGGCGGGAGGGTTCGCACCGCCGGGGGCCGGGGCCTCGAGTGAACGTCGAGGCGCCCACGAGGAGCCCTCGAGCGCCACCACGGGAACCCGGGCCGGGTGCGGGGGCGGGGAGACGGGGCGGTCCTCCCCCGGCGGCGCGGCGAGCTGTACGGCCCGGGCCGCGGACCGGCCGGCCGCGGGCGGGACTTGGCGGGGTTCGGGCCGCACGGCGCGGCAGGCACCCGGCCGGGGGCCGCGCGGCCCGGGTCAATGGTTCCCCGGCCTCGTCCTGCCCGGACGCGGCTCCGGCCGGGGGACTTGGGCCGGGACGGGCCGGCGGTGCCCTGTGCCGTACGGCGCGGTGAACACCCCGGGTCGGCCGGGACCGGCGGCGAGCTGTACGGCGCGGGCCGCCGACCGGGCGGACCTGGGCGGGACTTGGCAGGGTTCGGGCCGGGACAGCGGCGCCTCGTGCCGCACGGCGCGGCGAGTACCCGGCGGGCCGGTGGCCGGTCGGGACCCGCCCGGTGGCGGGCTGTCCGCCGGTGGCCAGGACGGCGATCGGCAGGGTTCGGGCGGGACTTGGGCCGGGGGGGGCGGTGCCTGGTGCCGTACGGCGCGGTGAACACCCGCGCCGGCCGGTGGCGGACTGTACGGCGCGGGGCGCCGACCGGGCGGGGCTTGGGCCGGGGCGGGAGTCGCCGTGCGGGGTGAGGGGGCGGCGTGTGCGGCCGCCGGCGGTGTGCCGGTGGCCGTACGCGCGGACGGTGACCCCGGGGGCTCAGGCGTCCGTCTTCGTGCCCGGGGCCGTGAGCGGGACGCGGGGCGTGGGCTGCTGTCGTGGGACGGCGAGGACCGCCGCCGCGATGGCGTCGGAGTCCTCGATGGTGACCGAGCCGACGCCGGGTCTGATGCCGGCGGCGGTCACCCAGTGCACGGACTCGGTGGGGACCCCGTAGGCGAAGCGCCGGGGGTGCGGCACGCCCCGGGCGTCGATCAGGTGGTAGGGCCGCGGGGACACGGCGAGGCCGCCGGTCTCGTAACCCGAACCGTCCCCGTCGCCGTCGTGGGTGATGCGGTACGGGCGGCACTGACCGGTGCGCAGCATCTGTCTCATCAGGGGGTCGGCGGTGCGGCGCAGGTCGATCTCGGGCAGGCGGGCCTCGATGAGTGCGGTGGCCCGTACCCGTACGTCCGGTATCCGGCTCGAGGTGGCGGTGAAGCAGGGGCCGAGCGGGTCGTGCTCCTGGGCGGTGATGTCGAGTCCGGGGCCGGTCACCTCCAGGATGCCCGCGTCCATGAGCGCGGCCATCTCCTCGATGCGTGAGGGCGGGGGGCCGATGGACAGATACGCGTTGAGCGGTGTGTAGCAGCGTTCGAGGTCGTCGCGGTGGGACGCGGCGCTCAGGCCGGCGTGGTCGACGGCCAGGCGCACCTCGTTGCGCAGGTCGCGCAGGACGTCGAGTGCGGCCTTGACCGGTCCGCTGACGTTGCCCTGGCGGGCCAGGGCGAGGTCCTGGTCGAGGTGGCCGCGCAGCCAGTCGCGGAAGGAGGCCAGGTCGCGCAGGGCGCGGGTGTCGTAGGGGCGGGCGACGCGCTGCCAGTCCCAGCGTTCGGCCGTGCCGATCCCGGCCTCGTCGAGGAGCCGGTCCTGGTCCGGGCCCGGTGCGGTGCGCAGGTAGCGTTCGGTGAACTCCTCGCGGGCCGGGCCGGGTTCGCCGCGGGCGGCGAGCAGGGCCGTGTAGTAGACGCCGCACACCTCCCTGGAGATCAGCGGCCACAGGTCGGCGGCGAAGTCGACGGCCGCGCCCCGGGCGCGCAGTGCCTCGATGTGGCCGGCGGTCAGCAGCCGGGGGAAGTAGCGTCCGTGGGCGCCCTTCTCGTTCTCGCCGCGCGCCTGGTAGGGCACGCCGCGCCGGGAGCCCGCGTACAGGCGCGGCTCGCGGCCGGAGGCCCGGTAGACCAGGCGGCCGGCGGTGCGGGTGAAGACGCCGCCGCGGCCGTGGGTGAACAGGGCCATGTAGTCGAAGAAGTTGAGCCCCAGTCCGCGCAGCAGCACGCTCTGGCCGGGGCGGATGCCCGACAGGTCCGCGTCGGCCGGGTTGGCGGGGGCCAGGTAGGTCAGGGCGTGCCGGGCGGCGAAGGCGGCCAGCCGCCGTTCGGTGGCGGTGGGCCGTACCGGTACGTGGCCCTGGGCCAGGACGACCGCGGACAGGCCGGCCAGGCGGGTGCCGTCCTCGAGTACGACCGTCTGGGTCCCGGCGCCGGGGGTGCCCGCGTCCTTGAGGGCGACGGCCCGTACGCGGTGCGTGCGTACCCTCACGTGGGCGGCGGCGTTCGCGACGACCCGCTGGAACGCCCAGGCCAGGTAGCGGCCGTAGAGCGCGCGGGTGGGGTAGACGTCGGGGCCCAGGGCGCGTGCCTCGGCGAGGACGTCCTCGCGGGCGGCGTGCGGGGCGGGTGTGCCCGCGGTGGGCGGGGCGGGCGGGGTGCGGGGGCCCGGCTCCAGGGTCTTGGCCCACTCGTAGAGGCTCGGCCCCTCCTCCAGCGGGCCGTCGATGCGCACGCTGGCGTCGGTGAACACCGTGACCTGGGAGGCGACGGTGTTCATCAGCAGGTGCCGGGACTGCGCGCAGCGCCATACCCGTCCCGGGCCCGGCGGGTCGGGATCGACGACATGCACGGTGACGGTGTCCCAGCGGGGCGACTTCCGTTCCTGCGCGCAGAGCCGTTCCAGCACGGACAGGCCCCGGGGTCCGGCGCCGACGAGACACACCTCCAGGTGTGCTGACGTGGCGTCACCGGCCGGCGGGGCCGGTGCGCGGGTGGTGGCCGGGTGGCCGGGTGACGATGGCTCCTGCGGGGGGAACTGAGCGTCCGCCGTCACCGGCGGTCCCGCGACGAGTCGGCCGCTTACTGCGCGTTCGCCTCCGTGCGTACCGTCCACAGTGCCTCCTTCCTTCCGCCACCGTCGAGGCAGGCGCTCTACCAAGGCTCGGTTCCGGGTGGAAGCCGACTTGAGGGGCGCGGGCGGTACGTGTGCCCGCGGTGCCGGCGCAAGCCGGCCCCGAACGAGGCTGTATCGGGACTCGAGCCGCCGGCCGGTGTAATTGGCACTGCCCGCCGGGACTCGCACCTGACTAACCGGACCAGGACACAGAGAGCGGAATATGGAGTTCCCCCGCAGATACGGACGCCCACCGACAGGAAAGCACTGAGTTAACTTCCGCAATCGGCACGGGAAAACCATGTGATTGAACAGCGGTTGCGGGGCGCGCCGCCCTCATGAAGGAGCTTCGATGAAGTTTCACCCATGCCCGAGAAGCCATACTCAAAAAAACCGTGCCGCCGCCGGGTCCGTCCTCTGCGCCCCCTGCGTCGGGCGGGTGGAACGCGGTCTGCGCGCGCTCCCCGGTCTGCACCAGGAGTGCCTGCACCAGGTGTCACCGACCGTCAGGCAGACGAACCCGACCAAGGTTTCGGGCTCCCGGAAGTGGGATCACCTGGACATCTCGGTTCTCGATGCCCGTCATCACATCTTCGCCATTCTCGAATCATGGTCGGGCATGGTCGTGGAGAAACTCGGAACGACCGCCCCGCCCCGTACGGTTCCTCATCTGGCGCGGTTTCTCACGCACCATCTGGGATGGCTCACCGCCCAGTCCCCGGCGGTCGACTTTGCGGATGAAATCGAGAGCATCGTCGTTGAACTGCGCCGGACGATCGACCCCGACCCCAGTGATCTCCACGCGCTCATCAGAAAGTGTGTCGTGGACAACTGCCCGGGAACGATCAGTGCCCTGCCCCGCGGCGGCGCCGGTGCGCGAGGCGGCAGCATTACCTGCTCCTCGGGGCATTCGTGGGAAATACGCGAGTGGCTCGGTCTCCGGGAGCTCATGGAACGGCAGCGAAGGGGCGTCGACGCGTGATCAGACCACCGAGCCACCGGCTCGTCCCCACGAAGGTGGCCGCGCTCGCCGTGGGGGTGTCCGAGGCGACCATCCGCAAGTGGGTGAGCCGCGGGAAGATCACCCGCTACGGCGCGCCGCACCGCCGCTCGGAGTTCGACATCGAGGAACTCACGGAGATCGCCCGCCGGCGCCGGCCATGACCCCGCGACACCGGCACGCACACCGGCACGCACACAGGCACCGCCACCGGCAGGGGCAGGGGGCGGGGCGGTCGCGGCGGGCGGCCGAAGTCCCCCCGGCCGCACCGGTGTTGGCCCGCGCGGCCCGCGGTGCCCGTGCGCGGGTGCCCCTCGCGGCGCGGTGCGCGAGGGGCCCCGCCTTCAGTGACACAGGTCACTTCGGGGCGCGGTTGGCGTGCGGGCTCCCCCGTGTCACTATCTCCCCACGTCCACCCTGCCCGGAAGTTCCCGCGCGGCAGGCCCGGTCCCCGCGCGTACGGCAGCCTTCCCGCAGGCCGGCCCGGCTGCCCGCCCGGTGTGCGTCACACCTTGCGGCCCGGCCCGCGCCCCGTACAACACCCCTTGCGCCGCGCGCGGGTGACGGCCGTCCCGGTGCTCACGAAACCCCGCCCGCCCCGCGGCGCCCGCCGGTGTCCGCGCGCCGGCTCCCGCGCGCGCCGGGCGCCGTGTGTGCCGCCGTGTGTGCCGCCGTGTGCGGTCCGCCCCCGCGGCGCGGGAGGCCGTACGGGGTGCGGCTCCATTCGTTTCCCAGCGCTTTCGACGGTGCGGTCTCCATGCAGACAAGACAAAGGGAGCTGAGTGCGTTGACTCTTCCGACCTCGGTGGAGGGGGTGCCGGAAAGCGGCCGGACCCGCTCGGTCGGTATCGGCCGCGCCCATGCCAAGGCCATCTTGCTGGGGGAGCACGCGGTCGTCTACGGCGCCCCGGCGCTCGCGCTGCCGATCCCGCAGCTCACCGTCACCGCGAGCGCCGCGTGGTCCTCCCGTACGTCCGACAGCGCGGGCGCCCTGTCGTTCACGATGACCGGTTCCCCCTCCAGGGCGCTGGTGACGCAGGCCTCCGACGGGCTGCGCCGGCTGACGGAGGAGTTCCTGGCGCGTATGGGCGTGGGAGGCGGGGCGCACTTCGACGTGATCCTCGACGGGACGATCCCGCCCGGCCGGGGGCTGGGGTCCAGCGCGGCGAGTTCCCGCGCGATCGCCTTCGCCCTCGCCGATCTCTTCGGCCGCGAACTGACGCCGGGCGAGGCGTTCGCGCTGGTGCAGACGGCCGAGAACATGGCGCACGGGCGGGCCAGCGGTGTCGACGCCGTGGCGGTCGGCGCGGCGCGCCCGCTGCTGTTCCAGGGCGGCGAGAGCCGGGATCTGGGCATCGGCTGCGAGGGGCTGTTCATCATCGCGGACAGCGGTGTCGCGGGCAGCACCAAGGAAGCGGTCGCCATGCTCGGTGAGCGGTTCGGGCACCGCCCCGGGGCGCGCGAGAGGTTCGTGGGCCGCGCGAGGGAGCTGACCGAGGCGGGAGCGGCGGATCTCGCCGGCGGCAGGGCGGCGCAGCTCGGCGCCCGGCTGACGGACTATCACGAACTGATGCGGGCGGCCGGTCTCAGTACCGGCGCGATAGACGAGCTGGTCAGGGCCGCGCTCGGGGCGGGCAGTCTCGGAGCGAAGATCACCGGAGGCGGTCTGGGCGGCTGCCTGATCGCCCTGACCGGGCCGCAGCACGCCCGGGAGGTCACCCGGCGGCTGCACGAGGCCGGAGCCGTACAGACGTGGGTCCTGCCGCTGAAGGGGGCCTGAGAGCCGTGCGCCGTGAACACCCCTCCCCCGCCCCCGTCTTGTCCCCCGCGTCCCGGCCCGCCGGGCGGGCGGGCGCGGACGATGCCACCGCCGTCGCGCACCCCAACATCGCGCTGGTCAAGTACTGGGGCAAGCGCGACGAGCGTCTCGTGCTTCCCGTCACCTCCAGCCTGTCGATGACGCTGGACATCCTTCCCACGACCACCCGGGTCCGCCTGGTGGCCGGGGCCGGGCGCGACGAGGCGACGCTCAACGGCGTGAGCGCGACGGGCGAGACGCACCGGCGTATCACCGCCTTCCTCCAACTGGTGCGCGAGAGGGCCGGGGACGGCCGGCGGGCCGTCGTGGACAGCACGAACACCGTTCCCACCGGGGCGGGCCTGGCGTCGTCCGCCAGCGGGTTCGCCGCCCTGGCCGTCGCCGCCGCGGCCGCGTACGGGCTGGATCCGGGCACCACCGCGCTGTCGCGTCTGGCGCGGCGCGGGTCCGGGTCGGCGTCACGCTCGCTGTTCGGCGGCTTCGCCGTCTGGCACGCCGGCCACGACACCGCCACCGGCACGGTCACCGGCACCGGCACCGGCACGGCCGAGGAGGCGGAGGCGGAGGAGGCGGCGGATCTCGGCTCGTACGCCGAGCCGGTGCCCGCGGCGGCGGGCATGGACCCGGCGCTGGTCGTCGCCGTGGTCGACGCCGGCCCCAAGACCGTGTCCAGCCGGGAGGCGATGCGCCGCACCGTCAGCACCTCGCCGCTGTACCTGCCGTGGGCCGACTCCAGCACCCGGGACCTGGCGGACATGCGCACCGCGCTGCGGGCCGGCGACCTCGACGCGGTCGGGGAGATCGCGGAGCGCAACGCGCTGGGGATGCACGCGACCATGCTGGCGGCCCGCCCCGCGGTGCGCTACCTGTCACCGGCCACGGTCACCGTCCTGGACACCGTGCTGGGACTTCGGCGCGAGGGGATCGGGGCGTACGCGACGATGGACGCCGGGCCGAACGTGAAAATCCTGTGCCGTCGCACGGACGCGCCGCGGGTGGCGCAGGCCCTGCGCGCCGGTGCCGTGCGCGGCTCGGTCCTCGTCGCCGGGCCGGGGCCCGGCGCCCGCCTGCTGGGCGGGGAGCGATGAGTACCCCCCGGCACACGGTGGTACGCCGCGCGCCGGGCAAGCTGTTCGTCGCCGGCGAGTACGCGGTGGTGGAGCCCGGGAACCCGGCGATCCTGGTGGCGGTCGACCGGTATGTCACCGTCACCGCCTCCCCCCGCACCGGCGGGGGTGCGGGCGGGGCGGACGTGGTGATCTCCTCCGACCTCGCCCCGGGGCCGGTGGGATGGCGCTGGCACGGACAGCGCCTGGTCCTGCACGGCCCCGGCGACGGGCAACGGGCACGCGGTGCCCTGGCCCATGTGCTGTCCGCGATCGAGGTGGTGGGCAGTCTGGGGGCCGAACGCGGCCTGCCGGCGCCCGCGCTGGAGGTCTCGGTCAGCAGCCAACTGCACCAGGAGGGACGCAAGTTCGGCCTGGGCTCCAGCGGCGCGGTGACCGTGGCCACCGTCGCGGCCGTGGGGTCCTGGTGCGCGATGGACCTGTCGCCCGACGACCGGTTCCGCCTGGCCATGCTCGCCACCGCCCGGCTCGACGCCAAGGCGTCCGGCGGTGATCTCGCCGCCAGCACCTGGGGCGGCTGGATCGCCTACCAGGCACCCGACCGCGCCCATGTGCTCGACCTGGCCCACCGGCTGGGGGTGGGCACGGCACTGCGCGCGCCGTGGCCCGGTCACCGGGTGAGCAGACTGTCGCCGCCCGAGGGCCTGTCGCTGCAGGTGGGCTGGACCGGTGAACCGGCCTCCACCGCCTCCCTGGTCTCCGCCCTGCACCGGGGCACCTGGCGGGGCACCGCCTCCCACGGCAGGTTCGTCCGGACCACCACCGCCTGTGTGCGCGCCGCCGCCGCCGCGCTGCGCACCGGGGACCGGCAGGGCCTGCTGCACCAGATCCGCCTGGCGCGGCGCGAACTGGCCCGCCTGGACGACAAGGTCGGCCTCGGCATCTTCACCCCCGGGCTGAGAACCATGTGCGACGCCGCCGAGGCCGTCGGCGGCGCGGCCAAACCCTCGGGGGCCGGCGGCGGCGACTGCGGCATCGCCCTGCTGGACGCCGGCGCGCCGCGCGACATCACACACGTACGGGAGCGGTGGGCCACGGCCGGGGTGCTGCCCCTGCCCGTGCGTCCCGCCCTGGAAGGGACCGAACAATGAGCGCTCAACGCAAGGACGACCACGTCCGGCTCGCCATCGAGCAGCACCACGGGCACAGCGGGCACAACCAGTTCGACCAGGTGTCGTTCCTCCACCACGCCCTGGCCGGCATCGACCGGCCGGAGGTGTCCCTGGCCACCACCTTCGCCGGCATCACCTGGCAGGCGCCGATCTACATCAACGCGATGACCGGCGGCAGCGCCAAGACCGGTGCCATCAACCGGGACCTGGCCACCGCCGCCCGCGAGGCAGGGGTGCCCATCGCCTCGGGGTCCATGAACGCCTACCTCAAGGACCCCTCGTGCGCCGGCACGTTCCGTGTCCTGCGCGAGGAGAACCCGCACGGGTTCGTCATGGCGAACATCAACGCCACCACCACGGCCGGCAACGCGCGGCGCGCGGTGGACCTGCTGGAGGCCAACGCCCTGCAGATCCACATCAACACCGCGCAGGAGACGCCGATGCCCGAGGGCGACCGGTCGTTCGCCTCCTGGCCCGGACAGATCGAGAAGATCGCGGCGGCCGTCGAGGTCCCCGTCATCGTCAAGGAGGTCGGCAACGGGCTGAGCCGGCAGACGCTGCTGAGACTTCAGGACCTGGGGGTGCGGGCGGCGGACGTCAGCGGGCGCGGCGGCACGGACTTCGCCCGCATCGAGAACGGCCGCCGTGAAGTGGCCGACTACGCGTACCTGCGCGGCTGGGGGCAGTCCACCGCCGCCTGCCTGCTGGACGCCCAGGACCTCACCCTGCCCCTCCTGGCCTCCGGCGGTGTGCGCCACCCGCTGGACGTGGTGCGCGCGCTGGCGCTCGGCGCCCGCGCGGTCGGCTCGTCCGCGGGATTCCTGCGCACCCTGCTCGACGGCGGTGTCCCGGCACTCATCACCCAGCTCACGTCATGGCTGGACCAGCTCGCCGCGCTGCAGACCATGCTCGGCGCCCGCACCCCCGCCGACCTCACCCGCTGCGACCTGCTGGTCCACGGCGAACTGCGTGACTTCTGCGCCGACCGGGGCATCGACCCGCGGCGCCTGGCCCAGCGCACCGGCACCACCCCCGGAAACGGCAACGGCAACGGAAACGGCACCGGCCCTGGTGCGGGTGCGGCCGGGGCCGGGGTCCTCAACGAGATGACGGGAAGCACACCATGACAGACGCGCACGCGGTGGCCGGGGTCCCGATGAGATGGGTGGGACCCCTGCGTATCTCGGGAAACGTCGCGACCACCGAGACCCAGGTACCGCTGGCCACCTACGAATCGCCCCTGTGGCCCTCGGTCGGGCGCGGGGCGAAGGTCTCCATGCTGGCCGAACAGGGCATCGCCGCCACCCTCGTCGACGAGCGCATGACCCGCTCGGTGCTCGTCGAGGCCACGGACGCGGCAACCGCCCACCGGGCCGCGCAGAGCATCCAGGCGCGCACCGAGGAACTCGGTGAGGTGGTACGCGCCTCCAGCCGCTACGCCCGGCTGATCGGCGTACGGCACGAGATCACGGCCAACCTGCTGTTCATCCGCTTCGAGTTCTCCACCGGCGACGCCTCGGGGCACAACATGGCCACACTCGCCTCCGACGCGCTGCTCACCCACCTGCTGCGGGTCATCCCCGGAATCTCCTACGGATCGATCTCGGGAAACTACTGCACCGACAAGAAGGCCACCGCGATCAACGGGATCCTGGGCCGCGGGAAGAACGTCGTCACCGAACTGCTGGTGCCCCGCGAGGTGGTCACCGGCGTCCTGCGCACCACGGCGGCCAGGGTGGTCGAGCTGAACATCCGCAAGAACCTGCTCGGGACCCTGCTCGCCGGCGGTATCCGCTCGGCCAACGCCCACTTCGCGAACATGCTGCTCGGGTTCTACCTGGCGACGGGCCAGGACGCGGCCAACATCATCGAAGGATCACAGGGCATCACCATGGCCGAGGACCGCGACGGCGACCTGTACTTCTCCTGCACCCTGCCCAACCTGATCGTGGGCACCGTCGGCAACGGCAAGGGCCTGGGCTTCGTCGAGACGAACCTCGCCCGCCTCGGCTGCCGGGCCGAGCGCGCCCCCGGGGACAACGCGCGCCGGCTCGCCGTCATCGCCGCGGCGACCGTGCTGTGCGGAGAACTCTCCCTCCTGGCCGCCCAGACCAACCCCGGCGAACTCATGCACGCGCACGTGCGACTGGAACGCGAGAACACGACAGCGAAGGCCGGTGTATAGGGGCATGTCCAGCGATCTGACAACCGGAATCCACGACCTGTCGTTCGCGACAGGCGAGTACGTCCTGCCGCACACGGCACTGGCCGCGTACAACGGCACCGACATCGGCAAATACCACACCGGCATCGGCCAGCGGTCGATGAGCGTGCCCGCCGCCGACGAGGACATCGTGACCATGGCCGCCGCCGCCGCGGCGCCCATCGTCGCCCGGCACGGCGCCGAACGCATCCGCACCGTCGTCTTCGCCACCGAATCCTCCGTCGACCAGGCGAAGTCGGCCGGTGTGTATGTCCACTCCCTGCTCCAACTGCCGTCCGCCTGCCGGGTCGTGGAACTGAAACAGGCCTGCTACGCGGCCACCGCCGCCCTGCAACTGGCCATCGGCCTCGTCCGCCGGGACCCCTCCCAGCAGGTCCTGGTCATCGCCAGCGACGTCTCCAAGTACGACCTCGACAGCCCCGGCGAGGCGACCCAGGGCGCCGCGGCCGTCGCCATGCTGATCGGCGCCGACCCCGCCCTGGTACGCATCGAGGAACCCTCGGGCCTGTTCACCGCCGACGTCATGGACTTCTGGCGGCCCAACTACCGTGAGACCGCCCTGGTCGACGGACAGCAGTCCATCGCCGCCTACCTCCAGGCCGTGGAAGGCACCTGGAAGGACTACGCGGAACAAGGCGGGCGCCCCCCGCAGGAGTTCGCCGCGTTCTGCTACCACCAGCCGTTCACGAAAATGGCCTACAAAGCCCACCGCCACCTGCTCAACTACTGCGGA
This sequence comes from Streptomyces sp. NBC_01506, assembly GCF_045040295.1. Taxonomy (NCBI): domain Bacteria; kingdom Bacillati; phylum Actinomycetota; class Actinomycetes; order Kitasatosporales; family Streptomycetaceae; genus Streptomyces; species Streptomyces sp. NBC_01506. The sequence goes on along the minus strand of NZ_CP109422.1, from coordinate 8,693,557 downwards.
CAGGCCACCGACGAGGACGCCGTCGAGCGCGCCGTCAAACACACCACCGCCTACAACAGTGTCATCGGCAACAGCTACACCGCCTCGGTGTACCTCGCCCTGGCCGCGCTCCTGGACCAGGCCGGCGACCAGACCGGCGGCCAGGACGGCGGCCTGGACGGCCGGAGCGTCGGCTTCCTCAGCTACGGCTCCGGCAGCGTCGCCGAGTTCTTCGCCGGCACCGTCGTCCCCGGATACCGCCGGCACCTGCGGACCGCGGCACACCGCGCGGCGATCGACCGGCGCACACCGCTCACCTACGCCGAATACCGCGAACTGCACCAACGGTCCTTCCCCGCCGACGGCGGCGACCACCCCACCCCGGCGCAGACCACCGGACCCTTCCGGCTGGCCGCGCTGCGCGGCCACAAACGCCTCTACGACACCCGCTGAGCCATGACCGCACACACCGACCGGACCCGCCGGGCGGGCCGGGCGGGCCGGGGCCGGGCGGCGGCCGGCCTGTCGTACAGAGTCTTTTTCCCACCACCTGAAGGGAGGGCCGCCGCATGAGCGAGGTCAGGATCCTCGGCACGGGCGCCTACGTGCCGGAGCGGGTCGTCTCCAACGACGAGGCCGGTGCGGCAGCCGGCGTCGACGACGCCTGGATCACCGGCAAGACCGCGATCCGCGAACGGCGCTGGGCCGCCGGCGACCAGGCCACCTCGGACCTGGCCGCCGCCGCGGGGCGCGCCGCGCTCGAGTCGGCCGGTGTCAGCGCCGACCAGTTGGCCGTCATCGTGGTCGCCACCTCCACCCCCGACCGGCCCCAGCCGCCCACGGCCGTCTACGTCCAGCAGCGGCTCGGCGCGAGCGGCGCGGCCGCGTTCGACGTCAACGCGGTCTGTTCCGGCATGGTGTTCGCGCTGTCGGCGGTCGAGGGCATCCTCGCCAGGACCGGCGGCCACGCCCTGGTCATCGGCGCGGACGTGTACTCGCGCATCCTCGACCCGGCCGACCGCAGGACGGTCGTCCTGTTCGGCGACGGCGCCGGCGCGCTGGTCCTGGGACCCGCGCCCCAAGGCCCACGCCTCAGACACGTCGCCCTGCACTCCTTCGGCGAACTGTCGTCCCTGATCGAGGTGCCCGCCGGCGGCAGCCGGCTGCCCGCCGACCGGCACACCGCCGACGCCGGGCTGCACTACTTCACCATGGACGGGCGGGCGGTACGCCGCTTCGTCGAGGACCAACTGCCGCCGCTGGCCAAGCAGTTCCTCCACGAGGCCGGTACCGTCCCCGACGACATCCGCCACTTCGTCCCGCACCAGGCCAACGGCGTCCTGCTCGACAGCGTCTTCGCCAACCTGGCCCTGCCGCGGGCCACCTTGCACCGGACACTGACGCACTACGCCAACACCGGGGCCGCCTCCGTCCCCATCACCCTGGACGCCGCCGCCCGCGCCGGCGCCTTCCACCCCGGCGAGCTGATCCTCGTAGCCGGTTTCGGCGGCGGAATGGCGGTGGGATTCGCACTGATCGAATGGTGACACCGCCCCCGCACCGCCCCGGTGCGGCACCGCATCGCGCCCGCCCCGGTGCGATGCGGTGCCGTGCCGTGCTGTGCTGTGCTGTGCTGTGCGGGGTGGAGGGCCGGGGCGGGGGCGGGGTGGGGTGGGGGGCCGTGTGTCAGGTGCCCGGTGCGGTGGCGGCCCTCAGGGCCCCGGCCAGATCACGGGCCCGCTCCCCCGCGTCCGCGCCCGCACCGGCGAGCACCACCCGCGGCGGACAGCAACCGCCGGCCGCGATACGCCGGGCGATGTCGCAGGCCGGCGCACCGGCACCGGAGAATCCGGCGAGCAGCAGCGGCCGGCCGCCGCCCCGGGCCGCGAGGGCGGGCCACGGGCCGTCGGGGGCGGTGAGCACCAGCAGTTCCTCGGGTCCCCGATAGGTGCGGGCCAGCAGGTCGTAACAGGACGCGGGCGCGCCCGGCGGCGGGATCAGGCAGATCGTGCCCGCCCGCTCGTCGCGCGGCGCGCGCAGGGTGAGCGTCCCGCTGTCCCTCCCGGCCCCCAGCGCACGGGCCAGGGGCGGCGGGGCGCTGTCCCCGAGCAGTGCCAGCACCTGCCCGACGGTGGTGCCCGCGCCCGCCGACAGCGGCAGCTCACGCAGCAGCAGGGCGACGCGCGCGAGCAGTTCGGCCACCGTGTCCTCACCGAGCAGCGCCCGGTCGTGGACCGCGGTCAGGACCAGGGCGCCCTCGCCGTCGTGGTGGGCGAGCAGCCCGAGAGGAAACCGGGTACGGGCCGGCACGGTGCCCGGGAACTCACCGCGCACACCCAGCGCGCCGAGTTCGCCCTCCATCGCCTCAAGCGGATACGGCGGGTCCTCGAAGACGACGACGGTGTGCGCGTGCAGAGCGCCGCCGCCCCAGGCCAGGACCGACCCGGCCGGCACCCATTCGTAGGCGGCCATGTCCACGGCGCGGTCGCGCAGTTGACGCAGCAGACGCGGCACGGTGCCCGCCGGGTCCACCTCCAGGGACATCGGCAGCGCGTTGCGCAGCGGCCCCGGCATCCGGGCCGCGCCCTCGAACGCGATACCACGGCCCGGCACGCTCACCGCGAAACACACCGGCCCCGGCCCGGTGGCACCCGAGGCCCAGTGGATCAGCATGGCCCACACCGCCTGGAGCACACTGCTCTCCGCGGTGCCCCAGGTGCCCGCCCAGCGCGCGAGGCGGGCGGTGCCGGCGGGATCCAGACGCAGCCGGGCACGCCCCACCCCGCCCAGGCCCGTGACCGCGCCCGGCCCCCCGGCCCCCGCCACCGCGGCAGGGTGCCCGGCCGGGTGCCCGGTGGCGGGCGGGGCGGGGTGCGCGGTGGCGGGCGGGGCGGGGGGCGTGGTGGCGGGCGCCGTCCAGAACTCCCGGGCCGGCCGCGGGTCCTGGGCGGCGGCCCAGGCCGTGTAGTCGCGCAGGTCGGGGCGGCGCTCCCCGCCGGGCAGGGTGCCGCCCGCCAGATAGGCGCGGTAGAACTCGCGCAGCAGCAGGTGCGTACTCCAGGTGTCGAGCAGCGCCCGGTGATAGGTGAGCACGATCCGGGCAGGAGCGGCAGCGCCGACGGTCCCGGGGCGGGCGGTGCGGGCGGGCGGCTCGGGGTGCAGCAGCGTCAGGCGCAGCGCCGCGGGCCGGTGCGGGTCGAAGCCGCGCAGCCGGTCGCGTTCCAGGAAGGGGCACCAGTCGTCGTCGCGCAGGACACGGTGGGTGATCTCGGGAACGGTTCGCTCGTGGACCACGAGCAGCGGTTCGGGGCCCGGGGCGAACGCGGTGCGCAGCACCGCCTCGCAGTCGAAGACCGACTGCCAGGACGCGGTGAAGCGGGCGGCGTCGAGCGGGCCGTGCCACAGCCAGACAAGCTGCTCGACATGGTGCCCGGTACCGGGGAGCCCGGCACCGGAGGTGTAGAGGGCGCCCTGCTGGGGGGTGGCCCTGAAGGCGGGCGGGAGCGGGACGGCGGGCACCGCCGCCAGTTCCTCCAGCACCCCGCGCAGCAGGTGCCGCAGGGCGGCGGCGGAGGTGTCGGTGATGCCCCCGCTGTCCTCGCCCGTCCAGTCGAGGCCGATGTGCAGCCGGCCGGCGGCGACCTGGGCCCGTACCCGCACCCGGTGGCCGGGGAACAGCGGGGCGGCGGGCCGGGCCGGGCCGGGCGGCGGGGCGCCGGGCCCGTCCAGGGTCAGACAGGCCCGGGCGGGCCCGAGCTCGCGCAGGGCACGGCGCAGGGCGGGATCGGGGCTCCACTCGCGGCAGGCCCCGAAGCCCGCGCCGTCCCCGGCCCGGCCGGCGCAGGCCGCCAGGGGGCCCGCCAGAGCGGTCAGTTGGCCCAGCGGGCCCAGGTGGCGGTCCACGGTGAGCTGGACGGGGTAGGGGTCGGTGAGCCGGCCCGCGTGGCGGCGCGGGCCGCGGCGGGCGCCCCGCGGATCGCTGCGTACGTCGAAGCCGACCTCCGCACCCCGCTGCCAGCGGGCGAGGGCCAGGGCGAACACCCCTGTCAGCACCTGCCCGGTGGTCAGCGAGAGCCGCCGGGCCAGGTTGTGGACGATCCGCTCGGTCCGGTCCCGGTCCAGGGTGAACCCGCTACGACGCACCACACCCACACCCACACCCGCACCCGCATCCGGGTCCGCATCCGGGCCGGCCTCCCGGTCCGGGTCCGGGCCGGCCTCCCGGTCCGGGTCTGCGGTGAGCCCTGCAGCCTCCCGGTCCCGGTCCGGGTCCGGGTCCGTGGGCCCGGTCCGGTGCACCGCGCCCGCCCCGGCGGGCGGGGCGGTGGTGCCGGGGGTGCGGGACCTGCGCTCGGCGACCTGGTGCCAGTGCTGGGCCTCCGCGGGGTCGCGGGCCAGTTCCCGCAGTTCGCCGACCCGGCCGGCCGGCGGGTCCGGCATCCGCCGGGGCCGCTGGGGGCGTCCGGCGCCCGCCCCGGTCAGGGCGGTGGTCAGGTCGTCGAGCAGGATGCGCCAGGACCCGGCGTCCACGGCCAGTTCATGCACGAGCAGAGCGAGCCGGTCGGCCCGCGGCCCGCCGGGGCGGCGGTCCCGGGCGAGCAGCAGCCGCAGGTGGACACCGGTGCGCGCGTCGAGACCGGCACCGATACGGTCCAGGATCGCGGCGAAACCGGCCTCGTCGGTGAACTCCCGCTCCACCAGCGGATCCTGACCGTCCGCCGGCCCGGACCCGGCCCGCACCGTGCGCCGGCCGTCCGCGGCGCCGGGACGCGAACGAAGCTGCGGATGGGCGGCCACGACGGCACCCAGCGCCTCACGCAGCACACCCGTGTCCCACGCACCCGCCGCCGGCTCGATCAGCACCGCCTCGTAACGGTGCGCACCGTCCTGTGCGGGGGCCGCGCGCCGGGCGGCCGGCGGCGGCAGCTCGGTGAGCCGGTCGGCGATACGGCCCGAGACCAGGGCGGCGGGCGCCCCCCCGGGCGCCAACAGGCGCAGGGTGTGGTGATCGGGGCCGTGCCGCAGCAGCCGGTGCCCCCAGGAAGACCGGGCCCCCTGCCCGCCGGTGAGCTCGCCCAGCAGATGTTCCAGCGCGGCGGCGTCCAGCGGCCCGCGCAGTTCGAGGTCCCACGGCGCCGCGTGCGGAGGGGGCCCGGGATCCACGACCACGAAGACCGGCGCGCCGGCCGGACGGTGGGGGGCGGTCATGGTGCCGGGCGGTCTGCGGCGCGGGCAGCGCGGACGGCGCGGGGCGGGCCGTGCTGCCTGTGGCCCATGACGGCCTCCTGCCTGCGTCCACAACGGTCGGGATGAGCACGCTAAGGGCAGTACGCGCCCGAAGTCCGTTTTCCCGAGCGGGTGTGCAGTGAGGTACGAGCGGTACCCGAGCAGGCCGACGTTTTCACACGGCTCCCGCCCCACAAGCCCCGGGCCCCGGGCCCCGGGCCGCGGGCCGCGGGCCGTAGCCGATCCGGGCCCGGGTCCCCGCCGAAAGGCCATTTCCCGGTCGGCGGAGGGGAAATGACCTTTCACCGCCGTGTCCGGGCGCGGAACAGGAACGGCGGCATTCGCGGGCACCACCGGTCCACCCGCCCCACTTCGGTTCACGTACGCCGCTCCACGCGGGTTCAGTTCATCTGTGCCGCGTTTCAAATTGCGTCCGTCCATTCCGCTGTTCCGCACCCCGCACCCCGCCGTGCCGGCGGACACCACCGCGGCGGCGGGGACGGGGCGGGGTGCGAACGTACGGCGGCAGAACGGCGGGGACGGCGGGGGCGGGGCGGGGGGGTCACAGCATGCGCACGGCGCTCTCCGCGTGCTGCTTGGCCAGGGCCAGCAGGGAAAGGCAGTCCTGGCCGAGTTCCCGGCGTACATGGCGGCGGGCGCCGGCGAGGTCCGCGCCCTCGCCCAGCACCGCGGTGATGTTCTCCTCGCGCAGCACCACGCTCTGCTTCGCGCTCACGCTCACCCCCCTCTCGTCCCCGACGACCAGCCATTCACCGGTGTGTGCCGCCAGCAGCGCGGGGGGCGCGGTCTGCTTGAAGATGATCCGGCCCGCGTGCGGGAAGCAGATGCGTACCGATTCGGTGGTGTGCGAGCCGTGCCCGGTCAGCGTCCGCAGGCTCATGCGCTGCACTCCGGGTGTGTCCTCGGCCAGGTCGACCGAGGTGACGTGCGGCACCAGTTCGGGCCAGTCGCCGGCCCGGTAGAGGAAGTCGTAGACCAGCTCGGCCGGGCCGTTGACACGTACCGAGTCCTCGAAGGACAGCATCAGTTCGTCCAGGCGTGTCCAGCGCTCGGCGCAGCTCTTGAGGTCGGCGAGCTGGGCACGGGCGGTGAGGTCGGCGGCCCGTTCCACCCATGCCAGGTCCTCGGGCATGTCGTCGGTGACGCTGAAGCCGTACAGCAGTTCCAGCTCGGTGTCGTGCGGTCCCTCGCCCCGTATGCCGAACACGCCGCCCATCGAGTCCAGCGGGGAGGCGGGCGGTTCCTGGCGGACCTCGATACGGCGCCTGACCGGGTCCAGGTGCCGCCACGAGGTCCACGACTTCAGCTCCCCGCCCACCAGGGACCACATCCGCAGGCGTTCGCGCTCGCCGTCGGACTGAAGGCGCTCCACATGGATGCTCGGGGACAGATACAGCGGCAGGTTCGCCGCGTCGGCCAGTACCGCGTAGACCACACCGGCGGGCGCGGCCACACGTACATGGTGTGCCGCCCTGTCCACACGCTCACCTGACATCTGAACACCTCTCTTCTTTCTTTCACCTTGCGCCGGCCGGGACGCGGACCTCGGTCCGCACGGCAGGACGGGAGTGCCTGATCCGGCAGCAGGCCACAGGCCGCAGGCCAGACCGGAGTCCGGGGGGGCCGGGCCGGGGGCCGGTGACCGGGGGGGGCGGGCCGGGCCGGTGCACGGGGGCCGGTGACCGGGATCAGGCGACGGGCGCGGGCGCGGGCCGGGCCGCGAGGCGGGACGCGACACGGCAGGCGCGGCCCACGAGCCGGGGCAGTTCGCGGGCGCCGCGCGCGAAGGGGTCACGGCCGGGGACGGTGCGCACGAAGACCGGCCCCCGGGTCCACCGTCCCCGCCCGCCGGCCTGCGGCGGCCGCGGCGGGGGGTCGTCCCGGGCGGCGACGACGAGCACCGGGGTGGTCAGCGGGCCGGCCGGGGACGGCTCGCGGGCCGCCTCGTCAAGGGCCTGGGCCAGCTCCAGATCGGCGCGCAGCACCGGCAGTACGGCCCGCAGCCAGATCCCCTCGTCGCTGCCGGGCGGTACGGCGCCGCCCCCGCCCAGGGCGTGCAGCAGTTCGCTGTCGCTCGCCCGGCGCACGTCGGGCAGCGAGGGCGGCGGGGAGGGCGGCGGGCAGGAGCCGACGGCCAGCAGCGCCGGGCCCGGCAGGCCCGCCTCGTGCAGGGCACGGGTCACGGTGAACGCGATCATCGCGCCCAGCCCGTGCCCGTACAGGACATACGGGCCGGTGTGCGGGCCGGTGTGCGGGCCGGTGTGCGGATCGCGGTGCGGGCCGGTGAACAGCCCCAGCACCTCGTCGAGCAGTCCCTGACGGGTGGTCACCCGCGGTTCGCCGCGCCGGGCCGCGCCGCCCGGCAGGAGGACCGGGGCCGGCTGAACACCGGGTCCCACACCCGCCGCCCAGCCGTCGAAGACGCGCACGCCGTCGGCGGAGTGCGCGAAACAGTGCAGTCGCACTGGCTGTCCGTGCGGCACGGGCGTCCTCCTCGGCGTTCCACCGCCGGCACCAAAAGGGGGGCGGTACCTCGCCGGCGGGGTGCGAGCATCGCCCGGCAGCCTCGAATCCCGGTCGAGTCCCGGCCGAGCCCCCGACCACGGCCCGTACGGCCGCACGTCCGCGCCCGGGACCGCGGGGGCGGGGGTGCGGGTGCGGGTGCGGGTGCGCCGGGTGCGGGCCGGCGCGGCACGGGGCGAGGCAGGGCAGGGGCAGGGGCAGGGCGGGGGTCTCAGGCGGCGTAGCGGTCGAAGGTGGAGCCGCGGCGCGGGCCGGCCACCACGGCGAGTTCCGGGTCGACCGCGAGCATCGCCTGGTGCAGGCGCTGGAGCTGCGGCGAGGGTTCCACACCCAGCTCCTCGATCAGCCCCTCGCGCAGTTTGCGGTACACGTCCAGGGCCGAGGCCTGCCGCCCCGACCGGTACAGGGCCACCATCGCCTGCGCGTGCAGTCCCTCGTGCTGGGGGTGACGGGCGGTCAGGTCGGTGAGTTCGGCGATCAGTTCCGCGTGCCGGCCCAGCCGCAGGTCCGCGTCGATCCGCCGCTCCGTGGTCACCAGCCGCGACTCCTCCAGCCGGGTGGCCTCGATCTCCAGGACCGGGCCGAGCCGTACGTCCACCAGCGCGGGCCCCTGCCACAGCGACAGAGCCTGCCTGAAGCACCGGGCGGCCCGCTCGTCCCGGCCCTCCTCGAACGCCTCCTGGCCCTCGGCGATCAGCCGCTCGTAGGTGTGCACGTCCACCGACTCCGGCGGGATCTGCAGCAGATAGCCGCCGTGCCGGGTGGCCAGAACGTCCTTCGCCGCCCCCGGGGCGTCGGGCCCCATCGCCGTGCCCAGGATGCGGCGCAGTTGCATGATGTAGGTCTGCAGCGTCGTCATCGCGCTCTGCGGCAGCTCCGTCCCCCAGACCTCCTCCATCAGTGTTGACACAGGCATGACACGACTTGGATACAGGGCGAGCAGAGCGAGAACCTGTCGTGGCTTCCCGGCGGTCGGGACGATCGAGTCCCCGTTCACGGCGGCACACAGCGGACCCAAAACCTGAATCTCCATGGTTCCCTCCGTTCGTCGTCGGGCACTCCCGATGGCGGAAAGTCGTCGGCGAACCAGCACGCTAGCCCCACCCGCACCGGAGGCACCGGTTCCTTCAGCGGCACTTGAGCAATCCTCCATGAACGGCAAAACAGGCAAGGACAATTCGAAAAGCGGCAGAAATAAACACGCGGACGCACCACACACTCCCCCGCATACGCCCCCCCGTTCATTTCCCCCGATTTCTTCACGCCCCCCGCCCGCCCCCGGACAAGGACCCCGGCACCCGCGGGCAGGACACACCGGACCCCCGCCCACCAGGGCGGAAAACAAACCGCACGAACCGTATTCACCACGGGGCCAAGCCCCCCGCAGGCACCGCACACGGCCACGGCACCGCCCCGCCGGGGCCGGCCGTCCGGGCCGGGCGGGGGCGGCGGCGGGGGCGGCGGGGGCGGCGGGGGCGGACCAGGCAGGCACCGGCCAGGGCCTGTCGTCAGGGCGGGCCACGTGCCCGCCCGCCGGGGCCTGCTGTCCGGGCCGCCGTCCGGGCCGGGGAGGTGCGGGCGCGGGGGGGTCTAACGGCCGAGGGGGGTCCGCCGCGCCCGCTCCGGTGCCGGCGCCGGTACGGGCGCCGGCGCGGGTACGGGGGCCGGCGCGGGTACGGGGGCCGGCGCGGGTACGGGGGCCGGCGCGGGCGCCCGTACCGGCACCGGAGCGGGCGGGGTCACAGGCGGGGGCGGGGGCGGGGGCGGGGCGGGGTGCGGGCGCGAGCCGGCACACACCACCGTGCCCAGCTCCCGCCGGTCGACGAGCAGCGGCAGCAGCAGTTCCCAGGAACGGGTGACGCTGGGCCGCGAGAGCCAGGAGGCGTCCTTGCCGCCGAGCACTTCGAAGCCCGTGGTCGCGGCGACGACGACACGGGCGGCGTCCGCCCAGGACACCCCCCGCGCGAGCGCGCCGCCGCGCTCGGCCCGGCGCAGACTGTCCTCGACCCAGCGCTGCCACTGCCCGCGCAGCGGGGAGGGGGTACGGCGCGCGATGTCACCGCAGAGCTCGAAGCCCGCGCGGACCACGGCGTCCTGGGCCAGGGCGGCCATCAGCTCGTGCGTGGCGTCCACCACCGCCTGCAGCGAGTCGCCCTGGCGGGCGCGGGCCGCCTCGGTGAGCCGGCGCACGCTCTCGGCGGCCTCCGCCTCGACGGCCTCGGCGAGCACCGCCTTGTTGGCGAAGTGGAAGTGCAGCGCCCCGTTGCTGACACCGGCCCGTTTGCTGATGACGGTCAGCGACGCGGGAACGAAGCCCACCTCGGCGAACGTCTCGGCCGCCGCCCGGATCAGCGAACGCCGCGTGCGGGCGGCCCGCTCCTGTTTGACCATGCGCTGCCTCCCGGACAACAGGACACCGAAGCCGGGCGGACCACCGGCAACCTCATACCCCTTGCGACATACACCTGGTGCGCGGGCCGGTGCCGTGCGCGGCCGGCCCGGCCACGCACCACAGGCTAACAAACCGCTCAAGCGGTTTCATGGGTGGGGGGAACATTGCCGATCACCGTGCGGCGTTACGCCGCGGGCTCCGGCTGCGGTTCGGTGGCCGGTTCGGTGGAGTCCTGGGGGTCGGCGGGGGTGTGTACCGAGTCGAGGAGGAGCTGGGCGACGTCGACGACCTGGAGGGATTCTTTGGCCTGGCCGTCGTTCTTCCTGCCGTTGAGTGAGTCGGTGAGCATGACGAGGCAGAAGGGGCAGGCGGTGGAGACGATGTCGGGGTTGAGCGAAAGGGCTTCGTCGACGCGTTCGTTGTTGATGCGTTTGCCGATGCGTTCTTCCATCCACATCCGCGCGCCGCCGGCGCCGCAGCAGAAGCCGCGTTCCTTGTGGCGGTGCATCTCCTGCTGGCGCAGGCCCGGGACGGCCGTCATGATCTCCCGCGGCGGGGTGTAGATCTTGTTGTGGCGCCCGAGGTAGCAGGGGTCGTGATAGGTGATCAGGCCCTCGACGGGGGTGACGGGGACCAGTTTCCCCTCGTCGATCAGGTGCTGGAGCAACTGGGTGTGGTGGATGACCTCGTAGTCACCGCCGAGCTGCGGGTACTCGTTGCCCAGGGTGTTCAGACAGTGCGGGCACGTCGCGACGATCCTCTTCGCCGACCTCGCCTTCCTGGCCGACCCGTTGTCGTTGTCGTCCTCGCCGTCTTCGCCGAAGGCGGTGTTGAGCAGTGCGACGTTCTCCTGGCCGAGCTGCTGGAACAGCGGCTCGTTGCCCAGGCGCCGGGCCGAGTCACCGGTGCACTTCTCGTCCCCGCCCATGATCGCGAAGCTCACCCCGGCGATGTGCAGCAGCTCCGCGAACGCCTTCGTCGTCTTCTTCGCCCGGTCCTCCAGCGCCCCGGCGCAGCCGACCCAGTACAGGTAGTCGACCTCGCCCAGGTCCTCGACGTCCCGCCCGACGACCGGGACGGGGAAGTCGACCTCTTCGGTCCACTGAAGGCGCTGTTTCCTCGCCAGGCCCCAGGGGTTGCCCTTCTTCTCCAGGTTCTTCAGCATCGTGCCGGCCTCGGAGGGGAACGAGCTCTCGATCATCACCTGGTAGCGGCGCATGTCCACGATGTGGTCCACATGCTCGATGTCGACGGGGCACTGCTCGACACACGCCCCGCACGTGGTGCACGACCACAGCACGTCCGGATCGATCACCCCGCCCTCCTCCAGCGTCCCCACCAACGGCCGCCCCGCCTCCGCGACAGCCCCCGCCGGCACACCCTCGAGCGCCCCCGCGGACGCGTTCTCCCCGCCCGCCAGCAGATACGGCGCCTTCGCGTGCGCGTGGTCCCGCAGCGACATGATCAGCAGCTTCGGCGACAGCGGCTTGCCCGTGTTCCACGCCGGACACTGCGACTGACAGCGCCCGCACTCCGTACACGTGGAGAAATCCAGAATCCCCTTCCAGGAGAACTCCTCCACCCGTGAAACACCGAACACGTCGTCCTCGCCCGGGTCCTCGAAATCGATCTCCCTGCCCCCCGACACCATCGGCAGCAGCGCACCCAGCGCCGTGGCCCCGTCCGCGTTGCGCTTGAACCAGATGTTCGGGAAAGCGAGAAAACGGTGCCAGGCGACACCCATGGTGATGTCCAGCGAGATCGTGATCATCCAGATGAAGGAGGCCGCGATCTTGATCATGGCGACGAGGTAGACGAGGTTGTGCAGGGTGGGCGTGCTCATCCCCGAGAACCAGGTGACCAGCGGGTAGGTGATGAAGTACGCCGCCTCGTAGCCCTCGACATGGTGCAGGGCGCCCTCCAGGGCGTGCAGCACCACGATGCACAGGCTCACCACGACGATGACCGTCTCCACGAAGTACGCCCGGCCCGTCCGCGAGCCGGCGAAGCGGGACTTGCGCCCGGGACCCGAGGGCCGGCTGAGCTGGCGCACGGCGATCAGGAGCAGCACACCCAGCGCCGTCATCGTGCCCAGGAACTCCACGAGGACGTTGTAGGGCGTGAAGTGGCCGATGTACGGCAGCACCCAGTCGGCCTGGAAAAGCTGCCCGGTGGCGTTGACGATCGTCAGGAGCAGCGCGTAGAAGCCCACGGCCACGAACCAGTGCGCGAGGCCGATGACGCCCCAGCGGTTCATACGGGTGTGGGCGGCGAACTCCGTGGCCAGCATCACGCTGCGCCGGTAGGGATCACCGGTGCGCAGGCGGGCGGGGACGGGCCGGCCGAGCCTGACGAGGCGGTAGATCCGCGCGGTGGCCCGGCCGAACAGCGCGAGGCCGCTCACGATCAGGGCCAGCGACACGATGATCGCGACGAGTTGCATGAGTGGGGCTCCTCGGACCTGCGAAAGACGGCTACCAGACGGTAACTTAACTGGCCGTCCGAAGCCACCCACTCACACACACCGCCGCCGGGCCACGGCGCCCGCGCCGCACACCGGTTGACACGAAACGGGCACCGGCCGGCGCACAACAGGCACCGGCCGGTGTGCGGCGGGCACCTGCCGGTGTGCGGCGGGCACCTGCCGGTGTGCGGCGGGCGTCAGTTGACGCGTAAAGGGCCCGCGGCGCCCGTGCGGGCGGCGCCGGCCGGGGCAGCGGCGGCGGGCGCCTGCTGCTCCGCGAGCGGGGCCTCCGGCGCGGCGACAAGGATCGACTGCTGGAGCTGGCGCAGCCGCGGCGAGGGCTCCAGGCCCAGGTCCCGCACCAGGGTGCCGCGCAGCCGGTGGTAGACGTCCAGGGCCTCGCCGCGCCGGCCCGAGCGGTGCAGCGCCAGCATGAACTGGGCGTGCAGGTTCTCGTGGGTGCTGTAACGGCTGGTCAGCACCGTCAGCTCGGCGAGCAGTTCGCGGTGGCGGCCGAGTCTGAGGTCGGCCTCGATGCGCTGGTCGAGGGCGCACAGCCGGCTCTCCTCCAGGCGTCTGGCCTCCATCTCCAGTTGCACACCGGTCTGTACGTCGGCGAAGGCCGGGCCGGTCCACAGGGCCAGCGCCTCGCACAGCAGCCGCGAGGCGCCCTTGAAGTCCCCCGCGTCCAGGGCGCGGTAGCCCATGCCCGAGAGCCGTTCGAACTCCCGGACGTCACTGCTGCCCTCGCCCAGGACGAGCATGTACCCGCCGGGCGAGGTGACCAGGACGTCCTTGGCCCTGCGCGCCGGGGGCCCGGTGTGATCGGCGCCGGGCGCCTGCCGGCGCAGCGCGAGGGTGATCAGGTCGCGCAACTGCAGCACATAGGTCTGCAGCGTGGTGCGCGCGCTGCGCGGCGGCCTGCCCGCCCACAGCTCGTCGATGAGGGCGGAGACGGGCACCACCCGGTCGGCGCACAGCGCCAGAAGGGCGAGCACCTGCCGGGGCTTCGGCGCAGTAGGGGCTATGGACGCCCCGTTCTCCTTGACGTCCAATACGCCCAGTACGTCGATCTGCACGCCGTGGCCCCCCTAGGTGTGTGCTGTTATCCGGCACCTCACGAGTACAAAACAGGACAGACGGTTTGTCAACAGCAAACCCCCCGCGCTGTTTTGATGCACCGTACAGCAGGGCGTGTGCGGCCGGTCCGTACACGCCTGTGATATGGGAGTTCACCCTCGCACGGGCACCGGCCCGCGGGAAGAAGACCGGGTGCCGTGCGGGCCGGCGCCGGGTCACGTTCCGGCCGGCGGGCGGTGATACGGCCACGGAGGCCGTTTCCGGACAGGCATAACAGACCCGCCGTACCGCTTGGCCGGTGCGGGGCGGTCATCGCCTGTGCCTCCGTCCTCACTGCGGGGGGTTGCCGTGTTTGCGTGAGGGTAGATCGGCGTGCTTGGTGCGGAGCATGGCGAGGGCCGAGATGAGGACCTCGCGGGTCTCGGCGGGGTCGATGACGTCATCGACCAGCCCGCGTTCCGCGGCGTAGTAGGGGTGCATCAGCTCCGCCTTGTACTCCTTGACCATGCGCCGGCGCATGGCCTCGGGGTCTTCGGCGTCGGCGATCTGCCTGCGGAAGATGACGTTGGCGGCGCCCTCGGCGCCCATCACCGCGATCTCGTTGGTCGGCCAGGCGTAGGTGAGGTCGGCGCCGATGGACCGGGAGTCCATGACGATGTAAGCACCCCCGTACGCCTTGCGCAGGATCAGCGAGATCCGCGGCACCGTCGCGTTGCAGTACGCGTAGAGGAGTTTGGCCCCGTGGCGGATGATGCCGCCGTGTTCCTGGTCCACCCCGGGCAGGAACCCGGGCACGTCCAGCAGGGTGACGAGGGGGATGTTGAACGCGTCGCACATCTGCACGAAGCGGGCGGCCTTCTCCGACGCCTCGATGTCCAGCACACCGGCGAGAGAGCGCGGCTGGTTGGCGACGATGCCCACCACCTGCCCGCCGAGGCGGGCCAGGGCGCAGATGATGTTGGTGGCCCAGCGTTCGTGGATCTCCAGGAAGTCCCCGTCGTCGACGAGTTCGGCGATGACCTCACGCATGTCGTAGGGGCGGTTGCCGTCGGCCGGCACCAGGTCGAGGAGTACATCGGAGCGGCGTGCGGGCGGGTCGTGGGACTCGGCGGCGGGCGGGTTCTGCCGGTTGTTGGAGGGCAGCATCGCCAGCAGGTAGCGCACCTCCGCGATGCACGTCTCCTCGTCGTCGTAGGCGAAGTGCGCCACCCCCGAGGTTTCCGCGTGCACATCCGCCCCGCCCAGGCCGTTCTGGGTGATCTCCTCACCGGTGACGGCCCTGACCACGTCCGGGCCGGTGATGAACATCTGCGAGGTCCCGCGCACCATGAACACGAAATCCGTCAGCGCCGGACTGTAGGCCGCACCGCCCGCACAGGGGCCGAGCATCACACTGATCTGCGGGATCACCCCCGACGCCCGCGTATTGCGCTGGAAGATCCCCCCGTAGCCCGCGAGCGCCGAGACACCCTCCTGGATACGCGCCCCCGCACCGTCGTTCAACGAGACGAGGGGGGCGCCGGCCGAGATGGCCATGTCCATGATCTTGTGGATCTTCTCCGCGTGCGCCTCACCCAGCGCACCCCCGAAAATCCGGAAATCATGCGCATACACGAACACCGTGCGGCCCTCGACCGACCCCCACCCGGTCACCACACCATCGGTGTACGGACGCTTCGCCTCCAGCCCGAACCCCGTCGCCCGGTGCCGCCGCAACTGCTCGACCTCCCGGAACGACCCCTCATCCAGCAGCAGCCCGATCCGCTCACGGACCGTCAGCTTGCCCTTGGCATGCTGAGCCCCGGTCGCACGTTCACCCGGCCCGCCCAGCGCCCGCGCCCTGATCTCCCCCAGCCGCGCCACCTCACCACGCAGACCACCCGTCACCGTCACCAACCCCGCCCCCCTTTCCGGGACAGACCGGAGAGATCACACCCCGGCCCCGACGAAACAACACCCCCACACGGCAGACAGCCCCCGCCACCGGCACCGGCACCGGCCGCAGAACTCACCGCCAACTGCCCGGCGCCACATAACCCCCCGCACGCTCCCACCAGCCCCACCCCGGCAACACCCCACCCCCACGCCGGAAACCGGGACCGGCCCCCGCCCGGCCACGCGCCCGCACAGCCAGCAGCACCGCCGCGAGAGCCGCCAACTCCTCCGCACCGGCCCGCCCACGCTCCACCCGCACCACCACCGGCACACCCTCCACCCGGCCCACCCCCTTCCCCTCCGCCTCTCCCGGCCACCGTCACGCCCATCGTCGGCCAGAACACTCGAGAAGCACTGACAAACCACTCGAGCCCACCAACCCGCAACCCGGAACACAGGCCCCAGGGGCCGGGCGGAACCCAAAAGACCTGAACGGGAAGACAAACCCGGTGCCCGGAAGACGACCACGGCGGGAAGACAGCCCACCAACCCGCAACCCGGAACACAGGCCCCAGGGGCCGGGGCGGACCCGGAAGAACAGCCAAAGGCCGGAAGACAGACCGGAACACAGAACAAGACCCCCGGGGGCCGGGAGCCGGGGGGGGAACGCGGAAGACAGCCCGGGCGCGGAGAGACAGACCCGGAACCCGGAACACAGAACGCCGGGCTGGAGGATGACGCCCGGAAGCCGGCCCGGGACCGGAAAACAGACCCTGAACACGGCAGCAGACGGCCCGGAACACGGCACACAGGTTCGCGGGACCCGGAACACGCGCCGAGGGGGGCCGGCAGACGGGCCCGGTGCCCGGCCGGGCACCACCGGTCGCCCGCCCGGGGCCCGGGGGTGCGGCTGCACCCCGCCACCCCCACCCCCACCCCGCCACCGCCACCGGGGCGGAGCAGGCCGCCCGCCCCCGGACACCGGGCGGACGGGACCCGATAGGGAACCCCGCCTTCCGCAAGCCGCACAGGCGGAGTGCCTCATACCGCTAGAAAGCAAACAGGGCGGTATGTATCTTCGCTGGCCTGACCCCAACAGCACCAGCGACAGCATCAGCACCACTGACAGCACGCCAACGCCACCCAGGGGGAACAGACATGCCTGCGAGCACCTGCCGTGCCACCACCCCCGCGTCACCCACCACCACCGCCACCGCCGCCGCACACCCGGGAAACGACACCAGAACCCCGCACAAAACCCCCGCACCCCACCACCAACCGCCCCTGACCACCACCGTCCCCAAAGAACTCGTCCACCGCGCCAGCACCGCCGACGTCCTGCTCACCGGCTGGCAACGCCTGGACGGCCACCGGTTCACCCTCACCGCCCAATGGCCCCGCAGACACAGCTTCTTCACCGGCATCGACGGCTGCCACGACCCCCTGATCGCCGCCGAAACAATCAGACAGACCGGAATCCTCCTCGCACACACCGAACTCGGCGTCCCTCTGGGCCACCACCTGCTCGTCGAACAACTCCACGTGAACATCCAGCCCCAGCACCTGCGCCTGGACCACACACCCACCGGCCTCGAACTCCACGTCACCTGCACCCGGATACGCCAACGCCGCGGCATCCTCGCAAGCTGCCGCCTGGACATACACATCCACCGCAACGGCCAGCTCGCCGCCACCGGAGGCGGCTCCTTCACCTGCATCAGCCCCAAGGTCTACCAACGACTGCGCCCCACCACAGCCCTCACCCACGACCACCGCACCACCACACCCCCCACCACCATCCCCGCCTCCCCCCACACCGTCGGACGCCTCACACCCGCCGACGTCGTCATCTCCCCCCTCCCCCACCCCCACCACTGGCAACTGCACACCGACACCCGCCACCCCGTCCTCTTCGACCACCCCGTCGACCACATCCCCGGCATGGTCCTCCTCGAAGCCGCCCGCCAGGCCACCACCGCCACCCTCGGCCACCCCAACCTCCCCCTGACCATCACCAGCCAATTCACCCGCTACGTCGAACTCGACACCCCCTGCACCATCACCACCCACCACACCCCCACCCCCCAACCCCACCCCCCAACCATCCACATCACCGCCCACCAGAACCAAACCCCCGCCTTCCACGCCACCATCACCACCACCCCACCCCCCTGACCCCCAACCCCCACCAACACACACCGGGAAACCGGGAAACCGGGAAACCGGGAAACCGGAAAGAGGAACCAGAGAACCAGAAGGCCAGAAGGCCCGGGAACGAGAGACCCGGAAAACCCAGGAGCCGCAAAGCCCGAAGGCCGGGAAGCCCAAGGCAAGAGGCCCGGGGAAGCCGGGAAGCCCGAGAGCCGGGGGACGAGAGACCCGAGAAGCCCAGGGGCCGGGAAGCCCGCGAGCCGGAACCACACCACCCACCACCCCCAAACCTTTCGTGAGGTGGCCCGGCCGCTGGGAAGCAGCCCCCGGGCTCCTTCACGGACCGAGCGTTCCGGCCGTCGACGGGCATACTGCCGCCCGGTGGTTCCCGACCCGGCCGGCAACCGGGCAGCGGCGTTCGGCACGTCCGGCTCCCGGCGCAGCCCCACGGGCCACCCGACGACGCGAACGACCGCTGTGGCGGAACACTCCTCCCACCCAGTGCCGGACCCGGTGACCGCCGGCTGGAAGGACTCCGAGCGGACCATGTCCGACGAACCGGAACGGCATGCCGGAAGGGCATGCCGGAAGGGCACGTCACTGATCACCGATCCCGGGGCCCGGCTCGCCGGCACCGGCTTCGCGACCCCGGTACCCGCCTGCCGTGGCCGACGGAACCGCGGAGGGCCCGCAGGGCCGAAGACGTCCTGACCGACGGAAGCCACCCGGCCCGGATCCAGACGGACACACACAGCAAAGCAGCCGGGACCGTCAAACCCCCACCGGCTGTTGGGCGACGTTGAAAATGCCGGCGGGCGCGGCACCGACGGTGCCGATGAGTGAGAACGCGGCCACCCCGCCGGGGTGGCTCCAGCGGGGCGGTTGCCGGCAAGGTACCGGTTCGGCCGGCAAGGTGCCGATGGGGCCGGCCAAGGATCTCGATGACAGCGGACCGGGCCGCCTTCTCGCCGCCGGCGGACCTTGCCGCCGGCGAATACAGCGACGAGGGATGACAGGCAGAGGTTGCCGACCGCGCGGGGCAAACCGCCGACGGTGGTGCGGACAAGGTCGACGGCGTCCTCGGTGAAGAGCCGGCCGGCCCGCCCCGCGAGTCCAAGGTGCTGCCTGACGCAGCCGGCAGTCCCGGTCCCGGTCCCGGTCATGCCGGGCATCATGCAGCCGCCGTCCGCTGTCCGAGGACGGCGAGGACGCGAGGACGCGAGGACGGCGAGTTTCACCGTGCGGCGGAGGGCGGGCCGGCCCACGAGCAGGCAGGACAGAGACGAGTCCCGGTCCACGGCGGTGCTGGTGAGCATACGGATGGCTTCGAACTGTTCACAGTTGAGCAACTGGGCCCCGTCCAGGACCAGGACCGGAGTACGTCCCCGTTCCGCGTTCCTCACCTCCGGCGGTAAGCGCCTGGCCTGTCCGGGCGGTGGGCCGGGAGCCGAGATGGGCGGGCGGCTGGCCGAAGGCGGCGACGATCGCTTCGTGGATGCCACGGACCCCGGTCATCGGGTTCGGCAGATAGATCACGGTGTGTTTCGACGGGTCGAGGCTGTGCAGAACGGTGCGGACGGAGACGGTTTTGCCCGCGCCGACCTCGCCGGTGACCACGCCGATCGAGCGTTCCGCGATGCACCAGCCGATGCGGGCGACGGCCTCGTTGTGGGACGCGTGGCGGTGGAGCATGCCGGGTGCGAGGTCGCGGCCGAAGGGCACGCGGTTGAACCCGTAGTGGGCCTGGAGCTTCTCAATCACGGTGATTCTCCTGGTCAGTTGCCGCGGGGTGGACCGGGTGGGTCACTGCTCGGGCGGGGTTCCGGGTTCGGGTTCGGCGAAGGCCGCGTAGTTGACCTTGTCGGCGAGCGTGCGTGTGTGTGGGCCGCGTCGATGAGGCCGAGGTAGTCAATCCCGGTGGTCGGGCGGGGCAGTTCGGCCAGGGTTTCCGGCCGTGCCCCGGGGTGGGAGTGGCGGCTGATCTGGAAGGGCAGCGCGGTCCCGGCGTCCTGGCTGTTGACGCGGACCCGCAGGAAGGACAGGTCGAAGGGGTCGAAGACCAGCTCGACGCGCTGCCCGGACAGAAGCGGGCCGACCTGACAGCGGTTGCCGTGCAGCAAGACCAGCGCGGTCTTGGAGACGGTCCGGTATTCCGACCAGCGGAAGGCTTCCGCGAGGTCCGCCGGGGCGCGGACCGGGAAGGGACTGCCGGCCACCCACCGGCCGAACGGGGCGGCTCCGGTCTCGGAGTGGACCCGGCGGTGGCAGACGTTCTCGACCCAGACGGTGAACAGCCGGTCCATCTCCAGCAGGCTGGTGATCTACCGGCCCGGTTGTCCGTCGCCGGAAGCCATCTCGACAACGAACTCGCTGTTCACCATGCGGAAGAACCGTTCGATCCCGCCCCTGCCCTGCGGGCGGCCGGGCGTGGAATACACGAGCCTGATGCCGAGTCTCGCGCACGCCCGCAGCAGCCACGAGTCCACGAACGCGCTGCCGTTGCCGACGTAGACCAGACGCGGGACACCGCGCGAGGCAAGAGCCGGCCGCAGAGCGGCGGCCAGACGGACGGCGTCCTCCGAGAAGCCCCACCGGAGGCCGACCACAGCCCGCGAGTGATCGCCGATGAACGCGAACAGATACGCTTTCCTGCCCTCCGCCACCGGCCCGTGCAACGCGTCCCCGGTCCAGAGTTCGCTGGGCCCCTCGGCCTCGAACCGGCCGAAGACGGCGGGCGAGGCCGGGGCCTGCAAGGCGGCCAGACCCCCACGAACGATCATGCGCTGGATGGTGCGCTCGTCCGGGGCCCAGCCGAGCCGGGCGGCGATGATCCGGCGGATCTGCGCGGCCGACCGCGCCGGGTCCTCCTTCTTCAGCGAAACGGCGAGCTCCATCACCTCCAGCGGGGTGCGGAACCGCGACTGGCGGGGCGAGGGCACCAGGGCACCGAAACCGCCCCGGCACCATCCCATGATCCAGCGGTCCAGCGTCCACCGGGTGATCCGCACCGCCCGGCCGTCCCGATCAACATGAGCCACCACCGCAACTCCCGCACCAGAGCGCCGCGTCGACGGCGCGACAGGACCGGGCCGGCCACTTCCCTGATCACCATGCAGCGGAACAGCCCGATCACCTGAACCCGTCCCAGCCGCATCCGGCCTTCCTGCCCTGCCACCCGCCCACCTGCCTCACGATCACGGCGTCGACAGACGCACGCACAGAGGCCGACAGGAGGGACCGGCGTGGCGCCAGGGGCAACTCATGTTGACCGTCTTCGCAGACCAGGCAGGGACCAGCAGCATCCCACAGGTCACCGCACAGGCCGCAAGCCAGGGCGACACCGCGCCGACGGCCGGCCACCAGGACGTCACCGACCACCAGGCACCCACCACCGCGGCGACCGCGTCGGCGACACCAGAACCCGGGGCCCGAGCCGGGACCCGCCACCGACAGCCCACCCCCACACACAGACCCGCACACCCCGCCCCACACCCGGCCCCAAACCAACAACACCACCACAACCCCCACCACAGCCGACACCACCCCCACCACAGCCGACACCACCCCCACAGAAACACAACCCCCGCCGGCCACCCCACCCCCCAACACCCACCCCCCGCAACCCACAAACACCCACCCACAGCCCCCGCAGACACAGAACACGGAAAAACCCTCCACAACACAGCAACACCCAGCCACCCGGCCACCCGGCCACCCCCACGAACCCCCAGGAACAAGCCGGCAACACCCCCGGACCAGCACCACAACCACACCCCCACACCACCCCCGAACCCCGCAACAACACCCACCCACAACCCAGACACACAACACCCACACCCCATACACAAAACCCCCAACAGCCCACCCCAACCCACCACCCCCAAACCGCACAACCCCACCCCCACACCCCACCACGCTAAGATACGAACCAGACGGTATCAAAAGGGTCTCCGGGCTCACCACACACACAAGGAGACCACCCCATGGCCACCCAACACCGCGCCATCCGCACCCGACGCACCATCCTCACCGCCGCCGCCAAAGTCTTCGAACAACGCGGCTACCAAGCCGCCACCATCAACGAAATCCTCACCACCGCAGGCGTCACCAAAGGCGCCCTCTACTTCCACTTCCCCTCCAAAGAACACCTCGCCGAAGGCGTCATCCACGAACAGGACCACCAACCCACCACCCCCGACCACCCCTGCAAAACCCAACAAATAATCGACACCATCCTCCTCCACGCCTACCGCCTCCAAACCGACCCCCTCGTCCGCGCCGGCGTCCGCCTCACCCTCGACCCACACAACCACCAACTCAACCGCCAAGCACCCTTCCAACGCTGGACCCAACTCGGCACCACCCTCCTCACCCAAGCCCACAACCAAGGCGAACTCCTCCCCCACATCAAACCCACCCAAACCGCCGAAACCCTCGTCGGCGCCTTCGCCGGCATCCAAGCCATGTCCCAAACCCTCACCAACTACCAAGACCTCCCCCAACGCACCACCACCCTCCTCCAACACATCCTCCCCAACACCGCCACCCCCACCACCCTCACCACCCTCGACCTCACCCACACCCGCACCACCACCCTCCACACCACCCTCACCACCACACAAGAAACGAGCCTCACCTGACCGCACCCACAGAGCGACCGTGCACCACCCCACCCTCACCGAAAAGCGCCCCCAAAGCAGAACCCAACTCCCCACCCCCCGCCGCCCATCCCACATATCCGTCAGGCCGCACCAACATCGCCTCACACACCACGCCAGCCACCGGCTCCGCACGCACCACCCGCAACACCCCCGCCCACGCACGCGCCTGCTCCTCATAGCCCCCGGCACAAGCGCCGGTCTCGTCGCCGAAGAGCAGGAGCAACGGCCGCCCCTCGCTCAGCAGGCCGATCACATCGGTACGGCCCTCCTCCGTCGTCAGCGCCACATTCCGCAGAAAACTCCCCTCCAGGGGAGAGGAATCCGCGCCGCGCGCAGGCAACACCGTGTCCTGGCCACTGACCATCGACGCCAGCACACCACCCTCGGGCCCATTGGCAAGCAGCTCGCCGAACACGGCACGCAGCGGATCAAGTTCGGCATCCGGCCGCATCAGGGCCAATTGGGCCCGCGTGTGGTCGATGACCCGCTGCGCGGCGGGCCTGCGCTCCTGGTCGTACGTGTCGAGCAGCCCCGCACCCGCGACGCCGCGCACTGTGAACGCCAGCTTCCAGCCCAGGTTCAGGGCATCCAGTACACCGGTGCTCAACCCCTGCCCGCCGATCGGGAAATGTACGTGCGCCGCGTCCCCCGCCAGCAGAATCCGCTCCTTGCGGTAGGACCCCACAAGCCGGGAGAAGTCACTGAATCTGCTCAGCCACTGCGGCGCTCCCATCCCGATCTCCCGCCCCGCAATCCACGACACCTCCCGACGCAACTCCTGCAAAGTCAACGGCACGTCGCGCACACCCGACGCGCCCTCACAATTCAGCGTCCGCAGACGCACCCCGCCCCCCGCCGTGACATCCTTCACCACCAGCCAGCCCCGCGCCGTCCGGTGCCACCCCGCCTCCAGAGCACCGGCCTCTTCCAGACGGACATCACCCGCCATCGCCGAGACCGTCGCCGGATACGTCCAGGAATCGAAACCCGCCAACTCCCGCACCACACTGCGCGCTCCGTCCGCCCCCACCACATACGGCGACACACACTCCACCTGCCCACGCGGCCCCACCGCCGTGACACGGGCCCCGTCCAGCCCCTGACGCACCCCACTCACCCGGTGACCGCGCAGAACCACCACACCAGCGGCCCGCGCCCGCTCCTCGAAATGCCTCTCCAACTCCTCCTGCGGGCACTTCATCACCGGCACCGGCTCCCCCGCCGGCACCGAAATCACCAGCCCCGGCATCCCCGCGAAATGAAACCCACCACTCACCGGGCCGGACCCCGCCGGCGCACCCACACCGGCGAACCCACCGAGATAGCCACGCCGCACCAGACACTGCACCGCCCGCGCATGCATCGTCGTCGCCTTGGGCCGCTTCGAGACGCCCTGCCGCTCCTCAACCACCACCGTACGAACCCCGTACCCCGCCAACTCACAAGCCAGGAGCAATCCCACCGGCCCGCCGCCCACCACCACGACCTCCGCCCGCACGTCACCCACCATCCCGAACCCCCCAATCCCGGACACACCATCAGCACACTCACAGGCGCTCCCGCGGAACCGACCGGATCAGCCGGTTGCGCACAAACCGAGAGAGTATACCGGTCGGACGGTTCTACGTAGTGGTCCCACCGTCGCCGAACACCCAGCCTCGGACGGCCAGTTGGTCCGGGCCGGCGAGCAGGGCCCTCCCGACTCCCCGATCCTCCCGAATCTCCGGCGCACCCGGCGCGCGGGCCGACGGTGGTTAGTCCTGCCGCCATGGTGGATCTTGATGAGCCCGTCCACCTGGTGGCCTACGACCCAGCCTGGGCAGAGATGGGGCAGGCGCTCGTTCGTGAGGTCTCACGTCAGGTGGTGTGGGCCTTCGCCGATGTCGAACACATCGGCTCCACGTCCGTGCCCGGCGTGGACGCGAAGCCCGTCATCGACGTGCAGGTCGGCTGCGCTCCATCATGGCTGTAGCCCGTCAGGCCGGCTGAAGGGCCGCATCTCAGAACCGGAATCCCGACCGGAGCGAGGCGGGGGGGGCGGGGGGCGGGGGGCGGGGGGGTATGCATTCCGGATTGATGCGGCGGCGCTTCCGTGGGGCCGTACCGCGGCTACGTCGTCGTCAGCGCGGTGACCAGATCGCCGAGACGGTCGAAACGCCGGTCGAAGTCGTCGGAACTCGTCGGCGGATCCCCGCCCGGTCGCCGGACGTACGCAGTCCGCATGCCCCTTGCCCGAGCCGCGCGCAGGTCCCAGGCGTGGGCGGCGACCATGAGTACCCGTTCGGGGGGACATCCGGCGGCGTCGATGGCGAGTTGGTAGACCTCCGGCGCCGGCTTGTAGGCCAGGACTGTTTCGGCGGACAACGCCTGGTGCCAGCGCAGCCCGGCGTGGGCGCTGAGGCGTAGCAGAGCGGTGCGGCCGGCGTTGGAGAGCCCGAGCACGGCGAAGTGGCGCGCGAGCCGGTCGAGGGCGGCGACGGAGTCGTCCCAGGGGGGCAAGCGCTGACTCGCTGTGGCCAGCCGGGCGATGGCCGCCGGATCCGTGAGTCGGGCGTGGTCGGCGACCCGTCGGGCGGCCTCCGCGTCGATGGTCTCGGTGCCGGCGTACGGGCGTTGCCCTTGGCCGATGCGTCGCTCCTCGCGCTCGCGGTGCCGCTGCCACAAGGAAAGCGACTCGTCGACAAGGGCATCGCCGGACGCGGGAATCGCGTCGCGAATCGCCGTTCGAAGGCCGCCGGGTTCATCGACCAGTGTTCCGAGGACGTCGAAGACGACGACCTCGATATCGCGGATGTCGGCCATGCGTTCTCCTGCGTTCTCCTGTTCATGCCGGCGTCACCGGCTCAGCAGGTGACGACCTTGCCAGCAGACTCGTCACCGGTCAAGATGGTGACGTGAAATTCGCGTTCGTGAGCGGCAACACGGCCCTCGATCTGGCCGGCACCGTGGGGTCTCGCCGGGACGGGCCCGTCGACGCCCTCGCCGCGCCCGCAGACCTCGAACGGTGGGTCGCCGAGTGCGGCGAGTTCTCCGGGCTCCGTGGGCTCCCTGGGCTCCTCGGTCAAGTCCCCGCCGATCTCCCGGCGTTCGAGTCGGCGCTGGCACTGCGAGAAGCGATCTACCGACTCGCTTACGATCGCGTGCTCGACCGCCCCTTCGATCCACGCAGCCTCGAAATCGTCAACGAGACAGCCGCAGGGCCGGTGCCCACGATCAAGCTCAGCGACGCGGGACTGCGTATGTCGGGTGACCTCGTCGCGGTTCTCTCCCACGTAGCCAGAAGCGGCATCGCCGTACTCGCCGATCCTCACGTCTGCCTCAAGGAGTGCGGTCGCACCGGCTGCACTCGTATCTATCTCGACCGCTCGCGTGGCGCCCGGCGCACCTGGTGCGGGATGGACGAGTGCGGCAACCGCGTCAAGGCCGCGGCCTATCGAGCACGCAGGCGGGCTACGGGCGTACCTCCCCGGCCCGCCCGATGATCGCCTACTGATCGGCCGGCAGCCCCCTGGCCCCGACGAGAACGCCGGTCCCCGGACCCATCGGTGGACCCCATTGGTCAACCTCATCGGTTCATGGAGACCGGCGTCGTGTCACGGTCAGATACCGCAGAACGGCGCCGTCCGTACGTATCCCCCGAGGTTTTCGTCGTCCGTGCCCAGGAGTGCGTCGGCCGAGCCGGGCAGGCACTCCACCGCTTCGATCTTGTACTGCGGGAACGTTCCCAGTACGGCGGGGGTCGCCGCGAGCGTGACCCGTACGCTGCCCGCCGCCGACACGCTCACCCGGCCCGCGTCGCTCACCGCGGAATCGAACGGGCCGTCGTCGCCGGCATCGGTCGCCGAACTCACGATGATCCGGCCGGCGCCGGTCACCGAGATGTCGGAGATGTGGCGCGTGCCGTCGCCGGCCGGGTACGGCGCCCGATAGGCCCGGCGCGTCACGGCACCGAACAGCGGCTGCCCCCACGAGGCGAACGTCAGCGGCGCCGCGTACAGCGTGGCCGGACGGTCCGCTCCGGCTCCACGGTCCGCCCACAGCACGGCGAGCTTCCCCCGCTGAGCGACGAGCGCGAGGCTCTCGAAGTCGTCGCCCTCGCCGATCGCCGGCAGCGGCGTGTAGTCGACGACGGTCGCCGTCGAGCCGGTGACCTTCAGGCGGTAGACGATGCCGCGGCTGGTGAGCGCCAGATACTCCCCCGGCATCTCGGGGATGGCTTCGATGGCCTCCAGATCGACGGGTTCCGGCCCGTCCCAGGTGATCGGGGCGACGTCCGAGGAGCCCTCGCGATGGGTGAGCCGGGACAGACGCGGCTGCCCGGCGCGCTTGTTGTCGTGCACGAACAGCGCGTGCACGCCGGCCCGGTCTCCGGCAGGGCCCTCGTACGCGAGACCGCTGACACCACTGCGGGAGTCGTTACCGACCTTGTGCCACTCGCCGTCCGCACCGGCCGCCGGTACGGTGCCGAGGATCGTCAGCAGCGCGGTCGCCGCGCTCACCAAGGCTGTGCGTTGCGCCATCGGGAGTTTCACTGAGTCGCTCGCCTTCTGTCCGACAGACGCGACATCACGCGCCGGGCGTCAGGTTATTGATCTTGGTGAGCGCGGCCCAGTGACCGCTACGCCGTTCGGCGGAGCGCGAAGTCGGATTCGGCGGGCTCGCACCACGACCGCCGAGCGCCACCGCCGAGCGCTACCGCCACCGAGCGCCGGCGCCGCTCGGCGCCGCAGTCCGGTCCGCCCACGGCGAGACGTCGCCCAACTAGGACTTGTCCGGTCGATCATGTTCGGAGCCAGATGGTGAGGGCTGCGGCGGTTGCGGTGCCGAGGTAGACGTAGCGGCGTTTGTCGTAGCGGGTGGCGACCGCCCGGTGCTGCTTGAGGCGGTTGATGGCCCGTTCGACGGTGTTGCGTTTCCTGTACCGGTCTTCGTCGAAGCCCGGTGGCCGTCCGCCGCGTGAGCCTTTGCGCAGGCGGGCGGCCTGGCTGTCGGTCTTCTCCGGGATTGTGTGCCGGATACCGCGACGCCTCAGGTATTCGCGGCACGGCCCGTTGCTGTAAGCCTTGTCGGCCGCGACGCTGTCAGGCGTCTTGCGGGGCCTGCCAGGCCCGGTCTTCGGGATGCGGATCTTCTCCAGGACCGGCTTGAACTGGGTGCAGTCCGCTCCCTGACCTGGTGTGACGATCAGGGACAGCGGGCGGCAGCGGCCGTCTGCGCTCAGGTGGAGCTTGGTGGTGAACCCGCCGCGTGAGCGGCCCAGGCCCTCACCTCCCGCACCACCTCCACCAGGCGGGCGTGCAGACTCTGCCAGGCGGTTTCGCCCTGGTGTTCTGGACCGTCGCCCCCTTTGAGGCGGGTGCCGGCGGCGGGTCGGTGCGGGCGCCGGCCGCGTGCTGATGAGCCCGCACGATGGTGGAGTCGACCGAGATGTCCCAGTCGATCTCACCCGCCGCATCCGCGGCGGCCTGGACATGCTGGAGCAGACGCTCCCACGTCCCGTCGCCCGACCACAGCCGGTGCCGTTCGTAGACGGTCTTCCACGGGCCGAACCGTTCGGGCAGGTCACGCCACTGAACACCGGTCCGGACCCGGTGCAGGATCCCGTCGATCACCTGCCGATGGTCCCGCCACCTGCCACAACGCCCGTTGCTGACTGGCAGGAACGGCCGCAGCCGTTCCCACTCGGCATCACTCAGATCACCCCGCCCCATGCCCACACCAACGACCCGGACATGAACCAGTCACATGATCGGCCGGACAAGTCCTAGTCTCCCGCGCCTGAATATCGTCGGCAGCAGGCGGTGAAGTGCAGTTGCACGCGCGGGTTCTTGGGCGGCCGGGTATCGATCTCGGCGTGGTTGGCGACCTTGCGGAGGAAGTCGCCCAACTCGGCCTGCCGTGGCGGTCGTGGCACCGGTGGGTCACCTTGCCGGTGGCCACTTCCAGAGCCGCGAGCAACGTGGTGGTTCCGTTGCGCCGGTAGTCGTGGGTGGCTTTCTCCGGCAGCCCGGGGCGCAGCGGCGGTACAGCACGCGTCATCGTTGGTCCGAGACCGGCGGCATGCTCTGCCTGTGGGTCGAGCCGTGGGAAGCCGATCACTGGATGCGTCCGGGGAAAGAGTTCAGCGTGGTGACCGAGACGGAGCCGGAGCGGTCGCCGTTCAACGTGGTCGTGCATGGTCAGGGCATCACCGTGTGGGTGAACTCGGGTCATGACGCCGAGGTCTTCGAGAAGAACGGCGGCCCGGTGCCGTGCGGCCACCAGCGGCCGGCCGAGGACAGCCTCTGAACCGCGTCGGGTCGTCGTGTCGGCAGCCAGATGACCAGGGCTGCCGCCATCGCGACGCCGAGCAAGACGTAGCCGCGTTTGTCGTGTAGGCAGTAGCCACCGCCTCGGACTGCGTCACGCGGTTGTTGGCTCGTTCGAGGGTGTTTCGCTGCTTCTCGTAGCGCTCCCCGTCGAAGGCCGGTGGCCGTCCCCCGCGTAACCCCTTGCGCCGACCGGCTGCCTGACTGTCGGTCTTCTCCGGAGTCGTGTGACGAATGCCCCGGCGCCACCAGGTACTCGCGGTGGGGTCCGCGCGCGCCTCGAGCCGTGATGATCTCGGTGTGGGGCGAGGGGATCTTTCAGATGACCAGTGGGCGACGCGCTGGGGCCGTTGTTGCCGGCCGACGGCGGTCGATCGACGGACTCCGGTAGCAGGTGCGGGCCGGGGGACCGGGGCCCGTGGCGGGATCTGCCGACGGAATACGGCCTGTGGCAGACGGCCTCTGGGCACTTCCGTCGCCTGGCAACGCGATGGTGTCCGGTCGGCGGTCCTGACCGGGCTACAGGCCCGGGCTGACGCGTCCGGGCGGACGCCTCCGGGCTGATCACCTGGGGACGTGAACGTCGACTCCACGATCTGCCGGGCCCATCAGCACGCGGCCGGTGCCCGGCGCGACAGCCAGACCAGAAGGAACCCCGGGCGGCCGCCAGGCCGAACCCGACGATCACGGTCTGGGCCGTTCCTGCGGCGGCTGGACCACGAAGGTTCATCTGGCCTGCGAACAAGGTCAGAAACCGTTGTCGCTGCTGGTCACAGCCGGTCAGCGGGGAGCCGGCCCGCCGTTCACGGCCGTGCCTTCGACCGCGAGGACTACAAGGCCCGGCACGCGGTCGAGTGCGGCATCAACCGGCTGAACCGGAACCGGGCGGTGGCCACCCGTTTCGACAAGCTCGCGGTCCGCTTCGAGGCAACCGTCCTCATCGCCGCGATCAACGAACGGCCGTGACCTGCCGGGAGTGTCGGTCCCCCGTGTCATCCTGGCCCCGATCAGGTCAGCGGGTCGAGGGGAGACAGGACCGCGATGGGAGCTACGTACTACCGGGCCGAGAGTGTAAGCGGCGACCACATCGACGACCCGTCCGAGGACGCCCTGTTCATGCTGATCGGCGACCTCGACATCTCGGACAACACCTTCGTCGTCATCCAGCCCGACGAGGACGACCCGGTCTGGTTCACCTCGGTCGCGGTCTTGAACGAAGGCGGGTACGAAATCGTCCGCCGCGACACCACCCGCGGCGAAATCGACGTCGTCACCGAGACCGGCATCAACCGGATCGCCCGCGACCTCACGATCTGGATGGCCTCCCGCGCCTTCCCCGGACGACCCACCCAGCACACCAACAGCTTCTAGACAAACCCTAGGTGCGGTCCACGCGCCGGCCTGGGGGGTGATGATCAGGGGCGGCGGGCGGCAGCGGCCATCCGTGCTCAGGTGGCGCTTGTGGTGAACCCAACCCACGCGAGCGGTCCAGGCCGGGTGCCGTCGCCCGACCACAGGCGGTGGTGTTCGTAGACGGTCTTTCACGGACCGAACCGCTCGGGCAGGTCACCCCACCGCACAACGAATCGGGCCGGAGGAGTCACATGATCGGCCGGACAAGACCTGACGACGCACAGCCTTCAGAAGCGATCCGGGCGGCAGCCCGACAGAGCCGACTCAACGGTTCCGTCGACCAACTCCCGTGCGACCAGGCGGCCCACGGCCGCGGCGAGCGTGACCGCCGAGTGCATCACCGCCAAGTAGAGGCCGGGGACCTCGGTGACCGGGCCGACGATCGGCTCACCGTCGGCCGGCATGGGACGCGCTCCGACTCGGGCGCTGAGCAGTTCGACGCTCCCGGCGCCACGGAAAGTGGACCGGACGGCGGCGAGGGTCCGTTCGGGCGAGTCCGCGGCGGCGATCAGCCGGTCCGCGGCGACCTGCCGAAGATCGAAGTCCTCAGTGTTGACCACGCGGCGGACCAGACCGGCCGGCGCGCGGAGCCGGAACAGCGGCGACGGCGACGGTTCGACCGGGACGCGCACGCCGAGCTGCGCGCCCAGCGCGGCCGTGGCAACTCCGGCCGCCAGCACCACCGTCGCACCGGAGAGGGGTCCCGCCGCCGTCTCAACCCCGGCAATCCGGCCCGCCGTATCCCGGCGGAGCGCGGTAACCGGCGTGTCCAGATGCACCCGAGCTCCATGGGTGCGAGCGCCCGCGACCAGGTGCTCGGTCACGCCCACCGAGTCGACGGCGCCGTCATCCGGCGCCCAGACAGCCCACTTCGGCGGCTCCCGAAGGGTGGGCTCGAGCGTCGCCACGGTGGCCGCGTCCACGATCGTCTGCCCGTTCCCGACGTCCGGCGCACTGTCCCCCCTGGTCCAGCTCAGGGAGCCGGACCAGGTCACCGGCAGCCCCGGCAACTCGGCCCCGAGTCGGTGGTATTCCGACGTTGCGGTGGCCCGCAGCCCGGCGGCCGGACCTTTATGCACACCAGACGCTCCGATCCAGGCGAACGAGTCCGCCGTCACGCCGGCGCCTGGGCGCCCGGCGTCGACCAACGTCACGGCGGCACCCGCCCGCGCGGCGTGATACGCCACGGACGCACCGACAATGCCGGCGCCGACGACGACCAAGTCCCGACTCACTGCTGGGTTCGACACGATCACGACCTTAACGTCCGCGACGTCCGCCCGCGCGGGCTGGTGGGTCAACGCCCGCTCACCGACGACCGCCCGTGAACGAGATCTGGATGCGGGACACTGCGCCCGGTTGTTCAAGTCCCTTGCGCAGACGGGCCTCAGGGCATGGGTCGTCGGGGCGCCCGTCCGGAGCGTGGGCGTCGTCCGCGTACCAGAGGTTGCGCAGAGGGCGTTGGACTTGTTCGTTCTCCTCGACCGGGTCCCGGAAATCCCGGCGGCCGGCAAGTGCCCCACGTACGAGGTCAGTTGCACAGGCCGGCCGTACGGTCCCTCTCCGGCAGGACGCCGCAGTGATCGAGGAGACGCCGACGACCGTCGGGCCCCGCGCCCAAGCCCTCGTGGAGCTCCCGGTGGAAGTCGCCCTCCGTACGGGCTTGATACGGCTCCCAGAAGGCGGGTTCGACCGGAACTGCTCTGCCGGGCACGTGCGTTGAACGACCGTCACCGGCCACCTGGAGTGGGTCACGCCGCGGCGCCGGCGGGCGCGCGGCGCCGGTCGACCAGGCGCCGGTTGGGGTCTGCCGCGTAGTTGAACCTTCCCGCCTACGTGAGACCAGGCGTCGTACGACACCGCCGCCGCCGACTACGCAACGCTCGGGCGCGCCGTGCGCGGCGCGTTCGCCGGGCTCGTACGGGCCGCCGCCGGCAGGCCGGTTTCCGCTGTGGGGTGCGGCCCCGCCCACGTAACCGCGCATCTGCCTCATCCCCCGGAACTGACCGCGCTCGGTGTCGACCGCGTGGATGTCCGGCGTGATCGCCAACTGCGGTCCGGTGTAAGCCGACCGAGCCGTCCTCCCGCCGTCGTCGCTCTTGCGTTTTTCGGCATCGTCACCAACGGTGCCGGCGACATCCAGCGCGCCCAGCTCACCGGGTCCGGCCTCGCCGACCTGGTCGATACGGACCGGAGATCCCTGGCGCCGGGAGGCGCCAGGGATCAGGCCCAGCTATCGCGTGGCCTGGCCACGCGAGGGGAGGGTTACGGGTTGTAGACCCAGCCGGAGCAACCTACGTGATGCTCACAGACGCGGAACTGGGTGATGTGGGTGTTGGGGAAGTCGGTCCACGGTCCCCACGTCCCGTCGTTGCCGTTGCCGTCCCAGACGTTGGTGTGCCCGCCGGCCGCCGTGTAGACCTCGGCGAACACGCCGTTGCCGTCGCTCTCCCCGTCGTACGCCCGTACCCCTTGTGCCCACGCTTCGGCCCTGTCGCTCCCGTGGTTGATGGTGACCGCCGACGCGGACGTCACGGTGGCCACTGCGATCAACGCCGCAACGCCCAACACTGTTGCGGACCTGGCGAGCCCTCGGATTCGCATAGCTTTCCCCTCTCGCTACGAACTCGATGTCATGTGCTCGAAAGAACTGTTCGGCGCTGTTTCCCTCCGCCTCGACATCGCGGAGGAATGGCCTGTACCTCCGCACGCAATTGAGCTACCTGTCACTTCGCGGCAGCTTCGGGAGAACAGGGGGCGCCTACCGGGTTCACTGTGCCGCGTCTCATGTCCTTGAGTCGTTGGCACAGAGCGCGGAGAGACTTGGCAAACAGCGCACGGTCACGTGCGACGGTGGCCGTGAAATTCCTGGTGTCTGAGATCCCTGGGCGGCGCGCCGTAGGCGGCGCGGAAGGCGCGGCTGAAATCCGCGGGGTGACGGAATCCCCAACAAGCGGAGATATCACCAATCGTGTGGTGTCTCAGCCGCGGGTCGAGAAGGTCGGCCTTGCACCGTTCGAGGCGGCGTCGCCGGATCATCGCGCTGACCTTCTGGGGCTGGCCCTGGAACAACTGGTGCAGTGTGCGTACGGATATGTGGTGGTACGAGGCAATGGTGGCCGGCCGCAGATCATGATCGCCGAGGTTGTGCTCGATGAACGCGCCGACCCGTGCGCGTAGTACATGCTCACGGGTTTCCACAGGCAGGGTGTGCTCCGCGTCGATGTGGCTCGCGAGGAAAGTGACGGCCAGCTCGAATCCGATGCGGCCCAGCCCATGCAGTTCCGCCGAGCCGTACGCGGCAGGCTTCTCCCGGAAGCCGGACAGGAATTGGCCGAGCAGCGCGCCTGTCGGGGTTCGTGTGAGGAGAGTGTTGCCCAGCAGGCAGTCCGCCGTACCGCCCGGCAGTGGCAGGGAAGCCCTGGGCAGTCGCATCAGCGTCAGACGTTTCTGCCGGCCATGGTCGAGGAAGTCGGCGGCCAGAGGATGGGAAGTGTCGAACAGAGCCATGTCTCCGGCCGTGAGGCATGTGACATTGCCGGACTGTTCCAGTCTGATCGGGCTGCCGTGGACCGCGAACAGGTAATAGTTCTCCGGGTCATGATGCCGGATGAGCGCGGGGCTCCGACGAGCCGCCAGCGGCGAGAAGGTGAGAGCCACCACTGCGGTGCCGGACAGGTCGGACACGTCGGCTCTCCCGCGGAAGCAGTCGGCGTAATCGCTGGCCATCGCTGTGGGCATGACGTCCTGACGCATCCGATGCGCCCACCACTCAAACCGATCCCGCGCCGGCACGATGTCAGTGGACAGGGTCATCACAGGTTTCTGCACCAGGGACGCTTCTTCGGGCGCGAGTTCGGACACCCGTTGATGGTCCCTCGGGCTCGGGAGCAGTAGAAGGCGGCCGTCGGTCGCAGTGAGAGCGCCCCTGACCGGTAAGCGTCACTGCTGCCCCGAACCGGCAGAGGGAGCACTGCCCACCGGTGACAACCGATCCGGACGCGCTGCGGGCCATGCCCGACGGCAAGCGTCTCGCCGCCCTCCGGGCTCTGTCGCCGTCCGAGCCGGCTCAGGTGAAGGCCCGGACGCGTGACGCCCGGGAGGCCGCAGGCAAGCGGTACGGCCCTGCGCGGCGGCTGAGTCCCTGGGACGAGGACCCGCCGGACATCGCATTCGACTGACCGTCCGCACCCGCTGACTGCGTCAGCAAGGCGGTTATGCCTCGCAGGAGTCACGAGCGCACAACGGCTCGCGTCGTCCTGCTCAGCACGTCCGGAGCCGCAGAAGAGGCAGCGCCGCCACGTGCCAGGATGTGCTGATGGATGACCTCAGTCGCGCCTGGGAGCGCATCGAAGCCTGGCTTCGAGGGCACCAGTGCACCAGTGCCCTGTCCGAGCTGCCTCCGGCCTCCTCCGAAGAGGCCGTTCAGGTCCTCCAGGACGCGATCCCCTACCCGCTCCATCCCCACCTCGTGCAGTGGCTCAGAATCCACGGCGGCGCCCCCATGAACGACGCTCCCATGAATGACGCCCCCGTCTGGCCGGGCGGCCACGTCCCGTACGACGTCGAAGCGCTCAAGCGCGGGCCGGATTACATGCGGGAGATGCTCGAAGAGTTCCACGACGAGTTCGGCGAGGACCCCGAGGAATGGGTGATGAGCCCGTGGGCGGACCCGCTGTGGCTCCCCGTCGCCGGCACGCACACGGGGGAAAGTCTCCTCGTCGACCACCGGCCCGGCGACACCTACGGCAACATCATCGAGATCGACTACGAGAGCAACGAGGTCACGGCGGTCCGCTGGAAGAGTCTGGGGGAGATGATCAGGCTGATGGCGCAGTCGCTGGAGACCGGCACCCCCGTCCCGTACTCGCACCGATACTCGCGCGTTCCTCAACTGAACGAAGGCCCGCCCAGCCATCTCACCTGGGTGTTGAGGGAAACCCTGGCCGATGAGACGGAGCGCGAGCAGGTCACTCCCGAGGACCAACTGGTCACCGCTGCGTGGGAGCGTCTGAAGGTCTGGCTGAGGCTGCGCGCGCCGGAGTCCTACGCGTCGCTGCGACCGGGCGCCTCCGATCACCGGATCGGGCAGGTCGAGCAGCGGCTGGGCTTCCCACTGCCCGCTCCCCTGCGTGCCTTGTGGACGCTGAACGATGGTGTCACCGCCTCCGGTGCTGGCGCGTTCCTCAACGGGCTGGCGCTGATGCCGATCGAAACCGCCCTGGAGACCCGTGAATTCGTCGCCGACGAGATACCGGGCTGGGGCTCACGGTGGGTCCCCTTCACCGCCGACACGGTGGACGAGCCGACGACCGGCGATTTCATGGACTGCGACACCGGCCTGACCGGTACCTGGGCCAAGGGCGAAGAACCTCGCATGCACCACACACCCGAGGGCGGGCTGACTCTGCCGGGGGCGCTGGCACACATCGTTGAGGTTGCGATGGCGGGAACCGACCTGAGGGTGCCGTCGATGAGCGGTGGCGGCGCCCTGGGTGTGGCGGTGGGCCTGCTGATGGTGGAGGAGCCCCGGGAAGGGGCGGGAGGGGCGGGAGCGCCGTCACCCGGCCGTCACCCGGCCGTCGACCGGCGGGAAGCGGTTGGCAGTGAGCAGATCACCGCTCATCAAATCCCATAGCCCCGGCCCCTGGTGCTGCCCGCCGGCCGCGAACAGCACCTGCCACATCGGCCACGGCGAAGTCGTCAAGTGTCCCTTCGGACGGAATCCTGCCGCTCTTGATCAACCGGTTGTCAGCCATGCGAAAGAGGCTGACCGGGGGGTCTGACAAGCCAGGTGAGCAGGCAAAACCCTTTGCGCGTGCCACCGTCCGGATGATGGGGTGGCACGCGTGACCAACCACGATGAGCCTGCGGCTGTCCGACCGTTGACCCTGGCTTGGGTGACCCAGCATCTGGAGGCCGGCGAGCGGGTTGTCGCAGTCGAGGCGCTGCACGGCGGCATCACCGCCGAAATGCGGCGGCTGACCATCGTTACGCGCGACGGAGGCACCCGCGATCTGGTGCTGCGGACCTTCGTCGACACGCCGCACGCCGAGGACTCGCTGCACCGGGAGGCCGGCGCGCTGACCCTGCTCACGGGGACCGATGTGGCTGCTCCTGAACTGGTCGCGGTCGATCCGACCGCCGCGCATTGCGAGTACCCGTCGCTCCTGATGACACATCTGGCGGGCCGGACGGTCCTCGCCGATGAGGGAGTGGAGGCGCGCGTCCCACTGCTGGCCCGTCAACTCGTGGCGATCCACGCGCTACGACCCGCCGAACGGCCCCGGAAGTACGTGACGTTGACGACCGCCGACACCGTCGTGACTCCGAAGGGCGCCGACGCGGCGGCATGGGCCGCGGCGATCGACATGATCCGCGGGCCCGCGCCGGCCTATGAAGGGCGATTCCTGCACCGGGACTTCCATCCCGGCAACGTGCTGTTCGACGTGTCGCCCGCACACCCGGCAGGTCCCCGGATCGCCGGCGTTGTCGACTGGGCGGCGACCTCCTGGGGCCCGGCGGATCTCGATGTCGCGCACTGCTCCACCAATCTCGCGCTGCTGCACGGCCCGGCGTGGGGTCTGAGGTTCGCCGAGGCGTACGAGGAGGCCGGCGGGCTCCTGGCCGGGAGCGCGGCCGAGCGGCTGTACTGGCGGGTGCGGGACGGGCTGGCGTTCTCGGAAGAAGTGCGGTTGGTGGCGCGGCCTTGGCGGGACGCGGGCAGGACAGAGCTGACGACGCGAGCCGTGGAGGAGCGGCTGGATGCCTACGTCACCGCGTTGATGGACACGCGGGGCTGAGACAAGGCGATCCGTAGGCGGTCCGTAGGCGCGGGCGGCACAAGGCGCGAGTACAAGGCGCGGATACAAGGCGCGGGTACGGCGGCGAGCCGCCGCCATGGCCCGTGCCCGCCTCGATCGGGGCGCGCTCGCCCACGGCGGCGTTCGTCCTGATGGCGGTCCGTGTTCGACGTTCGACGCGGGCGCGGGCGCGCCCGCGGGCAGGTGAGGGTCGTGCGGCCGGAGACGGCCCGCTCGCGACACGCTCCCCGCACCGACGCGTGTCCCCCGGCACCCGCCCGGGGAGGCAAGGTCGTCCGATTCATGGTGTTCTGACCTCACTGCCGGGCTGCTGACGCGCGGCGGCAGAGGTCCACTGCGAAGGAAGACATCGATGAGCGATCCGTCGGCCCCCGGCCCGCCCGGCGGGACACAGAGCGGCACACCGGGCGGATCGCCGACGGATGGCTCCGGCGCCTCGGATCCCCCGGTGGACGAACCCGATCCACATCGCTGGTGGGCGCTGGCCGTCATCGCGACCGCGCAGCTCATGGTGGTGCTCGACGCGACGATCGTGAACATCGCGCTCCCCTCCGCACAGCGTGACCTCCACATCAGCAACGGCAACCGCCAGTGGGTGATCACCGCGTACACCCTGGCCTTCGGCGGACTGCTGCTCCTGGGCGGACGGATCGCCGACCTCGTGGGCCGCAGGCGTACGTTCATCATCGGCCTCATCGGGTTCGCCGGTTCCTCCGCGATCGGCGGCGCGTCCATCGGTCAGGAGATGCTGTTCCTCTCGCGCGCGCTCCAGGGCGTCTTCGCCGCCCTCCTGGCGCCCTCCGCGCTCTCCCTGCTCACCACGACCTTCCCCTCGGGCAAGGACCGTGCCAAAGCCTTCGGCATCTTCAGCGCCATCGCGGGCGGCGGCAACGCCATCGGGCTGCTCCTCGGCGGCATGCTCACCGAATGGCTCAGTTGGCGCTGGTGCCTGTACGTGAACGTCCCCATCGCCCTCCTCGCCGTCATCGGCGCGTTCACGCTGCTCAAGGACCGCGCGGGCACCAAGGGCGCGCATCTCGACATCCCGGGCGTCTTCCTCGGCTGCGGTGGTCTCGTCGCGATCGTGTACGGCTTCAGCCGGGCCGAGGCGATCGGCTGGACCGCCACGGAAGTCCTCACCGTGCTGAGCATCGGCGTCCTGCTGCTCGTCACGTTCGCCTGGTGGCAGACCAAGTCCCCCGGCCCGCTGCTGCCCCCGCACATCGTCCGGGACCGCAACCGCGGCGGCTCGATGCTCGTGATGGCGCTGACGACGATCGGCCTGTTCGGCGCGTTCCTGTTCCTGACGTACTTCCTCCAGACCATCCTCGGGTACTCGCCGCTCTCCGCCGGCCTGGCGTTCCTGCCTCTGTCGGCGGGAATCATCATCGCCTCGACCCAGATCTCCGCCCGGCTGCTGCCCCTCGTACCGCCGCGCTTCCTGCTGGTCCCCGGGCTGCT
This sequence comes from Streptomyces sp. NBC_01506, assembly GCF_045040295.1. Lineage (NCBI taxonomy): Bacteria > Bacillati > Actinomycetota > Actinomycetes > Kitasatosporales > Streptomycetaceae > Streptomyces > Streptomyces sp. NBC_01506. The sequence continues at coordinate 8,655,179 of NZ_CP109422.1, read as the reverse complement.
GCTGAGCGCCGGCGGCATGTTCTCGCTGACCTTCATCGACACCCACTCCAACTACGCGCAGCACATCCTGCCGGGCACCATCCTGCTGGGCGTCGGGCTCGGACTGACCTTCCTGCCCGTCATCTCGACGGCCACGATGGAGGTCGCCCCGCAGGACTCGGGTGTCACGTCCGCGAGCGTCAACACCGCGCAGCAGGTGGGTGGTTCCATCGGTACGTCCCTGCTGAACACGATCGCGACCACCGTCACGGCCACGTATCTCACCAGCCATCTGGCGGCGGCGGCCCGCAAGGGCGGTCTGACACCGCAGGAGCGGACGAGCATCGTGAACACCGGTACGGTCCACGGCTTCACGGTGGCCATCGCCTGGGCTGCGATCATCCTGCTCGCGGCCGCGATCATCGGCGCCGTCCTGATCAACGGCAAGTCGCCGAAGGCCCGCGCGGCGGAGAAAGCCGCGGCGGGCTAGGTCCCGGCCCAGGTCAAGCGTGGAACGGCTCCACGCTCCACGCTCAAGGCACGGGGCGCGGGTGGGTGTTCACACCGGCCAGGCGCGCATCGCCGTCTCGGCCAGGCTCTCCAGGTCCGCCTTCGTGGCGCCGTCGCGTGCCTGCTGGGACATGCCCTGGATGACGGCGCCGACGAAACGGGCCAGGGCGGCCGGGTCCGTGTCGGGGGGCAGTTCGCCCGTCGCCATGTCGGCGCGCAGGCGGCTCTCGAAACTGGCGATGTTGGCTTGGCGGCGCTCCCGCAGCGCCGTCTCTACCTCGGGGGTCACGCAGTTGGCCGCCGCGCAGATCATCAGGCAGCCGCGCGGGTGGGAGGGGTCGGTGAACTCGGCGGCCGTCTCCGTGAGCAGCCGTGCGAGGCCGGCGCGGGCCGTCGGTTCCTCCTCGAGCGCGCGGGCGCCGAAGGAGCCGTAGCGCACCGCGTACGACTCCACGACCTCGGCGAACAGCGCCTTCTTGTCCCCGAACGCGGCGTACAGGCTCGGCGCACCGATGCCCATGGCATCGGTCAGGTCGGCGATGGAGGTCGTCTCGTAGCCGTGTTCCCAGAAGGTCAGCGTCGCCCGCTCCAGTGCGGCGTCGCGGTCGAAGGAGCGGGGCCTGCCGCGCCGTTTCGTCTCCATGCGGACATCGTAACGCGTTCTGTAGTGGCCGCTAGAGAATCTGCTACGGTCATTTCTGTAGCGACCACTAGAGAAAGGGGGGCGCCGCCATGGGCGTGCTCACCGGCAGGACGGCGCTGGTCACCGGCGGCAGCAGGGGCATCGGGCGGGGCATAGCCGAGCGGCTGGGCCGGGAAGGGGCGCGAGTCGCGGTGCACTACGGCACGAACGAGACGGCCGCCGCCGAGACGGTCAAGGCCGTCGAGGCGGCGGGCGGTTCGGCCTTCGCGCTGGGGGCGGAGCTGGGACTGCCCGGCGACGCCCAGACGCTGTGGGCGCAGTTCGACCGGCACGCGGACGGGGTGGACATCCTGGTCAACAACGCGGGGATCGGCACCTCGACCGCGTACGAGGGGATGGGTGAGGCGGAGTACGACCGGCTGTTCGCGGTCAACACCAGGGCGCCGTTCTTCCTGACCAGACTCGGTCTGGAGCGGATGCCGGACGGCGGCCGGGTGATCAACGTGTCGACGGGCCTGACGCATACGGCGCTGATGCCGGACCTGATCACCTACGCGATGAGCAAGAGCGCCCTCGACGTCTTCACCCGCGACCTGTCCAAGCTGCTGGGACCCCGAGGCATCACGGTCAACGCCGTCGCCCCCGGCATCATCGACACCGACAACACCGCGCCGACGATCCGCGCGAGCGAGGAGGCATGGGCGGGCGCGGCGGCGGTGTCTGCGCTGGGCCGGGTGGGCCGGGTGGACGACGTCGCGGGCGTGGTGGCCTTCCTGGCGTCCGACGAGGGGCGGTGGATCACCGGGCACTGGCTGGACGTGACCGGGGGCTCGCTGCCGTAACGGATGGTTCACCGCCGTAACAGCTCGTCGGTGTCGGGCGAACGCCGGCGCGGGAGTAGCACACGGTCCGGCTGTGACGGCGCACCGGCCCGGCTGCCGTGTCGGCGCAGCCGGGCCACGTACCGCTTACGTCGACGGGACCACGGCACCGGTGTCCGGCCGGCCGGTTGCCGGTTCGGGTGACGGGGGTGACGGGGGTGACGGGGTGGCCGGCGGCTCCTCGGCCGGGTCGCTGAGCTGCTCCCGCAGATAGTTCCAGCCCACCGCCATCAGCGCGGCGACGGGCACGGCGAGCAGGCTGCCCACGATGCCGGCCAGGCTGGCGCCCAGCGTCACCGCCAGCAGGATCACCGCCGGGTGGAGGCCGAGTCCCCGGCTCTGGATCATGGGCTGGAACACATTGCCCTCGAGTTGCTGCACCACGATGATGATCCCCAGCACGATCAGCGCGTCCGTCGGGCCGTTGGAGACCAGCGCGATGAGTACCGCGACCAGTCCGGCGAACAGAGCGCCCACGATCGGCACGAACGCCGACACGAAGGTCAGCACCGCCAGTGGCAGCACCAGCGGGACGTCCACGATCCACAGCCCCAGACCGATGAAGACGGCGTCCAGCAGACCGACGAACGCCTGCGAACGCACGAACGCCCCCAGCGTGTCCCAACTGCGGGCCGCGACGATCGGGACGTCGGTGGCGAGCCGGCCCGGCAACTGACGGGTCAGCCACGGCAGGAACCGCGGCCCGTCCTTGAGGAAGAAGAACATGAGGAAAAGCGCCAGGACAGTGGTGACGACGCCGTCGACCACGGTGCTCACGCCCGCGACGACAGCGGTGACCATGCTGTCGAGACTTTCCTGAGCGTTGGAGACCCCGGTGTCGAGCGCACCGGAGATCTCGTCCTCGCCGATGTTCAGCGGCGGTCCGGCCGCCCACTCGCGCACCTTGTCGAAACCGTCGCTCACGCCGACCGCCAGCTCGCCCGACTGGGACACCGTCGGCACCACGATCAGCGCCACCACGCCGACGGCGAGCAGGAGGAACAGCAGTGTCACCGTCGAAGCGGCGAGGGCCGGAGGCCATCCGTGCCCGCGCAGAAAACGGGCCACGGGCCAGGTGAGCGTGGTGAGGAGCAGTGCGACCACGAGCGGCCACAGGATCGGCCATGTCTGTCCCATGAGCCACAGCGCCGCCCCCGTCACGACGAGGACCACCAGTAATTCGACGGAGACGCGGGCCGACGTACGGAGCGCGGCACGGCTTTTCTCGGAACTCAACGACGCAGACATGGAGGTCACCCTATGGGCACCGGGCCCGCCCTCCGACCGGCCTCCGCCATTCAAGACCACCCCGGTCGCCACGCTCAACCCGCGGCCTGCGAAGGGGGGTTGGATCCGGTGCAGGGCACGCAGTCGTCGGTCTCCCGGCGCGATCTCCGGACGTCCGACCGACCGGACACCTCTCGCGCGAGGAGATGGACGAAGGGCTCGAGCGGGCGCTCTCCGCCAGGACGTGGAGCGACCTCGCGCCCGCGCTGGACTCGCTGCCGCAGGAGAAGGCGGGCACCGCGGCCACGATCGGCGCCGCCGGCGGACGTATCAAGCGGCGGGGCGCGTGGCGGGTGCCCCGGCCCTACAAGGAGGAGCCGCGCACCGTGTGGAAGGACCCGCGCTACCGGCCACGTCGGCCCTCCGGACCCGCAGGGCCGACGATCCGGATCTCCGGGGCCATGGGGTACGCACGGTTGGAGGTCCGCCACGCGTGGCGTTGAGGCGAGCCGGGTCTGCTCGGACGGTTCAGACGTGGCGTACGGCAACAACCGCTGTGCTGACCGGTGTTGTCAGTATCTCGGTGGCGTTCAGGGCTGGATGAGTGAGGTAGAACAGACGGAGTTCGTCCACTTCGCCCTCGAAGCGGGGCGGCCAGTCGGACGACGGGGTGAAGTCGTCCAGGAGGAGAATTCCGCCGGGAGCGAGCAGTTCGACGACCCGCGCGGGGTCGTCGCGCTTGCCCCCGCCGTCGCAGAAGAAGACGTCGAACGGGGCATGCCGCTCAAGCAGCCGCCAGTCCCCCGTGAGAACGCTGACGCGCGTGTCGTCCGCGAAGACCCCGGCCGCTCGGCCGGCCAACTCCGCGTCACGCTCGACGGTGACCAGGCGCGCCTCGGTACCGAGACCGCTGTGCAGCCAGGCCGTGCCCACGCCCGAGCCCGTGCCGCTCTCGGCGACCACTCCGTGGGGCTTCGAGGCAGCGGCCAGGCTGAGCAATCTGCCCACCTCGTGGATGCAACTCTTCTTGAACCCCGCCTCGGCGGCGATGCCCTCCGCCGCCACCACGCGGTGCGGAATCTCACGTTGTGCCATGGTCAAGCCCCCTTCGCACCATGGGTATTTGACGCTATCCGAAAGCGGCCCGACGGGCGTTCGTCAGTCCGCGCGTGCGTCAGCGCGAGTCGCGCCCGAGAGCGGCGACCGCCCATTTCGCCCGGGTGGACAACTCGCTCAGCGCCTTGGCGTAGTGCCCGGCCGTCTTCGACAGCAGCACCTTGCCGTGCGCCATCGTCTCGCGGGCCAAGGTGGCGTCGCCGGCCTCGGCCGCCGCGAGCGCGAGTTCCAGGTGCTGCTCGGTGATCAGGCAACCGATGCGGCGACGGTGTCCCAGGGGTACGGCTCCGACCGACTCCCGTGCGCGCTCCAACGCCTTTCGTGCCGCGGCCAGATCACCCTTGTGGCGTTCCATCCGGGCCAGCGCGCCGGCCGCCGTCGCGCGGTCGTGGTCGGTGTCCTGGAGGGAGAGGAAGTCGGACTGGGCGCGGGCCGCCTGGGCGTGGTCACCAAGGCGCTCGAGTGCGTGGCTCAGTGCGACGAGCCGTTCGGCGTCGGGGCCGGTGTCGTCCAGCATGCGGATGAGCGCGACCCTGGCGTGCTCGGTCCTGCCCTGCCGGCGGGCCAGCTCGGTCCAGGTGAACTCGCTTTCCGTGTCCGGGTCTTGGCCGTAGCGGTCGGCATCCATGGCGCGCGCCCAGTCGAGGACACACTCGGCGCCCGAGCCCGCCGCCCCGTCCGTCGCGGCCCTGACCCGCGGCAGGTCCTCCTCCTCGCCGTGCAGCGCCACGAGCATCGCGGCGATCTGGCGCTCGGTGTACCACTCGGTCCCCCGCTCGGCCGTCTCGCGCTCCAACAGGCTCCGCAGCAGGGGCAGATCGCCGTCCCGCCGGTCGTACTGTGCGGCCCGCACCACCCCCGCGCGCAGCACCGCGTCGGCCACGGCCTCGTCCCGCGCTCCGGGATCACCCGCCCGTACGCGCGCGAGCATCGCCCGTCCCGGGTCGAGCACGATGTCCCGCAGCGGTCGGCGGCTCGACTCGTCCATCAGCCGATAGGCCCTGAGTTCATGGGAGTTGAGCAGGAGATAGTCCGGATCGGTGCGCTCGACCGCCGCCTCCATCAGGGCGACCAACTCGGTCAGCGGGCGGTCGGGAAGTCCCAGTCCGGCGAGCAACGCAGCGCGGTGCGCGTCCAGTTCGGGTGCGAAGTCCTCGCGCGCCTGCGCGTCGGCCGCGTCGACCGCCGCGCGCAGTTGGTCCTCGTCGAGGTCGCCGGAGATGTCCTCGCAGTAGCGGGGCACGCGGACAAGCATCTCGACCGCCTCGGAGACGCTGTCGGCGATCAGCACCGCGTCGCCCTCGGAGGACGCGTACAGCACGGCGCTCCCTGCGCACAGGAAGTACGTACCACCCGTGTCGTCCCCCGCGATCGGCTCCAGCGAGGCTCCGGAGGCGAGATGGACCTCCTCGACGTGGTCCGCCCGGTCCACGTCGAAGTCGAAGGGAAACGCCGCGAGGGCGGCCAGTTCGGGGCGTGTGCGGAGCAGACGCAGCACTCGGTCGGTCATAGCGAGGAACCCTACGTCCCCGCTCGATCCGAACGGCGTCCCGGGGACGGCGGGGAGCGCGGGAGCGCCGTCGAGCGATCCGGCGTTGTCAGTGGTCACCAGTAGGTTCTTGGGTGTTCCGCCGAACCGGCGCGGAACTCCCCCCTGGTGCAAAGGAGATGGTGCGGTGTCGCGTTGGGAGAGGTCGAGCACGGCGCGGGTGGTACCACCCGCACGGCCGCGCAAGCTCGCCAAGGTGCCGTTCGTCGAGCTGGCCGACGGGCGTCTGCAAGGTGTGGTGTCCAGCGGCTCGGACATCGAGCGGGTCTATGTCTCGTCGGTCGTGGCCGGCACGTACGCCTACGCGTGCAGCACCAACAACAACCGGCCCTGCGGCGGCGCGCGGGGCGGATTCTGCAATCACATCCGGACCCTGGTCCACGAGTCGGTGCTCCAGTACGGCGCCGAGCGCGTCGCCCGCTATCTGCGGATCGAGACCGCGCAGGGCGAGCCGACCGCGCAGACCCTCACCGCCGGTATGACCGGCACCCGCCCGTCGCAGGGGGCCACCACGGCCGCCGCGACCGTCTTCAGCCGGTTCCTGCGTCACCTCGCCTACCTGGAACTCGCCCCGACCACCGCCCCGTTGCCCGAGATGCAGTGGTTCCCGCCGACCAGGGCGGTGGCGTGATGCGCGCCGATCTGCTCGCCGAGTCCGTCGACGGGCTCGAAGAAGCCCTGGCGGCCGTCGACGCCTTCGACCGGGCGCTCGTCGTCGGTCTGCTCCGCCCCCACGCCGTGCGGGACGCCGGCCTGGCAGACCTGGCCGACGCCGTCGCGGGGACGCCGTTGGCCGCCGCGGTCGTCGAGGCGGCTCAGAAGTCGGTGGCCGGTGCCGCGAGCGAGGATCAGTTCGTCGCCCTCGCCGCCGCCCGTACCGCCGTGTTCGGCTCCGTCCACGACGCGCTGACGGCCCGTGTCGAGGAGGCGGTCGGCCGGTCCCGCGCCGGGGAGAGCGTCCCGGCGCCTGTCGGACAGCGGGCGGGGAATCTGCTCATGGCCGCCCGCTCGTGGCTGTCCGAGCTGGCGCGCTGCGGTTGGCAGGGCATCGACCATGACGTGGTGTCCGGGGCGGCGCCTGTCGTGTCCGCGATGCTGCCGGACCCGGCCCTGCGCCGACTGGCGACGCTGCTCGACGGTTTCGCCGCCGAACTGGCCGCGTCCTGCCCGGGTTCGGCCCTGGAGAGCGTTCCGGTGCGCCGCTGGGCCGACCTGTGGTCGCGGGCGATGGTGCTGACCGTGCCCGGCGCGGCCGACATGCCCGTGAGCGGTACGGCCACCGGACGACTACTGCCCCTGGGGGTCGACGTGCAGGAGCACGCCACCGCCGTACAGGCCCAGGTGCACGCCGTGTTCGAGCCCGAGGGCGGTGCGGCGCCCCGTCTGGTGCGTGCGAGCGTTTCGGTGCCGAAGCCCGACACGGTCGTCGGAGCCGGCCTGTGGCAGTTGCTTCGCCCGCACATGTCGCTCCTGGCGGCGGTGAGTGAGGGCCGCTCGATGGACCTCACCGACATGCCGGTGACCGCCGAGGGCGACCTGGTCTGGGACGACGCGCGGGCGCGTACGGGCAAGCCCGCCGACGCCTTCGCCACCGCGCGCGTCGCCCTGTCCACCGCCACGGCATCGGCGACCGCTCCCCTGGACCGGCATCCGGCACGTATCGCCGTGCCCGTCTTCCTGGAGGGCTACAGCACCCAACAGGACCATGAGGGCCTGGCGTTCACCGTCGCGGGGGCCCGACTGGCCGTCGACACCGACCGTATTCCGACCGCCGGACCGCTCACCGCCGAGTCCGTCGCGGTGTCGGGGACGTGTGTCGGCCTGCTGCGATGGGACGCCGGGGCGTTCAGCGTCCAGCCGCTCGCTGTGGAGGCCACCGTGCGGAAGAAGTCCGTCGCGGTCCACGCCGGGGCGTGGGCGGGCGGCACGGCCGACAAGGCCGGTGTCAGGGCGGAGAAGGCCGCCACCGACGCGGCGGCGGTGCTGCGCGAGCGCGCGGGAAGGCTGTTGCGGAAATGACCGTACGGAACGTGGACGCCGGTTCACCCGACAGCCGACGCCAGGTCCTCTACTGGCGGCTTCTCGCCCGGCTGTTCGACCCCGAGGAGCAGGCGGCGCTGGAATCGGCGAGCCTCGCCGTGGTCGAGGACATCGGCCTGCCGCCCGCGCTGCTGGACCCGAGCGTGTCCGTGGACTCGACGGTGCAGCGACACCCCGAGCTGGCGGCCGAGTTCGACGGTCTGATGGTGCCCGAGCCACCCGCTGCGTCAGACGAGGACAGGGCCGCGGACGGCGGACGTGACCGGGCCGCCGAGGTGCGGCGCGCGGCACTGGTGTCGAAGGTGCTGCTCAACGTCTTCGCCACCGGCTCCGGCACGGTCACCGCCGGACAGCTCGCGCAGTGGCAGTCCGACGCGGGCTGGCTGGAGCGCACCGTGGGCTGCGAGCCCGGTGAGCTGCGCGGAGGCAGGCTGGTCCCGGAGATCGGTGCGGAGATCGGTCCGGAACTCGGTGCGATCGAGGCCGGTCTGGTCAAGCGGATGCGGCTGCGCGAGGTGCTGGCCGACCCCGAGCTCGCCGCTCAGCTCACCCCGAGCATGTCGCTGATCGAGCAACTGCTGCGTGACAAGAGCAACTTGTCCGGTGTGGCACTGGCCAACGCCAAGTCCCTGATCCGGCGCTTCGTGGACGAGGTCGCGGAGGTGCTGCGTACGCAGGTGGCGAAGTCCACGGTCGGCGTCCTGGATCGCTCCGTGCCGCCCAAGCGGGTGTTCCGCAACCTCGATCTCGACCGCACCATCTGGAAGAACCTCACCAACTGGAGCCCCGAGGAGGAACGGCTCTACGTCGACCGCCTCTACTACCGGCACACCGCGCGCAAGACGACGCCCCAACGGCTGATCGTGGTCGTGGACCAGTCGGGCTCCATGGTCGACTCGATGGTCAACTGCACCATCCTGGCCTCCATTTTCGCCGGGCTGCCGAAGGTCGATGTGCATCTGATCGCGTACGACACCCAGGCGATCGACCTGACTCCCTGGGTGAACGACCCGTTCGAGACGCTGCTGCGCACCAACCTCGGGGGCGGCAACGACGGTCCCGTCGCGATGGCGATGGCCCGCCCGAAGATCACCGATCCCCGCGACACGGTGATGGTGTGGATCTCGGACTTCTATGAATTCGACCGCTCCCAGCCGCTGTTCGAGGGCATCGAGGCGGTCCACCGCTCCGGGGTGAAGTTCATCCCCGTCGGCTCGGTCACCAGCTCCGGGCGCCAGGAGGTCAACCCCTGGTTCCGCGAGCGGTTCAAGGCGCTCGGGACGCCGGTCGTCTCCGGCCACATACGCAAGCTCGTTCATGAGCTCAAGACATTTCTCACTTAGAACACCGAGCTGAACCGAACCGAACCGAACTGAGAAGACCGAGAAAGCAGAAAGGCACGAATATGTCCGACCTGTTGCGCGCCCCCGCCGAGATCAAGTACGCCGAGGAGCTGGACTGGCTGGAGTCGGTCGACGACGGTCCCAAGCCGTTCTCCTGGCGTCTGTCGCCGAAGATGGTGCGGCTGTTCATCCTGGGATCCGAGCGCTCGGACGGTGTGGACCGGCAGATCGCGCAGAAGTGGTTCGGTGACCGCAGTCTGGTCGAGCGCGCCGTGGTGACGCTGGCGTCGGACCGCGGTCTGCTGCTGATCGGTGACCCCGGCACGGGCAAGAGCTGGCTGGCCGAGCTGCTGTCGGCCGCCATCTGCCGCAGCTCCACCCTGGTGGTGCAGGGCACCGCCGGCACCACCGAGGACCACATCAAGTATTCGTGGAACGTGTCCATGGTGATCGCCAAGGGCCAGTCGCGTGAGTCGATGATCCCCTCGCCGATCATGACCGCGATGGAGTCGGGCGCGATCGGCCGGTTCGAGGAGCTGACCCGCTCCACCAGCGACGTCCAGGACGCGTTGATCTCGATCCTGTCGGAGAAGTACATCTCGGTGCCGGAGCTGGACAGCGACGGCATCGTCTTCGCCAAGCCCGGATTCTCGGTCATCGCCACCGCCAACAGCCGTGACCGGGGCGTCAACGACCTGTCGTCCGCGCTCAAGCGCCGGTTCAATTTCGTCCGCATCCCGGTGGTGACGAACAGGAAGAGTGAGGCGGAGATCGTCCGCTTCCGTACGGAGGAGCTGCTGCGCCGGCATCAGATCGAACTGGACGTTCCGCCCACGCTGTTGGACGTCCTGCTCCAGAGTTTCGCCGATCTGCGCGCCTCAGCAGCCGCCGCGGGCAGCGACGACGAGAAGCTGGAGTCCGCGCTGTCGAGCGCCGAGCAGATCGGTGTCCTGGAGGACGCGATCCTGCACAGCAACTTCTTCGGCGAGCGCGAGCTGACGGCCCGCGCCCTCGCCTCCTCGCTCGTCGGCTCGCTGGCGCGGCGCGAGCCCGAGGATCTGGCGATCCTCAACAAGTATCTGCACGGGGTGGTCGAGCCGCGCAGCAAGGAGAAGGGCGGCTCCTGGCCCGAGTTCCTTCAGGGCGGTCGGGACGCGATCGCCACCCTGTCATGAGCCCCGCACCGCGGGCGGCGGCCTTCGAGGCGCTGCGTACGCAGTTGAGTGAGGCCGCGACGACGCTCGCCGACGGGCCCGAGGCGCTTCAGGGCATCCTCCTCGGCATCGTGGACGACGTCGACCGCGCGGTCCGTGAACCGCTGGAGATCTTCCCCGTCTGCCACCACTCGCCGGCCTCGGCGGTCGCGATGGCGCGGCGGCTGCGGGAGAAGCGGCCGAAGGTCGTCTATCTGGAGCTGTGCGAGGACATGGCGCCGCTCCTGTCCGAGCTGCGCAACTGCCGGCTCCCGGTGGCGGTGCAGGCGTTCGCCAGCGAGGTCAAGGGCTTCCCGGCCGACTGGGCGCCGCTGTCGGTCGTCGCGCCGATCACCGAGGCGTCGGCGGAGTATCAGGCGATCGCCTACGCGCTGGACACACCGGGTGTTGAGCTGGTCCTGGTGGACCGCTCGTCGGACCACGTCTTCCAGTGGCAGACGGACGAGGCGGCCTCCTCGGAATCCACCGATAACAGTGGCTCCGCCGAACCGGAGGCGCCGACCGCCGCGGCGCCCGAGGAGGAGAGCGCGCTGCACGGCGACGCCGTCGGCGTGGAGATCGGCGATCTGCGTCCGCGCTTCGCCGAGTTGGAGCAGCACCTGCTGCGCCACGGCCGGGTGCGGCACTGGTCGGAGTGGTGGTACCAGTACGTCGAGCTGCCGCTCGGCGACAGCGACCACGACACCTACCGGCAGGTCATGCTGCTGATCGGCAGCCTCTTCCGGCGGCTGGCCCCCGGCGACGCGGACCGGGTGCGCGTGGACGAGGACCGCGAGCGCTACATGTGGACCAGGATGCGCGAACATCTCGCCGCGTCCGGCACCGACGCGGCGGACTGTCTGTACGTCTGCGGCGCGTTCCACGCGGCCAGCCGGGTCGCGGAGTTCGGCGTCGACGGCGCCGCGACTTTCGAGATCGGACCGCCCGGCGAGAGCGTGTGGCAGCACGGTCTGATTCCCTCCAGCCACTCGGCGATCGAGGCGCAGTTCGGCCTCGCCCCGGGCTCCGTGTCGATCGCCGCGACCCAGTGGACGAAGAACCTGCGGCGCACCCGGGTACAGCCGTTCCGGCTCGTGGGGCAGGCGGGCGCGAAGAAGGCGGCGAAACCGGGCAAGGCCGTGGTCGCGGCGCTCCCCGAGGCCACCGAGACCACGGAGGCCACCGCCGCACCCTCGGACCGGCTCTCCGGTTTCCTGCGCCGCCCGCCCGTGCTCGACCGGTTGGACGAGGCCGAACTGCTCGGCTGGTCGGTGGAGATCGTGCGCGCCGCGCGCCGTAACGGCTATCTCGCCTCCACCGCCGACGCCATCGCCGTCTTCGAGACGTCGATCCTGCTGGCCGGTATGCGCGACCGGGCCAGGCCCACGCCGTACGACTTCCAGGACGCGGCGATCACCTGCATCGAGAAGGACACGGTGCCCGGCCGGCGCGATGTGCGGCGCATCGTCGAGATCATGATGGGCGGCGACCGGATCGGGCAGGTGGGTTACGACGCGCTGCCGCCGCTCGCGCGCGATGTGCACGACCGGCTCGCACCGCTGGGCCTCAAGCTCGAACAGCGCGGTGTGCAGCGGGCGTTGCTGGACATGGCGTCCCGGCCCGAGCTGGAGCGGTGCTCCGACGTGCTGTGGATGCTGCGCCATCTGCTGCCGTACGGCGCCGCGCGGGCGATCATGGGCGAGCGACGGCTCGGCGAGCGGCCCATCCAGGAGTCCTGGGACCTGGCCCTGGGCACCCATCAGCGGGCGCTGATCGAGCTGGGTTACGAGGGCGTCAGCATCGAGCAGGTCCTGGAGCAGCGTCTGCGGCGCCGCGCGTACGACCCGCAGGCCACGACGGCGGACGTCCTCGAGGCCGTCGAGGACGCGACGCTGTATCTGCGCAGCCGGCGCCTCGCCGACGAGCTGGGCACGCGCGCCCTGGAGGTCCTGGCGACCGAGCGCAGCGTCGACGGCGCGCCGGAGGTGCTGCGCCGGGTGCGCAGGCTGCTCGCGTACTACCGCACCGCCGAACCGGTGCTGCCGCCGTGGATCGAATCCTTCGTCAAGACCGGTTACGCGCACTACTGCACGCTGCTGCCGACGGCGTTCACCGACGAGGACGCGACGGTCCGGCAGGTGGCCGCGATGCTGGGCTTCCTGTTCAGCATGGAGTCGCTGGCGGTGTCGCTGGGCTGCGACCGGACCCAACTGGAGCTCGCGTTCGCACAGTCGCATCCGCGCGAGCCGGCCAGGGTGGCGCTGCTGTGGGCGGCCCAGGTCCAGCTCGGACAGCTCTCGCGTGCCGCCCTTCGGGCGCGCTGTGAGGATCTGCTGGGCAACCCCCTGGTGGTGCCCGCCTATCCGCGCTATCTCAGCGGATTCCTGCACGCGCTGGAGCCGGTGCCGCAGTTGGCCGACTTCGTCGTGGAGGCGGTGTCCCACGCGTTCGGACGGCTGCCGGATCCGGTGCTGCTGCCGTGGCTGCCGAAGCTGATCAGCGCCCTGCGGGCCGACGGCGCCGACCTGGCGCCGCTGCTGATCCGGGAGGCGGGGCGGATCTTTCCCGGCCGGCTCGCGGCGCTGGACGCGTGGATACCGCCCTGGCAGGACGGGCCGGACGGCCCGGACGTGTCTCGATCGACCCGAACGGCGGTAGTGGGCAAGGGAGTTGACGCGGGTCCGGGTGCCGGTGCCGGTGCCGCGCTGCTGGCCGCGCATCCGGCGGCGTGCGACGCGCTCGCGGGTCTGCTCGGCTACGAGGGCTCGTGGCAGTCGGCGGATGCCACCTTGTCCGGCGCGCGGCTGGTCGCCCGTCATCCGGACACGGCGGCGGCGTTGGAGGTGCTGCTGGCCGGTCACTGACCTGACGGCGGCCGGCCGGTCGGGTCAGCCGAAGGCGGCGGCGTTCTCCGTGACCCATTGCCGGAATGTCCTGGCCCGGGCGCCCATGATCCGGGACGCGGTGTCGCGTACGGCGAGCAGTTCGTCGTTGACGTCGCCGCCCGTCAGGTCGAGCACCGCGTCCGCGGATTCGGCGTCCATGAAGGCGGTCATCGTACGGTGGGCCTCCTGCCTGCTGATGTCGGCGAACGGGACGTCCCGCCCCAGCACCGACGCGATGGTCGCCACCTGCTGCCGGGCGGTGATCCGCTCCGGCCCGGTCAGCGCGTACGTCCGCCCCCGGTGGCCGTCGTCGGTCAGCGCCGCCCGCGCGACGGACGCGATGTCACCGGGGTGGATCGTGGGGAGGCCGACGTCCGCGTAGGGCACGCGGACCGTTCCGCGCTCGCGGATCGCCGCCGCCCACCACAGGGCGTTCGAGGCGAACTGGGTGGGCCGCAGGATCGTCCACGCCATACCGCTGCCGCGGACCAGTTGCTCGACGGCCAGGTTCTCGCCGGCCGGACCCAGGTGTGGATGGGTGCGGACGGTGATGGACGACACCAGCACCACATGTTCCACGCCCGCCGACCGGGCCGCCTCGATGATCTCGGCGTCCGGGCCGATACGCGACACGAGGAACAGCGAACGCACCCCGTCCAGCGCGGGCTTGAGCGAATCCGCCCGAGCGAGATCGCCCTCCACGGCTGTGGTCCCTGCCGGGAACGCGGCCCGCGCGGTGTCCCGGGTGAGCGCCCGGACCGGCCCCGCACCGGACTCCTGAAGCTCTCGCAGGAGAGCACTTCCTATATTTCCGGTGGCGCCGGTCACGAGGATCACGGTGTTCTCTCTCCTGTCGTCGGGCGGTGGTGCGACACGATCCGACGCTAGGACCTCAACCGGACTTCAGGTCAAGGCGGCCCGTGCCGCGCGGCGTCGCCGTGGCGCAGAGCAGCGCCGGTACGGCCATGAGGGCGAAGCACAGGGGCAGCGGCACCGCGCCCACCAGCAGCCCGGCCGAGGCCGTACCGCCGGAAATCCCGGCGTTCAGCGCCGTGTTGACCCAGGCGCCCGCCCGCGTACGGGCGCCGGGGGCGGCGCTCTCGTCCGCGATCAGATAGGCCGTGGTCAGTGCCGGGGCGACGAACAGACCGGCCATGGCCGCCGCGGCGCCGAGCGCGTACACGTTGGGCGCGAGCCCCGCCGCCGCCAGCGCGACGCCGAGAGCGGCGCAGATCACGGCGAGCCGCGGCCTGGCGGCGGACCGCCAGGAGAGGGCACCGTACGCGAGGCCGCCGACGGCGCTGCCGGCCGAGAGCACGGCCAGCACCCACGCCACCGCGCCGGGCTGGTGCCGGTCCTCGGTGAAGGCGACCACCAGCAGGTCGAGGCCGCCCAGACACAGTCCGATACCGGCGGCGGCGAGCACCGGCTGCCCGAGACCGCGCGGTCCGGTGCCGGGCGTGCGAGCGCCGCGCCCCTTCCGCCGCCCCTCCCCCGTGGCCCGTACCGGAAAGGGGACGGGAGACAGCGCGAGCGCGACCGTCCCCACCAGCACGAGCACGGCGCTGACGGCGACCGCGGCGGCCGGCTGCGCGTACGTCACCAGGACACCGACCAGCAGCGGGCCGACGACGAGGATCAGCTCCTCGGCCACCCCGTCGAGGCTGTACGCGCGCTGCAACATCCGCCGGTCCGGGAGCAGTTGGCTCCACAGGGTCCGCATCGTGGGCCCGAGCGGCGGGGCAAAGGCCCCGGCCAGGGCGGCGAGCGCGCCCATCAGCACGGCCGACGTACCTGCCGTGCCCGGCGCCGCGTGCTCCTCGCGGGTGACGACGGCGAGCGCGGCCAGCAGCACGGCGTACACGACGGCCATCGGTACGAGCGCCCGGCGCGGGCCGTACCGGTCGATCATGGCGGCCCGTACGGGCGAGAGAACGACACCGGTCGCACCGAACAGTGCCAGTACGGTGCCGGCCACCGCGAAGGAGCCCGAGGCGTCCTTCACCGCGAGCAGGAGGGACAGGGAGAGCGTCCCGTAGGAGAGCCGGCCGAGCAGGGCGGCACCGAAGGTGCTCGCGGCATGCGGGGTGCGCAGAACAGCGGCGTACGTGGACATCGGGGGTGTTCCTCGGAAGAAGGCGGCGCGAGTTCGGGCGCCGCGGCCGTACAGGGACGCCGAAAGACCGCGACGCAACAGCCGTCGCGGTCTCTACGAGGTCCTACACACGGAAGAGGAACACAGGGTCAGGCTAACAGGGCGAGCACCGTCGGGGCCGGGGGCGGACGACGCGCATCGGCCATCCCGGCCCCGCCCCTCAGGCGTTGGGGTCGAAGGGGATGCCGGCCGGCTTGGCCTTCTCCAGGTGGCCGTTGAAGTTTCCGTCCTTGAGGCCGAAGACGGCACTGCCGAAGTTGGCCTGGCTCAGCTTGTCGCGCAGACCCGCCGGGTATCCGTTCCAGCCGACCAGGCGCGGGAACTGCCATCCCCCGTAGTGGTTCTCCGGCGGCTCGTCGTTGGTGTTCGCGGCGCGGAAGGCGTGCGTGCCGGCGCCGTCCTTGTGGTAGACGATCTTCGGGTGTGTCCCGTCCCAACGGATCTGGTCACGGGTGTGGATGTCGAAATTGCCGTGGGCGGAGGTGGAGACGTACTGCGCCTGGTCGTTCTGCACCCAGACCACGACGTGTTCCCAGTCGTTGCGGTGTCCGCCGAGCGAACTGCCCACCACGGCCTGGTCCTTCTCGAAGTAGAGGCCGTACATGATCGCGCACCAGCCGTTGTTGCACTTGGTGCGCGAGTATCCGTTGGTGTTGTCGAGGTCCCAGGAGTCGCGGCACTGGCCGTTGAGGGCGCCGCTGGGGTTGAGGCCCGGGTTGATGGTTCCGTCCGGGCCGATGGCCGGGGTGGGGTAGCAGCCGTCCGTGTCGTAGTCGTACGCCGGCTGGAACGTCTGCTCCAGTCCGTCCGCGTTGGCGGGCAGGGCGCCGGGGGGATCGGCGAGAGCGCTGCCGGGGAATGCGATGACCAGCGCGATGGCGCTGCCAAGGGTGAGCGAGACCTTGCGGATGCGCGAGCTTTTCTTCACTGCGTTCTCCTGATCGACCGCGGTGTGGGGGTACCGGTCATTTTGACATGCTCGGATCATCTTCCCCGGTCCTTGGTGACATGCCGAGCGTCGACAGGTGTCGGTGTGGTGAAAGATCAACCAATGGAGGGGGTGGGCGACTTGGCGCCCGGTCACCCGGTCGCCCGGCGGTCGCGGTCCCGACGACGAGCGACCCGCGACCGCCGCCGCTCACGCCGCCCGGTCCACCGCCCGCTCCGCGCCCGGCTCGGGGAACACGTCCCCGAACCGGTGCGCCAGCCCGTCGGCCAGCCTGGCCCGCGCCTCGACCAGCCGCTCGATGCGCTCGTCCAGCGCCGCCAGACGACGGGTGGTCACCTCGGCCACCGGACAGTGACCCAACCGCCCGTCCGGCCCCGGCCCTGGCCCCGCCACCGCACCGTCCGGCGGAAAGACCATGTCGAGGACGTCGATGAAAGCCTTCAGGTCACTGATCGTCAGACCCGCCTCGAGCAGTCGCCGCACGGCCCGCAACCGGTGGACGTCCTCGGGGCCGTACCTCCGATGGCCGGACGCCATGCGCCTGGCCCGGAGCAGGCCCTCCTGCTCGTAGTAGCGCAGCGCGCGCGGGGTGAGGCCCGCGGCCGCCGCCGCGTCACCGATACGCATGGCGGATCCCTTCGGGTCGGGCGCCCTCCACTGATGGGCACGCCTCACAATTCCACCAGTACGGCGCCCGTGTGGCGCCCTTCGAGCAGTTCACGCAGTGCCCGGGGTGCCTGCTCGATCCCCGACAGCCGGGCGTGCGGGAAGACGATGGTGCCCTCGCGCAGGCCACGCCCGAACTCCCGCAGACCTTCGGGGATCGCGTCCAGATGGTCGGCGCCCGACATGCCTCTCAGCGTGATCCCCCGCAGGATGAGCGAGCCGGTGTCGATCCCGACAGGAGCCGCGAACCCGCCCCCGACCTGGCCGGACAGCGCGCCGACGAGACCGATACGAGCGCCCCGCCGGGCCACCGCCAGCGCGGCGACGAGCTGTTCACCGCCCACATTGTCGAAGACCACGTCCAGACCGTCGGGAGCCGCCTCGCGCAACTGCTCCTCGATCGGGGCCCCGCCCCGTACGACCACGGCGTCGTACCCCAACTCCTCGACCAGGTACTTCCCCTTGAGCCGTGAGCCGGTACTGCCGATCAGCCGCACGGCCCCGCGCAGTCGTGCGAACTGACCGGCCATCGTCCCGACACCGCCCGCCGCACCGGTCACGAACACCGTGTCCCCGGACCGCACTTCGGCGCCCCGCACGACGCCCAGCCAGGCGGTCATCGCCTGGGAGAGATACGCGGCCGGGTCGGGCAGCACCGACGGGTCGACGCGCTGGGCCTGCGCCACGTCGACGGCCGCGTACTCACGCCATCCCCGTCCGTGCGTCACAAGATCGCCCGGACTCAGCTCGCCGCCGGGCGCCGACACCACCTCGCCCAGGGTGGCCGCCTGCATGGGCTCACCCAACTCGGCCACCGGAATGGGCAGTCCGGGTGCGTCGCCCCGCATCAGCGTACGCATCACGGCGGTCACACTCATCAGCCGATTGCGCACCAGCACCTGCCCGGCCCCCACTTCGGGTACCGGCACCCGCACCACCTCGAAGTGGTCGGTGCCGAGCGGTCCGTCCGGCCGGGTACGCAGCCACACTTCACGGTGGGTGGTGGGGACAGCGGCAGTCATCGCGACTCCTCGAGAGAGTGTTGGGAAAGTGGGTCGCGACGACGGTAGAACCTGACGCTTGCGTCAAGTTCAAGCCGAGCGATACGGGAACGGAGGCGTAGGCGATCCCACCCGCCTCGACCCGAGCATGTTCGAGCCGCCGCGGGGGCTGTTCCTGATCGTGTACGACGAGCGGGGCACCCCGGTCGCCACCGGCGGCCGGCGGGTCAGTTGGGGAGCGTCACACGGAAGGCGGTGCGTCCGGGCCGGCTGGTGACCTGAACGGTTCCGTCGTGCGCCGTGATCACGGCCTGGACGATGGCGAGTCCGAGTCCGGTGCCGCCGGTGCCGCCGGCACCACCCGTGCCGCGTGAGCGCCCCTGGTCGGCGCGCGCGAAGCGGGTGAACACCTCGGGCAGGAGGTCTTCGGGGATGCCCGGCCCGTTGTCGCTGACCGTCAGGTGCGCGCCGGCCTCGTCCGAGGCGAGGGTGACGGTGACCTCGGTGCCGGGTGGGGTGTGGGTGCGGGCGTTGGCGAGGAGATTGCCGATGGCCTGCTGGAGGCGGTGCGTGTCGCCGACGACGGTGACGGGCTCGGCCGGGAGGTCCAGGAGCCACCGGTGGTCCGGGCCGGCGGCGCGGGCGTCGTCGGTCGCGTCGAGCACGAGCAGGGTCAGATCGACGCTCTCGTGTTCGAGGGGGCGGCCGGCGTCGAGGCGCGCGAGCAGCAGCAGATCGTCCACGAGCCGGGTCATGCGCCGCGATTCGGACTGGATGCGCTCCAGGGAGTGGTGGACGCCGGCGGGAACGGGGCCCTCGTGGCGCAGAGCGAGTTCGGCGTGGCCGCGGATGTTGGCGACGGGGGTGCGCAGTTCGTGGCTGGCGTCGGCGGCGAAGTGGCGCAGGCGTTCCTCGCCGGCCTGGCGCCGCACGAGCGCGTCCTCGACGTGGCCCAGCATGTGGTTGAGCGCGGCGGTGACCTGACCGACCTCGGTACGGGGGTCGGCGTCCGGCAACGGCCGCGGCATGGCGATGTCACCGTCGGCCAGCGGCAGGCTCGCCACGTCGGCCGCCTGTGCGGTGACCCGCCGCAGGGGGCGCAGGGAGACCCGTACCCACAGGGCGCCCGCGACGCCGGTGGCGACGAGGGCGGCGCCGAACACCACCGTTTCGACAAGTTCGAGGCGGTGCAGGGTGTCCTCGACGGGGTCCAGCGGCAGACCGGTGATCAGGATGTCGCCGTCGTCGCCCTTGACCGCGATGACGCGGTACTCGCCCAGGGCGGAGAGGTGGATGCTGTGGCCGCTTCCGTCGTCGGCGACGTCCGCCAGCGCGCGGCGGTCGGCGCGGTCGAGCGCGAGCGGACGGTCGGTCGCGTCGTCCACCACAGCCGCCTCGGTGACGGTGCCGTTCAACAGGCGGGCGCCGAAGGTGGATTCGGACTGGCCCCGGGTGTCGTGACGGTTGTCGGCGTCGGGTGTCGCCTCGTGCTCCAGACTCGCGGCGAAGCGTCCGCCCGCCCCGGAGAGCTGTTCGTCCACCCTGTCCATCAGGAATCCTCTGAGGGCCAGCGCGGTGGTGATCCCGACGGCCAGGCAGGCGAGGGCGAGGAGCACGAGGAGTCCGGCGGTGAGCTGACCGCGCAGGGTACGCGGAGGCGGCCGTCTCACGTCGCCTCTGGCTTGAGGACGTACCCGACACCCCGGACGGTGTGGATCATCGGGTGGCGCCCCGCGTCGATCTTCTTGCGCAGATAGCTGATGTACAGCTCGACGACGTGCGCGCGACCGCCGAAATCGTACGACCAGACCCGGTCGAGGATCTGCTCCTTGGACAGCACGCGGCGCGGATTGCGCATCAGGAAGCGCAGCAGTTCGAACTCGGTACGGGACAGATCGACGACCTCCCCCGCCCGGCGCACCTCCCGCGCCTCCTCGTCCATCGTCAGATCACCGACGACCAGCCGGACCGTGTCGGACTCCGCGGTCATCCCGGCCCGCCGCAGCAGGCCGCGCAGCCGGGCCAGGACCTCTTCGAGGCTGTAGGGCTTGGTGACGTAGTCGTCGCCGCCCGCGCTGATTCCCGCGATGCGGTCCTCGACGGCGTCGCGGGCGGTCAGGAACAGCACGCACACCCGCCGGGAGTCGCGGCGCAGCGCGCGCAGGACCCGCAGGCCGTCGGCATCGGGCAGCATCCAGTCGAGGACGACCGCGTCGGGGTGAAAGTCGCGGGCCGTCGCGAGCGCGGTGGCCCCGTCGGCCGCGCTCCTGACCTGCCAGCCCTCTGCGGTCAGGGCGCCGGACAGGACGTCGGTCACGTCGGGTTCGTCGTCCACGACCAGGACCCGTACGGGGTCTCCGTCGGGACGGTGCAGGACAGGTGACGCGGAACGTTCTTCCATAGTTCTCAAGCATCTCTCGCGATGATCCGCCCGAGGGTCCCGGACACCTCTGAGTTCCCTCTGAATCCTCGCCGCGTTTGTTCTGGATGCCCCCATCGGCACCCGGTTCAGAAGGTACGCAGAGGTTCTGCTGTGAGCGTGGTCGCCGTCCGCGACCCGAGCGAGCCCCGAGGAGCTTGATGGCCGCCACCCTCACGTCCATGACCCGAGCGGGCCGCGGCCGGCGCCGTCGCGGCCCCCGCCGCGATCTCGTCCCCGTACTGGTGCCGGCCGCCATCTGGGCGGGCGCCGCGGGCGTCCTCGCCCTGTGGTGGAGTGACACGTCCTCCGTCGTCGGGGCGGCCGACTGGCTGACCGGCGCGGGCCGGCTCACCGGACTCCTCGCCGGGTACGCGTGCGCGGTCCTGCTCGCCCTGATGGCCAGGATCCCGCTGCTCGATCACAGCATCGGCACCGACCGGCTGGCCCGCTGGCACGCCTGGGGCGGCCGGTGCACCGTCTCGCTGGCCCTCGCCCACGTCCTGCTGATCATCTGGGGCTACTCGCTGGCGTCCCGCACGGGCGTCGTGGCACAGACCACGACGCTGGTCATGAACTACCCGGACCTGCTGAAAGGCACCGCCGGTTTTCTGCTGTTCGTCGCCACCGGGGTGGTGTCGGCACGCGCCGCCCGGCGGAAGCTGAGCTACGAGACCTGGCACTATCTGCACTTCGCCACCTATCTGGCCGTCTTCCTCACCTTCGGGCACCAGCTCTCCAACGGTGCGGACTTCGTCGGCAACCAGCTCGCCCGAGCCGCCTGGTACACGCTGTTCGTGGGGGTCGCCGCCCTGCTGGCCTGGTACCGGTTCGCCGTACCCGTACGGCGTGGTCTGCGCCACCGACTGCGGGTCACCGCGGTTCGTCCGGAGGCACCGGGTGTCGTGTCCGTCCATCTCGGCGGCCGGCATCTGCATGAACTGGGCGGTGCGCCGGGGCAGTTCCTGCGCTGGCGCTTCCTGGCTCCGGGGCTGTGGTGGACCGCCAACCCGTACTCGCTGTCCGCCCCCGCGCACTCCGGCCATCTGCGTATCACGGTGAAGACGGCCGGGGGCCACAGCGGTGCGCTGGCCCGACTGGCGCCGGGCACCCGTGTCTGGGCGGAGGGCCCGTACGGCGGTTTCACCGCGAAGCGCCGTACCGCGCCGAAGGTGCTGCTACTGGCCGGGGGTATCGGTATCACGCCCCTGCGGACGCTGTTCGAGACCCTTCCGGGGCAGGTCACCCTCGTCTACCGGGCGCGCCGGCCCGAGGACCTCGCTCTGCGCGGTGAACTCGACGCGATCGCCGCCCGGCGCCAGGCGGTCGTGCACTACGTCGTCGACGATCCGCCGCGGTTCTTCTCGCCCCTGACCTCCCGGGGGCTGGCCGCTCTCGTACCCGACCTGGCCGCGCACGACGTCTATCTGTGCGGGCCGCCGCCCATGGCCGACGCCGCCGTACGGGCCCTGCGCGGGGCCGGGGTGCCCGGTCACCGCATTCATCACGAGTCGTTCGTCTTCTGAGGAGAACCCATGCGCCGAGCCGTCCTCGCCACCACCGGGGTGAGCGCGCTGATCGTCGCGCTGCTCTCCCTCAAACCCCACCAACTGTCCGCCCCGGCCGCCGGACCGGCCGCCCCGCCGACGACCTCCTCCGCCTCCGGCAGCAGCTCCGGCGGCAAGAGCGCCACGGGCGTGTTCACCGGCGACCCTGTCGGTACGCGGTACGGAACGGTCCAGGTCGCCGTCACCCTCGCCAAGGGAAAGATCACCGCCGTCCGGGTCCTTCGAGCCCCCGACCAGAACGGCCGGGACCAGCAGATCACCGCGTACGCCGTGCCCCGTCTGACCCAGGAGGCGCTGGACGCCCAGAGCGCCCACATCGACTCGGTCTCCGGCGCCAGCTACACCAGCCAGGGGTATACGCAGTCCTTGCAGAGCGCACTGGACCAGGCGCATGCCTGACACCACCCCTGACACCACCCCTGACGCCGGTCTGCGCCACGTCGAGCACGTCATGGGCACGGTCTTCTCCTTCGACATCCGCGACCGGCCCACGCCCGCGATCCGCCGGGCCCTGGCGCACGCCGTGAGCGAACTGCACACCGTGGACGCCGTGTTCTCCACCTACCGGCCGGACAGCGCCATCAGCCGACTGGGCCGCGGCGAGATCCTTCTCGCCGACTGCCCGCCCGAGGTCCAGGAGGTGCTGTCGTTGTGTGCCCAGGTCACACGCGTCAGCGACGGCTGGTTCAGCGTCATGCCGGCCGGCGCCCTCGACCCCTCGGGCCTCGTCAAGGGCTGGGCCACCGAGTACGCGTCCCAGCTTCTCCACGAGGCGGGCGCGGAGCACACCTGCGTCAACGGCGGCGGTGACCTCCAGTTGCGCGGCCGGTCCGCCCCCGGCACACCGTGGCGGATCGGCATCGCGCACCCGCTGCGACCCGGTCAACTGGCCACGGTGATCACCGCCAACGCCAACGCCACCGCCGACGTCACGGCCGACGCCGCCCGCACCGCGAAGGCCGCCGACGACCGATTCGCCATCGCCACCTCCGGCACCGCCGAGCGCGGCCCCCACATCCTGGACCCGCACCGCGCCGTCCCCGCCATGGGCCTCGCCTCCGTCACGGTCACCGGCCCCGGGCTCACCATGACCGACGCGTACGCGACCGCCGCGTTCGCCAGGGGCGAGAGCGCGTACGACTGGCTGGAATCACTGGACGGTTACGAGGCATTCGCCGTACGGCCCGACGGCAGCACATGGCGTACCGCCGGATTCAGCGGCGAGGCACCGTCCCTGCCGACGCCGTCGTGACCCTGGTCGGGATTCCGGCCAACGGGCCTATTCTCCTCGGCCACTTCGCAGATGTGAACCGAGGGCGTTCCGTCGTCTTTTCTCACCGCACCTCATACCTTTTGACGAATCATTAGAAAGTTCCACGGATTCGTACCGAACCTCTGGACAGTCCTCACGTGTCGCTCTAATGTCTCGGCCCACCGAGACAAGTGTTTCGTCGCGGTAACACCGCAGCCGATCGGCGTTCCCCCGAACACCCTTCACCTCACGAGTCTTTGAACGTCTCTCCCCCCATGGCCGGGCCACCGCCCGTCACGAGGCGCTGCGGCGATCGCCGTCACAGCGGTCGTCGCACACGCACCGTGCAGCACCCCCGTCGCAAGACGGGAAACCGGCCGGGTCACCGACTCTGCCGTGACCGCAGCGGAAGGGAAGCGACATGAAGATCCGTACGTTCATCGCCACGGCCTCACTGGTGGCATCCGGGAGCCTGGTGGCGTTCTCCGGCTCCGCCCAGGCGGCTCTCTACACCACCTGCGTCGGCGACGGCGGCGCCGTGACCGTCACCAACGACCTGGTGGTACCCGCCGGGAAGTCCTGCACGCTCACCGGCACCAAGGTCAGAGGCTCGGTGACGGTCGAGGCCGGCGCCGACCTCGTCGCGGCGGGCGCCACCTTCAACGGCGCGGTCACCGTTGAGGAGAACGCCTATCTCGACCTCACCGACACCACCGTCAAGGGCACGCTGACCACCGACTCCGCGTTCGGCGCGCACCTGGAGAAGAGCAACCTCAAGGCCGTCGACGCCACCGAGGGATTCGTCTACGCGGTCGACTCGACGCTCGGCGGGAACGTCAGCTCCGAGGCCGGCGAGCTGTACGTCTCCGGCAGCACGCTCAGCGGTTCGCTGACCGGTGACGGCAACCAGTACAGCGATGTCTACGACTCCACCGTCAAGGGCGCGCTCACCGTCAACGGGAACACCCTGGGCGGCGTGTTGTGCGCCAGCGAGGTGTACGGCGCCGCCAAGTACGCGGGCAACGCCGACAATCTCCAGATCGGCGGCGAGGGCCTGCTCGGGTCCTGCGCGGGCGCCTCGTACTTCGGCGGCAACCTGGCGGTCACCGACAACACCGCCAACGCCGCGCTGGACAACGCGATCGTGCGCGGCAACCTCACCGCGACCGGCAACAACCCCGTCCTGGTCGTGGGCGAGCTGACGCGTATCCGTGGCAGCGTCACCGGAGAGACCGCCCCCGCCGGCGCCTCGTCCGCCGCCAGGAAGGCCGCTCCGCAGGACCGCGGTGCCGACCTCGCCGAGCGGGCCGCCGAGCGCGCCGCCGCGGCGCGTGCCGACGCCCACGACGCGGGCAAGTCCCGCCTCTGACGCCGCGCGGCACACCCCGCCGCACCCGCAACGGCACCCGCGAACGGCACCCGCACTTCGCACCCGCACATGGCACCCGCGACAGGCGGGCACGGCGACACCGGCAGGTGACGGCGACCGCCCCGTCGCCGTACCTCCCGCGTCTGCGTATCCCCGGCAACCCCGGCAACCCCGTAACCCCGCCTCCGTACCGCTCGGCGCGTCCCCTCCCCGCCGGCACCAGCCCACCCTCCGCCGCAGCGGCGCGCCCCGCCGGACAACGGCCCGGCCGCGCGCCCCGGTCCTACCCTCTTCTCCTGATTCCCCTGGAGTGACCGTGAGCCATATTCACAAATCCTTCGATCGCAGGGACTTCCTGCGCGCCACCGCCGGCACGACCGTGGCGCTCGCCGCCGCCTCCGTCACCGGGGCCGCCGCGACCTCCGCCTCCGCCGCCGCGCCGAGCCGTCTGTCCATCCCCAAGGACCGCATCGGCATCCAGCTCTACAGCATCCGCGACAAGGTCAGCGCCCTCGGCTTCGCCGTCGTGTTCGCCGAGTTGGCCCGGATCGGCTACCAGGAGATCGAGTTCGCCGGTTACACCCAGTCCACCTCCATCCTGGGCCGGCAGATCACCCTCCCGGAGATCCGCACACTGCTCGACGACAACGGGCTGACCGCGGTCGGCAGCCATGTCGGTATCAACAATCTGCGCAACAACCTCCAGGGCGAGCTGGACGCCGCGCAGATCCTCGGCATGCCGCACGTGGGCACGGCCAACGCGCCGACGGGCGTCAACACCGTCGCGGGCTACCGCGCCGCCGCCGACGAGTTCAACGTCTGGGGCGCCGCCGCGACCGCGCGTGGTCTGAAGCTCTACCAGCACAACCACGCGGGCGAGTTCGCGTTCGCCACCGACCAGCCGAAGGTCCGGCTGTACGACGTGTTCCTGAAGAACACCGACCCGCGCCACGTCTATCTGGAGCTGGACGTCTACTGGGCCTACGTGGGCCAGTACCGCTGGCCCGGATTCGACCCGGCCGCGTACGTACGCAACCAGCCCTACCGCTACCCGCTGTTCCACATGAAGGACGGCGACGCCAACGCGGCGAACGCCAACGGATTCGACATCGTCGAGTTCGGCGCCGGTGACCTTCCGTACGAGAAGTTCGTCCGCGACATCGGGCCGCGCGCCTCGCACGTCGGAATCTGGGAACAGGATACCGCGCCCAACACCCAGCCCAATCCGCCGGGTTCGCTCGGTGCGGCCGAGCGCAGCTTCACCGCGCTCGAGGGACTCCTCGGCTGAGACGGCTTTCCCCCCGGAAGCCTCGAAGCCCCGAGGACCAGGAGGCGCCTCCGCGCGCGGGGGCGCCTCCCGGTCCGTCCGCTCCTTACCGTCAGTGATCGAGGAGACGCATCACCGTGCAACGCACCCTGAGACGCCTGATCACCGGGGTCCTGCTCGTGGCACTGCCCGCGCTGGGCGGTGTGGCGCTCGCGCCCGCCGCCCAGGCGCACCCGGGCCACGAACACGCCCTGGACTGGTCGAACTACGAGAAAGTCACCCTGACGAAGGACACCGGCGAGCCGATCGACCTCGCCGTGCTGCCCGACAGCCGGGTCCTGCACACCGCCCGCAACGGCGACGTACGGCTCACCGACCCCGGTACCGGTGTCACGAAGGTCGTCAACCACGTCGACGTGTACCAGAACTCCGAGATGGGGTTGCAGACGGTCACGCTGGACCCGGACTTCGCCACCAACAAGTGGGTCTACCTCTACTACTCGCCGCCGCTGAACACCCCGGCCGGCTCCGCGCCCCAGACGCTGCCCGCCGGACAGACCGACGCGTACTGGAAGCAGTGGGAGGGGTACGACACGCTGACCCGCTTCAAGTGGACCGGCGACAAGCTCGACCTCTCCACCGCGCAGGAGATCATCCGGGTCGACTCCAACCGCGGCCAGTGCTGCCATGTCGCCGGTGACGTGGACTTCGACAGCAAGGGCAATCTCTACCTCTCGACCGGTGGCAACACCCCGGCGTCGGGCCCGAACGTCAACGGCTACACGCCGATCAACGACGCGGCCGGCTACAACCCGGGGCTCGACGAGCGCCGCGGCGCGGGCAACACCAACGACCTGCGGGGCAAGATCCTGCGGATCGACGTCAAGGAGGACGGCAGCTACACCATCCCGGAGGGCAACCTCTTCGAGCCGGGCACGGCCAAGACCCGCCCCGAGATCTTCGTGATGGGTCTGCGCAACGCCTTCCGGATGACGGTGGACCGCAAGACGGACGCGGTGATGTGGGGCGACTACGGCCCCGACGCCGGCACCGCCGACCCGAACCGCGGGCCGATGGGGTACGTCGAGTGGCAGACCACCACCAAGGCCATGAACAGCGGCTGGCCGTTCTGCACGGGTGACAACAGCAAGCCCTACCGGGACTTCGACTTCGCCACCCTCACACCGGGACCCGCGTTCGACTGCGCGGCGCCGGTCAACGACTCCCGCTGGAACACCGGTCTGAGCGAGCTGCCCCCGTCCGTACCGGCCACGCTCTGGTACGGCGACAAGAACACCGACCAGCCGTGGCCCGAGCTGACCGCCTTCCGCGGTCCCGGCGGTCCGGGCGGCCAGGCACCGATGGGCGGGCCCGTCTACCACTACGACGCGGCCAACCCCTCGCCCGGCAAGTTCCCCGAGTACTGGGACGGCAAGGCGTTCATGGCGGAGTTCTCCCAGGACT
The DNA here is from genome assembly GCF_045040295.1 of Streptomyces sp. NBC_01506. Taxonomy (NCBI): domain Bacteria; kingdom Bacillati; phylum Actinomycetota; class Actinomycetes; order Kitasatosporales; family Streptomycetaceae; genus Streptomyces; species Streptomyces sp. NBC_01506. The sequence continues at coordinate 8,627,703 of NZ_CP109422.1, read as the reverse complement.
ACGTCGCGGCGCTCACGCTCGACGGGCCGGACGGACCCGTGAGCAAGCTGGAGAACCTGCTGCCGAACAGCGAGCGTTCGCAGACCGGTATCCCGCAGTGGGACAACCCGATGGACCTGGAGTTCGGCCCGGACGGCGCGCTCTACGTCCTGGACTACGGCGACGGCTTCTTCCGGCAGAACCCCGACGCGGGTCTCTACCGGATCGACTACGCCGAGGGCAACAAGGCGCCCACCGCCGTGATCAAGGCCGACAAGACGTCCGGCCAGGCCCCGCTCACGGTCTCGTTCAGCGCCACCGGCTCCAGCGACCCGGAGAAGGGCGACCTCACCTACCAGTGGGACCTCGACGGCGACGGCACGTTCGACGCCACCGGGCCCACCGCCCAGCGTACGTACGCGGACAACGGGCAGTTCCAGGCCCGGCTCAAGGTGTCCGACCCACAAGGCAAGTTCGGGCTGACGAGCCGTCAGATCACCGTGGGCAACACGGCTCCGACGGTACGGATCACCTCACCGCCCGACGGCGGGTTCTTCAACTGGGGCGACGCCGTGCCGTACGGCATAGCGGTGGACGACCCGGAGGACGGCACCACGCCGGACTGCGCCAAGGCCGCCTGGACCTTCGGTCTGGGGCACAACCAGCACGGGCACCCGGTCAACAGCGGCACCGGCTGCACGGGCGGCGTCGCGACCCCGGCCGACGCGGGGCACGGTGACACCGAGAACGTCTTCGGCGTGCTGGGGATCAACTACACCGACAAGGGCGCGGGCGGCGTTCCGCCGGCCACCGGTGACGCCCAGGTGGTGCTCAACCCGGCGCTGATGCAGGGCGAGCACTACGACTCGGCGCAGGGTGTCACGGTCACGGACGACACCACGGCGTCCGGGCAGCGCAAGCTGACCTCGTTCGACGCGGGCGACTGGATCGCGTACGACCCGGTGTCGTTCGCCGGGATCAACGGGGTCAAGACCCGGGCGAGCGGGGCCGGTTCGCTGGCGCTGCGCTGGGGTTCGGCCGACGCGGAGCCGTTCGCGACGGTGCCGGTCCCGGCCGGTGAGGGCTGGCAGACCGTCACCACCGCACTGGACAACGCCCCTTCGGGCAGCGGCGAGGTCTTCGTCACCACCTCCGGCGGTGTCGAGCTGGACTCGCTGACCTTCCAGGGAGCAGGCGTCGCGGACAAGACCGCGCCGAAGGTCACCGCCACGCTCAACCCGCCCCGGCCCAACGGTGACGACGGCTGGTACACCAGCAATGTGTCGCTCGCGGTCGCGGCGACCGACAACGGGACGGTGGCCAGTCGTCAGTACTCGATCGACGGCGGGACGACGTGGCTGTCGGCGAACGCGGCCGTCACGCTTTCCAAGGAGGGCGCCACGACGGTCCGTTACCGGGCGACCGACAACGGCGGCAACGTCTCCGAGGTGGGCTCGCTCACCGTACGGATCGACCGCACCGGTCCCACAGTGACGACGACCGGGATCGACGCCGACGGCGTCTACGGGGACTCCAAGCGCCCGACGCCGGTCTTCTCGGCGGCGGACACGGTCTCCGGCGGGGCCACCGCGACGGCCACGGTGGACGGCAAGGCCGTCAACTCCGGTCAGGCGCTGGAGCTTTGGCGCCTGCCGCTGGGCAGCCACGACCTCACGGTCAAGGCCCGCGACAAGGCCGGCAACACCACCACCAAGACGGTGGCGTTCACCACCCGTACCTCCTACGCGGACATCCGCGCGCTGATCACCCAACTGCGGGCCGACAAACTGGTCTCGGCGCAGGGACAGCAGCGGCTGACCGTACGGCTCGGCCAGGCCGAGGCGCACGCCGACGCGGGGCGCACCAGTCAGGCCGCGGCCGTGCTGGAGTCGTTCGCCGGTTACGCGGGCGACAGTGCCCTCGTGCCGGACAGCGCGGCGGGCGCGGCCCTGGCACGGGACGCGCGAGCGCTGAAGGGAGGCGCCACAGGCTGACGTCAGGACCGACAGGGCTGCCCCGCTGCCATGCCCCGCTCTCACCGGCGGGGCAGTTCTGTGCCCGGACGTAATTCCGGCCCCTCGAAAAGTGTGTGGGTTCTGTCAACAAGGCGACAACTTTCGGCGTTCTGTGAAAAAGTTGCCGAACCGCCTGCGCGCACCGCCCCGCGTGCACCGCCCCGCGACACCCCTCGAATGCTGTCCGCAGGCGCCCAGAGGAGTTACGTCCGTGAACATCCAGTACCGCGTGTTGAGTCTGCTGCGTGACAACGGCCCGCTGTCCCGCGCCCAGCTCGCGGACCGGCTGGAGGTACCGCGCCCACGGCTGCTCGGCGAGCTCGACCGCATGGTCGCCGCCGGGCGGGTCAGCGAGGCGGGCCCCGCCGCCTCACGCGGCGGGCGGCGCTCCACCCTCGTACAGCTCGACCCCGGTCTGCGGTTCGCGGCCGTCGATCTGGGCGCCAGCTCCGTCGACATCGAGATCACCGACGGCGCGCTCACCCCCGTGGCCTCCTGCTCCGAACCGGCCGACATCCGCTCCGGGCCGGTCGCCGTACTCGGCCGCGTCAGCGAACTGCTGCGCGCGATGGCCGAGCAGGGGCACTACACCCGGCTCGACGCCATCGGCATCGGACTGCCGGGTCCTGTCAGCTTCCGGGAGGGCGTCCCGGTCTCGCCGCCGATCATGGTGGGCTGGAACCGCTTCCCGGTACGCGACATCCTCGCCCGCGCGCACGACTGCCCCGTCGTGGTCGACAACGACGTCAACGTGATGTCCCTCGGCGAGCAGCACAGCGGGGTCGCGCGCACCGTCGACCATCTGCTCTTCGTGAAGATCGGCAGCGGTATCGGCTCCGGCATGCAGCACCACGGCCGTATCTACCGGGGCGCGGAGGGATGCGCGGGCGACATCGGGCACGTCCAGGTGGAGGCCGAGGCGGACGGGCCGGTCTGCTCCTGCGGGAACACCGGCTGTCTGGAGGCGTACTTCGGCGGGGTCGCGCTGGCCAGGGACGCCACGCGGGCCGCCGAGTCCGGCGGCTCGCCCGCGCTCGCCGAGAGGCTGGCCGAGCGGGGGGTGCTGACCGCCGTGGACGTCGCGGAGTGCGCGGCCGGCGGTGACAACACGAGCGTCAATCTCGTCCGGGCGGGCGGTCACCGGGTCGGACAGGTCCTCGCCACGCTGGTCAGCTTCATGAACCCGTCGATGATCGTGATCGGGGGCGGTCTGACGGGGCTCGGCTACCCGCTGCTCGCGGAGATCCGCAGCGTCGTGTACAAACGCTCGCTTCCACTCGCCACCGGCAATCTCCCGATCGTCATGTCCGAGCTGGGGCCCCGCGCGGGGGTCGTGGGCGCGGCGCTGCTGGCGAGCGAGCTGGCGTACGGCGAGGACTGCGACGGCACGGGGTCCTGACGGCGCGTCCCGTGGGCCGCGCGGCGCTCCCGAGTGGCGGCCCGGTCCGGCGTCGGTGACCCTGACCATGACTGGAGCCGGGCGGGACACACGCACCGGTGAGCCCGATCACGTGGGCGCACCGGAGGAGGAGAACCGACATGATCGATGCCGTTGACATCCGCGAATGGCGCACCCATGACGTCGTCGACTCCGACGGGCGCAAGATCGGTTCGCTGGAGGCGGTCTACGTCGACACCCGTACCGACGAGCCGGCGGTGGCGACCGTACTGATCGGCATGCCGACCCGGCACCGGCTGGTCTTCGTCCCGCTCGCGGGAGCCGTCGTGGGACCGGGCTACGTCAGGGTCAAGTACCCGAAGTCCGTCGTGAAGGACGCGCCGTCGATGGGTACGGACGACGTGCTGCCCGCCGAGGACGAGAAGAATGTCTTCTCCCACTACGACCTCGCCTACCAGCCGGGCCCCAGCGGCGAACGCCAGCTCGCCCGGCGCTGACCTGACCTGACCGGCCGGCCCCTGGGCCCCCGCCCTCTACGCCTTGGGCGCGACCACGGGCGTCTCCGCCTTGACGAACGCCTTCACGGCCGTCGACGCGGCCCGCTCCACCAGCGCCACGCCCTTCTCGTACGACGGCTGCCCGTCCGAGAGCACCGCGACGAGCAGGGTGTGGCCGCCGTACTCGACGCTGCCGATGCTGTTGACGTCCCACAGCCCCGTCGCGCTGCGCGGCAGCCAGCCGTTCTTCAGCACGGGCGTGCCCGCGGACCCCTTGCCGTCGTCGGCGGCCGATATCCCCCACCGCTGGTCCGCCACGACCGTGTTCATCAGTGACCGCAGGTAGGAGCGGGAGTCCGCGGTGAGCGGGGAGTCGGCGTCGCCGAGAACGGCCTCCAGGAGGACCATCTGGTCGGCCGCGGTGGTGCTGGTCAGACCCCAGTGACCGTCCTGGCCGGGTTTGGTCGCCGTCAGTCCGAGGCGTTCGTTGGCGGCGGCGAGGCCGGCACTCTCGCCTATCGCCTTCCACAGCTCGTCCGTCGCGGCGTTGTCGCTGCTGCGTATCATCGCGGCGGCCAGTTGCTTCTGCTGCGCGGTGAGGGCCGTGCCGTGGTCCTGGGCGTCGAGCAGGAGAGCCGCGAGTATGTCGACCTTGACGATGCTGGCCGTGTCGTACGGCCCGGTGTCGGCGCCGTACAAGGCGGTGCGCTGCCCCTTGAGATCCTGAACGGCGACCGTGTAGCGGCCGTCGCTCGCGGGCAGCGCGTCCAGCGCCTTGCCCATCACGCCGTCGATGTCGGCCGGTGCCGGGGCCGACGGCACCGGGGTCGCCGACACGGAGGCCGAGGACGTGGGGCCCGATGACCCGGCGACGGCGGGGGCGGCCGCGGTGTGGGCAGACCCGTCGGGCGTGCCGGCGCTGGCGAGCTGGCAGCTCGGCACCATCACGGCGAGAGTGAGTGCGGCCACGGCGAACTGCGGCAGCCTACGGGACCTGGACATATGCCGGACGCTAGGCAGCGCGGGTCACAGCTTTATGAAGTCCACATCAATATTGTCTGAGAACGCCCGATAAGAGCGTGCGGTGCGTCACACGGCCGGCCCGCCGCCCCGGCGGCCGGGGCGGCGGCCGGTCCGCCGTTCAGCAGGTCAGGTCGCGGCCCGGCGGGGTGCGCAGCACACGCGTGAACTGCTTGTACAGCTCGACCCGGTGTTCCATCTGGGCGGGGTTGCCGCCGTTGCACTCGGCGGATCCGTTCAGGCTCCAGATCGTCTGCCCGAAGCCCTTCTTGTTCACCATCGCGTCGTGCCCGGTCATCGTGCCCGGACCGGACTGGGTGTTCCAGTACCACAGGGCCGTCATCCAGGCCACGGCCGGATCGGTCTCGACCAGCCACGGATTGTTGAGCAGGTCGATGCCGAGGGCGTCGCCGGCGGCCTTGTAGTTGAAGTTCCAGCTCAGCATGATCGCGCCGCGCCCGTAGTACGCGTCGCGTCCGGCCGGGCAGCCGTAGGGCTGGGTGTCGTCGCAGAAGATCGGGTACATGTCGGGGTTCTGCGACACCACGTAGAACAGCCCGCCCGTCTCGTGGCTGACGTTGGCGAGGAAGGCCGCCGCTTCCTGCTTGCGGGTGGTGCGGCTGCCGGTCCGCGCGAAGTCCGGGTACGCCTGTGTGGCCTCGACGAGCCCGTCGTACGTGAAGAACGGATCCCGGTCCGGGAACATCCGCTCGAACTGGGACTCGCTGACGACGAAACGCCCGGAGGACTGGGCCGCCGTCGCGGGCAGCGCGCCGACGAGCAGTCCGCAGACCAGCAGCAGGGCGGCCATGACGGCCGTGGTGCCTCTTCTCAACACTGTTGCTTCACTCCCGAACGGTGTGTGGGGACAAGCGTTCACGGACAGCGCTCACCCACAACTGCCTTCCAGCAGGGGGCAGTTATGCGGACGCCGCCGCGCAGAGGCTACGGGCAGGAACCCCTCCCTGGAAAGGTCCATACCAATTCTCGGGAAAAGCGGGACACCACGGCGGCCGGACGACGGGCACGGCTCATTTCCCGGGAAGTACCCGGACCTCCGCGCTCGGCGGCAGGTGGTCCCACCAGTGCCCGTACCGGCTGTAGACCCCCGGCTCCCGGTCGGCGAGGAACGACGTCAGCGACCGCGCCTCCTGCGCGAGACCCGCCCAGGTCTCCTGCGACAGCGCGTGGAAGGCCCGCGCCTCGATCCCCTTCGCGACCGGCCGCCAGACCCCCGCGACATACCCGTCCACGAGGAGCGTCGGGAGCACGTCGCCGTTGATCCGGATGACGAGCCTGCGGTAGTCGGGCGGAACGACCCGGCTCCGGTCGGAGTAAGCCAGCAGCGTGCTGTCCCACATCGCCATCAGCCGGGGCGGTGCCGGCGTGTCGCCTCCCGGGCGCGGCGCGCCCGGGACGTCGTACAGCTCCACGCCGTCCGGCCCGGTCAGCACGTCGAGCCCGCCGGAGAGCGCCTTCAGCGCCTCTCTGACGCGCCCGCGCTGGACCAGGGCGAACTGCGCCATGTCCGCCACCGACGCCGGGCCGAACCCCTCCAGATAGCGCACTATCAGCTTCGCCAGCGCCGCCGACGACGCCTCCTTGTCCCGCAGCCCCGACCACCGGCCGGCCGCCACGTACGAGGGCCGGTGGCCGAACGACCACGGTGACCCGGTGGGCACGTGCAGCAACGGCGCGTATCCCCGCAGTCCGCGCCACGCGCCGGGGCCGGGCGGGGCGCCCAGTTGCTTCCCCAGCCTGTCCCCCAGCCATGCCTCCAGCTCGGCGGCGGTACGCGGCCGGTCCGCGTGGCCCAGCAGGGCGGGTACGAGCACATCGGCGTCGTCCAGGGTGAGCCCCGTCGCCGTGAAGCGGCTGTCGAGCCTGCCGCCCCGCAGCGTCGGCTCCACGGCCTCCCGGAACGTCCGGTGGTCATCCGCGTGCACGGCGTGCAGCGTGATCCGCATGAGGGTCGCCTTCACCACCTCGTAGCCGGCGAAGGCGGCGTCGAGGGCGGCCGGATCGAAGCCGGCGGTCCGGTTCCACAGCGCGAGGTACGGCGAGGCCGCCTGCTGGGCCTGGAGGGCGACGACGCGGCGTACGGCGTCGGCGACGCCGATCGGCTCCCGGCGCAGCAGAAGCTGACGGGCGAGGGTGGAGCGGTTCAGCTCCGGTGCGGTGATCTTCACGCCGGGATTCTCCCGCCGACAGGCCCAAGAGCGCCAGCGTCGGCGGCCGGTGGTTGCCGACGGCAACCGGCCACCGTCGACAGCCCGCGTCAACCTCCGGAACGACCCGCTCCCGATGAGGACCGGGCCGCCGGACAGGCCCTAAGCTCGGCCAATGGCCAAGTATTTCGACGTACACCCCGAGAATCCTCAGCGGCGCACCATCACGAGCGTGGCTGAGAGCATCCGGTCCGGCGCGCTCATCGCGTACCCCACGGACTCCTGTTACGCGTTGGGCTGCCAGCTCGGCAGCCGGGACGGCATCAGCCGCATCCGGTCCATCCGGAATCTGGACGACCGTCACCACTTCACACTGGTCTGCCAGAACTTCGCACAGCTCGGTCAGTTGGTGCAGATCGACAACGACGTGTTCCGCGCGATCAAGGCGGCGACGCCCGGCAGTTACACCTTCATCCTCCCCGCGACCAGGGAGGTGCCGCGTCAACTGCTGCACCCGAAGAAGAAGACGGTCGGGGTCCGCATCCCCGACCATGTCGTCGCCCAGGCGCTGCTCACGGAGCTGGGGGAGCCGCTGCTCTCCAGCACACTGCTGCTGCCCGACGACGGGGAGCCGATGACCCAGGGCTGGGAGATCAAGGAACGGCTGGACCATGTGCTGGACGTCGTGGTCGACTCGGGCGACTGCGGCACCGAGCCGACCACCGTCATCGACTTCTCGGGCGGCGAGCCGGAGATCGTACGGCGCGGGGCGGGCGACCCCGCGCGGTTCGAGTAGCCGGGGCGGTCGCGGGGCCGGGGGCTCGGGGCCGGCGGCCGGGTCAGGGCGTCGGGCGTCGGGCGGCTCTCGCGTCGCCACCCCGGGCCCGCGCGCCTAGGCTGGTCGGAGGAAGGAATTCCCGCCACAAGGAAGTCCCGCCATGGCGATCATCTCGCGCGGATTCCACGGCCGAAGGCCCGCTCCCGGCCACGATCTGCCGCCCGGACAGTACGAGGTCCATGACTTCCCCGTCCTGTCCGCCGGTCCCACGCCACACGTGGCGCACGAGGACTGGGAGTTCACCCTCACGACCGAGACGGGCACCAGACACACCTGGGACTGGGAGCGGCTGATGGCGATGCCCTCCGAGACCCCGACGGTGGATCTGCACTGTGTGACGAAGTGGTCGAAGTTCGGCACGCACTGGGAAGGTGTCTCGCTCGACCTCCTCATGGCGGACGTCGAGACGGCCGCCGAGTTCGCTCTTGTCCACTCCTACGGCGGGTACACGACCAATCTCCCGCTGGAGGACCTTCTGGACGGCAAGGCGTGGATCGCCCACCGCTACGACGGTGCGGAGCTGGCCCCCGAGCACGGCGGGCCCGCGAGACTGCTGGTGCCGCATCTGTATCTGTGGAAGTCCGCGAAGTGGGTACGCGGGATCGATCTGCTGCCCGACGACGAGCCCGGGTTCTGGGAGGGCCTGGGCTATCACTCCTACGGTGACCCATGGCGCGAGCAGCGGTATCAGGGCGACTAGGTCCTGTCCGGCGGATCTTCGGGGATCAGGCCGGGGCGGCTGGTGCGGTGCATCGCAAGGCGGAGGATCATCCTCGTACTGGACGTACTTGGATGACTCCGACAACGCAGGGAGGTGCCGTGCCAGGCGTCCCGGACCCCCGAAGATCCGCCGGACAGGGCCTAGCCGCCCCCGCGCGGCTCCGCTGGCTGGTGGCCGAGCTGGTCTGCCGGCGTACCGAGTCACGGACGGCCCGGACGCTGGTGTTCGACGTGCCCGGCTGGCCGGGGCATCTGGCGGGCCAGCACGTCGACGTACGGCTGACGGCCGAGGACGGGTACAGCACACAGCGCAGCTACTCACTGGCCTCCGCGCCGGACGGCGACCGTGTCGAGCTGACCGTCCAGCGGGTCCCGGACGGTGAGGTCTCGCCGTATCTGATGGACACTCTGGAGCCCGGCGACCGGGTGGAGTTGCGTGGTCCGGTGGGTGGCTGGTTCGTGTGGCGGCCCGAGCAGAGCGAGCCGGTACTCCTGGTGGCGGGCGGCTCCGGGCTGGTGCCGCTGATGTCGATGGTGCGGGTGCGTGGCGCCGTGGGCGGGCGGGCGCCGTTCCGGCTGCTCTACTCCGTACGCGAGCCGGACGATCAGCTCTATGTGCCCGAGCTGCGCCGCGGGGCGCCGGGCCTCGACACGGCGTACGTGTACACGCGCCGCGCACCACCCCAACACCCCAGGGCCGTGGGGCGGTTGAGGGCGGACGATCTGGTGCGTCCGGGCTGGTCCGCGCAGTCGCGGCCCACGTGTTACGTGTGCGGGCCGACGGGCTTCGTGGAGTCGGCCGCGTCGCTGCTGACCGGCCTCGGCCATGACCCCGACCGGATCAGGACCGAACGCTTCGGTCCCAGTGGAGGATGAGATGGACACCGACGATCAGGACGCGGACCAGCACGCCTACCAGGACGGCAACGCGCTGGGCGGGCCCCTCTCCGAGATCTTCGCGGTCGACCTGACCGCCGCCGTGGGTGTCTGCGCCGGGTGCGGCAGTACGGGTCCGGTGGCCCGGCTGCGTGTCTACGAGCGGGCACCGGGACTGGTGGCCCGCTGCCCGGACTGCGCGCGGGTGGTGCTGCGGCTGGTTCGCGGGACGGACACCGCGTGGCTCGACCTCCAGGGGGCGTCCTCGCTCGCGATTCCCCTCGGACCGGTGAACTGACGTCGCCCGAGGCGCAATTGACGTGACGTCAGCACCCTGTGTGCGCTGGGCCCAGGGAAGGCCGCCGCCGAGGACTTTTCACTTGTGCGTGACAAAGTATGGACGGTCCCGACAGAAGTCTCTAGTGTTTCGTTCGACGCGCTGACTGGTGCCGTACATGACAGGTCATCAGCCCGGCCGTGAACCGCCGAACACCGCATCCGCATCCGCATCCGTTTCCAGACCTCCGTATCCGGATCGAAGGGCTTGCCCCGGCGGCCAACTCCGCCCATGGGCCGGGGTGTTCTTCCCGGTGCGCGAAGTGCCAGGAGGAAGAATGGATCAACGACCGAGCCGCCGACTGCGCAGATGTCTGCTCAGTCTGCTCGCCGTCTCGTTCCTCGCCACCGGTCTCGTATCGACCCCGGCCACCGCCGCCGACCCCGTCGCGGCCGATCCCGTCACCCGTGAACTGCCCCCGCAGGAACCGGGCGTCACGCTGCGCGTGTTCGACGTGCAGGTGCCGCTGGACAAGATCTGTGTCCTCAAGCCCGCGCAAACCCCGAACGTCGACAAGCTGATGCCCGTCATCGACTGGTCCTCGACCGACGACTTCGGCGGGATCGGCGACAACTTCGTGTCGGAGGTCACCGGCAACATCGACGTTCCGCAGGACGGTTCGTACACCTTCCGGCTGACCAGCGACGACGGTTCACGGCTGCTGATCGACGATCAGGTCGTCATCGACCACGACGGTCTGCACGGCGCCGACCCCAAGGACGGCACCGTCACCCTGACGCCCGGCTACCACTCCCTGCGCATCGAGCACTTCGACCGCACGGGTGGGCAGAACATCACGCTGTCCTGGCAGCCGCCGGGCGCTTCCGGCTTCGCCGTCGTACCCAACTCCGTCCTGAGCACGGACGCCGATGTCGTACGTGTGACGGCGCCTGGCCGCAAGGAGTGCGAGGGCGTCAAGGACTCCCCCGGCGACGGTCTGCCCCTGAACAGCGTGCACCCCGGCTACACGCTCACCGACCTGCGGCCGAGCGGGTTCGAACCGCAGGTCACGGCGATGGACTGGCTGCCCGACGGCCGGCTCGCCGTCACCACCTGGGGCGGCACCGACAACGAGACGGGCGAGGTCTACCTCCTCAGCGATGTCACGGGCGACACCGGTCCGGAAAAGGTGAAGGCCAAGAAGATCGCCGAGGGCCTCAAAGAGCCCCAAGGCATCAAGTACGTCGACGGCTCGCTGTATGTGTCGCAGAAGGACGAGCTGACGGAGCTTCAGGACACCGACGGGGACGACGTCACCGACGCCTACCGGAAGGTCGCGACCTGGCCGTTCGGCGGGAACTTCCACGAGTTCGCGTTCGGGCTGCTCTACAAGGACGGCTACTTCTATCTGAACCTGTCGGTCGCGATCAACTACGGTGGCGCGACCACGGATCCGCAGCCCGCGAAGAACCGCGGCTCCACGATCAAGGTCAACAAGGAGACGGGCGCGGTCAGTTATGTGGCCGGCGGCCTGCGGACGCCCAACGGCATCGGCTGGGGCCCCGAGGGCGACATCTTCGTGACCGACAACCAGGGCGGCTGGCTGCCCTCGTCGAAGCTGGTCCACATCAAGCAGGACCGCTTCTTCAACCACTACACCAACCCGGCCGGTCCGTTCGACGCCAAGCCGGTCACCAAGCCGGTGCTGTGGCTGCCGCAGAACGAGATCGCCAACTCCCCCAGCACACCACTGCTGTTGAAGGAGGGACCGTTCGCCGGGCAGATGATCTTCGGTGATGTCACCTACGGCGGTCTTCAGCGCGGCTATCTGGAGAAGGTCAAGGGCGAGTACCAGGGCGCGGTCTTCCGTATGACCCAGGGCCTGGAAGCCGGCGTCAACCGCATCAGCATGGGCCCGGACGGCGCGATCTACGCCGGCGGTCTGGGCGCCGGCGGCAACTGGGGCCAGGAGGGCAAACTCTCCTACGGCCTCCAGAAGTTGACGCCGAACGGCGAGGACGCCTTCGACATCCTGGCGATGCGCGCGAAGCCGGGCGGCTTCGAGCTCGAATACACCAAGCCGCTCTCCGCCGAGACCATCGCGGAACTGGTGGACCGCTACGAGGTCCAGCAGTGGTACTACGCACCGACGCCCGACTACGGCGGCCCCAAGATCGACGAGGAGACGCTGAAGGTCCGGTCGGCCACCGTGTCCGCCGACGGCAAGAAGGTCACCCTCGCGATCGACGGTCTCAAGTCCAACCGCGTGGTGCACGTCCGCTCACCCCGGCCGTTCAGCGCCGAGGGCGGCGAGACGCTGTGGAGCACCGAGGCGTGGTACACCCTCAACTCCCTTGTCGGGGACGAGCCGCCGAAGACGCTGTACGAGGCGGAGGAGGCCGCGCTGACCGGCGGCGCGCGGGTGGACACCGAGCACGCGGGCCACTCGGGCGGCGGTTTCGTCGACAGTTACGGGACGCAGGGCGCCACCACCACGTTCGACGTGCGCACGACGCGGGCGGGCAAGTACGACGTCGCGCTGCGCTACGCCAACGGCCCGAATCCCTTCGTCGGGAACAAGACGGTGAGCGTCTACGTCAACGGCCGCAAGATGAAACAGACGGCCCTGCCCAGCACCGGCAAGTGGGACGGCTGGGCGACGGTGACCGAGTCGCTGCCGCTGAGCCGCGGGGCCAACACCATCTCGTACCGCTACGACAGCGGCGACACCGGTCATGTCAATCTCGACCTGATCACCGTCCATCCCAAGGACAGCCGCATCACGCTGTTCGACGGGAAGGACCGGTCGCAGTGGCAGCACACCGACGGCAGCGACGTCCGATGGCCGGCGGCCGACGACGGGGCGATGGAGGTCTGCTGCGGTGACATCCGTACCAAACAGGCGTTCAAGGACTTCAAGTTGCACGTCGAGTTCCGCGTGCCCAAGCTGCCACCGGATGTGACCGGCCAGGACCGCGGCAACAGCGGTGTGTATCTCCAGGAGCGCTACGAGGTTCAGATCCTGGACTCGTTCGGGGTGGAGAAGCTGGCCAACAACGAAGCGGCCGCGATCTACCTGAAGAAGGCGGCGGATCTCAACGCGTCGACCGCGCCGGAGACCTGGCAGACGTACGAGATCACCTTCCGCGCCGCCCGCTTCGGCGCCGACGGGAAGAAGACCGAGGACGCCCGTATCAGCGTGGTGTGGAACGGCAAGACCGTCCATGACGACGTGGCGGTCGACGGCCCGACCGGCGCCGGCGCGCCGGAGACCACAGCCACGGGAGCCATCAAGCTCCAGGACCACGGCAACAAGGTGCGTTACCGCAACATCTGGATCGAGCCCGGCGCGTAGGAATCCGGGACGTGTCCTCCCCCGCCCTCTCCCCGGCCGGTCACGGCTCGGGGAGAGGGCGGCGGACGTCGTCGCCGTGCCAGGACCGCCACAGCGCGGCGTACGTCCCGCCCGCCGCGACGAGTTCGTCATGGCTGCCGATCTCGGTCAGCCGTCCGCCGTCCATCACTGCCACCCGGTCCGCGTCGTGGGCGGTGTGCAGGCGGTGAGCGATGGCGATGACCGTGCGTCCCGCCAGGACGGCGGCGAGTGCGCGTTCCGTACGCCGTGCCGTGCGCGGGTCGAGCAGGGCGGTCGCCTCGTCCAGGATGAGCGTGTGCGGATCGGCCAACACCACGCGCGCCAGACTGAGTTGCTGCGCCTGGGAGCCGTCCGGTCGATATCCGCGCGCGCCCAGCTCGGTGTCCAGACCCTCGGGCAGCCGCCGCGCCCAGTCGGCGCCGACGTCCGACAGCGCCCGTATGAGCCCGGCGTCGGACGTGTCGGGGGCCGCGAGCAGCAGATTGTCGCGCAGTGTCGCCGTGAAGACGTGGTGCTCCTGGGTGACCAGCACGATCTGGCGCCGCAGGTCCGCCGGCGCCAGATCGGTGACCGGGTCGCCGCCCACCGTCACCGTGCCCGCGCGCGGCGCGTCGATCCCCGCGAGCAGTCGGCTCAGCGTGGTCTTGCCCGCACCGGACCGGCCGACCACGGCGAGGCGTTCGCCCGGCCGCACGGTGAGGTCCACCCCTCGGACCACGTCGGTCCTTCCGTCGTACGAGTAGTGGACACCGCTCAGCTCAATCCGGTCACCGGTCGGCCGCGCGGGCGGCCCGGCCGCCACCGCGCCGTCGACGGCGTCGAGACTCACGCCCAGACCCTCGACGCGGGCGAAGGCCGCGCCGCTGGCCTGGAGTTGTTCCACCCACTCAAGGATCGTGTCCAACGGCTGGGAGAGCTGGCGCAGATACAGGACCGAGGCGACCACCGCGCCGAGGGTGACCGTGCCGCGTTCGAGCAGTGGCGCGCCGACCAGCAGCACACCGACCACGGGTATGACATGGGAGATGTCGACGGACGGGAACAGCACGCTGCGCAGGAACAGCGTGCGCACGCGGGTGCGATGGCTGCGCTCGATCTTCTCCAGCGCGGCGGCGACATGCCGCTCCTGAAGGCCGAACGCCTCGATCGTGCGGGCACCGGACGCGGTCTCGGCCAACTGCTCGGCCAGCTCCGAGTTCGTCTCTCCCTGCGCCAGATAGGCGGCTCGGGCCCGGCGCAGATACCAGCGCGTCGCGAACCAGATGCCGACGAGTCCGACCAGGCCGCACACGCCGAGCAGCGGATCGAGGAGGAACACGGCGGCGATGATCAGTGGTGCCTGTATCGCGGCGACGAACAGATCGGGGCCCGCGTCGCGCAGCGCGGTTCCGACCGAGCCGACGTCACTGGTGCCGCGTACCGTCAGGTCGCCCGTACCGGCCCGTTCGACCACCGACACGGGCAGCGCCATGGCCCGGTCGACGAACCTCTCCCGGACCCGCGCCAGTGTCCGCTCGCCGAAGCGGTGCCCGATCAGGCGGGCCCAGCGGGCGAGCAGGAGTTGGACGACGGCGGATATGACGACACCGAGGGCGAGTTGGTCGACGGTGCTGACCGTCGCACCGTCCTGGACGGCGTTGACGATACGTCCGAGCAGCCACGGCCCGACGAGTCCGGCTCCCACGGCGAGCGCGTTCAGCACGAGCATCGCGGCGAAGGCCGCACGGTCCGGGCGGACGAGGTCGGCCGCCGCGCGGACGAGGCGCGCCGTTCCGGCGACGGGCAGGGCCGGTTCCTCATCTGTCCGGCTCCGGCCGGCCGTCACGCGGCACCGACTTGATCGCCGGCGTCGGCGTCGTTCGCGTCGGCGTCGTCCGTGTTCTCGTCGTCCGCGTCGCGGGACACCAGGCGGCGGTATCCGGGCTCCGCCGCCAGGAGTTCGCGGTGCGTCCCGGTGGCCGCCACCCGGCCGTCGACGAGATGGCAGACCGTGTCCGCGCGGTCGAGGACCAGCGGCGACGTGGTGGTGACGACCGTCGTCAGACCGTCGCGATGCGCGCGGAGCCGGGCGGTGATGGCGGCTTCGGTGTGCGCGTCCACGGCGGACGTGGGCTCCACGGCCAGCAGGACTTCGGGCGCGGCCAGCAGGGCCCGCGCCAGCCGTACGCGCTGACGCTGGCCACCGGACAGGTCACGCCCACGTGAGGCGATGGCCGAATCGAGCCCGTGCGGCAGACCTTGGACGATGTCACCGGCCATCGCCGCCTCGACGGCACGTGACAGGGCGTCGGCATCCGCATGGGCGCCGATCGCGTCGCGCAGCGGGCCGGCGAACAGGGCGGCCTCGTTGTCGGCGACCAGGATCCGCTCCCGCACCTGGCTCAGCGCGATGTCGCGCAGCGGTATGCCACCCCATTCGGCCTCCGAGTCGACAAAGCGACCCAGCCGTTCCACCACCAGCGCGGACTCCTGCGGGCGCGCACCGGTCAGCGCGGTGAACCGCCCCGGCAGGACCTCGACACCGGAGGCGGGATCAGCCAGGACCGACGGTCCGGCCGGTGCGTCGAGGCCGGCCGAGGGTTCGTCGGAGTGGGGCCGCAGAGCGAGGAACCGGACGATCCTGCGGGCCGCGACCTGCCCGCGGCTGAGGTCCTGGCCGCCCTCGATGAAGAACGCCACGGGGACGACGAGGACCGCGGCGTAACCGTAGACGGCGACCAGTTCGCCGGTGGTGAGGGAGCCCTCGGCGGCCATACGGGCCGCGAGCCAGGTCACGGCAGCGACGAAGACGGTCGGCAGCCCCACGGCGAGCGCCTGGATCCAGCTCGTCACCGCGCCGACCCGGTATCCCTCGGTCCGCAGCGCCCGCGAATGGTCGCGGTACCGCCCGGCGTGCACATCCTTGCCGCCGAGCCCGCCCAGCACCCGGAGCCCGTCGAGCAGATCGACCAGGCGGGTGGTGAGGAGCCCGTACCGATCGCGGTACGCGCCTTCGACACCCCGCAGTTGTCCCAGCAGCGGGCCGACCAGTACCGCCAGCACCGGGACCCCCAGCAGCACCACCACGGCGAGCAGCGGTGAGACGGACAGCAGCAGCGCGGCCACAACGCCGTACGCGAGCACGGCACCGACGCCCGGCCCGGTGACGGTCAGGACGTTGGAGACCTGCACCACGTCGGCGAACCCGATCGTGAGGACTTCACCGGCCGACATGTGCCGTGGCAGTACGGCGCCCAGCTTGGTCGTGTGCTCGGTCACGACGCGCACCGAGCGGAACGCGGCGTCCATCCGCACCCGGGTCATGACGCGGTGGCGCATGACGGCGAGCCAGGCGTTGAGCACTCCGACGCCGAACAGCGCGCCCGTCCAGCCCAGCAGCGCCGAGGAGTCGGCCGCTGTCAGCCCGTCGTCGACGGCCCGTGACAGCAGGTACGGAGGCGCCATCAGGCCCACCATCCACGCGCTGCCCAGCAGTGACCCGGTGAGCACCCGGCGGCGCTGGCTGACGATCAGCCACCAGATGTAGCGCAGCGGGCCGCGTATGTCGGGCTCTCCGGGGTCCTGCGCGGGATCGGCCATCGGGTGCGTCCGCCCACGCGCGGGCGCGGACTGCGGATTCGCTGTCGCTCCGTTCGGCACACTGTCCCCTCGGCTCCTGTTCGATCAGACGTGATCGGACACGATCGAACCTAGCCGGGGGTACGCGACAGACGGACCCGTTCCCGTTGTTCCGGGCGTGGCGGGCCCGGACCGGAGGCTCCCCCGGTCCGGGTCCGCCGAAGGTGCTCAAGCACCGTACGGGCGGCCTCAGTTCGCGTAGACGCTCAGTCCGGACAGTTGACCCGCAGGCCAGCCGGTGTTGCCGGTGATCTGCACCCGTACGTACCGGGCGGACGCCGCCGAGGCGAAGGTGACCGTCACCGTGTTCCCGGTGGCCGGGTTGAAGACGCGGCCGGCCGGGGCACTCAGCGTCGTGAAGCTCGTCGCGTCCGTCGAGCCGAGGACGGACAGCGTCTGGGTGCGGGTGCCCCAGGCGGGGTTCGGCGGTAGCGACAGCACGACCCGTCGCACCGGCAGCGCCGAGCCGAGGTCGACCTGGATCCACTGCGCGAAGGCGTTGTTGGCGCTCTCCCAGTAGCTGTTGCCGTTGCCGTCGACGGCGTTGCCGGGCCCGTAGCTCTGTGTCTGGCTGCTCGCGCTCGCCGCCTTGCGCAGCGCGAGGTCGCCCGTCGGCGGGTTGGGGTCACCGCCGCCCACGACCGGGGGTGTGGGGCGGGTGGCGGTCAGCGCCAGTTCGCCCTTCAGCATCCGCCCGCCGTCGCCCGTCAGCCGCAGGTAGTAGTCCGCCGAGCAGGCCGTGCCGTCCTCGTCCAGCGCCCGGATCCCGGAACCCGCCGGGATTTGCGCGGCGGTCTCGGCTGTCTTGGCGATCTGGTTGCCCTCGTTGTACTCGTCGAACATCGAGATGTAGATGCCCTGCACGCCGATCCGGCACATGTTGTAGAACTGCCGCCACATGAAGTCGCCGTGCGCGCGGTGCCCCGACTGGAGGTCGCCGGGCAGGACGCACGGCTGGTAGTCGATGCCGTTGGCGTCGCAGTGCGCCTGGTCGGGTGTGTTGACGTTGGCGTAGAAGTTGTCGGCGCCCGCGATGTCCGAGATCCGGCCGACCATCCACGGCGAGAGCATGTCGAAGGCCAGATACACGTCCATGTACCCGGGCCGTGAGTCCTCGATGCCGCGCCGCCAGTGCGTGGGCACGCCGCCCATCACGTAACAGCCCTCCGCCTTGAACCAGTTGACGACGTCCAGACAGACGGCCGCCGACCAGGTCTTGTTGGGCTCGTTGAAGCCGAAGCCCCAGATGCCGACGACCGGTTTGCCGTTCTGCCGGGCGTACGCCGGGGACGCGGTGAGCGCCTTCATCTTGGCGAGCCAGTCGGCCTTCATCTCCGGCTGCATGTTCGTCCAGGCGGTCGCGTCGTACATGACGTAGAACTTGCGCCCGTACTTCTCGGCGGAGGTGCGTACCTTCACCGCCATGTCGTCGCGGGTCGCGCCCTCGCCGCCGTTGGGGTTGAAACGCTGGAGGGCGGCGGTGTCGATGCCGGACTGCTGCATCCAGGCGAAGTGCGTGTCGACGGTCTGCTGGTCGTAGGACGAGAACAGCGCGGCGGGCTGCCCGTTGCCGAGCGCCGGGTAGGCCGTGCGGTAGGTGTGGGTGTAGTCGCGTACGTCGGGCCAGCTCACGATGGCGGTGTTGGTGGGGGACGGCGACTGGCCCCAGTTGTTCGACCAGTGCCACCAGCCGTTGATCGGCGCGCCGTCACCGGAGCAGGCGAACCAGCCCTGGTAGCCGACGGTGATCTTGCCGACGACGTCTCCGGGTGGGGAGGCGGCCTTGGCGGCTGCCTGTGCGGTCCCGGTCTGGGCGGCCAGTCCTGCCGCCGCTCCGGCACCGGCTATCGCGGACGCGATGACGGTACGTCTGGAAAGGGCCACGGGGTTCCTCGCAATCGGCTCTGCGTGTGGAGGTGCGGGGAATTTCGGCATGCGGCGGCATGCGGAGTACGACGCGGTACGGCGCACCGGCGTGCGCGTCCCGGCGCACGCTGCGGCCCTCCACAACGTAGGGACATGACAGTCCACCGGCAAGACAGAAGACTGGAATTTATTGACGGATCTGCGTCACGATCCGACGATCAGAGCGAAATTCCCACCCAGGCCCTGCTCGGGATCTGCTCGGGCGAACAGATCGGCGAGCAGCGGGGCGCCCTCGGCCGGCGCGCGGACCTCGAGGTGCAACTCCGTTCCCTGGAAGTGGAGTCGGAAGTCGAAGAGGGGGCAGCAGCGCTGCTCCTCGGCGGCGAGAGCGGCCACGGAGACGGTCCGTTCGACCGGCAGGGTAAGCCTAAGTCCACCAGGGATCTCGACCCGTACAGCACCCTCGACCGCCTTGTGCCACTGGGCGGTTCGCTCACCGATCTCGCCTCCGGTCAGGGAGCAGGCAACGGGCGGGGACGGTGAGGGCGGTGCGGACGGTGAGGGTGGCGCCGAGTGGAGGCCGCACGCCGAGTCGCAGCGATCCGCGCGGTCGGGCAGCGCCTCCAGGCGGTCGCGCGCGACGCGCAACGAGTCGGCGAACACAGCGAGTTCGGCGAGGCGCTGGCGCGTCGCGGCCAACTGCCCCGCGAGACGAGGACGCAGTTCCGCCTTCACCTCCGCGCACGCGCCGGACTCCCACACCGCGACAAGTCCGCCGATCTCCGCCAGAGACAGCCCGAGTCGCTTGGCGGCACCGATGAACTCCAGCCGCGCGACGGCACCGTCGCCGTACACGCGGTACCCGGACGGCATCCGGTCGGCGGGCAACAGGCCCTGAGCCTCGTAGAACCGCAGCGTGGCGGCCGGAACGCCGCTGCGCTCGGCGAGCTGGGATATCCGAAGAACGGTCATGACCGCGACGCTAGACCTTCCACCCGGCTCGAAGGTCAAGCCGTCCAGGCCCTGTCCGGCGCGCCGGTCTGTGATCCCATGACCCGCGTCACGCAGCGGCCCAGGCGTCGGCGTCAGAATGCCCCCATGCCCCTCGACACCCTCGACACCCCCGACATCGCCCGCGAGATCGCCGCCGCCTTCCGACTGGGCCGACCGCTCGGGGACCTCCGGCCTCTGGGCAACGGAGACCATCCGTCCGGCACGCGGGTGCTCACCACCGACCGTGGCCTTTGGGTGGTCAAGACCGGTCGGCTGGCCGACGACTGGCAGCGCCGTCAGGCACGGCGGGCGCACCAGTTGGAGAACGCGGCGCTCGCGGCGGGCATCGGGATGCCACGCCCGGTCGAACCGCCGTCGCCCGCCGTGGGCCACTGGTACAACCCGGCGGGGCAGGACGCGGTGCGTGTGACCGAATGGGTCGAGGGCCATGACCTGCGCCGGCCGGGCACGACGGACGTGTCCGCCCTTGCCGAGGCGGCCGGTTGGGTGGGCGGCACGCTGGGCCGCATCGCCCTGCTCGGTCCTGTGGGCGACGGTCCGGTCGACGACGGCAGGAAGGCCCTGCACCCGATGGCCGACTGGCGCACGTGGGTGGCCGAGGCGGAAGCCGGGGACAGCACCGTCGCGCGACCCGCCCGCTCGCTCCTCCCCGTCATCGAGGACGCGACCCGGCTCATCGAGCACGCGGAGCGCGACCGTCCCCCGCTCGTACCGGTCCACGGCGACACTTCCCGGGCGAATGTGCTGCGCACCCTGACCGGCTACGCCCTTCTCGACTGGGACGGCGCGGGCGCGGAGGTCCCCTGGTGGGAGACGGTGAGCGTGGCATTCCGGTTCACCACCGAGTTCAACGGCCCCGGCGCCGTCGGCGACGCCCGCGTGGTGCGCCCCCTGATCGAGGCGTATCTCGCTCAGGGGGCGCCGGGCGGGGCGTCGGACGTCTCCGCGTTCGCCGGGATGCTCCGCAGCCAACTCGCGGTCACCGCCTGGTGCCTGTGGCTGGCCCTCGGCCACCGCCGGGCCGACGCCGCCCAACGGGCTTTCGGTCAGCGCATCGTCGGCTCGGCCGAGCGGCAACTCCCCTGCGTACTGAGCTCGTTGGACACATGGACAGGGCTTCTGCGGTGACCGGTCAGCGGACGACGTCGGCGAGCGGGGTCGCGGGCCGGCCCGTCAGCCGGGTGACGGCGTCGCTGACCCCGTTCAGTTCACCCGCCGCGACGGCGGTGTAGGTCGAGACCCAGGCGTCGAGCTGCCAGTCGGGGGCGCCGTACGAGGCGCGGGAGCGGTACGCCTCTTCGACGGTCTGCGGCCGGTAGGTGATCGTCCGGCCGGTCGCCGCGCTCAGGACGGCGGCGATCTCCTCGAACGTCAGGGCCTCGGGACCGGTCAAGTCGTAGGTGGCGCCCGCGTGTTCGGGAGCATCGGTAAGGACGGCGGTGGCGGCGTCGGCGATGTCGTCCTGGGCGACGACGGCGGCGCGCCCGTCGCCCGCCGGGCCCCGGATGACACCGTCGTCGCCGACGAGACCGGGCGTGAAGTCGGCGTAGAGGTTGTCCCGCAGGAAGGTGAACGGCACGCCGCTGGCGCGGATGTGCTGCTCGGTGTGCCAGTGGTCGCGCACGAGAGTGAACGTGGCGTCGGGCGCGGCACCGAAGAAGGAGGTGTACACCAGATGGCCTACGCCGGCCTCGGCGGCGGCGTCCACGAAGGCACGGTGCTGGTCCACCCGGTCGACCGTCTCGGAGGCGGATACCATCAGGACCCGATCGATGCCCGCCAGCGCGCGGACGACGTCGTCATGGTCGCCGTACGCCCCCGGGACGGCGGTGGCACCGGGCAGTCGCGGGGCGCGGGCCGGATCACGGACGAGCAGCGTCTGCGCGACACCACGCGCGGCCAGCCGCCGCGCGACACGTCCCCCGAGACGGCCGGTGGATCCGGTGACGGCATAGGTGGGGTCGGTCGGGAGGGTCGGCATGGTGCTCCTGTGGCTGATGCGGGTGGCTGATCCGTACCCCGCCAGGCATACCAGCCGACTGGCCGTCCGCGCGCAATTCGCTGGAGGCGCGTGCGCCTCGGTGGTGGGATGAGGGCATGGCGGAGCAGCGGCCGGACGTCGTGGACCGGGGACGGTTCGACACGGCGGTCACACCCTGGGAGCGCACGGCGTGGCGGGACGCCGCCCTGGCGTGGGCGGAACGGGAGTTGGCGGCGCGGGGACTGCGGGTGACGGGGCCGCGGCGGGTGCGTGTGCGGCCGTGGTCCGTGCTGGTGCGGCTGGCCGTCGATGGAGGCCGCGGCGGGGCGTGGTTCAAGGCCACCCCGCCCGCCGGAGCCTTCGAGGCGGGACTGGCCGGTGCTCTGGCCCGCTGGGTGCCTGCGCGGGTGCTGGAGCCGCTGGCCGTCGACGCCCGTCGTGGCTGGTCGCTGCTGCCCGACGGGGGCGCGCTCTTCAGGGACGTACTGGACAGTGGTCCGGCCGACGCACGCGCCTGGGAGGAGCCGTTGCGCCAGTACGCCGAGATGCAGCGGGCTCTCGTTCCGTACGCCGGGCGGATCAGGGCACTCGGCGTCCCGGACGGGCGGACGGACGCGCTGCCGGAGATCTTCGACCGGCTCGTCGCGGAGAACACGTCGCTCGATGACGCCGACAGACGGCGACTGAGCGCGTCGCGACCACAACTCGTTTACTGGTGCGCGGAGTTAGCGGCAGTCGGTGTCGCCGATTCGCTGGATCACTGCGACCTGCACGACGGACAGATCTTCGCCCCGGCGCCGGGCCGCTTCACCTTCTTCGACTGGGGCGACGCGCTCGTAGGCCACCCGTTCAGCAGTCTGCTGGTCCCCGCCCGCGCGGCCCGCGAGCGGTACGGCGCCGAGTCGCTGCCCCGACTGCGCGACGCCTACCTGGAACCGTGGACCGACGCCGGCCACCGCACTCCGGCGGACCTGCGTCGCGCGGCGAGCCTGGCGTGCCGCCTCGGCGCGATCGGGCGGGCCTGCTCGTGGGGGCGCCTCTTCCCGGGGATGTCCCGCGACGTGGACGCGGCGGGCGCCGCCGAGAGCGCGCGCTCGCTTCGCCGACTCTTCGCCGAAACGGTGCTCCCGCCCGTGGGAAATCCCGGTGCGCCGCCGTGATCCCTCTCGTACACTCGCAACGAACTCGCGCGCCCCGCCTACGCGTTGCGCGCGCACCGTGACCAGTGAGGGGAGATCGGCCGTGCGCTACCGCACCGCTGTTGTCGTTCCCCCGGCACGGTACGAGGTGATCCTGGTGTCTCCCGGCGCCCGGCGCCGGCTGCGCGGCCGGTACCGGAAGTCCGCGACGAACATCTGACTTCCCCTCAATTCGCCAAGTGAGCAACCTCGTTGGGCCTCGGCCCCGACGAGGGTCGCCGCGCCGCGTCGGGGTGCTTCGTCCGGAAATCGCGTCGCCCAATTCTGTGGATCATCCCGAAAGGCCCTGGGCCGTGCGTACCGACCTGCACCGTCAACTCTCCACCCCGCTCGACAATCCGCTCACCGCTGTCCGGAACCTGGGCATCCTCGCCCACGTCGACGCGGGCAAGACCACCGTCACCGAGCGGATCCTCTATCTCACCGGCACCACCCACAAGCGCGGCGAGGTCCACGACGGTACGACCGTCACGGACTTCGACTCGCAGGAGCGCGACCGTGGCATCACCATCTTCGCCGCGGCCGTGAGCTGCGACTGGGACGGGCACCGGATCAACCTCATCGACACTCCGGGCCATGTCGACTTCGCCGACGAGGTCGAGCGTTCGCTGCGTGTCCTCGACGGCGCCATCGCCGTGTTCGACGCGGTCGCGGGGGTCGAGCCGCAGAGCGAGTCGGTGTGGCGGCAGGCGGACCGGCACGGTGTGCCCCGGATCGCGTTCGTCAACAAGCTGGACCGCGCCGGGGCCGATCTCGACGCGGCCGTCGAGTCCATCCGCGAGCGGCTGCATCCGGCGCCGCTGGTGGTGCAGTTGCCGATCGGCACGGAGGACGGCTTCACCGGTGTGGTGGATCTGCTCCGGATGAGGGCTCTCATCTGGGCGGGCGGCGATACGGGTACGGACACCGGCACCGGCTCGTACGAGGAAGGTCCCGTTCCCGACTCCCTGGTGGAGGAGGCACTGCGGAGGCGCGGGCTGCTGGAAGAGGCCGTCGCGGAGCTGCATCCGCTCGCGCTCGAGGAGTTCTGCGCGGAGGCGACGCTCTCCGCGCGGACGCTGGCCCGCGCGCTGCGCGACTTGACCCGTACCGGCGAGGGTGTCGTGGTGCTGTGCGGTTCGGCGTACCGCAACCGTGGGATCGAGCCGCTGCTGGAAGCCGTCGTCGCGTATCTGCCGTCGCCGCTGGACGTACCGGCGGTGCGCGGCACGCACGGCGGCGCGGTCCAGGAGCGGTCCGCCGACCCGGCGGGCCCGTTCGCGGCGCTGGTGTTCAAGGTCAACTCGACCTCAACGGGTCGGCTCACATTCCTGCGGGTGTATTCGGGAACGGTCGGAAAGGGAGAGGCTGTGCTGGACGTGGGTCGGCGACGTGGCGAGCGGATCAGCCGGATCCTGCGGGTCCAGGCCGACCGCCACGCGGAGGTGGACCGGGCGGTGGCCGGGGACATCGTCGCGGTGGTCGGGGTGAAGGCCGCCCGCGCGGGCGCCACCCTGTGCGTACCGTCGGCTCCGCTGGTCCTCGAACCGCCGGCCGTCGCCGATCCGGTGGTCTCCGTGGCCGTCGAGGCCCGTAGCCGTACGGATGTCGACAAGCTGGTGTCGGCGCTGGCCCGGCTGGTCGAGGAGGACCCTTCCCTCACGGTCCGTACCGATCCCGAGACGGGTCAGACGGTGCTGTCGGGGATGGGTGAGCTGCATCTGGAGGTCGCGGTGGAGAAGATCCGCCGCGCCCAGGGACTCGAGATCGCGGTCGGCCGGCCGAGGGTTGCCTACCGCGAGACGGTCGGGCGTGGGGTGTCGGGTCTGGTGTACCGGCACGTCAAGCAGGACGGCGGGGCCGGACAGTTTGCCCATGTCGTCATCGATACGGAGCCGTTGGAGGCGGCGTCGGACGGGGCTGCCGAAGCGGCTTCCGACGCCGGGGGCGGCTTCGAGTTCCGGTCGACCGTCGTCGGCGGACGCGTGCCGCAGGAGTACGTCCGGGCGGTCGAGGCCGGCTGCCGGGACGCGCTCGCCGAGGGACCACTCGGCGGTCACCCGGTGACCGGGGTACGGGTCACCCTGACCGACGGGGCGACCCACTCCAAGGACTCGTCGGAGATGGCGTTCCGCACCGCCGGTCGGCTCGCGCTGCGCGAGGCACTGCGGGCCGGGACGATGGTGCTGCTGGAACCGGTGGTCGAAGTCACCGTGACCGTCCCCGACGAAGCCGTCGGCGGGGTGCTCGGCGACCTGGCGGCCCGGCGCGGCCGGGTCTCGGGCTCGACGGCGCGCGCCGGTACGACCGTGGTCACGGCGACCGTGCCGCTGGCCGAACTGTTCGGCTACGCGACGCGGTTGCGCAGTCGGACGCAGGGCCGGGGCACCTTCACGACCCGGCCGACCGGCTACGCCGCGGCACCGGACGCGCCGTCCGGCGGCTGACAGCGCGGTGGCCCCGCCCGTTCGCGTTCGCGGGCGGGGCCACCGTTTCGGTGTGCCCGGGGGCGGCTGGGCCGTGTGTGAGAAGGAGCGCCGTCCGCCCGGAGGGCGGGGCGTGCGCCCGCCGCGGAGCGGCTGATGACCGGCGTCCCCTCGGGGGCTACGGGGGAGGTCGTGCCGGGCGTCGCGCGCCAGGCGGCACTTCTCAGACACGGCCTGGCTCAGCGCACCGGCGCGCCCGGCCCCAGCGGAATCCCGAGCGCCCACCACGCCAGGAACAGCAGCGTCCAGGCCACGGTCATCGTGACGGCGAGCGGCAGGGTGTACGAGGCGAGCGTGCCGATGCCCGCGCTCTTGCGGTAACGCTGGAGGAAGCCGAGCGCCATGATGAAGTACGGGCTCATCGGCGTGATGGCCGTGGAGCCGGAGTCCGCGATCCGGAACAGCGCCTGCGTCGTCTCCGCCGGGACGCTCACCAGCATCAGCATCGGGACCAGCACGGGCGCCGCCAGCGCCCACATCGCCGATCCGCTGGTCACCATCACGTTCACCAGCGTCAGCAGGAGCAGGATCAGCAGGAAGACCACGACGATCGGCAGTCCGCTGGACTGAAGGGCCTCCGCCGCCTTGACCGCGAGCACGTCGCCCAGGTGGGTCCAGTCGAAGTACGCGAGGAACTGGGCGATCGCGAAGAAGAGCACCAGCACGGGCGCCATCTGCTTGATGCCCTCACCCATCAGCTTCGGTACGTCGGCGGCCTTCTTGATCGAGCCGGAGCGCAGGCCGTAGACGATGCCGACCAGACCGAAGAGGAACGCGACGACGGCCGCGATGCCGTCGAGGAACGGGGATTCCACGATGCTGCCGCCGTCCCCGCGCAGCGGGGAGGAGACCGGCAGGAGGGCGGCCGTCAGGGCCGCGACCGCCACCAGCAGCGTGGCCACCGCGCGGCGCAGCGCGGAGCGTTCCCGGTCGCTGAGCGTGAGTTGACCGAGGTCGTCCAGGTCGGCGTCGGGGTCGGCGTCCAGGTCGGGCCGCTTGCTGAGCACGTACTTGGTCACCAGCGTGATCACGACGGCGAGCAGCAGCGAGGAGGCTATGTTGAAGAACCAGTTGCTCAGCGGGGACACGTACGCCTCGTCGCCGCCGACGATCCGCGCGGCGGCGGTGGTGATGCCCGCGAAGATGGCGTCGTTGGGCGTGGGCAGCGGGCTGGCGTCGTATCCGGAGGCGATCGCGGTGTAGGCGACGACGATGCCGAGGATCGGGGACTTGCCCACCGCGCGGAAGGCGAGACCCCCGAGCGGTACGAGGATGATGTACGCGGCGGCGGAGGCGACATGGGCGACGGTGCCCGCGAAGGCCACGGCGAACACGACCCACGAGGCGGGTACGCGCGAGACTCCGACCCGCATCAACGCGGCCAGGAATCCGCTGCGTTCGGCGACGGCGACTCCCATGATGACCACGACGATGGTCGCCATCGGCGGGAACGTGGCGAAGTTCTCGATCATCGTCGAGACCGCCATGGCGAGTCCGTCGCCGCTGAGCAGGTTCTGCACGGCGACGGGCTTGTCGTCGGCCGGCGAGATGACGGAGACGTCGGTCGCGGCGAGTACGGCGCTGACGACGGCGAGTATCCCGGACAGGATCCAGAACAGCCAGAAGGGGTGCGGGAGGGCGTTGCCCGCGCGTTCGATGACGCCCATGGCGCGGATGATCAGCGGCAGTCGGGGCTCGCCGGGATTCTCACCCGGTGTGCCCGAGGTGCCTGGTGTGCCTGGTGTGCCCGGTGGTGCGGGGGTCGGGGTGCTCATGAGCGGGTCTCCTTGCTCGGTTCCTGCGTCAGCGAACGACGGATCTCGGGGTCCGGTACTGGCGCAGGAACTGCCACATCACCTCGTGCGCCTCGATGGTGTGGGTGGCGTATCCGCCGCCGCTGTAGCTGTCCTCGCCGGGCCACGTGTGGCCGCCGCCGGTGACGGCGACATGGGTCACGTCGGCCCTGCGGTCACAGCCGGAGTAGCGGATGACGGTGATGTCCGGCTCGATGGTGCGGGTGCGCGGCCGGGCGCGGCAGTCGTTGCGGTCGGCCCACGCCTCGGTCCAGTCGGGGATGGCGGGCAGTCCGCGCTCGGCGTCGCCCGCGTAGGGGATGGTGACGTCGCCCGTGCCGTGGAAGTCGATGACGGGTACGGGGCGCGAGGGGCGGCAGTTCTCGCCGGTGGCGGGGTAGAAGGCGCCGGCCACGGGGGCGACGGCGGCGATCCGGTCGGACATCCGGCAGGCCAGCAGGCCGGTGAAGCCGGCGCCGTTGGACTTTCCGGTGGCGTACACGCGCCGGTCGTCGACGCAGAGCGTGCGCTCCAGCTCGTCGATGAGGTCACCGGTGAAGGCGACGTCGTCCACGCCTGCGGCGGCGTACGGCGCGCCCTGCCAGGCCTGCCGGTCGCCGTCGCCGGTCCCGACGACACCGTTGGGGTACGCGACGATCGCGGGCAGGTTGGAGAGGCCCGAGAACTCCTCCGTACCTGCTCCGGTGTTGCCCCGGCCGTGGAAGGCGAGCACGACGGGCCAGTCGCGGCGCGGGGTGTAGTCGGCGGGCAGATGGAGTTGGTACGTACGGGAGAGTCCGCCGCTCGCGAGGGTGTGCGGCTCGCTCGTGCCGGGCTGCTGCGGCGCGGGCTGCCGGCATCCGGCGGCGGGCGCGCCGGCCGACGGAGAGACGGTGGCGGCCGTCGCCGTGACCGGGGCCAACGCCGAGGCGACGAGGGCGAGTCCGGCCGCGGCCACGGTCGTACGCGACAGGGCACGGACGCGGCGCGTGGAGAGGCGTCGGCCGCCTGACGGGGTCTGCTTCATCGCAGGCTCCTTCTGCCGTACGGCACTTGGGCGCGTACGGCTTGCTGAGGGACGGGAGTGCGGGGGGGATGAGGGCGCGCGGAACCACGGCGCGGGGTTTCGGTGACGGGTGAGGGGCCCGCGCCCCGGGCGTGCGGGCGCAGGCGGGAAGTTGTGGGCCGGAGAGGGTCCTTGACGGACCCGTCAGGCGTCCAGCCACTCCTTGACGAATGCCACGATGCGGGACACGGCCGTGTCCACGACAGCCTGCCCGGCGGCGGCGGTCGCGCGGCACGGGTCGCCGAGCACGCCGTTGGGGCTGAGCCGGTCGTAGCCCACCGCGAGCGCGGGGTGGCCGCGCCGGGAGAGCCGGGAGAGCGGATCGAGATCGGCGGTGGCCGTCGGTCCGGGGGTGAGTCGGTCGGTGTGTACGAGGTGGGGCGCGAGGTGCAGCATCTGTGCCGTCTCGGCCTCACCGCTGTGTCCGTGCACCTCGCCGACGCGCATGTCCGCCACCGCGTCGGGCGCCAGCGCGGTGAGCGGCGTCCACGCGAACTGGAGGTCGGGGCGGGTGACGAGGAAGTCCTGCGCGACGGTGCCCAGGGTGGCGTTGTTGCCGCCATGACCGGTCACGACGAGGATCTTCCGCCAGCCGTGCCGGTACAGGCTGTCGGCGTACTCGCGTACGACGGCGGCGAATGTCGTGGTGGAGAGCGTCACCGTCCCGGCGAACGCCAGATGGTGCGGGGACACCCCGACCGGCAGGGACGGGCCGATCACCGCGCGTCCGCCCAGTTCCGCGGCGACCAGGTCCGCCACCGCCTGAGCGCGGACGGTGTCGGTGGCCATGGGCATCCCCGGGCCGTGCTGCTCGAACGCGCCGGCCGGCAGGATCACCACCGGGCTCGACGTCACGGCGTCGGCCGCCTCGACGGTCGTCATCTCGGCGAGCCGCGTGGGGCGCGAGGAGCGCGGGGGCCGCGTGGGCCGTTCGGGATTCACTGCTGTCCGCCTTCCTCGAGCACGGCGGCGGACGCGGACCGGGCGACGGGCGAGTCGCCGTCCCCCGGGAAGTCGGCGGTGAGAACGGCCTCGCGGATCGCCACCAGATGCGTACGGGTCAGCCGCTCGGCCGCCGCCGCGTCACCGTCCCGCACCGCGTCGAGGATTTCCAGGTGCTCGGCGTGGTCCCGCGCCCGGTCGTTGTAGCGGTGCCGGATCTCCACCTGGTCGCGGGCGCGGACCTGGAGCAGCGCCTCGACGGCCTCGCGGAGCAGGGTGTTGCCGCTGGCCGCGGCGAGCGCCACATGGAAGTGCGCCGAGCGCCGCAGGGATTCCTCCGGCGGATGCAGCGCGTTGGAGGCGGCCGACTCCAACTCCCGTACGGCATCGGCCATCCGTACGTTCGCCGCGGCGGCGGCCACGGCCGGTTCGAGCACCAGCCGGGCCTCGACCAGCTCCAGCACCGACGCGCGGGTGCTGCGCGGCAGATGCGGGTTGACCATCAGCCGGCGCCCGATCCCCGGGCCCACGTAGGTGCCGGAACCGTGCCGGAACTCCACCACGCCGGTGGCCTCCAGCCTGCGCAGCGCCTCGCGCACCGTGGGTGTGGTGACGCCGAAGCGCCGGGCGAGATCACGGGAGGACGCCAACGCGTCCCCATGACCGAGGCGTTCCGTACGGATGATCTCGACGATGTTGTCCGCCAGACGCTCGGACAACGACAACTCACTGCGACTCATAAAGTGAATAGATCACTTGATCTCTCGCGATGTCAATGCTCGTGACAGCATCAATTCGCCGTCACTCACCCTCGACCCGCGGTGGACGTGGTAGCAGTGGTAGCTTCGCCACCATGACTGAATCCAAAGCAGCGGCCATGAGCCTGCGCTTCCCCGATCCCGGACAGCGGGCCGCGATCGTCGCCGCGGCCAAGGCGGCCGGCGTCAGCCTCCAGGAGTACGTCCTGTCGGCGGCGTACGACCGCGCCACCGCCGTGGAGAACACGTTCCTCGACGGCTTCAAGGCGTCGATGGACCGCAGCGGCGCCGCCTTCGACACCGAGCCCAGCGCCGTCGACCCCACCCCCGAGCAGCGCGCCGCCGACCGGCAGGCCAGGCGGGAACTCGAACAGCGCGACCAGGGCCACGCCGCGTGAGTGCGGGCAAGCCCGAGCCGGGGCCCGAGCCGAAGATCGATGTGTCCTTCCTGCTGCACGCGGCCGAGTTGCTGCCGCGCGACCCGCAGGTGGACGATTACGGCCCGCTCCACGCGGCCGTCGCCCGCGCCTACGCCCGCGCGATGGACCGGGACATCTACGGCTCCCCGCACCTCAAGGCCGCCGCGCTGCTCCAGACCCTGGCCCGGCTGCCCTGTCTGGAGCACTCCAACGAGCCCTTCGCCTGGCACTCCTGCGAGGCATTTCTGTCGTTGCACGGACACCGGCTCGACTACCCCGCGAAGGCGGCGGTCGCGCTCGTACGCGACGCCGCGTCGGGCGAGATCGGCGTGGCCCAGATCGCGCGCCTCCTGCACAACTGGACCGCCGGCTGACGGCCGATGGCTGACGGCTCGTACGCCCGGAACGCGCCGCCGCGCGCAGATCCGCGCGGCCCAACTCCCCGCCGCCCAAATTGCGTTGCCGCCCACCGGACCCGTCGTCAAAGATCTGTTCCGATGACCAACGAACTGGAAGAGACGCGCCGGCTGATCGACGCCGGTGACATCACCGGAGCCGTACGGGCCCTGCGTCCGGCCGCAGAATCGGCCCCCCTGCGCGAACTGGCCGACGCCGTAGGGCGGTTGGCGACCGCCACCGGCTTCGACGAGCTGACGGCCGCCTCCCGCGCCCTGATCGAGCGGCCCGAAAGCCCACAGGCGCTCTACGACTTCGGCTACGGATGCGTCGAGCGGGGAGTCGCCTTCCTCGCCGTTCCCGCGCTGAGCGAGGCCCTGCGGCTGGCGCCCGACTCGTACGCGGTACTGGACGAACTCGTCTCCGCCCTCGAGGGCGAGCGCCGCCACGCCGAGGTGGTGGCCCTGCTCACGGAGCGCGACGCCACGCTGCGGCCGTGGCCCGAGCGCTATCTGCTGGTCTTCAACTCCCTTCTCGCCGGGGACCTTTCGACCGCCCGCGCGCACTCCTCCCGGCTGCCGGCACCCGAGGACGACAAGTGGGAGTGGGCCTACGGGCGCGTACACGGGATGCTCGGCAGGGCGGAGTTGGCGCAGGCGGCGCGGCCGGCGGGCGACGGCAACGGCAACGGCGCCTTGGACCGGCGCGATCTGCGCGGCTGGCACTCCGTCCTGACCGGCGGATATCTGGCGACGCTCTCCCCGTACGGCTTCGAGTCCGCCATGACCGGCCGCTTCGCCTACCTCCAGGACAGCGCCGAACAGTGCCGGCGCGGCCTCGACCGGCTGCGAATCGTCCTCGACGCCGCCGGACGCCGCCCGCGCTCGGTCTCCCTGCTGCCGGGCCGGTCGGACCGGATCCTGGGGCTCGCGGCGGCCGACGTGCTGGGGCTGCCGACCGAGCCGTACGCCCCCGGCCGTACGGACACCGTGGTCGTCGCCTACGACCTCAACGAGGCGGACCGCGAGGCCGCCGTATCGCTCCGGGACCGGGCGGACGGCCAGATCCTGTACGAACACGCCACCTGCTGGACGGACCCGCCGGTGGTGAGCGCCGATGTGAGCGGTCTGCTCTGCCAGACCGTGGTCGAGCCGTGGGGGGAGCGGCTGGTCATGGGCGACGACGGGGCGCGGCGGCAGCCGCCGGACGCACGGCCGCCGGAGCTGATCGCGGCCGAGATCGTACGCGCCGACGGCGCCGCCGATCCGGGTGACGGCGAGACCCCGCCCGACCCGGACACGGCGCTCGCGGCCTTCGTCACGGCGACGGCCACCGCGTGGGCGACCGGCCCCCGAACCCACGTCGCGTCGCCCGGCCCGGTCCCCAGCGCCCGCTTCGCGTAGGCCCTGCCGCGTAGCCCCTGTCCGCCGTCACGGGACCGGCCCGGGCCGCCGGACGAGCCCTCGCGAACCCACCCGGCCCCCACCGAACCGCCCCATGGGCATTTGGGGCGTATTCTGAACATCTGTCGCAATGTTCCTGGTGGGGGCCGTCTCGCGACGCTCCGGAAACGCACGCTGGAGCCCCTGCTGGAAAGGATCGAGTCATGGCCGACGAGTCACGAGGCGACGATGTGTACCAGCCCGAGAACTCGGACGTGCAGAACGGCCCCTCCGACGATCTCGATCTGGAGAACGTGATAGACGAACGCGGGCTCGACGACATGATGACGGAGGGTTACTCCCCGCCCGAGCACCCGCTCGGCGTCAACAAGTGGGGAGTCACCGACGCCGAGCAGCACGAGGGCGAGTCCCTGGACCAGCGGCTCGCCCAGGAGGCGCCGGACGTGCGGCCGGAGCCGGGCGACGAGGTCGGCGACGTGCCTGACGGCGAGGGCGAGCCCGTGGACGCGGAGGCGGGCGACGCGCGGGCGGGACGGCTGGAGCCGGTGGACGACATCGCGCCCCGCCGGCATTCGGACGTGTCGGCCCGTGACGTCGGGATCGACGGGGGCGCGGCGTCGGCCGAGGAGGCCGCCGTGCACATCGCTTCGGACGACGACATCGAAGGCTAGAACCCCAGAACCCCAGAGCCCCCGAGCGCCCGAGCCCCCGAGCCCCCGCTCAAGGAGCCGCCGTGAACGACGCCGGGGACAACCGAGACGCAGCCGGGGACCGCTTGTCGCGGTATCACCGCAAGCGCCGGTTCGACACCACCGACGAGCCGCGCGGCGAGCGCGTGGACCCCGCCGGCGAACTGTCGTTCGTCATCCAGATCCATGACGCGCGCCGGATGCACTTCGACTTCCGGCTGGAGGTGGACGGCGTGCTCAAGTCGTGGGCGGTGCCCAGGGGCCCGTCCACCGACCCGGGCGACAAGCGCCTCGCGGTGCCGACCGAGGACCACCCGCTGGAGTACCGCGAGTACGAGGGTGTCATCGCGTCCGGCGAGTACGGCGCGGGCCCGGTCATCGTCTGGGACCAGGGCACCTACCGGCCGATCGGCGCCGACAGCCCCGCCGCGTTCGCCGAGGCCCTGGACCGGGGCCATGCGTCGTTCCGGCTGAACGGCCGGAAGCTGCGCGGCGACTTCGCCCTCACGCGCTTCCGCGACGGCCGGGACGGCTCCGCCGAGGCGTGGCTGTTGGTGAAGAAGGCCGGTCCGGGCAGTACGCGCTCCGGCACCGCGACACCCGATCCCCGGCGGGCCCGCTCCGCGCGCACCGGCCGGACACTGAGCCAGGTGGACCGGGGTACGCCGGAGCGCGGGATGCCGGATCATGGGAGCAGCCGCGTACATCGATCCGAAGGCAACGACCATGCTTGACGCAGACTTTGACGCCGACCTTGACGCAGTTCTTGACGCGGACGACGTCCGCCGCATCGCGATGTCCCTGCCGCGCACCGTGGAGAAGGAACTGTGGAACATCCCCACCTTCCATGTCGCGGGACGGATGTATGTCACGGTGCCCGACGACGGCACGTCGTTCGCCGTCCGCTGCCCCAAGTTCGAGCGTACGGAGCTGATCGCGGCGGAGCCGGAGAAGTTCTGGGTCCCGGCGCACGAGGCCAACTCCGCGTGGGTGCGGGCCCGGTTGGGCGCGCTGGAGGACGAGAGCGAGCTGTACGACATCCTGGTCGACTCCTGGAAGCAGGCCGCCCCCGCGGATCTCGTGGAGTCCCTCGAGCGTTGATCGATCGAATGAGCCGTCCATCCACCCGAAGACCCCAGGAGCCCCGCATGACCCCCGACGACGCCGTGACCGGCCCCGCCGTGACCGGCCCCGCCGTGACCGACAGCGACGTGCCCCGCGGCACCCCGAAGTCGGTCGAGGCCAACGGCGTACGCCTGTGCGTCCAGACCTTCGGCAGCTCCGCCGACCCGACGATTCTGCTGATCAGTGGCGCGGGAGGTTCGATGGACAACTGGGACGACGAATTCTGCGCGCGGCTCGCGGCCGGCCGGCGCCATGTCATCCGCTACGACCAGCGGGACACCGGCCGGTCCGTCACCTCGCCGGCGGGCGCCCCGGACTACGCCTTCTCCGCCCTCCTCGCGGACGCCGTGGGCCTGCTCGACGTGTTCGGCGTGGACCGGGCCCATGTGGTGGGCCTGTCCATGGGCGGTGGCCTCGCGCAGAACCTGGCCGTCACGCACCCCGAGCGGGTCGCGACGCTCACCCTTGTCTCCACGAGCCCGGCGGGTCCCACGGAGTCCGAGTTGTCGCCCCCGTCGGAGCGCCTGAGCGCGTCGTTCACCGATCCGGCCCCCGAGCCGGACTGGTCGGACCGCGCGGCGGTGATCGCGTACATGGTCGACAACGAGCGGCTTTTCACCGGTGCGGCGCCGTTCGACGAGGAAGCGGTACGTGAGTCGGCGGCCCGGACCTTCGACCGCACCACGAACATCGAGGCGGCCCTGAAGAACCACGGGGAGCTGGCGGACGACGAGGACCCGGTCACGGTCCGGCTGGCGGACGTGACCGCGCCCACGCTCGTCCTGCACGGCACCGACGATCCGCTCTTCCCCCTCGACCACGGGCGGGCGCTGGCCGAAGGAATCCCCGACGCCCGACTGGTCACCCTCGCCGGGGTCGGTCACCAGGCACCGCCGGCCCGGGTGTGGGACACGGTCATTCCCGCCGTCCTCAGCCACACGGACCGGAAATGAGAACGGCTCCTGTCAATTCACCCGTTCACTTCACGGCGTCGTTTCACTTCACCGCGCCAATTCACTTCACCGGATTGAGCCGTCCCGTGACCACGTCGAAAATAAATCCACGGATCGCTTTCTTGTGCGGAATGAACGGGCTGGTGATAATCCGGCGAATCGACTGACGTACGTCGTCCTCCAGGTCCGTGAACGCCTCGGCGGCCCACTCAGGACGGATCCCCGTCTCGTTCTCGATGTCCCGCCTGAAATCGTCGTCGGTGAAGGTGAGCATCCCGCAGTCGGTGTGGTGGATCAGGATGATCTCCCGCGTCTCCAACTGCCGTTGGCTGATCGCCAGGGAGCGGATCGCGTCGTCCGTGACCGCTCCCCCGGCGTTGCGGATGACATGCGCCTCACCGTCCTGGAGGCCGAGGATGCGGTAGATGTCCAGCCGCGCGTCCATACAGGCCACGACGGCGAGTCTGCGGCTGGGGGGCAGTGACAGAGGTCCCGCGAATGCCTCCGCGTAGACCGTGTTGTTGGCGAGCAATTCGTCCGAGACGGACACGACGGACCCACTTTCCGCAGTCGATAACAGAGCCATGGTAAAGGGCTGGAATTCGAACATAAAAGAGGACGGCCGACTTGGCCAAAATCTCGCAATAATCCGGCAACGACCACGTTGTGTTGCCGGGACGTTTCAGCTTCATGGCCATTCCCGCTCCGCACTTCCGTCCCTGTCCCGACGGCCTCTACGGTCCAGTGGCACGCGCCGGTCTCCCTTGTCGCAGCGATCCCTGGCGATCCGCGGCGATCCGCCGGCCGGTCCATCAGCCCCTTCCTCCGTCTCAACCGTGCGAGGCCGCCACCCATGAGCCAGCCCGTCGACTCCGTCACCGCGGGACACACTCCCGACGACAGTTCCCGGCAGGACCCGGGCGCCGCCTGGTCCTTCGAGACCAAGCAGATCCACTCGGGTGCCGAGCCCGATCCGACGACCGGCGCCCGCGCCGTTCCGATCTACCAGACGACGTCGTTCGTCTTC
Organism: Streptomyces sp. NBC_01506; assembly: GCF_045040295.1. Classification (NCBI taxonomy): domain Bacteria; kingdom Bacillati; phylum Actinomycetota; class Actinomycetes; order Kitasatosporales; family Streptomycetaceae; genus Streptomyces; species Streptomyces sp. NBC_01506. The sequence continues at coordinate 8,591,824 of NZ_CP109422.1, read as the reverse complement.
CGGGACACCGAGCACGCGGCGGCCCTGTTCTCACTCGCCGAGCCCGGCAACATCTACACCCGGATCCACAACCCCACGCAGGACGTCTTCGAGCAGCGGATCGCCGCGCTCGAGGGCGGTGTCGCCGCCGTGGCGCTCGCCTCCGGCCAGGCCGCCGAGACGCTGGCGATCCTCACGCTGGCCCGCTCCGGCGACCACATCGTCTCCAGCACCTCGCTCTACGGCGGTACGTACAATCTCTTCCGCCATACGCTGCCGCGCTTCGGCATCGAGGTGTCCTTCGTGGACGACCCGGACGACATCGCCGCCTGGCGGGCGGCCGTACGCCCCAACACCAAGGCCCTGTTCGCCGAAACGCTCGGCAACCCGCGCGGCAACGTGCTGGACGTACGGGCGGTCGCCGACGCGGCCCACGACGCGGGTGTCCCGCTGATCGTGGACAACACGGTGCCCACCCCGTATCTGCTGCGTCCCATCGAGCACGGCGCGGACGTCGTCGTCCACTCGGCGACCAAGTTCCTCGGCGGGCACGGGACGACCATCGGGGGCGTGGTGGTCGACGCCGGCACCTTCGACTTCGGCGCGCACGCCGAGCGTTTCGAGGACTTCCACACCCCGGACCCGAGCTACCACGGGCTGCGCTACTGGCCGGACCTGGGACCGAGCGCGTTCGCCGTGAAGCTGCGTGTCCAACTGCTGCGCGACCTCGGCCCCGCGCTCTCGCCGCACTCCGCGTTCCTGCTGCTCCAGGGCGTCGAGACGCTCAGCCTGCGCCTGGAGCGCCATACGTCCAACGCCCTGGAGCTGGCGCGCTGGCTTCAGGGGCGCGACGAAGTCGCCGCGGTGCACTATCCGGGTCTGGAGTCCAACCGCTGGTACGAGGCGGGGCGCCGCTATCTGCCGCGCGGCGCCGGCGCGGTGCTCTCCTTCGAGCTGCGCGACGGTGTCGACGCGGGCAAGCGGTTCGTGGACGCGGTGGAGCTGTTCAGCCATCTGGCCAACATCGGTGACGTACGGAGCCTGATCATCCACCCGGCGTCGACCACCCACAGCCAGCTCGACGAGGAGCAGTTGACCGCCACCGGCACGGCTCCGGGGCTGGTGCGGCTGTCGGTGGGGCTGGAGAACATCGACGATCTCAAGGCCGATCTCGAAACGGGGTTCCGCGCCGCCAAGGCCGCGTCCTGAGCACGGCGCGGTCGACCGCGCTCCCCCTCCCGCCGGCCACCGGGGCCTGGCGGGAGGGGGATCCGCCGGGCCGCCGCGCCTGGGTGGCCCTGGCGGACCCGCTGCCGCTGGAGGCCGGTGGGGCGCTGCCCGGGGTGCGGATCGCGTACGAGACGTGGGGGCGGCTCGCCGCCGACGGGTCCAACGCGGTGCTGGTGCTGCACGCGCTGACCGGTGACAGCCATGTCGCCGGTCCCGCCGGTCCCGGTCATCCGACGGCGGGTTGGTGGGACGCGCTGATCGGTCCCGGCAGGCCGTTCGACACTCGGCGGTGGTTCGTGGTGGCGCCCAATGTCCTGGGCGGCTGCCAGGGCACGACGGGCCCCGCGTCGGCAGGACCGGACGGGACGCCGTGGGGGCCGTCGTTCCCGTATCTGACACAGCGTGACCAGGTCGCCGCCGAGGCCGAGTTGGCGGACGCGCTGGGCATCGGGCGCTGGGCGGCGGTCGTCGGCGGTTCCATGGGCGGGATGCGGGCGCTCGAATGGGCGGTGGGCAGACCGGAGCGTACGGGGTCCCTGCTGGTGCTCGCGTGTCCGGCGGCGGCGTCGGCGGAGCAGATCGCCTGGGGCGCCGTGCAGATCGAGGCGATCCGATCCGATCCCCACTGGCGGGGCGGCGGTTACCACGGGGCCGGGCCCGGCGGCGGTCCGCACCGGGGGCTGGGGGTCGCGCGCCGGATCGCCCATGTGACGTACCGGAGCGAGCCGGAACTGGCCGCCCGTTTCGGCGGCGAGCCCCAGCCGGGTGAACACCCCTGGCGGGGCGGGCGGTTCCAGGTGGAGTCGTATCTGGACCACCACGCCGAGAAGTTGGTGCGCCGGTTCGACGCGGGCAGCTATGTCGTACTGACCGAGGCGATGAACGGCCATGACGTCGGCCGCGGCCGTGGTGGTCTCCGCGCGGCGCTGAGCCGGCTGCGGATGCCGACGCTCGTCGCGGGTGTCGGCTCGGACCGGCTCTATCCGCCCGCGCAGCAGGCGGAGTTGGCCGCCGCGATACCCGGCGCCGACCGGCTCAGGATCGTCCAGTCGCCGTACGGTCACGACGGCTTCCTGATCGAGACGGGCCAAGTCGGCGCACTGGTCGATGAGTTGCTGGCCGGGACATGAACGGGTGGACCGGTGCCAGCACATCAGTACGTCAGTACGGCAGCGGCTCGTCGGCCAGGTAGGGCGGCGCGGGCTCGTACTGGATGTACCGGCGCACGGCCCGCGCGTGGTCGCGCCCATGGAGCCGGCCGACGAGCCACAGCGCCATGTCGATGCCGGCGGACACGCCCTGACTGGTGACCAGGTCGTCGTCCACGACATAACGGGCGTCGCGGACGACGGTGATGTCGCCCCGGGCCTGGAGTTCGTCCTCGAAGCCGTGATGGGTGGCCACGCGCCGGCCACGGGCGGGCCCGGCCTCGTGCAGCAAAAGCGACCCGGTGCACACACTCGTGACCCAGTGGGCATCGGCGGCCGTCGCCCCGATCCACCGCATCAGCGCGGGATTGTCCACCTCGCGCCGGGTGCCCTGGCCACCGGGGACGAGCAGCACGTCCAGGGGCGGACAGTCGCCGAGGGTGCGGTCGGGCAGGACCCGCATGCCCTTGTTGCACCGGACCGGGTCGGGGCGCTCGGCGACCAGGACGGCGGTGTCGGCCTGGTCGCGCAGCATGGAGGAGGCGGTGAACACCTCCCAGGGCCCGACGAAGTCCAGCTCCTCGACGCCGTCGAAGATCAGCAGTCCGTATGTGGTCATGTGTGGTCCTTCGTAGTCATGGATGGGCGGTTCTTCGTGGTCGTGCGCGGCCGTCGGCGGTCACACGTGGTCGCCGGTCGAACGGAACCGGTTCCGGTAGTCGGTCGGTGTCACGCCGCAGTGGCGGTGAAACGCGCGCCGCAGCGATTCGGAGCTGCCGAGCCCGCAGCGGCGCGCGACGGTGGCGACCGGTTCGTCGCCGCCGGTCAGTGCCCGCTGCGCGGCCTCCACCCGTACGCGCTCCACATACTCGGCCGGTCCCACCCCCAGCTCCGCCGTGAACCGTCGCTGGAAGTGCCGCGGGCTCAGCCCGGCACGGCCGGCCAGATCCGCCAGCCCGTGCGGTGAGCCGGGGTCTGCGTGGACGGCCGAGACGACGGTGCGGATCGGATCGGTGGCCGGCTGCGCCGACCAGAGCGGAACGCTGAACTGCGCCTGGCTGCCCGGTCGGCGCAGGAACAGCACGAGATGCTGGGCGACCGTGTGCGCGACCTCCCGGCCCAGATCGTCCTCGACCAGCGCGAGAGCCAGATCCATCCCGGCGGTCACACCGGCCGACGTCCAGACCCGTCCGTCGCGGACGAAGACCGGCCGGGTGTCCACGGTCAGCTCGGGATGCTCCCCGCGAAGCTGGGTGTCGCGGCTCCAGTGGGTGGTGACGCGACGGCCGTCGAGCAGTCCGGTGGCGGCGAGCAGGAAGACGCCGCTGCACACCGAGGTGATCCGGCGGGCCGTGGCCCCCGCCTCGGCGATCCAGCCGACGAGGGCGGGGTCCCGTACGGCGGCGTCGACCCCGGTGCCGCCGGCCACCACCAGGGTGTCGATCCCCGAGGGGTCCAGGTCACCGATCGCGTGGTCGGCGTGCACACGCAGCCCGCCGGTCGAGCGCACCGGGCCCGCGACGGGGGCCACGATCCGGCAGTCGTAACCCGGACCCCCGAGGCCGGCCTGCTGGAAGACCTCGAAGGGTCCCGAGAGGTCGAGCGACTGGAATCCCTCGAAGATCACGAAAACGACGCGTCGCTGCTGCACGTCGTTCAGCCTGCGCCGTGGGCGATCGCGTCGTCAACGACGTACGGCCCACACATCGCGCCATGAACCGGGCGATCTGGTCGCCGGGCGATCTGGTCGGGTGAACCTCCGCCCCGCCTGACGATCAAGATAATTCGATCATGTTTGAGTACCTTTCATGAAAAATCGACTGAAACTCAGCATGTTCCTGGTCGCCACGAGCGCCGTCGTCGTGGCCGCCGGCCCGCTGCCCACCCCGGCGCAGGAGGCCACCGCCCAGCCCCGCACCGCGCCGCTGCACCTCTCGCCGACGCCGCTGGTGGACCGGTACATCGTGTCCATCGACGCCGCGTTCGACGCCACCAAGCTGCTCAACCGGGCCGGGGTGAAGCCCCTGTTCACGTACACGAGCGTGCTGCGCGGGTTCGCGGCCGAGCTGAGCCCCGCCCAGCTCAGGACCATCCGGGCGACGCCCGGCGTGACGGCCGTCGAGCAGGACTCCGAGGTGAAGGCGCTTCGGACCACGCCATCGGGCAGCCGCGCCGCCGCCTCCTCCTGGGGCCTGGACCGGATCGACCAGCAGGCACTGCCGCTGGACGGCCAGTACACCGCGCAGCAGACCGGCAAGGGTGCCACCGCGTACATCCTCGACACGGGCATCGAGTTCGGTCATGACGAGTTCGGCGGGCGCGCCAAGCCGGGCTACGACGCTGTCGGCGACGGCCGGCAGGGCCAGGACTGCCAGGGTCACGGCACCCATGTGGCGGGCACGGTCGCCGGCCGTACGTACGGTGTGGCTCCCGAGGCCGACCTGGTGAGCGTCCGGGTCCTGGACTGCAAGGGCAAGGGCACCTGGTCGGGAATCCTCGCCGGCTTCGACTGGGTCGCCGACAACGCCAAGCAGCCGGCCGTGCTCAACGGCTCGCTCGGCGGCCCGAAGTCCGTCGCGGTGAACAGCGCGGCGACCGCCCTGTCGAGGAAGGGTGTCCTGCCGGTCATCGCCGCCGGTAACGACGGGGTCGACGCGTGCACCGTCTCGCCGGCCTCGGCGGAGGGTGTCGTGACGGTCGGCGCGACCGACATGGAGGACAAGCAGACCAGCTTCTCCAACCACGGGAAGTGTCTGTCGATGTACGCGCCGGGCGCCGCCATCGTGTCGGCCAAGCTCGGCGGTGGCGACGTCGCCCTGAACGGCACCTCGATGGCCTCTCCCCATGTCGCCGGCGTGGCCGCCCTCTACAAGGCGGCGCACCCGCAGGCCGCTCCGGCCGAGGTCGCCGGCGTCCTCGGCGGCTCGGCCACCGAGAACCGGCTGTCCGCCGTCAGCGAGGGCTCGCCGAACCGGCTCCTGTTCACCAACGGGCTCTGACGGCGGAGCGCCGACGGTGGCGGGATACCCACATGGCGCACGAAGAACCGATTCAGCAGCCCGCTGTTCGAGGGACGATCCGGGTCGTTCGGAGAACATCCGCACGGCCGGGGACAGGGTTTCGACGTCCTGTTTCACACCACCCGCACCACAAGGAGTTCCTGTGCGACTTCGTACCAGTGTGGCCGCCACCGTCGGCGCCCTCGCCCTCGTCATCACCCTGCCGACCTCGGCCGGGGCGGCCCAGGGCGACTTCACCTACCAGCACGTCAACCGGGCCGGCACAGCGCAGACGTCGGGTCTGATCAACCCGCAGAGCCGCGAGTGCATCACGCTGCCCGAGGTCGAGAGCGCGCAAACGGCGCCGGCACACTCCCCCCGCAACAACACGGACGCCACGGCGACCGTCTTCGCGGGCGTCGACTGTGAAGGCCCGCACTTCAGCCTGCGGCCCAACGGGGGCCAGGCCTCCGAGCGGCTGAAGGTCCGTTCGGTCGTCTTCAGCTAACCCGGACGAGCCGCCGAACCACAGACCGGCGGACCCGGCCGGCCGACTGTGCCGGTCGGGTCCGCCGACCAGCCGCCCCGCCACGAGCGACAACGCGCGTGCCGGGGCGGCGCCATGTGCGGACCCGGCCGGCCGTCGGGCGTACGGCGTCAGGCGTACTCCCGCTCCTTCGGCGTGAAGATCAGATTGCGGCTCTTGAAGGGGCGCTCGCCGGTTATCGGGACGAGTCGGCCGTCCGACTCCGAGATCCAGCGGAAGGTGTAGTCGAGTCCTTCGAAGGGCTCGGTGAGCTTGCCGAGCATCGTCTTGTGCAGGGCTTCGAGGATGATCACGGGACGGTCGCGCTTGATGAGGCCCCGCGCTCCGGCCAGGACACTCGGCTCATGGCCCTCGACGTCGATCTTGATCAGATCGACCGGGGTCTCCCCCAGGGTCTCGTCCAGGGTGAGCAGATGGACCCGGGTGGTGAACGCGGTGGACAGCGGCTTGCTGAATTCCTCCAGCGACGAGCCGGTGGAGAGCAGGTTCGACAGCGGGAAGCGGATGTTGATGTCGGCGGTTCCCGCGTGGTCGGAGACCCCGTTCTGGTGCAGCACGAGATTCTTCAGACCGTTCACCCGGTGATTGACGGCCAGCCTCGCGTGGATCGGCGGCACCGGTTCGAAGGCGTGCACCGTGGCCTTGGGTGCGGCGAGGGCCGCGATCATCGCGTAGTAGCCGACGTGCGCGCCGACGTCGAGGATCGTCCGGCTGGTGGCGGCGAGCCGGCTCCAGTGGCGCAGGCTGGACGACTCGTAGCCGAAACGGCCGTTCCATACGGTGTCCAGGGCGACGGCCTCGTCGTTCGCGCAGAACATGACGAACGGCGGACAGTGCTCGGAGTCGATCTCGACCAAGCCGTGGTGGGGGAAGCCTTTACGGTGCGTCGTGAGGATGTCGGAGGTGGTGACGGGCCTGATCCGGGCCGCCTCCCGCGCCGTCCGCCGGTTCTTCTCGTCGAGATCGCGGATCCGCGTCCCGACTCGCCCTGCCCCCGGCCGCCCCGCCTGCGGCTTCCCGGTCGTCGCGATTGTTGAGAACTTTCGGAGGATCTTCACGGGGCTCCTTGGTGTCGTGCACAGGTGGCCGGGGGGTAGAGAGATGTTGCCGACACCGGGTGAGCGGGGGATGTTGGGGCGGTGAACGCGGGGGGAACCATCCCGGCCGATGATCGAGCCGCGCCGTCGACGGTGTACGGGGACCTCCGGGGGCCTGGGTTAGCGTGCGGTATGCCCTCTGACAGCAACGCCCGTTTCGGCAGGATCGGCATCTGGAGCTCGGCCCTGCACCCTTCGGACCCCGACGCCGTCGCGGCGGTCCCGGCTGCGGTCGCCGAGCTGGACGCGCTGGGATACGGAACCCTCTGGCTGGGCGGCAGCCCGTCGCTCGACCAGGTCGTTCCCGTCCTCGATGCCACCCGGCACATCACCGTGGCCACCGGCATCCTCAGCATCTGGGAGCACGAGGCACCGGCCGTCGCCGAACGGACGGCGCGGATCCAGCGGGACACGGCGGGGCGCTTCGTCCTCGGGCTGGGCGTCAGCCACCGCGGATTCACCCCGAACTACGCACGGCCCTACTCGGCCATGGTCGACTACCTCGACGCCCTGGACGCCGCCCCCGACCCGGTGCCCGCGTCGCAGCGCGTACTCGCCGCGCTCGGCCCGAAGATGCTGAAGCTGGCGGCGGACCGTGCGGTGGGCGCGCACCCCTATCTCGTCACGGCGGAACACACGGCACAGGCGCGCGCGGCACTCGGCCCGGACGCGCTGCTGGCGCCCGAGCTGACCGTCGTACTCGACACGGACCTCGAGCGGGCCCGTACGGTCGCGCGCGGCATGCTGTCGATGTATCTCCAACTGCCCAACTACACCGACAACTTGCTCCGACTGGGCTTCACCGAGGGCGACTTCGCGGACGGCGGCAGCGACCGGCTGCTGGCCGCGCTTTTCGCGCTGGGCGACGCCGGGGCGGTGCGTGCCCGTGTCGAGGAGTACGTGGACGCGGGCGCCGACCATCTGGCGCTCCAGGTCCTGTCGGGCGACCGGGCCAAGGACCTGCCGCTCGCCGAGTGGCGCACGCTGGCCGAGGCGCTGGAACTGACGCCGAGAAGCTGACGTTCGAGCTGACGTACCGTCAAGAGCCCGCCGACGTAACCGCGTTGACGTCGGCGGGCTTGGGTTCATCCGGGTCTCGAGTGAGCGGCTTCGCGGAAGCGAAGACCACGCCGACGCCCCTTCGACGGCCGGCGCACGGTCGGAACGGTCAGACGCGTTCCAGGACGACCACGGGGATCTCCCGGTCCGTCTTGGTCTGATACTCGTCGTACGCGGGCCAGACCTCGGCCATCTTCCGCCACATCTCCGGCTTCTCCTGCGGGGTCGCGGTGCGCGCGCGGGCGGTGAAGCGGTCGCCCTTCACCTGTACATGGACCTCGGGGTCCGCCTCGATGTTGCGGTACCACAGGGGCGACACGTCGGCGCCACCGTGGGAGGCGACGACCAGCAGGTCGTCACCGTGGGTCCGGTAGATGAGGGGGGTGCTGCGCTGCTCGCCGCTCTTACGGCCGGTGGTGGTGAGGATCAGCGTGGTAGTGCCGTTCTCCCACACATGTCCCACCTCGCCGTCCGTCTCCTGGTAGCGCTTCACATGCTCTTGCCCGAACAGCATCTGCCGTCTCCTTAACTGGTCTCGCTCTGCCCGTGGCGGCCGGGGGGACAGCCTCGAGCCCGTGCGAAACCGACCGTAGCAACGTCCGCGCGGTGGCGGCTGTTGTGCGGCGCGCGCCGCGCGCCGCGTGTGCGAGACGGTGAACGACGCTGTGGAGACGGTTATTCCGAAGGGTCGGTCCCGTGATTATCGGGGCAGTCTGCCCAGTTGCAGCGTGTCGGCGCCACTGTCGGTGAAGGAGTCCTCCCGCGGGCGCCATTTCCCGGCGGCTTCCGGAGGCTTTACAGATGCGTACGCGTAACCGTACTCATCCTCGCGCGCGGGGCCGTCGGCGTATGCGCCGTCGTATGCGCCGTCGTAAGCGGCTTCGTAACCCCCGGGGATTTCCGACTCGTCGACCAATGACGGGCTGGCGCGGTCCATCCGCAGGGCGTCGACGGATTCCGCGAGAAGTTCGTATTCCGTGGTTTCGTCGCGGGTGGCGACGCGAATGAGGTGACCCGCCGCCAGATGTTCCGCGACCCGGTCCTGATGGGCCTGATTGTCGCGCCAGGCCCGCAGCATCTGCGGTACGTCAGGGACGGTGTCGGCCAGGGGGGCGAGCGCACGGGCGGGAAAGTTGTCGTTGTCGGGGCTCGGATCGAGGCGTTCCGCGATCCAGGTCGCCCGGTCCCGTAACCACCACAGTGCAAGTGACAGAGTGGGTGCGCGATACGTTCCCAGAGGGACGCCTATACGCTGTCCGCCACTGACTCCGTAGGCGGTGACATGGCACAGGAATTCATCATGCACGGCCGCTCTCCTCGCGCCGTTCAATGGTGGCCCGGTGGCCTGGGGCGTAATACTGATTGTGAAGAGTGTGTGATGGTCGGGGCGATTCCCGGAGAGCAGAATGAGTGATCCTTTGGGGCGCCTCAACGTATTATTATGTAGTTCGCCGACACACTGTCACGCCATCATTCTGGCCAGAGTTCGAGTGCGTTAATCCATCTCCCTGACAGAAATCCGGTACCGGCGCGCGGAGCCCGGCCGGCCCCGCCGGAGCCGGCCGCTGTCTCCCAACCGCCTTGCACCGCACCGACCTTGACGTTCACTGTATGGAGTAGCAGTGGAACGCTGCGGAACAGGACACCTGGGGGGCACATGGCGACGGGGAGAGACAGTGACGAGAAAGAGACGGGTCCGGACGAGGGCGCGGACCCGCGCGCGGACAGGGGTACGAGCGCTGACGGGCCCACCGATGCCGTACCGCCGTCGATACCGGCGCGACCGCTGACACCACCCGCACCGGCCCAGCCTCCGGTGGCACCACCGCCGCCGGCCCAGCCGCCGGGTTTCGGTCCGCCGCCCCAGATTCCGGGCTTCGGTCCGCCTCCTCCACCTCCGCCGCCGCCCGTGCCCCTCGGTCCTCCGGCCGCGTCCGGCCATGTCGCCGCCGTGGCGCTGCTCAACCTCACCGGTCTCGGGCTCGGCTACGTCCTGATCCGCGACCGGCTCCGACTGGCCGTCAACCTGGCCGCGACCGCGCTGTTCCTGCTCCTCGTGCTGCCCGCCGACACCGACGGCGTCCCGGTTCTGTTCGTCGTCCTGTACGCCCTGGTGCTGATCGGCGCGGCCCTCGACGGCGCCCGGCGTGCGCGTGGTCCGGCCCCGCGACCGCCGCTGGTGCTCCCCGCCGTACGGCCCGCCGTGGCCGTCGCCCTGGCCCTCGTACTGCTCGCGATTCCGGTGGGCGGGGCCGTCGCCTACGAAGCGGCGCAGGACGAGGCAGTCGAGCGGATGCTGCTCGACAGGCTCGCCGACGCCGACAAGAAGGTCGAGGCGCTGCGCGACGGTGACAGCAAGGACAAGACCGCGGGATTCGACTCCGCCCTCGGCGTCTACCGTGAACTCGGCGAGAACGAGGGCGGTTCGAGGGCGGGCAAGCTCGTGCCCGAGCGACTGGACACGTTCTACGACGCCGTGTCACTCCCGTACGCCGAGAAGGAGTACTGCGCGGCCGTCGAACCTCTCAAGTACCTGCGCGATGTGCCCGATTCGGTCGACGGCGATCTGCTCGGCCGACTGGCCAAGTGGCCCGACCAGCCGTTGGCCACCTCGCTCCTGGAGTGCGGGAAGACGGGACTGGCCGCGGGCGGGTCGGGTACGGACCGCGGTGAACTGGCCGAACTCATCTCCACGTTCCCCGAGTCGGCGCAGGCGGCGGCGGTGAAGCCGGCTGTCGACGCCGCCATCAAGCAGCGCGCCAAGACACTGGGCGGAGCCGATCCGTGCGCGTCCACAACGGAGTTGGAGAACATCTCCGAGTTGGTGAAGTCCTTCGAGACGGACACCGCGGCCCTGAAGAAGAGCGCCGCGTCGGCCGTGGAGTCCGGGACCTACGCGTGCGGCGTGGACCAGTTCAAGGACAAGCACTTCGATCTCGCCATGGAGACGCTGACGTCGTTCACGTCCACCTACAAGAACAGTGACCGCAAGGATCGCGCGCGGGACATCGCCATCGCCGCCGAGATCGCCACGGAGCGCGCGGCGGCGGGCAAGCGCCTGCCGCCTCAGAACGCGCCCGGTGGTGCCGGGCTGGAGGTGGTGATCAGCAACGACGCCCCGGACGCGGTGGAGATCCTTTACACCGGACCCGTGACCGGCACGATCAAGATAGGGGCGTGCGGCAACTGCGAGAACTACTCCAGTTACGACGCCGTCGACAAGGCGTGCAAGGACTCCGGCAAGGGCTACCCGAAGAAGACGCTGCGCCTGCCGGTCGGCGACTACCACTTCCTGCTCAAGCACTCCGGGGACGCGGCCGACGACGTGACGAGCACGTCGGACGGGATGTCGATCGATCCCGGCTACACATACACGTACTGCAGCTATGTGGTGGAGACGGACCCGTTCGACTCCATCCAGCCTGCGGACCCGCTGGAGCCGCTGCTGTCCAGGTAGTACGGCGTCCCGGTGGGATGGCGGATGTCCCGTACGATCCCCGGCGTGGAATGACCTGAGCCGAGCACACGAGCGCGGTCCGGCGATCACCGGACCGCGTTCGTGTGCCCTCACCCGATCCCAGGAGAGACCAGCCCCCGTGTCGTACGTATCACCCGCCCCGGTCCTCAATCGCCGCGTCGAGCGGCTGCGCGAGATCGCCGAGGCCGAACCGCGCCTGGAAGGCGTCCTGTTGTACGGGTCGTGGACCCTCGGCGAGTCGGACGAGCACTCCGACATCGACGCGTATCTGTTCGTACGCGACGCGGACGCGGACAGCTTCGACGGGCGGGAGTTCGTGGCGCGGATCGCCCCGCTGAAGCTGGCCCACCTGAATATGTACGGCGTCCTCGCCGTCGTCTTCGATGACCTGATGCGCGGGGAGTTCCACGTCGACCCGGCGGGGCCGGGCATCGGCAGCATCGCGTCGTGGGAGGGGATGGTGCATCTCCCCGACCCAGACTCCGCAGTCCTTCTCGACCGGGGCGGGCGGTTGACCGCCGCCGCGCGCCGGCTCGCCGGCTTCCGGCCGCCGGAGCCGGTGGCCACGGCCCAGGAGCTGTGCGACGAACTCGCCAACTGGACGCTGATGCTGGCCCATGTGGCGGCACGCGGCGAGATCGCCCGCGCGTACAACCTCCTGCACGCCGTCGTCGCGCCCCTCCAACTGAAGCTGTGCCGGCTGCTGCGCGGTTCCACGGCGCACTGGCTCACGCCGAGCCGTGCGCTGGAGCAGGACCTCCCCGAGGCCGACCGCGCGCGCTATCTCGAGACCACCGGCGGGGCGCGGCCCGGCGAGCTGCGCTCGGCGGCGATGGAGAGCTGGCGGTGGAGCCGGGAGCTGGCCGCCGAGGCGGCGGCGCGCTGGGGCACCCGACTGCCGCTCCAACTGCACGACGAGATCGCGGAGTTGCTGGCCAAGGGGTGAGTTCCGGCGGCCACTACGGGTGGGGGTTCGCGGGTGCGGCCCGCAGTGCCGTGAGCAGGGCCAGCGGGGTGGTCGCCGCCCATGCCTGCGGCGAGCAGGAGTGCGGATATGGGACGAGTCCGTGGCCGTCCTGTCTGGTGTGGCCCGCGATCACCTCCGGCAGCCGGTCGCCGTGCGCCGCCGCCGCGTCGAGGAGACCGTCGCTCACCCGCGCGGCCTCGTCGTGCAGTCCGTGGCGGGCGAGTCCGAGCGCGATGACGGCGTTGTCGTGCGGCCAGATGGAACCCCGGTGGTAGGAGAGCGGGTGGTACGGCGCCTGGCCCGCCGCGAGGGTGCGGATGCCCCAGCCCGAGAAGAAGTCGGGCTCCAGCAGCCGCCTGCCGACGATCCGGCCCCGCTCACCGTCGAGGATGCCCGACCACAGCAAATGGCCGGCGTCCGAGGCCAGCGCGTCGACCTGGCGGCCCGCGCCGTCGAGGGCGAGGGCGGGAAAGTCGCTGCGGCGCATCCAGAAGTCGTCGTGGAAGCGGGACCGCAACCGCCTTGCCGCCGCGTCCAGTTGGTCCGCCCAACGGTCGTCGTCCCATGCCGTACGGGCGAGGGCCGCCGCGCCGCGCAGGGCGTCGTACGCGTAACCCTGGGCCTCGGCCACGGCGATGGCGCCCGTCGCCCGCGTACCGTCCGCGAAGCAGATCGCGCCGGCGGAGTCCTTCCAGTTCTGGTTGAGCAGACCGCCGGGATCGCAGGTGTAGACGAGATAGCCGTGCCGGTCGAGTCCGCCGTGCTCGAACATCCAGCGGACGGCGGCGCGGGCGTGCGGTTGGAGGCGGCGCGCGAGAGTGGGGTCCCCGGTCCGCGCGGCGTGGGCGGCGAGGAGCGCGACGAAAAGCGGGGTGCTGTCGACGGAGCCGTAGTAACGGGCGTACGGGACCTGCCGGAAGTGGGACAGCTCGCCGTGGCGGATCTCGTGCACGATCTTGCCGGGCTGGGCGACGGCCGCCGGGTCGTGGGTGGTGGCCTGGGTCGCGGCGAGCGCGAGGAGGGTCGACTCGGCGACGCGCGGCAGATGGGGCAGGGCGAAGAACGAGGTGAGCAGCGAGTCGCGGCCGAACAGCGTGAGGAACCAGGGGACTCCGGCCCCGGGCACGCGCAGGTCCTCGCCGTCCGGACCGGTGGCCGGAATGTGCAGCAGAGCGAGATCGGCGAGTCCTTGGGCGCAGGCGCGGGCGAGCGCCCGGCCGCGCGGGGTGTCGTCGTCGGCCGGGAGCACGGGGTCCGGCCACAGCCGCGCGCTCTCGCGCCGTACGTACTCCTGTGCCTCCTCGGGGCCGCTCGGGGCGGGCGATGGTTCGGCGGCGCCGTGGGCGCGCGCCGTGACGGTCAGGGTGAGTTCGGCGCTGCCGTGGGCGGGCAGCGGCAGGTGCCAGGTGAGGTCGCGGCCGGTGCCGTGGTCCGTGACGGCGGTCGGCGCGGGGGTCGCGGTGAGCGTGGTGGAGGAGCGCCGGCCGCCGCGCCGGTAGGTGAACTCGATGCCGCCGGGGACGGTGTGGATGTCCCGGGCGGCGCCGGGCTTGTCGTACGTACGGCCGTCGCCGCGCAGCTCGAACTGGTCGGCGAAGTCGGCGTCGGCCTCGACGGTGACGGCGAGCGTGGTGTCCCGGGCGATGTTGCTGATGATCCGTACGCGCTCCACCAACCGGCCCGCGACGAGGGCCTGTTGGCGCAGCAGCGTCCAGTTGGAGGGTTCGTCGCGGGTGCTGCTCGCGGTGAGGACCGCCACCGTGCCGCCGGTGGGCGCGCCGGGGACGAGGACGGTGGGTACGGCTCCGTCGACGGTGAGCCGCCACCGGCTGAGGTGGCGCGCGTCGCGGACGAAGAGGCCGTCGGGCGAGCTGCCACGGGTGCCGGTGATGTCGCCGGCACCGTCGAGCGCGGCGAACGTGCCCGCGTGGACGAGGAGTTGGGGTGCGGCGCTCATCGGCCCGCGCCCTTCCCCGGCTCCTCGGTGCGTGCCAGCAGGTCGAGCACGACGGCCGCGGTCCAACTGAAGTCGGCTGTGCCGCGTGCCCGGCCGGTGCGCGGGTCGACGTACTCGGCGAAGCCGGAGGCGCCGGCCGAGGTGAGGATCGTCTGCCGCAGGTCGTCGGCGCGCGCGAGCGCCCCGTGCTGCCGAAGTCCGCGTTCGAGGGCCCAGTTGATGTTGAACCAGGCCGGTCCGCGCCAGTAGCGGGAGGAGTCGAAGGAGTGGCCGCGCAGGTCGTAGCTGGGGGCGAGCGCCGTGGTGGAGCCCAGGCCGAAGTGGTCGCCGGACGCGGTGCGCAGCAGGGCTTCCACGACATGGCCGGGCAGGTCCGGTACCAGCAGGGGGAGCAGGCCGGTGACGCTTTTCTCCTCGATGGGTGTGTCGGTGCGCAGGTCGTGGCAGAGGAACAGGCCGGCTTCGGGGTGCCACAGGCGCCGCACCAGGGCGGTGGTCAGGGCGCGGGCGCGTTCGCGGTGCGGCCGCGGGTCCTGACCGAGTGTCAGGGCGATGGCGGCCAGGGCGTGTTCGGACACGATGAGGAAGGCGTTGAAGCCGGGGTCCTCGACGACGAAGCCGTGCGGAGCGGCGGCACCGACGCCTGCACCGGTGTCCGTGTAGCCGCGGTCACGGTAGTCGGCGGCCAGGCGCACGTAGCGGCCGTAGTCCAGATCGGTCGGCCGGTCGGCCGCGTCGCCGTGCGTGAGGTCGGCCCGGCGGAACGAGGTGGCGGGGGCGGGGTCGACCCGCTCCAACGGCCGGTCCCAGCAAGGGCTGTTGTCCATGCCCGGTTCCCACGGGTGCAGTACGGACGCGAGGCCGTGGCCGCCGAGGTCGCGGTTGGTGTGCAGATAGCCGTGCCAGGCGGTGAGCCGTGGGTAGACGCGCGCCAGGAAGCCGCGCCGCCCGGACGTCTCGGGGTCGCTCTCGTGGACGAGCCACGCGGCGAGGGCGTGCACGGGTGGCTGGACGATCCCGGAGGTCTCGATGTCGCGGGGTGCGCCCGCCGTGGCTCCGGCGGTGCTGGAGCGCCAGAAATCGGGGCTCGGGAAGTAGGCGTCGAGCGGCACGGCGGGGTTGAACACGATGTGCGGGATACGGCCGTCGTCCCACTGCGCGCTGAGGAGGGTTTCGAGTTCGCGCTGTGCGCGGCGGGGCGAGAGACGGGAGAGTCCTACGGCGATGAAGGCGGAGTCCCAGCTCCACTGGTGCGGATAGAGGGTGTGGGAGGGCACGGTGGAGGCGCCGGTCCAGTTGGCGAGCAGCACGCGGGACGCCGCGGCGCGCAGGGCCCGTCGCCCCGTCCGGGTCCCCGAGCCGCCCGTGACGAGGGGCGTGGACGGGCCGGCGGTGGTGGCCGTCATGCGCCGGACCTGCGCAGCAGGGTGGGGATGGAGCGTACGGCCTCGACGGGGTCTCCGGTCAGCCGGCATTCGACGGCGAGGTAGCCCTCGTAGCCGATGGAGTGCAGCGCGGCGAGCCAGGCGGGCCAGTCCAGATGACCGGCGCCGGGCTGGAACCGGTTGGAGTCGCTGACCTGCGCGTGTCCGATGTAGGGCGCGGCGGCGAGGATGGCACCCGCCGGGTCGGCCTCCTCGATGTTCATGTGGTAGCTGTCGATGCCGATACGCACCGAGTCGAGGCCCACGGCGCGGATCAACTCGGCTGCCTGGTCGAGCCGGTTGACCATGTGGTCCTCGTACCGGTTGAGCGGTTCCAGGAAGAGGGACACGCCTTCGTCGCGCGCGTGTTCGCCGAGTTCGGTGAGTCCGTCGAGCAGTACGGCGCGCTCCTCCTCGGCGCCGCGCGGCGGCTCGAAGGGCGGCAGCCGGCGGGAGAACATCCCGTACGACGCCGGGGTCTGGGCGCCGAGTCCGCCGAGTTCGGCGATCACGGAGAGCTGGGACTTGAGCTGCACGATCGCGTCGCGGCGCAGACCGGCGTCGAAGGCCCCGAAGAAGTGGAGCATGTCGACGCAGACGGTCGGCATGACGACGCCGTCGCGCAGGGCCGCGCGGAGTTCGGGGAGGCGTTCGCGGAAGTGGAGGTCGCCCTTGGCGCGCAGTTCGATCCCGTCGAATCCGGCGTCCTGTGCGAAGTCCCACTTCTGTTGAAGGGTCTCCCCCGGCAGCAACTGCTCCTGGCAGGCGGTCTTGAGCATCGGGGAACCTTTCAGAATTCCAGGACGATCTGGAGGGCGTCGGCGGGGCGTTCGTCGAGGAGCGCGTAGGCGTCGGCGGCCTCGGCGGCGGGGACGACATGGCTGACGAGTGACGCCACGTCGACCAGGCCGTCGGCGACGAGCGCGAGGAAGGTCCGCTGGAGCCGTTCCACCGTCCAGCGGCCGGCCAACTGCGGTGGTACGCCGCCGATCTGAGAGCTGATCAGTTGTACGCGGTTGTGATGGAACTCGTCGCCGAGGCGTAGTCCGGTGCCGTCGCCCTGGTAGAAGCCGGAGGCGACGACGCGGCCCCCTACGGTGACGCAGCGCAGCGCCTCGTGGAGGGCGGGGTAGGCGCCGCTGATCTCGATGGCGACGTCGGCGCCCCGGCCCTCGGTGGCTTCGCGTACGGACTCGGCGACCGCGTCGTCAAGGGCGTTGAGCGTGCGGCTCGCACCGTAGGCGCGGGCCGTGGCGAGCCGGCCGTCGAGCGCGTCGACGGCGGTGACGCGGGCGCCGTTGAGCTGGGCGAGGCGGGTGGTGAGCAGGCCGATGACGCCCTGGCCGAAGACGGTGACGTCCTCACCGACATGGATGTCGGCGGCGAGGACGGCGTTGTAGGCGATGGCGCCGACCCGGGCGAAGGCTCCGGCGAGCGGTTCGAGTCCTTCGGGCAGGGTGTGGCCGATCATCCGCTCGACGGGGACGACGCCTTCGCTGCGGTGGCCCCAGATGCCCCAGACCAGATCACCGACGCGGGGCAGCCCGACCGCCCGCGCGGACTCGCCGTCCGAGCCGGGTTCGGGTTCGGGTTCCAGCTCGGGTGAGACCTCGGTGACCTCGCCGACCTCGGAGTAGCCCCAGCCCGCGACGGGGTACTCGATGCCGGCGGCGCCGTCGCGGAAGATCCGCGCCTCGGGGTCCCAGGTGCGGGTCAGATACGGGTTGGTGCCCCGGTAGGCGGTGAGTTCGGTGCCGGCGGAGATGCCCGAGTAGCGGGTGCGGACCCGCAGATGGCCCGGCGGCAGCGGGGCACTGGCGTGCGCGGCCACTTCGACGTGCCGTGGGGCGGTGAACTGGACGACGCGTTCCACGTAAGGACTCCGAGAGGTCGGTCGGCGCTGAGGTTCCGGGGGTTGCGGCCCCGGCGCTGAGCCCGGCTGCTGAGGCCCGGCGGCTGAGGGTCCGGCGAGAGGTGGCGTGACGTGCCCCGCTCGGACTTAGGTCGAACCTATCTCAGACTTATGTCTTGTCAATACGCAGAAGTAGTGCTGAGATGCCGCTATCCAAAACATAAGGCACGACGATCCGAGCAGTTCGGGATCCGAGTAGGTGAGGGCGAGCCATGCGCAGAAGGATCCGGCGGTCGAAGGCGACCGCGGCCGGTCTGGCGGCGGTGCTGGGTGTCGGCGTGCTGGCGGGCTGTTCCGCCGACACCGGCCCGGCCCGGCCGGACAACAGGATCACGGTGTGGACGCAGGA
This sequence comes from Streptomyces sp. NBC_01506, assembly GCF_045040295.1. Taxonomy (NCBI): domain Bacteria; kingdom Bacillati; phylum Actinomycetota; class Actinomycetes; order Kitasatosporales; family Streptomycetaceae; genus Streptomyces; species Streptomyces sp. NBC_01506. The sequence continues at coordinate 8,573,678 of NZ_CP109422.1, read as the reverse complement.
GAACCTGCCGCCGCGCATGGAGGCGACCAACAAGATCATCGACCGGTTCGAGAAGGAGACCGGAGTCCAGGTGGACCTCGTCGGTGTGTCCGAGGGCCAACTGCCGCAACTGATCATGTCGGCGGCGGCAGCGGGCACGCTGCCCGACGTCATCGGAGCCGTACCGATGGGCCAGGTCTGGCAGATGTACAGCAACGGTCTGCTCAACACCGAGGTCAGCGGCGAGATCGTGAACAGCCTCGGCAAGGACACCTTCGCCGACAACGCCCTGAGCCTCACCGCCGACGCGGGCAAGCAGCTCGCCGTCCCCTCCGACGCCTGGCTCCAACTGCTCCTCTACCGCCAGGACCAGCTCACGGAGGCGGGACTGGCGGTGCCCGACACGTACGACAAGCTGCTCAAGGCCGCCGACACACTCGACAAGGAGGGCCGCGACGGCATCTCCGTGGCCACCGACCCCGGCGACGTCTTCACCCAGCAGAGCTTCGAGAACATCGCGCTCGCCAACAACTGCCGCCTCGTCGACGACGCCGGCGACGTGGCGCTCGACTCCCCCGCCTGTGAGACGGCCTTCGACACGTACGACAAGCTCGGCCGCCAGTACGGTCCGGCCGGCACCCAGTCCGTCGACTCGACGCGGGCCACCTACTTCTCCGGCGGCTCGTCCATGATCGTCTGGTCGTCCTTCATCCTGGACGAGCTGGCGGGACTGCGTAAGGACGCGCTGCCGAGCTGCCCCGAGTGCAAGAAGGACGGCACGTTCCTCTCCGACAACAGCGGGATCGTCACCGCGCTCGCGGGGCCCGACGGATCGCCCGCGCAGTTCGGCGAGGTGACGTCGTGGGCGGTGACGAGGACCGCGGAGACCGCCGCCTCGACCGAGTTCATCGAGTACATGATGGACAAGGGGTACGAGGACTGGTTCGGCATGGCGCCCGAGGGCAAGATCCCCGTCCGCCGGGGAACGGCCGCCGAGCCGCAGAAGTACCAGCAGGCATGGCGTGCCAGCACCGCGGGCGTCGACACCCGTAAGCCCATGAACGAGGTCTACTCCGACGACCTGCTCGACCAACTGGCCGACGGCGTCGACAACATGAAGCGCTGGGGCATCACCGAGGGCCAGGGCGCCCTCGTCGGCGCCACCAACGGAGAACTCCCGGTCCCCAAGGCGATCGGCGCGATGACCGCCGGCCAGATCTCCTCCCGCCAGGCCGCCCGCGAGGCGAACGACGAAGTCTCCGCCCTCCAGAAGTCACTCCAGTAACCGCCGCCCGGCGCCCGTCGAGGAATACATATGAGCACTGCACCGAGCGGCGCGAAGACGCGCCGCGTTCCCACCGAGAGCCGCCCGCCCAGCAGAGACAAGCGCCGCCCGGCCTCCGCCGCGCAGCGCGAGAACCGCGCGGGACTCGCCTTCGTCACGCCCACCTTCCTGGTGGTGCTGGTCGTGGTGATCATCCCGATCCTGTGGACCGTGCTGCTGGCGTTCCAGCACGCCAAGCTGGTCGACATCCAGGGCATGGGCCTGTTCGGCAACTGGTCCCTGGACAACTTCACCGCCGTCTTCGGCTCGGCCGGATTCTGGTCCAGCCTGTCCACCACCCTGCTCTACACGGCCGGTTCCACCGCGGGCTCCATCGTGCTCGGGCTGATAGCCGCGCTCGCCCTGCGCAAGCCGTTCCGCGGCCGGGGACTGCTGCGCGGCTCGATGCTCCTGCCGTACGTGGCACCCGTCGTCGCGGTCGCCTTCGTCTGGCAGGTCGCGCTCAGCCCCCAGTACGGCATCGTCAACTCGTGGGGCGGCAAGCTGTTCGGCTGGGACGACCCCATCGCGTTCCTGTCCACCCGCTCGTACGAAGTGAGCCTGCTCGGGCTGCACTTCGACATACCGCTCGCCCTGCTCACCGTCATCGCCTTCGAGGCGTGGCGCTACTTCCCCTTCGCGTTCCTCTTCCTGCTGGCCAGGCTCCAGGCCGTACCGGACGGTCTCGAGGAGGCGGCGCGGGTCGACGGCGCGACGCCGTCGCAGAACTTCCGCCATATCCTGCTGCCCCAACTGATGCCCGTGATCGCGCTGTTGAGCGTCCTGCGCTTCATCATGACCTTCAACAAGTTCGACGACGTCTATCTGCTGACCGGTGGCGGGGCGGGCACGGACGTCGTCGCCGTACGCGTCTACGACTTCCTCACCGCCCGCTTCGACGTGGGCGCGGCGGCGGCGCAGGCGCTCGTACTGGCCGCCGTGCTGATGGTGCTGCTCGGCATCTACTTCACGTTCTTCGCCAAGAGAGTCCAGGAGGAGTCGTGATGACACGCGCACAGTTCGAGGAGCGCTTCTTCGGCGTCGCCCGCTGGGTGACCATCGCCTTCCTGGCGGCGATCACGATCGTGCCCTTCTACTACATGCTCCTGCTGTCGGTGAAGCCGATCGACGCCCTGCTGCTGGACCCCGGGTCGCTCTGGGTGGCGGCCAAGGACTTCACGCTCGACACCTATCGCAGCGTCCTCAAGCCGACCTCCGAGGGCGGCCAGGGCTTCCTGCGGATGCTGCTCAACTCGGCCGCCGTGGCGCTGGGTACGGTGCTGCTGACCCTCGCGGCGGCGGTCCCCGGCGCGTACGCGATCAGCCGGCTCCGCTTCTTCGGCAGCCGGCATGTCAGCGCGATGTTCCTCGCCGTCTATCTGTTCCCCGCCACGCTGCTGGCTGTGCCACTGTTCGTGATGTTCGCCAAGCTCGGACTCTCCGGGAACCTGGTGGGCCTGGCGATCGTGTACATCGCACAGACGGTGCCGGTGTCGATCTACATGATGAGGAACTACTTCACGACGATCCCGCGCAGCATCGAGGAGGCGGCGGCGCTCGACGGGTGTTCGCGGCTCCAGACCGTACGGAAGGTGATCCTGCCGCTCGCACTGCCGTCCCTGATGGCCACCGGGCTGTATGTGTTCATGATCGCGTGGAACGAATTCCTCTTCGCGCTGCTGTTCCTGGCCGCTTCGCCCGACGAATGGACGGTCTCGCTGGGGCTCCAGCAGCTCGCGGGCGGGATCGAGGTCTCCAAGACGGTTCTGATGGCCGGTTCCGTGGTCCTCACCATCCCCGTGGTACTGCTGTTCTTCGCCGCCGAACGACTGCTGACGGAGGGTCTGACCAGCGGCGCCGACAAGGGCTGAGGCCGCGAAGCCACAGCCAGGGCCAGACAACCAGCGAGCCAGAGCGAGGAGCACCGACGAACATGCCGGCCAACCAGGCGAGCCCCGGGCATCTGCTGCGGCTGATCCGTGCCGGACAGGCCACCACCCGCGGCGAGTTGCAGCACGCGACGGGACTCTCCCGGTCCACCGTCGGCAACCGCCTCGACCAGTTGTTCGCGGCGGGCTGGCTGCGCGACGCGACGGGCACGTCGACCGGCGGACGGCCCTCCGCGCGCCTGGAGTTCGACTCCGGGCACGCCGTCGTCATCGCCGTCGACCTCGAGACCCGGCACAGCCGCGCCGCCGTCCTCGACCTGGCGGGACGCATCCTGGCCGAGCGCTCGGAGCCGCTGCTCATCGCCGACGGGCCCGACAAGGTCCTCGACACACTGGCGGGCTGGTTCCCCGGGCTCCTGCGGACGGCCGGTGTCGAGCCCGACCGGCTGTGCGGCATCGGCCTGTCCGTGCCGGGGCCCGTCGACTGGGCCACCGGCCAGGTCATACAGCCGCCGATCATGCCCGGCTGGGACCAGTACCCGATCCCGGAGCGTATGCAGCAGGCGTACGCGCGCCATGTGCCAAAGGCCGTCACCGCCCCCGTACCGGTGATCGTCGACAACGACGCCAACCTCATGGCGTACGCCGAACAACGTGTCCACTACCCCGACTGCTCGGCGTTCGTGCTGGTCAAGGTGTCGACGGGGATCGGCGCCGGGGTCGTCGTGGACGGGGAGCCGTACCGGGGCATCGACGGCGGCGCCGGCGACATCGGCCACATCCGGCTGCACGACCGGGCCGACGCCCTGTGCATGTGCGGCGCGTACGGCTGTCTGGCCGCCGTCGCCAGCGGGCGCGCCATCGCCGGGCAGCTCACGACGGCCGGCATCCCGACCACCTCGGGGTCCGACGTACGCGAACGGCTGGCGGACGGCCAGCCGGACGCGGTCCGGCTGGCGCGGCAGGCCGGGCAGCGGGTGGGGGAAGTCCTCGTGACGGTCGTGACGCTCCTCAATCCGGGGGTGCTGGTGCTCGCGGGGGACCTCGCGGGCACGCCGTTCCTCACGGGCGTACGGGAGTTGCTGTACCAACGCGCCATGCCGCGCACGACCGCGCATCTGAACGTCGTGACCTCCGGGCTCGGCGATCAGGCCGCGCTGACCGGCGCCGCGATGATGGTGGTCGAGCAGTTGTACGCCCCGGACCGGGCGGACGACAGGCTGGCCGCGATGAACGGGTAGGGGGCGTGGCCTTCCCACACGGGGGTGGGGAGGGCCACGACCCCTACCGCCCCACGCCGATCACCCGCCGATCACCCGCCGATCACCCGCTCATGGACCGCCCGTTCTCGACCGCGTTCTCGACCGTTGTGGAGCAGACCGTGCCGTACGACCCGCACCCCACGCCCGATCCCGGCCCGGTCCGGGTCGGGCTGGTGGGCGCCGGCCCCTGGGCCCGGACGATGCATGCCCGCATGCTCGCGGCCGGGCCCGAGACGGCGCTCGCCGCCGTATGGGCGCGCCGTCCCGAGGCCGCGCGGGAGACCGCCGAGCCGTACGGCGCCGTGGTCGCCGCGTCGTTCGAGGAACTGCTCGACCGCTGCGAGGCGGTGGCCTTCGCCGTACCACCGTCCGTACAGGCCGAGTTGGCCGTACGCGCGGCGCGGGCGGGGGTCCCGATGCTGCTGGAGAAGCCGCTCGGGCCCGATCTCGACGCGGCGCGCCGGGTGGCCGACGCGGTGTCCGAGTACGGGGTGGTCACCCAGCTCGTACTCACCAAGCGGTACCACCCGGCCACCAGGGAATTCCTGCGCCGGGCAGGGGAGTTCGAGGTCATCGGCGCGCGGTCGTGCTATCTGCACGGCGCGTTCCGCGCGGGTGAACTCGCCACGCCCTGGCGTCTGGAACAAGGTGCGTTGCTCGACCTCGGACCGCATCTGCTCGATCTGCTGGACATGGCGGTGGGCCCGATCGTCTCGGTGCGCGGCTCGGGCGATCCGCGCCGCTGGTCGGAGCTGACCTGTGAACACGCCGACGGCGCGGTCAGCCAGGCGTCGTTGTCCGGTTCGGTGGGTCTCGACCGGGCCCGTACACGCGTCGAGTTGTACGGCCCCAGCGGTGAACTGACCTACGACACGGCGGAGTTGGACCATGAGGAGTGCTGGCCGGTGCTGCGCCGTGAGTTCGCCGCCGCGGTGCGTTCGGGCGCCGCGGGCCCGCTCGACGCGGCGCGCGGTCTGCGTCTCCAGGAGCTGATCGCGATGGCGGCGGGCGGCGTCTGAGCCGGAACGGGTGTGGTCGCCGACCGGCGGTCGGTACCGAGGGCTCAGCCGACAAGCGCCTCGGTGATCTGGCGGGTGGTCTGCGCGGCGACCCGGGGATCGACGGCGGCATAGGACGTGTAGGCGTTCAGGCCCGTGGCCAGGGCCCAGCCACGGCCCCGGGTCCAGGTGGCGTCGTCGACGCCGAGCGTGGCGCGGAAGGCGGCCCGGCTCCCGGCGGACATCAGGGTGAAGGCGATGGTCAGGTCACAGGCCGGGTCGCCGATGCCGAGCCCGCCGAAGTCGATGACCGCGCTGAGGCGGCCGTCGACGGTGAGCAGGTTGCCGGTGTGGAAGTCGCCGTGGAACCACACCGGAGGGCGATCCCATTCGGGGGCGCTCAGCGCCGCGTCCCACAGCTCGGTCATGGCCGCGACGTCGAACGCGCCGTCGACCTCCGCGACAGCGGCCCGCGTGGCGCGGTCCCGGTCGGCCAGCGGCCGACCGGTAAGGTCCTCGCGCGCGTCCCCGACCGGGAACTCCTCGGGCACGAATGCCTGAAGGGCGTTGAGGAACCGCCCCAGTTGGACGGCGGTTCGCAACGAGTCGGCCAGGGCCTCGGCAGTCGCCACCTCGCCGTCCAGCCATCGGGACACGGCCCACGGCCACGGGTAGCCGAAGTCGGGCTCACCCACCGCCACGGGTACCGGGATGGCCAGTGGCAGGTGCGGGGCAAGCGCGGGAAGCCACTCGGACTCCTTCATGGCCTGCCTGATGGCCCCCGCGTGGCGGGGCAGCCGGACGGACAGGTCCTCGCCCAGCCGGTAGATCACATGGTCCGAACCGGCCGGGTCGAGCAGCTTGAGAGGCAGCTCGGCGTACTGCGGGAACTGCGTATCGACCAGACGCCTCGCCAGTGCGGCATCGATCGCGGGGCGGGGGTCCACGCTGCCTGTCGCCAAGACCAACTCCGGTGGTGGGCCCGCTCGGTGCGGCAGGCGGTCGGAGTCATCCCAGTGCCTCGTGGACTCGTCTGTCGATCGGTTTTCTCGGCCGGCGGCCTCGGCGACGACGGAACAGGACAGTCATCGTCCCCTTCAGACGCTGAAGCGTTCGACGAGCGACTTCATGGTGCCGAAGGCGGGCTTGGGAGGGTAGTTGTCGGTGGTGAGCCCGAATTGATGGAACAGTCCCGGTCGGGAGCTGTCGGCGTCGCGCAGCGCGACATGCGTGTAGCCGCTCAGATGGAGTTCCTTCGATCGGGCGGCGATCACCCGCACCACGGTCTCGATCACCTCAGCCTGGCGGTGCGGGTGGCGTTCGGGGCCGGAGCAGTCCCTCGACAGCGTGCGCGAGGCCGGACGCGTCGACGGGCCGGAAGACGTCGGGGAAGAAGTCCGGGCCCACGTAGTCCAGATCGGCGATGAAGTCCTCTCCTCCGAGGCTGGTCAGATCGGTGACGAAGGAGGTCGCCGGGCCGAAGAGAGGAGTGGTGTTGAATCCGACCCGCAGGTGCGTGTACCCGATTTCACGTGCGCGCGCTTTGACGACGCGAACCCCACGCACAAGCGCCTCCCGCACCGCCGGGTAGTAGCCGTCCAGCGTCGGGTTCGACGTGACGTCGGGCTCCTCCGTCACTTGCAACGTGCTCGTGAGCGCACCGTACTGTTCGACCGGCTCGCGCAGGAAGTCGCAGTAACCGTCGACGTCTGCGGCTGTGGACCGGTACTGCGCGACCAGGTCCAACCGGCGCCCCTGGACGGCGTATTGGTCGGCGGCGGTTGGCGTGGCGGTCGCGTGTGGCCCGCCGAGGCGGGTGGCGTCGTCGAAGCCCGTATAGGCGCGTACCAGGAACGGACGGCCCGGTCGGCCCTGGAGGCGGTCACTCGACACGAGGGCCGGGTCGTCCGGCGGGCCGCCGGCCAGGCCCCGTTGCAGACGGGGTACGCCGGCCGCCAGGGCCTCCGCGAGGCGTGATTCATCGGCGGCCGTGCGTTGCCGCAGGCGCTCGGCACGCTCGGCCAGGGCCTCCACCGCGCCGCTCGCCCCGAGGGCACCAAGATAGGTGACCGCGCCCAGGAACTGTGAGAACTCGCGCTCCGGGTGGCGGATCTGGGAGTCCAGCCGTCGTGCGAGTTCGTCGTGGCCCGCTTCCGTGGGGGCGTAGACGGTCCTCTCCGACCTGTTTCCCAGGCGCTGTCGGCCTTGCGAGGCGAGCCATCCCACTTCGGCCGGCGCGGCGGCGGTGTTGTAGAGCGTGCCCCGCGCGAACGGGACTCGCGCCGCAGGCTCGGCGGAGTGCGGACATCGGGCCGCGTACTTGAGAAGGGACCTCACGTGACCTCCCTTGACACACCTCCGCGACGCCGCCTACCTTCTCAATGAATCGATTCATTCATCGATCAGGGATCGAAGGAAGCCTCTTGATGACGTCCTCCCCCGAAGCCGCCCAGCACGCTCAGGCCGCCGAACTCCTCGCGCGTTCCCACCGTCTGGGCGCCGACCCGCGCAACACCAACTACGCGGGCGGCAACACCTCCGCCAAGGGGTCGGCCCCCGATCCGGTGAGCGGCGCCGACACCGAACTGATGTGGGTGAAGGGCTCCGGCGGGGACCTCGGCACGCTCACCGGGCCGGGCCTGGCCGTGCTCCGGCTCGACCGGCTGCGCGCGCTCGCCGAGGTGTATCCGGGGGTGGAGCGCGAGGATGAGATGGTCGCGGCCTTCGACTACTGCCTGCACGGCAAGGGCGGCGCCGCCCCCTCCATCGACACCGCGATGCACGGCCTGGTGGACGCCGCGCACGTCGATCATCTGCACCCCGACTCCGGTATCGCGCTCGCCTGCGCCGCCGACGGCGAGGCGCTGACGGCCGAGTGCTTCGGCGAGCGCGTGGTGTGGGTGCCCTGGCGCCGTCCCGGCTTCCAACTCGGCCTGGATATCGCCGCGGTGAAGGAGGCCAACCCGCGGGCGATCGGCTGTGTGCTCGGCGGCCACGGCATCACCGCGTGGGGTGACACGTCGCGGGAGTGCGAGGAGAACTCGCTGACCGTCATCCGCGAGGCCGAGCGGTTCCTCGCGAAGCGCGGCAGGCCGGAGCCGTTCGGTCCGGCCCTGGAGGGTTACGGCCCGCTGCCCGACGACGAGCGGCGGGCGCGCGCCGCCGCGCTGGCCCCGCTGCTGCGCGGGCTGGCCTCCACGGACCGGCCGCAGGTGGGCCACTTCACCGACAGCGAGCCCGTGCTCGACTTCCTGGCCCGCGCCGAACACCCCCGGCTGGCGGCGCTCGGCACCTCGTGCCCGGACCATTTCCTGCGTACGAAGGTCCGGCCGCTGGTCCTCGATCTGCCCGCTTCCGCGCCGCTCGACGAGGTGAAGGACCGTTTCGCGCGACTGCACGAGGAGTACCGCGCCGAGTACGCCGCCTACTACGACCGGCACGCCGACCCCGACTCTCCGGCGATGCGCGGCGCCGACCCGGCGATCGTGCTGGTGCCGGGCGTGGGCATGTTCTCGTACGGCAAGGACAAGCAGACGGCGCGGGTGGCCGGCGAGTTCTATCTCAACGCGATCAATGTGATGCGCGGCGCGGAGTCGGTCTCGTCGTACGCGCCGATAGACGAGTCGGAGAAGTTCCGTATCGAGTACTGGGCGCTGGAGGAGGCGAAGCTCCGCCGGATGCCCGCCCCGAAGCCGCTTGCCACCCGGGTCGCGCTGGTGACGGGGGCCGGTTCGGGCATCGGGAAGGCGATCGCGCACCGGCTGGCGGCGGAGGGCGCGTGTGTGGTCGTCGCCGACGTGAACGCCGCGAGCGCGGCGGAGGTCGCCGGTGAACTGGGCGGCACGGACCGGGCGTTGGCGGTCACCGTCGACGTGACGGACGAGGACGCGATCGCCGCCGCCTTCCGGGAGGCGGTGCTCGCCTTCGGCGGGGTGGATCTCGTCGTCAACAACGCGGGCATCTCGATCTCGAAGCCGCTGCTGGAGACGACCGCGCGGGACTGGGACCTCCAGCACGACATCATGGCGCGCGGCTCGTTCCTGGTGTCGCGGGAGGCGGCGCGGGTGATGACCGGGCAGGGGCTGGGCGGCGACATCGTCTACATCACGTCGAAGAACGCGGTGTTCGCCGGTCCCAACAACATCGCCTACTCGGCCACGAAGGCAGACCAGGCCCATCAAGTGCGTCTGCTGGCAGCCGAGTTGGGTGAGCACGGGATCCGGGTCAACGGCGTCAACCCGGACGGGGTGGTGCGTGGGTCGGGGATCTTCGCGGGCGGCTGGGGGGCGCGGCGGGCGGCGGTGTACGGGGTCGCGGAGGAGAAGCTGGGCGAGTTCTACGCGCAACGGACGCTGCTCAAGCGCGAGGTGCTGCCCGAGCATGTGGCGAACGCGGTGTTCGCCCTGACCGGCGGCGATCTCACCCACACGACCGGGCTGCACATTCCGGTCGACGCGGGCGTCGCAGCGGCGTTCCTGCGCTGAGGGATCAGGGGTCACACACCGTGTCACACACCGAACCCCCGACTCCGTCGACACCTTCGATGTCGGCGTCGGCGTTCGTCGCCGTCGACCTGGGTGCCACCAGCGGGCGGGTGATCGCGGGCCGGGTTGGCCGGGGCAGCCGGGGGACGCTCGATCTGACCGAGGTCCACCGCTTTCCGAACCGGCCGGTACGGCTGCCGGGAAGCCTGCGGTGGGATGTACTCGCCCTGTACCAGGGGGTACTCGACGGGCTGGGCCGCGCGGCCCGTACCTACGACGTCGCGTCGATCGGCATCGACAGTTGGGCGGTGGACTACGGGCTGCTCGACGCGGACGGGCAACTGCTCGGCAATCCGCACCACTACCGGGACACCCGCACCGAGGGTGTGGGCGAGCGGGTGTGGGAGACGGTTCCGGCGGCGGAGCTGTACCGGATCACCGGGTTGCAGCATCTGCCGTTCAACACGGTGTTCCAACTCGCGGCGGCCTGCGGCAGCGCACAACTGGCCTCCGCCAGGACGCTGTTGATGATTCCCGATCTGGTGACGCACTGGCTCACCGGCAGTGTCGGCGTGGAGGCCACCAACGCCTCCACGACGGGCCTGTTCGACGCCCGCGCGGGCGACTGGTCGTACGAGCTGATGGAGCGTCTGGGCATCGACCGGAGCCTGTTCCCGCCGATCCGCCGGCCGGGCGACGCGGCGGGGACCCTGCTGCCGTACGTGGCGGCCGAGACCGGGCTGCCGGAGTCCACCCCCGTCACGGCCGTGGCCTCGCACGACACGGCGTCGGCGGTGGCCGCCGTCCCCGCGACCGGGCCCGGCTTCGCGTATCTGTCCTGCGGTACGTGGTCGCTGGCCGGGCTGGAGCTGGCCGAGCCGGTGATCACGGAGGCGTCCAGGGCGGCGAACTTCACCAACGAGCTCGGGGTGGACGGCAGTTACCGCTTCCTGCGCAATGTCATGGGGCTGTGGCTGCTGTCGGAGAGCCTGCGCACCTGGGCGGACCGTGGGCTGCCCGCCGATCTGGGGCCGCTGATGGAACGGGCGGCGCGGTCGCGGCCGTTCGCGGCGCTGGTCGACCCGGACGACCCGGCGTTCCTCGCACCGGGCGACATGCCGGCCCGGATCGCCGCGTACTGCGCACGCACCGGCCAGCGACCGCCCACCGACCAGGCGGCGACGGTCCGCTGCATCCTGGAAAGCCTGGCCCTGGCGCACCGCGCCACGCTGCGTACGGCTGCCGAGCTGTCCGGCACGGACATCCGCGTGGTGCACCTGGTGGGCGGCGGCAGCCGTAACGAGCTGCTGTGCCAACTGACGTCGGACGCCACGGGGTTGCCGGTCGTGGCGGGCCCGGCGGAGGCCACGGCGCTGGGCAACATCCTCGTCCAGGCACGGGCGCGCGGCCTCGTGGGCGACCGCACCGCCACGCGCCGACTGATCGCGCGAACCCAGCGGTTGCGCCGGTACGAGCCGCGGGGCGACGGCCTTGCGTGGTCGTCGGCGGCGACGCGCGTCGGCCTCGACGGATAGCCGGGCCAGGGGCGGTTCAGTCCGTCGGCAATTTGAGGACAGGCGCGGGCCGAGCGCTGCGCAACCGGGGCGGCGTATGCCTCTGGACCACCGCCCTTGGTCCTGTCCGGCGGATCTTCGGGGGCCGGGACGCCTGGTACGGCACTTCTCCCCCGCAGCCCCGAGGGGGCACGGGAGGTACCCGCCGCGTTGTCGTCAGTCGGCCAAGTACGGCCGGGCCATCCACAACGCCGATCCTCCACCTTGCGACGCACCGCACCAACGCGACATCAGCCGCTCCGCGGCGGGCGCGGGCCCCGCCCTTCGGGCGGACGGCGCCACTTTCCGGACAAGGCCGAGCGATACGGTCGGCCCGGCAAGTGGCGCGGCGCGGGCGCCGGGCCCGTCCGAAGAGGCTGTCCGCCCTCGGACAGCACGACGCCGCCGCCGCGTCGACAAGCCCGGTGCGCCGCACAATGTCAGGCCACGCCCACGCCCCCCGCAAGGCCCCGGCCGTGGATCAGCGGGAGGAAGACCTCATCGACGATCTCGGTGAGGACCGTGTCCGGGACGGACGGGACCCCCCGCGTCAGGTACTCGTCGCGCAGCAGCGCCGTCGGCGTGGACGCGACGCGGGGGTGCGCTGCCTCGGGAGGGGCCTCGCCGCGTGCCACCGCCCGGTGGAGCACGGTCAGCCACGCCGCCTCGTACGGGCCGCCGCCGGCCGCCGGGTCGCGCAGTTCGGCGAGCAGTTCCGGGACGCCGCCGGCCGCCGCGATCAGTCCGCGCAGGATCTCCCCGTACGGCGACGACCAGGTGCTGTTCGCGCGTCGCAGCAGTTCCAGCGCGTCTTCCCGCAGTGAGCCGGTGTCCGGCACCGTGGTCTCCGCCGTCGCCGACCGGCGGTACACGGCGACGCCGAGCGCGACGCGGTTGGGCCAGCGGCGGTAGATCGCGTTCTTGTTCGTGCCCGCCCGCCGCGCCACCTCGTCCATGGTCAGGCCCGCGACGCCGGACTCCCGCAGCACGTCGGCCGCTGCCCGCAGGATCGCCTCCTCCAGCGCGGCCCCGCGTCGCCGCCGCCCCTCTACGGCCTCCGGCACTGGCCGGCCCCCTCTCGTCACGTATGCCGATATCTGCGGTACGGAGCGTACCCATGAGCAATAGGGTACGGTCAGTACCTTAAATTCTCCTGACGAGAGGACCGTCGTGCGCGTCTTCGGCATCAACTTCGACACCGGCTTCACCAGCGCCGGGACCACCACCCGTGAACCCTTCGACCCGTCCACCGTCCGCCGCGAGATGGAGATCATCCACGACGAGCTGCGCTGCGACGCCGTCCGAGTCACCGGCGGTGACCGCGATCGGCTGGAGACCGCCGCCCGGCTCGCGGCCGAGGCCGGACTGGAGGTCTGGTACTGCCCGTTCACCAACGGCCTCACCCAGGACGAACTCATCGACTTCCTCACCGACAGCGCGGGCCGCGCGGAGAAGCTGCGGCGCGGCGGCGCCGAGGTGGTCTTTCTCACCGGATCGGAGATCTCCCTCTTCATCGACGGATTCCTGCCCGGCGACACCATGGCCGAGAGGGCCGCCGTCCTCTCCGACCCGCAGCGGATGCGGGTCGCGCTTCCCGCCCTGCCCGCCCTGATCAACGCCCTTCTGGGCAGGGCGATCGCCGCCGTACGGGCGGAGTTCGGCGGCCGGATCGGGTACGCCTCGCTGCCGTTCGAGGGCGTCGACTGGACACCGTTCGACCTGGTCGCCACCGACGCCGGCTACCGCGACGCGCAGAACGCCGACCAACTGACCGATGGGTTGCGGGCGTTGACCGCGCACGGCAAGCCGGCGGCGGTCACCGAGTTCGGCTGCGCCCCCTACCTCGGCGGCGCCGATGCCGGGGGCCGGGGCGACACGGTCATCGAATGGGACGACCGGGCCCGGCCCGCGCGGTTCACCCGCCCCGTCGACCGCGACGAGCAGGAACAGGCCGCGTACGTGCGCGAACTCCTCGGGATCTTCGAGGACTCCGGCATCGACGCGGCGTTCGTCTACACCTTCGCCCGCTACGACCTGCCGCACGCCGACGCCGACGACGCCGACGACCGCGACTTCGACAAGGCGTCCCTCGGCGTGGTCAAGGTCCTCACCGACGGCCGCACGGGCACCGCGTATCCGGGCCTCCCGTGGGAGCCCAAGGCCGCCTTCCACGCGCTCGCGGAGTACGGCCGGGGCCGGAAACCAACGGCATGCCAGCCGCCCTAGTAACCGCCGATCGGCGCCGCCGCATGGCTGACAGGGACGGTGTGCGTGACCCACGACGTACCGGCGAGCAGATGGAGGAGAAAGGACGTCGGCTCGGGCAGGTAGTTGGGGACGCCTTCGCGCAGGGCGAGTCCGCTCTGAAGGTACGTGCTCGGGGCGAGGGCGAGCGTGCTGTTCGCGTACGCGACCGTGACCGGGCGGTGGACGTGGCCCGCGAGCACACGGGCCACATTCGTGTGGCGTACGAGCACGTCCGCGAGCGCGTCGCCGTCCGCCAGCCGCATCCCGTCCAGGAAGGGGATTCCGACCGGCACCGGCGGATGGTGCAGACACACGAACGCCGGGACGTCGGGCCTGCGGGCCAGAACCCCGTCGAGCCAGGCGAGTTGCGCCGCTCCGAGCCGCCCGCCGGCCTCGCCGGGGACCTTGGAGTCCAGGGCCACGAGAGTGAGGTCGGGCAACTCCGCGACGTAGTAAGCCTGTTGTGAGCCTCCCAAGAAGGCGGAACCGCCGAACGCGTCGAGCAGCGCGCCGGGTTTGTCGTGATTGCCCGTCACGAGGAACAGCGGGAGCGGGAAGCCCTCGATCACCTCGCGCAGTACCTCGTACTCCTGCGGCGCGCCCCGCTCCACCAGATCCCCGGTGATCACCACACAGTCCGGCCGGGGATCGAGGGCGAGTACGCGGCCGAGCGCCCGGCTCAACCCTTCAGCGGGTGCGCCGCCCAGCGGGCCGGTCGTGAGGTGCGGGTCACTGAGATGTGCGACGGCGACAGTCATACGTACACACTGCCGAGACCGCCGCCCTGAACGCCAGTCGTCCGAGGCTCCGTCTCGCACCACTGGCCTCCTCTGTCACCCGGCTCAGCGCTGCGGTACGGTGCCGGCCATGGGCCCGTACTCGAACCACCGCGCAGTGGAGCCGCGTCACAGCGGCCCTCGCGGTGAGTGCGCGCCTCGCGGCCTCAGCTTTCTGCTGCGCCGCGGCCGGGTGGGATCTCCGCCCCTGTGTCGCTGTCGCTGTCGCTGACCTCCGGTAGCGCCCGGTCCCGGCCCCGGCCCCGTACCGTCACGGACTCGACGGCTCCCTCGTCGGACCCGCCATCGGCGCTCCCCTCCCCTCCCCGCCCCCCTTCCCCACCGGTTCGTTCTCCCTAGGAGCCCTGTGACCACCTCCGCCATATCCGCGTCCGCCGTAGCCGGCACCTCCGCTCTCCGCGATCCCCACATCCCCGCCGACGGCCTGTACGAGGGGCATCGGGAGCTGCGCCGCGTTCCCGAGGGCTGGGAGGACCGGCCGTACGAACTCTTCGAGCTGATCCCGCAGTCCCGCACCATCGGCGCCGAGATCCGTGGTCTGGATCTGTCGGTCCTGCCGTCGCCCGCCGTGCGTGAAGAGATCAATCGAGCCCTGCTGGAGTGGAAGGTGCTCTTCTTCCGTGGGCAGCGGCTGTCCCCCGACGCGCAGCGTGCGTTCGCCCTCAACTGGGGGCAGTTGGAGACCAATCCGCTGCTGACGGCCGGGGACACGAGGGACGTGGTGCGCTTCGACCGTACGGCCGTACCGACCTTCGAGAACGTCTGGCACACAGACGTCACGTTCCGGGAGCGGCCCGCGATGGGAGCCGTCCTGCAACTGCGCGAGGTGCCCCCGGCCGGCGGCGACACCATGTGGGCCGACATGGCGGTGGCGTACGACAATCTGCCGCGCGAGGTGAAGGACCGGATCGACGGTGCCCGCGCCGTGCACGACTTCGTGCCGGGCTTCGCACGCTTCTCCCCCGCCGAACGGCTCGCCTCGTTCCAGGAGGTCTTCCCTCCCGTGGAGCACCCGGTGGTGCGCACGCATCCGGAGACGGGACGGCGGATGCTGTTCGTCAACGCGTCGTTCACCACCCGGATCGTGGGCCTCGAACAGACGGAGAGCGACCGGCTGCTGCGGCTGCTGTTCCAGCAGGCCCATGTGCCCGAGTACCAGGTCAGATTCCGCTGGCAGGCGGGCGACATCGCGTTCTGGGACAACCGCGCCACTCAGCACTACGCGGTCGCCGACTACGGCACGCACCGGCGGATCGCCGAGCGTGTCGCCATCGCGGGCGACCGTCCGTACTGATCCGGCGTCTGCCCCGCCCCGATGCCGCAGATCCGGGCCCGGTCCGCTACCCCTCGTCGGTGAGGCCCGCGATCCGCTCGCGGTAGGCGGCGATCTCGCGTTCGGTGAGGGCGAGACGGCCGGGGCCGGCCTGGTCGGCGGCCAGCGAGGTCGCCTGCTCCATCGCGCGGTAGAGCGGTCCCGGCAGATTCAGCAGGAGCTGGCCGTGCTCGGCGGTCTCGATCACCATCCATGAGTTCCGGTCGGCGGCACCCTCCCCGACGACGTTCGGCTCGATGGTGCTGGCGGCGACGACGGTCAGGACAGGGGGGATCGGGGTCTCTTCGCTCATGTCTCCCTCCCTATCAGGGTGGCTCCGGCGGTGCCCGGCGATCCCGGCGAGTCCGCCCCACTCAGCGGGTCCGGCCGACCTCGCGGTCACGGCCGCCGTACCGGGTGGGAATGCGGCACGGCGTGGCTCCACCGGCAACCGGTGGACCCACGCCGACGTGCGGTGTTCGGCAGTGCCTGGTCAGGCGCCGCGGCTCAGTGGCTGGGGCCACGCCGGCCGCCGCGTCCCATGTCGTCCTTTCCGGGGGCGTCGTACTCGACCCGCTCCTTACGGACGTCGGCCGACACTTCCTTCTGCTCGGTGACCTTCTCGGTCTCCAGGTGTACGCGCTCCACCGCGACGGGCTCCTTACGGATGACCGCCTCCTCGGCGTGCAGGATCACCTCGGTCTCGGCGTTGCCCATGGGAGCGCGGCCGATCGTGCGATCGCCCGGCTTGATGGGCTCGCGCACGACGCGGACCTCTTCGTGGGTGATGGGCACGGTGGTCGTGACGTTCTCGGTCACCACGACCTTCCGGAGCCGTGCCCGGCCGGACTCGTGCTCCTCGGTGCCCACCCGCAGCCGCTCCTCCGAGCGCACCATCTCCTCCTCGCCGCGACCGGGGGCGGGGGCGGGGGTTGTCTTGGCGGTGTCGGCCGGGGCGGTGGCGTCGGCCCGGCCCGCCGTGCCCTCCTTGGGGGCCGTATCGGTCGCGGGCTTCATGCCCGGCGAGCCACTGCGCCCGCTGGGGCGGGCGAGACCGTAGTGGTCGTACAGCTCCTGCTCCTGGGCGACGTCAAGGTGCTCGTCGGCGTCCATACGAGGAGCGTCCTTCACCAGTTCCTTGGGGTGCGGTATCAGGAGGCCGTTCTCGTCGCGGCGGGCGCCCGCGAGGGGCACGAAAGACTCCTTCATGCCAAACATGCCGGTCTTGACGGTCACCCACTCCGCGCGGCCGGTCTCGTTGTCGAGGTACGCCTGCTCCACACTGCCGATCTTTTCCCCGGCATCGTCGTAGGCGGTCAGACCCGTGAGTTCGCCCACGTGGTGGAAGACATCGTCGGCTGCCATCAGTGATCACTCCTTGGCGGCGAGCCGGCGGGGTCCGGTATCCCCGCACGTCTGCTGACTCGCGTTATCTCCATGCGGCACCTGCTGACGGCGGGTGGCAACAGGGGAAAACGCCCCCTTGAGCCGTCCGGGGGACAAAGGGGCTCCGCAAGCGCGCTGGTGGGCATCGAGTACTTCCGGGGTGGATTCAGCCATTCGGGTGACACCCCGTACGGAGCGCCCGATCATGCTCACGCGTTGTACGGGTACGACGACGGAAAGGAACTCCCCGATGGTGCCGACGCCCCGGTCAGCCGCCCGCCGCCGCCAGCCATACGGCGGTGTCGGGGCCGATCATGTCCCCCTGAAGGCTGCCACTGGCGAGCAGCACGGCGCCGGCGTCTTCCGGCAGCGGCAGGGGCCGCTCGGAGAGGTTGATCCGGCACTCGAACCGGCCCTTGCGGAAGGCCAGTTCGCCGTCGCGGGCGGGCAGCCAGCCGAACGACTCGTCGCCCCGGAAGCGGGTGCGTACGGACAGGGCCGTGCGGTACAGCTCCAGGAAGGAGTCCGGCTGCCCGGTCTGGACCTCCACCGCGTGTTCACCCCAGTTGTCCGGCTGCGGGAGCCAGCTCCCGCCGGGGCCGAATCCGTGACTGCCGCCGGAGCGGGTCCACGGGATCGGGATGCGGCAGCCGTCGCGGCCCTTGGTGGTGCGTCCGGTCCGCTCCCACATGGGGTCGCGCAAGGCGTCGAGGGGCAGGTCGGAGACTTCGGGAAGACCGAGCTCCTCGCCCTGGTAGAGGTACGCGCTGCCGGGCAGGGCGAGGGTCAGGAGCGCCGCGGCCCTGGCCCGCCGGTGGCCGAGCGCGTCGTCGGGCGCGGGATCGGTGCCGCCGCCGGACAGCCAGGCGCGGTAGTCGATGCCCTGCGGAAGGGCGTAGCGGGTGCGGTGGCGTACGACATCGTGGTTGGAGAGCACCCAGGTGGGCAGGGTGCCGACGGCGCGGGCGCCGGTGAGGGAGGTGTCGATGACCTTCCGGAACTCCTCGGCGTCCCAAGGGCAGCGCAGATGGAAGAAGTTGAACGCCTGGTGGAGTTCGTCGGGCCGGGTGTAGAGGGGCAGCCGGGCCGCGCTGACACCCGCCTCGGCGACGGTGATCCGGGGAGGCGCGTACGAGTCGATGATCTTGCGCCAGGTCCGGTATATGTCATGGACCTCGTCGCGGTCCCAGAAGGGGTGGTCCTCGCCTTCGGGCGGGGAGTTCAGGGAGGCGGAGTCGCGTCCGCCGGTGTCCCGCAGGGGCTCCACGAGGTCCTTGCGCAGGCCGTGGGCCACGTCGATACGGAAGCCGTCCGCCCCGAGGTCGAGCCAGAAGCGGAGGATTCCCTCGAAGTCGGCGAGGACGTCCGAATTCTCCCAGTTCAGATCGGGCTGCTCGGCGGAGAAGATGTGCATGTACCACTGACCGTCGGGCACCCGCGTCCAGGCGCCGCCGCCGAATTTGGACTTCCAGTCGGCGGGCGGCAGGCTGCCGTCCGGGCCCCGCCCCTCGCGGAAGATGAACCGGTCCCGCGCGGGTGAGCCGGGCGGTGACGCGAGTGCTTCCACGAACCAGGGGTGCTGGTCGGAGCAGTGGTTGGGCACGACGTCCACGATGATCTTGAGGCCCCGTCCGTGCGCGCTCCGTACGAGGCCGCGGAAGTCGTCCAGGGTGCCGTGGCGCGGGTCGACGCCCCGGTAGTCGGAGACGTCGTAGCCGGCGTCGGTCCACGGGGAGGGGTAGAAGGGGGTGAGCCACAGGGCGTCGACGCCGAGATCCGCGAGATGGTCGAGCCGGTCCGTGATCCCGCGCAGATCGCCTATCCCGTCACCGTCCGCGTCGGCGAAGCTCGGGACGTACACCTGGTAGACGACGGCCTCGCGCCACCAGTCCGGGGCGGGCCGTGACAGGTGGCCGTGGGGGGTGTCGAGGGTGTTCGGAATCACGGGTGCCTCTCGTGCTGATCTTCGGTCGGTGGTGCGGTGGTGCGGTGGCGCCTGGTGCGCAGGTGCCAGGCCCGGGTGCCTGGTGCCTGGTACGCGGGTGTTTCCTGTGTGTTTCCGCGACGCGTGGTGCGTCGCACGAGGGACACACTGTCATCGCCGGGCGCCGGACCGAAAGGTCACCCGTTCGATGGTTATGGAAGGGATGTCCGAGGGACCCCATGGAGCGCGCCGACGCCTCGCGTACCGCTACTCCATGAGGAAGACCCGCTCCATCGGGGTCCACCAGTCGCCGGGTCCCGCCTCGGGCACCGGCTCCTGGCAGGGGTCGGTGGTCTTCCACCACTCCTGTGTCGCCTCGTCGTCGGCCATCGCCGCCAGGTCGGCCGCCAAGTCGTCACCGTGATACTCGAAGTAGCTGAAAAGCCGGTCGCCCAGCAGATGGATCGAGTAGTTGGCGATGTGGCCGGCGCGCAACCGGGCCAGTACGGGCTCCGGGACCGCCCGGTGAAGCTCCCGGTACTCCGCCAGCTTCTCCGGCCGCACCTTGATCACCTGTGCGATGCGCTGCATCAGCCCTCCACCACGGTCCGCAGGGAATCCCTCGTCAGCGGAAACCTATGGGAACGGCCTTGCGGAGAGAAACCCGGTTCCGCGCGTCCCGTGGTCAGCCGGCCGCCGGGGTGGCGTCGGCGTCCGGCGCGGGCACGGCGGGCACGGCGGGCACGGCCACCTCGTCGCGTCCCGCGTACGTGTAGAAGACGGACTTGTTCTGCTTGGCGCGGTGGGCCTCGGACTTGGCGACGAGCAGTTCCAGCGCGTTACGTACGACATTGATGTTGGAGTTGCGCCCCGGGTGGTCCGCGGCCAGTTCGGCGGCGACCTCGGCGGCCGAGCGGGGCTCGGCGTGCGCGGCCAGCAGTGTGCCCACCAACTGGGCGAGGCTGGGCTGCTTCCCGGTGGCGCCGGCGGAACCGGAGGCCGCCCCTGCCGGCTTCGCGGGGGTCTTGGCGCCCTTCCGCGCCTTGCCGGAGGCGGCCTTGGCCGCTGCGCCGCCGGCGGTCTTGGCGGAGCCCTTCGAGGACTTCGAGTACTTCGAGGTCTTCGGCGCCTCGGCGGACCCGGCCGCCGATTTCGCGGCGCGGTTCGCGGTCCGCGCCCCGGGCACCTTCGCGCCGCGCGCGGCGTCGGCCCCGGCGCCGTCGGCGAACACCCGCTGCACACCGAGCAGCAGGGTGTGGTCGTGCTCCAGGGTCTCCAACTGGCCCTGGAGCGTGTCGATCTCGGCACGCAGCCGTTCCTGCTCCGCCGTGTTGCGCTCCAGGTCGGCGGCGACCTGGGTCTCGTACTGCGACTGGACGCTCGTGAACTCGCTGACGGTGCTGATGGTATGGGCGGACATGGACGGCTCGCTTCCTCTGCATGACGCCGGAATGGCATCCCCCGGTTGTCGCGATGGTACTTCCGTCCGGGTGTCCACCCTGAAACCGGCCATCGGGTAACACCTTGCTGAACCGCGCGTGGTTGCTGAATGGGCCGTGGGGGCAAGTGCACCTTGAGCGGCGATCCCGCCGCGATTGTCGAACGAGAGTGAGGGGCCGGGATGGGTGACATGTGGGTATTCGCTGTCGGATCGGGCCATGTGCCGGGTATGGACCTCACCGGTTACAGCGTCCATGCGACCGACGGAACGGTGGGAAGTGTGGACAGACAGTCCGACGGCTCACCGTTCGAACACCTGGTGGTGGACACCGGGATGTGGGTCTTCGGAAAGAGTCTCGTCATTCCCGCCGGGCTGGTGACGTCGATCGATCCGGCCGCGCGGGTCATCCAGGTCGCCTGTACGAAGTCGATTGTGAAGGGCGCACCGGTCTTCGAGCGCGATCACGACACCAGGGATCCGGCCTACCTCGGCGCCCTCAGCACTTACTACACCTCTTTGGCTACCACTTCCTGATATTCCGTCATGACGACGCACCAGCGCCCCGGCACACGGTGCCGGGGCGCTGACTGACAAGAAGTGTCCCTGGACGGAAGTCCCTGGACGTGGCGTCCTAGGCGGGGACGATGTTCTCCGCCTGGGGGCCCTTCTGGCCCTGCGTGACGTCGAACGTCACCTTCTGGCCCTCCTGGAGCTCGCGGAAGCCCTGGGTGGCGATGTTGGAGTAGTGGGCGAAGACGTCGGGGCCTCCACCGTCCTGCTCAATGAATCCGAAGCCTTTTTCCGAGTTGAACCACTTGACGGTACCGCTGGCCATGTGTCCTCCAAAGGACTCATAACGGTCCCCGCACCGTGCGGGAACCGGAGGTGATCGCCCTGGTCCTCAGAGACGTTGAACAGCCGAATCGCCCGCGACTGTGATCACGGGCGACAAAGTACTTCGGAACCACGACAGCTAAAGCTGACGCTACACGTCTCCTCGCTTCCAGACCACAGAAACGATCAAGCGTGACGTCCGACAACACCCGCACAGTGCAGTGACGGCGTTCCGCGAGCCGCGTTTTGTCCCCCGGGAGAGGGAAGCGTCCGCTAATGTCCCCTCCCTGTGCCGCGTGTCGGAACTGTCGGTAGGCTGACCCGTGATGTTCACCCCACAGGGCCCCACCCTTCGCGAACTGACCGTGCAGGCGCTCTCGTCCACCGAGCGCGGCTACGACCTGCTCGCCCCGAAGTTCGATCTGACCCCGTTCCGTACGCCGGACACGGTGCTGGACGCCGTCGCCGACGCCCTCGGGCCGCTCGGCCCCTTCCGCGCGGGTCTGGACATCTGCTGCGGCACCGGAGCCGGTGTGGACGTTCTGCGGGAGGTGTGCGTCGAGCGGGTCACCGGTGTCGACTTCAGCGCCGGCATGCTCGCCACCGCCAGGTCCGCCCTGCTGCCGAAGGGCGGGGCGGGCGGGGGCGGTTCGGGTGGACCCGTCGTCGATTTCGTACGGGCCGACGCGCGCGCCCTCCCCTTCCGCTCCGCTTTCGACGTGGCCGTGAGCTTCGGCGCGTTCGGGCACTTCCTGCCGTCCGAGCGGCCCGCGCTGTTCACCCGGGTACGTGAAGTCCTGCGGCCCGGCGGCGTTTTCGCCTTCCCGGTGCCCGCGCCGCCGCGCGTCGGCTCGCGGCTGTACTGGACGCTGTGGGGCTTCGACGCGGCGATGCGGGCGCGCAACGCCGTGTGGCGTCCGCCCTTCGTCATGTACTACCGCACCTTCCGGCCGGCCGACGTGGTGGACGAGTTGACCCGTACGGGCTTCGAGGTGGACCTCGTCGCGCTCGACGGTCTTGGGCGACTGCCGGACGGCGCTCCGCGCTGCCGCATGGTGGTCGCGCGCCGGCCGTGAGCCGTCAGGCCGCCGGTCCGGGCGCTCGCGTACGCCCCCGGACCCAGCCGAACATCACGACGGAGGCGAGCGCGGCGAAGGCGCACCAGGTCGAGACGAACTCCAGGCGCCAGATGACCGCGCAAATCACCGCACCGACGGCGACCAGCACACCGAGCAGCCGTACCGTCCGGTCTCCGGAGAGCAGCAGGGCTCCGACGGTGGCGAGGAGATAGCCGGCGACGACGATCTCGGGCTGCGGCAGGTGGACGGAGTATCCGATGGTGTGGCCGCGGATGTCGGCCGTCACGGTTCTGGTCGCGAGGTAGTACGACAGCGTGGCGGCGGTGGCGGCGCCGGAGACGACGGGCACGGCGAGCCGCCTGCGGGTCCCCGGCGGCGAGGCGGCCAGGACGGCCAGCGGGACCCAGAGGGCCAGCAGGGGCAGTGCGATGACGGCCCACGCCGTGGTGGCGGGCCCGGCGCCGCCGCCCGAGTCCCATACGACGGCCTCGATGATCTGATGGGTGCCCAGGAGCAGGGGCAGCGCGGCGAGCGGCAGATCGCGGACGCGGCGTACGCGTGCGACGCAGGCCACCCCGATCGCTCCGACACAGATACCGGCGGTGAGATCGGCGGTCGAGCTCCAGCACATCGTGTCATCCAGGGACGGAGAGGGACGGTGATGGTGTGATCACCGCACAACGGGTCCGATCGTACGGTTCCCACGTACGTCCGGGCGGATGACACGACCGGCCCGTCTGGAGGGCCGACGATGGTCCGTCGGCCCTCCGTGGTGCGCCACTCGATGTGGCGTGAAACAGGCGGACCTGACGGTCAACCGGTTCGCGTCACACTCGCTGCCAGAGCGCGGGGACGTTCGGGGGCTCCCAGCCGGGCTGGGCCTGGTGGGCCTGGAGGCAGCGGTAGGTCGCTCCGCCGTAGGTGACCTGGGCGCCCGCCGCGTAGACGGTGCCCGCCGCCCATGTCCCGCCGGGTTCGCCGGGTTCACCCGGGCCGGGTCCGGTGGTGGTCGTGAGCGTCAGGGCGTACGCCTGGAGCAGCGGGTTGACGGGCTGGTAGAAGGTCGTGCCGCCGGAGGAGCAGTTGCCGGAGCCGCCTGAGGTGACGCCCTGGGCCTGGCTGCCGGAGATGAACGAGCCGCCCGAGTCGCCCGGTTCGGCGCAGACGGTGGTGTGGGTGACCCCGGAGATGGTGCCTTCGGGGTAGGTGACGCTGGTGTTGTGCTGCTGGATGACACCGCAGTGCCAGCCGGTGGTGGAGCCCGAGCGGCAGACCGAGGCGCCCACCGGCGCCTGGGTGGAGCCGGTGACCTGGACGTTGGCGCCGCCCTGGCCCTTGACGTACGGGGTGGCGGTCCAGTTGCTGTTGGTGGCGACCCACGCGGTGTCACGGCCGGGGAAGGTGGAGGCCTGGAACGATCCCTGCGCGACCTGGTTGAAGCCGCTGGTGGTGGTGGAGGGTCGACCGCAGTGGCCGGCGGTGGCGAAGCCCTGCTGGGTCCCCTTGGTGACGGCGAAGCCGACGGAGCAGCGCCCGGAGCCGTTCATGTAGTACGCGTCGCCGCCCCGGATGTCGTAGAGCGGGCGGGGCCGGTCGGCCGAGGTCTCGACGCGGACGAGGTCGCGGTCGATCCCGGCGGCGGCCAGGAGGGCGTGTGCGGCGGCCGGCCGGACGGCCTGGACGACCAGGGTGTTGGTGCGGACGTCGACGTACCGGACGGGCGCGTCAACGGTCGTGGTGCGGGCGGCGGTTCGGGCGGCGGCCCGGTCCAGGGTCGTCATCGCCGCCTCCAGTGCGGCGAGCGTGTGCGGGACGACGGTGGCTGTCGCGCCCTTGGCCTCGATGGCGGGGATGTCGGCGGCGTCGGTGGTGGCGACGGTGAGCCGGGCGGATTCGGCACCCCGCACCCAGGCGCCCGCGTAGGCGCGGCCGAGTTCGAGGCGCAGGAGGCCGGCGGTGGCGCCCGCCCGCGCCTCGTTGGCCAGCCGGTGGCGGGCCTGCGCCTGGGTGAGGCCGAGGTCGCGCCGCATCGCCGTCAGCAGGGCGGGGGAGGTCTCGGCGGTGCCCAGGGGGTCGGCCGCGGTGCGGGAGGCGGCGGCCGGGTCGGTGGGCCGGGCGGACGCCGTGCCCGGCAGTCCGGCCAGCACGAGCGCGCCGATGGCGGCGAGGGCGGCACCCGCGCTCGCGGCACGTCTGTGAAGCGTGGCTCTGTGGAGCATCAAGAGTCTCCTGTGGTTTCGGTGAGGAAGGCACGCGGGGAGGTACCGAAACCGTAGGAGTGTCAACTGCCGTTCATAAGATGCCAGTTCTCCCTCTGCCTGGCGTTATGGAACACGCCCGGCGTTACGGAACACGGCCGGCGTTACGGAACACGGCCGGCGTTGTGCAGGCTGCCGGGGGGGCAGGGAGGCGAGGGGGCCGTGTCCGCCGTCCAGCCAGTCCGCGTAACTCTCACTGCGCGCCGCCGCCTGGGCATGGGCGGCGCGTGCCTGTTCGAAGACGGCGGGCGCGCTGTCGGCCGCCCGCGCCGCCGGGTGCCAGCCGAGGAGGTGCCGCCAGCTCAGTGGTGTGCCGGCCAGGGGTCGGGTGACCAGTCCGGCGGTGGTGGGGAAGGTGGCGCGGCAGAGGCCGACGGCGCGGCCGACCTGGACGAGATGGACGCAGGAGGCGGTGTCGGTCTCGTACACGCTCGTGGGGGTGAATCCGGCGCGGGCGCAGGCGGCGGTGAAGCAGTCGCTGAAGCAGCCGTCGCCCGGCACGTCGGTCCATGCCTCGTCGGCGAGTTCGGCGAGGCCGATCTCCTGGCGGCCGGCCAGTGGGTGGTCGGCGGCGAGCATCACGAAGACGGGGTCGCTCGCGATCTCGCGCCATTCCAGTCGCTCACCGGCGGGCGGCGGGCTCGCCCCGCAGCAGCCGATCAGGGCGTAGTCGATCCGCCCTTCGGCGACCGACGCGGCGATCTCGCGCTCCGACCAGGAGGTGTAGGTGGTGACGGGGACGCCTGGGTAGGCGGAGACGAGCCGGTCGACGAGCCCGCCGAGGAGCGGGCCGTGGGTGCCGCCGAGCCGGAAGCGGCGGGTCTCCTCCAGGGTGCGGGCGAACCGGACGGCGTCCTGCTGGAGTTCGCTCACGGCGGGCAGCACGATCCGGGCGCGGGCCAGGACGAGTTCGCCGAGCGCTGTCGTACGCACGCCGTGCCGTCCGCGGTCGAACAGCCGCCCGCCGAGCGCGGTCTCGATCCGCTTCAACTGGGCGCTGAGGGCGGGCTGGGCGAGGCCGAGGGCGGAGGCGGCCTTGGTGAGGCTGCCCGCGTCGGCTATGGCCCGGATCGTCTTGAGATGCCGCAACTCCAGCTCCATGAGGCGAGCTTGGCCGTCGACCGGTTCGAGGGCAAGAGTCCGGTCCAGACCAATAGCGCCGCACGGTGCGAAACGCACCGGGGCGTCAGGAGGACACCCGCCGCAGATGGATCGCCGTGCTGGCCCAGTCCCCCGCCGGCAGCCCCAGCGGCAGTCCGTACCGCATCAGGACCGTCGCGTGGTGCGACTCCCCGGTCGCGACATCCCGGTAGACCGCCGCCGGATCGAGGCCGGTGAGGTGGACGGGCCGCTCCGGCCGCCCCCGGCGCGGGGCGCGCTGCCAGGCGAGTACCAGCGCCTCCGCCCGGTCGGCCGACGTGTACTGCACGACGGTGGGCCCGTCGTCCCCGGGCGCCCGCAGCCGGTGCTGGACGCCGTGCTGGACCAGATGACGGACCTCGATGTACGCGTCCACGTACCGGGCGCCCTCGGCGATCTCCTCGTCCGACCAGCGGGTGAGGTCACCGCCCACGGCGAGCACCCCGGCCGTCGCGACATGGAAGCGGAACGCCAACGGCACGGTGCGTGAGGTGAGTTCGTTGGGTACGTCGGTGACCCAGGCGGCCATGGTCGACGCCGGGTAGAGCTGGCTGTAGCCGTGCTGGATGGCGACGCGGTCGGCCGCGTCGGTGTTGTCGGACGGCCACGCCTGGTCGGTACGGGACAGGATGCCGAGGTCCACGCGTCCGCCACCGCCGCCGCACGCCTCGATACGCAGATGGGGGTGGTCCGCGCGCAGTCGGTCGATGACGCGGTAGAGGTTGTGCACGTAACGGCTCCACAGCCGGTCGTCCCCTTCGGGTCCGGCCGGGCCGGCCTCGCTGAACGGCCGGTTCATGTCCCACTTGAGGAAGTCGATGCCGTTGTCGGCGACCAGCGCGGTGAGCCACGCGTACGCCCAGTCGGCGACGTCGTCCCGGGCGAAGTTGAGCACGAGCTGGTTGCGCAGCTCGGTGCGCGTACGGTGCGGGAAGTGCAGGATCCAGTCGGGATGGGCGCGGTAGAGGTCGCTGTCGGCGTTGACCATCTCCGGTTCGACCCACAGGCCGAAGCGCATGCCGAGGCGGTGCACCTCGTCGGCCAGTGGCCCGAGTCCGTCGGGGAACCGGTCGGGTGACGGTGTCCAGTCGCCGAGTCCGGCCCGGTCGGCGCGCCGGGCGCCGAACCAGCCGTCGTCCATGACGTACAGCTCGGCGCCCAGTTGGGCGGCGCGCGCGGCGAGGGCCATCTGGCGCTTCTCGTCGTGGTCGAAGCCGGTGGCTTCCCAGGAGTTGTACAGCACGGGGCGTATCTCGTCGGGGTGCGGCAGGACGTGCGCGCGCGTGTACGCGTGCCAGGCGCGGCTCGCCGCGCCGAAGCCGCCTTCGGTGTGCAGCCCGGCGAAGCGCGGCGTGGTGTGTGTCTCCCCGGGGCCCAGACGCAGGGTGCTCTGGTCGTGTCCCGCGCCGCCGGTGAAACCGGCCCGGCCGTCGGACGCGGTGCGCTGGGCGGTGATGCGCCAACTGCCGCTCCAGGCGAGCGCGGCGCTCCACACCTGGCCGTGGTCCTCGCTCGCGCTGCCGTCGTCCAGCATGACCCACGGGTTGAGATGGTGGCTGGGTATACCGCGCCTGCTGGTCAGGACGGTCTCGCCGAACGGCAGTGTCTGGCGCCCCAGTTGGGTCTCGGCCGCCCACTGTCCCGTGACATGGCTGAGCCGGTAGTCGGCGCGCGGCGGCAGGGTCCAGGCCGCCGAGTCGGCGCGCAGCAGGACGATGTCGTCGGTGCCGGTGTTGCGCAGGGTCGTCCAGCGTTCGATCACGTCGCTGTCGTGGTGCACGCGGTAGTGCAGGACGATGCCGAGCGGGTAGTGCCGGTCGCGGAACACGAGGTCCAACTCGCCTGCCCCGCCGGGGGTTTCGCGGATGTCGTGGGCGACGGGCGCCCATTCGACGGCGCGGGTGCCGTCGGCGAAGCGGACCTGGAGCGAGGGGACGCCGTAGCGGGCGCCGCCGTCGACGGGCAGCTCCTCGCCGACCGGGGGCCGGCCCTCGAAGCTGTTGGCCTCGCGGTCGACCGGGTGCGGCCGGGCCGCGATCTCCCGTGCCTCGTCCAGGGTCAGCCTGCCGCCCCAGGCCACATGGCAGGGCGCTCCACTGCTGTCGGTGCGCACCGCGTAGGAGGTGCGCGGGGTGTTGAGCAACCACAGGGCGGCGTCCGGGGCGTAGGAGATCTGGGGCATGGAGATCCTTACGTTCGGGGGCAGCACTGTGACGGCAGGTAGCCAACTCATCCTTTGATCCATTGTCAAGTGCCCTGCCGTAACCAACTTTCTCCTTGAATGGGGATGATCAACTTCTATTTCGCAGGACTCCTGCTTTTTTTATTGACAGAGGAAATTAACTCACCTACGTTTCCGGCCATGTCAACGACCGACCAGGTGGAGGCGTTTCCGGCGGCCACCCCCGCCGCCTCCTTGGTCTTCACCACCGTGCTCTCCCAGGGCCCGCTCTCCCGTGTGGAGCTCTCCCGCCGCACCGGCCTCTCGTCGGCCGCCGTGACGAAGGCCGTACGCCCGCTGATGGCGGCCGGCTACTTCGTCGAGGCCGCGGACGACAGTGCCCCGCCCGCGGTCGGACGGCCCGCCAACCCCGTACGGGTGGACGGCGGCAGGGCCCTGTTCATCGGTGTGAAGGTGACGGCCGACGAGGTGATCGCGGTCCTGGCGGACCTGTGCTGCCGGATCCGGCTGGCCCGCCACGTACCGCTCACCGACCGTGAGCCGGCGGCCGTGATCGCCGTGATCGCGGAGTTGACGGCGGAGTTGAGGACGGAGGCCGAAGGGTTCGGCGTCCAGGTGCAGGGCCTCGCGGTCGCCGTGTCCGGCGATGTGGACCGGGCGGCGGGAGTCGTGCGCTACTCGCCGTTCCTCGACTGGCGCGACATCGCCCTCGCCCAACTCACCATGGCGGCAACCGGGTTGCCCACCACCGTGGACAACGACGTACGGGCGCTGACGGTCGCCGAGCAGTGGTTCGGCGCCGGGGTGGGCCTCTCCGATTTCGCCCTGGTCACCGTCGGCGCCGGTATCGGCTGCGGACTGGTGGTCAACGGGCGGGTGGTCTCCGGGGCGCACGGTGTGGCCGGTGAGATCGGGCATCTGCCCATCGACCCGCGAGGACCGCTGTGCCACTGCGGCAACCACGGCTGTGTCGAGGCCATCGCCTCGGACTCGGCCATCGTGCGCCGTATCCGGCGCGACACCGGCGAGCCGCTGGCCGGCCCCGCGCAGGCGCTCGAACTGGCGCACGGCGGAAGCCCGGTGGCCCGCGCGGCGTACGCGGACGCGGGCGCGGCGATCGGCCGGGCGATCGGCACGGTGGTCAATCTGCTCGGCCCCGGGCGCGTGATCATCTCGGGCGAAGGACTCGCGGCGTACGACCTGTTCGCCGCCCAGATCAAGGAAGCGTTCTCCGCGACCGCTTTCAGCACGGCCGATCAGTGCGACGTGATCACGCGTCCGCTGCCGTTCGAGGAGTGGGCGCGCGGGGCCGCGGCCACCGCGATCCAGACCTTCATCGGATCCGACACCTTCCAGGAGAAGCGATGACGCAGCAGAGCCGCATACCCGTCACCGGTGGTCCGAGACGACGCAGCGTCGTCAACGGCCTGATGGGAGTGGGAGCCGCCGCCCTCGCCGGGCCCGCCCTGGCGGCCTGCGGCGGCGGACCGCCCGCCGCCGACCCGAAGACCGTGACGTTCGGATCCAACGGCGCCGACGCCACCCCCAAGAAGGCGTACGCGGCGGTGACCAAGGCCTTCACCGAGGACACCGACCTGAAGGTCAAGACCAACACGGTCGACCACGACACGTTCCAGAAGAGCATCTCCAGCTATCTCCAGGGCACCCCGGACGACACGTTCACCTGGTTCGCCGGCTACCGCATGCGGTATTTCGCTCAGAAGAAGCTGGCCAGTCCCATCGACGAGGTGTGGGAGACCATCGGCTCCGGATTCAGCGAGGCCGCCAAGCAGTTGTCCAAGGGCAGCGACGGCAAGTACTACTTCGTCCCGCTGTACAACTACCCGTGGGCCGTCTTCTACCGCAAGAGTGTCTTCAAGGAGCGCGGTTACACGGCGCCGACGACCTGGGCGCAGTTCGTCGCGCTGGCCAAGAAGATGAAGAAGGACGGGCTCTCACCGATCGCCTCCGGCTACGGCGGCGGCGACAGTTGGTCCATCCTCGGCGCCTTCGACTATCTGAACCTGCGTGCCAACGGCTACGACTTCCACATGGAGCTGATGGGCGGCGAGGTCGCGTGGAGCGACCGGCGTATGACCACCGTCCTGGACCTGTGGCGCGAACTCGCCCCGTACTACCAGTCGGGCGCCGGCGGGCGCTCGTGGCAGGACGCGGCGCAGTCGCTGTTCGACAAGAAGTCCGGCATGGCCGTCATCGGGCTGTTCCTCGGCCAGCAGATCACCGACCAGGCGCTGCGCGAGGACATCGACTTCTTCCCGTTCCCCGAGATCGACCCGGCGCACGGTATGGACAGCGTCGAGGCGCCGACCGACGGATTCATGCTCAGCCGTAAGCCCAAGAACGCCGAAGGCGCCCGGAAGTTCTTGGAGTTCCTGGGCAGCCCGGAGGCGGAGAGCGTCTACATGGGCGTCGACCCGAGCAATGTCGCCGTCCACAGCAAGGCCGACACCAGTACGTACAACGCGCTGCAGAAGAAGTCGGCCGAACTGATCGGCGCCGCGAAGCACATCACCCAGTTCGGCGACCGCGACAGCGATCCCGGGTTCATCTCCACCGTCGTACTGCCCGGTCTGACGCAGTGGCTCGGCCACCCGGACGACGGCGCGGCCACGCTGAAGAAGATCGAGTCCCAGCGCTCGCGGTTCTTCTCCGGCTGAGACCGTCCGGACTTCTCAGACGCCCGAGCCGCCACCCCGTCGACCCGCCCGAGGGACGCCCACCCCCATGACTTCCACACTCAAAGCACCGGAGGAACCGCGCACGCCGGCCGCGCGCGACGTGCCGGCGCGCCGGCGCAGACCGCGCCGGCTCGGCGTGCGCGACCGGCTGTTCCTCGGCGTCATCGTCGGCGTGCCACTGCTGGCCCTGCTGGTCTTCGTCTGGCTGCCCGCGCTCGCCTCGTTCGCGCTCTCCTTCACCAGTTGGGACGGCCTCTCGCTGTCCGGCATCGACTGGATCGGCTGGGACAACTACCGGGAGATCTTCACCAATTACCCGCCGTTCTGGCCGGCCGTCCAGCACAACGTCATCTGGCTGCTGTTCACCGCGCTGCTGCCGACGCCGTTCGGTATCTTCCTCGCGTACCAGCTCGACCGGAAGATCCGCTTCACCCGGATCTACCAGACCGCGATCTTCCTGCCCATGGTGCTGTCCCTCGCGGTCGTCGGACTGATCTGGGAGATCATCTACAACCCGGACAACGGTCTGCTCAACGGCATCATCGGGGCCGCCTCGCCCGGTACCCACATCGACTGGCTCGGCGATCCCGACCTCAATCTGTGGGCCGTGCTCGTCGCGTCCGCGTGGCGGCACACCGGCTACATCATGATCCTGTATCTGGCCGGGCTCAAAGGCTTCGACCCCGCGCTCAAGGAAGCCGCCGCACTCGACGGCGCCAACGGCCGGCAGACGTTCCTGCGCGTGGTCTTCCCGGCGCTGAAGCCGGTCAACATCGTCATCCTCGTCGTCACGGCCATGGAGTCGCTGCGCGCCTTCGACATCGTGTACGTCCTCGGCGGCGGCATCGGCAGCAAGCCCGGCATGGAACTGCTCTCGCTGCTGATCACCGACAACATCGTCGGCGAGACCAGCCATATCGGCTACGGCTCGGCGATCGCGGTGATCATGCTGCTGGTCTCGCTGACCGCGATCTGCACCTTCCTCGTACAGAACTTCCGCAAGGACAAGGAGGAGGCGTGACCGCGACAGCCACACCTCCGGCCGCCCCGCCACGGGCACCGGGCGCCACACCTCCCACCAAGCCGTCACGCCCGCGCCGCCAGATCGGCCGGCATCTGTTCCTCGCCGGTATCTCGCTGCTCTGGCTGGTCCCGCTGCTGTGGGCGATGTACACCTCGCTGCGGCCGTACGAGGACACCGCGAAGAACGGCTATCTGTCCTGGCCCAGCGGGCTGAGCCTGGACAACTTCACCGACGCCTGGGCGCAGTCGGGTCTCGCGCACTTCTTCTGGAACTCGGTGCTCGTCACCGTGCCCGCCGTGCTCGGCACTCTTTTCTTCTCCGCCGCCGTCGCCTTCTACGTCTCGCGCTTCGACTTCCGCTGGAACATCGCGCTGCTGATGCTGTTCACCGCGGGCAATCTGCTCCCCGCCCAGGTGCTCATCACCCCGCTGTACCGGCTGTATCTCCAGTGGAACCTGCCCGGTTGGATGAGCGATTCCTATCTGCTCTACAACTCCTACTGGGGCATCATCGTCATCCATATCGCCTACCAGTGCGGCTTCTGCACCTTCGTGCTGAGCAACTACATGAAGACGATCCCCAAGGAGATCACCGAGGCCGCGCTCGTGGACGGCGCGCCCGTGTGGCGGCAGTTCTTCCAGATCGTGCTGCCGCTGTGCCGGCCCGCGTTCGCCGCGCTCGCGACGCTGGAGTCGATCTGGATCTACAACGACTTCTTCTGGCCGCTCGTGCTGATCGAGACCGGCGACAAGCGTCCCGTCACCTCCGCGCTCGCCAGCCTGGAGGGGCAGTACTTCACCAATCCCAACCTCATCGCGGCCGGTGCGCTGATGACCGCGATTCCCACGCTGATCGTGTACTTCGCGCTCCAGCGCCAGTTCATCAGCGGACTGACGATCGGCGCCGGCAAGTAGCCCGTAACTGACCCGTACCACCCCGCACCTCCCCTTCTTGAGAAAGCAGGAGGCCCCTTCCCATGCGCCCACCCACTCGCAACGTCGCGAGAACCCTGCGCGCCGCGCTCGTCCTCGCCGTCACCGCCGGCCTGGCGGTCGCCGTACCGACAACGGCCCAGGCCCAACTCCCCGACCAGGTAACTGATCAGGCAATCGATCAGGCAATCGATCAGGCAACCGATCAGGCGCCTGCGGCGCAGAGCGCCGTCGCCGAGAAGCCGTATATGGGCTGGAGCAGTTGGAGCCTCCAGACCACCTCGTATCCGGGGGTCAACACCAACGGCAGCTACAGCTATCTCACCGAAGCCAATGTGAACAAGCAGACGGACGCACTGGCCTCCAAGCTGAAGAAGTACGGCTACGAATACGTCAACATCGACGCCGGCTGGTGGCGCGGCTGGGACTGGAAGCCGGAATTCGACGAGTACGGGCGCCAGAAGACCAACACGGAGCGGTTCCCCAGTGGGATGAAGGCGGTCGCCGACCGTATCCACGGCAAGGGACTCAAGGCCGGTATCTACCTCCCCGTGGGGCTGGAGAAGGAGGGGTACGGCGAGGGGAAGCTGCGGATCTGGAACACCGACGACTGCACCACCGGCGACATCGTCTACAGCGATCTGCGGACCACCAACGGCTGGGACAGCTCGTACAAGATCGACTTCACGAAGCCGTGCGCGCAGAAGTACGTCGACTCCCAGGCACAGCTCATCGCCGACTGGGGTTACGACTTCCTCAAGCTCGACGGGGTCGGCCCCGGCTCCTTCAAGAGCGGCGATAACTACGACAACCGCACGGATGTCGCGGCCTGGCAGAAGGCCATCAAGGGCACCGGGCGGCCCATCCATCTGGAGATCTCGTGGTCGCTCGACATCAACTACGCCAAGGACTGGCAGGCCACGTCCAACGGATGGCGCGTCGACACGGACGTCGAGTGCTACTGCAACACCCTGGTGTCGTGGGAGAACTCGGTCGAGGACCGGTGGCGTGACACACCCGGCTGGACCCGCTACGCCGGGCCCGGCGGCTGGAACGACCTCGACGCGATCAATGTAGGCAACGCCGCCATGAGCGGTCTCACCAAGGCGGAGCGCCAGAGTTATATGACGCTCTGGGCGGTCGCCAAGTCCCCGCTGTACAGCGGGGATGATCTGACCAAGCTGGACGACTACGGTCTGTCGCTGATGACCAACCGCGACGTGCTGAAGATCAACCAGCAGCCGGGGAAGCCCGCCAAGCCCGTCACCTCGGTCGGCGACGAGCAGGTCTGGGCGTCCGAGAACCCCGATGGCAGCTACACCGTCGCCCTGTTCAACCAGGGTGACTCCCCCTCGCCGGTGACCGCCGACTGGCAGACGCTCGGCTTCACCGGCCAGGCGTCGGTGCGTGACGTGTGGAACCGCGAGAGCCTGGGCCGGCACAAGGACGGCATCACGCAGGCCCTACCGGCGCACGGTTCGCGGCTGTTCACCGTCACCCCGCAGGGTCCCGAGCTGAAGACGACGGCGTACGAGGCCGAGTCCCCGGCCAACGTCCTGTCGGGCTCCGCCTCGATCGCCAACTGCGACGAGTGCTCGGGTACGAAGAAGGTCGGCAACCTCTACACGGGCGGCAAGGTCCAGTTCACGGACGTCGTCGTGGAGAAGGCGGGCCGCTATCTGGTCAAGGTCGCCTACACCTCGGGCGATCCCCGGTCGATCGGTGTCTCCGCCAACGGCAAGGCGCCCGTCTCCACGGCCTTCCCGGCCACCGGCGGCTGGTCGGCGGTCGACTCGATCAGCGTGCCGGTCACGCTGAAGGCGGGCACCAACACCGTCACCTTCGACAGCGGTGACGGGTACTCGCCGGACATCGACAAGATCGACGTGCCGCGCGTCTGATCCCGGCGCCTTTCGAGTACGACCGGGGGCGCGCCCTCACCGGCGCGCCCCCGGCCTGTCTCTCCCCGTACCTCCTGTTCCGCAGGTCCGCAGGAATGGAGTTGTCTCCCGTGAACGATCAGCACCCGCACACCCCCACCCGCCGTCGTGTGCTCTCCCTCACCGCAGGCGCCGCCACACTCACCGCGCTCGGCGCACTGCCCGCCTTCGCCGCCTCCGCGGCGCCCGAGCGCCCGGCCGTCTCCCCGATGCTCGCCGACGGCGAGGGCTCGACCACCCGGATGTGGTACCGCGCGCCGGCCGGGAAGACGACGATGCTCGAACGGGCCCTGCCGGTCGGCAACGGCCGGCTCGGCGCGCTCGTCGGCAACGACCCCGGGCATGAGCTGCTTTTCGTCTCCGACGCCACGATGTGGACCGGCGGGATCAACGACCAACTGGAGGCGGACGGCCAATTCCCTTACGGACGGGCCGACTTCGGCAGCTTCACCCAACTGGCCCATGTGGCGGTCGACATCCCGGACCACGATCTCGGCTCCGTCAACGACTTCCGCCGCGAACTCGACATCGACCAGGGCCTGGTCACCTCCAACTATGTCCGCTCGGGCGTCAGTTACGAGCGCCGCGTCTTCGCCAGCCACCCCGACGACGCGGTCGTCGTCCACTTCTCGCAGCGCGGTGGCGGCCACTACACCGGCACGATCTCGCTCGACGGCACGCACGGGGAGAAGACGTCGGCGGACGCGAAGAAGGACAGTCTGTTCTTCGGCGCGCAGTTCGCGAACGGGCTGCGGTACGGTGCCGCCGTCACCGCGCACAGCAGGAGCGGTTCGGTCACCACCAGCGGCTCGCGGATCGTCTTCACCCGGTGCGCCGACCTGACCGTGGTCATCAGCGGCGGGTCGAACTACGCCCCCGACTCCACCACCGGCTACCGCGACCCGGATCTCGATCCGGTCGCGCTCGCCAGGACCAAGGTCCACAACGCCGTACGGCACTCCGCCACCACACTGACGCACACTCATGTAGCCGACTACCGCGACCAGTTCGAGGGGATGAGCGTTTCGCTGGGCCCCTCGACGGCCGAGCAGCGGGCGCTCGACACCTGGGAGCGGCTGAAGCACCGTACGCAGCAGGATGTGCCCGATCCCGAACTCGAGGCGCTGTACCTCCAGTTCGGCCGCTATCTGATGATCAGCAGCTCGCGTGACGGGCTGCCGGTCGCTCTCCAGGGGCCCTGGCTGGACGGTAACGACCCGGACTGGATGGGCGATTACCACACCGACGTCAACATCCAGATGAACTACTGGATGGCCGACCGCACCGCGCTCTCGCGCAACTTCGACGCGTTCACCGACTACTGTCTCGCGCAGCTTCCCGTCTGGTCCGAGCTGACGCGGACTCACTTCAACGATCCGCGCAACCG
This sequence comes from Streptomyces sp. NBC_01506, assembly GCF_045040295.1. Classification (NCBI taxonomy): domain Bacteria; kingdom Bacillati; phylum Actinomycetota; class Actinomycetes; order Kitasatosporales; family Streptomycetaceae; genus Streptomyces; species Streptomyces sp. NBC_01506. The sequence goes on along the minus strand of NZ_CP109422.1, from coordinate 8,537,607 downwards.
GTTCCGCAACTCCTCGGGCAAGGTCGCCGGCTGGACGGTGGCGTACTCGACGAACATCTACGGCGGACTCGGCTGGTGGTGGCATCCGCCGGGCAACGCGTGGCTCTGCAACTCGCTGTGGGAGCACTACCAGTACACGCAGGACCTCGATCAGGTGAAGAAGATCTACCCGCTGCTCAAGGGTGCCTGCGAGTTCTGGGAGACCCGGCTGGTGACCATGACGGTCAAGGACGCCTCGAGCGGCGAGGACCGCGAAGTCCTCGTCGCCGACAACGACTGGTCGCCCGAGCACGGGCCGCAGGACGCGAAGGGGATCACCTACGCGCAGGAGGTGGTCCGCGACCTGTTCGCCAACTACCGCGAGGCGTGTGAACTCCTGGGCAGGGACGCGGCGTTCGCCAGGACCGTGGCCGGACTCCAGGAGCGGCTGTACATGCCCGAGGTCAGCCCGAAGACCGGCTGGCTCCAGGAGTGGATGTCCCCGGACAACCTCGGCGAGACGACGCACCGTCATCTCTCGCCGCTGATGGGCCTGTTCCCCGGCGACCGCATTCGTCCCGACGCCTCGCCCGCCGCGCTGGTCAAGGGCGCCACCGAACTCCTCACCGCCCGTGGGATGGAGAGCTTCGGCTGGGCGAACGCGTGGCGCGCCCTGTGCTGGGCACGGCTGAAGCACGCGGACAACGCGTACGAGCTGGTCGTCAACAATCTGCGGCCGTCCGTCGACGGCAGCAACGGCAGCTCGATGAACCTCTTCGACATCTACGAGGTGGAGAAGGGCCGCGGGATCTTCCAGATCGAGTCCAACTTCGGCACCCCCGCCGCGATGATCGAGATGCTGCTCTACTCGCGGCCGGGCCATATCGAGCTGCTTCCGGCGCTGCCCGGCGCCTGGGCGCGGTCCGGCTCGGTCACCGGTATCGGCGCGCGCGGCGGTTTCGTCGTGGATCTGAGCTGGCGGGACGGGAAGGTCCGGGAGGCGAGGATCCGCAGTGTGGGCGGGCGCCGGACGACGGTCACGGCCGGCGGGGTCTCGCACGACGTGGAGTTGCGTTCCGGCAGAACCGTCACGCTGCGGGACTTCGGATGACGGGGCTTCGAATGAGCGGGGCCGTTCGGCGCGCTCTGGTCGGTGTCCTGGCGCTGGCCGCGGCTTTCCTCGTACCCGCCCACGTTCCGTCCGCCACGGCTGCGACGGCGGGTACGGCGGCCGTTCCTCCCCCGCCCGCGAAGTCCGTCGTCACCTGGGCGGCGAGCGCGGACCGGATGGGTGACGCGGCCGGCGACCGGAGTTACCGGCTGATCGTGCGTACGAGCGTGGGCGGTACGGGGCTGCGGGTCCGGGTCTCCAACGCGTTCGGTGACCGGCCCCTGGTCATCGGCCGCGCGTACGCCGGGATCAGCGACAGCGGCGCCCGACTGCGCCCCGGCAGCAACAAGAGGCTCGCGTTCGGCGGTTCCGCGTCCGTGACGCTGGCGCCGGGCGAGATCCGCTACAGCGATCCGCTGCCCGGCCGGGTCGCGGCGATGAGCGATCTGGCCGTCAGTGTGTACGTGCGCGACGCGGGCGGGCCCGCGACCGGGCACGGGATGGCTCTCGCGACGTCGTACGCGGCGAGCGGCGACCACGCGGCGGCGGAGCGCGAGGGCGCGTACACACAGCGGCTGGGGTCGTGGTTCTACCTCGACGCGGTCACCGTCGACGCGGACCGGGGCGCCGGCGCCGTGGTGACGCTCGGGGACTCCATCACGGACGGCTGGCAGTCCAGCACGGACAAGAATCTGCGCTGGCCGGACTTTCTGGCCCGCCGGCTGCACGCTTCCGACGTCAGCACGGTGAAGGGCGTGGCGAACGCGGGAATCTCGGGCAACCAGGTGCTGGCGGACGGTGCCGCGCAGAGCGCGCTCAAGCGCCTCGACCGTGACGTGCTGTCGCTGCCGGGCGTGCGGACGGTCGTCCTGTTCGAGGGGGTCAACGACATCAAGTCGCACACCGGTGTCACGGCCGCGTCCCTGACGGCGGGTTACCGCGAGATCATCGACCGGTCGCACGCGGCGGGCCTGTGTGTCGTCGGTGCCACCGTCATGCCGTTCAAGGGCTGGTCGGAGTGGGATCCCCAAGGTGAGGCCGTGCGCACCGAGGTGAACGAATGGATCCGCACCAGCGGTGAGGTCGACGCGGTCGTGGACTTCGACAAGGTGGTGCGCAGTCCCTACGACGCGGAGCGGATCCTGCCCACGTTCGACAACGGCGACCATCTGCATCCCAACGACAAGGGCATGCAGGCGATGGCCGACTCGATCGCCCTGGAGTCGCTGGAGTGCGACCGCTGAGGCCGACCGCTGAAGCCGACCGCGCCACGCCACGTGGACCTCGGGCGTGGCGCGGACGGCTCGGTGGTTCGATTTCCTGTGACCTACGCCCGGCCCCCGGCTGGGGTGTGGGTGAGGAAGAAGTCCCGGACGTCCTCGGCGAGCAGTTCCGGCACCTCCATCGCGGCGAAGTGGCCGCCACGATCGAACTCCGACCAGTGCCTGATGTCGTACAGCCGCTCGGCCAGCGGTCGTACCGACTGCGTGATGTCGTACGCGAACACCGCCACGCCGACCGGTACCGGGCACGGCTCGATCCGGCGCGGGGCGTCGTGGTGGAGCCGCGCCGAGGAGGCCGCGGTGGCGGTGAGCCAGTACAGCGAGATGTCGGTGAGCATCCGCTCGTCACTGATCCGGGAGCGAGGGTCCGTCCACTGCGCGAAGCGCTCGGCGATCCAGGCGAGCTGGCCGACCGGCGAGTCGGTCAGCGCGTAGCCGATGGTCTGCGGAGTGGCGGCCTGGAGAGCCTGGTACGGCGGGCGATTCGCCATCAGCGCCCTGACCTTGTCCAGCCGGGCTTCGTCGGTTTCGGACAGTTCGATGCCGGCGTCCGGGTCCGGCCTGGTCGGCAGGTAGTTGACGTGCACCCCGACGACGTTCTCGGGTGCGACCGCGCCGAGCGCGGTCGAGATGCCCGAGCCGAAGTCGCCGCCTTGCGCGCCGTAGCGCTCGTACCCGAGACGGCCCATCAGCTCGGCCCAGGCCCGTGCGATCCGGACGATGTCCCAGCCGCGCTCGTGGGTCGGCCCGGAGAATCCGTAACCCGGTATGGACGGAATCACCAGGTGGAAGTCGCGCGACAGCGGCTCGATCACGTCCAGGAATTCCAGGAACGAACCGGGCCAGCCGTGGGTGAGGACCAGCGCGAGCGCGTCCGGCTTCGCGGACCGGACGTGGACGAAGTGGATGTTCTGGCCGTCGATCTCGGTGGTGAAGTGCGGAAGTTCGTTGAGCGCGGCCTCGTGCGCGCGCCAGTCGTAGCCGGTGCGCCAGTAGTCTGCCAGCTCCTTCAGGCGCGCCAGCGGGAAGCCGTAGTCCCATCCGGCGCCGGCGACCTCGTTGGGCCAGCGGGTGCGGGAGAGCCGGTCGGCCAGGTCGTCGAGGTCGGCCTGGGGGATGTCGATACGGAACGGCTTGATCATGGTCTCAACTCCAGCGGCATTCATTGGGCACCCCAACATTAGTGCACCAAACGTTTGGTGTCCCAACGATACCTCAGTCATTGATGCGACCAACGATTCTTTAGACTTGGCGTATGGAGAAACCGCCCGAGGAGACGCCCGCGTCGTGGGAGGGCCTGCCTAGCTGGCTGCTCACCCAGACCGCGAACCACGCGCACCGCCTGGTGGCCGACGGGTTCGCCTCCGTCGGCGCTCGCGGCTACCACTACCGCCTGCTGGCGACGCTGGAGGAGTTCGGCCCGGCCAGCCAGGCCGCGCTGGGCCGCCACAGCGGCATCCACGTCAGCGACATGGTCGCGACGGTCAACGAGCTGGCCGAGCGAGAACTGGTCGAGCGCGCCATGGACCCCGCCGACCGGCGGCGCAACATCATCACGCTGACCGCGGCGGGCAGGCGGCAGTTGCGGCGGCTGGAGAAACAGTTGGCCGTATGCCAGGACGAGCTACTGGCTCCGCTGTCGCCCGAGGAGCGACAGCGCCTGACCGAGCTGCTGTCCAGGCTGTTGGACCACCACAACCGGCGGACCGGCGCCCGAGCGTGAGCGTGAGCGCTTCGGCCGGCCGGGAGAGGCCGGCCGAAGCGCTCGGTCGTCACATCACAGGCCGCCGAGGTCCGACGACACCCAGCGCTGGGGCCGCATCCGGACGACGATCTCGTCGCCGTGGTCGGCGCTCGCCATGGCCACATAGCCCTCGACCTTGTCGGCCGGCAGATAGCGGGTGGCCAGCTCCACGAGATGGTCGCGTGTGCCGGGGACCGTCTCCGTCACGGGGCCTTCGACGGAGACGTACCGCACGGTCGGCGCCAGCCGCTCGACCAGCAGCGAGAACCGGCCCGCGGCCGTGATCAGCTTGGCCTTGCGGGAGTCCGCACCCGTCAGGATCCAGATGTCGCCGCCCGGCGCGTACTGGTACCAGATGGGGACGACGAGCGGCGCCCGGTCCGCCTCGCCGGAGTCGACGGCGAGGGCCGCGATGTGCGGCTCGGCGAGGAACTGCTCGCGTTCTTCACTGTTCAGGGGCACGGATTTTCTCCTTCGTACGAAGTACGGGGGGTCTGTCTCCCGCCATCACTACCAGCGGTGGTGGATCTCCGCACGGACCCGGCGGTCGTAAAGTTCGCGTACGGCGGCCAACACGGCGTCGGACAGCGGCGCGAGCGAGGCCGCCGCGGCGTTGGACCGTGCCTGCTCGACGGAGCGCGCGCCGGGGATGACGCTGCTGACACCGGGCTGCTGGATGATCCAGCGCAGCGCGGTCTGCGCCGGCGTGGCGCCCTCGGGAGCCAGCTCGGCGAATTCGACGGCCGCCGCGAGGCCCGTGTCGTAGTCGATGCCGGAGAAGGTCTCGCCCCGGTCGAACGCCTCGCCGTGCCGGTTGAAGCTGCGGTGGTCGTCGGCGGCGAAGACCGTGTCCTTCGTGTACTTGCCCGACAGCAGGCCGGAGGCGAGGGGGACGCGGGCGACGATGCCGACGCCCGCCGCCCGGGCGGCGGGCAGCACCTCTTCGAGGGGCTTGAGCCGCAAGGGGTTGAGGATGATCTGTACGGAGGCGACGCCCGGCCGGGCGATGGCGGCCAGCGCCTGGGCGCAGGTCTCGACGCTCACGGCGTAGGCCGCGGTCCGCTTCTCGGCGACCAGGGTGTCGAGCGCGTCGAAGACCGCGTCGGCAGAGTAGACAGCCGTGGGCGGGCAGTGCAGTTGCACCAGGTCGAGGGTGTCGACACCGAGGTTGGCGCGTGAACGGTCGTTCCACGTACGGAAGTTGTCCAGGCTGTAGTTCTCGGGCCGCTGTTCGGCGCGGCGGCCCATCTTCGTCGCGACGACGACGTCGGCGTTCGGGCGGTTCTTCAGGAACCGGCCGATGAGCTGTTCGCTGCGGCCGTCGCCGTACACGTCCGCCGTGTCGAAGAAGGTCACCCCCGACTCGAGCGCCGCGTCGAGGACGGCGAAGGCGTCGGCCTCGGCGACATCACCCCAGTCGGCTCCCAACTGCCAGGTGCCCAGTCCTACGACGGAGACCTCGCGGCCCGTCCTGCCCAGTACGCGCTTGTCCATACGGACGATGCTACGTCGGGCCGCGCGGCACGATCGAAGGAGGCGAACGGGGCGGACGGGGCAGGCGGGAGGGGGCGCAGGTCTTCTCAGATCTGCTGCGTGAGGTTGACGGCGTTGCCGTCCGGGTCCTTGATATGGGCGACCCGCTGGCCCCACGGCATGTCGTTGGCGGGCCCCTGCACCTCCCCGCCCAGCTCCTCGACGCGCCCCACCAGCTCGTTCACATCGGCGACGTCGACGCTCAGCAGCATCCGCTGCGCCGTGCCCAGCTCGACGTCCGCGTCCGACACCAGCCCGAGGTCGGAATCGCCGACCCGCAGGTTGATGAAGAACACGGGGCCTTCGTCGGGGGTGCGTGACGTCTCCACGGCGCCGAGCAGTCCCTGGTAGAACACCAGCAGCCGGTCGATCGAGGGAGTGATGACCAAGGTCTGGATCGTGGCAGACATGCGTTTCCTCCTGCTGATGGCCGAATGATCTCCCCTTGGTGACCGGCGGAGGGCCCGCGACTCATCGGTCGGCCGCGGACCGTCCCCCGCTGATTCTCGCCGTGTGGCACTCGCCGCGCGAGCGGGCTACGGTGCCGTGCCCACCGAGAAGACGGCGCCCGCCGGGTCGGTGACCGTGGCCATGCGTGCGTACGGGGTGTCCTCGGGCTCGGTGGACGAGCCGCCGGACTCCGTGGCGCGCCGTGCCACCGCGTCGGTGTCGGCCACGGCGAACAGCGTCCCCCAGGCGGAGGTGGGAGCGGCGGAACTGCCGATGATCCCGCCGATCTCGTGCCCGTCGGGGCGGCGCAGGAAGGTGAAGTCGAGCTCCGGCAATTCGCTGTTGCCGTCCAGCGTGAAGCCGAACAGCGCCGTGTAGAAGGCGCGGGCCGGCTCCGGGTCGGGGGTGATCAGGTCGTTGCGGATCAGCGAGTCGGGTTCGTTCACGATCTCGCTGCCGAGCCTCGAGCGGCCCTGCCACAGGCCGAACCGGGCGCCGACCGAGTCCGTCACGACGGCCGTACGGGCATGGTCGGCCAGGTCCGCCGGGGGCTCGATCAGCCGGCCGCCCGACCGCGTCACGCGCCGGGCCGTGCCGTCGCAGTCGTCGGTGGCGAAGTACATGGTCCACACGGCGGCGGTGCGGTCCGGATCCGGGACGATCCCGGCGACCGGCCGGCCGCGCAGCAGACAGACGGTGCCCGCGCCCTCACCGGTGGGGTACGGCTCGTACTCCCAGCCGAAAAGCCCTTGGTAGAAGGCGAGCGCGCCGTCCCGGTCGGGGGTCCTGAGGTCGATCCACGTGGGGGTGCCTTCGGGCTGGTTGCCGCTCAGTACGCTCATGATCCGCTCCTTCGTGTTCCTGCTCGGGCTTCGCGCGGCTTCGGCGCGACGGCCCCAACGTAGGCACCATCCAGGACAGAAGATGTCCTAGAAACACCTGCGGATGAGCGGCGTACAGACGATGGGTCGCCCCATCATTCGGTCATGAAACGCTCATCGGGGCGCCGCCCCCTCGGCCGGACGGTTGTCGCCTTCGCCGTCGGTGCCGCCTGCATCCTCACCGGTTGCGTCACCGGGTCGCACGACACCGAGTCCGACGACGGGCGTTCCGCCCGGACCGTACGGCCCGCCCGGACCGCCGTACTGCTGGGCGACACCGTGCTCGTGAACCATCCCGACGGTCACGACGAGGCGATGCTGGCCCTGGCGGTGACCGCCGTCGTGGACGAGGCGTCCAGGGCGAAGGGCGCGCGAGCCGCCGACGGCAGGAAGTGGGTCGCCGTCCTCGCCGAGGTGAGCAACGCGGGGGCGCGGCCGTACGGGCACGACGTACCGCACAGCTTCACGGCCGTGGACACGCACGGCCGCAGATATGTACCGCTGCCCGCGTCGGCCGATCTCACGGTCGGGCCGGTCATGACCTGGCCCGTGCCGCTCACCGCCGGGCGGTCGGCGCGCGGGTGGCTGGTCTTCGATCTGCCGGCGGACGCGGCCCTGACCACGCTGGAGTTCGGCCGTACGCGTACGTCGGCGGCCTCGGCCGACTGGGCGCTGTGAGGGGTCTACTCAGCCGTCAGCCCTTCGAAATACGCCTTCTGCGCCGGGTAGTAGTCCTCGAACGCGGGCTGCGGGGTGCCGTCCAGTGAGGCGCGGAGCATGTCCAGGTAGTACCTCCCAGCCCGCGCCGATCTCGCCGAGACCCGCCGCCGATTCACGGTGCTGGATGAGCTGGATCTCCGTACCGCCGGGGACGTCCACCGCCCCGGCGGACGTCCCCGCGAGCTTCAGCTCCAGATTCCAGGCGCCCGCCTCGTCGGCCGTCGAGACGACGAGCCGGTACGGTGCCTCGCACGCCTCGACGCGCAGCTCGATCCAGGGCTCCTGCTCCTCGAAGACCATCCGCACCCGCGCCGTGCCGCCGGGCGCGCCGTCCCCCTCCCACGGGCCGAACCAGCGGGCGGTGCGCGCCGGCTCGGTGACGGCCGCCCACACCTCTTCGACCGGGAGCGCGAACGCGCGCGTCAGGACGAGGTCGACTCCCTCGGGTGTGCGCAGCAGCCTGCCGGTCGGGGTCGGGGTCGGGGTCTCAGACATGAGGGGTCTCCTTCTGTGGACAGCCGGACAGCCGGCCGGGGCCGCTCGACCGGGCCGCTCGACCGGTTCCGGTCTATCACCCGCCACTGACAGTGGCCCCGGAGCGGCGCGGGAACATTCGACGAGCGGTGGCCGTTGAGATGAGCGTGGGTGTGGTCGGAACTGTGTCCCCGGGCCCCATCAAGAAATGCCCGCAGGGAAGATCGTTCGGCTGAAGCCCTGTGGAGCCCATCGCCGCGAGGCGACCGCCGTCCGCACCCCGCACAAACGGCCCCGACCGGTCTCCCCCGTCCGGTCGGGGCTCCTTTACTGTTCAGACATGACGGCTCAGGGGGACGCGGGACGGCCCGGCGGTTTCGCCGCCGCGACCGGTGACGGCCCGCCGTCCCCCCTCGGACCGGAAGCTCGCGCCGCCGAGGTCAAGGTCGCCTTCGGCGGCCTCGTGCAGATCCGCCGTCTCACCAACACGACCGCGCCCGATCCCGCCGCCAGACCGGCCGCCTGGGAGCGGAACCAACCGGTGCGCGCCATCGCCCTGGCGCTCGAGGCGGCGGGAGTCGCGCCTTCGGCGGTCGACGACGAGGGGCGGCGTACGTCCACGGGATTCCGAGTCGCCGAAGGTGAACGGCCGGGGACGGTACGGGTGGAGTGGCTGGGCCCGCACGGCAGCGGCGCCGCCCAGGACGAGGAACGCCAACTGACCGTCTGCGCCGCCGCCCTGGCCCCGCTGGGCTGGGAGGCCCTGCTCTACCGGGGCCCTCGCCGCCGACGTTTCCTGGAAGTGGAACCGGCTCCCTGAGCCGGGCCGCACGGCCGCCTTCCGCGCCTTCTCCGGGCGAGTCCCGGCTGTTACCTGCTGTTCTCGGGATCGAAATACCGGCCACTCCCCCACCCCGTACGTAATCCGTCGGCACATTGTTCAATGCTCAGTCTGAATTATTTAAAACCGCAGGTCAGACCCCAATCCGGATAACGAATACTTCCATCAGGAAGATGCTCTTAACACCCGCCTCCCATCTCCTTACCGTGGTGGCCACATTGACCCACAAGGCGACACGGGAGCCGGAATGCCAACTAATGCTCTTTCCCGTCGTGCGATTCTGCAACGCAGCGCCGTGGCGGGCGGTGTCCTCTCGCTGGGGCCGCTGCTCGGCGGCGCGACCGAGGCTCTGGCGCAGTCCACCGGGGGGACGGCGGCAGCCGCCGGCAAGCCCGCGAAGGACGTCTACGGGCGGATCGGCGTACGACCGCTGATCAACGGCCGTGGCACCTACACCATCATCAGCGGCTCGCTGATGCTGCCCGAGGTGCGGGAAGCGATCGACGCGGCGGCGAGACAGTACGTACATCTGGACGAGCTGGCCGACGCGGTCGGCAAGCGGCTGGCGAAGATAACCAAGGCGGAGCACGGCCTGGTCGCGTCCGGTTGTCACGCCGCGCTCACCCACGCCGCCTCGGCGTGCGTCTCGGGCGGCAATCCCGACCTGCACGTACGACTGCCCGACCTGACGGGCTTCCAGAAGACCGAAGTGATCATCCCGGCGCACTCGCGCAATGTGTACGAGGCCGCGGTCAGCCTGGTCGGCCTGAAAGTGGTCGAGGTGACGACACCCGACGAGCTGAAGCGGGCCATCGGCCCGCAGACCGCGCTGATCTACATCATGGCCGGGCCGAGGGTGGACGAGAGCGAACTCCCCACGGACGTCGTCGCGTCGATCGCCGGGCCCGAGGGCGTGCCGGTGCTGGTCGACGCCGCCGCCGAGATCCTGACCATCCCCAACGTGCATCTGGAGCGCGGCGCCGACCTCGTCGCGTACAGCGGCGGCAAGGCCATCCGTGGCCCGCAGTCGGCCGGTCTGCTGCTCGGCCGGGAGGATCTGGTGCGGGCCGCGTGGGTCAGCAGCGCGCCCCACCACGGCGTCGGCCGGGGCTACAAGGTCGGCAAGGAAGAGGCCATGGGCATGCTGGCCGCGGTCGAGATGTGGGTCCAGCGCGACCACGACGCCGAGTACGCGCGGTGGGAGTCCTGGCTGAAGACCATCTCCCGCCGGGTCTCCGCGATCGGGAGTGTGAAGACTCGGGTCACCCAGCCGGACAGTCTGTCCAACCGCACCCCGTCACTGGCGATCACCTGGGACGAGAAGCGGCTCGGTGTGTCCGGGCGGACCGTGGTGGACACGCTGTACGAGGCCGAGACCCGTATCGCGATCAACACCGCGGGCAGCGACGACCCGGCGCGGACGGGGGTGTCGATCACGCCGTACATGCTCCAGCCCGGCGAGGAGAAGATCATCGCCGACGCGCTCGTGCGGATACTCACCGACCCGCCCGCGCCGCCCGCCGCCCCGCGCCCGCCATCGGTCGACGCGACCGGTGAGTGGACGCTCGAAATCGAGTATCTGGCGGGCAGTTCGACCGCCCACAAGCTGGAACTCACGCAGGACGGCGCCGAGATCACCGGCACCCACACCGGTGAGTACGTGTCCAGGAAGGCGACCGGATCGGTCAGCGGCAAGACGGTGACCGTGCACAGCACGCTCAGCGAATCGTCCGGCGACTCGCTCGACTTCACGTTCACCGGGACGCTCAAGGGCGACTCGATGAGCGGCGAGCTGAACATGGGCGAGTACCTGAAGGCCACCTGGAAGGCCGAGCGCGGCGGCTGAGCCACGCGCTCCCCGCCCGGCCGGGGTGCCGCGCGCTTTCGGCCTCCCCCTCACTCTCAACTCCCCTCAGCAGCAATCCCATTGACGTTCCGTGCCCGCACGCGTGCGGGCACGGACCAAGGAGGACACGTGACGAACCGCAGGGACTTCATCCGCAAGGCTCCGGTGGTGGCGGCCGTGGCCGCGACCCCGGCACTGGCCGTCAAGGCCACCGAGGACCGCAAGCGCCCCAAGCCCGAGAAGGAGATCCACTACCCCGGCGGGGGCGAGCCGCCGGAGAACCCGCTGTTCAGCCCGGTCGTCAGCTATGGCGACCTGGTCTTCATCTCGGGCATCGGCGCGCACTTCGAGGGCGACATCACCGCCCACACCGAGCATGTGCTCAACGAGGTGGAGAAGTATCTCGAGGCCGCCGGATCGTCCATGGACCGGGTGCTCAAGGTCAACGTCTACCTCAACTCCCTTGACGACTACGCCGGGATGAACGCCGTCTTCCTCGGCCGCTTCGGCCCCGAGCCGGGCGTACGCACCACGATCGCCGCACAGGCCGGTATCCCCGGGGACTCCCTGGTCGAGATCGACTGCATCGCCGTGCGATGAGCCCCGCCGCAGAACGCACGACCACCGCTCGCACTACTACCGCTCGCACCACTACCGCTCGTACATCGCATCACCGGACGAAATTGGGGTTGGCATGTCACTGAGATCACGGGCCCCTTGGGCCGTGCTCCCCGCGGTTCTCACCCTCGTGGTGGGCGCATCGGCCGCCAGCAGCGCCACCGGTCAGTCCTCGGACGACCCGGCAGCGGGCTCGGACGCCTCGGCGTCCGCCGTAACGTACGACCTTCTGCTGCGCAGAGGCCATGTCATCGACCCCAAGAACAACCGCGACAGGGTCATGGACATCGCCGTCAAGAACGGCAAGATAGCCGCCGTCGGATCGAAGATCGACCCGTCCCGCGCCAAGCAGACGGTGGACGTCAAGGGGAAGTATCTGACCCCCGGTCTGATCGACATGCACACGCATCTGTTCCGGGGCCCGGAGGACGCCTACTCCAACGGCGTCCTCGGCGTACCGCCGGACGGATTCACCTTCCGGTCGGGGGTGACGACGGCGCTCGACACCGGCTCGGCGGGCTGGGAGAACTTCGAGCTGTTCAAGAAGAACATCGTCGACACGTCCAAGACCCGTGTGCTGTCGATGCTGAACATCGTCGGCAAGGGCATGGCCGGCGGCGCCAAGGAGCAGGACCTCGACAACATGAACGCGGCCGAGGCCGCCGCGGTCGCCAAGAAGTACCCGGACATCATCCGGGGCATCAAGACCGCGCACTACGACGGCCCGTCCTGGGCGCCGGTGGAGCGCTCCGTGGAGGCCGGCGAACTCGCGGGCATCCCGGCGATGATCGACTTCGGGTCGGCCAAGGAGCGGACCATCGAGGAACTGCTCACCAAGAAGCTGCGGCCTGGCGACATCTACTCGCACGTCTACTCCGGTCTGCGCGGCGAACTGGGCGAGGACGGCAAGCTCAACCCCGCCCTCGAGGCGGGGCGTGAGCGCGGCGTGCTGTTCGACGTCGGCCACGGCGGCGGCAGTTTCGACTGGAACGTGGCCATGGAGGGGAAGAAGGAGGGCTTCTGGCCCGACACCATCTCCACGGACCTGCATGTGACCAGCATGAACGGCGGCATGAAGGACATGTCGAACGTCATGTCCAAGTTCCTCACGATGGACATGCCCTTGAAGGACGTCATCGAGGCGTCGACCTGGAAGCCGGCGCAGGCCCTGGGCCGTAAGGACCTCGGCAATCTGTCCGTCGGCGCGCCGGCCGACATAGCGGTCTTCGACCTGGAGAAGGGCAAGTTCGGTTACACGGACAGCTTCGGCCTGCGGGTCGACGGCACTCAGAAGCTGGTGACGGAGCTGACCGTGCGCGCGGGTGAGGTCGTGTGGGACCTCAACGGCAAGGCGGCGAAGGCGTGGAAGCCGGGCGCCGTGGGCAACAAGTCGGCCACCGAGCACGCGGCGCCGTAGCCGGCCCGAGAGAAACGAGCAGAGCCGCTTCCGACCGTGAAGGTCGGAAGCGGCTCTGCTCGTTTCCGCCCAACGGGCCCTACGGGGAGGGGTGGCTGTCGTAGGGGGCCGCGTTTGTCCTCAGGCCCCGGATGGGCTTATTGAGTCCGTCCGGCGATTGAGGACAGAGCACAGCAGCCCGTCCGGCGACTGAGGACAAGCGGCCACCGGGCAGAGCGGTGGCGGGGCTTCGTGGAACGCCGAAAGCGCCGTGCGGGCCGCATACGCGGCCCGCACGGCGCTTTCGGACAGCCACGGCCTAGCCCGGCGGGCCACCCGCCGCCGCCCGAAGGACCGCTTCCCGGTCCGGGATCGGGCCCACCGCACCGTGGCCGGTGGTCGTGAGCGCCGCGGCGACCACCGCGTAGCGCGCCGCCTCCAGCGGTGAGTCGCCGTCGAGCAGTCGGGCGGCGAACGCGCCGTCGAACGTGTCACCGGCGCCGGTCGCGTCGGTGGGCACGACCCGGTGGGCCGGCACATGGGTGGTGCGGCCTCCCTCGCCGAGCAGGACGCCGTCGGCGCCCATCTTCAGGGCGACGATCGCGGGTCCGCGCGCCGCGAACGCCGCGAGTACGTCGGCGGGTTCACTTGCGCCGGTGAGAAGTCGGCCCTCCTGAAGATTGGGCAGGACGATGTCGGCCAGTTCGGCGCTGCGCATGACGATGGCGCGGGCGCGGGCCGCCGGCCACAGGGCGGGCCGGTGGTTGGGGTCGTACGAGACGAGCGTGGAGTGCGCGCGGGCGATCTCCATGGCGTGGAAGGCCGCGTCGCAGGCGGACGGGCCGATGGCCTGCGTGATGCCGCTGATGTGCAGCAGCCGGGCGGCGGCCACCGCCTCCCCCGGTACGTCCGGGGGAGACAGGCGGCTCGCCGGTGACCCGGCACGGCGGTAGGTGAAGGCGTGCTTCCCGTCGCCGTGCCGGGTGATGAAGTAGATGCCGGTCGCGCCGCCCGGTTCGGTGACGACATGGGTGGTGTCGACGCCCTCCCGGTGCCACAACTCGGCCAGCGCCTGGCCGAAGGCGTCGTCGCCGACGCGGGTGACGTAGCCGGTGCTCGCGCCCGAACGGCGGGCGGCGATCGCCATGTTGGAGGTGTCGCCGCCGAAACCTACGTGGAAGGCGGCGGCGTTCTCCAGCGTTCCCTCGGCGGCGGCGTTGAATTCGAGCAGCGGCTCCCCCATGGAGAGCACGGCGGGGTCGGTGGCCGGCATCGCGTCAGATCCGGTTGTACTTGGCGAGGCCGTCGCGCAGCGATCCCGACGACAGGATGAGCGCGGTCTGTTCCTTCTCGCGGTTCTCGATGTCCACCGCGGTGGCGAGGACTTCGTCGACGAGCGCTCGCGGTACCCGGACGACACCGTCGCGGTCGGCGACGATCAGATCCCCCGGGCGTACGGTCACTCCGCCGAGGACGACGGGCTCGTTGAGCGAGACGGTGCGGTAGCGCCCCAGGGTGGTGGCCGGGACCGCGTGGCGGGCGTACACGGGGAAGTCGGGGAAGTCCCTGCGGATCTCGGTGACATCGCGCACCCCGCCGTCCAGGACACAGCCCGCCAGTTTCCTGGCGACGGCGCCCGCCGTCATCAGCCCGCCCCAGACGGCCACGTCGGCGGCGCCCGCGTCGATGCACACCACGCTGCCGGCCGGGGAGTCGTCTATGGCGGCCAGCGCGTGCACCGGCGGTTCCAGCTCGGGGTCCGGCACCTCACGTACCGTCACCGCCGGTCCCGCCAGCGTCCGCGCGCCCGGTGCGACCTGGTGGACCGCTCCTTCGAGGTAACCGCGGACGCCGTGCTGTTCGACGGCGTCCGCGACGGACGCGGTGGCGAGGGACCGGTAGGCGTCGAGGGTCGCCTCGGGGTAGCTGGTCATAGGGGTTTCTCCAGTCTCTTTCCCGGGTTCCGGGGTGCGGGTTCCGGGGGAACAAGGGGCGGGAACGGACGGCTCGAAGGCCCCGACCGTCAGGCGGGGCTCTTGGGCGCGGTGGGCACGCCCTTCACGGCCTTCGCCGGCTCGGTGCCGAGCGGCACGACGTGCTTCATGACGACGCCGTATACGAGGGCGCCGAGGAGTGACACGCTCGCGGCGACGGCGAGGGGTACGAAGTACGAGCCGCCGAAGGCGTCGAGGAGGACGCCCACCACCACCGGGCTGAGCGCTCCGGCGGTGTTGGAGGCGAAGCCCTGGATACCGGCGAGCGAGCCGACGTTGGCCGGGGTCGGCGCGACGTCGGCGGGCAGTGCCCACAGGCTGGACGCGGCGAAGCAGAGCGACGCCTGGGAGACGGCGAGCAGCGCGAGCGCGAGGTAGGCGCTCTCCACGACTCCGGCGAGCACGATCACCGAGGAGAGGATCAGCCCGATGACGATGGGGAATTTGCGGGCGTAGGTGACGGTGTGGCCCTGGTTGATCAGCCGGGTCTGCACCCAGCCGCCGAGCCACTGGGCGGGCATCGACACCAGTGCCGGGATCATGCCGAAGAAGCCGAGCTTGAGCAGGTCGAAGTCCCGCTCGTCCACCAGGTACGAGGGGAACCAGGTGATGAAGAAGTACAGCACGAAGGACAGACAGAAGAAGCCCAGGACCATGCCCCACACCGTGCGGTAGCGGAACAGCTCCTTCCAGGGCATGGCGGGCACCGTCGAGTCGGCGACCTTGGCGCCGCCCTCCCTGATGTACGCGCGCTCCTCGGCGCTCAGCTTCGGGTGCTCGTCGGGGTCGCGGTAGTACTTCAGCCAGAAGGCGGTGAAGAGGAGGCCGACGACTCCGGCGGCCACGAACGAGCCGCGCCAGCCGAGCCAGGCGATCACCACGGTGGTGACGGGCAGCGCGAAGGCGGTGCCCGCCCGGCCGCCGCTGTCGAAGATCGAGGCGGCCATGCCGCGCTCACGCACCGGGAACCAGCGCGCGACGATCTGTGAACTCGACGGGTACGCGGGCGACTCGACGGCTCCGAGCAGCAGGCGTACGAACAGCAGCACCAGGAATCCGGTGACCGCGCCGACGAACATGGTGGCGATCGACCAGGCGGCGACGGCGAAGGCCATCATCCGGCGCGGTCCGTAGCGGTCGACCAGCCAGCCGGCGCCGGGGAGGAACGCCGCGTACGTCCAGAAGAACGCGCCGAGCAACAGCCCGGTCGCGGTCTTGGAGAGATCCAGGTCCTCGGTGATGTAGGGCAGGGCCACGCCGAGATTGGCGCGGTCCATGTAGTTGATCGTGACGGCCCCGAAGGCCAGCCAGATCATCGTCCATCTGACGCGTCCCGCAGGTGTGCCCGGGACTGGTGGGGATACGGTCATGAATGCTCCTCGAACGTGCGTCGTCCGTGCACGTGAGCAGTGGCAGGAGTCATGGGTCGCCGGGCGGGAGGTGGGGACTCCGCGTTGATCCGGTAGTGGCGTGAGCGTATGAGCCCGTTGTCCCCGGCGTGAAGGGCGAGTTGCACATACGGGTATTCGGAAAACGGATTGCGGCTCATTCGCTTCGGTGGCCGGACCTTGTTGCCCGCTTCTCGCTCGCGTACAGCAAGAGGCATGCTGCGACCAGAAGTTCGTCTCGAATGGTTTGTCTCATTCCTCGGTGTCATCGACACGGGGAGTTTCAGTGCCGCCGCCGAGGCGGTTCACCGCTCCCAGCCGCGGGTGAGCATGCATGTGGCGGCGCTGGAGCGGGAGGCCGGTGTGCCGCTGTTCGACCGGAGCAAGCGGCCGGTGCGGCTGACGGAGGCCGGGGAGGTGCTGGCCGGTCACGCGCGCGCGATTCTGTACCGGCTGGGGACGGCCGAGGAGGCGATGGCCACGCGCCGCGACTCGGCCCGGGGGGTGGTGACGCTGGGGAGCTATCCGAGCGCGAGTGCCGCGTTCGTGCCCGGTCTGCTGGAGCATCTGGCGGTGAGCCGGCCGGCGATCAAGGTGGTGCTTGTCGAACGGTCCACGCTGGAGCTGGACTCGGCGCTGTCGCACGGTGAAATAGACATCTACCTGCGGCCCATGGCGCCGCCGGTCGGTGACACGGTGCGGCTGCGGGCGCTGTGGCAGGAGTCCCTGGCGGTCGTCCTGCCGCTGGGTCACCCGCTGGACGAGCTGCCCGATCCGCTTCCGGTGGCGGCCGTCGCGGCGTATCCGCTGATCACCATCGGGCGGCTCGGCTCACCGGACGTGCCCGGTTTCGAGACGTACAAGGTCTTCCGTGAGCAGGGTTTCGAGCCGGAGGCCGTACAGGCGACGAACCAGCCGCAGACGCTCGTCTCGCTCGTCCGCAGCAGGCTCGGGGTGGGGGTGACCAACCATCTCGCGGTCTCGACGGCGGACACCAGGGACGTGACGGTACGGCGTCTGGACGCCCCGTGCGGGCGCCGGGTGGCGGTGCACTGGGACGCGAACCGGCCGCTGATTCCGGCGGCGCGTACGCTGTTGCGAGAAATCCTCGAAGCGCCCGTTCCGCCCGGTACACAGCGCCTGTCGTAATCCGCGAGCCCCTGCCGGGGTAATTCGGATTCCGGTGGTGCGGCATTCGGAAAACGAATGGCGTGCGTACGGCGGAGGTCGCGGCGAAAGAGGTGCGAAAGACGTGCGGAATGGGCGTTTACGTGAGATTGGGCCGGCGCTCCGGCGGTCGGCCGGTGATTTCACCGGCCGACCGCGGATTTCACCGGCCCGCTCTCGCGGCGCGTTCGCTGCCCGCGTCCTCGCTCCACGGCCACTGGGGCATGGGCAGCTTCCCGACGACCTCGCGCACGGCCTCGACGGCGGGTGAGACGACCGGTCCGGCGCGCCACCAGGCGGCGACGGCGCGTTCGCACTGCGGGTCGGAGATCGGGACGAGCGTCACGCCCTCGGTGTTGGCCGTGGTCATGGCGAGGCTGTTGGTGACGCCGACGCCAAGTCCGTGGCGGACCAGGGAGATCAGGGTCTGGGGCTGGTTCGTGCGGGCCGCGATGACCGGGTTGAGCCCGGCGTTGGCGAAGGCGAGGTTGGTCTCGTACTGACGGGCCTGGCCCTCGCCGCTCTCACCGATGCTGATCACCGGGAGCATCGCGGTCTGCGCGAGGCGTACGGAGCCGTTGCGCGCCAGCGGGTGGTCCGCGCGGAAGACGGCGACGAGGGGTTCGCGCCACAGCACCCGACTGGCCACCAGGTCGGAGTTGATGAGCGGATGAAGGGGGCGTATCGCGAGATCCAGGTCGCCACTGACGAGATCGGTGCCGAGCGCGATGCTGGGTCCTTCGCGCAGCACGAGCCGCACTTGGGGATGGGTGACCCGCAGGGCTCGTACGGCGAGCGGATAGAGGTACGAGGCCGCGCTCGGGTACGCCCCGAGCCTGACCTGTCCGGAAATCGTCCCTCCGGTGAGATCGCCCAGGACGTTGAGCCGGCGCAGGATCTCCTCGGCGTGCGGCAGCAGCCCGCGGCCCTCGGGGGTGAGGACCGCGGGCTGTACGGAGCGGTCGAGCAGCCGGGTGCCGAGCAGCCGTTCCAGCTCGGCGACATGGCTGCTGACCCTGGGTTGTGAGCGGTAGAGGGCCTTCGCCGCGGCGGAGAATCCGCCGTGGTGGGCCACGGCCACGAAGCTGGCGATCCAGTCGATCCGGTAGTGGTAGACGCTCCCGATGTCCATGAGTCCCCGTCCTTTTCACCTAGGTCGTCACCTAGGTGAGGGAGCCTACCGGGCAGGTCACGGGGGGTATGGCGGGTTTCCTCAGCGAATGAACCGATTCACGTAGTCGGCGCCGAGGCCATTTTCCGTGTAGTGGGCACGACACATGTCGATCTTGGTGAAGGTGTCCTCGTAGCCGGTCTGGATCCCGTTGTCGTCGACGTAGGCCATCGCTCCGGTGATGTTGAAGAACGTGATCATCTCGTCGCAGTCCTCCGGGACGGCGAGGGTGTGGATCTCGCCCGGGGGCTCGTAGACGAAGTGTCCGGCCTCGGCGACCCAGTCGTGCTCGTGGTAGTGCCACTTGCCCTTGATGACGTAACCGAAGACGACTCCGGGGTGGCGGTGGCGGGAAACGATCCCCGCCGCGGTGACCTTGAGCAGATTGCACCACTGGCCGGTGACGGTGTTGAACATCAGCGGCCGGAACCATACGTCGGGGGCCTGGGGCACCCAGATCCGGTCGTCGTCGGGCAGGGCGGCGACGGCGATCTCCTCCGGCACCATGGTGGACAGCGGGATGACGGGGCCTCGGGGGTCGGTCATGGTTCTCTCCTCTCGGGTAGTGGGGGGTCAGGCGGCGAGATAGCCGCCGTCCACCGGGAGCACGGCTCCCGTGACGAAGCGCGCGTCCTGGCCGCAGAGGAAGGTCACGGCGCCGGCGACGTCCGCCGGTTCGCCCCAACGCCCCATCGGGGTACGCCCGATGATCCGCCGGGCCGCTTCGTCGTCGGCCTGGAGTTCCGCCGTCAGGGCCGTCCGGATCCAGCCCGGCGCGACGGCGTTGACACGGATGCCGTCCGCGGCCCAGGCGACGGCGAGCGCCTTGGTGAGCTGGGTGACGCCGCCCTTGCTGGCCGTGTAGGCGGGCACCTTGGGGCCGCCGAAGAAGCTCAGCATGGAGGCGACGTTGACGATGCAGCCGCCCGAGCGGCGCAGCAGGTCGTACGAGGCGACGCAGGCGCGCATGGTGCCGGTGAGGTTGACATCGAGGACGCGGGCGAAGACCTCGGGGTCGTACTCACCGCCCCGGACGATCACGCCGGCCGCGTTGACGAGGACGTCGAGCCGTTCGACGCCGCCGAGGAAGTCCTCGAGATCCCGGGCGCGGGTCAGGTCGATCTCGACGCGGCTGACCGTGTCGGGCAGTCGTCCGGCCGCTCCGGCGGCGTCGAGCCCGGCGGCGATCACCCGGGCGCCGGTGGCGGCGAAGCGCTCGGCGACGGCCGCGCCGATGCCGCTGGTGCCGCCGGTGACGACGACCGTGCGCCGCTCGCGGTGTCGCTCGTCGTGCCGTCCGTCGTCATCGACGGGCTCCGCAAGGTGGTCCTCGCTCACTGCCATCCCCTTCGCACGCAAACACGACGCTACGGATCCGATTCCAACAGCCTTGGCGGCACGGGGCCTTCGATCATGCGGGACGAGGATGACCCCCATTCGATTACGGCGGCACGCGTCCGCCCGCCCCCGGCCGGCCCGCACACGCGAACCGCCCCGGACACCGTCGGAAGACGGTGGCCGGGGCGGTCGGCGGGTACGAACGTGTCAGCCTCGGTACTGCGCCAGTACGCGGGTGAAGTCCCACGCCGCCTGGCTCACACCGGAGCAGGTGTCGGCCCCGCCACCGGTGCAGGGCCGGTCACGGTTGACCGACCAGAAGGTCAGCCGGGCGAGATGGCGCTGCTGCGCGTAGGCGAGGATCGTGCGGAAGTCGGCGACGGTGATGGTCTCGCCGACGTCCGTGACACCGTTCATCGACGAGATGCCGGTCTTGCGGTACGCCTCGTCGTCGCCGTAGCCGTAGGCGTTCTTGACAGCGGTCTTCAGACCCTCCGCCGCCCGGACGGACAGCGTGCCCATGTTCTGGCCGTTGCCGCCGAAGTTGAACGGCATGATCGTCCAACTGTCCACCGTGAGACCGGAGGAGGCCGCGCGGTTGATCAGGCTGGTGTCGGGGCCGTTCTGGCCGGTGCCGAAGGTGATGTAGATCTTGATGCCGGGGTTGTTGGCCCGGATCGTCTTGAGCGCGTCCACGGTGCGCTGCTGGACGGTGGGGCTGTCGTAGGCGGCGGCCTCGATGTCGATGTCGATCGCCTTCAGGCCGTACGCGTTGATGACCTTCTGGTACGCGGCGGCCAGCTCACCCGCGCTGCCGCAGGAGCTCTCCAGTTTGTTGCCGCTCCACCCTCCGAAGGAGGGGATGACGTCGCCGCCGCCCGCGCGGACGGTGTTGACGGTCTGCTGGTCCACTCCCCCGGTCAGCGGCCGGCCGCCGTCCCACTGCGGGTTGCAGTAGCCGTTGCTGAGGACGAAGGCGAGCGTGAACCACTTCACGCCGGTCGCGTTCTGGACGGTGGTGGGGCTGGGCGGGCTGCCCCAGCCGTTGTAGATGTACGGCGCGACGGCCATCGGCGCGCCGCCGGGGTCCGGGTCGCTACCGCCGGAGGGCGCGGTCCACTTCTGGTTCGCGGCGCCGGTACAGGTCCACAGTTGGAGCCTGGTGCCGTTGGCGGAGCTGTTGCCGGTGGCGTCCAGGCACTTGTTCGCCTGGGTGTTGACGATGTCGCGGGCCGCCGAGACGGTCCACTTCTGGTTGGCGGCGCCCGTACACGACCAGAGCTGGAGGACGGAGCCGTTCGCCGTGCCGGCGTCCTTGACGTCAAGACACTTGCCCAGCGCGCGGATCGTACCGTCCGAGGCGACGTCCCACTGCTGGGCGCCGGTGCCGTTGCAGTCGTAGAGCTGTACGGCGGCACCGTCGGCCGAGCTGCCACCGGCCACGTCGACGCACTTGCCGCCGAGACCGGTGATGGTCCCCACGGCGGCGACGGCCGCGGTCGCGGGCGTCACGCTCATGGTCGAGGCGACGGCCACGAGGGGCATGGCCAGCAGGGCGAGGGGTCTGAGGTGCTTCCAGGGATTGAACGAGGCGGTCATACGAGGTCACCGTCCACTTCTGGTGGGGCGGCTCACCGGGTCCGCCCGGTGGCCGGTTCGCCCCCGGGGTGCCGGACAGGCGCGGCAACGCGCTGCCCGGCACCCGGGAACGGAGCACTGAGCCCGTCCGGCACATGGGACTTGAGACGTGGAGACAGACGGGAGTCCTAGGGGGTGTCTTGCCGATCTTGCCGGGCTCGCGATCCGTGGCACGCACACTCGCCGCGTTGTCGTCGGTCGGCATGGCTCCGCCATGCCTCCCTCCTCCGCCTTGCGATCGGACGCACCAGACCCCGCTCCCTGATCCGGCCTGATCGACAAGACACCCCCTAGGACTTGTCCGGCCGATCATGTGACTGGTTCATGTCCGGGTCGTTGGTGTGGGCATGGGGCGGGGTGATCTGAGTGATGCCGAGTGGGAACGGCTGCGGCCGTTCCTGCCAGTCAGCAACGGGCGTTGTGGCAGGTGGCGGGGACCATCGGCAGGTGATCGACGGGATCCTGCACCGGGTCCGGACCGGTGTTCAGTGGCGTGACCTGCCCGAACGGTTCGGCCCGTGGAAGACCGTCTACGAACGGCACCGGCTGTGGTCGGGCGACGGGACGTGGGAGCGTCTGCTCCAGCATGTCCAGGCCGCCGCGGATGCGGCGGGTGAGATCGACTGGGACATCTCGGTCGACTCCACCATCGTGCGGGCTCATCAGCACGCGGCCGGCGCCCGCACCGACCCGCCGCCGGCACCCGCCTCAAAGGGGGGCGACGGTCCAGAACACCAGGGCGAAACCGCCTGGCAGAGTCTGCACGCCCGCCTGGTGGAGGTGGTGCGGGAGGTGAGGGCCTGGGCCGCTCACGCGGCGGGTTCACCACCAAGCTCCACCTGAGCGCAGACGGCCGCTGCCGCCCGCTGTCCCTGATCGTCACACCAGGTCAGGGAGCGGACTGCACCCAGTTCAAGCCGGTCCTGGAGAAGATCCGCATCCCGAAGACCGGGCCTGGCAGGCCCCGCAAGACGCCTGACAGCGTCGCGGCCGACAAGGCTTACAGCAACGGGCCGTGCCGCGAATACCTGAGGCGTCGCGGTATCCGGCACACAATCCCGGAGAAGACCGACAGCCAGGCCGCCCGCCTGCGCAAAGGCTCACGCGGCGGACGGCCACCGGGCTTCGACGAAGACCGGTACAGGAAACGCAACACCGTCGAACGGGCCATCAACCGCCTCAAGCAGCACCGGGCGGTCGCCACCCGCTACGACAAACGCCGCTACGTCTACCTCGGCACCGCAACCGCCGCAGCCCTCACCATCTGGCTCCGAACATGATCGACCGGACACCCCCTAGCCGCTGACGCGTACGTAGTCGACGACGAGTTGTTGCGGGAAGACCGTGCTGCCGTCGGGGTCGCCGGGCCAGTAGCCGCCGACCGCGAGGTTGAGGATCAGGAAGAACGGCTTGTTGAACACCCACTGGCGGCCACCGAGATCGGCGGGCGTACGGGTCTGGTAGACGTTGCCGTCGACGGACCACGTGATGGAGTTGGGCGACCAGTCGACCGCGAAGGTGTGGAACTTGTCCGCGAACGCCTCACCGTTCGGCAGGCTGTAGCCCGCGCCGATACCGCCCTCGCCGGAGTAGCCGGGGCCGTGGAGCGTGCCATGGACGGTGCCGGGCTCGAAGCCGACGTTCTCCATGACGTCGATCTCGCCGCTGTTGGGCCAGCCGACCTGGCCGATGTCGCTGCCGAGCGCCCAGAACGCGGGCCAGATGCCCTGGCCGCGCGGGATCTTCATACGGGCCTCGACGCGGCCGTACGCGGAGTCGAACCTGCCCGAGGTGTTCAGCCGGGACGAGGTGTACTCACATGTGCCGTACCAGCACTGGTAGTTGCCGGGGTTCTCCTTGCGGGCGGTGATGACGAGATTGCCCTGCCCGTCGAGTTGGGCGTTGTTGTTCCCGGACGTGTAGTACTGCCGCTCATGGTTGTTGACGTTGTCGCCGGTCTCGATCTGCCACTTGCCTCCGTCGACGCCGGCTCCGGCCGGGCCGTCGAAGTTGTCTTCGAACTTGATGGCTGCGGGTGCCGCGGCGGAGTGGGGGTCCGGTGCGGCGAAGGCTCCGGCGGGCACGGCGGCCACGGCTCCGGAGGCACACACAAGTGCGAGGGTGTACAGCGCCGTACGGCGCCGCCAGTCCTTGAACACGGTCACGGTCATCACATCGCTTTGCGTGGGGGGCATGCGTATGACAGGTGCTGCTGAGAACCGCCGGCGGGACGAAGCGCCGCGGTGCTTATTTCAATGCTTGATTTAAGGCAGCCACAGGGAGTCCGTCAAGGAGTTGGTATGGACCAAAATTATCAGCAGTGTGTTTTCGGCCCACCCATGTGAACGCGCAGCGCGGCGCCCCCCAGGTCAACTCCCGGCACCGGCGGGATTCTTGACCTGCACATGATAGTCGCGGAGCATTCACCCCAGCGTCACAGATGCTGTGGAAGGCTCCTGCGGATACGTCACATCGGCATGACCGCCGCGCGCGCCGTCCCACCCTTCGGTTCTACGCGCGGTGATCTCCTGATCGAGAGGGCACCCCCATATGTCCCGTCGTCACCTTCCCGCCGTGCGGCCACTGCTGGCCCTGATCGCCGCCGCCGCGGTGCTGGCCGGCAGCGCCGCCGCCGCTCCCGCCGCCACACCCCCGGCAACCACCAAATTCGCCGCGCTGGACGACACGTACTACCAGGGCGCGATCGGCAAGACCGGGCCCGCGCTCAAGACCGCGCTGCACGGCATCATCAGCAGCCAGACGAAGCTCTCGTACAGCGCCGTCTGGGAGGCGCTCAAGGTCACCGACCAGGACCCGGCCAACTCCGCCAACGTCGTCCTCCTCTACAGCGGCGCCTCGCGCGCCAAGTCGAAGAACGGCGGCAACGTCGGTGACTGGAACCGCGAGCACGTATGGGCGCAGTCGCACGGCGACTTCGGTACGTCGCAGGGCCCCGGCACCGACATCCACCATCTGCGCCCGGAGGACGTACAGGTCAACGGCATCCGCGGCAACAAGGACTTCGACAACGGCGGCAGCCCGGTCAGCGGCGCCCCCGGGAACCTCACCGACAGCGACTCGTACGAGCCGCGTGACGCGGTCAAGGGCGATGTCGCCCGCATGATCCTCTACATGGCGGTCCGTTACGAGGGCAATGACGCCTTCGCCGACCTCGAGCCCAACGACCGCGTCAACAACGGCTCGGCCCCCTTGATGGGACGGCTGTCCGTGCTGAAGCAGTGGAACGACGAGGACCCGCCGGACGCGTTCGAGAAGCGCCGCAACGACGTCATATACAGCCAGTTCCAGCACAACCGCAACCCGTTCATCGACCACCCCGAATGGGCCGAGTCCATCTGGTGACACCGCCTGGTGGCACGGCGCGGCCTCCCCGGACGTGATCGGCCCGAGTGCTTGAGTGGGTGGCGTTAACTCCAAGCGCCCCCATCGGGGAATGCTGGTCGGAGCCCCCGGGCGGGGGATGATCGAATCCTCGCCCGGGGGCTTCGGCTTGCCCCGGGGCGCTCCGCAGACAACCCCACTGGAGGTCGTCCGTGACAGTTGTCTCGGCCACCGATGTCGTCACCGGCGCGCTGGTGGAGCTCCAGCGCCGGCTCGCCTCCCTGGACGAGGGCGAAGTCGCCTCGTACATCCCGCAGTTGGCCACCGCCGATCCGCATACCTTCGGTATCGCGCTGACCAGCATGGGCGGCAACCACTACGGGTCGGGCGGTGTCGACACGCCCTTCACCCTCCAGTCGGTGTCGAAGCCGTTCGTGTACGCGCTGGTCCTGGCCGAGCTGGGACTGGACGAGGTGACCCGCTGGGTGGGCACCGAGCCCAGCGGCGAGGCGTACAACGCGATCAGCCTGGAGCCGGGCACCGGACGGCCGGCGAACGCGATGATCAACGCCGGGGCGATCGTCACGACCGCGCTCGTACCGGGAGCGGACGAGGAGGAGCGGTTCGGGCGGATCCTCGACTGTCTGGGCCGGTTCGCCGGACGGCGACTGGACGTGGACGAGGCGGTCCGCGCGTCTGAGTCCGAGACCGGCGACCGCAACCGGGCCCTGACGTATCTGATGCACGGCGCCGGGTCGCTGCCCGGCGGGCCGAGCGGTGTGGAGACGTACTTCCGGCAGTGCTCGGTGCGCGTGACGACGGCCGATCTGGCGGTCATGGCCGCGACGCTGGCCAACGGCGGTGTCAATCCCTCGACCGGCGAGGCGGTGGTGCCCGAGCCGGTGGCCGTGCAGGTGCTGTCGCTCATGGCCTCCTGCGGGATGTACAACGCGTCGGGCGACTGGCTGCTACGGGTCGGACTCCCGGCGAAAAGCGGTGTGTCGGGCGGGCTGATCGCCGCCAGCCCCGCCCGGTTCGGCCTCGCGGTGCACAGCCCGCCGCTGGACGCCACGGGCACTCCGGTACGTGGCGTGGCCGTGCTGCGCGATCTGTCGGAGAGGTTCGGTCTGCACCTGATGCGCCGGTCCTCGCGCACCGCGCCGACCGTGACGCTGGCGGAGACCGCGCGGACCGCGCCCTCGAACCGGCCGCGCAGCGAGGCCGAACGCGAGGTGATCGAGCGCGCGGGCGACAACGTCGCGATCGTCGCCGCCCAGGGGGTCCTCGACTTCACGGAGGCGGAGCGGCTGCTGCACGAACTGGGCACCGTCGTCCCCGCGGAGCCCGGCTGGGTGGTGCTCGATCTGGAGGAGGTGTCGGAGATCCGGCCGTTCGCCGAAGGCATGCTGCGGGAGGCGCTGACCCGGCTCTCGGCGGCCGGGCACCAGGTGACGGTGGTCGGCGACCTGGCACCGCACGCCGAGGGGGCCACTGTCGGTGGCGACGAGGCGTGGCGGCAGGTGCCGTCCCGTGACCTGGCGGTGGGCCGGTGCGAGGACGCGCTGCTCTCGGCGGGCATCAACCGGCAGAAGGGGCCCGCCCGTTTCGACCGCGAAGGCGGGGAAGGCGGAGAAGGCGGAGAAAGCGGCGAGAGCGAGGGCGACGCCTGACGACAGGCGCGGCTGCGGGCGGAAGAACCCGCCGGTAACGGTAGGTCACTTGCCCAGCCTGTGGCATATGCCCGAAGCACCACCGGATCGAGTGTTGCCGAATCCCTTACGGCCCATAGCAGCCTGTGCAACAGTCGTAACGGTCCACCCTTCAGATCTGGCAGTGCCACGCCTGCATCGGAGTTCGAGATGCCGTCCCATCTGTTCGCGGACCGCCCCGCGCCGCAGCCGCCGGAGCGAGGCGTGGTGGAATCCCTCATCACACGCACCCGCAGCCTGCGCGGTGACGTGGACGCCGTGCGCAGGGACACCGTGGCGGACGATCACGACACGCGGTGGCGCTGGCAGCGCGCGCTCTGTGATCTGGCGGTCCACCAACTGGACGATCTGGGCGCCCATTTGGGACAGCTCAAGAACGGGCTGCCCGGCGGCGAGGCCGAATCGCCGTCCCACGCGGCGGCGGACGCCGGGGACGAGTCCGGTTCGCTGCTGAGCCGGGTCGGCACCGCCGAGTGGAATCTGCTCACCGACGGGGTCATCTGGTCCCCGGAGCTGTACGAGATCTTCGGCCGGCCGCCCGGGAAGGGTCCGATGACCCTGGACGAGCTGCCGTCCGTGATGGTCCCCGAGGACCAGAACCTGCTCCAGGCGCTGGTGACGGAGTGTCTTGTCGACGGCAAGCCCATCGACAGCGAGTTCCGCGTCATCAGGCCCGACCGGCGCGTGCGTACGCTGCACATGATGGGCGAGCCGGTGCTCGACTCCGACGGCTGCACCGCCTCCATGTGGGCGGTGCTGCGGGACGTCAGCGAATTACGCCGCAGTCAGCGCGCCGTCCACGAGTCGGGTGACACGCTCCGGCGCCGCGAGCGGACGGCCAGAAGCGAACAGCGGCTCGTGGTCGAGTTGCAGGAGGCCGTGCTGCCGTCGTGGCGCGGGTCCCTCCAGTCCCCGCAGAGCGAGCCGGGCGTCCTGGAGCTGGCGGGCCACTATCTGCCACCGGCGGGCGGCGCTCTGGTGGGCGGCGACTGGTTCGACGCGCTGAAGCTGCCCGACGGGAACACCCTGCTGACGGTCGGTGATCTGACGGGCCACGGGGTGACGGCCGCCTCCACGATGGCGATGCTCCTCGGAGCCCAGCGCGGGATGGCGGTGGCGGGCGTGCAACCGGGCGCGCTTATGGGCCATCTCAACCAGCTCCTGGACACGGCCGATCAGCCCGCGCTCGGCAGCGCCGTCTGCTGCCGGTATCGCCCGAAGACCCGCACCCTCGTCTGGGCGCAGGCGGGACACCCCGCCCCGCTGCTGTTCCGCGACGGGACGGGGCGCGCGCTGACCGAGCTGGACGGTGTCCTGCTCGGCGCGACATCGGGTGCCGCGTACGAACAGGCCGAGATCCAACTGCTGCCCGGTGATCTGCTGGTGCTGCACACCGGCAGGCTGACGGACCGGACCGGGGTGGACCGGCTCCTGGCGCTCGGGCCACGCCTGACCGGGGCACGTGACGCGCAGGACGGTGTCAGGACGGTCGTCGAGGAGTTCGGTGAGACCGGACGCGAGGACGACGCGTGTGTCCTGGTGGCCAGGATCGGCTAGATCTCCGAACTCCTCGGCTTCTTCGCGATGTTCGGCAGGACCGCGTCGATCTCCTCGCGCAGGTCCTGGACCCCCGCGTGCGTCCCGTACTGACCGGTGAGCCGGTACATCTCCCGCAGCCGGTCCCAGGTCCGGTGCGACGAGGTCTCCCTTATCGACACCAGTGCCAACCGCGCGTAGCGGTCGGCCTGTTCAGGATCGTCCGCGATGAAGCAGGCCGAGGCCAGGGAGAGATAGTCGAAGATCATCGACCGCTCACGGCCGTCCTGCCGCAGCTCGATCGCCTGCTTGGCATGCCGTTGCGCTATGGCCGCCGCCGCCGGTTCGTGATCGGCGAGAGTACGGAAGGCCAGTGCCTCCATGCCGTGCAGATCCGCCTCGTCGAACATCTGCATCCAACTCGGCGGTGGCACATCGCCCTTGTCCGAGACGAACAGGTCCTCCGCCTCGCCCAGGGTCCGGCGCATGGCCTGGCCGCGCCCCATCGACGCCTGTGCCCATGCCTCGATCGTGCAGAGCATCGCCCGGGTACGGGGCAGCACCTCGTCCCCGGAACCGGACTTGGCCAGCTTCATCAGATCCAGCGCCTCGTCCGGCCGGCCCAGATGAACCATCTGCCGGGCGGCCCTGGAGAGCGCTTCGCCCGCGCGCGGACGGTCGCCGCCCTCGCGCGCCGCGTGGGTGGCGATGACGAAGTACTTCTGGGCGGTGGGTTCGAGGCCGACGTCGTGCGACATCCAGCCGGCGAGCACCGCCAGGTTGGCAGCGACGCCCCACAGGCGCCTCTGGAGATGGGGAGGGTGACGGTACGACAGCATGCCGCCCACCTCGTTGAGCTGGCCCACCACCGCCTTGCGCTGGAGACCGCCGCCTCGGGCGGCGTCCCAGGCCCGGAACACGTCGACCGAGTGCTCGAGCGCGTCGATCTCCTGGGACCCGATGGGGGCGGCCTCGTAGCGGTCGTACCCGACGGGGTCGGCGTGCAGGGGATCGGCGCTGCGGGGAGCGTCGGCGGTCAGGGCGGGGTCGGTGTGCAGCCAGTCGTACATGGAACTGGTGAGTGCGGAGCCTGCGGTGAGCACGGCGCTCGCGCCCACCAAGCCGCGTCGGTTGAGCATGAGGTCCATTCCCGTGAATTCGGTGAGGACCGCAGCCGTCCGGTCGGGCGCCCAAGGCAGGGCGTCGGGGTTCAGTGCGCTCCCGGCGTCCCGTCGTCTCCCCGCGCGTCCGTGTCGTACGAACCCGAGGTCCTCGATGGTCACGACACGACCGAGCCGCTCGGTGAACAGAGACGCCATCACCCTCGGTACCGGATCGCGTGGGATCTCCCCCATGTCGATCCAGCGTCTGACCCGCGAGGTGTCGGTGGCCAGTTGGGGGTGGCCCAGGGCCGCCGCCTGTCTGTTCACCAGCCGCGCGAGTTCGCCTTTGGACCAGCCGGCGAGGCCGAACAGGTCCGACAGGCGGGTGTTGGGTTCTCCGGTCACGTCAAGCCCCCAGGTTCTCGGCTGAGTTGACAGTAACGGTCCGTCAGATGCCTGGCGACTATTCGCCAGGCTTCGCCAGGGTGCGCCAGATGGTGTGCCACCCGTGGCGGGGTGTCGTGTAGGAACGCGCCACCCCGGCCCGGCAGTCCGACACATTCCCCAGGGTGTGAAAGGACCGCCGGGGCGGGCGGCGCGGGTAATTCGTCGGTACACGAAGGGATCCGTTCGCCCATGTACACAGCGTCGTCGTACACAGCATCGTCCTCCGTGTCCGCCCCGTCCCGACAGCCGCGGCCCCCCGCGTCCGGCGGCGGACCGTATCTCGATCCCACCCACGCCGGCCGGGGCCGGCGGTGGACGGGGGCGGCCAACGGGCCGCTCGGCGGAAGGCTGGACCTGTCGGGCACGCAGGGCGCGCAGTTGCGGACGGCCATCGCCTCGGTGCACCGGATCTGTCCGGAGTTCAACCCCGTGCAGGTGCTGCGGCGCAGTGGCCGCTCGGTGCTGCTGGTCGGCACGACCGGGCGGACGACCGCGGTGGCCAAGTGTCTGCTGGACCGGTCGACCGCGTGGGCGGAGAGCTTCCAGCACGAGATAGCCACTTATCGCTCGTTCGTGCGCCACCGGCCGCCGGTGCGGGTGCCCCGGCTGATCGCCGCCGATCCCGACAACTGCACCCTGGTCGTCGAGCGGATGCCCGGAAGGGCCGCGGCCCTGTCGCGCCACCCGGTCGAGGCTCCCCCGCGCGCCGACGTACGGGCCGTGCTGGGCGCCGTGGTCCGGCTCAACACCTGGCGTCCGCCGGGCGACGTGTTCGGTCCCGGTCTCGACTACGCGCGCCGGATCACCCGCTACCACGAGCTGGGTCTGTTCACCGACCGGGATCTGGGGGATGTCCAGAAGCTGCTGCACGGGCTGGGGCGGGGGGGCCAGCGGCAGTTCTGCCACGGTGACGCGCTGCTGTCCAACATGCTCCTGTCGCCCGCCGGGCCGGTGCTCGTCGACTGGGAGCACGCGGGCTGGTATCTGCCGGGGTACGACCTGGCGACGCTGTGGATGGTGCTCGGCAACAACCAGGCGGCGCGTCAGCAGATCAACAAGCTGGCACGGGTCAGGGGTACGGCGGAGCGGGACGCCTTCCTGGTGAATCTGATGCTCGTGCTGACCGCGGAGATCCGTAAGTACGAGACGGCGGTGCAGCGCACCATGCGCGAGGCGCCCGCCGGCGGGGCGAACCAGCCCCAGTCGGGTACGGCGCCGACCGGCGAGGAGCAGCGGCTGCTGCTGCGGCGGCTGCACGACGACTGCGCCATGGCCCGGCGGGCGGTGCGGGCCGCGGTCGGCACGCGCTGATCGTGCCGCGGGGCAGAATGCGGGTGTCCTGGAGCGCCGGACGGGTTTGAAGCCCGTCCGGCGCCCGCGGTCACGAAACTACGGGCCGCTGAACTCCACCGTGTCCACGTCGAACGCGTTGTTCTGCGGTGACGTGAAGACGAGATAGAGCTTGTGCGTGCCGTCGTGGGCCTTCACCGGGACCGGATCGGTCGCCCGGTAGACGTCCCAGTCCCCGGTGTTGGGGATCGGGGTGGTGGCGAGCAGTTCACCGTCCGGGGCGCCGGCGCGCAGTTCGATCGCGCCGACTCCGTACGGTGAGGAGACCTGGTAGCTCACCGAGTCGATGCCCTCCACGCTCATCGGTTCGAAGGCCACCCAGTCGCCGTCGCTGATGTCGCCGATGCGTTTGCCGTTCGCGGCGCCCGACTGGTTGACCACGCGGGTGCCCGACTGGTCGTCGTAGTACTCGGCCTGCTTGAGCTTCGGTTGCAGGACGGAGCGCCCGTAGCCGGTCAGTGCCGGCGCCCCGGCGCCGCCACCGTCGGTGTACTTGGCGTTGAGTACGTAGGTGAGGTCGGCTCCCTCGGGATGGCCGCCCAGGTCGCCGGTGTCGACGGTGCCCTCGCAGCCGGCGATGTCGTTGGTCGGATGCTCGTGCTCGTCGTGGCCGAGCGCCGGGTTGAGGGTGACCTTGGAACAGTCGACGGTGCCGTCCTCGGGGTCGGTGACGGTGATCTTGTACGGGATCTTGTCGCCGAACTCGATGAGTTTGCCGTTGACGGGGATGTCGATGGTCACCTTCGGGGCCGTGTTGCCCGCGGTGATGGGCACGTTGGCGAAGCCGGACTTCCCGCTGGAGTCGGTGACCTTCAACTGGGCGCTGAATTCGCCTCCTTCGGTATAGGTGTGGGTGGCGTTCTCGTCGGTGGAGTCGTAGGTGCCGTCACCGTCGAAGTCCCATTCGAAGGTCAGCGCGTCACCGTCCGGGTCGGCGCTGCCCTCGCTGGAGAAGTCGACCTTGAGCGGCAGCGCCCCGTTGGTGACGGACGCCTTCGCCTTGGCGATCGGGCTGCGCCGTCCCTGGGCGTAGTCGACGCGGTAGAGGCCGGAGTCGTTGTTGCCGCCGCCGAACTCGCTGCCCCACTCCAGGACGTACAGCGATCCGTCGGGCCCGAACGTCATGTCCATGGGGCTCTTGAAGGCGACCGAGTCCATGAAGTCGTTGACCTTGAGGAGCTTTTCGTCCTGGTCGAAGCGGACTTCCTTGATGTAGTTGCGTGACCATTCGTAGAGGAAGCTCGCGCCGTCGAAGTACTCGGGGAACTTCGTCTCGGAGGGGTTGTCGGCGTCGTAGCGGTAGACGGGTCCGCCCATCGGGGCCGAGCCGCCCGCGCCCATCTCCGGGAACTTCTCGGACGTGCCGTAGCCGTACCAGAGTTCGGGCTGCTGGATGGGCGGCAGCTTCGTCAGTCCGGTGTTGTTGGGCGAGGGGTTGGTGGGGTTGGCGCAGTCGAACTTCGCGCCGATCTCGCCGGTGTCCGGGTTGTAGGGCGCGTACGGCTGGTTGTCGCCGTGGCAGAACGGCCAGCCGAAGTTCGCGGGCTTCTTGACGACGTTGTACTCGACCAGACCCTCGGGGCCGCGGTCGGTGGTGGGCAGTCCGCGGTCGGGGCCGTAGTCGGCGAGGTGGACGTAGCCGGTCTCCTGGTCGACGGTGAAGCGGAACGGGTTGCGGAAGCCCATCGCGTAGATCTCGGGCCGGGTCTTGGCCGTGCCCTTGGCGAAGAGGTTGCCCTTGGGGATCGTGTAGCCGCCGCTCTTCTTCGGCTTGATCCTCAGCAGCTTGCCGCGCAGGTCGTTGGTGTTGCCCGCGGTGCGCGCGGCGTCGAGCATCTGCTTGCCCGCGCGCCAGTCGATCGGCGCGTAGCCCTGCCAGTTCGGGTCGAGGTTGGGCGGTACGTCGTCGCCGACGCCGAGGTACAGGGTGCCGTCGGGGCCGAACTCGACGGCGCCGCCGGTGTGTCCGGGTTCGGTGAAGGTACGGGAGCGGTAGGCCGGGACGTCGAGGAGTTTCTTCTCGCTCTTCAGATCGAGGGTGTTGCCCTTGAGGGTGAAGCGGGAGAGCCGGTTGACGTCCTTGGTCTCGGCGGCCGGCGCGTAGTAGAGATAGACCCAGTTGTTCTTCGCGAAGTCCGGGTCCAGCTCCATGCCGACCAGGCCGTCCTCGCCGCCGGTGTAGACGTCGAGCTTGCCCGCGGTGACGGTGGAGTGGGAGGCGGGGTCGAAGATCTTCAGTTCGCCGTTGCGCTGGGCGTAGATCGCGCGGCCGTCCTCGGCGACGTCCAGCTCCATCGGGTCGGCGGTGTTGTCGTCGAGGGTGACTTTCTCGTACGCGCCCCAGTCGGTGCCGCCGCAGTCGCCCGGCTCGTCGCCGGCCGCCCACTTCAGCCCGCCGACGACATGCTCGCGGAACGCCTCTTCGTCGTACGCGGGTGTGTCATGGCCCATGGCGGTGGCCCAGACCTTGCCGCCCTCGGTGTTGCGGCACCAGGAGATGGGGTGGTCGGCGCCCATGGCGTCGGGGCCGGGGTTGTAGGTCGTCTCGTCGGCGGTGACCAGGACATGGACGTCACCGCGCGGGTTCTCGTCGAAGTTGTACCACTCCTCGGGGCGCTCCCAGCGCTCGGGGAGTCCCTTGGTGGAGGGGTGGACCTGGTCGGCGACCTTGGCCGTGCCCTGGAGCACGCCGGGCGAGTGGGTGGGCATGTGGGCGCCGCCGTTGATGGTCTCGTCCCACCAGGGGAACGCCTCCTCGACGCCCATGTCCAGGGTGTTGTGGATGGCGACGATGCCCTTGCCGCCCTGTACGAACGTCTGCATGGCCTGGCGCTGGGCCTCGGTGTCCCAGACCATGCCGGAGTTCTGGAGCATGACGATCGCGTCGTACTGCGCGAGGTTGTCGTCGCTGAAGACGGTGGGGTCGTCGCTCTGGACGATCTCGAATCCGTTGTCGGCGGCCTCCTCCTCGAACATCTTGATGCCGTTGGGGATGGACCCGTGGACATAGCCGACGGCGCGGGTGAACAGGAGCGCCTTGAAGGCCGGTTCTTCCTTCTCGGCGGCTCCGGCGCCGGTGGGCAGGGCGGTCAGGGCGAGCAGCAGGGCGCCGACGACGGCGACGAGCCCTCTTCGGATCGCTCTCCCACGAGCCCTACCGTCACGTATTCTGTCATGCACATGCCATTTCATGGTCAATCCTCTCTGCGGGGACAGGATCGGTCGGTCAGTCGGTCGGTTCTCAGGGCCTGGCGGCCATGACCCGGCGCAGGAACGCCAGCCCGTCGGTGGCCAGTTCGTCCTGGCTGGGTGCGAGCGGGCGCCAGACGGAGGCGGCGACCGCGATCGCGTCGTTGTGCGCGGTGAAGGACTCGATACACAGCGGCCCCCGGTAGCCGGCGTGCGTGAGCGCGGTCAGGAAGCCGGTCCAGTCGAGGTGGTCGGCACCGGGCGCACCGCGGTCGTTGGCACACACCTGGACATGGACGACGCGGCTGCCCGCCTCCCGTACGGCGCCGGGCAGGGAGCGCTCCTCGATGTTCTGGTGGTAGACGTCGAGCGCGATGCCGATGGCCGCCGGGTCCAGGCCGTCCATGGCGTCGAGGCACTGGGCGACGGTGTTGAGCAGACTCGTCTCGTAACGATTCAGCGGCTCGACGGCGATCGTCACCCCCGCCTCCCGCGCGTGCGCCACGACCGGCGCGATGTGCTCGCGCCATTCGGCCCACGCCGCCGCCCGTTCGGTGTCCGTCATGCGCCAGGAGCGCCCGACGGCCGTGTAGACGGGACCGGCCACGACGGGCGACCCGATCGCGTGGGCCGCGTCGACGCAGCGCCGCAGATAGTCCCGCGTGGCGCGCACGGTCGCCGGGTCGGTGGCCACGAGATCACGGCCGGGCGGCATGACGGCGACGACCGCCGCCGGGGCGAGCCCGGTCGCGTCCAGCAGCTTCGACGCGGCGGCGGGCTCCCAGTCGTCGGCCTGCTCCAGCGGGAGTTCGACGCAGTCGAAGCCCCAGGCGGCGAGCCGTGGCAGCGTCTTCGCGAGGGCGTCGCCGTCGACCGGTGAGTGCCAGATCCACGGGTTGGCGCCCAGGGGGTGCGGGGTCGTCACTTGCCGCCCCAGTCCTTCGGGAATCCGGGCATCGACTCACAGCCGCACATCGCGTAGTGCAGCGGCGGCATACCGGGCTTCAGGTAGTCGTCGAGGTTGTCCTGGGTGATGGTGGGCTGCGGAAGCTTCCACTCCTTGGGCACGTCCTCGCCCTTGAGGATGTCCAGCGCGGCGATGACGGGCGTACGCCACTGGAACGTCGGGTACGCGGGGGCGATCGCCGTGAGGTCCTTGTCCTGCCACGCCTGGAGGAAGTCCTGCTGGTCCTCGCCGGTGATGGGCGGTACGTCCTTGCCCGCGTCCTCGAACGCCTCGACGGCGGCGACAGCCGTGGCGCCGGAGTCCATCCACACACCGTCGATGTCGCCGTGCCGGGTCAGCGCGTCGGTGACGATCGACTTGGCCTTCGCCGGGTCGCCGTCGGTGAACTTCACGTCCACGACGTCCAGTTCACTCTTGTCGAAGGCGACCTTCGCGGCCG
This sequence comes from Streptomyces sp. NBC_01506, assembly GCF_045040295.1. Classification (NCBI taxonomy): domain Bacteria; kingdom Bacillati; phylum Actinomycetota; class Actinomycetes; order Kitasatosporales; family Streptomycetaceae; genus Streptomyces; species Streptomyces sp. NBC_01506. Next base: position 8,501,953 of record NZ_CP109422.1, on the reverse strand, counting down.
ACCAGCGGGTCTCCAGGACGTCCACGCCGGGCGAGATGCGCAGCGCGAGGATCTTGCCCTTCGGTTTCACCTTCTCCACGAGGAAGTCGGCCGCCACCGCGCCGTACGCGTAACCGCCGATCGGGTTGACGAAGGTGACCGCGCAGTCGGTCTCCACACCCCGGTCGAAGACGATGACGGGCACCTTGCCGCACGCCTGCTTCACGGCGGGGGTCAGGGTGGCCGTGGTGTTCGGCGAGACGATCAGCGCGTCGCAGTCGCGTCCGGACAGCTCCTGGATGTCGGAGATCTGCTTGTCGTCCTTGCCCTGGGCGTCCAGGACGGTGAACTTGGTGATCTCCTTGTGCAGTTTCACCTCGGCCCGCATGTTCTTCAGCCCCACCTGGCGCCAGGGGTTGAAGACACCCGCGTTGGAGAAGCACAGCTCGATCCCGCCGGGGTCGGCCCTCTTGTACTGGGAGGTGTCGACCATCTCCGGGTTGAGCATCTGCTCCCAGGGCTTGCCGTCCGGCCCTTCGGGCGTCTGGTCGGCGAGCGCCAACTGCCGGTCGTACTCCGCCTGTTCGAAGAAGGTGGACTGCTTCCCGGTGCCCGGGTCCGCCGTTTCCGAGCCGCCCGAGGCCCCCGGGGGCGACTCGGGTGGCGCGTCGCTCGTACAGGAGGCGAGGAGTACGGCGCCGAGCAGCGCGGCGCCCGAGGCGAGGGCGCGTCGGCGAAGGTGCCGGATGACGGTCATGAGGGTGTTCCTCCCGTGGGGTGCGTACCGGTGGGGTGCGTACGGTCCGGTGACGTGGGTGGCATGGGTGGCGTGGGTGGCGTGGGACCTGGCGGGCCGCTGCCCGGTGACGTACGGCGGCGGCGCAGCCGGGACCAGTCAGCGGCTCCGAGACCGACCGCGGCGATGACGATGACACCCTGGACGGTGGACTCCAGGGCTCCGGAGACACCCTGGAGGTTGAGCAGGGTGAACAGCGCCTGGAGCGAGAAGGCGCCGGCCATGGCGGCGACCACCGAGCCCCGGCCGCCGCCGAGGACCACACCGCCGAGGACGACGGCGGTGATGGCCTCGAACTCGTAGCCCCGGCCCGCCTGCGCGGAGACCCCGGAGAAGCCGCCGACGAGGACGGCGGCGAGCGCGGCGGCGGCGCCGGACAGGATGAAGGCGACGGTCCGCACCCGGATCACCCGCACACCGGAGAGCGCGGCGGCGCGGTCGCTGTCGCCGGTGGCGACGAGCGTCCGGCCGAAGTCGGAGCGTGTCACGAGGACGGCGACGGTGCCGGCGAGAAGACACGCGACGACCGCCCAGGGCAGCCAGCCGAAGGCGGTGCCACGGCCCAACTGGCGGAAGGCGGTGGGCAGTACGCCCTGCGGTGAGCCGCCGGTCCAGAAGAAGACGGCGCCTTCGAGGATGAGCATCATGCCCAGGGTGGTGATGAAGGACGGCACCCGCAGGACGGTGGTGATCAGCCCGCTCACCAGCCCGGCCAGAGCGCCCGCGAGAAGCAGGACGGCGGTGATCACCAGCCAGTGGGCGTCGGGGAAGGAGCCGTACAGCTCGGCCGCGACGACCACGCCCGCGGTGACGATCGCGCCGACGGACAGGTCGAACTCGCCGCTGACGATGACCAGATACTGCCCGGCGGCCAGGATCACCAGGGGCGCCGCGCGTTTGACGAAGGAGAGGAAGCTGTCGGGCTCGTAGAAGCCGGGGTCGGTGATCAGCAGCGCGAGGAGCAGTACGGCGAGGAGTACGTAGACGGGGATGCCGGTGCCGAGCGCGCGGACGAGGCGCTTGCCGGGTGAGGCCGTGGGGGCTTTCCCGGTCACGGACGCGGTCTTGGTCGGGGCGCTCACGCGGTCCGCCCTTCCGTCAGGGTCTTCGGTGCCTTCGGAGTCCGGCGCGGCCGGGCGTAGATGGCGACGGCGGCGATGATGACGACGCCGCGTACGACGTTCTTGAAGAACGGGTCGACCGACAGTTGGTTGAAGACGCTGTCCAGGACGGCGAGGACGAACACGCCGCCGAGGGTGCCCGCGACTCCGCCGCGACCGCCGGCGAGGGCCGTGCCGCCGAGGACCACGGCGGCGATCGACTCCAGGTCGTAGCGCGCCTCGGTGCCCGCCCACGGCGCGCCCGCGCCCAGGCGCGCCGCGAGGAACAGCGCGGCGGCGCCGACGCACAGCGAGCACAGGACATGCGCGATGACGACGGTGCGCCCGGTCCGTACGCCGGAGAGCCGGGCGGCGTGTTCGTCACCGCCGGTGGCGTACATGTGGTGGCCGAGGCGGGTACGGCGGGTGATCAGCCACATCAGGGCGGCCACGGCGATGAGCAGGAACACCGACACGGGGACGGGGCCGACGCGGTCGTAGCCCAGGCGCTGGAAGGAGACGGGCACCTCGCCGGCCGGCCCGGTGTAGTTGTCCTCGATCCAGCCGCGCAGGATGAACGCCATACCGAGGGTGGCGATGAACGCGTTGACCTTGAGGCCGGTGACGATCAGTCCGTTGACGAGTCCGACCGCGACGGACAGCGCGAGAACGGCGATGACGGCGGTGACGACACCGCCGCTCGCCATGGTCTCGGCGGCGACGAGCGTGCCGAGGCTGATGAGATAGGCGACGGAGAGGTCGAGGGAGCCGGTGAGGATGACGGCGGACTGGCCGACCGCGACCAGGCCGAGCGCGACGCAGTTCTGGAGGATCGCGACGGCGTTGGTGGTGGTGAGGAAGTTCCCGCCCTGGGCGGTGACGACGATCCAGCCGAGGACGGTCACGGCGAGCGCGGCGAGCCAGACGCCGATGACGGGGTCGACGGACTTCAGGACGGAGCGCGGGGCCCGGTTCCGGGACGGCGATGCCGGTTTGGGTGGAGGGCCGGAGGGGGCGGGGGCGGATTCGAGCGTGGTCACGCGGGGCCCTCCTGTCCGGCGGGCGCGGTGGTCGCGGTGGTCGCGGTGGTCGTGTTGGTGCTGGTCGCGGTGGTCGTGGATGCGTCGGTCGTGGGTGCGTCGGTACGGGCGTGAGCCCCCTGGGCCGACCCGGTCGTGGCGAGCCGCATGATGCTCTCCTCCGTTGCCCCGGCGGGCAGTTCACCCGCGAGGCGCCCGTCCGACATCACCAGGAGCCGGTCGCTCATCCCGATCAGTTCCGGCAGTTCGGAGGAGATGATCAGCACGGCCATTCCCTCGCGGGCGAGTTCGCGTACGAGGGTGTGGATGGCCGACTTGGCCCCGACGTCGACGCCGCGAGTGGGCTCGTCGAACAGCAGCACCTGAGGCCCGGCCGCCAGCCATTTGGCGATGACGACCTTTTGCTGATTGCCGCCGGACAGGAACTGCGCCTGCTGGTCCTCGCCGCGCGACTGGAGCCGTACACGATCGAGGAGTGCGGTGACCTCACGGCCCGCCGGGGGCCTGCGCCGTACGGCGACGGCGCGGGTGACCAGCAGCGCGTTGTCCCGCACCGACTGGCGCAGGGCCAGCCCCTCCGCCTTGCGGTCCTCGGTGACCAGGGCGATGCCCGCGCGGATGGCGTCGCGCGGTCTCGACGGCCGCAGCGGCTTCCCGCCGACCGTCATGGTGCCGGTGGTGAAGGGCGCGGCGCCGAACAGGGCGCGGGCCAGCGACGTACGCCCCGCGCCCTGGAGGCCCGCGATGCCGACGATTTCGCCGGCGCGCAGCGTCAGATCGATGTCCCTGATACGGGCGTTGCCGCCGCCGGTGACGGTGAGCCGTACGTCGCCGATCTCGTCGTGCCGGGCGCGCGGCGGGTAGTACGCGGTCAGATCGCGGCCGACCATTGCGCGGACGATGTCGTCCGGGGTGGTGTCGGCGGTGCGCACGGTGGTGACATGGCGGCCGTCCTTGAGGACGGTGACGCGCCGCGAGAGGTCGAAGACCTCCTTGAGGCGGTGCGAGATGTACAGGATGCCGAGGCCGCGCGCGGTCAGCCGGCGCACCAGGGCCGACAGGAGCGCGACCTCGTGGTCGGCGAGCGGTGCGGTTGGCTCGTCCATGACAAGCACACGTACGTCGGAGGCGAGCGCCTTCACGATCTCCACGGTCTGCTGCCGCGCGACGGACAGATCCCGGACGAGTGTGCGCGGGGTGATGCCCGTCTCGTCGATCTCGGCGAGGAGTTCGGCGGTGCGCCGTTCCATCGCCGTACGGTCGACCAGGCCGTAGCGGGTCGGCTCGCGGCCGAGGAACACGTTCTCGGCGACGGTGCGGTGCGCCAGGAGCGCGAACTCCTGGTGGATGATGCCGATCCCGGCGGCCTGCGCCTGGCCGGGGTGGCTGAACGTATGCGCTGTTCCGTCAAGAGTGATCGTGCCGGTGTCGGGGGTGTGCTCGCCGGCCAGGACCTTCATCAGGGTGGATTTCCCCGCGCCGTTCTCGCCCACCAGGGCGTGGACTTCGCCGGGCTGAAGATCGAGTCCTACGTCGTGAAGCACGCGCACCCCGAGAAAGCTCTTGGACACGCCCTGCATCGTCAGCATCCCCTGGCTCCTCGATGACTACTCGATGGCTCCTCGGTCGCGGTCTGCTGTGCAATGTCGCGACTGAACTTTGACCTGTCAAGAGTCCAAGCACCGTTCATTTCAGCGGAGTTGACGGGTACTTATGCCGGGAGGCGAATGAATGGCGTCTTGTGAGCAACGGAAGTCGTCCCTAAGGTGATGCCATGTCTGCGCTGCCCGATCACAGCGGTTACCCGGTCTCCCACTCACCGGGCGAGGTGCTCGCGCTGATCAGTTCCGGAGCCGCGGCGACGCGCGCGGACCTCTCCCGGATGACCGGTCTCGCACGCTCCACGGTCTCCCAGCGGGTGGACGCGCTCATCGCGCACGGCTTCGTGGACGAGTCGGGGCCGGAGGCCGGCGGCTCGACCGGCGGCAGGCCGCCGCGCAGGCTGCGGCTGCGTACCCGCGAGCACGCGGTGGCGGGCGTGGACCTCGGCGCCTCGCACTGCCGGGTGGCGCTGATGGACATCGGCGGTACGACCCTGGCGACGCAGGAGGATCCGCTGTCGATCGGGGACGGCCCCGATGTCGTCCTGCGCCATGTGGAACGCACGCTGCACACCCTGCTGGAGAGGTCGGAACGCGATCCGCGCACGCTGCGGTCGATCGGGGTGGGGGTGCCGGGGCCGGTGGAGTTCTCGACCGGGCGTCCCGTCGATCCGCCGATCATGCCCGGCTGGCACCAGTATCCGATTCCCGAATTCTTCGCCTCGCGCTTCGGCGCGCGGGCGCTGGTCGACAACGACGTGAATGTGATGGCCCTGGCCGAGCAGCGCAGGGCGTTCCCCGACACCCGTTTCCTGCTCTACATCAAGGTGGGTACGGGCATCGGCTGCGGCATCGTCGCCGACGGCAGGCTGCACCGGGGCGCGCAGGGCAGCGCGGGCGACATCGGGCACATCAAGGTCGGCGACCAGGAGGACGCCTGCCGGTGCGGCAATTTCGGCTGTCTGGAGGCGGTGGCCGGCGGAGCCGCGATCGCGGCCAAGCTCGCGGGCCTCGGACTTGACGCCGCGTCGGGCAGCGATGTCGTACGGCTGGTGAAGTCCGGCAACAGGGACGCGCTGCGCATGGTGCGCGAGGCGGGCCGCGCGGTCGGCGAGGTCCTGGCGGGGCTGGTGAACTTCTTCAACCCGGACACGGTGGTGCTCGGCGGCGCGCTGGCGGCCGTGCACGACCAGTTGCTCGCGGGCGTACGGGAGGCGGTGTACCGGCGGTCGCACCCGCTGGCCACGCATGTGCTGCGGATAGAGCCGAGCCGTACGGGTGAGAACGCGGCGGCGTTCGGCGCGGGGATACTCGCGATCGAGCACGCCCTGTCGCCGGCGCAGGTGGACCGGCAGTTGGCGCGCGACGTCACGGCGTGAGCGCCGCCATCGCGTCCCCGCCCAGGCATGTCTGACGGTTCGTCAGGTTCAAGAAACGTCAAGGTCCGACCAACATCGTTCCAGGGCGGTCGAGTCCGCACATTGGTTCACACCACTGACGCGTCGCAGGCCCATGGCCTGCCGCTCAGGAAAGTCCCCGACACACACGCTGACGTGCGAAATCCTTGCCGCCACGCCTGATTGACGGATCGCCGTCAAGCCGATACCCCTGTATCCCTGCCCTGTACTCGACACCCCCGACCCGCACGATCCATGAGGTGTCGAGTACGGTCCCGCGGGCGCTTCGCGCACCACGTCACTGGAGGCCGCATTGCAAAGTTCCGCCCCCGCATCCGTCAGAACCGTCCGCAGACGTGCGACGCGAACGGCGGGCGCCGTCGCCTCGGCCGCCCTGCTGCTGTCCCTGGTGTCGGCCGCCCCCTCCGCCACCGCCGAACAGCCCGCCGCGGGCGCGCTCCAGCGTGACTTCGCCGCGGCGGCGGAGCGGTACGACGTACCGGCGAGCGTCCTGCTCGGCGTCTCCTACCTCCAGTCGCGGTGGGACACCCACGGCGGCGCGGCGAGCGTGACCGGCGGCTACGGCCCCATGCATCTCACCGACGCCAGGACCGCGATCGCCGAGGCGCCCCACCACTCGCACGGCACGGAGGACGCCCGCGGCGACACCTCCCGCCCGGTGAAGACGGGCGCGCCCGACGCGGTCCGCGAAGCGGTCGTACCCGAGAACTCCGAACTGCCCGCCCGGCTGCGCACCGTGGACCGGGCCGCGAAGCTCACCGGTCAGTCCCCTCAGCGACTGCGGCAGGACACCGCCGCCAACATCCAGGGCGGCGCGGCCCTGCTGGCCGACGCCCAGCGCGCGCTCGGCAAGCCGCTGAGCACCGACCCGGCCGACTGGTACGCCGCCGTCGCGCGCTTCTCCGGCGCCGACGACTCGGCCACCGCCGCGACGTACGCCGACGACGTCTACGCCGTGATCAGGGACGGCCAGCGGCGCACCACCGACAGCGGACAGCGGGTGGCACTGCCGGCCGTGCCCGCCGTCGCCCCCGACACCTCGCAGGTGTCGAAGCTCGGACTGCGTAAGGCCGACGCCGGGAAGACCGAGTGCCCGCGCACCGTGGCCTGCGAGTGGATCCCGGCGCCGTACGAGGAGTTCGGCGAGGGCGACTACGGCAACCACGACAAGGCCGACCGCCCCGAGGCGGGGTCGCCGGCCATCAACTCGATCGTCATCCATGACACCGAGGCGACCTGGGACACCACCCTCAAACTGGTCCAGGACCCGACGTATGTCTCCTGGCACTACTCGCTGCGCTCGTCCGACGGACACATCGCGCAGCATGTCCCGGTGAAGGACGTCGGCTGGCACGCGGGCAACTGGTACGTCAACTCCACCTCGGTGGGCCTGGAGCACGAGGGTTTCCTGGTCTCCCCCGACGCCTGGTACACCGAGGCGATGTACCGGACGTCGTCGCGGCTGGTGCGCTATCTCGCCGACCGGTACGACATCCCGCTGGACCGCCAGCACATCATCGGCCACGACAACGTGCCCGGCACGACCGCGTCGACCATCGCCGGTATGCACACCGACCCCGGTCCGTACTGGGACTGGGCGCACTACTTCGAGCTGCTGGGCAAGCCGTTCAAGGCGGAGGGCGGGCGTGCCGCGGGCGCGGTGACGATCCGTCCCGACTACGCGTCGAACCAGCCGCTCTACACCGGCTGTGTGACGGCCGGTCAGGCGTGCGCCCCGCACGGCTCGGGGGCGGTACGGCTGCACACGGCGCCCGACGCCGCGTCGCCGCTGGTCAAGGACATCGGTCTGCGGCCGGGCGGCGGGGACTCCACGACCGGGGTCAACGACCTGGGCGCCCGCGCGTCGACGGGCCAGCAGTACGCCGTCGCCGGGCGCGAGGGCGACTGGACGGCCATCTGGTACCTGGGGCAGAAGGCATGGTTCCACAACCCGCGCTCGGCGCCCACGGCCGTGAGCGCCGAGGAGCGGGTACTGACGCCGAAGGCCGGTCTCGCGGACGTGCCGGTGTACGGCAGGGCCTATCCGGAGGCGTCGGCGTATCCGGCCGGCATCCCGGTGCAGTCGGTCTCACCGTTCCCGTACAAGCTGCTGGCCGGCCAGAAGTACGTGGTCGGTGACCGGGTGCCGGGCGCGTACTACTTCGCCCCGACCTTCGACACCACCGGGCACCGCGTGGTGAGCGGCCAGGAGCAGTACTACGAAATCCAGTTCGGACACCGCGTCGCCTATGTGAAGGCGTCCGACGTCCGGGTCCTGCCCTCGGGCCGCTGATACGCGGCTCTCATAGGGCGCGAGTTGGGCGCCACCGGCCTGTGTGTGTGGGGGGGGCGGTGGCGCCCGACTGTCTCAGTAGCGCAGCACCGCCGCGATCCGGTGGTGGTCGACGAGTACGTCGTCGTCCAGGAACACGACCCGCGCGCCGCCGTCCAGCGCCGTCTCGACGAGTTCGTCCACGATGTCGTCCTGCACCTCCCGGCCGAGAGCCGCGCCGTCCGCGCCGTCGACCGGGATCAGATGGCCCTCGCTGATCCTGGCGGAACGCTGGAAGTGCTCCTCCACCGCCACCAGGGCGGCACGCCGGTCCCGTACCGCCTCCCACACCTCGTCCAGACCGGCGGCGAAGACCCGCCTGCCCTTGGCGTCGTCCAGTTGGACCAGGACCTCCCGCTCCTCGTCGCGCGCGTACGCCTCCACCACGGGCCGGATCGCCTTGGCCAGCACATGGGCCGGGCCGTCGGTCAGGCCGCCCTTGGCCAGCCGGCCGGCGGCGGACCTGGCGGTGCTGCCCGCCTCCTCCAGCAGGGCGAGCGCCGGGGGGACGCCGACCAGATGGAACGGGCGCGGGCGCGTGGCCAGCACGGCGGTGAAGGCGTCGTCCACCGACCGCATGAACTTACGGGTGTCCTCGTCCATGAAATTGCTCGGCGGGTTGCCGATCCGCTCCAGGCGTTCGACGTCCCACGTCGCCTCGGAAGGCGTCATCGGGAAGCCGTCCGCGCGGTGCTCGCTCAGCGAGTCGCCGACACCGCTCCACAGCGTCGCGCGGTTGGCGGCGACGTTCAGCACCCAGTAGTGGTGGCGCTGGGCGGTGGCCGCCACCAGGTTGCGGGTGAGGTAGGTGTCGCTGATGACGACCGACTCGGGCGCCTCGCGGGGCAGGTACCAGACCTGGTGTTCCTCGGCGTCGGCGAGGATCAGCAGCCCGTCGAGCTTGTGGCGCAGATCCACCTCGGCCACCGCCTGGTCGAGCCGCGCCCTGACCGCCTGGCGCGTCGCCTTGGGAACGTCCGGATCGGCCTCCATGCGGTGGACGGCCTCGGACAGGACGTTGCGCAGCCGCACCGGGTCCTGGTCGTTCATCGGATCGTGCCGATGGGTGGGCATCGTCAGGGACACCGCCGGATACGGGCGCTGCTCCCGCAGCGTGCGCAGGACGTCGGGCGTCAGATCGTTACTGTCCATGCTGCCCCTTCGCTCGGCGGAGGTCCCACACCGGCGAGCGGCCGGCTGGAGTACCCCGGACCTGCTTCCATCTTGCGGGACGCCGCCGACATCCGCAGGGGCGCGGAGCCGTCGAATACGCGAGCCCCGGATTACGACGGGGCCGCGCATGACAACGGGGCCGCGCGAACGACGGGACCCCGCGTACGACAGGACCCCGCGTACGACGGGGTCCCGCCCGGCCTGCCGCCGCCGGCCGGACGAGACCCCTGATCCGGTGGCCGGATCAGCGCTCCGGCGTCAGGGCCGGCCGCCACCCGGCCGCCCGTGGCCCGGCCTGCCACGGCCCCCCGTGAACTCGTAGACCCGCCCGGCCTTGGCCCGGAAGGTCCTCTCACCGCCGGGCAGCAGGGTGCTGCGCAGGGTCAGCTCACCGCTACGGCTCGCCCTGAGGACGATCCGGCTCGCCTTGCCGCCCGCCCAGGTGATGTCCAGGGTGGCGCCGCCACGTGCCCGCAGCCCGGTCACCGAGCCGTCGGGCCAGGACGCGGGCAGGGCCGGCAGGATCTCGATCGGACCGTGCTGGCTCTGGAGCAGCATCTCGGCGACACCGGAGGACGCGCCGAAATTGCCGTCGATCTGGAACGGCGGGTGGGTGTCCCAGAGGTTCGGCAGGGTGGAACTCTTCAACTGCTCGGTGAGCATCTTGTGCGCGTGGTTGCCGTCCCGCAGCCGCGCCCAGAAGTTGATCTTCCATGCCTTGCTCCAGCCCGTGCCGCCGTCACCGCGCGCGGTGAGGGAGACCTTGGCGGCGTCGGCCCATTCGGTGCCGACCTCGATCTGCCGGCCGGGGTGCAGACCGAAGAGATGCGAGACATGCCGGTGATCGTTGTTCTGGTTGTCCAGGTCTTCCTTCCACTCCTGGAGCTGGCCCCATGATCCGATCCGCAGACCGGGATCGAGTTCGCCGAGGGCGTCCTCGAGCCGGGTGCGGAACGCGGGGTCGTCGCCCAGCGTGCGCGCCGCCTCCAGCGTGTTCGTGAACAGGTCGTGCACGATCTGCTGCGACATCGACGCGCCCGCGGTGAAGTCGCCCTGCTCCGGCGAGTAGCTGGGGTTGACGACGAGCTTGCCGTCGCGCGGGTCGACCCGCAGGAAGCCGAGCCAGAACTCGGCGGTCTCCTTCATCACGGGATAGGCGGTGGAGCGCAGATAGTCCGTGGAGGCGTTGAAGCGGTAGTGGTCGTACATCTGCTGGGTGAGCCAGGCGCCGGCCTCCGGGAACCAGAACGAGCTGGCCCACTGGTGCAGACCCGTGAAGCCGTACGGATTGGTCTCGTTGTTCACCACCCAGCCGGCCGTCTCGAAGATCTCGCGGGCGGTCGTACGGCCCGGCTCGCGCATCGAGTCGACGTAGCTGTCGTACGGCACGGTGGTCTCGGCGAGGTTGGTGACCTCGGCGAGCCAGTAGTTCATCTGGAGGTTGATATTGACGTGATAGTCCGCGTCCCAGGGCGGGTTGGTGACGTTGTTCCAGACTCCCTGGAGGTTCGCTGGCAGCGATCCGGCCCGTGAGGAGGCGATGAGCAGATACCGGCCGTACTGGAAGTACAGCGCTTCGAGTGCTCGGTCGGCGGCTCCGGTGCCGCCGGAGTACTGGGCGAGGAGCTGATCGGTCGGCAGGTCGGGCAGCGCCTGGCCGATGTCGAGCGCCACCCGGTCGAACAGCCCCTGGTAGTCCGCGACATGCTCCGTGCGCAGGTCGTCGTAGGAGCGGCCGGCCGCCCGGTCGACGGCGTCGGTGACGGCGCCGTGCGGGTCCTCGGTGCGGTAGTCGGGGTAGGTGTCGGCGTAGTCGGTGCCGGCCGCGAGGACGAACCACGCGCTGTCGGCGCCGCTGACGGTGAGGGTGCCGTTCCCGGCGCTGACGGTGCCGCCTTGCGTCCGTACGCGGATCTGGCCCTCGAAGATCAGCCCGTTGTTCTGGAGCGTGCCGCGGATGGTGAGCCGGTCGCCGGCCGCCGTGGCGGTGTAGTCGGAGCGGGGGGAGGTGTAGCGGAGGGTGAAGCCGATCTTGCCGGGCTGGTCGGCGGCGAACCGGCCCGCGATGACCTTGCCGGGATGGGAGGCGAAGAACTCCCGTGTGTAGGTGGCGCCTTGGTGGGCGTACGAGACCGAGGCGAGGGCCGTGCCGATGTCGAGGGCGCGCCGGTAGGAGGAGTCGGGGCCACCGGGCGCTCCCGGGACGTCGATCAGCAGGTCGCCGAAGACGTTGTAGGAGCCGAAGCTGTGCTTGGGCTGGCCCAGCGCGGCGGCGACCTCCTCCGGGGTCAGGGACCCTTCGGCGTCGATACGGTCCTGGATCCCGCGCAGCGCGCCGGGTCTGGGGCTGGTCCAGTTGCCGTGGTCGTAGCCGGGGGCGCCGGGGCCGCCGGTCCACAGGGTCTTCTCGTTGAGGACAAGGCGCTCGGAGGCGAGGGTTCCGTAGATGCCGGCGCCGAGGGCTCCGCTGCCGATGGGGAGGCTTTCGCGCTCCCAGTCGGCGGCGGGTTTCGCATACCAGAGAGTCAATTCATCGGAGGGGTCGGCGGCCATGGCTCTACCGGCCAGAGCGGGAACACCCAGCGCGAGGGCGCCGGTTACGCCGAGGGCGGACTTCATCGTCGTTCTGCGGGTGATGCCCTGAGTCATGCGGCAGACGCTAAAAGTCCGATGACTGATTTGGCAAGAGACATGACAAAACCTCGCGGCAGGCAATTCTCCCGCCGCGAGGCGATGGCTGGAAGGGGCGCGCCCGCCCCGCCCTGTTCAGCCGCGCTCAGCCGTGCTCAGCCCTGCTGGAAAAGCTCCGCCGGCAGCGGCTTCAGCAGCGCGTAGAGATCGTCGGTGATCGGCCGGTCCCAGCTCGCGATGGTGACGAGGACGTTGTCGCTGCGGTCGAACTGCACGCAGGCGATACGACTTTCGGAGAGCTTGAGCCGGCGCACGATGAGCAGGTTGTCCCCCTGCATGACCGGCACGTCCTCCGTACTGACGACCTCGACCTGCTCCTCGTTCTCCAGGGCGATGAGCAGTTGCGCCACCTCGAAGGGGACCTGGCCGTCCTCCAGCTCGCGGGCCGGCGACCCCTCCGGCAGATTGCCGATGATCATCGCCGGGCCGCGCCCGCCGAACAGGTCGTACCGCAGGAAGACGCCCTGACAGCTCCCGTCGGGGGCGGGCAGCAGACCGGCGCCCAGATTTCCGGGCCAGTCACCCGGGTCCATGGCCAGGACGTCGAAGTCCGGGCCCGCGGGTGTGGCGGAGCTGCGGCGGCGGAGGAAGGACATGCCGCCATGGTACGTCTCCGCGGGACCCCGGCGACGCGGGACCCGGAGCGGGACACAGGGGCGTCGGTCAGGTGAGATCGAACTCCCCGTCGCGGGCGTTGAGTACGAAGGCCCGCCACTCCGCGGGGCTGAAGATCAGCGAGGGGTTCTCCGGCTTTCCGCCGTTGCGCATCGCGATGAACCCTTCGACGAAGGCGATCTGGACGTCCCCCGTGCCCTGGCTGCTCGAACGCCAGTCGGCCTTGCTCAAGTCCAGCTCCGGCTTGTCCCAGCCCGCCAACAACTGCTGGGTGGTGGTGCTCTCAGCCACGTCCCGCTCCTCCCGATTCGTCGTCCGGGGCCAGACTATCGATCGTTTCGGGTCCCGGACAGGCCGCTGCACCGGCCGCCCCCAACCCCCCTGATCCGGCGCCGAGTTGACCGCAGCACGGCCACGGACCGCAGCCGGACCGCCGCCGGACGGCCGCCGGTCACGCCCCGAGCCTTGACGCCGGTCCGGGGGGCTGGATTACTTTGCGGGAAGAGGATCAACCGAATGATCGGTCGTCCAGTCGTCCGGTCTGTACGGGAAGAGTCGGAGAGTCGCCCATGACGGATCTGCTGGACGCCGGGGAACAACTGGGCCGGGACGAGCTCGAAGCGTTGCAGCTCACGCGGTTGCGGACAACGCTGCGGCACGCGTACGACAACGTGCCCTTCTACCGGGAGTCGTTCGACGCCGCCGGGCTGCGCCCGGACGACTGCCGCTCGCTCGCCGACCTCGCGCGCTTCCCCTTCACCGCCAAAGCCGATCTGCGCGACAACTATCCCTTCGGGATGTTCGCCGTCGAGCAGAAGGACGTCCGGCGTATCCACGCCTCCAGCGGCACCACGGGCCGCCCGACCGTCGTCGGCTACACGCGGGCGGATCTGGACACCTGGGCCGATGTCGTCGCCCGCTCGATCCGCGCGGCCGGCGGCCGGCCCGGCCACAAGGTCCATGTGGCGTACGGATACGGCCTGTTCACCGGCGGTCTCGGCGCGCACTACGGCGCCGAACGGCTCGGCTGCACCGTCATCCCGGCGTCCGGCGGCATGACCTCACGGCAGATCCAGTTGATCATGGACTTCCGGCCCGAGATCATCATGGTGACGCCCTCGTACATGCTGACGCTGCTGGACGAGTTCGAGCGCCAGGGCATCGATCCGCGGACGACCTCTTTGAAGGTCGGCATCTTCGGGGCCGAACCGTGGACGCAGGAGATGCGGCGGGAGATCGAGGAGCGGTTCGCGATCGACGCCGTCGACATCTACGGTCTCTCCGAGGTCATGGGCCCCGGCGTGGCACAGGAGTGCGTCGAGACGAAGGACGGACTGCACATCTGGGAGGACCACTTCTATCCGGAGGTCGTCGACCCGTTCACCGGTGAGGTGCTGCCCGACGGCGCGGAGGGCGAGCTGGTCTTCACCTCCCTCACCAAGGAGGCGATGCCGGTGATCCGCTACCGCACCCGCGATCTGACGAGGCTGCTGCCGGGCACGGCGCGGGTGTTCCGGCGGATGGAGAAAGTCACCGGGCGCACCGACGACATGGTGATCCTGCGTGGGGTGAATCTCTTCCCGACGCAGATCGAGGAGATCGTGCTGCGTACGGCGGGGGTCGCCCCGCACTTCCAGTTGCGGATCACCCGCGACGGCCGGATGGACGCGCTGACCGTACGGGCCGAGGCGCGGGCGGAGGCGACGCCGGATCAGCGCGCGGCCGCCGCGCGGTCGATCGCGACGGCCGTGAAGGACGGGATCGGGGTCTCGGTGGCGGTCGACGTGGTGGATCCGCAGACGCTGGAGCGCTCGCTGGGCAAGATCAAGCGCATCGTGGACCTCAGGACCACCCCCGGCCCGTCCGGCGAGTGAGGAGGAGCCCACCACCGGGCGCACCCGGCGGTCACCTCGCGAACCGGTCCCGCAGCTCGCGCTTGAGGATCTTGCCGCTCGCGTTGCGCGGCAGCTCCGTCACGAACAGCACCTTCTTCGGCGCCTTGAAGTGGGCGAGCTTCTGCCGTGCGTGGTCCAGGAGTTCGCCCTCCGTGACCTCTCCGCGCGGCACCACGACCGCGGTGACGGCCTCGATCCAGCGGTCGTCCGGCAGACCGATCACCGCCGTCTCGGCGACGCCCGGATGCGTGTACAGCGCGTCCTCGACCTGGCGTGAGGCGACCAGCACACCACCGGAGTTGATGACGTCCTTCACCCGGTCGACCACCGTGTAGAAGCCGTCGGCGTCGCGCACGGCGAGGTCGCCGGAGTGGAACCAGCCGTCGCGGAAGGCGTCCGCCGTCTCCTCGGGCTTGTGCCAGTACCCGGCGCAGAGCTGCGGGGAGCGGTACACCACCTCGCCCGCCGTGCCGTCCGGGACCTCCTTGCCGTCCTCGTCCACGACCCGCGCCTGAACGAAGCGCACCGGCCGCCCGCAGGAGTCCATCCGGCCCTCGTGCTCGTCCGGGCCGAGGACGGTGGCGAGCGGGCCGATCTCGCTCTGGCCGAAACAGTTGTAGAAGGCGAGCGACGGCAGCCGTTCGCGCAGTCGTTCCAGCACGGGCACCGGCATGATCGACGCGCCGTAGTACGCCTTGCGCAGTCCGCCGAGTTCGCGGGTCGCGAAGTCCGGATGGCCGGAGAGACCGATCCACACGGTGGGCGGCGCGAAGAGACTGTCCGCGCGTCCCGCCTCCACCAGGTCGAAGACGGCCGTGGGGTCAGGCCCGTCGAGGATGATGTTCTGCGCGCCCACGGCCAGATACGGCAGCAGGAACACATGCATCTGCGCCGAGTGGTACAGCGGCAGCGAGTGGATGGGCCGGTCGCTCTCCCGCAGGTCCAGCGCGCCGATGGCGCTGGCGTACTCGTGCACGAGCGCCCGGTGCGTCATCATCGCGCCCTTGGGCAGCGCGGTGGTGCCCGAGGTGTAGAGGAGCTGCGCCAGGTCGTCGGGGTCCCGGTCGGGGTCGTACGGCTGCGGGTCGGCCGTCGCGGCGAGCAGCGAGTCGTCGCTGTCGCGCAGCGCGCGGACGGCGATGCCCGGCGGGACACGGTCGGCGAGCGCCGGGTCGGCGAGCACGAGGGCGCTCGCGGACTGCTCCAGGATGTACGCGAGGTCGTCGCCGGTGAGGTGCTGATTGACCGGTACGTGGACGAGCCCGGCCCGCGCGCAGGCGAGGAAGGCGATCAGATACGCGTCCGAGTTGTGGCCGTAGGTGGCGACGCGGTCGCCGTCCTGGAGACCGTGCCCGCGCAGGGCCGCCGCCGCTGTCGAGACGGCGGCATCGAGCTGGGCGTAGGTCCAGGTGCGGTCGGCGTAGCTGAGCGCGGTGCGGTCGGGGACCCGTCGGGCGCTGCGGCGTACGACGCCGTCGACGGTGCTGTGGAGCAGTTCCCTGAGGGCGCGTTCCTCGGCGTTCATGGCGTGATACTCCGTGGCGTCATGGAGCGGGTCAACCCCCTACGGGCTCACGGCGAGGAACACGAACGCCGCGAAGATCGCCATATGGACGCCGCCCTGGAGCAGCGTCGCCCGGCCCGGCACCACCGTCAGCGCGCCCACGACGACGGTGAGCGCGAGCAGGACCATGTGGGTGGCGCTCAGCCCGAGGACCAGCGGTCCTTCCAGCCAGATGGTGGCGAGCGCGATCGCAGGAATGGTCAGGCCGATGCTGGCCATGGCCGAGCCGAGCGCGAGGTTGAGGCTGGTCTGTACGCGCTCGCGGCGCGCGGCCCGTACGGCGGCCAGGGTCTCCGGCGCGAGGACGAGCAGGGCGATGATCACACCCACCACGGCGTGCGGCATCCCGGCCGACTCGACGCCCGACTCGATGGTCGGCGACACGGCCTTCGCGTCGCCGACGACCGCGACCAGCGCGACGAGCAGCAGGACCGCGCTCAGCATCGTCGCGCGCCTGGTGGGTACCGCCGCGTGCTCGTCCACCTCCTTGATCTCCCCCTCCTGGGTGACGGGCAGGAAGGACTCGCGGTGGCGCAGGGTCTGGATGGCGACGAACAGCGCGTAGAGCGCGAGAGAGGCGATCGCGGCGAACGTGAGCTGCGCCGTGGAGAACTCGGGTCCGGGCTTGCTGGTGGTGAACGTCGGAAAGACCAGGCTGAGCGTGGCGAGCGTCGCGACCGTCGCCAGCGCGCCGCCCGAACCCTCGGCGTTGAAGACGGCGACCCGGCTGCGGAGGGCACCGACCAGCAGGGAGATGCCCACGATGCCGTTGCACGTGATCATGACGGCGGCGAAGACGGTGTCCCTGGCGAGGGTGGCGCTCTTGGCGCCGCCGTCGACCATCAGGGTGACGATCAGCGCGACTTCGATGACGGTGACGGCGACGGCGAGCACGAGGGAGCCGAACGGCTCGCCGACCCGGTGGGCGACGACGTCGGCGTGGTGCACGGCGGCGAGTACGGCGCCCGCGAGCAGCAGGGCCACCAGGGAGACCGCGTAGCCCGGCAGATCGCGGCCCCAGCTCAGGATCAGCGCCACCAGGGCGAGAAGCGGTACGACCACGGTCCACCGGGACCACAGCGAACGGACCCCGGTACGCGTCGTCATACGCCTCACGCTGCCAGAGGTGCCGGGCACCCGCGCGGCGAGTCGCGGCGTCGTGGGCCGTACGGAGGCCGGGCAGTAACCTCGTGCGGCGGACAGTTTCGGACGGGGCGTCACTTCAGAGGGGTGGCCGGATGAGCGGGGACGCGGCGGGCGGCGGGATCAGCCGGCGCAGGCTCGGCGGGGGCATGCTCGCGCTCGGCGGCGCCCTCGCGCTGGCACCGGTCCCGTTCGCCGACGCGGCCACCGCCATGGGCACGGGGCCTGAGTCGTCCGACCCCGCCGGTTCGGGCTCCAAACGCCCGGCCCCGACGCTGCGGCGCGGCTCCCCCGCGCGCGCCGGGCTGCTGGCGGAGCCGCTGGAGCGGCTGGTGACCGACGCCGAGCGGTTCCTGGCGCCCTCGCCGGCGCACCCCTGGTACGCGGGCGCCGTCCTGCTCGCCGGGCGCGGTGGCACGGTCGCGCTGCACCGCCCGATCGGCAAGGCCGTGCGCTACTCGGCGTACGACGAGGCGACCGGCACCGGTGTCGAACTCCCGGCCGAGAGCCAGATCCCGATGGCCGAGGACACCGTCTTCGACCTGGCCTCGGTCTCGAAGCTGTTCACGTCGATCCTCGCCGTACAGCAGATCGAGCGCGGTGCGCTGGTCCTGGAGGAGCGCGTCGCGTCGTATCTCCCGGACTTCGGCGGCGCGGGCAAGCAGGAGGTGACGATCCGTCAACTGCTCACGCACACCTCGGGGTTCGCCGCCTGGATCCCGCTCTACCGGGAGCCGACGCGGGAGGGCATGCTCCGGAGACTGTGGGACGAGGCGCCCACGAGCCCGCCGGGCAGTGTCTACCGGTACTCGGACCTCAACCTGATCTCCCTCCAGCTCGTGCTGGAGCGGATCACCGGGCGCGCGCTGGACGTCCTGCTGCGCGAGGAGATCACCGCTCCCCTCCGTCTGCACCGCACCCGCTTCAATCCGCCCGCCTCCTGGAAGCCGGGGATCGCGGCCACGGAGGACTGCCGGCGGCCGTGGTCGGGGCTGGACCGCGGTCTGGTGTGGGGCGAGGTGCACGACGAGAACGCGTACGGGTTCGACGGGGTCGCCGGCCACGCCGGGGTCTTCTCGTGCGCGTGGGACCTGGCGGTTCTGGGCCGTACGCTCCTCAACGGCGGCGCGTACGGGCGGACGAGGATCCTGAGCCCGGCGTCGGTGGAGCTGATGTTCACCGACTTCAACACGGACTTCCCCGGTGACGGGCACGGTCTGGGCTTCGAGCTCTACCAGCACTGGTACATGGGGGCGATGGCCACGCCGCGCACGGCGGGTCACACCGGCTTCACCGGGACGAGCCTCGTCCTCGATCCGACGACCGACTCGTTCCTCGTCGTGCTCGGCAACTCCATTCATCCGGTGCGTAGTTGGCGCTCCGGCAGTGCGCCGCGAGTCGCCGCGGCCGACCATATGGCGCGCGCCGTGCCGGTCACGCCCGGCGCGGGCCTCTCCGCGTGGTTCTCGGGCATGGCCGCCGGAGTCACCGCCACGCTCACGCTGCCCGCGCTGCGTATCGCGACCGGGGAGGGGCGGTTGCGCTGTTCCCTGTGGTGGGACACGGAGCCGGTGACGGGCGAGCTGGTCCTTGAGGCGTCCGGCGACTCCGACGCCCGGTGGCTGCCGGTGCCGTTCACCACCACACCCAGCGGCGGCCCGGAGGCGGGCATGGGCACACCGCGTCCGGCGGGCTCGGTCTCGGGCTGGTCGGGACGCGTCTGGCACCGGCTCCACGCCGACCTCGCCGCCTGGCAGGGGCGGTCCGTGCGGCTGCGCTGGCGGTACGCGGCCGGGGGCCCGTACGTCGGCCGTGGCGCCTATGTGGACGGGCCGCGGGTCGAGGACGGCGGCCGTACGGTGTTCGACGGCTCGCGGCGCGAGGACGCGGCCCGTGTCGAGCTGGACAACTGGAGCGTGTCGGCGCACTGAGTCGTACGGGCCCGGCCTGCTCCGCCCTGCCCCGCTTCGGGCGGTGCGCGGTGACGCACTAGGGTTTTCCGGGTGACTGCGACCACCGCCTTCAGCGACGCGTTCCTCCGGATGACCGAGCGGCACGCCGCCTGGGGCGCCCAACAGCTCGAAACCTTCAACGAGTTCATGCCGGCCGGGCCGTGGACGGCCGATCTCGACCAGCGTCTCTACCGCCAGGTGGACCGCGATCTGCGGATCTCGGTGCTGGGGAGCTTCGACACGTCGGAGGGCTCGTGGCTGTGGGGCTGGACGAACCCCGGCTTCGGGGGAACGCCCGTCGTCGGCGCGGCGAACGAGATACGGCGCCTCGGCGAGGCGCACGGCATCCCGGAGTTCAGCGACGACCTCGTCGACCTGTCGGCGTTCGACGACCCGCGTTTCGCGGTGGAGACCCTGGTGTTCGGGGCGATGGGCGCGCTCGGCGCCACCGGCTACCTCGGCGTCCAGGCGTCCCCCGAGGGCCGGTTGTACATGGTGCCGGACGACCCGGGGGTGCCGCGCGCCGTGCCCGACGCCCTCACGCTGCCGCGTGTGCTGCTGACGGGTGCGGGCCTGCTGGGCGGGAGTTCGGCCCGCGCGGTGGTGGCCGGGTACTTCGGCCACCACGGTCTGACGCAGCGTCAGGAAGCGGACCGGATCAGCGCCGACCTGCCGGGCGGCGCCACGGCCGATGTCCTGTTCGACGGGGCCGGGCGCGTGGCGTCCGTCGAGATGAAAAACGTCTCCCGATAGCCGTACGCGGCCCCCGCTCAGCAGGCCCCCCGCTCTCAGCCGGCCGCCGGGATCCGGCCCGACTCCAGCACCGCCATCGCGGCGTTGTGACCGGGGACGCCGCTGACGCCTCCGCCGCGTACGGCGCCCGCGCCGCACAGCAGCACGTTCGCGTGCGCCGTCTCCACACCCCACCGGCCCGTGTCCGCCGTGGCGTAGGGGAAGGCGAGATCGCGGTGGAAGATATGGCCGCCGGGCAGCCGCAGTTCACGTTCCAGGTCCAGCGGCGTCTTCGCCTCGACGCAGGGCCGGCCGTCGCCGTCCTCGGCGAGACAGTCGGCGATCGGCTCGGCGAGGTGCGCGTCGAGCTGGTCCAGGGTCGCCTTGAGCAGTTCGTCCCGTACGGCGTCGTTGTCCCGCGCGAACAGCCGCGCGGGCGTGTGCAGTCCGAACAGGGTGAGCGTCTGGTAGCCCCGTTCCACGAGATCGGGGGCCAGGATCGACGGGTCGGTCAGCGAGTGGCAGTAGATCTCGGAGGGCGGCGCGGACGGGAGCCGGCCGCCGGCCGCCTCCTCGTACGCCGTCGCCAACTGCCCGTACCCCTCGGCGATATGGAACGTCCCGGCGAAGGCGTCGCGCGGATCGACACCGCGGTCGCGCAGTCGCGGCAGGCGGCGCAGCAGCATGTTGACCTTCAACTGGGCGCCCTCGGCGGCGGGAAGGGGCGGTTCGTCGCCGAGCAGCGCGGCGAGCGCCCGCGGGGACGCGTTCACCAGGACATGGCGCGCGGCGACGCTCCCGGTGTGACCCGTCTTGGTACGGAAGGCGATCTCGGCGCGGTCACCGTCCGTCTCGACGCGGGTCGCCTCGTGCCCGGTGACGATCTCCGCGCCCGCCGCGCGGGCCGCGTCGGCGAGGGCGTCGGTCAGCGCGCCCATGCCGCCGACCGGCACGTCCCAGTCGCCGGTTCCGCCGCCCACCACGTGGTACAGGAAACAGCGGTTCTGTAGGAGGGTCGGGTCGTGGGCGTCGGCGAAGGTGCCGATCAGCGCGTCCGTCAGGACGACACCTCTGACGAGGTCGTCGGCGAACCGCTCCTCGATGGCGACACCGATCGGTTCCTCGAACAGCATGCGCCACGCTGCCTCGTCGTCGACGCGGGCACGCAACTCGGCGCGCTCGGGCAGCGGTTCGGTGAGGGTCGGGAAGACACGCTCGGCGACCCGGAGGGTCGAGGCGTAGAACGACCGCCAGGCCGCGTACTCGGCGTCGCCGCCGGTCAGGGCCGTGAAGGACGCCCTCGTACGGTCGGCGCCGCCGCCCACGAGCAGTCCGGTGGCCCGGCCCCCGCGCTCGGCCGGCGTGTACGAGGAGACGGTCCGCTTCCGTACGGCGAACCGCAGCCCCAGATCGTCCACGATCTTCCGCGGCAACAGCGACACCAGATACGAGTAGCGCGAGAGCCGCGCGTCGACGCCGGCGAAGGGGCGGGTGGAGACGGCGGCTCCGCCGGTGTGTCCGAGGCGTTCCAGGACCAGCACGGTGCGCCCGGCCCTGGCGAGATAGGCGGCGGCGACAAGTCCGTTGTGTCCGCCGCCGACGATCACGGCGTCGTACGAGGCGCGGGCGGGAGAGGAGAGTGCGGGCATGGCTCTTGGTAACACGTTTGCCGCTTCCGCGGGACCACGCCCCTCGGGGGCGCCCCGTCGCCGAGGGGCGTGGCCGGTGCGCGGTCAGGGCGCCGACGGCCCGTCGCCGGTGCGCGCGAGTGCGGTGTTGTACCGCGTGTCGTCACCGGTGACCGCGCGGCTCCTCTCGCCCGACACGGACGTCGGGGCGTCGCCCACGAGGGTGATCCGCTGGACGCGGCGCGGCAGGTCGCCGTAGTCGGCGACCGCGTAGTGCTGCGTGGCGCGGTTGTCCCAGAACACCACGTCGCCGTCGCGCCAGTTCCAGCGGACCGAGTTCTCCAGGCGGGTGACGTGACGCTGGAGGATGCCGAGCAGATCGCGGGAGTCCTCGGCGTTCCAGCCGACGAAGCGGCGTACGAAGCCGCCGAGGGTCAGCGAGCGCTCACCGGTCTCCGGGTGGACGCGGACGACCGGGTGCTCGGTGACGTACTCGGTGGAGGTGAAGACCTCGCGCTGCGCGCGGGCGGCCTCGGAGTCGTCGCCCGGCCGGTAGGTGGCGTAGTCGTACGCGTTGGAGTGCACGGCCCACAACTGGTCGGCCAGCAGCCGCAGTTCGTCGGGAAGGGTCTCGTACGCGTGCACGGTGTCGGCCCAGACGGTGTCCCCTCCGTAAGGAGGGATGGTCACGGCGCGCAGGACCGAGCCGAGCGGTGGGTGCTGGACGAAGGTCACGTCCGTGTGCCAGTGGTTGGCGCGGCCCGCCGTGCGGCTGTAGTCCAGGTCCAGGACGGCGGGGGCGTCCTCCAGGGACGGGATGGTCGGGTGGGCCGTCGTCGGGGTGCCGAAGCGGCGCGCGAAGGTCTCCTGCGAGGCGGCGTCGAGCCGCTGGTCGCGGAAGAAGACGACCTTGTGGGCGAGGAGGGCGGCGCGGATCTCGGCGATCACGGTGTCGTCGAGATCGGCGGCGAGGTCGACACCTTCGATCCGGGCGCCGATGTTTCCGCCGATCTTCTGTACGGAGACGACGGAGGTGGGTGCGGTCATGGCTGGGCTCCTTGTCCGGACGGGCCGGATGCCGGTGAAGTGGTGTGAAGGGACGGCGATGGGCGGGGCGCGAGGCGCGGACTCCCCCGAAGCCCCCGAGGGGGGGCACGGGAGGTACCCCCGGCGCGTGCTGCCGGCCGGCCGACAGCCGAGGGCGGTGAAGTGGTGGGCACGGAAGGCGTTGACCCGCTCCCGCCCGGCGGCGTCGCGCGCCGCTGCCCGCACAGTCACCGTCACAGTCACGACAGGCTTGAGGAGCCCGCCACGGGACACGGATCCGGGGAGCACACCACCGGGGCCGCCGACGGCTGTCGACACGAGGGGGCGGCTGGGCTCACTCGGAGCGACGGACAGGGGCGGCCGGACACGTTCGGCCATGCCCGCGATCGTCGCAAGCGGGCGGTGCGCGGTCAACGGCCGGGGGTTACGCGCGTATGGCAGTCGTGCGAAGCCTGCTCCGGGTCCGTCCGGCGTCGTACACCGCCCGCGATTCACGAGGACCCAGGTCCTGTCCGGCGGGTCTTCGGGGGCCCGGAACGCCTGGTACGGCACCTCGCCGCGTTGTCGAATCGCCCAAGTACGTCCAGTACGAGCGCGATCCTCCGCCTTGCGATGCACCGCCCAGGCGCTCCGGGCTGATCCCCGAAGATCCGCCGGACAGGACCTAGTTCCGCCCCGTCTCGCGCTGCTGGCGCAGCGCCGCGACGCGGCGGTACAGCTCCACCGCCTCGCCGCCCCTGCCGAGCTGTTCCAGGCAGTGCGCCTCGTCGTTGCGGCTGGCCAGTGCGTCGGGGTGGTCCGGGCCCAGGACGCGTTCGCGGGACTCCGCCACCCTGCGGTAGACCGTCAGGGCGTCGGCCCAGCGCCCCAGCCAGCCCAGGGCGACGGCGACCTCGCGGCGGCTGACCAGGGTGTCCGGGTGGTCGGGGCCCAGCACCCGTTCGCGGATCGCGCACACGTCGCGGGACTCCACGAGGGCTTCCTCCCAGCGGGCGAGCCGGCCGAGGTTCACCCCCAGTCCGTGCCGGGCGCGCAGCGTCTCGGGGTCGGTGGGGCCGTGCACGCGGGCACGGTCCTCCACCAGGCCCCGGTACAGCTCCAGGGCCTCGGCGCTGCGGCCGAGGCGGCCGAGGCTGATGCCGACCTCGTAGCGCGCCGCGAGGCTGTCCGGGTGGTCGCCGCCGAGCGCGTGGGCGCGGCCGACCGCGACGTCGCGGTACGTCTGGAGCGCTTCCGTCCAGCGGCCGAGCATCCCGAGCGCGTAGGCGACCTCGTACAGCGTGACCAGCGTGTCGGGGTGGGTGGCGCCCAGGACCCTGGTGCGCGCGGTCGCCACCTCGTGCGCCATCCGGTACGAGTCCTCGATCCGGCCGAGCCGGCTGAGGTTGAAGGCGAGGTTGTGGCGGCAGCGCAGGGTGTCGGGGTGGTCGGGGCCCATGGTGCGTTCGCGGGAGGCGAGCACCGCCGCGTACACCTCGTGCGCCTCGAAGTGCCGGCCGAGCTGACCGAGGACGTACGCGGTCTCCTGACGTGCCGCCAGGGTCTCCGGGTGGTCGGGGCCCAGCGCCCGTTCGCGGCCTTCGGTGACGCGGACGAACTCCCGCAGGGCGTCCGCCGTGCGGCCGGTCCGGCTGAGCGTGAAGCCGACCTCGTAGCGGCTGCCGAGGGTGTCGGGGTGGTCGGGCCCCAGCGCGTGTTCCCGCTCGGCCGCGACCGCCCGGTGCACCTCGCCCGCCTCGTCCCAGCGGCCGAGCCTGCCCAGGCTGAGGCCCGCGTTGTGTCTGCTGTTGAGCACGGCGATCTGTTCGGGCGAGGGTGTGGGGCGCTCGGGGCGCGCGTACCCGCCCGTGACGGCGCTCGTCGGCCCCGAGGGTGTGGTCCATTCGCCGGTGAGTCCCGCCGTGTGGTCGGGCGGTGCGGTCCGCAGGGCGGTGGAGCCGGTCGCCCTGTGGCCGATGGTCATGCCGTACGTCCAGGAGGGCAGCCGCGAGCCCGGACCGCCGGACCCGTGCGACGTGGAACGGGCGGCGGACGGCGGATGCGCGAGTACGGGCGGCAAGGACGACGAACGACCGTCCCCTCGGCCCTCACGGCCCTCGATGCCGTCGTGGCCGGACATCGAACGGGCCGCGATGATCCGGTGCCGCAGCGCGGTGGCGTCGGACGGCCGCTCCTCCGGCGTCTTGGCGAGCAGGTCGAGGACTATCCGGTCCAGGAACTCGGGCAGTTCGGAGCGGTGGCTGCGCAGCGGCGTCGGGACGGTGTCCCGGTGCCCGACCAGGACGGCCCACGCGTCGTCCAGATCGAAGGGCGGGACGCCGGTGGCGATCTCGTACAGCACACAGCCCAGCGAGTACAGATCGCTGCGATGGTCTATGTGGCCGCCGCCGATCTGCTCGGGCGACATGTAGTGCGGCGTGCCCATGGCGATGCCCGTGCCGGTGAGCTTGGAGGTGAAGCCGATGTCGTGGCCGAGCCGGGCGATGCCGAAGTCGCAGATCTTCACCGCGCCGTCCGTCAGCCGCATGATGTTGGCGGGCTTCAAGTCCCGGTGCACGATGCCCTGTTCGTGCGTGTACGCGAGCGCGTCCGCGACCTGCTCGGCGATGTCCACGATGTCCGGCACCGGGAGCGGCAGCGGTCCCCGCCCGTTGTCCTCCAGGAGCTGGCTGAGGTTGCGCCCTTCCAGCAGCTCCATCACCAGATACAGCACACCGTCGTGCTCGCCGAAGTCGTGGACGACGGTGACGCCCCGGTGCTGGAGGGCGGCGGCGACGCGCGCCTCGCGGCGGAACCGTTCGCGCAGCACCCGGGTGAAGGACTGATCCTGCTGCGGGCCGAGCGGCTTGAGGCATTTGACGGCGACGTGCCGGCCGAGCGATTCGTCCTGGGCCCGCCACACCTCGCCCATGCCACCGCGCCCGATCAGATCGAGCAGCCGGTACCGGCCCTGGATCAGACTCGTTTCCGCCATTGCCCGCTGTCGCCCCCGTCGCCTCGCTGCGCCCTCCCCGGCCCGTCCAGTATGGCCGCCCGTCTGCGGAGTTTGGCAGCCTGTCTCCGGAGTTCGCGTGGGCCGGGCCGGGTGTCGCGCCCGAGCCGGGCCATCGCGCCCCTGATGTGGCCCGGCGGGATGCGCCGGCGCAGCCGGCCCGGGACGGCGCGCAGGAGTCGCCCTGTGACGACGAGGCGGCGCGTGACACGCCGCGGGCCGGGGGCGTCCCTGCCGTACAACTCGTGGGCGTAGCCGGGCAGTGCGTCGTACGCGAGGGCGGAGACGTGCCGCCACAGCACCGCGCGGGCGGGGACGAGCAGGGGGTGTACGGGCGGACGGCGCAGGAAGTCGTCCACCTCCCGCGCCTCGGGCCCGGCGGCCAGCTCGGGCCGTACTCGTTCGAAGTACGCGGCGAGTTGGGCTCTGTCGGCGGGCACACGCGCCGGGTCGAGGCCGACCAGGCGGGCGCCTTCGCGGTGTTCGTCGATGTAGAGGTCGGCCTGGGCGTCGCTGATGGGGAGTCCGGAGCGGCGCAGGACGTGCAGGTAGGAGTCGACCTCGGCGCAGTGCACCCACAGCAGCAGGTCCGGTTCGTCCACGCCGTAACGCTCACCGGTGGCCGGGTCGGTGACCTTGATGTGGGTGTGGATACGGCGGACGCGGGCGCCGGCCTTCTCGGCGGCGTCGGTGGTGCCGTAGGTGATGGTTCCGACGAAGTTCGCGGTCCTCCTAAGACGACCCCAGGCGTCCTTCTTGAAGTCGCTGTTCTGTATGACGCCGCGCACGGCGCGCGGGTGCAGGGCCTGGAGGTAGAGCGCGCGGACCCCGGCGATCCACATCATCGGGTCGCCGTGGAGCTGCCAGGTGACCGAGTCGGGGCCGAAGAGGCCGGGGTCGGGGGCAGCGCGAGCGGGGACGTCGGCGCGGGCGTCGCTGTCGCCGTGGCTCACCGTGATTCCCCCTCCGCTGTCGGCCGGACCGTCCGACCGTACGGTCCCCCAAACTGCCCGGCTGTTCAGGTTAACCGCGTACGGGACACCGCCCGGCACCGGGCCGGGCGCCTCGGACGGGCGCGCGGGCGCGCGGCGTTGCAGGATGGCCGCATGCTGCTGGCCACGCTCGCCCATGTGTCACAGGAGGTCGCCGCGACGTCCGCGCGGTCCCGCAAGATCGCCCTGCTGGCCGAGCTGTTCCGCGCGGCCGAGCCGGCCGACGTACCGGTCGTCATCCCGTGGCTGGCGGGCCGGCTGCCCCAGGGACGGATCGGTGTCGGCCGGCACGCGCTCAAGGACCCCGCGCCGCCGGCCGAAACGGCCACGCTGACCGTCCGCGAGGCGGACGGCGTGATCACCGCCATCGCCGCCGTCACCGGTCCCGGCTCGCAGACCGAGCGCCGACGACTGGTCCAGGAGCTGCTGGGCGCGGCGACCGGGGAGGAGCAGCGGTTCCTGATCGCCCTGCTGTTCGGTGAGGTCCGCCAGGGCGCGCTGGACGCCGTCGCCGGGGAAGCGCTCGCGCAGGCGACGCAGGCTCCGCCCGCCGCCGTCCGGCGGGCCGTGATGCTGGCGGGGTCCCTCCAGAGCGTCGCCGAGCGGCTGCTGGCCGACGGTCCCGACGCGCTCGCCGAGTTCCGGCTGACCGTGGGCCGCCCCGTACTGCCGATGCTCGCGCAGACGGCGGGGAGCGTCGCCGAGGCAGTGGCACGGCTCGCGCCGTGCGCCGTGGAGGAGAAGCTGGACGGGATCCGTGTCCAGGTCCACCGCACGGGTGAGGTCGTACGGGTCTACACCCGCACCCTCGACGACATCACCGACCGGCTGCCCGAGGTGACGGCCGCCGCGCTGGCGCTGGACGGTGACCGTTTCATCCTGGACGGCGAGGTCATCGCCCTGGACGCGGACGGCAGGCCCCGCGCGTTCCAGGAGGTGGCGGGGCGGGTCGGCTCCCGTACCGATGTCGGCGCGGCTGCCGCCTCCGTACCGCTGTCGCCGGTCTTCTTCGATGTGCTCGCCGCGGCAGGCGACGACCTGCTCGACCTGTCGTATGCGGAGCGCCGTACGACGCTGGACCGACTGGTCCCGGAACGGATGCGGGTCCGGCGGGTGGTGGTCGCGGCATCTGCCGGGGACGCGGAGGTGGCGGAGACGGAGGCGTTCTGGCGCGCCACGCTGGACCGGGGCCACGAAGGCGTCGTGATCAAGGCGCTCGACACCCCGTACAGCGCGGGCCGGCGCGGCGCCGGATGGGTGAAGGTCAAACCGGTCCACACGCTGGATCTCGTGGTGCTGGCGGCCGAGTGGGGCCACGGCAGACGTACGGGCCGGCTGTCCAATCTGCATCTGGGCGCCCGCCGGCCGGACGGTTCGTTCGTGATGCTCGGCAAGACCTTCAAGGGCCTCACGGACGCGATGCTGGAGTGGCAGACGGAGCGTCTTCGGGAGCTGGCCGAGGACGACGACGGTTTCACCGTGCGCGTGCGTCCGGAGCTGGTGGTGGAGATCGCCTACGACGGGCTCCAGCGCTCGTCCCGCTACCCGGCGGGGGTGACGCTGCGGTTCGCGCGGGTGCTGCGCCACCGCGAGGACAAGCCGGCGTCGCAGGCGGACACGCTGGAGACGGTGCTCGGGAACCACAGCCCGTCCGCCGATTGAGGACGCGGCGGCGCGCCCGCCCTGTCACGCCGTGAGGTCCCTGGCCACCATCGCGGCCTGTACGCGGTTCGAGACGCCCAACTCCGTGCGGATCCGGCTCACATGGGCCTTCACCGTCGCCTCGCGCACCTGGAGCAGGTCCCCGATGTCCGCGTTGGTCATGCCGTCGGCGAGCGCCGCCAGCACTTGGCGCTCTCTCGGTGTGAGCCGTACCGCCGCCGCCCGCGCGGCCCGGGTGCGCGCCGCGTCGGGACGGTGGAAGCGGCTGATGACGGTGCGGGCGACGGTCGGCGAGACCGGCTCGGACGAAACGGCAGTCGTCCGTCCGACCGGTGGTCAGTTCGCCGTGCGGTGCCGCCACCCGCTCGCCGACGCCGACGCCGACCAGACCAGACCAGACCGTAACCGCGCGGCGCGCCGGGTGAAGTGGGCTGCGGCGGGCAGCCGTTGGCGGTGCGGATCTCCACCTGGAAGCGCGAACGCCGTACGGACACCGTGAGGTCGACCGCTCGCCGGGCGCGTGTTTACGGGCGTTGGTCGGGACCTCCTGGACGATGCGGTGCACGGCCGGCCGTACGGCGGCGGGCGGCGCCGTCAGCTCACCGGCCGCGTCCACCTCTCGATCGCCTACTCCCCCGCCCCTCGCTCCACGACCGTGGCCAGGACGGACGGCAGCGGATACCAGTCCGCCGACACGATGCTCGCGTGCCGCCCCGCCAGCAGCGAGACGCGGTCGCGCGCCT
Source organism: Streptomyces sp. NBC_01506 (assembly GCF_045040295.1). Classification (NCBI taxonomy): domain Bacteria; kingdom Bacillati; phylum Actinomycetota; class Actinomycetes; order Kitasatosporales; family Streptomycetaceae; genus Streptomyces; species Streptomyces sp. NBC_01506. The sequence goes on along the minus strand of NZ_CP109422.1, from coordinate 8,472,858 downwards.
GTGCCTCCGTGGGATTCGTGCCGTCGATGGCGGGCGCCACCGCGTGCGCGTCCGTCATGACGACCAGGTAGTGCCGCTGGTCGTACCAGGCGGTGTCGAAGCCCTCGGCGGCGTACGTGGACGCGCTGCCGTCGAAGACGACGAACCACGGCCGGATCGTGGCGTCCGCGTAGCGGGTACGGGGATCTCCGGCGGCGGCGCCGAGCACGGCGGGGAAGGCCGCGGCGTCGCCGAGCCGGCCGGCGGCGGCGAGGTCCCGCAGATGGGTGGCGTACTCCCGGTCGGTCCACAAGGTGTCGAGCGGGTTCTGCTGCTCGACGGTGCCGGGGATCAACTCGAAGACGAACTTGCCCGCGAGCGCCGAACGCGCCGGCCAGCCGCGCTCCCGCACGGCGCTGTCGAGGTTCGCGCTGCCGCCCACGAGGTCGGCGGGGCGGTAGAGCGCGTCGGCGAGCGTGGAGCCGAGGAGCGCGTCGAGCTGAGCGGGGCCGCGTCCGCCCTTGCCCTGGAAGCCGTCCTTCAGCTCCACCTTGACGAGGATGGGCCGGTGGCCGGGGTTGGCGTCGTGCCATGCCTTCATGTCCGCGAGACAGCCGGGCAGCCCCTGGTCGCGCGCCTTGGTGCGCAGTTCACCGGCGTTGGCGGCGTTCACGCAATTGCTGTTGCTGCCCAGCGGGTTGCTGTGCGAGACGCGCCACGACGCGCCGAACACATTGGTCCACACGTCGAGTTCGAGCATTCCGGCGCCGGAGTCCAGCGCGTCGGCGAGATACGGGTAGGCCGTCTTCTCGTACGCGTTGTGGACCCCGACTCCGGTGGAAGAGGAGTACGGCAGTTGCTCATCGGCGACGGCGCTACTCGTCGAGCTCACCGCCCCCACCAGGGCCAACGCCCCGGCCGCGCCCGCCGCCACTGTCGTACGCATGAGTCTTCCCATGTTCCCGGCCTTCCCGTCATACGAGTGAAGTGACTGAAGTGACGGGAACAGTAGGCCAGTTGAGTGACGTACGGGAGGACGGAGGCTTACGTGACCCGGCACTGTTCGCAGTACGGCGCGAACAGACGCACCGGTGGCCGATATCCACGATTCCGGACGCCGTCCCTACGACGACGGGGGCCGGGGCGGCGGCGCGGCCTGACGCCCCATCAACTCGGCCAGTCCCCGGCGGGTGGCGGCCAGTACGACACGGTCCTGGGCGCGCAGCACATAGCCGGGGTGCAGATCCCAGACCAGCCCGGCGGTCCGGTCCTCGTCGTGGTCGCGCCGGGTGTCCGCGAGGTCGGGCAGCCGGTCCCCCGGCGCCGCCGTGTCCAGCGCGATGATCCGCCAGGCGCCCGGCCTGAACACCTCGGCCACCGTGCGCCCTTCGAGCCTTCGGTGGCCCGCCACGTCGATGGCCGCGACCAGCAGCACATTGCGCTCGACCGGGATCGCGCCCAGGATCTGACGCCCCATCATGGCGATGGCGAAGGCCGGCGCGGCGAGCGTGGAGACGCTGCGGCTGCGGGTGAGGGCCCGGGGGTGGGCGGCGCGCAGCGTCCGGTAGACGGCGGTGGCGAACTCGTCGTCGTACAGCCGCAGGGCGACCCGCAGGTCCGGTTTGACGGACCGCGCGTACAGGGCGGCTTCGAGGTTGGTGACGTCGATGCTGGTGAGCGCGAGCAGGGCGTGCGCCCGGTGCACCTTGGCGGCCTCCAGGACCCCTTCCTGCGTCACGTCACCGACCACCGTCGGCACCCGCAGGCTCCGTGCGAGGGCGATGCCCCGTGCCTCGGGGTCCTCCTCCACGCACACCACCGGTATGTCGAGTTCACGCAGCCGTACGAGGACCCTGCTGCCGATCTTGCCGAGGCCGAGCAGCACGATGTGGCCGGACAGACCACGGGGCGGCCTGCGCAGGGCCGACGCGTTGCGGAATGTGCCGAGCCCTTCGAGTACGGCGGCCAGCAGGACCGGCAGCAGCAGCAACCCGGCCAGCCCCGACAGGAGTTGGATCACCTGGCGGTCCAGGTCCTCGCCGGTGGCGGGGTCTCCGATGGCGAACAGGTCGAGCAGCACGATGTATGTCGCGTGCAGCGGGTGGTCGTCGGTGGTGATCGCGGAGGCGACGGCCAGGGCCAGTACGGCGACGGCGATCCCCGCGAACGACCAGCGCAGCCGCCGGGAGAACAGCGAACCGAGCGGGGCGCCGCGCCCCGTGGTCCGGCGGCGGGACAGCGGCTCGCCCTCGTGGGAGACGGCCTCCAGGACCACGGTGCCCCGTCCGGTGGCCGCCGCCGTACTGGCGTCGTCGGGCAGCAGCCGGGGGCCGTCCTGGCCGCTGCTGTCCGAACCCTCCGCGCCCGCCGGGTCGTTGGTGGTCGAGGACAGCAGGGCGAGGGTGCACAGTCCGGGGTCGGCGACCTCGCCGGGCCCCGGCGGGTTGCGCTCCACGGCCCGCAGCATCAGTCCGTCCGCCCGGACGATCTTGCTGGTGCCGGCCACGGCGGTGGCCGCCAGCGCGGGAGCGGCGGTGTCGGCGTCGGAGAGCACGGTGGTGGACGCGTCGAGCGCGGCGACGTCCAGGCCGGGGACGGCGACGGCCGCCGCCTGGTCGAGCAGGTCTTCGAGATGCTGGCCGAGTTTGCGGTTGTAGAGCCGGATGACGAGGCGCAGTTGGGGGTTGAGGCGCCGGGCGGCGAGAGCCGTTCGGATGTTGACCTCGTCGTCGTCGTGGACGAGCGCGAGCGCCGCCGCTTCGGCCACTCCCGCTTCCGCGAGGACGTCGGTGTCGAGTTCGGCGGCCTCGATGAGCCGTGGGAGTCCGGGGTCGCCGGGCCGGCTGTCGGGGCCGCCGGTGGCGGGGCCGTACGTCCGGGCCATGACCGCCGACATCCGGCCGATGAGGGCGGAGGCCCTGCCGCGGCCGGTGAGCGGCGCGGGGTCCCTGCGTTCCGCGCGCACGGGCGGGACGACGAGGGTGACCTGTTCCCCGTAGACGTCACGCAGTTCACCGGCCAGCCGGTGGCCGAGCGCGTCGTCGCCACAGACGATCATGTGGCCGGGCTGCGAGCCGTGGTGTATCTGGTGCGGAAGTTGCGGCGGTGACGTCACAGGCCCAGTGTGCCGAACAGGACGGCGGGAAAGGCACGTTCCGCCCGGTGAGTGTGCGCCGGTCACCAGAACCTGACGATCTGTCAGCGTCGGACCGCCCGCAGAACCACGAACTTCGGATCGCTCGCCATGACGTCGCAATTGCCGAACAGCCGCCGCAGCTTGGTGTGGTACCCGAGATGCCTGTTGCCCACGACCCACAGCTCCCCGCCCGGCCGCAGCGCCTCCCGTGATCCGGTGAACATCCGCCAGGACGTCGCGTCGGTGGTCGCCTGATGGCTGTGGAACGGCGGATTGTTCAGCACGAGATCGGCCGACCCGGCCGCCACGGTGGCCAGGCTGTCGCCGACGACGAACTCCGCCGGACTGTCCGTCCCGACGTTCTTGCGGAAGGTCGCCTCGGCGGACGCAACGGCCGAGAAGGACTCGTCGATGAAGGTCAGCCGGGCCTCCGCGTTGGCCACCGCGACGGCCGTGCCGACGACACCGTTCCCGCAGCCGAGGTCGACCACATGCTCGGGACCGCGCCGCGCGGGCAGATTGCGCAGGAAGAACCTCGTACCGATGTCGAGGCGTTCCGCGCAGAAGATCCCGGCGTGGTTGACGACGGTCAGGCCCGAGCCGGTGCCGGCGCCTTCGGGCACGGTGTACGAGATCGGCCAGGGCCCGGCCGCCGCGCGGGAGCGGGCGCGGGCGCGTTCGGCGGACGGTGCGCAGAAGATCAGACGCGCCTTCTTCACGGCGAGCGAGGTCCGCGTCGGGCCGAGGATCTGTTCGAAGAGTTTCAGGGTGGAGGTGTGGATCTCGGTGACCTTGCCGGTGCCGACCACGACGGTCCCCGGGTGCACGGCGGGCGCCAGCCGGTGCAGTTGGTCCTCCAGGAGGGACAGGCTCTTGGGCACCCGGACCAGCAGGACGTCGATCCGCTCGGGCGGGGTGTCCCGCGCCGACAGCAGCCGTACGGCGTCGGTGTCGAAGCCGTTGCGCAGCAGGTTGGCGTGGGTCGCGCGCTGTGCGAGATACGAGTCGGTGATCTGTACGGGGCGGTGCGGGGCGAGCGCGGTGGCGAGCGCGCCCCACCGGTCGCCGACGACGGCCACGTGGCCGGACAGATCGACGGTCCCGGCGTCAGCACCGGCGCCGTCGGCGGCCTCGGCCTCGGCCTCGGCGAGATGCCGCAGCAGATACTCGTCTGCCGCGTCCCAGGCCCGCAGTGTGTCGCGGGGCTGCTCGGGAAAGCGGGCAAGGTCGAGATCGCCCCAGGGCGTCGTCAAACGGTTCATCGTCCACTCAGGCTAACCGAACGGCCGGTCCGCTCCCTCGGGCGCATGGGTCTGTCCGGCCCGCTGAGCTGCCGCTCAGCCGTCCCCGCCGTCCCCGCCGTCCCCGCCGTCCCCGCCGTCCGCACGGTCCCGATCCTGACCCCGGTCCCGGCCTGGGCCCTCGCCCCGGTCCGCATCGCGGTCGCCCTCGTTGTCGCGTGTCTGTTCCCTGGCCATCTCGCGGGCCCGCTGGAGCGCGGCCCTGGCCTGCCGCACGGTCAGTACGGCGGCGAACTCCGACCGCGCGATGTCGAGGACGACGTCGGCGTCGGCCGGCGGCTCCGGGTGGTTGCGCAGGGCGATATCGGCGGCGGCGAGCGCGAGGATGTCCTCGTCGGGCGACGCGCCCGGCTGGGACATGGTCCGCATGACCTGATGCCAGAGCCCGCTCATGCTGTCACGCTCCCTCGTCCGCGCGGCCGGCACCGTCTCCCGCTTCCGCGGGGTCGCCGATCGTGGCGAGCACCTGCCGGACGGCCTCATCCGCCACGGCCTCCCGGGGCAGCGTCCCCCCGCCACGGGCCCAGTGCGCGACCAGCTCGTTGATGGCGCCGATCAGGGCGACGACCGCCAGGGTGTAATCGCGCGGCACCGCCTCGCCCAGCCCCACGGCGCGGTCCGCCTCACCCAACAGGAAGTCCGCCCACAGGCCGCGCCAGACCACCCGGTGCTCCTCCACCGCGCGGTGCACACCGATCACCTCGACAAAGGCGACCTGCGTGGACGCGAGATCGGCGGTCACCGCGCCGATGTACGCGCGCACCATCGCGGTGATCTTCGTCCGGGTGTCCGCCGTACCGATCGCGGGATCGCCGAGGACCGCGAGGACCGCCTCCATGCCGGCCCGCGCGACCTGGTTGTGCAGCGCGATCAGCAGCGCTTCGCGCCCCTCGAACTCCTGGTAGAACGCGCGGATCGACACCCGCGCCGTGGCGCAGATCCGTTCGATCGAGGTGCCCACATAACCGCGTGTCGTGAAGAGATCGGTCGCTGTCGTCAGCAGCCGTTCACGGCGCTGCGCCTTACGCGCGTACCCGCTGCCGAATTCCGTCCCATGGGCACCACCCGCCCCATTGATGTTGTCCGTGTCGCCCGTGCCGCTTGCGGGATCACCTGTCGGTTCCATCCGCTCTCCCCGAATTACGCCATGCCCGAATCACGCCATGCGCCCATGGCGGAGTCACCGGTAAGAGTGCTTACCGAGCATGGCACGCACCGCCCGCCCGCCGGCCGGGTTTCGGGGAATTGCCGGGGGTCGTACGGCGGAACCCGGCGTAACCCGAGTGGCGGCAGCGACGGGTCCCCGGCGTGCGCTGACAATTCATCACTTCTAGCGTCGGGATCACCGTGTGGCGCGATCGGCGTTTCCCCGCCGAGGCGCCTCCGGCGTTCGCGGACGATCACGTGATGATCAGGAGTGGGAGATCCGATGCGCAGGATAGGTACGGCCTCGGCGGCGATCGCGGGCGCCGCGGCTCTCGTTCTCGGGGCGGGGTGGCCCGCGTTCGCGGGCGACGAGGCCGAATTCGACTACAGCGTCTCCCCCGAGGCGATCGAACCCGGCGGTGAGGTGGAGATCCGGACCACCGGCTGCCAGGTGCCCACCGTGACCGTCTCGTCCGGGGTGTTCGAAACCGTCACCCTCAACGAGGGCGAGGCGAAGTCGGCCAGGATCTTCGAGGACGTGAAGCCCGAGGCCGAGTACGAGATCACCTTCGACTGCGACGGTGTGATCCGCTCGGTACCGCTGATGATCAAACCCGGCGGACCCGGCAAGCCCAGTGAGCCCGGTAAGCCCGGCAAGCCGGAACGACCGACCGAGCCCGGCAAGCCTCCGGGGCCGTGGGAGCCACCCCGGCCCGAGCATCCGGAGCAGCGACCGCACGAGCCCCAGCGGCACGAGGACACCGCACACAAGGGTGTGAAGGCCGGTATCGGCGGCAGCACCGACGGCGGGCCGAACACGGCGGGGCTGGCGGTCGGGGCGGCGGTCATCGCCGTCGCGGTCGGCGGCGGCGTCCGACTCGTCCGCCGGCGCTCGGTGAACGGCTCCTGACCACGCCCCCGCCGATGCCCCCACCGATGTCCCAGCCCCAGTCCCTCCCCATGTCCCCGCCCGTGGGTCCGGCCGCGTCTCGCCGCGCGGCCGGACCGACGGGCCCATCCCCGGCGCCGGACGGTGCGTGATGACGGAAACGGAAAGGCTCCGGGCCTCCCGGTGGTCGACGGTCGTACTGCTCCTGCTCGTCGGCATCTTCGTGGTGCGGATCAGCGGCGAGGGGCAGCTCGTGCTCCCACCCCAGCCCGCCGGCGCCGGTCCCGCCGTGCCCGACACCGGGTCGGACTCCCGAACCGACTCCCGAACGGACAGCGGGACGCGGGCGGACGCCGTCCCGATCCCCCACCCGGCCGGAACGGCGGCGAAGGCCGCGCCTCCGCTGCCCGGCTCCACCGCGACCCGGATCCGCATCCCCTCCGTACACGTCGACGCGCCGCTGACGCGGGTGTCGCTGGACGCGGAGGGCTGGATCGACGCGCCGCCGGCCGGCCGGCCCGAACTGGCGGGCCACTTCCGGGGTTCGGTGACCCCCGGCGAGCAGGGCACCTCGGTGATCGTCGGCCATGTCGACACCGGTGAAGGCCCCGCCGTCTTCTACGACTTGGGCCGGCTCGCCAAGGACAGCCGCGTCGAGGTGACGCGCGCCGACGGCGCCACGGCCGTGTTCACCGTCTACGGCGTCGAGTCCTTCGCCAAGGACGATTTCCCGGCCAAGAGCGTCTATCGCGCTACGGGGGCGCCGGAACTGCGTCTGATCACCTGTGGCGGGGCGTTCACCGAGAAGACCGGGTATCAGGGCAACGTCGTCGCGTTCGCCCGGCTCACCGAGACCCGCAAGGCGGCCTGACCGGCGACCGCGGCAAATCCTGTTGCGGCACCGGCGGTGCCCCGCTGAAGTGGGCGGATGGACATTGAAGCAGTACGCGCGCTGTTCGACCGCCAGATGCGCGAAGAGGCCCCGGCCGACGATCCCGGAGCCGTGGTCGAACGGGTCGGCGCCGTGGTCCGCCAGACGGTCACCAACACCGGCACCGGCACCGCCACCAGCCCCGGACCCGGCGCGGAGTCGGACGGCGGCTGGAACGGCGTCCTGTGGTCGGACCTGGACGCGGACTCGGCGGATGCCGCGATCGCCGGGCAGATCCGTCATTTCAGCTCCCTGGGCCTGGAGTTCGAGTGGAAGGTCTACTCCCACGACGCACCCCACGACCTCCCCCGACGGCTGGCGGCGGCCGGGTTCACGCCCGAGCCTCCCGAGACGCTGATGATCGCCGAGGCCGCCGGCCTGCCGCACGAGGTGACGCTGCCCGAGGGGGTGCGGCTGGTCGCGGTGACCGACGCGGCGGGCGTGGAGCTGATGGCCGATGTCCACGAGCAGGCTTTCGGTACGGACCGTGCCCACATCCGGGCACTGCTGCTGGCCCAGCTCGCCGCCGCTCCGGGAAGCGTCACGGCGGGTGTCGCCATGGCCGGGGACGTGCCCGTGAGCGCGGCGCGGATGGACCTGCCGACCGGCACACAGTTCGCGGGCCTGTGGGGCGGCGGCACCGTCCCCGCCTGGCGCGGGCGGGGTCTGTACCGCGCGCTGGTCGCCTTCCGTACGCGCCTGGCCGTCGAACGGGGCTACCGCTACATGCAGGTCGACGCGTCGAGCCTAAGCCGCCCGATCCTGCGCCGACTGGGCTTCGAGGAGCTGAGCACGACCACCCCGTACGTCTACACGCCCTGAAGGCGACGTCAGACGTCCCGGCGGCGCAGCGTCCCGACCCCCGCGAGGAGCAGCGCCGCCGTGCAGCCGGTGACCAGCCAGAGCGACGGCCAGGGCCCCAGGCTCCCCACCGTCTCGGCCGTCGCGTCCGAGGTCTGCGTCAGCTTCTCCAGCGCGGCGGTCGGCGACAGTCCCGCGATCCAGCGCCGCGCGTCCCCGAAAAGCGGACCGAACAGGGACGGCAGGAGCAGCAGCCCGATGACGGTGGTGACGGCCCCGGCCGAGTGCCGTACGAGCGTGCCGACCGCCAGGCCCAGCAGCGCGGCGACGGCGAAGGAGCCCGCGATCCCGAAGAGGGCCGGCAGTGGCTCACCCGTCGCGTACCGGTCGGGGAGCAGCGCGTCGCCGACGACGAGGGCGAGCGCGCAGGAGAGCAGGGCGGTCACGTACATCACGACGGCGACGAGGGTCGCCTTGGCGGCCATGACCGTGCCCCGGCGCGGGTTGGCGGCGAAGGTCGTACGGATGGTGCCGCTGCCGTACTCGCCGGTGACGGTCATCGCGCCGACGACTGCCGCGAGCATCTGCGCGACGACGGCCAGGGTGAGGCTGCCGCCGATGACCGTGTCGTCGTCCTGGAGGCTTCCGGTCGCCGCGACGAACACCGCCCCGGCGACGGGCACGACGGCGGTCGCGAGTGTCGTCCACACCGTGGAACGCACGCTCCGGAACTTGATCCACTCGGCGGCCAGGGCCTGCCGGAATCCGGCCCGCCCCCTGCTCGTGGCCCCCGTGCTCGTGTCCCTCGTACTCGTGTCGCCCGTCATCGGACCGCCTCCGACGCTCGCGCCACGGCCCCGCCCGCGCGGTACTCCGCCGAGTCCCCGGCCAGCGCCGTGTAGACCTCTTCCAACGTCGAGTGCGCCGGGGTGAGTTCGTGGACGGCGAGCGCGTGGTCGCGCGCCAGGTCGCCGATGGCGCTCGCCGTCGCGTCGGCGCCCTCCACCCGCCAGCCACCGCCGGGGTCGAGCCGTACGTCCCATCCCCTGGTCTCCAGCAGCGCCCGCAGCTTCTCGGGTTCCGGCGAGCGTACGAGCGTGTGGGCCCGGGAGTTGGTGCGGATGAAGTCGCGCATCGTGGTGTCGGCGATGAGCCTGCCGCGGCCGATCACGATGAGATGGTCGGCGGTCAGCTCCATCTCGCTCATCAGATGGCTGGACAGGAAGACCGTACGGCCTTGCGCGGCAAGGGACTTCATCAGCCCGCGGATCCAGCGGATGCCTTCGGTGTCCAGGCCGTTGACGGGTTCGTCGAGGATCAGCACCTCCGGATCGCCGAGCAGCGCGGCGGCGATGCCGAGCCGCTGGCCCATGCCGAGCGAGAAGCCCTTGGCGCGGGTGCGGGCGGTGTCGGCGGGCAGACCGACGAGGTCGAGGACGTCGTCCACGCGGCGGCCGGCGATGCCGTTGCTCGCCGCGAGCGCGGCGAGGTGCCGGCGGGCGGAACGGCCGCCGTGCACGCCCTTGGCGTCCAGGAGCGAGCCGACGGTCCGCAGCGGCGCGGGGAGTTCCGCGTAGCGCCTGCCGCCGACGGTGACGCGGCCGGAGGTCGGGGCGTCGAGCCCGAGGATCAGGCGCATGGTGGTGGACTTGCCGGCCCCGTTCGGGCCGAGGAAGCCGGTCACCCTGCCGGGCCGGACGGTGAACGACAGGTGGTCGACGGCGTTCTTGCCGCCGTATCGCTTGGTGAGTTCCGTTGCTTCGATCATGCCCCCGACGCTAGGCAGCGGGGCGTCGGCGGACATCCGCCGGCGGGAGTCGGCCGCTACTCCGCCCGGAGTAGCGCGGCGCCATGGGGTCGTCGTGTCTGCAAGCCAGTGTCGGCTGATGACTCCGTCGGCGCGTGCGTTCGCAAGGCGGAAAGTCGCCCGCGTACTGGACTCACCCGGGCGACTGACGACAACGTGAGGCGTACCTCCCGTGCCCGCCCGGGGGGCTACCGGGGAGAGCGGGCGTCCGGACGCCACGCGCCGGGCGGGATGTGTCGGACACGACCTGGCACCGCCGTCAGCGCTCCCCCGCCCGCACCAGACCGGTCTCGTACGCGAGGACGACGAGCTGCGCCCTGTCGCGCGCCCCGAGTTTGGTCATGGCCCGGCTGACATGGGTCTTCGCCGTCAGCGGGCTCATGATCAGCTCCGTTCCGATCTCGGCGTTGGTGAGCCCGGCGGCGACCAGCGCCATCACCTGCCGCTCCCGGTCGGTGAGTTGGTCCAGTCGCTCCGCGCCCAGCGCCTCGGGCGCCCTGAGTCTGACGAACTCCTCGACGACGGAGCGGGTGACGGCCGGCGCCAGCAGGCTCTGTCCGGCGGCGACGGTACGGATCGCCGCCCGCAGCTCGTCCGGCTCGATGTCCTTGAGCAGAAAGCCCGCGGCGCCGCAGCGCAGCGCGTCGAAGATGTACGAGTCGACCTGGTACGTGGTGAGCATGACGACCCGGACCTGGTCGAGGGCGCGGTCGGCGGCGATACGGCGGGTGGCCTCGATGCCGTCGATGCCCGGCATCCGGATGTCCATGAGGACGACGTCCGGCCGGGTGGTACGCACCGCCTCCACCGCCCTGGTCCCGTCCGCGGCCTCGGCGACCACCACGAGATCGTCCGTCAGATCGAGCAGGGCGCGGAAGCCCGCCCGTACGACGGTCTGGTCGTCGGCCAGCACCACGCGCACGGTCATGGCCGCACCTCCGGCCGGTCGGCGCGCGGCCCGGCCGGGACCCAGGCGCGGACGAGGAAGCCGCCGCCCGGCACCGGGCCGTACTCGACGCCGCCGCCGGCCGCCGCCGCGCGCTCGCGCATGCCGAGCAGCCCGAACCCGCCGCCGGGCCCGGCCCGTTCACGGTCCGCTCCCCCGGTGCGCCCTGCCCCTGCGGCCTTCCCGTCGTCCACGATCTCCACCGTCAGCCGGTCGTCGTGGCGCACGACGGAGACCGCCGCGCGCCGGGCACCCGAGTGCCGGAGAATGTTGGTCAGGGCCTCCTGCACGATGCGGTGGACGGCGAGTTCGGCCATCGGCGGCAGCCCGTCCAGTTCCCCCTCCTGCCGCATCACCAGCTCGACGCCGCTGCCCTCGAACGGTTCGGCCAGTTCGCCGAGCCGGTCGATCCCGGGCAGCGGGGCCGTCGGCTCCTCGTCACGCTCGCGCAGCACCGTGACCGTCGCCCGCAGCTCACGGACCGCTTCCCGGCCCGATTCACGCACCTGCCGCATCGCCTTCCTCGACACCTCGGGCCGTACGTCGAGCGCGTCCAGCGCCACGCCCGCCTGCACGGTCATCGCCGTCACGGTGTGGGCGACGATGTCGTGCAGTTCGCGGGCGATACGTACGCGCTCCTCGCGCACCCGTCGCGCCGCCTCCCGCTCGCGGTCCTCCTCCGCGCGGGCGGCCCTGGCCTGGTACGCGTGCAGCAACTCCCGCCGCGTACGGACCACTTCACCCAGCAGCAGGGGTACGAGCGGCCAGACCATCTCCAGGACGGGCAGGCCCTGCGGATTGACCACGTCATGGCCCACCCGCAGCGCCACGGCACCCGAGACGGCGGCGGCGACCACCCCGGTCCGCACCGTGCGCCGCCGGTCGCCGACGACCGCCACGGTGTAGAGCGCCACGATCACCGGCAGATTCAGCAGCTCACCGATGTGCCCGTACAGCGCCCAGCCCGCGCAGGCGGCGCCCGTGATCAGGGCGACGGCCACCGGTTCGCGGCGCCGGAACACCAGCGCGAGCAGCGAGACGGCGAGCAGCAGCCAGGTGAGCCCGTCGGCCTGCCGGTAGTCGGGGTCGTTCACGGCGGCGTCGGAGGCGGTGAACAGGCCGACACCCGCCACCACCAGCAGATCGGCGGTGAGCGGCGGCAGCTTTCCGGCGCGGGCCCGCAGGCGCTCGAAGGTCATCACCCGGTTCACGCCGTTCACGCTAGGTGGAACTGCCGGGGTGCGTATACGCCACCGGGAGTAGCCACCGGGTGAAGAACCGGAGAATATTCCCCGATCGGGATCCGGAAGCGGATCCGGAAATTTTCTCCGGCGGTCGGAGCGATTTTCCGGTGCGCCACCCGGGATCGCCAAGACGTCCCGTACTCGTTCGCATGCACCGTGCTACTGTAGACATCAGTTGCAGTTGTGGTTCCCGAAGACTTCAAGTGCTCTCGCCGACTTTATGTGTCGGTGGGCGCGCTTTTGTATTTCCGGTGCTTTTCTCCGGACGGGGTAATCATCTAAGGCGACGCGGGGTTCGCACAGTGCGAGCCCCCGGGCAGCATTGCCCTGAAGGAGATCAAAATGGCTAGTGGCACCGTCAAGTGGTTCAACGCGGAAAAGGGTTTCGGCTTCATCGAGCAGGACGGCGGCGGCGCTGACGTCTTCGCCCACTACTCGAACATCGCCGCCCAGGGCTTCCGTGAGCTGCAGGAGGGCCAGAAGGTGAACTTCGACGTCACGCAGGGCCAGAAGGGCCCGCAGGCGGAGAACATCGTTCCCGCCTGACGCTGAGGCGTAAGACGTAGCTGGGGCCCGCACCTTGCGATGCGGGTCCCGGCTACGTTGCTTTTTCTCCGGGGCCCGCCCGGTGCGCGTGACACCTTCGAGTGTGGCGCGGGACCAGGTTTCTCCTCGCTGTCCTGACGGCCGGCCGACAAATCTCCACCGATGTCGGCCCCGCACCGGACTGCCGGACCCCATGTACCGAGGCGACCTGGTCGCCTACGCTCGGTCGATTCCGAGCATTTCCACGTGCCGGTTCCGGCGTTTCACGTCCCGGCGCGGCTCTGTTTTTGTTTTCCCCCGGCTCGTTCTTGCGATTCTTTGCGCGGTCATTCTGCCCAAGAGTTCCTCGATACGTGCCGCATCGAGAGAGGTTCAGCATGAACCGCACGCCTCGCACGAACGACCGTTACTCACGTACCCGCTCCGGTGGCGCAGGTGGCTCCGGCGGTGGCGGCAGCCGCTTCCGTCCGCAGTCCGGCGGCTCGGGCCGCTCGGGTGGTTCCTCCGGCCGGTCCGGCGGCGGCTACGGCCGTCGTCCCGCCGCCGTGCACGGCGAGTTCGCCCTGCCGGTCACCATCACGCCCGCCCTGCCCGCCGTGGCGACCTTCGCCGAGCTGGACATGCCGTCGCCGGTGATGACGACGCTCACCGGTCTCGGCATGAGCGAGCCGTTCCCGATCCAGGCGGCGACGCTGCCGAACTCGCTCGCGGGCCGCGATGTCCTCGGGCGCGGTCGCACCGGCTCGGGCAAGACCCTCGCCTTCGGCCTGGCGCTGCTCGTACGCACCGCCGGACAGCGCGCCCAGCCGAAGCAGCCGCTGGCGCTCGTTCTCGTACCCACCCGTGAGCTGGCGCAGCAGGTCACCGACGCGCTCACCCCCTACGCCCGTTCGCTGAAGCTGCGGCTCACCACCGTCGTCGGCGGTATGTCGATCGGCCGGCAGGCCGGGGCGCTGCGTGGCGGCGCCGAGGTCGTCGTGGCGACGCCCGGACGGCTCAAGGACCTGATCGAGCGCGGTGACTGCCGGCTGGACCGGGTCGCCATCACCGTCCTGGACGAGGCCGACCAGATGGCCGACATGGGCTTCATGCCGCAGGTCACCGAACTGCTCGACCAGGTACGGCCCGAGGGCCAGCGGATGCTGTTCTCGGCGACGCTGGACCGCAATGTCGACCTGTTGGTCCGCCGCTATCTGAACGACCCGGTGGTCCACTCCGTCGACGCCGCCGTCGGCACGGTCACCACCATGGAGCACCACGTGCTGCATGTGCAGAACGCCGACAAGTACGCGACGACCACGGAGATCGCGGCGCGCGACGGCCGGGTGCTGATGTTCCTGGACACCAAGCACGCCGTCGACCGGCTGACCGAGCACCTGCTGAACAGTGGCGTACGCGCCGCCGCGCTGCACGGTGGCAAGTCGCAGCCGCAGCGCACCCGGACGCTCGCCCGGTTCAAGACGGGTCATGTGACGGTGCTCGTGGCGACGAACGTCGCGGCGCGCGGTATCCACATCGACAATCTCGACCTCGTCGTGAACGTCGACCCGCCGAGCGACCACAAGGACTATCTGCACCGGGGCGGGCGCACCGCGCGCGCCGGCGAGTCCGGCAGCGTCGTCACGCTCGTCCTGCCCAACCAGCGCCGCGACATGACGCGGCTGATGGCCGACGCGGGGATCGTGCCGCAGGTCGCGCAGGTGCGTTCCGGTGAGGCGGAGCTGAGCCGGATCACCGGGGCGCAGGCGCCCTCGGGGGTGCCGGTGGTCATCTCCGCGCCCGTGTCGGAGCGCTCGAAGGGCGGTTCGGGCAGCCGTGGCCGCAGCCGTCCGGCGCAGGGCCGCAGGTCGTCGGGGTCGGGCGCCGGGCAGGGCCGCTCGGGCGCCGCGCGGCAGTCGTCGTCGCGGAGCTGGTCCGCGTAGTCCCCGGGTGAGATACGCAGAGGGCCCCGTCACCGGTCGGTGACGGGGCCCTCTGCGTATGTCGTGTCCGCGCGATTCGCTCAGTTCTGCGCGGGGGTGCCGAGCATCGCCGACGCCGTCTCCAGCGGGCTGGGCTCCACCACCGGGGCGGGGACGGGGACGCTGCGGCAGGTGAAGCCGAGACGTGTCAGGGCGCGGGTCACCTCGGAGGAGGAGAAGTCACGGCGGTCCTGGCGCGTGATCACTTCGCCGACCTGCTTCACCGGGTACGTACGGCGGCTGATGACAACGGACTCGCCCGTGATCGGCTCGGGCTTGATGCCCTTCATCGCAAGCTGCACCTCGCTCTTGACCAGTTCGAAGGGGAAGCGGGCGATGACGCAGCGCATAGTGCCTCGGCAGGGAGAAGGGGGAGATGCGGAGTCTCCAGCATCCCACATGAAACCCCGGCCCGGAAGCGAAACCTCCCCCGCCCGACCGGGTAAATGTTCGCGGAGCATAAGTGTCGCCCGGAATCCGATTCGCGGAAAAGACCGTGGGAATCGCCGGTCGGTGGGTGAATCCGGCGGGTAGATCCGGGCGGTGATCGTCGTCCGGGTGGTGATCGGGACGGAAAACCGGGCAGGTCACAGGGTGAGGCGTGAAGCCACACCCCGTACCGCGAGAGCCGTCAACGCCAGGAGTTCGTATGACCGCGTACGTCATCACCGTCCCGGGCACTTTCCTGCGCGAGCTGGACGCGGACTCCCGCGCGGCACTGCTGCGCGGGCTGCGGCCCGCGGACCCGCAGCACACCGCTCTGGGTGAGGCCGAGGACCTGGACATCCTGACGGTCAACGAGGGCGGCACCTTCAGCATCCGGCTGGAGATCGAGGCGGAGAACAAGCGGGGCGCCGAGGCGGAGGCGAAGCGGGTGGCGGGCGCCGCGCTCGACGAGGCGGGCTTCTCGCCGCGGGAGGCGCCGCTGGGGTCGGCGTTCGTGACGGGCATCGACAGCTCGTACTGACACCGGGGCTCGTGGCCTTGGCCGGTGTGGCCGCCGTACGCCCGCCGGTTCGTCCTCAGGCGGCGGACGGGCCGAGTTCCGCGACGATGTCGTCGTCCAGTGCGGCCCGTATCAGCGCGGCGGCCAGGGCGGCGGGGCCCGCGTCCCCGGCCAGTCGGGCGAGCGCCGCCGTGTCGGTGCCGAGGCCCAGGCGTTCGGCGCCGCGCAGTGCCTTGGTGTCGAAGTAGGGCGCCAACTCGGGCCAGACGGCCTGCGCCTCGCGCAGGAAGATGTCCGCGCCGACGGGGCCGATCCCGGGCAGGTCCTGGAGCAGATGGCGCAGCACGATCACATCGCCGTCGGCCTCGGCGCGCATCCGGCGCGGGTCGCCGTGCCACCGCCGGAGCAACAGCTCGGCGCCGTCGCCGAGTCGGGTGGCGGTGCTCTCGTCGTAACGGCGGTAACCGCCCCGCCCGAGGGCGTCGACGCGCTGCTGCCAGGTCGCGGCGGCCATCCGGCGCGGGCTGCGCAGGCCCGCCTCATCGAGGGCGCGCGCCGTGGCGACGGCGACGCCGGCCCGGATGGGGGCGCTCAACAGCAGGGCGAGGACCAGTAGTTGGTAGAGGGGCTGCGGGGTGTCGCGCAGCCGGATGCCCGCTTCCCCGGCGTAGGTACCGCCATGGGTGCGGAGCAGGGACTCCACGACAGCGCGCCGGTTCATCGGAATCGCAGGGGGGTCGTCCGGGCGCCGCGCGGCGGGCCCGTGTTGGTACGGCCCACCGGTCGCGGGGTCCCGTAGGCGCGGCGCCGGGCGGAGCGGCGCAGGGCTTCCGCGCGTGCCCTGGCGATATCGGCGCGGGCGTTGGCGATACGGATCTGCTCGGCGTGGGGCCCTTCGGCGTGGGCGTCGTCCTCGGCCTCGGCGTCGGAGACCGGCTGCCGGGCGTCCTCGCCCCCCGGCTGTGTCCGGGAGTCCTCCGCGGGGGCCTCCGCCTCCCCCTCGGAGGATTCCGGCCGTGGCGCCTGGAGATGTGGCAGCAGGATCTCTTCCATGCGCCCGAGCGCCACCATGACGAACAGCATCAGCGCCGGAAACACCAGGGATATCAGTACGGTCGGCAGCAGCCCCATAACCCAGTCCCTTTCTCTTCCCGGCCTGAGCAGCGCCGGATTGAGCGGTGCCGGCCACGAACGCGCCGACCTGAGATGTGCGTGGAACACGCGGGCATGTCGTTCACGGGGCCGTGCGTCGTTCACGTATGCCGGGCGGGAACCGCGTCTGTTGGAGTTCTCACTGACGTGCCTGATTCGCACTCCCGACGAAGCCTATGGGCTCCGGGCGGACCTCGCTCGTCGGCTCCCGTACGGCCGAATCCAAGTTGACAGACGGCGTGAGCCGTGCGATCAGCCGGCGCTGAGCGGCTGTTCCGTCCAGATGACCTTGCCCTGGGCGCCGTAGCGGGTGCCCCAGCGCTCGGCGACCTGGGCGACGAGGAAGAGGCCGCGGCCCCCCTCGTCGGTGCCGGCCGCCTGGCGCAGATGCGGCGAGGTGCTGCTGTGGTCGGAGACCTCGCAGATCAGGCTGCGGTCACGGATCAGCCGTACCCGGATGGGGCCGGAGGCGTAGCGGATCGCGTTGGTGACCAGTTCGCTGAGGATCAGCTCGGTGGTGAACGCCTCCTCGACCAGGCCCCACTGCGTCAGCTTGCGTGTGACGTCGGCGCGTAGCCGGCCCACCGCCGCCGGGTCGGCGGGGATCTCCCAGTCGGCGACGTGCGCGCCGTCCAGTACGCGTGTGCGCGCCACCAGAAGGGCGGTGTCGTCGCGCGGGTGCTCGGGCAGCAGGGCCTGGAGAACCGCGTCGCACGCCTGCTCAGGCGTGCGGTCGGCCTGGGCGGCGAGGGTACGGCGCAGCAGGTCCAGGCCCACATCGATGTCCTGGTGCCGGTCCTCGACGAGCCCGTCGGTGTACATCGCCAGCCGGCTGTTCTCCGGCAGATGGACCTCAAGGGTCTCGAAGGGCAGTCCGCCGAGCCCCAGCGGCGGGCCGCCGGGGACGTCGGCGAACACCGCCGTGCCGTCGTCGTGGATGATGACGGGCTGGAGATGGCCCGCCCGCGCCATGGTGCAGTTCCCGGACACCGGGTCGTAGATCGCGTACAGGCAGGTGGCGCCGGTGACGGCGGCGTCGACTCCGTCGACGGCCTCGTCCAGGTCGATACGGGCCACCAGCTCGTCCAGGTGGAACAGCAGCTCGTCGGGCGGCAGGTCCAGGGTGGAGAAGTTGTGGACGGCGGTGCGCAGCCGGCCCATGGTGGCGGCGGCGTGCAGACCGTGGCCGACGACGTCGCCGACGACGAGCGCCACGCGGGCGCCGGGCAGCGGGATGATGTCGAACCAGTCGCCGCCTACGCCGCCGAGCCCGCCGAGTCCGGCCTGGGCGGGCAGATACCGGTAGGCGACGTCGATGGCGTTCTGGTCGGGCAGGCCGCGCGGGAGCAGGCTGCGCTGGAGCGTGACGGCCATGGTGTGCTCGCGCGCGTAGCGGCGGGCGTTGTCGACGCTGACGGCCGCCCTGGCGACCATCTCCTCGGCGACGGACAGGTCTTCGCCCTCGAACGCCTCGGACCGCGTGGACCGCCAGAAGCTGGCGAGGCCGAGGATCACCCCCCGCGCCTGCATCGGAACGATGATCATCGAGTGGAAGCCCTGCTCGACCATCATCCTGGCGCGTTCGGGGTTCTGCTTGTGCCAGCCGGAGAGCGCGGTGAGATCCGCGACCAGGATCGGCTCGCCGGTCCTGATGGCTTCGCTCACCGGAGTGGACTGTACGAAGTGGATCAGCTCACCGATCGGGTAGAGCAGGGTGTCCTCGTGCCGGCCGCTGAAAGCGGTCCGGCGCATCTCCGTCACCACCGTGGTCGGTTCCTCGCCCCGCAGGACGGCCTCGGCCACGTCGACGGTCGCGAAGTCGGCGAAGTGGGCGGCGGCGAACTCGGTCAGCTCCTCGCAGGTGCGGACGACGTCCAGGGTCGTACCGATCTCCGTACCGGCCTCGTACAGCAGCCGCAGCCGCCCGCGGGCCACGTCGGCCTTTCCGGTGAGCGCCTGGAGCTCGGTGGTGTCACGCAGGGTGGTCACGCTGCCGGGCGGGCCGCCGTCCTGGTCCGTGGGCCGCTGGCTGACGGCGAGCAGCCGCTCCCCGACCGGATGGATTTCGTCGGTCGCCGTCCGGCCGGACGCCAGCAGCTTCGCGATGCCCGGGACCAGCCCCAGGTCCTCGAACGAGCGGCCCTCCACGTCCGTCGGCAGGTCGAGCAGTCTGCGGGCCTCGTCGTTGGCGAGGAGCAGTCTGCCGTCGCCGTCGGCGATGAGCACCCCTTCGCGTACGGCGTGCAGGACCGCGTCGTGGTGCTCGTACATCCGGGTCATCTCGGTGGGCCCGAGCCCGTGTGTCTGGCGGCGCAGCCGCCTGCTCACCAGGGCCGTACCGCCCATGGTCAGCAGCAGCACGCCGCCCGCGGCGCCGAACAGGAGCGGGAACTCCTCCTCCGCGACCGCGCTCACGCGTTTGATGGTGATGCCGGCGGAGACCGCGCCGACCACCTTGCCGGTCGCGTCGGTGATGGGGACGACCGCCTGGATGAGGGGGCCGATGGTGCCGGTGATCTTCTCGGTCACGACACGCCCTTGCAGGGCGGGCTTGAGATCGCCGACGAACTTCTTGCCGACCCGGTTGGGAATCGTGTGGGTGTAGCGGATTCCCTTGGTGTTGATGACGACGATGAAGTCCACGCCGGAGCGTTCCCTGGCCAGCTCGGCCGGTCTGCGCAGGACTTCGGCGGGATTGGGGTTCTTGAGCGCGGCCTGGATGCCCGGCGAGTTCGCGAAGGTCTCGGCGACGGCGACGGAGCGGTTGCGGGCCTCGCGCTCGCTGTCGGCCCGGCCCTGGAGTACGAGCGCGACGGAAGCGGCGGCGACGATCAGTACGACGATCGCCACCTGAAGGAGAAAGACCTGGCCCGCGACTGTTCTCATCTTCAGAACCGAGCGCCGGCGGCCGTCGCGTCCGGCCATGATCCCTTTGTACACCTCTGCCTGAGGGTGGGCGAGCCGCGAGCGCGGGTGCGCGGTCTTGACCCCGCACGTCGCCGGATGAACCATTCTGCGGGTCCGGGAGTGATGTGGAGTGACGTGCATATCGGACCGGTGCGGCCGGTCCGCAGAGCTTGGGGGTTCATCCGTGTCCCGTCGGTCCGTCCTCGCCACCGCGCTCGCCGTGGGCGCGTTGCTGCTGACCTGTCTGCCCAGCGCCGCCGCGGAGCGGCCAGGCGACGACGAGCGGCTCACCATCGGCACGCTGTCGACCCGGCCCGACGTGGTGACCGGCGGTGACGTCCTGGTGCGCGTAGGGGTCCCGGGGCGCTTCGACCCCGACGACGTACGGATCACCCGCGACGGTACGGACGTGACGGACGCGTTCACCGCCGACGGTTCCGCGCCCGGCACCCTGACCGGTCTGGTGACATCCCTGCGTACGGGCGGTAACCGGCTCGTCGCGACCGTCCCCGGCCGGCCCGGCTCACGGGCGGCGCTCCAGGTGCGCGACCATCCCTCGACCGGTCCTGTCATCAGCGGTCCGCACGAGCGGCCCTTCGTGTGCGGTACGCGGTCGTTCAAGCTGGTCGACGGCTCCACGCTGGGGGCGCCGCTGGACGAGGACTGCTCGATCGCGACCCGGGTCGACCACGCGTACCGCTCCACGGACGGGACCGTGAAACCCCTGGCCGATCCGGCGAGCCGGCCGGCGGACCTCGCCACGACCACCACGAGCACCGGCGCGCGCGTGCCCTTCCTCATCCGTATCGAGACCGGCACGCTCAACCGGGGCGTCTACCAGATCTCCATGCTGGCCGACCCCGCCGCGCCCGAGCCGACGCGTGCGCGGCCCTCCGAGGGGTGGAACGGCCGGCTCATGTACACCTTCGGCGGCGGCTGCCGGGGCGGCTGGTACACCCAGGGCGCGGACACCGGTGGCGTACTGGACACCGAGATGCTGGGGCGCGGGTACGCCGTGGCCTCCTCGTCCCTCAACGTCTTCGGCAACAACTGCAACGACCTGCTGGCGTCCGAGACCACGATGATGGTCAAGGAGCACTTCGTGGAGCGTTACGGCGTCCCCCGCTTCACCATCGGCTGGGGCTGCTCAGGCGGCTCGTACCAGAGCTATCAGACCGCCGACAACTATCCCGGTCTGCTCGACGGCATCATCGTCGGGTGCAGCTTCCCGGACGTGACGTCGGCGACCAATACCACGCTGCTGGACTCCCGGCTGCTCGACCACTACTTCACCGCGACCGCGCCGGACGAGTTCAGCGCCGAGCAGCAGACCGCGATCGCCGGATTCCGCGAGCGGGCGAGCATCCCGAACCTGAGCGACGGCGCGAAGCGTCTCGACCCGGACGCGGAGTTCCCCGCCGCGCTGCCCCAGGATCAGCGGTACGACGCGAGCGCCAACCCCGACGGGGCGCGGGGCACGGTCTTCGACCACACCGTGAACGTGTACGGAACCGACCCGCGCACCGGCGCCGCGCTGCGCCCGCTGGACAACGCCGGTGTGCAGTACGGACTCGACGCGCTGAACGAGGGGGCGATCGACAAGAAGCAGTTCATCGACCTCAACTCCCGTGTCGGGGGCATCGATCGCGACGCGGAGTTCACCGCGGAGCGGACGGCTGCCGACCGTACGGCCACCGAGGCGGCGTACGGCACGGGCCGCATCCTGTGGGGCGGCGCGGGGCTCGCCACCACACCCGTCATCGACCACCGCTCCTACACCGACGATCTGCCCGGGGGCGACATCCACATGGCGGTGCACGGGTTCTCCACCCGCGCCCGGCTGATGGCGGCGAACGGCAACGCGGACAACCAGGTGATGCTCGCGGAGGACAACCGCCACGGATTCAGTCTCAGGAGCCCCGCGCTGCGCTACGCCCTGACGGAGATGGACGCGTGGCTGACGTCGCTGACGTCGCTGACGTCGGACAGCGCCCGGAGGGACTGGACCGCGCGGGACGTCGTCACGCACAAGCCGGCCGGGCTGACCGACGCGTGCTGGACCAAGGACGCGGAGCCGCAGAAGATCGAGCAGCGGCTCGGCTACGACAATCCGGGCCGATGCGGCGCGCTCTACCCGGCGTTCCCCACACCGAGGCTGGTCGCCGGAGCCCCGCTCACCGACGACGTGATCGCGTGCCGGCGCAAGGCGGTGGATCCGGCCGACTACGCCGTGACGTTCACGGGCGGTGAACTGCGCCAGTTGCGGGCGGCGTTCCCGGACGGGGTGTGCGACTGGAGCAGGAGCGGTCAGGGGCAGCGACCGCTCACGGACACCTGGCAGTCGGTAAACCCCGCGGGTGAGAAGTGGGTTGCACGCCCGTGAGGCGGAGGGATTTGCTTGGCGCATGCAGCAACCGGTCTCCACCACCTCGTCAGCGGCGGCACTCGACCACCGCTACCGGGGTGAGCATCCCGTACGGACCCTCGGCTATCTCTTCCGTCCCGACCGCCGCCGACTCGCGGTCGCCGTCCTCGCGTTCATCGGGAAGCACAGCCCCATCTGGCTGCTTCCCCTCATCACCGCCAACATCATCGACACCGTCGTACAGCACGGTCCGGTCTCCCGGATCTGGATCAACGCGGGCGTCCTGCTCGTCGTCCTGCTGCTCAACCTCCCGCTGCATCTGCTCTATGTGCGCTGTATGGCCGGGAGCGTACGGCGGGTGGGCATGTCGCTGCGCGACGCGCTGTGCCGCCGTATGCAGCAGCTCTCGATCGGCTACCACTCGCGGGTGAGCGCCGGTGTGCTCCAGGCCAAGGTGGTCAGGGACGTGGAGACGGTGGAGCAAATGGCGCAGCAGTCCTCGGACATGGGGCTGGCCGCCGTCATCACGCTCGTGGGCGGTCTCGTCGTCATCGGGGTACGGGTGCCGTCGTTCCTCCCCGTCTTCCTGCTCGTCGTTCCCGCCGCCGGTTTCCTGATCGTGCGGCTGCGCGGGCGGCTGCGCAGCCACAACGCGGCGTTCCGCCACGAGGTGGAGCGCATGTCGTCGCGGGTCGGTGAGATGACGTCGCTGATCCCGATCACCCGCGCGCACGGCCTGGAGGGCGCGGCGATGGTCCGTATCGACGGCTCGCTGCGTCAGGTGCTGGCCGCCGGGGTGCGGCTCGATCTGCTCAACGGGCGCTTCGGCGCGCTCGCCTGGATCCTGCTCAACTCCCTGGGTGTGATCTGTCTCGCGGGCTCGGCGCTCGTCGCGTACCACGGTCTGCTTCCCATCACGGCGGGCGACGTCGTCATGCTGAGCGCCTTCTTCACCACCCTGACCAGCTCGGTGGTCACGCTGCTCGGCCTCGCGCCCGTCATCAGCAAGGGACTTGAGTCCGTACGGTCGGCGGGCGAGGTTCTTCAGGCTCCCGACCTGGAGAGCAACGCGGGCAAGGAGCAGGTGGATGCGGTCGCCGGAAGCATCGACTTCCAGGACGCCGGTTTCCGGTACGAGGGCTCGCCCGACGCCGCCGTGGAGGGCTTCACCCTCTCCGCGCGCCCCGGGCAGACGATCGCCCTGGTCGGTGCGTCCGGCGCGGGCAAGTCGACCGTGCTGAACCTCCTCATCGGCTTCATCCGCCCCACTTCCGGGCGCATCCTGCTGGACGGCAAGGACATGGCCGCCCTCGATCTGCGCAGTTACCGCCGCTTTCTGTCCGTCGTACCGCAGGAGTCGATCCTCTTCGAGGGCACGATCCGCGAGAACGTCACGTACGGGCTCGACGGTACGGACGAGACCACGGTGCGCCGGGCGCTGCGCGACGCGAACGCCCTCGAGTTCGTCGACCGGCTGCCGGACGGGCTCGACACCGTGGTCGGCGAGCGCGGCGCGCGCCTCTCCGGCGGGCAGAAGCAGCGGCTCGCGATCGCCCGCGCGCTCATACGCGACCCCCGGGTGCTGGTCCTGGACGAGGCCACGTCCGCCCTCGACACCCGCTCGGAGGCGCTGGTGCAGGAGGCGCTGGCGCGGCTGGTCGACGGCCGTACCGTCTTCGTCGTCGCCCATCGGATGTCCACGATCCGTAACGCGGACCGCATCGTCGTGATGGAGCAGGGCCGGATCGCCGAGGTCGGGACGCACGACACGCTGATGACACGGGGAGGGGTGTACGCCGGGCTCCAGCCCGCGCACCGCGCCTCGTAGCTCCGGGCCGGCGGCTCAGGGGGCGGGGTCGCGGTGGTGGGCGAAGAGGACGGTGACCGTCACCGCGACGAGCGCCCAGATTCCGTACACGAGCCAGGTCCCGGCGATCGTCGTCGGGTAGGTCTCGGGGACCGGGGAGTCGCCCACCGTCACCAACTCGGCCCACGCTCCCTGGGGCAGGGCGTGCAGGAGCGAGGCGGTCGCGTGGCGGCGCTCGTTGAGGAGGGACGGCAGGACGAGCAGCAGGAGGGTGAGTGTGACGATCGTGGTCGCGGTGTGCCGGATCAGCGCTCCGAAGGCCATGCCGATGAGCGCGCACACCGGCGCGAGGAGCGCCGACGCCAGCATGACGCGCGCGGCCTCCGGATAGTCGAAGGGCAGTCCGACATTCCGTCCGGACAGGATCGCCTGGGTCACGGCGAACGAGGTCACGGCGGCGACGGCGCCGAAGACGGTGGTGACCGCCGTGACGACGACGGTCTTGGCCGCGAGTACCGAGCGGCGGGCCGGGACGGCGGCGAACGTCGTACGGATCTGTCCGGTGCTGTACTCCCCCACGACCGTCAGCGCGCCGATGCTCGCGGCGGCGAGCATGAGGACCATCGCGCCGCCGATCGTGAAGGCGTCCCGCATGGCCCAGATCGGGACGAACAACTCCCGGATGCCTTCGGGGTAGCCGGGCCAGTTGTGGTAGTCGGCGACGGCGGCGTTCGCGTTGATCGCGACGACGAGCAGCGTGCTCACCGCGAAGGCCCAGGGGGTCGAACGGAGCGACCACAGCTTGATCCACTCGGCGGCGATCAGGTCGTGGAACCGGGGGCGGCGGGGGCGGGGCTCGGGGTGGAGCTCGGGGTGAGCCGGGGTCGTCTCGGTCGTGGTCGTCTCGGTCGTGGTCGTCTCGGTCGTGGTCATCGTGGGTCTCCCGCGCCGTATTCGACGCTGTCGGCGGTGAGTTCCATGAACGCCTCTTCGAGGGAGGCGGAGCTGGTCGTCAACTCGTTGATCCGGATGTGGTGTCGGTGGGCGAGTTCCCCGACGCGCGCCGCGTCGAGGCCGGTCACCGCGAGTGGGGCATCGTCCGCCGCCGTCGTCACCTCCGCGCCCTCGGCCGTCAGCAGCGCCGTGAGCGCGGCGGCGTCCGGGGTGCGTACGGTGACGCTCGACCGGGTGCCACGGGCCGCGAAGTCCGTCACGCTCTCGGCGGCGATCAGCTCGCCGCGCCCGATGACGACGAGTTCGTCGGCCGTGCTCTCCATCTCGCTCATGAGATGGCTGGAGACGAACACCGTGCGGCCCTCGGCGGCGAGCCGCCGGAACAGCCCGCGTACCCACAACACACCTTCCGGGTCCAGCCCGTTGATCGGCTCGTCGAACAGCAGCACCGGCGGATCGCCCAGCAACGCGGCGGCGATGCCGAGCCGTTGCCTCATCCCGAGCGAGAACCCGCCGATACGGCGCCGGGCGGCACCGGTCAGCCCCACCTCGTGCAGCACCTCGTCCACCCGCCGCTTCGGCAGCGCGTTGCTCCGGGCGAGCGCGGAGAGGTGGGCGCGGGCGGTGCGCCCGCCGTGCACATCGCTCGCGTCGAGCAGCGCGCCCACGTGCCGCAGCCCGCGCGGACGGTCCCGGAACGGAAGGCCGTCGATGGTGGCGGTTCCGGCGGTGGGCCGGTCGAGGCCGATGAGCAGCCGCAGGGTGGTGCTCTTGCCCGCACCGTTGGGGCCGAGGAAGCCGGTGACCCGGCCGGGGCGGACGGTGAAGCTCAGGTCCTTGACGGCGGTGGTCCCGCCGTAGCGTTTGGTCAGTTCGTCGACTTCGATCACCCGGCCAACAGTGGCCGGGCACCCGTCCGTTCGGCATCGGGCCGTCGGCCACAACGGCGGCGGCGGGAGTGGCCCGGGGGCGTACGTCTCGGGGCCGATACCCCGGCGAAGAGGCGACGGTTACGATCGGCGCATGTCGGCCACTTCGCTCTTTCCGCAGCTCAGACGCCTCAACCGGCTCTGGCGCCCGGCCGTGGCCTGGTGCGGCGCCGTCGCCTACCCGTACGTGCTGCTGCTCGCGGTGCGCACCGGTCCCTACAACTCCACCAACCTGCGGTTCGCCCTCTGCGCGGTCGCCACCGTGCTGCCGGTGGCCCTGCTGCGGCGCCACCCCTTGCCCGCCATGGCACTGATACTCACCGGCACGTTCGCCGCCCTGACGCAGCGGCCTTCGTGGGAGGTGGTGTATCTGCTGGTGCTGGCGAACGATCTCGCCGTCCTGTACGTCGTGGCCTCGCGCACCCGCCGTGTCGCGCTGGCCGTGGCCGTGCCGACGCTCCTCGTGCAGATCGCCTCCGCCAGCTACTTCACGTCCGGGTCGGACGTCTACATCCGCACGCTCGTCATCCTCGCCCTGGCGCTGGTCGCCGCCTGGATGATCGGGCAGTCGATCGGGGAGCGCCGCGAGCACGCCGTGGAGCAGCGCACCCAGACGGCGGCGCGGGCCGTCGCCGCCGAACGCCTGCGGATCGCACGCGAGTTGCACGACATGATCGCCCACAGCATCGGTGTCATCGCCATCCAGGCGGGGGTGGGCAGCCGGGTGATCGACACGCAGCCCGACGAGGCACGCAAGGCGCTCGTCAGTATCGAGGCCACCAGCCGGGAGACGCTCGCCGGGTTGCGGCGGACACTCGGGACCCTGCGCCGTACGGGGCCGGACCCCGGTGCGGAGCCCGTATCCCTCGATCCCACGCCGGGGCTGGCGGACATCGAGCGACTGGCCGCGTCGACGGCGGCGGGGGCGGGGGTGCGGGTCGAGCTGCGGTGGCGTGGGGCGCGCCGGGCGATTCCGGCGGACATCGACCTGTCCGCGTACCGCATCGTCCAGGAGGCGGTGACCAATGTCGTACGCCACGCGGGGACCCGGTCCTGCCGGGTGACCGTCGATTACCGCCCCGAGGAGCTGTCCGTCGAGGTCATGGATGACGGGCGGGGCTGCGAGTTCGCCGACATCGAACGGGCGGGGGGCTGGGGTCTGGTCGGTATGCGGGAGCGGGTCGGGCTGCTGGCGGGCCGGCTGACCGCCGGGCCGCGCCCGGAGGGCGGGTTCCGGGTGGCGGCGTGGCTGCCGTTGCCGGGTGCGGAGCCTGGGGCTGGGGCGGGCGCGCTCGCGCGGACGGAGGTGGTCCGGTGACGGCGGACGGTGCGGGGGTGCCTCCGACTCCCGTCCGCGTCGTGCTCGCCGACGACCAGCCGCTGATCCGCTCCGGGCTGCGTGTCCTGATCGCCGACCACCCCGACCTGGACGTCGTCGGTGAGGCCGGGACCGGTGCCCAGGCGGTGCAACTGGTCAGGGAGTTGCGGCCGGACGTCGTCGTGATGGACATCCGGATGCCCGGCATGGACGGTATCGAGGCGACGGGACTGATCACCGCCGGTGCGGGGTCGGCGCGTGTCGTCGTCCTCACCACGTTCGACGACGACGAGTACGTCTACGCGGCGCTGCGTGCGGGGGCGAGCGGGTTCCTCATCAAGGACATGTCCCTCGAAGGCATCCTCTCGGCGATCCGGGTGGTCGCCGCCGGTGAGGCGCTGATCGCGCCGAGTGTCACGCGCCGGCTGATCGAGGAGTTCGCCGCCCGTCCCGAACCGGCCCCGCCCGCACGGGCGGTGACCGGTATCACCGGGCGGGAGCGCGAGGTGCTGGTCCTCGTCGGGCGCGGTATGTCGAACACGGAGATCGCCGGCCAACTGGTCATCAGCGTGGCCACGGCCAAGGCGCATGTGGCGCGGCTGTTCAGCAAACTCGACGCCCGTGACCGCGTCCAACTGGTCATCATGGCCTACGAGATGGGGCTGGTGTCGCCGCCGCCTCGGTGACGTCGCGTAAGGGTGCGAGTGCGGCTACTTCTCCGGAGGCGGCACGGTGCCGATCGTGAACGGCGGTGTCAGCGGGGGCAGTCCGGCCCGCCAGCGCTCGAACTGGCAGTTGACGACGAGGAGTCGGCTCGTCGGCTCCGCCCCTCCCCGGCCGGTCGAATCGTCGATCACGATCGCGCCCGGGTGCCGCAACCCCTGCGGCGGGACGAGCCCGGTCACGTAACGCCCGCTCGTCAGCTCGTCGTTCAGCTCCACGACGGCGACCTGTGCCCGCGCCCCGGGGTTGTCGAAGAGGTTGCCCTGCGTGACGTAGAGCCGCCCGTCGCGCAGGACGAGACCGTCACCGTTGACGAGCCGGTGGCCGCCGAGATCCACCTCGGTGACCGCACGGGTGGCCCGGTCGATCCGCCGCAGTCGGCCGGTGTTGCTCTGGATCGCGAGCACGTGCGGACCTGCGGCGAGGATGCCGTTGCGGTTGTGCTGACCGTGGACCCAGCCGACCGGTCACACCGGACGGCGGCACGAAGCGCGACGTGCGGGTGGGGTTCGACCGCACGAGCCGGTCCGACGAGGGCGGGGCACCGGCCGGCGCGCGGCGTTTCGTCTTCCTCTTCGACGCATCGCTCGACTTCCGTCCGGACGCGTTCCCCGGCCGCGCGCGCGAGGTGATCGAGGCGGCGGGCATCGACGCGTGCCCGGACGGTTCGCTGGTCGGGCGGGGACGCTGCGGTTCCAACTGGAGTGGGGCGCCACGCGACAGGCCGGCGGCCGGGACGTCAGCTTCGCGGAGCTGTCGCGCGGGAAGCGCGACGACGGGCTGCGGTTCGGGCTGCGGAGCGCGTTCGTCACCGGCCGGATCGCGCTCCCGCGGACGACAACGGCGGCGCCCCCGGGCCTCTGAGGCCCCCAAGTCAGCGGCCGAGCACCCGGGGGTCGTGCTCGGCCGCGCGGGCCCGGTGGGCGGCCACGCGCTCGCGCGTGGCGCACCGGCGTGAGCAGTATCGGCGCTGCGGTCCGCTTCCCTGCGTGAGGTGGACGTCGCGGCAGCTCGAGGACGCGCAGACACCGCCCGGCGGACGCTGTCGGTCCCAGACCAGGACGGTCAGCGCCAGGCAGGATGACGCGAGGAACCACTCACCCCACGGCGCCTCGTCGGCGCTGTCGAGGTGCGGGTGCCAGGGGGTGGTGCCGCCGTGCGAGGTCAGCCTGAGGGGTCCGGAGCCGCGTCCGAGAAGGGTGTTGAGGGTGGACGCGGCGCCGTCGACGTCGGTGGCGGCGAAGACCTCGCGGAGCGCCGTGGCTGCGGCGCGCATCTCGGCGAGATCGCGCGCGGTCAGTTCGAGGCGCCCTCGCTCACCGTGCGCGCGCAGCATCTCGGCGATCGCTTCCGGTGACGCGCTCTCGTCGTCAAGTGCGTTGACGAGCGCGGCGGTTCGCCGGGCGATGGCTTGTACGGAGTGACGGGTGGACCAGTCGTCGCCGGTCGTCGCTGGGGACACCAGGCGAATGTAACGCATCTGGCGAATATTTGAGTTACCTGCGTAACGTGACACGGATGAATCAGCGTGACGCGTTGCGGTGGTACGGCGCCGGAGCCGCGGCGGCCCGCACCGGCGACGAGATGTCGGGGACCGCCCTGCTGCTGGCCTCTCTCGCGGTCACCGGATCGGCCACCGTCGCGTCCTGGCTGCTGGCCGCCCTCACCGCCTCGGCGGCGATCGGCGGCCCCGTCTTCGGCGCGCTCCTCGACAGGTCGGCCCGCCCCGGACGGTTGCTCGCGGGCGCGCTGGCCGGATACGCGTCGGGGCTCGTGATCATCCTCGCGACGCTGGGCCGGGTGCCGGTCGTCCTCACGGTCCTGGTCGCGATGTCCGCGGGGCTCCTGGGACCCGCCCTGTCCGGCGGCTGGACCTCCCAACTGCCGCGCCTCGTCCCGTACGAGAGGCTGCCGCGCGCCAACGCGCTCGACGCGCTGACCTTCAACGGGGCGAGCCTCGCGGGACCGGCGCTGGCCGGGGCGGTCGCGGGGCTGTGGGGTGCCCCGGCCGGCGTGGTCGTGGCGACGGCGCTGATCTGCCTGGCACTTCCCTCGGCGTTCGGGCTGCCGAGGCGCCGGGCGCGGGCCGCGTCGACCGCGGGAGGAATCCCCGCCGCCCTGACCGCCGGGTTCCGGGCGATCGTACGGATCCGGCCGCTGGCCCGTGCGACGACGGTGTCGGTGGTCTCCTGCGTGGGCCAGGGCATGCTCGTCGCCTGCGCCCCGCTGCTCGGCGCGCGCGTCTTCGGCTCGCCCGCCCATGGCGCGGTCCTGCTCTCCGGCGTCGCCGTCGCGGCCCTCGCCGCCAACGCCGTGCTGTCCGCCTGCCCTCAACCGACGCGTCCCGACACGGTCGTCGCGTACGGCCCGCTCGTCATCGGGGCCGGGCTCCTGCTCGCGGCGACCGGCCACCCGGTGCCCGTCGTGGCGGCCGTGCTGCTCGTGGGCCTCGGTGAAGGACCGCAGCTCACGGCGCTGTTCGCGATACGGCACCGGGAGTCTCCGGAGCGACTGCGCGGCCAGATCTTCACCACGGGCGCGAGCTTGAA
This sequence comes from Streptomyces sp. NBC_01506, assembly GCF_045040295.1. Classification (NCBI taxonomy): domain Bacteria; kingdom Bacillati; phylum Actinomycetota; class Actinomycetes; order Kitasatosporales; family Streptomycetaceae; genus Streptomyces; species Streptomyces sp. NBC_01506. Next base: position 8,442,521 of record NZ_CP109422.1, on the reverse strand, counting down.
GATCAGCGGGTTCGCCCTGGGGGCGGGGCTCGCGGGTCCGCTCGCCACGCGCTCACCGACCGGCGCGCTTCTGACGGCGGCCGGTGTTCAGGGGCTCGCCGCGCTGTGGGGCGCCGTCGGTCGTCGTGCACGCTGATGTCGTCGGGCGGGCTGATGTCCGCGGGCGCCGGGTGGCCACTAACGGGTGACCGGCCCTGGTCACATGCGCACTCGCCGTTCCCTCGCGGGGAAGCTTCCGCGAAAGCCGGCGCCCTGATCCGGTCCGGAACCGACGCAGAGAAGCGAGGCGCGATGAGCGGCCTTCTGGAGACGCTGCCCGCCGACGAGCGGCGCAGACTGGGGCATACGCGGCCGGGCGCCGTGCTGGCGTCCGCGCCGATGCTCGCGACCCTCACCGACCGGCGGGTGTTCGGTGACGGCTGGATCTTCGAGCGCAAACTGGACGGGGTCCGGGTGCTGGCCGTACGGGACTCCTCCGGCGTACGGCTGCTGTCGCGCAGCGGGCGGCGGGTCGACGCCACCTATCCGGAGATCGTGGACGCCCTGGCGGCGCAGGAGTGCGCCGACTTCACCGTGGACGGCGAGGTCGTCGCGTACGCCAAAGGCCGTACCGACTTCGCCCGGCTCCAGCAGCGCATGGGAATCGACAACGCCCGCCGGGCACGCGCCAGCGGCGTGGCCGTCACGTACTACCTGTTCGACCTGCTGCGGCTCGACGGCGCCGATCTCACCGCGATTTCGCTGCGTTCACGCAAGTCGCTGCTGCGCAGGGCGCTGACGTACCGGGCACCGCTGCGCTTCACACCGCACCGCAACACGGGCGGCCAGGAGTCGCTGGACCGGGCGTGCGCCGACGGCTGGGAGGGGCTGATCGCGAAGCGGGCCGCCGGCCGGTACGAGCCCCGGCGCTCGACGGGCTGGCTGAAGCTCAAGTGCGAGCGCGGGCAGGAGTTCGTCATCGGCGGCTACACCGAGCCGTCCGGTTCCCGCGTCGGCTTCGGCGCGCTGCTCCTCGGTCATTACGAGGACGGACGGCTCCGGTACGCGGGCAAGGTGGGTACGGGGTACGACCACGCGACGCTGGTGGAGCTGCGCCGGCGGCTGGACGAGGCGGCGGTCTCCCGGTCGCCGTTCGCCGATGTGGTGAAGGAGCGGGCTCCGCACTGGGCGCAGCCCCGGCTCGTCGCCCAGATCGCGTTCACCGAGTGGACGCGCGACGGGATGCTGCGGCATCCGCGTTTCGTGGGGCTGCGGGACGACAAGGAGGCGAAGGACGTCGTACGGGAGCGGCCCACCTGACCCGTTGCTCCGACGTCCGGGGCCTTCGGTGTCCGTCCGCCCGATCGCCCGATCGGCCGGACGGACACCGTCACCGTTCGCGTGGCAGATGCCCTACCGCTCGCTGCGGGCCGGCAGCTTCCAGCCCGGCCGTGGGAAGTGGCAGGTGTATCCGTCGGGGTAGCGGATCAGATAGTCCTGGTGCTCGGGCTCCGCCTCCCAGAAGTCGCCCGCCTCGGCCACCTCGGTGACGACCTTCCCCGGCCAGAGGCCGGATGCCTCGACGTCGGCGATGGTGTCCTCGGCGACCCGCTTCTGCTCGTCACCGATGTAGTAGATGGCCGAGCGGTAGCTGAGGCCGATGTCGTTGCCCTGGCGGTTGAGGGTCGTGGGGTCGTGGATCTGGAAGAAGTACTCCAGAATCTGGCGGTAGCTGGTCTCCTCGGGGTCGAAGACGATCTCGATGCCCTCGGCGTGCGTTCCGTGATTGCGGTACGTCGCGTTCGCGACGTCGCCACCCGTATAGCCGACCCTGGTGGAGATCACCCCCGGCAGACCGCGAATCAGATCCTGCATACCCCAGAAGCAGCCGCCCGCGAGGACCGCCTTCTCCGTAGCCGTATCTGTGCTCATGCGTTACTCCCTCCTCTGTCACACACGGTACTGCTCGGGTGGGGGGCGGCGGAGGTCCGTCGGTGTCAGTCGGTCGCCGAGCGGACTGCGCCGGTACAGCACCTGACGGCCGTCGCGCGCCCGGGTCACCAGACCCGTCGCGTGCAGCACCCGCAGATGCTGGGACACGGCGCTCGGGGTCACCCGGAAGCGGCGGGCGATCTCGATCGTGGGCAGCGGCTCGCCGAGGAGGTGGAGCAGGCGTGCCCGGGGCGCGCCGATGAGCGAGACGAGGGCCGGGGCGTCGGCGGCAGGCGCCGGGGTCCAGAGCGTGGCCACGCCCCGGCTGGGATAGACCAGCAGCGGTGGTTCCTCGGCGCTGACCGGCGGCGCGGGCTTGTGGGCGAACGCGGAAGGCACCAGCAGCAGGCCCCGGCCGCGGGCCGCTACGTGGTGCCGGCCGATCATCTTGTCGATGTACAGGACGCCGTTGTCCCAGCGCAGATTCGGATGCATGTCGGCGAACAGCAGACGGGCGCCGCCCACCGCCAACTGCCGTGCGCGGTAGGTCATGTCGGCTTCCAGCAGCAGTCGCAGTCCGTTCCAGACGGGCTCGACGGCGAGGTGCCAGTACTGCCGCAGGAGCGCGCAGAGCGCGTCGCGGAGCGCCGCGACGGGCGCGTCGTCGGGGGCCGCCGCGTCCCGCAGGGCGTCGGGAAGCGGGCCGGGCGTGTGCGCGGCCGTCAGGTCGCGGCGGACCAGGGCGGGCGGCGTCCGCCGTACGACGGCCAGCTCCTCGTCGAAGGACGGGGCGAACGTCGTCGGACGCGGGGTCAGGAAATCGGGGAGGGTCAGCCGGTCGCCGACCAGGGACATCAGCAGTCCGGTGTCGAGTGCCGCCCCGCCCAGGCTTTCCAGCACCGATCTGCGCCACGGCAGGTGGAGCGCCGACAGTCCGGGGTCGCGCAGCACCCGCAGGCCGCACACCGTCTCATGGAGGGGCGAGAGCGCGAAGCGGGTGTCCGCCAGGTCCTCGACACCCAGCTCGTAACTGATCATTAAGCCATACGCTACATCTGTTGGCCGCCGGGCGGCGATGCCGTGGACTGCCCGCATGACAACAACAGTGAACGGGCAGCGCACGGCGATCGTCACCGGCGCGGCACGCGGGATCGGCGCCGCCGTGGCCCTGCGCCTGGCGCGCGACGGCCTGGCGGTCGGCGTGGTCGACCTGGACGAGACGGACTGCGCGGGCACGGTCGAGGCCATCAGGCACGCCGGCGGGACGGCCCTGGCGGTCGGCGCGGACATCGCCGACGAGGACGCGGCGACCGCCGCCGTCGACCGCGTCGCGGCCGAACTGGGGCCGCCGACGGTCCTGGTCAACAACGCCGGAATCGGCCCGCGCGCCCCTCTCGTGGACATGACCACCCAGCAGTGGGACACGGTGCTGGGGGTCAATCTGCGGGGCCCGTTCTTCCTCACCCGGGCTGTCGGCCCGCATCTGATCGCGGCCGGTTGGGGGCGCGTGGTCAACATGTCGAGTATTTCGGCGGTCGGTGACGCGGCCCGTGTCGACTACGGCAGTTCGAAGGCCGCCCTGATCGGCTTCACCAAGTCGCTGGCCCTCCAGCTCGGGCGGCACGGCGTCACCGCGAACGCCATCGCCCCGGGTTTCATCGTCAGCGACATGACCCGGACGTCGGCGCGGCGGCTCGGTGTGGACTTCGAGGAGTTCCGGCGCGACGCGGAGCGCTCCATCGCGGTCGGCCGGGTGGGTGTGCCGCAGGACGTCGCGCACGCGGCGTCGTTCCTGGTGAGCCCCGACGCGGGGTTCGTCTCGGGCCAGGTCCTGTACGTCGCGGGCGGGCCGGTCGACTGAGGTGGCCGTCGAGCTGAACCGGCGTACGGTCCTGATCCTGGCCGTGACCTGCGGCATGGCCGTGGGCAACATCTACTTCCCGCAGGCGATCGGCCCGCTGATCGCCGCCGGACTCGGCACGTCCCCCGAGTCCGCCGCACTCGTGGTGACCGCCACGCAAGTCGGCTACACGGCCGGCATCTTCCTGCTGGTGCCGCTCGGCGACCGGCTCCCGCACCGGCCGTTCCTCGTCACGCTGCTGGCGCTCACCGGCGTGGGCCTGCTCGTCGCGGGCTGCGCGCCCGCGCTGCCGCCGCTGGTCGCCGCCGGCGCGCTCGTCGGGGTCGCCTCGGTGGCCGCGCAGATCGTGGCACCGCTGGCGGCGGGGCTGGTGGCCCCCGAGCGCCGGGGGGCGGTGATGGGCACGCTGCTGAGCGGTTCGATCGGCGGGATGCTGCTGGCGCGTACGTTCAGCGGGTCGCTCGGCGAGTGGCTGGGGTGGCGGGCCCCGTATCTGGTGGCCGCCGTTCTCGTGCTGCTCCTCGCCATGGTCCTGGGCCGCGCCCTGCCGACGACGGCGCCGTCGTCGCGCGAGCCGTATCGGGCGCTTCTCGCCGCGTCGGTACGGCTGCTGCGTACGGAACCCGAGCTGCGCCGCTCCTGTCTCTACCAGGCCACGGTCTTCGCGGGTTTCTCGGCCGTCTGGACGTGCGTGGCGCTGCTCCTGAGCGGCCCGGCGTACGGCCTGGGCGCGCGGGCGGTCGGGCTGCTCGCCCTGATCGGCGCGGTGACGATGGTCTGCACGCCGCTCGCGGGCCGTCTGGTGGACCGCCGGGGGCCGGACCCGGTGAACCTCGTCTGTCTGCTCGGGGTCCTGCTCGCGGCGGCGATCCTCGTCCCCGGCGAGCTGGGCGGCGCACCGGGCCTGGCCGCGCTGGTCGTCGGGACGCTGGTGCTCGACGTGGCGATGCAGTCGGGCATGGTGGCCAACCAGGCCCGCGTCCTCGCTCTGCGCCCCGATGCCCGCAGCAGGCTCAACACGGCCTATATGACGTGCGGTTACCTCGGTGGCAGCGCCGGATCCTGGCTCGGGACGCAGACCTACGGCCGGGCCGGGTGGCGGGGCGTGTGCGGGCTCGTGGCGCTGCTCGCCGGGGTCGCGCTGGTGCGCCATCTGATGACGCTGTACGGCCGCGAGCCCCGGTCCCGGCAACGGCTCCGCTCCCGCTCCCGCTCCCGCTCCCACTCTCGATCCCGATCCCATCCCTGGCCCGGTTCCGGCTCCGGTTCCGGTTCCGGTTCCGGTTCCGGTTCCGGTTCCGACGCCCTTCGGGGAAGACGGCTCAGGCGCTGTGCATCCGCGCGTCCAGCTCTCCGGCGGACAGCTCCACTCCGTAGACGGAGCTACCGGGCTGGTGCTTGCGCCCGCCCCCGCCGAGATGGCCGGCGTTCACCGGGTCGAAGCCGATGTCGCGGATCAGACCGGCCACGACGGCCACGGCCTCCTCGTCGTCGCCCGAGATCGGGATGGCCAGGCGCGCCGGGTCGCCCTTGGGCCGGCCCCGGTCGCGCAGGGTCTGCCAGTACATGGCGTTGAACGCCTTGACCAGGTTCGAGTCCGTCGCGTTGCGGACCTTCTCGCTGGAGGTGGTGGAGTCGTCGTCCAGGTCGGGCTGGTGGCCGTCACGTTCGGGGTAGTAGTTGCCGGTGTCGATCACGACCTTGTCGCGCAATTCGCTCGTCGGCAGGTCACCGAGGTGCCCGTAGGGGACCGAGACGATGACCACCTGGCCGAACCGGGCGGCTTCCTCGGCGGTGACCGCCCGGACGGGGCCGTCGATCCCGGCGACCAGTTCCGTCAGCGTCTCGGGGCCGCGCGAGTTCGCGAGGGCGACGTCGTGGCCGATGCCGGCGAAGTGCCGGGCGAGCGTGGAGCCGATGTGGCCGGCTCCGATGATGCCGATACGCATGGTGCCTCTCCTGCCTCCGTGGTGGTGGACCCGTCGCCCCGCTCGTACGGGTCGCACGTACGCATCGCTCGTACGGGTCGCCTCCATGGGTAGCCGAATGGCGGCTCCCCAAACTTGCCGGAACGCGGGCCCGGACTCACCCTGAGGCTGCGGGCAACGCCCGATGCCGATGGAAGGCACCCGTGCGTGGTCGCCGCGCGGGGCCCGTCGACACGGCCGTTCGGGCCCGGAGAGGATCACTCATGCACCACGACGAGATGATCGGCAAGATTCAGGCGCTCGCCCGACTGCCGGACCGCGGATCCACCGAGCGGGCGACCCAGGCGGTGCTCCGGACCCTGGGCGAACGGCTGCCGGCCGGGCTCGCCGGCCACGTGGCCGCGCAGCTCCCGCCGGAGCTGGCCGCCTGTCTGCGCCGCCCGGCGGAATCGGCCGTCGCCGAGGGCCGGGACACGGGCTCGGGCGAACGGTTCGATCTGATCGCCTTCGCCGGCCGGATCGCGGACCGGGCGGGGACGGATGAGGACGCGGCGCTCCGCGAGGCGGCGGCGGTGCTGGAAGTCCTGGACGCCGCTCTCGCTCCCGAGCTGATGGACAAGATCGCCGCCGCGCTGCCCGTCGACATCGGCGCCCTGCTGCCGGTCGGCCGCACCACCGGTGACCTGGGCTGACGCGTGCTCCGTCGCGAGCGAGAGCTGAGAGGAAGGGCCCGTCGTGGTCGCTCATGAGCGTGACCCCGTGCTGGTGGCCGACGCGGGCTCCTCGAGTCTGCATCTGACCGTCTTCGCGGACGACGGCGCGGTACTCGCCTCGTACGACGACGCCTCCGCGCCCGGCGACAACATGTCCGGACAGCTCCGGGACGTACTCAGATACGCTCCGGCGCCCATGGCGGTGGGCCACCGGATCGTGCACGGCGGCCCGGAGCTACGGCGGCACACCCTGGTCGACGACCAGGTCCGCGACACTCTCCAGCACACCGCCGATCTGGCCCCCTCCCATGTCCCGCCGGCCCTCCTCGTCCTCGACGCGGCCCGTGAACTGCTGCCCAACGTGCCGCACGTCGCCTGTTTCGACACCGTCTTCCACGCCGGACTGCCCACCGCGGCCCGGGAGTTCGCGGTGCCCGAGACATGGCGCGGCGAGTACGGCGTACGGCGCTACGGGTTCCACGGCCTGTCCTACACGTGGGCACTGCGCCGCACCGCCGAGCTGCTGCGGCGGCGGCCCGGGAGTCTGCGGATCGTCATCGCCCATCTCGGCGGGGGCAGTTCGGCGTGCGCCGTGCGTGACGGCGTGAGCGTCGACACCACCATGGGCTTCACCCCGCTGGACGGTCTGGTGATGAGCCGTCGCAGCGGTGCCGTCGATCCGGGCGCCCTGACCTGGCTCCAGACCCGGCACGGGCTGACCGCGCGGGACATCGAGGACGCGCTCAACCATCATTCGGGGCTGCTGGCCCTGTCCGGGTCCTCCGGCGACACCCGCGATCTGGTCCGCGAGCGCGCGGCGGGCGACGAGCGGGCGGCTCTGGCGCTGGATGTGTTCACGCATCACTGCCGCCGGGGCATCGCGGCGATGGCCGCGTCCCTGGACCGGCTCGACGCGCTCGTGTTCACCGGCGAGATCGGCGAGGACCAGCCGGAGGTGCGCGAGGAGGTCTGCGCCGGGCTCGGCATCCTCGGCGTCAGCGGCGGCCTGCTGGTGCCACCGGCGGACGACGAGCTGCCCGCCCGTACGGTCAGCGCCCCGGATGCGGCGGTCCCGGTCGTCGTCGTGCCCACGGGGGAAGCACGCCAGATCGACGAAGAGACCCGCGGGCTCCTGCGCGAGCAGTGAACGGACGGCTCAGGCGCGACGGCTCAGGCGCGACGGCTCACCGGGCGCGCGTTTGCCGTCAATTGTCCTGCCCGGTACGGCGAACGCGTACGACGCCCGCGTCCAGGTCCACATGAACGGGAGGTTCCTCAGCCGGCCTGACGTTCTTGCGTACGCGTTCCTGCTCCATGGCGCGCTTGGCGGCCCGCGCCCCGGGAGACGCCTCCTGCATGAAGTCGGCCCCGATGGACGACAAGCCCTTGCGTTTACGCCAGTAGACCCACCCGCGCCGCTCCATCCACAACAGGGCGCGGTCCACCAGGAACGCGCCCGCGCCCAACGCGACGGCCACACCGCCGACCGGCCACACCGTGCTCGCCACACTCGCCATGCCAGGTGAACTCACCCCGCCGGTGCGGGGTTCCCCCTCGGTACGACGGTCTGGCCGGGGGTCCCGGTCGGCGGGCGGCTGGGAACGGACGTGGCGGTGCCGTCCAAAGTGGGGGCGCTTTCGGGCACCGCCTTGTCGGAGGGACGGGGGCTGACGGAATCGGGTGACGGCGGTGGGGTGGACGCGATCGACGGGCTGGGCGCGGGCGGCGGGGCGAGCGGGACCGTGGGGGACGCGGGTGCGTCGGACGTCGTCGCCAGACGCAGCGGCAGCGCGACGAGCGCGGCGGCGGCGCACGACAGACCGACCCCGGCCGCGGCGCGGAGCAGCCGGCGGCGGGCGGCGCGGCGGCGGATCGTCTCGTACCGGCGAGGGGGTGGGCCGAGGAGGTCGGAGGTGGGCCGCAGGATGACGGCGAGCGGGTCGTCGGGGTCGGACTGCGGCCCGTCGTCAGGGCGTGTGGTCAAGGCTTCTCCTCAGGTGGGCGCGGAGCAGTTCGCGGGCCGCGTGAAGGTCGGCCTTGACGGTCCCTTCCTTCCGCCCCGTCAGTTCGGACACCTCTCGGATCGGCATGTCGGCGTAGTAGTGCAACAGGATCGGGACGCGCAGTCGTTCCGGCAGCGACTGCACGAGCAGCCGTACCGAGGGGTCGGCCTGCTCGGTGTGCGGGCTGACGGCGGCTTCGGCGGTGACACGGCGCATGGCCTTGCGTTCGCGCTCCAGTTTGCGCCAGTGGTCCCGGACGATATTGGCCGCGGTGACGTAGAGGAAACCGCGGGGCTCCTGTACGGATGTCCACCGGGCCCAGAGCCGGGTGAACGCCTCCGAGGCGATCTCGTGGGCCGTCTCGTCGTCGTCCACGAGCCGGCGGCACCAGCCGGCGAGGCGCGGATAGAGGGCGGCGAACAGGTCGGACGCTGCCTTGTCGCGGGACCGTTTCAACGCTCTCCATGGTCGGGGAGGAACAGCATGTGTGTGGGGGCTCGTAGGGAAGGAGTCCGGACCGGACGCTCAGGTTCCGTCGGCCCGGACTCCGTAACCGCAGGGCAGCGGACGTCGGTTCAGGGAACGTCCGCTCAGGGGACGTCGGCTCAGGGACTCGTGGCGGTCAGCGTGGCGAAGACGATCACGTTGTCGAGATAGCCGTCGCTGGTCTGGGCGCCGCCGCAGGTGATGAGCCGCAGCTCCGGACGGTCCACGTCGCCGTACACGTCGTCCGCCGGGAAGTCCGCCTTGGCGACCTTCCGTACGGCGCTGACCGCGAACACCGCCGCCGTGCCGTTCTCCAGGCGCGCCGTGATCCTGTCGCCCCGGCGCAGTCGCGCGAGGCGCCGGAAGACCCCGTCGCCGTAAGTGCCGACCGTGACATGGCCGACGATCACCGACGGGCCGGTCTGACCCGGTGTCGGCGAGTGCTGGTACCAGCCCGCGCGGTCGTCCGCCGCGATCGGGGGCACCTGCATGGTGCCGTCCGGTGCCAGCCCCAGCCGCATGACGGGGGTGTCGACCCCGATGGCCGGGATCGACAGGCTGACCGGGGCCGAACGCCCCAGGGCCTTCGCTTCGCCGGCCTTCGTGGCGGGCGGCGGGGGCGGGATCGGCGTCGGCGTACCGCCGGAGTCGTCCGCGGTCGCGGTCCGGTCGGTGTCCGGGCCGCCGCAGCCCACGAGCAGGGTGGCCAGCGCGGCGGCGGTGAAGGCGCGCCTGGAGGGCGAGGTCACGCCCCGGTCGCCCGCCGACGGCGTACGACGATGAACGCCGCACCGCCGATGGCGAGGGCCGCGGCGCCGGTGCCGATCAGCACACCGTCGGTGCCGGACTGGTTGGCGGCCGGGGTCACACCGGTGTCGGGCGCTCCTTCCGGTACGACGGAGACCTGTCCGGGCTCCGGCGCCCGGGACGGCTCGGTGCCCTCGTCCTTGACGGCGGGCTTGGCGGTGGGAGTGGCGGTGCCCGGCGCCGGGGCGTCGGACGGAGAGGCCGTGGCGGTCGGAGGGGTATTGGTGGGGGCCGGGGTCGCTCCGTCGGCGAACGCGGGCACCGCGCCCGCCAGCACGGCGGTGCTCGCGAGTGCCATGGCACTGAGGACAGTTCGGCGCATGAGTCGCTCTCTTTCGTCGTCCGCCCGCCCGGATGATCGGCGGGCGGGGCCAGTGATCGGCACAAGAGACGAGGCGGCGACGGAACGGGTTGTAAAGAGATGGCAAAGCCACGGGAGGGGGCTCTGTCGGGGCGGGCCCGGCGGGGAGCAGACCCCCTGCCCAGGCTGGCTGCGAGTGGGCTCAGTTGCCCACACCGAGGCCGGACATGAACGCGGTCGGGTACCGGTCGCCGCGCGCCGCGCCCGGCGGCACCGCCTTCTCGATCGCGGCGAGGTCGTCCGCGGTCAGGGCCACCTCCATCGCGGGCAGCGCCTCCGCCAGCCGCTCCCGCGTGCGGGCGCCGACCAGCGGCACGATGTCGTCGCCCCGCGCGGCCACCCAGGCGATGGCCAGTTGGGCGACGGTGCATCCCTTCGCCTCGGCGATCCGGCGCAGGGCTTCCACCACGGTGAGGTTGTGTTCCACGTTCCCGGCGGCGAATCGGGGGCTGTGGGCACGCCAGTCGCCGGGGCCGGCCGCGCGACCGGCGCTCCAGTGCCCGGAGATGAGACCACGGCTGAGGACTCCGTACGCGGTGAGCCCGATGCCCAGCTCCCGCAGCGTGGGCAGGACCTCCGCCTCGACCGCGCGGGAGATCAGTGAGTACTCGATCTGGAGGTCGGCGACCGGGTGCACGGCGTGCGCGCGGCGGATCGTCGCGGCGTCGACCTCCGAGAGACCGAGGTGCCGTACGTACCCGGCGTCGATCAGCTCCTTGATCGCGCCCACCGTCTCCTCGATCGGTACGCCGGGATCCAGCCGGGCCGGACGGTAGATGTCGATGTGGTCGGTGCCCAGCCGGGTCAGCGAGTAGGCCAGGAAGTTCTTCACCGCCTCGGGACGGCAGTCATGGCCGCCGAAATCGGGGCCGGGGCCGCGCAGCATGCCGAATTTGACACTGAGCTGGTAGCTGTCGCGGTCCCGGCCGCGCAGCGCCTCCGCGAGCAGCAGCTCGTTGTGGCCCATCGCGTAGAAATCGCCTGTGTCGAGCAGCGTGACGCCGCTCTCCAGCGCGGCGTGCACGGTGGCGATGCTCTCCGCGCGGTCGGCCTCGCCGTAGGCGCCGGACATGCCCATGGCGCCCAGGCCCAGCGCGGAAACGGAAGGGCCGGTGCTGCCCAGGGTTCGCTTCTGCATCACGTACTCCTTCGTCGTCGATCCACTTCCACCTTGCGCCTTGTTCGCCGGGTGCGGCAGCGGAGCGTTCATCATGGGAGCGCCGCTCCCTGGCTGCGCCGTCCGCCGCGCGGGACCATGGAGGCCATGGAACGTGATCAGCTCGCCGACTTCCTGCGCTCCCGGCGCGAGGCGATCAGCCCGGCCTATGTCGGCCTCCCCCACGGCCGCCGTCGCCGTACCGCCGGCCTGCGGCGGGAGGAGGTGGCGATGCTGGCCGGGATGTCGGTGGACTATGTCGTACGCCTTGAGCAGGGCCGCAGCAGTCAGCCGTCCACCCAGTTGCTCGGCGCGCTGGCGCGGGCGCTGCGCCTGTCCGAGGACGAGCGCGCGCATCTGTTCCATCTGGCCGGCCACCGGCCGCCGCCCTCGGACGGGGTGGCCCGGCTGGCCCGCGCCGGTCTGGTGCGCATGCTCGACCTGCTCGGCGACACACCGGCCATGGTGCTGTCCGACCTGGGCGAGGTCCTGGCCCAGAACCGGGCGGCTGTCCTGCTGTACGGAGACCACACCGCCTTCTCGGGTGACCGGCGCTATGTCGCGTACCGGTGGTTCACCGAACCCTCGGCCCGTGCCGTCGCCCCGCCCGAGGACCGGCAGGAGCAGACCCGCCGGCTCGTGGCGGACCTGCGCGCGACCGTGGGCCGACGCTCCGGCGATCCCACGGTCACCGGACTGGTCGACCGGCTCCGGGCGGCGAGCGACGAGTTCCGCGGGCTCTGGGCCGACCACGAGGTGGCGGTCCGGCGCGCCGACCGCAAGACCCTGCTGCACCCTCGGGTGGGCCGGCTGGTGATGGACTGCGAGACCCTGGTCACTCCCGACCAGGGCCAGCGGCTGCTGGTGCTCACCCCGTCCGACACCGAGACCCGTGAGCGGCTGGAGCTGCTGCGCGTCCTCGGCGTCCAGGAATTTCCCACCGCGGCGACGGGGGCGACGGGAGCGACGGATACGGCCGGCTGATCCAACAGGGCCGGATCCGCGGCGACTTGACGGCTAGGCCGTGTTTGAGAAGTCCCGCCTGCCCCGCGACGTCCGGACGCCCACTCTCCCCCGTAGCCCCCGAGGGGGGCACGGGAGGTACCCCCGGCGCGTTGTCGCCGGTCGCCCAAGTACGTCCCGTACGAGAGCGATCCTCCGCCTTGCGATCGCACGCACCGACGCAGTCATCAGCCGCTCCGCGGCGGGCACGCGCGCCCCACCCTGCGGGCGGACGGCGCTACTTCTCAAAGGCGGCCCAGGACGCAGCGAGGTGCCGCACCAAGCGTCCCGGACGCCCGAAGATCGGCCGGACAGGGCCCAGGTGTGCCGGAAGCATGGCGTCCCCGCGCTCTCGCGGGGGATCATCGGGCGGAACCCTCCGCGTTCCTGGCCGCCGCACCGTGAGGAGACCCGGCGTTGAGAGATCCGAACGGCTCCCGCCGGACGGTTCGGGCCCAGAGCGGCTTCGCCTACGGCGTGAGGGGCGCGGACATCCATGTCTTCGGCGACGGCGTGCCCCTGTACGTACTTCAGAACCGGCGGCCCCCGCCGCGCAGCGACGCGCAGTGGTTACGGGAGTTGCCCAGCCGCATGCTCAACGCCCGCCACGCGGTCGTCGACTTCACCGGCCGCGAGAGCGAACTCGCCGATCTGCGTCACTGGCGCGACAACGGGCCGCGGCTGAGCGTGCGTTGGCTGCACGGTCCGGGCGGGCAGGGCAAGACGCGGCTGGCGGACCACTTCGCCGACCGGTGCGGCGCCATCGGCTGGAAGACCGTCACCGCCGCGCATGGCCCCGGCACCGTCCTTCCTCCGCCCGGCAGCCAGGACCTGCGCGTGGAGAGCGGTGCCCGGGGTCTGCTGCTGGTGGTCGACTACGCCGACCGCTGGCCCCTGACCCACCTGACCTGGCTGCTCGGCAACGCCCTGCTCCACCGGGACGCCGTGCCGACCCGGGTCCTGCTGCTGGCACGTACCGCCGACACCTGGCCCGCGATCCGCGCCGATCTGGCCGACCATCGGGCGGGGGCCTCCGCCCACTTCCTGGAGCCGCTGTCCGCCCGGGAGGCCGGGCCGCGTACCCGGATGTTCCACGCCGCCCGCGACAGCTTCGCCGCCCGCTACGGGCTGACCGCCCCGGCCGGTGTGGCGGCGCCCGGCCCGCTGGAGCACCCGGACTTCGGGCTCACCCTCGCCGTACACCTCGCGGCCCTGGTCGCCGTCGACGCCCACGCCACCGGTCGGCGGCCCCCGTCCGACATGGCGGGCCTGACCGTCTATCTCCTGGACCGCGAACATCTGCACTGGGCCCGCCTGTTCGGCGACGCCCGCCACGAACTCGACCCCGCCGAGCGCACCTACGTCACCGCCCCGCAGGTGATGAACCGGACCGTGTTCACCGCCGCCCTCACCGGCAGCCTGGAACCTTCCGTGGGCGTCGCCGTCCTCGCCACCCTCGCCGCCCCGCACTCCCGGCCCGCTCCGGACAGGGTGCTCGCCGACCATGCCGTCTGCTATCCGCCGGCGGACCCCCACCGGGACACCGTCCTGGAACCGCTGTACCCCGACCGGCTCGCCGAGGACTTCCTCGCCCTCACCCTCCCCGGCCATCAGGCCGACTACCCCGCCCAGCCCTGGGCGCCCCCCACCACCACCTCGCTGCTGAGCCGGCGGGGCGCCGACCGGTCCGCACCCGACTGGACGCCACGGGCGATCACGTTCCTGGCGACCGCCGCCCAGCGCTGGCCCCATCTCGGCCCGCGTCATCTCTATCCCCTCCTGCGTGCCGACCCCCGGCTCGCGATCGAGGCGGGCAGCGCCGCCCTGACCGCGCTCGCCGCCCTGGACGACATCGATCCCGCGCTTCTCGAGGCCGTCGGGGCGCTCTTTCCCCATCCCGAACGCCACCCGGACCTGGACCCCGGCATCGCCGCTTTCACGGTCCGTCTGGCCGAGCACTGGTTCTCCCTCAGCGACGACCCGGCGGTGCACGCGAGCGTTTCCGCGCATCTCGGTCTGCGCTTCGCCAACGCCGGGCTCCATGAGCGAGCCGTGGACGAGCAGCAGTACGCGGTGGCGATCTACCGCCGACTGGGCGCCGGGAACGGCGGGGCCCACGCGCGTGACCTCGGGGTGTCGCTGTACCTCCTCGGCGCTTCGCTCGGCGTGTCGGGCAGAGCGGACGAGGCACTGGCGGTGACGGAGCAGGCGGTGGCCGTCTTCCGCCGACTGGCCGAGACGCAACCCCACGACGGCGCCGCCCCCACCGCTCGTCAACTCCTCGCCGCCGCCCTGACCAATCTGGGCCTCTGGCTGGCGGCGGTGGGACGCAGGGCCGAGGCCCTGGCGGCGTCCCGGCAGGCCGCGATCCTGGAGCCGCCCGACGAGACCGACACCGCCCGAGCGGCCTCGCACGCGCAGTTCCTGCACAACCACGCCAACCACCTGCTGGACGCCGGGCGTTCGGCCGAGGCTCTGGCGGCCACCGAGCGCGCGGTGGCCGCCCGGCAGCGGCTCGCCGAGGCCGACCCCGCCGCCCACACCCATGATCTGGCGGACTCGCTGACGAATCTCGGCAACAGCCTCGCCTCGACGGGCCGTCAGGAGGAGGCGCTGGCAGCGACCGAGCGGGCGGTCGCCCTGTACCGCCGACTGGCCGAAGTCAATCCCGCGGCCTACGAAGCGGGCCTGGCCAACGCGCTGAGCAGCGCCGGTGCCGACCTGTCCGGGACAGGGCGGCTCGCGGAGGCGACAGCGGCGGGAGAGGAGGCTGTCGCCATCCGGCGACGGCTGGCACGGGCGAACCCCGCCGCCCATGAGCCCGATCTCGCCGTCTCGCTGTCCAACCTCGCCCTGTTCCGGTTACGGGTGGGACGCGCACCGGCCGCGCTGGAGGTCGCGGAGGAGGCGGTGGCCATCCATCACCGACTGAGCGAGACGAATCCGGCGGCGTACGAGACCAGGCTGGCGGACTCGCTCAACCACCTCGGCCAGAGCCTGCTGACGCTGGGGCGGGGGACCGAGGCGGCGACGGCCATGGGCCGGTCGGTGGCCCTGCTGCGCCGACTGGCCCAGCACGACACCGGCGCCTACGAGTTGAGGCTCGGCCGCTCGCTGCACGACCTCGGCCTTCTCCTCGTCATGCTGGAGCGGTGGGCGGACGCGGAGCGTGCCGCCGAGGAGGCCGTGGCCATTCTCCGTCCGCTGAGCGAGGCGAACGCTCCCGCGCACGAGCTGGAGCTGGCGAAGGCGCTGACGACCCTCGCCGCCGCGCTGGCCCGACAGGGCCGGTGGGCCCATGCCCTGCGGGCGGCCGAACAACCGACGGCGCTCCATCGCCGACAGCCCGACGCCCCTCTCGCCGGTCATGAAGGACTGCTCGCCAACCTGTTGACCGGCCTCGGCATCCATCTGGCCGGGACGGGGCGGTGGGCGCAGGCGCTGGAGGCGTTCACCCAGGCCGTGTCCGTACAGCGCCGGGTGACCGAGAGCCACCCCGCCACCCGCCCCGATCTCGCCGGCTGTCTGCGGAACCTCGGCGGCCATCTGGCGATCGGGGAACGGTGGGGCGAGGCGGTGGCCGCCGCCGAGGAATCGGCACAACTCCTGCGCCCGCTCACCGCGCCGCACCCCGGCGTTCACGAGCCCACCCTCGCCGCCGCGCTGACCATCCTGAGCCACGCGCTCGGGCGGCTCGGGCGCCGGGCCGAAGCGAGTCGGGCGTCCCAGGAGGCGGCGTCGCTCAGCCACGGGCCGTTCTGACCTGTGTCAACTCGGCTCTTGGACACGATCCCGGTCGGCTCCGACATCGGCGAGCAGCCGGGCCGGGTTGACGGGTGTACGACCGGGTGGCGCGGGTGGCGTACGCGTCGATGAGGGTGGTCACGGCGTGCGGCCACGGCGAGGTGCTGGGGAAGTCGGCGGGCGGGTTCCAGTGGGTGGCGATCCGGTCGAGGAGTTGCCCGGTCGTGGGCCGGTCGGCGGGATCCTTGGCCAGGCAGTCGGTGATCAGCGTGCGTAACGGGCCGTGCAGGGCGCCCAGTTGTGGCTCGCCGGTGACCACGCGGTAAAGCACCGCCAGCGGCGGGCCGTCACCGAACGGCTCATCCCCGGTCACGGCGAAAGCGGGCACGGCTGGACCGGGAGCGGCGCGCGCCTGTCAGGGCATCCGGGCGACGCCCCCGTAGATGTCGGTTCGTTCCGGGGCCGTTCCGGGGGCCGGACGCCACAAAGGGCAGGAGACGATGCCGGGGTCCAGAACGTCGAGGCCGTCGTAGAAAGCGGCGATCTGTTCGGGGCTGCGCAGGACGTAGGGGACGGCGCCGGTGTCGTTGTAGCCCTGCTGGGCCTTGGCGAGTTCCGGGTCGGTGTCGATGCCGTCGTAGTGCACGAAGTAGCTGCCGGAGGGCAGTGCGGCATGGAGATGGCGGACGATCGCCCGCGCCTCTTGGTCGTCCGGTATGTGGCCGAGGATGCCCATGAGCATCAGGGCGACGGGCTGGTTGAAATCGAGGATCCTGCGGGCCTCGTCGAGGATCTTCTCCGGGTCGTGCAGGTCGCCGTCGATGGAGTCCGTGATGCCCTCGGGCGTCGCGTAGAACAGTGCCTGCGCGTGTGCCAGGACGACCGGGTCGTTGTCGACGTAGACGACCTTGGCCCGGGGAGCGATTCTCTGGGCGACCTCGTGCGTGTTGTCGTTGGCCGGCAGACCGACGCCGATGTCGAGGAACTGGCGGACGCCCAGCTCACCGGCGAGAGCCGTCACCGCGCGGATCAGGTACTCGCGGGACTCCTGGGCCATCGCCACGACTTGAGGGGCGATCTCGCGGTAGGTCTCGCCGGCCTCCTGGTCGACCTCGTAGTTGTCCTTGCCGCCCAGCCAGTAGTTCCAGATGCGTGCGGAGTGCGGGACGGAAGGGTCGATGTCGGGCACGGTGTTGTCTCCGGAGGGGGTCAAGTCAGTACCGGCCCAGAAGACAGAGCGGGCGAACATTGACGGCCTTCTTCGGACGCCGGGTGGGAATCGTCGGCGGCTGTGGCCGTCGGCTTGAGCCTTCGGAGCGAAAGAGCTGTGGGCACGCGGGCATCCCCTTGTGGTGTGGGGGGAGCTCCTGTGTCAGGGGCCGGCGGCCAAGGAGGGGTGTTCCCTCCCCTGGCTCGGGCACGTCTATCCTGAGCACGGCGCGTGCTGGTACACGCTGCCGGAGCTCCACCAGGGCTGAGGTCGAATTCGTGTTCTGGTGGTGCCGTGAGTTGGTTCAGTGGTGGCCGTTCCTTCGCCAAAAGGGGCGGCCATCGCGCTCCGTGCGGGCTGAGGTCAGTGGTCGCCCGCCACGGTTCCATCAGCCTCCCCGCTGACAGCGCGCCTTCCCCGGGACGGCTGTCGCGGATCACGCCTGTTCATTCGTCCTCCCCGTCTGTTCCATGACGCGTACGCGAACGGAGCACCGGCTCGTACCGGCTCGCGGCGTCTCACCACCCCCAACTGCACTGCCACTGCGGCGGGTTAGACATACTCAAGGGGTTGCGCACAGAGATTGCAAGGTACAAAGTTTGCACTGCCCGCAGGTTGAGGAAAGTGCCGGAAGGGGAGTCCGTGGCTCGTGAAAGGTCTGGCAGGACCGTCGCGCACCGCGTGCTCGCCACCCGGCTCCAGACCCTGCGCGAAGCCGCGGGGATATCCCGGGAAGACGCTGCCGACGCGCTCGGAGCCCACGCGGCAACCGTCCGCCGCATCGAACTGGCCGAGACATCCCTGGATGAAGGCCAGGTCCACGCCCTGCTGACGGCGTACGGCGCGGGAGTTGCCGAAATCGAGGGGTTCCTCGGGCAGCTCGCGACGGCCAATCTCCCGGGGTGGTGGCATCCGTGGCGGTCTGTCCTGGAGGCATGGCAGCTCGACCTGATGAGTGTGGAGTCCGCGACGCGGATCATCCGCGTGTGGGAGCCGGCACTCGTTCCCGCCCTGCTGCGTACACCGTCCTACGCTCGCGCCGTCGATGACGTCCGCAGACCTGAGCTGTCCCCTGCGGACAAGGACCGGCGGACGGAGCTGCTGATGGAGCGCCAGAAGCGGTTGCGTGAGCAGAACACGCGCATCTGGGCAGTCATGTCAGCCGCGGCGCTGCGGACGTGGGTGGGCGGCGACGGGGTGATGGCCGAGCAGCGGCAGGCGCTGCGGGCAGCCGTCGAGCGCCCCGATGTGACCTTGCAGATTCACCCTCTGGAGGGGCCTTTCCACGTCATGACCGGCATGCCGACCGTGACCCTGTACCGGGTCGACGTGCCGGAGATCCCTGATCACGTGGTCCGTGAAGGAGGTCTGCCCGGAACCGCCGAAGTCTCGGACACGCGGCACGTGGTGACGGCGTATCACGTGTTGCTGGACCACGCCTGTGTTATCGCATCTCACCCTGACAAATCGAAAGAGGCGTTGGAATGACCGAACCGACCCGTCCGTCCCCACAGATCGATACGTCCGTCGCTCATAGTGCGCGCGTCTGGAACTACTGGCTGGGTGGGAAGGACCACTACCCCGCCGACCAGGCCGCCGGTGACGCCTACAGCAGCAAGTACCCCCATATCGTCCCGTTCGCCGGGGAGTCCCGGGACTTCCTGCGGCGTACCACCACGTTCCTGGCCAGGGAAGCCGGGATTCGGCAGTTCATCGATCTGGGTGCCGGGCTGCCGACGAGCAACAACACCCACGAAGTCGCACAGCGGATCTCGCCCGACTCCCGGGTGGTCTACATCGATCACGACCCGATCGTGCTGCTGCACGTCCACGCGCTGCTCACCAGCACCCCCGAAGGCGCTACGGCCTATGTGCAGGCGGACATGCGTGACACGGACACCGTCTTAACGGGTGCGGCCAAGACGCTGGACATGACCAAGCCGATCGCTCTGGTCATCAGCGACGTGCTGGGCCATATCGTCGAATGGGAAGAAGCCCGGGGTCTGGTGCGTCGGCTGATCGACCAGTTGCCGCCGGGCAGCTATCTGTCACTGAGCCACTCCACCGCCGCGGACGAGGAGCACCAGGTGGTGCAGGACGAATACAACAGCTCCGGGGCGATTCCCTACATCTTGCGGGAGCCGTCGGTGGCCATCGAGCTTTTCGAGGGCACCGAGCTGATCGAACCCGGGTTCACGAGCTGGCCGCGCTGGCGCCCGGACGCGAACACCGGCCGTCTCACCGACCGTGCGGGCTGGGGCGGGGTGGCTCGGATCTCATGATGTCGGGCGGTGGGGGGCCCGCGCCTTCCTCTCCCGTGGAGGTGACGCGGTATCAGGTGGTGCGACGGCTCACCCGTGCGGCGGCCCACTCGGACGACCGTCTGATCGCCGAGGCCGCGGCCCTGGCCGAGGGCTGGGCGGTCCTGGTGGACCTCACGGGTGGCGTCGTCTGTAGCACCCCCCACACCGCCGGACCCCGGGGGGTGCGTGCCGCCGCGCACCCCCAGCTCTACCCGCGACTGACGATCCGCAAGATGGCCGGTGCCGTCCTGGTCGTCGGCCCCGGCACGGCATCACCGGCGTCCCGCGGCGACCTGGTCGCGCGAACCGCCGTCGATCTGCTCCGCATAGGGGCCCGGGTTCGCCGGGCGGAGGAGACACACCACGCCGAGCAGCGGCTGCACACCGCCGTTCTGCGTCTCCTGCTGAGCGGGCGGCCTCACCTGGCCACCGACGTGCTGGGCGGCGCCGCCGTCACGCATGCCACGGTGTTCCGGCTGGTCGGGCAGTCGGTCCAGGCCGCGTACCAGGCTCATTGGCGAGCGGTGCGGCCCGGCGTGTCCCTCGGTGACCCCCGCGTGCTGGTGTGTGTGGAGGGGAACGAGTTGGTGGTCGTCGCGCTCCACGGCATGGGCGACGACCGCCACTCGGTACGCCCGCTCCTCACGCGCGTCGCCGCCCGGCATCAGTTGGCCGGGGGGTTCTCGGACCCTCTGCCGCTGGACATGGCCGCCACCGCATGGGCCGAGGCCGGGAACGCGCGTCACGGCGCGAGTGCCGGCCACCTGACGTCCGCGACCGTCCTGGGTTCGCGCGGGCTGCTGCACGTCGTTCCCGCCCATCGGCTCACCTCCTGGTCAGCGGCGGTCCTCAAGCCCCTGGACCGCGAGCAGCACCGGACGCTGGAGGCATACCTGCGGTCGGGATCCGCTCAGGCCGCCGCATCGGTGCTCGACGTGTCCGAGGGCACCGTGCGCACACGGCTGCGCGGGATCGGTACTCTGCTCGCCGCCGAGCCGGACAACCCCACCGTGCAGGCACAGCTCCTGCTGGCGATGCGGGCCCCGGCCGCTCCCGTACGGATCAGATCGTCCGCACGCCTTGTTCCCGACCCCCCGCTGCCCACCGATCTGCTCAACGCCGAGCACGCCCGTCGCTGGGCCTCGGCCCTTCTCGAGCCACTGGACCAACCGCTGCGTATCGCCCTTCGGTGTTGGCTCCAGCACCGTGGCCGCACGGCTCCCGCCGCCGCTGAGCTGAGTCTGAGCCGGAGCACGCTCACCGACTGGCTGGGCAAGTGCGGCAAGGCGCTGTCCCTCGATCTGTCGTCCGCGACGGTGCGGGCGGAACTCCACCTGGCCGCCGAGACGATCGCGACTCCCGGCGACGGCCCGGCTCTGTTGCCACGGCGAGGAGGCAGAACGTATCGCGGGCAGCGGCGTCACTGAACGGCCAACCGACCACGGCTGCCCGCGCGCCAGGCTTCACGATCAGGCCCGCCTCTTCGATACTGAGTCGGCGTCAGCCCCGCCGCAGAACGCCGTGGTCCCGCACTGGCCGACAAGGCGCGCGCATGACCCACCGCATACCGGCTGACCAGGTAATACCCAGCTCAGAAGCCTGGCTGGTGACCTTCCGAGGAGGACCCGTTGAGAATGCTCATCAATGTGCCGGAGACCGTCGTCGCCGACGCGCTGCGCGGGATGGCCGCCGCGCACCCCGACCTGTCCGTCGATGTGGACAACCGTGTCGTCGTACGCCGGGACGCGCCCGTCGAGGGAAAGGTGGGACTCGTCTCGGGCGGCGGCTCCGGGCATGAGCCGCTGCACGGGGGGTTCGTAGGGCCCGGCATGCTCTCCGCCGCCTGTCCGGGTGAGGTCTTCACCAGTCCCGTACCCGATCAGATGGTGCGGGCCGCCACCGCCGTGGACAGTGGCGCGGGCGTGCTGTTCATCGTCAAGAACTACACCGGTGACGTCCTCAACTTCGACATGGCCGCCGAGCTGGCCGAGGACGAGGGCATCCGCGTCGGCAAGGTCCTGGTCAACGACGACGTCGCGGTGACCGACAGCCTGTTCACGGCGGGCCGGCGCGGTACGGGCGCGACGCTGTTCGTCGAGAAGATCGCCGGCGCCGCCGCCGAGGAGGGCGCGCCGCTGGAGCGGGTCGAGGCGCTCGGCCGTCAGGTCAACGACAGCGCGCGCAGCTTCGGTGTCGCCCTCAGCGCCGTGACGACTCCGTCGAAGGGCAGCCCGACGTTCGATCTGCCGGACGGCGAGCTGGAGCTGGGCATCGGGATCCACGGCGAGCCGGGGCGGGAGCGGCGCGCCATGATGACATCGCGTGAGATCGCGGACTTCGCCGTGGACGCGGTGCTGGAGGATCTGCGCCCGTCCGGCCCGGTGATCGCGCTCGTCAACGGTATGGGGGCGACGCCGCTGCTGGAGCTGTACGGCTTCAACGCCGAGGTGCAGCGGGTGCTTGCCGAGCGGGGCGTCGCGGTGGCCCGTACGCTCGTCGGGAACTACGTGACCTCGCTCGACATGGCCGGCTGCTCGGTGACGCTTTGCCAGGTCGACGAGGATCTGCTGCGGCTCTGGGACGCGCCGGTGCAGACACCCGCGCTGCGCTGGGGCCGCTGACCCGCGGAGGCTTCCCGGGGACCCGCACGCACATACGCCCGACGCTTTTCGAGGAGATCTTGTGTCCGACCAGGATTCCGAGCCGGTGCTCGACGCCGACTTCTTCCGCCGCTGGCTCACGGCGGTGGCCGCCTCCGTGGAACGGGAGGCGGACCGGCTCACCGAGCTCGACTCGGCGATCGGCGACGCCGACCACGGCAGCAATCTCCAGCGCGGCTTCCGGGCCGTGACCGCGGCGCTGGAGTCGGAGCCGCCGGCCACACCCGGCGCCACACTGATCCTCGCGGGGCGGCAGTTGATCTCCACCGTGGGCGGCGCCTCGGGGCCGCTGTACGGGACGCTGCTGCGGCGTACGGGCAAGGCGCTCGGCGACGCCGCCGAGGTCACGGCCGCGCAGTTGGCCGAGGCGCTGGGCGCCGGGGTCGCGGCCGTGGCGCAGTTGGGCGGCGCGAAGGCCGGGGACAAGACGATGATCGACGCGCTGGAGCCCGCGGTGGCGGCGCTCGGCACGTCGTTCGCGGCGGCGGCGACCGCCGCCGAGGAGGGCGCGGTGGCGACCGTGCCGCTCCAGGCCCGCAAGGGCCGGGCCAGCTATCTCGGCGAGCGCAGCATCGGGCACCAGGATCCGGGCGCCACGTCATCCGCGCTGCTGATCGCGGCCCTGGCAGCGACGGCGGGCGCATGAGTACCGACAAGCTCGTCGGGGTCGTGCTGGTGTCGCACAGCCGGGCGGTGGCGGAGGCGGTCGCCGAGCTGGCGGTCGGGCTCGCGGGCGGTGGTACGACCGCTCCGGTGGCCGCCGCCGGCGGCACTCCGGACGGCGGGCTCGGCACCAGTTCCGAGCTGATCGCGGCGGCCGCCGCCGAGGTGGACCGGGGCGCGGGCGTCGCGCTGCTGGTGGATCTGGGCAGTGCCGTGCTGACGGTGAAGTCGTTGCTGGCCGAGGGCGACGAACTGCCGCCGGGCGCACGGCTGCTGGACGCGCCGTTCGTGGAGGGCGCGGTGGCGGCCCTGGTCACGGCGTCGGCGGGGGCGGACCTGGACGCGGTGGCGGCGGCGGCCTCGGAGGCGTACGACTACCGCAAGGTCTGAGGCCACCGCCGGGCGTCGGCCGGTGCTTTTAGGATGCGCTCATGTCCCTCCCCCACGCCATTCTCACCGCCCTCCTCGAGCGACCGTCGTCGGGTCTGGAACTGACCCGCCGCTTCGACCGGTCGATCGGCTACTTCTGGTCGGCGACGCATCAGCAGATCTACCGGGAGCTGGGCAGGCTGGAGGAGTCGGGGTACATCCGGGCCTTGGCGTCGGCGCGGCCGGCCCGTGGGCGGAAGAAGGAGTACGAGGTGCTGCCCGCCGGTCGCGAGGCACTGACCGGGTGGGTGGCGAGCCGGGAGGATCCCAGGCCCCTGCGGGACCCTCTGCTGCTGAGGATGCGGGCGGCTGCGGTGGTCGGAACGGACGGGCTCCCGGCCGAGCTGCGCCGCCATCTGGCCCTGCATGAGCGGCAGTTGGCCGAGTACCGGGACACCGAGGCTCGGGACTTCGCACCGGACGCGGAGCCCTCGGCGACAGAGGCGGACCGGCTGCGGCGTCTGGTGCTGCGCGCCGGAATCGGTCTGGAGGGTGTGTGGGTCGACTGGCTCACCGAAGCGCTCCGCGAGTCGGACCGAGGATAGAGGTTCACGTACGGCATGTCCCCCGTACGTGAACGCCGTCCGGCACGTGAGTCGATTCCGACATACTGGACGACCACGATCAACTGCCGCACGGAACGGGAGACATGCGTATGGACGACGACGTGGCCGGCCGGGCGGCGGCGCCCCGCGCCGGGGAGCGGACCCCGCCCTACCGGCACACGGGCCGCCCGGCGCGGCACGCGGTGGTGATCGGCGGCGGCATCGCGGGCCTGCTCACGGCGCAGGTGCTCGCCGCCCACGCCGACCGGGTGACGATCGTCGAACGTGACCTGCTCCCCGACGGGGCGAAGCCACGGTCGGGTGTCCCGCAGGGCAGCCATGTCCATCTGCTGCTCACCGGCGGCCAGTTGGCGCTGGAGACCCTGCTCCCCGGCATCGTCGCCGAGCTTCGGGAGCACGGCGCGCCCGAGGTCGGGATGCCGGGCGACCTGGTGCAGTGGCAGTCGGGCAGGTGGCACCGCCGCACCCCCTCCACCGATCGTCTCTTCACCGCCTCCCGTCCGCTGCTCGAATGGCTCGTACGCCGCAGGGTCCTGGCGGATCCACGGATCGCGACGGTGCGGGGTACGGAGGTGGTGGGCCTGCTCGGTGACGCGGTCCGTACGACCGGAGTGCTGCTCCGGGAGAGGGGAGCCGCGCCCAGAGCCGAAGCCGGGGCCGGAGCGGGGGCCGGGGCCGGAGCGGGGGCCGGGGCCGACGCCAAGGCCGCCCGCGCGGGCGTCGTCACCCGCGCGTTCACCGCCGATCTGGTCGTGGACGCCTCGGGCCGCGGTTCACGCGCGCCGGGCTGGCTCACGGCTGTCGGCGCCGAGCCGCCGCGGCAGGAGACGCTGGACAGCGGACTCGTCTACGCCTCGCGCGTCTACCGTCCCGGCGAGGACGCCAGCACCACCGACGCCACCGGGTACTTCGTCGTCCCCGACCCCGCCCAGACGCGCGGCGCCGTCGCGCTGCCGATGGAGGACGGCCGCTATCTCGTCTCCTTCTCGGGCGCGCACGGAAGCGAACCTCCTTCGGACGAGGAGGAGTTCGCCGATTTCGCCGCCCGGCTGCCGCATCCGTTCCTGTACGAGTGGCTGAGGCGCGCCGAGCCGGACTCGCCCGTGCGCGCGTTCCGGTACACGGCCAACGTCCGCCGCCGGTACGACCGTCCGGGCCGCCGCCCGGCCGGCTTCCTCGCCACCGGCGACGCGCTGTGCGCCGTCAACCCGGTCTACGGGCAGGGCATGACCGTCGCCGCCCAGAACGCCGTCGCGCTGCGCGAGGCGCTGCGGGACCGGCGCCGTACGCCCACGACGCGGCGGGTGCAGCGGGCGCTCCTGCGCTCCTCGCGGCAGGCGTGGGACATCGCGACCGGGACGGACCGGACGCTGCCGGGCGCCGTCGGTGACGCGGCCCGGACCCGCCCGGCCGACCGGCCCGCGGCCTGGTATCTGGCGCGGGCGGGGCAGCGGGCGGGCGGAAATCCCGTCGTCGGTACGCCGTTTCGTTCCGCGCTGCACCTCGCCTCGCCGCTGCGTGTGCTGTTCGCGCCGCGTGTCGTACGCGCCGTGCTGTTCGGTCCTGTCCCGCGCGCGCCCGCCGGGCCGCCGATGTGGCGGGAGCCCGCCGGTCCCACGTCGGCGACCTGATAACTTCTACATCACTGTAGAAATAAGCACTGTCCGTGCCACCCCTTCCCCCCGGTACGGGCAGCCCGAGACATACGGAGCACTCATGGCCCTGTGGGATCGCCTCAAGGAATCCGCCCAGACGATGCAGACCCAGCTTGAGGCGAAGAAGAACGACCTCAAGAGCGGCGCGTTCCGTGACGCCAGCATGGCGATGTGCGCCCTGGTCGCGATGGCCGACGGTTCCATCGACCCGGCGGAGCGTCAGCGCGTCACGCAGTTGATCATGAGCAACGACGTGCTGCGGAACTTCCCGCCCGCCGATCTGCAGAAGCGGTTCGACGACTATCTGAACCAGCTCATCGCCGACATGGCGATCGGCAAGGTCAGCGTGCTCCAGGAAATCGCCAAGGCGAAGAAGAAGCCGGCCGAGGCGCGTGCCGTCATCCAGATCGGCATCATCATCGGCGGCGCCGACGGCAACTTCGACGCCCAGGAGCGGGCCATCGTACGCGAGGCGTGTTTCGCGCTCGACCTCCAGCCGCAGGAGTTCGACGTCTAGGCCCTGTCCGGCGGATCTTCGGGGGTCCGCGCTCAAGAACCGGACGGGCCGCGTGTGCGGCCCGTCCGGTTCTTGCTGGGGAGCCAACCACCGGACGGCTCACGTGAGTTCACAGCGGACCGGCCTTCAGTACGAGGAACAGCGTGACCGTCGCGTTCGCCGAGGAGAGCGCCGACCCGAGCGTCCCGGCGGCAGCGGCCCAGGCCGCCAGACCGACCGCCGTGAAGACCGGGGGCCAGCGCCCGGCCGACGGCGCGGGCTCCAGCAGCGCGGCCACCCGGCGCGGCACCGGTCCCGGCGCGGCGAAGCCGGACAGCGTCGGGGTGGGCGTGCCGCGCGAGACGAGCGCCGCCTTGCCGATGGCCCGCGCCACCACCCGCCGCTCGCCCGTCACCCGGGCCGCCTCCTCGTCCGCCCACCGCTCCGTCGTGTAGGCCACGGCCGACCGCAACGGCAGCAGCAGCGGGTTGGCCCGCGCGGCGAAGCGGACGACGAGCAGATAGCGGTGGTGGTACCCGGCGAGATGGGCCCGTTCATGGGCGACGAGTGCCGTGCGTTCGTCGGCGTCCAGACACGCGAGCATGGCCGTGGAGACGACGATCCGGCCCCCGGAGATCCCGCCGCGTACGGACTGCCGCGCGGCGCGCCCGACCCCGAACCACGCGCGGGGCGCCGCCGAGCCGGTCCGCACGCCCGGCAGCGCGTACGCGTACGCGGCCTCGTCCGGCACCACGGTCGGTTCGCCGTCCGGCACCGGCACCCCGGCCAGCGCGTCCTCGGCCCGGCGGCGGACACGGCGGTGTCTGCGGGCGGCCGTGGACCACGACACGGCCACGGCGAGCAGCGCGACGACGGCGCCCTTGCCGGCGGCCTCCTCGTACGGCGCGGTGCCGGGGGCCTCCCGTTCGGCCCAGGCGTCGGGCAGCGGATGGCCGGGCAACTGCACCGTACCGACGACCACCAGCAGCCCGAGACAGACCGTGCTGCACACGGCCAGTGCGGCGGCCAGCGCCGACAACAACCGTGTGGCGACCCGTGGATGGAGATGCCGCTCGGCGAGTCGCGCGATCGGCACGGCGGTCAGGGGCAGCAGCAACGGCAGCAGGACGAACACTCCCATGCGCTCAGCCCTCCGTCCCGTCCTCGGGAAGACCGAGGAGTTCGCGCAGCAGCCGCTCGTCGTCCGGCGAGAGCGTGGTGACGAACCGGGCCAGTACGGCTTCGCGGTCCGACTCCGCGTCCAGTACCCGGCGCATCCGCAGGGCGGCGAGCCCCGCCTCGTCGGAGGTCGCGCACCATTCGAAGAACCGGCCCACCCGCTCGCGGGTGACCGCCCGTTTGGCCTGGAGTCTGGTCAGGATGGTCATGACCGTGGTGTACGCCAGATCCCCGCCGAGCCGGTCGAGCACCCAGCCCGCGTTGACCGGCCCCGGCGCCTGCCGCAGCACGGCGAGCACCTGGGCCTCCAGCTCACCCTGGCCGCGCCGCCGCGGGCGGTCACCCATGCCGTCCGTGTCCACCTGCTCCCTCATACCGTCTCCCTCCGCACACCTGCGGCCCGGGGCCATCCGGCGCAGCCCCGGCGTGGCGGCTTCGCAGCCCCGCACACACTTCTACAGTGTTGTAGATTTTGATTCCGGTCACCAGCTCAACTCAGGAGGAGCAGCGTGGGAGTTTCCCTGTCCAAAGGCGGCAATGTCTCGCTCACCAAGGAGGCGCCGGGGCTGACAGCCGTCCTGGTCGGCCTCGGTTGGGACGTCCGCACCACGACCGGTACCGACTACGACCTGGACGCCAGCGCCCTGCTGGTCAACGAGGCCGGGAAGGTCGGCACCGACCAGAACTTCGTGTTCTACAACAACCTCAAGAGCCCTGACGGCTCGGTCGAGCACACCGGTGACAACCTCACCGGCGAGGGCGAGGGTGACGACGAGGTCGTCAAGGTGAACCTGGCCGCCGTCCCCGCCGAGATCACCAAGATCGTCTTCCCGGTGTCGATCCACGACGCCGAGAGCCGCGGCCACAGCTTCGGCCAGGTCCGTAACGCGTTCATCCGCGTGGTGAATCAGGACGGCGGCGCCGAGCTGGCGCGCTACGACCTCAGTGAGGACGCGGCGACGGAGACGGCCATGGTCTTCGGTGAGCTGTACCGCAACGGCGCCGAGTGGAAGTTCCGCGCCGTGGGCCAGGGTTACGCCTCCGGCCTCACCGGCATCGCCACCGACTTCGGTGTCGGCGTCTGAGCCTTGACGGCTCGCCGGTAGCCCACACCCAGGGCAGACGAAGGGGCTCGGAGCGCGTGAGGCGCGCTTCGAGCCCCTTCGGCGTGTCCGCACCCGTGACGTGGTCCGGGGCGTCGGCTCCTCAGCCGTGCGAGTGGGCCGTGTCCGTCGGCTCCGGAGCGGCGGACGACTGCGTGCCGGACTCCTCGGCGACAGGCTCCTCCACGACCGGCGACGGCTTCGGCGCCGGCTTGCGCGTGAGGCGCCGGGCGAGCGGTTCGGTCCAACGGGCGGCCAGCGGCCCGAGGATGACCAGGATCAGTACGTACGCGGTGGCCAGCGGTCCGATCCGGGGCTCGACGCCCACGGCCAGCCCCGCGATGACGATGGAGAACTCCCCGCGCGCGACGAGCGTGCCGCCCGTACGCCAGCGGCCCGCCGTTTTCACGCCCGCTCTGCGTGCCGCGTACCAGCCCGTGGCGATCTTCGTCAGCGCGCTGACGACGGCCAGGATCAGGGCGGGCACGAGCACCGGCGGAATGGCGGCGGGGTCGGTGTTCAGTCCGAAGAAGACGAAGAAGACCGCGGCGAAGAGGTCGCGCAGCGGCGCGAGCAAGTTGTGGGCGCCTTCGGCCACTTCACCGGAGAGCGCGATACCGACGAGGAACGCGCCGACGGCCGCCGAGACCTGGAGTTCCTGCGCGACACCCGCGACCAGTACGGTCAGCCCGAGGACGACCAGCAGCAGCATCTCCGGGTTGTCGGAGGAGACCGCGCGGCTGATGAGGCGGCCGTGGCGCAGCGCGACGTACAGCACGAGGCCCACACTGCCGAGCGAGATCAGCAGTGTGAGGCTGCCGCCCGCGAGGCTCAGTCCGGCCAACAGCGCGGTGAGCAGCGGCAGATAGACGGCCATGGCGAGGTCTTCGATGACCAGGACACCGAGGATGACGGGGGTTTCGCGGTTGCCGAGCCTGCCGAGGTCGCCGAGCACCTTGGCGATGACGCCGGAGGACGAGATCCAGGTGACGCCCGCGAGCGCGACGGCGGCGACGGCGCCCCAGCCCAGGAGGAGCGCGGCGATCGCGCCGGGCAGGGCGTTGAGGACGAAGTCGACGATGCCGGAGGGGTACTGGGTCTTGAGGTTGGTGACGAGTTCGGAGGCGCTGTACTCCAGCCCGAGCAGCAGCAGGAGCAGGATGACACCGATCTCGGCGCCCGTGGCGATGAACTCCTCACTGGCCGCCATGGGGATGAGCCCGCCGTGGCCGAAGGCCAGTCCCGCCAGCAGATAGAGCGGGATGGGCGAGAACCCCACCCGCCCGGCGAGCCGGCCGAGCAGGCCCAGGCCGAGGATGACGGCCCCGAGTTCGATGAGCAGCGCGGTCGTGTCGTGCACGGGCGATTATCCTCCGGCGATCAGTTCGGCGACGGCGTCCACGCCTTCCCTGGTGCCGACGACGACGAGCGTGTCCCCCAGAGCGAAGCGGAAGTCCGGGGTGGGCGAGGGGACGGCGTCGGTGCGGCGCAGGACGGCGACGATGGACGCACCGGTGCGGGCACGGGCCTGGGTGGAGCCGAGCGTTCGCCCCGCGAAGGGGGAGCGTTTGGTGATCGGGATGTGCTCGGTGACGAGGTCGATCTCCAGATGCTGGTGCAGATGCCCGACCGGGTCGGGCATGAGGAGTTTGGACAGCGCCGTCGCCTCGTACGGGGCCAGCGGTGTGGAGTCCTTGCAGTTGTCGTCGTCCTCGGGGTCGTGGAAGCCGACGATGCGGCGCCCGTCCTGGTGCACGACGACCGAGATATGACGGCCCGAGTCGGTGTTCAGGTCGTAGCGGGTACCGACCCCGGGCAGGGCGGTCTTGCTGACGTGAGCGGTGTGCTCCATAGGAAGGCGCTCCATACGGGCATGCGGGCGTAGGGGCATGCGTTGGTGGTGTGCGGGCACGAGGCCCCTGGCGGGGAAATTCTCCACCATGCGGCGCGGCGGGGGCCCGTCAGTCGGCGTCGGCGTCGGCGGCCGGCCGCGACGGTAAGGCGGTGCGGGTGCGCTCGTCCATGAGTCGCCCCTCCGCCTCGACCACCGATCGGCAATGAGCAGCCCAACTCTCAACCGAGCGGCGGCAACTCGTCGTCCATTTTAACGTAAAAGAAAATGGGCTAATTGCGGCGATCTGTGGGGATATTGACGGTTGCGCGTCAGGACGGGGGCGGAGTTCCGCGCCGTATGTGCTCCCGGTCCGGGTCGAAGAGATACCCGGCCGCGCCGGACACCACGAGCCCGCCCGCGAGCAGGAGCCCGTGTCCCAGGGCGATCCCCAGCGCCAGCAGACCGAGCCCGGCGGCGAGCGTCAGCCAGGCGGCGCCGCGCCGGTACTCCCGCGGTCGGCAGGGCAGGCCGCGTTCGAACGCGGCGGCGAAGCGCGGGTCGTCGTGCCGCAGCCGGTCGGCGAGATCGTCGAGAAGCCGGTCCTCGTCGGGGGCGTGCATGAGACCTCCTCCCCCGGAATGTCTGTGTCCACGATCACCCGCCGCACGGCACCGTCACCATCGGTGCCGGCACCCATATCGGGGGGTGTGGACCATGTAGCCGGAGCAGGCGGGACGCGTATCCGGGCCGGGGGACATGCAGATCGCCGGGGGTGACGGCAAGACGCGGCGCGTACGGGCGATAGTGAGGAGGTCCACCCCGAGGAGGCCGTACTCCGTGTCCCTGTTCTGGCGCATCTTCCTGCTCAACGCCGCCGTGCTGTTCGCGGCGACCGCGCTGCTGCTGCTCGGCCCCGTCACGGTCTCCACGCCGGTCCTGCTCACCGAGGCGATGATCATGGCCGCCGGTCTGGTCGCGATGCTGATCGCCAACGCCGCGCTGCTACGGATCGGACTCGGGCCCCTGCAACGCCTCACCCGCGCGATGACCACCACCGATCTGCTGCGGCCGGGACCCCGGCCGGCCGTGGCCGGACACGGCGAGATCGCCGAGCTGATCCGTACGTTCAACACGATGCTGGACCGGCTGGAGGCCGAACGCGCGGCCAGCAGCGCGCTCGCGCTCTCCGCGCAGGAGGCCGAACGCCGCAGGATCGCCCAGGAGTTGCACGACGAGATCGGCCAGACCCTGACCGCCGTCCTGCTCGATCTGCGGCGCGTCGCCGGCCGGGCGCCCGAGCCGCTGCGCGACGAACTGCTCCAGGTCCAGGAGACCACCAGAGGCAGCCTGGACGAGATCCGCCGGATCGCGCGGCGGCTGCGCCCCGGTGTGCTGGAGGAGTTGGGGCTGATCAGCGCGCTCAAGGCGCTCGCGAACGAGACCACCAGCCACACCCCACTCACCGTCAGGCGCAGCTTCGACAGCGATCTGCCCACGCTGGACCGCGAGGTCGAGCTGGTCCTCTACCGGGTCGCCCAGGAAGGGCTCACCAACATCGTCCGGCACGCGCGCGCGGCGCGGGTCGATCTGGCGCTGCACCACGGCACGCCGGGACTCGAACTGCTGGTCAGGGACGACGGGCGCGGCATCGGTACGGCCGCGGAGGGCGCCGGTATCCGGGGCATGCGCGAGCGCGCCCTGCTGATCGGCGCCGACGTGTCGGTGGGGGACGCGCCGGGCGGCGGTACGCGGGTACGGCTGCACGTCCCCGCCGCACACCTCGCACCGGCCACGCATCTGACGAACGGGAGCCACTGACCGCCATGACCGACCCGAACTCCGGTCCCACCCGGACAGGACCTGGCGCCGGCGAGCCGGGGCCGACGCGCATCCTGCTCGCCGACGACCACGCCCTCGTACGGCGCGGGGTGCGGCTGATCCTCGACGCGGAGCCGGACCTGACCGTCGTCGCGGAGGCGGGCGACGGTGCCGAGGCCATCGAGACGGCCCGCGAACACCGGCCCGATCTGGCCATCCTGGATATCGCGATGCCCAGGATGACCGGCCTCCAGGCCGCCCGCGAGCTCTCCAGGCTGTTGCCGGACACCCGCATCCTGATCCTGACGATGTACGACAACGAGCAGTACTTCTTCGAGGCGTTGAAGTCCGGCGCGAGCGGTTATGTGCTCAAGTCGGTCGCGGACCGCGATCTGTTGGAGGCGTGCCGGGCGGCGATGCGCGACGAGCCGTTCCTCTATCCCGGCGCCGTCACCGCCCTCATCCGCAACTACCTGGACCGGGTGCGCCGGGGCGAGAGCATCCCGGAGAAGGCCGTGACCGTACGGGAGGAGGAGATCCTGAAACTCGTCGCCGAGGGCCACTCGTCGAAGGAGATCGCCGACCTGCTCGTCATCAGCGCCAAGACGGTTGAGCGTCATCGGGCCAATCTGCTCCAGAAGCTGGGCCTCAAGGACCGCGTGGAGCTGACCCGTTATGCCATCCGGGCCGGTCTCATCGAGCCCTGACCGGCGTACGGTTGTCAGTCCCGGCGCCGGGCTCCGGGGCAGGGTCATACTCACGCACCGCACCACGAGAGCGGAATGAGGCGACGCCATGTCCCCGCACACCCCCTGGGAGTTCACGGACGATCGCGGCCAACTGACCGTCGCGGACCGCCGACCGGACCGGGTGGTGGCCTACGTACAGGCGGGCGCGACCCTGTGGGACCACGGCCTGCGGCCCCTGGGCGTCTTCGGGTCCCACCACGACGGCGACTCCCCCGACCCCGCGAAGGCGGGCGGGCTGCCGCTCGACAGCATCCGGGACTTCGGGGCGGGCGCCACGGTCGACGCGGATGCCGTCATCGCCGCCGGAGCGGACCTGCTGGTCGCCGTCAGCTACGGCGGCGGGCAGATCTACGGCATCGATCCGCACACGGCCAAGCATCTTCAGGAGCGGCTGCCCGTGGTCGTCATCGACGTGGGCAAGGACCGTCCGCTGGACGGGATCAGGGACCGGTTCACGGCGCTCGCCCGCTCGCTCGGCGCACCGCACGAGCCCGACGCACAGGACCTTCGGTGGGCGCGGGCCCGGCTGCGTACGGTCACCGCCCGGCCCGTCACGGCCCGGGTGCTCGCCCTGTCGGCGGCCGGGCCCGGCACCGTACATCTCGCGCGGCCCGGCAGTTGGCCGGACCTGCGGGCGCTGGCGGCGCTCGGTGTCGATCTGCTCGATCCCGGGCAGGAGGCGGGCGGCAACTGGCTGACCACCGACTGGTCGCGGGCGCTCGCGCTCGAACCGGACGTGGTGCTCACCGACATACGCGCGAACGCGGCCACGCCCGACGCGCTCAGGAGCGACCGGCACTGGCGCACGCTCCACGGGCGGGTGCGCACCGTGGCGTGGAATCCGGAGGCGCCGCTCAGCCACCGGGGGCACGCGCGGTTCGTGGACGCGGTGGCCGAGGCGCTGTAGGCGCGGCGCGCCGGGTCGGGTCGGGTCGGGTCGGCTCAGGCCGCGCGGTTCCGTACCGCCATGTGCCCGCTCCGGGAAAGTGGGGAATCTGCAAAAAGCCTAACTTTCCTCGCAGGTCATCGCAGAACGCCGCACGCCCTCCGAGGGCCCCTGGGGCTCCGGTCCTGTCGTGTCAGGCGTCGGCGTCAGGTGTCCGTGTCAGGTGTCCGTGTCAGGTGTCTGGACACGGCCGGGGCGCCGTGCTGTGATGCCAACTGCCGTCGTTTCCAACGTTGTACAGACGGAGACACCGCTCTTGCCCGACGCTCGTGGACGGGAGACCTCATGACGCTCGACCGACGACACTTCCTCGGCACCGGCGCCCTCGCGATCGGCGGTGCGGGTCTGCTGGGGCCCCTGGCACCGACAGCCGCGGCCGTCGCCCCGGCACGCGGCGGCTGGTACACGCCCAACGCCGCGCCGCTCGCCCCGACCGCCTTCCAGAAGCTGCCGCTGGGCAGCGTCACCCCGCGCGGCTGGCTCACCGGCCAACTGCGGCTGCTGCTCGACGGACTCTTCGGCCGGTACGCCGAGGTCTCGCACTTCCTGCGGTTCGACGACTCCGGCTGGGTCCACCCGGAGAAGGACGGCTGGGAGGAAGTCACCTACTGGCTGCGCGGATACGTGGGCCTGGCCGCCCTCACCGGCGATCCGGCGGCCCTCGCCACCGCCCGCCGCTGGATCGGCGCGATCATCGCCACCCGGCAGCCCGACGGATTCTTCGGCCCGACCCGACTGCGTACGGCGCTGAACGGCGGTCCGGACTTCTGGCCGTATCTGCCGCTGCTTCAGGCGCTGCGCTCGCACGAGGAGTTCACCGGGGACGAGCGCGTCGTGCCGTTCATGGTCCCGTTCCTGCGCTATATGAACGCGCAGGGCCCCGGCGCCTTCAACTCGAGCTGGGTGTCCAAGCGTTGGGGCGACGGGCTCGACATAGCCTTCTGGCTCTACAACCGCACCGGCGAGTCCTTCCTGCTGGACCTCGCCGACAAGATGCACACCCACGGCGCCAATTGGGTCGACAACTTCCCCGACCTGCACAACGTCAACATCGCCCAGGGCTTCCGCGAGCCCGCCCAGTACGCGCTGCGCTCCGGCTCGGCGGAGCTGACCCGTGCCACGTACCGCGGTTACGCCTCCGTCATGGGCACCTACGGCCAGTTCCCCGGCGGCGGTTTCGCCGGGGACGAGAACTCACGCCCCGGCTTCGACGACCCCCGCCAGGGCTTCGAGACCTGCGGCACGGTCGAGTTCATGGCCAGCCACGAACTGCTCACCCGGATCACCGGCGACCCGGTGTGGGCCGACCGCTGCGAGGAACTGGCCTTCAACCTGCTGCCCGCCGCCACCGACCCGCAGGGCCGGGGCGTCCACTACATCACCAGCGCGAACAGCGTCGAGCTGGACAACACCGCCAAGAACCAGGGCCAGTTCCAGAACGGCTTCGCCATGCAGGCGTTCAAGCCCGGCATCGTCCCCTACCGCTGCTGTCCGCACAACTACGGCATGGGCTGGCCCTACTTCACCGAGGAGCTGTGGCTCGCCACCCCCGACCGGGGGCTCGCGGTGGCGATGTACGCGCCGAGCCGAGTGCGCGCGAAGGTCGCCGGCGGTACGGAGATCACCGTCACCGAGGACACCGACTACCCGTTCAAGGAGACCGTCACCCTCACCGTCAGCACGCCCAAGCGCGTCACCTTCCCGCTCTACCTGCGCGTCCCCGGTTGGTGCGCGAACCCTCAACTCACCGTGGCCGGGCGGCGCGTGGCGGTTCGTGGCGGGCCGCGGTTCGTCAAGGTCGCGCGCGAGTGGCGCGACGGCGACCGGGTGACCCTGCGGCTGCCGCAGCGCACCACCGTACGTACGTGGGAGGACAATCACGGCTCCGTCAGCGTGGACCACGGGCCGCTCACGTACTCCCTCAAGATCGGCGAACGGTACGAACGGTTCGCCGGCACCGAGGACTTCCCCGAACTCTCGGTGCACCCCACCACCCCGTGGAACGTCGGTCTCGCGCCGGACCCGCTCAGGGGACTGCGGTTCACGGCCGACACAGGGCCGCTGGCCGCGAACCCGTTCACCCACGAGGGATCGCCGGTGCGGATCACCACGTCGGCGCGCCGGGTCGAGGAGTGGGTGGCCGACGATCAGCGTGTCGTCGCTCCGCTCCAGGACAGTCCGGCCCGCAGCACGGCACCGCCCGAGCCGGTGACGCTGATCCCGATGGGTGCGGCCCGGCTGCGGATCACCGCCTTCCCGACCGCGTCGCCCGGCGGGCGGGCCTGGACGGTGGAGCCGCCGTACCGCCGCGTACGGAACAAGCACAGCGGCAAGGTGCTCGGTGTGGACCGGATGTCGCTGGACGCGGGCGGCCGGGTCGTGCAGTTCGACAACACCGGGACGGCGGACCACGCCTGGCAACTGGCCCCGGCGGGCGGCGGCTGGTTCCTGATCCGCAACGGCAACAGCGGGAAGATCATCGGGGCCGAGGGCGGTTCGACGGCCAACAGCGCGCGGATCGTGCAGTTCGAGGACGACGGCGGCGGTGACCATCTGTGGCAGTTGGTCGACCGGGGCGAGGGCTGGTCGCTGATCCTCAACCGGCACAGCGGGAAGGTGCTGGGAGTGGACGGGATGTCGACGGCCAACAGCGCGCAGGTGGTCCAGTTCGAGGACAACGGCACGGACGACCATCTGTGGCAGCTTCTCTGACCGGCCGGATTCTCTGACCGGCCGGGCGGGGCCCGCCCTCTTCATGAGGGCGGGCCCCGCCGTGCGCGGGAGTGTGGTCAGCGCCTGCCGCCACGCAGCTTTCCGAACAGGCGGCGGGCCTGCTCGCGCTTCCTCGGGTCCGACGAGGCCGCGCGTGCCTGACTGATCACACGCCGCCCCTGCGGGCTACGGGTGAAAGCCTTGATGCGGTCGATGATTCCGGGCATGGCCGTCTCCTGCGCTTCGATGACTCCGAGGCCCCACCGATGGGGCCTCGGACTACGTCTACCCCTCTAACGCTTCAAGACTCCCATTACGTTCCCATTACTTTCCCTTTACCTTTGCGGCGCCGTCGGGGCGCCGTCGAGGCGCCCGGCTGCCCCGCATGCGCTCCCCCGATGGCGACCCCGCGCGACCCCGCACACACTGACGGGATGTCAGGGAAGCGAAGCGCGGGACTCCTGCTGTACCGGGTCACGGACGCGGGCACCGAAGTGCTCATCGGGCACATGGGCGGCCCCTTCTGGGCGGGGCGCAGCAGGTCCGCGTGGTCGATCCCCAAGGGTGAGTACGGCTCCGACGAGACACCCGAGCACGCGGCCGACCGGGAGTTCGAGGAGGAGGTGGGGCACCCTCCGCCCGAAGGGCGCCGGGAGCCGCTGGGCGAGACCCGTCAGTCGGGCGGCAAGACCGTCACCGTATGGGCCGTCGAGGGGGACTTCGATCCCGCTCTCGCCGTGCCCGGCACGTTCACCATGGAGTGGCCGCGCGGGTCGGGCGTCGAGCGGGAGTTCCCGGAGCTGGACCGGCTCGGCTGGTTTCCCCTTCAGGAGGCCGTGGAGCTGCTGGTGACGGGGCAACGGATCTTCCTCGGCCGACTGGCTCTGTACATAGAGGGCCGGGAGAACAGCCGGGACGACAGCCGGCGGGACAGCCGGCATGACAGCCGCGAGGACAGGCCGTAGGTCGCCTTCGAGAACCGGAAAGGGAATCGCCTCCGTGCACCACAGATCGCACCTGTACGCCGCCGTCGGCGCGGTACTGCTCGCCGCTTCGGCCCTGCCCGCCTCCGCGCGCCCTGCGGCGGCGCTCGACACGACGCATCTGCCGCCGCCTCCCGCGCCGCGCGCCGGGGCGGCCGGCCCGCCGGCCACCCGCTCGTTCACACTTGAGGGTTCGGTCACGGCCGCCGCCCTGCGGGCGAAGGTCCAGGGCTGCTCACGCGTCTCGAAGGGCCTGTACCGGACCGACCAGGGCAAGCCCGCCGACATCCCCGTGTGCGGCAAGAAGGGCGCCGTGTACTGGAAGGCCGACCTGGACATCGACTGCGACGGCCAGGTCACCGCCCGCTGCAACAAGAGGACCGACCCCTATTTCCACGGGGACACGGCCTTCCACCAGTCGGACGGCAAGCCGCTGAACGCGGAGCGGCTGCCGTACATCGTGGTGCCCGCGCCGAGCGGGACCTGGGACTACACCGCGTCCGGCATCCGGGGCGCCGGTGTCGTGGCGGTCGTCCACCAGGACCGGGTGGAGTACGCGGTGGTGGGCGACACCGGACCGGCCGGGCTGATCGGGGAGGCGTCGTACGCCGCCGCGCGCTCGCTGGGGATCGATCCCGATCCCGCGCGGGGCGGCGTCGGCTCGGGGGTGACATACATCCTGTTCAAGAACTCCAAGGTCACACCGATCGAGAGCCGTCAGTCGGCGGTGAAGCTGGGCAGCGAGCTTGCCAGGAAGTTCCTTCAGGAGAACTGACGCAGCGACGGACGGCGCCTGACAGGACGACCGGCGCGCGTCCTCGGTACGGAGGCGGAGTCGGCGCCGCCTCCGTACCGAGGACATGGCCGTGCCGGTGGCCCGTCCCCTAGGTCCTGTCCGGCGGATCTTCGGGGATCAGGCCGGGGCGGCTGGTGCGGTGCATCGCAAGGCGGAGGATCATCCTCGTACTGGACGTACTTGGATGACTCCGACAACGCAGGGAGGTGCCGTGCCAGGCGTCCCGGACCCCCGAAGATCCGCCGGACAGGGCCTAGACGATCCCCTCGGAGATCTCCGACTGCTCGCGGGCGCTGCCGTACGACTGGGGGGTGCTGTACGTGCCCCGCGCCGCGTACCACCAGGCCGTGGCCAGGGCCAGCACGACGGCCAGCGCGATCACGGCGTAGTTCATGGTGTCCGTGGTGACCGGGTTCTTCTGCGGCAGACAGAAGATCACGGTGACGATCGCGACCCACACGACGGCGATCCAGCCGATCGGCTTGCTCCAGCGGCCCAGCGACCAGGGGCCGGGCTGGAAGCGGTCGCCGGCGCGCAGCTTGAGATAGATCGGGATCGCGTAGGCGGGCGTGATGCCGATGACGTTGATCGCCGTCACGGCGCCGTACGCGGTCGGCGAGTACAGCGACGGCACGGCGAGCAGACCCGCGAAGCCGACCGACAGCCACACGGCGGGCACCGGGGTCTGTGTACGGCTGCTGACGCGCCGCCACAGGGCCGATCCGGGCAGGGCGTTGTCCCGGCTGAAGGCGAACACCATACGGCTGGCGGCGGCCACTTCCGCGTTGCCGCAGAAGAGTTGCGCCATGATCACGACAAGCAGAAGTGCGCTGGCGCCGTTGGTGCCCAGGACGTCGATGAAGATCTGCGCGGGCGGCACGGCGGCGCCACTGGTGGCCGCGTAGTCCTGGATGGCGAAGGTCAGACCGGCGAGAAGGGCGAAGCCGGCGATCCAGGAGACCCAGATGGCGCGCACGATGCCGCGTGCGGCGGAGACGGAGGCGTTGGACGTCTCCTCGGACAGATGCGCCGACGCGTCGTAGCCGCAGAAGGTGTACTGGGCGAGCAGCAGACCGATCGCGGCCACATAGATCGGATTCTCCCAGCCGGTCTCGTTCACGAATTGGGAGAAGACGAATTCCGGCGACTGGTGGTTCTTGGGGACGACCGCGAGAATTCCGACGATCAGCGCGACTCCGCCGAGGTGCCACCAGACGCTGATCGAATTGAGAACGCTGACCAGACGGACACCGAACAGATTCAGCGTCGCGTGCAGCAGCAGGATGCACATGAAGATGACCATGGTCCAGCCCGGCGTGGGATCGAATCCCCAGTGGAGATTGAGGAACGCGCCGGTGAACAGGGCCGCGCCGTAGTCGATTCCGGCGATCGCGCCCAGCAGCCCGAGCAGATTCAGCCAGCCGGTGTACCAGCCCCACTTACGTCCGCCGAGCCGGTCGGCCATGTAGTAGAGGGCGCCCGACGTGGGATAGGCGCTGGTCACCTCGGCCAGTGCCATGCCTATGCAGAGCACGAAGATCCCGACACCCACCCAGCCCCAGAGCATCACGGCGGGACCGCCGGTGATGAGCCCGAAGCCGTAGAGGGTCATACATCCCGAGAGGATCGAGATCACCGAGAAGCTGATGGCGAAATTTCCGAAACCGCCCATCCTGCGGGCGAGTACCGGCTGATAGCCGAGTTCTCTCAGCCGTTCTTCTTCGTCCTGCTGCGGAACTGAGTCCGGCTTCGACCAGACCGGTGGGGATACGGACATGGAAGTACCTCCGGGTTCGGAGAAATCTGAGGCAGAACACGAAATGTGCGGTGGGGCCTTACGGAATCGGGGCGAGACCGGCAAGACGGCGCCTAGGAATCCGGCTTCCGCTCACGGGCGGCGGAGAAGCAGCGGGCGCGGGCGCGGGTGAACACCTCCTCGACCTGTGCGGTGTCGTGGGAACTCCGGGCCCGGTAGGCCCAGGGCAAGGGGGTGTAGTACGGCCCCAGAGCCTCGAACACCCGGGCCGCGTCGGCGAACTGGAGCGATCCCCACAGCGCGTGTGCCAGGTAGTTGAGGTCCAGCAGGGATCTCTCGGCGGGCACGGAGTGGTCGAACCAGATACGCAGTGCCCGCCGCGCGTCCCTGGTGGCGTCCTCGGTGACCCAGTGCAGGTCCAGCGCCTTCTCGTTGCCGCCCTCCCTGCGGTATCGCTCGACGCGCACGAACAGCGGAAGGGCCTGGAGCGCCGACCCCTCGGGCGCGGAAGAGGCCGCCCACTGGACGAAGTTGACCGCCTCCGACAGCGAGCCGTCGGACCTGCGGGCGTACACGAACTGGAGCATCCGGTGGTACGCCTCGCGATTGCCCGGATCGCGTTTGTCGGCCTCGGCGAGCAGGGCCCACGGGCCGGGGAAGAGCATCGGCCCCGGCGGCGCCAGCCGGTTCTCCTCCATCCGCTGTCTGCTGTCGAGTTGGGCGAGCGCGAGCAGACACACCCAGGGGACGGGGTCGGCCGGCACCAGCCGCGCGGTGGTGCCGCACGCCTCCCATGCCTGCTGCCACAGATCGGTCGTCCGGGCATGGCTCTCGCGGTGCGCGCGCAGGGCGCGCTCCACCGTCACGCGTGTGCGCATGACGACGGCGGCCGTACTGTCCGGCTCCTCGACCAGCCAGGCGTGCACGGCGTCCGAGCCGGCGGCGACGGCGGCGAGCACCTGCGTGCGCTGGGTCCACAGCGCCCAGCCACGGGTGCCGGCGAGCAGGTCACGCATCGACAGCCAGCGGCCGGTCCGCAATTCCTGGACGGCGGCGCGGAGTTCGCTGTCATGGCCTGCTGGGTGATAGAGCGGACGAAAGCGATCACTCACGGACTCTCCGCCCGATTCTCGCGCAACTCCGCCTCTTTCCGGTGTAGTTCACATCCCGGCACTCGAGAATCACATCACTCAGTGACACTCCGCTGTTACTCGGCGATCAGTGTAGGGGGCAATGCGACGACCTCTGAACACTTTGCTTTTCTTAGGCAACCCTGAGCGCATGTCGTGACCTTGACGTGCCTTGACGTCGCAGGCGGGCTGCACCACCCTTTCGCTCAGTGATCGGACGATCACCGCCGCCGACCGAAGAACGTGACATGCCGCCTGCTCAGCACTCCCCCGGCACCGCCGTGCACCCGGCCTCGCGGCCGGTGCTCGCCGTCGATCAGGGCACCTCGTCCACCAAGGCTCTGGTGATCTGCCCGGAACGCGGGGTGATCGGCAGCGGCTCGGCACCCGCGCCACCCCGCTACGGCGCCGGCGGCCTGGTCGAGGCCGACCCCGCCCTGCTGCTCTCCTCGGTCGTCGACGCGGGCCGCCGGGCGCTCGCCGACGCCGGCGAACCCGTCGCGGCGGTCGGACTGGCCAACCAGGGTGAGACCGTCCTCGCGTGGGACCCCGACACCGGTGCGCCACTGACCGACGCGGTCGTGTGGCAGGACCGGCGGGCCGCCTCCGTATGCGCCGAACTCGCCCCGCACGCCGACCTGTTGAGGGAGCTGACCGGGCTGCCGCTGGAGCCGTACTTCGCCGCGCCCAAGATGGCGTGGATCCGCCGGAATCTGACCCGCGAAGGTGTCGTCACGACCTCCGACTCCTGGCTCGTCCACCAGTTGACCGGCGCGTTCGTCACCGACGCGGCGACCGCCGGGCGCACTCAACTGCTGGACCTGGACACCGCCGAGTGGTCCCCCGCCGCCCTCGACATCTTCGGGATGGGCGACGAGCGGTTGCCCCGGGTCGTGGACTCGGCCGGGCAGTTCGGTGTCACGACGGCCTTCGGCGACCCGATCCCGCTGACGGGCCTGCTGGTCGATCAGCAGGCCGCGCTGCTCGCCCAGAACGTGACCGAGCCGGGGACGGCCAAGTGCACCTACGGCACCGGGGCGTTCCTCCTCGCGCAGACCGGCGCGCGTCCGCTGCGCGGCAGCACCGGCCTGGTCGGCTGTGTGGCCTGGCGGCTCGACGGCCGTACCAGCTACTGCCTCGACGGGCAGGTGTACACGGCGGCGTCGGCCGTGCGGTGGCTGACCGATCTCGGTGTGCTCTCCGGTGCCGACGATCTCGACCGGGTCGGCTCGTCCGTCGCCGACAGCGGCGGTGTCACCTTCGTACCGTCGCTCGCCGGACTCGCCGCGCCGTGGTGGCGCGGTGACGCGAAGGGGTCGATGACCGGGCTGAGTCTTCAGACCGGCCCCGGACATCTGGTGCGGGCGCTGTGCGAGGGCATCGCCGCTCAGGTCGTGGGGCTTGCGGAGGCCGTGGCCGAGGACACCGGCACACCGCTGGAAGCACTGCGCGTCGACGGCGGGCTCACCCGCTCCGACCTGCTGATGCAGACGCAGGCCGATCTGCTGCAACTGCCCGTCGAGGTGTCCCCGTTGCCGGACGCCACCGCGCTCGGGGTCGGTGCCGTCGCCCGGCTCGGTCTCGACCCCGGTCTGACGGTGGAGCGGGCCGCGCCCCGCTGGCGGCCCAAGAAGGTATTCGAGCCGAGGATCGCCGCCGCCGAGGCGGCCGAGCGGCTGGGCGTCTTCCGTACGGAGGTG
This sequence comes from Streptomyces sp. NBC_01506, assembly GCF_045040295.1. Taxonomy (NCBI): domain Bacteria; kingdom Bacillati; phylum Actinomycetota; class Actinomycetes; order Kitasatosporales; family Streptomycetaceae; genus Streptomyces; species Streptomyces sp. NBC_01506. The sequence continues at coordinate 8,399,861 of NZ_CP109422.1, read as the reverse complement.
GACAGGCTCGTCGCCGCTCTGCCGTCCGCAGGACGGACGGGCACGGCATGAGCGTCACCGTCGCGGGGCCGCTGCCGCAGGAGGTGTACGACGTGGTGGTCGTCGGCGCCGGGGTCGTCGGCGCGGCGATCGCCCGCGAGCTGGCCCGCCACCCGCTGCGTACGGCCCTGGTCGAGGCGTCCGGCGATGTCGGCGAGGGTACGTCGAAGGCCAACACGGCCATCCTGCACACCGGTTTCGACGCGGTGCCGGGATCTCTGGAGGCCCGGCTCGTGCGCGAGGGCCGGGACAGGCTCGCCGTGTACGCCGAGGAGTGCGGCATCCCGGTCGAGCCGATCGGCGCCCTGCTCGTCGCCTGGGACGACGAACAGCTCGCCACCTTGCCCGCGCTCGCCCGCAAGGCGGCGCGCAACGGCTACCGCCGCACCCGGACCGTCTGCGCCGACGAGTTGCGCCGCCGCGAACCGCGTCTGGGACCGGGCGCGGTGGGCGCCCTCGAAGTGCCCGACGAGAGCGTCATCTGCCCCTGGACGACGACGCTCGCGTACGCGACCCAGGCCGTACGCGCCGGGGTCGACCTGCATCTCAACTGCCGGGTACGCGAGGTGACCGAGGGCTCCCGGCGCTCCCCGCATCTGCTGGCCACCGGACGCGGGCCGCTGCGCGCCAGGTGGCTGGTCAACGCGGCGGGCCTGTACGCCGACGCGTTCGACCGACTGCTCGGCCACACCGACTTCTCGGTGACGCCCCGGCGCGGTCAGCTCATGGTCTTCGACAAGCTCGCGCGCGAACTGATCACGCACATCCTGCTGCCGGTGCCGACGGCGCTCGGCAAGGGAGTCCTGGTGTCGCCGACCGTGTACGGCAACGTGATGCTGGGCCCGACCGCCGAGGACCTGGACGACAAGCGGGCCACCGGTTCCACGGCCGAAGGGCTCGCCTTCCTTGTGGACAAGGGCCGGCGGATCATGCCGGACCTCCTCGAAGAGGAGGTGACCGCCGTGTACGCGGGGCTGCGCGCGGCCACCGAGCACGACGACTACGTGATCCGCTCGCACCCGCAGCAGCGCTACGTCACGGTGGGCGGGATCCGCTCGACCGGGCTGACCGCGTCGATGGCGATCGCCGCGCATGTCGTGGGGCTGCTTGACGAGGCCGGTGCCAGGACGGGCACGGCGACCGACCTCGTACCGCTGACCATGCCGAATCTCGGTGAGGCGTACCCCCGTCCGTACGAACGCGCCGACCTGATCGCGGCGGATCCCGCGTACGGGGAGCTGGTGTGCCACTGCGAGCGGGTGTCGCGCGGTGAGATCCGTGACGCGCTCGCCGCCGACATCCCGCCGTCCTCGCCCGAGGGGCTGCGGCGGCGGACCCGGGCGCTGGGCGGCCGGTGCCAGGGGTTCTACTGCGGGGCCGCAGTGCGCGCCCTGTTCGACGCGGCGACGCCCGGCATGTCGTCGCCCGGTCCGGAGGACACACGGTGAACAGCGAGAACACCTTGCCCACGCCCGGCCGCCGTGAGCGCGCCGTCGATGTCCTCGTCGTCGGCGCGGGCCCGGCCGGTCTGGCGCTGGCATCACAACTGGCCGCCACCGGCAGGGTCGGTGTCGAGGTCGTCGACCGGGAGGACGAGCCCGGCGGTGCCCCCCGGCACTGCTTCCACTCCGGATTCGGTCTGCGGGATCCGGGCCGGCCGATGACCGGCCCGGCGTACGCGCTGCGGTGGGCGGACGCGGCGGTCCACGCGGGGGCGACGCTGCGTACGGGCGTCACGGTCACCGGATGGAGCGGGCCGGCGAGGCAGTCGACCGGCACCGGCCCGCTCGCCGTCGATGTCACCAGCTCGGCCGGTCTGGAGCGGATCACGGCGCGCGCCGTCGTCCTGGCCACCGGTGCGCGTGAACGCCCCCGCAGCGCGCGGCTGGTGCCGGGAACCCGGCCCGCCGGGGTGTTCACGACGGGTGAGCTTCAGCGTACGGTGCATGTCCACCACCGGCCGGTCGGGCGGCGGGCCGTGGTCGTGGGGGCCGAGTCCGTCAGCTACTGGGCCGTGCGGACACTGCGGGAGGCGGGAGTCGAGGTGGTCGCCATGGTCACCGAACTGCCGTACCACCAGGGCTCCCCCGCCGTCGCTCTCGATACCCGGCTGCGGCACGGCGTCCCGCTGCTCGTCGGCGCGCGCGTGAGCGAACTGCTCGGCCGGGGACGACTGTCGGGGGTGGCGCTGCGGCGGGCGGACGGCCGGAGCACGACGGTGGCCTGCGACACGGTGGTGTTCACCGGCGACTGGATCCCCGACCATGAACTGGCCCGCCGGGGCGGCATCACGCTCGACGCCGGCACCCGGGGCCCGGCCGTCGACGGCTCGTTCCGCACGGACCGCGCCGGGGTGTTCGGTATCGGCAATGTGCTGCACGGGGTCGAGCCCGCGAGCACGGCCGCACGGGAGGGTCTGCTGGCCGCCGCTCCCGTACTGCGCCATCTGACAGGCGGCGCCCGGCCGGCCGCGTGGGTGCCGCTCCAGGTCGACGCGCCCCTGCTGTGGGTCGCGCCCAACCGGATCGATCCGGCGGACCCGCGCGGCGCGACGGGCGGCTTCACCCTCCGTACGGAGAGCAGGCTCGGCCCGTTGTCGTCACTGGTCGTGAGCCGGGGCGGGCGGGTGCTGCACCGGCGGCGGCTGGTACGGGGCGCGGTGCCGAACCGGACGCTGCGGCTGTCCGCCGACTGGACCGAACAGGTGCGGTCGGGGGGCGACGACACACCCGTACGGATCCGCGTGGAGCGGTGACCGGAGACCGGAGACCGGAGAGCGGTGACCCGTGAGCGGTGACCGGCCCCCGGGCAAGGGGGCGGCCCCACCGGCAGGGGGCGGACCGGTGAGGCCGTGGAGCATGCCTTACGGCATCACTTCTTCTTCCCCTTGGGCACGAACATCTTGATGTCGGTCAGGCTCGCGCTGCCCTCGTACACGTTCGTGTACAGGTCTCCGATGACGAAGGAGTCCGGGTAGGCGGACCCGGCGGGCCACTGGTCGGGCCAACTGGCGCTGCCGTTGTTGTCGTTCTGCACGAGGGTGTTGTTGTAACGCCCGTCGTACTCGCTCGGCTTGACGTTGTAATGCCAGATCGGCTTGTCGTCCACGACGAACGGCCGGTGGAAGCGCAGCGTCTGCTGTCCGGCGCGGGCGAAGTTGCCGCTGGCCTCCAGCGTGTAGCCGGTGGCGTCGCGCTCGATGGCGAACGTGTAGTCCTCGTTCGGCATCAGCTCCGGCTGGAGTTCCGCCGCGGACGAGAGCTGCTGCTCGGCGACCCCGTCCGAGCAACTGGTCATGAACCACTGCGAGTTGCCCGCGAGTCCGCCCTTGCCGGGGGTCCAGTTGGGCAGTCCGCTGATCCACATGTTGACCGTGTTGAAGCTGCTGTCCTTGTAGTCGTAGTACGTGTCCTTCGAGGAGTCGCAGACCCGGCCGCCGGTGCCCGTGCCGACCCGGTCGGGATGCTGGGAGAAGGAGTCCATCAGGACCTTGCGGCGGTAGTGCCAGAAGTGGTTGTTACGGGGCGCGGGGTCGGCGAAGTCCACGATCGACAGGAAGTGGAAGCCGTTGTACCCGTACTTGCCCTCGCGTACGTCCTGCCACTCGCAGTACGGCGCCGACGCGTCACCCTCCCAGCCGGGGCTGTTCGAGCCCTCGCCCCAGGGGTGCTGGGTCTTGCAGCCGTCCTTGCTGTAGCCGTTGGTTCGGTTGTCGTAGTCGATGGTTCCGTTGCGCTTGCCGCCGAAGTCGAGCGTCTTGAGCTTGTACTCGATGCGGTACTGGTCCGGTAGGGACTCGGTGGGGCGGAAGATGGCGCCGCCGGTGTGGTCGGGGACCTTCAGCTCGGCGACGGTGTCGCCGCCCGCCGTGCTGTTGGTGATGGACGGCTCCTTCTCTATCTGGCCGTCCTTGTCCCAGTCGCGCGCGGAGAGGGAGGCGGTGAGCCAGCCGCCGTCACCGACCGGGAACTCCTTGCGGTAGGTGTCGAAGGAGTTGAACGCGGTGTTCCACGCGGGCCCGTAGTCGTTGGCGTACCACTGGCCGTTGTCTTCCATGATCGTGTCGAACGGCTCGCTGTACGTCTCGCGGGTCCAGTCCGCCCGCTTGGGGTCGATCTTCTTCTTGAAGCTCTCCTGGTGGAGCAGCTTCCAGGCCGGTGCCTTGGGCGGCTTCGGCGGTTTGGCGGCCTTGTCCGCCGCCGTGGCCGTGCCCGTACCCGTACCGTCGTCCGGGGCCGCGTTCGCGGATCCCAGGGAGAGGGGGACGACGAGGGCACCGCAGAGCAGTGCCGTCAGGGCGTACGCGCGTTTCCCGCGTGGCAGGGACCGGGTGCGGCCGGTCCCGCCTCTTGGTGGTGGCATGGTGATGCGGCTCATCAGAAGTTGCCCTCCGGGTCGTAGTACTTCTCCGCGTTCTCCTTGGTGACGCGAGGCGAGGGCACGACCGTGTCCTTCTCGGGCTTCTTGCCGTCGAGGATCTCCACGGTCCTGTCCAGGCCGAGACTGCCGATCACATCGGCGTCGTTGAGGCCGGTGACCAGGTAGTTGGTCCCGTCGAGGATCGCTTTCAGCGCCTCGGCCTGGCCGTCGACGCCCGCCAGCACGATCTTGTCGGCGCGGTCGGCGTCCTTGACGGCGCGCTGGGCGCCCAGACACATGGCGTCGTTCTCGCAGAAGACGGCGTCGATGTCGTCGTGGGCTGCGAGCAGGCTCTCCATGACGGTCAGTCCGCCGTCGGAGCTCCAGTTGCCGTAGTCGGGGGCCTCGACGAGTTCGATCCCCGACGCGTTCTCCAGGGCGCCCTTCACCCCGTCCGTACGGGCCTTGCCGATGCTGTTGTCGGCGGGTCCGCCCTTGATCAGGGCGACCTTCCCGCCGTCCGGCAACCGCTCGACCAGGAACTCGCCGTTCTGCTTGCCGATCGCCTCGTTGTCGGGGCCGACCCAGCTCGCGTACTCGCCGGTCTGGAACTTCCGGTCGACCAGGACGGCGGGCTTGCCCGCCGCCCTGAGGGAGTTGAGTACGGCGGGAGCCGACTCCAGGGGCCCGCCGGAGATGATGACGGCGTCGACGTCCTTGCTCAGCAGGTCCTCGACGTTGGAGGCGAGTTTGGCCGCGTCGCCGCCCGCGTCCGTACTGAGGATTTCGACGTCCTTCTTCTTGGCCTGGGCCTTGATGGCCTTGTCCATGCCGTTGAAGTAGGGGCCGCCGAGGGTGAAGTTGGCGACGCCGACGGTGTACGAGCCGTCGCCCTTGTCACCGCCGCTCCCGGAGTCGGAGGAGCAGCCGGTGAGAGCCGCGGTGAGAACTCCGGCCACCAGCACACCGGTCGCTCGTTTCGTGATCATGATGGGCTTGCCTTTCCGGTATTCGGATCGTTCACGGCCACGCTGCGGAAGCGGCCGGTGCGCTGGACGAGAATGACGGCGACGATGATCAGGCCCTTGAGCACCTGCTGCCAGAAGCTCTGTACGTCGTAGAGGTTGAGCAGGTTGTTGATCAGCGCGAGTACGAGGACACCGGCGAACGTGGCGCGTACGGAGCCCTTGCCGCCGGCCAGGCTGGCGCCGCCGATGACACAGGCGGCGATCGCGTCGAGTTCGAACGCGGTGCCGACGCTGGGCTGGGCGATGCCGACCCGGCTGGCGAGGATGACGCCGGCGAGTCCGGCGCAGGCGCCGGAGATGGTGTAGGCGAGGACGATATGGCGCCGTACGCCGATGCCCGCGAGCCGTACGGTCTCCGCGCTGCCGCCGATCGCGACCAGGGAGCGGCCGGCCGGGGTGCGGCTGAGGAAGACACCGCCGGCCAGGAAGACCCCCAGCATGATGAGGGTGGAGACGGGCAGCGGGCCGATCACCGCCGAGCCCAGTTCGAAGAAGCCGGGCTTCTCGGGCGCGACGGGTGTCTCGGAGTAGACGAAGGCGAGCCCTCTGATGGTGGTGAGCGCCGCCAACGTCACGACGAACGGGGCCAGTTGGAAGCGCGCCACCAGCGCTCCGTTGACGAGTCCGAAGCCGATGCCGGACGCGATGCCGACCGCCATGGCGACCGGGACGGGCAGTCCGGAGGACAGCCCGGCGGCGACGATGCCGGAGAAGGCGACGACCGAGCCGACGGAGAGGTCGATGCCGCCGGTGAGGATCACGGCGAGCATCCCGTAGGCGAGCAGGCCGGTGGTGACCATCTGCTTGAGCAGGTTGGTGATGTTGCCCTCGGTCAGGAAGGCCTCGGTGGTGGAGCCGGCCACCACGACGAAGACCACGAGGAGCGCGACGATCCCGGTCTCGACGGTGATGTCGTGCCCGGCGACGGTGAGCCGGGGCAGCCGGGGTCCCGTTCGTGGCGGTGGTACGGAGTCGCCGGGCCCGGTGGTCTTGGTGAGCTGTTCGGTCATGCCGCGTGTCCGATCGCGTGGGCGAGGACCGTGTCCTCGGTCGTACCTTCCGACGTCAACTCGGCGGCGATCCGCCCCTCGTGCATGACCAGCACCCGGTCGGTGGCGCCCAGCACCTCCGTGAGGTCGGAGGAGATCAGCAGGATGGCCATGCCGTCGCGGGCGAGCCGGTCGAGCATGCGGTAGATCTCGGCGCGGGTGGCCATGTCGACGCCGCGGGTGGGCTCGTCGAGCAGCAGCACGCGCGGTCCGGTGAGGAGCCACTTGGCGAGGACGGCCTTCTGCTGGTTGCCGCCGCTCAGTGTGCGGACGGGCAGCTTCGCCGAGTGCGCGGGCCGGATGTCCAGCCGCTCGACCATGGAGACGACGTCGCGCCGACGCCTCGCGGTGTCGAGCAGCGGGCCGCGTGTGGTGGTGCGCAGGGTGGTGAGGCCGATGTTCTCGGCGGTGCTGAGGCCGAGGACGAGTCCGGTGCGCTTGCGGTCCTCGGTGACGAGGGCGAGACCGGCGGCGATGGCCTCGCGGGGGCTGCGGAACCGTACGGTCTCCCTGCCCGGCGCGCAGACCACGCCGGTCTTGGCGGGCTCGGCGCCGAAGACGCACCGGGCGAGTTCGCTGCGGCCGGAGCCGACGAGCCCGAACAGACCGGTGATCTCGCCGGCGCGCAGGGCGAAGGAGACGTCGCTGAACTCACCGGTACGGCTGAGCCCGTGGACCTCGAGAAGCGTCTCGCCCTCGGCGGGGCGGCGTGCCGGGTAGAGCTGTCCGGCGGGCCGGCCCGCCATCAGCCGGATGAGTTCGTTCTCGTCGGTGCGGTCGGGGGTGGTCTCGGCGACGACCCGGCCGTCCTTGATCACCACGATGGAGGTGGCCAGTTCGGTGACCTCGGCGAGCCGGTGCGAGACGTAGATGATCAGGACGCCGCGCTCCTGGAGGCGGCGTATCAGCGCGAACAGCGCCGCCAAGTCGCTGCCGGCGAGGACGGCGGACGGCTCGTCCAGGACCAGCACCTTGGGCTCGCCGCCCTCGCTGACCAGGGCCTTGGCGATCTCGACCATCTGCTGCCTGGCGACGGTGAGGCGGCCCGCCTTGGTCCGGGGGTCGATGGCGCTGTAGCCGATGCCCTCCAGCAGCGTGCGGGCCCGCCGGTGCGCGGCCTTCCAGTCGATGAGACCGCCGAGGCGCCGGGGGAAGTGGCCCATGAGCAGGTTCTCGGTGACGGACAGCTCGGGGACCAGGGTCAACTCCTGGTGGACGGTGCGGATGCCGTGCGTGTGGGCGTCGTGCGGGGAGCGCAACTCGACCCTCTCGCCGTCGAGTTGGAGTTCCCCGGCGCTCATCCGTTCGGCGCCCGCGAGGATCTTGATGAGGGTGGACTTGCCGGCCCCGTTGGCGCCGACGACGGCGAGCACGTCACCGGCCTGGCCGGTGAGGTCCACCCCGTGCAGCACCTGTGTGGGCCCGTACGACTTACGCACCCCGCGTATCCGCAGGACCGGCCGGGTCGGCGTGCTCACCCGAATGCCTCCATCACGATGATCGTCTTCTGCCGGGTGAACTCCAGGGCCGTGTCGTGCAGGCCCTCGGCCGAGCCGCCGGTGTCCTTCGGTCCGCCGAAGGGCAGATTCTCGGCGCGCAGCGCGGTCGATCCGTTGATGACGACGCCGCCGACGTCAAGGCGTCCGGCGAGGGTGAAGGCGCGCTGGATGTCACGGGTGAAGACGGCTGCCTGGAGGCCGTACGGGGACGAGTTGGCCATCCGTACGGCGTCGAGCGGGTCGGTGAAGCGGGCCACGGGGGCGACGGGGCCGAAGATCTCCTCGGCGAACGCGGGGCTGTCCTCGGGGACCCCGACAAGGACGGCGGGGTCGTAGAAGGCGCCCCGGCGCGCACCGCCGGCCGCCTTGCGCGCGCCGTCGGCGACGAGGGCGGCGACCGCCGACTCGACGCGCTCGGCCGCCTGTTCAGTGATCAGCGGTCCGACATCGTTGCCATCCACCAACTGGTCCCCGACGCTGAGCTTGGCCGCGCCCGCCAGCAGCGCGTCGACAAAGCTGTCGTGCACACCGTCCTGGACATAGACGCGTTTGACGGCGCAGCAGATCTGGCCGTTGCCGCGCGCGAGCCTGCCGAGGACCACGGCGTCGGCCGCGGCCTCGATGTCGGCGTCGTCGCAGACGATCAGGGCGTCGTTGCCGCCGAGTTCGAGGTGGACCTTCTTGAGGGTGTCGGCGGCGCGGCGGGCGATCTCGCGGCCGGCGGTGGTGCTGCCGGTGAGGCTGACGGCGGCGACGCCGGGGCGCGTGGCGAGTTCCTGGGAGATGTGCACGCCGCCGGTGAGCATCTGGTGGGCGCCCTCGGGCGCGCCCGCGCGCTCGACGAGTTCGCCGATCCGCAGCACGGCGAGCGGACAGCGCGCGGGCGGGTGGACGAGGACGGCGTTGCCGGCGGCGAGGGCGGCTGCCGCCTTGTGCGCGTACAGCTCGACGGGGTAGTTGAAGGGCACCAGCGCGGCGACCGGGCCGATCGGCTCGCGGACGGTGACGGCGAGATGCTTCTCGAGTCCGGGGACGGCGTCGAGCGGGATCTGCCGCCCGAAGAGGCGCGTGGCCTCGCCGGCGAAGCCGCGGAAGATCCGGACGGCGGCACGGACTTCCTCCACCGTCTGGAAGAAAGGCTTGCCGTTCTCGGCGGCGAGCAGCCGCGCCAAGTCGTCGGCCTCGGCCTCGATCAGATCGGCGACGGTGAGCAGCAGTCGGGCACGTGCGTGCGCGGGCATCGCCGCCATCGCCCGCTGTCCGTCCGCCGCGGCGGCGAGGGCGGCGGTGACGCGCTCCGGCCCGAAGTCCTCGATCTCGCCGAGCAGTTCGCCGGTTCCTGGATTACGTACGGGCAGCGGTGCGGTTCGGGTGGACATGCGGCGCTTACTCCCGGGTGCAGGACTCGACAGAAGTACGTTCGGCACTTCGAACATGTGGTGGCGATGCTGACGCACGCTCATTAATTCGTCAACACGTCTTACAAAACGGGAAAGCGCTTTCCCGACCGGTCATGACACCGGCCCGCCCGGGCACGTGAGCGGGCCGGCTACCCCGTCCGATGAACGGTGGATGAGCGGATTCCGCACGCCGCAGGAGAGGTCGGCGAACGTTTGCGGTTGCGAGTGATCCCTGTGCGGTGATCGGCGTCGACCGTTGCGGCCTCGTTCATTCACGGGCCACGACGGGTCCCCAGCATCAGAAGGGAGCCGGGCCCTCACCCCGGTGTCCCAGAGACGGCCTTGCTGTCGCGATGTACGCACTCGGGGAGAGCGCACCATGTCACGCATCCGCTCCGCGGTCACCGCTGTCGACCGCCGTTCCTTCCTCGCCGCCGCCGGAGCCGTGGGCCTGTCCGCCGGTATCGGCGTGGCGGTCGGTTCGGGCGGTGGCTCGGGCAGCGCCTCGGCCGCCCCCGCGCCCACGGCGTCCGGCACCCCGGCCGCCGCCGGGCCCACCCCCACAGCCACCCCGACCGCCACCCCCGCCACCCCCGCCGGCCCCTCGGCCGCCCGGACCACGCTCCACTCACTCGCGACGCCGCGCGACCCGGGCGCCGCCTTCCGGCGGCTCGGGGACGGACCCGGCTGGCGCAGGGTCGTACGGGAACAGTTCGCTTCCGCCAAGTCCGGCCGCGAGGACCGCCGTACGGTACTCAGCTCCTTCGTCCAGCTCACCGACCTCCATGTGACGGACGTCCAGCACCCGGTGCGCACCGAGTACGTCCGCAGCGAGTCGGCCGGCGCCTGGCGCCCCCACGAGGCGCTGTCGGTCCCCGGAGCCGTATCACTGATCGAGCGCGTCAACGCACTGGGGACCGGGCCGGCGACCGGCGCGCCGCTGGCCTTCGCCATGACGACCGGCGACAACACGGACAACAACTCGCTGTGCGAACTCGACTGGTACCTCACCTTGATGAGCGGCGGGCTCGTCACTCCCAACAGCGGTGACCCGCGGGCGTACGAGGGCGTGCAGAACTCGGGCCTGCGGATGTACTGGCACCCGGAGGACGGCGCGCCCGACGCCGACAAGCGCCTGGGCTACCCCCGTATCGACGGATTCCTCGAAGCTGCCCTGCGCCCGGTGCGCAGCCCCGGGCTGGCCATCCCCTGGTACTCGACCGTGGGCAACCACGACGGGCTCGCCAGTGGCGCGTACGCCGACCGGACCGGCTTCCTCGCCGAATTCGCCGTCGGTGCGCGCAAGTTGTACGACATCCCCGACCCGGACGCGGCGACGCTGCTCGCGCGCATCGCCGAGGGCGACACGGCTGACGGAAGTGCCCTGATCGCGCTGCTGCGGCGCGAGAAGCGGCGCATGAGGACGGTCACCGCCGACCCGCGCCGCGCGCCGTTCACCCCGCTCCAGTACCTCACGGCGCATCTGAACCCGGCGAACACCGGGGCGGGGCCGGTCGGTCACGGCTACACGCGGGACAATCTGGCCGGGGCGAGCCTCGACTACACGTTCTCGATGGGTGCCGACGTCACCGGGGTCAGCCTCGACACCACGGACCACGGCGGGCACTTCACCGGTTCGGTCGGCACGGGGCAGCTCGACTGGCTGGAGCGGATCCTGAAAGAGCGGCGCGACGGGTACGTGGTCCTGTTCACGCACCACAACAGTTGGACGATGGGCAACAAACGGCCCGACCCCGCCCGGCCCGGCGAGGCGCGGCACGACGGGGACGAGGTCGTGGCGCTGCTGCGGCGCCACCGCTGCGCGGTCGCGTGGGTCAACGGGCACAGCCACCGCAACGTGGTGCTGCCGCACGGTTCGTTCTGGGAGATCTCCACCGCCTCGCACATCGATTTCCCGCAGCTCGCGCGTGTCGTCGAGATCGCGGACAACAAGGACGGCACGCTCTCGCTGTTCACCACGCTGATCGAGTCGGCGGCGCCGCGCGAGACCGATTTCACGGATCTGTCCCAGTCGGGTCTGGCCTCGCTCTACCGCGAGCTCGCGCTCAACGCGCCGGGCAGCCGTCAGGATCTGGCGGGCCTGAACGACGCGCGCAACACGGAGCTGCTTCTGCGCCGCTGAAATTCATATATTCCAAGTTTCATTGGCTTCACCGCCTTACAATCAAACCGTCAACTACCGACTCCAGCTCCGAATCAATCAGTTTCAGCCCATCCCGCCGCTCGCCCCGCACCACCCCGGACCAGGCCGTTGTGGACACTTTCCGCGATCGGAGCGACACGCGGAGCGACCAAAACTGGTCACAGAGCGGGCGAAGCACCCCTGGCGTGAGCAAGACTCACGTCCGTTGTCCGAGACATCGACCCCAGGGAGTGTTCGAAATGCGGAGCATCGCAAGGGCTGCGGCCTGTGGAGCAGTACTGGCGCTCAGCGGTCTGGCCTTCGCCGGGACGGCCGGCGCGGCCCTGCCGGCCGGAAGCGCGCCGGCGGGGAGCGCACCGGCCAAGGGCGCACCGGCCGGAGCCACCGAGACCGCGGAAGCCTCCACCGCCGGCCCAGCCATCGGAGGCGTGCCGGCGTCGACCGGCACCGCGCCCGGCGGCGGGGAGAGCCTGTACGCGCCGTCGGCGCTCGTGCTGACGGTCACGGACGGTGCCGACCACAAGACCGGGACGGTACAGCGCGCGGTCACTCTCAGTTGTGCGCCCACCGCTTCGGGCAGCCACCCCGACGCGGTCGCCGCCTGCGCCGAACTCAAGAAGAACGGAGCCAAGTTCGACGCCATCACCACCTCCGCGACGAACCGCGTCTGTACGAAGGAGTGGGAGCCGGTCACGGTCACCGCCGACGGCGTATGGGAGGGGCAGCGCGTCAACTACGCCCACACGTTCTCCAATTCGTGCGCCATGGACGGGGGCAGAGGCGCCGTCTTCACCTTCTGAGCCGGGTCCGGCGACCGGATGCCGGTGAGGGGCGACGGCCGGGGCAGGGGCACTCCCCCGCCCCGGCCGTCGCGCGTCCGGGCGCCCCCATGACACCGGTGACGACTGCCCGCCGCGGCGCTCGCGCCTTCACATCCGTAGGAGTCCATGGCCTCCGCAAGTGAAGGCGCCGGGGACGGCCAATGGCGGAATCCGGACAGGATGTCCCAATAGTGACCCCGAGTGACCACCGAACTCAGCTTCTCGACAACGGACTTGAGAAGTTCTCGCGGCGCCGTCGCCGCCTCGTAAGCCCTTTCCTCCCAGGTCCGGAGGACGGCAGGGCGTCCTCCGACTGACGGAGCGTCATATGTGACTTTCCGTACTGAGACCATTACATCTTCGCCACGTATTGTTACCTCCGTGACAGAAACACACTCGTGGGGCAGTGGAGGAGAATCATGCGACCGTTCGCGTTGAACTACGCTTTCCCGGCTCCGAGCTCACCGGTCGTCGGACCTTTCACCTACGACTCCACGCTCCAGTTGAACGTCCTGCCGGACGGACGTCCCGCCATAGCCGACCGCGCGCTGCTGCTCGCCGCCGGGTCCACGACCTCGACGGCCGGCTCCAAAACGCACTTCGACGACTGACCGCCCTGGTTACCCGATGACTGTGCTGATCCTGACCGCCGAGCAGGACGTGACCGCGGACCTGGTCGTGGCCGAGCTGCACGGCCTCGGCACCCCACTGGTGCGCTTCGACCCGGCCGACCTGCCGGGCGAGGCGTCGATGTCCGCGGAGTACGTCAGCGGCGACTTCCGCGGCCATCTGTCCGCGGGCGGACGCCTGTTGAGCATGGACGGGCTGCGCTCGATATGGGTGCGGCGGCCGGGCGCGAGCGCGGCACACGCGCCCAACCCCTCGTCCTGGCTCACCGCCGAGTCCGCGCACGCCTTCTTCGGCATGCTGTACTCCACGACGGCGCGCTGGATGAACCACCCGCAGGCGGCGGCCCAAGCGCGCCTCAAGCCCTGGCAGTTGCGGGTGGCGCACGAGAGCGGGTTCGCCGTACCGCCCACCCTTGTCACCACCTTCCCGCGGATCGCCCGGCTGTTCGCCGCCGAACACCGGGACATCGTGGTGAAGTCGATCACCGGACCGCCTCCCGGTGACCCACCGGTCTCGCTGCCGACCACCCGGGTGGGTCCGGGCACCGACTTCGAGTCGGTCGCCGCCGGCCCCACACTGCTCCAGCGCTACATCTCCAAGCGGGCGGACATCCGGCTCACCTGTGTCGGGCACCAGTTGTTCGCCGCGCGCAAGGTCGCCACACCCGACCAGGTGGACGGCCGGTACGGCGAGACCGGCCACCGCTGGGAGCCCGTCGAGGTGCCCGAGCGCATCACCCGCGCCGTCCACGGCTATATGCGCGTGGCCCATCTCGCCTACGGGGCCTTCGACTTCGCCGAGGACACCGACGGCACCTGGTGGTTTCTCGAATGCAACCAGGGCGGTCAGTTCGGCTTCGTGGAGCTGGAGACCCGGCAGCCGATCGCCGAGGCGGTGGCCGGCTGGCTGGCCTCACCGCCACCTGCCTAGACCACGGGCCTGCGAATCGTCGCGGAACGGAGGCGGAACGGGGGCGGAACGGAGCGGAACGGGGGCGCAACGGGGGCGAATCCAGTGGTCCGGTCGGCGGCGGGGGCTCCCCGTCGACCGGGCCGCTGCCGTCGGCCGTACGATCGCCGATGCGGTGCGACTGCGAAGATCCACGTACGGTACGAGCCCGCCGTGCCGGCCTCCCCGGTGAACCCATTCACCGGATACCCGTGGTATTCCCCGCGCCCGGAATTGGATCGCGGCGGTACAAATCCGCGCCCGCCCCACTCCTCAACGGCCCGTCGAATAGCCGCGGTTGGAGATCTCTTGTTTCACCCGCACGGGCTGTGCAATGGTGAACGCGCTCGGTCGACGGCAATACCGAGAGCGCTCAACCGTTCGATTTGACGAGGGGGTTGAGCGCCCACAAAGGCCGGCGGCCGTTGTTCTCGACCGACCGTTCTCGACCGACCGTTCTCCACCGCTTTCCACCGCTCGCCGCCCACGGGGCGCTTTCCTGGAGGCAGCACACCGCCCCAAAAGGTACGCACCAATCGGACCATCCCCTTTCAGTCGGCCGGAAATCACTGCCGCCACCCACGCGTCAAGGGACTGGACACCCCCCACTCAGTGCCCTGGAAGGCAGGACCCCAGTGCAGGACCCCCGTACGTCCAGAACCACCCCGTCTCCTCCGGCCGGCGCGCCGGAAACCCGCTCCGAAGCCCCGGACGCGGATCTCGTCGCCGCGCTGCGGACCGGCGACAGCGACCAGGAGGACCACGCCACAGCGCTGTTGCTCGCCCGGCACTGGCAGGCCCTGCTCGACTACGCCGAGATCCGCTCCCCTTCGGCGAGCGCCGCGTCGGCACTCGCCACGGCCGCCTTCGGTACGGTCCTCGACACCCTGCGCCGCCCCGGTCCCGTCCCGGCCCTGCGGCCCCAATTCCTTATGACCGCGCGTCATACGGCCAACGTCTGGGCGTCCGAGGCGCGAAAGACCGACACCGTATGGGAGATCCACGGTCGGCCCGCGACCGCCACTCCGGGGGGCAACGAGGAGACGGAACCCCCGGAGAATCGGCGCCTCGCCTTCCGCGCCTTCCGGACAATGCCCACATCCGCGCGGTGCCTGCTGTGGCATACGGAGGTCGAGGCGGAGCCCATATCCGTACCGGCCGGTCTGCTCGGCATGGATCCGCGAAGCGCGCTCGCCGACTCGGAACACGCGCGTGAACTCTTCCGGTCCAACTGTGTACGCGCACATATCCAACTCGCGACGGACAAGGAATGCCGCCACTACAACCGGCTGCTGGACGTGTCACTGCGCCGCGGCGGTGCTTTGCTCCCGGACATCCAGCAGCATCTGGCGCTGTGCGCGCACTGCGGTTACGCCACCGAGCAGTTCGTCCACTTCGAGGGCCGGGCGGCCGTCCTGCTCGCCGAGGCGGTTCTGGGCCCGCACGCCGGGCGCTACCTCGACTCCCGACCGGGCAGGCGCGGCGCCGCGGCGGGCGCGGAAGGGGCGGGCGTACGGCGCGGTGGACGCCACTCGACAGGCGCACGCCCGCGCGTGCTGCCCCGTGTCACGGTGCTGGGCAGACGCGTGCTGACCACCCCGGGCAGACCCAGGACCGTGCTGCTCAGCGGTCTCGGCCTCGTGACCGTCGGCCTGCTCGCCGTGACCGTCTCCGCCCTCACCGCGGGTGACAGCGGCGGTGAGGCGATGGGACCGGCCGCGCCCATCGGCTCGGGGACCGCCACGACGTCCCCCGACCCGGGTTCGCAGGGCGTCTCCGGCCCCGGCGGCACCCCACCGACCGGCTCTGTCCCGCCCGGCGCCCTGCTCACGGCCCTGCGCAGCGCGGACGCCGATCTCTGCCTGGACCTGCGGGACACCCGCCCCAGGACCGGTTCCGAGGCGACGCTCGCGATCTGCTCGTCCTCCGCGCGGACCCAGCGGTGGCTCTACGAGGAGGACGGCCTGCTGCGCAACGGCGCCGAGAACGAACTGTGCCTCAACTCCCATACGGTCGACGGTTCCCTCGTCCTGGGACCGTGCGCCGATCCGGCCGCCGGGAACGCGGCCGACGTGCGCTACGACCTGACGGTCCAGGGGCATGTGATCCCCCGGTGGGACGACTCACTGGCCGTCGTGCCGACAACTCCCGTGGCGGGAACGTCCGTCGTGTCGAAGCCGCGCGACGAGTCCACACTCCAGAACTGGTCGACCGACGCCGCGCCGAACAGCCCCAAGTCCCTGCCGATCGCGGGCGACGACCGGGCGACGACCCCACCGGCCGGCCTGACGTCCGACCGCCGGAAGACGGTCAGGTCGGCGGATTCGGCCGAGCGGGACGGCGAACGCCGCGCGCGGGGAGCGCAGGGACATGACTGCGGGACGTCCGAGCGCGGTCGGCGCGACCAGGCGAACGGCCGCCAACTCGGCCGCACCGACAACGATGTCCGGGGCCGCCACGGACAGGAGCGCTGCGCCGACGTCGAGTTCGAGGGCTGAAGTGGACACCCGCTAGGTCCTGTCCGGCGGATCTTCGGGGATCAGGCCGAAGCGGCTGGTGCGGTGCATCGCAAGGCGGAGGATCATCCTCGTACTGGACGTACTTGGATGACTCCGACAACGCAGGGAGGTGCCGTGCCAGGCGTCCCGGACCCCCGAAGATCCGCCGGACAGGGCCTAGGAGACGCCGGTCCCGTGTGCCGTCAACAGCCCCACGTCCAGCGCCGCCACGGCCACCGCCGCGACGAACGGCGCCTTCTCCAGGCGGCGGCCGAGCAGCAGGCCCGCGACGGCGATCGCCCCGGCGGCCAGCGGGACGAGCACGGCACCCGCGCCGGTACGCCCCTGCGGGCCCAGCGTCAGCACCACGGAGGCCGCGACCAGCGGGACGGGAAGCAGCAACCGGGTCCCGGTGGCGCCGAGTCGGTGCGGCAGCCCTCGTACGCCGGTGGCCAGATCGCCCCGGATGTCGGGCAGGACGTCCGCGAGATGCGCCCCGACGCCGAGCAGCGCACCGGCACTGACGGCCCACCAGGCCGGCCACGGGCTGCCCGGCAGGCTCAGTGAGACGAGCGCGGGCAGGCCGGCGAACCCGATCGCGTACGGCAGCCAGGACAGCGCGGTGGCCTTGAGCCCCAGGTTGTACGCCCAGGCGGCGGCCACCGCGATCAGATGCGCGGTGCCGGCCAGCGCGCCGCAGGCCAGCGAGAGAGGCACGCAGAGCGCCAGCGCGCCGAACGCGCAGGACCACACCGTCCCTTCGCGGACCGCCCCGGCGGCGACGGGCTTGTCGCGGCGGCCGGTGGCGATGTCGCGCCGGGCGTCGTAGGCGTCGTTGCACCAGCCCACGGAGAGCTGACCGGTCAGCACCGTCGCGGTGAGCAGCAGACAACGGCCCACGCCGTGGCCCGCGGTGACGGCGAGCGCGACGGTGAGCGCGGTGACGGCGACCACAGGTCCCGGATGGCAGGACAGTGCCAGGGCCCGTACGAGCGCCCTGAGCCGCCGCGCCCGGCGCGGGGTCAGGGGGGTGCCGGTCGCGGCCTCGCGCGTATTCGTTCCCGGGTCCACGTCGGCGTTCACGCGCCGATCGTAGGCGCGCGGACCGCGTTCACGTGGCAGCCGGACGGGCGACTTATGGTGTCTCATCCCGTCCTACGGGTGTTGGGCGGGTTATGACATCACCAGGCTGGAACCGATGACCCGAATCGCCGCCGTGCACGGCGTTCTGGCCCCGTACCGCCACACCCAGTCCGAGATCACCGACATGGTGGCGCGGAACTGTCTGCCGCCGGGGGCGGACCGGCGCGTACTGGACCGGCTGCACTCGAGCGCGGGCGTCAGCTCGCGCCATCTGGCCCTGCCGCTGGACGGCTACGCCAAGATCGACGGGTTCGGCGCCGCCAACGACATCTTCATCGAGGTCGCGGGGGAACTGGGCGCCGACGCGGTGCGCGGGGCGCTGCGTGCGGCGGGGCTCGGGCCCCAGGACGTGGATCTGCTGCTGTTCACCTCCGTCACCGGCGTGGCCGCCCCGTCCGTGGACGCGCGTCTCGTCGGACGGCTGGGACTGCGCCCCGATGTGAAACGGGTGCCCATCTTCGGTCTCGGCTGTGTCGCGGGCGCGGCGGGCCTCGCGCGCCTCCACGACTATCTGCGCGGCTGGCCCGAGCAGGTGGCCGTGTTGCTGTCGGTCGAGCTGTGCTCGCTCACCTTCCAGCGCGACGACGCGTCGATGGCGAATCTGGTGGCGACCGGGCTGTTCGGCGACGGGGCGGCGGCGGTCGTGGCGGTGGGCGAGCGCTTCCCCGTGACGCCGGCCACCGAGGTCCCGGCGACGGCCGGATTCGCGGCCGGCGCCCCGGCCGGACCCTCGGTCGTGGCGACGCGCAGCCGGATGTACCCGGACACCGGCCATGTCATGGGCTGGGACATCACCGGGTCCGGCTTCCGGGTCGTCCTCGATCCGTCGGTGCCCGACGTCGTCCGCCGTCTTCTCCCCGCCGACGTACGCGCCTTCCTCGCCGAGCACGGACTGACACCCGCCGACATCACCGGGTGGGTCTGCCACCCCGGCGGTCCCAAGGTCCTTCAAGCCGTGGGCGAGGCGCTGGACCTGCCCGCCGGCGCGCTCGACGTCACCTGGCGCTCCCTGTCCGAGGTGGGGAATCTGTCGTCGTCATCGGTCCTGCACGTGCTGCGCGACACCCTCGCCCGGCGCGCCCCGGAGCCGGGAAGTCCCGGTCTGATGCTCGCGATGGGCCCCGGTTTCTGCTGTGAACTCGTCCTGCTTCGCTGGTGAGTTGGAGAACAACATGTGGTGGTACACGGCATTGGTACTGGCTGTCGCCGGCGAGCGGATCGTCGAACTCGTCGTCGCGAGACGCAACGCCCGCTGGAGTCTGGAGCGCGGCGGTACGGAGACGGGGCGCGGGCACTACCCGGCGATGGTCGTCCTGCACACCGGTCTGCTGGCCGGCGCGCTCGCCGAAACGGCCCTGGCCGGGCGGCAGTTCGTGCCCGCCTTCGGCTGGACGATGGTGGGGGTCGTCGTCGCGGCGCAGGGGCTGCGGTGGTGGTGCGTCTCGACGCTGGGACCGCGCTGGAACACCCGCGTGATCGTGGTGCCGGGTCTGCCTCTGGTGTCCGGCGGCCCCTACCGTCTGCTGCGCCACCCGAACTATGTCGCCGTCGTCGCGGAGGGCCTGGCGCTGCCGCTGGTGCACGGGGCATGGGTGACGGCCGTCGTCTTCACGGGGCTCAACGCCGCGTTGCTGGCGGTCCGGATCCGGTGCGAGAACACGGCGCTCGCCGTCGCACCGGCAGGTGCGAGGGGTGCGACGGGTGCGACATCCGGTGCGCCCGCGTGATCGACGTACTGATCGCGGGTGGCGGCCCGGCCGGTCTGGCCGCCGGTATCCACGCGGCGCTGGCGGGACTGCGGTCCGTGGTGGTGGAGCCGCGTACCACCCCGGTGGACAAGGCGTGCGGCGAGGGCATCATGCCGGGCGGTGTGGCGGCGCTGCGCGCGTTGGGCGTCGAGGTGTCGGGGCGCGAACTGCGCGGAATCCGCTACCGGGACGGCGCGCGGGGCGCCGAGGCGTGCTTCCGCGACGGTACGGGTCTGGGTGTGCGCCGTACGGAACTGCACACCGCGCTACGGCGGCGGGCCGACGCCCTCGGTGTGGAGACGGTCCGGGGCAAGGTCGGTGAGGTGTGGCAGGGCGGCGACCGGGTGGTCGCCGGGGGCAGGACCGCCCGGTGGCTGATCGCCGCCGACGGGCTGCACTCGCCGGTGCGCCGGGGCCTCGGTCTGGATCTGCCGGACCGCGCGCCGTCCCGCTACGGGCTGCGGCGGCACTTCCATGTCGCGCCGTGGTCCCACTTCGTGGAGGTGCACTGGTCGCGGCACGGCGAGGCGTATGTGACACCGGTGGGAGACGGTCTGGTGGGGGTGACGGTGCTGAGCCGTGAGCGGCGCGGCTTCGGCGAACACCTGGCCCACTTCCCGGAGTTGGCGCCGCTGCTGGGCGAACGCCCGGCGAGCGGCGTACGGGGCGCGGGACCGTTGCGGCAGCGGGTGAGCAATCCGCTGGCGGGGCGGGTGCTGCTCGTCGGTGACGCCGCCGGTTATGTGGACGCGCTGACCGGGGAGGGGGTCGCCCTGGCCCTGTCGACGGCGGGGGCGGCGGTACGCGCGCTGGCCGAGGGGCGTCCGCAGACGTATCCGGCGGCCTGGTCGAAGCTGACGAGGCGTCACCGGGTGCTCACCGAGGGCCTGTTGATCGCCACGCGCGGCCCACGGAGATCGCGCATGATCGTGCCGGCGGCGGCCCGGCTCCCGGCGCTGTTCGCGGCGGCGGTCCACGCACTCCAGTGACCACCCGACGTCAGGCGTGCGTGCCCCGGTCGAACCAGGTGGGTTCGTCGGCGAGCGCCTGCTTGATACGGAACCGGGCGAACTCCCCCAGCTCCGGCAGCGAGTCCACGGAGAACCAGCCGACCTCCAGGGACTCGTCGTCGTTGACCCTGGCCTCCCCGCCGGTCGCGCGGCAGCGCACCGTGATGTCCAGATACTGGCACTGATCCCCGTTGGGGTACGTGACGGGCCGCGGCAGCGCCTGGACGAGCACGACCCGCTCCGCCGTACAGCGCACGGCGGTCTCCTCGTACACCTCGCGCTCCGCCGTCAGCGCGGGCTGCTCGCCAGGCTCCGGGATCCCGCCGATGACCGACCAGTTGCCGGTGTCGGCGCGTCTGCCCAGCAGCACACGGCCGTCGTCGTCGAAGACGACCGCGCTGACTCCCGGCAGGAGCAGCAACTGGTGCCCGGCGGTGGCACGGATCTCGCGGATGAAGTCTGGCGTTCCCATGCCATGACCCTAAACGCCTCCCGCGCCGCCCTCAGCGAGCGTCGTCGGCGGCGGGGCGCCGGCGGGTACGTACGGTCCGCACACCCACCCAGCCGAGACCGCCCGCGGCGATCGCGACCAGCAGCGCCTCGGGCAGCGTGCCCATGGTGGTGGCGGGTGTCTTCGAGGAGCGCAGCGGCATCTCGCGCACGAGCGCGTCCGGGGTGAACATCTTCGTCTCCTCGACGACCTTGCCGTCCGGCATGATCATCGCGCTGACCCCGCTGGTGACGGGGACGACGACGGACCGGCTGTGCTCGACGGCCCGGACGCGGGACATCGCGAGCTGCTGGTAGGTCATCTCGCTGCGCCCGAAGGTGGCGTTGTTGCTCGGCACGGTGATGAGCTGCGCCCCGGCGGTGACGGTGTCGCGCACCGCCCAGTCGAAGGCCGCCTCGTAGCAGGTGGCGAGACCGACCTTCGTACCGGCGAGGTCGAACACGCCGACCTTGTTCCCCGGCCCGAAGTCGCGGCTCACCCGGTCGACGTCGGAGCTGAACAGCCGTACGAAGGACCGCATCGGGATGTACTCGCCGAACGGCTGGACGTGCCGCTTGTCGTACGTCGCGACGGGCCCGCTCCCGGGATCCCACTGGATCAGGGAGTTGCGCAGCTTTCCGGTGTCGGGCGAGAGCACGGAGCCGACCACCGTCGGCACACCGATCGCCTTGACCGCGTCGTCGATGACGAGGCGTGCGTCACCGTTGCGGAAGGGGTCGAGGTCCGAGGAGTTCTCGGGCCACAGGACGAAGTCGGGCTGTGGCTCCTTGCCGGCCTTGACGTCGGCGGCGAGCTGTTCGGTGCGTGCGGCGTGGTTGTCGAGTACCTGACGGCGCTGGGCGTTGAAGTCCAGGCCCAGGCGCGGCACATTGCCCTGGATCGCCGCGACGGTCGCGGTGCCGTCCTCGGCCGAGTCGTCCACGAGGGGCAGCGCGGCGAGGGCGCCCGCGACGGGGACGAGCACGGACAGCGCGGCGACGGCCACGGCGGCGCGCGGCACCGGACGCCTCGTCCCCCCTTCGGGGGGAGCGGGGTCGGCGGCACGGTGGGCGAGGACCAGGCGGACCACCTCGTACAGGCCGAAGCCGCACAGTACGACGGCGAAGCCCAGGACCGGGGTACCGCCCACCGCGGCGAGCGGCAGGAACATGCCGTCCGCCTGGCCGAAGGCGATCTTGCCCCAGGGGAAGCCGCCGAACGGCACGCGGGCGCGCGCGGCCTCGCCCAGGATCCATACGGCGGCGGCGAACAGCGGCCACGCGGGCAGCCGGGACACGGCTGCGATTCCCATCCCGACGGCGCCGATGAACAGCGCGGACACGGCGGCGAGCGCGACCCACGGCAGCGGGCCGACCTCTTCGCCCGTCCACTTCAGCAGCGGCAGCAGGAAGCCGAGACCGGCGACGAAGCCGAGAGAGAATCCGGCACGTGGGCGCCGGCCCCGCAGGGTCCAGCCGAGCAGGGCGAACGCGGGCAGCGCCAGCCACCAGAGCGGACGGGGCGGGAAGCTCGCGAAGAGCAGCAGCCCGGACAGTGCCGCGGCGCCGGGCCGTACGAACCGGCGCGCTCGGCGCCTGCCGCCGGGCGCGGGGGCGGGCTCGGCGGGTTCGACGGGGGTGATGGTGGTGCTCACCTGGCGGAGTCTACGGTGGCGTCGACGGTGAGCGGCAGTCCGGCCGGGGGCGGGGGCTCCACCGGGCGGCTTCGCGGCACCCCCCTAAGACCAGCGCCGTAACGTTTCCGCGCAAGATGTCCACAAAGCCTCTCCCTTGCCATTACCGTGTGCGCCAGCCCTGGGGCGGGTGCGGTGTGCCCCGACCGATCCGGCTGTCGTCGGCAGGGCCGTCTCGGATCGGGGGGTCCACGGGATGGCTGTACAGGCAAGCCGGTCCGGCGCGCGCGAGCGCGACGGCACCTCGGACGTCGTGGGCACCGTGATCCTCGTCGGCTGCGCCGTGTGGGCCCTGGTCAGCGCGGCGGGCCGGGAGGGCAGACCCGAAGGTGTGCTGCTGGCCGTGCTCGCGGTCGCCGCCGGTTACACCTGCGGACGCATCGCGGGATCCCTGGTGCCGGTCGCCACGGCCCTCTCACTGGCCGTCTTCGCGTACGTCATGGCCGTCGCCGCCCGTCAGGGTGTGCCGGGCGACGCCGCCGAGAGCGCCGCGCCGCCCGGTGACACGGGCGCGGTCGCCGCGCTGCTGGTCCTGGCCGTGGGCGCCGCCTGCTGTGCGGCAGCCGCCGCGCGGTCGCCGGGGCGGCGGAACACGCTGCTGGTGGTCGCGGCGGTGGCCGCCGCGAGTGGTCCGCTGCTCGGTTCCGTGGCGGGGCTGGTGGCCGCGGTGGGGGTGCTGCTCTGCTCGCTCGCCGCGGCGAGGATGCGCCATCGATCGCTGGGGCTGACGGGTTTGATCGCCGCGACGTCTGTGATGGTGGGCGCTTCGTGGGCGGTGGCCGTACGGGCGCTGCCCGCGGGGTTGGCGTCGTCGCTGGAGGGACAGCTCACCGCGCACCGGGTGCTTCTGTGGGAGGACGCGGTGGATCTCTTACGGGAGAATCCGCTGCTGGGCGCGGGTCCCGACCGGTTCGGCGACCTGAGTCCCACCGCGCTGGAGTCGCTGAACTCGGACGGCAAGCCGCATTCGGCGCCGTTCCAACTGGCGGCGGAGCAGGGCTTCGTGGGCGTGCTGCTGCTGGGGGCCGCGTTCGGCTGGCTCCTGTACGCCCTGTGGTGCTCGCCCCGCGCCACTCCGGTCGTCCTGAGTGCCGGGGCCGCGCTGACGGCGCTGGCCGCCGTGGCGACCGTGGGCAACGCGCTGAGTTTCACGCCGGTGACGGCGGGGGCGGGACTCCTCGCGGGCCTGGCGACGGCGCGACCACCGGAGCGGCCCTGAGGCGGGCGAGCGGGCTGTCAGAGCCCGGCCGGCCCGTAACCGGGCTTGGCGAGACGGACTTTCCCGGTGGCCGCCACGCGCAGCCGGTCGCGGATGACCCCGACCGCCGCCTCCGCGTCGTCGACGGTCACCGTGAACGTTCTGCCGTCGCCCAGGCTCAGTACGACACCCTCGCCGCGCCGTACGACGACGGCCGTGCCCCGCTCGGGCCGCCAGCGGTAGCCCCAGCCGCCCCACTGGCGGGGCGTGACGCTGGGTTCGAAGTCCGCGCCGGTCACCTGGGCGAGCGGGATACGGCGGCGCGGCACTCCGATGTGGCCGCAGCGCACTTCCAGGTGCTCGTGGTCGACCTTCACGGACACATGCACGAAGGCCAGCGTGCCGAAGAGGATCAGCAGGCCGGCGGCGACACAGCCGACCACCGACGCGGCCAGGGCGACGACGCCGGTCGCCCAGGAGGACTGGATCGCCAGCTCGATGCCGAGGGCGAGGCAGGCCGCGCCCACGACCGCGAACAGCCACTGAATACGGTTGGTCGCTCGGCCGGTCCAGGTTTCGGGGAGGGGCACTGTGCCAGGCCCCCCTTGCCGGGGGTGCTCCGTCATGGGAGCAGCGTACTCACGATCCGCCCGGGGAGCACCGCCGCGACGGGGTCCGGAGCGGTGACTCGTACAACAGATCCGCACCCCGCCCCGGGCTCATCCGGACAAGGGGTCCTAGTGCGCGTGGGTGACAGCGGCGAGCAGGCGGCCCTCCGCGTAGGTCAGGGCCGCGTCGGGCAGTGCGGAGCGGTGGCCGTTCAGCAGGACGGTGAGATCGCCGGGCTCGGCGGCGGTCGCGCGGGCCGGTATGTCGCCGAGGCGGCGCAGCGCCTGCGCGGCGACGGCCTCGGCCGAGGTGTGCAGTGTCACCTCCGGCAGACCGGGCCGGCTCAGGGCCGCCCGGATGCGTTCGCCGAGCAGTTCGTAATGGGTGCAGCCCAGGACGACGGTCCTTACCTCGCGCGGGGTGCGCAGCGCCGCCGCCGCGACGGCGGCGTCGATGCCCGCCTCGTCGGCGTGCTCCACGGCGTCGGCGAGACCCGGGCACGGCACCTCGGTGAC
Organism: Streptomyces sp. NBC_01506; assembly: GCF_045040295.1. NCBI lineage: Bacteria > Bacillati > Actinomycetota > Actinomycetes > Kitasatosporales > Streptomycetaceae > Streptomyces > Streptomyces sp. NBC_01506. Next base: position 8,375,020 of record NZ_CP109422.1, on the reverse strand, counting down.
GTCGACGGAGGCGGCGAAGGTACGGATGAGTTCGCGCTGGTAGGGGCTGCCGGTGGTGGCCGGGGTCGCCCAGATCGCGATGGGCCCGCCCCCGGCCGCCGCCGGCTTGATCGCGGGGACCGTGCCGATGACGGGCAGACCGGGCTCCAGGGCGGCGCGCAGTGCGGGCAGGGCGTGCACCGAGGCGGTGTTGCAGGCGACGATCAGCGCGTCGGGCCGGTGCGCGACGGCGGCGCGGGCCACCGTGAGCGCGATCGCGGCGATGTCGTCCGGGGTGCGCGGTCCCCACGGCATGCTGCCGGGGTCCGAGGAGAGCACGAGGTCGGCGTCGGGCCTCAGTCGACGCATTGCCGCGGCTGCGGCGAGCAGCCCGAGGCCGGAGTCCATCAGCGCGATCTTCACCCGGTCACCATAGACGACGGGCCTTGCGGTACCGCCGATCTGGGGCAGACTGCGGCGAATGAGTGCCATCGCCTGGATCGCCGCGGTCTCGCTGGCCGCCTGGGGCTTTCTGTTGCTGGGTCAGGGATTCTTCTGGCGTACCGATCAGCGGCTGCCGCCGCGTGAGGCTCCGCCGGTGTGGCCGTCGGTCGCGGTGATCGTGCCCGCGCGTGACGAGGCCGACATGCTGCCGGTGAGTCTGCCGTCGCTGCTGGCGCAGGACTATCCGGGGCGGGTGGAGATCTTCCTCGTCGACGATTCCAGCACCGACGGTACGGGCGCCGTGGCCAGGGAGCTGGCCGACCGCCTGTGCGGGCTGCCGCTGACGGTGCTCTCGCCGCCGGAGCCGGCGCCGGGCTGGACGGGGAAGCTGTGGGCGCTGCGGCACGGCATCGAGCGGGCGCGGGAGGGGCGGCCCGACTATCTCCTCCTTACGGATGCCGATATCGCCCATGAGCCGGACAGCCTTCGCGAGCTGGTGGCCGCCGCGCGGTCGAACGGGCTCGATCTGGTCTCCCAGATGGCCCGGCTGCGGGTGGCGACCGCGTGGGAGCGGCTGATCGTGCCCGCGTTCGTCTACTTCTTCGCGCAGTTGTATCCGTTCCGCCGGGTCAACAAGCCGGGGGCGCGTACGGCGGCGGCGGCCGGCGGGTGCGTACTGCTGTCTACAGAGGCGGCCGAGCGGGCGCGGATCCCGGACTCCATCCGGCAGGCCGTGATCGACGACGTGTCGCTGGCGCGGGCGGTGCAGAAATCCGGGGGCCGGATCTGGCTCGGTCTCGCGGAGCGGGTGGACAGCGTGCGCCCGTATCCGAGGCTGAGCGATCTGTGGCGGATGGTGGCGCGCAGCGCGTACGCCCAACTCCTGCACAATCCGCTGCTGCTCGTCGGCACGGTGGCCGGCCTCGCGGTCATCTATCTGGCGCCGCCCGCCGCGCTGTACGCGGGCCTGGTGGGCGATGACTCGCCGGCCGGTCTGCTGGGCGGCGGCTCGTGGGCGGTGATGGCGGGGACGTACGTACCGGTGCTGCGCTACTACCGGCAGTCGCTCTGGCTCGCTCCCCTGCTGCCCTTCACCGCCCTGCTCTACCTCCTGATGACCGTCGACTCGGCCGTCCGGCACTACCGGGGCCGCGGTGCGGCCTGGAAGGGGCGTACGTACGCCCGTCCGGAGGCCGCACCGGAGCGTTGAGCCGGGTCACCGTCGGGGCCGGGCTCACTTCCGGCCGGGGGTCCAGTTCATGCCCCAGCCGTACGCGTAGTCGATGGTGCGCTGCGGGCTGACTCCGCGTTCGGGTACGAGAAAACGCGCTTCGCGCTGGACCAGCAGATCCGAGCCGGTATTGGTGATCAATGCGAGCGCGCAGACCGTCGAGGGAACCGTGCACTCGCCGAGCGAGAAGTCGATCGCCGCTCCGTCCCGCGGCTGGAGTGTGACCGTCGCGTCGAGATCGGCGAAGCTGCGCGCCCCTTCGTAGATCGTCACGAAGATGACCACGCGGCGCAGTTGGTCCTTGTGGTCGAGGTTGATGCTGAGATTCTCGCCGTTGGCCGAACCTCCGGTGCGGTCGTCGCCGTCGAGATGGATGAACGGCGGCTGGTGGAGCGCCCCGAAGGCATTGCCGAGTGCCTGGACGACTCCTTTGCGGCCGTCGGTCAGTTCGTAGAGCGCGCACAGGTCGAGGTCGAGGTCGCCGTGCATGGCGACGGCCCGGCCCAGCTTGGCGCCCCAGCCCTTGAACTGCTTGCGCACCTGCCAGCTCAGATTGACGCGCATCTCACCGGAGTTGCCGCCCTGCTTGGACAGCGAGACGGTCGGCGCTTCCTTGGTCAGCGTGACCTTGCTGAGCCGTACGGGAGCGGGGGCCGGGGGCGCGGGCGGCGCCGGGGGCGCGGCGGGCGCCCGCACGGGCGGGGCGGGTGCCGCGACCGGGGCCGGCCGCGCGGGGGCCGGGGGCGCCGGGGCCGCCGCCTGCTGCGGCTCGTCGACGCTGATGCCGAAGTCCGTGGCGAGACCTTCGAGTCCGCTGCTGTACCCCTGGCCGACCGAGCGGAACTTCCAGGCGCCCTGGCGCCGGTAGAGCTCGCCGAGCACGAACGCCGTCTCGACGGTCGCGTCCTGGCTGTCGTACCGCGCGATCTCGGCGCCCGACGTCGCGTCGAGGACGCGTACGTAGAGGCCGGGCACCCGGCCGAAGTTGCCGCCGTCCGCCGACGCGGCCACGACGATGCGCTCGATCTCGGCCTCGACACGGGCCAGGTCGACGGAGAGGGTGTCCGTCACCGTGCCGGGACCTGTGCCCTTTCCGTCGTACCGCACCGCGCCGGAAGCGTGGGCCGGCTGGTTGTAGAAAACGAAGTCGGCGTCCGAGCGGACCTTTCCCTCCTTCAGCAGAAGGGCCGACGCGTCGACATCCGGTGTCCCCGGCGCTGAACGCCATCCCAATTCGACACGCACACTCGGTGCCGACACCGGAACATTGGCTCCTTTAAGCATGGACATGCTCGCCCCCATCGAGAGTCGGGTGACCGAAAGTTTTCCGTTGCGCCAAACCTAATCGCTGAAACAGTCATCGCGCCCCCGCGGACCCACCGGTAACCCCTCCGGAGCTTGCCCTTTACACGATCACTACGCTGCCGAACGACCGATTTTCCCAAGTTCGCTCGCATTGGGGATCCGAAGTCACCCACACCGCCGGAAAGAACCCCCTTATCGGACTCCCCTCTTGGCACATCGTGGGCTTAACTTAGGTTCCATGACCTCCCCCCGCTCGACCTACGGCGGCGGTTACTACACCGCGCCGTCGTTCCCGGACACCCCGATCTACGACTCCCTGGTCGCGGAGCGGGGCACGCCTCAGATCGCCCCGATCCGAGTGCCTTCCGCCTACGACACCGGCAGCAGCTATCAGAGCAACAGCTATCTGCCGGCGCTGCCTTCGGCGCTTCCCGCTCTGCCGGCGGCTCCTTCGCAGCCCACGCCGTCCTACGGCGGCTACCAGCCGCAGCCGGCGCAGCATCCCGTGCCGCTCCAGCACGCCCCGGCGCCCTACATTCCGCAGCAGGCACCGCCGCCTCGCGGTTATCAGGGCGCTCAGCCGTACCCGCCCCAGCAGCAGCAACAGCAGCCGCGTCCCCAGCAGCCCCGTCCGCCGCAGCAGCAGCGACCGGGGTCGGCGACGGGGTACGAGGCGATGCGCCCCGCTTCGCCGCGCCCGGCGCCCGCGCCGGTGCAGTACGACGACCCGTACAACCGCCCCTACCAGAGCCGGGGTTACTGACACCGGGCGCATCGGGAGACAGGGAAAGGCAGGGAAGGGACCGGAACACCGGGAGGGGCCGAGGCGGTCGAGGGAGTCGGGGGCTCCCTGGCAGGATGGCCGTATGCCTCAGCCGTCCGCTCCAGTCCTGCGTGCCCTGCGCGTCCATCCGGTGAAGTCGGTGGGAGGTTTCACGGCCGACAGCGCGGTCGTCGAGCCCTGGGGTCTGGCGGGAGACCGCCGGTGGGCGCTGATCGACGAGTCGGGCGCCGCTGTCACACAGCGCGAACAGCCACGGCTCGCGCTGGCCCGTGCCGAGCCGCTGCCGGACGGCGGGCTCGTGCTGCGCGCGCCCGGCCGGGAGCCGCTGGAGGTCGCGCGCCCCGCCGCGCCACGGACCGGCGGAGCATCAACAGGCGGGCCGGGAACGGGTGTTGGTGTCACCCGTACGGATACGGTTGTGCCCGCCGACCCGCCTGACATCGTGCTGAGCGTCTTCGGGACCAAGGTTGACGCGTCGCTCGCCGACGCGCGGGCGGGCGACTGGTTCAGCCGGCACCTCGGGGTGGAGGTCCGGCTGGCGTATCTGAGCGACCCGGTGGGCGCCCGGCCGGTCGATCCGCGGTACGCCGGTGTCGGGGCGAGCGTCAGTCTCGCCGACAGTTGCCCCCTGCTCGTCGCCACCGTCTCCTCCCTCGACGCGCTCAACTCCCTGATAGCGCAAGGCGATCACGCCGACGAGGGCCCCCTGCCGATGGACCGCTTCCGGCCGAATCTCGTCGTCGCGGGGACCGCGCCCTGGGCCGAGGACGCATGGCGCAGAATCACCGTCGGCGAGGTCACCTTCCGGGTCACCAAACCGTGCGCGCGCTGTGTGATCACCACGACCGACCAGCGGACGGCGCGGCGCGGCAAGGAGCCGCTGCGTACGCTCGCCCGGCACCGCCGAATCGAGGGCAAGCTGATCTTCGGGCAGAAGCTGGTGCCGGAGAACACCGGCACGGTACGGGTGGGAGACCCGGTCAGCGTGTTCACCGGCTGACGCCGCGTCACCTCGCGTCCGGCCCGTCGAACGAAGGGTGATTTCGCTCTCCCTTCCGCCCTTTTGTGCGTCAACCGGGCCCCGTAGGGCTATGACGGACAGGGGAACGGACGGAAGACGGAAGGGGTGCGGCACCATGCGAGCGGTCGTGGGGCTCCGGCGCTGGAGGCACAACCCGCTGCGAAGACAGACGGATCTGGTGGAGGCGTGGGTCGCGCTCGGCGCCCTCCTCCTGATGTTCCTCGCCGTCCCGGCGATCGGCTGGATCTCCGGCACCCTGATCGACGCCGAGCTGCGGCGGACGATCCGTGCCCAGCACGAGGAGCGGCACCGCACCGACGCCCTGGTGGTCCGCGTCGACACGGCGCCCGGCCGTGTCATGTACGACCCCGAGAGCGCGGCCGAGCGCGCGAGCGGCCGGCCGGTGATCGCCAAGTGGACGGCGCCGGACGGCAGTCGGCACACCGAAGCCGTGCGCTCGGCGCCCGCGACCGTCCGGGCCGGTGACACCTTCCCGGTCTGGACCGACCGGGGCGGACAGCTCACCAAACGCCCGGCGGACCTCGCCGCCGCCCGCACGCACGCCGTGCTGGCGGGGATCGGGGTGGCCGCCGTCGCCGCCGCTCTGGTCGAGGCCGCCCGGCGGCTGATGGTGTGGAATCTCAACCAACGCCGGTACGAACGGCTCGAACTGGCCTGGGTCCAGGCCGGTCCGGACTGGGGCGTGTCTTCAAAGTAGCGCCGTCCGCCCGCAGGCCAGGCGGGACTTTGAAGACACGACCCAGGGCCGTACGGACGCGGGGAGCTGAGCGCGACGCGTAGCGGAACGCCGGGCGGGACGCCGGACCAGTGCTTCTCCCGGCCACCGGAACGGCTCTTGGGTCAACCGACCGGTGCCGCGCGCGCTACGGTGGTGCGACCCGGTCCTCTGTCGCGGCCGGGGCTTCCTTGAGTCGACCCCGCAGCGGGTCCGGTCGGCACAGCACGCGCAGGCGCACGAGGTGGGGACAGAACAACACCATGGCACAGGGCACCGTCCAGGTGACGCACACCGGCACCTCGCGTTGGCGCCGCCGTACCGGCGAGTACGCCTCTCTCTCCGCGGCCCTGGAGGCCGCGAGCGACGGGGACATACTCACCGTCGCGCCGGGCACCTACCGCGAGAATCTTGTCGTCACCCGCGCCGTCACACTGCGTGGGCCCGAGGGCTCGTCGGGTTCGGTTCGGATCGCGCCGCCGGACGGCGTACCGCTGACGGTGCGCGCCTCGGCGACCGTCCACGATCTGCATGTCGAGGGCCAGGACACGACCGCGCCCGCGCTGCTCGTGGAGGACGGCACCCCCGAGCTGACGGATCTGCGGATCGTCACACGCTCGGCCGCCGGGATAGAGGTGCGCGGCGCCGCGCGTCCCACCGTCCGCCGCTGCACGGTCGACAATCCCGCCGGCGTCGGGGTCGCCGTACTCGACGGCGGTGGCGGTGTGTTCGAGGACTGCGAGGTGGTCGCGGCCGGTCAGTCGGGCGTCTCCGTACGCGGCGGGGCGCACCCCCGGCTGGAACGGTGCCGGGTCCACCACGCGTCCGGCGGCGGTCTGACCGTCACCGGCGAGGGCAGCGGCCTCGAGGCCGTCGGCTGCGAGGTGTACGAGATCAAGGGCACCGGCGTACAGATCGCCTCGCGTGCCGCCGCGCATCTCACCGACTCCAGCGTCCACCGCACATCGGCCGACGGCATCACGCTCGACACGGACGCGGTGCTGACGCTCTCCGACTGCGACATCCACGACATCCCGGAGAACGCGGTCGATCTGCGCTCCCGCTCGGTGCTGACGCTGACCCGCTCCACGGTGCGGCGCTTCGGCCGCAACGGGCTGTCCGTCTGGGACCCGGGCACCCGCGTGGACGCCAACCAGTGCGAGATACACGACAGTACGGGCGACTACCCGGCGGTCTGGGTGAGCGACGGGGCGACTGTCGTCCTCGACTCCTGCCGGGTGCACGACGTACCGGACGCGCTGTTCGTCCTCGACCGCGGTTCGCGTGCCGACGTCGTGGACAGCGACCTGTCCCAGGTGCGCAACACGGCCGTGTCGGTGAGCGACGGAGCGACGGCGCAGCTCGACGACTGCCGGATCAGGGAGGCGTCCACCGGCGCCTGGTTCCGGGACCACGGCAGCGGCGGCACGCTCAACTCCTGCACCATCGACGGTGTGCAGACCGGTGTCATCGTCACCAAGGGCGCCGACCCGGCCATCGAGCGCTGCACGATCACCTCGCCCGCCGAGGCCGGTTTCTACGTCTCCGCCGAGGGGCGCGGCACCTTCCACGACTGCCGGGTCACGGGCAGCGGCGGTTACGGCTTCCATGTGATGGACGGCTGCCGTACGACGCTGACGCGCTGTCGCACCGAGCGCTGCGCGCGCGGGGGTTACGAGTTCCCCGACAGCGGCGCACCGGGCCCCGAGGGCAACGGGGCGGGGCCGACCGTGGAGGACTGCACGAGCGACGAGAGCGGTGTGCTGGCCGCCGCGCCGCAGCCGGGGGCCCTGCTGACGGCGACGCAGACGACGGGGCTGCTGGGCGCGGTCCCGGCGCAGAGCGTGCCGCCGGCGCCGGCCGCGCCGCCCGTGGAGCCGGTACGCGAACCGGGAAAGGTGCTCGGTGAACTCGACGCGCTGGTGGGCCTGGAGAGCGTCAAACGCGAGGTCCGCGCCCTCACCAACATGATCGAGGTCGGCAGGCGCAGGCAGCAGGCCGGTCTCAAGGCCGCCTCCGCCCGCCGCCATCTGGTCTTCACCGGCTCCCCCGGCACCGGCAAGACGACGGTGGCCCGGCTGTACGGGGAGATACTCGCCTCGCTCGGGGTGCTGGAACGCGGCCATCTGGTCGAGGTCTCCCGGGTGGACCTGGTGGGCGAGCACATCGGCTCCACCGCGATCCGTACGCAGGAGGCGTTCGACCGGGCGCGTGGCGGCGTGCTGTTCATCGACGAGGCGTACGCGCTGTCGCCGGAGGACTCGGGGCGCGACTTCGGGCGTGAGGCGATCGACACGCTGGTGAAGCTGATGGAGGATCACCGCGAGGCGGTGGTGGTGATCGTCGCCGGCTATACGGCGGAGATGGAACGCTTCCTCGCGGTCAACCCCGGTGTGGCGTCCCGTTTCTCACGCACCATCACATTCAGCGACTACGACGCGGACGAACTGCTGCGGATCGTGGAGCAGCAGGCCGAGGAGCACGAGTACAAGCTGGGCGCGGGCACGCCCGAGGCGCTGCTGAAGTACTTCGCCGTACTGCCCAAGGGCCCGGCCTTCGGCAACGGCCGCACCGCGCGCCAGACGTTCGAGTCGATGGTGGAGCAACACGCGAGCAGGGTCGCCCAGTTGCCGGAGACCAGCACGGACGACCTGACGCTGCTCTACGCGGACGATCTGCCCGAACTGCCCTGAGCGCGCCGCTCCGTGGCGGTGCCGTCGCGCTGCCCCGGCAGCGCCGGCGGCAGCCGGTCGAGCAGCGCCGCGCGCTGCACGGCGAAGTCGGGATCGGACTGGTACGAGGAGTGGCCGAGGATCGGTTCGGGCAGCGGGTGGCGCGCGGTGCGGCCGTAGGCGAGCGGGTCCTTGAGCGGCCCGTGGTCCACGGGCGGTGTGCCGTCCTCGGCGCCGAGCCGGACGGGGCCGCCGATGGGGTCGGTGGCGCGCCACAGATTGCGCCAGCAGTGCACCTCCCGGCCCAGGTCGCTCAGGGGCGCGGCGCCGAAGTAGGCGGGGAACCAGCGGCCGTACAGCCGCTCCAGCGGTGAGCCGTACGTCAGCAGCGCCACCCGGTGGCGGGTGGCTTCGCGCAGTTGCCACACGGCCGCCGCAGCCAGCACGCTGCCCTGCGAATGGCCGGAGATGACGAGCCGTCCGCCGGTGCGGGCGGTCCAGGAGGCCATGCGCCAGGTGAGGTCGGGTACGGCGCGTTCCGCGTAGCAGGGCGGCGCGAAAGGGTGCGAGGCGCGCGGCCAGAACGTGCCGACGTCCCAGAGGATGCCGATGGTGCGCCGGGCGGCCGGGTCGCGGTAGGCGCGGCGGCCCCAGGTCACGAACAGTATGAAACCGAGGCCGATCAGCCAGGAGCCGAGCGCCTGCGCGGTGTCGGCGGCCGACGCCACCGGGGCGGGGCCGCCCTCGGCGGCCCGGCCCGGCACGTCGCCGCTCAGCCAGGCCCCGAGGACGGCGCCGATGCCGAGTACGAGGGTGGCGGCGGAGACGAGGCCGACCAACCAGGGGGCGGCGTCGGTGAGTTCGGCGCGGGCGCGGGCACCGGCGATCCGGCGGGTACGGACGGAGTCCGGTGTGACCCGCTGATCCGGCGAGCCGTACTCCGCCTCCACGACGGGCGCGAGGCGGCGGGCGGTACGCCCGGTGCGTACGGCGAGGAGGAGGACCGGGATCAGCAGCAGCACGAGAAGGACGGGGATGACGGCCGCCTGCCAGCTCAGCAGCACCGGCGGTCCGACGATCGAGCCCTCCCCCATGCCGGGCGTGCCCGACCCGTCGAGCCAGTCGCCGACGCGCTGGGCCACGCCGCCGGTCATCACCCCGGCCAGGGCGCAGGCCAGCATGGCGACGGCGGGGCCGCCGAGGCCGTGCAGGACGATCCGGGCGTGCCGGGCACGGCGGTGCAGGACGAGGGCGGTGGCGGCGAGCGCGACGACGAGAACGCCCTGGGCGAGGACGAGCACCGGGAACGTGACGGCGCCGGGAAGGGTGCCGGCGGAGTTCCAACCGGGCCGGGACCAGCCGGCGTACAGCACCGCGAGAGCGAGCAGGCCGAGCGAGACGGCGGGCAGTTGGCTGATGAGCGCCTTGTCGAGCGTGCCGTCGCGCCGGCGCTCGCTTCGGCCCCTGCTGCACACCACCCAGAGCACAACGAGCCCGCCGACGACGAGAGTTGACTGGAGCAGCCAGCCCGCCGCTTCATGTACGCCACTCGACGCGCGGCGGTCGTGGCGGGCAGTGGCGCCCGTGATCGCGCCCGCGACGGTGAGGAATCCGGCGGCGGTGTGCGCGGCGCGCAGACGGGCGACGAGCCGGCGGCCGTACCAGAAGCCGGGCCTGGCGAGTGCGGGGCGGATCGTGGGCGCGCGGTGGGCGGTGTCGCCGGTCGGGTCCTCGTGGGCGTCCGTGGTGTCGGCGGCGTCGGCGGCATCCGTGGCATCCGTGGCGTCGGTCGGCGGGCGCTGGGCCTCGTACGCGCTCCAGGTCCGGTTGGACAGATACCACAGGAGACCCACCAGCGCGGCCGGCAGGAGCGCGGCCAGCGCGAGGCGCCGGCCGGGCTGCGCCCACCAGCCGTCCCGCTCGGCGGACAGGAAGCCGAGCCAGGCCCGGTCGTCCACGCAGTGGGCGGAGCCCGCGCACTGCCAGGCCATCAGGTCGAGCGCGACCTCGCAGGCACCGGCCGTGAGCAGCACGGTGAGCGTGAGGGCGAGGAGCCGTACCAACACCCCGTAGAGCCGCTGGGTCCTGGCGAGCCCGTTGGTCGCCGGGCGCATCCAGTGCGCGAGGTTGACGACCATGAAGGGAAGCAGCAGCAGCCACAGCACGCGCGTGCCGTTCCCGGAGGTGAGGTTGGACCAGCAGTACGCCTCGGGCACCGGCCCGTTCCCGTACCGCTCGGGGTGGGACTCGGCCTCCTCGTCGTCGGGGCGCCGGTAGATGGCCGCCGTCTCGTCGCCCGTGATCCGGACCGTGTACGGATCGGCGAGCATCTCCTGCGGGGTGGCGCCGCCGACGCCATGGACCAGCAGTTCGAGCGCGGCGCCGCCGTCGCTGCGCACGGGAGGCTCAGGGGACACGTCGATGACTCGCTCTCCGGGTGGTGTGCCGTGGGCGGAGACCGCCCTCAGCGACTCTCCCCGGGCCGGGGCGGGCCGACACCTGCGTGAGGGGCCCAACGGCGTGGGAGGATGAGGAACCTTTTGATCTGCTGTGTACGGCGGCCCGCGCACGACGCCGACGTGGAAGGACAGGCCCCGGTGGTGAGCGACAACCAGAACCTCCTCGCGGAACAGCGCCGCGCCCTGATCCTCGACGAGGTGCGCAGGCGCGGCGGTATCCGGGTCAACGAGCTGACGCGCAAGCTCAACGTCTCGGACATGACGGTCCGCAGGGACCTCGACGCCCTCGCCCGGCTCGGCGTCATCGAGAAGGTGCACGGCGGCGCCGTACCGGTGGTGGAGGCGAGCACGCACGAGCCCGGTTTCGAGGCCAAGTCGGAGCTCGAGCTGAGCGCCAAGGAGGACATCGCGCGCGTGGCGGCGGCCATGGCGGTGCCCGGCCGGGCGATCGCGCTGTCGGGCGGGACCACGACGTACGCGCTGGCGCACCATCTGCTGGAGGTGCCCGATCTGACGGTGGTGACCAACTCGGTGCGGGTCGCGGATGTGTTCCACGCGGCGCGGACCGCCGGGGCGTCGGGCGGTCAGCGCGCGGGCGCGGCCACCGTGGTGCTCACGGGAGGTGTCCGTACGCCCTCGGACTCGCTGGTCGGACCCGTCGCCGACCAGGCGATCCGCTCGCTCCACTTCGATGTGCTCTTCCTGGGCGTGCACGGCATCTCCGCCGAGGCCGGTCTGTCCACGCCGAATCTGGCGGAGGCGGAGACGAACCGCCGTTTCGTGCGTTCGGCGCGCCGGGTGGTGGTCGTGGCCGACCACACCAAGTGGGGGACGGTGGGCCTGAGTTCGTTCGCGACGCTCGATCAGGTGGACACGCTGGTCACCGACGCCGGGCTGTCGGCCGAGGGGCGCGAGGAGATCCTGGAGCATCTGCCGGGCCTGGTGGTCGCCGGGGAGTCGGCGGACCGGTGAGCGTCTTCCGGGTCGCACGCCGTACGGCGCTGTCCGCCGACGAGGCGTGGCGGCGGATCACCGACTGGCCGGCGCACGGGCGCCGGGTGCCGTTGACACGCGTCCTGGTGCGGACGCCGGCGCCGACCGGCACCGGGACGGTGTTCGTGGCGCGTACGGGACTCGGGCGCGTGCGGTTCGACGACCCGATGGAGGTCGTGCGCTGGGAGCCGCCCGCGCCGGGGAGCCCCGGGCGCTGCGAGCTCGAGAAGCGTGGCCGGGTGATCAGGGGCTGGGCCGAGATCGAGGTGACGGCGGCGGAGGCTGAGGCGGACGCGGGGTCTGCTGCCGATCGACGCACGCTGGTGTGCTGGACGGAGGAGTTGCGCGTCAGCTTCCTGCCGCGCTTCCTCGACGGGGTGACCGCGCGGGCGGGCCGGATCGTCTTCGGCCGCGTGGTCGACGGCCTTCTGCGTGGCCAGGAGCGCTGAACGCGCCCCACACGACGGTCAGTCGGACCAGACTCCGGTCCCCAGGAAGCTCTCCAGCGTGCTGACGTACGGCGCGATGTCGATGTCCTGCGCGGCGAGCCAGTCGTCGGAGTAGTACTTGTCGAGATAGCGGTCGCCCGGGTCGCAGATCAGCGTGACCACACTGCCCTTACGGCCCTCTGCGACCATCTCGGAGACGATTTTCAGCGCGCTCCACAGTCCGGTGCCCGTCGAACCGCCCGCCTTGCGGCCGATGTTGCGCTCCAGTACGCGTACGGCGGCGACGCTCGCCGCGTCCGGCACCTTCATCATCCGGTCGATGGCTCCGGTCACGAAGCTCGGTTCCATTCGGGGTCGGCCGATGCCCTCGATACGTGAACCGCGCTCGCTGTACGCCTTCGGGTCGCGGCGGGTCCAGCCGTCGAAGAAACAGGAGTTCTCCGGGTCCGGGACACAGACCATGGTGTCGTACTGCGTGTAGCGCACATAGCGGGCGATGGTCGCCGACGTGCCGCCGGTACCGGCCGTCGCCACGATCCACGCGGGCTCCGGATAGCGCTCCAACCTGAGCTGCTGATAGATCGATTCGGCGATGTTGTTGTTGCCGCGCCAGTCGGTGGCCCGCTCCGCGTACGTGAACTGGTCCATGTAGTGCCCGCCGGTCTCGGCGGCGAGCCGCGCCGACTCCTCGTACATCCTGCGCGAGTCGTCCACGAAGTGGCAGCGCCCGCCGTGGAATTCGATGAGCCGGCACTTCGCGGGGCTGGTGGTGCGTGGCATGACCGCGATGAACGGGACGCCGATCAGCTTCGCGAAGTACGCCTCCGAGACCGCGGTCGAGCCGCTGGACGCCTCGATGACAGGCTTTCCGGGGCGGATCCAGCCGTTGCAGAGCCCGTAGAGGAACAGCGAGCGGGCGAGACGGTGTTTGAGACTGCCGGTCGGATGGGTGGACTCGTCCTTCAAGTACAGGTCGATGGACCACCGCTCCGGCAGCGGGAAGAGCAGGAGGTGCGTGTCGGCCGAGCGGTTGGCGTCGGCCTGGACCTTGCGTACGGCCTCCTTGAGCCAGGCTCGGTACGCGGGGTCACCGCGGTCCACGTCAATGGTGTGCTGCCGCTCTGTCATGCGCGTCGTCCCTCGTCCCTCGTCCCGCCGTTGCCGCCCTGATCCGCCGGCGCCGTGTCCCCGGTGCCGTGCCCGGCCGCAACAGTAAGCCCTCGACCTGCGCGAACCGTGCCTTTGGGTATCCATAGCCGTGCCTTGGACACGCGCCCGCCGAAGCGCCGGGAGCCGGTGCTGACGTATCGTCCGGAGCGGCCGGAGACAGTCGCTCTGGCGTCGGGGCGTCGAGTTGTGCAGACTTCCTACAGGGAACGGGCACGGAGGGGGCGGATCAGCCATGGCGGAACCGGAGTTCAGCGCGAGTGGTGTCGCGATAGAGCGCTGGCCCCGCTCGCTCACGAAGGCGGGACGGGTCCTCATCCAGGACGGCAGGCTGGCGCTGCTGACCAGCTACGGACGGGTCATCGACAGCGCGCCGCTGCGGGCGGTGCAGGCGGCCAAGCCGTGGTTCCGGGGGGACGACAGCACGGTGGCGACCGTGAACGGCAAGCGTTACCGGCTGACCATGGGCGGGGGCGAGAGGCGGCCGGAGGGCCGCGTGCTGGCCGGGCGCTTCCTGGAGACCGTACGCAGAGCGAGTACGGCCAAAACCTGACTCAGGTCCTTCGTTTGGATCTTGCCGGGCTCGTGCGTCCGGCAAGATCCAAACGAAAGACCCGAGGGCACCGCGAGTTGCGGTCCCGTAGCACGTGGTTCACTCTGGTGTACATCACTCAGGGTGAACCGGTGGTGACGCTGCGATCCAGCCCCGCCGGGCAGGACAGCAGCGAGCCTCGCGAGTGAGCTGCTGGATTTTGATCCATGCCTTCTTCCGGACCTCAATCGGGGAGTCGCAGCCGTGATCAGCCAGCCGAGCAGGCAGTGCACGGTGGAGCTCCATGCCCTGCCGTCGCGGATCCGCCAGGTCCGCAGAATCGTTTCCGCGCAATTGCGCTACTGGCAGCTCGACCCACTCATCGACCAAGCGGCGCTCGGCGTGACCGAGCTGCTGACCAACGTCCACCGGCACGCACAGCCGGACAAGATGTGCACCGTCGACATCAGGCTCCTGCTCGACCGGCTCACGGTCGCGGTCCACGACCACGACCCGCGCCTGCCGACGATCAAGGAGGCCGATCCGCTCGACGTGTGCGGGCGCGGTCTCGCCCTGATCGAGGCGGTCAGCGAGAGCTGGGGGGTGCGCGCGGAGGGCGACACGGGGAAGGTCATCTGGTTCACCCTTCCCGCCCCGTCGGCCGCCGCGCCCCGGAATCCGGTGTACGGCGCGACGACCGACGGCCCCTTCTCGGGCGCTCCCTTCGAGCCCGGCTCGTTCTCGGACAGTCCCTTCGCGGACGGCCCCTTCTCGGGGATCCGGTCCGTGGCCGGGGAGCGGGCGCGTACCACCGCCCGGTCGGCCGTCGTCGGCTGACCGGGCGGGGGCGGGGGCGGGGGCCACGACGGCCACGACGGCCGCCGCGGCGCGTCACGACGCCGCTACGTCACTCGGTGGCGATGGCGCGCAGGACGTCCAGCCGGGCCGCCCTGCGCGCGGGCCGCCAGCCGGCGATCGCGCCGGCCGTCAGACCGACCACGCCGACGAGCGCCAACCGCGCCGGCGGCAGGGCGAAGGCGAACGCCGTGTCTCCCGCGCCCTCGGACGCCTTGACGACGACCCAGCCGAGCAGAGCGCCGAGTGCCAGTCCGCCCGCCGTACCGAAGGCGGCCACCAGCACGGACTCCCAGCGGACCATCGCCCGCAGTTGCGCCCTGGTCTGGCCGACCGCGCGCAACAGGCCCAGTTCCCTGGTGCGTTCATGGACGGCGAGGGTCAGGGTGTTGGCGATGCCCAGGAGCGCGATGACCACGGCCAGGGCGAGCAGCGCGTAGATCAGCGTGAGCATCATGTCGATGGCTCCCGCCGAGGTGCGCGCGTACTCGTCCCGCGTCTGGACGTCCGGATCGCCGAACGCCGCCGCTGTCTTCTCCACGGCGGCCGTGGCCTCGGCGGTCGGCACACCGTCCTTGAAGGTGACGGAGACGAGCGTGTCGGCGTCCTGGGTCCGGTGCGGGGCCCATGCCTCGCGGGTGATGACATAGTCGCCCGCGAGTTCGGACCGCTCGTAGACCGCCTTGACGGTGAAGGTCTCCCGGCTGCCGTCGGTGAAGGTGAGTCGCGTCGTACCGCCGGTGCGCAGATTCCGGTCGTCGGCCTGCGACCGTGACACGGCGATGCCTTGGGCGCCGAATCCGTCGAACGAGCCGTCCACGGACCCGAGATCGAAGCCCTTGGCGAGCGCGACGGGATCGGTGACGGTCAGTTGGCGGCCGTCCCCGTCGACCTTCGCCACTCCCCTGCCGAGCCCCACGGCCGAGCCCACTTGCGGAAGTTCGGCCAGCGCGGGCGTGAGCCCGGGGCTCAGTCCGCTGCCTCCGCCGCCGAACGCCGGGACGCTGACCGCGAGATCGCCGGCGAAGGAACGCGACACCGTCTGATCCATGGTGGCCTTGAGCGAGGCGCCGAAGACCGTGAACAGGGACACCACGGCGACACCGATCATCAGCGCGGTGGCGGTCGCCGCCGTGCGCCCCGGGCTGCGCAGGGCGTTGCGCTTGGCCAGGGCGCCCGAGACGCCGCGCAGCCGGTCCAGCGGCCCGCCCAGGAGCCGCAGGGCGTGGGTGGCGGCCACCGGTCCGAGCACCACGAACGCGGCCAGGGCGAGGACCGCTCCGGTCCCGGCGAGCACGAGGGACGGTGCGGCGAAGACCCCGAGCAGGATCGTGCCGAGCCCGGCCAGGCCCAGCACCGTACCGACGACGGCCCTGGTCCTGGAGGCGCCCGAGTCGTCCACGGCCGTCTCGCGCAGCGCGGCGAGCGGCGCGGTGCGCCCGGCCCGTAGGGCCGGCAGCAGCGCCGAGCCCAGGCAGACGAGCACGCCGACGGCGAGCGGCAGCAGCATCGAGAGCGCGCCGATCACCAACTCCCCTTCGGGGAAAGGGAATCCGATGACCGGGAACAGCGCCCGCATCCCGGCGGCGATACCGATGCCGCCGAGGATCCCGGCCGCCGACGCGAGCAGCGCGACGACGGTCGCCTCGGCGAGCGTGGCGCCGACGACCTGGCGCCGGGAGGCGCCGAGGGCCCGCAGCAGCGCGTTCTCGCGGGTGCGCCGGCCCACCACGATCGCGAAGGTGTTGTGGATCGAGAAGGTCGCGACGAGCAGGACGATGCCCGAGAAGACGAGGAGCAGTGTGGTGAACAGGCCGAGGAACTGACTGGAGATCAACTCCTGGTTCTCGTCGGCCGATTGCTGTCCGGTGATCGCTTCCACGCCGGACGGCAGGACCGTCCTGAGCGAGTCCACAAGCTCCCGCTGCCCGGTGCCGGGACCGGCGCGCACCTGGATGCTCGCGGCCTCGCCGGGCTTCGCGGTGAGGTACTTCTGGGCGTCGGCCGTCGTCATTCCCGTGTAGGTGACCTGGGCCATGCCGTCCTCGCCGCCGAACGTCGCGAGTCCGACGACCGTCACCCGTACGGGATCGGGCGTGCGCAGCACGGTGGTGTCGCCGATCTCCAGCTTGCCGGCCCTGGCCGCGCCCCGGTTGAGCACGACCTCGCCGCTCGCGCGCGGCAGTCGGCCGTCGGCGAGTCGGTAGGGGTTGAGCCGGGCGTCGGCTATCCAGTTGCCCGCCACGGTGGGCGGGCCCTGGCCGCCGACCGGTTCGCCGTCCGAGCCGACGAGTTGTCCCGCGCCCTCGATCCTGGGTGCGACGGCGGCTACGCCGGGGACCCGCTCGATCGTCTCGACCAGGGCGGTGGCGACCGGTTCGCGGGTGCCGAGCGCGTCGCCGGGCACGGTCACGACGTCGGCGCTGCGGACGACGGCGTCGGTGCCGCCCGCCGCCTCGCCGAACATGGTGTCGAAGCTGCCGCGCAGGGTGTCGCCCATGACGAGGGTGCCCGTCAGGAAGGCCACGCCGAGCAGGACTGCGGTGAAGGTCCCGGCGAAGCGCCGCTTGTGCGCGCGCAGCGAGGAGACGCTGATAAGCAGCGAGGTACGGGTCCCGCTCATGCCCGCGCCTCCGGGGTTACGGGCGTGGCGCTCGTTCTCGTGTCGAACGCCTTCAGCCGGTCGAGCACCCGCTCGGCCGTGGGGTCCGCCATCCGGTCCACGAGCCGTCCGTCGGCGAGGAAGACGACCTCGTCGGCGTGGGCAGCGGCGACCGGGTCGTGGGTGACCATCACGACCGTGCGGTTCGTACGGCGCACGGTGCCGCCCAGCAGCCGTAGGACCTCTTCACCGGAGCGTGAGTCGAGATTGCCGGTCGGCTCGTCGGCGAAGACGACGTCGGGGCTGCCCGCGAAGGCACGGGCCACCGCGACGCGCTGCTGCTGGCCGCCGGACAGCTCGTCGGGGCGGTGGTGCAGCCGGTCGCGCAGACCGACGACGTCGATGAGCGCTTCGCACCACTCGTCGTCGCGCGCGGCACCGGCGAGGTCCATCGGGAGGGTGATGTTCTCGGCGACGGTCAGGGTCGGGATGAGGTTGAACGCCTGGAAGACGAAGCCGACGCGCTCGCGGCGCAGCAGGGTCAGTCTCCGGTCGTCCAGCATGCTCAGGTCGGTGTCGCCGATGAGCGCGGAGCCGGAGGTGAGCGTGTCGAGTCCGGCGGCGCAATGCATGAGCGTGGACTTGCCGGAGCCCGAGGGCCCCATGATCGCGGTGAAGCGGCCGGCCGGGAAGCCGACGCTCACCCCGTCCAGGGCCCTCACCTCCGTGTCGCCCTTGCCGTAGACCTTCACGGCGTCCACGACCCGGGCGGCGGTGGCGGAAGCGGTGGCGGTCACGCCGTACCGCCGTTGCCCGTACGGCCGAACTGCTCGTCCAGGACGGACAGCCGGCGCCAGTACTCGTCCTCGTCGATCTCACCGGAGGCGAACCGCCGGCCCAGCATCACGATGGGCGACTGCGCGTCGTGCGGGCCGTTCGCATCGTGCGGGCCGTTCACGTCGCGTACGTCCCGCTCGAAGCGGCCGGACTGCCACGGGGGGCCACCCCGGCGTCCGCGCCAGACGGTCCGGCGCAGAAGGGTGACACCACCGACGATCACGGCTGCCCACACGAGCGGGAACAACAGGATCCAGGGGCCGGGTCCGCCACTGTTCGCAAGGGTGTTCATCTTGGTCAACTCCTCGGTTCGCGACTTTCTCCGTCGCTTTCGAGGCTCGCGCCGCGAGGGGGTCCGCGTCGTCGTACGGCCAGCGGCAGTACGGGTACCTCCCGGGGAGTACGCGGGCCCGGTACGGCTGCTCCCGGGGCCGGGCCGGGGCCCGGCGGCGTACCTCTCAGGTCTCCTCGTCCAGGTCCTTCAACCGCCGGAACACACGGCCTTCGTGGGCGAGACGGCCCACCAGCGCCCCTCCGTAGACGACGAATCCGACGCCGACGAGCCAGGACTGGACGACCAGGACGGTGCCGAACGGGCCGTACGTGACAGCGCTGGAGGCGATCAGCGGCGAGAAGACGAGCTGCGAGAAGCCCCGCAGGCCCAGCAGACCGAGCGTGGTGGCCGCGGCGCCCGGCAGCAGCGCGTTCCAGCGCACGCGCCCGCCCAGCAGGACCCATTGGGCGAACCAGAAGAACAGGAAGGTGCCGATGAGGTCGAGCACGACGACCGTCAGCGGGCCGCTGATGTCGCCCGAGGGGGAGGGCGTGTTCACGAAGCCGAGCAGCGCGCCGACCAGCACGGCGAGGAAGATGACATGGCGCCACATGGTGTGCCAGCGGGCGGTGGGCAGGTCCCAGACCTTCTCGTAGCCGGTCTGGACGGCGGAGCCGAAGGTCAGTCCGAAGACGGCGAGCGCGGCGAGACCGAAGGCGGTGGTGCGCTGGAGCGCCGTGTCCGGTACGCCGAACAACCGCTCGACCTGCAACTGGGACTGCTGCGTGACACCGATGGCCTGGCCGAGCCAGCGCGCGAAGCCATGGCCGCTGTTGGGCTGGGCCGCCGCGACCAGCACCAGCACGGGGACGAGGGTGAGGAATCCGAGCGCCGCGAAGCCCATGGCCCGGTGCATCAGCTCCATCTCGCGCCCGCGGGTCCAGGTGAGCCCGAGCGGCGAGTCGCGCAGCCACCGGTCGAGCCGCTGGAACCAGCGCGGCGGGGGCGGCGGGGGCTCGGTGGCGGGCGGCTTCTCGGTCATAGGTGGTGACCTACCCGCGATGGCGTGGCGGACCGTCCCCGGTGCGGCCGGACGGGTGGTGGGTTCGGCCGGTGGGTCGAAGTCCGGCTCGGTGAACGAGGCCGGGGACGGGCCCGTCAGGTCCGGTCACGTCCGTCACGTCCGTCACGTCCCGTCAGCCGGTCACGTCCGGCCAGGCCCGTCAGGTCAGGTCAGTGCGGCCAGGGGGTCGTCCAGGACCGGCTGCCAGGCCAGCTCGGCGGCGCCGACCAGACTGTTGTGATCCAGGGTGCAGGCGAGGATCGGCACGCTCCCGCTGCGGCCCCACAGGCTGCGGTCGGCGACGACGGCGCGCAGCCGCGCGGGGTCTGCCTCGAGCAGTTCGCGGTGCAGTCCGCCGAGGATCACCCGGTCCGGGTTGAGGATGTTCACCAGTCCGGCGAGCCCCTGGCCCAGCCGGTCGATGAGTTGCTCGGCCGCGGCCCGTACGGACCGGTCGCCGTACTCCGTACGGAGCAGGTCCCGCGACTGCTGGAGCAGCGACACCTCGGGGCCGGGGTCCCGGCCGGCCGCGTCGAGGAAGGCCAGCGGGTCGGTCTCGACGTCGAGACAGCCCCGGCTGCCGCAATGGCAGGGCCTGCCCTCGGGGTTGACGGTGAGATGGCCGACTTCGAGGGCGAGTCCCGAACTGCCCGTGTGCAGACGGCCGTCCACGACGAGCGCGCCGCCGACGCCGCGATGTCCCGTGGCGACACAAAGGAGTTGGCCGGCGCCCCGGCCCGCGCCGTGCCGGTGTTCGGCGAGGGCCGCGAGGTTGACGTCGTTGCCGGTGAAGGCGGGGCCCTCGATACCGGCGGCGCGCACCTGCTCGATGAACAGGGCGCGTACGGGGGCGCCGGCCGGCCAGGCGAGGTGCAGCGGGTTGAGCGCCGTGCCCTCCGGTTCGGCGACCGCCGAGGGGACGGCGAGACCGGCGCCTACGCAGCGCCGACCGCTCGCGCGCAGGAGCGCGGCGCCCTCGGCGACGACCGCGCCGAGCACCTGGGCGGGGTCGGAGGAGACCGTGACGCAGCCGGGCGCGGTGGCGACCGTACGGCCGCCGAGGGCGACGAGCGCGGCGCGGAAGCCGTCGGCGTGGACCTGGGCGGCGAGGACCACGGGGCCGGTGTCGTCGACGGAGAGACGGTGCGAAGGGCGGCCCTGGGAGCCGGCCGCGGCGCCGGGCCGGGAGTCGACCCGGATCAGGCCGAGCGCTTCCAGTTCGGCGGCGACGGCACCGGCGGTCGCGCGGGTGACGCCCAGCTCGGAGGTGAGCACGGCGCGGGTCGGCGCGCGGCCCGTGTGAACCAGTTCCAGTGCGGGGCCGAGCGCGCTGCGGCCTCTCTCCAGTCGTGTTCTGGTCGTCGTCGCCTTGCCGGCCATGCCGTTCATGGAGGTGAGTCTCCCATGATCCCGGCCCTGAGCCGCCGCCTTGTACGGATCGGCCCCTGGGGGGTGTCTTGCCGTTCTTGCCGGGCTCGCGAGCCCTGGCACGCACACTCGCCGCGTTGTCGTCGGTCGCCAACGCTCCGCGTTGTCTCCCTCCTCCGCCTTGCGATCGCACGCACCAGACCCCGCTCCCTGATCCGGCCTGATCGACAAGACACACCCCAGCCCCTATCCTTCTTTTGTGCCGATACTAAACAAACTCCGGACGGCCATGCCGGGGGGCCGAGGCGGAGATCCCGCCGACGGCACCCCGCTGTCTCCCCTCACCCGCCTCCGTATCACTCTGACCGTGTTCTTCGCCCTGGACGGCTTCCTGTTCGCCGGCTGGGTCGTCCGTATCCCCGCCATCAAGCAGCAGACCGGCGCGTCGGCGAGCGATCTCGGTCTGGCCCTGCTCGGGGTGTCCGCCGGGGCCGTGGTGACGATGATGTTCACGGGGCGGATGTGCAAACGGTTCGGCAGCCATCTGGTGACCGTGGTCAGCACGCCGCTGCTGGCTCTGAGCATCGCCCTGCCCGCGCAGACGCACTCGGCGCTGACGCTCGGCCTGGTCCTGCTCGTCTTCGGTGCCGCGTACGGGTCGCTCAACGTCTCGATGAACAGCGCGGCCGTCGATCTCGTCGCCGCGCTGCGCCGCCCCGTGATGTCCAGCTTCCACGCCGCGTTCAGCCTGGGAGGCATGGCGGGCGCGGGACTCGGTGGCCTGGTGGCCGGCAGCCTCTCCGCGTCGACGCATCTGCTCGCCCTCACGGGCATCGGCCTGCTCGTCACAGCGCTGGCCGGTCCTTCGCTGCTGCGCCAATCGGTGCCCACGGCCGCCGCCCCCGTCGGCCCCGCCGCCCCCTCGAAGGGGAAGGCCGCCCCGCGCCGGCTCGACCGGCGTACGCGCAGGCTCGTCGTCCTGTTCGGCGTGATCGCGCTGTGCACGGCGTACGGGGAAGGCGCCCTCGCGGACTGGGGCGCCCTGCATCTCGCCCAGGACCTGGACGCCGGTGCCGGGCTCGCCGCCGCCGGGTACTCGCTGTTCGCCCTCGCCATGACGGTGGGCCGCCTGTCCGGTACGACCCTGCTCGAACGGCTCGGCCAGACCCGCACGCTGGTCGCGGGCGGTGTGCTCGCCGCGCTCGGCATGCTGCTCGGCGCGCTCGCGCCGACGACCTGGCTCGCGCTGCTCGGCTTCGCCGTCACCGGGCTCGGTCTCGCCAACATCTTCCCGGTGGCCGTGGCCAGGGCGGGTGCGCTCGCCGGACCGAGCGGCGTCGCCGCCGCGTCCACACTGGGGTACGGCGGCATGCTGCTGGGGCCGCCGGCGATCGGCTTTCTCGCCGACTGGTTCTCGCTGCCCGTGGCGCTGACCACCGTCGCCCTGCTGGCCGCCGCCGCGGCCCTCATCGCCTACTCGGCGCGCAACGTCTCGGCGCCCCACTCGGCGCCCGAACCGGCACCGGACCCGGCACCCGAGCCGACACCGGAACCCGCGCTCGAACGCGCACCCGCCGCCCGCGCCGCGGGCCAGGAGGGATGAGCGGCGTTACGGGCGGGCGTACGTCCCGCCGTACGCCCCAAGACGCCTGACGATCCGTCAGCCCAGCCAGCCTGGTCGGACCAGCCCCGACTCGTAGGCCATGACGACCAGTTGGGCCCGGTCGCGGGCGCCCAGCTTCACCATCGTGCGGCTCACATGCGTCTTGGCGGTGAGCGGGCTGACGACCAGTCTGCGGGCGATCTCCTCGTTCGAGAGCCCGATCCCGACGAGGGCCATCACCTCCCGTTCCCGCTCGGTGAGTTCACCGAGACCGTCGGCGGACGCCGGCACCTTGGAGCGTGAGGCGAACTCCGCGATCAGCCGCCGAGTCACACCGGGCGACAGCAGCGCGTCGCCGTCCACCACCGCCCGTACCGCGCGCAGCAGTTCTTCCGGTTCGGTGTCCTTGACCAGGAAGCCCGACGCGCCCGAACGCAGCGCCTCGAAGACGTACTCGTCCAGCTCGAAGGTGGTGAGCATGACCACCTTCACCTCGTCGAGACCACCGTCCCCGGTGATCCGGCGGGTGGCGTCGAGCCCGTCCATGACCGGCATCCGGATGTCCATCAGGACGACGTCCGGGGTGAGTTCGCGCACCTTGCGCACCGCCTCGTCACCGTCGGCGGCCTCCGCCACGACCTCGATGTCCGACTGGGCGTCGAGCAGCGCGCGGAACCCCGCCCGTACGAGGGACTGGTCGTCGGCGAGCAGGACACGGATCACGCTGTCTCCTTGGGCTTCAGAGGGAGGGACGCCCGTACGCGGAAGCCACCGTCCGGGCGCGGGCCCGCCTCGATGGTGCCACCGAGGGCCGCCGCCCGTTCCCGCATGCCCACCAGCCCGTTGCCGCCACCGCCGGCCTCGTCGCCGGTGGCGGGCCCCGCGTCGTCGACGCGCAGGGTGAGCAGCCCGGCGCCGTAGCCGACCAGAACGTGCGCCGTACGGGAGCCGGAGTGGCGCACCACGTTGGTGAGGGCTTCCTGGACGATACGGAAGGCGGCGAGATCGGCGCCGGGCGACAGCGCGACCCGCTCGCCCCCGCTCTCGATCTCGACGCTCAGACCGGTACTCGCCGCCTGCTCGACCAGTTCGGGGAGCCGGTCGAGCCCCGGCGCGGGCGCGCGGGGGGCGTCGCCGGGCGTCCTGAGGGTGTCGAGGACCTGCCGTACCTCGCCCAGCGCCTCCTTGCTCGCGGCCTTGATGGTGGTGAGCGCGGTGCGGGCCTGTTCCGGGTCGGAGTCGATGAGCGCGAGTCCCACGCCCGCCTGGACGTTGATGACGGAGATGGAGTGGGCGAGCACGTCGTGGAGTTCGCGGGCGATGCGCAGCCGCTCCTCGTCGGCACGGCGCGCCTCGGCGGCGGCGCGCTCGGCCCGCGCGTGGATCCACTGCTCCCGGCGCGTGCGGACCAGCTCGGAGCCGACGAGCACGGCCACCACCCAGGCGGCGACGCCCACTTCGGGCCCCCAGGGCGCGCCGGCGTCGCCGTGCGGTGGCAGGAATCGGTAGAGCAGATGGCCGACCAGCAGATGGCTCGCCCACAGCAGACCGATCGCCCACCAGGCCGCCGCGCGGTGTCCGGAGACGATCGCGGCGAAGCAGGCGACCGCGACGGTGATGAAGATCGGGCCGTACGGGTAGCCCGCGCCGAGATAGAGCGCCGCCGAGACAGCCACGCCGAAGACGCAGACCACCGGGTAACGGTGGCGCAGCACGAGCAGCGCGGGACCGGCGAGCAGCAGGGCGCGGGCGAACGCGTCGAGCGATTCGCGGTCCGGCTGCGCCCGCGCGGCGAAGCCCGTACCGACCACGACGAACACGGCGAGCAGCACGCTGGAGAACCAGGGCAGCCGCGCCGGCCGCCGGCCGTCGTCCGGGCCCTGGCCCGTCCCGCCGCCGCCCGGCACGAGCCCGCCCCTGAGCCAGGGGGGACCGAAACCCGTGCGGCTGATCCGCTCTTCCATAACCGTCACGCTAGACCGGGTGACGGATCCCGGGCGTCCCCCGGGCGTGGCGATCTCGCGTACTCCCGGCGGAGTACGGCGGGCGGTCGGGGACAGGGCTCAGCCGGTCAGGCCCACTTCGTGGGCAAGGCGCGTCGTCGCCCGCGTGAACAGCGCGTCTCGGGCCTCCACCACCCGGTTGAACTGCCCGAAGATCTCGAAGGAGATCAGACCGTAGAACTGCGCCCAGGCGGCGACGAGGGCCACCGCCGTGCCCGGCGGCAGTCCGGGCATGAACTCGTCGGCGAGCCGCCGGTCCTCCTCGCGCAGGTCCGCCGCCGGTGGCGGCGGGGTGAGGGCACCCTCCTCGTGGGCGTCGCGGAGCACCTGGATGAGGGTGAGGGCCACGCGGGAGGCGGGGCCGGCGGTGGACATCGGCGCGGTGTAGTCGGGTACGGGTGAGCCGTGGATGAGGGCGTACTCGTGGGGGTGGGCGAGGGCCCAGGCCCGTACGCGCGCGCAGATCGCGACCCAGTGGGCCACATGGTCCGCCCGGTCGCCGGCGCCGCCCCGCTTCCCGGTCCCGGTCCCGGTCCGCGCCTGGGCGAGCGCGTTCTCCGCCGCCTCGCCGACCGCGTTGTACGCGTCGATGATGAGGGCGGTCAGCAAGTCGTCCCGGCTCGGGAAGTAGCGGTAGAGCGCGGAGGAGACCATGCCCAGTTCGCGGGCCACGGCGCGCAGTGAGAGCTTCGCCGCGCCCTCATCGGCCAGGCGTCTGCGGGCCTCGTCCTTGATCGCAGCGGTGACCTCGATACGGGCCCGTTCCCTCGCTCCACGGATGGTCGTCATGGAGAACAGCGTGACACGACAAGAGCGCCGTTCCAATAAGAGAGCAGCGCTCTTGCATTGACGTACCACATCGAGGCACACTGCTCACAACAGAGAGCACCGCTCTCGCAACATCAGTCTCAGTAGGAGGACACCATGTCGCAGCCGTACTACGTCAAAGCGAGCGCACCGGTCGCCCGGTTCAACAGCCTCGTGGGAATCCTCGC
Organism: Streptomyces sp. NBC_01506; assembly: GCF_045040295.1. Classification (NCBI taxonomy): domain Bacteria; kingdom Bacillati; phylum Actinomycetota; class Actinomycetes; order Kitasatosporales; family Streptomycetaceae; genus Streptomyces; species Streptomyces sp. NBC_01506. Next base: position 8,349,648 of record NZ_CP109422.1, on the reverse strand, counting down.
CCGGCGCGGCGTGAGCCTCTTCGGTTCGGCCGAACTCTCCGTGCCCGGCCGCAAGAGCGGGCGGACGCAGCGCGTCCCGGTCAACCCGTTCAAACACGACGGCCGTCAGTATCTGATCTCGGCGCGCGGCCACTCCCAGTGGTCGCTCAACATGAGGGCGGCCGGGGGCGGCGAGCTGCGGGTCGGCCGCAGGACGCGGCCCTTTGTCGCCGTGGAGCTCCCGGACGCCGAGAAGGTCGCCGTACTGCGCGGTTATCTGAAGCGCTGGGGCTGGGAGGTCGGCGGGTACTTCGCCGGGGTCACCGCCAAGTCCTCCGACGCGGAGATCCTGGCGGTGGCCCCCGACCACCCCGTCTTCGTGATCAGTACGGATTCCTGAACGGACCAATGATCACCGGGCGAGCGCGCGCCGCCCTTCTTACTGAGTGCTACGAGTTACTGAATGCTACGAGGCGACAGCGCCGTCCTTCGGGTCCTTGTCCCGGTCGTCGCCGTCCCGCGCCGACTCCCGCTCCTGCTCCCGCCGGCCCTTCTCCGCGCCCCGCGCGGCGTCCGCCTGCTGCCGGTCGAGCACGTCCAGCCCGCGCCGGACCAGCGGATGGGTCCGTACGAGACCGCCCAGGGACGTCACCCCGCGCGTGATGTCGGCGAACGCCTTCCAGGCGGGGCGGAATCCGGTGATCGCCGCGTGCAGCAGACCGGGCCTGCGCTCGAAGACGGAGAGCATCCGCCGGCCGACGCTCATCTCCACGCCGAGACCCGCCTTGATCGCGAAGGCGTAGTTCAGCGCCTGGCGGCGGGCATCCACCGCGTCGTGCGCCTCCGAGATCCTTACCGCCCACTCCCCCGCGAGCCGGCCCGACCGCAGCGCGAAGGAGATCCCTTCCCTGGTCCACGGCTCCAGCAGCCCCGCCGCGTCCCCGCACACCAGCACCCGGCCGCGCGAGAGCGGCGAGTCGTCACTGCGGCAGCGCGTCAGATGGCCCGAAGAGATCGCGGGCTCGAACCCGGCCAGCCCCTGCTTGGCGACGAAGTCCTCCAGATAGCGCTTCGTCGCGGCGCCGTCGCCGCGCGCCGAGATGACACCGACCGTGAGGGTGTCGCCCTTGGGGAACACCCAGCCGTAACTCCCCGGCAGCGGGCCCCAGTCGATGAGTACCCGTCCGGCCCAGTCGTCGGCGACCGTCGGGGGCACCGGGATCTCCAGCTCGAGACCGAGATCCACCTGGTCGAGCTTCACCCCGACATGAGCGCCTATGCGGCCGGCACTGCCGTCGGCGCCGACGACCGCGCGCGCCAGGACCGTCTCGCCGTCGGCGAGGACCACGGCGACCGTACGGCGGTCGGGGACGGCCGGGCCGTGCTGCTGGACCCGGGCGACCGAGGCGCCCGTACGGAGCACGGCGCCCGCCTTCTGGGCGTGCTCCACCAGACTCGCGTCGAACTCGGGCCTGTTGATGAGCCCGAAGAGCATGCGCCGCGAGCGGCGGGTCCGCGCCAGCTTGCCGTTCAGCGAGAACGTGACCGCGTGCACCCGCTCGCGCAGGGGCAGTTCGAAACCGGGAGGCAGCGAATCGCGTGTCGGGCCGATGATGCCCCCGCCGCAGGTCTTGTAGCGGGGCAACTCCGCCTTCTCCAGCAGCAGCACCTGACGGCCCGCGACGGCCGCCGCGTAGGCCGCGGACGCTCCCGCCGGGCCCGCGCCGACCACGACGACATCCCACACCGACCGGTCGTGCTCACCGGCCGGACCGGCGTCGGCACCGGTCCCGGGCTCGCTTCCGGGCTCGCTTCCAGGTTCACTTCCGGCGTCTGCGTTCTCGCTGCTCACGATGGGCTTCTGCTCCTGATCCGACCGGTGGTCCTAGCTGTCGCACGGCATCCTACGGCGCCTGTGGACCCGGTCCGTTGTGGGAGGATCGGGCCTGTCTTCGACACACTCACAAACACACAACGTCGCACCCGCCAGGAGCGTGCCCATGTCCGTCACTCCGATCGCCGAAACCGTCGCTTCGCTGATGCCCCGCGCACGGGCGGAACTCGCGGAGCTGGTGGCCTTCCGGTCGGTGGCGGATCCCGCGCAGTTCCCGCGCAGTGAGTGCGAGGCCGCCGCCGCGTGGGTGGCCGACGCGCTGCGCGCCGAGGGGTTCGGGGATGTCGCGGTACTCGACACCCCGGACGGCAGCCAGTGCGTCTACGGCTTGCTGCCCGGCCCCGAAGGGGCCCCGACCGTGCTGCTGTACGCGCACTACGACGTGCAGCCGCCGCTCGACGAAAGTGCCTGGGTGACTCCGCCGTTCGAGCTGACGGAGCGCGACGGCCGCTGGTACGGACGCGGGGCCGCCGACTGCAAGGGCGGCTTCGTGATGCATCTGCTCGCGCTGCGCGCCCTGAAGGCGGCCGGCGGCGTGCCCGTCAGCGTCAAGGTGATCGTGGAGGGCTCGGAGGAGCAGGGCACGGGCGGTCTGGAGCGGTACGCCGAGCAGCACCCGCAGTTGCTGGCGGCGGACACGATCGTCATCGGTGACACCGGTAATTTCCGGGTCGGACTGCCGACGGTCACGGCGACGCTGCGCGGGATGACCATGCTGCGCGTCCAGATCGACACCCTCGAAGGCAACGTGCACTCGGGCCAGTTCGGCGGCGCGGCGCCGGACGCCCTCGCCGCGCTCATCCAGTTGCTGGCCTCGATGCGCGCGCCGGACGGTTCGACGACGGTGGACGGCGTGGCCGCCGATGCCGAATGGGACGGACTCGACTACCCCGAGGCCGACTTCCGTAAGGATGCCAAGGTTCTGGACGGTGTCGAACTGATCGGCCACGACACCGTCGCCGACCGGATCTGGGCCAGGCCCGCGGTCACCGTCATCGGCATCGACTGCCCGCCCGTGGTCGGCGCGACCCCGTCGGTGCAGGCGAGTGCCCGCGCGCAGATCAGCCTGCGGGTGCCGCCGGGCCACGACGCCACCGAGGCGACGAAGCTGCTGACCGCGCACATCCACACGCACACCCCCTGGGGCGCGCGGGTGTCGGTCGAACAGGTGGGGCAGGGCCAGCCGTTCCGCGCGGACACCACCAGCCCCGCGTACACCTCGATGGCCGAGGCGATGCGCGTCGCCTATCCGGGCGAGGAGATGCAGACCGCGGGCATGGGCGGCTCCATCCCGCTGTGCAACACACTGGCCGCGCTGTATCCGGAGGCGGAGATCCTGCTGATCGGCCTGAGTGAGCCGGAGGCGCAGATCCACGCGGTCAACGAGAGCGTGTCTCCCGAGGAGTTGGAGCGGCTGTCCGTGGCCGAGGCGCACTTCCTGCTCAACTACGCCCGCTCGAAGCGCGGCTGAGCCCGTAAGCCCGTAAGGGGCCCACGAAGGCCGTACGGAGCGCGTACGGGCCCCTTACGGGCACTCGTCGCGCAATACGGGCGGCGGGCAGCTCACCGGACGGTCACCGGGTCGGGCGCGGGCCCCGACGCGCAGATCCGCCCGGTGGTTTACTCGCCGGTCCACTCGGCCGTTCTGCGGACAGCGGAAATCGCCGTGGGCGAAGTGGCGCACACAGTCCTTCCTCACTGCATACATTCGACATATGGATCTCGTTGCGATCAGTCCACGGCTGCATATGCTCCGTTTCCCCATCGGTCAGGCGTACTTGTGGCAGGACGAGAACGAGCTGACTCTCGTCGACTCCGGTCACGTCTACGCGGGGCCGGACATCGAATACGCCATCCGCGATCTCGGTCTCACCCCCGGGAATCTGCGCCGCATCGTCCTGACGCACTGCCACCGCGACCATGTCGGCGCGGCGCAGGAGCTGGCGGGACGGTACGGCGCCGAGATCATGGCGCACCGGCTGGACGCGCCCGTCATCCGCGGCGAGTGGCCCGTGCCCGACCCACTGCTCCTCGACTGGGAGATCCCGCTGTACGAGCACGGGCTGACGGTGCCGCCCGCGCCGCCCACACGGGTGGACCGCGAGCTGGAGGACGGCGACGAGCTGCCCTTCGGCGACGGCGCCCGGGTGGTGCACGTACCGGGGCACACGTACGGCTCCATCGCCGTCCATCTGCCGTACCACGGCGTGCTGTTCACGGGTGACGCCGTGGCCGCCGCCGAACGCCGGGTGATGCTCGGCGTGTTCAACGTCAACCGCGAGAGCGCCAAACGGTCCATGATCCGGCTGGCCGCGCTCGGCCCGTCGACCGTCTGTTTCGGCCACGGCGATCCGCTCGTCACCGACGCCACCACGGACGCCGCCTCCGTACTGCGGGTGTCAGCCGACCGGGACACCGGCCTCCAGATTGAGCACGGTCCGCCGCTCCCGGGCGCGTAGCGCCCAGCGCAGCCGCTCGTAACGGGCGGGCGGCAGCAGCGACACCGCCTCGGCCTCGGTGACGAATCTCCAGCCGCGCAGCTCCGAGCCGGGCAGCAGCAGCCGCTGGACGTCATGGACGGGCAGCCTGCCGCCGTCGAACAGCAGCCGCAGTCCGCCGAAGCCGGGTGGCCTCGGCGGCTCCCAGTCGACCACCAGCAGCCTCGGCACATGGTCGAGTTCGATCCCGATCTCCTCGGTCACCTCGCGCATCCCGGCGCGCGCCGGTGCCTCGCCGCGCTCGACCACACCGCCGGGGAACTCCCAGCCGGGCTTGTAGGTGGGATCGACGAGCAGCACCCGGTCCCGCTCGTCGAAGAGGAGCACCCCCGCCGCGACGGTCTCGGCCGTCGGCTCGGGTGTCTGCACGATCTCGCAGAGCCCCGCCTTGCCGTCGTGGACGGCGTCGGCGACGACCGCCGCGCTCTGCGCCGGCGTGAGCCCGCCGGTGTCCACGACCAGGGCATCGGCCGTGAGCCAGTTGAGCGCGGCGCCGTACGGTTCGATGTGCTCGTACGCCCACTGCCGGGCACGCTCGGTCCTGGCAGGGTCCTCCTCGGTCTCCGCACTGCTCGTGCGCCCCGCTATTCGCCCGCGCAAAATCGTTTCGTCCAGCGCCAGCAGCACATGCCGCACGGGAATGCGACGGGCCGCCAGACCGCCGAAGATCTCGTCCCGGTACTCCTGCCGCAGCAGTGTCATCGGGACGACGAGCATCCCGCCCACATCGGCGAGCAGCGCGGCGGCCGTGTCCACGACCAGTCGGCGCCAGATCGGCAGGTCCTGGAAGTCGCTCACTTCGGCGAGTCGCTTCGGCGGCAGCAGCTCCCGCAGCCCGGCACCGGTCAGTCCGGGGTCGTACAGGGTGCTGTTCGGGATCATGTCGATCAGCTCGCGCGCCGTACTGGTCTTGCCCGCTCCGAACGCACCGTTGATCCAGATGATCACTCGTACTCCAGTACGGGAAGGCCGCTGAACAGCGGCGGAGCCGGATTCGCAGGGCCGTCTGGGAGAGGCATGGGAAAAGTCGGCGTCCACAGCCCGGCCCCCACTTCCTTCTCCCACACCCTCAGGAGATACCCAACTATCCGCTCCTCCATCGCGAGTGTTACCTCGCTGTACGTACCCTCCACCCCAGGCAGCTCATGCCGGCCGGTGACCGTATAGACGGTGGCGATGGCGACCTTGCCGGTCTTGCGGTCGGTGCGGCGGCGCTTCATCTGGACCGCCTGGCAGGCGCGGAGGGAGAACACGTTACTGACCGGTGGCGACCTTGATCCGGCAGATCTCGGAGTGACCGTGGCCGCTGCCCCGGGTGTAATCACGCCGCCGTGCTCCCGTTCGCCTTCCACGGAGGGGAGTCGAGCGATGTCCCATTGCGCGGCGGAACGCTCGGTCATCACGAGGAGACCTTGCCCTCGTCGCTGTCATTATCTGGCGTTGTCGCACATTCGAGGGGCGCTCTCCCTGAGACCGTCCCTGACCGTCGGTTCCTTCTTCGCCTACCCGAGGCCGCCGAGACGGAGGGTGTCCCATATCTCGCTGAGCTTCGCGGTTGTCGCCGGGGTCCACTCCTTCGCCTGTCCGCCAAGACGGAGGGCATCCTCAATCTCGCTGAGCTTCGCGGAGGGCAGGACGCCTGCCCGCTCGATCAGGTCGGCCCGGGACACGGTGGTCTGCCACGTGCAAGGGGTAAAGCCCGGACGCGGCAACGCGAACCGCAGCACGCCCTCAAAGGGCAGCCCTTCCATGGCACCAACTCGCACCTCGACGCCCAGACCGCTGATGTCGACGCCCGCCGGCGCGACGACCTGCATCGCCCGGATCCCACACGCGTCGTCCACCGACAGCAGTACGAACAGTCGCCGCTCGTCGAACCCCACCCACCAGACTTCGCCAGGCTGCACATGTCCTCCTGACACGGGACGGCAGGCGAACCCGCGCGACCTTGACGCACTGTGGAGACGGGTGCGGCCACCGTTGATCATCGGTGTGTGAAGACAAACGATCACGCGGTGGCGGCAGGTCCCAGTTTATCCTGCCCGCCGGCAGGAGGCGTTTGAGAGCCTGATGAGCCGGATCGCAGGCCGGTTCACGCGGGTCGAACCCCGGCGTCGCGTCCGGCAGTTGGTACTCGGCTTGCTGTCGGACCTGCCGCGCGAGAACTGATGGGTTCTGGTGGTCGACGAGACCGGCGACGTGAAGAAGGGCGCCGGCACGGGGGCGTGCAGCGCCGGTACACCGGCACTGCGGACAGGATCGAGAACGCCCAAGTTGCTTTCTACCTGGTCTACGCGGGGCGGCGCGGGCACGCAGCGGTGGACCGGGAACCGTACGTTCCGCGCTCCTGGAGTATCAGGCGGGCCCGCAGGTCGTCCACCAGCGCCGCCGCTGCCCCCAAACCTGAGGCCGCCCCGTACACGTGGTAGTCCGGACGGATCAATACCGCGTCGGCCCCGTGGCGAGCCAGGAAAGTGCGGTAGACGCCGCCCACGTCGGCCATCGACATGTTCTGCGGCGTCCCGTCCTCGGGGAGCAGCGTCACCACGTGCGTGCCCAGATCCGTGAGGAATGCCGACTGCTCCGCGTCGAGGTCGGCGTCCGCGCCCTCTGCCAGCAGCAGCACGAAGCCGCGGCCGACCACATCGTCGAAAGGGCCAGTGCCTCCAAGGCCGCGTATCTGGCCCTGGGGGACCACCTCGCCCGCCGGGGATATGGGCGACCCGTCCACTCTCCGGTGAAGGAGCCCCTCTGTGAGCGGCAACGCCGGGTCCGGGACCGCCGGACCGCGGCCGCGGCGGCCCGCCAGGATCGTGGAATCGCGCTCGGCCGCAGCCACGGGGTCCGTCACGCAGATCACCCGGCCCAACTGGACCGAGGACAGAATCGACTTGTGTATCTGCGCGCGGCGTTCCCCTGTGTAGGTGTCGAGAAGCGACTCCGGGGCGAGGCCGCCCAGTGCCAGGTCCAGCTTCCACACCAGGTTGACGACGTCGCGGATGCCCGAGCACATGCCCTGCCCGGCGAACGGCGGCATCAGATGGGCCGCGTCCCCGGCCAGCAGTACCCGACCGACCCGCCACTGCTCGGCCCGGCGGGACTGGAAGATGTACGTGGTGCTGCGCAGCAGCGTCGCCGTGTCGGGAGTCACCCCGTAGGGAGCGAGAAGCCGCCAGGCGGTTTCCTCCCGGTTCAGGTCCGCGGCACGCTCGCCGGGCAGCCGCATGAACTCCCGGCGCCGATGCCCCGGACCGCTGCCGACCAGGGTGGTAGCCCTGGCAGGGTCACAGATCTGGACGTTGGTGGGGACGAACTCGCCCGGCTCGTGCAGCAGCACATCGCACAGCAGCCACTCGTAGGACAAGCCGAGATCGGTGACCGGCACATCCAGATGATCCCGGACGAAGCTGTTGGCACCGTCACAGCCCACCACCCACCTCGCGGTGTACGTCTGGGCTGCGCCGTCCTCGTCCTCGGCCGTCACCACGACCCGGTCGTCCCGCTCCTCGATTCCCACCACCTGGCGGCCCCGTACCACAGTCACTCCGGGCAGCCCGGCTGCCCGCGAGGCCAGCAGTTCCTCGAGGGCGGGCTGGTGCACGGTACTGGCGTCAGGCCACCCGTACGGGCCTTCTGTGCGAAAGACGATGTCGAGGAGGACCTCACCATCGGCGGAATGCCACTGGTAACCGGTGGCGGGCTCGGTGATCCGGCCGAGGCTCGGGCCCGTCCCGCAGCCGGCGAGCAGCCGTGCCGTCTCGCCGTCGAAGCTGGTCGCCCTGGGCAGGGTGTAGGGGCGTCGGCGCCGTTCCAGGACGATGGTCTGTCGGCCGCGCTGTGCCAGCAGGATCCCGAGAGTGGCCCCGACCGGGCCATTGCCGACGACAATCACGTCCACGTCTGTCTCGGGGCTCGCGCCGGCGGGCTGCTTGTGCGGTGACGTCTCGGGCACGGGAAACCCCTCATCGCAGAGTGGCCGGCGCAGGCACAACTGCCGAAATCGGAACGGCGCAAAACTAACAATCCGTACCGGAGTTCGGGTTGCTCGAGGGCTTGGGACCATCAGATCTGGGGATACGCAGTTCCACCTGCACGAAGTAGGCTTCCGGCGTTCCCTCACCAACCACGAGGAGCTCGTCCGGCATGCATCAGGCAACGGCGCAGTTCGAGAAATGGGTGAGTGTCTCGCACCCCGCGCCGCACAGCAATGTGCGGCTTGCTTGCTTTCCGTACGCGGGCGGCTCTGCAAGCTTCTTCTTCCCGGTGTCCAAGGCGCTGCACCCATCGGTGGAGGTGTTGGCCCTCCAGTACCCAGGTCGGCAGACCCGGCTCCACGAACCGAGGATCGACAACATCCCCGAGTTCGCGGACCAGATCTTCGCCACGCTGCGTCACCTGGACGACAAGCCACTGGCCCTGTTCGGACACAGCATGGGCGCTGTCATCGCGTACGAGGTGGCGCTGCGCATGCAGGACGCCGGGCTGCCCGCGCCGGTACGGCTGTTCGCGTCCGGTCGGCGGGCGCCGTCCCGCTATGACGACGAGCGGGTACATACGGCGAGCGACGCTGAACTCGTGGCCAAGCTCAGGGAGCTCAGCGGAACCAACGAGATGCTGCTCGGCGACCCGGAGGTGCTGGCGATGATCCTGCCGGCCGTCCGCAGCGACTACACCGCCATCGAACGGTACCGGCACGAGCCCGGCCGACGCCTCGACTGCCCGGTGACCGTGCTCACCGGAGACAGCGACCCCCGGGTCTCCCTCGATGAGGCCGAGGCATGGAGCGAGCACACCACCGGGGCGAGTGAAACGGAGGTCTTCCGGGGCGGCCACTTCTTCCTCGTAGACCGCGTAGCCGAGGTCATCGGCCTGGTGGCCCGGCGGCTGGGGCCGTTCTGAAAGACCTCCGCGACGTCGCGGCACCTGACACGCTTCCCCGCTGCCTCACATGCATGCGAGGAACCCCCAACTCACCGAACGCACCGCTCCGGGACCTCGGCAGCGCTCGGCGACAGCACGCACCGAACACCGCACCGAACACCGCACCGCTCCTTCTCGCCCACGGGGGTCACAAGAGAGGCCCTCGGGCCCGCAGACCGATCCGACCCTTAATCGGGAGAGAAGCCGAGATGCCCCTCACCGCCCCCGCGCCGACCATCGGACACCACGCCCTGCTGGTGCGCTTGCTCCACGTCGCGTTTCTCCTACCGGTCGCCCTCGTCCTCGGCCGGCCGGCGATGCGCTTGAGTATTAACGGCCGCGGCGATTGACGGCATTCGATTTCGGATTGCACCGCGGCCTGCGGAAGATCCGCCACGCCTTCAGTCGGTGTCCCACGCGTTCCTCCATAACCACCCCGACCTGCGAGGACGCATCGAACTACTCCGGGCCCCAAGGGCTGTCCCGTAGCGGACCTGCTTGTGTGACCTGTTGTGTACTTGTTTCCAGTCCGGCAGCAATGCTCATGGTCGTGCCGACTGCGGCCTTGGCTCCGGGGCCTGTTCGGGCGTGACGAGGGTGTGCTCGACGGTGCCGCCCGTTCGCGGGCCGGACCGCCAAGCTGTGCGCCAGTGATGGCGTTGCGTCTCGTTGAAGAACTCCCGTTGACAGCAATGCATCAACGACATCACGAGTCCCCCTTCCGTAGCCCATGTGGATTGCCCGCAACACCTGGCGGTGAGAACACGTGGCCGATTCCGGCTGCCCGGTCGACACCTCGCTGTCGCCGGTCCGTGGCCGGATCGCCACCGCATTCGGCAGGCCACGGCGCGTCCCGACGCACAGAGCGTTTTCGGCCGGAGCCGTAACACATCCGGACACAAGGTCGTTGGAGACCACTGTGACAAGGGGGTACGCGATGCACCGCGATGTACTGGAGAGCTTCCCCGCCGGGGACCCGCGAGGAAGCTGGCCCGCCGAGGAGTTCGCGCGGGCGCGGCGGGACGAGGGCACTCCCGCCGAGGTGGTGATGGACCTGGAGTCCGACGTGTTCCTCGTGGTGGTGCCGCGACAGTCCAGAGAGCCCGCCTCCTAAGAAGGAGACCCCTTTGGGCGCCCGCCGGCTCAGCCCTTGCTGGATCCGAGGGTGAGACCGGCGATGAAGTGCCGCTGGAGCAGCAGGAAGACGATGATCGTCGGGAGGGCCACGATGATCGAGCCCGCCGCCAGCAGGTTGTAGTCCGTGAAGAATTGCCCGCGCAGATTGTTGAGCGCCGAGGTCACCGGCAGTTTGTCGCCGTCGGAGATGAAGACCAGCGCCCACAGGAAGTCGTTGTACATCCAGGCGAACTGGAGCGTGCCGAGGGCCGCGAGGGCCGGCCGGCACAGCGGCAGGGTGATCCGCCAGTACTGCGCCCACACGCCCGCGCCGTCGACGATCGCCGCCTCCAGGATCTCGATCGGCAGCGTGCGCATGAAGTTGGCCAGGACGAAGACGCAGAAGCCCATCTGGAAGCCGACCTGGACGGCGACGACGGCCCAGTACGAGTCGTACATCGTCATCGAGTCGGACATCCAGTACGGCAGCGGGATGCGGTTGAACAGCACGTACAGGGGCGTGATGATCACCTGCTGCGGGAGCAGATTGCCCGCCGTGAACAGCATCAGCAGCACGATCGATCCGCGCATCCGCAGCCGCGCGACGGCGAAGGCGACGAACGAGGCGAGGAACAGCGCGAGCAGCACTCCGGGGACGGCGATGATCAGGGTGTTGACGAAGTACTTCGTCATCCCGGAGTCGGTGAACGCCTGGCGGTAGTAGTCGAAGGACAGCTTGTCGGGCAGCGAGAAGTAGCCACGCTCGGACGTCTCGTCGTACGGCCTGAGCGAGGCGTACACCGCCAGCAGCAGCGGCGCGAGGAAGCCGAGCGAGACGGCCATCAGGAAGGCGTGCACCCCGAGCCGGCCGGGGGTGACGCGGCGCCGCCGGGCGGGCGGAGCCGTCCGCGCGGGCCCGTCGGCGGGAGCGGGCTTGGGCTTGGGCGCGCCGGTGGTGGCGGTGTCGGCGTGGCTGCTCATCGGGACTTCTCCCCTCGGATCTCCTGGACCAGATACGTCACGACGAAGCCCATGGAGACGACGAGCAGCACGACGGCGATCGCCGATCCGAAGCCGATCCGGCTCGCCTCTCCGATGATGTTGTCCGTGACGAGCACCGAGAGCAGTTCGAGTCCGTTTCTGCCCTTGTTGACGGCGTAGACGATGTCGAAGGCGCGCAGTCCCTCGATCACGGTGATCACGCCGACGATGACGTTGACCGGTCGCAGGGTGGGGAAGACGACTCGGAAGAAAGTCTGAGTCTCGCTCGCCCCGTCGATGGCCGCCGCCTCCTTGAGAGAGGCGTCGACGGCCTTGAGCCCGGCCAGATAGAGGATCATCACATAGCCGGTGTGCCGCCAGGCGGCGGCCAGCAGCACCATCCAGATGTTGATGTCCGGATCGCCGAGCCAGTCGGTGGGGGTCGCGGTGTCACCGAGGATCGCGTTGAGCGCGCCCTGGTCGCGGGAGAAGACGAGTTGGGCGATGAAGCCGACGACGGCGAGCGAGAGCACCACCGGCAGATAGATCGTGGACTGGTAGAAGCGGCTGAAGCGCACACCGCGGTCGATGAGGACGGCCAGCAGCAGCCCGAACGGGGTGGCGAGAAGTCCGAGGAAGCCCAGCCACATGAGGTTGTGCTGGACGGCGGGCCAGAACTGCGGGTAGTTGGTGAACAGGTTCTCGTAGTTCTCCGTGCCGACCCACTCGATGTCGCTGATGCCGTCCCAGCCCGTGAAGGACAGCACGATCGAGGCGACGGTCGGGCCCCACACGATGACGAGGTCGAGCAGGAGGGGTATTCCCAGCAGCACGCAGAGGACGGCACGGTCCCGGGCGGAGAACCGCCGGGGGCCCCGCCGCCGGGTGCGCCGCGCAGTGAAGAACGCCACGGATCAGAGCTCCCGGTCGGAGTCGACGGACAGTCAGCGGACAGTCGGGGTCGAGCAGGGGCGGGCAGAGGCGAGCAGAGGCCGGTGAAGAGAGAGCAGAGGGGCGGCAACAGGCGGCTGTCCGGGCTCAGTTGGCCGGGTCGGCGGCGAAGAGGGTCTTCTTCTGCCGTTCGATCCCGTTGACCAGCCCGTCCACGTCCTTCGGATCGTTGATGAAGCTCTGAATGGCCTGGATCATCACCGTGGAGGCGAAGTCGGGCCGGGTGTCGCGGTCCATGAACTGCGATATCTGCTTCGAGCCGGCGATCAGCTCCACCGCCTTCTTCTGCAGCGGCGTGTACTTGGAGATGTCGGCGTCCTCGCTGACCGCGACGTTGTTGGGGTCGCCGGCCAGATACGTGTCCTCGGCCTTACCGGTGGCCAGCCACGACAGCAGGTCCCTGGCGCTGTCCATCGTCTGGTCGTTCTTCAGGCTCTTGGAGTTCTTCGCCAGCAGGAATCCGTCGATGGGCGCCTCGACCGCGTCCTGCCCGTGCTCCGGGTTGATCTCGGGGAAGGCGAAGAAGTCGATGTCGTCCTGCTCGCCGTCCGAGAACTGCTGGCCGGGGTGCGGGAGTCCGAAGACGGCCATCCCCGTCTCCTTCTTCTGCAACGTGGTCGCGGCCTCCTGCCAGGTACGCCCGTTGGCGCCCTGCTGGCAGTACGGGAGGATGGAGCGCCAGGTGTCGAAGACGTCCTTCACGCGCTTGTCCGTCCACGCCTCCTCACCCGCCATCAGCGACTTGTGGAACTCGTATCCGTTGCTGCGCATGTTGATGTAGTCGAAGGTGCCCATGGCGGGCCAGCCGTCCTTGTCGGCGAACGCGATGGGGGTCAGCTTGTCCTTCTGCATCTGCTTGGCGAGCGCCAGATACTCGTCGAGGGTGCGCGGGGCCTCGTAGCCGTACTGCTCGAAGACGCTCTTACGGTGGAAGACCGCCCACGGGTAGTAGTAATACGGCGTGAGGTACTGCTTGTCGTCGGAGCCGGTCGACTGGGCCTTGAGCGCTGCGGAGAAGCCGGTGTAGTCGCCCCACAGGTCGCTGATGTCGTGCAGCAGCCCCTTCTCGGCGAAGAACTGCATCCGGTAGCCGGCGAACCACATGAAGACGTCGTCCGGCTTGCTCTGCAGATACCGGCTGATGTTCTCCTGGAAGCTGTTGTGGTCGACGGTGTTGACGTCGACCTTCCGCTTGTCCTTGGACTGCTTCTCGTACGCCGCGAAGGCTTGGGCGAACGCCTTTTTGGGGACCGGGTCGGAGGCGTTGGAGCCCAGCGTGACCGTCTTTCCGTCACCGCCGGGTCCACCCCCACAGGCGGCGAGCAGCGACGGCAGCGCGATCGCACCCGTCCCGGCCGCCGCGCCGCGCAGAAGATTTCGCCGGGAGATCCGATGACCGGCCAGACTCGCCGGTACCGCCGAACCGTTGAACGGAGACTGAGACATCTCCCCCTCCTCAGGGGTGCAACAACCCAACACAACCGAACGCGAGGATTGGATCTCACTCCCCTGAGGGGGAGTCGTCAAGGGTTCTGACGGGATACCGAACAACCGTTACCGGGTCTCATCCAACAGAGTCGAACAGGCCCCACCGCAAACGCGCGCAAAGACACATGGGTGAAGTGGGGCCTGCGGAAGGTGATTTGACGATCCGTCACATCCCTTGCGGATCGCGCGACATGACGATCCGTCACAGCGTCGTCGGGGCACTCATCGCCGAGTTGTTGTCTCGCGGCGCGGCAGCTCCGGGGCCCAGCGAGGCAGCAGCCGCCGCACCCACCAGACCCGCGTTCGTACCGGTCAACGCCGGTGCCACGGTGAGGTTCCGGACGAACGACAGCGTCGCGTACTCGCGCAACGCCCGGCGCAGCGGCAGGAAGAGCACGTCACCCGCGTTCGCCACTCCCCCGCCCACGACCGCGATGCCGATCTCCACGAGTGTCGCGGTCGCGGCGATCCCCGCGGCCAGCGCCTGCGCGGCGCGCTCGAACGAGGCGATCGCGACCGCGTCGCCGGTACGGGCCGCCGCCGCGACGGCCGCCGCCGAGGTGTCACCGTCCGGGCCGGGCCGCCAGCCGCGCTCCAGGGCGCGGCGCGCGATGTTGGGACCGCTGGCGATGCGCTCGACACAGCCGCGTCCGCCGCACGGGCAGAGGTCGCCGTCGAGATCCACGCTGATGTGGCCGATATGGCCGGCGTTGCCCGAGGGGCCGGGGTGGAGCTTGCCGCCGAGCACCAGACCGCCGCCGACGCCGGTGGAGACCACCATGCACAGGGCGTTGTCGTAGCCTCGGGCCGCGCCCTGCCAGTGTTCGGCGGCGGTCATCGCGACGCCGTCGCCCACGAGCGTCACCGGCAGACCGCCGGTGGCCCGCCGGACCCGCTCCACCAGCGGGAAGCCGCGCCAGCCGGGCACGTTCACCGGGCTGACGGTGCCGGCCGCCGCGTCCACGGGACCCGCGCTGCCGATCCCGACCGCTGCCGTACGGGCCCACAGGGGCGACGCGCCGATCTCTTCCAGCACCTGCGCGACCGCGCGCATCACCGACTCACCGTCCTCGGTCGCCGGGGTCGGCCGGCGGGCCCGTACGAGGATCCTCCCGTCGCCGTCCACCAACGCGCCGGCGATCTTGGTACCGCCGATGTCGAGAGCGGCTACGAGGTCGGTATGCATCAGTGTCGGATCTCCAGTGGACGAGTGTTCCCCACGGCTGATCCCCGCGGGCTCAATGGTCTGGACGCGCGCGGGGACCTGCGGGTTCGTGGAACAGTCTCCATTCATCTGACAACGTTGTCCAGCTCTATGCTCAACGCCACAAGCCTCATACGACAACCGAACGACGACAGGACAGCGCACTGTGGCCGACACCGCCCGTCACCCCGAGCCCCGCTACGGTAATCGGCCCACGATGAAGGACGTGGCAGCTCGTGCCGGTGTCGGACTCAAGACGGTGTCCCGCGTGGTCAACGCGGAACCGGGCGTGACACCCGACACCGAGCGGCGCGTCCAGGAGGCCATCGACGCGCTGGGATTTCGCCGCAACGACTCGGCGCGGGTGCTGCGCAAGGGCCGTACCGCCAGCATCGGACTGGTGCTCGAAGACCTCGCCGACCCGTTCTACGGCCCGCTGAACCGCGCGATCGAAGAGGTCGCGCGCGCCCACGGCGCACTGCTGATCAACGGGTCGAGCGCCGAGGACCCGGACCGCGAGCAGGAGTTGGTACTCGCCCTGTGCGCGCGCCGCGTGGACGGCCTGATCATCATTCCCGCGGGCGACGACCACCGCTATCTGGAGCCGGAGATCAAGGCCGGGGTCGCGACGGTCTTCGTGGACCGCCCCGCCGGGCGGATCAACGCCGACGCCGTACTCTCCGACAGCTTCGGCGGCGCGCGGTCGGGCACCGCCCATCTGGTCGCCCACGGCCACCGGCGCATCGGTTTCATCGGCGACCAGCCGCGGATCCACACGGCGGTCGAGCGGCTGCGCGGCTACCGCGCGGCGATGGACGAGGCCGGTCTGCCGGTGGACGACTCCTGGGTGTCGCTGGGCACGACCGTGCCCGAGCGTGTCCACGACGCCGTCGTCTCGATGCTCAGGGCCCCGGAGCCGGTCACGGCGATCCTCACCGGCAACAACCGTGTGACCGTGACGGTCGTACGGGCGCTGGCCGCGCACGAGCGGCCCGTCGCCCTGGTCGGCTTCGACGACATCGAGCTGGCCGACCTGCTGGACCCCGGGGTCACGGTCATCGCGCAGGACGCGGCCACCCTGGGGCGTACGGCGGCGGAGCGGCTGTTCCGCCGGCTGGACGGGGCCGCCGCGGCGCCCAGCCAGGTGGTGGTGCCCACCAGGCTGATCGCACGCGGCTCGGGCGAACTGCCGCCGCCGGCGGACCGGTAGCCCGGCAGCCCCGGCAGCGCCCGCGCGGGACCGACCCCCGGTCCGGGGCGTGTCCTCACCGTCCCGCCCGGCGCGCGACGCCCGGACGGCAGCTCTCCCCCGTAGCCCTTCAACGCACGGGGAATTCCCCTGCGTTGTCGCAGTCTCCCGAGTACGTCCAGTACAAGAGCGATTCTCCGCCTTGCGATCGCACGCACCCACGCCAGTCATCAGCCGCTCCGCGCCGGGGCGCGCGCCCCGCCCTGCGGGCGGACGGCGCCACTGTGAAGACACGCCCCCGCGCGGCTCACGCCGTCATTCGCGGAGCGCGCCGATCAGCGGGCTCCAGTCGATTCCCTCCCCGGGCTCCGGCTCCTCGGGATAGTGCGGGCTGATGATCCGGGGCAGTTCCCGCAGGGCGCGGTCGCGGACCTCGTCCTCGATGGCGAGGACGTTGCACGCCATGTCGAGGAGCAGGTCGAACATGCCCTCCTCGTCGAACGAGTCGCCGGCCATCAGGACGTGCACGGCGGCCCCGTCGGCGAGTGACATCAGGATCAGGCTGAGCCGGTCGGCGGGCACGCCGGGGCGGAAGTCCCCGGTCTCCACGCCCGCGTCGATGGCGTTACGGAAGGGCCCTTCCCAGCGCTGGTAGACGTCCTGGGCGTAGGTGTGCAGGGTCGCGTCACGGTTGGCGGCCGACCAGAACTCGATCCAGAACGACCAGCGCTTGCTGAACGGCGCCCACCCGGCCACCTGGAAGCGCAGCAGCGCGAACAGTCTGCGCACCGGGTCGGGCTCGCGCTCGGAGACCGACCGCCAGGTCGCGAGGGTCAGTTCCAGCATCGCGCTGATCGTTTCGGTGATCAGTTCCTCGCGCTTGCGGAAGTAGTGCTGAACCATCCCGAGCGAGACACCCGCCTCCTGGGCGATGTCTTTCAGACGGGCCCCGTCCACGCCGTTACGGCAAATCACTTCGCTTGCCGCGCCGATGAGTTGGAGTCTGCGCCACGCCGTCAGGTCGACCTCGGCGGCGGCGGGGCCGGCTCGCAGGAAGCCGTCCTGTCCGTCGGCGTGCGCGCTCTGTGGAGCCATCTTCTATGTCCTCCTGGGTCTCACGACTTGGCAGGAGGGTATTGCCAAGCGGAACTCCATGGCAATAATAAGCGCTTATTGCCACTTCGAGGGAGGACCAGCCGTGCACTTCCCATCGCACCGCCTGGGCGTGACAGCGGTCGCCGTCGCGCTCACCATGATCACCGCAGGATGTTCCATCGGCTCCGACAGCGCCGGTGGCGGGGGCAAGAAGCTCACCTTCACCTCGTACGGAAGTGGGTACCAGGAAGCTCAGGCCAAGGCTTGGCTGACGCCCTGGGCCAAGGCGGAGGGCGTCACGGCGGTCCAGGACCAGCCGACCGACTACGCCAAGATCAAGACCATGGTCGAGTCCAAGCGCGTGAGCTGGGACGTCGTGGACACCGAGCCGTTCTTCCCGGTCGGCGCCTGTGGCAAGTACGCCGAGAAGCTCGACTTCGGCAAGATAGACAAGTCCAAGTTCCCCGAAGGCACCGTGAGCGACTGCGCCGTGCCGGACGCGATGTACTCACTGGCCCTGGTGTACAACCCGGCGAAGTACCCGGACGCGAAGCCGACGTCGATCGCCGACTTCTTCGACACCAAGAAGTTCCCCGGCAAGCGTCTGGCCCCGGGCTTCGCCACCGGCGGCGCCATCGAGGCGGCCCTCGTCGGCGACGGTGTCACGCCCGACAAGCTCTACCCCCTCGACTACGACCGCGCGTTCAAGAAGCTCGACACCCTCGGTGACAACCTCGACTTCTGGGACACCTCCGCGCAGAGCCAGCAGGCCCTGGAGTCCAAGCAGGCCGACATGGCCCTGGTGTGGTCGGGCCGTGCGTACATGGCCGCCAAGAACGGCTCCGTCTACGAACCGGTATGGCAGGACAACATGCTGGCGTACGCGGTTCTCATGGTCCCCAAGGGCGCCCCGAACAAGGACCGCGCCATGGACTTCATCGCCTACGCCACCGGCGCCGGGCCCCAGGCCGCGTTCGCCGAGGACCAGCCGTACGCGGCCGTGAACTCGGACGCCAAGCCGAAGCTCGACAGCCTCGCCGAGTCGTGGAACACCGCCCGCGCCGACATCCAGGACAAGGGCTTCTACCAGAACGTCGACTGGTGGGCGAAGAACCAGGACCAGGCCACCGAGCGCTGGACCGACTGGGCCACGGGCTGAGCTGCCGCATCCCGATCCAGAGGACGAGGTAATCACCATGACCGACCTCATGACCGGTACGGGGACGCCCCGCGCCCCCGGCCCGGCCCCGGGTCCCGGCGGCCGGCGCGCCCCGGCCCGTGCGCCGCGCCGCCGGGCTCTGGGCGGCCGGAGCCGGCAGTTGCTCCTGCTGGCCCCCGCCGTGCTGATGCTGCTGGTGTTCTTCGCCTATCCGCTGGCGGACATCATCCGGCAGGCGTTCACGGAACCGGAGCCGGGGCTCGGCAATTTCAGCGATCTGCTGTCCGACCCGACCACGAGCCGGGTCGTGGGGCGCACCCTGCTCACCTCGCTCGTCGTCGCCGTCGCCACGCTGGTGCTCGCGTATCCGTACGCGTATCTGATGACGGTGTCCGGGCCGCGGACCCGGGCGGTGCTCATGGCGCTCGTGCTGCTGCCCTTCTGGACCAGTCTGATGGCGCGCAACTTCGCCTGGATCGTGCTGCTCCAGGACGGCGGACCGCTGGGCATGCTGGGGTCGCTGTTCGGCCGGGACGGGGGGCTGCTGGGCACCGCGCCCGGTGTGGCGATCGGCATGATCCAGGTCCTGCTGCCGTACATGGTCCTGCCGCTCTACAGCGTGATGAGCGGGATCGACCGGCGGCTGTTGAGCGCGGCCTCCGGTCTCGGCGCGGGACGGTTCACCAGCTTCCGGCGGGTCTATCTGCCGCTGTCCATGCCGGGGGTGATCTCGGGAACGACCCTGGTCTTCGTCCTCGCCCTCGGTTTCTACGTCACTCCGAAGCTGCTCGGCTCACCCAAGGAGTCGATGGTCGCGCAGGTCATCGGCACCAAGGTCGAGAAGCTGCTCGACTTCGGCGGGGCCGGCGCGTTCTCCGTGATCCTGCTCGCGATCACCGCGCTGCTGCTGCTCGTGGTGGCCCGGGTGAGCCGGGCGGGCACAGCACTCGGTCTGTCCGGTAAGGAGCGCTGATCCGTGGCGAACACGCAGAACACCCTCTTCCGCGGCGGGGTCGGGCTCAGGCTCTGGGCCGCCCTGGTGGGCGCCATTCTGGTGGCGCCGACCCTCGTCGTCATCCCGCTCTCCTTCACCGGCAAGCGCAGCTTCGCCTTCCCTCCGGAGAACTGGTCGCTCCAGTGGTACCGCAACTTCTTCACCAACCCCACGTGGCGCGACTCGCTCCTCACCTCGCTCCAGATCGCGGTGGCCGTCGCGGTTCTCGCCACGGTGCTCGGCACCTTGGCGGCACTGGCCCTGGACCGGGGCCAACTGCCCGGCAAGGGCCTGATCAACGGTCTGCTGATGGCGCCGATGGTGGTGCCGCAGATCGTCGCCGCCATCGCGGTGTACGCGGCGTTCCTCAACTGGGGCCTGTCCGGTACCGCGTTCGGGTTCGTCGTGGCGCACACCGCGCTCGCCGTGCCGTTCGTGGTGGTCGCCGTCTCCACCAGCCTGCGGGGCTACGACCGCCGGCTCGACCGGGCCGCCGCGATGCTCGGCGCCAACCCGTTCACCACCTTCCGGCGGATCACGGCTCCGCTCATCGCGCCGGGCGTGCTCTCCGGAGCGGTGTTCGCGTTCGTCACCTCGCTCGACGAGGTCGTGATCGCGTTCTACCTCCAGAGCCCGACCCTGCACACCCTTCCGGTGACCATGTTCAGCAGCGTCACCGTGGAGACCGATCCGACGATCGCCGCCGCGTCGAGCATCGTGCTCGTCGCCACGACCGCGCTGATCCTGCTGCCGCAACTGCTGCGGCGCACCGGGCGCGAGGGGAAACGCTGACATGGCCGACACCGCCGCCGAGATGGCCGACACGACCGCCACTTCGAACGACACTCCGACCGCCGGGTCCCCGCCCGGGGCGTCCGGCGCCGCCTCGTCCGAGGCCGCCGCGTCCCCGGCCGCCTCGTCCCGGTCCGGGCAGACCGCCGGGGCGGCGCGGGCCAGCGGCGCCGCGGTCGAACTGCGGCAGCTCACGAAGCGTTACGGGGACCGGGCGGCCGTGGACCGGGTCTCGCTGGACATCGAGGTCGGGGAGTTCATGACCTTCCTCGGCCCGTCCGGTTCCGGCAAGACGACGACCCTGGACATGATCGCCGGGTTCAGCGGGACCACCGAGGGCAGCATCACCGTCGACGGTGTGGATGTCGCTCAACTGCCGCCGCACCGCCGCGATCTGGGCATGGTCTTCCAGCACTACGCCCTGTTCCCGCACATGACGGTCGCGAAGAACGTCGCCTTCCCGCTCCAGCAGCGCAAGGTGCCGAAGGCCGAGATCGCGGAGCGGGTCGCCGAGGCCCTGCGGATGGTGCGGCTGGAGGGGCTGGCCGACCGGTTGCCCAGCCAGTTGTCCGGCGGACAGCAGCAGCGCGTGGCGCTGGCGCGGGCCGTCGTGTTCAACCCGCGCGTCCTGCTGATGGACGAACCGCTGGGCGCCCTGGACAAGAAGCTGCGCGAACAGCTCCAGGGCGAGATCTCCCGGATGCACCGCGAGCTGGGCATCACCTTCGTGTTCGTCACCCACGACCAGGAGGAGGCACTTGCCCTCTCCGACCGGATCGCCGTCTTCAACGAGGGCCGTATCGAACAGGTCGGCACTCCCGAGGAGTTGTACGAGCGGCCCGCGACCCTCTTCGTCGCCCGCTTCCTCGGCGAGTCCAACGTGTTCACCGGACGGTGTACGGCAGCGGGCGTCCTGACCTGCGACGGCTACCAGTTGGCGGTGCCGCCCGGTACCGCGTACGAGGCGGACCCGGAAGAGGTCGCGCTCGTGGTGCGGCCCGAGCGGATGCGGTTGCTCGTCCCCGGCGAGACGGCACCGCAGGGCCACAACGTCCTCGAGGGCTCGGTCACCGAGATCGTCTACTTCGGCGCGCACCGGCGGGTCGCCGTCGATCTGGCCTGTGGCGAACGCGTCCAGTTGCGCGAGGCGGCGGGGCAGGAACAGCCACTGCGGCCCGGCTCCGCCGCGCGGGTCGCGTGGCCGGTGGAGCGGGCGGCACTGGTGCCGGTCGCGCCGTCGACGTAACGGCGCTCGGGCCGACACGTACGACCACCTGAACACCGGACCCCACCTCGTCCCGTACGCGCCGGCGTGCGGGGGCGGTCCGGCACGCCCCCACAGTCCCCTCCGAGACACCCCGGCCCACACCACCCACACCACCCAGAGGAGAGAGTCATGACCCACGACACCAGCGCCGTCCCCGGCCGGGTCCCGCCCAGTGTCGTCGCCCTCGCCGACGTGCCGGTCACCCCGGCCGCCGAAGCGGTGACCAAGGTGCGGATCGCCCGCGTCATCACCAAGCGGCGCAGCGGCTCCAATCTGATGCTCGGCGCCGCCTGGATGGACCCGGGCGAGCGCACCAACATCTGGTCCTCGCGCGGGGACGACGACGTCGCCGACGGCGACCACTGGTACGGCCCCGTCGAGGAGACGTACTTCATCATCCGCGGCCGGCTCCGGCTCACCTGGGACGAAGGCCACTTCGACCTGGGCCCCGACGACTGTGTGTATCTCGCGCCGGGCTGGACCTACCAGTTGGAGAACACCGGCGACGAGCCCGCGTTCTTCACGTACTCGATGACCCCCTCGCAGGAGTAGCGGGAGCAGCGGGCCGAGCAGCAGTCCGAGCAGGAGCAGGCAGGAGGAGAAGTGAGCGAGAACATCCATGTGTTCTGGGACGAGCGGGTCCTGGACCACGACACCGGGTCCGGCTTCTGGGAGGCCGCGCCCTCCGAACTCCTCGCCGAGCAGGAGCTGCACCCGGAGAGCGCCCCTCGCATACGTAACATGCGGGCGGTCCTGGAGCGCGGACCGGTCGCCGGTCACGTCGTCTGGCACCCCGGACGCCTCGCGACCGAGGCCGAACTGACCACCGTGCACACGCGGTCGTACGTGGACGACGTGCGCGCCCTGTGCGAGAGGGGCGGCAGTGCCCGGCACTGGCTGACCTCCACGACGACGGTCACCCCCGGCTCCTGGGAGCCGCTGCTCGCCGCCGCCGGAACCTGTCTCGCCGCCGTGGACGCCGTGCTCGACGGCTCCTGCGAGATGGCGTACGCGCTGGTGAGACCGCCCGGACACCACGCGCAGCCGGAACAGGCCGACGGCTACTGCGTGTTCGGGCACGCCGCGCTCGCCGCCCAGCGGGCCCGCGACCGGGGGGTGGAGCGGGTGGCCGTCATCGACTGGGACGTCCACCACGGCAACGGCACCCAGGAGATCTTCTACGACCGCCCCGACGTCCTCACCGTCTCGCTGCACATGGCACACGGGGCGTGGGGCAGGACCCATCCGCAGACCGGCTCCCCGGACGAACTCGGACGCGGCGCGGGCACCGGGCACAACATCAACATCGAACTGCCGGTCGGTTCGGGCGACCGGGCGTACGCCGACGCGATCGAGCGGATCGTGTGGCCCGTCCTGCGGCGGTACCGGCCGGGTCTGATCGTCGCCGCGTCGGGCCAGGACGCGGCCACCTTCGACGCCAACGGTCAGCACAACGTGACCATGGCCGGCTTCCACCGCATCGGCACCCTGCTCGGCGAGATGAGCCGGGAGCTGACGGACGGCCGGCTCGTCCTCACCCAGGAGGGCGGTTACGCGCGCAGTTACGCCGCCTACTGCCTGCACGCCACCGTCGAGGGACTGCTCGGCCGGGAATCCTCACTCGCCGACCCGATCGCGTACGTACCCGACGACATCACCCGGGGCGACGCGGCGCTCGACCGCGTACGGGAAGCACTCGCACCCCACTGGGCCCTCTGACACCGACACCGCACCACCGTCACCCGTACTCCCCCGCACACCCCCGTACACCCGCACACGCCACATACCGGAGATCACCATGGAACTCCCCTTCACACTGCCCACCTACGACGAACGGCTGCGCCGGGTCCGGGCCCGGATGACCGCCCAGGGCCTCGACGGACTCGTCGTCACCATGCCCGACGTCGTGAACTGGCTGACCGGTGTCAGTTCCGTGGGCTATCTGTGGCCGCAGGCGCTGGTCATCGACTCCGGTGACGGCGAGCCCGAGTACGTCACCCGCACCACCGAGGAGCCGGGGGTGCACATGCTGTCGTGGCTGCGCTCCCCGCGCGTCTACGACATCGCCACGCAGGACCCGATCGAGGTCATCGCCGAGAGCGTCCGCAAGCACGGCCTCGACCAGGCCACGGTCGGTGTGGAGTTGGAGGCGTTCACGCTCCTGCCCGGCAACTGGGACCGGTTGCGCGCGCTGCTGCCCGGTGTGCGCTGGGTCGACGCGAGCCATCTCGTGCCGGAGGAGCGGCTGATCAAGTCGGCCGCCGAGATCGCGTATCAGCGGCAGGCCGCCGAGATGGCCGACTACGCGATGGAGCAGGTCTTCGCGGCGGTACGGCCCGGTGTCTCGGAGACCGCGCTCGCGGGCATAGCGAGCCAGGCGCTGGGTGAGGCGGGCAGCGAGTTCGCCGCGATCCCGCCGATGGTCGTCTCGGGTGAACGCAGCGCCCTGGTGCACGCGATGGCGTCCCGGCGCACGCTGTCGCGCGGCGACGTGGTCTGTATCGAGTTCGCCGGTGTCGTGCACCGCTACCACGCGGTCCTGATGCGCACCGCCGTGGTGGGGCAGCCGTCGCCCCGGGTCCAGGAGGTCGCGGACTGCGTCGAGCGGGCCACCGAGGCGGCCATCGCCGCCTCCGGACCCGGCGCCCCCGCGCCCGCCCCGGACGACGCCTGCAACGCGGTCCTGGGCGAGCTGGATCTCGTACGCCGCCGCTGTCACCGCATCGGCTACAGCCTCGGCGTCGCCTACCCGCCCGGGTGGCTGGAGCCGATGACGCTGGTGGCGGGCGACGAGCATGTGCTCGCGCCGGGGATGTCGTTCACCATCGAGCCGAATCTGCATCTGCCCGACGAAGGCTTCGGGATGAAGATGGGCGACACCGTGCTGTGCACGCCGGACGGTGCCCGCAGCTTCTCGAAGCTGCCGCACACGCTGCACATCGCCGACTGACCGGCGCCCCGCGAGCCGGGGGTGGGGCGGCGGAGCACCCGAAGCCCGGCGCCTCACCCCCTTCCCATACGCGTCCCCTCCCCGCAGCCCCTCCCCCATCGCCCTTCCCGCTCCAGAACGGAGGCCCGCACCATGAGCGTCCCGTACGCCGACGCCCTCGCCGAGGCCAAGCCCCTGAGCCACTGGCTCGACAGCCGGGACGCGCCGGCGCCGCGTCCCGCACTCACCCGGAACACCACCTGCGACCTCGCCGTCGTGGGCGGCGGGTTCAGCGGACTGTGGACCGCGCTGCTCGCCAAGGAGCGCGACCCGTCGCTGGACGTCGTCCTGGTCGAGGGGCGCACCGCGGGCTGGGCCGCATCCGGCCGCAACGGCGGCTTCGTCTCGGCCAGCCTCACCCACGGCCTCGGCAACGGCGCCGACCGCTGGCCCGACGAACTGGCCGACCTGGAGCACATGGGTCTGGAAAATCTCACCGAGATCGAGGAGACCCTGCGCCGGTACGGCATCGACTGCGGCTTCCGGCGCGACGGCAAGCTGTGGGCGGCCACCGCCGCGCACCAGGTCGACGAGGTCCGCGCGATGTGCGAACTCGCGGCGGCGCACGGCCGCTCGATCGACTTCCTGACCCGCGACGAGATCCGCGCGGAGGTCGACTCACCGACCTACCTCGCGGGCGCGTTCGACGCCGAGGGCTACGCGCTCACCGACCCGGCCCGGATGGTCTGGGGCCTGCGCGAGGCGTGTCTGCGCCTGGGGGTGCGGATGTACGAGAACACTCCGGTACGGCGGATGCGCGAGGGCCACCGGGGTGTCGTCCTCGACACCGCGTACGGCAGGGTCGGCGCCCGGCGGGTGGCTCTCGCGACCAATGTCTTCCCCGCACTGCTGCGCCGGCTGCGGCTGTACACGGTGCCGGTGTACGACTACGTGCTGACGACCGAGCCGCTGACCGACGGCCAACTCGCCTCGGTGGGCTGGAAGGGCCGCCAGGGGATGTCCGACATGGGCAACCAGTTCCACTACTACCGGCTCACCGACGACAACCGGATCCTGTGGGGCGGTTACGACGCCATCTACCACTACGGGAACGGGCTGCGGGACGAACTCGACCAGCGGCCCGAGACGTTCGCGAAGCTGGCCGAGCACTTCTTCACCACCTTCCCGCAGTTGACGGGCGTGAAGTTCGGCCACGCGTGGGGCGGCGCCATCGACACCTGCACCCGTTTCACCGCCTTCTACGGCCGGGCGATGAGCGGGCGGGTGGCGTACGCGCTCGGCTACACGGGGCTCGGGGTGGCGGCCAGCCGGTTCGGCGCGAACGTGATGCTCGACCTGCTGTCCGGGCGGGAGACCTCGCGTACCCGGCTGGAGATGGTGCGCACCAAGCCGCTGCCGTTCCCGCCGGAGCCGGCGCGGTACGTGGGCGTCGAACTCACCCGGCGCTCCCTGGACCGCGCCGACCACAACGGCGGGCACCGCGATGTGTGGCTGCGCACGCTGGACCGGTTCGGTCTGGGCTTCGACTCCTAGCGGGCGTCCGGCAGGGCCGCGCGGTGCGGGGCGGAGAAACCCTCCAGGTCGGCGCGCGTGAGCCCGGTGAGCCGGGTGACCTCGGCGCTGTCGAGGGCTCCGCAGTCCAGTCCGCGCAGCAGGTAGCCGCTGAGCGCCTTGGCCGTGGCGGGCTCGTCCATCACGTCGCCGCCGGTCTTCGCGACGTACGCGGCGAGTCGTGCGGCGGCGGGCTCAAGTCCCTCGCGGTAGAAGGCGTAGACGGCCGCGTAGCGCGTGGGCAGATGGCCGGGGTGCATGTCCCAGCCCTGGTAGTAGGCGCGGGCCAGGGCGCGGCGGGTGAGCCCGTAGTGGAGCCGCCACGCCTCGTGGACCTGGGGGGTGGGGCCGACCGGCAGCACGTTGGTCGAGCCGTCGCAGACGCGTACGCCGGTGCCGGCGGCGGCGACCTGCATGACGGCCTTGGCGTGGTCGGCGGCCGGGTGGTCGCTCGACTGGTAGGCGGCGCTGACGCCGACGCAGGCGCTGTAGTCGAAGGTGCCGTAGTGCAGTGAGGTGGCGCGGCCGTCCGCCGCGCCGATCATCCGGGCCACGGCGGCGGTGCCGTCGGCGGCGAGGATGGACTGGCTGGTCTCGATCTGGATCTCGAAGCCGATCCGGCCGTGCTCCAGACCGCGCGCCTTCTCGAACTCCTCCACCAGCCGCACCATCGCGGTGATCTGTTCGGGATAGGTGACCTTGGGCAGGGTGAGGACGAGCCCTTCGGGGAGTCCGCCGGCGTCCATCAGTCCGCTGAGGAAGATGTCGAGGGTGCGGATGGCCCGGTCCCGTACGGGGGCCTCCAGGCACTTCATCCGGATGCCCATGTACGGGGCGGCGGTGCCGTTGCCGTACGCCTCGTGGACCAGGCGCGCGGCGCGCGCGGCGGCGGTGTCCTCCTGCGCGTCGGTGTGCGGCCCGTAGCCGTCCTCGAAGTCGATCCGCAGGTCTTCGACGGGTTCGCGCTCCAGCTTGGCCCGCACCCGCTCGTACACCGGTCCCGCCAGTTCGTCGGCGAGGCCGAGGGCGCGCGCCAGACAGGCGGCGTCGGGGGCGTGTTCGTCAAGGGCGGCGAGTGCCTTCCGGCCCCAGGAGCGGACGGTGCCCGCGTCGAAGGTGTCGGCGGGGACGTAGACGGTGTGGACGGGCTGGCGGGTGCCGGGGTCCCCCGGATAGCGGCGGGCGAGTTCCGCGTCGACCGGTGCGAGCGAGGCGCTGATGCTCGTCCCGACCGCGCCCGCGAGGCTCGTCGTCACCTTCTCCTGCCGGCCCTGACCCATACCCGCGCCTCCATCTGCCCGTACCCAATACTTCCGCTATACGGAACACGCAATCCGCATAGTGAAGTTAGCCGCCCGGTCCGGGCTGCGTCAATGGTCGCCCGGAGCGGTCCGGGAAGCGAGCACGCAACACACCGGGGCCGCGCGGTGGTGATCCACCACGCGGCCCCGGGAGGTACGGCGGCTCAGCCCTTACGGGCCTTGATGGCCTCGGTGAG
The DNA here is from genome assembly GCF_045040295.1 of Streptomyces sp. NBC_01506. NCBI lineage: Bacteria > Bacillati > Actinomycetota > Actinomycetes > Kitasatosporales > Streptomycetaceae > Streptomyces > Streptomyces sp. NBC_01506. The sequence goes on along the minus strand of NZ_CP109422.1, from coordinate 8,322,122 downwards.
CTGCGGGACGACCTGGAAGAGGTCGCCGACGACGCCGTAGTCGACGAGGTCGAAGATGGGGGCCTCGGCGTCCTTGTTGACCGCGACGATCGTCTTCGAGGTCTGCATGCCCGCGCGGTGCTGGATCGCGCCGGAGATGCCGGAGGCGATGTAGAGCTGCGGGGAGACCGACTTGCCGGTCTGGCCGACCTGGTTGGAGTGCGGGTACCAGCCGGCGTCGACGGCGGCGCGCGAGGCGCCCACGGCCGCGCCGAGTGAGTCGGCGAGCGCTTCGATGATCGCGAAGTTCTCGGGCCCGTTGACGCCGCGCCCGCCCGAGACGACGATCGCGGCCTCGGTCAGCTCGGGGCGGCCCGTGGACTCGCGCGGGGTGCGGGCGACGACCCGGGTGCCGGTGGCGGCGGCGGAGAAGGTGACGGCCAGGGCCTCGACGGCGCCCGCGGCCGGGGCCGGCTCGACGGGGGCCGCGTTGGGCTTCACCGTGATGACCGGAGTGCCCCTGGTGATACGCGAGTTGGTGGTGTACGAGGCGGCGAACACCGACTGCGTGGCCACCGGGCCCTTGCCGTCGGCCGTCAGGTCGATCGCGTCGGTGATCAGACCCGATCCGATGCGCACCGCGAGGCGGGCGGCGATCTCCTTGCCCTCGGCGGAGGACGGGACCAGTACGGCGGCCGGGGACACGGCCTCGTACGCGGCCTGGAGCGCGTCGACCTTCGGGACGACGAGATAGTCGTCGAACTCGGGGGCGTCGGCGGTCAGCACCTTCACCGCGCCGTGCTCCGCCAGCGCGGCGGCGGTGTCGGCGGCGCCCGCGCCGAGCGCGACGGCGACCGGGTCGCCGAGCCGGCGGGCCAGCGTCAGCAGCTCCAGGGTGGGCTTGCGGACGGCACCGTCCACATGATCGACATAGACGAGGACTTCAGCCATGGGTTCTGTTCTCCTGCGAATGCGGGTACGTGAGGGATCCGGGACCGGCTACCGCTGCCGCGCCACACGATGGGCGCGCCATGTGGCGCCGTGTCAGATGAACTTCTGGCTGACGAGGAACTCGGCCAGCTCGTCGCCGCCCTTGCCCTCGTCGTTGACGATCGTGCCCGCCGTACGGGCCGGGCGCTCCGTGGCCGAGTCGACCGACGTCCACGCGCCTTCGAGGCCGACGTCCCCGGCCTCGATGTCCAGGTCCCCCAGGTCCAGGGACTCCACCGGCTTCTTCTTGGCCGCCATGATCCCCTTGAACGAGGGGTAGCGGGCCTCGCCCGACTGGTCCGTCACCGACACGACGGCCGGCAGGGAGGCTTCGAGCTGTTCGGTCGCCGCGTCGCCGTCCCGGCGGCCCTTGACGGTGCCGCCGTCGACCGACACCTCGGACAGGAGCGTCACCTGCGGCACGCCCAGTTGCTCCGAGAGCATCGCGGGCAGCACGCCCATCGTGCCGTCCGTGGAGGCCATTCCGCAGATCACCAGGTCGTAGCCGGTCTTCTCGATGGCCTTCGCGAGGACCAGCGAGGTGCCGAGGGCGTCCGTGCCGTGCAGATCGTCGTCCTCGACGTGAACGGCCTTGTCCGCGCCCATCGACAGCGCCTTGCGCAGCGCGTCCTTGGCGTCCTCGGGGCCGACGGTCAGGACGGTGACCTCCGCGTCGCCGTCACCGGCGTCGTTGTGGGCCGCGGCGATCTGCAACGCCTGCTCGACCGCGTACTCGTCCAGCTCGGACAGCAGACCGTCCACGTCGTCACGGTCCAGCGTCAGGTCATCGGCGAAATGCCGGTCGCCCGTGGCGTCGGGCACGTACTTCACACAGACAACGATCCTCAGGCTCACGCCGGCTCTCCTACTGCATCGTCATTTCTGGGCTGCCTTGTCGCTCGCAGCATAGGCGTCTGATGGGAGGTTTTCCGGTCAGGTCGACCGGCGCACCGACCATAATATTACTCGCCAGTACATCCACTTCATGCCCGCTGAGCAAGCGCTTCGAACTGTGACCTTCCCAACGCCCACCGGCCCTACGGCCGGGAACTTCAGCCGCCCGGCGTCGTGCCCGACACGGCCACGCCCAGCGCGGCGATCACATCGGCCTTGCGCGGCGCGCCCGCCGCCCGGCGCACGATCCGCCCCGCCGCGTCGAGGACGAGCACCGTGGGCGTCTTGAGGATGCCCAACTCGCGTACCAGCGCCAGCCGGTCCTCGGCGTCCAGCTCCACATGGACGACGCCGTCGACCATGGCGGTCACCTCGGCGAGCGTGCGCCTGGTCGCGCGGCAGGGCTGGCAGAACGCGCTGGAGAACTGGACGAGCGTGGCGCGCTCCCCCAGCTCGGCCCCCAACTCGGCGGCGCCGAGCCGTCTTTCGCCGTCCCGCCCGCGCAACTTGAGCCTCCCGTTCGTACGGCGGTGGAGCACACCGAAGAGACTCGCGGCCGCGAGCACCGCCACGCACACCACGAGCCCTGTCGTCGTCATCCCCCGTGCAGCGTTCACACGACCGCAAAATATTCCGCGCTTCCGGGCGTGCGGCCCTGAGCGATGCTGGTGTCATGAACATTGATGTCAGGGGTCCTCGCTTCGGCGCGGCCGTCACCACCGTCGTCCTGGCCGTGGTCCTCGTCACCGGCAGCGGCGCGCTTCTCGGCTGGCAGGCCCTGGTCTTCGCGGTGGGCGCGCTGGCCGGCGTGGGACGGTCGCCGTACGCATGGCTGTTCCGCGCCGTCGTACGGCCGAGGATCGGACCGCCCACGGAGTTCGAGTCTCCCGAGCCGCCGCGTTTCGCGCAGGCGGTCGGACTGGTCTTCGCGGTGGTCGGGCTCGTCGGCTGTCTGTGGGGGCCCCTCTGGCTCGGCCTGGCCGCCACGGCGTGCGCGCTGGCCGCCGCCTTCCTCAACGCCGTCTTCGGCTACTGCCTCGGCTGCGAGATGTACCTCCTGCTGCGCCGTACGACCGCCGCGCTGCGCTGAGCTGCGGGGACCGCCGCTGATCACCCGGGAATGACGTGATGAGAATCTCGCTCCGCGCCGTCGGCAGGACTGGCCACAGGCCCTCGTTTGGGGCACGATCTGCCCAATGCCGAAAACCTACGGCTGCGTAACTTCCGTCGGGAGAACCCTCCCCGGGAACAGAAGGGTCTCCTCCAGATGGCAGAGCTCGTCTACCGGCCGGTCGTCGGCGCCGCCCGCACGCTGTTCAAGGCGCTGGACCTCAAGATCGAGACTCAGGGCTCCGAGAACATCCCGCGTACCGGCGGTGCCGTTCTCGTCAGCAACCACATCAGCTATCTGGACTTCATCTTCACCGGGCTCACCGCGCTCCCGCAGAAGCGCCTCGTCCGCTTCATGGCCAAGGACTCCGTCTTCCGCCACAAGGTCTCGGGCCCGCTCATGCGCGGCATGAAGCACATCCCGGTGGACCGCAAGCAGGGCGAGACCGCCTACGCGCACGCGCTCGACTCGCTGCGCTCCGGCGAGATCATCGGGGTGTTCCCCGAGGCGACCATCTCGCAGTCGTTCACCCTCAAGTCCTTCAAGTCGGGCGCGGCGCGCCTGGCGCAGGAGGCCGGTGTGCCGCTGATCCCGATGGCGCTGTGGGGCACCCAGCGGATCTGGACCAAGGGACGCCCGCGCAACTTCCGGCGCAGCCACATCCCCGTGACGATGCGGGTCGGTGAGCCGCTGGACGCCCCCACCGACCAGTACGCGGGCGCGATCACCCGGCGGCTGCGCGAGCGGGTGCAGGAACTGCTCGAAGCCGCCCAGCGCGCCTATCCGGTACGGCCCAGGGACGCGAGCGACACCTGGTGGGTACCGGCGCATCTGGGCGGTACGGCTCCGACGCCGGCCGAGGTCCGCGAGGCCAACTGATCGGCCCTACGGGCGACTGGACCGAAACGTCACTGCTACGGGCCGCGAGGCGGTCGCCGGGCGGGGCGTCAGCCCACGGGGTGGACGGTGATCCGCGCTCCGGGGCTCAACTTCTCCAGCGATTCGGCGAGTTCGGTGCCCGCGGCGTCGAGTTCCGCGCGGGTCGTCGGGGCCAGGGCCTCCAGCAGGAAGACGGCGTTCACCGACTCCTCGGTGAGCCGGGTGCGTACGCCCTGGCGCCAGTTCCAGCGCCGGCAGGTGACGCCCTCGTCGTCCCGCCACACCACCTCACCCGCGTCCGGGTACTCCACGACCGGCTCGCCGCCCGCCGCGGTGTGGAACGGTTCGTCGCCGATGGCCCGTACGAGCCGCATCTCGCCCGTGACGTGGTCGATGTCCTCGCCGCCGACGGGGATCAGATGCGCCACGCTGATCGCGTTGTAGAGGTCCACCAGCAGATTGATCCGGGGCAGACCGCCGTCGGCGAGCGCCCTTCTGGCCAGCGCCTCCGCGGAGTTGCGGGTACGGGACGGCTTGCTGCCGAAGGCCGTGTACGCCGCGCGCCAGGTGGCCATGTGCGGGTCCTCGTGCGGGGCGCGCCCGTCGAGGCGCGCGGCGAGGCGGCGGGCCGCGACGTCCAGCAGCGCCGAACTCGCGTCGCTGCTGGGCCCGTTGACCAGGCCGTGGGCCTCGACGGCGAGCGGGGTGAAGCCGGGGACGAGGGTACGTACCTCGTCCGACACGGTGAGTGTCAGGGTCATGGTCAGCCTTGCCTCGGGACATACGGAAGCGGTGCACCACAGCACACCATGAGGTCCACTGTAATGCACCGCCAACCCTGACTCCGCTAGGTCCTGTCCGGCGGATCTTCGGGGATCAGGCCGGGGCGGCTGGTGCGGTGCATCGCAAGGCGGAGGATCATCCTCGTACTGGACGTACTTGGATGACTCCGACAACGCAGGGAGGTGCCGTGCCAGGCGTCCCGGACCCCCGAAGATCCGCCGGACAGGGCCTAGCCGGCCATCTCCTCCTTGAGCGCCTGGACGAACGCGTCGACGTCGGCCTCGGTGGTGTCGAAGGCGCACATCCAGCGCACGTCGCCGGCCGCCTCGTCCCAGAAGTAGAAGCGGAACCGCCGCTGGAGGCGCACGCTCACGTCGTGCGGCAGCCGGGCGAAGACGGCGTTGGCCTGGACGGGGTGCAGGATCTCGACGCCGTCGACCGCGCTCACACCGTCGGCGAGCCGCCGCGCCATGGCGTTGCTGTGCCGGGCGTTGCGCAGCCACAGATCACCGGCCAGCAGCGCCTCCAACTGCACGGAGACGAACCGCATCTTGGAGCTGAGCTGCATCGACAGCTTGCGCAGCCGCTTCATCGCGCGCACCGCGTCCGGGTCGATCACGACGACGGCCTCGCCGAAGATCGCGCCGTTCTTCGTGCCGCCGTAACTGAGCACGTCCACGCCGACGGTGTTGGTGAAGGTGCGCATCGGTACGTCGAGGTGGGCGGCGGCGTTGGATATCCGGGCCCCGTCGAGATGGACCTTCATGCCGCGCTCGTGGGCGTGCTCGCACAGCGCGCGGATCTCGGCCGGGGTGTAGACGGTGCCCAGTTCGGTGTTCTGGGCGATCGACACGACCTGGGGCATGGCGCGGTGCTCGTCGTCGTAGCCCCATGCCTGCCGGTCGACCAGCTCCGGGGTGAGTTTGCCGTCCGGCGTCGGCACGGTCAGCAGTTTGAGCCCGCCGACCCGCTCGGGCGCTCCGCCCTCGTCCACGTTGATGTGCGCGGACTCGGCGCAGATCACCGCACCCCAGCGGTCGGTCATGGCCTGGAGCGCGACGACGTTCGCCCCGGTGCCGTTGAAGACCGGAAACGCTTTCGCGGTGGGGCCGAAGTGGCTGTGCATGACGCGCTGGAGATGGTCGGTGTACTCGTCCTCGCCGTACGCGATCTGGTGGCCGCCGTTGGCGACGGCGAGCGCCGCCAGCACCTCGGGATGGGCGCCGGCGTAGTTGTCGCTCGCGAAGCCGCGCGTCTGGGGGTCGTGGTGCGCACGCGCGGCCGTCGTACGGGACTTCATGACTCGGGGGTCAGCCACAGACGCCTTCCGTTCACTTCACCGGCGGGCCGGTCCCAGACTCCGGCGACGGCGTCGGCCAGCTCTCCGGCGTCCGTGAAGCCCGCGAACTTCGCATTCGGGCGCTCGGCGCGCATCGCGTCGTGCACCAGTGCCTTGATGACCAGGATCGCAGCCGCCGCGCGCGGTCCTTCGTCGCCCCCGGCCTTGCGGAAGTCGTCGCCCAGCGCCAGCGTCCATGCCTCGGCCGCCGCCTTGGCCGCGGCGTAGGCGGCGTTGCCGGCCGTGGGCCTGCTCGCGCCGGCGGCACTGACCAGCACATAGCGACCGCGGTCGCTGCGCAGCAGAGCGTCGTGGAAGGCGAGCGAGGTGTGCTGGACGGTGCGGATCAGCAACTTCTCCAGCATGTCCCAGTCGGCGAGGTCGGTGTCGGCGAAGGTCTTGCCGCCGCGCCAGCCGCCGACGAGATGGACGAGACCGTCCACCCGGCCGTTGTCCTGCTCCGCCTTGGCCGCCCACGCGCGGGTGGCCGCCGGATCGAGGAGGTCGACGGTGTCACCGGTGACGGTGGCGCCGCTGTGCGCGTGGCGGGCGGCGTCGACGGCCTCGGCGAGGCTCGCGGCGTCCGCGTCGGCGGCGGCGACGGTCGCCCCGGCCGCGGCCAGGCGCAGCAGAGCCGCGCGTCCGGCGGGGCCGCCCGCTCCGGCGACCGCCACGACGGCGCCGTCCAATCCGCCGCCCGCTTCCGTGCTTGGGCTCATGGTCGTCTTCTCCGTCATCCCGGTGTCCCCCGTGTCCGCGTTGTCGTCGTGGTCGTCACTCACGCCGCCGCCGTGATGCCCTTGGTCGAGGCGATCACAGTCTTGAGCTTCTTGGCCAGTGCCTCGTAGAACATGCTGAGCGGAAACTCGTCGGGAAGCACGTCGTCCACCAGCTTGCGCGGGGGCAGATCCAGGTCCAGGGCGTCCGGGCCCTTGGCCCAGCGCGATCCGGGGTGCGGGGCCAGATAGGTGGAGACGAGGTCGTAGGCGGCGAACCAGTGGACCAGCTTCGGACGGTCGATACCGGCCCGGTAAAGGGCCTCGATCTCGGCGAGGAGCCGCTGCGTGACCTCCGGGGCCCTGTCCCAGTCGATGCGCAGGGTGTTGTCCGTCCAGCGCACCACGTCGTGCTTGTGGAGGTAGGCGAAGAGCAACTGACCGCCGAGGCCGTCGTAGTTGCGCTCGCGGGCGCCGGTGACGGGGAAGCGGAACATCCGGTCGAACAGCACCGCGTACTGCACGTCGCGGCCCTGCGCGACGCCGTCCGCCTCCAGTTTCACGGCCTCCCGGAAGGCGGTGAGGTCGCAGCGCAGCTCCTCCAGGCCGTACATCCAGAACGGCTGGCGCTGCTTGATCATGAAGGGGTCGAACGGCAGGTCGCCATGGCTGTGGGTACGGTCGTGGATCATGTCCCAGAGTACGAACGCCTGCTGGCAGCGGTCCTGGTCGCCGACCATCTCGCGGATGTCGTCGGGGAGTTCGACACCGAGGATGTCCACGGCCGCCTCGGTGACGCGGCGGAAGCGGGCGGCCTCGCGGTCGCAGAAGATGCCGCCCCAACTGAACCGCTCGGGGGCCTGCCGCACGGCGATGGTCTCGGGGAAGAGGACCGCGGAGTTGGTGTCGTATCCGGCGGTGAAGTCCTCGAAGGTGATGCCGCAGAAGAGGGGGTTGTCGTAGCGGGTGCGCTCCAGCTCGGAGAGCCATTCGGGCCAGACCATGCGCAGGACGACGGCTTCCAGATTGCGGTCCGGGTTGCCGTTCTGCGTGTACATGGGGAAGACGACCAGATGCTGGAGCCGGTCGACGCGCTCGGCGGCGGGCTGGAAGGCGAGCAGCGAGTCGAGGAAGTCAGGAACGTCGAAGGCGCCGTCGGCCCACTTGCGCAGGTCCACGCAGAGCGCCTGGTGGTACGCGGCGTCGTGCGGCAGCAGGGGCGACAACTGCTCGACGGCGGCGATCACCCGGTCGAGCGTGACCTCCACGAGAGCCCGTGGGGGCGCTTCCGCCGCGTCGAAATCTATGGAGCCGTCCTTGGACTGCCAGGGTCGGATCTGTTCGACGGCGTTCTTGAGCTCGGTCCAGGCGGGGTGCTCGACCACCCGCTCGTCGTCGGCCGTATGCCGTGCGGGCCGGTCCTGCACAAGAATTTCCGTCATGTCACGTCCTCCACGGGAGAAGCGGGCGTCAAACCACCGTATAGGTCTTCGATTCTCCCGTACAAGAGAGCACTAGACAAATTATCCTGCCGCACCCCAAGTTCACGGGCATTCTTCCTGCCGCGAGCGGTGGGAACGGCAGGCTCCGGCGCGCACGCGTCCGACCCGGGTCTGTCCGGCGCGGTGGCCGTTAGGCTGCCGCCCGTGCCGCGTGGGGCACCAGCACCGCGCGGGAGCCGCCGACGACGGAAGCGAGTCAGTCTTGACTTTCCTCACCATCGGTCATCGTGGAGTGATGGGTGTCGAACCCGAGAACACCCTGCGCTCCTTCCTGCACGCCGAGCGAGCCGGCATGGACGCCATCGAGCTCGATCTTCATCTGAGCAAGGACGGCGCCCTCGTCGTCATGCACGACGCCGAGCTGGACCGAACCACCGACGGAACGGGCCCGATCGCCGACCGGACCCTCGCCGAGCTGCGGGAGCTCGACGCGGGACAGGGCGAGCGGGTGCCGGTCTTCGAGGAGGTCCTGGACGCGGTGCGCTCACCGCTCCAGGCGGAGATCAAGGATGTGGCGGCGGCCCGCGCGCTGGCCGAGGTGATGCGCCGGCGCGAGCTGGTGGGGCGGGTGGAGGTGTCCTCGTTCCACGACGAGGCCGTCGCCGAGATCTCCGCCCTGGTGCCGGGCGTACGGACGGTGCTGATCGCGAGCCGCTGGGGCGCCGACGTGGTGGACCGGGCGGTCGCGGTGGGCGCGGACTCGCTCGCGCTGAACATCCGGCGACTGACGCTGGAGGTCGTCGAGAGCGCGCACACGGCGGGGCTCGGGGTCATCGGGTGGGTGGTGAACACACCGGACCAGTTGCGGCTGGTCCGGGCGTTCGGCCTGGACGGGGCGACCACCGACTTCCCGGAGATCCGGCGCACCGGCCGCTTCACGGCCTGACGGGGCCGGTACGAGGGCCGGGGCCGGAGCCGTAGGTCGGGCGTGTCCGGTCGGGCGTGTCCGGTCGGGCGTGTCCGGTCAGGCGTCGTCGTCCAGCGCCTTGACCAGCAGCTCGAACGCCAGGTCGTCGCGCTGCGGGATGCCGAAGCGCTCGTCGCCGTACGGGAACGGGGTCAACTGTCCCGTACGGCGATAGCCGCGGCGCTCGTACCAGGCGATCAGGTCCTCGCGCTGGACGATCACGGTCATATGCATCTCGCCGACGCCCCAGTCCGCGCGGGCACGGCGCTCCGCCTCGGCGATGATGCGCTTGCCCAGTCCGCCGCCCTGCGCGGCGGGGTCGACGGCGAACATGCCGAAGTACGCGGCGGGCCCCCGGTGCTCGAGCTGGCAGCAGGCGATCAGCGCGCCGTCGGACTCGACCATCAGGAGCCGGCTGCCCTCGGCCTCGATCACCTCGAGGACACCCTGTTCGTCGGTGCGCTGCCCGTCCAGCAGATCTGCCTCCGAGGTCCAGGAGGCGCGGGCGCTCTCGCCCCGGTAGGCGGACTCTATGAGCGCGACGAGCGCCTTGACGTCTTCTGCGGTGGCATCCCGGTAGGTGAGCTGACCGGGGGCGGGGCGCGGTGCGGTGTCCATGGTGCGCGTTCTCCGAATTCTCCGCTGCGGGCGGGCGGCGCGCCCGAGCCTAACCCCACCTCCCGGTGGCATGTCAGTGGGGTGCGCGCGGCCGGATCGTACGGATCTTGAAGGAGAGCGGCCGTACCGTGCGTCATCAGGTCTCTGATTCGAGCGTGCTCCTGCGGTGCTCGGGTGCGAAGCCGAGCAGCCGCGCGCACGCCGTGGTGTCGAACAGCGAGGCGTGGCCGGTCAGTTCGGCGAAGAACGGCACGCCGGGGTGGTGTTCTTCGAGGAGTTGGGCTGTCGGGACGGGCGACGACGTGTCGTCCGCCACCACGTTGAGCACATGACAGCCCGTCAGTTCGGCGTGGAGCGCGTACCGGACGGCCCTGGCGGCGTCCCTGGTGTCGAGCCACCCCCACAGGTCCGTCCGGTGGCCGGCGGGATCGTCGCGTACGGCGGCGAGTTGCTTCGTCAGCCGCTCGCCGGTGCCGGTGAACGGGAAGCGCATACAGACGATGTCGACGCCGTACCGCCGGTGGGTGGCGCGCGCCGTCTCCTCCAGGACGACCTTGGACAGTCCGTACGGGTCCTGGACGAGTGTGGGGTGTTCCTCGTCCAGGGGTACGTAGCGCGGTGACTGCGGCTTCGGCGACCAGGCGAGGCCCACGGCCGCCAGGCTGGAGGCGGCCACGACACGGCGGACGCCGGTGCGGCCCGCCTCGTCCAGGACCCGGTGCGCGGTGAGGCAGTTGGTGGCGAACAGGGCGCTGTCGTCATCGGAGTTGGGGTGCGGGATCGCACCCAGATGGACGACGGCATCGGCGCCGGCCATGGCCTCGCGCACCAGGTCCGGATCGCCCAGATCACCGGTGTGGACGCGGTCCAGCCGTGGGTCCTCGACGGGGAGGAGGTCGGTGGCGACGATCCGGTGGCCGTGGGCCAGCAGGTCGTCGATGACATGACCGCCGATATGTCCGGCGGCTCCGGTGACCAGGATCCGCATCAGCCCTTCACCGCCCCGACGAGACCGTTGACGAAGTAGCGCTGGAGACACAGGAAGAGCAGGACGACGGGGATGACCACGATGAGGGCTCCGGCCATCAGGTTGTTGTAGTGGGGGACGCTCTCGGCCGCGAGGGTCTGGAGGCCGAGCGGGAGGGTGTAGGCCGACGGGTCGCTGAGTGAGACCCGGGTGAGCAGATACTCGTTCCAGGTCGGGATCGCGGTGAGCAACGCGACGGTGATCAGGGCGGGTTGGGCCAGTGGCAGATAGATGTTGAGGAAGATCCGGAACTCGCCCGCGCCGTCGACCCGGGCCGAGTCGCGCAGTTCGGCCGGGATGGCGCTGAACGCACCGGTCATGAGGAGGATCGACAGCGGGGCGCCGCCGTTGACGAAGGGCAGCACCAGTCCCCAGTGGGTGCCGAGGATGCCCATCTCGTTCTCCAGCAGCACGATCGGCAGCATCACCGTCACACCGGGCACGAACAGCAGGGCGACGAACAGCCTCGACAGGAAGGTCCGGCCGGGGAAGCGCAGTACGGCGAAGGCGTAGCCGGCCGCCGCGTAGATCACCAGCGTGAGGACCACGGTGTAGAGGGTGACCAGCAGGCTGTTGAGGAAGAAGTCGAAGAAGTGGAGCTTGTTCCAGGTGTCGATCAGGGTGTCGAAGGTGGGGTTCTCCGGGATCAGATGACCGCCGCTGACCACCTCCAACTGGTCCTTGAACGCGGCCGACACCATCCAGAGGAACGGATAGACGCTCACCAGTCCGTAGCCGGTGAGCAGCAGTCCGACGACGACGCGTGCGAGCCTCTTACGGGTACGGGCCCGGCTCTCGCCCGGCCGTCCGCCCGTCCGGCCCGCCTTGTCGGGGTGTGCGGTCGCGTGGGCGCGCTCGGCCGCCACGGGGATCGAGGTCATGTCTTGCTCCGCAGCGCTCGCAGATTGATCAGGGCCAGTACCAGTGCGGCGGCGAACAGCAGCCAGCCGAGTGCGCTGGCGAGCCCGAGGGTGGGGCGGAGCTGTTTCAGGAAGGCCAGGGTGTACGCCTCCAGGCCCAGCACGTTGGTGTGGTCGCCCGGTCCGCCGTTGGTCATCACCAGGAAGGTCTGGAAGCCCTGGAGCGAGTCCCGCAGATTGAGCAGGACGACGATCGCCGTGATGGGGCGCAGCAGCGGCCAGACGACCGACGCGTTCGTACGCCACCAGCCGGCGCCGTCGAGCTGCGCCGCCTCCAGCAGGCTGCGGTCGATGGACTGAAGCCCGGTCAGATACAGCAGCATGGCCACGGGCACATGGGTCCACACGGTCACCACGATGAGTGTGGGCAGCGCGGTGTCGGGGTTGCCGAGCCAGCCCTGGGGCTGCTGGAGCGAGCCGAGTCCGAGCTGGCCGAGCAGCAGGTTGAAGGCGCCGTCGGGCTGGAGGACGTACTGCCAGGCGAAGAAGACGGCGATACCGCTGGTGACGTACGGCAGGAAGAACACCGAGCGCAGGATCCCCTGCATCCTGCGTGCCTGGTTGAGCAGGATGGCCAGCGGAAAGGACACCATGACCGTCAGCGACGGTACGGCGATCATCACCCAGAGCGTGTTGAGTCCCGCGCTGCGTACGCGCGGCGCGTAGATGGGGCTGCGCCAGAGCAGGTCGGCGTAGTTGTCCAGACCGACCCAGGTCCAGTGCGGCATGAAGCCGTTCCAGGACGCGAAGCTCAGCAGGAAGCCGTAGCCGACGGTGTACAGACCCATGACGGCGAAGAGAATCACCGCGGGGGCGACGAACAGATAGCCGGAGAGGGCTTCGCCGCCGAATCTCCCTCGCCGGGGGCGCTTGCCGGGGCCGGGGGCGGTTCCCGCCGCCCCGGCCGGGAGCGTACGGCTCGTGCCGCCGCTCCCGGCCTTCCCCACCGTGGTGGGCCGAGGTGCTGTGGTCACTGGGTCGCCCAGTAGTTGTTGTTCAGCTCGCGGAGCTTGGCTCCCGTCTGCGCCGGTGTCTCCCGGCCGAGCGGGCTCAGATTGGTGAGGATGTCACCGGCCCTGTCCTGGTCGTAGCCCGGCGGACGGAAGTCGTTGCGGCTCGGGTCGTAGGTGGTCTCCTCGGTGCCGACGAAGCTCTCCATCATGGAGGTCAGCGCGGGGCCGAGGACCTTCTCGGAGTCGGCGCCCAGCTCGGTGGCGGGCAGGTCGGCCGATTCCTTGGCGAACCGCGCGGCGACGTCGGTGCCGGACAGGAACTCCATCCATTTCTTGGCGTTCTCGGGCTGTTCGCTGGTGGCGGCGAGGCTCAGCCCGGTCAGCGCGAGCGGGCCGAGCGCCCGGTCGGGGACGGCGCCGTCCTTGGGCGCGGGCAGTCCGAAGGCGAGGACGTCGTCGGCCGTCATGTCGTTCTGCTGGAGGAAGGCGAGGGTGAACGTACCGCCGACGGCGAAGGCCGACTTGCCCTGGGCGAACGCCTGGTCGGCCTCGTCGATGGTGAGTGTCTGGGAGCCCGGCATCCAGTACGGGGTCAGCTCGTCGTACATGCTCAGGACCTTGGTGCCGTTGGGCGAGCCGAAGTCGGTGGCCTTGTCCTGGCCGAAGAGGTCCCAGTACGCCTGCTTGCCGAGCTGACCGAACGCCAGTGGCTGGAGCACCCAGGTCAGCCCGGTCGACTTGACCTTCAGACCGAGGCTGATCCCGCCCGTCTTGGGGTCCTTGTGGTGGGTGGCCTGGAGCGCCGCCAGGAACTCCTCCCAGGTTTTGGGGGCTTCGGTGATGCCGGCGTCGGCCAGCTTCCGCTTGTTGGCGTAGACGATGCCGAAGGTGCCCGCGGTGAGCGGGACGCTGAAGCGCTGGCCCTCCTCGACGCCCTTGAAGGTGGAGTCCTTGGCCTGCGACTCCTTGAACTTCTGCGGGGTGACGGTGCCGGAGCCCTTGATCGCCTCCTGGAAGCGGCCGCTCCACTCGCCGGGGATCTGGTCCTGGAGGTCGGCGGCGACGCCGGCCGCGCCGAGGACGAAGTCCTCACCGTCGGAGTGCACTTCGAGGACGTCGGGCAGGTCGTCGGTCTTGGCCGCGCTCTGCACCTTGGTGGTGTAGGCGTCGTCGGGTGTGTACACCTCGACCTTGACCGAGATGCCGGTCTCCTTCTTGAACTCGGTGGCCGCCGCCCGCAGGGCCCCGAGGTGGGACTGTTTGAAGGTCCACATCTCCAGCGACTTGGAGTCGGAACCGGAGTCTGAACCGCCGCAGGCGGAGAGGGTGGTGAGTGTGAGCGCGGTGGTCGCGGCCAGAGCCACGAGCCGGACATTGCGTGCGAAAGGTATACGCATGGCCCCTACCTAAGAATCAACCGTTCAGAAGACCGAATGGCGTTGGAGTGACTGAACTTATGGTTGCGGTGATATAGCGTCAAGACGCACGTCGAGAATCGTGCTGACCGGATCGCCGAGGGGCGCCGGTGCGGGAAGCGGAGGTTCCGTGGAATCGGTGGCAGCAGCAGCGCGTGGGCGCAAGCCCGAGGAGGTGAAGTCAGCGGCTCGGGTACTGGAAGTGCTCGAACTGCTCGGCACCGAGGGCGCCCGGCTCTCGCTCGCCGAGATGGCGAGCGCGATGGCCGTGCCGAAAAGCAGCCTGCACGCGATCCTGCGGACGATGGAGGCGCGGCGCTGGGTGGACCTCGACGCCTCGGGCACCCGCTACAGCCTGGGGCTCAAGGCGCTGTTGACGGGCACGGCGTATCTGGAGGGCGACGACGTCGCCGGCCTCGCCGGGCCGGTGCTCGACGCGCTCGCCGAGGAGACGGGCGAGTCGGTGCATCTGGGCAGGCTGGACGGAACGGACGTGGTCTACCTGGCCAAACGGGAGTCGCGGCACGCGCTGCGGATGTACTCGGCGGTGGGCCGGCGGCTGCCGGCCCACGCCACGGCCCTGGGCAAGGCGATGCTGTCGCAGTACGACGCGGCCGAGGTGCAGCGCCGGCTGGACTGGCCGCTGGCCAGGCTCACCCCCGACACCGTGACCGATCCCGACGAACTGATCCGCCAGCTCGCCGAGGCGCGGTTGCAGGGATGGGCGATGGACGACGGCGAGAACTCCGTGGACATCCGGTGCGTGGCGGTGGCGCTCGGCACCGGGCAGGGCGGCGGCGACGCCATCAGTTGTTCGGCCCCCAAGAGCCGGATGGACGACACCCGCGCCCAGGAGATCGCCGGAGCCGTCACGGAAGCCGCACATTCACTGCGGACCCTCCTCAAACGCCTCGGACAGCACTGAAGACGGACCGAAGACCGCGCCCCTCAGATTTGGTAGAGTCATTGACAAATTAAAGACGACCTCTCTACGTTCGGATAGCAGTACACCATCCTGCTATCTGTACGCTGGAGTTCGAATGGCTCAGCCTGATGCCCGCTCCGACCTCCTCGCCCCCGCTCCCTGGGTCGAGGAACGCGGCGCGAAGGTCCGCATCACGGCCGTCTCCACCTTCCTCACCGCACCCCACGGCTGCCCCCATCTCGTCGTCCGCGTCGAGACCAACGAGCCGGGGCTGTACGGCCTCGGCTGCGCGAGCGACCCGCAACGCACCCTCGCCGTACGCTCGGTGGTCGACGACTACCTGGCCCCCATGCTCGTCGGGCGCGACCCCGACGACATCGACGACATCCACCGGCTGCTCCTCAACAGCGCCTACTGGAGAGGCGGTTCGGTCACCGGCAACGCGCTCGGCGGGATCGACGTCGCCCTGTGGGACCTCAAGGCCAAGCGCCTCGGAGCGCCCCTCTACTCGCTGTTCGGCGGCCGGGTCCGTACCCACGCCGACGCCTACACCCATGTCGACGGCGCCGACGCCCACGAGATCGCCGACAAGGTCGTGGCGGCGCGCGAGCGCGGCTACCGCCATGTCCGTGTCCAGGCCGCCGTACCCGGCTCCGACACCTACGGCACCGGCGCCCCGGCCGCCGCCGACGCCCACGCGCTGCGCACCCGCTCGGTGCCCTGGGACAGTGCCGCGTACGTACGCACCGTGCCGCGCGTCCTGACAGCGCTACGCGAACGGGTCGGCGACGAGGTCGAGTTGCTGCACGACGTACACGAACGGCTCGACCCCCGGCAGGCCCGGGACTTCCTGCGCCGGGTCGAGGACGCCGGGCTGTACTTCGTGGAGGATCTGCTCGCTCCCGAGGACGCGGGCCACTTCGCCGCGCTGCGCGCCGGCTCCCCCGTACCGCTCGCCGTGGGTGAACTCTTCCACGACGTAGGCCAGTTCCTGCCGCTGATCGACAGCGGCGCCATCGACTTCGCCCGGATCCGGGTCCCGACGCTGGGCGGTCTCACCCCGGCCCGCAAACTCGCCGTCTACTGCGAACTGCGCGGTGTACGGCTCGCCCCGCACGGCCCCGCCGATGTCAGCCCCGTCGCCCAGGCCGCCACACTCGCCATGAACATCAGCAGCCATGCCTTCGGGGTGCAGGAGGCCGCCGTGTTCAAACCCGCCGTACACGACGTGTTCCCCGGTACGGTCGTGGCGCGCGACGGCGCGCTGTCCCCGCACGAGACGCCCGGTCACGGCGTCGACTTCGACGAGACCGCGGCACGCCGGTATCCCGTGCCCGAGCCGCTGGTGCACGACCGCTGGGCCCTGCTGCGCAACACCGACGGGAGCGTACAACGACCGTGACGGGTGGCATCTCGGGTCCGCCGCGCATCGACCGCGCGGCGGTGGACGACGGGCCGGTGGAGTTGTGCCGGTCCGGCGGCGAGTGGGAGCGCCTGCCGGTGGTGGGCGCTCCCCGGGACGCCGGGCGTGGGGCCGGGCTCGCCCGCCATGTCCTGGACACGACGCAGACGCTGCCCGACGCGGCGCGCGACGGTGTCCGGCTGCCGGTACACGGCGGGTGCGCGAGGCCGCAGGCCGTACGGCCGTAAGCCCCGGCGCGGGCCCGCGCCCCTCACACGAACGGCAGGAAGGCGGCGGCCTTCCTGCCGTTCTTTCCATGCCGGTATGTCAGGCCAATTAATGTCCAGGAGGGGAACCTTCACGGGCGGGAATTCGGCTGACAATTTGATCGCAAGGCTCTCACCACCAGGAACTCAGAAGTAATCGGAACAGGCGTTGACTTGATAACACTCTTGGTTTTACATGGCGTTCACTGGCTGGACAGGAAGGGCCGCCCATGCATGACCGAAGGAAGTCCGGAGAGGCGCGCATAGCCCATTTCCTCGACTCCCGGCTGCGCCCCGCGCTGTACACCGGGCGGCTTCCCATGGAGGTCGGGGCCTGGCACATCCCGGGCGAGCCCGTGCCGGTCGACGTGGCGCTGCGCGCCGGATACACGCCGTTCGTCGTCGGCGAGATGTGGGGCGGCGGCCCCTGGTCCACCAGTTGGTTCCGGCTCGGCGCCGACATCCCGGAGCGCTGGGCCGGCCGCCGGGTCGAGGCGGTGATCGACCTCGGTGGCGAGGGGGCGGCGGGGCTGGTGCACGACGAGCACGGCACACCGCTGAAGGGTCTGCACCCGCGCGAGGCGGCCGTGACCGTCGCGACGGCCGCGCGTGGCGGCGAGTCCGTACGCCTGCTTGTCGAAGCCGCGGCCAATCCGCCGATCGACGCGGTCACCGGCGCCGGGGCGCGTTTCGGCGACCCGGTCACCGCCGGCGACGAACCACTCCACCAATTGCTCCGCGCGGACCTCGCCGTACGCGACGAGAATATCTGGCAGCTCATTCATGACATCGATGTTCTGAACAGCCTCGGCCACGCTCTGCCCGCCGAACTGCCGCGCCGCCACGAGATTCTGCGGGCGCTGGAGCGGGCCGTCGACGCGGTCGACCCCCGTGACATCCCGGGAACGGCCGCCGGAGCGCGGGACATCCTCGCGCCGGTCCTGGCCCGCCGGGCGTACGAGTCCGCGCACACCGTCGCGGCCGTCGGGTACGCGCGCTCCGGAGCCGCCCAACTGCGGCCGATGCGCGAGAGCGTGCGCGCGAGCGCCCGCGCCTTCAGCAGCATGGCCGCGCTCGCCGAGGAGTACCCGGAGCTGGTGTTCGCCGCCTCGTCGGCGCAGCGGCACGCCTGGATGAAGGACCAGCATCCGCATGTCTTCGAGCGGATACGCAAGGCCGTCGCACAGGGCAACTGGGTCCCGGTGGGCGGCATGTGGGTGGAGCCGGACGCGATCCTGCCCGGCGGGGAGTCGCTGGCGCGGCAGCTCACGCACGGCCGGCGCTTCTACCGGGACGAGCTGGGCCTGGACTCGGACGGCGTCTGGCTGCCCGGCGCCGGCGGTATGAGCGCCGCCGTTCCGCAGCTCGCGTCGCTGGCCGGGGCGCGCTGGCTGCTCGGCCACACGCTCGCCGAGCACGACACCAACTCCCTTCCGCACCACACGTTCTGGTGGGAGGGCGCCGACGGCAGCCGGATCTTCACGCACTGCCCGCCCGCCGATCCGCATCACGCGACGCTCACGGGGCCCGAGTTGGCCGAGGCGGTCGCGGCGTACGCGGAGAAGGGCGGCGGGACGCGCTCGCTGATGCCGTTCGGCGAGGGCCTGGGCGACGGGGCCGGGGACCACGAAGGAGACGGCCCCACCCGCGAGATGCTGGAACGCGCCCGCAGGCTGGCCGATCTGGAAGGCTCACCGCGCGTCGAGATCCAGCACCCCGCGCACTTCTTCCGCGACGCGCTCGTGGAGTACCCGCACGCGCCGGTGTGGCGTGGTGAGTTGTACGCGCAGACGCACCACGGCTCGTACACCAGTCAGGCCCGTACCAAGCGCGGCAACCGGCGCGGCGAATCCCTGCTGCGCGAGGCCGAGTTGTGGTCGGCGACGGCGGCCGTACGGGACGCGGTGCCCTACCCGTACGACGAACTGGACGCCTTGTGGAAGCGCGTCCTGCTGCACCAGAGCCGTGACATCCTGCCGGGCGGTGCCATCGCCTGGGTGCACGAGGAGGCCGAGCAGGCGTACCGCGAGATCCATCGCCGACTGGAGAGTCTGATCCGGCGGGCGGCGGGCGGGCCGGACGGGGACACGGTCCTCAACGCCGGGCCGCGCGCCCGCCGCGAGGTCGTCGTACTCGACCGGGACCGGCTCACCGGGCCGGGCGCGGTGGAGGCGGGCCAGCCGCTGTCCGGCGGGCGGCTCGCCGTGCTGGCCGAGGCCCCCGCGCTCGGCCGGGGCCCGGCCGGGCTGCCGCTCGGCGACACGGCGCCGGTGACCGTCACCGCCGCCGGCCCCGGACGGGGCGGCGGGCATCTGCTGGACAACGGGCTGCTGCGGATCCATGTCGACTCGGCGGGGCTCGTACGCTCCGCGCTCGACCTGACGGCGGACCGCGAGGCCGTCGCGCCCGGCCGCGCGGGCAATCTGCTGCAACTGCACCGGGACGACCCGGCGCGCCGGAGCGCGACGAGCCTCGACGCGCGGCGTGGCGCCGTACGCGACCTCGACACCGCGGCGTCGGTCGAAGTGACCGACAGCGGACCGCTGTTGGGGCGCATACGGGTGGAGCGCGGCACCGGCAGATCCACGATCACGCAGCGGCTGACCCTGACGGCCGGCAGCCGCGTGCTGACGATCGACACCGACGTCGACTGGCGCGAACAGGACACGCTCCTCAAGGCCGCCTGGCCGCTGGACGTACACGCGCAGAACAGCCGCGGCGAGATCCAGTACGGCCATGTCGAGCGTCCCACGCACGACAACACCAGTTGGGACGCGGCCCGTTACGAGCAGTGGGCGCACCGCTGGATCCATGTCGGCGAGCACAACTGGGGTGTGGCGCTGGCGTCCGACGCGACGTACGGCTACGACGTGTCGCGCCACACCCGCGCCGACGCGGGCACCACCACGCTCGTACGCCTGTCGCTGCTGCGTGCCGCGCACAGCCCCGACCCGCACGCCGACCGCGGGCCGCAGCACTTCCGGCACACGCTGCGCCCCGGCGCGGATGTCGCCGACGCGATCTTTGAGGGTTACGCGCTCAACCTGCCGCTGCGGCCTGGCCCTGCTGCCGGGCGGGCGGAGCCGCTGGTGACCGTGGACGGTCCGGACGTGGTGGTCGAGGCCGTGAAGCTCGCCGACGACCGGTCGGGCGACGTCGTCGTGAGGCTGTACGAATCGCGCGGCGGCCGGGCCCGTACGACACTGACCGCCGGCTTCCCCGTCACCGCCGTACAGGAGACGGACCTCCTGGAGGACCCGCTCTCGGTCCGCGCGTACACCGGCCGGTCGGTGGCGCTGACGCTGCGGCCCTTCCAGATCCTGACCCTGCGGCTGGTGCGCGGCGAGAGCCCGAAGGCAGGCGCGGGTGTCTGACACCCGGCCGGCCGAGGGCACGCCCGCGCCACCGGCACCGTCCGACCGCGCGCTCTCCCCCGAACTGCGCGCCGTCCTGCGCCGCTGGGCCGACGAGGGCGGTCCGCTCGCCACCCGCGCCGGTGTCGTCCTGCTGGCGGCCGAGGGGCTGCGCGACGCGGAGATCTCACGCCGGCTCGGGGTGTCACGGCAGACCGTGGGCAGTTGGCGCCAGCGCTGGACGAGCGCGGGCATCGACGGTCTCGGGCACCGGCCGCGTACCGGCAGACCCGCCACGGTGGACGAGGCCGAGGTCGTCACGCGTACGCTGCTCGCCCCCGGCGGCAGCGGCGCGTCGCGGGCGGTGGCACGGGAGTTGGGCCTCTCGCACGCCACGGTGGCCTCCATCCGGCGCCGCTGGCGGCTGATCCCCGACGAGCCGGTGGCCCCCCGCGTACCGACCCGGCCGCCGCTGCCGGACGCCGACGTCTGGGTGATGGGCCTGTACGTGGACGCGCACCGCGCGGTCCTGCTGGCCGGCACCCGTCTGATCCCGAGCACCCCGGCCACGGCAGGCACGGTGATCGGCACGGACGTCCTGACGGGCCTCGACCGCGCGCTGGACGCGGCCCTGACGTCAGCACCCCGCCGGGTCGCCGGCGCTGGGCGGGCTGCGCCCGCGGGCGACGGCGCGGGCGCGGGAAGCGATTCCCCCGGGGGCGCGCCCCACGAGGCGGTGTCCGCGGCCCAGGACCCGGGCCCGACGCACGGCGTCGGCACGGACGGCGCGCCCGACACGGAAGCGGCACAGGCCCCGGCGAAGGGCTCCGGCGCCGGAGCCGGCGGCGATTCCCCTCCCGGCCCCCGCCTGGAGCCGCCTCGCCGCACGGCCGCGCGCACGGCGCACGACGACAGCACGGACCACGCCCGCGAGACCGGCCCTCCGCCCGGAACTGATCGCGGCCACGCCGCCGATGTCGGCGCCAAGGCCGCCGCCGGGACTCTTACGGCGCACGACGGCGGGGCGGCCACCACACCCGACAGCTACAACCCGGCCGAGCCCGCCCGCGATGCCGGGCACCCGCCCGGAGCGCCCGCCGCACGGACGGCCGCTGGG
The DNA here is from genome assembly GCF_045040295.1 of Streptomyces sp. NBC_01506. Classification (NCBI taxonomy): domain Bacteria; kingdom Bacillati; phylum Actinomycetota; class Actinomycetes; order Kitasatosporales; family Streptomycetaceae; genus Streptomyces; species Streptomyces sp. NBC_01506. The sequence goes on along the minus strand of NZ_CP109422.1, from coordinate 8,301,026 downwards.
GCCACCACAGCCACCGATCCCGGCACCGCCGCGCGCGGCGGTGCCGGGGCAGCGGTCAGAAGCGACCCGGCGCACGGCGCCGATACCGGCAGGAGCACGGGGCACCCCCCGGCCACAACCCCCGGCGACGCACGCCCCGCCACCACGCCCGACGCACACGCCGGGCACGGCCCGCCGGCGGGCGCGCGGCGCGGGGCCGACGCCAGCGGTCCCCCGCGGGGCAGCGGCGACGCGACGCGCGGCCCTGCGGACACCCGCGGCGGCATCGACAGCGCGGCCGAGAGCCGTCGCGCCCTCGCCGGGTATCTCGCGCAGGCGAGCCGGCGGCATCCGGATCTCGCGTTGCACGCGATCACCCTGTGGGACGACGTGCCCGGCGGCGACCTGGGCCCGGCCGGGACGAGCGGTGCGGTGACGTGTCATCAGATTCCGGCGCGGTCCACCTGGCGCACGTTCCTGCGGGCCATGATCGCTCTCGACAGCACCAGTCATCCGGAGTCCTCGCGGCGCGTCTATCTCGACCTGGCCGCCGAACTCGAGCGGTACGCGGCCGGCCGCGCCGACGACCCGTACCGCACCGTGCGCTGGCTGCGCGAGAACGTCGCGGGCCATCTGGGGACGGGGACCGAGCAGGCGACGGACAACTCCGGGCGCGGACAGACCTGGAGCGGCGTCAACCAGATCGACCTGGGGTCGTTCAACGAGTGCGTGGTCATCGAGACCGTACGGCTCTCCGGCACCATCACGCGCGGCGAGATCGCCCATCGCACCGGTCTCACCCAGCAGTCGGTCTCCCGCATCGCCCGCTCGCTGCTCGACCGGGGCATCCTGATCGAGGACGCGCAACTGCGCGCGACGTCGGGCAAGCCGCGTACTCCCGTACGGCTGCGCGGGGCCGCCGCGCACGCGCTGGGGATCCATATCGATCCCGAACTGCTCACGGCGGTCGTGATCGACCTCGACGGGGCGATCGTGTGCACCCGCACCCGGTCGGTCAGCGCGGACACGGACCCGGCGGAGTTCGTGGAGCGGGTGGCGGCGCTGGGCCGCGAGACGCTGGCCGAGGCGGGCGGCGCCGTACGGCCCGAGGGGTTCCTCGGGATCGGGGTCGCGGTGCCGGGACCGGTGGACATCGCGTCCGGGACCGTACTGGGACCGCCCCTGATGTCGGCCTGGGGCGATCTGCCGCTGCTGTATCTCCTCAAGGATCACTTCCCGTGCCCGGTCATCATGGAGAAGGACTCCACGGCCGCGGCGGCGGGCGAGCGCTGGATCGGCCGCGACCGGCGGGCCAGGGACTTCGCGTATCTCTACCTCGGTACGGGAGTCGGCACCGGTCTCTATCTGAACGGTGACATCTACCGGGGCGTCAGCTCGAACGCGGGCGAGTTCGGCCAGCTCTGCGCGATCGCGCTCGGTCGGGTGGACAAGGACGGCCGTCCGGAGATCCTGCCCGAGTGCAATCCGCCGGTGTCCGTGCCCGATCTGGCGGCGCGCGGCGGGCTGCGTCCGGCGGCCACGACGAGCGGGAGCACCGCCGCGTATCTGGCGGTGGGCCGCGCGGCGGCGGCCGGCGACCGGGCGGCGACGGCGGCCGTACGCGAGGTGGCCCGAGCGGTGGGGCGGGGCGCGCTGGGGCTGATCGATCTGCTGGACATCGATCTGATCGTGCTCGGCGGGCCCTTCTTCACGGACGACGTCGCCGACTTCTATCTGGCCGAGATCGCCCGTACGGTCAACGAGTTCCCGACCGCCCGGCGGTTGCGCCGGGTCGAGGTGGAGCCGTCGGTGCTGAGCGCGGGGGCCGCCGCCGTCGGGGCCGCGTCCACGATCTTCCACGCGACGTTCACACCGAGGCTGCGGGGGCGCGAGACACGCGCGCGGCACCTGCCCGCAGGCTGACCGCGACCACGACCACGACCACGCCGGACACGACCACGACCACGACCGCGCCGGACACGACCGTGCGGGCCGCCGGGACCTTCGGTCCTCCCGGCGGCCCGCACGGAGCCCCGCTACCTCGGCGGCGTCGGCCGCGTCGCGGTCAGCGCGAGCTGCTTCTTGAGCATCCGGCCGCCGTCACCGGTGAGCCGCAGATAGTAGTCCGACGAGCAGGCCGTGCCGTCCTCGTCGAGCGCCCAGATGCCGGAGCCCGAGGGGACCATCGAGCCGTTCTCCGCCGTCTTGGCGATCTGGTTGCCCTCGTTGTACTCGTCGAACATGGAGATGTAGATCCCCGCGACGTCGAGCCGGCACATGTTGTAGAACTGCCGCCACATGAAGTCGCCGTGCGCGCGGTGCCGGGACTGGAGGTCTCCCGGCATCACACACGGCTGGTAGTCGATTCCCCTGGCGTCGCACTCGGCCTTGTCGGGGGTGTTGACGTCCCGGTAGAACTGGTCGGCCTGCGCGACGGTGCCCATCCGCCCGACCATCCAGGGCGAGATCATGTTGAACGAGCGGTAGACGTCGCCGAAGCCCGGCCTGGAGTCGCTGACGCCGTTGCGCCAGTGCGTCGGCACGCCGCCGATGACGTAACAGCCCTGCCCCTTGAACCAGTTGATGACGTCCAGGCACTCCGGGGGCGCGAACGGACGCTTGTCGTCGGCGAAGCCGAAGCCCCAGATACAGACGACGGGCTTGCCGTTCTGCTTCGCGTACGCGCCCGACGACGTGTACGCCTTCATCTTGTTCGTCCAGTCCTGCTTGATCTCCGACTGCATGGTCCGCCAGTCGGTGACGTCGTACATGATGTAGAACTTCCGGCCGTTCGCCTCGGCCGACCGGCGCACCTTGACCGCCATCGCGTCCCGGACCGGACCTTCGCCGCCCACGGGGTTGAACCGCTGGAGCGCGGCGGTGTCGCAGTTGTTCTCACGCATCCAGCGGAAGTGGGTGTCGACGGTCTGCTGGTCGTGCGAGGAGAACAGCGAAGCCTGCTGGCCGTTGTTCAGATTCGGATACGCCGTGGGGAATGAACGGGTGTACTCCCGCATATCCGGCCACGACTTGATGGTGTTGTTGCTGATCGACGGCGGCTGGCTGCTGTCCTGGCTCCAGTGCCACCATCTGTCGATGGGGGAACCGTCGCCCTTGCAGGCGAACCAGCCCTGATACCCGACGCTGATTTTGCCGACCACGTCGCCGGGGGGACTCGCGGCGGGTGCCGCTTGCGCCCTGCTTCCCGGCGCGGGCGCGGCCCCCGCCTGCTGGCTGCCGAGGACTCCACCGGCCGCTGCTGTGCCGGCGGCCAACGCCGATGCGATGACGGCGCGTCTTGAAATACTCATGGAGTATTTCCTCCCACTAGAAATCTGCCTGAAATACGCGGATCCACGGGGGTGGGGGGAATTAAAGGCGGCGGCAGCCCGCCCGCCTCCGTGGCGCACCATCGCAAAGTAACCGCTTTCGGAGGACCAACACAAGGTCCGCGCCAAGGCTTTGTCCAGACCAATTGAGAAAGCTTGTCAGCCTATTTTCTTTACGTTTTCCGTTTCCAGTGGAATGCGAAAAGCACGTGGTTCGGCGCCCCCCGGTCGCGGACCGTGTCCCCCCCGGTGCGCTCCCCCCGTGTCTCTCTGCGCTCGCGTGCGCCTCGAACGGTGAGGGCATTCCACCGTTGACACCGTTTGTGTGGACATCGTTGGAGCAAGGCGAGGGGAGGTGCGCGGTGCACGGACCGGCGACGGCCGGCTGGCTGGTCGTGGCGCTGTGCGTGGCGGCCGGGACCTACTGTCTGCTCCGGTTGCGCGGCGCCGCGGGAGCCGGGCGCCGCACGGCCGGCGGCGAGGCCCTGATGGCGTTCGGGATGGCGGCCATGGCCGTACCGGCCACGGCGGTCACGCCACCGCGCTGGGTCTGGCTGCTGTACGCGGCGGTGTTCGGCGCCGCCGCGCTGCGCGCGCTGGGACCGGCCCGCGGTACGTCGCACCATCTGCACCATCTCGTGGGGATACTCGCCATGCTCTACATGGCGGTGTCGATGGCCCTGCTGCCGGGCGGCACGCACGGCGGGCACAGCGCGAGCGCGGGCGGTACGCCGCTGGCCACGGGCGTGCTGCTGATCTACTACGCGGGATACGTGCTGTGGACGGGTGCGCGACTGCTCCCGTTGCAGACCGTGACCGCGCCCGAGGGCGGGGCCCCGGTGGGGGCGGGTGCCGCCGACCGCGCCGTTGGCGGCGTGGCCGGCGGCACCCCGGGAGACGTCCGGGTGGCCGGGGCGGTGCCGGGGGTGGTGGCGGACACGGCGACCGGCGGCTGCGCGGACCGGCCGGAGCTGGCGCTGGCCTGCCGGCTGTCCATGGGCATCGCGATGCTGTCGATGCTGCTGACGCTCTGACGCGCGGCACACGCGGCACACGCGGCACACACGACCGTCCCGGGCGGATACGACGCCTGCCGATCACCGTGTCCTGCGTCACTTGCCGCCCGCGGCCGACCCCGTGAGCGCCACCGCCCTCATAGACTGGCGAGCATGATGGTCTCCCTCGTGCTGCTGACGCTCGGTGCGCTGGCCGCCATGGTCGCCCCGCGACTGCTGGCCCGCGCCGAATGGCCCGAGCGCGAGCCCGTGGTGGCCCTGTGGGTCTGGCAGTGCGTGGTGGCCGCCGTGCTGCTGTGCTTCGCGCTCGCCATGACGTTCAGCGCGGCGGCGGCCTGGCTGGCCGTACGGGGCCATGTCTTCGCCCCGGCCCCGAGCGGGGTCGTGGAGGCGTACGCGCTCGGCGCGCACCGTCCCTGGTCGGCGGCGCTGGCCCTGCTCCTGGCGGCGGGCGGGGTGTGGACGGGCGCGATGCTGACGCGCGAGATCCACCGGGCGCACCTACGCCGTAAGCAGCGCCGCGGTGAACTGCTCGTCCGCTCACCGCTGTTGCCCGGCGAGGAGTCCGGCGGCGGCCCGCTGGTCGTGCTGGAGGGCGAGCGTCCGGGCGCCTGGTGGCTGCCGGGCGCCGCGCCCCAACTCGTCATCACCACAGCGGCCCTGCGGCGGCTCAAGGGCCGTCAGCTCGACGCCGTACTGGCCCATGAGCAGGGTCACGCCCGCGCGCGGCACGACTGGCTGCTGCACTGCTCGTCGGCGCTCGCCATCGGTTTCCCGCAGGTGCCGGTCTTCGCCGCGTTCCAGGCCGAGATGCACCGTCTGGTCGAGCTGGCCGCCGACGATGTCGCCTCGCGCCGTTTCGGCCGGCTGACGATCGCGCTCGCACTGGTCGAACTGAACGAGGACCGTGGGGTGTTCGGCCCCTGCCCGGCCCCCGGTGCCGAGTTGCCGCGCCGGGTGGACCGGCTGCTGACACCGCTTCCCCGGCTGACGGCGGGCCGCCGGCTGCGGCTGACGGCCGCGGCGGCGCTGGTGCCCGTCGTTCCGCTCGTGGTGGCGTTCATCCCCGCCCTACGCGTGCTGGGATAGCTTTGCGGGGCCCTTCGTCGTCGCGGGCCCTTCGTCGTTAAGGATCACCCCATGCACTCCACCGCGGTCCCCCCGTCGCCACGGTCGGCCCGGCCGGCCCCGTCCGCTCCGCGGGGAGCCGTGACGCCGGCCCGTGCCGGGGTGGTGCTGGGTGTCGCCGCGCTGATTCTGCTGGCGCTCGTCGCCGCCGAATGGAGTCCGCTGCTCTCCCTGGACCGGACCGTCTCCGTGGATCTGCACCGGTGGGCGGTGGACGAGCCGGGGCTCACCCACGCGAACCGCGTTCTGACGGACTGGGTGTGGGACCCCTGGACGATGCGTCTGCTGACCGCCGTCGCCTTCGTCGTGCTCCTGTTCCGCGGCGCGCGTCTGCTCGCCGTCTGGGTCGCCCTGACGAGTCTGGTGGGCGCCCTGGTGTCGCAGGGGCTGAAGTCCGCGGTCGGGCGCCCGCGCCCCAGTTGGCCGGACCCGGTCGACTCGGCGAACTACGCCTCGTTCCCCTCGGGCCACGCGATGACCGCCACGGTCACCATCGGGGTTCTGCTGTGGCTGCTGCGGCGGTACGGCGTGCGCGGCCCGCTGTGGGGCGTGGCGCTGGTGGTGGGGGTCGTGTCGGTCATCGGCGTCGGGTTCACGCGGGTCTGGCTGGGAGTGCACTGGAGTTCGGACGTGGTGGGCGGCTGGCTGTTCGGGGCGTGTCTGGTGGCCCTGTCGATCGCCACGTACGAAGGACGGGCCTTGTCCCGGTGGCGGTGACCCGACGAGGATCGGGGCCATGAAGATCAAGGGTGTGCTTTTCGACTTCTCAGGGACTCTGTTCCGTATCGAATCGGCCGGTTCCTGGCTCAGGGCCGTACTCGACGAGTTGAGCGTTCCCGTACCGCCCGACGAGGTGCGGCGCTACGCGGTCCGACTGGCCGTCGCGGGCGCACTGCCCGGCGGTCCTTCGCCGCAGCAGTTGCCGCCGGACCTGGCCGGACTGTGGGCCACGCGCGACGAGAGCGCCGAGCGTCACCGGGCCGCGTACACCGGCCTCGCCCGGCAGGTCACGCTCCCCGATCCCCGGCTGTACGACGCGCTCTACGAGCGGCACCGGACGCCGGACGCCTGGCGGCCGTACGCCGACAGCGCGGATGTGCTCGGCACCCTGAAGCGCGAGGGCATCGGTGTGGGCGTGATCAGCAACATCGGCTGGGATCTGCGGCCGGTCTTCCGCGCGCACGGCCTGGACGATTTCGTGGACGCCTATGTGCTGTCGTACGAACACGGCGTCCAGAAACCGGACGTACGCCTCTTCGGCGCGGCCTGCGAGGCCATCGGACAGGATCCGCGCGATGTGCTGATGGTCGGGGACGACCGGAAGGCGGACGGCGGCGCGGCCCAACTGGGCTGCGCCGTGCACTTCGTGGACCATCTGCCGGTGGAGGAACGCCCGGCGGGTCTGCGCCCGGTGCTCGCCCTCACCCGTTGAGGGAACCCCGGGGCTCGCCCTGCGGCTGTTGACCTCAAGCGTGGTTGACGTTGTTGCCTCGTAGGCGACAGCGAAGGCCGCCACCGAAGGGGACGACAGGGATGACCGACATCGGGATCTATCTGGGTACCGAAGACATCGCGCGGAGCGCGCGCGACGCCGAGCGTCTGGGCTTCGAATCGGTCTGGGTCTGGGACCACCTCTCCGGGCGGTATCCGATGCTCGCCCCGGAGGTGGTTCTCGCGACGGCGGCGGCCGTCACGGAGCGGGTGCGCGTCGGCTACGGGGTGCTGCTCGCCGCCGTACGCCCGCTCCCGCTGCTGGCGAAGCAGATCGCCTCGCTCCAGTACGTCTCGCGGGAGCGGCTGCTGGTGGGGATCGGGGACGGGCGCGGCGCGTGGGAGCGCTGGCACGGCGGCGTGCGTGACGCGCCGGTGTGGGACGCGCTGGGCGTACGGCGCGCGGCGGCCGATGCCCGTACCGAGGACGCACTGCGGTTGCTGCCGCGCCTGGTGGCGGGCGAACCGACCCGGATCGCGGCGGCGGGGGCGCGGGAGTCGGCAGGGGTCGAGATCACGCTCGCGCCCGCCGTGTCCGCTCCCCCGCTGTATGTCGCCGGCGGCCCGGAGGAGGATGTGCTGCGGCGGGCGGTCGCGTTCGGCGCGGGGTGGTTCCCGGCCGTCATCTCGCCGGCCCAACTCGCCGACGGGGTACGGAGACTGAGGCGGTACGCCGACGAGGCCGGCCGTCCCGTCCCACCGGTCACCGTGGCCGTGCCGGTCCAACTGGACGTCCCCGCCAGGGAGGTGGCCGGCGCCAGGGACGCACTGGTGCGGATGGTGGTGGAGGCGTACGGGGTCGACCCCGAGCACGCGGCGGGCGTCGGGATCGTGGGTACGCCCGAACAGGCGGCGGAGCGGCTTGCCGCGTTCGTCGCGGCGGGCGCCGACCGGATCGTACTGAGCGGGGGCTCGGCGAAGGACTGGCGTACCGGTCATGAGCTGCTGGCGCGGACGGCCGGGCTGCTGAACTCCTGAGCCGTCGGGGATCACGGGGTCGAAGAGACGCCCGGCCGGGGCCCGGCCGGGCGTCGGGCGTGTGTCCGAACGGCTTCACGCGCGGGGCCGGTCGGCGGTCGATACGCGGATGCCGGTAGGGATGGCCGAAGTTCGCCACTTGACCGGACCATGCCAGCCCTCCACGATATGCGCGACCACCCGGCCGCAGCACGCCATGTGTCGCGGCCGACCCCCCACAACTCCCCACCACAGGAGACACCATGCGACTTCGCGTACGCGAGGCCAGATGGAAGGCCGCCACCCTCGCGGCCATGCTGGCGCTCGCCGTGGCCGTTCCCTTCACGGCCGAGGCCGCGCCCCCGGACCCGAAGGCCACACCCGAGGCCCCCGCCGCCGCCGAGGAGCGGATCCGGCAGTACGAGATACCCGGCGTGGCCGACATCGCGAGCCGTACCGCCCTCGCCGCCACCGGCGTGTCGGTGGACGAGGCGGACGCGGGCTCGACGGTCGTCAGCGCCACCGACAGCCAGGCGGAGCGGCTGCGCGCGCAGGGCTACCGGCTCGACGTGCTGCCCGCGCCGCCCGCCAGGACGAACGGCAAGGCTGTCCAGCCGTTCGACTTCCCCTCGGCCGACGCGCGCTACCACAACTACGCCGAGATGAACGCCGAGATCGACCAGCGGATCGCCGCCCGTCCGAACCTCATCAGCAAACGCGTCATCGGCAAGAGCTACGAGGGCCGGGACATCGTCGCGGTCAAGATCAGCGACAACGTGACGGCGGACGAGAACGAGCCCGAAGTTCTCTTCACCCACCACCAGCACGCCCGCGAACACCTCACCGTCGAGATGGCGTTGTATCTGATCCGCGAACTGGGTGACTCCTACGGCACCGACTCACGGGTCACCAACGCCGTGAACAACCGCGAGATCTGGATCGTCCCGGACGTCAACCCGGACGGCGGCGAGTACGACATCGCCACCGGCACCTACCGGAGCTGGCGCCTGAACCGCCAGCCCAACTCCGGCTCCACGAGGGTCGGTACGGACCTCAACCGCAACTGGAACTTCCAGTGGGGCTGCTGCGGCGGCTCGTCCGGCACCCCCGGCGCCGAGACGTACCGCGGCGCGCGCGCCGAGTCCGCGCCCGAGGTCAAGGTGGTCGCGGACTTCGCGCGCAGCCGCGTCGTCGGCGGCAAGCAGCAGCTCAAGGCGGCCATCGACTTCCACACGTACAGCGAGCTGGTGCTGTGGCCGTACGGCTACACCACCGCCGACACCGCTCCCGGTCTGACGCTGGACGACCGGAACGCCTTCGCGGCGGTCGGCGGGAAGATGGCCGCGAGCAACGGCTACACCGCGGAGCAGGCGAGCGACCTCTACATCACGGACGGGTCGATCGACGACTGGCTGTGGGGGAATCAGAAGATCTTCGCGTACACCTTCGAGATGTACCCGGGCAGCGCCGGCGGGGGCGGTTTCTATCCGCCCGACGAGGTGATAGAGCGCGAGACGAGCCGCAACCGGGACGCGGTGCTCCAACTGCTGGAGAACGCGGACTGTATGTACCGGTCCATCGGCAAGGAGTCGCAGTACTGCGCGGCCTGAGACAGCGGCTCACGGGCGGCTGACGAAGGAACGCGGTCTGTCCTGGGCGATCCCCCGCGTCGCCCAAGACAGACCGCTTCCACCCTCGCAGACGAGATCACCCGGCCAGGGCCAGGCCCGACGGGCGGTCCGCGAAGACGTGCTGAATATACTGGCTGGGAGCCAGTCAACGCAGGAGTCCAGCATGTCCCCGCGCAGCGCATCGGTCAATGAAGAATTGCGTCGGCGTTCCCGCGAACGGCTTCTCCAGGCCACGGTGGAGCTGGTCGAGGAGCGCGGTTTCGACGGGACGACGCTGGCCGACATCGCCGACCGGGCGGGAGCGGCGCGCGGACTCATCTCGTACTACTTCGCCGGGAAGCGCCCGATGTTCCAGTCGGCCGTGCACCGGCTGATGCACCGCACCCTGGCGGCGGCCCTGGAGCGCGAGCCCCGTACCGACGACGGCCGGGTGCTGCTGGCGCGCGCCATCGACGCCGTACTGGGTCTCACGGTCGACCATCCGGTGGTGATGCGCGCCCATATGGCGGGCATTCTCCAGGCCGAGGGCTTCGTCCAGTGCCCCGAGCAGCAGCGGCTCGCGGAGCTGCTGCGCGAGACGATGGTGCGCTACGGGTCGGCGGACGTGGACCACGACTATCCGCTGCTGCGCGCGCTGATGATGGGCGCGGTGTTCGCGATTCTGCTGCCGGGAGCGGCGATGGAGCTGACCAGCCTGCGCGGTGAGCTGTTCCACCGTTACGGACTGGACCTGGCGTACGCGGCTCCGCCGGGCGGGGAGCCCGCCCGGCGGAACATCTCATGACCGCGCGGATCCGGCCGGCCGCGACGGCGGCCGGCCGTGCCCGTCAGTCGCGGTCGTCGAAGTAGTCAGGCTGCGTCTGGACGTTGAGCTCGTCCATCTTCACCTTCTTCGCCGCGTCGGTCCGGCGGTCGTCGAGCTTGATGACGTCCAGACCCTTGGCGATGTCGTTCGAGTAGATGTAGCCGTTGTAGTAGTACGCCGACCACGGGCCGGCCGTCGTGACCTGGTCGAGGGTGACCGGGCCGCGCTCGAAGTAGCCGATCTCCTTGGGCTTCGAGGAGTTGGTGAAGTCCCAGACCGAGATGCCGCCCTGGTACCAGGCCTGGACCATGATGTCCTTGCCCTTGACCGGGATCAGCGATCCGTTGTGTGCCACGCACACCTCGGCGTCCGCCTGCGGACGGTCGATCTTGAAGTAGCTCTTGAACTCCAGCTTCCGCTTGTCGCCCTTGCCGAGGATGTCGTAGATGCCGTCGGCGCCGCGCTTCGGGCCGATCTCCTCGTTGCAGGTGGCCGCACCGCCGCCGCCCAGCTCGTCGGTGAAGACGACCTTGTTGGCGGCCTGGTTGAAGGTGGCCGAGTGCCAGAAGGCGAAGTTGACGTTGTCCTGGACGCGGTCGATGATCCTCGGCTCCTCCGGGTCCTCGATGTCGAACAGGATGCCGTCACCCATGCAGGCGCCGGCGGCCAGGTCCTTCGAGGGGAGCACCGTGATGTCGTGGCAGCCGGTGGTGGCGGAGACGCCCGGGTTGGTGGGCGCGCCGGGGTTGCCGCCGTCCGGGAAGAGGACCGGGAATTCGACGATCTTCGACTTCTCGGGCGCCTTGCGGGGCACCTTGATGATGCTGATGCCGTCGTGCGGCGGCTGGCAGTCCGGGAACGTGGTGCTGGGCGAGTACGAGGACACGTACACGTACACGTCCTTCTTCTCCGGCACCAGCGTGTGCGTGTGCGAACCGCACGCGGTCTCGACAGCGGCGACGTACTCGGGGTTGCGCTTGTCGCTGATGTCGAAGATCTTCATGCCCTCCCAGGACGACTTCTCCGTCGCCGGCTGCGAGACGCTGGAGCAGGAGTTGTCACTGCGTGAGGCGTCCGTCGACAGGAAGAGCAGGTCGCCCGAGACGGAGATGTCGTTCTGCCCGCCGGGGCACAGGACCTGCGCGACGGTCTTGGGCTGCGACGGCTTGCTGATGTCGAAGATCCGGAAGCCGTCGTAGTTCCCGGAGAAGGCGTACTTCCCCTGGAAGGCGATGTCCGAGTTGGTCCCCTTCAGGTGCTCCTTGGGGACGTTGGCGACATGGGTCATGTTGTCGCTGTGGATGATCTCGTCCACACCGGGTATGTCGTTGTTCTCGATGGCCTTCTTGGCCTCGGCCTGCTGGCTCGTCGAGGTCTCTTCCTTGGCCGGCGTGTCACCGGGGTCGGGTGTCGCGGCAGCCGGGCCGGCTGCCAGCAGCGTGGCGAAGAGACCGGCCGCGGCTGCTGCCACGCCCAGACGTCTGCGCCGCACGCGGGTGGTAAGCAACGAAGTCACTGCGTCCTCCCTTGTATCCGTTCCCAGTTGAACGGCTTACGGACCTCGGCAGTATCGTCCTTCACATGTACATCTCAACAGATGGCAACCGAGATGTAATGAAAGTTTTTGATCACTCGCGTCCGCAAGCGTGTTAGGAAAGTGCCTAACAACGTGCCCGATACACGTCAAGTACCACAGGAGGCCACCGTGTTGATCCGGACCAGGAGTGCGCGTGTCCTCCGGCCTGTCGTGGCCGCCGCGGCCATGGCCGCTCTACTCGCCCTGGGCGCCTGCGAGTCGGGCGACGACGACGCGAAGAGTGAGACCAAGAGCGGCACCACGAGCGGGGCGACGGGGCAGGTGGTCGCCCCGGGCAAGCCCGGTGAGAAGTCCAGGACGCTCTCCCCGGAGGAGGCGGCCAAGGAGATCCCGGACAACACTCCCAACTCCTCGGACTACGGCTACGCGACGATGATGATCGAGCATCACAGCCAGGCGCTGGTGATGACCGAACTCGCCCCGGACCGCGCCGGATCCAGCCAGGTGAAGCGGCTCGCCGAGCGCATCAACGCGTCGCAGAAGCCGGAGATCGGCGCCATGGAGGGCTGGCTGAAGCTCAACGGCGGCGAGGAGAAGGCGAAGAAGGAAGGCGGCCACGACGGCCACGGCGCGATGCAGATGCCGGGCATGGCCACCGAGGCCCAGTTGGCGAAGTTGCGCGCCGCGAAGGGCAAGGCGTTCGACGACCTCTTCATCAGCCTCATGATCACGCACCATCAGGGCGCGGTGACGATGGCGACCGAGGCTCTGTCGGGCGGCAACAACGTCCAACTCGAGGAAATGGCCAGCGATGTGATCGCGCAGCAGACGTCCGAGATCAACCGGATGCGCTCGCTGTAACGCGCTTCGGGCGCGTCGGGCCTGTCGAGAACCGCTGACGCGCCGTACGAGGCGTCAGCGGCGGCGGTGACGTGGCGTCAGATAACCGTCGTCGCGGGCGCTCGCGATGAGGCTGAGCGATTTGCGGCGCCCGTACCCCGTCGCGCACATCACCGCGAGGACCGGATCCTGGCCCAACTGCTGTGCCCTGCGGTACGTCGCCGCCACACCGCGCCGGTCCGCGCTGCCGGACGACTCGGGGTCGTCGGCGCGGTGCCGGCCGGCGGGCGCGGGCTCCTCCGGCACAAGATCCGCGTCGGTGTCCGCGGGGCCGCCCTCGTACTCGTAACCCTCGTCCTCCTCCGTCACCGCGACGCCGACGCCCTCCGCGCCGCCCGCCATGCCCGTGCCGCCGCAGTCGTCGTCCGTGAGCGGGTCGATCTCCACGTGGTGCTGTCCCGCCACCACCCGGCGGGCGTACGCGAGCGGGGCCTCGATCCAGGCACCCAGCTCGGTCAGATCGGTCAGCGGCAGGGGCGGGTCGGCCTGCGCGTCCTCGACGGCGATCACGCCGTCCCGCAGAACCGCGAGCACGTCGACACGGGCCCCGTCGGCGAAGGTCAGCCGGATGTCGACCCAGGGCGGCACCAACTCGTCGCGCGGCAGCTCGCAGCGGCCACCCGGCGGCGTATCGCAGTTGACGGTGCCGTATCCCTGCACCTCCCAGCGGGGCCAGACAGGTGTCGTGGGCTCAGCGGCGGAAGTCATCTCAAGTTCTGACACATTCACCACTTAATCAGGCAATTCTCCCTTGTCGCCGTGGCACACCCGCCTCGGCGCGCATGGCACTCGGTCAGCGCACTCGCTCGGCGCAGGGGCTCGCCGCCACCGTCATCGCCTCCCTCCCTTCTTCAGGAGGCGACGGCGCCGCGTACTCCCCGGCTTCACCAACCGGTGCGATGCTGGAAGCCTCTCGCCGGAAGGAGTGCGCCGTGCCGCGCATCGCCGTCGTCGGGTCGGGCCCCAGCGGGGTCTACACCGCCCAGGCTCTCGTCCAGCAGACCCTGGTCCCCGGCATCCTCGTGGATGTCCTGGACCGGCTCCCCGCCCCGTACGGACTGGTGCGCTACGGCGTCGCGCCGGACCACGAGAAGATCAAGTCGCTCCAGAACACGCTGCGTTCGGTACTGGAGCACGACCGCGTCCGGTTCCTTGGGAACGTGGAGATCGGCGCCCGCGGTCTCACACCCGAACGGCTGCTGGGGCTCTACCACGCCGTCGTGTACTGCGTCGGCGCCGCCCGGGACCGCCGGCTCGGCATCCCCGGCGAGGATCTGGCGGGCAGCCACTCGGCGACCGACTTCGTCTCCTGGTACAGCGCGCACCCCGACGCCGCGCCCGCCGGCTTCGGGCTCGGCGCGCGCTCGGTCGTGGTGGTCGGGGTGGGCAATGTCGCCGTCGACGTGGCGCGTGTCCTGGCCCGTGGCGCGGAGGACTTCCGGCCGACGGATGTGCCGCACCCGGCGCTCGGCGCGCTGGCCGACAGCGCCGTGCGGGACGTGCACATGGTCGGCAGACGGGGTCCGTCGCAGGCGAAGTTCACCACCAAGGAGCTGCGTGAACTGGGCGCGCTGCCCTCGGCCGAGGTGCGGGTGGAGCCTGCGGACCTGGCGCTCGACCCGGCGTACGCTCCGGCGCGGGCCCCGGCCGCCGGTGCGTCGCAGCCGCTCGCCGCCGTGAACCGGCGCAACATCGAGGTCGTACGCAACTGGGCCGACGCGCCCGAGCAGGGCCGGGCGCGCCGTATCCACCTGCGGTTCTTCCTGCGCCCGGTGGAACTGCTCGGGGCCGGCGGACGCGTGAGGGCCGTACGGTTCGAGCGCACCGCGCCGGACGGGGCGGGCGGAGTCCGGGGCACCGGGACGTACGAGGAGATCGAGGCGGGGCTGGTCCTGCGGGCGGTCGGCTACCGGGGGGTGCCGATCGCGGGGCTGCCCTTCGACGAGACGTCGGGCACGGTGCCGCATCTGGCGGGCCGGATCCTGCGGGACGGCGTGGCGTCGCCGGGTGAGTATGTGGCGGGCTGGATCAAGCGCGGCCCGACCGGGGTGATCGGCACCAATCGCGCCTGTGCGAAGGAGACGGTCGGCTCGCTGCTCGCGGACGGGGCGCGATTGGCCGGGCGCCGGATCGAGGGGGACCCGGTCGACGCGCTGCGGGCGGCCGGGCACCATCCGGTCGAATGGCCGGGCTGGCTCGCGATCGAGGACGCGGAGGCGGCGCTCGGAGCGGCGCTGGGACGGCGGTCGGTGAAGATCCCGGACTGGGAGGGCC
Organism: Streptomyces sp. NBC_01506; assembly: GCF_045040295.1. Lineage (NCBI taxonomy): Bacteria > Bacillati > Actinomycetota > Actinomycetes > Kitasatosporales > Streptomycetaceae > Streptomyces > Streptomyces sp. NBC_01506. Next base: position 8,285,979 of record NZ_CP109422.1, on the reverse strand, counting down.
TGCTGGCCGCCGCACGCGGGGAGGCCGGGCCACCGTCTCCTACGTAGTCGGCGCGGGAGCGGTGGGCGGTGGGCGGTGGGCGGTGGGCGGTTCGCGCGTATCGCCTGTCGCCACGGGGGTGCTAAAATCGATCACCGTTCGAACCTCCTTCGTCACGGATTCCGATCCGCCGGGGAGGTTTTTTGCGTGCCCGGAGCCGGCTCGTCCGCGGCCGGGCAGAACCTGCCGAGCCCCCTCGTTATGACCCGCAGAGGAGATCCATGTCTGACACCCGTGCGCGCCCCGCGACGGCCGCCGGCACCTGGAAGCTCGGTGACCTGACGGTCAACCGCGTCGGATTCGGCGCGATGCGCCTGGCCGGCGGCAGCATCATCGGGCGGGTCGGCGGGTCCGCCGACCGCGAGAAGTCCGTCGCCGTGCTCCGGCGCGCGGTCGAACTCGGGGTGAACCACATCGACACCGCCTCGTTCTACTTCTCGCCGACGCGCTCCGCCAACGAGCTGATCAACCGCGCGCTCGCGCCGTACGCCGACGATCTGGTCATCGCCACCAAGGTCTGGCCGGCCCGGAACCCCTCGGGCGAGTGGTGGTGGGCCGAGCCGGAACAGTTGCGCGGCCAGGTGGAGGAGAACCTGCGCCAGCTCGGCCGTGACCACCTGGACGTGGTGAATCTGCGTCTCCCGCCGAGCCGGGCGACCGGCTCGCTCGCCGAGCACTTCGGCGTCCTGGCCGAACTGCGCGACGCGGGGCTCATCCGTCATCTCGGCATCTCCAACGTGACCTCCGCGCATCTCGCGGAGGCCCGGTCCATCGCGCCCGTCGTGTGCGTGCAGAACGCCTACAGCGTCGACGCGCCGGGCACGGAGCAGGAACTCCTGCGGGAGTGCGGTGAACTCGGCATAGCCTTCGTGCCGTTCTTCGCGATCGCGGGCGGCCGACGCGAGGAGGGCGCGGGCGGCACCGACGACGAGGCGGTGATCGCCGTCGCCCGCGCGCACGGCGTGTCACCCGCGCAGGTCCGGCTGGCCTGGACGCTGGGGCAGGGGTCACATGTACTGGCCATCCCGGGCACCGGCGATCCGGACCACCTCACCGAGAACGTGGCGGCCGGCGCGATCCGGCTGACGGACGAGGAGATCGCGCGTCTCGGGTCCGTCCGTGGGGGCGGCGAGTAGTCGGCACGGCGGAGAGGCGGGTCGGCGCAGAGGCGGCGGTTTCCCCTGCGCCGCCGGCCCGCCGACCACCTCGCTGGGCCGTCCGGGGGCCACTGTCAGTGGGTGGGTGCAGACTGACCCACGTCTGGGACAACGGCGTCTTCGGAAGGTTTCACCATGACCGACGTACTGCTCACCGTGGGAACGCGCAAGGGACTCTTCATCGGCCGCGGACGGGGCGGCCGGTGGCAGCTCGACGGGCCGCACTTCAACGCCCAGGCGGTCTACTCCATCGGCATCGACACGCGCCACTCCGTGCCGCGCCTGCTGGTCGGCGGCGACAGCGCGCACTGGGGTCCCTCGGTGTTCCACTCCGACGATCTCGGCGTGACCTGGACCGAGCCCGGCGTGCCGGCCGTGAAGTTCCCGAAGGACACCGGGGCTTCGCTGGAGCGGGTCTGGCAGCTCCATCCGGCGGGCCCCGCCGCGCCGGACGTCGTGTACGCGGGCTCCGAGCCGGCCGGCCTGTTCCGGTCCGAGGACCGGGGCGCGACCTTCGAGCTGGTCCGTCCGCTGTGGGAGCACCCGACGCGCTCGCGCTGGATGCCCGGCGGAGGCGGCGAGGCGGTGCACACGGTCGTGACCGACCCCAGGGACGCGAACGCGGTGACGGTCGCGGTGTCGTCGGCCGGAGTGTTCCGCTCGCGCGACGGCGGCGCGAGCTGGTCGACTTCCAACAAGGGAGTGTCGGCGGTCTTCATGCCCGATCCCGCACCGGATTTCGGCCAGTGCGTCCACAAGATCGCCCAGGACGCGGTGAATCTGGACCGGCTCTATCTCCAGAACCACTGGGGCGTGTTCCGCAGCGACGACGCGGGCGCCAACTGGACGGACATCGGCTCGGGCCTGCCGTCCGACTTCGGCTTCGCCGTCGCGGCCCACCCGCACCGGGGCGACGTCGCGTACGTGTTCCCGATCCAGGCCGATTCCGACCGGGTCCCCGCCGACCGGCGCTGCCGGATCTACCGGACGACCGACGCGGGCGAGAGCTGGGAGGCCCTGGCCTCGGGGCTCCCCGAGGGCGACCACTTCGGGACGGTGCTGCGCGACGCCCTGTGTACGGACGACGCGGACCCGGCGGGTGTGTACTTCGGCAATCGCAACGGCGAGCTGTACGCGAGCGCGGACGACGGCGACAACTGGCGGCAGCTCGCCTCGCACCTTCCCGACGTGCTGTGTGTGCGGGCGGCGGTCGTTGGCTGATTCGTTGATCACGATCCCCCACGGCGCATTAGAGTGACGCCCCGTGGCACGTGAACTCAAAGAAATCGTCGAGTCCGGATGGGCCGACGCCCTCGCCCCTGTGGCCCCACGCATCACCGCGATGGGTGACTTCCTTCGCGCGGAGATCGCCGCGGGACGCACCTATCTGCCCGCCGGGCCGAATGTGCTGCGCGCCTTTCAGCAGCCGTTCGACGAGGTGCGGGTCCTGATCGTCGGCCAGGATCCGTATCCCACCCCGGGGCACGCGGTGGGGCTCAGCTTCTCCGTCGCGCCCGACGTGCGGCCGGTGCCGGGCAGTCTGGACAACATCTTCCGGGAGATGCACGCGGACATCGGGGCTCCGCGGCCGTCCAACGGGGATCTGACGCCATGGACCCGGCAGGGTGTGCTTCTGCTCAACAGGGCGCTCACCACCGCGCCCCGTAAACCGGCCGCCCACCGGGGCAAGGGCTGGGAGGAGGTCACCGAGCAGGCCATCCGGGCGCTCGTCGCGCGGAACAAACCGCTGGTGTCCATCCTCTGGGGGCGCGACGCCCGTAATCTGCGTCCGCTTCTCGGTCCGCTGCCCGCGATCGAGTCCTCGCACCCCTCCCCCATGTCGGCGGACCGGGGCTTCTTCGGCTCGCGTCCGTTCAGCCGCGCCAACGAACTCCTCGTCCAGCAGGGCGCGCAGCCGGTCGACTGGCAACTGCCGTGAGCTGGGTGCTCGGTGTGGACTCGGGCGGGTCCGGCCTGCGGATCGCCCTCGGGGCGGCGGACGGCGACGCGGCAGTACGGACGATCGGCACCGCCGTGTCCACCGAGCCGGTGCGCACCGGCCGTTCGGGCATCGACCCGGCACATCTGCTGGAGCAGTTGCTGCCCGCCGTCCGGACGCTGCTCGCGCGCGCGGGCAATGAGGCACCGGCGGCCGAGGCGATCGGCGCCGTCGCGATCGGCGCCGCGGGTATGGCGACGCTCGGCGACGGGCTCCGGGCCGAACTGCCCGCAGCGCTGGAAAGCGCCCTGGGGGTACGGCGGTTGGCGCTCGCCGCCGACGCCGTCACCGCCTACGCGGGGGCGCTCGGCCAGCGTCCGGGCGCCGTCGTCGCCGCCGGTACGGGCATGATCGCGCTCGGCACCGATCTGACGGGGTGGCAGCGCGCGGACGGCTGGGGACATCTGCTCGGCGACTGCGGCGGCGGCTCCTGGATCGGCCGGGCGGGGCTGGAGGCGGCGATGCGCGCGTACGACGGGCGGCGCGGCGGTTCGGCCGCACTGCTGTCCCGGATGGAAGTCGTGTTCGGCCCCGCGCCGGGGATGCCGGGGGTCGTCTATCCGCGGACCGACCGGCCCGCCGTGCTCGCCTCCTTCGCCCCCGAGGTGGCCCGCTGCGCGGCCCACGACCCGGTGGCCGCGGACATCCTCGGCGAGGCCGCGCGGCATGTCGCGGACGCGGCCGTCGCGGTGTGCCCGCAGGTCGAGGAGTGTGAAGTCGCCCTGACGGGTGGGCTGTTCAAGATGGGCGACCCGCTGCTCGTACCGCTGCGCGCCGAGTTGGCCGTCCGGTTGCCGCGCGCCCGTCCGGTGTCGGCCGAGGGAGATCCGCTGGCGGGGGCGCTGCGGATCGCGGCGGCTCTGGCGACCGGTTCGCTTCGACTGCCGTGCGACGGGCGACTGTTGACCGTCCCCACAGAGCGGGACGAATGAGCGGTAAGCAGCATATCGAAAAAATATGGACAGATGACCCACGACCGGACCCTCCCCGAACAGCCGACCCCACAAAACCAGTAGCATTCGGCGCCATGAGCTCCCCCACTGGGCCGGCACCCGGCCTGCCTGTACGAATGCCTCGACCTCGACAGTCGGGGCGGCACCGCCGACCCGAGCCCCTGGCGGCGCCCGAGGGCGCGCCCACGCTCGTGCTGGCCATGCCCGGCGACCCGAGCCCCGAGGTGCGCAACCTCGGCGAGGAGGTCGTCAGCATCGCCCGCTCCGAACTGCCGGGCCTCGACGCCCGGATCGGCTATCTGGACGGCGACGACGACGAGTACCCCACGCTGGGCACCGTGCTGTCCCAGACCGGCGAGCTGCGTGTCGAGCGCTACGAGCTGGCGAAGGCCGCCGGCCGTGAGGTCAACGAGCCCGAGGGCATCTCGGCGATCGTCGTGCCGCTGCTCGCGGGTCCCGACAACTCCCTGGTCAGGCGCATACGTCAGGCCGTTGTCGACAGCAAGGCCGTGGCGGAGATGACCGAGGTCCTCGGTCCCCATCCGCTGCTCGCCGAGGCGCTGCACGTACGTCTGTCCGAGGCCGGACTCGCCCGCGCCGACCGGGCGCGGCTGTTCACGGTAGCCACGGCCGCCGACGGCATCATCCTCGCCACGGTGGGCGGCGAGGAGGCCGTCCAGGCCGCGGGAATCACCGGGATGCTGCTGGCCGCGCGCCTCGCCGTGCCGGTGATGGCGGCGGCGCTGGACGACGAGGGCGCGGTCTCGGCCATCGCCGAGCAACTGCGTGACTCCGGTTCGACGCAGCTCGCGCTCGCGCCGTATCTGATCGGACCCGAGCTGCCCGGGGGTCTGCTCGACGTCGCGCTCAAGGAGGCCGACTGCGCCGCGTCCGAGGCGCTGGGCGCGTATCCGGCCGTGGGCAAGCTGGTGCTCTCGCAGTACACGAGCGCGCTGGGCATCTCGGCACAGACGCAGGGGTCGTCGGCGCACTGAGCCGACCGGGTTCCGGGGCCGTCGCGGGCGCCGGACGGGCCGAGGGCCCGTCCGGCGCGACCCGTGAACCGGATCAGCCGAAGATCACGCAGGAGGCCGCCGGCGCCTCGAACGAGCCCGTACGGGACGGGATCCCGGTCGCCGGGTCGATGTCGAACCAGGTCACGTCCCCGGAGCGCTCGTTCGACGCGTAGAGCCTGCGCCCCGCCGGGTCCAGGGTGAGATCGCGCGGCCAGCGTCCGCCGCAGTCCACGGTGGTGACCAGGACGGGCTTCTCGCGCGTCTCGTCGAGTGTCAGGACGGCGATGCTGTCGTGCCCGCGCACGGCGGCCCACAGGTACCTGCCGTCGTGCGAGACGACGACCTCGGAGGCGTAACTCCCCTCCTGGGCACCGTCCGGCAGGACGGGTGCCTCGCCGACCGGCTCCAGCACGCCCTTGTCGGTGTCCCAGCGGCAGACCGTGAGGGTCGGCTCCAGTTCGTTGAGCACGTACGCGTGGGTGCCCGCCGGGTGGAAGGCGAGATGGCGCGGTCCCGTGCCCGGCCGTAGCGCGGTCTCGCCGTGCGGTGTGATGTCGCCGCTGCCGGGGTCGACGGCGCTCGTGCGTACGGAGTCGGTGCCCAGGTCCACCGCGAGCAGCCAGCGTCCACCGGGGTCGGGCAGCACCTGGTGGGCGTGCGGGCCCTCCTGCCGGTCGGGGTGCGGTCCGCCGCCCTCGTGCTGGAGGATCCCGGCGGCGGCGCCGAGGCTGCCGTCGGCCCGGACGGGCAGCACGGTGACGCTGCCGGAGCTGTAGTTGGCGGTCACCAAATGCCCGGCGGCGAGGGTGAGATGGGTGGGGCCCGATCCGCAGACCGCCACCGGCTCGCCCATCAGGCGCGGTGCGGAGGTGCCGCCCGAGGCGCGGGGTGTGACCTCGAAGGCGGCTGCGGCGCCTTCCTCGCCCTCGGAGACGGCGTAGAGCACCGAGCCGTCAGGCGACAGCGTCAGATACGAAGGGTCGGCCAGGGCGTCGGTCGCGCCGAGTTCCGTCAGGGCGCCGGTGTCCGCGTCCACGGCGGCGGCGATGATGCCGCGACCGCCCGCCGAGGTGAACGACCCGATGTAGACCCGGCCGCCGGTCCGTGCGTCGTTCCGGCCGCCGGTCCGGGAGTCCGTCCGGGAGTCCGTCCGTGAGCCGGTTCCTGAGTCCGTTCCGCCGTCGCTGCGCGCGTCGCTCCTGCCGCCCACTGTCTGTCCCCTTGTCGCTCGATCGCTCTGTGCGTCCGCGCGTGGCAGGCATGAGGTGCGTGCCACACGCGCGGCTCTGTCCGGCCGACGGTAGCAGGCGGTCTAGACCAACTGGCCGCGTCGGGTGCTGCCGCCTGAACTACCCACCCCGGCGGCCGGTTCACCCTTTTGGAGGAGCCGGAAGCACATCGCCCCTCAGACGGCGTGCGTGGGGAGCGCGACACCGGTGAGGCGTTCGGACTCGGCCCACAGTCGGGCGTTGAGCGCGTCGTCCAGCGCCCTGCGGGTCACCCGTGCCGTGGTAGTAGGGCCGACAAGGCCGAAGCGTCCGCCGGGGCCGTAGTAGCCGGCGGCCACCGCGTCCGGGCCGGTCGCGGCGTACAGCAGGGGTTCGGTGCCCTGCTCCGCCTCCTGCGAGGGAAGAAAGTTGACCTTGGTGAGCAGGCTCGTCAGGGTCGGCCTGCCGGTACCCAGGCTCGCGCCCGCCGTCTGGAGATTGGTGCGCGTGAAGCCGGGGTGCGCGCCGTTGCTCAGCAGGTGCCAGCCGCGCTCGGCGGCGATACGGGCGAGCTGCCTGGACAGGATGAGGTCGGCGAGTTTGGACTGCGCGTAGGAGCGGTTCGCGCTGTAGCGCCGCCTCTCCCACTGGAGGTCGGCGAAATCGATCCTGCCGTAGTTGGCCGCGCTGCTGCTCATGGTCGTCACGCGCGGGGATTCGGCGGCGAGCAGCAGCGGCAGGAGCCGGACGGTCAGGGCGAACGGGCCGAGGAAGTTGCTGCCCATCTGGAGCTCGAAGCCGTCGACCGTCTCCAGCCGGGAGGGCGGGGCCATCACTCCGGCGTTGTTGACCAGCAGGTCGAGCGGGGTACCGTCGGCGATGAGCCCGTCGGCGAACTCCTTGACGGACGCCAGGTCGGCGAGGTCCACCCGGCGCACGTCGAGGCGGGCGTGCGGGTGCCGCGCCAGGATCTCGTCACGGGCCCGCTCGCCCTTGGCGACCGTACGCACGGCCATGACGACCCGCGCCCCGGCGTCGGCGAGACGGCGGACGGCCTCCTTGCCGGTGCCGCTGTTGGCACCCGTGACGACGGCGTACGTACCGGTCTGGTCGGGGACGGTGTACATGACGACTCCTTCGGGCCCGGTCCTGTGCGACCTGTCCAGCTCACAGCCGGTGGTGCCGGAGCGCAACATCTCGCGGGCGGTCGCGGGAGTCGATCTCGTACTGCGTGATCTCCATGCTGAGCAGGACCGGGGAGGGCTGTGACTCCCGTGCCGTCCTGGCCAGGTGAGCCGCCAGATGCCGCCGTGACTCCCACCGCTCGTAGACGTTCACGCGGCCCGGCTCGACGGGATCGGCGGCCACCACGTAATCGAGACAGCCGGGCTCGGCCCGCGCCCGCCGCTGGGCGGCCTCGAAGTCCGCGAGGAACGCCTCACGGCCGTCCGGATCGACATATCCCTTGCCGGCGACGATCAGCATGTGGGGCCTCCGTGGTGTGCGGCGGTGTCGCGTGAGCGGTGCCAGGACCGCTCGTATTCTCGCGCGCGAGAACCCGGCGGCGTACGGCGGGCCCGCTTGGCATGCTGGGAGCCATGAGCACCGCACGTACCCCCTCCACCCTGTCCGTCATCTTCGATCTCGACGGCACCCTCGTGGACAGCGAGCCGAACTACTACGAGGCCGGCCGGCGGCTGCTCACCGAGCACGGTGTGCCCGATTTCAGTTGGGAGCACCACACCCGGTACATCGGCATCAGCACCCGGGAGACCCTTCAGGGGCTGCGCGCGGAGTACGGGATCGAGGCGCCGGTCGACGAACTGCTGGTCACCAAGGACCGGCACTATCTGGAGCTGGCGCGCGCCTCCACCGAGGTCTTTGGGCAGATGCGGAAATTCGTGGAGCGGTTGTACGCGCGAGGGGTGCCGATGGCGGTGGCCTCCGGCTCGTCGCGCGCCGCCATCGAGACCGTGCTCGACGGCACGGGGCTGAGCCCATATTTCACCCTTTTCGTCTCGGCCGAGGAGGTCCCGCACGGCAAGCCCGCGCCCGATGTCTTCCTGGAGGCGGCGCGGCGCCTGGGCGCCGATCCGGCCGACTGCGTCGTGCTGGAGGACGCGGCGCCGGGCGTGCTGGCGGCGCACGCGGCCGGTATGCGGTGTGTCGCCGTGCCGTACGTGCCGGGCACGGCCGACGATCCGGCGTTTCGCGGGGCGGAGCTGCTGTTCGCGCGCGGGCAGAGCGAGTTCACGGCGGAGGCGGCCTACGCCTGGCTGACCGGGACGGGGCTGGGGACGGGGCAGGACGCGCGGAGCCCGAAGTAGCGGCGGCGGTCCGGGGCGCGGATCTGGCGCCCCGGGCCTGGGTCCGTCGCTGCGCGGGGAACGCCACGGCGATGTCCAGCCCGCCTTCCGGTCCCGGTACGGCGGTCACGTCCGCGCCGTGCGCGGTGGCGACGGCCGCCACGATGGACAGGCCGAGACCGAGACCGTCCGGGCCGCCGGCCCGGGACTCGTAGCGCTGGAAGGGCTGGAACAGCGTGTCGATACGGTCGTGCGGGATGACCGGCCCGCTGTTGACGACACGCAGTACGGGGCGCCCGCCCTCCATGCCCGTGCGGACCCGCACCCACGCCGATGCGCCTGCGCCCCGCTCGACATTGTGGCGCAGCGCGTTGTCCACGAGGTTGGTGGCCAGTCGCTCCACCAGCCGTGGATCGCCCGCTGTCCAGGCCGGTGCGAGTGAGTGCTCGATCCGTACTCCCCCGGTCTCCTCAGGGTTCGCGATCCGCAGCGCGCCGGCGACGACGGGAGCGAGATCGGTCGGCCGCCGTCGCTCCAGACCGCGCTGGCTGCGGGCGAGCGTGAGCAGCGCCTCGATGAGACGTTCCTGCTGCTCCCCCGCCGCCAGCACCCTCTCGCAGACGGCGCGCAGCGACTGCGCGTCCGCCGCCGGGTTGGACAACGCGACCTCGATCAGGGCGCGTTGGAGGGTGAGCGGGGTGCGCAGCTCGTGCGAGGCGTTGGCGACGAAGCGCTTCTGCGCGTCGAAGGCGCTGTCGAGTCGGGCGAGCAGACTGTCGAACGTGTCGCCGAGGTCCTTGAGTTCATCGGCGGGGCCGGTGACGGCGAGCCGTTGGTGCAGATTGCGTTCGGAGATACGGCGGGCCTTCTCGGTCATGGTCCGCACCGGGCGCAGTACGCGGCCGGCCGTGATCCAGCCGAGTACGACGGAGACGGCGGACATCAGCGCGAGGGCGACGCCGGACTGGACGAGCAACTGGCGCAGTGTCGCATCCTGTTGGCTGTCGGCGTTCCTCTTCATGGCGTCGTGCATCCGCTCACTGTCTCTGGGGAACAGCCCGCCTTCCGGGCCACTGCCGAGGAGGAAGACTCGGGTGTCGCCGCTGCTCGCGACGAGGAAGTACGTGATGGCGAGGAGCGCCGCCCCCGAGACGAGGAAGAGCGCGCCGTAGAGGAGGGTGAGCCGGAGCCGGGCCGTCCACCGGACGCGGCGGAACGGCCGGTACGGGCGCGGGAGTCGGCGGGGGCGCCGCGGTCGGCGCGCCCGCTCAGATGCGGTAGCCGGCATGTGGCACCGTCTCGATCACCGGCGGTTCGCCCAGCTTGCGGCGGAGTCTGCTGACCGTGACCTTGACCGTGTTGGTGAAGGGGTCCGCCGCCTGGTCCCAGGCGCGTTCCAGGAGCTGCTCGGCGGAGACGACGCCGCCCTGGGCCGCCAACAGCAGCTCGAGTACGGCGAGTTCCTTGGGTGACAGTTCGAGCCGGCGTCCGCCGCGCCGCGCGATGCGCCGGGTCGAGTCCAGCGACAGATCGCCGTGGGTGAGGACGGGAGGTACGGCCGGCTGGGCGCGGCGTGCCAACGCCCTTACCCGCGCTATCAGTTCGGCGAAGGCGAACGGCTTCGGCAGATAGTCGTCGGCGCCGATACCGAGGCCGTCGACCCGGTCCTCGATGGTGGCCGACGCGGTCAGCATCAGTACCCGGGAGCGGGCACCGCGCGCCACCAGGGCGCGGCACACGTCGTCGCCGTGCAGGCCGGGCAGGTCGCGGTCGAGCACGACGACGTCGTACTCGTACACCGCCGTCATGTCGAGCGCCTGCGGGCCGTCGTGGGCGAGATCGACGGCCATGCCGTCCTGCCGCAGGCCGGCGCCCACGGTTTCGGCCAGTTCCCGGTGGTCCTCGACAATCAGTACACGCATGTCACACAGCATGCAGGACCAGGGGTTACAGCGACATAACAGCGTGCGTTCCCGCCGTGTAACCGCCCGGCCGGTAGATGTTTACGCCATGACCCAGTCGTACAGGCGCAACAGTGCGCGCATCTTCTTCCTCGTCCCTCTCCTGGTCGCCGGAGTGCTCCTCACAGGCTGTTCCGACGACGGCTCCTCGTCGGACGCCGACAGCGGCTCCGGGCCGGACGCGTCCCCCACCAGCATGGAGGAGCGGGGTCTCGCGTACGCCGAGTGCATGCGTGAGAACGGGGTGACGAAGTTCCCCGACCCCGCCGAGGGCGGCGGTATCAAGCTCGACCCCAGCAGTGGTGTGGACCCCGAGTCCGCGGAGTTCAACAAGGCGGAGGAAGCCTGCGTGGATCTGTCCCCGCAGGGCATGGGCGACGGCGGTGGCACGCTCGACTCCACCAAGGTCGCCGCGTGGGCGACCTGCATACGGGAGAACGGCGTACCCGACTTCGCCGACCCGAAGATCGTCGGCGGTGCCATGGAGATCAACATGGGCGAGGTGTCCATGGAGGACGATGCCTTCAAGAAGGCGCAGGACACGTGCCGCGACAAGTTCCCCGGTGGCGGCGTCATAATGAAGAAGGGCACCGGCTCGTGACCTCCCAGCAACCGGCCGACGGCACGCCGCCCGACGCCTCCGCCGACATCCCGCCCCACGCGCCGGCGGACCCCTCGACCGACATCTCCGCGTCCGGCACCTCCGCGTCCGACACCTCCTCGGGCGGCTCCACGCAGGGGCGCAGCGGTCCCCGGCGCCGCCCGTTGCGTGCCTCGCTCATCACCCTGGCCGCCCTCACGGTGGTCGCGGCCGGTGGCATCGGCGCGACGGGCGTACTGGGCGGCGACGGCGACGGGTCCGCCGAGGCCGCCCCCTCCACGCCCGCCAAATCGGCCACGGTGGACAAGACCACGCTCACCCGCAGCGAGACCGTGGACGGCGTGCTCGGATTCGGGGAGGCGACGACCGTACAGGCCCCGGCCTCCGGGGGAGGCTCCGGAAATCAGGGGTCGACGGCCGGCGGCGCCGACAGCGGCACCGGCTCCGACAGCGGCTCCGACACCGGCTCCGGCACCCTGACCTGGCTGCCGGACGTGGGCGACGAGATCAAGCGCGGCGAGACCGTGTACAGCTCCGACGAACAGAAGTCGGTGCTCCTGTACGGCTCCACCCCGCTGTACCGCACACTCGACGTCGGCTCCGAGGGCAAGGACGTCCTGATGCTGGAGCGCAACCTCGCCGAGCTGGGCCACACCGGCTTCACGGTGGACGACGAGTACACCGACACGACCGCCGACGCCGTACGGGCCTGGCAGGACGACCTCGGCAAGGCGGAGACCGGCGAGGTGACACCCGCCGACGCGGTGGTGGCACCCGGCGCCCGGCGTGTCGCCGAGGTCAAGGCCGCCCGGGGCGGCGCCCTCTCCGGTGAAATCCTCACCTGGACCGTCACCGGACGGGTGGTCACCGTTGATCTGGAGGTGCGGTTCGAAGGTCTCGTCAAGGACGGCATGAAGGCCAACGTCACGCTCCCCAACGGGACCATCGTCGCGGCGGAGGTGACGGACATCGGGGCCGCGGCCACCGCCGCGCCCTCCGACGGCGACGCGGAAGCGACCGCCGAGGATGCCACCCTGCCGGTCGAACTGACCATCAAGGACCAGAAGAAGCTGGGGCGTTACCAGGCGGCGCCGGTCGATGTGACGATGACCGCGGAGACCCGCACGGACGTGCTCGCCGTGCCCGTCAACGCGCTGATTGCCCGTCAGGGCGGCGGCTACGCCGTGCAGGCGATCACCGGCGACAGCGTCGAGAACCGCCCGGTGGAACTGGGCCTGTTCGCGGACGGTCTGGTCGAGGTCTCCGGCACGGGCATCACCGAGGGCCTGCGCGTGGGGGTGCCCGGGTGACGCCGACGACGACCCGGCCCGTCGTCGAACTGACCGGTGTCTCCAAGACGTACGGAGAAGTCGCCGCGCTCGCCGACGCCGATCTGACCATCATGCGCGGGGAGTTGCTGTGCATCGTCGGCCCCTCCGGCTCCGGCAAGTCCACCCTGCTGAACATCGTGGGCACGCTGGCCCGCCCGACCGCGGGCACGGTGCGTATCGACGGACACGCCGTGGAGGAACTGTCCGACCGTGAACTGTCCGCGCTGCGCGCCCAGTCCATCGGCTTCGTGTTCCAGTCCTTCCATCTCGCCCCCGGCGTAACGGCGTTGGACTCCGTCGCCGACGGCCTGCTCTACAGCGGCCGTTCGCGCGGCGAGCGGCGCGCGCTCGCCGAACGCGCCCTGCGCCGGGTCGGTCTGGGGCCCCGGCTGTACAACGAGCCGCACCAGTTGTCCGGTGGGGAGAAGCAGCGGGTGGCGATCGCCCGCGCGGTCCTGGGGGATCCGCCGCTGCTGCTCGCGGACGAACCCACGGGCGCGCTGGACTCGGCGTCCGGGGCGGTGGTGATGGAGCTGCTGCACGAGTTGCACCGGGCCGGTACGACGGTCGTGGTCATCACCCACGACCGGGACATCGCCGGCTCACTGCCACGCGCGGTACGGCTCAAGGACGGCCGGATCACCCCCGATTCGGCTGCGGGCGCGCACGCGAACACGAGCGCGTACGCGCCCGCTCGGACACAGCGGGAGGTCGGCGTATGAGTACGGCCACGGCGACAGAGCCACGCCTCGCGCCGCCGCCCCGCCCGCGTCCCGCCCGGCTGCGCCCCGCCGATGTCGTACGGGTGGGTGGCTCGGGTCTACGCTCGCGCCCGATGCGGGTGTTCCTCTCCGCGCTCGGCATCGCCATCGGTATCGCGGCGATGATCGGCGTCGTGGGCATCTCCACCTCCAGCCAGGAGGAGCTGAACCGGAAGATGGCGCTGCTCGGCACCAATCTGCTCACCGTCACACCGGGCCAGTCCTTCGGCGGCGACCAGGCGTCGCTGCCCGACGAGGCGGTCGGGATGATCGGCGCGACGGACGGTGTGGAGTCGGTCTCGGCGGTCGGCCGGACCGAGGCCGGTGTCTTCCGGACCGATCACATCCCGGAGGAACAGACCGGTGGGCTGGGCGTGTTCGCCGCCCGTATCGATCTGACGAAGACGGTACGGCTGGACGTGGTCGACGGCCGCTGGCTCAACGCGGCCAACGACCGGTACCCGGCGACGGTGCTCGGCGCCAAGGCGGCCCGGCATCTCGGTGTCCTGGAGGCGGGCCCGGACTCCAGGGTGTGGCTGGGCGACCAGTGGTTCACCGTCGTGGGGCTGCTGGCACCGAACGAGTTGGCACCGGAGCTGGACGCGGCAGCACTCGTCGGCTGGCCGGCGGCGGCGGAATTCCTCGAGTTCGACGGCCATCCGACGACCGTCTACACCCGCGCGGAGGAAGCGGCGGTCGGCGACGTACAGGGCGTGCTCGGTGCCACGGCCAACCCGGCCAGTCCCAATGAGGTGGAGGTCTCCCGGCCGTCCGACGCGCTGGCGGCGAAGCTGGCGACCGACGACGCGCTCTCCGGTCTGCTGCTGGGCCTGGGCGCGGTGGCGCTGCTGGTCGGTGGCGTCGGGGTGGCCAACACCATGGTGATCTCCGTGCTGGAGCGCAGGGCCGAGATCGGGCTGCGGCGGTCGCTGGGGGCGACGCGGGGACAGATCCGTACGCAGTTCCTCTGCGAGTCGCTGCTGCTGTCCGCGCTGGGCGGGGTCGGCGGTGTCCTGCTGGGCATCGGCGTCACGACTGCCTACGCGGGGTATCAGGGCTGGCCGACGGTGGTACCGCTGTGGGCCATGGTCGGCGGTGTCGCGGCGACACTGCTGATCGGGGGCCTGGCGGGCTTCTACCCCGCCGTACGCGCCGCCCGCCTTCCGCCGACGGAGGCGCTGGCGGCGGCCTGAGCCACAGCGAACGGGGAGGGGACGGGGGACGGGGGACGGGGGCTCGATCGCCGGACGGACCGCATCCGCGGGCCGTCCGGCGATCGGCGATCGGCGATCGGCGCCGGGGCGGGAGCGGGGGCAGGGGCGGGGGCAGGGGCGGGGGCGGGCCGCTGATCAGCCGGTTCCGTCGGCGGCGGCGGTCAGCGCGGCGATGTCGATCTTCTTCATACCGAACATGGCCTTCATCGCCCGCTGGCCGCGCGCCTGGTCCGGGCCGTTCAGCAGCTCCGCCATGCCGCCGGGCGCGACCTGCCAGGACAGTCCGTACTTGTCCTTCAGCCAGCCGCACGGGCCCTCCTCACCGCCTTCGGTGAGCTTGTCCCAGTAGTAGTCGATCTCTTCCTGGTCGGCGCACTCGATGAGGAACGAGATGGCCTCGTCGAAGGTGAACTGCGGGCCGCCGTTGATCCCGATGTACGCCTGGCCGTCCAGCTCGTACTCCACGGTCAGCACCGTCCCGGCGGGCCCGGGACCGGCCTCGCCGTAGTGGGTGATGGCCGTGATCCGGGAGTTCGGGAAGATCCCGACGTAGAACTCCGCGGCCTGCTCGGCCTGTGTGTCGAACCAGAGATTGGGTGTGGTCTTCGGCATCGCTGTCTCCTGGTGTCGGCGCCTTCTTCTGCCCCTCCCTCCTCTGACTGTCGCACCGCCCGAAACTCATCGCAGAAGGAGAGCCGGAGAGCGGGCGACCGGGAGACCGGGAGACCGGGAATCACCCCTTCATCGCTCCCTGGAGCAGCCCGGTCACGAAACTGCGCTGGAACAGCAGATAGACGATCATGATCGGCAGCATCACGATGACCGTTCCGGCCGCCAGGGTCGGTACGTCGGTGTTGTTCTGGCCCACGAAGAAGCCCAGACCCGCCGGGGCCGTACGCAGGGTCGCGTCCTGGATGAGCACCAGGACCAGCAGGAACTGGTTCCACGACCACATGAAGACCAGGACCCCGAGGGTCATGAGCGAGGGGCGGGCCAGTGGCAGCAGCACACGGAGCAGGATCGTGGCGGACGACGCCCCGTCGACGCGAGCCGCCTCCACGAGGGACGGCGGTGTGGAGCGGAAATGGGTCCGCATCCAGAACACACCGAACGGCATGAACAGCGCGATCTCCACCAGGATGACGCCGAGGTAGGAGTTGGTGAGCCCCACCGCGCGCAGGTCGAAGTAGAGCGGCACCACGATCAGCTCGACCGGGATGGTGAGGCCGGCGACGAAGAACGCGGCCACCGCGTTGCCGCCCGGCAGCTTCATCGTGCCCAGCGCGTATCCGGCCAGGCTCGCCAGGACCAGGGTCGCGGGTACGACCGAGACCGCGATGACCAGACTGGAGCGGATCAGGTCCGAGAAACCGGCCACGGTCCACGCCTGGCGGTAGTTGGCGAGACTCCACCGCTCGGGCCACGCGAGTCCGGTGACCGCCTCGCCGGCGGGCCGCAGCGAGGCGAGAAAGACGCTCAGGAAGGGGACGACGACGGCGATCGCCATGACGGTCAGCAGCGCGTAGCCGGACCAGACCTCCGTGCGTGACGTCCTGTTGGCGCCCGTCGCGCTTTCGGCCTCTCGCGAGGCGGTGGCGGCTTTCCCGCCCCTCACCTCGCCGACCTCGTCGACCCCGTCGGCTGTCATGGCTTTTATGGTTTTCATGTCTCGGACCTCGACAGACGGTTGACAGCGTAGACGAGCCCGAGAATCAGACAGCTCAGCACCACACCCAGCGCCGACGCGAGCCCCACGTCGCCGTCCGAGAAGGCCAGCCGGTAGACCAGCAGGCCGGGTACGGTCGTCTGCTCGCCGGGACCGCCGTTGGTCGTGACGTACACGATGTCGAAGCCGGCCAGCGCCGCCACCATCGTCACGGTCAGGGCGATGGCCAGCTCACCGCGCAGGTGCGGCAGCGTCACGGACACGAACTCCCGTACCGGGCCCGCCCCGTCGAGCCGCGCCGCCTCGTAGAGGGTGGGGTCGACCTTCTGTACGCCGCTGAGGAGGAGCATCATGCACAGCCCGCTCAGCACCCAGGTACCGACGAGCCCCACGGCGATCAGCGCGGTATCGAAGTCGCCGAGCCAGGCGCGGGTGACCCCGTCGAGCCCGATGGCGCGAAGTGTCTCGTTCACCAGGCCGTCGTCCCCGTACAGCCAGCGCCAGGTCACACCGACGGCGACGAGCGGCACGATCTGCGGAAGCATGAACAGCACGCGGTAGAGCCCCATCCCGCGCCGCCGGTGCCGGGCCAGGAGAGCGGTCATCAGCAGGCCGACGACCAGGGGGACGAAGGAGAAGAAGACCACCAGCGCGAAGGCGTTGCCCAGCGACCTCAACAGCACCGGATCCCGGAAGACCTCGCGGTAGTTGTCGAGCCCCGCCCAACTGCCGAGGGTGATGCCGTCCCAGTCGAACAGCGACAGATAGGCGGTGTGGAGCGCGGGAAGCACGGCGAAGACGACGTAGACGCCGAAGGCCGGCAGTACGTACAGATAGCCGCGCGCCGCGCCACGGCGACGGCTAGGTCCCGGGCTATGTCCCATGGTGCTTCTCCCAGACGTCCTGGATCGCTTCCAGAAACCGGTCCGGTGCGGTGCGGCCGGCGATGAGCTTCTGTACGCCCGAACGGAGCCGGTCGAGCATGGCCGGCGCGGTGAAGTCGGGGAACTGGTTGGTGCCGTCGTCGGCGACCACTTTCCGGTGTGCGGCGGCCACTTCACCCAGTACGTCTCGCTGCTCGGACACGGGGTTGGGGTCCGGGCCCGGGTCCGGGTGCGGTGGGAGGAATCCGTTGGCCGCGACGATCGACGCGGCATCGGCGGAGGCCATGAAGTCCAGGAAGGCACCGGCCGCTTCCGGGTGCCGTGTGCGGGACGAGATGGAGTAGGCGACGCTGAAGCCCGACGCCACGGACCGGGCGGACTCGTGGAGACCGGGCATGGGGAAGAAGCCGGCGTTCTCGCCCATGGCGCCGACCAGTTGGCCCGCCGCCCAGTTCCCGTTGATGAGGAAGACGCTGTCGCCACGAGTGAAGCGCGCGGTGGAATCGACCTGCGCCGTGCCGTTGGCGGACGGGTCGAAGTAGCCCTTCCTGGACCACTCGGCCACCGACTGGGCCGCTTTCAGGGCGCCTTCGGTCTCGATCGTGGCTCCGTCGCGTCCGTCCACCCAGGCCCGGTACTCCTCGGGCGGCATCATGACGTTGACCAGGGCCGCCCACAGATGCAGCCCGCCGGAGTCGAGCGCGCCGATGCTCATGGGCGTCAGCCCCGCGCGCTTCGCCGCCGCCAGTTGCCCCTCGAACTCCTTGAGCGTTCGCGGCGGACGGCTGATGCCCGCCGCGGCGGCCAGCTCGCGGTTGTAGTACAGCCCGGTCATGGACAGCCCCACGGGAACGCCGTACAGCGGCCCACCGTCTGACGACCCGTCACCACCACCCGCGGTGAGCTGGTTCAGATTCGCGGCGGGGAAAAGCTTCCGCCAGTTGTACGCGTCCCGGTAGGGCGCCAGGTCGAGGAGGTCGCCCCGGCGTGCGAGGGCGTCCGACCCGACCGCGTACTGCGCGATGTCGGGCGCGGTGTCGGAGGTCATCACGAGCTTGAGGCTTTTCACGTAGTCCGCGAACTGGGTGTACTGCGGCCGTACATCGATACGCGGGTGCTTCTTCTCGAAGGCGGCGGCCAGCGCGTCGACCATGACCGGCGCGTCCGCGAACGTCAGCCGCAGCGTGATGTCGTCGTCGGGTACGGCGGTGGAGGTGGGTACGGCCCGGGGCCGGCCGGCGTTCGCGTCGTAACCGCTGCCCGGGGTGAGCGCGCCACAGGCCGCGAGCACGACGGACAGGACCGGGAGGCAGAGGACGACGCCGACCCGCCGGTGGACCTCGGACCGTCGCTCACACCGTGGCAAGCGCGATCTCCGTCGACTTGATCAGCGCGGTGACGCCGGTTCCGGGGGTGATCCCCAGCTCCTCCACGGCGTCCCTGGTGATCACGGCGGTCACCTCCGCGCCGTCCACGGACACCTTGACGGTCGCCAGCGCGGCGCCGAGGACGATCTCGGTGAGCTTGCCCGTCAGGCGGTTGCGGATGCTCAATCCGTCGACCGGCCCGGTGGCCAGCGAGACCTCGGTCGCCTTGGCCAGTACGTGTACCGCGGAGCCGACCTCGAGACCGAGGTCCAGGACGCCTTCGAGCGTGACGGCGGCGGTGACCTCCTGCCCTCCCGTGAGGCGGACCCCGACCGTCGCCATGACCTCGTCGGGGGTGACGGCGGTGACCGTGCCGGGGATCTGGTTGCGGACGCTCAGCTTCATGTGCGGTTCGGCCTCTCGCTGGTGGGGGGCGTGGTGCGGGCAGGAGCAGCGGACAGAAGTGAAGCCATTCAAAAGGATAGGCAAAGGCAAGCGACCCATTGACTCCACTATCTTGCGATTTGATCAGTTTTCTGAGGAGTAAGGTTCGGCTAACTTAGGCTCGCCTCATTCCTGGGGCCGTGACGAACACTGTTCTCAGCCGCTGGAGCCCGCATGCGCCCCGTCCGCCTCTCCTTCACCGCCCTCGCGACGGTCGCCGCCCTCGCCGCCGTCACCGCGTGCGCCGAGAAGAGTGACGCCGGGGGTGACGGGGCGATCAAGGTCACGGCCACGGACACCTCCTGCGAGGTGTCGAAGAAGGAGTTCCCGGCCGGTCACCTCCAACTGGCGGTGGAGAACAAGGGCTCCAAGGTCACCGAGGTCTACGTCCTGTTCCCGGACGACCGCATCGTCACCGAGCGCGAGAAC
Organism: Streptomyces sp. NBC_01506; assembly: GCF_045040295.1. Classification (NCBI taxonomy): domain Bacteria; kingdom Bacillati; phylum Actinomycetota; class Actinomycetes; order Kitasatosporales; family Streptomycetaceae; genus Streptomyces; species Streptomyces sp. NBC_01506. The sequence goes on along the minus strand of NZ_CP109422.1, from coordinate 8,266,643 downwards.
ATAGGCGCGGGCACCAAGGCGAACATCACCGCCGAGATCAAGGCCGGCGACTACGAGATCGCCTGCAAGCCGGGCATGAAGGGCAAGGGCATCCGGCAGCAGGTCACGGCCACCGGCGGCGGCGAGACAGCGAAACGTGACCCCAAGCTGGACGCGGCGGTCGCCGCGTACCGCCAGTACACGCTGGAGCAGGCGGAGGAGACGCTGCCGAAGGCGAAGGTCTTCACCGACGCCGTGAAGGCCGGTGACATCGAGGCCGCGAAGAAGGCGTACGCCGACTCCCGTATCGGCTGGGAGCGCACCGAGCCGGTGGCGGAGTCCTTCGGCGACATCGACCCGAAGGTCGACCTGCGCGAGGACGGTCTTGAGGAAGGCCAGGACCCGGACAAGGACTGGACCGGCTGGCACCGCCTGGAGAAGGCGCTGTGGCAGGACAAGAAGATCACCGCGCGGGACAAGGAACTGGCCGATCTGCTGATCACGGATCTGACCGCCTGGCAGAAGAAGGTCGGTACGGCGGAGATAACCCCGACCTCCATGGCGAACGGTGCCAAGGAGCTGCTGGACGAGGTCGCCGCCGGCAAGGTCACCGGCGAGGAGGAGCGGTACAGCCACACCGACCTGGTCGACTTCAAGGCCAACGTCGAGGGCGCCGAGAAGTCGTACACGCTGCTGAAGCCGGTGGCGTCGAAGAACGACGCGGAGCTGACCGCCGAACTGGACACCCAGTTCGCCGCGTTGAACACGCTGCTGGACAAGTACCGTGAGGACAGGACGAGTTACGAGTTCACCTCGTACGACAAGGTCGGCGAGCCGCAGCGCAAGGAGCTGTCCGACGCGGTGAACGCGCTCGCCGAGCCGCTGTCGAAGCTCGCGGCCGCGGTCGTGAAGTAGCCGAATCGCCATGACCGACGAAACCAACCCCGATACCCCGGCCGACGACACGACGGCCGATGACACCACGGCTGAGGTGAAAGCCGCCGACAGCCGTGCGCCGTCCCGCCGTTCGGTGATCGGCTGGGGCGGTGCCGGGCTCGCGCTGGGCGCCGCCGCGGCCGGCGGTGCCGCCGTCGCGCTGCGCGGCACGGACGGGACGGAGCCCGCCGGTTCCGCCGGTGCGGCCGTCCCCTTCCACGGCGCGCACCAGGCCGGCATCGCCACCGCCGTCCCCGACCGGCTGCACTTCGCGGCCTTCGACGTGACCACCGACGACCGGGCCGAGCTGATCCAGCTCCTGAAGGACTGGACGGCCGCCGCCGCGCTGATGACCGAGGGGCGGGCGGTCGGTGAGGGCGCGTTCGGCGGGCTGCCGGAGGCGCCGCCGGACGACACGGGTGAGGCGATCGGCCTCCAGCCGTCCCGGCTGACGCTGACCATCGGCTTCGGGCCGACCCTGTTCACGGCGGACACGGCGGACACGGCGGACAAGGCGAACAAGGACCGCGCGGACCGCTTCTCGCTGGCGGACCGCAAGCCCGAGGCCCTGGTGGACCTGCCGAAGTTCCCCGGCGACAATCTCGACCCGGCGCGCAGCGGCGGCGATCTGTGCGTCCAGGCATGTGCCGACGACCCGCAGGTCGCGGTGCACGCGATCCGCAATCTCGCCCGGATCGGCTTCGGCCGGATCGCGATCCGCTGGTCGCAGCTCGGCTTCGGCAAGACCTCGTCCACGACGCCCGACGCGCAGACCCCGCGCAATCTCTTCGGCTTCAAGGACGGCACGCGCAATGTCGCGGGCACCGACACGGCCGCGCTCGACCGGCATGTGTGGGTGTCGCCCAAGGCCGGACCCGACTGGATGGCCGGCGGTTCCTATCTCGTGGCCCGCCGGATCGCGATGCGGATCGAGTCCTGGGACCGCACCTCCCTGAAGGAGCAGGAGGACGTCTTCGGACGGGACAAGGGCGAGGGCGCGGCGGTCGGCAAGGCCAAGGAGCACGACGAACCGTTCCTCAAGTCGATGCTGCCGACGTCACACGTACGCCTGGCGCACCCCGACTCCAACGGCGGGGCCCGGATGCTGCGCCGCGGCTACTCCTACACGGACGGTACGGACGGGCTCGGCCGCCTCGACGCGGGTCTGTTCTTCCTCGCGTACCAGCACGACGTGCGGGAGTCGTTCATCCCCGTACAGCGCGGCCTGTCGCGCGCGGACGCGCTCAACGAGTACATCCAGCACGTGGGTTCGGCGGTCTTCGCCGTACCGCCGGGCGTCCGGGACAAGGACGACTGGTGGGGACGGGAGCTGTTCTCGTGACGCACACAGCGACATCGCAGGAAGGACGGCCGGCATGTTCGGCAACTATCTGATCGGTCTGCGCGAGGGTCTTGAGGCCAGTCTGGTCGTCTGCATCCTCGTGGCGTATCTGGTCAAGACCGAGCGCCGTGACGCGCTGCGGCCCGTGTGGTTCGGCATCGGCATCGCCTGCGCCGTCTCGCTGGCCTTCGGCGCCGCGCTCGAATTCGGCTCCCAGGAGCTGACGTTCGAGGCACAGGAACTGCTCGGCGGTTCGCTGTCGATCATCTCCGTGGGGCTGGTGACCTGGATGATCTTCTGGATGCGGCGTACGGCGCGGCATCTCAAGAGCGATCTGCACGGCAAGCTCGACGCGGCGCTGCAAATGGGGACGGGCGCGCTCGTCGCGACCGCGCTGCTGGCCGTGGGCCGCGAGGGCCTGGAGACGGCGCTGTTCGTCTGGGCGTCGGTGCGGGCCGGCGGTGAGGGCAGGTCGGGGCCGCTGATCGGCGTGCTGCTGGGGATCGCCACCGCGATCGTGCTGGGCTGGCTGTTCTACCGGGGCGCGCTGCGGATCAATCTGGCGAAGTTCTTCACCTGGACCGGCTCGATGCTGGTGATCGTGGCGGCGGGCGTCCTGGCGTACGGCGTGCACGACCTTCAGGAGGCGCGCTTCGTCGGTGGCCTCCAGGACAAGGCGTTCGACATCACCAGCACCGTCCCGCCGGACAGTTGGTACGGGACCGTGCTGAAGGGTGTCTTCAACTTCCAGCCCGATCCGACGGTTGTGCAGGTGACGGTGTGGGCGCTGTATCTGATCCCGACGATGATCTTCTTCCTCGCGCCCCGGCGGGGGAAGACGGGGCGGCCCGCTCCGGTGGCGGCGCCGGCGGCCTCCTCGGAGCAGGGGCGGGATTCGAAGGGCTCCGCCGCGAAGGCGTAGTCCGGCGTACGGGGGTGGTGGGCGGGGTCCCCGCCCACCACCTCGTTCAGGATTCGAGCCAGCCGTGCGAGCGCGCCAGCTCGATCACCGACGTACGCACACGTTTGATCTGATCACCCGTCAGAGATCCGTCCGCCTGGAGCAGCGCCTCGGTCAGCTCGCCGCGCAGCTCGGCCGGGGACAGCACGTCCGAGTACTCACCGTGCGGATCCGCCTGTCCCTGTTCCCCGCCGGACGACGCACCGGACGCACTGCGGTGCGACGGCGACGACGCGGGCGCGGGCGGGTGCACCAGCCTGATCTGTGACGCCTTGGGGCCCTTGTCCCCCACCTCCAGGTAGTACTCGACCTCACTGCCCGCCTTGTACTGGTATTTCTCGTCCAGTAGATCGTTGGCATGCATGAACACGTCCTCGTCCCCCTCGTTGGGGACGATGAATCCGTATCCGCGAACCTCGTCGAACCTCAGCACTCGCCCTACATGCAACACAGCCCCTACCTCCACGGCCTACCCCTACCTCGACTACCTCGGCTACCTCTGCGGGGATCCACACCGGTCCCCCGAGCAACCTCTCATATCCGCCCGCCTGGGAGAATCCGTTCGAGCTTGATCAACACGAATCGGGGGCACGATGGGCACGGTGGTGCGGGTCCCGCAGACCCGGGACATGATCGGGGAGGAACTCTCGGGCGACGAGGCGTGGGCGGCGCTGCGCACGTACGGCGGGCGCAAACTGCTGACCGACGCGTTCCTGCGCTTCCGTTACGCGGACGGGTTCAGCATCGCAAGGGCGCTGGCCTTCCAGTTCGTCCTGGCGCTGGTGCCGTTCAGTATCGCGCTGGTGGGCGTCGCGACATCCCTGCATACGGAGAGTGTGGGCCGCGTTGTCGAGTTGACGCTCACCCGAATAGCGCCCGGCCCCAGCGCGGAGCTGATCCGGGCCTCGCTCGGCCGCGCCGGGGAGGGGGCCGGCTCCGGTCTCGGCTCCGGCTCCGGGTCCGCCGGTGAGCTGGCCGTCTGGCTCGGCCTCGGGTTCGCGACGCTGAATCTCGCGTCGGCCATGGCGCAGATCGAGCGCGGCGCGAACCGCATCTACGGGGTCGAGCGGGACCGCCCGTTCCTCGCCAAGTACGCGCGCGCACTCGTGCTCGCGGTCGCGGCCGGGCTGCCGCTGGTCGGTGGATTTCTTGTCCTGGTCGGCGGCAAGGCGGTCGGCAGCGCGCTCGCGGAGACGTTCGGGTGGGGTGAGTCGGCGCAGGACGCCTGGGGGCTCCTGCGCGTTCCGGTGGGCGTCGTGCTGACATGGCTGGCTTCGGCCGTCCTGTTCCGCCGGGCCCCGCGCCGTGACCAACCGGGGTATACGTGGCTGGCGTTCGGCTCCGCGGTGCATCTGCTGCTGTGGGTCGGGGCGACGTGGCTGCTGACGCTCTACGTCGGGTTCAGCGGGTCGTTCGGTTCGGTGTACGGGCCGCTGACGGCATTCGTCGCGCTGCTGCTCTGGTCGAATCTGGCGGGTGTCTCGCTCTTCCTCGGTCTGTCGCTGGCCGCGCAACTGGAGTCCGCGCGCGCCGGACAGCACGACCCGGTCCATCCTGATCCGGGCCACGGGGGCGATCCGGACCACGTCTGACAGCGCCCCGCCCCCTCAGGCCGGACCCCCAGGAGGTCTTCCTTGCGTGCTTTCGTCATCACCGGGCCGGGCCGTTGCGCGGTCCAGGACGTCGAACCACCCGTCGCCGGGCCCGGTGAGGTCGTCGTGGACGTCGAGCGGGTGGGTGTCTGCGGCACCGACATCGAGTTCTACACCGGCGAGATGAGCTATCTGCGCGACGGCCACGCCACGTATCCGATCCGGATCGGTCATGAGTGGTGCGGCACCGTCCGCGCCGTGGGTGAGGGTGTCGACAGCGGCTGGCTCGGGCGGCGCACCACCGGGGACACCATGCTCGGCTGCGGCCACTGCCGGCGGTGCCTGCGCGGACTGCGCCATGTGTGCGAGGACCGTTACGAGTTGGGCATCCGGCACGGCCGGCCGGGCGCGCTCGCCGAGCGGGTCGCCGTCCCCGTCTCCTCGCTGCACGCCCTGCCGGACAGCGTCGACGCGACGGCCGGCGCCCTGGTCGAGCCTGGCGGCAACGCGCTGCGCGCCGTCGAGGCCGCCGCGCTGTCCCCCGGCGACCGGCTCCTCGTGCTCGGTCCCGGCACGATCGGTCTGCTCGCGGCGCGCTTCGCCCTCGCGCGGGGCGTGGAGGTCCACGTACAAGGACTGACCGAGGAATCCCTGGACTTCGCCCGCTCCGTGGGCGCGCACGGCGCATGGACCGCCGACACGCTCCCCCAACTGCCCTTCGACGCCGTCGTCGACGCGTCGAACGCGGCCCATCTCCCGGCGCGGGCACTGGAGTTGGTCGAGCCGGGCAAGCGGGTCGTGTACATCGGTCTGGCGAGCGTGCCGAGCCGGATAGACACCCGCGCGCTGGCGCTGAAGGACGTCACCGCCGTGGGCGTGCTGAGCGCGTCGCCCGCCCTCGCCCGCACGATCGGGCACTACGCGTCGGGCGCGGTCGATCCGCGACCGCTGGTCGCGGGCACGGTGGCGCTGGAGTCGCTGGCGGACGTACTCGCGGGCGTACGGCCCGAGGGAGCCGGCCCGGGGCCGAAGATCCACATCGATCCCGGGCTGTGAGCGGGGCGCCCAGGCCCGGCGTGGGCGTCAGGCCAGTTCGATACGGACCCGGTGCCGGCCGCGCAGACCGGCCGGGACGGTGTCGGCCCGGCGCCCGTCCAGCGTCGCCGCCGCGACGCGGTTGCCGGAGCCGGTGAGCGTGATGTCCAGCGTCATGTCCCGGTAGGGCAGATCGCGCAGGGTCACCGGCCCCCAGCCCTCGGGGAGACTCGGGGCGAATCGCAGCCCGGTCCGTTCGAACCGCATGCCGAACAGCCCGTGGTGGATCAGCCGCAGATAGCCGGTGGCCGACCAGGTCTGGTCCTCCTGCGACTCCCACTGCCGTTCGTTCTGCCAACCACCGTCCACCGCACCGGTCTTGGCGTTGTAGATCTCCCAGAAGCGGCCGTCCGGCCGCTGGAGGGCCGCGATGTCGGTGACCGCCTGCCCGAACAGGTCGACGCGCCCGCCGACCGCCGCCGCGTGCCCCCACATACCGACCGTCATCGGCCATACGATCGCGTTGTGGCGGCCCGGCCGCTCGTCGTCGAAGCCGGAGAAGTGCGGGTACACGTTGACCACACCGTGCGGCTGGCGGTGCGTGGTGCGCAGCAGCGCACGGGTCTGGCTGCGCGAGGCGACCGAGCACAGCACCGCGAACGCTAGCCCGTTCCCCTCCTGGTACGTCTCCAGTTGGCCGACGCGCTCGCCCGCGCCGTGGATGAAGTATCCGTAGCTGTCGGCCTCGGGCCGCCACAGAGCCGAGTCGATGGCGGTACGCAACCGGGCCGCCGCACCACGCAGTTCACCGGCCACCGCCCGGTCGCCCACCACGTCGGCCATGTCGGCGCAGGCCAGATATGCCGCGTGGTAAAGGCAGTTGGTGGACAGACACATCATCTTGTCCGTGTCCGGGTGGTCGAGGACGAACGACGAGCCGTTCGCGGGGTCGTACGGCGGACTCGGGTATCCGGCGATACCGTCCTGCATGAAGGCCGGGCCCTCGAAGAGGCCGTACTCCTCGTTGAAGTGCCGTTCCCGGTCGAGGCGCAGTGTGTTGAGCGCGGTCCGGTGGGCGTCGGTGACGAACGCGCGGTCCCCGGTGGCCAGATAGTGCTGCCGGGCGGCGACGACCCAGACGATCTGGTCCCACCACTGGTTGTCCTGCTGCACGATCAGCGAGCCGTCGTCCTGCCGCCGGCAGACCGACCACAGCGTGTTACGGGCCACGTCGGGCGACAACAGGCTCGCCGCGTTCCAGGAGTTGACCGAGGCGTCGCGGGTCCAGGGCTGTTCGTATCCGCCGCCGGCCCGGATGAACACGCCGGGCGGGTCGGTCATGAGACCGGTCTGGTTGTACTCGGCCGGATCGTAAGGGACGGTGTTGATGTCGAGAAGATTGTCGAGCGCCGCGCGGTAGGCGCCGCCGAGCAGCGCCTCGTGCGAGGCGCCGAACTCGATGCGCGGGCGCCCGGCGCCTGTTGGGCCGGGGGCCGCGAGGGCGGGAGCCGAGGCACCGGCCAGGCCGGCCGCCGTCAGTCCGGCGACGGCTCCCGCGCGCAGTACGTGACGCCGGGCAGGTCCGTGCCGCCGCTGGTCCGAACTCATGTGGCCTCCCGCATCGACACCGTTGTCACCACCGCACGTCGTGGATGTTCGTGGTGACTTGACGGACTGTCAATGAGGAGGGTGATCACTGTTGCCCAAGCCGGGCGGCGGCGACTGCCGTAGGTCGCCGCCGTCCCGCTCACGCTCGCGTCTGCACCTGTACCTGTACCTGTGCTTGCGCCTTTGCCTGTGCCTGTGCCTGTTCCTGTTCTCAGACGTTGACGCCGAAGTCGGCCGCGATACCGGCCAGTCCGGAGGCGTACCCCTGACCGACCGCGCGGAACTTCCACTCCGCGCCGTGCCGGTACAGCTCGCCGAAGACCATCGCGGTCTCCGTCGACGCGTCCTCGGTGAGGTCGTAGCGCGCCAGCTCGGCGCCACCGGCCTGGTTCACGACGCGGATGAACGCGTTACGGACCTGACCGAAGCTCTGCCCACGTGACGCGGCCTCGTGGATGGAGACCGGGAAGACGATCTTGTCGACATCGGCGGGAACACCGGCGAGGTTGACCTTCAGCGACTCGTCGTCGCCCTCGCCCTCACCGGTGAGGTTGTCACCGGTGTGCTCGACCGAACCGTCAGGGCTGGTCAGGTTGTTGTAGAAGATGAAGTGCTGGTCGGAGAGCACCCGGCCGGCGCTGTTCACGAGCAGCGCGCTCGCGTCGAGGTCGAAGTCGGCGCCGGTGGTGCTGCGCGCGTCCCAGCCGAGGCCGACGAGCACGGCGGTCAGACCGGGAGCCTCCTTGCTCAGCGAAACATTGCCACCCTTGCCCAGGGAAACGCCCACGATCTCCTCCTGCTGTTCGGGACTGAAAAGTGGATCAGAATCTATAACACCGGAGAACCGACGGTCCCGGTATCGACCAGGCTCGTACGGTTCGGCGTGACCTGCCGATCACCCACGCTTACGCGTACGCGCCCCGCCCTCGAACCGCGTTCGTTGTTCCCGGTGGACCCGGCCTGTGTTCACCCTGCGTTCGGCTTGTGCTCCAAGACTCAGCGGTTGGCACCCCCCGCGCCAGAAGTGAACGAAAGGCTTCAACCGTGAAGGACAAGAACACCGAAGACCCCGAGCGCTCGGCACTCTCCCGGCGTCGGCTCGTCAAGTTCGCCGGCGTCGGCGCGACCCTCGCCGCCGCCGCGCCGCTGATCGGCGCCGGCACCGCCTTCGGCGACGAGGACGAGGCCGAGAGCCGCAAGTCCGGCGACTCCGGCAAGCGCGCCTGGCGCGCCGGTGACCACCACGTGCACTCGGAGTACAGCGGCTCGTTCGACACGACGAAGAACCCGCCCGTGTTCAAAAAGGGCGGCGACGCCGTCTACCCGATCGTCACCAACGCGATCATGGCCAAGAACTTCGGCCTGAGCTGGGCGATGTGCACCGACCACGGCGGTCCGACGCACTCGAAGGTCAACCTGGAGCAGGCCTACCCCGACCTGCTGCGCTCGCGGGTGCTCGTCCCCGAGGTACTTCAGTTCTGGGGCATGGAGTTCGACGCCCCGGCGCTCGACCACCACACGCTGATGATCCCGCACCACACCGACGAGGCGCAGCAACTGTTCGAGCTGGAGCAGCGCTTCGCCAAGCTCGACCCCTTCCCCGCCGACCCCGGCCGCGACACCGAGGCCAAGATGGTGGAGTTCCTGAAGGCGGCGAAGGGCATGCCCCGCGAGCCGCTGGTGATCGCCCACCACGCCTCGCGCTCGGCGACCGGCCTCGGCGTCTACGGTCAGGACACGCCCCGCGAGTTCCGTAACGGCAACGACGCCGCGCCCGACATCTACGTCGGCTTCGAGGGTGCTCCGGGCCACCAGGCGGGCCCGCTGAACGGTGGCGCGCGCGGCGGGTACGGCAACTACCCGACGCACGGCGGCTTCGACCAGATGACCGCGCGTGTCGGTGGTCTGTGGGACGCGCTGCTCGGCGAGGGCCGGCGCTGGTGGATCACCGCGACGTCCGACTCGCACGTGCACTGGACGCGTGGCGGCTCCGACTTCTGGCCGGGCGAGTACAGCAAGACGCACGTGCTGGCGCGGCAGGACTACGCCGACATCATGGACGGTCTGCGCAACGGCCGGATCTGGGTCGGCACCGGCGACCTCATCAAGACCCTGGACGTCACGGCGAAGAACAACGGCAGGACGGCAGCGGTCGGCGAGACGGTCACGGTCACCAACCGGGGCCGTACGGATGTCGAGATCGAGATCAGGTTCCGCCCGCAGAACGGCAAGAACGGCAACGGCGACCGTCCGCAGGTGCGGCGCGTCGACCTGATCACCGGCAAGATCACCGGCAAGACCGGTGACCGTGACGCCGACACCAACCCGACCACGAAGGTGGTGGCGCGGTTCGGCAAGAACGACTGGCGCAAGCAGGGCGACGAGTACGTCGTCAAGCACACCCTGCGTGATGTGGACAGCGACCTCTACGCCCGCGTCCGTGGCACCAGCACGGACGAGGCCGAGCCGCTGGCGGACGGCCTGGAGAGCCCGTGGGACGACCTGTGGTTCTACTCCAACCCGGTGTTCGTCAAGGTCCGTTAGTCGCGACCGGCGGATTCACCGGTCGCCGGACGGGCGGACATCGGCCCGTCCGGCGCCGGACGGGGGTTCCGCGCCGCGCGTCAACCCGTGCAGCCGCAGGGCCAGTTGGATCTCCAGTGAGCGGGCCGGGGAGTTCCAGTCCTGGCCGAGCAGTCGGCCGACCCGCTCGAGGCGCTGCACGACCGTGTTCACATGGACGTGCGGCGCCGTCCTGGTCCGGGTGAGGCTCGCCCCCTCGGCGAAGTACGCGTCGAGCGTCCCCACGAGGTCGGTGCCGCGCTCGGCGTCGTGGTCGAGTACGGCGGCGAGCTTGCGCGCGGTGGGGCCGGGGGTGTCGCTGGGTGCGACGAGCACCACATGTCCCTGATGCAGGCCGGCCAGTCCGTTTCCGGCCTGCGCACTCCTGGCGGCCACGGCCGGCAGCCGGTGCCGGTGCCGGTGCCGGTTCACCACATCGTGGGCCGGTCAGGTGTCGCCGTACACCACACGCCCGACCGGGAGCGGCGTGACGTGACGTCGCGGCACGTTCCCTGACCACCTCACCCGTCGAGCGGGCACCGGGTGAGCAGGGTGGCCGGATCCGCCCCTTCCGGCATGGGGAGCGTGCGGCCGGGCGGCGGGCGTTCGCCGTCGTCCAGCCAGCGCTCCAGCGCGGTGACGGCGGAGCGGTGACACGGCACCAGCGGGCGGAGCCGGTCGGGGAAGGCGTCGAAAAGCGAGTCGACGTGGGTCCCGCCCTCGACCCGGTAGTACCGGTGCAGCGAGCCGCGCCCCTCCTGGCGCACCATCCGCGCGTAGGTGTCCGAGGTCCTGGAGATCGGCAGCAGTACGTCGAGGGTGCCGTGGAAGCTGATCAGCGGTTTGCCGATCCGGCCGGTCAGCTCGATCTTCTCGATCGCGTCGCGGACCGCGCCCGGCCGGGACGCGTAGTCGTAGTCGGCGTCGCAGGCGGGCGTTCCCGGTGCGCAGAAGGGCGTCCCGGCCTCGGTCGCGCCGTCGTAATCCGGGTCCAGTTCCTCGCGGTAGATGCGTTGGGTGAGGTCCCAGTAGTACTGGTGGTGGTACGGCCAGAGGAATTCCGAGCCCGCCGGGAATCCGGCCTTCACGATCTGCCGGTGTGCCGCGACGGCTCCCGTGCCACCGGCCGCGTAGGCGGGGTAGGCGCGCAGGGTGGGCGGCAGGAGGGTGAGCGGGTTGGGGGCCCTCGTACGCCACAGGGTGCCCTCCCAGTCGACGCCGCCGTCGTACAGCTCGGGGTGGTTCTCCAACTGCCATCGCACGAGATAGCCGCCGTTGGACATACCCATGGCGAGGGTGCGGGTCACCGGCCGCCGATAGTGCTGGGTGGTCACCTCGCGTGCCGCGACGGTGAGTTGGGTGACCCGGGTGTTCCATTCGGCGAGGGCGTCGCCGGGCGCGGAGCCGTCGCGGTAGAAGGTGGCGCCGGTGTTGCCCTTGTCGGTGGCGGCGAAGGCGTAGCCGCGGGCGAGTACCCAGTCGCCGAAGGCGCGGTCGTTGGCGTACTGCTTACGGACCCCGGGCGATCCGGCGATCACGAGGCCGCCGTTCCAGCGGTCGGGCAGCCGGATCACGAACTGCGAGTCGTGGTTCCAGCCGTGGGTGGTGTTGGTGGTGGAGGTGTCGGGGAAGTAGCCGTCGAGCTGGATGCCCGGTACGCCGCTCGGGGTGGCGAGGTCCTTCGGGGTGAGCCCCGCCCAGTCGGCCTCGTCGGTGTGGCCCGAGGCGACGGTCCCGGCGGTGGTCAGCTCGGCCAGACAGGCGGCCCGCTGGTGTTCCGCGCCGGGGACGACGATCGCGTTCATCCCGGCGCAGTGGCCGGGGCGGCGGCCGGTGTCCCGCTCCGTGGCGGCGGCCGAGGACGCGAGCGAGGCCGTGGGGGCCGCTCCCGCCACCACCATCACGGCCGTCGCGGCGACGCGGGCGGCACGGATCCACCCGGCGCGGACGCGGCGGACAGGCCAGGCGGTTCGTTCGGTCGGGGCGGGTGGGACAAGTGGCATGGGCCATCACTCCGTTGCGAGGACACGGACACGCGACACGTTCGGGGCTGCGGGACGCTACCCACCCGTGAGGGGCGGCGAGCGTCGGTGAGCACGTAGTAACCCGTGGGGGACTCCTTGGGCGTGCGAGCGACGAACGTGTTGTTGAGGCCCATGCTCCGGTTCGAGCCTTTGCCGTACACGCCGCCACCACGGTGAGGTCACCGAAGAGGCGTTCCGCACACCCGCCCATGTCGGTGGACCACACAACTGTGCGGGCCTTCATGGCGTTTCACCGGCCGGCCCGGCAGGTACGTATCCCAAGGTCACGCGTGCTGCGGCGCGGTGCGAGATCGAGGTGGTCGACGTCATGCACGGATCAAGCGGTACGGCGGACGAGTCCGCGAATTCCCTCTCCCCCCGCGGCCGGCCGGTGTTCACCGCCGACTTCTCGTCGCAGGACCAATGGGTGGCCGGCCGTTCCTGGGCCTATCCGGACGGCGGCCCGACGAACCCGGACGACGACAAACTCGACTACCTCACCGCAGACCCCTCGTACAGCCGATCCGGTGTCTTCCGCGCCACCCGCATGCCCCAAGGCACTTGGAAATCAGGGCTGTTGACCACGGAGGGCAGCGCCGACGACTTCATGGTCCGGGCAGGCGACATCCTCGAGACCCGGGTCCGCCTCCCCCGCGAACAGGGGGCATGGCCGGCGATCTGGACGTGGCTGGACGGCGGCAACGAGATCGACGTGTTCGAGTACCACCCGGACAACCCGGATCTGCTGGAGCTGTCGAACCATGTGAACGGCGGCCTGCGCTACTACCGCGACCGGGCGATCCGCCCCGGCGCCTGGGTCGACTTCGAGATCCACCTGGGCGCCCGCTCGGTCGTCTGGTACGTCAACGGCATCCGCGCCTTCGCCGACCGCACCGGCGTGGGCAGGGACTGGCAGGCGTATCTCATCGTGAACTTGTCCGTCTGCGCGGGCCGTTACCACCCGCCTCCGGACCCAGCCACCAAGGAGTTGTCGTACGAGGTGGCGAGGTTGCGCGTGTACCGCCCCTGACTCCGTACGGAGCGCGGCGAACCCGCGAACCCGGTCAGCCGCCGAAGAGACCGCCGAGAAGGCCGCCGAGCGGATCCGTGTCGCCGGACGGAGGGTCGGTCGGGGTGTCGGAGGGGGTCGGTGTGCCGGAGCCCGCGCCGCCGTCGCCGGTGCCGCCCGTGGGTGACCGCGTGGGTGTCGTCTCCGGCGCGCTCGGGCTGCCCGATGTCGCGGACGGCGATACGGCGCCGGTCTCCGACGGGGACGGTTCGGGTGAACCGCTGCCGCCGGACCCTGCGGCGGCCGGGGGTTCCGGCGCTCCCCCGGTGCGCGCGGTGTCCGCCGACCCCGGTGCGCCGCGCCCGCCCGGTCCGGTCTCCGTCGCGCCCGAGACCGAATCGGCGGGCGCGGATGTGGAGTTCGCGGGATCGTCGTCGTTGCTCTCCGAGATGCCCGGTATGGACAGCCAGGGCGGCGCCGAACCTCCGCCGAGCACCGTGATACCGAGCACCAGGGCACAACACGCGCAGGCGCCCACCAGGACCCGGCCGAGCCGTCGTGGCCGCTTCCCGTCAGGAGCGGTCGTGTCGTCGTCCGGCACCGGCACCGGCGTTCCGGTGTCGGTCTCAGGAGCATCGGCAGCATCGGCAGCGGGGTCGGCGGAACCGGCCTTCTCCGTCGCCTCTTCAACGACTTCTTCCGTGACCTCGGCCAACTCGACAGTCTCGGCAGGCTCGACGTCCACCGCTCTCGCCGCCCCCGAACCCCCGTCGCGCGCGGCCGCCTCGGCGGCCATCCCGGCGACCACCCGCTCCAGCTTGCCCAGCCGGTCGCTCAGGTCCGACGAGTCGTCGTCGCGGGGAACCTCCACCCGCTCGGCATCGCCGGCTTCCCCGTGCTCTTCCACAACCGCCCCGCTCAGTGCGTCCCAGTCGTACGACGGATATCCGACGTCGTCGATGAGACTAGTACTACCGCACCGAGTGCCCGCTCCGTCCGTCGGCCTGTTCATGCCCCTCGGACAGGCGCGGCGCCGGAGCCCCGCAGCGCGTCGACCGCGATCCGCGCGGCCGTGCCGATGACCGCGTCCGCCGCGGGCAGCGTGGCGGCGGGGCTGGCCGCGCGGGTGAACACGGCGACGGCGTAGCGGCCGTGGTCGGGGTATTCGATGACGCCCACCTCGTTACGGAGGGTGGGCGCGCTGCCGGTCTTGCCGGCGACGTGGACGTCGTCGAAGGGGAAGCCCGAGGCCAGCCGGTGCGGCCACACCTGGAGCCCGAGCAGACGGCGTACGGCGGCGCTGTGTTCGGGCGTGCACGCCTCGTCGCGCCAGATCGCGCCGAGCAGGCGGGTCATGTCGCGCGGGGTGCTGCGGTTGGTGCGGGCGGGGTCCAGGGCGCGCAGCCGGGCGAGGACCTGAGGGTCGGCCAGGGCCTGCGGGCCGCCGTGTCCGGCGTCCTCCCTGATGGTGGCGAGGAAGCCGCGGAAGGTCTGGACGGCATGGGTACGGGTGAGGCCCAACCGCGCGGTGGTGTCGTTGACGGCGTCGATGCCCACGCGTTCGAGAAGTAGGTCGGCGGCGGTGTTGTCGCTGACGGCCATCATCAGATAGGCCGCGTCACGCAGCGAGAGGCGGGCCGGGTCGAGCATGGCGGAGAGCCCGGTCGGCCCCGCCGTACGGCCTTGTGGCGGGCATTCGGTCTGGTCGGTCAGCTCCAGGCGGCCCGTCTCGGCGTGCTGATGGAGCGCGACGAGCAGACAGAGTTTGTGCACGCTCGCGGTGACGACGGACCGGTCCGCGTCCAGGTCGATCTGGGCGCCGGAGTCGATGTCCACCGCGTGCAGCCAGCCGGTGACACCGGCTTCGGCGAATGCGGCGCGAATCCGGTCGCGGGGGCGGGCGCGGTCAGACGCGCGGTCGGGTGTGCGGGCTGGGGGCTCGGTCATATCCAGTACTCCGCCGCCGGGCGCAGACGTGGCGGACCGGCGGACAGGTCGGGGCCGGCGGTGGCCGTACGGCCCAGGGCAGCGGTGACGGTGTCGGCGAAGGCCCGTACGGCGGCGTCGCCCCGCCCCTTGGGCCAGGCCGCCGAGTGCCGCCAGGCCAGCGGCGCGCCGCTCAGCGGGCGCCAGATGAGGTCCCGGTCTCCGCCGTGGTGGTCGTCGCGCGGGCCGAAGGCGATGGCACGGCCGGCCAGGAGCAGACCGCGGATGAAGCTCGGGCCCTGGCCGTGCCGGACCGCGGCGGGGGTGTAGCCGTGGCGGGCGCAGGTGGTCAGCAGATCGTCGTGGACGGCCGGGGCGTGGGCGCGGGGGAAGAGGATCAGGTCGTATCCGGTGAGCGCGGCGAGCGGGACCGCGTCGAGGCGCGCCTGCGGGGCGTCGCGCGGCAGCAGGACGCCCAGTTCATGGCGTAGGACAGGGCCCAGCTCCAGCCCCGACACGTCGCAGGGGTGATGGATGAGCCCGACGTCCAGGTCGTGCGAGGCGAGTTGGGCCAACTGCTCGGCCGTCGGCAGCTCGTGCAGTTCCAGTTCCACGCCGCCCTCGCGCTCCTGGAATCCCGCCAGGATCGCGGCCACGCTCTCGCCGGTGATGTCGGGCGGCAGCGCGACGCGCAGCAGCCCGCTGTGGCCGTCCTGGATACGGCGGGCCGTGGCCATCAGCGCCTCGGAGTGGGCCAGCAACCGGCGGGCCTCGTCCAGCAGCAGTGTGCCGCCCTTGGTGATCGTCACCTGTCGGCTGGAGCGCTCGAAGAGGCGTACGCCCAGCTCCCGTTCGAGGCGCTGGATGCGCTGTGACAGGGGTGGCTGGGCGACGCCGAGACGCTGGGCGGCGCGGCCGAAATGTAACTCTTCCGCAACAGCCACAAAGCATTGCAGGTGCCGTATCAGGTCCACGACCAGCAATCATACCGATGATTAATCGATCTATGAGCGATATCGGTCTTGGACGTGAACGGGCGGCCGTTGTTCTCCTCTGTTCGAAGGAGGTACGGACCAGTGACGCAAGAATCCCCCGCCGAACCGGCCACGGCGCCCAAGGCCCGCACACTCAAGGCCCGCACACTCAAGGCCCGGACACTCAAGGCCCGGACACCCCGGACCCGGACGGCGGTCGGCGCCCTGCTCGCCCTCGGCCTGTTCCTGGTCCTGGGAACCGTCCAGGCGGTACGGCCCGTGCCCGCCCCCGCCCTGCGGATCGACGCGGCCCACGCTTCGTACACCTTCCCCGGCGACTTCACGGTGCCCTGGCCGCGGCAGGGCCAGGCCGCCGTCACGGTGCCCGGCTCAGGCTCCGTCGGGACCCATGGCGCGCCCGAGCCGGTGCCGATCGCGAGTGTGGCCAAGGTGATGACCGCCTACGTCCTCCTTACGGAGCGTCCGCTGGCGAAGGACGAGACGGGCCCCGTGATCGAAATCGACGCCAGGACGGTGGCGGAGGGCAAGGCCAAGCACGAGTCGCGTATCGCGGGGCTGAGTGCCGGCCAGGAGTTCAGCCAGCAGGACATGCTCAAGATGCTGATGATCCCCTCCGGCAACAACATCGCCCGGCTGCTGGCCCGTTGGACCACGGACAGCGACTCCGAGGCAGCCTTCGTACGGAAGATGAACGACGCCGCGAAGAAGCTGGGCATGGACGACACCACCTACACCGACCCCAGCGGCCTGGACGAGCGGACCGTGAGCACGGCTGTCGACCAGTTGAAGCTGGCGGAGGCGGTCATGGCGTACGACGCGTTCCGCGCGGTCGTCGCCCTGCCCAGCGCCACCGTGAGCGGCCTGGACGACCCCCTGATCAACAACATGGGTGATCTGCTGCTGGCCGGTCTCAGCGTCAGAGGCATCAAGACCGGATCCAACACACCGGCCGGCGGCACCCTGGTGTGGGCCGCCTACAAGACGGTGGGCGACCGGACACCGCTGATCCTCGGCACGATGCTCGACCAGCACGCAGACGGCCCCGACACCAACGGCGCCGCGAGCCTCACCCTGGTGAAGGACAGCAGCGGGACGGTCATCGAGGCCGTACGCGACGCGCTCACCTCGGCCACCGCCGTACGCGAGGGCCAGGTCGTCGGCTACGTGGACGACGGGCTCGGCGGGCGTACCGCGCTCGTCACCGCCGCCGACCTCACGGTCATAGGCGTACCGGGCCAGCAGGTCGAGCCGCGGATCACCGGCTACGGCAAGGCGCTTCCGCACTCCGCGAAAGCCGGTACCGAGGTCGGCGGCCTGGCCGTGGGCAGCGGCCCGGACGCGGTACGGATCCCCGTCACACTGCGGGACGACCTCACGGCCCCGTCCCTCGTATCGAAGCTGACCCGCCTGGGATAGCGACCCGACCACACACCCCGACCACACACCCACCACACACCCCGAAACCCTCGAACCCCCCGCGCCCCGCGCCTCCCGAAAGGAAAGCCGCCACCACATGTCTCTCCGTACGCGTATCCCGCGCCGTGCCGCACTCGCCACCTTCTCCGGTCTCGCGACCATCCCTCTCATCGGATGCGGCACGAGCACCAAGGACGACGCGTCACCGTCCCGTTCCGGCTCCCCGTCACCCTCGGCCTCCGGCCGGTCCAAGTCCGCCAACACCGCCGCGACGAAAGGCGCGTTCGGCGAGCTGGAGCGGAAGTTCGACGCCACGCTCGGCGTCTACGCGATCGACACCGGTAACGGCCGGTCCATCACCCACCGGCCCGACGAACGCTTCGCCTACGCCTCCACCTGCAAGGCGCTACAGGCCGCGGTCATGCTGGACAAGCACTCGCTGCGGCAGCTCGACCGGCTCGTACGCTACGACCGCGATGTCCTCGTCGGTCACTCGCCGATCACGGAGAAGCACCTCGCCACGGGGCTGACCCTGCGCGAGCTGTGCGACGCCGCCGTCCGCTACAGCGACAACGGCGCGGCCAACCTCCTCTTCGACGAACTCGGCGGCCCCAAGGGCCTCGAAGCCGCCCTCGTCTCCATCGGCGACCGCGTCACCCGGTGCGACCGCTACGAGGTCGAACTCAGCGAAGCGCTCCCCGGCGACCTCCGCGACACCAGCACACCCCGCGCGCTCGCCACCGATCTGCGTGCCTATGTCGTGGATGACGAACTCACCCCCGACAAGCGGGCCGTGCTGACGGACTGGCTCAAGCGCAACACCACCGGCGACAAGGTCATCCGGGCCGGCGCCCCGGACAACTGGCAGGTCGGCGACAAGACCGGCACCGGCGGCTACGGCACCCGCAACGACATCGCCGTCGTCTGGCCTCCCAAGGCCGCTCCGATCGCCATCGCCATCCTGTCCCGCCGCGATTTCAAGGACGCCGAGCCGGACGACGCGCTCATCGCGGAGGCCGCCGAGGTCACGCTCAACGCTCTGGCGTAGCAGCGCAGGCGCCCGGCACCCCGCGCCCGGTGACCGTGGAGACACACGGTCACCGGGCGCCCGAACCCTCACCTGCCCCTGACAGCGACCTCCGTCAGCGACAGCGGATCGGTCGAGGATGCCAACTGCACCCGCACGTATCGTCCCTTCGCCCCGTCGAGGGCGACGTAGGTCGGGCGCTGCGCCTGGTCCTTCATATGGACGGCCGTCACCCCCGGTGCGGTACGTGCCTCCTCCAGCGAGTCGGTCGTGAACGGGGTGTCGGAGACAAGTACCCAGTAGTCGGCCAGGCGTTGGGCGCAGCAGTCGGTGCGGTTGAAGATCTCGACGGTCTCGATGCTGTGGGACTGCTCCAGATCGACCTGCCACCACGCCTGGTCGGAGGGTTCCGCGGTGTGGGTCGTGGTGTTGTCGCGCAGGTAGTCCCCGGCGGTGTTGCCGTCGACGGCGCGGCTCGCGACGCCGTCCCACGCCGTGCTCGACTGGGTCGCCGTCCTGCCGCGCGCCACGTTGGGGAGCACGACATCGGTCGTGCCGGTGACTTCCTGGACCCGTCCGCCACCGGTGACGACGGCCGTGAGCGCCGCGGGGCCGGTCGCGGTCCCCGCCGGTACGGTCACCGGGACCGTGGCGGTGTGGGTGCGGCCCTTCGCCAGGCCGGTGAACTTCTCTCCGCCGCCCGTGGTCCACCCTCCCGGTGCCCGTAGGGCGAGGGTGCCGCGCGCCTTGCCGTCATCGAGGTTGGTGACATGGACCGGGACGTCGGTCACCGTGCCGACCGTGAGCTGATCCGGTGCCTGGGGCCAGGCGACGACGCTTCCGGTCGGTGCGACGAGCATCGCGTCGAGGGCCAGCCCGAGTTCTTCGCCCGCGTGTTCCGGCCGGGCGAGGGTGATCGTTACGGGGGTGACCTGGCCGGGCCGTACGGAGAAGGGGCCGACGGCGTCGCGTGTCAGGTCCTCGCCCTTCACCACCTTGGACCGCTCCCCGACCTGGACGCGGTAGAGCGCGTCCGGGCGGGCCTGCCCCCGTACGGCCAGCGACAGTTGCCCGGCGCGGGCCGCGGTGACGTACGCGCTCTGGCGCACCGTCGTCCGGCGGGTGCTGGAGTAACTGCCTTCGTCGGCGTAGCTGTAGCCCTTCTCGAAGTCCGCCGCGTCCAGGACGGCGGCGGCGTTGGTGCCGGCGTCACGGCCGAGGGAGACGGTGCCGGCCGGGATGATCCGAAGCTCCCCGCCGAGTTCGACCTTGATCACGGGGAGTACTTGATCGAGCGGTGTCTCGGGGAGTGCGACGACGAGGTCGTCGCCGTCACGGCGCCAGTCGAGCCGTTCCGCCGCCCCGTCCTGCTGTACCCGCTGTACGGGGGTGGCCAGGCCCGGCAGGCGCAGTTCGCCGGACTCCGGCCAGTCGGTCACATGCAGGAACAGGTCGCGGTCGTTGACCGTGACCTCGCCCCAGGGCTGGCCGCCGAACCGGGTGGCGGACGCGTCGAGCACCGCGCCGGGGTGTCGGTCGAGCCAGTCGCCCATGCCGCGCAGGACGTCGGCCTCGAACTCGACCACCGAACCGTCGCCGCGCGGGCCGATGTTGAGCAGATAGTTGCCGCCCCGGGCCCGTACGCCGGTGAGTCCGACGACGAGGTCCCGGATCTTGCCGGGCAGATCGTCACGTACCTGCCAGCTCCGGTAGCCCCAGGTGTCGTGGTAGATCGACGCGGGGGTCTGCCAGGCGCCGTCGAGCGCCACGTCGGGGATCTCGTTGTCGCCGAGTGTGCGGAAGTCGCCCTTGTTGTTCCACACCCGGCTGTTGACCGCCGCCTGTGGCTGGAGTTCGCGGACGATGCCGGCGAACTCCTCGCTCTGCCGGTCGGTGGGTGACGACATGTCGAACCACACCTCGGCGATGTCACCGTAGTTGGTCATCAGCTCGCGGATCTGCGCCTTGATGACGGGCTCCATCGAGGCGGGGATCGGATTGTTGTTGTTGCCGTCGAACTCATGGCCCTGGTGCCAGTCGACCAGCGAGAAGTAGAAGCCGAACTTCAGCCCCTGGTCCCGGCATTCGTCGGCGAGCGCCTTGAGGGGATCCTTGGCGTAGGGGGTGGCGTCCGTCACGTCGTAGTCGGTGGTGGCGGTGTCGAACATGGAGAAGCCGTCGTGGTGCTTGCTGGTGATGACGACGTAGCGCATACCCGCGTCCTTCGCGAGCGAGCAGATCCCGGCCGGGTCGAAGCTCTCCGGGCGGAAGCGCGCGGCGACGTCCAGATACTCCTCCTCGGAGATGTCGGCCCACATCTGGATCTGCTCGCTGTACCCCTCGGTGACCGGCTCGCCGTCCCAGACGCCGCCCAGCTCGGAGAAGAGACCCCAGTGGATGAACATCCCGAACTGGAGCCGCTGCCAGGCCGCGATGTCCTTGTCCGCGCTGAGATCGATCGCGCCGGGTATCCCGCGTACGGCCGCTTCGCCTGCCTGCTCGGCCGTGGTGGCGGCCGCCGTCGAAGTGGCGACGGCGGCGGGTGGGCCTGTTGCCACCACCCCGACGGCGAGCAGCAACGCGAGCATGAGGCCGATCACCTTGCGCATTCCGACACTCCTCCGTGAGTGGTGCAGTGGATACATCCGACCCTGAGGCCCCAATTGAGCGGTTTGCTCCCAGAATTGATCGGCGACCGGGTCAACACATCGGATGTTAGGGGCGGGCTGGGCTCACGTCACCCCCTGCGACAGCGCTCAGACATGCCCGAAGGGCTATTCACAGGAACGGCGCCCTCCGGCTGCGGTGGCCGTGCGGTCGACGTTCGGTGGATGTGCGGTCGCCGTGCCGCCCCGGTGCCGCCGGAGTGTCAGGCTCGACATATGCCTGCATATCGACGTTCGATTGCACCGCCCGGCACACCCTCACTCACCGATCCCGGCGGTCGCGCGATCGGCCGTCCTCATATCCAGGAGCAGCCATGACCACCGAGCAGGAAGCCAAGGACGCCATCCACCACGCGTTCGGCAACAGCGCGCACGCCGAGGTGACCACCTTCCCGGCGGGCAATGTGTCGATCATCCTCACCAAGGGTGAGCACGCGGCGACCATCGACGGGCACCCCGAGAGCGGCTGGGGCTGGACCGTCGACCCCGCCGACGACGAAGGGTTCAGCGGGCACGAGAACACCGCCGACACGCTCGACGAGGCGCTTGCCGATGTGCGGGCCGCCCTCATCTGATCCGCGCTCCGCCCGAGTCCGACCAGTCCAAGCAGTCCGACCCGGCGCGCGTGAAAGAACGACGCGCGCTCGGCGGCGCGCGCCGGGTACCTTGAGACGGTGATTGTCCAGGCACGGAAGGCGCGCGGGGACCGCGCGAGGCCGGTGCCGGCGAACTCACGGGCGCGACGGACGGATTGGGGAGTCCGGCGGCGTGCCACGGGGGTGCTGTCGGCGCTGCTCCTCGGCGTCCTCGCTCTGGTGTCGCCCACTCCTGCGTCAGCGGTCGGCACCACGAGCGCCGCCGCTGCGGCGGCCACTCCCGTCCAGCGGACACTCCCCCAGCAGACCGACCGGCCGACCGACCGGCCGACGCGCTCCGAACGGTACGAACGCTCCTCGGCCGGCGCGCCGACCCGGGCGGCGGCCACGGGTGTCCGGACACCCGAGCACACCCGGCAGCACCCGCCCCAGCCCGACGCGGGCGTCCTGCCGCTCACCACCGGGCTCCCCCTCCCCCGTACGTTCGTGGAGCGCGGCCCCCGTCCCGGCGTCACCGCGCCCACGACCGGCCCTTCGGGGCTGCCCGACGCCCGTGGTCCTCCCTCCGGGAGCAGTCATCCGCACTGTCCCGTTTCCGCGCCGGTGCACCGCCCTCGGTAGAGCCGGACGGGCCTGAGACCAGGCCCGTCCCCCTCGTGGGGGCGGCGCTTCCCGGCGCCCTCCCGGAGGATTCCCATGACTCGCGCCACCACGGTGCGGGCGGTTCTGGCTGCGGCCGTCCTGCTCGTATCGATCTTCGTCACACTCACCATGAGCCCCAGACTGGGGCTCGATCTGCAAGGCGGCACCCGGCTCGTACTCCAGGCCCGCGACTCCGCGACCGCGACCGCCGACCGGGAGAGCACCGACCGTACGGTGGAGGTCCTGCGGCAGCGGATCGACGCGCTGGGGGTCGCGGAGCCGACCGTCACCCGCTCCGGCGAGGACCGTGTCCTTGTCGAACTTCCCGACGTCACCGATCCGCGCGAGGCCGCCGAGGTGCTGGGCCGCACCGCCCAGTTGACCTTCCATCCCGTCAACGGCCCGGCGACCGGCTCCGCCGACGGCGGGAAGAAGTCGGGGGAACTGATCCTTCCCGACGAGACCGGGCGCGACCTGCGGCTCGGTGCCTCCGATCTGTCGGGCGCCGGGGTGAAGGACGCCCGCGCGGAGTTCGACGGGCAGCGGGGAGCCGGCTGGTTCGTCTCCCTCGACTTCCATGACGACGCGTCCCGCGCGTGGACACGGCTGACCGGGCAGGCCGCCTGCCATCCACCGCAGGACGAGCGGCGCCGCGTCGCGATCGTGCTGGACGACCAGGTGATCTCCGCGCCGCAGGTGAGCCCTTCGGTGGGCTGCGGGGCCGGAATGCCGTCCGGCACGACCCAGATCAGCGGGTCCTTCTCCGCCGACGAGGCCAAGAACCTGGCGCTGCTGATCAAGGGCGGGGCCCTGCCCGTACCGGTCGACGTCATCGAACAGCGCACCGTGGGCCCGACGCTGGGCGCCGAGGCGATCAGCGCCAGCGCACGGGCCGCCGTGATCGGCGCCGGGCTGACCGCGCTGTTCATCACGTTCGTGTACCGCCTCTTCGGCGGCCTCGCCGCACTCGCCCTGGCCGGGTACGCGCTGATCTCGTACGCCGCCCTGGTCGCGCTCGGCGTCACGCTCACGCTCCCCGGACTGGCCGGATTCGTGCTGGCCATCGGTATGGCGGTCGACGCCAACGTGCTCGCCTTCGAACGCGCGCGGGAGGAGTACGCGGGCCGCTCCCGCCGCACCCTGCGGTCCGCGACGGCCGCCGGATTCCGCAACGCCCGCAGCGCGGTCATCGACTCCAACGTGACGACGCTGCTCGCCGCCGGTCTCCTCTTCGCCCTCGGATCGGGACCGGTGAAGGGGTTCGGCGTGACGCTCGCCATCGGCGTGCTGGTGTCGATGTTCTCCGCCCTGGTCATCGCGCGCGCCCTGACCGACGTGGCGGCGCGCTCCCGCTTCGTCACCGATTTCCCGGCCGTCAACGGCATCGGCCTGCCGGGCCGCGTACGTACGTATCTGACCCACCGCTCCCCCCATCTCTTCCGCAGGTCACGGCGGTGGCTGATCGTCTCGGCGGCGCTGGTGGCCGTCGCGGTGCTGGGTGTCACGCTGCGCGGGGTGAACCTGGGTGTGGAGTTCACCGGCGGGCGGCTCATGGAGTACGCGACGACCCGGCCTGTCGACGTCGACACGGCGCGCACGGCCCTGGCCGACGCGGGCTTCGCCGATGCCGAGGTCACCACGGCGGGCGAGCGGGAGCTGTCGGTCCGCACCGGGGAGACGGGCGAACGGGCCGAGGCCGCCATCCGCGCTGCCCTGACCGGGGAGGGCGGAGCGACGACGAAGGTACGGGACGATCTGATCGGCCCCAGCCTCGGCGACGAGCTGAGGCGCCACGCGCTGATCGCGCTGGGCATCGCCGTCGGGGCCCAACTCCTGTATCTGGCCGTGCGGTTCAGATGGTCGTTCGCGGTGGCGGCGGTGACGGCGCTGGTGCACGACGTGGTGATCCTGATCGGGGTCTTCGCCTGGCTGGGCCGTCCCGTCGACGGGATCTTCCTGGCCGCGCTGCTCACCGTCATCGGATACTCGGTCAACGACTCCGTGGTGGTCTTCGACCGCGTCCGTGAGCTGTGGGCGAAGACGCCGAACGCTCCCCTGTTGCCGACCGCGCGGACCGCCGTACTCCAGACGGTGCCCAGAACGGTGAACACCGGTATAGGCGCGCTGTTCATCCTCACCGCCCTCGCGGTGCTCGGCGGGGACTCGCTCGAGGACTTCGCGCTGGCCCTGCTCATCGGTATCTGTGTCGGCACGTACTCCTCCGTGTTCACGGCCGTTCCGGTGGCGCTGGCGATGGAGGCGCGTCGCAAGGCGAGTCCGCCGACGCCACGGCGTACGCGGCCGGCGCCGCGACGCGGACGCCCGGCCGCCGACAACGGGGCGCGGGTGTGAGCGGATGACGCGGGCCGGGACCTGAGCGTGGGCGTCCCCGGCGCTCAGGTCCCGGCCGTCGTGCGCCGTCCTGCGGTACTTACGGGACGAGCTTGAGCAGCTTGTTCGGGGAGCCGGCCCCGACGCCCGTGATGACGTTGGACGTCGCGCCGTTCACCAGCGCCGTGGCTACGGCCGCCGGGGACGCGCCCGGGTGGTTCGTCAGGTAGATCGCGGCGGCGCCCGATACGTGCGGCGCGGCGAAGGAGGTGCCGTTACCGGTGTAGGTGGCGCTGTCCGAGGTGTTCCAGCCGGCCGTGATGTCGGAGCCCGGCGCGAAGATGTCCACGGTGGGGCCGTAGTTGGAGTACGTGGCCCGCGCGTCCGTCCTGGTGGTGGCGCCGACGGTGATCGCGGTGGCCACCCGGGCGGGTGAGTAGTTGGACGCGAGCGCCGCCGAATTACCGGCCGCGATGGAGTACGTCACGCCGGACGCGATGGATCTGCGCACGGCGTCGTCCAGCGTGGTGCTGGCCCCGCCGCCGAGCGAGACGTTCGCGACGGAGGAGGCGACATGGTTGGCGGTGATCCAGTCGACACCGGCGATGACCCCGGCGGTCGTACCGGAGCCGTTGTTGCCGAGGACGCGCACGGCGACGATCTTCGCCTTCTTCGCCGCGCCGTAGGTGGTGCCGGCGACGGTCGTGGCGACGTGCGTGCCGTGGCCCGCGCCGTCCTGGGCGATGGCGTCGTTGTCGACGAAGTCCCAGCCGTAGGAGGCCCGGCCGCTGATCTCCTGGTGGGTGATGCGTACGCCGGTGTCGAGGACGTAGACGGTCGTGTCACCGCCCGCCGAGTCCGGGTAGGTGTACGTGCCGTTCAGCGGGAGGTTCGGCTGGTCGATCCGGTCCAGACCCCAGGGCGCGTTGGTCTGGGTGGCGGTCGAGTGGACCTTCTGGTCCTGCTCGACGGTCGCGACCGCCGGGTCGGCGGCGAGCCGCTTGGCCTCGGCGCTGCTGAGTGTGGCGGCGTAGCCGTTGAGCGCCGAGGTGTACGTGCGCTTGATCTGGCCGCCGTAACCGGTTATCAGCTTCTTGCCCTGGGCGGTCGACGCCTTGAGTCCGGCCGTCTGCTTCAAGGTGACGATGTAGCTTCCGGGCACCGCCTCGGCCGCGCCGGCGTGCAGGATCCTGCCTTCCGCCGGGGCGGCCTGGGCGGGCGCGGCCAGACCCGCGCCGAGTACCGCCGCCAGGGTCGCCGCGGTGGTGATCGCCACGGCGGTCCGCCGCTTGGTGTCGCGTGCTGCTGCCATCGGGGGAGTCTCCTCGAACGGTGGCGCGCCTGATTGTCGCGCGCCGGGGGGTGGGGTACGGCGTACGGGGTCGTACGCCGCTCCCCGACGATGACCGGGTGCGTTCGGGCGGGACAAGCGATACCCGGCTGATGTCATGACCGCGACATGGAGTTGACACTCAGTCAACTCCCCGCCACACAGAGGCAATACGCCCGTCGTGCGATCTTCGGATACCCGGTCACCGGACGACGGAGCGAAGCGGCCGTCATCCGGGGGTCACCGGTGGTGCTGGAACCGCCTGCCCCACCGACCTAGGGTTGTGGCCCGTCCGACGATTGACGACGAGGAATCGAGCCACCCCATGACCCCCGTACACGGATCGACCGTCGACATCCGCACCCCGGACGGAACCGCCGACGCCTATCTGGTCCACCCCGACTCCGCCGGGCGGTACCCCGCCGTCCTGTTCTACATGGACGCCTTCGGACCGCGTCCGGCGCTGACGCGGATGGCGGACCGTCTCGCCGCGGCCGGCTACACCGTCCTGCTCCCCATCGTCTACCACCGGTCCGGCCGGGCCCCGCTGGTGGAGATGCCCGATTTCATCGACCCTCCCCGACGCCCCGAGATCATGGCGAACCTGCGTCCCGTCATGCAGTCGCTGACCCCCGAACTGACCGTGCGTGACGCGGGGTTCTACCTCGACCGGCTCGCCGCCGACCCCCACGCCGCCGACGGACCGGTCGGCGTCACCGGCTACTGCATGGGGGCCGCGCTGGCCCTGCGTACCGTCATCGCCTATCCGGACCGGGTCGCGGCCATGGCCGGCTTCCACGGCGCGCGTCTGGCCACCGAGGAACCCGACAGCCCGCACATCGGCGCCGAACGGATCACCGCCGAGCTGTACTTCGGCCACTCCGACCAGGACCGCTCGCTTCCCCCGGAGCAGATCGACCGTCTCGAACGGGCGCTCACCGATGCCGGGGTCCGGCACCGCGCCGAGGTCTACGCCGGTGCCCGCCACGGCTTCACCCAGTCGGACACCGCGATGTACGACGCCGAGGCCACGGAGCGGCACTGGACGGCCCTGCTCGACCTGTTCGGCCGCACCTTCTGAAACGCGTTCCGGGCGGCTGACTCTGATGGACCGTAAGCGTCAGCAGGTCTGGCGGAGGTAGCCGCTGCTGCCGGCGGGTACGACGTCCGCGTCACGGCGGACGATGCTGAGGCTGTCCCCCCAGCCCGCGCACGCGGTCGCGAGGCCCTTGGCCGTGTACTCGACGACGATCACGTTGTCACCGAAGTGGTCGGTGAAGGAGTCGCATTCGTCGTACTCCCCGCACTCCTCCACGACGGCGAAGTCGAGCCCGGTGTCGGCGCGGAACTCCGCCAGCTCGGCCGTGTTCTTCTGACCGATCGCCAGGCCCTCGGCGTGCGCGTGGTCGGCGAGCAGCGTGATGAAGTCCATCGCGGGGCCGGTGCCGAACTGGCCCCGGCTACGCTCGTAGCTGTCGTAGTTGTCCGGCTCCACCGCCTGGAATCCGGCGCTCGCGCAGCCGTCGATCCAGCCGTTCACCTTGGCCGCGATACGGTCCCGCTTGCCGGACGTGCCGATGTCCAGGATGGCCTCGTCCCACTCCTCGTCGATGACGACGTCACCGTTGGCATCACGGAGCAGCAGGTCGGGTGCCCACTCGTTAAGTTCGTCGGGCTGGACCTGGAAGGCGTTGACGTAACAGATGTTGTAGAGCCCGGCCGCCGGTGGATCCTCGCGGTCACGGCTGACCACGCTCACCCCGGCCGGCGGCGGGTACGCGCCGCCGAGCTGGTAGTCGAAGCCGGCATGGACCGGGGGAAGAGGTACGGCGGCGGCCGAGGCGCCGGGGGACGAGGCGAGGAGCGGGGTGATCAACGTCACCGCGAGGGCCGCGACCGCGGTGAGGAACCGGCGGGAACGAGAACGAGAACGGGAACGGGCGGGTTCGATGCTCACTGTCCAGCTCCAGAAAGATGGCGGGTAACGGGCCCGTCGCCTGTCAACACACCTATGTGTCTGGCAGATCGGAGGGAGGGGCGGTATGGTCACCGCGATGACTACCTATTCTGCCGTCAGAATGGGGGTCCCGTCCGCGCAAGGTGAGTGCTGATGCTCACTGGAACCGCGAACGGGAACTCCCGCCTTTCCTTCTGGCCGCGCGTGCGTGAGTTCGCCGTGCCGCCCTCCATGATCGAGACCGCGACCGCCCGCCGTGAAGTCGGCGACTGGGCCGGGGCATGTGCCGCGGCCGGCATCGATGTCGATCTGCGTCCGCGTTCCGCGGCCCGTGTCCACGGCTCGGAATTCGCGGCCCAACTGCGCGCCGATCTGCGCCACTTGGCTCCTGATCTGTTGCGCTAGCACCTGCCGAGGATCGCTCCCGACGGGCTGCTTCGTCCGGGGCTGACCGTCGCTCTGGCCCGGTACGAGGTCGCGGGGCGCGACGGCACGTATCCGGTGCGGCTCGTGGTCCGGACACCGCCGGCCTGGGCGGACGCCGGTCAGCGGATCAGCCTCGCGCTGTGGGACGGATCCCGCACCGGGGCCGGCGCCCGAGGCCACCCGCTCCCTCATCCCCACCCACATCCCCACCCCGACCGGCGGTTCCGGCTCGATCTGCACCGTCATCTGTGGGACGCGCGCAGGACGGCCGAGCTTCGCGTACGGTCCGGGGCCGATCCGTCGCCCACCGGCGGCCGTCCCACGACGGACCCGGACGTACTGGCGATGGTGCCGCCTGGGCGCCCGTGCGCCGTGGACCGTTGGGCGGCCGAGGCGGGCATCCTGCTGCACGCCGAGGGGCGGGACACCGGTGCCTTCACCGTACGGTTCGGGGCCGGGCGGCGGCTGGACCTGGAGCTGGTCGCGGACCGGGACGGCGTCGGGCCGCCCGTGGCGCGCATCACGACGGCGTCCGCGTACGGTGTCGCCTCCGCGCTCCCGGTCCTGCCCGACGCGGCGACCTGGGTGCCGCCCGATCTGGAACTGATCCGCGCCGGTCTGATCGACGTGGACCTGCTGCATCCGCTGGTCGCCTCGGCGCTCGTACCGGACCATGTGCCGCCGGGTCCGTCCCGGATCGCGGACCGTGCGGGAGCGCCACGGCTCGTGGAGTGCCGGGGAGTTCAGCACCGGATCGGTCTGGTGGACGGGGTACTGGCCCCGCTGGACCACGGCCCGGACGAGATCCGGCGGGAGGAGTTGCTGGCCACGCTCAGCGGTACTCCGCTGCCGTGTCTGCGGGCGATCGACAAGGCGCACCGCAGTCCGGACTGTCTCAGTGGTGTCCGCGAACGCCTCGACCACGGTGACACGGCCGGTGCGCTGGCCGTCGTCGAGGGGCTGCTGGGCCCCGAGGCGCTGCTGCGCGGCGGCCCTCTGCGGGACGCGCTGGAGGCCGCCGCCGAACGGCGCGTCCTCCACGGGCTGTTCAGGGCGGGGATGGTCGGACCGGGACCCCGGTCGGGCCGCAATCTGCCGCGGGATCCCCGTCCCCGTGACCTCCGTTCGCGCCCACGCGACGTAACCGCTCGCTGATACCGGGCTCATCCCGAGGGACCGCCCCGGGGACTTCCCCGCCTGTCCCCCGGTCCCGCCATGCCACTTCGCCCACTTCGCCCACCAACGAACCCATAGGTGATGAGACTTGTCCACACACACGCCTGCCGCTCCTCCGACCACCGCCCCGACCACTCCGCCCGCCCGCACCTCACAGCTCGATGTCGCCGGCGATCTGCTCGCCCTGCTGCGCGACACGACCACCGAACCGCGCCCCGACCCCCAGTTGGAGGCCCTGACGCTGGCGGTGGCCGCCGATCTGCCCGTACTGCTGTGGGGTGAGCCGGGCATCGGCAAGACCGCCGCGCTGACCCAGCTCGCCGCGTCGCTGGACCTGCCGCTGACCACGGTGATCGCCAGTGTCCACGAGCCCTCCGACTTCTCGGGCCTGCCCGTCATCGGCGACGATCCCGCCGAACAGGGTGTCCCGATGGCCCCGCCGGACTGGGCGGTGCGGCTGGTGCGGGCGGGCCGTGGGCTGCTGTTCCTTGACGAACTGTCCACCGCGCCACCGGCCGTTCAGGCCGCACTCCTGCGTCTCGTGCTCGAACGGCGGATCGGCTCCCTTCAACTCCCCTCCGACGTACGGATCGTGGCCGCCGCCAATCCGCGGGCCTCGGCTGCCGACGGCTGGGAGCTGAGCCCGCCGCTGGCCAACCGGTTCGTACATCTTCAGTGGACGCATGACCACGAGGTCGTGGTGCGCGGCCTCGCCGGCACCTGGCCCCGGGCGACCCTGCCCCGGCTTGACCCCGAACGGCTCGCGGAATCCGTGGACTTCGCCCGCCGTGCCGTGTGCGGACTGCTCTCCGCCCGTGCCGGGCTCGTCCACCGGCTCCCGAGCAACGAGGCCCGCCAGGGCGGCCCTTGGCCGTCGCCGCGAAGCTGGGAGATGACGCTGCGGCTGACCGCCTTCGCGACGGCGGCCGGCTCCTCGCGGGACGTGCTCTCCCTGCTCGTACGGGGCACCGTGGGCGACGGTCCGGGGCTGGAGCTGCTGGCGAGCCTGGACCGGATGGACCTCCCGGACCCCGAGGTGCTTCTCGCCGACCCGGCCGGTGCGCCGCTGCCGGAGCGGGGCGATCTGCGGCAGGCCGTGCTCGACGGGGTGGTGCGGGCGGTCCGCACGCGCCCGGAACGGGAGCGCTGGGACGCGGCGTGGGCACTGCTGGTCCGGGCGATGGAGACCGGGGCGCCGGATCTGGTGGTCGTTCCCGCGACCACGCTCGCCTCGCTGCGCCAGGAGGACTGGGACGTTCCGGCGTCGATCGACAAGCTCGCCGGAGCGGTGTCGCTCTCCCGGCGGGCCGACCGCGCGGCGGCCCGTGCGGCAGGCGTCTCGGGGGCCTCGGGGGCCTCCGGGGTCTCCGGCGTCGCGAGGGCCGGACGGTGAGCGCGTGGGCACCGGGGACGGGGACCCTGGATCTCGACAAGCTGTACGCCGCCCGGCTGCACGCCGTGCGGGTCCGGCCGTTCATGGCGACGGCGCTGTTCGCCCTGCACGTGGTGGAGTCACGGCGGGTACCGACGATGGCCGTCGACCGGCAGTGGCGGTGCTACGTCTCGCCCGCGTTCGTGGCCCGGACCCCGGTCGAGGAGTTGGCCGGGGTGTGGGTGCACGAGGTGTCGCACCTGCTCCGTGACCACCATGGACGCGGTGACCGGGTCGCGCGGGCGCGCGGGCTGACCGGCCGGGGCGAACGGCTGCGGATGAACATCGCGGCCGACTGCGAGATCAACGACGACGTGTTCGGCGAGGGGTTGGTACGGCCCGAAGGCGCCGTGGATCCAAGGGACTTGGACCTGCCCGAGGGTGAGCTGATGGAGGACTATCTGCGCCGGTTCAGGCTCGGGCCGCGTACGCGGAGCGTGGCCTGGCTGGACTGCGGCAGTGGTGCCGACGGGATGGAACGGGAGTGGGACCTGGGGCCGGACGGCGCGCACGGCCTGAGCCCACAGGAACGGGACGCCGTCCGCTTCCGGGTGGCGCAGGGCATCACCGCCCGACCGGGAAACGCGCCGAAGGGGTGGCGGCGATGGGCGGAGGAGGCGTTCCATCCGCCGCAGCCCTGGCGGGAGTTGCTGGGGGCGGCGGTCCGCTCGGCGACTTCCGGCTCGGGCGCGGGCGAGGACTACACGTACGGCCGTCCCTCGCGACGGTCGGCCGGGGTGCCCGGCGCCGTACTGCCGAGCCTGCGGCGCAAGCCGCCCCGGGTGGCGGTGATCATCGACACGTCGGGGTCGGTCAGCGACTCCGAGTTGGGCAGCGCGCTCCACGAGGTCGCCGCGATCTCCCGCGCCGTGGGTGGCCGCCGGGACCTGGTCTCCGTGCTGCCGTGCGACGCGGCGGCCTCGCTCGTGCACCCGCTGTGCCGGGCCGCCGGAATCCCCCTGATGGGTGGTGGCGGGACGGATATGCGTACGGGCTTCGCCAAGGTGCTCCGGACGGGGCCGCGCCCGGACGTCATCGTGGTCCTGACGGACGGCCAGACACCCTGGCCCAGCACCCGGCCGCCGTGCCGGACGGTGGTGGGCCTGTTCGACCGGCGCCGGACGCGGTCGTGGGACGAGGGCGACCCCGATTACGTACCGGACTCGCCGCCCGCGTGGGCACGAGTGGTCACGATCGAGTCGGCCTCCGGCGCACGATGAGGCCCGCCGCCGGGCGTGGGCCCCGTGCCCGGCGCCGGAAAGCGAGAGATGCGCACCCGGCAGTGGTCATCGGCGGCTTGGGCGACTGTCCAAGGGACGCCGGGGGCGGAGCCGTTCGCCGGGCGGGGAGGGACAGTCCCGGCCCGCCGGAGGATGCCCCGGACGACGGTGCCGACGCCGACCGGCACCCGTTCCGGTGAGTCGGTGCGCGCTGCGTCGGCGAGGTCCGGCGGAGATGGCGCCCTGGCCGGCTCAATGGGCGGGGGCGCCAAGGGGGTTGGCGGCGGGGCCTTCGGTGCTCAGCAGCACCACCGTCGCGGCCGGGCCCAGGCCCAGGGCCGTACGACGCTCGTCGGCGCCTTCGCCGCTGAGTG
The DNA here is from genome assembly GCF_045040295.1 of Streptomyces sp. NBC_01506. Lineage (NCBI taxonomy): Bacteria > Bacillati > Actinomycetota > Actinomycetes > Kitasatosporales > Streptomycetaceae > Streptomyces > Streptomyces sp. NBC_01506. Next base: position 8,234,081 of record NZ_CP109422.1, on the reverse strand, counting down.
CGGCGCGGACGCCGGCCAGCGGGGCGGCGCCGCAGGGGCCGCACGAGACGCCGAGGGCGGCGAGGTCACCGGCCGCGCGGGCACTGTCGGCGTCCGCGACGGCGATGGCGGCGTCGAGCCCGCCGTGCAGAACGGGCCAGGCGATGCCGGAGGGCGTACCGCAGTTCAGCCCGGCCATGGTGGTCTCGCCGGTGGTGACGCTGACCGGTTCGCCGAGCGTGAGGCTCCGCAGGACGCAGGAGGCGGTACGGGGCTCCACCGCCAGCAGCGCCGCCGCCCGGCCGGACGGGCGGCTGCGGTAGTGGGTGACGACGGCTTGGGCCAGCGAGCCCACCCCCACCGGCACGGCGACGAGATCGGGCAACTCGGCCCCGGTGGCGGCGAGTTGGCGGTCGATCTCGGCGCACAGGGTGGAGTAGCCCTCCACGATCCAGCCCGGGATCCGCTCGTAGCCCGGCCAGGCGGTGTCCTGGATCAGGATCGCGCCCGGCGCGGCAGCCGCCGCGTCGGCCGCTCGCCGCACGGCCTCGTCGTACGTCCCCGCGACCCGCGTGACCCGCGCGCCTTCGGCGGCGATGGCGGCCTCGGCCTGCGGGTGCACTCCCCGCGGGACGAAGATGTGGGCGCCTCGGCCGAGCAGACACGCCGAACGGGCCACCGCACGGCCGTGGTTGCCGTCGGTGGCGGCCACCAGTGTGACGGGGCTCGACTCTTCGCCGTGGGCCGCGTGGTCGGCGAGTGCGCGGTGCACCGCCCAGGTCACGCCGAGAGCCTTGAAGGCGGGCAGACCCAGCCGGGACGACTCGTCCTTGACGAACACCCGCCCGACTCCCAAGTCGGCCGCGAGCGTGGGGAGTTCGGTGAGCGGGGTGGGCGCGTAGTCGGGCAGGGACTCGTGGAAGGCGCGCACCCGCGCGGGGGCGGGCGCGCAGGTCCAGGCCCTGGCGGCGGGCCGCGCCCACCACCGCGCGGACGAGGGGGTGGAAGAAGGAGAGGAAGAAGGAGTGGAAGAAACGGTCTCAGACATCCGCCCAGCCTGCGGTCCGCGCATCCGATCGGTCCAGCGAGCGTGTCGTTTCCGATCCCCGCCGCCGTGCGAGCGAAGCCCGGCGTCTCACTCCGACAGACGCACCGTCGCAATCTCCCAGGCCCGCAGGGGAATCTCGACCGTACCCGCGGTGACCAGGGGCTGCCGCCGACGGCTGTCGTCGTCTCCCAGGACGGTGACGCGGCGTGCGGCCGGGAACGGCCCTCGTACGACCGCCGTGACCGGCTCGGGCGACGCGGCGACCAGGCGCAGTTCCAGTTCGCCGTCCCGGCGGCGCAGGCCGGTCATGACCGCGCCCTCGACCGACAGACCGTGGTGGGAGGTGAGCGGGGCCTCGCCCGGTCCCGTGCCCGCTGTGGGGTGCAGCGGGTAGCGGAAGAGTTCGGCCGCCCGCACGAGCCCGGCCTCGTGCCAGTCGGCCGCGTGCGGCAGCACCGCGAAGGACACGGTACTCGTCCCCGTCATCTGGGCCGCCGGGACGGGGAGTTGGGGACCGGCCGGTTCCGCGCGGTACGGGTGGATGTTACGGCTGAGCCAGCCGGTGCTCCGCAGGACGGTCAACGCGACTTCCTGGTCGAGCAGTTCGTACTCGCACGCCTGGGTCAGCAGCAGACCGGCACCGCCCGCGTCCACGAATCCGTGGGCGGGAAATGTCCCCACCGGGCGCTCACTGAAGCCACCCTCCGCGCCGCGCCCCCGTTCGACCACCGCGAACTGCCCTTCCGCGTACGAGGTGTTGGCGGGGCGGGCGAGCGGCACATGGCAGCGCACCCGGTGGTCGAGCGACGCGTTGTCCAGCGTCAGCTCCATACGGACGAAGGGCTCCCCCACCCGCAGTTCGACGTCCAGGCGGACGCCGCCGGGCCGGGTGGCCGGTGTCCGCCGGTCGGCCGTCCGGTCCACCGCCGCCGGCCAGTCGTACTCGCGCTCCACGGTGAGCGAGGCGCGCAGCGGACCGCCGATCGAGGGGGAGACACGCACCGAGCGCGGAGCCTGGACGAGCGTGTCGGTGCCGGGCGGGGCGTAGTTGTAGCTGTCGCCGCGATCGCCTCCGTCGACCATGCGGCCGACACCGTCGAGCACGGTCCCGTCCGCGGCGGTGATCCGTAGGGTGCCGTCGTCCAGCGCGGTGACGGTGACCAGTCCGTTGGACAGGGTCCGGCCCTCGGCCCGTACGGGCTCCCGCACGGCCTGCGCGCCCCGCACCGGCCGCAACGACGTCCGGCCGAGGGCCGGTACGCGCGCCAGGCAGGTGACCGTGCGCAGCGCGGCCCGGGTGATACGGACCGTCCAGTCGCCGCTCGCGCCGGCCACCGCCGCGCGTACCGCCTCCACGTCGAACGGTGTGTCGCCGCCGTGCCGCGCCACGCCGAACTCCAGTACGCGCCGCCGCGGATCGCAGTGCCAGTGCGTGATCTCGCCGCCGAACAGCTCGCGCCCGTGGACGCGTGGCAGGAACGCGGCCAGGTCCGCACCGCGTACGGCCTCGGAGAGCAGGAGTTGTTCGGCCCGCCCCTCGGTCTGGGCGGGCAGCCGACTGCCGTCCGGCAGTTCGACCGCGATGTCGTCCCATTCGTCGGGGACTTCGAGGTCGACGGTGATCAGGTCCTCGCGGGCGGCCGGGGTGGGGTTGAGTACGAGCACGGCGTCACGCGGCACCTGCCGCGCGAGGGCGCCGGCGACCCGGTCGCGTACCGCCTGACCGAGGTGTCCGGCCTCGCTGATACGGGCGAACACCTGGGTGGCGGTCTCGTCCACGCCGCAGCCGGTGACCGAGTCGTGGCCCGAGGCATCGATCAGTCGCCACCACGCCATGTCGAGGAACTTCCGCGGCCATTCGGCCGACCAGAGCGCGGCGAAGGGCTCGGCGTAGCGTTCGACCAGCCGTTCCGAGCGGGCCAGCGCCTGCTTGAGATGGGGGCGCACCGAGAGCACACCGGGCAGGATGTTGGCGGCGGCGTGGCTGCGCAGTTCGCCTTCGACCACGGGCAGGGACCGGTCGTGCGGGTCGCGCGCGCCGATGTAGTCGGCGAGCGTGGTGATCGTTACGTCGACGTCCGCCGGGTCCAGGTCGGCGACCAGTCGGACCAGGGAGCCCACCGGCGCCGAGTGGTCCGTGCCGTACATCGCGAGGACGGGGTCGGCGCCGAAGGAGGGCTTCAGCCGCCGGCCGAGGTCGGCCATGCGCCCGGCGAAGTGTCCGGGGTCGGAGAAGACGTACGCGGCGTTGCCGTAGCCACCGGCGAGATATTCGGTGCGTACGGAGCTGCCGTCGGGCGCCTGCCAGCGGAAGGCGTGGCCGGGTAGGCCCGCGGGGACGCCCCGCCAGACACAGGCGTGGTCGAGCCCGGCGGCGGTCAGGATCTGCGGCATCTGGGCGCAGTGGCCGAACATGTCGGGGAGATAGCCGACCGGCATGGGGCTGCCCAGTTCGGTGGCGCGGCGGTGGCCGAGTTCCAGATTGCGGATGATGTTCTCGCCCGAGCACAGGAACTCGTCCAGGAGGATCTGCCAGGGCCCGACCGCGAGTTGGCCGCGCCGGACCAGTCGGACGACGCGGTCGCGGTGTTCGGGGCGGACCTCCAGGTAGTCGTCCACGGCCGCCATCTGCCCGTCGAGGGTGAAGCGGAAGCGTTCGTCCGCCTCGGCCCGGTCGAGGACTTCGTCGAGCAGGTCGACCAGACGCAGCCGGAAGCGCTGGAACGGCTCGTACCATTCGCGGTCCCAGTGGGTGTGCGGGACGAGCATGACCTCAGGGGTGCGGGCGCGCGCCGTCATCGGGGCGGTGTCTCCTGTGCGTGCGAGGGAGTGAAGGTGAGCGTGAGGGATGCCTTCCGCGGGTGCAGGCGGTGCTGCGGCAGGACTCCCGGGCCGCAGGACGCCGTGCCGAGTCCGTGCTGGGCGAGGTCGAGGTTGAGCACGATCGTGTCGCCGGGTTCGAGGTCGGTGGTGTGGGTCGCGGCGTCGAGTTGTTCGGATGTCCAGCGGCGCGCGGTGAAGGCGAAGGCCGGTTCGCCGTCGACACGCAGGCTCGCCCCATCGGTGGAGGTCAGCCGCAGCCAGCGCAGGTCGATGCGGTTGCCGTTCTCCTGCGGGAAGACGTACGGCGTCTGGAGCGCGTCGACGGTGCTGGTGAAGCGGCCGATCCTGGCGGCCTGGCGACTGTCGGCGTACGCCTCACCCGGTCCGCGCCCGAACCACTCGGCCCCGCCGAGGGCGGCGGGCAGCGCCATCCGTACGCCGAGCCTGGGCAGTGTGCACGGCCAGGTGCCGTCCGGCTCCAACTCCAGGCGCAGGCTCAGGCGTTGGTCGTCGGCGCTCCAGTGGTAGTCGGCGCGCATACCGAAGCCGTGACCGGCCGGGGCGACCCGGGTGCGTACGACGAGGCGGTCGCCGAGCAGTTCGACGGCCCGGAGTCGGTGCTGGATCCGGTGCAGCCCCGCCGCCCGCCAGTGTGCTTCCTCGGGATCGTCGGAGCCACGGTCGTTGTCGGTGGGGGCGCGCCACAGGTCGAGCCGGGGCCCGTCGACGGTCAGCTCGCCGAGTGCGGTCAGCCGCCCCGTCTCCCGGTCGAACACGCCTGGCCCCAGGCGTAGTTCGGTATCCGTCACGTGAAGCGCCGCGCCGGCGGCGGGGGCGACGGGCGCCGGTTTCGGAGCGACGGGTAGCTGTCCCCGGGCGACCACATGTCCGGCCGGTGCCCACGAGGTGTCGGCGGCGAGTGCGGCCCGTACGGTGAGCCAGCTCTCCGCGCCGGTGGCCGCGAGCGCGGGCAGCGGCAGATCGGCGCTGTCCCCCGGTGCGAGTGGCGGCACGGCGAGTGTGCCGTGCGCGACCTCGGTCCCCTCCTCCTCCAGCACCCAGGAGAAGACGAGATGGGCCGTCGAGGCGATGTCGTAGTGGCTGGTGACGCGTAGCGCGCCGTCGACCGCCGTGATCCGCACCGGTTCGAAGACCTTCGCGAACTCGGCGAGGGCGGGGGACGGTGTGCGGTCGGGGTGAACGAGTCCGTCGATGACGAAGTTGCCGTCGTGCAGAGGCTCGCCGAAGTCACCGCCGTACGCGAAGTAGGCGCGGCCTTCCGCGTCCTGCTGGGCTATCCCGTGGTCGAGCCATTCCCATACGAAGCCGCCCTGGCAGCGCGGGTGTCGTTCGAACAGCTCGCGGTACTCCAGCAGTCCGCCCGGCCCGTTGCCCATCGCGTGGCCGAACTCGCAGAGGATGAAAGGCCGTTCACGGACGCGCTCATGGCCTTCGATGCCCTGTCCGATGCGGTCCACCTCGTCGTGGGCCGCGTACATCCGGCTGTGGACGTCGGTGTACGAGCAGTCGGTGTCGCCCTCGTAGTGCACCGGACGGGTGGGGTCGCGCCGGCGGGTCCACTCGGCGGCGGCGGCCAGATTGCGGCCGGTGCCCGCCTCGTTGCCGAGCGACCACAGGACGACCGAGGGATGGTTCTTGTCCCGCTCGACGGTGCGGCGCATCCGGTCCAGGTAGGCGTCCGCCCACCGGGGGTCGTCGCTGGGGTTGCCCCGCCAGTCGAGTTCACCGAAGCCGTGCGTCTCCAGGTCGTTCTCGTCGATGACCCACAGGCCGTAGGTGTCGCACAGCTCCAGGAACGCGGAGTCGGGCGGATAGTGGCTGGTGCGGACGGCGTTGACGTTGTGCCGTTTCATGAGTTCGATGTCGGCGACGGCGAACTCGCGGGGCACGACGCGTCCCGACTCCGGGTGGAATTCATGTCGGTTGACGCCACGGAAGACAATACGGCGGCCGTTCACCTTGAGTTGGCCGTCCTCGATGGCGACCGTACGGAAGCCGACGCGCACGGGGACGCGCTCGGTGTCGGTGTGGACCTCGCCGTCGTACAGATGGGGTTCCTCGGCGCTCCACGGCCGTACGTCCGCCAGTTGTGCCGACTGCCCGGCGGGCAGACCGGCGATCCCCAGCTCGGGCACGGTGATACGTACGCCGGGGTCGGCGTCGAGGCGCAGTGTGCCGCGCGCGGTGAGATGGTCGTAGCCGGCGTCCACGTGGTAGTCGCGCACCCCGCCCGCCGGACGGGCCAGCAGGGTGACGTCGCGGAAGATACCGGACAGCCACCACATGTCCTGGTCCTCCAGGTAGCTCCCGGCGGACCACTGGTGGACGCGGACGGCGAGCAGATTGCCGTGCCGGCGCAGCAGCGGGCCCACCTCGAACTCGGCGGGCAGCCTGCTGCCCTTGGTCACGCCCAGCTCGCTGCCGTTGAGCCAGACGCGTCCGCAGGAGTCGATGCCGTCGAAGCGCAGGACGGCGGGCTGAGCAGGCCGCTCGTCGGGCCAGTCGTCGGGCAGGTCGAAGGCCAGCCGGTAGTCACCTGTCGGGTTGTCGGAGGGCACGTGGGGCGGGTCGACCGGGAAGGGATAGCGGACGTTGGTGTAGGCGGGCCGCCCGTGGCCGTTGAGCTGCCAGTGGCCGGGGACGGGGATGGCGTCCCAGTCCCGGTCTTCGAAGTCGTCCCGTTCGATCCCGTTCGGCGCCGCGTCGGCCGTCGGCGAGAGCAGGAACCGCCAGTCGCCGCCCAGGCTGAGCGCGGGCGCGTCGGAGCGGAAGGCGGCACGGGGGGCCGACGAGCCATGACCGGGGGCCGGATCTTCGACGTACGAGGAGGGCAATGGATTCCCTTCAGCCCTTGAGGGCGCCGGCGGCGATGTTGCGGATGAAGTGCCGGGCGCCGAAGAGGAAAATGATGATCAGCGGGACGATGGCGACGAGCGTGCCGGCCATGACCACGCTGTAGTCGGTGACGTAGAGGCCGTTGAGCTGTGCCAGCGCGAGTTGGAGCGTGATGTGGCGGGAGTCGATGAGGACGACCAGCGGCCACAGGAAGTCGTTCCACACATTGACGAAGGTGAAGATGCCGAGGAACGCGAGCGCGGGGCGCAGTACGGGCAGTCCGACGTGCAGATACGTGCGGAAGAAGCCGCAGCCGTCGATGCGGGCGGCGTCCAGCAGTTCGTCCGGCAGGGCGCTCGCCGCGTACTGGCGCATCCAGAAGATGCCGAAGGCGTTGGCCGCGGCGGGCACGATGAGCGCTTTGAGGCTCCCCACCCAGCCGAGGTCGGCCATCAGGGAGAACTGCGGGATGGCGGCGAGCTGGGTGGGCACGACGAAGGTGGCCAGCAGGATGCCGAAGAGGATCTTGCTGCCGGGGAAGGTGTACTTGGCGAAGGTGAAGGCGGCGAGCGAGTCGAAGAACAGCACGGCGACGGTCGTCACGATGGCGACGATCAGTGTGTTGAGCAGGGAGCCGAAGAAATCGATCCGGGAGAAGACCTCGCCGATGTTGTGGAACAACTGGTCGCCGAAGACGAGCTTGGGCGGGGAGGAGTAGATGTCGGGTGTGGTGTTGGACGCCATCACGGCGAGCCAGTAGTAGGGGAAGAGGGTGATCGCCGCGCCGACGAGGAGCGCGGCGTACGTCAGGATCCGTCCGCGGGTACTCATCGCGCGTCCTCCTTGACAGTGACCCGGCCGCGCTCGGGGCGTTGCACGAGCCGCCAGTTGAGGATGGAGAACAGCACGACGACGACGAAGATGCCCCAGGCGATGGCGGCTCCGTAGCCGAAGTCGTTGTCCGCGAACGCGGTGCCGTAGAAGTAGAGGACCATCGTCAGGCCCGCGCCGCCGGGCCCGCCGCGGTCGCCGAGCAGCACCTGCGACTCGGTGAAGATCTGGAGGCCGCCGATGGCCGACATCACGAGCGAGAACAGCAGGACCGGCCGCAGCAGGGGCAGCGTGATCTTGAAGAACGTCTGTACGGCGCTCGCGCCGTCGACGCGCGCCGCCTCGTAGACGTCGGTGGGCAGGGCCTGGAGTCCGGCGAGGAAGATGATGGCGTTGTAGCCCGTCCACCGCCAGATGATCATGATGGCGATGGCGCACCGGATCCCCCACGGGTCGGTCAGCCAGGGCACATGGCCGAGTCCGACCAGGTCGAGGAACCAGTTGAGGATGCCGAACTCACCGCTGAAGATCGAGCCGAACACCAGCGACATGGCCACGATGGACGTCACGTTGGGCATGAAGTACGCGACGCGCAGCGCGCCCTTGAAGCGGACCGACGAGTTCAGGCCGAGGGCGATGAGCAGGGCGAGCACGGTCATCGGAACGGTCGAAATCACCCAGATGATCAGGGTGTTGGCGATCGAGTCCCAGAACTGGCTGTCGGTGAGCAGATAGCGGAAGTTCTCCAGGCCGACGAACTTCATCGGGCCGACGCCGTCCCAGCGCTGGAGCGACAGGTAGAGCGAGTAGAACACCGGGTAGAGGCCGAAGACGGCGAAGAGGATGAAGAACGGGGACACGGCCACGTACTGCGGCAGATGACGCCACCGCCTGCGGCGCCGGGCGGAGTCGGCGTCGTCCGCCGACCGCCGGTCGATCGCGGGCGCGGTCGTGTCGAGGTCGGATGTCGCGGTCATGAGAGCACCCCCTGTCGGCGCAGCAGCCGTTCGATGCGGTTACGGGCGTCTTTCCAGGCCCGCTCCGGGTCCTTGCCGCCGAGTTCGACGTTGGTCAGCTCGTCGGTGTAGGTGTCGCTGAGGGTGATGTCCCAGGGGCTGAAGTAGGCGTACTCCACCTGGTCGGCGATCTCGGCGAAGACCTTGACGGCGGACTGACCGCCGAAGAACTTGTCCGGGGCCGTGATCCGCGGGTCCGCGGCAGCGGCGGGGCTGGACGGGAAGAGGCCGATGTCCAGATAGTTGGACGCCTGGTTCGCCGGATTCTGGAGCCAGTTGATGATGTCGAACGCCGCCTGCGGGTCGGGGCAGGCCGCGGTGATGGCGAGGAAGGAACCGCCCTGGTTGCCGGGCCCGCCGGGCGGTGCGCACACCCGCCATTTGCCGGCGGTGCCGGGAGCCGACTGCTTGATCTCACCGGTGATCCAGGAGGCGTTGACGAGGCTGACCTCCTGGCCGGTGTTCCAGGCCGCGTGCCGGTCGACGGACTGGCCGCTGGCGGTCTGCGAGCCGCCGAACCCAGCGGTGAGCCGGCGCCGGTACGCCTCGACGGAGCGGTCCCATGCCAGCCTGACGTGGGACTGGTCGTCCAGGTAGCCGTTGTCCGGGGTGAAGTACTTCTGCCGCTCCTGGGCCATGGAGTAGGTGAAGACCGTCTTGGTGTCGGTGATCAGATAGCGGCCGGGAAGCTTCTTGCGGATCTGTTCACCGAAGGTGAAGTACTTCTCCCAGGTGGGCACGGCCGCCGCGACGTCGTCCGGTTCGCTGGGCAGGTCCGCCTGTTCGAAGATGTCGTGGCGGTAGTAGAGGGCGGCGGGGCCGATGTCGATGGGAAAGCCCAGTTGGAAGCCTTCGGGGGTGGCGCCCGCCTGCCACTTCCAGGGCAGATAGCCGGGCGCCGACTCCCGTGCCCCGTGGTCGTTCAGATTCACGAAGCGGTCGCTGTCGCTGAAGTACCGCGAGATGTTGTCGCCGATCATGGTGATGTCGGGCAGATAGGCACCACCGGCGAGCGCGGCGAGCAGCCGCTGGGTGAGGTCGCCGCTCACCTGTGAGGGGACGAACTTGTCGTCGGCGAACCGCTTCCGGGCCGCGGTGAGCACGTCCTCGGAGAAGCCGTTGTACGTGTACCAGAAGGTGAGGTGACCGGGGTTCGCGGTCATCGGGCTTGAGCATCCGCCGGCTCCGAACGCGGCGGCGCCGAGAGCGGTCGCGCCTGCCAGGAGCCTTCGTCGAGTCAACGTCATTGAGGACCCTTCCAAGGCCCGTGAACGCTCCCGTGAACGTTCACGAATTGCCCGGAAGTCTCTGGCGGAGCACGCCGATGTGTCAAGAGGTGTGGCGTATCAGCCGGACTCGCGCACCAGCAACCGCGCCCGCGCCACCAGCTCGTCGGGCGCGAGCGGGCCGCTCCCGGTCAGCAGACGCGCGGCCTGTTCCACGGCGAGCGCCCCGAGAGCGCGGGTGTCCAGTGCCACGGTCGACAGCGGCGGCTCGACCAGCGTGCCGAGCCGCAGACCGTCGAAACCGATCACGGCGAGATCCCGGGGGATGTGCCGGCCCAGGCGGCGCGCGGCACGCAGCGCGCCGATGGCGATGATGTCGTTGAAGGTGAACACGGCGGTCACATCGGGGTGTTCGGCCAGCAGCGCCTCCAGCGCGCTCTCGCCGCCCTCGACGCTCTGGTCCGCACCGCGCACCGGCCCCGCGTCGAGCCCGCACGCCACCATCGCGGCGGCGAACCACGCGTGCCGCACGCTCGGTTCGGACCGGCCCGCGTGGTCGAGCATGCCGATGCGCCGGTGACCGGTCTTGACCAGATGCGTGATCGCCGCCTTGACACCGTCCGCACCGTCGATACGAATCGAGCTGAACCGCTCGGTGCGCCGCTCACGGTCGATGAGGACGACCGGGACTCCGCGCGTCAGCTTCTCGATCTCGTCCTCGGACCGGCTGAAGTACCCGACGACGGCGTCCACTTGTGAGGCGATCACCTCCAGGGTGCCGCGCTCCTCCTCGGCGCTGTCGGCGGTGTCGTACACGAGGACGTGCCAGCCCCGGGCCCGCGCCGCTTCCAGCGCGGCGGCGGCGACCTCGGTGAAGAACGGGTTGAGCAGATCGGGAATGACCAGCCCGACGCTGATGGTGTCCTGTCTGACCAGCCCCCTGGCGAACCGGCTCGGGCGGTATCCCAGCGCGAGAGCGGCGTCGAGCACCCGCTGCTTGGTGGAGCCGTGGATCTCGCCCTTGTCGTTGAGGGCCCGTGACACGGTCTGCCGGGACACCCCGGCCGACCGGGCGACATCGTGGATCGTCACCCTGCGGGATTCGGTCCCCGACGGCACCATCGCTCACCACCACACATCCGCACATCCGACGACACGGGCGCGTCGCACGGGTCCGAGTATGCCCCGGCGGGGCGCGCCGGGGCGATGTCGTACGGCGCGGAGGCCGGTCAGGGGGTCGGGTCAGGAGGCGGTCAGGCGGACGGTCAGGAGGCGGCGAGGAGTTCGAGCGTGTCGATCAGTCGGTTGGAGAAGCCCCACTCGTTGTCGTACCAGGCAACGACCTTGATGTGGCGGCCGTCGACGCGGGTGAGGGCCGAGTCGAAGATCGCCGAGGCCGGATTGCCGGTGATGTCGGACGACACGAGGGCGTCCTGCGAGTATTCGAGAATGCCGGCGAGCGGCCCTTCGGCAGCCGCGCGGTACGCCGCCAGCACGTCGTCGCGCGAGACGTCGCGGGCGACGGTCGTGTTGAGTTCCACGATCGAGCCCACCGGAACCGGTACGCGGATCGAGTCGCCCGACAGCTTGCCGTCCAGGTTCGGCAGCACGAGGCCGATGGCCTTCGCGGCGCCGGTCGTGGTCGGCACGATGTTGACGGCGGCTGCGCGGGCGCGGCGGGCGTCGCGGTGAGGGGCGTCCTGGAGGTTCTGTTCCTGGGTATAGGCGTGCACCGTCGTCATGAAGCCGTGCTCGATGCCGGCGAGGTCGTCAAGGACCGCGGCCAGCGGGGCGAGTGCGTTGGTCGTGCACGAGGCGTTCGAGACGATCGTGTGCGTGGCCGGGTCGTACGCGCCGGTGTTGACGCCGAACGCGACCGTGGCGTCGGCACCGTCCGACGGTGCGCTGACGAGCACCTTCTTGGCACCCGCCGCGAGGTGCGTGCGGGCGGCGGCGGCCGAGGTGAAGCGGCCCGTCGACTCCAGCACGATGTCGACGCCGAGTCGGGCCCAGGGAAGCCGCGCCGGGTCGCGCTCCGCGAGCACGGCGATACGGCGCCCGTCCACGATCAGGGCGTCCTTGTCGGCGGTGACCGGACGGCCGAGCCGGCCGGCCGTCGTGTCGAAGGCGAGCAGCCGGGCGAGGGCGGCCGGCTCCGTCAGGTCGTTGACGGCGACAACTTCGAGATCGCTGTCGCGTTCGAGCAGTACGCGCAGCGCGTTGCGTCCGATACGGCCGAATCCGTTGATGGCGATGCGAGTCATGTGTGGTGTCCCTTCGGTTCGGTTCCCCACCAGGTTCGCGTGCGGCGTCCGCGCATGGCGGCGGCGTGAACGCCATGGTTCGAAAGGATCGCGCCAACCGGCGGCGGAACGGGCGTCACGCTACTCGCCGAGGGTGAAGGTCCGCCGGTAGGCGCTCGGTGTGGTGCCCAAGGTGCTCCGGAAGTGCGTCCGCAGGTTCGCGCCGGTGCCCAGACCGACGTCCGTGGCGATCTGCTCGATGCTCAGCTCGGAGCGCTCCAGCAGTTCGCGGGCCGCGTCGACGCGGGCGCGCATGACCCACTGCATGGGGGTGTACCCAGTGTCCTCGGCGAAGCGCCGGGAGAACGTGCGGGGCGACACCGCCGCGTGCCGGGCGAGCGCCGTGAGGGTCAGGGGCTCGCCGAGCCGGTGCAGCGCCCATTCACGGGTGGCGGCGAACCGCTCGCCGAGCGGTTCGGCCACCCGGCGCGGTACGTACTGCGCCTGGCCGCCGCTGCGGTACGGGGCCGCGACCAGGCGCCGGGCGGCGTGGTTCGACGCGGCCACCCCCAGATCGGCGCGCAGGATGTGCAGGCACAGGTCGAGGCCCGAGGCGGCGCCGGCCGATGTCAGTACGCTGCCCTCGTCCACGAACAGGACGTTCTCGTCCACCCGCACGAGCGGGTGCTTGGCCGCGAGCGCCCGTGTGTAGTGCCAGTGCGTCGTGGCGCGCCTGCCGTCGAGGAGGCCCGTGGCGGCGAGCGCGAAGGCGCCCGTCGAGATGGCGGCGAGCCGAGCGCCCCTCTCGTGCGCCGCGGTCAGCGCGTCGATGACGGCCTGCGGCGGGTCGTCACGGTCCGGGAAGCGGTAGCCGGGGATGAAGACGATGTCGGCCCATTCGAGCGCGTCGAGCCCGTGGGCGACGAGATACGACAGCCCGTCGCCCCCGGCCACCGGACCGGGCGCGGCGCCGCAGACCCGTACCTCGTACGGCATGCTCTCGCGGGCCGTGAACACCTGCGCGGGAATGCCCACATCGAGCGGCTTCGCGCCTTCCAGCACCAGGACGGCGGCACGCTGCGGACGGGAGGCTGGCACGGGCCACAGCCTACGCGGGAGCGTTTCCCGCCGGGTCGGCCGAGGAATCAGCCGAGGAAGCTGAGTCGTACCGTCCGGTCGGGGTTGTCGACGTTCGTGTCGACCAGGCAGACGGATTGCCAGGTGCCCAGCTCCAGACGGCCTGCCAGTACCGGGAGGGTCGCGTGGGGTGGGACGAGGGCCGGCAGGACGTGGTCGCGGCCGTGGCCCGGGGAGCCGTGGCGGTGCTGCCAGCGGTCGTCGGCCGGCAGGAGGGTGTGCAGCGCGGCGAGCAGGTCGTCGTCGCTGCCCGCGCCCGTCTCGATGACGGCCACTCCGGCCGTCGCGTGCGGGACGAAGACATGGAGCAGGCCGTCGCGGCCGGACGCGGTCTCGCGGAGGAACTGTTCGCACAGGTGCGTCAGGTCCGCCACGGCCTCGTGCGTGCCGGTGGGGATGTTCACGATCCTGGTGGTGAAGGCGTCGGGCATGGGTCCATCCTGCCGTCCTTGGGGCGCGTTCGCGTGCGCGTGGCGCGTGCGGCTGCGCGTGTGGGTGCGCGTTCACGGGATGATTCCGGGTGCCCTCCGCTGTTGGTAGAAGCGTGAACGACTTCGGGGCGGTACGGGACGTGGACGTCGTGGTCATCGGCGCGGGGCAGGCCGGTCTGTCGAGCGCCTACCATCTGCGGCGCTCCGGGCTGGTGCCCGACCGGGACTTCGTCACGCTGGACCATTCCCCGCGGCCGGGTGGCGCCTGGCAGTTCCGTTGGCCCTCGCTCACGTACGAGAAGATCCACGGGATGCACTCGCTGCCCGGCATGGAGCTGACCGGCGCCGACGGGTCGAGGCCGTCGTCCGAGGTCATCGGGGGCTACTTCACCGCGTACGAGGAGCGGTTCGGTCTGCGGGTGCGCCGGCCGGTGGATGTGTCGGCGGTCCGTGAGGGCGACGGCGGGCGGCTGCGCGTCGAGACGTCGGACGGCGTCTGGGCCGCACGGGCGCTGATCAGTGCCACGGGCACCTGGGACCGGCCCTTCTGGCCGCGTTATCCGGGGCAGGAGACCTTTCTGGGCCGCCAACTGCACACGGCGGGCTATCCGGGACCCGGCGCGTTCGCCGGGCTGCGGGTGGTCGTCGTCGGTGGCGGGTCTTCCGGGACACAGCATCTGATGGAGATCGCGGACGTCGCCGCCGGGACGACATGGGTCACGCGCAGGCCGCCGGTGTTCCGGGAGGGGCCGTTCGGCGAGGAGCAGGGGCGGGCCGCCGTCGCGCTGGTGGACGAGCGGGTACGGGCGGGGCTGCCGCCGCGCAGCGTGGTGTCGGTGACCGGTCTGCCGGTGACGGAGGCGATCGCGCGGGCGCGCGAGCGGGGGGTGCTGGACCGGCTGCCGATGTTCGACCGGATCACGCCGTCGGGTGTGGCCTGGGACGACGGGCGGCGCGTGGAGGCCGATGTGATCCTCTGGGCCACCGGTTTCCGCCCGGTGATCGACCATCTGGCGCCGCTGCGGCTGCGCGAGCCGGGTGGCGGGATCCGGGTGGAGGACACGCGTGCCGTACGGGACGAGCGCGTCCATCTGGTCGGGTACGGGCCTTCGGCCTCGACGATCGGCGCCAACCGGGCGGGGCGGGCGGCCGTACGGGAGATCCGGGCGCTGCTGGAGCGCGCACCCGTTCCGGTCTGAGGGCCGTGGGACTCACGGCCGTCGGACCCATGGTCAGGAGGTGGCTGCTCAGTCTGTCGCGGCGCTTCTGTTCGCGTTGAACTCCCGTACGTTGCTCTGGTGTTCGGCGTAGTCGGCGGTGAAGCGGGTGTCGCCGGGCGCCACCGTCACGAAGTACAGCCAGTCGCCCCGCGTCGGGTTGATCGCGGCATTCATCGCCTCCTCCCCCGGATTGCCGATCGGTGTGGGCGGCAGGCCCCTGTTCTCGTACGTGTTGTAGGGGCCGGGAGTCTGCGTGTCGGAGTGCGTGGTGTCCAACGTGCTGCGGTTCAGCGCGTAGTTGAGGGTCGAGTCCATCTGGAGCGGCATGTCCTTGGCCAGCCGGTTGTGCACGACGCGCGCCACCCGGGCCATGTCGGCGGCCGTGTCGGCCTCGGCCTGCACGATGCTGGCGATCGTCACGGTCTGATAGACCGTCACGCCGTTGCGCCGCGCGCCCGCCGCGATGTGGTCGGCGCCGAAGCGCTCGCGCGCGGTGTCGACCATGTAGCCGAGCAGACCGGCCGGGGTGGTGCGGGTCTCGACGGGATAGGTGGCCGGGAACAGATATCCCTCGGGGTTGTGCCGTGCGGCGTCGGGGAGTTCGAGCCGGGTCGCGGTCGCGGCCTTCGCGGTGGTGCCGGGCGCGACGTCGAGGACCTTGTCGACGGAGGCGTACACCTGGGTGGCCCGCCGCCCCTCGGGAACGAGCAGCGACACCGTCCTGCCCTCCCCCGCGGGTGGCCCGGCGGTCAGCAGCAGCGGCACGAGCACGGCCGTCGCGACGACCACCACCGCGCTCGCGATCAGGGCCAGTCGGCCGCGGCGGGTCAGTCGGGGCCCAGGTTGTGTCTTCAAAGGAGCGCCGTCCGCCCGCAGGGCGGGGCCTGCGGCGTCTGGTGCGGTGCATCGCAGGGCGGAGGATCGCTCTCGTACCGGACGTACTTGGCCGACTGAAGACAACGCCGCGAGGTGCCACGACCTGGGCGCGGATGTCGCGCGCGGGGGCTCGTTCGTCATGCGGGCACGCTAACCCGGACAAAGCGCGGTTTCCGGCACCTCGCACGGGGCGGGCTACGCCGAGACTCGACCGTGACGCGAACACACGAACGTGCGAGCGGATGTTCGCTGGAACGTGTGATCGCGAGGGGAATCTTGGCCCAACTCCCCTGAGACAACAGATGCTTACGGTGCGCAAGCGACGGGCTGCAGACCGCGACTGCGCTGGCCCACCTATGTATGGCTGTCCCAGCCATACATCTCTGTGCATCATCACAAGGAGAACGCACCTCTATGAACGTCATCACCAACCTGCTCGCCGGTCTCGTCCACTTCGTCGGCTGGCTGGTCTGACGCACCCCCACAACCGGCGCCGTCGCTTCCCGTCCCAGGGAGCGGCGGCGCTGCCGTGTGTCAGACGGCGCTCACCCGTGCGTCCGCCCCGGCGGTCAGCACCGTCGAGAGCGTGCCGTCCCTGCGTACGAGCGCCGCGTACCGCCCGTCGCGATCGATCAACTCCTCGTGCGTACCGCGCTCGGCTATGCGCCCCGCGTCCAGGACAACTATCTGGTCGGCGTCGCGCACCGTGGAGAGCCGGTGCGCGATGGTGATGGTCGTACGGCCCTCGGAGAGCGCGTCGATGGCCTGCTGGACCGCGTGTTCGGTACGGGTGTCGAGTGCGCTGGTCGCCTCGTCCAGCACCAGGACCGGCGGGTCGCGCAGGATGGTGCGGGCGATCGCCAGGCGCTGCTTCTCGCCGCCGGAGAACCGGTATCCGCGCTCACCGACCAGGGTGTCGTACCCGTCGGGCAGGGAGGCGATGTGGTCGTGGATCTGGGCGGCCCTGGCCGCCGTCTCGATCTCGTCGTCCGTCGCGCCCGGCTTCGCGAAGCGAAGGTTGTCGGCGACCGAGGCGTGGAAGAGATACGTCTCCTGCGACACGACGCCGACCGCGCCGGCGAGGGTGTCGAAGGCCAGGTCGCGTACGTCGACCCCGTCGAGCAGGACCCGGCCGCCGGTCACGTCGTACAGACGCGGCACGAGATAGCTGAGGGTCGACTTGCCCGATCCCGTGGGGCCGACGATGGCGAGGCTGCCGCCCGCCGGGACGGTGAGGTCGATGGCGTGGAGGGTCTTCCCGCCCTTGTCGTCGTAGCCGAAATCGACGCCGTCGAAGCGCACTTCACCCCGGACCGTGCCCAGCGCGGCGGGCTTGTCGGGTTCGGTGATGTCGACGGGCAGGTCCAGGTATTCGAAGATGCGCTGGAAAAGTGCGAGCGACGTCTGCATCTGTACGCCGGTGGCGAGCAGGCTCACGGCGGGGCGGAAGAGGCCCTGCTGGAGGGAGACGAACGCGACGAGTGTGCCGAGGGAGACGACGGTGCCGCCGGCCTGGAGGACGAAGCCCGCGGCCCAGTAGATGACGGCGGGCATGGCGGCCATGACGATGCCGATGACGGACATCCGCCACCGCCCCGCCATGTTCGACCGCACTTCCAGGTCGACAAGTCGCTCGGACTCCTCGGCGAAGGACTTGGTGAGCGAGTCGGCGCGCCCCATCGTGCGGCCGAGGAGGATACCGCTCACCGACAGCGACTCCGTGACCGTGGCGGCCATCGTGGCCATCTGCTTCTGCCGCTGGAGGGTGATCCGTTTGCGCTCACGGCCGACGCGGCGGCTGATCCAGACGAACACCGGCAGCAGGAGCAGCGAGACGACGGTCAGCCGCCAGTCCAGCGCGAGCATCGCGACGACGGTGGCGATGACGGCGGTGAGGTTGGAGACCAGCGAGGTGGCGGTGGAGGTGACCGTCGCCTGCATACCGCCGATGTCGTTGGCGATCCGGGACTGGACCTCGCCGGTGCGGGTGCGGGTGAAGAACGCGAGCGGCATGCGCTGCAACTGCGCGTAGACGGCTGTCCGCAGGTCGTGCATGACGCGCTGGCCGACCGTCGTGGAGATGAGCGTCTGGGCGACGCCGAAGACGCCGCTGAGGACGGCGGTGAGGATCATGCCGAGGGCGAGCAGGCTGAGCAGCCCGGTGCGACCCTGCGGGATCGCGGTGTCAAGGATCTCGCGCAGCATGAAGGGCGAGGCGACGGCCACGAGGGACGAGGCCCCGACGAGCAGGCCGACGACCGCGAGCCTGCCTCGGTAGGGACGGAACAGCCGGAAGATACGGCGGAGCTGGGCCGGCGGCTCGGGCAGCGAGGGATCCAGCGGCCGGGCGGAGGGCTGCCAGGTCGACAGTTCGGACTTCATGGGCTCCTTCATGGGCTCCTTCGAGGGATTCAGGCAGTGGCTCAGGGGGGTGGTTCAGGGGGTGGTTCAGCCAGTTTCAGCGAGTGTCGCGGAGTACGGAAAAGACTTGGAGGATCATAGCTCACTGTTACCTAGGTTCACAATGTACGTAGTCCTGTTATTATTCCGCCATGAGCACCCCCGACGCCGACGGCCTGCTGGCCGAACAGCTCCTGAGGCTGACCCGCCGGCTCCACCGCGTCCAGAAGCGCTATCTGGAGCCGATCGGGATCACCCCCGCGCAGTCCCGCCTGCTGCGCACGGTCGCCTTCTACGACAGCCCGCCCCGGATGACCGATCTCGCCGAGCGCCTGGAAGTGGTGCCGCGCGCCGTGACGAGCCTGGTCGACGGCCTGGAGACGAGCGGGTGCGTCCGCCGCGCCCCGGACCCGACCAATCGCCGGGTGATCCGGATCGAGCTGACCGAGACCGGGCGCGGTGTGCTGCGAGCCCTGCGCGACGCGCGCAGGTCGGCCGCCGAGGACATCCTGGCCCCGCTGACGGCGGACCAGCGCGACGTGCTCGGGGGGCTGCTGTCGGCGCTGGTGGGCGGACCGGTGGACGGCGTGCCGGAGCGGCGCTGCTGAGCGTTTCGAAGAGTCCAAGGGTTTGAACGAAGAGTCCAAACGTGCCCCTTGCGCACCGCCAGTCCCAACTACCAAGGTCCTTCCCGAGGTTCAATTCCGCCGCGCACGTCAGCTCCTACGGAGGCTTCATGAACGACGCAGCACCGCAGAACCCCGGCAGGGACCAGGACAACGACAACGGCGGCTCGGTGAGCCGCCGTTCCGCTCTCCGCACGACGGCGGGCGTCGCCGGCGCCGGGCTCGGGCTCACCGCCCTGGGCACCGGCACCGCCGCCGCGCAGCCCGCCGGAGCGGCCGGGGCCGCCGTCCCCGAGCGCCAGGGCCGCACGATGGCCGGTGTCCCCTTCGAAAGACGCTCCACGGTCCGCGTCGGCATCATCGGCCTCGGCAACCGGGGCGGCAGCATGATCGATCTGTTCCTCGCGGTGCCCGGCGTCCAGGTCGTCGCCCTCTGCGACACGGTGCGGGACAAGGCCCAGGCCGCCGCGGCGAAGGTCGTCAAGGCCGGGCAGCCGGCGCCCGCCCTCTACACGAAGGACGAGGACGACTACGAACAGCTCTGCGCGCGCGGCGACGTCGACTTCGTCTATGTGGCCACTCCGTGGGACTTCCACTTCGAGATGGCCAAAACGGCGATGCTGGCCGGCAAGCACGTCGGCGTGGAGTGTCCGATCGCGATGCGCCTGGACGAGCTGTGGCAACTGGTCGACCTCTCGGAGCGGACCCGGCGCCACTGCATGCAGTTGGAGAACTGCGCGTACGGCAAGAACGAGATGCGCGTCCTACGGATGGCGCACGCGGGCCTGTTCGGCGATCTGCTGCACGGCGCCGGCGCGTACAACCACGATCTGCGCGGCCTGATGTTCGACCCCGACTACTACGAAGGCCCCTGGCGCCGGCTGTGGCACACCCGGCTGCGCGGCGACCTCTATCCGAACCACGGCTTCGGTCCCGTCGCCAACTATCTGGACATCAACCGCGGTGACCGCGCGGTCAGCATCACCAGCATCGGCACGCCCGCGCTCGGTCTCGCCCAGTACCGCGAGGAGAACATGCCGCCGGGCGACGCCAGTTGGAAGGAGACGTACATCAGCAGCGACCGGACGATCAGTCTGGTCCAGACGGCCAAGGGCCGCGTCGTCCGGCTGGAGCACGACGTCTCGACGCCGCATCCCTACAGCCGGATCAACAGCCTCGGCGGCACCAGGGGCGTCTTCGAGGACTATCCCGAGCGCATCTACATCGAGCCGGACCACACGAACGACCGGTGGGGCGACTTCGGCGCGTACGCCGAGTGGGACCACTGGCTGTGGAAGGAACACGCCAATCCGCCGGGCGGGCACGGCGGGATGGACTACATCATGGTCTTCCGCCTGATGCAGTGCGTCCGGCTCGGCCTCGTGCCCGACTTCGACGTGTACGACGCGGCGACATGGACCGCGCCCGTACCGCTGAGCCACGCTTCCATCAAGGCGAACGGCAAGCCGCAGCGGATTCCGGACTTCACGCGCGGCGAGTGGAAGAAGTCCCGGCCCGGCATGGACTCCGAGAAGCCGGCCACGTAGGCGTCCGGAAAGGGGCCGAGACGCCGTTCGGACAGCCGAACCCAACGGCGGACCCCGCGAGCCCGGCAGGCGCGAACGCGTCTGCCGGGCCTTGGCGCGTCCAGCGCCGCGATCACCGCCGCGATTCACTCCCATGTGGCCGAGAGACGAATAATCGATTGCCCCGGACCGGGCGCAAAGGACAACCTTGCACGGTTTGGGCCACTCCACGACTCACTGGGACGTCATGCAGATTCGCGATCTTCCGTATCCCGATCCGGGGAAACCCGATACCCGGTCAGGGCCGCGCTTCCTGTACTGGCTCGGGCGCAATCAGCTACGTGGCCAGCTCAAATCGCTCTCCTGGGGGCTGCTGCACCAACTCGGCGTCGCCGGACTCCCGCTGGGAGCGGGCCTCGCCGTACAGGCCGTCGTGGACCGCTCGGGCGGGCGGCTCGCGACGGCCGCGCTCGTCATCGCCCTCTTCGGCGCGGCGATCACCGTCGGCGACACGATGCTGCACCGTACGGCGGTCACCAACTGGATCACCGCGGCGGCCCGCGTCCAGCAGGTGCTCTCCCGCAAGACCGCCGAGCTGGGCTCGGCGCTGACGCGCCGGGTCGCGGCCGGCGAGGTGGTCGCCGTGTCGACGGGCGATGTCGAGAAGATCGGCTGGTTCGTCGAGGCGCTGTCGCGCTTCCTGGCGGCGGCGATCGCGATCGTCGTCGTCTGCGTCGGCCTCGTCCTGTATGTGCCGTCGATCGGCGTCGTGGTGGCCATCGGGGTGCCGGTACTGGCCCTGGCCGTCCTGCCGCTGCTCCCCCGCGCCACCCGGCGCGCCGACGTCCAGCGCGACAAGGCCGGCCGGGCCACCGAGCTGGCCGCCGACACCGTGGCCGGACTGCGCGTCCTGCGCGGCATCGGCGGCGAGGAGCTGTTCCTCACGCGCTACCGGGAGGCGTCGCAGGACGTACGCGAGGCGGCCGTGCGCAGCGCCCGTATGTGGGCGCTGATCTCGGCCGTTCAGGTCTTCCTTCCGGGGGTCCTGCTGATCACCGTGGTCTGGTACGGCGCGATCCTCGCGGGCGACGGCCGCATCTCGGTCGGCGAACTGGTCACCGTCTACAGCGCGGTGACGCTGCTGCTCTTCCCGCTCAGGCACTTCGAGGAGATCGCCATGGCGTACTCCTTCTCGCGTCCCTCGGCCAAGCGCGCGGCCCGGGTGCTGCGGCTGGAGCGCACCTCTTACGACGACGAGCGCGGCTCTCTCGCCGACGCCCGGCCCACCGGCGACCTGTACGACCCGGCGACCGGTCTGCTCGCCCACGAGGGGGAGCTGACCGCCGTGGTGTGCGGGGACCCCGACGCCGCGGGACGGCTGGCCGAACGGCTGGGCGGGCATGCGGCCGAGGAGGAGAAAAGCCCGTCCGTACTGCTCGGTCCGGTGGCGCTCGACGATCTCCCGCTGCACGCGGCGCGCGCGTCCGTCCTGGTACAGGACAAGGATCCGGTGCTGCTGTCCGGCACGCTGACCGAGCTGCTGGACGTGCCGGCTTCCGGCGACGTACGGCCGAAGGACGCGCTGGACGCCGCGCAGTGCGACGACGTGCTCGCCGCGCTCGTCCAGGCGTCCGTGGACGGCAGCGGCGACCCGATGCGCTCGCGCATCACCGAGCGCGGCCGGTCGCTCTCCGGCGGGCAGCGGCAGCGGCTCGCGCTGGCCCGCTCGCTGGTGGCCGACCCGGAGGTGCTGGTCCTGGACGAGCCCACGTCGGCGGTGGACTCGCATACGGAGGCGCGGATCGCGGAAGGCGTACGGCGGCTGCGGAGCGGTCGTACGACTGTCGTGTTCGCGTCGTCGCCGCTGCTGCTGGACCGCGCGGACACCGTGGTGTTCGTCCACGACGGGAAGGTCGCCGCCGTGGGGACGCACCGGGAGCTGCTGCGGGACGACCCGCGCTATCTGAGCGTCGTCACCCGCAGTACGGACGACGAGGCGGATGAGGGGGCGGGCGACGTCACGCAGGTGCCGGCGCCGCTGAAGACCCCGGAACACCTGGCAGAGCCGGCAGAGCGACAAGAGATCGAGGAATCCGCATGATCGGCGTGGCACCACCGGAGTACGACCCGGCGGCACCGGAGTCGGCCACGACCCTGCCCGTCGCACGCCCGGCGACCGTACGGGCCTATGTCCTGGAGCTGCTGCGGCGCCACCGCAAGGCGTTCGCCCTGCTCATCGCCTTCAACGCGGTCGCGGTGATCGCCTCCATGGCGGGGCCGTATCTGCTCGGCGGTGTGGTCGAGGATCTGTCCCGGGGCGTCAAGGGGGCCGGGGAGCTGCATCTGGAGCGCACCGCCGCCATTTTCGCGGGCGCGCTGATCCTCCAGACGATCTTCACCCGGCTGATGCGGCTGCGCGCCGCGATGCTCGGTGAGGAGATGCTGGCCGACCTGCGCGAGGACTTCCTCGTACGGTCGGTACGGCTGCCGCCCGGCGTCCTGGAGCGGGCGGGCACCGGCGATCTGCTGTCCCGGATCACCACCGACATCGACCGGCTGGCCAACGCGATGCGCGAAGCCGTGCCGCAACTGGCGATCGGCGTCGTGTGGGCGGCGCTGCTGATCGGCGCGCTGGCCGTCACGGCGCCGCCGCTGGCACTCGCGGTCGTGGTGGCGCTGCCGGTACTGGTCGTGGGCTGCCGCTGGTACTTCAAGCGGGCGCCCGCGGCGTACCGCGCGGAGGCGGCCGGGTACGCGGCGGTCGCCGCGGTGCTCGCGGAGACGATCGACGCCGGGCGGACCGTCGAGGCGCACCGCCTCGGCCGCCGCCGGGTGGCGCTGTCGGACCGGCGGGTCCGGGAGTGGACGGCGTGGGAGCGCTACACGCTCTGGCTGCGGTCGGTGCTCTTCCCGGTCATCAACCTCAGCAACATGCTGATCTTCTCGACGACTCTGGTGGGCGGCGGTGTCTTCGTCCTCCAGGGCTGGATCACCGTCGGGCAGTTGACGACCGGCGCGCTGTTCGCGCAGATGCTGGTGGACCCGGTCGGTCTCATCCTGCGCTGGTACGACGAGCTCCAGGTCGCGCAGGTGTCCATCGCCCGTCTCGTCGGCGTACGGGAGATCGAGCCGGACGACGGCGACGAGAACGTCGTGCCGGACGGCAGGGACGTCAGCGCCGACCGGGTCGACTTCGGCTACCGCGAGGGTGTCGACGTACTTCACGAGGTGACGCTGGACGTCGCTCCGGGCACCCGCGTCGCGCTGGTCGGACCGTCCGGCGCGGGCAAGTCCACGCTGGGCCGGCTGCTCGCCGGGATCTACGCTCCGCGCAGGGGCCGGATCACACTGGGCGAGGCCGAGCTGTCGCGGATGCCGGCGGAACGGGTACGCGGCCATGTCGCCCTGGTCAACCAGGAGCACCATGTCTTCGTCGGCTCGCTGCGCGACAATCTGCGGCTCGCCCGCGCGGACGCGGCGGACGCCGAGCTGTGGGCGGCGCTGGGCGCGGTCGACGCGGACAACTGGGCCCGCGCCTTCGAAGGCGGGCTCGACACCGAGGTCGGCTCCGGCGGTACGTCGCTGACACCGGCACAGGCGCAGCAGATCGCCCTGGCGAGGCTGGTGCTGGCGGACCCGCACACGCTGGTCCTGGACGAGGCGACGTCGCTGCTCGACCCGCGTGCCGCCCGGCATCTGGAGCGGTCTCTGGCGAAAGTCCTGGACGGCCGTACGGTCGTGGCCATCGCGCACCGGCTGCACACCGCGCACGACGCGGATGTGATCGCCGTGGTCGAGGAGGGCCGGATCAGCGAGCTGGGCAGCCATGACGAGCTGGTGGCGGCGGACGGCGCGTATGCGGCGCTGTGGCGCTCCTGGCACGGCTGAGCGCGTCCGCCGGTGCGCGGATCCGATGACGCGCGGATCCGATGCGGCGCGGATCCGATGACGCGCATCGGCGGACTCCGGTCGGGCTATACCCTTGTCGTCCCGTGACGTACGCGAACTCACCGTGATGATGGGGGACTTGATGCCGGGGCCGGGTAGCAGGGTGATCGCCGACGGGGACACCCCGGGCACCGGGGACCGCCGTTGAGGCAGTCCCAGGAGCAGACCGTGCAGGCGGTCAACGGTTTCGCCTACGGCTGTATCGGCGCGGACATCCATGTCTTCGGCGACGGCGTGCCGCTGTACGTCCTCCAGCAGTGGCGCCCCGAGGAGCGGCCGGACCCGTCCTGGCTCCTGGATCTGCCCAGCCGTATGTTGAACGCGCGCTACGAGGTCGTCGGCTTCACCGGGCGCGAGGACGCGCTGTCCGACCTTCGCCGCTGGCGCGACGGCGGGCCACGCCTCGCGATCCGGTGGCTGCACGCCCCGGGCGGCCAGGGCAAGAGCCGGCTGGCCGCGCGGTTCGCGCAGGAGTCGACGGCCGCCGACTGGACCGTGGCGACCGCCGCGCGCGGCCCCGGCGTCACCCACCCGCCACCGGGAAGCCAGGACCTGCGCACCGACACCCGCGCCGGTGTCCTGCTGGTGGTCGACTACGCCGACCGGTGGCCGCTGGCACATCTGACCTGGCTGCTCAGCAACGCGCTTCTGCACCGGGTCACCGACCAGGCGCGGGTGCTTCTGCTGGCCCGCGGCCGGGACGCCTGGCCGGCCGTCCGCGCCTCCGTCGCCGATCTGCGGGCCGATGTGTCGACGTACGCCTTGCCTCCCCTGAGCGACGAAGGCGGGGGCGGCGAGGGCGAGCGCCACGGCATGTTCGTCGCCGCGCGTGATGCCTTCGCGGACCTCTACGGCATGCCCGCGTACGACATCCGGCCGCCGGGCGAACTGAGCGGACCTGACTTCGGGCTGACCCTCGCGGTCCATCTGGCCGCGCTCGCGGCCGTGGACCGCCACGCCCACTCCGCGCCGGCGACCGTCGCACCGGACATGACCGGTCTGACCGCCTACCTGCTGGACAGGGAGCGCCGTCACTGGCGCACGTTGCACGACGCCGGGTCGCTCAGCTCCACCACTACGGAGATCTCCCGTGCGGCGTTCGTCGCGGCGCTCACCGGATCGCTCCCCTACCGGGAGGCGAAGGGGGCACTGGAGAAGGCCGGACTGGGTGCCGACGCGGACCGTCTGCTCACCGACCATGCGTACTGCTATCCGCCCGGCGCCTCCGACACCGTCCTGGAACCGCTCTACCCCGACCGCCTCGCCGAGGACTTTCTCGCGCTGTCCCTGCCGGGCCACGAGCTGGTCGACCACACCGCCGATCCCTGGGCCGCCGGCCTGCCCGAACTCCTGCTGCCCGTGCCGCCCACGGACGCGGACAGGGACGGGGACGCGGACGGCGCCGGCGCGTTGCCGTCCTACGCCCCCCGTACCCTCGCCTTCCTCACCGCCGCCAGCCACCGCTGGCCCCATGTGCTGCCCACTCTGAACGCCCTCGACGCGCGTCTGCCGGACGACATCGGTGAGAGCGACGAGCTCGCCACGGCGGCGGCCGACCTCACCGAACGCCTCGCCCCCAGTCGCCTGTCGGCCTTCGGCCATCCCGCTGAACACGCCTTGATCCACCTGAAGTTGGGGCGGCGGCTCAACCAGGCTCGCCGGTACGAAAAGGCCGCTCCCGCTTTCGCGGATGCGGTACGGCTGTTGCGGGGACTGGCCGCCTCGGACCCCCTGGACTTCGAATCCCTCTTCGCGGAGACGTCGTTCGAACTGGCCACGGCGCTGGCGACGGCGGAACTGGACACGCCGGCGACGCGGGACCCCTCCGCGCATCTCGCGGCCGACACGGCGCGGCTCGATCAGGCAGCGGTGGCGTTCCGGGAAGCCATCGACGTCTTCCGCCGGTTGGCGGCGGAGAACCCCACCGAACACCAGGAGAAGCTGGTGACGGCACTGTCGACGGCCGCCTTCCTCGTTCCGCGGCTGGGACCGTCCTACGCGACGGTGGATGCGGCGCTGGAGGCTGTCGGCCTGATGCGCCGGATGGCGGAGGCGGATCCCGGTGAATGGGCTCACGAGTTGCCCCACGTGCTGATGACCTCCGCGATGACCCTGACCGGACAGCACCCCGGGCAGGCGAGGGCGCTGGCCGACGAGGCCGTCGGCATCGCCCGGCGGCTGGCCACCGAATCTCCGGACGAACGTGTACCGGACCTGGTCTTCACGCTCTCCAGTCAGGGCGCGGTGCTGCTGCGGCTTGAGCGGGCCGAGGAAGCCCTCGACGTGCTCAGCGAGGCCGCCGAACTGAACCGCCGAAACCTGGAAGCGGGTGAGGACACGGATCCCTGGTTCGAGGTCGTGAACCGGGCGATCAGCCTCGTGTGGGTACAGGAGCGGGGCACCGGTACGGGCACGGGGCGCGGCGCGGCCGTGCGGATGCTGAGCCGCCTGGCGCACGGCGACACCTCCGGGCGCGCGTCGGCCCTGCTGAGGTCCCTGACAACTCTCCGGAACTCGCTCGACGCGCCGGACGGGGAGGACGCACTTAGCCTGACCCGCGACATCGTTCACCTCCTCAGAACGTCGGACGAGATCTCCTATGCGGGAGACGACGGCCGCCTCGGACGGTCCGCCATCAACTCCGAACTGATCGAGGGGAGCGTCCTGCTGGCGAAGGCGGGCCGGTGGGGCGAAGCCGTGGCCCATGTGAACGAGGCGGCGCGGGCGACCTTGGCCCACGGAACCGGGCCGCTCAACGCGAGTGTGGAGAGCGTGCTCACCATGGTGACCGCCGAACTGGCCGGACTCGATCCTTCCGTGGACGGCGATCCCTATGTCCTGATGGCCAACTTCCAGGCCGTGCGGTTCCTGGAACGGATCGCCGAGGCATATCGCCGTGTGATGCGGGATGATCCGCCCGCACATGAACTCGGCCTCGCCTTCACGACGAGAATCCTGTCCCAGTCACTGTGGGAGCTGGGACGACGACAGGAATCCGTGGACGCCGGCCAGGAGTCGGTCCGCGTCTGGCGCCGCTGCGCCGCCAGGAACGACGATGACAGTGCCGAACACCACTTCCAACTGGGCCTCGCCCTGCGCTACCTCGCGGCCAAGCTCACCGGCACCGGTCAGGCGGAGGAGGCCGCCACCGCCGCGCGAGAGGCCGCCATGCTCTGGCGCGCCCTGGCCGCCGAATCCCCGTCCCACTACCGAGGTGTCGCGACGGCGCTCTACCTGGTCGCCGGCAACCTGCGCCGACTCCGCCCGGCCGAGGCGTTGACCGCCGCCGGGGAGTCCGCCGCCCTTCTGGCGCGTTTCCCGTCCGACGACGCCGCCGAGCAGCGCCAGACCGTGGCGACCGTCAACGAACTCCTCGCCCTGATCAGGGCGGACCTGCGCGAGTAGCCCGGATACGGAGAACCGGCACTGCCCCGGCCCGTCAGATCACGTTCAGCGCCGCCGCGCCACCCACCCCGCCGAGCAGCATGAACACCGGCATCAGCACCTTCAGCTCCACCCAGCTCCCGGCCCTGAACCGGATCGCCTTCGGCGGCCCGATGGGATACCAGCGCTTGCGCCCCACCGGGATCGGCCACAGGATCGGGCAGCCCGACACCGTCAGCGAGTCACCGATGTCATGCACCAGCGCGCCCAGGACGATCGGCAGCCCCAGCCACAGATACTCCTGGCCGGGCGCCGTGAAAAGCCAGTCCGAGCCGTTGCCGGGCTTGTCCAGTACGCCGGCCAGGATCCACGCGCTCGTCGCGCCGAGCAGCCACACGAGCACGTCGCTGGACATCCGCGCCGCGCGCCACAGCAGCCCTTCGACGGCGAGCACCATATGGATGAACAGCAGCGCGAGCACCGCCCAGCGTCCGCCGAGGATCGCGATGGCGGAGGCGCCGCCGCCGATCATGACGGCCCAGAGCCAGGTGTGGGTGAGGGTGCGGTGGCCGCCGGTCCTGCGGGCGTCCGCCGGTTTCCTCGTCGCTTTGTAGACCGCGAACGACAGCTTGTCGACAATTCCGCAGACGGCTTTGGACACCGGTCCGAAGGCGCGCGAGATCGTCGCCGATTTGTGGTCCAGGTCGGGGGCGAGCGCCGCGCCCGCGCAGATCAGCGCGCCGACGACCAGCACCGGCCAGGGCATGGCGTGGTCGGCGGCTGCCGCCGCCGCTCCCACCCCCAGCCAGGCCGCCGCGCCCGACAGCGAGTGCGCCGGTCCCATCATGGTCGTCCCCGCATGGTCGATCCCCGCCCCGTCGTCGCTGTGGTGGTGCGTGCTGAGGGGCCCACCGCCGTTACGGCGAGGCCCAGTTGACAGGGCAGCGTATCGCCCGTGATCTTCGGCCGGTCGTCCGGTTCCCTCTTCGGGGCCCGAGGCAGGCAAGATGGGGGTGTGACCCTTATTGATCAGCTCCCGCCGGATGCCGACCCCGATGCGCTCTTCGAGTCCTTCTCGTCATGGGCCGAGGGCGAGGGGATCACGCTCTATCCGGCCCAGGAGGAGGCGCTGATCGAAGTGGTCTCCGGGGCGAATGTGATCGTGTCCACCCCCACCGGCTCCGGAAAGAGCCTGATCGCGGCGGGTGCGCACTTCACGGCGCTGGCCCAGGACAAGGTCACCTTCTACTCCGCGCCGATCAAGGCGCTGGTGTCGGAGAAGTTCTTCGATCTGTGCAAGCTGTTCGGTACGGAGAACGTCGGCATGCTGACGGGCGACGCGTCCGTGAACGCCGACGCGCCGGTCATCTGCTGTACGGCGGAGGTGCTGGCCTCGATCGCGCTGCGCGACGGCAAGCACGCCGACATCGGCCAGGTCGTGATGGACGAGTTCCACTTCTACGCGGAGCCGGACCGTGGCTGGGCGTGGCAGATCCCCATCCTGGAGCTGCCGCAGGCGCAGTTCATCCTGATGTCGGCGACGCTCGGCGACATGTCGCGGTTCGAGGAGGATCTGACCCGCCGCACCGGCCGGCCCACCTCCGTCGTCCGCTCGGCGACGCGCCCGGTGCCGCTGAGTTACGAGTACCGCCTCACCCCGATCACGGAGACGCTGACCGAGCTGCTGGAGACCCGTCAGGCGCCGGTCTACATCGTGCACTTCACCCAGGCGGCGGCCGTCGAGCGCGCGCAGTCGCTGATGAGCATCAACATGTGTACGCGCGAGGAGAAGGACAAGATCGCCGATCTGATCGGCAACTTCCGCTTCACCACCAAGTTCGGCCGCAATCTCTCCCGTTACGTTCGCCACGGCATCGGGGTGCACCACGCGGGGATGCTGCCGAAGTACCGCCGGCTGGTCG
The DNA here is from genome assembly GCF_045040295.1 of Streptomyces sp. NBC_01506. Lineage (NCBI taxonomy): Bacteria > Bacillati > Actinomycetota > Actinomycetes > Kitasatosporales > Streptomycetaceae > Streptomyces > Streptomyces sp. NBC_01506. Next base: position 8,204,589 of record NZ_CP109422.1, on the reverse strand, counting down.
AAAAGCTGGCGCAGGCCGGTCTGTTGAAGGTGATCTGCGGTACGGACACGCTCGGCGTCGGCGTCAACGTCCCCATCCGTACGGTGCTGTTCACCGCCCTCACCAAATACGACGGCACGCGCGTACGCACGCTGCGCGCCCGTGAGTTCCACCAGATCGCGGGCCGCGCGGGCCGGGCCGGTTTCGACACGGCGGGCTTTGTCGTCGCGCAGGCGCCCGAGCATGTCGTGGAGAACGAGAAGGCGCTCGCCAAGGCGGGCGACGATCCGAAGAAGCGCCGCAAGGTGGTCCGCAAGAAGGCCCCCGAGGGCTTCGTCGCCTGGTCGGAGACGACGTTCGACAAGCTGATCGACTCCGATCCGGAGCCGTTGACCTCCCGCTTCCGGGTCACCCACACGATGCTGCTGTCGGTCATCGCCCGGCCGGGCAACGCCTTCGAGGCGATGCGCCATCTGCTGGAGGACAACCACGAGCCGCGCAAGCAGCAGTTGCGGCACATCCGGCGGGCGATCGCCATCTACCGGTCGCTGCTGGACGGCGGTGTGGTGGAGCGCCTGGAGACACCGGACGCCGAAGGCCGTATCGTCCGCCTCACCGTCGACCTCCAGCAGAACTTCGCACTCAACCAGCCGCTGTCGACCTTCGCACTGGCCGCGTTCGAACTGCTGGACCCGGGCTCGCCCTCGTACGCGCTGGACATGGTCTCCGTCGTGGAGTCGACGCTGGACGATCCCCGGCAGATCCTGGCCGCGCAGCAGAACAAGGCGCGTGGCGAGGCGATCGGCCAGATGAAAGCGGACGGTGTCGAGTACGAGGAGCGGATGGAACGGCTCCAGGAGTTCACGTATCCGAAGCCGCTCGAGGAGTTGCTGTGGCACGCGTACGAGGTCTATCGCACCAGCCATCCGTGGGTCGGCGACCACCCGGTGTCGCCGAAGTCCGTCATCCGTGACATGTTCGAGCGGGCCATGACCTTTACGGAGTTCACGTCCCACTACGAGCTGGCCCGCACCGAGGGCATCGTCCTGCGCTATCTCGCGAGCGCGTACAAGGCGTTCGAGCACACCATCCCCGACGACCTGAAGTCGGAGGATCTGGAGGACCTGATCGCCTGGCTCGGCGAGATGGTGCGGCAGGTCGACTCCAGCCTGCTGGACGAGTGGGAGCAGTTGGCCAACCCCGAGGTGGAGACGGCGGAGGAGGCGCGGGAGAAGGCCGACCAGGTCAAGCCCGTCACCGCCAACGGCCGCGCCTTCCGGGTCCTGGTACGCAACGCGATGTTCCGCAGGGTGGAGCTGGCGGCGCTCGACAAGATGTACGAACTGGGCGAACTGGACGCCGATTCGGGCTGGGACTCGGACGCCTGGGGCGAGGCGATGGACGGGTACTGGGACGAGTACGAGGAGCTGGGCACCGGCCCGGACGCGCGTGGCCCGAAGCTGCTGGGCATCGAGGAGGACCCGGACCACGGCCTGTGGCGGGTCCGGCAGACGTTCGCCGATCCGAACGGCGACCACGACTGGGGCATCAGCGCGGAGGTCGACCTCGCCGCGTCCGACGAGGAGGGCCGGGCCGTGGTCCGGGTCACCTCCGTGGGCCAACTGTCCGGCGTCTGACCGGTACGTGAGAATCCCGGTACGTGAGAATCGTGGAGAACGAGAACGATGACGAATCCCGCCGAGCGACTGGTCGATCTGCTCGATCTTGAGCGGATCGAGGTCAACATCTTCCGTGGCCGTAGTCCGCACGAGTCGCTGCAACGGGTGTTCGGCGGCCAGGTCGCCGGCCAGGCGCTGGTGGCGGCCGGACGTACTACGGAGGGCGACCGACCGGTCAACTCGCTGCACGCGTACTTCCTGCGCCCCGGAACGCCCGGCGTGCCGATCGTCTATCAGGTCGAACGGGTGCGGGACGGCCGGTCGTTCACCACCCGCCGGGTCACGGCGGTGCAGCAGGGCCGGACGATCTTCAATCTGACGGCGTCCTTCCACCACCCGGAGGAGGGCGGCATCGAGCACCAACTGCCGCCCCGGCTGGACTTCCCGGACCCCGAGTCGCTGCCCACGGTCGCCGACGAGGTCCGCGAGCATCTGGGCGCTCTGCCGGAGGCGTACGAGCGGATGGCGCGCCGCCAGCCGTTCGACATCCGCTACGCGGACCGACTGCGCTGGACGGCGCGGGAGATCGCGGACGCCGACCCGCGCAGCGCGGTGTGGATGCGCGCGGTGGGCCCGCTGGGCGACGACCCGTTGGTGCACACCTGCGCACTGACGTACGCGAGCGACATGACGTTGCTGGACGCGGTCCGAATCCCGGTCGAGCCGCTGTGGGGCCCGCGCGGGTACGACATGGCGTCGCTGGACCACGCGATGTGGTTCCACCGGCCGTTCCGCGCGGACGAGTGGTTCCTGTACGACCAGGAGTCACCGATCGCGACCGGCGGGCGGGGTCTGGCCCGGGGCCGTATCTACGACCGCTCGGGCCAACTACTCGTCTCGGTGGTCCAGGAGGGACTTTTCCGCAAGCTCGGCGGGTGAGGCGCCACAATGGACGCGTACGACGGGACCCACCGCACCAAGGAGATCTGATGACTCTGTACGACATCCCGCTGCGCACGCTGACCGGTGAGCCCACGTCTCTGGCCGCGTACAGAGGCCGCGCGGTGCTGGTGGTGAACGTGGCGTCGAAGTGCGGCCTCACCCCGCAGTACGAGGGCCTGGAGCGGCTTCAGCAGACGTACGGCGACCGTGGTCTGACGGTCGTGGGCGTGCCCTGCAACCAGTTCGCGGGCCAGGAGCCGGGCAGCGCCGAGGACATCGAGACGTTCTGCTCCACGACGTACGGGGTGAGCTTCCCGCTGCTGGAGAAGTCCGAGGTCAACGGCGAGAACCGGCATCCGCTGTACACGGAGCTGACCGCGCGGGCGGACGCGGACGGCGAGGCGGGCGACGTGCAGTGGAACTTCGAGAAGTTCCTGATCTCCCCCGCCGGCGAGGTCGTGGGCCGCGTCCGTCCCCGTACGGAGCCGGAGGCCCCGGAGGTCATCGCGGCGATCGAGGCCCAACTCCCGGCGTAGCGCGCACTGTTCGGATCCATGCTTCGCCCCGTCGCTGTGCGGCGGGGCGAAGTGCTGTTCAGGGCCGGTGCCGTCCATGATCGGAAACAGGACAGCCGTCAGGAGCGGTACGCCGGGGCGGGGGCGGCCAAGTTGATCAAGTGACTCCTCCGCCTTGCTCGCATATCGCACCAGGCTGGTCAAATAGCGGACACGACTGGACAGTACGCCGAAGCAAACTCACTCCGTCGTGTGGATTCCATGATCACTAGTGACTGTCCGTATTGGATCTAGTGCAATCAGCGACGAACTCCGTACGGTCGCAGAGGCATCAATGCCGTACATCTGGAGGATTCGCGTGACTCGTTTCCGTAAGCGCCTGGCACTGCTGGGCTCGACCGCCGTTCTCGCCGCGGGCACCGTCGTTCCCGCGCAACTCGCGGGCGCGGACCCGGCGGCCGCGGCGGCGGCGTACGAGTGGGCGGCCCTCGGCGACTCGTACACCGCCGGGGTCATTCCCGCCGCGGGCGAGGTCTTCGAGGTCCCCCGGGACGGCTGCGAGCGCACGGACCTGTCCTACCCGCAGGTCATCGACCGTGACCTCGGCTCGCTGATCGAACTGACCAACGTCAGTTGCGGTGCCGCCACGATCGAGGACATCACCTTCAACGCCCAGAACCCGATCGGCCGTCATCTGCCGCCGTTCTCCGAGGACCCGGACTACCCGTTTCCCCCGGTGCCTCCCCAGTCCGAGGCCGTGAATCCCGGCACGGACGTGGTCACCGTCGGCGTGGGCGGCAACACCCTCGGGTTCGCCGAGATGCTCCTCACCTGTCTGCAACTGGGCTCGGGCAGCGGCGGCGTGGACACACCGTGCCGGGACGACCTGGCCGACAACGTCCCCGACCGGCTGAACAAGGTGAGCAGCGACTACGACGAGATGCTCGAGACGCTCCAGGAGCGGGCGCCCCACGCCAAGATCGTGAGTGTCGGCTACCCCGCGGTCATCCCCCAGGACACCTCCAAGTGCCGGTACGACGACTGGGAGCAGTTCGCCTCGATCACCCGGGGCGACCTGGACTGGCTCCGCAAGGATGTCCTCGAACCCCTCAACAAGGTCATCGAGAAGTCGTCGGCCCGCCATGACGCGTCGTTCGTGAACCTGTACGACTCCTCCCGGAATCACAGCGTCTGCGACGCCGGCAAGTGGGTGGAGGGCATCTTCACCACGTTCCCCACTGAGGTGGCCTTCGTGCACCCCAACGCCAAGGGCCACAAGAACGCCGCCGACCACGTCGAGTCGGCGGTGCTGAACGCGGTGGGCGTCAACTGACCCGTACACCGCGCCCCTGACCGCCCACAGCGAACTGCCTCCGGCCCGGCGGCCGGAGGCAGTTCCGCACGCGCGTCAGCGGATCGGCATGCCCGACAGCGTGCGGGCGATGACCAGGCGCTGGATCTCGCTCGTGCCTTCGAAGATCGTGTAGATCGCGCTGTCGCGGTGCATCCGCTCCACCGGGTACTCCCGTGTGAAGCCGTTGCCGCCGAGGATCTGGACCGCCTGGGCGGTGACCTGCTTGGCCGTCTCGCTCGCGTACAGCTTCGACATGGAGCCCTCGGCGGCGGTGAAGGGCTTGCCCGTGGCCGCCATCCAGGAGGCGCGCCAGACCAGGAGGCGGGCCGCGTCGATGCGGGTGCGCATGTCGACGAGCTGGAAGGCGATGCCCTGGTTGTCGATGATGGGGCGGCCGAACTGGCTGCGGGTCCTGGCGTAGTCGAGCGCCACCTCGTACGCGGCGCGCGCCGTGCCCACGGCCATGGCGCCCACGGCGGGCCGCGACGCCTCGAAGGTGGCCATGGCCGCGTTCTTCACCCGCTCACCGCCCGTGCCCGTGCCCGCCCTGCTCGCCTTCGCCTCGCGGGCGCGGGCCAGCCGCTCGTCCAGCTTCTCCTTGCCGCCGAGCAGACAGTGGCCGGGGACGCGGACATCCTCCAGCACCACTTCGGCGGTGTGCGAGGCGCGGATGCCGTGCTTCTTGAACTTCTGGCCCTGGGACAGTCCGGGCGTGGCCGGCGGGACGATGAAGGAGGCGTGTCCCTTGGACCCGGCGTCGGGGTCCACGACGGCGACCACGACGTGCACGTTGGCGATGCCGCCGTTGGTCGCCCAGGTCTTGGTGCCGTTCAGCACCCACTCGTCCTTCGCCTCGTCGTACACCGCGCGGGTGCGCATCGCGGCGACGTCCGATCCGGCGTCGGGTTCGGACGAGCAGAACGCGGCGACCTTCACATCGTCCACGTCGCCGTACATCTGCGGGATCCAGGTGCCGATCTGCTCGTCGGTGCCGTTGGCGAGGACGCCCACGGCGGCGAGTCCGGTGCCGACGATGGACAGGCCGATGCCCGCGTCGCCCCAGAACAGCTCCTCCATCACCATGGGAATGGCCAGGCCCGTGGGGTCGAAGTACTGCTGTGCGTAGAAGTCCAGGGAATAGACACCGACCTTGGCGGCTTCCTGGATGACGGGCCAGGGAGTCTCCTCGCGCTCGTCCCACTCGGCGGCGGCCGGGCGGATGACGTCGGCCGCGAACCCGTGGAGCCAGTCGCGCACCTGCTTCTGGTCGTCGTTGAGTTCGAACGTGAACTCGGCCATCGTCTGCCTCCAGCACTACTGTTACTTACGGTAACAACAGTCTGTTACCGGCAAGTAGAGGATGTCAACCTGCGGCGGGCTGATCCGCGTCGACGGCGGGCAGGGTGTTACGTTGCCGTGGCGTCACGGAATCGCTCGGGCGGGGAGACACCCATGGGGACCACACAGCAGGCCGACCAGCACCGCTCGGCCCATCAGCGGCGCCGTCAACTCCTGGAGGCCGCCGACCGGGTCGTCCTGCGTGACGGGCCGAAAGCCTCCATGAACGCCATCGCGGCCGAGGCCGGTATCACCAAGCCGATCCTCTACCGCCACTTCGGTGACAAGGGCGGGCTCTACCGCGCCCTGGCGAAGCGTCATACGGACGCACTGCTCAGCGCGTTGAAGGCGGCGCTCGACGCGCCGGCCGACCGTCGCGCGCGGGTGGAGGCCACGCTCGACACGTATCTCGCGGCGATCGAGGCGCGCCCCCAGGTGTACCGGTTCCTGATGCACCCCGCGGACAGCACCGCCGACGCCCAACTCCCGGAGCAGGGCTTCGACGTGGGCCGCCACTCGGCGCCGCTGCTGCGCCGTCTCGGCGAGGAGCTGGCCATCGTCATCGAGGAGCGGGTCGACCTCGGTCCCGACAGCGCGCGACTGGCCCGTGTCTGGGGCCATGGGATCGTCGGCATGATGCACGCGGCCGGTGACTGGTGGCTCGGTGAACGCCCTTGCTCACGCACCGAGTTGGTGAGCAGCCTGGCCGATCTGCTGTGGGGCAGGCTGTCCCTGGTGGCCGATCGGGCGGGCAGCCCGGGGCTCTGAGGTACGACGGCACGAGAGCCCCGGCGACCCCCCGCACCCGCCGCGCTCAACTCCACGACGCGCGGCGCGCCGCCCGTAGCACCTTGGCCTTGCGCCAGCCCGTCAGCCGGTCCGGATAGACCAGCCCCTCCAGATGGTCGCACTCGTGCTGGAGACAGCGCGCGAAGAATCCGGTGCCGGCGATCCGTACGGGCGCGCCGTCCACCGTCACGCCCTCCACCACGGCGTGGTCATCCCGCTCCGTCCCCGCCTCGAGGCCCGGCAGCGAGAGACAGCCCTCGGCACCCCGTACGGTGACGCCGTCCGCCTCCACCAGACGGGGGTTGACGACGTGTCCGAGATGGCGGACGTCGTCGTCGTCGGGGCAGTCGTACACGAACACCCGTAGCGGCACGCCGATCTGGTTCGCCGCGAGACCGACCCCGTTCGCCCGGTACATCGTCGCGAACAGGTCGTCCACCAGTCGCGCGAGTGGTGGCCCGAAGTCGGTGACCGGTCCGCAGGCGGTGTGCAGGGTGCGGTCGCCGAGCAGTCGCAGAGGACGGACACGCCCGGTACTACCGGGAATTGGCCGGTTTCTCATGATCTCGACACTCCTCCCGGCCCGCCATGGAGTTCGATCGTCGCCATCGCGCCAGCCTACGTCGGACCAGGGGCGCCGTTCATACGGATCACGTTTACCGGAACGTGATGCGCTACATGTCTGGTTTTCATCGGCCACCTATGCCTAAAGTTGCGCCACCGAATTAGTCTCAGAGTGAGAGGAATTGTGGCAACTACCTCGCTCCCCCGCACCTCCAACCGCAGCGCCGTGATCGCGGCCCTGCTCTCCGGCGCGGACATGGACCGTCAGCGGCTCATCGCGGACACCGGCCTGAGCCGGGCCACGGTGTTTCGCATCGTGGACGACCTGATGGCCGAATCCCTCGCGCTGGAGGGCTCCCGGATGCTGCGGGAAGGCCCCGGCAGACAGTCGACGTCCGTGAGTTTCAACCACCGCTCCGCTCTCGTCTGCGGAGTCGACCTCGGTGGCACCAACTGCCGGGTCGTGGTGGCGGACGCGCTGGGCCGCGCCGTCATCAGGAGCCGGGACATCACACCGCGCGACGCGACGGCGGACGAACTCGCCGCCTGGGTCGCCGACAAGGTCACCGGCCTGGTCTCCCGGCACGGCGACGGCGTCCCCCTGCACACCGTCACAATCGGCCTGCCCGGTGTCGTCACCGGCGACGGGCGCTCCGTCGTGGCGTCGCACAATCTCGGCCAGATCAAGGGCACCGAATTCATCGAGAAGGTCTCCGGCCTGCTGGGCGTGGAGACCGTGGTCGGCAACGACTCCAATCTCGCCCTGCGGGGCGAACTCCAGTACGGCTCACTGCCGGACCGGGAGACCGCCGTGCTGCTCGCCATGGGCACCGGCCTCGGTTCCGCCGTCTCCATGGACGGACAGGTCCTGCTCGGCAGGACGGGTCTGCTCGGCGAGTTCGGCCGGCTTCCGCTGCCCGGCCGCGACGAACGGCTGCGCGATCTGCTGTCCGGTGCCGACCTGGTGGCGTACGCACGCGGCCGGGGGGTCCAGGTGCCGACGGCGCGCGCGCTGTTCGCGGACCCGCAGACGTACGCGCCGGTGCTGGCCGAGGTGCACGGCGCCCTCGCCCATCTCGTCACGGTGGTCGCGCTCGCGTACGAGCCCAGCACCGTGGTCCTGACCGGCGGCTTCTCGGAGTCGTTCGGCACCGCGCGACTGAGCGCCATCAGCGATCAGGTCGCCGACACGGTCGGCGTCCGCAGTGTGGTGCGCCGCTCCGACCTCGGCGATTCGGCGGGCCTCCTCGGGTCGATGGCGACCTCGCTCGGCCGGCTCTACGACTCACTCGGTGTCAGCGCGGACGACGCCGCCTCGGTGGCCGTCGACCGCGATCTGATACTCCGCCGCCTCGCGGACTGTCCCACGGCCGACACGGCCGACACGGCCCCTACGGCCCCCACGGCCGCCCCCGGCACCAGCCATGACCACGACACGACTCCCCACACCAGGCACGACGAGCAGATGGCAGAAGGGTGACAACGATGAACAGATCACGGACCCGGTGCGCACTCGCGGCGCTTCCGGTTCTCGCGCTCACGCTGACCGCGTGCGGCGGTGGCGGGGTGGCGAAGTCCGACTCCGACAACAAGCTGACGATCTGGATGATGACCGGCGGTCCCGGCGACAACCCGCTGATCAAGGAGGCGACCGCCCAGTTCGAGAAGGACCACCCGGACATCGACGTCGACATCCAGATCCAGCAGTGGGACGGCGTGTCGACCAAGATCACCACGGCGCTGGCCAGCGGCAACCCGCCGGACATCGTCGAGATGGGCAACACCCAGACCCCGTTGCAGACCTACTCCGGCGGTCTCGCCGATCTCACAGGGAGCAAGAAGTCCTTCGAGGGTTCCGAGGGCTGGCTCACCGGCCTCTCCGGTCCCTCCGAGTACGACGGCAAGCTCTACGCCGTCCCGCTCTACGGCGGCACCAAGGTCGTCATGTACAACAAGAAGATGTTCGCTGACGCGGGCATCACCACACCCCCGAAGACCCTCGCCGAACTCCAGAAGCAGTGCGGCACGCTCGCCGACGCCAACTCCGGCACGGCCAATTTCTCCGGCTTCTACGTGCCGGGCCAGTACTGGTTCAAGGGCATGCCCTTCCTCTTCGGCAAGGGCGGCAAGATCGCCACGCAGAAGGACGGCAAGTGGCAGGCCGAGATGTCGTCCCCGGCCAACCAGGCCGGTCTCAAGGCATGGCAGACCTTCCAGAACACCTGCTCCACCCCGTCGTCCGTCGGCGTCAACACCGACAGCCCCGACCAGGACCAGTTGTTCGCCGACGGCAAGGCGGCCATGGCGTACGTCAAGGCGTGGGAGCCGGCGGCCGTCATCGAGAAGAACCCGAAGATGAAGGACAACATCGGCTTCTTCGCGATGCCCGGCTACACCGCCGACACCACGATGCCCGTGATCGTCTCCGGCTCGACCATCGGTATCGCCGCGGGCAGCCCCGACCGGGAGGCGGCCGAGGACTGGCTGCGGGTCGTCACCGGAGAGAAGTTCCAGCAGCGGATGGCCACCGAGCTGAACCTGCTGCCGATATCTCCGGCCTTCACCCCGGCGGGCGTGCCCGAGCAACTGACCATCGCCTCGCAGGCCAGCAAGGTGAGCCAGCCGCTGCCCAACAGCCCCGGCGAAGCGACGCTGGAGACCGAGCGCTACAACGAGCAGTTCTTCTCGAAGATCGCGAGCGGTGCGGACATCGCCTCGGCGTCGGCCGAGTACGACAAGCACGCGACGGACGCCTTCAACTCGCTGACCGACTGACACCCCTGGACGCCTGATGGCACTCATTGACAAGCACCGTCCGGTGCGCGCACCGGACCGGGACCGCCGTAAGGGGCCACCCGACGCGCGCCGCCGGGCGCGGCGGTCCCGGATGCTGCCCTGGGCGATGATCGCCCCGGCCCTCGCCGCGCTCCTGCTGATCCAGGGTTATCCCCTGCTTCGGCTGCTGACCCTGTCGACGCAGGAGTTCGGCCCCCGGTCGCTGTTCACCGGGCAGTCGGACTTCATCGGACTGGACAACTTCACCCGGATCTTCTCGGACGCCGACTTCCTGGCCGTCCTGCTGCGGACCCTGGTGTTCACGCTGGTGTGCGTGACGCTGCTGATGGTGCTGGGATTCCTCATCTCGCATCTGCTGATGGGTGTCTCGCCCTGGGCCCGCGTCGTGCTCACCGTGTGCCTGGTGCTGGTGTGGGCGATGCCCATGGTGGCGGCGACGCTGGTCTGGCAGTGGATGTTCCAGCCGCAGTACGGCGTCTCCAACTGGCTGCTCACCCAACTGCGGGTGTTCGGCGACATGTCCGCGTACGACTGGTTCTCCCATCCCACCCAGGCGCTCGGCCTGATCATCCTGCTGACGGTCTGGAAGGGACTGCCGTTCGTGGCGCTGACCCTGTTCGCCGCGCGCGGGCAGATATCCGAGTCGCTGTACGAGGCGGCCCGCCTCGACGGCGCGGGGACGCTCCAGATGTTCCGCCACATCACCATCCCGATCATGCGGCCCGTCCTGGCGATCCTCACCATCCTCGAAGTGATCTGGTCGGTGAACTCGTTCACCCCGATCTGGGTTCTGACACAGGGCGGTCCGGACGGGGCGACCACCACACTCGGCGTGTACGCGTACATCACCGCGTTCAGCCGTAACGAGTACGGGAGCGGCGCGTCGGTCGCGGTGGTGACCGTGGTGATCCTCGCCCTGTTCTCCGTCGCCTACGTCCGCAGGCTGTCCCGGCAGGGAGATGTCGTATGAGCGCCCCGACCACACCCTCGCCGCTGCGGCGCACACCCGCGCGCCGCCGGCGCACCGTCAACAACGTCATCGCGATGGCGGTCTCCGCCGTGATGGTGTTCCCCGTCTACTGGATGGTGGCCACCGCGCTCAAGCAGCGCTCCGACATCCTCAGCGCCGTACCGCAGTTCGTCCCCTGGCCGATCAGCCTGGAGAACTTCACCCGCGCGCTGGACAAGGCCGGCTTCTGGACGTTCGTGCGCAACTCCCTGACGGTGACTGTCTCCTCGGTCGTCCTGTCGCTGATCATCTCGCTGTTCGCGGCGATCGCGATCGCGCGGTTCCGGTTCGCCGGCCGCAAGGCGGTGCTGATCATCCTGGTGCTGGTGCAGATGGTCCCGGCGGCGGCCATGGTCATCCCGGTGTATCTGATGCTGCGGTCCGTCGGCGGTCTGGACTTCCTGCCGGGTCTGGTCTTCACGTACATGACCTTCGTGCTGCCGTTCACGATCTGGACGCTGCGCGGGTTCGTGGACGGTGTTCCCGTCGAGCTGGAGGAGGCCGCGCTGGTCGACGGGTGCGGGCGGTTCCAGATGTATGTACGGGTGCTGCTGCCCCTGTTGATGCCCGGCATCGTGGCGACATCGATCTTCGCCTTCGTCAACGCGTGGGACGACTACATCTTCGCCTACGTGATCATGAAATCGCATGACAACTACACGCTGCCGGTCTGGCTCGTGTCGTTCAAGACGTCGGAGAGCGTGGACTACGGCGCGATGATCGCGGCCTCCACCATCTTCTCCATCCCCGTACTCGTCTTCTTCCTGCTGGTGCAGCGCCGTCTTGTGGGCGGCATGACCAGCGGCGCGGTCAAGGGCTGACCGGGCTGACCGGCCCGCCGACGACCACCGCACGACGACCAATCGCAAGGTGAGGAATCGAATCATGACCGAGCTGTCCCGGCTCGCCCACGGCGTGCTGTTCCCCGCGCTCGGACGCAGGACCGTCCCCAAGTGGGCGCGCGCCCGGGTCGCCGACGGGCTCGGCGGCTTCGTCCTGTTCGGCAAGGACATCGCCTCCGCCGAGCAGGTACGGGAGCTGACCACGGCCCTGCACGGTCTGCGCGACCATGTGCTGCTCTCCGTCGACGAGGAGGGCGGTGACGTCAACCGGCTGGAGGAGTACGGCGGTACGTCCGTACCGGGCAATCACGCCCTCGGCCGCCTGGACGATCCCGGGCGGACCCGCGAGGCCGCGTACCAGATCGGCCTCTCGCTGGTGGAGGCCGGCATCGACTGGGATCTGGCGCCCGCCGTCGACGCAGCCGTCAACCCCCTGTCCCCCAACGGCATCCGCACCTTCGGAGCCGACCGCGCGCTGGTCGCCAAGCACGCGGCGGCCTGGGTCGAGGGACTTCAGGCCGCCGGGGTTAGCGCCTGCGCCAAGCACTTCCCCGGCCACGGCCTCAGCTCCACCGACGCGCACCTCGGCACGCCCACCGTGGACCTGTCGCGGCAGGAGCTGGTGGAGCACTACCTCGACCCGTTCCGCGCGGCGATCGCCGCCGGCGTCGACAGCATCATGGTGTCGCACGTCCACCTGAGCCAGTTGGACGACGTACCCGCCACCATCAGCCCCGCCGTACTCACCGGGCTGCTCCGCGACGAGCTGGGCTTCGACGGCGTCGTCATCACCGACGCGCTGGAGATGCGCGGCATCGCCGACGTGGCGAGCCTGCCCGAGGCGGCGGTGCGGGCGATCGCGGCCGGCGCGGACGCGCTGTGCCTGGGCGCGTGGGCGTTCGGGGACGACGTGGACGCGGCTGCCGCCGCGCTGGTGGCCGCCGTGACGGACGGCACCCTGCCCGAGGCGCGGCTGCGCGAGGCGAACGCCCGTCTCGCCAAGCTCGGCACCCGGCCGCGCGCCACCGGTGTCCCGCACGACGACAGCGTCGGCGTACGACTGGCCCGCGACGTCCTTCAGGTGAGCGGCGACGCGGTGCTCAAGGGGCGCCGCGCCCTGGTCGTACGGCTCGACCCGACGCATTCCCCCGCGCAGGGCGGCGCCTCCTGGGGCGTGGAGGCGCCGCTGCGCGCGGCGGGCATCGAGGTGGAAGCGCTCGCGGTGGCGGGCGACACGTACAACGCCGAGGGCATGATCAAGGCCGAAGTCGGGCTGTATCTGGACGAGTTCGGGCCGGACGCCGATGTGGTGCTGCTGGTGCGGAGCTCGCACCGGTTCCCCTGGCAGCGGCCGGTCCTGGACGAGCTGCTGGAGCGGTATCCCGGTTGTGTGGTGGTCGACATGGGGGTGCCCGGCGACGACTTCGGCGGCTTCCGGGGCTGGGTGCGTACGTTCGGCGCCTCGCGGGTCTGCGCGCGGGCCGCGGTGGACGCGCTGCTGGGCACGCGGTGAACGCGGGCCGTCCGGCGCCGAAGCCGCCGCCGGGGCCGGAACGGCTGTTCACCGGCGGCCGGTTCGCGACGCCGGACGGCGGTGTCATGGACGGCTGGCTGCTCGTACGCGACGGCCGTATCCACTCGCTGGGTACGGGCGTCCCGCCGGGCGGGCCGGCGATCGTGGTGCCACTGGACGGGCGGCTCGTCGTGCCGGGGTTCGTGGATCCGCACTGCCACGGCGGGGCCGGCCACTCGGTCTACACAGGCGACCCCGCCGCCGTACGGGGGGCGGCGGCGGGGCATCTCGCACGGGGTACGACAACGATGCTGGCGTCCGTCGCGACGGTCGAGCCGGCCGCGATGGAGGCGGCCGTACGTACCGTCGCGTCGGTCATCGACGACGGGTCCGCACCCAATCTGGTGGGCATCCACTTCGAGGGGCCGTTCCTGTCACCCGCGCGGCGCGGCGCGCAGACCCGCGGTGCGCTGCGCGACCCCGACCCGGACCTGCTGGCGCGGCTCATCGACGCGGCGGGCGGGCACGCGGTGTCGATGACCGTGGCACCGGAACTGCCGGGCGCGCGGGAGCTGATCCGGCGGTACGCGGACGAACTGGTCTGCTGCCTGGGCCATACCGACGCGAACGCCGCCCAGTTCGCGCGGGCCGCCGATCTCGGCGCCCGCGCGGTGACGCATCTGTTCAACGCGATGCCGCCGCTGCATCACCGGGAGCCGGGCCCGGTCGCCGCCGCGCTGCTCGACCCGCGCCTGATCTGCGAACTGGTCCTGGACGGGCATCACTTGGCCGACGACACCGTACGGCTGGCCCACCGCGTCGCGGGCCCCGGCCGGCTGACGCTGGTGAGCGACGCGATGCCGGCGGCGGGCATGCCTGACGGGGACTACGCCTTCGCGGACCGCGAGGTGACCGTCACGGACGGGGTGGCCACCCTGCGCGGCACCGACACGCTCGCCGGATCGACGCTGTTCGTGGCGGAGGCGTTCCGCCGGGCCGTGTCCACGGTGGGCATCCCGCTCCCCGACGCCGTACGGATGACATCCGGCACGGCGGCCGGTCTGCTCGGCCTGCGCGACCGGGGCGAGCTGCGCCCCGGACTGCGCGCGGACCTGGTCGAGCTGGACCCGGCCCTGCGCCCGGCCCAAGTGTGGCTGGGCGGCGCGGCGGTGGGGTGAGCGGCCGGATCCGGCGGGCATGTGAAGGACCGTCGGGGGCCGCGTGGTGGTGGTGTGCGGGGCGGGGGCGTGCGGTGGGGGCGGGCAACGTGGGCCGGCGCGGCGACCGGAGCGGCGGGGCCGGTCGCGTACAACCGGCACCAAAGCCCCGTACCTTCGAAAAACAGCCCGCTCCGCGGCGGGGAAACCACCCCTCGGCGCCCGTCGGCTCCGCGCCCCGCGTCGGCGTTCAGGCGTACGTGTGACAACGATCGGCCCCTTCTCCGGTGCCGTGGTTCGGGCCCGTGCACGTATCTCGATAGGCTGAGCCCGGACCGACGCGAGGAGGATCAAGGACGATGGCAGGCAACACGGACCCGCTGTCGCCACGGGCCAAGCTGGCCGTGACGGCAGGCAAGGCCGCAGCGGCGGTGTCGCGCGCTGCGGGGCGCGGCAGCGGATCGGTGATCGGCGGCAAGGTGGCGTTGCGGCTCGACCCGGATCTGCTGGCGGCTCTCGCACAGCATCTGGACGTCGTGCTCGTGTCGGCGACGAACGGCAAGACGACCACGACACGGCTGATCGCCGAGGCCCTGCGGGCCAGCGGACCCGTGGTGTCGAACGCGCTGGGCGCGAACATGCCGGCCGGCATCACCTCCGCCCTCGCGGGCGGCTCGGACGCCAAGTACGGCGTGATCGAGGTCGACGAGAAGTATCTCGCCGGTGTCGCGCGTGACACCACGCCCAAGGCGATCGCCCTGCTCAATCTCTCCCGCGACCAGCTCGACCGCGCCGCCGAGACCCGCATGCTCGCCGAGCACTGGCGCGAGGGACTGGCCGGCACGAAGGCCGTCGTCATCGCCAACGCCGACGACCCGCTGATCGTGTGGGCCGCCTCGTCGTCCCCCAACGTCGTGTGGGTCGCCGCCGGTCAGGAGTGGAAGGACGACGCCTGGTCCTGCCCCGCCTGCGGCGGTGTGATGCAGCGTCCGGGCGACGACTGGTTCTGCGGCCAGTGCGGTTTCCGCAGGCCCGCCCCTAGCTGGGCGCTGCACGGTGACCATGTGCTGGACCCGCACGGCTCCGCCTGGCCGATCCACCTCCAACTGCCGGGCCGCGCGAACCGCGCGAACGCCGCCACCTCCGCCGCCGTCGCCGCCACGTTCGGTGTCCCCCCGCAGGTCGCCCTGGAGCGCATGTACCAGGTGCAGGCGGTCGCGGGCCGCTACGACGTGGTGTCGTTCCTGGGCCGTGATCTGCGGCTGCTGCTGGCGAAGAACCCGGCCGGCTGGCTGGAGACGTTCTCGCTCATCGACCCGCCGCCCACCCCCGTCATCCTCGCGGTCAACGCCCGGGGCGCGGACGGCACGGACACGTCCTGGCTGTGGGACGTGGACTACACCCGGCTGGCCGGCCACCCGATCTTCGTCATCGGCGACCGCAAACTGGACCTGGCCGTGCGCCTGGAGGTCGCGGGCCTGGGCTTCCGGGTGTGCGCGACCGCCGACGAGGCCGTGCAGATGGCGCCGCCGGGACGTATCGAGGCGATCGCCAACTACACGTCGTTCCAGGATCTGCGCCGCCGCGTCGGCAATTGAGACGTACCAAGAGGGAGAGGGACGAGCGAGCGATGAGCGACAACAGTCTGCGGCTGGTGTGGATCTACCCGGACCTGCTGAGCACGTACGGAGACCAGGGCAACGCGCTGGTCGTGGAGCGCCGGGCCCGGCAGCGCGGTCTGGACGTGACACGGGTGGACGTGCGCAGCGACCAGGGCGTACCGACCTCCGGCGACATCTATCTCATCGGCGGCGGCGAGGACCGGCCGCAGCGGCTGGCCGCGGAGCGGCTGCGCCGTGACGGCGGTCTCAACCGGGCTGTGTCCAACGGCGCCATCGTGTTCTCGGTCTGTGCCGGTTACCAGATCCTGGGCCATGAGTTCGTCAACGACCTGGGCGAGCGCGAGGGCGGTCTCGGACTGCTCGACGTGATCTCCACGCGCGGCGAGGGCGAGCGGTGCGTCGGGGACGTACTGGGCGACATCGACCCGCAGTTGGGGCTGCCGCCGCTGACCGGTTTCGAGAACCACCAGGGCATCACCCATCTCGGCCCGACCGCCCGGCCGTTCGCGCGGGTGTCGCTCGGCCGGGGCAACGGCACGGGTGACGGCACGGAGGGCGCGTACAACGACACGGTGTTCGGTACGTACATGCACGGCCCGGTCCTGGCCCGGAACCCGCTGATCGCCGACCTGCTGCTGAAGCTGGCGCTGGACGTGAACGCGCTGCCGCCGGCGGACGACCGGTGGTTCGACGCGCTGCGCGCGGAGCGCATCGCCGCCGCGACGCAGCCCGCGTAGGCCCTGTCGGACGCGTCCCGTTCAGCCGGGCGGTGTCCAGCAGTCGGACGGCCGGTTCGGTCCCGCCACCCCGCGCCGGTAGGGTGGCGGGGATTCAGCCGGACGACGTGGTCCGGCCGTCGGCCCACGTTGCAAAGGTTCTCCGGGCAATGCGAATTGGTGTGCTCACCTCCGGTGGCGACTGCCCCGGTCTCAATGCGGTGATCCGGTCCGTGGTGCACCGCGCCGTCGTCGACCACGGTGACGAGGTCATCGGCTTCCATGACGGCTGGAAGGGCCTTCTGGAGTGCGATTACCGCAAGCTCGACCTCGACGCGGTCGGCGGCATCCTGGCCCGTGGTGGCACGATCCTCGGTTCGTCCCGCGTCCAGCCCGCCCATCTGCGTGACGGTGTGGAGCGCGCCAAGGGGCATGTGGCCGACCTCGGTCTCGACGCGATCATCCCGATCGGCGGCGAGGGCACGCTCAAGGCGGCCAACCTGCTCTCCGAGTCGGGGCTGCCGATCGTCGGCGTACCGAAGACCATCGACAACGACATCTCCTCCACGGATGTGACCTTCGGCTTCGACACCGCCGTCGGTGTCGCCACGGAGGCGCTGGACCGGCTGAAGACGACGGCCGAGTCCCACCAGCGGGTGCTGATCGTCGAGGTCATGGGCCGTGAGACAGGCTGGATCGCACTGCACTCGGGCATGGCCGCCGGTGCGCACGCCATCGTCGTCCCGGAGCGCCCCTTCGACATCGGGGAGCTGACCGAGCTGGTCGGCAAGCGTTTCTCGGCGGGCAAGCGCTTCGCGATCGTGGTGGTCGCCGAGGGCGCGAAGCCCCGTGAGGGCTCGATGGAGTTCGACGTCGGCGGCAAGGACATCTACGGGCACCAGCGCTTCGCGGGTGTGGCCAGGCAGCTCTCCGTCGAGCTGGAGGAGCGCCTGGGCAAGGAGGCCCGGCCGGTGATACTGGGCCATGTCCAGCGCGGCGGGACGCCGACCGCGTACGACCGGGTGCTCGCGACCCGCTTCGGCTGGCACGCGGTGGAGGCGGCGCACCGCGACGAGTTCGGGATGATGACGGCGCTGCGCGGCACGGACATCGTGATGGTGCCGCTCGCGGAGGCGGTCGAGACGCTGAAGACGGTGCCCGCGGAGCGGTACGCCGAGGCGGAGTGCGTGCTCTGAGCCCCGCTCCCCTTTCCGTTGATACGACGAACCGCCCCCGGCCGCGAACGGCGCCGGGGGCGGTTCTAGTCTGGTCCCGGGTGCGGACACTTCGCACCATTGAGGATCGTTCGGCATCGTCGCAGCGGGAGAGCACGTATGGATCACGGCGAGCACGGCACGATGACCGATCTGCCGCCGTTCACGCTGAGCCGCGCGCTGGAGTTGTCGCCCGACGCCTTCTTCGCCATCGGCTGTCTGCTGGCGCTCGTGCTGTACGGCTGGGGTGTTCTGCGGCTGCGCGCGCGGGGCGACAGTTGGTCGCCGGGCCGCACCATCTCCTTCGTCCTCGGCGTGCTGAGCGTGGCGCTGATGATGTGCACCGCGCTGAACGACTACGGCATGGTCGTGTTCAGCGTGCACATGGTGCAGCACATGGTGATCAGCATGGTCTCCCCGATCCTGCTGCTCCTCGGCGCTCCGGTGACGCTGGCGCTGCGGGCACTGCCGGTCGCGGGCCGGGGCCGCAAGGGGCCGCGTGAGCTGCTGCTGGCGCTGCTGCACAGCCGGTTCATGCGGTTCGCGACGCATCCCGCCTTCACGATCCCGCTGTTCATCGCGAGCCTCTACGGCCTGTACTTCACCCCGCTGTTCGACTTCCTCATGGAGTCGAAGCCGGGGCACATCGCGATGATGGTGCACTTCCTCGCCACCGGGCTGATCTTCTTCTGGCCGATCATCGGCGTGGACCCGGGTCCGCACCGGCCCGGCTATCTGATGCGGATGCTGGAGCTGTTCGCGGGGATGCCGTTCCACGCGTTCTTCGGGATCGCGCTGATGATGGCGAGCGAGCCCATGGTGCGGGCGTACGAGAATCCGCCCACGTCCCTGGGCATCGACCCGCTCTCCGACCAGAACGCGGCCGGCGGTATCGCCTGGGCGTTCAGCGAGATCCCGTCGGTCCTGGTGCTGGTCGCGCTGGTCTTCCAGTGGTACCGCTCGGACCAACGCCAGGCGAAGCGCTCCGACCGGGCGGCCGACCGGGACGGTGACAAGGAGCTGGCGGCGTACAACGCCTACCTCGCGTCGTTGCGGGCACGCGGACAGTAGCGCGGAAGCCACCTTTCGGGTGACGATGGTCTTCACGGCCACGGCCAGGAGGAGGACGTACATGTCCGGATCCGGATCCACGAAAGTGATGGGGATACTCACCGTCGGCGCGCTGGTGGTCGTGACGGCCTACACGGCGGCACTGGGGAGCAGCGGCTGGCTCTGGTTCGGGTGGGTGGTGCTGGCGCTGGTGACGGTCGCGATGGTCGCCGCACGCGGGCACTGACGCGGCCGGTCCACCACCGGCCGGAGACCGGGCTCCTGCCGGCCGTGTCGGTGGGGAGTACGTTTTCCGGGTCGAAGATCCACCGCACTCTTCCAGGAGCCTTGACCGACATGAGCAGTGAGCCGACCATGCGCGCGATCACCCAGGACTCCCTCGGCGGACCCGAGGTGCTGCGCCTCGCCGACCGTCCACGGCCCCGGCCGGTGCCGACCGAGGTGCTGGTTCGGGTGCGCGCGGCGGGTGTGAACCCGGTCGACTGGAAGTCCCGCGAGAGCGGCGGTATGGCCGGTCTCCTCGGTGCGCCGCCGTTCGTCCTGGGCTGGGACGTGTCCGGCGTCGTGGCGGAGGTCGGCTTCGGTGTGCACACGCTGAAGGTCGGCGACGAGGTGTACGGGATGCCGTGGTTCCCCCGGCCGGCCTCCGCGTACGCGGAGTATGTGACCGCTCCCTCGCGGCAGTTCGCGCTCAAGCCCCGCACGATCGGCCACGAGGCGGCGGCGGCCGTACCGCTGGCGGGGCTGACCGCCTGGCAGTCGCTCGTGGACGCGGCGCACGTCGAGGCGGGGCAGCGGGTGCTGATCCACGCGGCGGCGGGCGGCGTGGGCCATCTGGCGGTGCAGTTCGCCAAGCACCTGGGGGCCCATGTCATCGGCACGGCGAGCGCCGCCAAGCACGACTGGCTGCGTGAACTGGGCGCGGACGAGCTGGTGGACTACACACGGGTGCGCTTCGAGGACGCCGTGAGCGACGTCGACGTCGTCATCGACCTGGTCGGCGAGGCGCACGACGCGACGACCAGCCGCTCGCTGAAGACCCTGCGGCCCGGCGGCACGATCGTCGCCGTCCCTTCCGCCGTCCCGCCGGAGCTGCTGGCCGGAGCCCGCGTGCGGGGGTTCCGGGCGACGGCCTTCCTGGTGGAGCCGGACGGCACCGCCCTCACCCGGATCGCCGGGCTGATCGACCAGGGCGTGGTACGCGTCGAGGTGGAGGACGTCCTGCCGCTGGCGGAGGCGGCGAAGGCGCACCGCAGGGTCCAGGAGGGTCGCACGCGCGGGAAGATCGTGCTGAGCGTCGGCGACTGACGGGGCGGGCCCGGCCTCGGGGCGCGCCCGGCGACCGGGTCTGCGCCGTCAGCCGGCGCCTTCCACGCGGGCCGGTGCCTTCCCGTTCATCTTCGAGCCCGGGTCCTGGTCCTGTTCGGCCGGCGCCCGGGTCGAACCGGTGTGCCCTTGCAGCGAGTTGAGGATGGTCATGCCCTGGCCGACCAGCCCGGCCGCCATCTCGTTGACACCGTCGGTGCCGTTGAGGACGGTGAGTTGGGAGTGCGCCAGACCCTTGGCCGCCGAGTCGACCAGCTCCGGCAGCACTTCCACGACCCGGTTGGCCGCGAGGAGTTCCTGGTTGCCGTCGCGCAGGGAGAGCGCGCGTGCGGTGTTCGCGTCGGCCTGGGCCTGGGCGAGGGTCCGCCTGCGGTACGCCTCCGCGTCCGCCGGGCGCCTGACCTCCGCCTCCAGCCGCTGGGCCGCCAGCATGGCCTGCCGCTCGGCCAGCGCCGTCTGCTCCTCGATGACGTCCTGCGACGCCTTCGCCTGGGCGAGCGGTCCCGCCTGCGAGGCGCGCGCCCGTACCTGCTCGGTCTCCGCCTCGAAGCCGGCCCGCTTGATCGAGGTGTCCCGCTCGTACTCGGCCTTCAGGGCCGCCGCCTGCTGCTCGCGCTCGGCGGCTTCCTGGTCCGCCCTGGCGGCGGCGATACGGGCCTGGCTGGCGACAGCGGCGGCGTGCGGCGCCGCCAGGTTGTTGATGTAGCCGGTGGCGTCCTCGATCTCCTGGATCTGGAGGGCGTCCACGACGATGCCGAGCTTCTCCATCTCGCTGTGGCTGCCCGCCTTGACCTCCTGGGCGACCCTGTCCCGCTCGCGGATGATCTGTTCGACGGTCAGTCCACCGATGATGGACCGCAGGTGACCGGCGAAGATCCGGCCCACCAGTTCTTCCATCTTGTCCTGCTCGGCGAGGAAGCGCCGGGCCGCGTTGGCGATCGACACGGCGTCGTCACCGACCTTGAACACGGTCACCGCGCGTACGGTCAGCCGGATGCCCTGCTGGGTGACGCAGTCCTCGGCTATCTCCGCCTCCCGCAGCGCCAGGGACAGCATGCGGGCCTTCTGTTTGATGGGGAGGACGAAACTGCCGTGACCGGTGACGATCCGGAACTGGGTGTCCTGGACCTGTCGTTTGGAACCGGAGATGAGCATCGCCTCGTTCGGTGCTGGAACACGCCAGAACAACATGAGCGAACTCCTGTCCTTCGCCACACTCACACGCCGTGTGCCGCGCTGTGCCTCACTGGTCACTCAGGAAGAGGCTCCACCATCACCGAGCGCGCCGAGACGCGGTCGGTCACCAGCACCCGGACGTTCGTGCCGATCGGCCGGTCGGACCAGGCGGCGTACGCCTCCGAACCACCGCGCACGGCCACCAGAACTTCCCCCGGGCCGTCCGGCGGAATCGGGACGGTGACCCGTCCGACGGCTCCCACCGGGCTCTGCGCGGAGTCATCTGTGCCGGACATGAATCGTTGCCCTCACCTCCAGCGCTCAGCACGCCCCCGCTCACTTCAGGCTACTCCGGGGACGGAAAAGCAGCAGATAGACCAAGGCGACCACGGCGGCCGCCTGGGCGATCACGGTGGTGCGCTTGTCGCCGTACCAGATCGGCTCGTACATGTTCGGCAGCGGTCCCAGCGTGCCGACATTCACATAGCGGTACACGAGCAGCAGCGCGAGCCCGCCGGCCGCCACCAGCCAGGCGAACAGATCGCCCGGCAGCCGGCGCCAGACGAGGACGAGCAGCGCGGCCAGCGCCGCGAGAGCCGCCTCGATCCGGAAGAGGGTGCCCTGGCTGATGTCCGCCGTGACGGCGTCGTACTGGTCGGCCAGATACGCGTGCATGTAGGCGTCGACGGCGAGGCCGGCCGCGGCGAGCAGCCGGGCCACGATCCGCAGGACGCGGCCGGCTCCGCCCCGGTGCGCGTGCGCGGGCCCGGCGGACGAGCCGGTGGGCTCTGCTGACATGGCGGGTCTCCCTTCGCGCCGCCGCCACCGCCGCCTGGGCCGTCCGACACCCGACAGTGGTCGGAGCGACGGCGCGGGCAGCGGTGGCTCGGGCGTGTCTTCAAAGTAGCGCCGTCCGTCCACGGGGCGGGGCCCGCGGCGGCTGGTGCGGTGCATCGCAAGGCGGAGGATCTTCCGCGTACCGGACGTACTCGGAAGACTCCGACAACGCTGGGAGGTGCCGTACCAGGCGCCGCGGGCCAGGCGGGACTTGGAAGACACGCCCGAGGGCGAACCGTGCCCGGCCGGTGGCGATCGCGAACGGCGGGGCGTCTGAGAGCGTTCGTGGGCCGGACGGGCCGGTGATCAGTAACCGCCGCCGTTGTTCGTCTGGGGCTTGGTGGTGACCTTCTTGCCGTCGGGGTTCATGATGAACCACTTGGCGCCGAAGGCGTTGACGTCCTGCCCGTGGATGTCGCCGGGCTTCTTGTCCGCCTCGAAGCGGTACAGCGGGCGCCCGTTGTACGTCACCTGCTCGGAGCCGTCGGAGCGCTTCGTCGTCGTGAGCAGATTGGCCTTGACGCCGCTGCCGGCCTTCGGCTTCGACGGGACGGTGAACGGCGGCCACGCCGTGGCGCAGGAGCCCGTGCACATCGACTTGTTCTTGGTGTCCAGGTCGAACTGGTAGAGCGTGCGGCCCTGCTCGTCGACCAGCATCTTGCCGAAGGAGCCGTTCTTCACGTCGACGGCGGGCGCGGCCGTCGAGGACGGCGAGGCCGAAGCCGAGGCGGACGCCGAGGCCGATGTCGATGTCGACGCCGCCGGGACCACGTCGACCTCGTGGTTGTTGGGTTGGCTGGCGCTGCCATTGTCGCCACCGCCGTTCGAACACCCGGCTGCCGCGGTGGCGACCAGCAGGGCGGAGGCCAGTGCGGTGACTGTCCTGGTATGCCGTGTCATCAAGGGACTCCTCGATCGTCGGCCGCCCATGCGGGCAGCACGCGGCCCGCCCGATCGGGGCCGCCAGCCCTAGTGCACAGCAGGGCTGACGGACCGGCCACCTGGGCGGGGCCGTCCGGAGTGCGGTCCGGACAGGGCCCAGGACGAGGAGGAGTAAGGACGGGTCCGAGGAGTACGAGGACAGGCGCCGTCCGCCGGTCAGGCTTCTTCGAAGTAGGCGTCCAGCACGACGTCGAGTTCGGCCGTCCACTCCTTGAGGCTGCTCCGGGAGGGTGCGTCGACCTCCGACTGATAGTGGCGGCGGCCGGTCGTGTGCAGGGTGACGGTGAACCGGCGGCCGAACCGGGGGGTCTCGACCTCCACGGCGCCGATCTCGTCCCAGCCGAACTCCGCCTTCTCCTCGTCCAGGGTGAGCCGGATTCCGGTGCGGTCGGCGGTCATCGAGGCGCGGCGGTCGCTGACCTCGAAGACGGGCCCGTCCTCGTCGGCGGCGGCGTCCTCGGAGGCGTCCTTCTTGAGAGAGACCGCCTCGTCCGGCTCGTCGTCGTTCGCCTCTTCGGTGGCTTCCGCGGGCGCCTCGTCGGCCACCTCTTCGGTCACCTCTTCGTCGGCGGCCTCCTCGGCGACGTCCTTGGCGGCGTCGTCCTTGGCGGCGTCAGCCTCCTCTACGAGGCGGGGTGCCATGAGCCCAGGGATGTATCCGGGATCGGTCCCCGCGGCGGGTACGGGCTGGATTATCGGATCGATGCGCTCCACGGCTGGCAGTATGGCCGATAAACCTGTGCGAAGGACACTCGGACACCGAGGACCACAGGATTGCGGGAGTTGGGACGAGCGGTATGCCCCTTGACGGTGAGTACGGGCCCAGTTCGTCCTGGAGCCGTCGCCGACCGGGCACCGGGAGCGCGGCGGGCGGGCAGCGCGCGTAGCGGTCCGGAGCCGTCGCGCGGGCGGCGAACGGGCAGCGGACAGGCAGCGAACCCGTTGCATTCACAGGGCTCTCCAGGGAAGCCGCCCCAGGCTACGATCGATCACCGACCGCAGACGCAGAACACCCGACGGCCAGCCGATCCGGCAGAGTTGGAGAGACGCCGTGTTCTACTACGTACTGAAATACGTGCTCCTGGGGCCGCTGCTGCGACTGCTTTTCCGGCCCCGGATCGAAGGACTCGAACACATCCCCGCGGACGGCGCCGCGATCGTCGCGGGCAATCATCTCTCGTTCTCCGACCACTTCCTGATGCCCGCGATCATCCGGCGGCGGATCACCTTTCTCGCGAAGGCCGAGTACTTCACCGGGCCCGGGGTCAAGGGACGTCTCACCGCCTCGTTCTTCCGCGGCGTCGGCCAGATCCCCGTCGACCGGTCCGGCAAGGAGGCCGGCCAGGCGGCGATCCGCGAAGGGCTCGGGGTGCTGGGCAAGGGTGAGCTGCTGGGGATCTACCCGGAGGGCACGCGCTCGCACGACGGGCGGCTCTACAAGGGCAAGGTCGGCGTCGCGGTGATGGCGATCAGGGCGCGGGTCCCGGTGGTGCCGTGCGCGATGGTCGGTACGTTCGAGATCCAGCCGCCCGGCCAGAAGATCCCGAACATCAGGCGGGTCACGATCCGCTTCGGTGAGCCGCTGGACTTCTCGCGCTACGCGGGTCTGGAGAATCAGAAGGCGGCGGTCCGCGCGGTGACGGACGAGATCATGTACGCGATCCTCGGCCTGTCGGATCAGGAGTACGTGGACCACTACGCCGCCGATGTGAAGGCGGAGGAGGCGCGGCTGGCGCCGGCGAAGAGGTTCCCGCGTCTGCGGCGCTGACGGCGCGATCGGCGCCGCGCGTGCGAGAGGGGGCGGCGGCCGTCCGCGGCCGTCGCCCCCTCCCCCGTCACCGGCGCTGCCAGGTCGTGCCGACCTGACGAATCGTTACGGCTTGGGCGTGGCGTGCGGTGCGCACGTCACGTCGCTGCTGTCGAGCGCGCCGCTGAGCAGATACGACTCGACGCGGTCGTTGACGCACGGGTTCGCCAGATTGGTGATGCCGTGCGAACCGGCGTCCCGCTCGGTGATCAGGCGCGAGCCCTTGAAGCGCTTGTGCAGCTCGACGGCGCCCTCGTACGGAGTGGCGGCGTCACGCGCGGACTGCGCGATCAGTACGGGCGGCAGGCCCCGGCCCGTTCCGACCTGGATCGGTGTCTGCTGCTCCACGCCCCAGGTGGCGCAGGGCAGGTTCATCCAGGCGTTGGCCCAGGTGAGGAACGGGTGGTCGCGGTGGAGCCGGGTGTTGTCCCGGTCCCAAGTGCGCCAGCTCGTGGGCCACTTGGCGTCGGCGCACTCGACGGCGGTGTAGACCGCGTTGCTGTTCTCGGCGCGTATGTTGCCCACCGTGTCCGACATGTCGGGTGCGGCTGCGTCGACGAGCGCCTGGGTGTCACCGGCCAGATACCTGCTCCAGGTGTCGGCGACCGGCACCCAACTGGAGTCGTAGTACGGAGCGCTCTGGAACAGACCGACGAGCTCGGCCGGTCCCACGACGCCGCCGATCGGGTCCTTCTTGGCGGTGGCGCGCAGCGTCTCCCACTGCTTCTCGACCTTCGCGACGGTGTCGCCGATGTGGAACACCGCGTCGTTCTCGGCGACCCACTTCTTCCAGTCGTCGAAGCGCTTCTCGAAGGCGACGTCCTGGTCCAGGTTGGCCTGGTACCAGATCTTGTCCTTCGACGGGTTGACCACGCTGTCCAGCACCATGCGTCGCACATGGGACGGGAACAGCGTGCCGTAGACGGCGCCCAGGTAGGTGCCGTAGGAGACACCGACGTAGTTGAGCTTCTTGTCGCCGAGCGCCGCCCGCAGGACGTCCAGGTCACGCGCGGTGTTGGGCGTCGTCATGTGCGGCAGCATCCAGCCGCTGCGCTCCTCGCAGCCGTCCGCGTACTCGGCGGCGAGCTTGCGCTGGGCGCGCTTGTCGGCCTCGCTGTCGGGGACGGGGTCGAGCTTGGGAGCCTTGACGAACTCCTGCGGGTCGATGCACGAGATGGGTGTCGAGCGGCCGACTCCGCGCGGGTCGAAGCCGACGAAGTCGTACGCCTTCGCGGCGTCCGCCCAGATGGCGTTCTTGGTCACGACGCGGCGCGGGAACGCCATGCCGGAGGCGCCGGGGCCACCGGGGTTGTAGACGAGGGAGCCCTGACGCTCACTCGCGGTGCCCGTGTTGCCTATCCGGTCGACGGCTATCTTGATCTGCTTGCCGTCCGGACGGGCGTAGTCGAGCGGAACGCTCACGTAGCCGCACTGGATCGGCTTCTCCAGGCCCCAGCCGGCCGGGCAGTCCGCCCAGTCGATGCCCTTCTTCGCGGCCCGCTCGGCGGCGACCTCGGCGCCCTCGGCCTGAGCGCTCAGGGTTTTCTGTTCCTTGCTCTGCGCCGTCGTGCCGGTGGCCGCGCGGCCGTCGGCGCTCGCCGACGAGGCGGCGAGCGTGGTCGCGACGAGCGTGCCCGCGAGCAGAGCGCCGGCCGAGCCGAGTACTGCTGTGCGTCTCAAGTGGTACCTCCCCCTGTGTGACGCGCCGCACGCTGCGGCGCTGTTCGTAGGGTTACCGAGGGGGATCATTTCGTCTCCGAGCCGGTCGAGAACAGGTCAAAGCGCCGATTCTTTGCCGAACCGATAGCCGGTGACTCCGGTTCCGCTCAGCGGTACATGGCCGCCAGGGCGTCGTCCAGGACCCGGCGCAGCGCGCGGGCGTCCGGGGCGAGGGCGGTGACGAGTGCTCCGGGACCGGCGAGCGGAGTGAGTACGGCGGTGTCGCCGAGCAGCCTCGCCACCACCGGCTTCTCCTCGAACTCCGGTGCCACGAAGAGGAGTTGGCCGACCGCGCGGTGTCCGCCGATGACCGCCGGGCCGTCCCATCCGCCGGGTGCGCCGGACCCGAGCGCGAGTTGCTGGTCCAGCAGTGGGCGCCCCGCGTGGTGCACGGTGAGCCGGGAGGTGAGGGTGCCGGGCGCCTCGCCGTGGCGGCCGAGAATCTGTTCCTCGCGCAGCACCAGTCGGGCGGTGGGGCCGAGTTCGACGCGCGTGCGGGTACGCAGATCGCTGCCGGTGACGGAGATGAGCTGTTCGGGCAGCCAGTGCAGGACGGCGCCCTCACCGACCGTCAGACGTACGTCGTAGCCCGCGTGGTCTGCGGGCTCGTCGCCGGTGCGGCGGCCGGGCAGCGCGATCATGGCGGCTGCCGCGTCCACGGTGAGCGCGGCCCCGTCCCGTACCGCCACCTCCAGGGCGAGCCGGTCGCCGCCGAGCGGCGCGCTCATCGCCCCGACGACGGTGACGCGCGCGGGCGCGGCGGCGGCCGGTGTGCCGGTGTGCGCGACGGCGGCGGCTCGGGTACGGCGCAGGGCCAGCGGCCCGGCGCTCTGAAGTACGGGCAGGGCCGTGCCGCCGCGCCCGTCCGGTGCGGCGGTGATCCGGGCGGTGGCGTGGACGCTCATGCGGTCCAGGCGGTGAAGCGCGCGCGTACCCAGTCGGCCACCGGGGCCACCCCGTCCGGGCCGGTGAGCGAGGTGAACAGCACGGGCAGTTCGCCGCGTTGCTCCTTGGCGTCGCTCACCATGCGCCCGAGGTCCGAGCCGACGTACGGGGCGAGGTCGGTCTTGTTGATCACCAGCAGATCGGAGGTGGTGACGCCGGGGCCGCCCTTGCGCGGGATGTCGTCGCCGCCGGCGACGTCGATGACGAAGATCTGCGCGTCCACGAGGCCCTTGGAGAAGGTGGCGGTGAGATTGTCCCCGCCGGACTCGACCAGGATCAGATCGAGCGGTCCCACGGACTCTTCCAGGTCCTCGACGGCTTCGAGGTTGGCGGAGATGTCGTCACGGATCGCGGTGTGCGGGCAGGCGCCGGTCTCGACGGCCTGGATCCGCTCGGCGGGCAGCACGGCGTTGCGCAGCAGGAACGCCGCGTCCTCCTGCGTGTAGATGTCGTTGGTGACGACGGCGATGGACATCGTGTCGCGCAGCGCCCGGCACAGGGCGGCGACGGTCGCGGTCTTGCCGGAGCCGACGGGCCCGCCGAGGCCGATGCGCAGGGCCCGCCGCGAGCCGTCCGGGCGGGCGGCTCCGGCGCCGTGGCTGTGCGGGTCCAGGTACGGGTCGGTGTACGGGTCGGCGTGGTCGAGGTGCACGGTGCGGCTCCTTCGTGGTGGTGAGTGGGCGGGCGTGACGAGTCGTTACGAGGCGAAGAGGCGTACCGCCCAGGCCGCGTGCGCCTCGGCGGTGATGTCGAGCAGCGGCGCCGACGCGGCGGGCAGGGCGCCAATGCCTTTGCGTACGGCGCGGTGCGCGGTGGCCACGGCACGCAGCGCGGTCGCGTCGATGTCGGGTGCCAGCCGGGCCAGGACGCCGGTCGCGTCGAAGGGGTCCAGGCTCAGCAGCCGTACGGCGGCGGTGGCCGGGCCGCTGACGCTCTCGTACAGGACGCAGTGCGCGGCGTCCTCGGGTCCGAGTCCGGCCGCGCGGGCGGCGAGGCCGAGGACGATCGGCTGATGGGCGCCGCGCGGGCGGGCCGCCGCGAGGGCGTCGAGTTCCGGGCTCGGCCAACTGGCGCGTGCGGCACGCGTCATCTGGCGGCCGAGCTTGCGCGCGGTGGCGCGCAGGGCGGGCGACGGGGTGCGGGCGTCGGCGGCCTCGTCCAGGGCGAGGGGGTCGACGCCCAGGACGGCCGCCGCGGCGAGCGCGGCGGCGGTGAGCCCGGTGGTGTGGAGCCGGCCCCGGCAGAAGGACGCCAGGTCGCGGGCGTCGGTGAGCCGCCCGGCGCGGACGGCCGGTTCGACGCCGCCCGAGTGGGCGTGGCCACCGGCCGGAAACCGTCCGTCGGCGAGGACGAGCAGTGCGGCGCGGCTCATCAGAAGAGGAAGTAGCGCTGGGCCAGGGGCAGTTCGGCGGCTGGGGCGGGTTCGACCACCTCGCCGTCGATCGTCACCGTGAAGGTGTCGGGGTCGACGTGGACGCGCGGCAGGGCGTCGTTCTGCCGCATGTCGGCCTTGCTGAGGGAGCGGGTGTTCTCGATGGGGACGAAGCGTTTGCCGAGGCCGAGCCGTTCGGGCAGCGCGTCCTCGATGGCCTCCCGCGCGACGAAGTTGACGGAGTTGGCCGCCGGGGCCGTGCCGGTCGCGCCGAACATGGGCCGGGGCATGACGGGCTGCGGGGTGGGGATGGACGCGTTGGCGTCGCCCATCTGCGCGTACGCGATCTGGCCGCCCTTGATGACCAGTTGGGGCTTGACGCCGAAGAACGCCGGGTCCCACAGGACGAGATCGGCGAGCTTGCCGGTCTCGACGGAGCCGATCTCATGGCTGAGACCCTGCGCCACGGCCGGGTTGACGGTGTACTTGGCGACGTAGCGGCGGACCCGGTGGTTGTCGGCCCGGCCGTCGCCGGGCAGCGCGCCCCGGCGCTTCTTCATGACATGCGCGGTCTGCCAGGTCCGCAGGATGACCTCGCCGATACGGCCCATGGCCTGCGAGTCGGAGGAGATGATCGAGATCGCTCCGAGGTCGTGCAGGATGTCCTCGGCCGCGATGGTCGACGGCCGGATCCGCGATTCGGCGAACGCCAGGTCCTCGGGGACGGCCGGGTTGAGATGGTGACAGACCATCAGCATGTCGAGGTGTTCGTCGATGGTGTTGACGGTGTGCGGGCGCGTCGGGTTGGTGGAACTGGGCAGGACGTACGGCTCCGACACCACCGTGATGATGTCCGGCGCGTGTCCGCCGCCCGCGCCCTCCGAGTGGTACGCGTGCAGGGTCCGCCCGGCGACGGCGGCGAGCGTGTCGGCGACGAATCCGGCCTCGTTGAGGGTGTCGGTGTGGATGGCGAGCTGGACGCCCGTCTCCTCGCAGACACCGAGGCAGGCGTCGATGACGGCCGGGGTCGCGCCCCAGTCCTCATGGATCTTGAACCCGAGCGCACCGCCCCGCAGTTGGGAGTACATGGCGTCGCGCGACATGGTGTTGCCCTTGCCGAGCAGCCCGATGTTGACGGGTGAGGACTCCAGGGCGGCGAACATCCGCGCGAGGTGCCAGGGACCCGGGGTGACGGTGGTGGCCTTCGTCCCCTCGGCCGGTCCCGTACCGCCGCCGACGAGTGTGGTGATGCCGGCGGACAGCGCCTGGTCGACGAGGGTCGGCGAGATGAAGTGGACGTGGGCGTCGACGGCTCCGGCGGTGAGGATCTTCCCGTTGCCCGCGATGATCTCGGTCTCGGGTCCGATGACGAGGTCGGGGTGGACGCCGTCCATGGTGTCCGGGTTGCCGGCCTTGCCGATGCCGGTGATCCGGCCGTCCCGGATGCCGATGTCGGCCTTGACGACGCCCCAGTGGTCGATGATCACGGCGCCGGTGATCACGGTGTCGGGCGCGCCTTCGGCCCGTGTCGTACGCGACTGGCCCATCGACTCGCGGATCACCTTGCCGCCGCCGAACACCGCCTCGTCCCCGGCGAGTCCGGGGCCGCCGGAGCGGTCCTCCTCGATCTCGACCAGGAGGTCGGTGTCGGCGAGCCGGATGCGGTCGCCGGTGGTGGGGCCGAAGAGGTCGGCGTAGACGGCTCTGTTCAGCTCAGGCATCGAGGGGGCCTCCGCTCTCGCCGCGCAGGCCCGGTACGACGCGGCGCCCGGCGAGCGGGACGAGTTCGACGTCGACCAGGACACCGGGCTCGAACCGTACGGAGGTACCGGCGGCCACGTTCAGCCGCAGACCGCGCGCCGCCGAGCGGTCGAACCGCAGACCGGGGTTGGTCTCGGCGAAGTGGTAGTGGGAGCCGATCTGGACGGGCCGGTCGGCGGCGTTGAGCACGGTGAGCCGGGTGACGGGGCGGCCCTCGTTGAGGGGCACGGCGTCGTCGGCGTACAGGATCTCTCCGGGAATCATCGGCGCGCTCCCCCGTCAGACGATCGGGTCGTGGACGGTGACGAGCTTGGTGCCGTCCGGAAAGGTGGCCTCCACCTGCACGTCGTGGATCATCTCGGGGATGCCCTCCATGACGTCGTCGCGGGTGAGCACCTTGCGTCCGGACGCCATGAGTTCGGCGACGGTGCGGCCGTCCCTGGCGCCTTCGAGGAGGTGCGCGGTGATCAGGGCGACCGCCTCGGGGTGGTTGAGACGCAGCCCGCGCGCCTGGCGCCTGGCCGCCACATCGGCGGCCACATGGATGAGCAGACGTTCCTGCTCGTGCGGGGTCAACTGCACGTTCCCACCTCACTGTCGCGGCCCGGTCCGGCTCGGGGCCCGTCGCCGTCCGCGTCGAATTCAACACTCTGTTGCACGGGGACGGGGGCCTCACAGCCAGGCACGGCACGTTACGGCGGAAGTTTTTCCGGCAGGTTAACCAGCCTTTTGCTCGCCCATGGACATCAACCCGCGCAGGCCGTTCTGCACGACGTCGACGGGGACCTCGCCGAACAGCGCCTGCTGGGCGGCGAATCCCTGGACGGTGGCGATCATCGTGCGGGCGACATGCTCGGCCGGGATGTCGGCGCGCATCAGCCCCGCCGCCTGGTACGCCTCGACGACCTCGACCCAGGCCCCGCGCACTCTCTCGAACCCGTCCCGGATCAGCACGGAAAGCGACTCGTTGCGCAGGGTCTCCGTCCACACCTGGACCATCATCCGGGGGAACTGGCTGCTGCCCGGCACGCCCCGGACGAACGCCTCACCCAGCACGCGCTCCATCACCTGGCCGATCAGCACGTCGGGCGGCTCGGGGGGGCTCTGGCGCGCGGCGTCCTCGAACGCCTCCCTGACGGTGTCGAGAACTTCGGTGACGATGGCCGCGATCAGCTCCTCCTTGCCGCTGAAGTAGCGGTAGACGGCGCCGGCCGAGAGATCGACCTCGCGCAGAACGTCCTGCATGGAGGTGGCGTGGAAGCCGTTGCGCGAGAAACAGCGCGTGGCGCCGTCGAGGATCTGCCGTCTACGGGCGTCCAGGTGTTCCTGAGATACACGGGCCATGCGCGCAGCCTAAAACGAACGTTCCTTCTTGACAATCTTCCGGATTTCCGGTGACAGTGACCGGACGCGCAAAACGAACGATCCTTCTTTTTGCATCCCGACCCGGTGGCCCCCTCCACCGCACATCCCCTCCACCACCGCGTGGACCGAGAACGAGGACGCGATGTCCGCCACTGTCACCCGCCGCATGATCGGCGTCATGGTCCTGATCCCCCTGATGGCCGCCCTGGCACTGTGGGCCTTCGCCTGGCCCGCCGCCCGGGTGGCGCCGCACGATCTGCCGGTCGGCCTCGCCGGGCCCGCCTCGGCGACCGCGCCGCTCCAGCAGGGCTTCGAGCGGCAGCCGGACGCCTTTGAGGTGCACCGGTACGACGACGAGGCCGCCGCCCGCGCGGCGATCGAGGAACGGGACGTCTACGGTGCCGTGGTCGTCACCCCGGAGGGGCCGCACGTGCTGACGGCGTCGGCGGCCGGTCCGGTCGTCGCCCAACTGCTCAGGGAAGCCGCGACCGCGCAGGCGCCGGCGGGCACCGAGGTGCCGGTGACCGACGTGGTCGCCGCACCCGCGGCGGACCCGCGCGGCAGCGGGTTCGGCGCGAGCATGTTCCCGCTGTCACTGGCGGGTGTCGCCACCGGAGCGCTGGTGAGCCTGCTCGCGCTGACCGGGGTCCGCGCGGTGGGCACGCTGTTCGGGGCGGCGGCACTGGCGGGCCTCACCGCCACCGCCCTCGCCCACAGTTGGCTGGGCGTGCTCGCCGGCGACTGGTGGGCGCAGGCGGGGGTGTTCGGGCTCGCCGTACTGGCCATCGGCGCGACCGTGGCGGGGCTCGCCGCGCTCGTCGGCCGGGCCGGGATCGGCCTCGGGGGCCTGCTGATGGTGCTGATCGGCAATCCGTTCTCCGGCGTGGCGAGCGCGCCCGAACTCCTGCCGGAGCCGTTCGGAACGATCGGTCAGTTGCTGCCGCCGGGCGCGAGCGGTTCGCTGCTCCGCTCGGTCTCCTTCTTCGACGGGAACGCGGCGGGGACGCCCGCGCTGACGCTCACGATCTGGGCGGTGCTGGGCCTGGTCGCGGTACTGGTGGGAACGCGCCGTACGGCTGCGACGCCCGAGACACCGGGGACACCCGACGCCCCGGTCCGCACCCGGGAGCCCGCCCCGGCGGCGTGACCGCCGCCTTCATACGGGCCTCCGCTCACTCCGGGGCCAGGTGGAGGGCAAGAGGAGACCGTCCACCCCTCCGGCACCTCGAAGGACCAACACCGCCTTCCTGTGGCGGTGTTGACGGCCTGCGGCACGCCGGCGGGGATGGCCGGGGCCACCATCGGCCGGTACGGGTGCCCCATCTCGCCGGCGGGGCGCGAAACGCCAGTTCCGCCTCGGATCCGGCGGGTTCCAGCCCATGCGCCTCAAGCCCGTCCGGCGCTTGAGGACGAAACCCCCAGCCCGTCCGGCGCTTGAGGACAAAACGCTCAGCGCCTCTCCGGCGGCTCGTGCTTCGCCATGATGCCGAAATCCGCGCGTTCGCCCGGAGCGGACGCCACCGACCTGATCGCGCTCACCGAGGCGATCACGCGCTCCTCCACCGCCGCGGCGGCCTCCTCGGACTTCAGGCTCTCCAGTCGTTCCAGGTCAGCGGCCGAGACCAGGGCGACGAGCGGCTTGCCGTGGCGCGTCACGACCACGCGCTCCTCGCCGTAGACGACCCGGTTGATCAGATCGGCGAGTTCCGCCCGCGCTTGCGTCACCGGAATTTCGTAGGCCATGCTCGCCATCTTACGGCCTGTACGTCCTGTACATTTTTTACGGACGGACGAGAGCCGAGTCCGGCACGCGAGGAGAGGCACACCATGAACCGTCCTTCCGCCCGCTACGTCCTGCCCGAGTTCACCGAGCGCACCACCACCGGGACCCGGTCCCTCGACCCGTACTCCAAGCTGTTCGAGGGCCGGATCATCTTTCTCGGCACCGCTCTTGACGACACGTCGGCCAACGACGTGATCGCCCAACTGCTCCATCTCGAATACGCGGCGCCCGACCAGGACATCGCCCTGTACATCAACTCCCCCGGCGGCTCGCTGAGCGCCATGTCCGCCATCTACGACACGATGCAGGTCGTCGGCTGCGACGTGGCGACCACCTGTCTCGGTCAGGCGGTGTCCACCGCCGCCGTCCTGCTGGCCGCCGGGGCGCCCGGCAAGCGGATGGCGCTGCCCGGCGCGCGGGTCGTCCTCCAGCAGCCGGGGATCGAGGAGCCCGTACGCGGCCAGCCGTCCGATCTCGCCATCCACGCCGAGGAGTTGCTGCGGCTGCGGGCCCTGATGGCGCGGATGCTCGTACGGCACACCGGCCGTGACGCCGAGCGGATCGACGCCGACATCGACCGGGACACGATCTTCGACGCGGCGGGCGCCATGGAGTACGGCCTGGTGGACCAGGTCGCGCAGGACCGCAGGGCGTCCCTCGGCTTCAACACCCCCCGGTGAACCGCCGATGCCGCCACCGGAACTTCCGCCGCTGCCCGCGCTGACCCGCGCCGAGGGCGACTTCGTCGACAGCTATCTCCAGGTCGTCGACCTGGTGGGCCGGATCAACCCGTCGCGCGCCGACGACACCTACGGCGCGCTGCGCGCCGCGCAGGCCCTGGTGTCCCGAGCGGCCGAACTGCGCGCCGCGCTGACGCTGATGCACGCCAGGGGCGAGACGCGGTTGCACACGCCGACCCTGGACCGCGCGCTGCGGGTTCTCGACGGGGAACGCAGGGCCGGGCGGGTCACCATGCCGCCCGGACCGCCGACTTGATGCGGGCGTCGGTCAACGGACCCGCGACACGACACCGAATCGGTGGCGCGGTGTCCCGTACGGACGCGTCCGTACGGGATTTGCCCGCTCGTTCGGCGTATCGACGCGCCCGCCGCGACAGGGGCGGCGACTTGCGACGGGCGGATCGGCCGTCCGGCCGCAACGCGTCGCTACGTCGCAGGTACAGCGCGTGAGCGGTCATATGGGCCGGTCACCGAATCGACCGTAGCAACCCAAATGGGCCATAAGTGACGAGAGTCACATATGGTCGTTTCGGCTCGGAATTGCGCTGAGGCCGCGTCAAGATCCGTGGGACGACAAGCCCCCGCCACCTCGGCGGGGCGGTCCGGGTGGACGCCGAGTCCTGCCGCCGCTCCGGATGCCTGGTCGACACGAGTGGATCGGCAGGAGTGGAGGACCCGAGCAGTTCGGGGCGGTCCGGCCATGGACCGTTCCTCGGGGTGAAGCCGCACACGCGGCCGGGCATCTTCGCCAGTCCGAACCCGACAGGTCATCCTTCACAGGCGGCTGACGAAGGGTTGCGCATGTCCTCGCAGACGCATGTCCCGTCGCTGCTCTCCCGGGCCGGTACCGCATCGGTCCTCCTCGCCGCCGTCGGCGGCACGATGCTGGCGCCCGGCGCCGTGTCGGAGGCCCACGCCCATCCGGCCGCCTCCAAGGCCCTGAATGTGGCCGCTTCCAAGAAGGGCGCGCCGTACAAGTACGGGGCGACAGGTCCGCATCGGTTCGACTGCTCGGGTCTGACGCTGTTCTCGTACAAGAAGGCGGGCAAGTCGCTGCCGCGTACGGCGCAGCAGCAGTACAACAAGTCGCGCCACATCTCGGCTTCCAGCCGCAAGAAGGGCGATCTGGTCTTCTTCCACTCCGGCAACCGCGTCTACCACGTCGGGATCTACGCCGGCGCCGGCAAGATCTGGCATTCGCCGAAGACGGGTCAGGTGGTACGGCTCCAGCGCATCTGGGCCAAGAGCGTCTGGTACGGCCGGGTCCGCTGACGCCCGTACGCCCTTACGCGCGTACTCCCGTACGGCGGTGCTCGGTACGCGGTGCGGCGTGCGGGTCAGCCCTGGGCCGGGGGCGTCCAGGGCAGGGTGATCCAGACCGTCTTACCGCCGTCGGCGGTGGGGGTCACGGCCACCGCTCCGCCGTACTCGGCGGCCAGCGCGCGGATGATGACCATCCCGCGGCCGTTGTCCTGCTGGACCGCGGCCGGGAGCCGCTGCGGCCACCGCGGATGGCTGTCGGTCACGCCGACGCGCAACTGTTCGTCGCGCTCCAGAGTGACGTCGACCGTGAAGGTCGGTGATCTGCCGAAAGTGTGCTGCACGGCGTTGGTCGCCAGCTCCGAGATGATCAGGCGAACCGTTTCGGCGGTGTCGGCGTCGCCCGGCAGTCCCCACTCCCCGAGGACACGCGCGACATATCTGCGAGCTGCCGGTACCGAGGCCGGATCGCTCGGCAGCGTGACGGATGCTTCTTGATGGTCTGCCATGGCGACGCTGTCCCTTTCCCACCGGGACGCAGACCGACCTATGGCAGATGCCCGCGAGTACGTCCCCGGATTGCGCTTCGCGCCACACTGCCATCAACGGCGCCCGGCGCATGGGCGATCCGCCGGGATATGACCCCGGTTGTCGCTCTAAGCGGTGAACCCTGCTACGCGAGACCGTATTTGAGCGGACTCAAGTTTCCGCCCCCGGCGACCGAGGGGGACGCCGGAGGAGGGAACGTGCCGGGGGACGTGCGCGCGCGCTCAACCGGTCGGTGCCACGGCCCCGGCGGGCGCGGTCGCGACGATCGTCGCGAGCGCCGTCCCGACCTGTTGGTCCGTCAGATCCGCGCGGGCCGTGAGCCTGATCCGGGAGATCCCGTCCGGTACCGACGGCGGCCGGAAGCAGCCCACCACCAGCCCCGCCGACCGGCAGTCGGCGGCCCAGCGCACGGCCGCGTCCGGGGACGGCGCCCGTACGGAGACGACGGCCGCGTCCGGGCGTACGGCGGACAGCCCCGCCCCGGTCAGCCCCTGGTGCAGCGCGTGTGCCACCGTCCGCGCCCGGCCCGCCAGCGACGGGTCCGCGCGCAGCAGCCGCAGACTCGCGAGCGCGGCGCCCACGGCGGCCGGCGCGAGGCCGGTGTCGAAGATGAACGACCGTGCGGTGTTGATCAGTTGGTCGATGACCCGGGCGGGTCCGAGGATCGCGCCGCCCTGGCTGCCCAGCGACTTGGAGAGGGTGACGGTGGCGACGGTCCCCGGGTCGCCCGCCAGACCGGCCGCGTGGACGGCGCCACGGCCGCCGTCGCCGAGTACGCCGAGACCGTGGGCGTCGTCCACGAGCAGCGCGGCGCCGTGCGTACGGCACACCTCGGCCAGTCGCGCGAGCGGCGCCGCGTCGCCGTCGACCGAGAAGACCGAGTCGCTGACGGCCAGGGCCCGTGAACCTTCGTACGTCTCAAGCGTCTTGTCCACGGCCGCCGGGTCCGCGTGCGCCACGACGACGGTCTCGGCGCGCGAGAGACGGCAACCGTCCACGATGGAGGCGTGGTTGGCGGCGTCCGACACCACGAGCGAGCCGCGCGCGGTCAGCGCGGTCAGGGCCGCGAGGTTCGCGGCGTATCCGGACGACAGGACAAGCGCGGCCTCGAAACCGCAGAACTCGGCCAGCTCACGCTCCAGTTCGGCGTGCAGGGCGGTGGTTCCGGTGACCAGCCGGGAGCCGGTGGCGCCCGCGCCCCAGCGGCGCGCCGCGTCGGCCGCCGCGCCCGTGGTCACCGGGTGGTGCGTGAGCCCCAGGTAGTCGTTGCTCGCGAGATCGAGCAGCGCCGAGCCGGAGTCGCGGGGCCGCAGCGTACGGACGAGTCCGGAACGCTCGCGCCGGCGCGCCTCGTCGTCGATCCAGTTGAACGGGTCCGGCGTCGATGGCGGACAGGGCCTGCGCGGCACGGACGGCTCGGTGGGCACGGCTCGGGTCCTTTTGTAGGCAGCCCACAGACCCTAACCGTGGTCGGACCGCCTTCGAGTGTGGTCATACACACACCTGAATGCACCTGTCTTGTAGGGTTCATCCTTGGCTCGGAGGCCCGCCGTAGGCCAGGATCGGCGCCATGGACCTGCTGAACACACTGGTGGAGAAGGGCCTTCGGCGCGAGCTGCCGTCGCGCGAAGAAGCGCTCGCCGTGCTGGCGACCTCGGACGACGATCTGCTCGATGTGGTGGCTGCGGCCGGGAAGGTGCGCCGCCAGTGGTTCGGGCGGCGGGTCAAGCTCAATTACCTGGTCAATCTCAAGTCCGGGCTCTGTCCGGAGGACTGCTCGTACTGCTCGCAGCGCCTCGGGTCCAAGGCCGAGATCCTCAAGTACACCTGGCTCAAGCCCGACGAGGCGTCCAAGGCCGCCGCGGCAGGGGTGGCCGGCGGCGCCAAGCGGGTCTGTCTGGTGGCGAGCGGCCGGGGGCCGACGGACCGGGACGTCGAGCGGGTCTCGCAGACCATCGGCGCGATCAAGGAACGACACGCGGAGGTCGAGGTCTGCGCCTGTCTCGGGCTGCTCTCGGACGGTCAGGCGGAGCGGTTGAAGGCGGCGGGCGCCGACGCGTACAACCACAACCTGAACACCTCCGAGGCGACGTACGGCGACATCACCACCACCCACACCTACGCGGACCGGGTGGAGACGGTGCGGCACGCGCAGGGCGCGGGTCTGTCGGCGTGCTCGGGGCTGATCGCGGGCATGGGCGAGAGTGACGCCGATCTGGTGGACGTGGTCTTCGGGCTGCGCGAGCTGGACCCGGACTCGGTGCCGGTCAACTTCCTCATCCCCGTCAAGGGCACGCCGCTGGCCGAGGAGTGGAATCTGACGCCGCAGCGGGCGCTGCGGATTCTGGCGATGGTGCGGTTCGTCTGTCCCGACGTCGAGGTCCGGCTCGCGGGCGGGCGTGAGGTGCATCTGCGCACGATGCAGCCGCTCGCGCTGCACCTGGTCAACTCGATCTTCCTCGGCGACTACCTCACCACCGAGGGCCAGGAGGGCAAGGCGGATCTGGACATGATCGCGGACGCCGGGTTCGAGGTGGAGGGCATGGGCACGACGACGCTGCCGGGACACCGCGACGGGGGCTGCGACAGTCCGTGCGACACACCGACGGCCGATGCCGGGGCGGACGCGGCGTCCGCGCGTACGGATCTGGTGACCGTACGGCGGCGCGGCGCCGGCACCGACCTGGCGCCCAATGCCTGACGCACCGGCCGCGCTCGACGCGGACGCGCTGCTGGCGCTGGACCGGGCCCATGTCTGGCATCCGTACGGCCCGATGCCCGGCCGTACCGACCCGCTGGTCGTGGAGTCCGCCACGGGTGTACGGCTGCGGCTCGCCCAACCGGCGTACGGGCAGAGCGAGTTGGTCGACGGCATGTCGTCCTGGTGGTCGGCGATCCACGGCTACAACCACCCGGTGCTCAACGAGGCGGCCCAGGGCCAGCTCGCGCGGATGAGCCATGTGATGTTCGGCGGGCTCACCCATGAGCCGGCCGTCCGGCTGGCCGCCAAGCTCGTGGAGATCACCCCCGAACCGCTGCGGCATGTCTTCCTCGCCGACTCCGGGTCGGTGTCGGTGGAGGTCGCCGTCAAGATGTGCCTCCAGTACTGGCGTTCGCTGGGCCGCCCGGCCAAGCAACGGCTGCTGACCTGGCGCGGCGGCTACCACGGGGACACCTGGCAGCCCATGTCGGTGTGCGATCCCGAAGGCGGTATGCACGGGCTCTGGTCGGGTGTGCTGCCGCGGCAGATCTTCGCCGACGCGCCGCCGGCCGACGTCGAGCCGTACGACGAGAGGTACGCGGACCACCTGC
This sequence comes from Streptomyces sp. NBC_01506, assembly GCF_045040295.1. Lineage (NCBI taxonomy): Bacteria > Bacillati > Actinomycetota > Actinomycetes > Kitasatosporales > Streptomycetaceae > Streptomyces > Streptomyces sp. NBC_01506. The sequence goes on along the minus strand of NZ_CP109422.1, from coordinate 8,164,655 downwards.
GCGCCCTCGTCGCCCGCCACGCCGACGAACTGGCCGCCGTGATCGTGGAGCCGGTGGTGCAGGGCGCGGGCGGTATGCGCTTCCACTCCCCCGACTACGTACGGGTGCTGCGCGAAGCCTGTGACGAGTACGGCGTGCTGCTGATCCTCGACGAGATCGCGACGGGCTTCGGCCGCACGGGCGCGCTGTTCGCCGCCGGGCACGCGGGGGTCAGTCCCGATGTGATGTGTGTGGGCAAGGCGCTGACCGGCGGTTATCTCACCATGGCCGCGACGCTGTGCACATCGGAGGTGGCCGAGGGCATCTCGCGCGGGGAGGTGCCCGTCCTGGCCCACGGGCCCACCTTCATGGGCAATCCACTGGCGTCGGCCGTGGCGTGCGCCTCGATCGATCTGCTGCTCGGCCAGGACTGGCAGGGGGAGGTCAAGCGGATCGGGGCGGGGCTGCGTGACGGCCTCGCCGAGACGGCGTCGCTGCCGGGAGTGCGGGATGTGCGCGTGCTCGGCGCGATCGGCGTCGTGCAGTTGGACCGCGAGGTGGACATGGCTGCCGCGACACGGGCGGCGGTGCGTGAGGGCGTATGGCTGCGGCCGTTCCGCGACCTCGTGTACACGATGCCGCCGTACGTCACGGACGACGCCGACATCGCCCGGATCTGCCGCGCGGTGGCGGCGGCGGCGCGGGAGGCGTGACATGCCCGTACTGATCGTCTCCGGAACGGGGACGGAGATCGGCAAGACCATCGTCACGGCGGCCGTCGCCGCTCTCGCGCTGGCCCAGGGCCGTACGGTCGCGGTGCTCAAGCCCGCGCAGACCGGTGTGGGCGCCGGTGAGCCGGGGGACGTGGACGAGGTCATACGTCTGGCGGGCGGCGTCACCACGGTCGAACTGGCGCGTTTTCCCGAGCCGTTGGCGCCCGCCACGGCCGCCGCGCGGGCCGGCACGCCGCCCGTACGCCCCGAGGAGATCGCCGAGAGCGCCGGAAAGCTGGCGACCGAGCACGATCTGGTGCTGGTCGAGGGCGCGGGCGGGCTGCTCGTACGGTTCGACGGCGACGGCGGCACGCTCGCGGACGCCGCCCGACTGCTCGCCGCCCCGGTGCTGGTGGTGGCGCCCGCCGGGCTCGGCACACTCAACATGACCGCGCTGACGGCGGAGGCGCTGCGGGCGCGCGGGCTGGTGGCGCCGGGGGTGGTGATCGGGAGCTGGCCGGCCGTGCCGGATCTGGCGGCGCGCTGCAATCTGGCCGATCTGCCGGACGTGGCGGGCGCACCGCTGCTCGGGGCCGTACCGCACGGCGCGGGCGCCCTGGACCCGGCCCGATTCCGGGCCGGTGCGGCCGGTTGGCTGGCTCCGGCGCTCGGCGGGGGCTGGGACGCGGAGCGGTTCACGGCGCGGTTCGCGGCGGGCGTGGTGTCGAGCGTGTCGGCCGCCTCGGCCGAACGGTAACGAGTTCCGCGCCATGAGCTGCTGAGCGCAGCCGTACGGGGAAGAATCGCGCTGTCGACCTGTACGCCGGAGGAGATCCGCGAAATGCATCTGCGCAACCGCAAGGTCACCCAGGACTCCGTGCACCACCCCGTCTTCGCGCGCTACTACGCGCGGATGAGCGTCGCCGCCGACGCCCGGGGCGGCATCGCGGCCCTCCGCGCGGAGCTGCTGGCCGGTCTGTCGGGACGGGTCGTGGAGATCGGCGCGGGCAACGGGCTGAACTTCGCGCACTACCCGGCCGCCGTCTCGGAGGTCGTGGCCGTCGAGCCGGAGCGCGGTCTGCGGCGACTGGCGGTGGGGGCGGCGATGCGGGCGAAGGTCTCGGTGGACGTACGGCCCGGTACGGCGGAGGCGCTGCCGGTCGAGAACGAGGGTTTCGACGCGGCCGTCGCCTCCCTGGTGCTGTGCACCGTACGGGATGTGCCACGGGCGCTCGCCGAGGTCCGCCGGGTCCTGCGCCCCGGTGGTGAGCTGCGCTTCTTCGAGCACGGGCTGGCGGCGGAGCGCGGTCTGGCGACGGTGCAGAAGGCTCTCCAGCGCACGGTGTGGCCCATGCTGTTCGGCGGCTGCCATCCGGCACGCGATCCGCTGGCCGCGATCCGCGACGCGGGCTTCGAGTCCGGCCCGTACCGCTCACTGCGGGTGCCGGACCCCGGCCCGCGCACGCCGACCTCACCGTGCGTGCTCGGCGTGGCCTACCGGCCACGGGCGGACCTGGTCTGACCGGGCCGGCCCCCGGCCTGGGCCAGGCCCTGTCCGGCGGACCTAGATGCTCCAGCCGCGCAGTTCCTCCGCGATGGCGCGTACGTCGGCCCTGCCGTCCTTGACCAGTCTGGCCAGGTCCCTGACCTGCTCGGGCGAGGTGACGACCTTCAGGCCGCTGGCGACGAGATAGCCGTACGCGACGGCGGAGGCGTACATGGCGTTCGACCGCTCCAGCGCGGGCACGTGCAACAGGCTCTGGAGAAGGGCCGCCGCGCGGCTGTGCGGGTCGCTGTAGACGGGGGTGCCGAATATCTGCGCCTCGTGCCGGCTGACGGCGGCCACCAGCGCGCCCCAGTCGGTGACTTGGGGATCGCCGGGCATCTTGTGCTCGGCCACCATGAGCAGCCAGGACAGATCGATCCGCAGCGTGGGGTGGGCATGTGACGGTGGGTCAGGGGTATCGGCGTTTTCCATGGAGGCTGCTGTCTCAGTAGGAGGTGGGTGTGGGGAGTTCCCGATGATCAGTATCCCCGACATGGATGAGCAGTGCGGTGATGTTGTCCTGCCCGCCCGCGTCCATGGCGTACCCGATCAGCGCCCGCGCATCCTCAAGAAGGCTGTGGTCACGCGGTGTTGAGCGCCGCGTGCGAGCGCTTGCGACGGCGCGCAGTTGTTCGGCGTCGGACAGATGGCGGGTCAACCCGTCGGTGCAGAGCAGCAGTCGGCCCGGTCCCGACGGCCGGTAGCTCCGGACGCGCGCGACCGGTTCGGTCGGTTCGTCCGCGGAGGCCCCCAACCACGCGGTGAGGGCGCCGTGTTGGCCCGAGTCGTCCTCGGTCAGCGCTATGCATGTCCCGTCGTCGGGCAGCCAGTACCCGCGGCTGTCGCCGATCCAGGAGCACCAGAGGCCCTGCGGGCCGGCGATGCCCGCGACGTACGTACATGCCGGGGCCTCGTCCACGGAGGCGGCCAGGGCGCTGACGGCGCGGCCCGCGCGTACGGCGGCGTCGCCGAGGACGGTCTCCGGCAGCGTCCCCGCCCGCAGCCCCGCCGTCAGGTGCGCCGCGCCGACGTCCGTGGCGACCTGTGCGGCCCGCTCCGCGCGGGGCGACATCGACACTCCGTCGCACACGACGCCGATCGTCCAGTCGCCGCTCGTGGTCAGCGCCATGGCGTCCGCGTTGAGGCCGCGCCGCTTGCCGCGGTCGCTGACGCCGGCGGCTCGGGTGCCGAGGGTGGTTTCGAGGTGCGAGCGGTAGGCGGGCTGGGCTTCGCCGCAGTCCCAGCAGTAGCCGTCGGGGGCGACGGTTCCGCCGCACCTGACGCAGTCGGACGGTTCAGGCGTCCCGGTCATCGGATTCATCGGCCCCGAATACTGCCAGACCGGGATCCGGCGTCAGAGCGCGCCCTCGCGGCCGGAGTCCCGCCCCGTGCCCCGGTCCGTGGGGGTGGTCTCCGCGTCGAACTCCTCCGTGAACACGGACTCGTACTGCTTCATGAAGTCGGCGGCGGACTCGACGAAGGTCTTCCCGACCTCGCCCGCGTCCTGCTTGACCAGCTCCTCGATGTAGCGATTCACGCTCATCCCGCGCCGACCCGCCTGCCGCCTGGCGGCCTCCGCGGTGGTCTCGTCCACGCGTACGTTCAACTGGGTCTTCGCCACCCCAACAAGCTAGCGCGCGGACGCTAGCATCGGCAAGTGGGCCGATTTCCGGGAGGAACGGCGTTTCGCATCGCGGAATCCGTTCGACGGTGTGGGCCGCCCGGTGCTGGGATCGGTTCATGGACTCAGCCACCAGGAACGCGCCCGGCACCCACGGCGAACCGCGGATCAGGGCCGCGACGCCGGCCGACCTCGACGCCGTGCTCGCCTTCTGGAAGATCGCCGCCGAGGGCACCAGCATCAGCGACGACCGCGAGGGCGTCGAGCGGCTGGTCACCCGCGACCCGGGCGCACTGATCATCGCCGAGGACGGCGGAGCGATCGTCGGCACCGTGATCGCCGGTTTCGACGGATGGCGCTGCCATCTCTACCGGCTCGCCGTCCACCCGGACCGGCGGCGCCGGGGTATCGGGGGCGCACTGCTCATGGCCGCCGAGGAACGCTTCGTCCAGTGGGGCGGACGGCGGGCCGACGCGATGGTGCTCGAGCGCAACACGCTCGCCCACCGGGCGTGGGACACGGCCGGGTACGGCCCTCAGCAGCAGTGGCGCCGCTGGGTGAAGTCGCTCGCCGACAGAGCCGCCGGGCCCTCTCCCCGGTGACGGGCGTCAGAGGCTGTCAGTTCTCTCCGGGGAGCAGACGCTCGAGCGCGTCGAGGCTCGAACGGGCGGCGGCCAAGGCGGACTTCGCCGAGTCGGCGCGCCCTCGGGTGGCGTCGCCGGCGGTCACCATGTCGACGGCGGACTGGCTGATCTGCCGGGCCACCGCGTCGATGTCGTAATCCACGCCCGGGTGGTACCACCACGCCACCCAATTGCACATCCCGAGCACGCTGAACGCGGCGATCCTGGGGTCGAGGGGTTTGAACTCGCCCTTGCCGACGCCTTCTTCGATCACCCCGGAGAGTGCCGCCAGCACGTCCCGCCGCGCCTGCCGGTGGCGGGAGCGCAGCGGTTCCGGGAGAACGGACTCGGTCTGGTCGTGGACGCGGAACTGGTGCGGTGATTCCGCCCGCTGCCGCACGAGCATGTCCGTCAGTTCGCGGAGCTTGCCCTCCGGGGTGAGGTCCGTCCGGGCCCACAGCGCGGCCAGCGTGTCGGCCAGCCCCAGGCTCATCCGCTCGACCAGCATCGCCAGCAGTTCCTCTTTGCTGGTCACGTAGTGGTAGAGCGCGGTGCGGGAGACGCCGACGGCCGCGGCGACGTCCTGGAGGGTGGTGTTCTCGTACCCCTTCTCGGCGAAGAGGAGCGTCGCCTTCTCCAGCAGGTCACGGGTGACCAGAGTCCGCCGGGCCGTACTGCGGCGCGTGGATCCCGGCGCCGGCGGCGGATCGGACTCCGCCGCCTCGGCGCCGGGGCTCCCCGGCCGGGTCACTTCCCGTACACCCGCCCGACGACGTACTCGGCGGCCATGATGGTTGTCAGGTTCGTCGCGGTCGACGGGATCTCGGGGAAGATCGAGGCGTCCACCACCCGCAGGCCGCCGACCCCGCGGACCGCGCCCACGCTGTCCACCACGGCCCACTCGTCGTCGTCCCCGCCCATGGGCACGGTCGAGGTGGGGTGCTCGTACGAGGCAAGATTCTCGCGGATGACGCCTTCGAGCGCCGCGTCGTCGTCCGCCACCCCGTCCCCGGGCAGCAGTTCGGCCTGTGCCACCTTCGCGAACACCTCGCCCGCGCCGACCCGGCGGCTGAGCTTGACCGCTTCCACCATGCGCCGTACGTCGCGCGGTTCGGCGAGGAAGTTGTAATCGATGACCGGGGCGTCCGTGGGGTTACGGCTGCCGAGCCGCACGCTGCCGACCGAGTCCGGCCGCATGATCGACACCGCGAGCACGATGGCACCGCCGGTCGGACTGAACGCCGGATCGATCAGGTGCGTCGCCGAGATATGGATGTCCAGCTCGTCCTCGGCCGCCTCGCCGGACGCCGTCCAGACCAGCGCCCCGCCCGGCGGCGTCATGGCGAGTTCGCCCGGCCGCAGGGAGTAGACGTTGAAGTAGAAGGGCTGGTTCCGCAACCGCTCGCCCACCGGCAGATCGGCCACGACGGGGATGTCCAGGGACCGCAGATGGCCGGCCGGGCCGATGCCCGAGCGCATCAGGATGGCGGGGCTGCCGAAAGCGCCGGCGGAGAGAATCACCTCGCCCCCGGTGAACACCGTGCCGTCCCCCGCCACGACCCCATGGGCCACACCCTTGTCGATGAGCACCCGGTCGATCTCGACGCCGCCGCGAATGGTCAGATTCGAACGCCGCCGAACCTCATCGGTCAGATAGGCCATGCCGGTGTTCTGCCGTACGCCTTCCAGCACGTTGAGCTGATAGGCGGTGACTCCGTCCTGGTCGGACCCGTTCACGTCCGCCAGTCGCTTGAACCCCTCGCTCGCGAAGGCGTCGACGAACGCCCGCAGCGACGGCGTCAGCTCGTCGTACTCCATCTGGTGGATCGGCAGCGGCCCCGAGCGGCCACGGAGGCGGTCGTCACCGGCGGAGGTGTTCTCCAGCAGCTTGTACGCCTGAAGCACCTCGGCGTCCGTCCACCCCGACAGACCGTGGGCACGCCAGGCGGCGAAGTCGGCGGGGCGGGCCCGGAGCGCGACCCCGGCGTTGACCGCCGAGCTGCCGCCGAGAACCTTGCCGCGCGGCGCCGGGATGCGGTTGTCGCCCTGGCCGGTGGCCGCGGAGTAGCCCCAGTCGTGGTCCTCGTCGCCGCCCACCCGGCCACTGTTGAGGATCACGTCGGGATACGCGTCGGGGGCGTACACCCGCCCCCCTTCGAGGAGCAGCACCTCTCGTGAGGGGTCCTCGCTCAGCCGGGTCGCGAGGACCGCGCCCGCCGAGCCACCACCCACCACGATCACGTCAAAGGTCTGCTCACCACTGGGCTGACCGGTCTGACCACTCACCGCAAACACGCTCCCTGGGCCGGACCGCGCCGGATCGGCGCGGTTCATGTGCGTCGCTCTCGCCACCACCGTATGACGCTGGTGTCGAAATTTCAACTTCTACGTCAATCACGCTCGTGGAAAGTGCTGGCGCCGAACAGCGCTCCGCGCCTACGATCCGCCCCATGCTGACCACCGACCGTCTGCTCGCCTTCGCGGCCATGTCGTTCCTGCTGATCGTCATTCCCGGCCCCAGCGTGCTGTTCGTGGTGGGGCGGGCCCTGGCACAGGGGCGGCGCGCCGCGCTGACCACGGTCGCGGGGAACACGCTGGGGGCCTACGTCCTCGTCGTGGGCGTGGCACTCGGTGTCGGAGCCGTCGTCGAACGCTCCGTCGTCGCCTTCACGGCGCTGAAACTGGTGGGCGCCGCGTACCTGATCCATCTCGGCATCAAGGCGATACGGCAGCGCGGCTCGCTGCACGCCTCGTTCACCGGCGACGGTCCCGCGCGCAGCGATCTGCGCACGTTGTGGGAGGGTTTCGCGGTCGGTGTGGCCAACCCCAAGACCATCGTATTCTTCGCCGCCGTACTCCCCCAGTTCGTCGACCCCGCCCAGGGGCACGTCACGCTCCAGATGCTGCTGCTCGGTCTGGTCTTCAACGTCATCGCGGTGGCGTGCGACAGCGTGTGGGGGCTGGCGGCGGCCGGCGCGCGGGGCTGGTTCGGCCGCTCACCGCGCCGGCTCGCCATGGTCGGCGGTGCCGGCGGGTTCGCGATGATCGGCCTGGGCGTCACCGTCGCCACGACGGGCCACAAGGACTAGGCGAGCAGGGGTTCGCCCCGTGGTGCTCCGTGGCGGCGCCCCCGGCGCCCGTCGCACGCTCACCGACAGCGGCGGATATCGCGCAGCCCGCCTTCCCCTCACCGATCATGGGACGGAGGTGACGCGATGACCGAAGTGCTCCTGCTCCTGGTGGCCGTGCTGCTCGCGCTGGCCTGTGGGGCCTTCGTCGCCGCCGAGTTCTCCCTGACGACGGTCGAGCGGAGCGACCTCGAACGGGCGGTCGATAACAACGAGCGCGGTGCGGCGAGCGCCATGAAGGCCGTACGCAGCCTCACCTTCCAGCTCTCCGGCGCCCAGTTGGGCATCACGGTCACCAATCTGGTCGTCGGCATGCTCGCCGAGCCCTCGGTGGCGAAGCTGATCCGCGGCCCCGTCGAGGCGATCGGTTTCTCGCCGTCCGTCGCGTCGTCGCTGGCGCTGGTCATCGGTACGGCCCTGTCGACCGTCGTCCTGATGGTGGTCGGCGAGCTGGTCCCCAAGAACTGGGCCATCTCCTCGCCGCTGGCGGTCGCCAAGGTGGTCGCCACTCCGCAGCGGGTGTTCACGGCGGCCTTCCGGCCGTTCATCAGCCATCTCAACAACACGGCGAACCGTCTGGTGCGGCGGCTGGGCCTGGAGCCCACCGAGGAGCTGGCGTCGGCCCGCAGTCCACGGGAGCTGGTCGCGCTCGCCCGGCACTCCGCCAAGGAGGGCGCGCTGGAGGCGGACACCGCCGAGCTGTTCGTACGGACCCTCAATCTCGCGGAGCTGACGGCGGAGAACGTGATGACGCCGCGCGTGCAGGTCACCGCGCTCGACGTGCGGGCCACGGCCGAGGACGTCGCCAACGCCACGCGTGCCACCGGGCTCTCCCGCTTCCCCGTCTATCACGACAGCCTCGACACCGTCGTGGGTGTCGCCCACATCAAGGACGTGCTGCGGGTCCCCGACGAGCGCCGCGCCCGTACGCGGGTGTCCGAGGTGATGCGTGAGCCCCTGCTCGTACCGGAGTCGCTGACCGTGGACCGGCTGCTGGACCGGCTCTCCGGGAACCGCACCATGGCGGTCGTGATCGACGAGTACGGCGGTACGGCGGGTGTCGTGACGCTGGAGGACATCGTCGAGGAGGTCGTCGGCGAGGTCCGCGACGAGCACGACCCGCACGAGACACCCGATCTGGCCCGCGCCGGGGAGGACGCCGACGGCCGCGATCTGTGGTCGGCCGACGGCGCCACGCGCTTCGACCAGTTGTGGGACATCGGGCTGCGGGCGCCGGAGGGACCGTACGAGACGCTGGCCGGTCTCGTCGCCACCGAACTCGGGCGGATCCCGGTCGAGGGCGACCGCGTGGAGCTGGGCGGCTGGCGCGTCGACGTGGTCGACGCGTCGGGACGGCGCGCCGCCCGCGTACTGCTGCACGCGCCGCTCCCGACGCCCGACACGGACCCGGGAGCCGACGGAGACCACGGCAGCGGCCGGGGCAAGGAGCGGGGCAAGGGGGCGGGACGATGATCGTGATCCAACTGCTCGTCGGACTGCTCACCTTGATCGTCAACGCCTTCTTCGTCGGAGCCGAGTTCGCCCTGATCTCGGTGCGCCGCAGCCAGATCGAACCGGCCGCCGAGGAGGGCGACCGGCGCGCGCGCAGCGTCCTGTGGGGTCTGCGCCATGTGTCGGCGATGCTCGCCGCCGCCCAGCTCGGCATCACGCTGTGCACGCTGGTGCTCGGCATCGTCGCCGAGCCGGCCATCGCCCATCTGCTGGAGCCGGTCTTCGACGCGGTGGGCGTGCCCCACGGCGTGGTGCACCCGGCCTCGTTCGTCATCGCGCTCGCCGTGGCGACCTATCTGCACATGCTGCTCGGCGAGATGGTCCCCAAGAACATCTCCCTGGCCGAACCGGTGCGTACGGCGCTGATCCTCGGCCCCGCGCTGGTGGCACTGGCCCGTGCGCTGCGTCCGGTGATCTTCACCGTCAACGCGTTCGCCAATGTTTTGCTGAGGCTCCTGCGCGTGGAGACCAAGGACGAGGTGTCGGCGACGTTCACCGACACCGAACTCGCCCGGATGGTCACCGACGCCGGCGACGCGGGGCTCCTGGACGACCGCGCCGCCGAGCGGCTGCACGACGCGCTGGAGCTGGGCCGCAGGCCGGTTCGCGATGTCGTCATGCCGCTGGAACAGGTCGTGACGGCGCGGGTGGGGACCACGCCCGTCGAGCTGGAGGCGCTGGCGGCCGACTCCGGATTCTCCCGTTTCCCGGTGGTGGACGAGTCGCGGCGGATCCTCGGCTATCTCCATGTGAAGGACGCCCTGGACGCGATGCCGCGCGACGAGCGGTTCCCGCTCTCCGGGATGCGCGCGATCGCGCAGGTGCGGGCGGACACCCCGATGGACGACGTGCTGACGGCGATGCGCCGCAGCCGTACGCATCTGGCCGCCGTGCTGGACGAGGACGGCAAGCTGGAGGGTCTGGTGACCATGGAGGACGTGCTGCGTGAACTGGTGGGGAGGCATGCGCAGGGGTCCTGAGGCCCGGCCCGGCAGGATGTACGGCGCGCGATACGATCGCTCAGCCATGGAGAAGACGGGGAAGAACGCCGCGTACACCAGCTTTGTCGCCCTCGGGGACTCGTTCACCGAAGGCATGTCGGATCTGAGGCCGGACGGCTCGTACCGGGGCTGGGCGGATCTGCTCGCCGCCCGTCTCGCCGCCCGTGCACCCGGTTTCCATTACGCGAATCTCGCCGTACGCGGCAAGCTCATCGGCCAGATCCTCGACGAGCAGGTGGCCGCCGCCGCCGCGATGCGCGCGGACGTGGTGACGCTGGTCGGCGGGCTGAACGACACGCTGCGGCCCACGTACGACGCGGGCCGCGTCCTGGGGCAGTTGGAGGAGTCGGTCGAGCGCCTGGCACCGACCTGCGGGCGGCTGGTGCTGATGCGCAGCCCCGCCCGCCGGGGTCCGGTGATGGAACGGTTCCGGCCGCGCTGGGAGAAGCTGTTCGCGTTCATCGACGAACTGGCCGCGCGGCACGACGCCGTGGTGGTCGATCTGTACGGGGCACGGGTCCTCGGCGAACAGCGCATGTGGGACGTGGACCGGCTGCATCTGACCACCGACGGCCACCGCAGGGTCGCCGAGGCCGTGTGGCAGGCGCTGGGCATGGAGCCGGCCGACGACTGGCGCGCGGAGTTGGCGCCCGATCCGCCCGTGGGCTGGCTGACGCGGCGCACGGGGGACGCGCGGTTCGCGCGACAGCACCTGGGGCCGTGGATAGGGCGCCGGCTGACGGGCCGGTCGTCGGGGGACGGCAGGGCGCCGAAGCGGCCGGAGCTGTTGCCGTACGAGCCACTGCCGTACGAGCGGCCGTAGCCCTCGGCGGCCCGCGCCCGTGGGCGCGGCTCGGACCTGCGGGAAGTGCCACGTAGAATCCCGATACGTGACTGCTGCGTCTGTGAAGCCCCGTATCCCCAACGTCCTCGCCGGCCGCTACGCCTCCGCGGAGCTGGCCGTGCTCTGGTCCCCCGAGCAGAAGGTGAGGCTGGAGCGGCAACTGTGGCTCGCCGTGCTGCGGGCCCAGCGGGATCTCGGCATCGAGGTGCCCGAGTCCGCGCTCGCCGACTACGAGCGGGTGCTCGACCAGGTCGATCTGGCGTCGATCGCCGAGCGCGAGAAGGTCACCCGCCACGACGTGAAGGCGCGGATCGAGGAGTTCAACGCGCTCGCCGGTCACGAGCAGGTCCACAAGGGCATGACGTCGCGGGATCTGACGGAGAACGTCGAGCAGTTGCAGGTCCGGCTCTCGCTGGAGCTGATGCGCGACCGTACGGTGGCGGTGCTGGCGCGGCTGGGGAAGCTCTCCGGGGAGTACGCGGAGCTGGTCATGGCGGGCCGCTCGCACAATGTCGCAGCGCAGGCGACCACCCTCGGCAAGCGCTTCGCGACGGCCGCGGACGAGCTGCTGGTCGCGTACGGCCGTCTTGAGGACCTGCTCGCCCGCTATCCGCTGCGCGGGATCAAGGGCCCGGTCGGCACGGCGCAGGACATGCTCGATCTGCTCGGCGGTGACACGGCGAAACTCGCGGACCTGGAGGCCCGGATCGCGGGGCATCTGGGCTTCGCTCACGCCTTCACCTCGGTCGGCCAGGTGTATCCGCGTTCGCTGGACTACGACGTGGTGACGGCGCTGGTGCAACTGGCGGCCGGTCCCTCGTCGGTGGCGAAGACGATCCGGCTGATGGCCGGGCACGAGCTGGTCACCGAGGGCTTCAAGCCCGGCCAGGTCGGCTCGTCGGCGATGCCGCACAAGATGAACACCCGCTCCTGCGAGCGCGTCAACGGTCTGATGGTGATCCTGCGCGGCTACGCGTCGATGACGGGCGAGCTGGCGGGTGACCAGTGGAACGAGGGCGACGTGTCGTGCTCGGTCGTGCGTCGGGTGGCGCTGCCGGACGCGTTCTTCGCGTTCGACGGGCTGCTGGAGACCTTCCTGACGGTCCTTGACGAGTTCGGGGCTTTCCCGGCGGTCGTGGCCCGCGAGCTGGACCGCTACCTGCCGTTCCTGGCGACGACGAAGGTGCTGATGGCCGCCGTACGGGCGGGGGTCGGCCGGGAGGCCGCGCACGAGGTCATCAAGGAGCACGCCGTCGCGTCCGCGCTCGCGATGCGTGAGCGGGGCGCGGAGCGCAACGAGCTGCTGGACAAGCTCGCGGCCGACGGGCGGATGCCGCTGGACCGGGGGCAGTTGGACGCGTTGATGGCCGACAAGCTGTCGTTCACGGGCGCGGCCGGTGACCAGGTGGCCGCCGTGCTCGCGCGGATCGAGGAGATCGTGAAGCGGCACCCCGAGGCCGCCGGATACACGCCCGGGTCGATCCTCTGAGGCCCGAGGAGCTGGAGTCCGCCCGCGACCGCGTCATCCCCGACGTGGCCGCGGCCGGTCTGGGTGTTCTCTTCTGCGGGATCAACCCCGGTCTGATGTCGGCGGCGACGGGCCATCACTTCGCCCGGCCGGGGAACCGCTTCTGGCCGGTGCTGCGGCTCTCGGGCTTCACCCCGCGCCGGCTCGCGCCGTCCGAGCAGGACGAGTTGCCGTCGTACGGCCTGGGCATCACCAACGTCGTGGCACGGGCGACGGCGCGGGCCGACGAACTGAGCGCGGAGGAGTTCCGGGAGGGCGGCCGGATCCTGGTGGCGAAGGTGGAGCGACTGCGGCCCCGGCTGCTGGCGGTCGTCGGCATCACCGCGTACCGCACGGCCTTCGGCGACCGGCGCGCGACGATCGGCCCGCAGGAGCGGACGATCGGCGCCACCCGGATCTGGGCGCTGCCCAACCCGAGCGGTCTGAACGCGCACTGGACGGCGCAGACGATGGCGGAGGAGTTCGGCAGGCTGCGGGTGGCGGCGGACATGCCCGACAGGGTGGGTTAGGGCCTGCCACCCGCCGGGACCCTACGGCGGGTCGATGTCCGTCACGGCCACGAGCAGTTGGAACGGCTGCTCGTCGCCCTGCCAGGAGATCCCGGAGTCGCGACCCGGCGGCCCCCGGTCCGCCACAGACGCGCGTGGCCGACCCCGTCCGACAGCTCGCGCCACGGCTCCGGAATCGACGTGCCGTGCGGTGCTCACGACTCCGGTAAAGCGCCCCGCACCGACAATTGGTATGCCGTCAGGTGTTCGCGCGACCGGTCGCTTCCCGTCGTCATCGGGAGCATTCCGGCACGGTGGCGTTCGGCGTTCCGTCGACTGTTAGCCGCCTCGGCGACCACCGAGTACCATCCGGCAGACACGCGCACGAGCTGGGAGGACATACCGTGGGGCGGCTGACCGGCGGGGACCCTTCCTTGTTGCGGCGGATCAACTCCGCGGTGGTGCTGCACGCCCTGCGGGGCGCCGACAGCCCCACCTTCACCGACCTGACCCGGATCACCGGTCTGTCGCGGCCGACCGTCGAAGGCGTGGTCGAAGGGCTGATGGAGATCGGCCTGGTCATGGAGGCGGCGCCGGGCGAGGGCGAGGCCCGCAGACAGGGCCGTCCGGCCCGCAGATTCCGGTTCCGGGCCGAGGCCGGGCATCTGCTGGGGATCGAGATCGGCTCGCACCGGGTCGCCGCGCTGCTGTCGGGTCTCGACGGCCGGATCATCGGCGCCAGTTCGCGCGAGGCCACACAGACCGCGTCGGCGGACGAGCGGCTGGACCGGGTGCGGGTCGTGGTCGCCGACGTGCTGCGCCGCACGGGGGTGGCGCGCAGTTCGCTGCGGGCCGTCGGCGTGGGCAGCCCCGGCATCGTGGAGGCCGACGGGACCGTACGGCTCGGTACGGCGCTGCCCGAGTGGACGGGACTGGCGCTCGGCGAGCGGCTACGGCGTTCGTTCCGCTGTCCGGTGCTGGTGGAGAACGACGCCAACGCGGCCGCCGTGGCCGAGCACTGGAAGGGCGCGGCCACCGAATCGGACAACATCGTGTTCGTCCTGGCCGGTCTCAGCCCGGGGGCGGGATCACTGATCGGCGGCCGGCTGCACCGCGGTTTCCACGGCGCGGCCGGTGAGATCGGCGCGCTGCATCTGCTGGGCCGCGAGGTGACGCCGGAGAAGCTGCTGTCGACCACCGACGAGCCGCTGCATCCGCTGGACGAGCGGGCGGTGGCCCGGGTGTTCGCGCTGGCCAAGCAGGGTGACGTCGAGGCGAAGCAGGCGATGGAGCGGTTCATCCAGCGGCTGGTCCACGACGTGGCCGCGCTGGTCCTGGCGCTCGATCCCGAGCTGGTGGTCGTCGGCGGCTGGGCGGCCGGTCTCGACGGCGTACTCGACCCGCTGCGCGACGAGCTGTCCCGCTACTGTCTGCGCCCGCCCCGGGTGACGCTGTCGCTGCTGGGTGAGGCGGCGGTGGCCACGGGCGCGCTGCGGCTGGCGCTGGACCATGTCGAGGAGCAGTTGTTCGCCGTCGACGGGACGGTGACGGCCCGCCGCTGAGAGCGACGGGCCGGCGGCGCGGCGCGGACGGGGTGAGGCGACGCGCGGGTGGGGTGAGGCTGCGCGGGTGGGGTGAGGCTGCGCGGTCAGGAGGCCCTGCGCTCGTCCGTGTGGTGGCTTATCTCGACGTCACCGGTGTCCCCGAAGGTGAGCCGGCAGGTGTCGGCCCGGTAGGTGGCCAGCGACACGGCGGCCGTACGGCCCCCGGCGAGATAGCGGGTGGTGACCACGAGCACGGGCGCGCCGGGCAGCCGGTCCAGCTCCTTGGCGTCGTCCACGCGGGCCGAGCCCAGCTCCACGGCGCGGTCCTGGCCCTCCATGCCGAGCCGCTGAAGCTCGCGCAGCACGCTGCGCGCGCGGGCGGGACCGGAAGGGATGTCTATGGCGGGCAGCTCGGGCACCGACTGCGCGGGGACGTACAGCAGCTCGGCCGCCACGGTCTGGCCGTGTGTCACACGCGTCCTGCGGACCGTGTGGACCTCGTCCGCCACGTCCGTACCGAGCATCTTGGCCACGGCGGCGGGCGCCGTGGCGAGCACCGAGTCGACGGGCTGCCAGGCGTCCGGGTCCGCGCCCGGCCACTCCTGCTGGGTGGTCGACACGTCGACACCCATACGGGGCGGCGCGACGGTCGTACCGACACCGCGGCGGCGCTGCAACCGGCCTTCGAGTTCGAGCTGTTCGAGTGCCTGACGGAGCGTGGCGCGCGCGACGCCGAAGCGGGCGGCGAGGTCGCGCTCGTTCGGCAGGACCTCCCCGACCGCGAAATCGGAGTCGAGTGCTTCGCCCAGCACGGTCTTGAGGTGCCAGTACTTCGGCTCCGGCACCGTTTCGAGCTGCGTGGTCCCCACCGTGATCCTCCGCAATCGCCGTGTCCCCGGCGGCTTTTCCATGCACTTGTTTATTAAAGGTTCCTGCACTAACTCTCCGAGAGTAGGACGGCCGATCGTCTTGGTCAAGACCAATCCTGTGGGCACCACGCGACGGAATCGCACTCTGCCACAGACCGTTCACGCAGAGTTCGCGGGTTTGGCGTGAAACAACAACATCAGCAGGTGGGAGCGGGGGCGGCGGGGACCTGGTGTGTCGGGACAGACACATACAGGCACGTCAGGGGGTGGGTACCGGTTCCTTCTCCGCGACCCCCCGCGACTCGTCCCGTGCCCGGAACGCCCCGGCGCCGAGCGCCACTCCGATGCCCACCAGCAGGCTCCCGGCCGCCTGCGCGGGGCCGTACGTGCCGGTGCCGACGAGAGGTGCGGTGAGCGCCGCCGACACCGGGATGAGGCCGGAAAAGAGCGTGGCCCGTTCCGCGCCGATGCGCTGCATGCCCATGTACCAGCAGATGAAGCCGATCACCGTCACCACGGCCGCCTGCCAGCCGAGCGCGAACGCCTCCTCGCCGGTGGGCATACGGACGAACCCGGCGCCGTCCAGGACCAGTCCGGCGATCGTGGACTCGACCGCGGCGACGCCGGCCACCGTCGCGGAGAGCAGCCTGGGCCCGAGCGGACGCAGCACCGGTACGGCGAGTACGGCGAAGCCCACCTCGCCGACGAGCGCGGCGACCGACCAGAAGAGGCCGGCCCCGTCCGTACGGCCCCAGCCCTGGACGGTGAACGCGCCGACGGCGACCAGCAGCGCGCCGTACACGACGGGGCGCGCGGGGCGGCGCCGGCTCAGCAGGGGGAAGAGGACGGCGACGACGACCGGCGCGCAGCCGACGAGGACGCCGGGGACAGCGGGCTCGGCGGTGCGTTCGGCGGCGAGGACGGACAGGTTGAAGCCGACCATGCCGACACCGGCGACGGCGGCCAGCCGGCCCCACTGCCTGCAGGTGAGGGCGCGCAGGGGCGCGGCGGCGCCCCGGGCGACGAGCGGGAGGAGCAGCAGACAGGCGATGCCGTAGCGCACGGCCTGGCCGCCGGCGTACGGGTAGTCGCCGAGGACGCTGTTGGCGGTGAAGGAGGCGCCGACGAGCGTGCAGGCGAGGGCGGCGAGGAGCATGCCGCTCAGGGAGGTGCCCCGTGGGGTGGCTGTCATACCGGCGACGTTACGGATCAAGAGTGGTCCGGTTTAAGGTCCACTTCTATGAAGGTATCGGGAACCACTTCGGGCAACCTCTCTCTTTGCGACGGGAACGGGACGGCCGCCGGGGCGCCCACCGCGTGGACCGACGCGTGGGACGTGCTGCTCGCCTCCGCGCCGGCCCGCCGGCGTGGGCGTGTGCTCCAGTCGGCCCTGCGTGAGGCGGTGCGCTCGGGGCGGCTCGCGGCGGGCACCCGGCTGCCGTCGAGCCGTGAACTCGCCGCCGATCTCGGTGTCTCGCGCGGCCTGGTCACCGACGCGTACGAACAGCTCACGGCCGAGGGCTATCTGCGCAGCGGCCAGGGCTCCGGCACCTGGGTGGGCGACGCCGTACGGGCGGCGGCCCCGGCCGCGCGTGACCGGGCGCCCCATCGACCGGGCGCGCGGGCCGACTTCGTACCCGGTACGCCGGACCTCTCGCTGTTCCCGCGGGCCGCGTGGGGCGCCACGCACCGGGCCGTGCTGGCGCGGCTGCCGCACCGTGCGCTGGGCTACCCGGATCCGCGGGGCCTGCCGGAGCTGCGTACGGCGCTGGCGGCGCTGCTCACCCGGCGGCGCGGGGTGGTGGCCGATCCGGAGCGGCTGCTGGTCTGCTCGGGGGTGTCGCAGGCGATAACGCTGCTCGGCTTCGCGCTGCACCGGCGCGGGGTGCGCACCGTGGGTCTCGAGGACCCCGGCAGCCCCGAGAACAGCGCGGTGCTCGGCGCCGCCGGGCTGCGTACGGTGCGGCTGCCGCTGGACTCCGAGGGTCTGGTGCCGGGTACGGCGGCGCGGGCGGGCGTACGGGCGGTGGTGGCGACGCCGTCTCATCAGTACCCGTCCGGTATCGCCTACTCGGCGGCGCGCAGGACCGAACTCCTCGACTGGGCGCGGTCGGTGGACGGTTTCGTCCTGGAGGACGACTACGACGGGGACTTCCGTTACGACCGGGCCCCGGTCGGCGCGTTGCAGGGACTGGACCCGGAGCGCGTCGCGTACATGGGCTCGGTCAGCAAGTCGATGGCGCCGGGGCTGCGGATCGGCTGGCTGCTGGCGCCTGAGGAGCTGACCGAGGAACTGGTCGAGCGCAAGCGCACCATGGACCTCGGGAATCCCGTGCTGGAGCAGGCGCTGCTCGCGGACTTCGTCGAACAGGGCGGTTACGACCGCCACTTGCGCCGCTGCAAGCTGGCGTACCGGCGGCGCAGGGACACGCTGATCGCGGCGCTGGCCGAGCAGTTCCCCGGCACCGAGGTCAGTGGCATCGCGGCGGGTCTGCACGTCATCGCGGCTCTGCCGGAGCGTTACGGTCCCGAGTCGCGGTTCCTTCGGCGGGCGGCGGGCGCCGGTGTCGCGCTGCGCGCGCTGGCATACCACGGCACGGCGCGGCCGGACGACGGCCGGGTGCGGCTGGTGATGGGGTACGCGCACCAGTCGCCGTCGGACATCACGCGCGGGGTGCGGCTGCTGGCGCAGGCGGTCGGGCGGGGCTGACGCCCACGTGGTGGGCGGGTGACGAAGGCGGGTGGTGGGGGCGGGTGTTCATCCGGGGTTCGTGTGCCGGCCGCCGCCGGGCGCTACGTATGGCACGTCGCACCAGGCACACCGGCCCCACACCGGACTCCGTACCCACACCGGACTCCGTACCCGCATCGGACTCCGTACCCGCATCGGCACCAGCGCCCGCACCGACCCGCCGCAGGAGGCACATCGATGACGAACAGTTCCCGGAATCCCGCCACGGACCGCCGCACCGTGCTGCGCGGCTCCCTCGCCGCCTCCGCCGCGCTGGCCCTTCCCACGGGCGCGGCCGTGGCCGGGACGATCGCCGGCGCCGCACCCGCCCAGGCGCTCTCGGGCCGGCCGAGCGCCGACTGGGGTGTCCAGACGGGCGATGTCACCTCGTCCTCCGGATTGGTGTGGATCCGCTCCGACCGGCCCGCGCGGATGCTGGTGGAGACATCGGCGACCAGTTCCTTCAGCCGTAGGCGCACCTGGCGCGGCCCGCTCCTCGGCCCCGGCACCGACTTCACCGGGACGACGCCGCTGCGCGGGCTGCCCGCCGGTGAGCAGGTGCACTACCGGGTGACGCTGGCCGATCCCGACGACCCCCGGCGTACGAGCGAGCCGGTGTACGGCACGTTCCGTACGGCCCCGGCGCAGCGCCGGCAGGGCGTGCGGTTCCTGTGGTCGGGCGACATCGCGGGCCAGGGCTGGGGCATCAACCCGGACATCGGCGGCTATCGCGCGTACGACGACATGCGCCGGCTCGACCCCGACTTCTTCCTGTGCAGCGGTGACACCGTCTACGCGGACGGGCCGCTGGTGCCGTCCGTGACGCTGCCGGACGGGCGGATCTGGCGCAACCTCGTTACGGAGGAGAAGTCCAAGGTCGCCGAGACGCTGGACGAGTACCGGGGCAACTTCCGCTACAACCTGCTCGACCACAACGTCCGCCGGTTCAACGCGCAGGTGCCGACGATTGTGCAGTGGGACGACCACGAGGTGCGCAACAACTGGTATCCGGGGCAGATCCTGGACGACGTCCGTTACCAGGAGAAGAACGTCGACGTGCTGGCTGCGCGCTCGAGCCAGGCGTTCGGCGAGTACTTCCCGGTGCCGACGCTCCAGGCGCGCGGCGAGGACCGGCGGGTGCACCGGGTGGTGCGGTACGGGCCGCTGCTCGATGTGTTCGTGCTGGACATGCGCTCGTTCCGCAACGCCAACTCCCCCGGCCGGCAGGCCGACGACACGACGGGCATTCTCGGCGCCGAACAACTCGACTGGCTCAAGCGCGAGTTGTCGCGCTCGCGCGCGGTGTGGAAGGTCATCGCCGCCGACATGCCGATCGGTCTGGTCGTGCCGGACGGTACGGCGAACATCGAGGCGATCGCGCAGGGCGACCCGGGCGCGCCGCTGGGGCGGGAGCTCCAGATCGCGGACCTGCTGCGGTACATCAAGCACCGGCGGATCACCGGCACGGTGTGGCTGACGGCGGACGTGCACTACACGTCGGCGCAGCACTACGAGCCGGAGCAGGCGGCCTTCAAGGACTTCGCGCCGTTCTGGGAGTTCGTGTCGGGTCCGCTGGCGGCGGGCGGGTTCCAGGCGAACGCGCTGGACGCGACCTTCGGGCCGAACCGTGTCTTCGTACAGGCTCCGGACCGGGCGAACGTCTCGCCGATGGAGTCGCCGCAGTACTTCGGCGAGGTGGACATCGACGGCGGCAGCGGCGAGTTGACGGTGCGGCTGCGGGCGGAGGGGAACAAGGTGCTGTTCACCAAGGTCCTGAAGCCGGGCCGGGTAGGCCAGTAGGGCGTGTCTTGTGGGTCAGGCCGGATCAGGGAGCGGGGTCTGGTGCCGTGCATCGCAAGGCGGAGGAAGGAGCAGATGCGGAGCATCGGCGACTGACGACAACGCGGCGAGGTGCGGCACCAGGGCACGCGAGCCCGGCAAGATCCACAAGACACGCCCTTAGGGCGTGTGCGACGGGGGCGGGTAGCCTCGCGGGAGGACGCGGGCCCCGCCCCGGTCGTCAAGGTGGAACGGGGCGCGGCCGTCTCGCGCCATAAATCAGCCAAAAGTAGTTGATAGGCGAACAGAAGCATCTTTTACCCATCAGTCACAGTACGTTCGTGATCGCGCAACACCGTTGCGTCACAGTGAGGTCATGACCGATGTGACTTCATCGAAGAGTGCCCGGCGCCCCCATCACTGGCGCCGGGATCTCGTCGAACTGGCCGCCCTGTTCACCGCGGTGGCGGTCGCCGACGCTGTCGCGAACATGATCGCGCACGGGCCGGACGGACCCGTCCTGCTCGTCGCCTCCGCGATCGCCCTGATCATCACGGCCGGATTCCACACCTGGTGGTCAAGACACCACGGCCACGCACCACCGCTTGACGCCCCGTCAGGAGGCGGCATCCCGGCCGGGGCCGAGCCCGAAGCCGGGCCCGAGGACACGTCCGAGGAGAAGACCGCGAAGCAGAACGACACCGCCACCGCGCTCTGGCGGATGCGCGCCACCGTGCGTGACGCGCCCGGTTCGCTGGCCGCGCTGTGCACGGTCCTCGCCCGCCGCCGGGTGGACATCCTCACCCTTCAGACGCACCCGCTGGCCGCCGGCACCGTCGACGAGTTCCTGCTGCGCGCGCCTGCCTCGCTGCCCGCGCGGCAGCTCACCCGCGAGATCTCCCTGGCGGGCGGCAGCGACATCTGGATCGAGCGCGCCGACGCGCACGATCTCGTGGACGCCCCGACCCGGGTCCTGGGCCTGGCCACCCGTACCGCCCTGGACGCCGCCGAACTGCCGCTCGCCCTGCGCCAGTTGCTCGGCCGCTGCACGATCCACTCGCTGCCCGCCGTCTCCTCCACCGGCCGCCCGACCGGCGAGAGCGCCCCCGTCGAGGGCGTCCTGGAGAGCACCACGATGCGCATGCGCGACCCGAACGGCGGCGTGATCACCGTCGAGCGCCACCATCTGCCGTTCACGCCGACCGAGTTCGCCAGGGCCCGCGCCCTGGTCGAGCTCGACGCGCGACTGGGCCCGCGCGTCCCGCGCAGCCGCGACGTCCTGACGCTGCCCGAGGGCAAGATCACCGTGCGCCGCGCCGACCAGAGTGATGTCGACGCGGCGTCGGCGATGCACGAGCGCTGCTCGGAGCACACCCTGGACCTGCGCTACCACGGCCCCGTGGGCGACGCGGACCGTTACCTCGACCATCTGCTGAGCCCGCGTCACGGGCGGACGCTCAAGGTCGAGACGGCGTCCGGACGGCTTGTGGCGCTCGGCCATCTCCTGTGGGACGGCGACGAGACCGAGGTCGCGCTGATCGTCGAGGACGCCTGGCAGCGGCGCGGAATCGGCTCCGAACTTCTCGGCCGGCTGGTCGCGCTCGCCGTCGAGGCGGGCTGCGCGAGCGTGTACGCCGTCACGCAGGCGTCCAACACCGGCATGGTCGCCGCCATGCGCGGGCTCGGTCTGCCGCTCGACTACCAGATAGAGGGTGGCACGCTGGTCGCCACCGCCCGCCTCAGGGAGACGGACGAACGGCAGGCGCCCGCCACGGACGAGACACCGCACGGGACCTCGTACGGAACGTCGTACGGAACGTCGTACGGGATCCCGCCGGGAGCTACGTACGGGACGGGGTACGAGGTGCCCCACCAGGAGCCGCACCAGGCGCCGTTCGGGACTCCGGAGATCGCGGCGCACGACCACCGGGCCGGGCGCTGAGCGCTTCGGTCAGATCCCGCCACAGGTCCTCGACGTCCTCCAGACCGACCGACATCCGCAGCAGCCGCTCGCTCACCCCGGCCGACCGCCGGTCCGACTCGGCCACGATCCGGTGGCTGATGGAGGCCGGGTGCTGGATGAGCGAGTCCACGCTGCCGAGGCTGACCGCCGGGGTGATCAGCCGGACGCCGGCGATCACCTCGTGCGGGTCCCCGTACACCTCGAAGGAGACCATCGCCCCGCCGATTCTCGGGTAGTGGACGCGGGCGACGCGCGGGTCGGTGGCCAGTCTGCGGGCCAGGTCGGCGGCGGTGGTCGAGGCCGCCCGTACCCGCACCGGCAGCGTCGACAGACCGCGCAGCAGCAGATAGCCGGCCATCGGGTGCAGGACACCGCCGGTCGCGAACCGCACCTGGCGCAGCGTGCGGGCGAACTCCTCGTCGCACGCCACGACACCGCCCAGGACGTCGCCGTGCCCGCCGAGATACTTCGTCGCGCTGTGCAGGACGAGCCGCGCGCCGTGCTCGACGGGCCGTTGCAGGACGGGAGTGGCGAAGGTGTTGTCGACCAGCAGCGGTATCGAGCCGCAGGCGTGCGCGACGGCGGCGATGTCGACCTCCGCGAGCGTCGGGTTCGCGGGGGTCTCCAGCATCACCAGGCCGGTGCCGGGCCGTATCGCGTCGGCGATGCCCGCCGGATCGGTCCACGTCACCTCCGTACCGAGGAGCCCGGCGGTCAGCAGGTGGTCGCTGCATCCGTAAAGAGGACGTACGGCGACGACATGGCGCAGCCCAAGGCCCGACCGTGCGAGCAGGACGGCCGTCAGCGCCGCCATGCCGCTGGCGAAGGCCACCGCGCTCTCGGTGCCCTCCAGTGCGGCGAGCGCCGTCTCGAAACGGGCCGTGGTCGGGTTGTCCAGGCGCGCGTAGACGGGTGGTCCTTCGGGGCGTGCGCCGGTGGCCGCGAACTCGTCTATCCGCGCGGCCTCGGCACGGGTGTCGTAGGAGGGGTAGGTGGTCGACAGATCGATCGGCGCCACGTGCACACCGAGCCGCGCCAGATCCTCGCGCCCCGCGTGCACGGCCTCGGTCGCGAGCGCGCGGGGGAAGGCCGCCGGGAACGTCGCCGGGAGGGGTGCGGGTTCGGTGACGGGGTGGGCTGCGGGGTGGGCTACGGGTTCGGCCATGCCGCCGGCATCCATGGGGTCCATGCACGCACTGTGAACATCCGGCGGGAATCACGGGGAATCCTCCGTGTTACGTTCGCCGGATGAGCGAGTCAGTCGTACTGGACCCGGTCGATCTGCACATACTGCGCCTGTTGCAGAACGACGCGCGGACCACCTACCGGGAGATCGCCGCCGAGGTCGGCGTCGCCGCGTCGACCTGTCTGGACCGGGTGGCCAGACTGCGGCGTTCCGGGGTGATCCTGGGACATCAACTGCGCCTCGATCCGGCCAAACTCGGCCGTGGGCTCCAGGCGTTGCTGTCCGTGCAGGTCCGGCCGCACCGCCGCGAGCTGATCAGGCCGTTCGTGGAGCGGATCCGGGGCCTGCCGGAGTCCCGCGCGCTGTTCCATCTGACCGGTCCTGACGACTATCTGGTCCATGTGGCCGTGGCGGACACGGCGGATCTCCAGCGGCTCGTGGTCGACGAGTTCACCTCACGGCCCGAAGTGGCCCGTGTCGAGACGCGGTTGGTCTTCCAGCAGTGGGACTGCGGTCCCCTTATGCCCCCTTCATCAGCCATTCCGTCCGCGACCCGGCCCTGAAGTGGGGTGACGCGGGGTCCTGGCTCGGAGAGGATGTCGCCATGCCAGACACTTCCAGCAGCGCGCTGCCCCGCCAGGTCGCCGACGCCTATGTCGACGCACTCATCGAACTCGATCCGATCACCGGTACCTTCCTGGGCGTCGCGGCCAGTTCCGGCCGCCTGCCGGACTTCTCACCGGCCGGAGCGCGGGAGGTCGCCGACCTCGCCCGCGCGACCCTCGCCAGGCTCGACACCGCGACGAAGCTGCCGGGAGCCGACAACGACCAGGAGCGGCGCTGCGCCAGGCTCCTGCGCGAACGGCTGACGGCCGAGATCGCCGTCCACGACGCCGGGGAGAATCTGCGGGCCGTCAGCAACATCCACTCCCCCGCCCACCACATCCGTGACATCTTCACCGTGACACCGACCGGTTCGCAGGAGGAATGGGCGGCTGTGGCCCAGCGCCTTCGCGCCGTACCGGCCGCGCTCGAAGGGTTCCGCGAGTCGCTGGCCCTCGGGCTGGAGCGGAAGCTGCCGGGCGGGCCCCGTCCGACCGCGACGTTCGTCGGCCAGCTCACGGAGTGGGCGGGCGACGGCCGTGGCTGGTTCGAGGAGTTCGCTTCGGCCGGGCCCGACTCGCTGCGTACGGAGCTGGACGAGGCGGCGGGCGCCGCGACGGGCGCCGTCGCCGCCCTGCGCGACTGGATGCGCGACGTGTACGCACCGGCCGTCGAGGGCGCGCCCGACACGGTGGGCCGCGAGCGCTACGCCCGCTGGTCGCGCTACTTCAACGGCACGGACCTGGATCTGGACGAGGCGTACGCCTACGGCTGGTCCGAGTACCACCGGCTGCGCGCCGAGATGACCACCGAGGCCGACAAGATCCTCCCCGGCGCGACCCCCTGGGAGGCGCTGGCCCATCTCGACAAGCACGGCGAGCACATCGAAGGCGTGGAGGAGGTACGCAAGTGGCTCCAGGCCCTGATGGACGAGGCCATCGACGCGCTGGACGGCACCCACTTCGAACTCGCCGACCGGGTAAGGAGGGTGGAGTCGCGCATCGCCCCGGCGGGCGGTCCGGCGGCGCCGTACTACACCGGCCCCTCGGAGGACTTCTCCCGCCCCGGCCGCACCTGGCTGCCGACGATGGGCGAGACCCGCTTCCCGGTGTACGACCTGGTGTCGACCTGGTACCACGAGGGTGTCCCCGGCCATCACCTCCAGATCGCGCAGTGGGTCCATGTCGCTGACCAGCTCTCCCGCTACCAGGCGTCGGTGGGCGGCGTCAGCGCGAACGCGGAGGGCTGGGCGCTGTACGCGGAGCGGCTGATGGACGAGCTGGGCTTCCTGCCGGACGCGGAGCGCAGGCTCGGCTATCTGGACGCGCAGATGATGCGTGCCTGCCGGGTGATCGTGGACATCGGGATGCATCTGGAGCTGGAGATCCCGGCGGACTCGCCGTTCCACCCGGGTGAGCGCTGGACACCCGAGCTGGCGCAGGAGTTCTTCGGGAACCACAGCGGCAGACCGGCGGACTTCGTGGAGAGCGAACTGACCCGCTATCTGTCGATGCCGGGCCAGGCGATCGGCTACAAGCTGGGCGAGCGGGCGTGGCTGCTGGGCCGGGCGAACGCGCGCGAGCGGCACGGCGACGCGTTCGACGCGAAGGCATGGCACATGGCGGCCCTGTCGCAGGGCCCGCTGGGGCTGGACGATCTGGTGGACGAGCTGTCCAAGCTCTGACCCCGCGGGGCGCCCGGCGTCACGACGACGCCGGGCGCCCGAGCCTCAGCCGTTGGGCAGGGTGCGGTCGAGGAGGGGCAGCAGATGGTCCCAATGGCGTTGTAGCGCGGCGGGGTCGAAGGCGTCGGTGTCGGCCATGGTGAAGCCGTGGACGGTGCCGGGGTAGATCTCGGAGGTGTGGTCGACACCCGCGGCGTCCAGGGCCCGGTTCAGCTCGGCCAGGGCCTCGGGCGTCACGTCGCCTTCCGCGTGGCCGAAGTGGACCTGGGCCGTGATCGTGGCGAGGCTGTCGGGTCCGTCGGCGCCCACGGGAGCGTGGAATCCGGCGACGGCGGCCACTTGGCCGGGGTGGGCCGCGGCGGTGCGCACCGCCAGGAGGCCGCCTATGCAGTAGCCGGTCACCGCGACCGGTCCGGCGCCGACCTCGGGCCGGGTGGTGAGGAACGTGAGGTAGGCGTCGGCGTCGCTCAGGGCGCGTTCGGCGGTGTGCGCCTCGATCAAGGGCATCAGTTGGGCGAAGACGGCGGGCCGGACCTCTTCTCCGATGTGCTCGGGAAGTTCGATCACCGGTGCCGGGCCGTGCCGGTAGAAGAGGTTGGGGACGAGTACGTAGTACCCGTGCCCGGCCAGTTCGCGGGCCATCTCCCGTACTACGGGCCGGATGCCGAAGCCGTCCGCGTACATCAGTACCCCCGGGTGCGGGCCGCCATGGTCGGGGTAGGCGGCGAGAGCGTCGGCCTGGCCGTCCGCGGTGGGGATGTGCAGCATCGTGATGGGCATGGGTCTGAGGTCTCCTGTCGTGGTTGACGTGTCGAGCTGTGAGAAGCACGACAGGAGGCGGAGCCCGCGCGGCAGCGCCGGATCCCCGGTCGAACAGCGGGCCGGCACCGGCCCGTCCGGCGCTCAGAGGAGCGCCGGGTAACCGATCGGTGTGTGGCGCGAGGCCGTCCCGGTAGTCATCGCCGCACAACGTAGCCCACGGGACGGAATCGGTGCGACCACCCGGCCTCAGGGCCGAACGGATGCCTGGTCCCCGGTCGGTCGACCGGGGGCGCGGTGATCAGTGACCGATGGACAGATCCGGCGTTGATCACCGCGATTCACTTCGCCCCCCCTGAAACTGAAAGGAGCCAGCGATGCGTCATCGCTTCGCCGCCCTCGTATTCGCGACGGTCGCTCTGGCGGCCGCGTACACCGCCCCGGCCCAGGCAGCGGTCAACCCCTCCCCGGTGTCTCTCCCCGCCACCGAGTCCCTCATCACGGAGGGGCTCTCGATCGAGGGCCCTCTGATCAACAACCTTGGCTTGCCGCACGTGCTGTGAGCGAACGCGAAAGACCCGGCTGGGGCACCCCGGCCGGGCCTCGCGTTCTCGTGAAAGGCGCGCCTGCTCGAACGCGCGGGCCTCAGAAGGTGAGGCCGCCACCGAGGTCGATCCCGATCGCGGAAGCGGGGGCGGCAAGGGCGGTGACGAGGGCGAAGGCCCCGACCAGGACAGTGGCGATCCGACGGCGCATGGAGCTGCCTTTCTCAGATGAATTCAGATGAATGGGGACTGATCCACGGCCAGTGTGAAGATCACGGACGCCAATCCCGCGACGACCACGCCGGAAGCACCTGAATGCATGATTGAAGGGCGCATACACGTAGCAAGTCCTCCAGGACTGCGAGGGGATCGAGGACTTCCGCGTTGATGGCCGCCGACTCGCGCTATAGCCTGGAACGTCGGTGGCGCGGTGCCACCACGTCGCCGCCGAGGAGAGCCGGATGCCGATCGATCCGCCCGGCGCGCCCGCGCTGCGCGCGTCCGACGCGGACCGCGACCGGGTCATCGATGTACTGCGCGCCGCCGTAGGAGACGGCCGGCTCGAGCCGGCCGAGTTCGACGAGCGGGTGGGCGCGGCACTGGCCGCCCGCACTGTCGACGCGCTGGCCCCACTCACGGCCGACCTGACCCCGGCCCCGGGCAGCGGCAGCGCGCTCACACTCGCGGGTACGCCCGCCGAGCCGGCCGCCGAACTGCTGACCATCAGCGAGAAACACGGCTCGGTGCGCCGCGACGGCCGGTGGACGCTGCCGCACCGGCTGGCGCTGCGCACCGCGTGGAGCGATGTGATGCTGGACCTGACGAGCGCGGTGCTCACCCGACCCGAACTGGTCCTCGACCTGCGGGTGCGCGGCGGCAACGTGGAACTGGTCCTCGCGCCGGGCATGGTGGTCAATGCCAACGAACTGGCAGTACGGCACGGCGAGTTGGCGATCACCAGGGACGCGGGCGACAACACGCCGGAGACGCTGCACGTCCGGCTGGTGGGCCGGATGCGGCACGGCCGCATCGCCACCCGGTGGCCGGTCCCGTAGCAGGGCGGACTTTCGCGCGTCAGCAGCCGCAGGGGGCCGGGGTGCGTGGCGCGGTCAGGGGGTCGGGGGCGCGGCGCAGCCTTCGGCCGGCGTTCTCAAGGTCCGTGCCGGTCTCGATCTCGAAGCCCTCCCTGATCCAGTACTCGATGCCGCCCAGCATCTCCTTCACCCGGTAGCCGAGCAGCGCGAGGGCGAGGGCGGCGCGGGTGGCTCCGTCGCAGCCGGGGCCCCAGCAGTAGGTGACGACCGGCACGGACCTGTCGAGCAGCCCTGCCGCCCGGCCGGGGATCAGCGCGGTCGGCAGATGGACGGCGCCCGGGACATGGCCCTGTTCCCAGGACTGCGTCGAGCGTGAGTCCAGCAGGACGAAGCCGGGGTCTTCGCCGGCGGACAGCGCGGCGGCGACATCGGAGACGTCGGTGTACGAGGCGAGCCGCGCCGCGAAATGGGCGGCGGCATCGGCGGGAGCGGCGGGAGCCACCGCGAGAACGGAGTTGGGGTGCGTGAAGATGGTCATGCCCAGAAAGCTACGGCGGCGAGACCCCTCCCCAGAAGGGAGATTCCCCGGCACATGACTTGTTCGGCCGGGGAATCGTCTGCTACTTGTGACTCATGACCGAGTTTTCCCCGGACGCCACGGACTGGCTCATTCTGGATGTCCTGCAACGCGACGGACGGACCGGCTTCGCCGAACTGGCGCGCGCCGTCTCGATGTCGGCCAGCGCCGTGACGGAGCGGGTACGGCGCATGGAGGAGGCCGGGGTGATCTCCGGATACACGGCCGTGGTCGACCAGGAGCGGCTGGGGCGGCCGATCCTCGCCTTCGTACGGCTCCGCTATCCGCACGGCAACTACAAGCCGTTCCACGATCTGCTGGCGGGCATGACCGAGATTCTGGAGGCGCACCATGTGACGGGCGACGACTGCTTCGTACTGAAGGTCGCCGCGCGTTCGATGAGCGATCTGGAGACGGTCACGGGCCGGATCTCGACGCTGGGTTCGGTCACGACGAGCGTGGTCTACTCCTCGCCGCTGCGGCGCAGGGCGGTGGCTCCCTAGGGGGTGTCCGGGCGCAGGTCGGCCGGGCGTTCGGGGGACCAGGGCCGTACGGGGGTGAAGTGCTCACCGCTCAGCAGGAATCCGCCCTCCGAGTTGATGACCTGGCCGGTGATCCACTCGGCCTCGTCGGTGGCGAGCCAGGCGATCAGCCTCGCCGGGTCGTCCGGCATCCCCCATCGTCCGGCCGGGAACATTCCGGCGATCTTGTCGTAGGCGTCGCCGGTGAGGTAATCCGTGTCCACGGGGCCGGGGTTGACGGTGTTGACCGTGATCCCCATGCCGCCGAGGGAGGCGGCCAGGGTGTGGGTGGCCGAGGCCAGTGCGCCCTTGGAGAGGCTGTAGGCGATCTCCTCGGGCATTCCGGCCCGGAGGTTCTGACCGGAGGTCATCATCACGATGCGGCTGCCGCGCCGGATACGGGCCGGATGGGCGCCGCGCAGCTTGGCGTACTCCTGGATCAGCAGGATCACCGAGCGGGTGTTGGTGGCCCAGTGCGTGTCGAGCATCCCGGCGTCGATGTCCTTCAGGGCCCCGTCCGTGCCGCTGCGGGGGTGATTGGCCACCAGGATGTCGACCACGCCGCCGAGGGCTTCACCGGCCGCCGCGAACAGCTTGGCCGGGCCCTCGGGGTCGGACAGATCACCGGGCCCGTGGTGCACCTGGGCGCCCGGATGGCCGAGGGCTTCGCGCACCCCGGCGGCGACCGCTTCGGGGCCGTCGGGATCGGCTCCCCAGGGCTGGCTCCGATCGTGCGGCACATGGTGATGCAGGTAGATGCTCGCGCCGTACGCGGCGAGCCGGCGGGCGACCGCGTAGCCGATGCCGCCGCGCCTGCTGGCACCGGTGACGAGGGCCGTACGGCCCCGAAGGGGCAGGTGCTCACGGCGGAGGGATTCGGGGCTGGGGTCGGGGAGTTGAGGCATGGGCAGCAATGATGGTCGGCCGGTCGGCGGCTGTCATACGGATTTCGAGGGGCCGGGAGAGCGGTGACCGGGACCGGCTTGCTCAGCCGTCGGCGCCACCCGTACGCAGACTGACCGTGGAGCCCCGGCGGGACTTCGTCACTTCCAGTTGGGTCGGGATCCGGCGGCGGAGGTCCGCGACATGGCTGACTATGCCGACGCTGCGGTCACGTTCACGCAGCGAGTCCAGCACGTCCAGGACCTCGTCCAGCGTCTGGTCGTCCAGGCTGCCGAAGCCCTCGTCGATGAAGAGGGTGTCCAGGCGCGCGCCGCCCGCCTCGTCGGTGACGACATCGGCGAGACCGAGCGCGAGGGCGAGGGAGACGAAGAACGTCTCCCCGCCGGACAGCGTCGCCGTGTCCCGCGCGCTGCCGGTCCAGGAGTCGACCACATGGAGCCCCAGCCCGGACCGCTTGCCGCCGCCGCTGCGCGCGTCCGAGTGGACCAGGGTGTAGCGGCCGGCGGACATGCGCAGCAGCCGCGTGGTGGCCGCCGCCGCGACCTGCTCGAGCCGGGCGGCCAGGACGTACGACTCCAGGCGCATCTTGCGGTCGTTGTCGGTGGAGGTGCCGGCGGTGAGCGCGGCGAGACGGGCCACCCGCTCGTACTCCGTACGGAGCGGGCCCAGGCGCCGTACCTCCTCCTCGGCCTGCCGGGAGAGCCCGGCCAGCTCCGCGCTTCGGCGGCGGGCGCCCGCGAGTGCGGTGATCGCGGCGCGCAGCGCGGTCTCGGCCGTCTCGTAAGAGGTGAGCGCCGTGTCGAGCCGGGCGGGTGGCCGCTGTGCCGCCTCGCGCGCGTCGGTCTCGGCGAGCCGGTCGGCGACGGTGGCGGCCTCGGCCTGCCAGTCGTCCATCCGGTGGGTCAGATCGCGCTGCTCCGGGCCGGACAGCAGGGCCGCCGCTGCCTCGCGCGGGGTGTCGAACCCCGCCCGGAACGCCGCGTCCGCGAGCCGGTCGTCGCCGTCCTTGAGCCGCTGGGCCGTGGTGTCGAAGTCCCGTACCGCGTCGGCCGCTTCGGCGAGCAGCCGTGCCCGGCTCTCCAGCCGATCGGCGTGCGCGGCGACGCTGTCGGCGTCGCCACGCGCGCGGACCAGTTCCGATTCGAGGCCGGTCTGTTCATGGTCGAGCGCTTCGCGCCGTGAGGTACGGGCCGCGACGCGGTTCTCGGCCGACCGCTGTGCGGTGAGCCGGTCCTCACGCTCCCGTTCGGCGCGGGCCAGCGCCTCGCGTGCGGCGTGCGTACCGGCGGCGAGTCGGTGCGCCGTCGTGTGGTCGCGGCCCAGGCGCTCGGTGAGCGCGAGAAGGTCGGCGACGGTCGACCCGCCGGCCGCCGACCGGGCCGCCGCGTACTCCTCTCGTACAAAGGCGTGCTCGCGCTCGGCCTCGGTGACGGCGGCCTCGGCCCGCCGGGAGGCGGCGAACGCGGCGTCCTCCGACGCCTGGTCGACGTGGCCGGCTCCGGCCCGCGCGGGCGCCGGGTGATCGTCGGAGCCGCAGACGGCGCAGGGCTCGCCCGCGACGAGCAGGGCGGCGAGTTCGGCGGCGATGCCGCGCAGCCGTCGCTCGCGCAGATCGAGCCAGGTCTCCTTGGCGTCGTTGGCGCGCTCGCGGGCGCTGTTCAGGAGGCGCTGCGACTCGGTGGCCCGTGCGTCGAGCGCGTCGCGCGCGCGGGCCGCGTCGAGCTGTGCGCGCGCCGGTTCGAGCTGTCCCGCGAGCTGTTCGGCGCGGGTCGCCGCCTCCTGGGCCGTCTCGACGCGGTCCTGATGTTCCCGGCGGGCGCTCTCCCAGTCGGCGAGCCAGCCGGCGGCGTCGGCCAGCAACTCTTCGTCGGCGCGCGCCTGACGGTCCAGCTCGGCCCGTTCGCTGCTGATCTCCGCGCTGCGCCGCTCGGCGCCCCGGGCGGCGTCGACCCGGCCCAGCTCCTCCAGCATCTTCCGCTCCAGCGCGGAGAGATGGTCGGCGCCGCTGTCGGTGAGTTCGGCGGGGAGCCGGGCGCGGGTCCGGTCGAGGGCGGCGGCGGCCGTGCGGTGGGCGCGCTCGGCGTCCGCGCGCAGGGTGAGCGCGGGGGCGACCTGGTCCGCCTTGCGGGCCCGATCCAGCCTGGCGCGCGCCGCCTCGTAGGCGGGGCGGCGGGCTTCGAGCGCGTCGGCGCGCCGCTGTCCGTCGGCGAACCGCTGTTGCAGCCTGGCCAGTTCACGTTCGGTGTCGAGCCGTCGGCGCGCGGCGGCCTGCCCGCTCTCGGCGCGGGCGAGGGCCGACTCGGCGATGTCGCGGCGTTCGTGGGCCGTGGAGCGGGCGACGGCGGCCCATGCCAGGACGGCGGGGGCCAGGGCGGGATCGC
Organism: Streptomyces sp. NBC_01506; assembly: GCF_045040295.1. Classification (NCBI taxonomy): domain Bacteria; kingdom Bacillati; phylum Actinomycetota; class Actinomycetes; order Kitasatosporales; family Streptomycetaceae; genus Streptomyces; species Streptomyces sp. NBC_01506. Next base: position 8,132,593 of record NZ_CP109422.1, on the reverse strand, counting down.
CCGGCTGCCGCGCCGGCAACGGCTGTTCGAGGCCGGCGCCGGCCGCCTGGTCGATGTGCTGCGCGACGCCGAGCAGTCGCTCGTCCCCGGCCCGCACCTGCTGTTCGGCGCCCCGCCGCAGCTCGGCGAGCCGGTCCTCGACGGCGGCGAACCGGCGGGTGTCGAAGAGTCGGCCGAGCAGCTTGCCGCGCGCCTCGGCGTCGGCGCGCAGGAAGCGCGCGAAGTCGCCCTGCGGCAGGAGGACGACCTGGCAGAACTGCTCGCGGCTCATGCCGAGGAGCTGGCCGATCTCCTCGCCGATCTCCTGGTGGGACCGGCTCAGGGCGCGCCAGTCGCCGCTCGTGGAGTCGTACTCCCGCAGCCCGCTGCCGGCCTTCTCCGTGGTGACGCCGGTGCCGCGCTTCTTGGGACGCGTCTGCGCCGGACTGCGGGTGATCTCCAACCGCCGTCCGCCGACGGTCAGTTCGAGGCTGACCTCCGTCGACGTGCCCGCCGGGGCGTGGTCGCTGCGCAGGGAGGCGTCCTTGGTGGCGGCGCCGCCCTTGATCTGGCGCGCGCCCGGCACGGCGTCGTACAGCGCGTAGCAGACGGCGTCGAGCACGGAGGTCTTCCCGGCGCCGGTCGCGCCGTGCAGGAGGAAGATCCCCGCGGCGCACAGCGCGTCGAAGTCGACCTCCTGGGTGTCGGCGAACGGCCCGAAGGCGGTGATGGTCAGCCGGTGCAGTCTCATCCGGTCACCTCGCGTACGGCGGTGTCGACCCGTACATGGTCGAAGGCGCCGCGCAGCACGGTCCGTTCCCGGTCGTCGGGCCCGGCGCCGCCCCGTACATGCGCCACGAAGTCCTCGGCGATCTCCTGGTCGCTGCGGCCTTCGAGGCGCTGTGCGTAGGACGCGACCAGTTCCTCGTCGCCCCGGTCGGGGTCGAAGACGAGACTGAGGGTGTGCGGGAAGCGTTCGGCGAGTCGTGCCATGGGCTCGGCGGGGCGCACGGGGTCGGTGAGCGTCGCCTCGATCCATGCCTGCTCGTGGCGGGTGAGCGCCGGGTCCTCGAGGAGGCCGGCGAGGGTGCCCCGGACGCGGGCCAGCGGGCGCGGCACCGGGCAGTCGATCCGCTCGGCGTCGATCTCGCCGCCGGGGCCGAGGTCCACCAGCCACATCGTCTTGCGGTGGTCGGTCTCGGAGAAGGAGTACGCGAGGGGTGAACCGGAGTAGCGCACGCGCTCGGTGAGGGCCTGTGAGCCGTGCAGATGGCCGAGGGCCGCGTAGTCCACGCCGTCGAACGTCGCGGTGGGGACGGCGGACACGCCGCCGACGGTGATGTCGCGTTCACTGTCGCTGGCGGCTCCGCCGGCCACGAAGGCATGCGCGAGGACGACGCACCGGGTGCCCGTGGGGCGGGTGGCGAGATCGGCCCGTACCCGGTCGAGCGCGGCCGACAGCACGGCCTCGTGGCCTGCCTTCGCTGCCTTGAACTCGTCGCGGACCAGGGCCGGTTCGAGGTAGGGCAGGCCGTAGAAGGCCACGTCGCCGTGGGTGTCGGTGAGCACGACGGGGGTGGCGCAGCGGGCCGGGTCGGTGCGCAGATGGATTCCGGCGTGGTCGATGAGCCCGGCGCCGACGCCCAGCCGGCGGGCCGAGTCGTGGTTCCCGGAGATCATCACGGTCGGTACGCGCGCCTCGGCGAGCCGGTGCAGCGCCCGGTCGAACAGCTCGACGGCGGAGAGCGGGGGCACCGCCCGGTCGTACACGTCGCCCGCCACGAGGACCGCGTCGACCTCGTGCGCCAGGGCGGTCGCCACGAGATGGTCGAGGAACGCCGCCTGTGCGTCGAGAAGGCTGACGCGGTGGAAGGACCGCCCCAGGTGCCAGTCCGACGTGTGCAGGAATCTCATGATCCCTGAGAGTAACGGTGGGGTCGGACATCGGGTGTGGCTACCGGCATATCGCCCTTGCGGCGGCTGACGCCCCGTCGGTCACGGAGGTCTCGGGTGGCCTCGGGTGGTTTCGGGGATTTCCGGAGGCGTCGCCGGTGGTCCCGGTGGGCGTCAGAGGTCGCCGTACGCCTCACCGCCCAGTTCCAGTACGGCTGTTCCGGCCGTGGTGTCCGCGAGCCAGGCCCGGAAGTCGCCGATGTCGGCGTCCGGCAGTGCGATCCGCATGGTCACTATCTCCGCGTACCGCACCTCGCGTACGGCGCGGCCGGTGGCCCGCAGTTCGTTCTCCAGCTTTCCGGCCCGCTGGTGGTCGACGATGATCGTGGCCAGCCGGTAGCGCTGCCGGGTGACGGTGCCGACCGTGTCGAGCGCTTCGCCGACCGCGCCCCCGTACGCGCGGATCAGCCCGCCCGCGCCGAGCTTGACGCCTCCGTAGTAGCGCGTGACGACGGTGACGACGTACCGCACGTCCCGGCGCATCAGCATCTGGAGCATGGGCGCGCCGGCCGTGCCGCCGGGCTCTCCGTCGTCACTGGCCCTCTGTACGGAGGCGTCGGCGCCGATGACATAGGCGAAGCAGTTGTGCGTGGCCGTGGGGTGTTCCCGGCGGACGGCGGCGACGAAGGCCCGCGCCTCCTCCTCGGTGGCGGCGGGCGCGAGCGCGCAGAGGAAGCGCGACCGGTTGACCTCGGTCTCGTGAATTCCCCGGCGGGCGACGGTGCGGTACTGCTCATGCATCGCGCCACCCTAGGCGCTGCCCCCACCCCGCGCGCATGGCGGGCCCTCGCCAAACGGGAAGGACAGGGGAAGGACAGGGGAACGGCGGGGGAATTGCCGGGCCGTGCCGTCCGTTGTCCGGGCATGTACGCAGACGACGAGACGATTCGCAGGATTCTGACCTCCACGGGTGACACCTGGGCGGTCGTGGGCCTCTCCGGCAACCGGTCGCGGGCGGCGTACGGCGTCGCGGCCGTCCTCCAGCGCTACGGCAAGCGGGTGGTGCCGGTGCATCCCAAGGCGGAGACGGTCCACGGCGAGCGGGGGTACGCGTCGCTGGCCGAGATCCCGTTCCCCGTCGACGTGGTGGACGTGTTCGTCAACAGCGAGCTGGCGGGGCCGGTCGCCGACGAGGCCGCCGCGATCGGCGCGAAGGCGGTCTGGTTCCAGCTCGGGGTGATCGACGAGAAGGCGTACGAGCGCACGACGGCCGCCGGTCTCGACATGGTGATGGACCGCTGCCCCGCCATCGAGATACCGCGCCTCGGCTGAGTCCGCTGTTCCCGCCTCGTCAGCCCTCAGCCGCTGGCGACGCCGAGTCCGTCGACGACGACGGCGCCGGGCAGGGTGGCGAACGCCTTGCCGGGCACGATCAGCTTCCCCCGGCGGCGTCCGCTGCCGATCAGCACCCACTCGGTGTCCACGACCGCGGCGTCCACGAGCAGGGTCCAGTCGGCCGGCAGACCGATGGGTGTGATGCCGCCGTACTCCATCCCGGTCTCGCCGGTCGCGGAGTCCATCGGCGCGAACGACGCCTTACGGGCGCCCAGTTGCTTGCGTACGACTCCGTTGACGTCGACGCGGGTCCGTGACAGCACGAGACAGGCGGCGAGCGTGGACTCGCCGCCGCGCTTGCCCGCCACGACGACGCAGTTGGCCGACCGGTCGAGCAGATCGGCGCCGTGGTGCTCCACGAAGGCGGCGGTGTCCGCGATCTCCGGATCGGTGTCCACGTACAGGAGTTGGTCGGCGGGCACGTCGCCCTGCCAGGCCCGTACGGCGGCGGCGACCGGCTCCGTGAGCAGGTCGAGGCAGTCGGGGGCGGGTCGGGCGTTGTCGAAGTCTCCGATGGGCGCGCGCATGCGCGTCAAGCTAACAGGCGGGCCGAGGGGCGGGAAAAGCCGTCTCGACGGATGAACAGACGGATGAACAGGACGTCGTCGGCCGGCCGGTCCGCGCGCGGGCATGCGGCGCCGAGGCAGTCAGCGCGCGGGCAGTCAGCGCGCGGGCGGGATCGAGACGGCCATCGTCATCTCGACGGTCGCCTCTGCGTCGTTGCGGTAGGCGTGCGGCACGTTCGCCTCGAAGACCGCCGACGAGCCCTCGGCCACCTGGTGCGACGCGCCGTCCACGACGAGGGTCAGCTCGCCGGCGGTGACGTGCAGCAGTTCCGTCGTACCGTCCGGGTGCGCGTCGGACTCACTGTGCTCGCCGGGCATCAGCTTCCAGGCCCACAGCTCGAGCGGACCGCGCGACTCCGTCCCGACCAGCAGGACGGTGGCGCTGCCCGCCTCGGTGGACCACATACGGACGGCCTGGTCGGCCGGTACGACCCGGACCTGCGGGCCCTGTTCGTAGTCGAGGAGCGTGGTGATGCTGATGCCCAGCGCGTCGGCGAGCTTCACCGTCGTACCGACGCTGGGGTTGGTGCGCGCCTGCTCGATCTGGATGATCATGCCCCGGCTCACCCCCGACCGGGCCGCGAGAGCGTCGAGAGTGAAAGCTCTCTCGCCGCGCCACCGTTTGAGATTGCGGGCGAGTGACTGGGTCAACTGATCGAGGTCCGACACATTCCGTCCAATATATTCAATGAAGCAGTTCAATAGAGTGCACTACGGTGTGATGTACCAACCGTCCACCACACTGTACTGGCGAGGTTCGCGTCATGACCGCACTGTTCGCGCTGGCCACCGCCCTGCTCTGGGGCCTGGCCGACTTCGGCGGCGGGCTGCTCACCCGGCGCGTACCCGCCCTGACCGTGGTCGTCGTGTCGCAGGCGATCACCGTCGTCGTCCTCGGCGTGATCGTGGTCGCGACCGGCGCGTGGACCGAGAGCGGACCGCGGCTCTGGTACGCGGTCGCCGCCGGTGTCGTCGGCCCCGTCGCCATGCTCGCCTTCTACAAGGCGCTCGCGCTCGGCCCGATGGGCGTCGTGTCACCGCTCGGCTCGATCGGCGTGGCCGTGCCGGTGGGCGTGGGAATCGTCGTCGGCGAACGGCCCGGACTGTTCCAGGTCGCGGGCATCGCCGTGGCCGTCGTGGGCATCGTGCTGGCCGGCGGACCCGAGCTGCGCGGGGCGGCGGTCCGGCGCCAGGCGATCGCGCTGACGCTGCTCGCCGCGTTCGGATTCGGCGCGGTCATGGCCCTGATCGCCGAGGCGTCGACATCGGTCATGGGCCTGTTCCTGGCGCTGTTCGTGCAGCGCGTCACCAATGTCGGCGTCGGCGGATTCGCGCTGTACGTGGCGGTGCGGCGCGGCGCACGCGCGCTGCCCGAGGAGGGCGGGATCCAGGTGATCCGGGCGGCCCTGCCCGCGCTGGCGTTCGTCGGCCTCGCGGACGTGGCCGCCAACGGCACGTACTCGATCGCCGCGCAGAACGGTCCCGTGACGGTCGCCGCCGTCCTGGCCTCGCTGTATCCCGTGATCACGGCGGTCGCCGCGCGTGGCGTGCTCAAGGAGAGGCTGCGCGCCGTCCAGGCGGCGGGCGCCGGGCTCGCGCTGATCGGCACGGTCCTGCTGGCCGCGGGCTGACCCGCCGGGTGGAGGGCCTGGAGGTCGCCGAGCACCCGCCTCGGCGGAACGCCGGACACAGAGCGCGCTACGTCCGGTCGGGATCCAGCTCCCCCAGCGCCAGCAGCTCCTGAGGGGTGACGCCCTCCGGGATCGGTACGGGCGCGGGCGTACGCAACGGCGGCTGCCAGCCGAGCTCCGGATCCCAGCGCCGTACGACCCGCGCGGGCGCTCCCGCCACCACCACGTGGTCGGGCACCTCACCCCGTACGACCGCTCCCGCCGCGACCACCACGTTGCGCCCCAGCTTCGCCCCCGGAAGGATCACCGCGCCGGTGCCCAGCCAGCAGCCGGGACCGATGGAGACCGGGTCGGTGCGGGGCCACTGCTTGCCGACGGGAATCCGCGGATCGTCGTAACTGTGGTTCGTGGACGTGATGTAGACGTACGGCCCGCAGTACGTGTTCGAGCCGACGGTCACCGCCGTGTCGGCGATGACATGGCTGCCACGGCCGAGGACGACCCCGTCGCCGAGCCGCAGGATCGGCTCCGCGCCCAGGTCCAGGCCGGGCATCATCCCGGCGGTCAGCGTGACGTGTTCGCCGATGACGCAGTGGTCGCCCAGTTCGATCCACGGTTCACCGAAGACCGTGCCCTGCGGGAAGGCGAGCCGGGTGCCGGTGCCGATCCGGGCGAAGCGCAGCCTGCCCGGATGCTCGGCGCTCACCGCGCCCGCCTCCTGGATCCACCGCCAACCGCCCTGGACGGCGCGCGAGACGAGCCGACGGCGCCAGGCGGTCAGTGCGGCGAACGTGTCTCTGCTCTTGGGGCTCTTGGGCACCCGCCCACGGTATCGGCGGGGCCGGGGCGGGCCGGTGCCGTGTGCTGTGACGTTCACCCCACGGCCCCGCCCGGCACGTGCCTCTCGGATTTCCCACGCGTATCTCCGCCCGCGCATTTACCACGACTGTGGCCTCCCCGGGCCGAGTTCGCGCCCAACTCCCTCGTTGGTGGGCACTGCCCCGTGGCGGCCCTGCCGCACCACCGCGCGTGAGTAGCGTGAGGGCCACCCATGGCCGAGGAGATCACCGTTCCAGTCGGTGCCCCGCGCCTCCCACCACAGCCGACGCGCGCCGGTCGGCCGGTCTGTTTCCCCCGCACTCGAATACCGAGGGACCGCGGAATGTCAGTGCCTGTCGCACCGAGCCCCCACCGCGTACGGAAAACGCGCCCCCTGTCGTTCGCCGGGCCGCCCGCCCTGCTGCTGGTGGCGGGAACGGCGGCCGGCGCGGCGGCCGTGAGCGCCCCGGCCGCCGCGCGCGCCTGGGCGTCGACGGCGCTCGCCGTCGCCTGGGTGATCCTCGCCGCCGTCGTCGCCGGCGCCGTACTGCTGCTGCGGCGCCACCGCCGGGCGTCGGAGGCGGCCGGCGGCGAGATCCTGAACCTGCGCGCACGACTGGCGCAGAACGGCGCGGAGTCGGCCCATCTGGTGAATGTCACGCTCCCCACCGTGGTCAAACGGCTCCGCGAAGGGGCGGGCGCGCAGGAGACACTCGCCGCCGTTCCCCCGCCGTCCGACCCTCAACTTCACCGGATCCTGGCGGTGTTCGCCGACGAGGTGGCGCACGGCGAGCGCCGCGCCGCGACCGCCGTCGCCGACCACGAGACGGCGGTGGCCGAACTGGGCCGGATCGCCGACGATCTGGACCTCCTGTCGACGGTGACGCTGCCCACCGCGCTCGGCGGTCTCCGCGAGGGCCGGGGCGCGGACACCGTACTGGCCGATCTGAAACGGCCGTTCGATCCCCGGCTCCGGGTGCTGACCGACGCGGTCGTACGGGACTTCGCCATCAGTGAGCGGCGCGGCTCGGCCGCCCAGGCGGCCGGCGCCAAGGCCCTGAGCCGGGTGCAGGCGAAGGCGGTGAGCATGCTGGCCGATCTGCGAGAGATGCAGGAACGTCACGGCGAGGAGGTCTTCGGCGATCTCCTGAGGCTCGATCACAACACCTCGCAGCTCGGCCTGATGACCGACCGGCTGGCGCTGCTGATGGGCGGCCGGGCGAGCCGGGCCTGGAACAAGCCGATCAGCATGGAGAGCATCCTGCGCGGCGCAGTCGGCCGGATCGCGGCCTATCAGCGGGTACGGCTGCACTGCTCCAGTACCGCGGCCGTCGCCGGATTCGCCGCCGAGGGTGTGATGCATCTGCTGGCCGAACTGATGGACAACGCCGCGAACTTCTCCCCGCCGATCGACGAGGTGCATGTCTATGTCGAGGAGCGGTCCGCCGGCATCGTGGTGACCATCGAGGACAGCGGTCTGAAGATGGCCGACGCGGCGATGAGGCGCGCGGAGGAGTCGGTGTCGGGACGCGCCAACGATCTGGCGTCCCTCCAGGGCACCCGCCTCGGCCTGGCCGTCGTCGGACGGCTCGCGGCCAAGTACCACCTGAGCGTCAACTTCCGTCCCTCCTCACGCGGCGGCACCGGCGTGGTCGTGCTCTTTCCGCCGCAGCTTCTCGCCCAGCCGAGGAGCGCGGCGCCCGACCCGCGCGGGCGGCACGCCGCGCCCGTACCGGCGCTCACGGTCACCGAGCCGGCCGTCACACCCCCGTCGCTGCCGCTTCCGTCGCTGCCGCCGGCGGCGCTGCCGTCGCCCGCCGCGCGGGGAGGCGGCCCCCGGGTGGCGACGCCGGGCGGGCTGCCCGTACGGCCTCCGGGGCGCACCATGGCGGCGGCGGACCGAGACAGGCCACCCGCGAACGGCACGGACGGTGCGGGCGGTACGGGCGGTACGGGCGACATGGACCGTACGCGCAACGCAGGGGCGCACGGGGCCATACCGCCCGGCCGTGACGCCGGATCGCAGTTCGGCGCCTTCCACCGCGCCCGGCTTCCCGTGGACAGCGCCGTGCGCAACGCGTCCGAGGAGCCGGGGCAGGGGCAGGAGCAGGAGCCCGAGCCGCAGCCGAAGCCCGGCGACACCTCCTGAGGCGCGTCTCTCGCCCAGCGAGCGTGAGCAACGTGAGCAACGTGATCAATGTCAGAACCGTGAGATTGGAGGCACGGGCAGGTGATCCGCCTCCCCCGGCGAATCCCGCCCCACGCAACCCATGCGCATCATGCCAACGACCGACACCAGCCTGACCTGGCTCCTGGAGAGCCTGCTGGGGCGCACCCCCGGCACCCGGCACGCCCTCGTGCTGTCCCGCGACGGGCTCAAGTTGTGCTGGAGCCGCCATCTCACGCTCGACCAGGCCGACCAGCTCGCGGCGATCTGCTCCGGCATCCAGGCGCTCTCACAGGGCGCGTCCGCCGAGTTCGGCAACGGCACCGGCGGCGTACGCCACTCGATGACGGAGTTCCACGGCGGTCTGCTGTTCATCGTGGAGGCGGGCGACGGCGCGCATCTCGCGGTGGTGGCCGAGGACGGCGCGGACCCGGGCGTGGTGGGCCACCAGATGACCGAGCTGGTGGACCAGATCGGCGAGCATCTACGGGCCGAGCCCCGGACGCCGGTGGCCTCCGACGCCGCCCCGTCATGACCCACGAGACCCGTCGGCCGGTCGACACCGGCGATCCCGACCGGCTGTACACCGTCACCGGTGGCCGCAGCCGCGCCGATCACGACTCGTTCGACCTGGTCACGCTGATCGTCAGCGAGTGCGCGCCGACGCGGGGAACACAGTCGGAGCACCGGGCGATCCTCGATCTGTGCCGGCACCCCACGGCGGTCGTGGAGATCTCGGCGGAGCTGAGACTGCCGGTGACGGTCGTACGGATCCTGCTCGGCGACCTCCGGGCGACCGGCCGGATCACCGCCCGCCATCCGCGCGTTGCGCGGTCCGCCTCCGCCCTGCCGGAACCGGCCCTCTTGAAGGAGGTGCTTCATGGACTCCGCAACCTCTGAGCCACCCGCCCGCACCCCGCTGACCGACGCCGCCGAGACCGGACTGAAGATCGTGATCGTGGGCGGCTTCGGGGTCGGCAAGACGACCCTCGTCCGGTCCGTGAGCGAGATCCGTCCGCTCAACACCGAGGAGGTGATGACGCAGGCCGGTGTCGGGGTGGACGAGACCGCCGGGCTCGCCACGAAGACCACGACCACGGTCGCCTTCGACTTCGGCCGGATCAGCCTCAGTGACCGGGTGGTGCTCTATCTGTTCGGCGCGCCCGGCCAGGAGCGGTTCTGGTTCCTGTGGGACCGCCTCTTCTCGGGCACGCTGGGCGCGGTCGTCCTCGTCGACACCCGGCGGATGAGCGAGTCCTGGTACGCCATCGACCGGCTGGAGCATCACAGGACGCCGTTCGTGGTCGCGGTCAACCGGTTCGACGACGACATCTCGGCGTTCTCGCTCGACGAGATCCGGCAGGCGCTGTCGCTGCCCGAGCACATCCCGCTGATCAACTGCGACGCGCGGGTTCGCTCGTCCGGCAAGAACGTCCTGATCGCCCTCGTGGACCACCTGTACGAACTGGCGATGGCACGGGAGTTGACGCCATGACCGATCCACACGCCCCTTTTCCGGAAACCCTCGGCCCCCTCGGACCCCCCGGACCCCTTGAATCCGCCCAAACATTCCAAACCCCACCGCACGCACCCCCGCTCGCCCAGCCGCCGCCCAACTGCCCCGCCGCGCACCCCGACTCGGTGCCGCTGAGCGGTCTCGAATTCCAGCAGACCCCGTCGCGGCTCTACCGCGGTCTGCGCCGCGCCCACGGCCCGGTCGCCCCCGTCCTGCTGGACGGTGGCATCCCCGCGTGGCTGGTCCTCGGCTACTCCGAGGTCAGCTATGTCACCAGCCACGACGAGCTGTTCGCCAGGGATTCCCGCCGCTGGAACCAGTGGGCGGCGATCCCCGCCGACTGGCCGCTGCTGCCGTACGTCGGCCACCAGCCGTCCGTGCTGTTCACCGAGGGCGCCGAGCACCAGCGGCGGGCGGGCGTGATCACCCACGCGCTCGAAGCGGTCGACCAGTTCGAACTCGCCCACGACTGCCGGCAGATCGCCGAACAGCTCATCGACGCGTTCGCGGGCTCCGGGACCGCCGAGCTGATGGCCGCCTACGCCCACGCGCTGCCGATGCGGGCGGCCGTCCAGATGTGCGGCATGCCGACGGGCGGCGCCGACACCGAAGAACTCGTACGCGATCTACGGGTGTCGCTGGACGCGGCGGAGGGCGACGACCCGGTCTCGGCGTACGTACGGGTGCAGGAACGCATCCAGCGACTGGTGAAGGCCAAGCGCGCCCGGCCGGGCGCCGACGTCACCTCGCGGATGCTGGCGCATCCGGCGGGGCTGGCGGACGACGAGATCGTGCAGGATCTGATCTCCGTCATCGCGGCGGCGCAGCAGCCGACGGCCAACTGGATCTGCAACACACTGCGGCTGCTGCTCACCGACGACCGGTTCGCGCTCAATGTGTCGGGCGGGCGGCTGAGTGTCGGGCAGGCGCTCAACGAGGTGCTGTGGCTGGACACTCCGACGCAGAATTTCATCGGCCGGTGGGCGGTGCGCGACACACAGTTGGGCGGCCGGCACATCAGGGCGGGCGACTGTCTGGTCCTGGGGCTCGCGGCGGCCAACACCGATCCGCAGATCTGGCCGGAGGGTCATATCGGCGCGGAGAACTCGGCGCATCTGTCCTTCAGCAACGGCGAGCACCGGTGTCCGTATCCGGCGCCGCTGCTGGCCGATGTCGTCGCCCGTACGGCGGTCGAGACGCTGCTGGAGCGGCTGCCGGATGTCGTACTGGCCGTGGAGCCGGGCGAGTTGAGGTGGCGGCCGTCGATCTGGATGCGCGGTCTGACGGCGCTGCCGGTGGAGTTCACGCCCGTGGTGCGGTGAACGCCGTCAACCTTGTTCGCCGGGCGGGCTCCTGTGAGCCCGCCCGGCGCAGGTGTCGCGCCGGCTCCGTCAGCGCGTAACGGGGTCGAACTCCACCGGCAGCGAGCGCGGGCCCCGTGTGAACACCCCCCGCTCGACCGGGTCGAACCCCGCCGCCAGCCGCAACCCGGGCATGGCGTCGAGCAGTTGCCCCACGCCCACCCGCACTTCGGCCCTGGCCAGCAGGGCGCCGACGCAGAAGTGCCGCCCGAGTGCGAAGGCCAGGTGGTCGGCGGCGGCGGAGAACGCGGTCGTCGTCGTCAGATCGTCCCGGAAGATGTTGAAGGTGTCGGGCTCGGCGAAGCGGTCGGGGTCCCTGTTGGCGGCGCCTATGAGACAGGTGACGGTGGCGCCGGCCGGTATGGTCCCGCCGCTGAGCGTGACCTCCCGCGAGGTCTGCCGCATGATCATGTGCACCGGCGGGGTGTACCGCAGGGTCTCCGCGAACGCCCGGTCTATCAGGCTCCGGTCCTCCCGCACGGCGGCGAGCTGGTCCGGGTGGAGCAGCAGATTCGCGAACAGCGAGGCGATGGCCTTGTCGGTGGTCTCGCCGCCCGCCGCGAGCAGCAGGCTGCAGAACGCCTTGACGTCCTCGTCGCTCATCCGCACCCCGTCGACCTCGGCGGCGCACAGCGCGGACAGCAGGTCGTCGCGCGGATCCTCCCTGCGGGCCCGGACGATCGGGAGCATGTACTCGGCGAACTCGATCCGGGTCCGTTCACCCGCCTCGGTCACATCGGCGTCACCGGAGAGATTGCCCAGGAAGGCGATGACGGTGGTGTACCAGCCGTGGAAGCGGGCGTGTGCGGCCCGGTCGAGCCCCAGCATCTCGACGATGACGTCGACGGGGAAGCGGGTGGCGAACGCGTCCACCAGGTCGACGCTTCCGGTGTGCCGGAAGGCGTCGATGAGCCGGCGGGCGTTGTTCTCGATGACCGGCAGGAACTTGTCCTCCAGGTCGCTGCCCCGGAACGCCGGAGCGACGAGCGCGCGGCGTACGGCGTGCTCCCGGCCGCTCATCTGGAGGATGGTCCTGCCGTGCACGGGCTCGATCTGCCAGTGGTAGTTCTCGGTGGTGAACACCGACGCCTTGTCCTTGAAGGCCCGTTCCACGTCCTCGTAACGCGAGATGAGGTAGCTGTTGGTGGCCTCGTGCCAGATCAGCGGCGCGCTCTCGCGCATCTGACGGTAGGCGGGGTACGGATTGTCGGCGAACTCGGCCGACAGGATGTCGGGGACCTGCTGTGCGGTGGCCATGGAGCTCCCTCGGTCGAAGCGACGGCAACATTCGACTCCCACCAGGTTATTGACCGGCCGTCGGTTCAGACAGGGGGTGTCGTGGCCGACCTGGTGCCGGGGCGTCGGCGCTCGTCGCTTACGGTGCCGGTGGACGGGGTTCGTACGGCAACTCGTACGGCAACTCGCACGAGACCCGATCGCGGACTCTCACGGGCAGGCGAAGGAGACGGCATGACAGAGCGGGCGTTGATCGCGGGTGTGGGCGGGCACGAGCCCGTGATCGATCCGACGGCGTTCGTCGCCCCGACGTCGGTGGTGCTCGGCGAGGTGAGCCTGGCCGCCGGTTCCAGCGTCTGGTACCACACGGTGCTGCGGGCGGACGGCGGCCCGATCGCCGTCGGGGCCGACAGCAACATCCAGGACAACTGCACCATTCATGTCGACCCGGGCTCCCCCGTCACCATCGGCGAGCGGGTCTCGGTGGGTCACAACGCGGTGCTGCACGGCTGCACCGTGGAGCACGACGTGCTGGTCGGCATGGGTGCCACCGTACTCAACGGGGCGCACATCGGGGCGGGTTCACTCGTCGCGGCCCAGGCGCTGGTGCCGCAGGGCATGCGCGTACCGCCGGGTTCGCTGGTCGCCGGGGTGCCCGCCAAGGTGAAGCGGGAGCTGACCGAGGAGGAGCGCGAGGGCATCAGGCTCAACGCGGCGGTCTATCTGGAGCTGGCGAAGCGCCATCGGGCCGTGCACGACGGCTGACACCGGCCGCGGCTGACACCGGCCGGGCGGCCGTCAGTCCGTGGCCGTCAGTCCGTGGCGGGTACGGGCTCCGCCCGCACCTGCGCCGACGCCTTCTTCGCCCGGTTCTTGATGACGAGCATCGAGGTGAGGCCGATCAGTACGGCGAGAACCAGGCCCAGCCAGGAGAAGCGCTTCAGCCATGACTCGGCGACGACACCCACCGAGTAGATGACCGCGGTCGTGCCCCCGGCCCAGACGATCCCGCCCAGGACGTTGGCGATCAGGAACTTCCAGTAGGGCATCCGCAGCACACCCGCGAGCGGCCCGGCGAAGATCCGCAGCAGCGCGACGAACCGGCCGAAGAAGACCGCCCACATGCCCCACTTCTGGAACGACCTTTCGGCCATGGCGATCTGCGCCTCGCCGAAGTGGTGCGGGAACTTCCCGCCGAGCCGGGCGAGCAGCGGCCGGCCGCCCTTGCGGCCGATGGCGTAACCGATCGAGTCGCCGATGATCGCGCCTGCGGTGGCGCACGCGCCGAGGATGTACGGGTTGATGTCGCCGTGCTGCGAGGCCAGCAGCGCCGAGCTGACGAGGACGATCTCGCCCGGCAGCGGGATGCCGAGGCTTTCGAGCCCGATCACCACCGCGACCAGGACATAGACACTGATCGCCGGTACGGTCTCCAGCCACTCCTGGACGTGCAAGACCGGTTCCTCCTGTGTCGGATGTGCCGCTGCCCGGCGTGCGCCTTCCAGGCGCACGCCGGGCAGCCTACCTGCACGCGACACCTTTCCCCGACGGGGTCGTCCCGTCGGAGACGACCGCTGCGGCGGCTTTTCCGCTACCCGCGAGCAGGGGCAGTTGCGATCCTGCGACAGGGCGGCCGTAGCAGTGCGGGGACGTCCCCTCTATCGTTACTCGCCATGTGGCCAGGACAGCAGCCGCCCGGGGGCGAGCAGAACCCGCAGGATCCGAATTCGAACCCGTACCAGCAGCCGGGGTACCAGCAGCCGAATCCCTACCAGCAACCGGGATATCAGCAGCCGGGCTATCAGCAGCAGCCCGGCTACCCGCAGCAGCCGGGATATCAGGAGCCCAACCCGTACCAGCAGCCGACCGTGCCGCAGTACGCGGTCCCGGGCCAGGTCGGCGGGCCGGGCGGCCCCGGCGGCCCCGACCCCTCGCGGGACAAGAAGCGCACGAGGATGGTCGCGATCATCGCCGCGTCGGCGGTCGTCGTGGCTGCGGCGGCCACGGGCTTCTTCGTGCTCAAGGACGACGGTGGGAGCACGAACGTCGCCGACGACTCCAAGTCTTCCGCGTCCGCGTCGAAGGAGCCGAAGTCGAAGGAGACGCCGCAGGACAATCCGCGCGACGGTTCGGGCGCCGGTGAGCCCACCATCGCGGGCTGGAAGGTCGTGACCAACCCGAACCACGGGACGCAGTTCGACGTCCCCGCCGACTGGGTGGTCGACAAGCCCGACACGTTCTCCGGCTTCGAGGACGCCGAGAAGGGTGACGGCTCGCCCGCCATCACCTTCTCCGCGCCGGCCTTCCTGAAGTCCAACTGGTGCGAGCAGGACACCGACCAGGACGGCACGGTGGAGGACGTCAGCCTCGGCGGCACGGGCACCAAGGGCGGCCAGGGCGCCAAGGACACGGCGACCGCCGCCAGCAACGAGTCCGGAAGCTGGGTCTGGGCCGCGTACGCCCAGGAAGCCACCGAGGCGCAGCAGCAGAAGGCGATCAAGGTCGAGAAGTCCAAGCCCTACACGACCAAGGCCGGACTCAAGGGGCACTACTCGACGGCGGCGAGCACGGGCCTGCCCAAGAAGGCGAAGTGCGACACCGACGGCAAGGCGATCGCCTTCACCTTCACCAACGCCAAGGGCGACTACACCACGTGGGTCCTGTACGGCGCCAGGGGCGTCGAGGACGAGATCCCGGACGAGACCCTGATGAAGATCATGAGCACCGTCCGGCTGGCCGAGTAGCCGGGTGCGTATCGGCTGAGCCCCCTGTCGTCCCCGGCCGGTGCGGGCTCAGCCGATGCTGAACGCGCCCTCGGGCGGCTCGGGCGACGCGACCGCCCCGGCGTCCCGTACGACCCGCGCGGCGCCGGTGAACCGCCGCAGCGACGCCCCGTGTTCGACCCGCGCCGGAAAGGCGTCGGACGCGGTCCGGCGGGCCAGTGCCGCCGTGTCGATCGGCGCGTGCGAGGCGAGGAGTACGGCGTTGCCGAAGCGACGTCCGCGCAGCACGGACGGCTCGGCGATGAGCGCCAGCTCCTCGAACACCGAGGCGAAAGTGGCCAGTTGGGACGTCAGGAAGGTGAAGGGCGCGCCGTCGGCGAGATTGGCCGCGTAGAGGCCGTCGGGCCGTAGCACCCGTTCGGCGAGGCGGGCGTACTCCACGGACGTCAGATGGGCGGGCACCCGCGAACCGCCGAACACGTCGGCGATGAGCAGATCCACGGAGTCGGCGGGCGCCGAGGCGAGCCACGCGCGGGCGTCGGCGTCGTGCACGGCGATCGGGGCCCCGTCCGGGAGCGGCAACTCCTCGGCGACCAGGGCGAGCAGCGCCCCGTCTGCGTCGACCACGTCCTGAGTCGAGCCAGGCCGGGTCGCGCTCACGTAGCGGGGCAGGGTGAGCGCACCGCCGCCGAGATGGAGCACGGCGAGCGGGTCGCCTTCGTCGGCGGCGCGATCGATGACGTGTCCGAGACGGCGGGTGTACTCGAATTCGAGATGGGTCGGGTCGTCCAGGTCGACGTACGACTGAGGCGCACCGTCGACCGTCAGCAGCCACGCCCGTTCGCGGTCGACGTCCGGCAGCAGCCGCGCGGTGCCGCAGTCGACGGTCCGGATGACGGGGATGGCTTCGCTCACGGTCCTATTGTGCGCGGTGTACGGCGCGCGGCCGACCGCGCCCGCCTCCCCCCGGAGGCGGGCGCGGCGGCCCGAAGGTGGTCAGATCAGCTCGGTCACCGTGCCCGCGCCGACCGTGCGTCCGCCCTCGCGGATCGCGAAGCCGAGCCCGGCCTCCAGCGGCACGTCCCTGCCCAGCTCCACGGTCAGCGTGACCGTGTCACCGGGGCGGGCGACGGCCCTCTCGCCGAGGTCGATGTCGCCGACCACGTCCGCCGTGCGGATGTAGAACTGCGGCCGGTACCCCGTCGTCACCGGTGTCGTACGTCCGCCCTCCTTCGCCGACAGGATGTACACCTGCGCGGTGAACCGCCTGCTCGGTACGACACTGTCCGGCGCGGCCACCACATGGCCCCGGCGGATCGCGTCGCGCGGCATGCCGCGCAGCAGCAGGGCGACGTTGTCGCCCGCCTCGGCGGACTCCATCGGCTTGCCGAAGGTCTCCAGCGAGGTGACCGTGCTGAGCTGCGGCCCGGACTCGGCGCCCAGCACCTCGATCCGGTCGCCCACGCGGACGGTGCCGCGCTCGACGGCGCCGGTGACGACCGTGCCGCGCCCGGTGATGGTCAGCACGTTCTCCACCGGGAGCAGGAACGGCGCGTCGGTGTACCGGACGGGGATCGGCACATAGGTGTCGACCGCGTCGAGCAGCGCCTGCACGGCGTCGGTCCAGCGCGGGTCGCCCTCCAGCGCCTTCAGTCCGGAGACCCGGACGACGGGGACGCTGTCCCCGCCGTAGCCGTGCGCGCTCAGCAGTTCGCGCACTTCGAGCTCGACCAGGTCGGTCAGCTCGTCGTCGCTCGCGTCCGCCTTGTTGAGGGCGACGACGATGTGGTCGACGCCGACCTGGCGGGCGAGCAGGACGTGCTCGGCGGTCTGCGGCATGATCCCGTCGAGCGCGGACACGACGAGGATCGCGCCGTCGAGCTGCGCCGCGCCGGTGACCATGTTCTTGATGTAGTCGGCGTGGCCGGGCATGTCGACGTGCGCGTAGTGCCGGGTGTCGGTCTCGTACTCGACGTGCGCGATGTTGATGGTGATGCCGCGCGCGGCCTCCTCGGGGGCCCGGTCGATCCGGTCGAACGGGACGAAGGTGCCGGTCCCGCGCTCGCTGAGGACCTTGGTGATGGCGGCGGTCAGGGTGGTCTTGCCGTGGTCGACATGGCCCATGGTGCCGATGTTGAGGTGTGGCTTGGTGCGCACGTATGCCGTCTTGGGCATGGCTGACGTGTTCCTTCCAGGAACTCGAAGCGTGGAGGGGACCCCGGGGCCTTGCCGACCCTCCCCCTGTGGGGTCCGCCGGACGATCCGGGAAGGGTCAGCTTCGGGCGCCGTCGAGCAGCGCCGCCGCGGCGGCCTCTGCTGCGGCCTCAGCCGCAGCCGCTGCCGCGTGCGCCGCGAGGAATGCGGCAGCCTTCGGCGCGTCCGCGACTGCGGACGGCGCTGCGGGGAAGGCGTGCCGGAACATGTGGTCGATGATGTCCGACCGGCGCCGGGGCGTCGACAGGTTTTAGGCCCTGTCCGGCGGATCTTCGGGGGTCCGGGACGCCTGGCACGGCACCTCCCTGCGTTGTCGGAGTCATCCAAGTACGTCCAGTACGAGAATGATCCTCCGCCTTGCGATGCACCGCACCAGCCGCCCCGGCCTGATCCCCGAAGATCCGCCGGACAGGACCTAGCCGGGCGCCGCTCAGAGGTGCTTCAGGGCCTCACGTACGGAGAGCGGGGAGAGCCGGTCGCGGGCGCCGGCCACGAACTCCTGGACGGCCGCCGGGTCCGTCTTCGCGTATTCGCGCAGAGACCAGCCGATGGCCTTGCGGATGAAGAAGTCGCGGTGCCCGGACTGCCGCAGGCAGTAGCCGAACAGTCGCTCGGTGTCGGTCGCTTCCTTGTAGGTGAGCTGGTGCAGCAGCGCGGTGCGCGCGATCCAGAGATTGTCGTCCTCGATCCAGGCGTCCATCCCCGTCGCGAGCGCGCGGTCGGCGGCGACCAGCCCGCCGGCGAGATGTGCGGCGAGGAGGTCGACCGTGTCCCACCAGGAGACCGTGGAGACGAGATGCCGGACGACGGGGAGGAAGCCGGACGACAGGCGCCCGACGTGACGGCGCAGATAGTCGACCGCGAAGTACTGATACTCCCGCTCGGGCAGCTCCCAGCAGCGCAGCGCGATCGCCACGCAGTCCGCCTCGCCGGGACGCGGCAGCGAGTCGAGCACCTGCCGTGACAGCGCGCGGCGTTGGGGGGTGGGGATGCCGAGGAAGGGGGCGACGCCCTTGAGATACGCGGCGGAGCGCTCGGCCCTGACCGGATCGGCGGCTGTGGCGTATGCGGCCGTGAGCCGTGCCAGAACGGTGTCGGTGAGGTCGCTGGGCGGCGGTGCGAGGGTCATGACGTGCAGGTTAGGGGCGGCCACTGACAAGGCGCACCGGCCTGTGTACGGGGCGGGGGACGCCGGCCGATGGTCCGAGTGGCGGTTGTCTCCCCGGTCTTGACGACGATCACATCTGTTCGTCGGTTAGTCTCCCCGCATGCTCGACCCTGTCGACAGGTCGTCCCCCGGCCTCACGGTCCGCTGTGCAAGGGCGCTGCTCTCGCCCTGGTCCAGACTCTCCCTCCTCGTGGTCCTCCTGGCCTCCGCCGGGGCCGCGGTGCTGGTCTACGAGCCGCAGCGGATCATCGCGGCAGGCTGGCCCCAACTGAGCGGCGGCGCGGCGGTGGTGCTGTTCGCCGCGGCCTACGGGGTGTGTACGGCGGCCTTCGTACCGAGGCCGCTGCTCAACCTCGCGGCGGGCGCGCTGTTCGGCACCCAGCTCGGGCTCCCGGCGGCGATCGCGGGAACGGTGCTGGGCGCGGGCATCGCGTTCGGACTCGGCCGTTTCCTCGGTCAGGAGGCGCTGCGTCCACTGCTGCGGGGCCGCTGGCTGACGGCGGTGGACGGGCAGTTGAGCCGGCACGGTTTCCGGTCGATGATGGCGATCCGGCTGTTCCCCGGAGTGCCGTTCCAGGCCGCCAACTACGTCGCGTCGGTGTCGCGTATGGGCTGGGGGCCGTTCCTGCTGGCGACGGGTCTCGGCACGATCCCCAACACGGCGGCGTACGTGGTGGCGGGGAGCGAGGCGGGCTCGCCGACATCGCCGGCGTTCCTGGTCGCGATGGGGTTCATCGTGCTGACGGGCGTGGCGGCGGCGATCGTGGCCTGGCGCAAACGCGACCGGCTGCGCCCCGGCCCTGCGAAGCCGCGGACCGACGCGGAGAGCGAGGCGGAGGACCGGATACCGCAGCCGGTGGCCTGAGCCGTCTCCGGTGGATCCCGGGAGCGCTCCGAAGACGTTTCGTCGTGCTCCCGGCCGTCGAACGGCTCGACAGCGCCGGGCCGTTCGACGGCCGGGAAGGTGCGCCGGGGCGGTGGGCGATCAGGTGTAGGCCGACACCGGGATCGCGAAGTCGTATCCCGCGGCCGTGTGGCCGTAGATGTGGTCGTAGGGGCAGAGGCCGTACTTTCCCTGGTCCGCGTAGCCGTTGAAGAACAGCACGGAGCACTTGAAGCAGAACCGCCATCGGTTCTGCGTCCAGGCCGGCTGGCCGATGTCGTGGGGCAGCAGGAACTGCCGGGGGTAGCCACCGGGGTGGATGTAGCTGTGCGCCCCGCCCGCCGGGCAGCGCGGGGCGGTGCTCGGTCCCCAGTAGAGTCCCGCGCACCGGTAGCAGTGCCGCCAGTTGGCCTGGGTGTTGGCGTCCTCGCCCGTGCCGCCGGGGTCCAGGTTGTACGTGAGCCGGAAGGTCCAGCCCGCGGGTTGATGCGGACCGCCGTTGCGCGGGCAGAGACTCTGCTCGATCGTGAAGTCGCGGAGGAACAGTCCGAAGCAGTTCCCGCAGAACCGCCAGCCGTCCAGCGTGTACCGGGTTTCCGCGGCTGCTTCGGTGGGCGACAGCGCGGATTGGGCCGCCGTCGCCGAGAGGCCGAGCGCGACCGCGCCGACCAGCACGGAGCGGCGCGGCAGCAGTCCGCGACTAGGATTTTCTTGCATAAATCCCCCTTTGGGGTGCAAATTGCAGCAAGAACGCACCATCTCTCAGAGAAGTACTGGATGCCTGCCGCGTAGTCGAGGGTGCCTCGCGAGTTCGGCCGAGAGTGGTCGTCCTGAGGGTGGAAGCAGACCCGACCGGTGTTCGAGGACACCGTTCACACCCTGCGCGGCACGCCCAGCCCCAGGTCCCCGTCCGCCGGCACCGCCGAGAAGCGCGCCACGTCGGCCGGCGTCACCGCCGACAGCTCCCCCGGCGCCCACCTCGGCGTCCGGTCCTTGTCGATCACCTGCGCCCTGATCCCCTCCACCAGGTCCGCCGTCCCCAGTGCCGCGCACGACGCCCGGTACTCCCCGTCCAGCACCTCCTCCAGCGTGCCCGGCCGCCGCGCCCCGCGCAGCGCGGCCAGCGTCGCCTTCAGCGCGGTGGGCGACCTCGTCAGGATCGTCTCGGCCGTCTGCTTCGCCGCGTGGTGCCCGCTGCCGAACAGCCGGTCCACGATCTCCTCCACCGAGTCCGCCGCGTAACACGCGTCGATCCACTCCCGGTCGGCGGTCAACTCCCCCTCGGGCGGCGCCGACGCGTGGCGCCGCAGCGCCACCGGCACGTCCGTGGCGGCGAGTTCGGCCGCCAGGCCGGGCAGCCGCGCGGCGGGGACGAAGTGGTCGGCGAGCCCGCAGAGGATCGCGTCGGCCGCGCCGACCGCCGCGCCGGTGAGGGCGAGATGCGTGCCGAGTTCGCCGGGCGCCCGCGAGAGCAGGTACGTACCGCCGACGTCCGGTACGAGGCCGATGCCTGTCTCGGGCATGGCGACCCGCGAGCGTTCGGTGACGATCCGGACGTCGCCGTGCGCCGAGACGCCCACGCCACCGCCCATCACGATGCCGTCCATGAGGGCGACGTACGGCTTCGGAAAGCGCGCGATCCGGGCGTTGAGGCGGTACTCGTCGCGCCAGAACGCGGGCGACGTGGCGCCGCCCGTACGCGCGTCCTCGTAGATCGCCCGGATGTCACCGCCCGCGCACAGCCCGCGTGCTCCGGCGCCGTCGATGACCACCGCGTGTACGGCGGGCTCCCGCTCCCACGCGGCGAGCGCGGCGTCGATACGCCGCACCATGGCGTGGGTGAGCGCGTTGAGCGCGCGCGGCCGGTTGAGCGTGAGCCGCCCCACGCGCCCGTCGCGCCGTACGAGAACGGTCTCGTCCTTCGTAGGAGGGCCGTCCGTCATCGTCCGCCCCTGTCCGACTCGGCCGTGTCGGACTCGGCCGGCAGGTCCAGCGCCGCCACGATCCGCTCCGCCGCCAGCGTGGCCGTCAACGAGCCTTCCCGTACCGCCTGTTCGAGCGCGGGAGCCAGCGACCGTACGCCCGGATGGTTTTGCAGCCGGTCCAGCAGATGGTCCCGGACCATCGACCACGTCCAGTCGACCTGCTGGTCGCTGCGCTTGCGCTGGAGGCGGCCACTGGTCTCCAAGACCTTCCTGTGCTGCTCCAGGCGCTCCCAGACCGCGTCGAGCCCCGTGCCGTCGCGGGCGCTGCAACTCAGCACCGGTGGTGTCCACGCCGCGTCGGCGGGGTGCATCAGGCGCAGCGCGCCGGCGAGTTCACGCGCGGCGGACCTGGCGTCCCGCTCGTGCGGCCCGTCGGCCTTGTTGACGGCGATGAGGTCCGCCAGCTCCAGCACGCCCTTCTTGATGCCCTGGAGCTGGTCACCGGTGCGGGCGAGGCTCAGGAGGAGGAACGAGTCGACCATGTGCGCCACGGCGGTCTCCGACTGGCCGACGCCGACCGTCTCCACGAGGACGACGTCGTAACCCGCCGCCTCCATGACGATGATCGTCTCGCGGGTCGCCTTGGCGACGCCGCCCAGGGTGCCCGCCGTGGGCGAGGGCCGGACGAAGGCCGCCGGGTCGACGGCCAGACGCTCCATACGGGTCTTGTCGCCCAGGATGGAGCCGCCGGTCCTGCTGGACGACGGGTCGACGGCGAGCACGGCGACCCGGTGTCCGAGGCCGGTGAGCATCGTGCCGAGGGCGTCGATGAAGGTGGACTTGCCGACGCCGGGCACGCCGCTGACGCCGATCCTGCGGGCGGTGCCCGAGTACGGCAGCAGCGCGGTCAGCAGCCGCTGGGCGAGTTCCCGGTGGTCGGCCCTGGTGGACTCCACGAGGGTGATGGCGCGCGCGACGGCCGAACGGGAGCCGTCCCGTACACCTTTGGTGTAGGTGTCGATGCCGATACCGATTCGACGGGTCACCGGCTCACCGCTCGTGGCCGAGAGCGGCGGCCAGGGTCGTGAGCAGGTCCTGCGCGGCGTCGGGGATGACCGTGCCGGGCGGGAAGACGGCCGCCGCGCCCGCGCGGTGCAGCTCCTCGATGTCGCCGGGCGGGATCACCCCGCCGACGACGATCATGATGTCCTCGCGACCCTCGCGGGCCAGCTCCTCGCGCAGGGCGGGCACGAGCGTGAGGTGGCCGGCGGCCAGCGACGACACCCCGACGATGTGCACGTCGGCCTCGACCGCCTGCCGCGCGACCTCGCCGGGCGTCTGGAACAGCGGGCCGACGTCGACGTCGAAGCCCAGGTCGGCGAAGGCGGTGGCGATGACCTTCTGGCCTCGGTCGTGGCCGTCCTGGCCCATCTTGGCGACCAGGATGCGCGGGCGCCGTCCCTCCGCCCGTTCGAACTCCTCGACGGCGACCCGGGTGCGCTCGACCGCCGGTGACGTGCCGGCCTCGTTCCTGTACACACCGGAGATCGTACGGATCTGACCGGAGTGCCGCCCGTACACCTTCTCCAGGGCGTCGGAGATCTCGCCGACGGTGGCCTTGGCGCGCGCCGCGTTCACGGCGAGGGCCAGCAGGTTGCCGTCGAGCCCCTGGGTCGATCCGGCCTCGGCCGCGCCGGTCAGGGCGCGCAGCGCGTCCTGGCACGCGGCCTCGTCGCGCTCCGCGCGGAGCGCGCGCAGCTTGGCGATCTGCCGTGTCCGTACGGAGGAGTTGTCGACCGACCGGACCTCGATCCGCTCGTCGGTCTCGACCAGATACTTGTTGACGCCGATGACCGGCTGGCGCCCCGAGTCGATCCTGGCCTGGGTGCGGGCCGCCGCCTCCTCGATCCGGAGCTTGGGGATGCCCTCCGCGATGGCCCGCGCCATGCCGCCGGCCGCCTCGACCTCCTCGATGTGCTGCCAGGCGCGGCGCGCGAGGTCGTACGTCAGCTTCTCCACGTACGCGCTGCCGCCCCACGGGTCGATCACGCGGGTGGTGCCGGACTCCTGCTGAAGCAGGAGCTGGGTGTTGCGGGCGATACGCGCGGAGAAGTCGGTGGGCAGCGCCAGCGCCTCGTCCAGGGCGTTGGTGTGCAGCGACTGGGTGTGGCCCTGGGTGGCGGCCATCGCCTCCACGCAGGTGCGCGGGACGTTGTTGAAGACGTCCTGCGCGGTGAGCGACCAGCCGGAGGTCTGTGAATGGGTGCGCAGCGAGAGCGACTTGGCGTTCTCGGGGTCGAACTTCTTGACGAGCCTGGCCCACAGCAGCCGGGCGGCGCGCAGCTTGGCGATCTCCATGAAGAAGTTCATGCCGATGGCCCAGAAGAAGGAGAGCCGGGGGGCGAACGCGTCGACGTCGAGGCCCACGTCGAGTCCGGCGCGCAGATACTCGACGCCGTCGGCGAGGGTGTAGGCCAGCTCCAGATCGGCCGTCGCGCCGGCTTCCTGGATGTGATAGCCGGAGATGGAGATGGAGTTGTAGCGCGGCATCTTCCGTGAGGTGTACGCGAAGATGTCGGAGATGATCCGCATCGAGGGGGCGGGCGGATAGATGTAGGTGTTGCGGACCATGAACTCCTTGAGGATGTCGTTCTGGATGGTCCCGGCCAGCTTCTCGGGCGGTACGCCCTGTTCCTCGGCCGCCACGATGTACAGGGCGAGTACGGGCAGGACGGCGCCGTTCATCGTCATCGACACGGTCATCCGGTCGAGCGGGATGCCGTCGAAAAGCTGGCGCATGTCGTAGATCGAGTCGATGGCGACGCCGGCCATGCCGACGTCACCGGTCACGCGCGGGTGGTCGCTGTCGTAGCCGCGGTGCGTCGGCAGGTCGAAGGCGACGGACAGGCCCTTCTGCCCGGCGGCGAGATTGCGCCGGTAGAAGGCGTTGGACTCCTCGGCGGTGGAGAATCCGGCGTACTGACGGATCGTCCAGGGCTGGTTGACGTACATCGTCGGGTAGGGGCCGCGCAGATACGGCGCGATGCCGGGGTACGTCCCCAGGAAGTCGAGGCCCGCCAAGTCCCGTGCGGTGTACAGGGGTTTGACGTCGATGCCCTCGGGTGTGCTCCACACGAGGTCGCCGTCACCGCCGCCGGTGCTCTCCTTGAGGGCGGTGCGCCACCGGTCCTCGTTCGCGCCGTCGGGCGGGGCCGTGGCGGGGCCCAGGTCGATGCCGGTGAAGTCGGGGACGGTCATCGCGCCACTCCCAGGTGGTCGAGGGCGGAGGTGAGTTGGGCGACGGCGTCGTCGCCCGCGGCGACGAACTCGTCGACACCGGCCCGGATGAAGCTCTCGCGCAGCTCCCCGGGACGTCCCGCGAGGTACACGCGCGTGGCGCCCGCCGCTTTGAGTGCGGCGGCGACCTGTTCGGCCTGTTCGGCGTAGAGCGGGTCGCTGGAGCAGAGGCAGGCGAGGGTCGTGCCGGAGGCGGTGAGTGCGTCGGCCGCGGTGGCGGCGTCGACGGTGACGGGGTCGTGGACCGGTTCGACACCGCCGGACTGGAAGAGGTTCGACGCGAAGGTCACGCGCGCCGTGTGCGCGGCTGCCGGGCCCAGTGCGGCGAGCAGGACTCGGGGGCGGGCGCCGGTCGACGCGAGGTGCGCGTCGGAGCGCGAGCGCAGGGTCTCGAAGGCGTCGTCGCGGTGGACGGTGGGCAGTCCGCCGGGCGGGGCCGGGGGCGGTGCGTCGCGTACGACGGGGGTCTCGGCGAGTTGGGGGAACTCGCTGACGCCGGTGACCGGTTCGCGCCTGCGGGCCAGCTTCTCGGAGCGGGCCGCCCAGTTCGCGGCGAGGCGTTCGGCGACCAGGCCGTCGCGCAGCGCGGCGCGCTGGCCGCCGGCCCGTTCGATCTCCTGGAACCAGGCCCAGGCGGCGTGCGCGAGGTCGTCGGTGAGCCGCTCGACGTACCAGGAGCCGCCCGCCGGGTCGATGACCCGGCCGAGGTGGGACTCCTCGATGAGGATGGCCGAGGTGTTGCGGGCGATCCGCCGGGCGAAGGCGTCGGGGAGTCCGAGGGTGTGGTCGAAGGGCAGCACGGTCACCGAGTCGGCGCCGCCGACCCCGGCGGCCAGCGAGGCGACCGTGGTGCGCAGCATGTTCACCCACGGGTCGCGCCGGGTCATCATCACCGACGAGGTCACGGCGTGCTGGCGCTGTGCGGCGCCTGCAGGCCCGGCGCCGCTGACCTCCGCGACGCGGGCCCACAGGCGGCGCGCGGCGCGGAGTTTGGCGATGGTCAGGAACTGGTCGGCGGTGGCGGCGTATCTGAACTCCAGTTGCCCGCAGGCCGCTTCGACGGACAGCCCGGCGGCGTCGAGGTCGCGCAGCGCGGCGACGCCGGCCGCGAGCGAGCAGCCGAGTTCCTGCGCGGCCGAGCCGCCCGCCTCGTGGTAGGGCAGGGCGTCCACGACGAGGGCGCGCAGCGCGGGGTACTCGCGGTGGCACAGCTCGGCGAGTCCTACCGCCGCGTCCCGGCGGCCGGGGGTCTCGTCGCCGGTGCGGGCGAGGCGGCCGAGCGGGTCGGCGCCGAGCGTGCCGCGCGCCTGCTCGCGTGGGACGTCGCTCGCGTCGTACAGGCGCAGCAACTCGGCCGCCGCGCCGGGGAATTCGTCGCCCGCGTCGAGCGCGATCGGGGCGAGGTCGAGATAGACGCCGGCCAGGGCGTCGGCGAGGCCGGAGACGGGCACGCCCGTCTCGCCCACCGCCAGCCACAGCGAGGTGGTGCCGTTGGCGAGGTCGTCCAGTACTGCTTCGTTGGTACGCGCCGGGTCGCTGCGCGCGTGCCGCTGGCGTACGTCCCAGCCGCCCGGCACCGGACCGGCGGGGGTGCCGCCGCGGGTGAAGGGCGCGAAGCCGGGCAGGCCGCCGTCGCCCGGGTCGTCGGCCGCGGTGTAGAGGGGGCGGGTGGTCAGTCCGTCTTCGAGCGATGTCGACAGCGCGTCCTCGGCGGCGGTCCCCGAGACGTCCCGACCGGATTTGCGCAGTACGCCCGCCACCAGACCTTGCCACTGCTCATGGGTGGGATCGGGGAACTCGGCTGCCAGCGATAGCCCGCTGTCGGGCAGGAGCGTCATGCCGAGATGTTAGGGCAGGGCGTTCGGCGGTCATCAGGTCGAACCGATGTGACCTTTACCTCGCTCCTGAACACCCCCCACACGCCCCCTACGCGCCCTCGTTCCCGCCCGTCCCGCCGCTGTCTCGCCCATGCTGTCCGGGCCCGCCCGGAGCCCATGGCCGGGGCCTGGGCCCGGCCACGTAACCCGCAGCGGCTACGCTGCCCCAGTCCGGCGCGCGCAACCGCTCCTCCCGGGTCCGGGAGGGGCTACCCGGTGCGCCGCAGACATCGCACCGCCATCCCTTCGAGTACATCCTCCGAGCAGTGATGAGTCCGCGTGAGCACATCCCCACCCCGCTCCATATGAACGACTCCGCGCCCCGCCCGTCGGCCTGCAATCCGCCACCGGCCCGCGTTCGCACCGGCCGGTGCACGATCTTTTCTTGGATGGCGTAGCACCCAATGTCTTGGTTCGAATCACTCATCCTCGGACTCGTCCAGGGGCTGACCGAGTTCCTGCCCATCTCCTCCAGCGCGCATCTGCGGCTGACCGCCGCCTTCGCGGGCTGGCACGACCCGGGTGCGGCGTTCACCGCGATCACCCA
The DNA here is from genome assembly GCF_045040295.1 of Streptomyces sp. NBC_01506. Classification (NCBI taxonomy): domain Bacteria; kingdom Bacillati; phylum Actinomycetota; class Actinomycetes; order Kitasatosporales; family Streptomycetaceae; genus Streptomyces; species Streptomyces sp. NBC_01506. The sequence continues at coordinate 8,105,396 of NZ_CP109422.1, read as the reverse complement.
GATCGGTACGGAGGCGGCGGTCCTCATCTACTTCCGCAAGGACATCGCCCGGATCGTCTCGGCGTGGTTCCGCTCGCTGACGAACAAGGCGATGCGCTCCGACCACGACGCGAAGATGGGCTGGCTGGTGATCGTCGGTTCGATCCCCATCGGTGTCCTCGGGCTGGTGTTCAAGGATCAGATCGAGGGGCCGTTCCGTGATCTGCGGCTGATCGCGACGACGCTGATCGTGATGGGCGTCATCCTCGGTGTCGCGGACCGGCTGGCGGCGCGCGACGAGTCGGGCGGCAAGCACCGCGCCGTCAGGGAGCGCAAGTCGCTGAAGGAGCTGGGCGTCAGGGACGGTCTGATCTTCGGGTTCTGCCAGGCCCTGGCGCTGGTTCCGGGTGTCTCGCGCTCGGGTGCCACGATCAGCGGTGGTCTGCTGATGGGCTACACCCGTGAGGCGGCGGCGCGTTACTCGTTCCTGCTGGCCATCCCGGCCGTACTGGCCTCGGGAGTCTTCGAGTTGAAGGACGTGGGCGGCCAGGGCGGCCATATCTCGTGGGGGCCGACGATCTTCGCGACCGTCATCGCCTTCGGTGTCGGATACGCCGTCATCGCGTGGTTCATGAAGTTCATCACCACCAAGAGCTTCATGCCGTTCGTGATCTACCGGATCGCGCTCGGCATCGTCATCTTCTTCCTCGTCGGTACGGACGCCCTGAGCCCGCACGCGGGCGAGTCCGGCGGCTGACCGTACGGCCGCGGCCGTACGGGGGCACACACTGAGGGCATGAGTAACTACCAGGGACCGGCGACCCTCATCGTCGGCGCCATCGAGATCTCGGTCGTGGCCACACTGAGCGGCGACCGGTCCGGCGGTGCCGGCGCGTGGGGCGGCAGCGTCCAGACCGAAGGGGCCGCGGACGGTCTCTACGAGCCCTCCGCCGACGACGGCATGCGGATCCGGCTGCCCGACGGACGGGAGGGCAGCGTCCTGGCCACACGTACGGCCATCGGCAGCGGACGGATGCGGATCTCGGGGAGCGGCGACATCCCCTTCTGACGGGTTGTGTACGGATCCGGGCGACGTTGTGTGCGCACGGTGTGCTCAAGGCCACGTTCGCCCGCCTCCCGGCCTCCGGCGGCCGGGAGGCGGTCGGATCCCTTGGCGGAACTGGGCTCCTGGCTGACGCACCGTGGGGTTGCCTTCTCGGTGTGTGAGCTATGCCGCTCCCGGAACGGCGCGCGAACGGTACGGCGGCCCGTACCGTTGCCGTATGTCCACAACTTCCTCCTCCGCTCCCGCGGCGTCCGGCGCCGTCGCGGCCAACGAGCGCATCCGCGCCCTGGTCGACGCCGCGGACGGCACGTGGCCGGCCGAGGAGTACGAAGTCCTGCTGCAGGAATGGGCGGCGGCCTTGAACGACTCGGTCAACAAGGCCGCTTAGGGGCGCACGCCCAGGGGCGCGTTTCGACAGTCGGGCATCGGGCCCGGCCACGCGGTGACACCGCGTGGCCGGGCCTTTCCCGTGAAGGGGCCCGTCCCGGGCACCGGCGGGTGACCCGCCGCTCGACCCGCCGCTCGACCGGATGATCGACAATTCCGCTCAGCCCTTGGCCTGGCGCCTCAACTGCCCGAGACTGACCGGATGACGCAGCGTGTGGATCTCGCGACCGTGATGGACCGACTGGCCATCGATGAGGTGATCAGCGGTTACGCGATGGCCGTGGACGATTCCGACTGGCCCGGCTTTCTGGCCCTGTTCACCCCCCAAGGGAGGGCCGACCACCGTGCCGCCGGCGGAATCGAGGGATCGGCCGCCGAGGTCGCCGACTGGCTCGCCGGTGTCCTGGGCCGCTTTCCCGTACGCCAGCATCTGATCGGCAACCGCAGACTGGCCTTCCAGGATCTCGGCGGATATCCGGGTGACCGCGCCGAGGTCCGGGCCGACTGTCTGATCACGATGTTCCCGGAGTCCGGCGCGGAGAGCGTCACCGTGAGCCGCTACACCTTCGGCCTCTCCCGTACGGAGGACGGCTGGCGACTGCACAGCGTGGTGGCGCGTGAGAAGGCGCGGCACGGCGCGGGCGCCACGGCTGACGGCTGACGGCTGGCGCGACCGCTCGGCTGACGGTCGGGCGGTCGGGCGCGACACGGACTGACGCGCCGGGAGCGCTCTGTCCTGCGGCGCGCTCCCTCCCTCACACTGATCGCCAAGGCACCGTTCGCACCGCCGGCCGGTGCCGCCGATCTGCGACGCTCACGAGTGGGACGAGGTGGCGCGGCATGCGGGCTTCGGCCGTTCGGCGCGAGACATGGGTCCGCCGCTCCACGTCGCCGTTGTGGCGCGGCGTGGTGGCCGTCATGGCCGGCGCCCTGCCCGCGCTCTCCTTCCCCGAACCGGGCCTGTGGTGGCTCGCGTACGGAGCACTCGTCCCCTGGATGCTGCTCGTGCGTACGGCTCCGACAGGCCGGCGCGCGGCCCTGGACGGCTGGCTCGGCGGGCTGGGTTTCATGCTCGCCGTCCATCACTGGCTGATGCCGAGCCTGCATGTGTTCATCGTGCTGCTGGCCGGGCTGCTGGGGCTGTTGTGGGCGCCCTGGGGCTGGCTGGTGCGCGTGATGCTCGGCGGGCGTCCGTCGCTCCGGCGCACGGCCGCCGCGCTGGTGGTCGTGCCGTCCGGCTGGCTGATGATCGAGACGGTGCGGTCCTTCGAGGGCCTGGGCGGTCCCTGGGGGCTGCTGGGCGCCAGTCAGTGGGAGGTCGCCCCCGCGCTGCGGTTCGCCTCGGTGGGCGGCGTATGGCTGGTGAGCCTGCTGGTGGTCGCCGTGAACACCGCGCTGGCCGTGCTGGTGACGGTCTCCACGGCCCGTACGGTCGCCGTCTCGGGGCTGGTGGCGTGCGCGGTCGCCGTGTCCTGCGCGTGGGTGTGGGCGCCGCGGCCCGAGCGGACGGGGCAGACGCGCGTCGCCGTCGTGCAGCCGGGAGTCGTCTCCGGTCCGGACAGCGTCGAGCGGCGTTTCGACCGCAGCGAGGAGCTGACCCGCTCGCTGGCCGGACGGGATCTCGATCTCGTCGTATGGGGCGAGAGCAGCGTCGGCGACGATCTCGCCGCCCGGCCCGATCTGGCGGCGCGCGTCGCCGTGCTGTCACGCCGGGTGGACGCCGAGATCCTGGTCAACGTGGACGCCGCGGGCACGGACGGGACGGGGCGCACGGGGATCTTCAAGAGCGCGGTGCTGGTGGGTCCGAACGGCCTGACGGGCGATCGGTACGACAAGATGCGGCTGGTGCCGTTCGGCGAGTACGTCCCGGCGCGCTCGGCGCTCGGCTGGGCGACGTCGGTCGGCAAGGCGGCGGGCGAGGACCGCAGGCGCGGCACGCGCCAGGTGGTCATGGTCCTGCCGGAAGAGGGCCAAGGCGGGCTGCGGCTGGGCCCGTTGATCTGCTTCGAGTCGGCGTTCCCCGACATGAGCCGCCAACTCGCCAGGGACGGCGCGCAGTTGCTCGTCGCGCAGTCGTCCACGTCGACGTTCCAGCACAGTTGGGCGCCGGAGCAGCACGCCTCGCTGGCGGCGCTGCGGGCGGCCGAGACGGGCCGGCCCACCGTGCACGCCACGCTCACCGGCGTCAGCGCGGTGTACGGACCGGGGGGCGGGCGGGTCGGCGCGCGGATCGGCACGGGAAGCGCCGCGAGCGCCGTGTACGAGCTTCCGCTGACGCGCGGCACCACCGCGTACGTCAAGTACGGCGACTGGCCGCTGTACGGCGCGCTGGCCGTGCTCGCGGCCCTGTGCTCCGCCGAGGGCGCGCGCTCGCTCAGACGGCCGGCGTCCGCGCCGCCAGTACCACCCGTTCACACAACTCGTGCGTAGCCAGCGCGTCGCGCGCGCTGAGCGTCTTCCCGGCGCGTACGGCGTCCAGGAACGCCAGCACGCACTGCTCGATCCCGCGCTGTTTGGGCACCGGCACCCAGTCGCCGCGCCGGCGCACGCTGGGCTGGCCCTTGTGGTCCACGATCTCGGCGAGATTGTGGACGGCCCGCTTGGTGTCCTGGCCGGAGACCTCGAGGATTTCCTCGGTCGAACCGTTCATCCGGTTCATCATGCCGATGGCGGTGAAGCCGTCGCCGGAGAGCTGGAGCACCACATGGTGCGTCAGGCCGTCGCGCGCGCGGGTGCGTACGTCGATGTGCTCGACGGGGCCGGGGAGCAGGAAGCGCAGGGTGTCCACGACATGGATGAAGTCGTCCAGGACCAGGGTGCGGGCGTCCTCGGGCAGACCGATGCGGTTCTTCTGCATGAGGATCAGATCGCGCGGATGTTCCAGGCACTGGGCGTACGCGGGCGCGAAGCGCCGGTTGAAGCCGACGGCCAGGCTGGTCCCGCGCTCCTCGGCGAGGGCCACCAGGCGCTCGGAGTCGCCGAGTTCGTACGCGAGGGGCTTGTCCACGAAGGTCGGTACGCCGGCCTCCAGGAGTTGGGTGACGATCTCGGCGTGGGCGGAGGTCGGCGCGTGGACGAACGCGGCGTCCAGACCCTGGGCGAGCAGCGACTCGAGGTCGGCGTGGCGCCGCTCGTCGGGGATGTGGTGGATCTCGCCGATCCGCGCGAGGGTGGCCGGAGTACGGGTCTGGAGGTGCAGCTCCGTTCCGGGCAGCGTGGTGAGCACCGGCAGATATGCCTTCTGGGCGATGTCGCCGAGCCCTATGCAGCCGACCTTCACGTGCGTCTCCCTGTTGACTCGCCACGCTCTTGTCTCACGCGGTCTTACGCGGTCCTATGCGCCGGAGCGCTTATCGGCAGCATACGGGCGCTGCGGGGGCCGCCAGTCGGCGACCTCCGCGAAGCCGCGCAGCAGGACGCCGGGGCCCAGCAGGGAAACCGCGGCGATGAGCGTGTTCCGCGCGGCGAGGGCCACGGGGTTGCGGAGCGAGGCGATCCGGCCCATCCGGGCTGACTGCCGGACAAGGGCTGTGGTGCGCGGGAGCCGTGCCTCGGTGTACGTGGCGAGTCCGGCCACGAGATCGGTGCCGTCCCCGGCGGAGCCCGCGTGGTGCGCGAGGACGATGGCGTCCTCGACGGCCTGGTTGCCGCCCTGGCCGAGCGTCGGCAGCATCGCGTGTGCGGCGTCGCCGAGCAGGGCGACACGTCCCGCGTGGTAGGCGGGCAGGGGCAGGGGCATGTGGTGGACGTCGTTGCGCAGAACGCCGTCCGGACCGGCCGCCGCGATGATGCCGGGGACGGGGTGGTGCCAGTCACCGAACCGCCTGAGCAGTTCCGCCTTCTCCCCGTCGGGCGCCCGCTCGCCTTCGGGCGCGGGGGCCATCGCGTACGCGTAGACGCGACCGTCCTTGAGCGGCTGGCTGCCCCAGAGCGCGCCCCGGCCCCAGGTCTCGTGGGGCGCGAAGGGCCGATCGGGCGACGGGACGACGACGCGCCAGGTGGTGAGTCCCGAGTAGCGCGGGCCGGGGTGACCGGGGAACAGCGCGCCGCGTACGCCGGAGCGGACGCCGTCGGCGCCGACGACGAGGGCGGCCTCGATATCGCCGTCGGGGGTGGAGACGACGGCGGCGCGGTCGAGGCCGCCGGGGTCGGCGAGGGCGCCGTTCACCCCGGTCCGTACGGCGTCGGAGGGCAGCGCCGAGGTGAGGATGTCCACGAGCGTGGCGCGGTGCAGCAGGACGACCGGTCCGCCGAATCGCTCGGTGGCTGCGGTGGAGTTGGTACGGGAGAGCCAGCGACCGCCCGGCGTACGCATACCACCGTCGCCCTGCCACGCGGACAGGGCGCGGACCGGGTCGCCGAGGCCGACGACGTCCAGCGCGCGCTGCGCGTTGGGCGTCAGGCTGATGGCGGCGCCGACCGGGGTGAGGGCTGGGGCGCGTTCCAGGACGGTGACGGCCCAGCCCCGCCGGCGCAAGGCCACCGCCGCGGCCAGTCCGCCGATTCCGCCGCCGACGACAACGGCCCGGGTCGGGTCCATGGCCCCTCCTCAAGACGGGAAACTACGCCTGTAGTGTCACCGTCGAGCCTACTACATCCGTAGTGAATCCATGGCAGGCCATAGATTGAGCCCATGCCCACACGCTCCACCGGCGTCTCCCGCGCCGATCGCATCGCCGACGCCGCCCTGACCCTGCTCGTGGAACGCGGTATGCGCGGGCTGACCCACCGGGCGGTGGACGAGGTCGCCGGACTCCCCCAGGGCTCGACGTCCAACCACGCCCGGACCCGGCAGGCGCTGCTGGAGACGGCGCTGCGCCGGCAGGCCGAGCGTGAACTCCAGGTGCTGGAGCCGGCCGAGATGACAGCCGAGGGCAGCGGCGGCGGTACGGGGGTGGTCGACGCGCTCGCACTGGCGATGCACCGCTATCTCAGCCACCACCCCGAACTGCTGGTCTCGCGCTACGAACTGGCGCTGGAGGCGACCCGGCGGCCGGAGCTGCGGGCGTATTACGACGCGGCGGGCGCGCGATTCCGCGAGCCGCTGGTGGCGATGATGACGGCGGCCGGATCGACGGACCCGCGACGGCACGCGCTGTCGCTGGTGGCCTGGTGCGAGGGGCTGATGTTCTCCTGCGCGGTCGGCTCGTACCACCACGAGGCACCCTCGCTCGAAGAATTGCGCACGGGCTTCACCGAGCTGCTGTGCGGCATGCTCGGCCACGACGGCGAAAGCGCGAGCGACAGCGACAGCATGTGACCACCGCCGGTTCACGACCCGCGCGTCCCCGGTCAACGCCCCAGGGCCACCGCCCTACTCGTCCAGCAGCTCCCGCTCCAGCCGCCCGATCGCGGTCCGTACCCCGTCGTTCCCGTACCCGTCGTCCCCGAGAGCGTTCACCGCGGCGCGTGCCCGGGAGAGATGGAGCCGCGCCGCGTCGGGGCGCTGGAGTTTCACATAGTCGGCGGCCAGGTTGAGATGGAGCGAGGGGTAGAACGCCCGCACCGCCGCCGGCGCGGCACACGCCGTCGCCGGCCCCTCCGCGGCGGTCAGGGCGCGCAGATCCCAGGCCAGTTCGTCGCCGGGGTCGTCCTGCGTGTCCGCCATGTAGTGCGCGAGCGTGCAGCGGTGGAGCGGATCGCCGGACTCGCCGATCTCGGCCCACAGCTCACCGAACCTGTTGCGGGCCTCCTCGCGGTCACCGCCGTGCAGCAGCATGACCGCCTGCCCGATCCTGGTCAGGACGGCGTCCTGTGACACCTCGCGCTGCTCCATCGCTGCCGCCTCCCGCACCCGTCCGGTCGATCCCGTCCGCCCGACGCTAACCGCAGGGACCGGCAATCCCGCACAGGCTCACCCGCCCGGCGCGGACCGCCGGGCAGGCGCCCCCGTGCTGCCCGCACCGCGCGCGGGACCCCGTCAGCCCAGGTCGGGGATGCGCCAGTCGATCGCCTTGTGCCCCTGCGCGGCGATCGCCTCGTTGATCTGGGTGAACGGACGCGAGCCGAAGAACTTCTTCGCCGACAGCGGCGACGGATGCGCGCCCTTCACCACCACATGCCGGCTCTCGTCGATCAGCGGGAGCTTCTTCTGCGCGTAGGCACCCCAGAGCACGAACACCGCGGGATCCGGCCGGGCGTCCACCGCGCGGATCACCGCGTCCGTCACCTGCTCCCAGCCCTTGCCCTTGTGCGAGTTGGCCTCGCCGGCCCGCACCGTCAGAACGGCGTTGAGCAGCAGCACACCCTGCTCGGCCCACGGCATCAGATATCCGTTGTCCGGCACCGGGTGGCCCAGCTCCTCCTTCATCTCCTTGTAGATGTTCCGCAAGGAGGGAGGCGTGCGCACACCGGGCCGCACCGAGAAGCACAGGCCGTGACCCTGTCCCTCGCCGTGGTACGGATCCTGGCCGAGGACCAGGACCTTCACCTGCTCGTACGGCGTGGCGTCGAGTGCGGCGAACACCTCGTCGCGCGGGGGGTAGACCGGCCCCTTCGACCGCTCTTCCTCGACGAACTCGGTGAGCTCCTTGAAGTAGGGCTTCTGCAGCTCGTCGCCGAGGACGCCGCGCCAGGACTCGGGCAGCATGTCGGTGTCGGTCACGTCAACAACCTCCGGTAAGTGATCAGTTGGTCCACTGCTGAACCTACCGGTGACCACTGACAATCGCGGCTGCCGACGACTACCGGACCACTACCAACTGGCCTTGCGGCTGAACTCCCAGAGCTGCATGACCGTCTGCGGGTCGAGCGCCCGCTCGCCGCCGCTGATCTCCTCCGACGCCGCGACGTAGAGCTTGCCCTGCCACAGCGGCAGCAGCCGTACGTCCTCCACGAAGATCTCCTGGGCGCGCTCGAACTGCTCGATGACCGCGCCCCGGTCGCTCTCACGCCGCGACTGCGGCAGCAGCTCCGTGGTGATCTCGGGGCTCTCGTAGGGGGTGCTGAGCGCGTTGTTCTTGCCGACGAAGGGGGCCACGAAGTTGTCGGGGTCCGGGAAGTCGGGGAACCAGCCACGGCCGAAGACCGGGTACTCGCCCTTCTGGAAGCCCGCCTGGAAGTCTTTCCAGGGCTTGCTCTTGAGCGTGATCTTGAAGAGGCCGGACGCTTCGAGCTGGCGCTTGAGTTCGGCGAACTCGGCCACCGTGCCGGAGCCGTAACGGTCGGTCGTGAACCAGAACGTCAGCGGTACGGGCGTTTCGATGCCGGCGTCCTCGAGGATCGTCCGCGCCTTGTCGACGTCCGGGTCGCCGTACTCGTCGAAGAAGCTCGTGGCGTGCCCCGAGATACCCTTGGGGACCATCGAGTACAGCGGCTCGGCCGTGCCCTGGTAGACCTTCGCCACCAGCGCGTCACGGTCGACCACCTGGGCCACGGCCTGCCGTACGGGCAGTTTCGCCGCCGACTCGTCCTTGGGGTTGAACACCAGGTAACGGATGTCGGCGCCGACCGTCTCGATCAGTTGAAGGTGCTGGTTCTCTTCCTTCTTCTGTTCGAGTTCGACGACTTCCTCCGAGGTCAGACCCCGGTATATGACGTCGATCTCCTTCTTCTTCAGGGCTCCGAACATTTTGTCCGAGTCCTGGAAGTACTGGATCTTGACGGCCTTGTTCCTGCGGTCGGCGAAACCCTTGTAGCTGCCGTTCTGGGCCAGTTCGGCATCGCTGCCGGGCGTGTACGACTCAAGTGTGTAGGGGCCGGATCCGGTGAGCTTGCCGTCGTCCCTGAGCTTGTCGGCCGGGTACTCCGCCGGGTCGACGATGGACATCGCGGGGGCGGCGAGAACGAACGGGAACGTGGCGTCCGGCTTCTTCAGGTTGAACGTGACGATCAGATCGCCGTCGGTGGTGACACTCTCGAGAGACGCGAGGAGTCCGTTGGGACCACCGTTCACGTCGATCTTCACGATCCGGTCGAACGAGTGCTTGACGACGTCGGCGTCGATCTTGTGGCCGTTGGAGAACGTCAGTCCCTCGCGCAGCTCACAACGGTAGACTTCGTTGGTCGAGTCCGTGAACTTGCAGTTGTCGGCGGCGTCGGGCTGTGGAGTCGTACTGCCGGTGGGGAAGGCCACCAGGGTCTGGAAGACGTTCCTGTACAGCTCCCACGAGTTGTCCCACGCGGCGGCCGGGTCGAGCGTGCTCGGCTCACTGGTGGTGCCGACCGTGATCTTCTGATCCCCTTCGGAGCTGTCCGCCGAGAACAGGCCACATCCGGCCAGCAGGGATATGGACGCGAGGGCTGCAGCCGCCTGCAGACTGGTCCGGTTGAACACGTGCACGCTCCTTGTTCAGCCACGAGTCGGCCGACCATACCGCAGGGCCCCATCGGTTCAATATGCAGGTCCGATGGGGCACTTGAAGCATTTACTGACAAAACATGTCAGTGCACACCCGCATTGAGGAAAATACCGCCGTCGACCATCAGCGTCTGGCCGGTGATCCAGTCCGACTGGTCGGACGTGAGAAACGCGGCGGCGCCACCGACGTCCTGCGGCGCCCCGAGCCGCCCCAGCGGATACGAGGCCGCGGCCTCGGCCTCCCGGCCCTCGTAGATCGCCTGCGCGAACTTGGTCTTGATCACGGCGGGCGCGATGGCGTTGACCCGGACCCCGGGCGCGAACTCGTGAGCCAACTGGAGGGTCAGATTGACCATCGCCGCCTTGCTCATCCCGTACGCGCCGATGAACGGCGAGGCCGACACCCCCGCGATCGAGGCGATGTTCACGATCGCACCGCCGTGGTCCTTCTGCCAGGCGCGCCAGGTCAACTGCGCGAAGCCGAGGGCCGAGATGACGTTGGTCTCGTAGACCTTGCGCGCCACGTTGAGATCCAGATCGGCGAGCGGGCCGAACACGGGGTTCGTCCCCGCGTTGTTCACCAGATAGTCGACGCGGCCGAACTCCTCCATGGTGCGGTCGACCGCGGCCCCCTGGTGGGCCTCGTCGTGGGCCTTGCCAGGAAAGCCGATCACCCGGTCCGCGCCCAGCCGCTCCACGGCCTCCTTGAGCGCGTCCTCGCCCCGTCCGGTGATGCACACCCGGTCGCCGCGCGCGACCAGGGCTTCGGCGATGCCGTATCCGATGCCGCGGCTGGCGCCGGTGATCAGTGCGACCTTGCCGGTGTCGGGCCGGTCGCCGTCGCGTTGTCCGCTGTCCTGCTGCTGCTGCGTCATGTCCGTCACGCTCCGGTTCAGTTGAGGGGTCCGCCGGCGACGTACAGCACCTGACCGGAGACGAATCCGGCGTCCTCGCCCGTGAAGAAAGCGATCGCGTTCGCGATGTCGTCGGGGACACCGACCCGCTGGACGGGGATCTGGGTGGCCGCCGCCGCCTGGAACTCCTCGAAGCCCATGCCGACGCGGGCGGCGGTCTGGGCGGTCATGTCGGTGACGATGAATCCGGGGGCCACCGCGTTGGCCGTGACGCCGAACTTGCCCAGCTCCTTGGCCAGGGTCTTGGTGAAACCCTGGAGACCGGCCTTGACCGCGGCGTAGTTGGCCTGGCCCCGGTTTCCGAGCGCCGAGCTGGACGACAGGTTGACGATCCGGCCGAACGTGGCCTCCACCATGTGCGCCTGACAGGCACGCGCCATCAGGAACGCGCCCTTGAGGTGCACGTTCATCACGGTGTCCCAGTCGGACTCGCTCATCTTGAACAGGAGGTTGTCGCGGAGCACGCCCGCGTTGTTGACGAGGATCGTGGGCGCGCCCAGTTGGGCCGCGACGCGCGCGACGGCGGCCTCCACCTGGGCGGCGTCGGAGACGTCGCAGCCGACCGCGAGGGCCTTGCCGCCCGCGGCGGTGATCGTGCCGACGGTCTCGGCGCAGGCCGCCTCGTCCAGGTCGAGTACGGCGACGGCCCGGCCCTCGGCCGCGAGACGTACGGCGCTCGCGGCGCCAATGCCCCGCGCCGCCCCGGTCACGACGGCGACACGCTGCTCGGTGGTGGACATGCTGCTTCTCCTCGCCCTTGAATCGCGGCGCCGGCACGAGTGCTGAGCGACCGCTTAGTATCAGCCGTCGTGACGCTAGAAGCCCTGCAACCCGGTGTCAACGGCCCACGGGCGGACGGCGCTATGTGTCAGACACGGCCTAACGCACCAGCAGGTCCAGCAACCGCTCGACCTCGGCCTCCGGGTCCAGCGTCAGCCCCGTGTGTACGGGACCGGGCTGGACGACCGTCGAGCGTGGGGCGATCAGCCAGCGGAACCGCCTCCCCGCGTCGTCGCGCGCGGCCTGTCCGGCGGGGTCCCCACCGGCGGCGACGTCCTCGACGGCGCACAGCGCGGCCCGTACCCCCGCCACATCGGCGTCCGGCGCCAGCGCCATGAGCCGGGGCTCGTCCAGATGCGTACGGGCGGCCACGAACGACCTGGCGCGGCAGTACACCAGCACGCCCGCGTTGATGAACTCCCCTCGCTCGACCCTCGGCACCACGCGCAGCGGCGCGTACTCGAACACCACGCGTGCGTTCACCGGGCCCCACCTCCGGTCAGCCAGCCGGGCGCCTGTGAGGGGCGCGTCTTGGTGGGCGCGTCGAGCGTCAGGCGCTCGTGGATGGTCGCCGCGCGCGGCAGCAGCGCCGCCACGTAGGCGCGGCGCAGCGCGTCGGTGTTGTCGAAGCCGGGCTCGTCCACGAGCCATTCGTCCGGCACCTCGGCGGCGACCTCGGTCAGCAGCTCCTCGGTGACCAGCGGCGCGAGTTCGGCGGCGGCCGAGGCGATGTCGGGGCGGAAGGGCGCGAGGACATGGTCGGACGCGTCGTACGGCTTCGCGGCCGATGCCTGGGCACCCGGCCAGTTGTGGTGCCAGATCATGGTGGCGCCGTGATCGATGAGCCACAGATCGCCGTGCCAGACAAGCATGTTGGGGTTGCGCCAGGAGCGGTCGACGTTGTTGATGAGCGCGTCGAACCACACGACACGGCCCGCCTCGGCCGGCCCCACCTCGTAGGCGAGCGGATCGAAGCCGAGCGATCCGGGCAGGAAGTCCATCCCCAGGTTCAGCCCGCCGCTCGCCTTCAGCAGCTCCTGCACCTCCTGGTCGGGCTCCCCGAGACCGATGACGGGGTCGAGCTGCATGGTGACCAGCTCCGGCACCCGCAGCCCGAGCCGCCGCCCCAACTGCCCGCAGATGACCTCGGCGACGAGCGTCTTGCGACCCTGCCCGGCGCCGGTGAACTTCATGACGTACGTCCCCAGATCGTCGGCCTCGACAATCCCGGGAAGCGACCCGCCCTCACGCAAGGGCGTGACGTAGCGGGTCGCAGTGACCTCATTCAGCACTTTCTCAGGCCACCCATCTGTTCACCCTTGGAACCCACGACCACTTCCAAGTGAGCATAGTAACCGAGGGTGATGACCGGTGAGGTTCAGTCTTCGGCCATGGGCCAGGTCTCCCTGACCAGGGCCTCGGCCTCGGCCTCAGTGGGACGCTTTCGCTCGTCCTTCCCGGCGATCCGGAGAACGACGCTGTTGCCGTCCCCCTCCAAGCGGATCAGGTCGATCGGATCCTCAGCCATGGCTGCCCCTCCCACCTCGCGTATGCGGCCGAACATTAGTCGTCGGCGTCGACTCGGGAGGGACCCGCCGAGCGCCACCGCGCCGCGAGAACCCGCGGCTACATTCGCCTGCCATGCGATCACGTGAGTACGACGAGGTCGATGAGGAGCCGGACGACCGTTACCCGGTGGAGTGCGAGTCCCGGTTACTGACCGAACGTGGTACGGCCAACGACGGTCCGCAGCAGGGAGATTGGTGTCAGAACGAACGCGACTGGCCTGAAGCCCTGGCTGTGCTCGGGCTGTCCGTGCCGGTGTCGGTCGTTGGTGTGGTGCTCTTTACGAGCGGCAGTGTGAGTATCCGGATGAGTGCCCACGCCGAGGCGATGCGCGAACTGGCCAAGTACGCGGACGCACGGGACGCGTAGCCTCGGATGGCCAGGGTCGGCGAGCGCCGCGTCGGCGAGCGTTGTGTCAACCAGTTGGCGTACCTGCGGGGTGCGGAATCCGTCATCGCCCAGCTCGTCCGCATGGTTCTCGTACCAGGCCATCACCGGCAGCACGGCCGGCAGGCTCCCCGGCGGCGCACCGGCGGCCGACCTCTCGGCGAGCTCCCGCGCGAGTCTCTTCGATCCTCGCCATTTCGCGGTCCGGTATTGAAGGGCACTGCCGTGCGCTTCGAAGTGATGCGGCGGGCTCCCAGCGCCCCCGGCTCGCGGCCCTGCACGCGCGCTGCAACGGGGCGTCGGGGCCGCCCATAGGCGATTCGCAGCTCGCGCCGCGAAATTCAGATAGTCACGCCACCGGAACACCCTCCGGGGTGGTTTATCAATTCCTATTGCTCACACCCGACCGACTGGGGAATTCCCTAGGGAAGATGCACGGTAAGTGCGCAAACGAAGGGGGATCACCATGAACACCTTCCATCGGTCCATCGTCGCAGCCCTGACCACCGCGGCAACGGTCTGTTCAGCTCTCGCGCTGGCTCCGACGGTCCAGGCTGACGCTCTCGCAGGGCCGCTGGTCATCGGGCAGAACCAGGACCTCGGCGGTGCTCAATGGCGCTACACGGAGAGCAAAACGAGCCTCGGCGCCGCAGGCGACCAGGCGAGCTCGGTGAAGAACCAGGACGTGGTTGCCTGGGTGCTGTACGACGACACCAGCCACAGGGACCGCCATTACTGCATCCCGGCCACCGGATACATTCCGAATCTCCATGACAAGAAGTGGAACTTCGGCGACAAGATCTCTTCCGTCAAGCGCCTGGGCTCCAACAGTTGCCGGGGTTACCCGACTTTCTGAACCGTAGAGCTGGGCCGCCCGGTCAGCAGGAACCTCGCGCGGGTTGCTCCCAGTTGGCGAGTGATGGTGTGAGGAATGAGCGGTGGGGGCGCGCGCCGGTGGTAGTGGTGGAGGTGATCAGCCGATCAGTTACCTGTTGGTGGCGCCATCCGGGTGGGAACTGGCGTTTCCCGAGCCGGAACAGGGCCTCACCGGGCTGTCCCCGTGCCATGAAGGTGTCCAACCGGCGAAACACAAGCCGGGGTTCACCGAAAACAAGAGGAACCGTCATGAGCGCACCACACGCCGGGCACCGGGCCATCTCCGTACTCGCCGGGGTTCTGCTGGCCGGGACGGCCCTGGCCGCCCCGGCCGTCGCCACAGGCCACCAGTCGGGCCCTGGCCCGGCATCCGTCACCACGCAGGGCGAGCCCTCCGCGGCGTTCGTCCACAAGGGCCGGGTCATCGCGAAGCCGGCCGTCAACGTGCGCAAGAACCCGAACACCAGCAGGCCGCCCCTGTACTCCATCCCGTACGGCACCGTCATCGAGCTGAAGTGCAAGGTCAACGGTGAGTCCGTGGACGGCAACCCCCGCTGGTACCTGCTGGAGGACGAAAGCGGGTGGGTCGCCGCCCGCTGGGTCGAGAACATCACCGCGGCACCCGGCAAGTGCTGAAGGTGACCCGCTGACCCATCTCCCCGCGCGCCCCTCGTCCTGGACGGGGGGCGCCGCGGTCTTGCCCGACAACCCCGGCGGGCCGGGGGACACTCACGGCCCCACCCCGCACCCGCGTCGCGGGTGAACCCTGCGCGAGCGCGTCATCGGGCAGGGGCGATGCGCCGGGCTGCGGGTGGCCGCCGCCCGAGCCGGGGTGATCAGCCCGCATCGTATCCGACAGCGACGTCCACGACCCACGTGACGCCGAAGCGGTCCTTGAGCATGCCGTAGAGGGGCGCCCACCGGGCGGGGCTCAGCGGTTGCAGGACGGTCGCGCCCTCGGTGAGCTTGTCCCAGTACGCGGTGACCTCCTCGGCCGTGTCGCCGCGCAGCGAGAGGAAGAACGCGTTCGTGCCCTGGTCCCACGGCTGACTCGAGGGGACGTCGTACGCCATCACCCGGAATCCGTTGTCGGCGGCGACCTGGCCCCACATCACCTGGTCCGCCTCCGTCGGGTCCTGGATGTTTCCGGCGTCCTTGTAGGTGACCACGGTCAGTTGCCCATCGAAAACGGACTGGTAGAAGGTCAGTGCTGCGCGGGCGTCGCCTCGGAAGTTCAGGTGGGTCACTGCGTTGACGGACATGTTGGCTCCTTGCCTTTGGTGAACACAGATCCGGATGGTCACGCGTCCCGGCCTCAGGGCCCGTGAGGCGCATCGGCTGCGGGTCCTGTCCGGGTCGGTGACCACAGTCGCAGCAGAAGCGGTCAGGTTGTGGCCGCTTCTCGGGGCACCATGGAGACCATGCAGAAGACTTCCGCACGGCTGCTGTCGTTGCTCTCGCTGCTCCAGACGCGCCGGGACTGGCCGGGCGCGCTGCTGGCCGAGCGGCTGGACATCAGCCCGCGCACCGTGCGCCGTGACATCGACCGGCTGCGCGAGCTCGGCTATCCCATCGTGACCAGCAAGGGCCCGGACGGCGGATACCGGCTCGGCGCCGGCACGCAACTGCCCCCCTTGCTGTTCGACGACGAGCAGGCCGTCGCCCTGGCCATCGCACTGCGGATCGCCGCCGGCAGCGGCGCCGGCATCGAGGAAGCCGCGGCCCGCGCGCTGACCACCGTCCGGCAGGTCATGCCCGCCCGGCTGCGCCACCGGATCGACACCCTCCACGTCACCGCCGTCGAACGGCCCACGACCCACCCGGCCCCGCAGGTCGACAGCACCGTGCTCATGACACTCAGCGCCGCCGTCCATGCCCACGAGACGCTGCGCTTCGACTACTCCTCCGCATCTGCGCGGCGCTCCGACGACAACAGCACCTCCGCGCCTCCACCGCGCAAGGCGGAACCCCATCACCTGGTCACGTGGGGCGGACGCTGGTACCTCGTCGCCTGGGACCTCGACCGCGAGGACTGGCGCACCTTCCGCGCCGACCGGATCACCCCGCGCACCCCCACCGGCCCGCGTTTCCTCCCCCGCGAACTGCCCGGGGGCGACGTGGCCGCCTTCGTCGTCGGCAGGTTCCAGGGGGCGGACGGCTCCGGTGACCGGCCCTGCCGCGGTGAGGTGGTCCTCGGCCGGCCCGCGTCCGACGTGGCCCCGTACGTCCACGACGGAGTCGTCGAAGAACTCGGGCCGCACCACTGCCGACTCATCCTGAGCTCGTGGTCATGGCCCGCCCTCGCCGCCGCCCTCGGCAGGTTCGACGCCGACATCACAGTCGTCGGCCCCGCGGACCTCAAAGACGCGTTCGCACGCCTGACCCGCCGCTACGCCGACGCCGCGACGGCACCTTTTACGTAGCTTGGCCGTGGATCCGCCGCGACGTGGTGCACCGCGGCGCCCTGCCGTCATCCTTCGGTCGCACGGCTCCATCGCCTTCAGGCGGAGCCGAATCCGGCCCGTGGAGCGATGCTCGGCGAGGACCGAGCACGCAGCCGCTCCAGCACACCGAAGAACCCACTTCCGCCCGCCCCGGACGGCTCCGCGCCGCATGGCGGGCCGCCCACGACCCCGTTGCCGGAGTGTCCCGACGGATGCAAGTACCTCCTCCGAGATCAGGGGCACGACGATCCAGGGCGGCGAACCGGCACCCGGCGCCCCGAACCTGGCCACCGGCTGGGAGGCCGCCTGGTACCGCTTCTGCTACGCACCGTTGATCCTGTGGGCGCCGTTGCCGGTCGCGCTCACGGTCGCGTACTGGAAGCGCCTTCGCGCGGCTGGGAACGCGCCTGCGGAGGCGTGAGTGCCGGTCAGTGGCCGGATCGCCGTATGCATCAGGTGTTGCGCTCGGTGGCTGCTCCGAAGCCATCGTCCGGGGCATCGGGGTCTGGAGGCATGCACCTGTGTGTACTGGTCCAGATACCCGGCCTTCTCCAGGAGCGGTTCAGGGGTGTCGGTGATGCGGAAAGTGAAGGTGGTACCCGTCGGTTCGGCCTGCGGAGAGCGGTCTGGCCTGGTGACCTGGGTGGGAGACGACCGTCCCTGACTGGGGGTGTGGGAGACCGATCGTGTCGCGCCAGGTCTGGATGCAGATCGAGGTGATGAGCTGCGGCCAGCGGCGTCGTTTTCC
Organism: Streptomyces sp. NBC_01506; assembly: GCF_045040295.1. Classification (NCBI taxonomy): domain Bacteria; kingdom Bacillati; phylum Actinomycetota; class Actinomycetes; order Kitasatosporales; family Streptomycetaceae; genus Streptomyces; species Streptomyces sp. NBC_01506. The sequence goes on along the minus strand of NZ_CP109422.1, from coordinate 8,087,950 downwards.
GACGCGGCCGATGTCCCATGGCGGCCCCAGCGTCGCCGCGATGTCGGGCGTCCACCAGGTTGTTCGGTGACATGGCAGGCAGGTCCGGAGCCTGGGGTGTCTGCGGGCAGATGCGGCGTTCTGGCGCCGCAGGCGCACGTTCGGGCGCGTAGCTTGGCCGCGCCTGCCAGCAGGGAAGGCCGACTGGCCCGGATGCTGTCGGGAGAGGACGTGGGTTCCGGTCCGGGCCCCACTGAGCGTCAGTCGGGCAGGGGCACACGGATGACGGGGTCGAAGGGGCGCTTGTTGAAACCGCTGCGCACGTTGCGGCAGCTTGGCGCCTTGCACATGAAGAACTCCTCGACGGTTCTCCGGCCCGTGCGGTTCTTGAGCCATGCTTTCTCGTTCCCCGTGAGGGGACGGTGGGATTCGTCCGAGTCGCAGGTGTAGCAGAACATGACGTCGGGTGGCACGACACCTCCTGAAACTGGTGGATGAGCCGAACCTGGAGCATATGCGGGCGTGTTGGGCATCTGACAGGGACCAACCGGCCGTCTCCCAGGTGGCGAGCTGCCGAAACACGTCAACCAGAGAGTGGTGGCGCCGTACGAGCCGCCCTGTGAGGTTGCGTTCGGTGAGCCCGCCGTTGGCGATGTTGAAGTTCTTCCGGGTGCCGTCGTCGGCAGCGGCACCCCTCGCACGCGCGCGATGTCGGCGCATGCGAGGAATTGCGGACACGCCGAACCGCCGGTCGGCTCACGCCGACCGGATACATGTTTGAGACCCCCTGCGAACACGGCGTTCACCCGGGCACTTCACTGCCCGAACGGAAGCGGGTGATTTCTAATCACTGATCTACGCGCGCGTCAAGGGACGGAACAATTGGGGCAGTTGGCCACCGATACCGAGGAAGATTCGCCCGCTTTCTCCTCGCGGTGGAAACGTCTGCCGCTTCTGGGGTATAACCGCCCGGCTCCCCGCCGAGCGGATTCGCGGAGCTGAACAACGCCTCAGGAAAGCCGGGACGACCCATGCCACCGACCGAACAGCCGGAGCCCGCGGCACCGGACGCCTCCGCGCCCGAGTCCCCCGCGCCCGAGTCCCCCGCACCGGACTCCCCCGCGCCCGACGCCTCATCCCCACCGGCGCCGACACCCGGCCCCGAGCGGGCCGGTGGGCGCGTCGACCGGCGCGGCACAGCGGTCGGGGCCGTGATCACCGCCGCCTGTGCGGCGCTCGTCCTGTACGGGGTGTTCGACACCCCGCAGAAGCGGCCCGCCCCGAAGAGGCCGACGGCCGCGGTGACGTACGAGGTCACGGGCGAGGGCGTCGCCGACCTGACCTACCAGGCCCGCAGCGCCTCCGGGAAGGCTGTCGTGGTCCGCGGCGTCTCGCTGCCGTGGAAGAAGACCGTGCGCGTCCCTCTGGGCAAGCCCCCCATCGTCACGATCACGCTCGATGCCAAGGGCGGGCGGGCCACCTGCGCGCTCGCCGTACGCGGCCGGCACGTCCAGACCGCGACCGCCTACGGCACCTACGGGCGCGCCACCTGCCAGGGCGAACTGCCCGCCCCCGAGAGCACCACGGACACGCCCGTGTCGGCACAGGGAGAATGATGGCTCTGACCGCGAGTGACGGAGGGGCGATGAACGACGGCCGATGCGACCGCGCCCGTGCCCGTCGCGGATTGCTGATCGCGGGAATACTTCTGCTGCCCTTGGGGGCCGTCATGGCCGTGTGGGCGCTCTGGTCCGGGCCGGGTTCCCGGACGGTGACGGTCGCCAGCGAGGCGATGGAGCCCACGTACCGGCGGGGCGACCGCGTCACGGTCGAACGGTCCGACGGCGACGACATACGGCGCGGAGACGTCGTGCTCTACGAACTGTCGAAGCGCTACGGCGAACTGCCGGTCCTCCAGCGTGTCATCGGTCTCGGCGGCGATCGCGTCGTCTTCGCCGACGGCACGCTGACCGTCAACGGGGCAGCGGTCGGCGAACCGTATGTGAAGGACACGTCCGCCTGGCCGGCCACACCGCCCTTCGACGTGGACGTGCCCTCGGGCCGTATGTTCCTCATGGGCGACAACCGGGGGAACTCGAACGACTCGCGCTACTTCCTGAGCGAGGACTCCGGCACCGTACCCACCACCGCGGTCCAGGGCCGCGTACTCAAGGACGGGACCGACCCGCTGAAGCGGGGACTGGGTGTGGTGGTGGGCGTACTCCTCGCCGCCGGCGGGGTCATCTGCGTGGTGATCGGTTGGCCGACCCGGCGACGACAGCCCCCGCCGACGGCGTTCATCCCCTATCTGTGACAGCTACTGGTGACAACTACAGGTGACGGCCTCGGGTGCTCCGGCCTCGGGTGCTCCCGCCGCGGCGTCCGGGCGCTCGACCGACCCCGCGGCCGTCGTCGGTACGCGGCCGTGCAGCAGGAAGTACAACTGCTGCACGGACTCCTCCGGCCCGGCCGCGAACCGTTTGGCCACCTTCCCGATCGGATTCCACACCCGCCCGTCCGGCATCCGGACGCCCACCGGTTGACCGAAGAGTTCCCGCTGCTCCCGGTCGAAGTCCACCCACTGGGCACCGGCCCGTCTGACGATCACCTCACCCGCGTAGGCCCCGAGCCAGAACAGCTCACGCGCCACACTCCCCGGCTCCGGCCCGGCCCCGCGCAGCCCGTCCGTGATGCGGTCCACCACCCGCAGGCTCGCCACCGAGTAGTCCAGCGGCAGCCGGTTGCGCACCGTCACGCTCCTGATGAACTCGGCCACTCCCGCGCGTATCTGACGGGCCGACACCAGACGTCTGTGTTCCCCACGTTGCTCCGGTCTCCCACATTCCCCACCCGAACCCACCGCGGCCCCCAAGACTCGTTCGCGTCCGGGAGCCGTACACGGACACCCGGCGGGGAACCCCTGTTCGTTCCCTCCCCCAACCAAGCGAGAGGGCGTCCTCAAACGTCACTGCGACGCCAGGCGGCGTCGCGCGCGGTTACCCTTCGCGCACCGGGCCCGTGGTCGACCGGATGACCAGTTCGGGGTCGAAAAGCAGCTCGCCGGTCGGTACGTCGCGATTGCTGACCAGCGCCAGCACCCCCCGGCCGACCTCCAGGGCGAGACCGGACGCGGGCTGGCGGACGGTGGTGAGCGGCGGGTCGGTGAACTCCGTGATCATCGAACCGTCGTAGCCCACCACCGACACGTCGTCCGGCACCGAGCGCCCCAGCCGGCGGATGCCACGGATCGCGCCGAGCGCCATGTAGTCGCTGGCGGCGACGATCGCCGTGGCGCCGAGCTGGAGCAGCGCCCCGGCCGCCGCCTGGCCGCCCTCGACCGTGTACGACTGCCGGATCACCCAGCGTCCGGGGTTGTCGATGCCGCGCCGGGCCATGGAGCTGAGGAAGCCCTGGACGCGCTGGTCTGCGGGGTGGTTGCCGGCCGGGCCCGACGCCATACCGATGGCGCGGTGGCCCAGGCGGTAGAGGTGGTCGACGGCCAGTTCGGCGGCGAGGGTGTCGTCGGTGGAGTAGACGGGGGCCGGGACCCCGTCCGCGAAGACGCCGTTGATCCCGACGTAGGGGATGCGCCGGGCGCGCAGTATCTCGTACGTCTCGGTGTCCGCGCCCTCGACGGTGTTGGACGCCGACAGGAAGACGACGGCCGCGACGCCCTTGTCCGCCAGCGCGGTGATGAACTCGCGCTCCTGCACCCCGCCGGGAAAGGCGGGGCACAGGACGGTCTTCAGCCCGTGCGGCGCGAGCGCCGACTCCAGCCGCTCGGCGACATCGGCGAAGAACGGGTTGGACACGAACTCCGTGACCACCGCGACCAGTTGACCCTGCGTCGGCCGCTCGTAGCCGAGTTCGGCCATGGCCTGCTCGACCGCGTCCCTGGTCCGTTTCGCGACGCCCTGCCGCCGGTTGATCACCCGGCTGACGGTCGCCTCGCTGACCTGGGCACGGGCTGCGATCTCGGTGATCCCGACCTTCATCCCGCGCCTTCCGTGATGTGCAGTGTGGCCAGTCCCATCCGCGGTACCGGCAGTGTGTGCGGGCCGGCCGCGAGGCTCGTCCGGCTCCGGTCGATCATACGGCCGGACGGATGGTGGACGGTCAGTTCCACGGTGACGCGAGGCCCGGTGTTCTCCACCCGGACATGGTCGGCCGGGGCGCCGTTGACCAGGACCAACTCGCCGTACGCCGAAAGGTCCACGGGCACGACGCGCGTGCTGTGCACGTCCACGACACGTATCCCGTCCCCCGTCGAGTCCACCAGCGTGTAGAGATCGTCAGGGCGCCCCGGCTCGACGGTCCCGTCCAGCAGCACCCCGCGCAGCCGCCGCCATTCGGCGAGCCAGAAGGCCACCGATTCGCGCTGCTCGGCGGAGATCCGGTCGAGGCGTACGGAGATCTGCGGCACCGAGTGCAGGGCACCGATCAACTGCCGGGCCGCTGCCTCGACGGGGGCGTCCCGGTGCCACATCAGCATGTCGGACTGGACGGCGCCGCCGACGGCGAGCAGCGAGGTGTCCAGGGTGCGGACCCGGTTGGCCGTGGCGTCGGCCGGGCAGTCGAAGGAACGCAGCATGTTGCCGAACGGAGCCATGCCAGGTCCGGTGTACGGCTGGCGCAGCTCGATGAGCAGATCGGGGCGCGACTCCTCCAGGGCCGCCCGGACTTCGGTGAGCAGCGCGGTCATGGCCACGCCCACGTCGGGGATGTCCGCCGTGTCCGGGCAGGGGTGACCGCCGCCGGCCGCGTACACCATGGCCTCGTCCAGAAAGTCGATCTTGAGCCCGTCGAGCCCGTGATCGGCGACGACGCGCGTGCACAACTGGACGACATGGCGCCGCACTTCGGGCACGCGCGGGTCCAGGACATAGGCGCCGGGTGTGCTGCCGGGCGCGGGCGCGTACGGTGCCCAGCGCTCGAAGCAGTCGGCGTTCGGGCCGAGCAGCAGCGGCGCGATCCACACCAGATAGCGCAGTCCACCGTCCCTGACACGGGCCACATGACCGGCGAAGTCGGGGAACTTGGCGCGGTCGGGCCGCCAGTCGCCGCAGCCCGCGTAGCCGCGCCCGCTGCCCAGCTCCTGCCAGCCGTCGTCGAGGATCAGCACGCCGCAGCCGAGTTCGGCCGCGAGCGCCGCCTGGGTCTCCACCGAGTCGGCGTCGACGTCCTGGTTGAAGGCGTACCAGGTCGAGTACACAGGTGTACGGGCCGAGTCCGGCACCGGCATCGGGGTGATCTCGGCGGCGAACCAGCCCCGCAGGGCCCGCATCGCCGCCGCCACCGACTCGGCCCGTGGCACGAACAGCAGCCGGTGCGCCTGATTCGAGGCGGGCAGGCTGAGATGGACGACATGGGTGTCGTGCTCCTCGGAGACCCCGAACCGCAGCGCCAGTTCGGGCACCGGATCGGCCGCCGCGAAGGCGAGCATCGTGGCGCCCGCGTGGTCGTACAGACAGCCGGCGGCGTGTCCGCTGACCAGCGACACCCGCGCCCGGCCCGCCCAGTCGGCGAGGAGGGTACGGCGCCAGCCGCCGTCCGGATGCCAGTAACCGGCGGCGTCGCCCAGGGGCACGGAGAGCCGGATCTCGACCGGCGCGTCGTCGGCGTGTACGGACAACATCCGCGGGCCGCCGGGGAGTTCGGTCAGCTCCCACAACGGCTCGGGGCCGCCGGCGCCGGGCGCGAGGACCGCGATCCGTACGTCGTCGAGGAGCGGCCGGTACGGCGCGGGCGCCAGTTCGGCCGTGGTGACGGCCCCGGCGTCCGGCGCCGTGCCGAGGGGCCTGGTCAGGGGCTCCGGCTGACCGGGGGTCTGGACGGACTGCACACTTACTCCTTCACGGCACCGGCGAGCAGGCCGGAGACGAAGTGGCGCTGGAGCGCCAGGAAGACGATGGCCATGGGAATCGCGGCGATGGAGGTGCCCGCGAGGATCGCGCCGTAATCCGTGTTGTCGATCCCCTGCAAGGAGGCGAGGGCGACGGGGATGGTGAAGGAGGCCCCGTCGCGCAGCACGATCAGCGGCCAGATGAAGTCGTTCCACTGGTAGAGGAAGAGGAAGATGGCCAGCGCGGCGAGGCCGGGCTTCATCGGCGGGAGCGCCACTTTGAGGAACAGCCGCAGTTCACCGCAGCCGTCCATCCGGCCCGAGTCGAGGAGTTCGTCGGGCAGCGCGGCCATCGACTGGCGCATCAGGAAGATCCCGAAGGGCAGCGCGAGGTTGGGCATGATCACGGCCTGGTAGGTGTCCAGCCACTGGAGCTCGGCCATCATCTTGAACAGCGGCACGAGGGTGACCTGGCTGGGGATGACGAGGCCGAGCATCAGGAGTCCGAAGAGTACTTCGCGGCCCTTGAAGCGGTATTTGGCGAAGGCGTAGCCGGCCAGCGTGCAGACCGCCGCCGCGCACACCGTGTAAATCGTGGCGATCAGCAGGGAGTTGAGGATCACGCGGCCGAACTGCGCCGAGTCCTGGAGCGCGGAGAGGTTGTCCCCCAGATGTCCGCCCGGCAGCAGCGGCGGCGGGCTGTCGAAGATGTCGTCGGAGCTGTGGGTGGAGGCGATCATCAGCCAGTAGAAGGGGATCGCCACGGCGGCGAGGATGATCGCGAGCGAGGAGGTCAGCAGAATGCTTCTGCCGCGCGTCCGGTCTCTGGCTGTTCTGGCAGTTCTGGCGGTTCTGGCTGTCTTCAGCGTGGTCGTGGTCACGGCTTGTCTCCCAGCACACGGAACTGGATCACGCCGAGGATTCCGATCAGTACGGCGAGGGCGTAGGCGATGGCCGACGCGTAGCCGAAGTCGAAGTACGTGAAGGCGTTCTGGTACAGATACACACCGATGGTGAGCGTGGCGTTGTCGGGCCCGCCGCCGGTGAGGATGTAGGGCTCGTCGAAGATCTGAAGGGTGCCGATCGTGGACAGCACCGTGGTGAGCAGGAGCGCCGGCCGCAGCCCGGGGAGCGTCACATGCCGGAAGGACGCCCAGGCCCCGGCCCCGTCGACGGCCGCGGCGTCGTACAGCTCGCCGGGGATCGTCTGGAGCCTGGCCAGCAGGATCACCGCGTTGTAGCCGGTGTAGTGCCAGGTCAGCGCGAGGCCCAGGGAGAGCTTCGCCCACAGCGGGTCCGTCAGCCACGGTACGGCGTCGAGGCCGATCCCCGAGAGCAGCCAGTTGACCAGCCCGTACTCCTTGTTGAGGAGCACCGAGAAGATGATCCCGTACGCCACGAGGCCGGTGACCATGGGCATGAAGAAGCCGAGCCGGAAGACCGAACGCCCGCGCAGCAGAGTGGAGTTGAGGGCGACGGCGAGCCCGGTGGCGAGCGCCAGCATCACGGGGACCTGGACGACGAGGATGATCGCGGTGTTCTTCAGCGCGGTCCAGAACAGCGGATCGTCCAGGAGCCGGGAGTAGTTGTCGGCGCCGACGAAGGTGTCTACCCCGTCGATCGTCTTGTGGAGGCTGAGGACGAAGGACCAGCCGATGGGGTAGAGCTTGAACGTCGCGAACAGCGCGAGCGCGGGCAGTACGAAGAGGTACGGGGCCAGTCGCCGGCCCTGCCAGAGGCGGCGCGCGGCTCTCGGCGGGCCGGCCGGCGGGCGGCCCTTGTCCACCTCGGCGAGCGTGGCGGTCATCGTACGACCTTGCGCCCGGTCTGCTTGGCCAGTTGGTCGGCGGCGGCTTTGAGCACCGTGGCCGGGTCGGCGCCCTTGAGCAGCACCTTGGTCTGGGCGTCGGTGACGACCTTGAGCGCGCGGGCGTAGTCGGCCGTGTAGTTGAAGGCCGGTGACGGGGCGCGCAGGGCCTCGTAGAAGATCTCGCCCTTCTTCTGGCCGCTGAAGAAGGTCGACGGGGCGTGGAAGATCTCGTCCTCGTACGCCTTCATCAGGGCGGGCGCGATGCCCTGGTTCCGGTAGATCCTGACCTGGGAGGCGGGGCGTGTCAGCGCGTACTCGATGAAGGTCCAGGCGGCGGCCTGGTTCTTGCTGCTGCCCGCGACGGCGAGGTGGGTGGAGTTGACTGTGGCGGCGTTGGTGCCGCCCTGGCGTACGGCCGGAGGGAGGCGGACCTTCCACTTGCCGGACTCCTCGGGCACCAGGTCCTCGATGACCCCGCCGAACCAGGTGGGCCAGGGCAGTACGGCGGCGGTGCCCTTCTTGATCGAGGTCTCCAGCGCCGTCCAGCCGCCGGCCAGATCGCTGACGAGGCCCGCGTCGTTCATCGTCTTGATGATCGTCATGGCGCGGACGGCCTCGGGGGAATCGAGGGTGATGTCGCCGCCGGAGTTGAAGTAGAAGGTGCCCTGGAGCTGTAGCAGCAGTTGGAAGAAGTTGGCGGCGTCCGCCTCGGAGGCGGGCTTGTCGATGCCGAGCAGATGGGTGCCGGTCTTCTCCTTGATCTTCTTCCCGGCCTCGATGGTCTCGTCCCAGGTGCCCAGGGCGTCGGCGTCGACCCCGGCCTTGTCGAAGATGTCGGCGCGGTAGTAGAAGCCCGCCGAGTTGGCCTCCCAGGGCAGGGCGCTGACCTTGCCGCCCTTGCCGGACACGGTCTCCCACAGTCCCTGGGCGAAGGCGCCCTTGTACCTCTCGGCGCCCAGCGGGCCCAGGTCCGCGAGGCCGCTCGGGAACTTCTCGACGTAGCCCGGAAGGTAGTCGACGCCGATGTGCAGGACATCGGCGAGGCCGCTGCCGCCGGCCCCCATCGCGGTGGTGATCTTGTCCCAGATCGCCGGGTTGCCGATGTCCTGGACCGTGACCTTGATGTCCGGGAACTTCTTGTTGAACTCCGGTACCAGCGCCTTCAGTTGTGCGGCCGGGCCCTGCCAGCTCCACACCGTGATCGCGCCCTTGTCCTTGGCGCCGGCGGATCCGGCGGCGGCGGTGCCGCCCGAGCCCGAGCAGGCGGCGAGGCCGGTGAGACCGGCGCCGGCGGCGAGCGCGCCGCCTATTCGCAGCGCTCTGCGACGTTCGATGTCCATGGCTGACCCACCCCTGCTCACGCACCGTTGACAAAGCTGACAGGCCGGGACGCTAGCAAGACGCCAACTCAACTTGCAATGGTCAGTTGAAAGTTTTCTGCTGAGACAAACAATCAACTACGTCAGATTCATTGCAAGTCTTCAGTAGCCATTGCTAGCGTGCCGCCCGCCACGTCAACGAAGACCAGGAGTTCCGACGATGAGACCCGCCCGCCTGTCGCTTCTGTCCGCACTCGCACTGCTGGCGTCACTGACGCCGCTCACCCTGGGACACGCCTCGGCGGCTCCCGCCTCGCCCGCCTCGCCCGCCTCCCCCACGGCGGGCCCGTCCCCGGCCAAGGCCCCCGCCCTGCTGGCGATCGCCAACCCCGGCCTCGAACAGGGCGCCGACGGTTGGGAGTTCACCGCCGGCACGGGCGTCGCCACCAACAACCCGCACGGCGGCGCACGGCTGCTCTACCTCGACGCGGGGGCGGGCAGGAAGGTCTCCCAGACCGTGACCGCCGGCGGCCGCGGGATGTACGACATATCGGCCTGGGTCTCGACGGGCGGCCCCGCCGGCCGGTACGTCGCACGCGTCAACGGCACCGAGGTGGCGGCCAAGACCCTGCCCGGCGCCTCCTCCTACCGCCGCCACACCCTCAGCCGGATCGCCCTCGACCGGGGCGACAGACTGGAGATCGCCTTCGAGTCCGGCGACGGCTGGATCAACGCCGACGACCTGATGGTCTCCCCGTCGTCGCCCGCCGACCCCCGGATCAGCTCCTCGGACCCGAAGATCGTCGAGATGTTCGACTGGTCGAAGCGCAAGGCCAACAGTTGGGTCCATCTGCCGGGCACCGAGGGCCCGCTCAATGTGGACGAGAACAACCTGCCCGGCACCGGCTCGGGCGTCTACGCCCCGTCCTACTGGGCGGGCTACGCCAACCGCAGCGGCTACTACTCGCGCGACATGGCCCACCAGTTGGCCGGCGCGAGCGTGCTGGGGCTCGACGCCGAGAACAAGGCGATGCTGCGCTCGTACGCCGCCTCCGCCACCGCCGAGCACAAGTACTACCCGGTGTGGGCGCTCAACTTCGACGCCACGACGTATCTGTCCATCGACTACAAGTCGCCCGACAACTTCGTACGCGAGGTGCCCGCCACCTTCGAACTCGTACAGAAGGCCGAGGAGGCCTACCGCTGGAGCGGCGACCGCGCGTACGTGGACGACCCGGCCCTGTGGAACTTCTACCGGCACGCCACGAACGAGTTCGTCGAGCTGCACGACGGGCTGAAGGACAACGGGTCCGTGAAGGTCGCCGAAGGCACGGGCAAGGGCATCTTCGAGGGCGCCGCCAGCTACAACGAGCAGAGTGACGAGCCGCTGGCCGAGGCGGGCGACGCGATCGGCTCCCAGTACCAGGCGTATCTGGCGATGGCCTCACTCGCCCGCGGCAAGGGTGACCGCGCGCTGGCCGCGGCGTACGACAAGAAGGCCAAGGCCCTCAAGGAGTACTTCAACTCGACCTGGAGCGGGGACGGTTCGGGCGCCGACATGGTGCGCGGCTACACCACCGACGGCGCGCCGCTGACCGGCTGGGGCAAGGAGAACAGTTGGTTCATGCCGATGAAGCAGATCATCGAGCCGGGCGCGCGCAACGAGGCGTATCTCGACTACATCGACGAGCAGGCGTCGGGCGCGGGCAAGCCCGGCAACATCGAGGCCATCTCGTATCTGCCCGACACGTTCTTCCGCAACAACCGTCAGGACACCGCCTGGAAGTGGATGACATACGTCTACGACCAGAAGGACATCCAGCACGTCAACGCCAAGCAGGGCACCAACGGCGACTATCCCGAGATCTCCTTCACGCTGCTCGGCCAGACCGTGGAGGGCCTGATGGGTGTCACGCCGAACGCGCCGCAGCGCGCCCTCACGACGGGGTCGCGGCTGCCCTCGGGCATGGACTGGCTGAAGATCGACGATCTGGCCGTCGGCGACAACACGTTCAGCCTGCGGCACGACGGGGCGAAGAAGTCCACACTCACCAACTCCTCGGGCCGGTCGGCCTATTCGTGGGAGGCGCGCTTCCCCGGCAGGTACTCCACGGTCAAGGTGAACGGTCAGACGCGCAAGGCGCGGACCAAGGTCGTGGACGGGGTGACGTACACGTACGCCTCCGTGTCGGTGGGCCGGGGACGGACGGTGACGGTCGAGGTCCGCTGAACCACCGTACGTCGGCGGGTAGTTGGGCAGGGTCACACCAACACACGAACACGGGCCGGCGGTCCGTCGCGAGAGGAGCGGCTGTGGGAAGAGCCGTCGTGGGGCGAGCGGTCAGGGTCGGGCGTCGGAGGCGAGGCCGATGGGCGCGGGTGCTGGCTCCGGTGGTGCTGGCTGTTCCCCTCAGCATGGTGGTGCCGGCGCACGCCGGTACCGATGGCCCCGACGGGGCGCGCCGCACCGTCGTGGAGGTCACCGACTTCGGCGCCGATCCGCGCGGCAGGCGTGACTCCGCCGCCGGTATCCGCGCCGCCGTCGACCACGCGAAGAAGGTCGACGGACCGACCACGATCCACTTCTCGCCGGGCACGTACCAGATCTGGCCCGAGCGGACCGCCAAGCGGGAGCTGTACGTCAGCAACACCTCCGGCACCGACCAGAGCGTCAAGACCAAGAACATCGGCATCCTGATCGAGGACATGGCCGACGTGGTGGTCGACGGCGGCGGATCGACGCTGGTCAACCATGGGTACCAGACCATATTCGCCGCCGTCCTCTCGACGGATGTGCGGTTCACCGACTTCCGTCAGGAGTGGGTGGCTCCCAAGACCGTCGACCTCACGGTGAGCGACACGGGAGTGGACGACGGCCGGGCGTATCGCACCGTCACCGTGCCGAAGGCGTACGGCTACACCGTCGACGGCACGACAGTGAACTGGCGGGGCGAGCGCAGCCCCACTACCGGTGAGCCGTACTGGACCGGGTCCAACTCGTTCAACTACACGCAGGTGCACGACCCCAAGGCCAACAAGACCTGGCGTACGGACAATCCGGTGTTCCACAACGTCGCGGCCATCACCGAAATCGGTCACCACCGGCTGCGGATCGAGTACGAGAACGCCACCGCGCCCACGGACCGGGGGTACGTCTACCAGATGCGCGAGACCACCCGGGACACCCCCGGCGGTCTGTTCTGGGAGTCGAAGAACGTCACGGTGGACCATCTGGACCTGGGCTATCTCCACGGGTTCGGGCTGGTCGGCCAGCTCAGCGAGAACATCACGATCGACTCGGTGAACTTCAAGGCCGACCGCGAGTCGGGCCGGGTGACCTCCGCCTTCGCCGACCACATCCAGATGTCCGGGGTGAAGGGCAAGGTCCGGATCTCCAACAGCCTCTTCGACAACCCGCAGGACGACCCCATCAACGTGCACGGCACTTACCTCCAGGTGACGTCGGCCGAGGCCGACTCGCTCAAGCTGAGCTATATGCACCGCGAGACGGCGGGCTTCCCGCAGTTCCACCCCGGCGACGAGGTGGAGCTGGTCGACAAGCGCACGATGCTCGCCGTGCCCGGCGCCACCGCGACCGTGCTCGCGGTGGACGGTCCGAGCGGCGAGGCGGTGCCGCCGGGCGAGGAACCGGCAAGCTATCTGCGGGAGATGACGCTCGCCGTCGACGCGCCGCTGCCCGCCGAGATCGCGGCCGGCCCGGACAACTACGTCGCCGAGAACACCACGTACACGCCGAGCGTCGAGATCGTCGGAAACATCTTCCAGGCGGTGCCGACGCGCGGCATCCTCGTCACCACGCGCCGGCCCGTCCTGATCGAGGGCAACCGGTTCGACGGTATGAGCATGGCGAGCATCTACATCTCCTCGGACGCCTATCAGTGGTTCGAGTCGGGCCCGGTGCGCGACGTGACCATCCGCGACAACGTCTTCGACCGGCCCGCCAGCCCGGTGATCTGGTTCGATCCGACCAACCGCGAGACCGTACCGGGGACCCCGGTGCACCGTGGTGTGCTGGTCGAGGACAACACGTTCAACATGGCCGGGGGCACCCTGGTGTCCGGCCGTGGTGTGGGTGATCTGACCTTCAGGGGCAACGACGTCAACCGGTACGCGTGGGTGACCCTCAAGGGCGGCACCGACCCGATGCGCGTCGGCGACACGACAGCGCTGACCGCCGAGACGCTGCCCGCGAGCTACCCGGCGCCGCTGTTCACCTTCGACGGGGCCGACGACATCACGGTCGCGGACAACGACTACGCGGCCGGCTTCAACCGGCGGATCGACAGCCGGGACATGGACGCGGACGAGATCACGGTGACGGGCGACGACCTCGCCCGCAACGAGGACAACCAGAGCGCCGATCCCGTCACCGTCACGTACACGAGCAGCGACCGCCGGGTCGCCAGGGTCGGTGCGGACGGCACTGTCACGGCGGTCGGCAACGGTACGGCGCTGATACGGGCGCATGTCACGGTCGGGGGCCGCGCGGCCGCGTCCGACCCGGTCCGGATCAGGGTGGTGAGGAGCTAGGCCGACTCAGACCCGACCGCAGCCCCGAATCCGCACATCTGAACGAGCGATCACCCGTTGGGGTATCCCGGGGCCGCGGGCGCCGGCCACCAGGCACTCTGCTGTCAGGGGGCGGGCACGGACGTGCCCGCCGCGGGGCGGAGGGTGGGGACGGTGCGCGTGCCACAGGGCATCCATCATGACCGGGACAGTGCCGGCGGGGGCGGTCCGGTGCTCCTGCTGGCCGGTCTGGCCGATCTGGCGCTGAGTACATGCGGGTCGGCGCTGAAGGCCGCGAACGGTCTGCTGGGCCGGTCGGACATCGGCGCCCTGGCGGCGCAGGGCCGGCAGGACCTCCAGGCACGCGGCCGACTGGCCATCGACCGGCTCGGCGACCAACTGGGGGGCGGCGACGGCAACGGCTCGGGCTCGGGGGGCGAGGCGCACATGGAAGTGCTCGCGCGCCAATCGCACCGCCGCGTCGCCGGCGGCGGCCCCGGTGTCTGACCCCTGCGAGCCGACGTCGTTGAAGTCCCGCGTGGACCGGGAGCTGGAACGGTTCGTGGCGGCCGAGGCCGACGCGCTGCTCGCGCTGGACGACGAACTGGCGCCCCTCGTGGACGTACTGACAACCGTGACCGCTCGCGGTAAACGCCTGCGGTCGGCGTTCTGCTACTGGGGCTGGCGTGCCTCGGGACAGCCGGACAGCGACGCGATGGTACGGGCGGCGGCGAGCATGGAGCTGGTCCACGCCGCCGCCGTCGTCCACGACGACATCATCGACGACAGCGCCCTGCGGCACGGCCTGCCGACCGCCCATGTGGCCCTGCGCGAGGCGTTCGCGCACGGAGCGGACGGATCGCCCCCCTCGCGCCGCAAGGCGCGGGCGCGGTCGATGGCGATGCTGGCCGGCGACCTGCTGATGTCGTGGGCCGGCCAGATGTTCACCGACTGCGGCCTGCCCGCCGCGTATCTGGGGCAGGCCCGGGGCCTGTGGGCGGTGCTGGCCCGGGAGTTGATAGCCGGGGAGGCCCTGGAGATCCTGCACACCGAAGGCGCGGCCGACGTACGGCGATCGCTCAAGGTGATCCGCTACAAGACGGCGAAGTACACCGTCGAGCATCCTCTGCACATCGGCGCCGCACTCGGCGGCGCCGACCCTTCCCTGCGGGAGGTCTTCACCGACTACGGGCTCCCGCTGGGAGAGGCGTTCCAACTGCGGGACGATCTCATCGGTATGTTCGGCGACCCCGCGACCACGGGCAAGTCGAACACCGACGACATCCGCGCCGCCCGCCCCACCGCGCTCCTCGCCCTCGCCCAGCAGGCGGCCACCCCCGCCGAACAGGACGAGTTGACGAGTCTCCTCGGGCGTCGCTCCCCCACCGCCCCTCAACTGCGGCGTGTACGGGCCGTCGTGGAGCGCACCGGGGCGCGCGCCCGGGTCGAGGACATGATCGCCGAACGGGTCGGGCACGCGGTCGGCGCGCTGGACGGCGCCGGGCTTCCCGAACTCGCCCACCGGTCCCTGACCCGGCTCGCCACCGCGGCCACCAGCCGGCCGGACTGACCACCGTCCGACGCCGCTTCTGAGCCCCCCCACTCCCGAAAGGGTCGCCCGTGGCCTACACCGAACAGTCCCTCGACGCCCTGCGCCGGACCGGCGACGAACTGGCCGACGCCACCGTCGCGACCCTCTTCGAGCGCGGCGAGGTGGGCACGTTCAACACCCTCATGCGGTACGTCTCCACGGTCGGGCAGCCACTGCCGGACGGGCTTCCGGAGGTGGCCCGTGAGTATCTGCACCGGACCGCCGCCCCGCCCGCGTGGGTGGACTGGGACGAGATGGAGAGAGCGCGGCTGTTCTTCATCGACAACAACGTGCACATCTCCACCGCGCTGTCCTTCGCCTCCATGCCCGCGTGTTTCCTCGTACCGCATGTGGCGAAGCTGCTGTCGGCGAGCCATTCGCTCAACTTCCCGTCCAAGCGGATGGCCGAGACCGGGCAGTTCACGGTCTATCTCATGCGGCCGGACGCCTTCGAGGCGGGCAGCCGGTTCGTCCCCGCCGTCCAGAAGGTCCGGCTTCTGCACGCGTCGATCCGCCATCACCTCGCGCGGGAGGGGCGCTGGGACGTGGCGAGCCTGGGCACGCCGATCTGCCAGGAGGACATGATCGGCGGGCAGATGATGTTCTCCATCCAGGTCCTGGACGCCCTGCACCGCCTCGGCATCCATATGAGCACGGAGGGGGCGAATTCGTACTACTACGCGTGGCGCGTGGTGGGTGCCATGCTCGGTGTCGACCAGGCCCATGTGCCCCCGGATCTGGAGGCGGCGCGCCACTTCTCGGACCTGTACATGACGCGCCACATGGGCCCCAGCGAGGAGGGCGCCCATCTCACCCGCCAACTGATCGATCTGTACGAGGAAGTGGTGCCCGGCACCCTCCTGGACCCCGTCGTCTCCGCCCTCATCCGGCATCTGATCGGTGACACGTCCGCCGACTGGCTTCAGGTGCCCCGCACCCGGTGGGACACGCTCGTCAAGGCGGTGCCCATGTTCCTGAACGTGCTGGAGACCGTCGAGGACCACTCCCCGCTCGGCGCCTGGGCCCTGGATCGCCTCGGCCACCTCACCACCATGTTCGAACTCTCTTCCCTCACCCGTGGCCGCGTCATGCACTACGCCGTTCCTGAGCGGTTGAAGAAGGAGTACGGCCTGTCCTCCACCGTCCCTCGCGGCCACCGCTGGACTCCCCCGGCGCCCACGGTGCGCGCGTGAACGGCAACTGATCCGCCTGCCTGTTCGTCTTGATGAACACGATCAAGCGGATGGGAAGCCATGGTGAAGGACACAGACGGGACGGCGAGCGTCGGGTCGCCGTGGACGCGGGGCCGGGTGCTCGCCGGGCTCTCGGTGCTGACGGCCGCGCTGCTGGTGTTCCACCGGGCCGTGCCCAACGTCGCCGGGAACGTGGGCAGTTCGCTGGAGGCGTTCCTGCCGTGGCTCGGTGTGGCGGTCGTGGTGCTGCTCGCTCTGGCGCTGCTGCGCCGTTCGGCCCTCGCGCTGGTGGCCGTGCTGCTGCCGGTGGCGGCGTGGACGTATCTCTTCGGCGGGCTGTTCCTGCCGGGTGCGGCGTCCGACTCGTACGACCTGGTCGTGGTGCAGCACAACGTGAGCGACGAGAACACCGACCCGGCGGGCACCGCCCGCGCGCTGGCCGAAGCCGAGCCGGATCTCATCGCGCTTCAGGAGTTGGTGCACCCGGAGCTGGCGGTCTACGAGAAGACCCTCGCCGCCGACTATCCGCACCATGCGGTCCGGGGCACGGTCGGGCTCTGGTCGAAGCATCCGCTGAGCGGCACACAACCGCTGGACATCAAACCCCGGGCCATCGCGGAAGGGTGGAATCGCGGGCTGCGGACCGTGGTCCACTCCCCGTACGGCGAGATCGCGGCGTACGTCGCGCACCTGCCGTCCGTCCGCTTCGGGGTGAGCGGCCTCGCGTCGTCCTCGCGCGACGAGAGCGCCGGGCTGCTGGGCGAGGCCGTCGCGGCCGAGCGGACGGGAGCGGTGATCCTGCTGGGCGACCTCAACGGCACGGTCGACGACCGGGGGTTGGGCCCGCTGACGTCACGGATGAACACGGCGGAACGGGGCTTCGCTTTCAGCTTCCCGGCCGCTTTCCCGGTGGCGCGGATCGACCAGGTCATGGCCCGCTCGGCGACCGTCGCCCATATCCGCACGCTGCCCGCGACCGGCAGTGACCATCTGCCGGTCGCCGCCGGGATCACGGGTCTTGGCTGAGGAATCGGCTTGATCCGGAGGGGCGATTTCCCCGGGAAGTCCTTGAAACTTTGAGAAAGTCTTCCGGGGCTTGAACGCCGCGTCCCAGCGGTGCGTACCCCCTCAAGAACCGGCCGCCGGAGCCGGCCACGGACAGGGAGCAGAGACATGACGGGAACGCAGGGCACCGCGCGGCCGGCCACGGGCCGGACAGTGGCGCGCCGTACGGTCGTGGCGGCGGCGGGCGCGGCCGGCCTCGGCGCGGCACTCGTCGCCTGCGGCTCGGACGACTCGTCGTCGGAGCCGGCCGCTCAGGAACCGGCGGGCAAGGACGACGGCGCCAACGGTGACGGCGGCTCCGCCGGGCAGGGAGAAGTGCTCGCCAGGACCGGCGACATCCCGGAGGGCGGCGGCAAGGTCTTCGAGTCCAAGGGCGTCGTGGTCACCCAGCCCTCGGCCGGCCAGTTCAAGGCCTTCTCCTCCGAGTGCACGCACTCCGGATGCACGGTCGGGAGCATCTCGAACGGCACCATCACCTGCCCCTGCCACAACAGTCAGTTCGACGCGTCGGACGGCAGCGTGAAGAAGGGCCCCGCCACCCGGCCGTTGGGAGCGGCGTCGATCTCGGTGGACGGAGACGAGATCAGACTCGCCTGACCACGCGGCCGACGAGCCACCTACCCCCTACGCCGCGTCCGCCGCCGTCACCACCCTTGCCGCTTCCTCCAACGCCTCGACCGCCGCCCTGATCGACGGGCGCCGGTCGGCGTCGGCACGCCACACCGCGTACACGTGCCGGAACATCTTCTCCCGGACGGGCACCGCCACCACGCCCTGGGGCAGCCGCCCACGCCCCAGCCGAGGCGCGACACAGACCCCCAACCCGCTGGCGACCAGCTCCAGTTGGGTGTGCTGCTCGCCCGCCATGTGCTCGATCCGCGGCTCGATCCCCTTCGCACGCAGCGTGAACATCAGCCACTCGTGGCAGAACTCGCCCATCGGCCAGGACACCCACGACTCATGGGCGAACTCCTCCAGGTCGACGTCCCGCCGGTCCGCCAGCGGGTGATCGGCCGGCATCGCCACATCGGCCGCGTCCTGAAGCAGGGACGCCCGCGCCAGCCCGCCGGGCACGGGCAGCCGTTTGTTGTTCCAGTCCAGTACGACGGCGAGATCGAGGTCGCCCCGCAGCATCTGGCGGATCGCGCCGTCCGGGTCCAACTCCCTTGAGCGCACCCGCAGATCGGGATGCGCCTTGCGCAGCGCGGCGAGCGCGACGGGGAACAGACCACGGGCGGCGGTGGGAAACGCCGCGAGCCGCACCTCGCCGACCGCCTGGCCACGCTGCGCCTCGATGTCCGACTGCGCGAGTGCCACCTGGGAGATGATCCGCCCGGCGTGATCGGCGAGCAGGCGTCCCGCGTCGGTGAGCCGGACGCCGCGCCCGTGCTTGGCGAGCAGTTGCTGGCCGACCTCCCGCTCCAGCTTGGCCATCTGCTGCGAGACCGCCGAGGTGGTGACATGGAGTCCGTCCGCCGCGCCGCTCACGGAGCCGTGCCGGGCGAGCGCGTCGAGGATCCGCAGCCTCTCCAGGTTCAACATGTAAGCGATGCTACGCGAACAGGTCAAGAAATTCTTGCTTGTCCTAAGAGGTTCCGGCCCTCATGGTTGCCGTATGACCCCAGCGACCCCGCCTCGCCGCCCCACGATCGACTGGCGCATCCGCTTCGGTGCGCTCTCGCTGATCTGGGGCTTCAGCTTTCTGCTCATCAAGGTCGGCACGAACGGCTACGCGCCGTTCCAGGTGACCTTCGGCAGGCTGTTCTTCGGTACGGCGGTCCTGGCCGTCGCGATCGCGGTACGGCGCGAGCGGCTGCCGCGCTCCATCCGCACCTGGGGCCATCTGGCGGTGGCCGCGTTCTTCCTCAACGCCGTGCCGTTCTCGCTCTTCTCCTACGCCGAGCTGACCATCCCGACGACCCTCGCGAGCATCTGCAACGCCGCGGCACCGCTGTGGGGCATGCTGCTGTCGCTCGTCGCGCTCTCCGAGGACCGCCCCACCAGGCGCCGCGTCGGCGGTCTGGGCCTCGGCTTCGTCGGCGTACTGACCGTACTGGGCGCCTGGCAGGGGTTCTCCGGGCTGGACTTCACCGGTACGGCCATGGCTCTGCTGGCCTCCCTCAGCCACGCCGTCGGCTGGATCTATGTGCGCCGCACCCTGGCGGCCAGCGACAGCTCGCATATCGCGCTCACCGGAACCCAGTTGTTCCTGGCCACGGTCCAACTGGCCGTCGTGACACCGCTGTTCACCGATCTGCCGACGTCCTTCCCGATGGTGCCGCTGTTCGCCGTCGTCGCGCTCGGCAGCCTGGGAACGGGGCTGGCCATGCTGCTCCAGTACGGCATCGTCGCCGAAGTCGGCCCGACGACCGGTCAGATGGTCACCTACTTCATCCCCGTCATCGCGACGGCCGCCGGTGTGGCGGTCCTCAATGAGCCGCTGCACTGGAACACCCCGGTCGGCGCGGTCATCGTGCTCGTCGGCGCCGCGCTCACCCAGGGCAGAAGCAAGAGCCCCCGCGCCACCCAAAAGCCCACACCCGCACCCGAGCCCAGGCCCGCGCCCGAGCCCGCCGCTCAGCCGTAACTGCGCGCCGGCGCGGCCCCCGCCGCGTCGGCCACCGCGTCCGCGACCGACCCGATGTCGTCCCGCGTCATGCCCGAGACCGTCAGCCGCACGCCGGGCGCCGCCGCCAGCCGGAAGCGCGCCCCCGGCGCCACCGCCCAGCCCGCGCGCAGCAGCCGCGCCACCGCGCCCGTCTCCTCGGCGACCGGCACCCACACGTTCATCCCGCTGCGCCCGTGCGCTTCGACCCCCCACTCCGCCAGTGCCCGCACCAGCGCGTCACGCCGCTCGCCGTACGCGCGCGCGACGTCACGGGTGTCCACCGCGCCGGCCGTCCACAGCTCCACGACCGCCTGTTGCAGCAGCCTGCTCACCCAGCCGGGACCGAGCCGCTGACGGCCCGTCACCCGGTCGACGGTCACGGCGTCCCCGGTCAGCACGGCGATCCGCAGATCGGGGCCGTACGCCTTCGCCGTCGACCGGACGAGCGCCCAACTGTCCGTCACCCCGGCCAGCGGATACAGCGGCTCGTCGACGATGCGGTGACCGTGGTCGTCCTCGATCAGCAGTACGTGGGGATGGGCCGCCAGCACCGTACGCAACTCCCGCGCACGGGCCTCGCCCACCACCGCGCCCGTCGGATTCTGCGCCCGGTCGGTGACGACGACCGCCCGCGCCCCGGCCCGTAGCGCCCGCTCCATCTCACCGGGCAGCGGCCCGTCGTCGTCCAGCGCCATCGGTACGGGCCGCAGCCCGAGCGCCGGCACCAGGTCGAGCAGGGCGCCCCAGCCCGGGTCCTCGACGGCGACGGCGTCCCCGGGCCGCAGATGCGCGGCCAGGACACGCTCGATCGCGTCCAGCGATCCCGAGGTGACGGCGACCGGCCCGGCGGGCACGCCGTCCTCGTCCAGCCCGGCACGGGCGAGCCGGGCCAGCTCCGGCAGGACGGCGGCGTCCCCGTACCGCCCCGGCCGCCGATCGTGGCGCCGAGCCGCGGCCGCGAGCGCGTCGTGCAGCGGCGGCAGCAGGGCCGGATCCGGATTGCCGTCCGACACCTCCCGTACGCCCTCGGGTGCGTCGACCCCGATCGAGCCGCGCGCCGTGCTCGACGGGCGCGCGCGCACGCGGCTGCCCCGGCGGCCCGCCGTCTCGATCACACCACGGTCGCGCAGCGTGCGGTACGCGGCGGCCACCGTGTTCGGGTTGACGCCCAGCTCCAGCGCCAACTCCCGCAGCGGGGGCAGTGGTTGGCCGGGCGCCAGATGTCCGGCGCCGATCCCGCGCTCCACGCTCGCGGAAATCTCCGCCGCGCGCCGCCCTGTGATCCGATACTCTCCTAGCACAAAGAACACTATGCACTAGCACAAAGGAGAGCGCAATGCCGGAGCCCACCTCCTCCCCCTCCGCCTATCGGCCCACCGACCGCACCGTCCCCACCCGCTCCGCCGACCGCGCCTCGTACGACCGCGAGACGGTGCACGGGATACTCGACGCGACCTACCTCTGCCACCTCGGATTCGTGCGCGACGGCGCTCCCGTCGTCCTCCCCACCCTCTACGCGCGGGTCGGCGAGACGCTGTACGTCCACGGATCGACCGGCTCCCGGCCGCTGCGGATGGCGGGCGACAAGGCGGACCCGGGGCTCGCGGTCTGTCTGACGGTCACCCATGTCGACGGCCTGGTGCTGGCCCGCTCCGCCTTCCACCACTCGATCAACTACCGCTCCGTCGTGGTGCACGGCACCGCCTACCAGGTCACCGACCTCGACGAGCGGCGGGCCGCGCTGGACGCCGTGGTCGAGCAGGTGGTGCCCGGCCGCTCCCACGACTCACGGCCCGCCAACGCCAAGGAGCTGGCGGCCACCGCCGTACTGCGCCTCGATCTCGCCGAGGTGTCCGCCAAGATCCGCACCGGCGGCCCGAACGACGAGCCCGAGGACCTGTCGCTCCCCCACTGGACCGGTGTGGTGCCCGTCGTACGCGGACACGGCACACCGGTCCCGGCCGACGACCTGGACCCGGCCATCGGCCTGCCCGACTACCTCTCGCCGCTCTGAGTCACGCGAGGACCGCCGCCTTCCGGCGGTCCGACGCGAGGCGCGCCTCCGCCGTGGCGAGCCCCACCACGGCGGCGAGCAGCAGCAGCGTCCCCACCACCGTGGCGACGGTGAGCTGTTCGTCCAGGAGGGTGACCGCGATGACCGCCGCGCTCACCGGCTCCAGCAGCATGATCACGGAGACGGTCGCGGACCGGACGACCGCCGCGCCCGCGAAGTACAGGGCGTACGCGAGGGCCGTGGGCACGGCGGCGACGTACAGCAACAGCCAGAGCACCCGCGCCGGTTCGGCCAGGTGCGGCAGCAGCCCCTCGCCGGCCGCGAGCGGCAGCACGCACAGCGACGCGACGGCGAAGGCCCCGGCGGTGGTGGACAGGGAGTCGACCTTGCCGCCGTCGCGGCCGAGCCGGCGGGTGAGCAGGGTGATGGCCGCGTAACCGGCCGCCGCGAGCACCGCGTACGCGATGCCCACGGGACGTACGGTCGCACCGTCGCCGCCGAGCACCAGGACGGCGAGTCCGGCGAGAGCGCCGACGACGGCGGCCAGACCGCTGCCGCCGAGCCGTTCGCCCATGGTCAGCCGCGCGCCGAGCGCGATGAGAACGGGGCCGGCGCCGAGGGTGACCACGGTGGCGACCGCGAGACCGGTCTCCTCGACCGCCGCGAAGTACGCGCTCTGGAAGACCGCGAGGCCAACGCCCGTACCCACAACGCGGATCAGTCGGCGGCGGCGCGGCTCGGCGGCCGTCTCCCGCGGAAGGGACGCCGCCGCGCGCCTGCGGCGCAGCGCCAGCGGACCCAGCAGCAGGACGAGCCCGCCGACGCAGCGCCAGAAGGAGAGGGAGAGCGGACCGATGTCGCTGACGCGGTAGACCAGCGAGGCGGCGGCGCCGGCGGTCCCCCAGGCGACACCGGCGACGACAAGATAGAACAGGCTGCGGCCGACCGACAGGCCAGGGGCGGCGGACGAGACGGATGATGCGGAAATCGACACGTGACTTCTCCGTGTGAAGAACGGGTTGGTGGTCGCTCACTGCGTCTCGCGGGCAGCGACGAGCCGCTCGGGGACTGCCCGAGCCCGGTCTTCGTCAGCGGATGGCCGCCCGCGGTCAGACGGCGGGAGGCGGAAGCACTGTCAGTCGCATGATCGGCAGCTTATGTCGCCGTCCGTCCGGCGGACAACCCATCGCCCTCACCGATCACTTCGGGCACGTCAGCCCCGTCAGCCCCGTCGGCCGGTGCACCACCCCTCGCCGCCGACGTGGAGGTCTGGGCGATGAACGCACCGACAAGCACCACGAAACCGCCCAGGATCTGCGGCGCCGACAGGTGCTCGCGCAGCAGGACCCAGGCGAGCACGGTCGCGATCACCGCCTCCAGACAGGCGATGACCCCCGCCACCTGCGGCGAGAGTCTGCGCACGCTGACGACGCCCGTGGCGTACGCGAGCACGGTCGCGATGAGCACGATCCACCCGAGCAGCAGCGGTGCGGCGATCTGTGACCCGCCCATGTCGGCGTGGCCGGCCAGGAGCGAGAAGTCCATGCCCCAGGGCCGGGCGACGACGGTGAGTACGAGTGTGCCGATGAGCAGCCCGTACGCGATGACTCCCAGCGGGTCGACGGCGTCGGCCGGGTCCGCGGGGTCACCGCCCTGGTCGGACAGCAGGAAGTAGCCGACCTGGCAGAAGGCGGCAGCGAGCGCCAGCAGCAGACCGATCACATCGAAGGAGAGCCCGGACCACACCTCCACGACGCAGGCGAGTCCGCCCACAGCCAGGACCACGCCGACGGCGGCGGCGCGGGTCACGGGCCTGCGCCGGACGAAGCGCACCCAGAGCAGGACCAGCGCCGGTGCCAGGTACTCCACGAGCAGCGCGACACCGACGGGGATACGGGAGAGCGAGGCGAAGTAGAAGGCCTGCACGCCCGCCACGGCGAACAACCCGTAGCCCGCCAGCAGCGCGGGCCTGCGGCGGACGAGGTCCCGGTGGCGCCAGGCGAGCGGCAGCATCACCAGCGCGGCTCCGGCGGCCCGGAGCCAGACGACATGCAGCGGATCGAGCCCCGCTTCGATCAGCGGCTTGGCCGCGACACCTGATCCACCGAACGCGAAGGCCGACACAAGCGCGAGTCCCAGGCCGACGCTTCTCCCCTGAGACGCGTGCATGAGCACATCATGTCAGTCGCGGTCAGGAGCGTCGGCACTTTTTGCGCCTGTCGAGACGGGCCGTGACCGCGGGCTTCGTGACCCGTCACACTCCGTGAGCCGCGTCCGCGATACGGCTGGTGAGTGCCCGCGCGTCCACTCCCGCCCGCTCCAGCACCTCGACCGCGCGGCAGGCCCGGTCCGAGGCGAGCGCGGTGAGCAGATCGAGACCACCGGCCCTCGGCGCCCCGCGCAGTCGGGCCCGTTCGATGGTGCCTTCCAGGACGGTGACGGCCGACGGGGACCAGCCGGGGACGCCGCGCACCGATACGACGGGAACCGCGCCCGAGTCCTCCACCGTCCCCTGCCAGCGCAGCCCGTATCCGATGCTCCGCTGGACGAGATAGCCGAGGACGCGGGCGACCTGCGACCCGCCGTCGAACGCCGCGCGCACCTCGGAATCCGACTCCAGCAGTGAATGGAGCAGATGGGCGGTGTCGATCTGCCGGTCACCGTCGCGGTGGGCCCGCCTGCGCGCTCCCGACACGACGGCCGCGAGCGCGGCGGAGAGTCCGGCGTCGATGTCCGCGCGGATCGAGACGGCGGAGACAACGGTCGAATCGGACTGTTCGGGCAACCACGGGGTAGGGCTCTGCACCCTCCCACCTCATCACCGGGCCGGTGGAGAACGCATCCCCGGCGGGGAGCATTCGAGCATCCCACCGAAGTTGGGTACAGCGGTGCGCCCTCTCCTCCTTACGAATGAGATCCGGCGCCGACGTGCCCGAGGGGGCGCGCGCCGCCTTGCCTCACACCCGTGACGCAACCGCCGCGCGAGAGCGATCGTCCCTCAGGTACGACGATGGCGCGACGACCGCAGGAAGGGGTGGCCGATGTACTGGATGGTCGCCCTGCTCGCGGTCGACGGACAGCAGTACGTGTACCGCGTGTACGCGCCGGCCGACGCCCTGCGCGGTGATGTCTTCTGGGCGGCGTTCCACTGCCACGACGAGGGCCCGCACCCACGGGCGAGCGACCGTTTCGACTCGGCGGAGTTCTGGCGGCTCCTGCCGGCGGCCCGCACCTGACGCCCGGACACGCCGAAGGGGCCCCGCGACGATCTCGTTGATCGTCGCGAGGCCCCTCGCGAGCGGTACGTGGCGGACAGGCGCCCGCCGCCCGGTCCGGCCCGGTCCGGCTCAGTCCTCGTCGGCGAGGATCAGATAGAGCTTCTTACGGGCGTCGTTGATGACGGCGAGAGCCTTCTGGCGCTGGTCGGCGGAGCCGGTCTTCCAGACCTGCCCGAACGCCTCCATCAAACCGAAGCCGGCCTGCCGGATCTCGTTCATCGTCTCCCAGTCGACCCCGCGCCCGGCCTCTTCCCACGGGGCGTCGGGCCCCGACTCGGCCTCGGTACGGCCGGCCTCGGTCAGCGTGAACAGATTCTTGCCGCCCTCGCTGCGGCTGGCGATGAGACCTTCGTCCTCCAGAAGCTGGAGGGTCGGGTAGACCGAACCGGGGCTGGGGCGCCAGGCGCCCGAGCTGCGCTCGCCGATCTCCTGGATCATCTCGTAGCCGTGCATCGGCCGGTCCTTCAGCAGCGCCAGGATCGACGCGCGTACGTCGCCGCGCCGCGCCCGGCCCCTGCCTGGGCCACGGCCTCGTCCGCCGCCCCCGAAGGGGGGCCCGAAGTTCGGCCCGAACGGCCCGAAGGCCGCACGCCGCCCCTGGGAGTCACCCCGACCTCGATGGCCGGGCCCGCACTGCCCATGTCCGTGATGTTGCTCGTGTCCATGTGAACGCATTGCTACGCTCCTTCCATCAGTGATCAGTCGCGAGTCTGTCGCGATGGCTCAACGATATATCGGTATAGTTCGTTTGGCAACAGCCTTGGCAACCGTCTTCGATGCCAGTCGTCCCGTATTGGCCTTGGCCTGCGACGTCCGCGCTCTCCTACGGTCTGGGGCATGCGCATCCGAATCGTCGACGCCTTCACCGACCGCCCCTTCGCCGGCAATCCGGCGGGGGTGCTGCTCCTTGAGTCCGGGCCGTTCCCGGACGACACCTGGCTCCAGCGGGTCGCCAGGGAGGTGCACCTCTCGGAGACCGCGTTCGCCCATCCCCTGCCGCCCGGCGGCCCGGCGGACTGGGCGCTGCGCTGGTTCACCCCGGCGGCCGAGGTCGACATGTGCGGGCACGCCACACTCGCCACCGCCCATGTCCTGCACGGGTCCGCACTCGCGACCGGCGCGATCCGCTTCGCCACGCGCAGCGGCGTACTGGGCGCGACGGCGCACGACGACGGCCGACTGACTCTCGACTTCCCCACGTCGTCACTGACCCCGGTCGCGGTCCCGGACGGCGTCCCCGCCGCCCTGGGCGCGGCTCCGCTCTCGGTGCACGACACCGCGGTCCACATCGGGGATCTGCTGGTGGAGCTGGCCGACGAGCGGACCGTACGGGAACTGACCCCGGACATCCGGTCGCTCGCCGCCGTCTCGCGGCGCGGCATCGTCGTCACCGCGGCGGCCGAGGACCCGGACCGGGGCTACGACTTCGTGTCGCGCGGCTTCTTCCCCAACGTCGGCATCGACGAGGATCCGGTGACGGGCAGCGCGCACACGGCGCTCGCCCCGTTCTGGTCGGCGCGGCTCGGCCGTACGGAGCTGACCGGTCTCCAGGGGTCCGTCCGCACCGGTCTCGTCGTCACCTCACTGCGTGGCGCGCGGACGCTGCTCACGGGCCGCGCGGTCACCGTCATCGACGGCGAACTCCTCGCGACCCCGTGAGTCCCCCGATGTGATCGCCGTCGCCTACGGCGTCGGCAGCCAGTCCACATGTCCGGCGAGCAGCGCGTATCCGACGAACGCCACGATGTCGAGCAGCGCGTGCGCCACCACCAGCGGCATGACCCGCCCCCAGCGCCGGTAGGCCAGCACGAACACCACGCCCATCACCATGTTCCCGATGAAGCCGCCGATGCCCTGGTACAGGTGGTACGACCCGCGCAGCACCGAACTGGCCACCAGGGCGGCCATCGGTGTCCACCCCAACTGTCCGAGTCTGCGCAGCAGATACCCGACGACGATGACCTCTTCGAGTACGGAGTTCTGCACGGCCGACAGGATCAGTACCGGGTACTTCCACCACACCTCGGGCAGCGATTCGGGCACCACGGTCAGATTGAACCCGGCCGCGCGCGAGGCGATGTAGAAGGCGAGTCCGGCGCTGCCGATACCGGCGGCGAGCAGCGCGCCACGGCCGAGATCGGGCCACGGCCGGCGTCGGTCGAAC
This sequence comes from Streptomyces sp. NBC_01506, assembly GCF_045040295.1. Lineage (NCBI taxonomy): Bacteria > Bacillati > Actinomycetota > Actinomycetes > Kitasatosporales > Streptomycetaceae > Streptomyces > Streptomyces sp. NBC_01506. Next base: position 8,060,557 of record NZ_CP109422.1, on the reverse strand, counting down.
CCCAGATCCCGCAGTCCGCTGCCCTCCCGGAGCAACAGATGTGCCACCAGCACCACAGGCACCAATGAGCTGGCGATACCGAACAGTTGCCAGGCAAGATCCAGCCAGGGACGTCCGGGCGCGTGCGAGCTGTTGAGCGTGGCCGCCTGATCGCTCAGTCCGCCGGGCCTGGTGACCGACCCGACAAAGCTGATCAGCGCCGACACCCCGCTCGCCCCCAGCGAGAGCGCCAGGACGATCAGCACCTCGGACCGCAGCATCCTGCGCGAGAGGCTTCTCTGGGGAATGGAATCGGCCACGACGCCCGCCTCCGACTGCACTGCTGCCTCCAGTTGACTAATCGCGCCTCAAGCCCCTTCCCGTCCCGCTAGGGTCTCGAATGCGGGTACGAAGATCGTGCGACAGGCCGGGGGACGGGCGTTTTTCAGCGGGCCGAAGTCCCCCATTTTCCTTGTTCAGGCCAAGGAGGGGCACCACCGCCATGGAACGTCACAGCTTGCCCGACGACGCGGCGCCGGACAGCACCAGGGGCCGTCACCCGCGCCGTCGCAACGTGCTGATCGCCACGGCTCTCGTCCTGAGCGTGGCGGCGGGGGCGGGCATCGCGGCGGGGAGCGGTCTGCTGTCCTTCTCGGACGGCTGTACGGGCTCGGCCGTACGGATCGACCTGGCGGCCTCGCCGGACATCGCCCCCGCCGTACGCGCCGTCGCCGACAAGGCCCGCGAGAACGACATCACCTCCGACGGCCGCTGCGTCGACGTGCGGGTCGACGCCCGCGAGAACTACGAGATCGCCGACGACCTCGCCACCGGCACCGGCGCGTCCGACTACGAGGTGTGGCTGCCCGACTCCGACGTCTGGGTCGAGCGCGCGCTGGACGCGGACGACGGCGTCGCGCTGACCACCGCGGGCAGCGCGGCGACCACACCGGTGACCCTGGCCGTGGTCCCCTCCGCCGGCACGAAGCTCGACTGGCCCGAGGAGACATACACCTGGGCGCAGTTGACGGCGTCCGCCATCGGCAAGGACGCGATACGCCTCGGAGTGGCGGACCCGGCGCGCAGCGCCACCGGTCTGCTGGCATTCAGCAGCGTCGTCGCGTCCACGCGCCGGGCGGACCCGGACAGCGACACCCGGATCGCCGCCACCGCCGAGGCGCTGGCGGCGCGCGTGTCCGAATCGGACGGCCAGGTGGTCCGGTCCCTGGCGCGCGGCCCGGCGGACAACGAGCGCGGCAACGAAGCCGTGTTCCTCACCGAACAGGCCGCGTTCACCCACAACTCCGCCGACAGCGGCGCGTCCGACCTCGAGCTGTTCTATCCGACGGACGCGGCACCGGTCCTCAACTACCCGCTGAATCTGGTCAATGAGGCCGACCTGTCCACGGCGGAGAGCCGCGCCGCGATGCGCTTCATGTCCCTCCTCAACGAGGAGGGGGCCCAGCGCACGCTGGCGGAGCACGGCTTCCGTACGGCCCACGCCGTCGTGCCGGCCGGCCTGGTCCGCGCGGCGGGCGGCCGTGCCCCGCAGCCGTACGCCCTGACGAAGGCACAGCCCCCGACCACGGACACGGTCGACGAGACGCTCGGCATGTGGACGATCACCGTGCAGGACTCCCGGCTGACCCTCGTCGTCGACACCTCGGACTCGATGGCGGCGCCCGTACCGGGCCGCGACGGCGAGACGCGCATGGACGCCACGAAAGCCTCCATGCTCCAGACGCTCGCCCGGTTCACACCGGAGGACGAGGTCGGTCTGTGGGACTTCGCGGCCGGTCTCGACGGCGGCGAGGACCATCGGCGACTGGCGGACACCGCCCCCCTCGGCGAGCGCGCCGAGGGCGGCGCCACCCACCGCGAAAGCCTTTCGGCCGCCGTCTCGGCACTGGCACCCGTGCCTGCGGGATCGGCCGCGGCGACCGGTCTGTACGACACGACGCTGGCCGCCTTCAAAGAGGCCCAGTCGTCGTACGTGAGCGGCAAAGCCAACGCGCTCGTCGTCCTCACCGGCGGACCGGACACGGACGGCGCGGCGCGCACGGCCCTGATGGACGAGCTGAGGAAGCTCGCCGACCCCAGGCGTCCGGTCCCGCTGATCGCGATCGCCCTGGGCCCGGAGGCGGACCGCGAGGAGATGGACGAGATCGCCAGGATCACCGGCGGGGCGGGTTACGAGGTGAGCGACCCGGCCGACATCGAGGCGGTGATGATGGAGGCGATCATGTCGGTGGGCACGAGCGAGCGGTAGCCACCACGTGTCCCCGCGCCGTCAGAGGGACAGGTCGGGCATCCGCGCCGGAGCGGGGAAGCCCACCGGCCAGGTGTGCACCGGCTCCCCCTGGTGCATCAGCTCCGCGTAGCGCCGTGTCGTCGCGGCGAGCGCCGCCTCCCGGCGGAGCCCGGCCTCCTGGGCTCGGTGGTAGGTGTCCACCTGCCACGACGCACCGTTCACCCGGCTCTGGCAGCGCCCCTCGATCACCCCGAGGTAGAAGTCCCGGTCGGCCGGTTCCACATTCCACGCGTCGAGCCCGGCGGCGGCGAGCGGCAGCAGTTCGTCGCGCACGAGCTGCACGGCCGACACCTCGGCGACGGCGTTGCCGGCACGGCCGTTGCGCGGCCACCGCAGCCGGGCCTCGATCCCGTCGCGGCACGCGACATCGAAGTTCCGCTCCGCGGTGGCGAACGGCATCCGGGTCCACACGGGCCTGGACTCCTCGGCGAGCGCGCGCACGAGACCGTAGTAGAAGGCGGCGTTGGCGACGACGTCGGTGACGGTCGGCCCGGCGGGCAGGACGCGGTTCTCGACCCGTAGATGGGGCTGCCCGTCGGCGACGTCGTACACGGGCCTGTTCCAGCGGTAGACGGTGCCGTTGTGCAGCACCAGCTCCGCGAGGCGCGGCGTACCGCCGCCGTCCAGGACCTGGAGCGGATCCTCCTCGTCGCTCATCGGCAGCAGCGGCGGGAAGTAGCGCAGATTCTCCTCGAAGAGGTCGTACGCGGAGTCGATCCAGCGCTCGCCGAACCAGGTCCGGGGCCGCACGCCCTGCGCCTGGAGCTCCGGCGGCCGGGTGTCGGTCGCCTGGAGGAACAGCGGCGGCCGGGACTCGCGCCACAGCTCTTTCCCGAACAGGAAAGGCGCGTTGGCGCCCATGGCGATCTGTACGGCGGCGACGCACTGCGCCGCGTTCCATACGTCGGCGAAACGGTCGGGGGTGACCTGGAGATGCAACTGCACGGACGTACAGGCGGCTTCGGGCGCGATGGAGGGTGAACTGCAGGAGAGCCGTTCGACCCCGTCGATGTCGAGCGCGAAATCCTCGCCCCGCGCGGCCACCATCTGGTCGTTGAGAAGTGTGTAGCGGTCCGCGTCGGAGAGGTTCGTCGAGACCACGTCATCGAGCGAGAGCGTCGGCAGAATGCCGATCATCACGATCCCGGCGTCGACCTCATTCGCTTTGCGATGGGCATATCCGAGACCCGTACGCAGTTCTTCCGCGAGCTGGTCGAGAACACGTCCGCCGAGCCGGTGCGGAGCGATATTCACTTCCAGATTGAACATTCCGAGTTCCGTCTGGAAATCCCGACTGGCGATCCGCTCAAGCACTTCCGCATTCATCATGCGGGGCATCCCGTCGGAGCCGACGAGATTCAGCTCGATCTCCAGACCCATCAGATTCCGGGGCCGGTCGAACCGTTTCTCCCCCAGGAGCCGCCCCAGCACCGCGAGGCACTGCTGGAGCTTCCTGCGGTATTTCTGCCGATCGGACAGGCCGATACCGCCCGATTCGACCTTCTCCCCCATCGGAGGGTTCCTCCTTCATCTCGGCGCCCCGGCGGCCCCGTGCGGCGCTTCACGATCGATAGTGCCCAGACTGAGTGATCCATAACGCCCCGTTTGCACGCCGCGCCCGGTAGAGTGGGGTGAGCGACCTCGCGGCACATTCCTTCGGCATGAGGTAGTGAGCAAATTCACTTTCCGTCGGGGCCGTGAAAACGGTGACGAGTTTCGGCCTACCGCTCCAGCCGAATCATCCCAGGCCACAAGCCTGCGTTCACCGCTCATCTCGCGGTTCATCGATGACGATTCCGCGCAAGATGGACCGGATACCGCCTTGTACGCAATGCGTGCGACAGCTAGCAGAAACATTCTGTGAACACGCATCGTATAAACTGTGTGCGAACCAGGCAGAGAGTCGGAGCCCGGCCACGGCCTTGGGCCCTCCTCTGACCACGTTCGACCCACGCGCGCCGACAGCGACGTCTGCACCCGCACTCCGCACCACCGACGCTTCACTGTGCCTACTGAGCGAGAGGCAACCCACCATGCCGCTGCATGTCCCCCTGGCTCCAGCGCCCGCCCTGCGCAGCGTCCTCGCGGCACTCGGTTCTCCCACCGCCGTGCGCGAGGCCCGTACACCCGCTCTCCGGTCCGTCCAGGGACCGTTGAGCCCCGAACTGCCCCTTCCGGTACACGTACTCGAACAGATCGCCCCGAGCAGTGACGCGCCACAGACCCGGCTGGCCGGCTGGCGCTTCCTGATCCACAGCGGCGATCGCGCCGTCGCGGCGGCCGACACGATGCTCACCCCGGACGGCTGGGCGTTCTCGCGCTTCTTCGAGGGCCCCTACATCTCATCCACCCAGCGGGCTCTGCGTCAGGCCGAGACGCTGAAGTCCCCGTACCAGCCACGCCTGCTCTCGGTGCCGGGGCTCTACATGCTCACGCTCTGGCTGCACCAGGACATCGAGGCGGACGGCTCCGCCGGCGCTCCGGCCCCGGCGGATCTCCTGATCCCCCTCGCGCCCGCCCCGCCCGGCATCGTGGCCCACCGGCCGCACCGTGTCGCCGACCTGCTCCCGATGATGGGCCTGCGACTGACCTCGGGTCGGCCGGCGGCGTCCGCCGCCTCGTCGGGACCGCTGCTGACCGCCCCCGCCTGAGCGGTGCCCGCGGTCCGTTCACCGGACCGCCGACGTCCGGACCGCCTCCCGACCGCCCCACGCGCCTTACACTGCCCCGTGACCCACATCGGTCACGGGGCAGTGCGCTGACCCGCGCCGGACAGGGAGCGACGGAGGTGGACTAGTCCCGATGGGTCACCCCGAACCACCCGAAATGACGCCCCAGTTGGGCTGAACCGTCCGGGTGGGTGACACGTCCTTAGGCAGAGACGAGCGCTGCCGCGAAATCCCTGCGGAACGACGCCCGTGGGGCAACACTGGGGTACGGACCAACAGAAACCGGGGGGCGGCCATGAACACATCGAGCCGCAGGACACTCACCACGACGCAGCGAGAGAACCCACCCATGTGCCAGCACCAGCCAGCCTGCCCGACAGCCGACTCAGCCGACCGGGAGGCCGCCCGGCTCGCGGCTCACCATCCGGAGCAGGGCTGGAGCCTGCTGTGCAACGGCGTCCTGCTCTTCGAGGACACCGGTGAGCTGCTGCCCGACGGCCAGATCATCGCTCCGCACCGGCCGTCCGGCACCGAACAGGTGATGACGGCGGCCTGACGCGGTCCGTACGAAGGGGGCCGGCCCGGAGACTTCACTCCGCACCGGCCCCGACGCATGTACGGCAGGTACGTCCCAGCCCGGACCGGTCTCGAACCGGCCCCGGTACGCGGTCCGTCCGCGCCCTGTCCGCGTCCGCCCGGCCCGACGGCCGTACGCCGTGCGTCAGTTGTCGTACTCGTCCAGCGGCGGGCACGAGCACACGAGATTGCGGTCACCGAACGCCCCGTCGATCCGGCGGACCGGCGGCCAGTACTTGTCGGCCGCCGAGACCCCGGCCGGGAAGACCGCCTCCTGACGGCTGTACGCGTGCTCCCACTCCCCGCCCAGCGCGGCGGCCGTGTGCGGGGCGTTGCGCAGCGGATTGTCGTCCGCCGGCCACTGGCCCGACGCGACCTTCTCGATCTCGGCGCGGATCGCGATCATCGTCTCGCAGAACCGGTCCAGTTCGGCGAGATCCTCGCTCTCGGTGGGCTCGATCATCAGCGTGCCCGCCACCGGGAACGACATGGTCGGGGCGTGGAACCCGTAGTCGATGAGCCGCTTGGCGATGTCGTCGACACTGACGCCGGTCGCCTTCGACAGCGGACGCAGATCCACGATGCACTCGTGGGCCACGAGCCCGTGCGGCCCCGCGTACAGGACCGGGAAGTGCGGCTCCAGTCGCTTGGCGATGTAGTTGGCGGCCAGTACGGCGACCTGGGTGGCGCGCTTCAGGCCCTCGCCGCCCATCAGCCGTACGTAGGCCCAGGAGATCGGCAGTATCCCGGCCGAGCCCCAGGGGGCCGCCGAGACCGGTCCGACGCCCGTGGCGGGTCCCGCGGCGGGCTGGAGCGGGTGGTTGGGCAGATACGGCGCCAGGTGGGCGCGTACGCCGACCGGGCCGACACCGGGGCCGCCGCCGCCGTGCGGGATGCAGAAGGTCTTGTGCAGATTCAGATGCGACACGTCCGAGCCGAACCGGCCCGGCTTCGCCAGCCCCACCAGCGCGTTGAGGTTCGCGCCGTCGACGTACACCTGACCGCCGGCGTCGTGCACGGCCGCGCAGATGTCGGTGATGTGCTCCTCGAACACCCCGTGCGTGGAGGGGTAGGTGACCATCAGGACGGCCAACTCGTCGCCGTACCGCTCGATCTTGGCGCGCAGGTCCTCGACGTCGACGTCGCCGTCCTCGCGGGTCTGCACGACGACGACCTTCATCCCGGCCATGACGGCGCTGGCGGCGTTCGTCCCGTGCGCGGAGGACGGGATGAGACAGACGGTGCGGCCGGTGTCGCCGTTGGCGCGGTGGTAGGCCCGTACGGCCAGCAGCCCGGCCAGTTCGCCCTGGGAGCCCGCGTTGGGCTGGAGGGACACCGCGTCGTAGCCGGTGACCTCCGCCAGGCGCTCCTCCAGCTCGCGGATCAGCGTGAGATAGCCGCGCGCCTGGTCGGCCGGCGCGAAGGGGTGCAGCGCGGCGAACTCCGGCCAGGTCACCGGCTCCATCTCGGTGGTGGCGTTGAGCTTCATGGTGCAGGAGCCGAGGGGGATCATGCCGCGGTCCAGCGCGTAGTCCCGGTCGGCGAGTCGGCGCAGATAGCGCAGCATCGCGGTCTCGGAGCGGTGCTGGTGGAACACCGGGTGGCTGAGGTAGTCGTCGGAGCGCAGCAGGGAGTCCGGCAGCGCGTCGCGCGACGCGGCGTCCAGGGCCTCGATGTCGCCCTTGACGCCGAAGGCGGTCCATACGGCGGCGAGTTGGGCGCGCCCGGTGGTCTCGTCGCAGGCGAGCGAGACGAGGTCGGCGTCGACCTGGCGGAGGTTGACCCCGCCCTCGCGGGCGGCGGCCACCACGTCGGCGGCCCGGCCCGGGACCCGTACCGTCAGCGTGTCGAAGTAGGCGTCGTGGACGATCTCGACGCCACCGGCGCGCAGACCGTCGGCGAGGACGGTGGCGAAGCGGTGGGTGCGCTCGGCGATCGCGCGCAGCCCGTCGGGACCGTGGTAGACGGCGTACATTCCGGCCATCACGGCGAGCAGCACCTGAGCGGTGCAGATGTTGCTGGTGGCCTTCTCGCGCCGGATGTGCTGCTCGCGGGTCTGCAACGCCAGGCGGTACGCCTTGTTGCCGTCCGCGTCCACGGAGACCCCGACGAGCCGGCCGGGCAGGCTGCGGGCGAACTTCTCACGTACGGCCATGAATCCGGCGTGCGGTCCGCCGAAGCCCATGGGGACGCCGAACCGCTGGGTGGTGCCGACGGCGATGTCCGCGCCCAGCTCACCGGGTGAGGTGAGCAGCGTGAGGGCCAGCAGGTCGGCGGCGACGGTGACGACGGCGCCGAGTCCGTGCGCCTGGTCGATGACGGGCTTGATGTCCCGTACGGCACCGGAGGCGCCCGGGTACTGGACGAGTACGCCGAAGGCACCGCGCTCGGCCACCTCGGCGGGGATTCCGTCGGCCAGGTCGGCGACGACGACTTCGACACCGGCCGGTTCGGCCCGGGTGCGGATCACGGCGACGGTCTGCGGCAGCGCGTCGGCGTCGACCAGGAAGACGCCGTCCTTCACCTTGCCGACGCGGCGGGCGAGCGCCATGGCCTCGGCGGCGGCCGTGCCCTCGTCCAGCAGGGAGGCTCCGGACGTCGGCAGACCGGTCAGATCGGCCACGACGGTCTGGAAGTTGAGCAGGGCCTCCAGGCGGCCCTGGGAGATCTCGGGCTGGTACGGCGTGTACGCGGTGTACCAGGCCGGATTCTCCATCACGTTGCGCAGGATCACCGGCGGCGTGAACGTGCCGTAGTAGCCGAGACCGATCATCGGGGCGAGGACCTTGTTGCGGTCGGCGAGGGACCGCAGCTCGGCCAGCACCTCGGCCTCGGTGCGCGCGGCGGGCAGCCGCAGGGCCTCGGCGCTCTTGATCACGTCGGGCACGGCGGCGGCGGTCAGCTCGTCGAGCGAGCCGTAGCCGACCTGCGCGAGCATCTTCGCCTGCGCGGCGGCGTCGGGGCCGACATGGCGCCGCTCGAAGGGGATGCCTCGCTCCAGTTGGGAGAGTGGCGTGCGGTGAGCTGTCATAAGGGGAGGTCCTCCTGGTCTGGCGCGACCTGCGAGGGGCACCGATACACGCATGCCCGGACGGGGCCTCCCCCTCTGTCACATCAACCTGAGAGTTTCACCGGTCCACCGCGAGGCGGGCCGGCTTTCACCGTCGGTGAGAGCCGATGCCGTCCGACACCTGCTCTGCTTTCCAGAGTGACCTCGTCCATGCGGTACGGGGGCCTGAGAGTTTCCGGGGAGGATTTGCTCCTTCGGCGCCTCCGGCAGTCTCACCGGACGGCTCTCCCGCACGGGGTCGACAGCCACTGGCCAGCCTACCAGCGAGGTCTCGCCATGGGGCTCGAGTGGCCGATACCCCGGATGTGCCCTTTCGTAGGGTAAGGGAGCAGGTGCGACCAGTTGGAGGGACCGTGCAGACCGACATCGATCCGCGGAGCCTGATCGGCCGCAAGGCGTACGACCGCGACGGGCACAAGATCGGCACCGTCGACGAAGTGTATCTGGACGATGCGACGGGCGTACCGGAGTGGGCGGCGGTACGGACGGGGCTGTTCAGCCGGGACGCGTTCGTGCCCCTGGCGCCCAGCACCTACCGCAACGAGACCCTGCACGTCCCGTACGAACGCGCCCTGATCAAGGGCGCCCCCGACTTCGGTGTCGGCCGCCATCTCTCCCCCGACCAGGAGGTCCAGCTCTACCACCACTACCAGTTGGATCTCCCGGAACCGGCGGCCCCGGAAACCCCGCCCCGCCGACCCGACCGCGACTTCGGCCATGTGGCGGGCCATGACAACCCGAGCCCGTCCGGCGACTAGAAGAACACCCCGCCAGACGGACCCTTGAAGCCCGCCCGGCGCTTGAGGACACCACGCCGCCGAGCGGACCACCCAAGCCCGCCCGGCGCTTGAGGACGAACCGGCCGCCGGACGGGCCCGGCGATCCCGACCCGGCCCCTCACAAGGACCGCGGCGCGACCAAGGGCAGCGGCTCCGAAAGCGCCAGGTCAGGATCGTCCGTACGGAAGGTCCGCACCCGCCCCGGCACCACCGACGTGGGCTCCTCGAACCGTACGGTGACCCGCCCCACGCCACTTCCCTGCACCCACCCCGCGCCGAACTCGGCATGACGCACGTCGTGCCCGGCGGGCCAGTGCCGCTCCGCGACCGGCTCCGCGTCGGCCTGCGGCAGCGGCGCCTCGGGCTCGTCCGGCTCATGAACGACTCCCGCACCCCCCGCATCCGCGTCGGCCGCCGCCTGCGCGAACAGATCCTCCTGCGTGTAGTCGGTCAGCCCCGTCACGCCCACCCCCAGCAGCCGCACCCCTCCGGTGGTGTCCAGGGACTCCAGCAGCCGCCCCGCGGCCTCACGCACCACGCCCGGGTCGTCCGTGGGCCCGCGAAGCGTCTCGGAGCGGGTGAGGGTCGAGAAGTCGTACCGGCGCACCTTGAGCACGATGGTCCGGCCCGAGTGCCCGGACTCCCTGAGCCGCCGCACACACCGCTCCGCCAGCCGGTCCACCTCCGTCCTGACCCGCACACGGTCGTGCAGGTCCACGTCGAAGGTGTCCTCGACGGAGACGGACTTGGTCTCCCGCTCGGCCACCACCGGCCGGTCGTCGTGCCCCGACGCCATCCGGTACAGCGACGCGCCGTGCGCCTTCCCGACGAGCCGTACCAGCTCGTCCTCGCCGGCCTCCGCCAGATCGGCGACGGTGGTCATCCCGGCCCGGCGCAGATGCTCGCCGGTGGCCGGCCCCACGCCGGGCAGCGTCCGTACGCCCATCGGCCCCAGCAGCTCGCGCTCCGTGCCCGGCTCCATGAGCACCAGACCGTCGGGTTTGGCCTGCTCGGAGGCGATCTTCGCGAGCATCTTGGACCCGGCGAGACCCACCGAGCCGGTCAGCCCGGTCACCGCCCTGATGTCACGCCGCAGCCCCTCGCCCGTGGCCCGCGCCGACGCCGAGTCGAATGCCGAGCCACCGGCCTCCAGATCGACGAACGCCTCGTCCAGACTCAGCGGCTCCACCAGCGGTGACAGTTGCCCCAGCAGCTCCATCACCTGCTCGCTGACCGTGCGGTAGAGCGTGAAACGCGGCACCAGATACGCCGCGTTCGGCGCGAGCCGTCGCGCCTGCGCCATCGGCATGGCCGAGTGGATCCCGAACCGCCTCGCCTCGTACGAGGCCGTCGAGACCACCCCGCGCGGACCGAGACCCCCGACGACGACCGGCTTTCCGCGCAGGCTCGGCTTGGCCGCCTGCTCCGCCGCGGCGAAGAAGGCGTCCATGTCGAGGTGCAGGATGGTCGGTGCGGGTCTCACCCCACCGATGCTCCCCTACACCACTGACAATCGGCCGGACCAGGTGCCCGGACCGCGTGCTCGGACCAGGTGCTCAGACGGCCCGGTCACGGCGTCTGCGGGCGAGTTCGTCGGCGGGATTGTGGCCGATCAGAGTCTCGCCGGTGTCGACGCGCTCCCCGTGCAGTTGCGACAGCGCCGCTTCCACGTCCCGCCACACCACCCCGACGGCGATGCCGAAGATGCCCTGACCGCCCTGGAGGAGATCGACGACCTCGTCCGGCGACGAGCACTCGTACACCGTCGCGCCGTCGCTCATGAGCGTCATGCGCTCCAGGTCGCGTACCCCCCGCCCGCGCAGATGCTGGACGGCCGCCCGGATGTTCTGGAGGGCGACTCCGGTGTCCAGGAAGCGCTTCACGATCTTGAGGAAGACGACGTCCCGGAAGCTGTAGAGCCGCTGGGAGCCCGATCCCTTCGCGGGGCGCACACTCGGCTCGACCAGCCCGGTGCGCGCCCAGTAGTCCAACTGGCGGTACGTGATGCCCGCCGCCGCGCACGCGGTCGGCCCCCGGTAGCCGACCGTGTCGGTCGTGGGGTCGGACGTACTGCCGTGAAGCGGGTACGGGCCGTTCGCCGTACCGTCGCCGCTGCTTCTCACACCGACCTCCGTCCTTGACCTGCCCCGTCGACGGTAGGCAGTCCCTCCGGGTGCGTCAACGATCGCCACGCTAGGCACGCCGAGTGATAATCACCCTGAGAGTGGTTTCGCGTGTCCCGTCGCCGGGAAAGGCTGATCGAATGCGCTGACAGAGTCCGGTATGACGGTCTTCGACCGTTCACCGCTCACTGGCTGTTGGTCCCGAAATCCTCCGGAGAGATCTGGTCGAGGAATTCGCGGAACTTCTCCACCTCGTCCTCCTGCTCGTCGGGGATGGCGATGCCCGCATCGTCCAGCACCCCGTCGCTGCCGTAGATGGGCGTGCCGGTGCGCAGTGCCAGCGCTATGGCGTCGGACGGCCTGGCACTGACCTCGACACCACTCGCGAAGACCAGCTCCGCGTAGAAGACTCCTTCGCGCAGGTCGGTGATGCGCACCTGCGTAAGTTCCTGGCCCACCGCTTCAAGGACATCCTTGAAGAGGTCATGAGTCAGTGGTCGGGCCGGTGCCATGCCCTGTTGGGCGAAGGCAATAGCGGTAGCTTCCCCAGGCCCGATCCAGATGGGAAGGTACCGGTCGCCTCCCACTTCACGCAGGAGCACGATCGGTTGGTTGGAGGGCATTTCCACCCGGACACCCACGACGTCGAGCTCGTTCACACAGCAACCCTAGGACGTGCCCGGTCGGTTTGGGTAGTCGGACTCCCCCAAGATCAGGTAAGCCGGACACCGAGAGCCGTCTGGACCAGTGCCGCGTGCAGCCGGACCGAGAGCGCGGCGAGCTCCCTCGTCGCGGCCTCGGCATGTGCCCTGGTCTGCGGATTGCGGTGCCGGCGCAGGGGCGCGACGACCTGCTCGACCAGTCCCACCTCGCGGTCGGCGGCGGCTTTCACCGCTCGTAGATGACGTGGCTCCAGACCGAATCTTCCGAGTTCCGCGACAAGTTTCGCCACGGTCACGGTCTCGGAGTCGTAGCCGCCGTCCGCCATCGGGGCGATGAGGCCGTACGCCTCCCACTCGTCCAGCTCGCTCTCGGCCGCCTCGGTGGCCGCCAGCAGCTCCGCGCGGCCGATCTTCGGGGCGGTGGGCGGCTCGGGCTCCGCGCCCCACGTGGAGCCGAGCAGATCGCGCTGGGCGCCCTGGGAGGTCTGCGCGGGCAGTGGGAGCCGTTCCCCGCGCGCCACGGCGTCGAGGTGCTCCCTGATGACCTTGAGGGGCAGATAGTGGTCGCGCTGCATGCGCAGGACCTGGGCGAGGCGCTCGATGTCCTCGGCGCTGAACTTGCGGTACCCCGACGGAGTGCGCCGGGGCTCGACAAGACCCTCGGCCTCCAGAAACCGGATCTTGGAGATGGTGACCTCGGGGAACTCGTCCCTGAGCTGGTTCAGCACCATGCCGATACTGACCAGTGGTTCACCCGTGGGGGCGGTGCCGTGGCCGGCACCGCCCGTCGGTGGTCGCAGCATGGACCTTCCCTGAAGGGTCACACGCCCCGCTGGCTCGCGTAGAAGACCAGCCGGTACTTGCCGATCTGGACCTCGTCGCCGTTCGACACGGCCACGGCGTCGATCCGCTCCCGGTTGACGTACGTGCCGTTGAGACTGCCGACGTCGGAGACCGTGAAGTGACCCTCGGGGCTCCTGCGGAACTCGACATGCCGCCGCGACACGGTGACGTCGTCGAGGAAGATGTCGCTCTGCGGGTGCCTTCCGGCCGTCGTCAGGTCGCCGTCCAGCAGGAAGCGGCTGCCCGAGTTGGGGCCGCGGCGCACGACGAGCAGCGCGGAACCGAGGGGAAGCGCGTCCACCGCGGCCTGCGCCTCCGGCGAGAGCGAGGGAACGGCCGTCTGACCGGTCGCTTCCGCCTCGTACGCCTCAAGCCCTGAGATGGAGATGGTCGAGGTCGTCTCCGAAGGACGCTCCGCGGGCGTTCCGGCCCTCAGCGGCGCGCCACAGTTGGAGCAGAACCGACTGTCCTGGGCGTTGCGGTGCCCGCACCTCGTACAAACCGGCAAGGCCGCCATGGGCGGACCCTCCTGACCGGGGGGAAACCCTCCACCCGTACTTGAGGTTGATGGTCCACCGAAACCTATGCCGCCAGAACTGGCGGGGTCAACAGACGACGCGCCGTGACCGCCCGGATTGTCCCCACCGGGGCCGCCGACCTCATCACGGAAGAGCGGACGCTCGCCGCCCTGCTCCTCCTGGCCGTGGCGCGGAGCGCGATGCCGGGCGTTGCCGCCGTCCTCGCGTGCACGCCTGCCGAACAACTTTCCAAACAACTTCACGGGCGATTCCCCTTGACCTGAACAGACCCGCCCGTGGGGCAGGACGAACCCTGAATGAACACACCTGCCGACTCGGACATCTTCACAACGTCCGTATCCATCAGACAGTTTCCACCACGCACGACGCGGAATGTGCGCCGACCCCCCGGAACCTTCTGCCCTGGTCCCCCGGTCCGCATGCGCCCCCGCCCCACTATGACGACGACCGAGCGTAGTCAGGGCGCTTCGCCGGTCGCAAGGCGTCGACGACGATCTCGTCAGCGGCCGCCACCGTGGCCGTGGCCTGCTCCTTCTCCAGTGTCTGCACCACACCTCCGGGGATGTTGAGCGCCGGCTCCAGATCCTGCGGTTTGCCGATCACCTTGAAACGGTACGGGGCGTTGATCCGCTTCCCGTCCACCTCGATGTCGCCGCCGCTGCCTGAGAAGTACGTCGCGGCGACCACCCGGACCCCGTTCACCTGGATCGCCTCGGCGCCGGCCGCGCGCAGCTCCTGGATCGCGTCGAGCAGCATGTCGGAGTCGACGGAGCCGCCGTCGTCGTGGACGGTCAGCGTGATGCCGGGCCCTTGAGCGGCGACCGTACCGGCCAGGATGCCGAGCTGCTGTTCCTTCTCCCGTGTCTGCTTACGCGCCTCCTCGGCCTGGTCGGAACTGGTCTCCAGCTCCGTCTGCTGGTCGTCCAGACTCTGCTTCTCGTCCTCCAGCCGCTGGGTGCGGCCGTCCAGCTCGTCCAGGATCCGTACCAGGTCCTCCTGGCGCGCGCCGCGCAGCGCGCTGTCGTCGTTGGTCGAGCGGACCTGGATGGCGAGACCGAGGCCCAGCACGAACAGCAGGACGGCGACGATGAGTTGGGCCCGGGTGACCCGCGGCGGCCACAGTCCGGCGGCGAGCCGCTGACGGCCCGTCATCCGCGCCGGCTCGGGACTCTGCGGAGTCTGCGGGCTCTGCGGAGTCTGTGGGGGCTGTTCGCTGTTCATCGGCCTCACGCCCGGAAGACGTGCCGGCGGATCGCGGCAGCGTTGGAGAAGATCCGGATACCGAACACCACGACCACTCCGGTGGACAACTGGGCGCCGACACCGAGCTTGTCACCGAGGAAGACGATGAGCGCGGCCACCACCACGTTCGACAGGAACGACACCACGAACACCTTGTCGACGAAGATCCCGTCGAGCATGGCCCGCAGTCCCCCGAAGACCGCGTCGAGCGCGGCGACGACGGCGATCGGCAGATAGGGCTCGACCACCGCCGGCACTTCGGGTCGAACCAACAGTCCGACCACGACTCCCACGACGAGGCCAAGTACCGCGATCACGATGTGCCCTTCCCTGTGTCTGCCGTGGCCGCTGCGTCGCCCTTCCCCGGGTCGGCGGCCTTCGGCTCTGCTGTACGTACGATCAGGCTCGGCGCGGCAGGAAGGCGCACCGTCTCCTGGTCGGAAATGCTGGTGCGGACACCGAAGTTCTCCTGCAACGAGTGCAGATACTGCCCGTCGGCGCTGTCCTGGAACGCGGTGCTCAGGTTTTTCCCGTCCCCCACGGCCAGCACCGTGTACGGCGGCACCAGCGGCTTGTTGTCGACCAGTATGGCCTCACCGGCGGCTCTGATCGCCGAAAGGGCCGTCAGACGCTGGCCGTTGATGGACACCGCCTCGGCCCCCGACTCCCACAGACCGTTGACGATCTGCTGCATGTCCCGGTCCCTGACCCGCCCGTTGTCCGAGAAGTTGGTGCTCTCACGGGGGCCGCCGGCGCTCTCGTCGGCGGTCTTGGCATCGTCCACGACGAGCTTCACGCCCGGCCCCTCGACCTCCGTGGCACCCGACAGGAGGGCCACCAGTTCGCCCTGCTCACCGCCGTGGTCCCGCAGCGCCTCGCGCTGCTGGGCGCTCACCTCGTCGCGGAGCTTGTCCACGTCGCGTTCGAGGGTGTCCGCCGCGGACGTCTCGGCGTCGATCCGGTCGATCAGCTCCTCGCGTTCCTTGGCGAGGACCGGAGCGTCGACACGCGCCTCGGCCGCGCCCACGGTGACGACCAGCGCGGCCAGTACGAGCCCCGCCGCCAGGCCCAGCTTCGCCCGGAGCGTACGGGGCATCCCGCCGTCCTCCGCGTCCCTGCGGGCCGCCGCCTCCGCGTAACCCTCGTCCAGGCTGTGGTCCATCACATTGTTCAGCAGCGACATGGACGCGTCGGGACGCCGGGGTGGCGACGGTGTGCTCCGAACGGGGGGGTGCTGCGGCATGCCGCACATCGTCGCACGGCGCGGGCGCTACCGCCGAATGGCCCCATCGGTGTGCCGGAGAGCGTCGGCCACCCGCCTCCGGCACACCGTACTCACGTCACTGACCTGCGCTGTCCACGACCGCCGACCACTCGTCCAACAGCGCCTGGGCGGAGGCGTCGTCCGGGCCTTCGGCCCACAGATGGGTGACGGCCTCGGCGGGCGCGGGCAGCACCATCACCCACCGCCCGTCGGCCTCCACGACCCGGACGCCGTCGGTCGTGTCGACGTCCCGCTCACCGGCCGCCTCCACGACCCGCCGCATGACCAGGCCCTTGACGGCCCAGGGGGTCGCCAGATCCCTGCGCAGCACATGGGCGCGGGGAATGCGGGCGTCGATCTGGCTGAGCGTGAGCTGCGTACGGGCGACCAGACCCAGCAGCCGTACGAAGGCCGCCGTGCCGTCGAGGAGACTGCTGAACTCGGGAACGATGAACGCGCCGCGACCGTCGCCGCCGAAGATCGTGGAATCCTCGCGGCCGACCCGTGTCAGATCGTCGGGCGACGTGGTCGTCCACTCGACCTGGGTCCCGTGGTACGCGGCCACCTGCTCGGCGATCCTGGTGGTCGTCACGGGCAGCGCCACCCGCCCGCTGCGCCGCTCTGCGGCGACGAGGTCGAGCAGCACCAGCAGGGCACGATCATCCTCGATGATGCGTCCGCGCTCGTCCACGAGCGACAGCCGCTCACCCACGGGGTCGAACCGCACCCCGAACGACGCCCGCGCCGACGCCACGATCTCGCCCAGCCTGACCAGACCGGACCGGCGCGACTCGACGGTCTCGGTGGGCCGCGCCTCGTCCAGGCCGGGGTTGATGGTCAGCGCGTCGACACCGAGCCGCCCGAGCAGACTGGGCAGAACAAGCCCGGCACTGCCGTTGGACGCGTCGACGACGACTTTCAGCCCGGCCTCGGCGATCCCCGTCGTATCGACATTCCTGAGCAGCGATCCGGTGTACGAGTCGAAGACGCTCGCCGGGAAGTGCAGGTCCCCGATCTCGCCCGGGAAGGCCCTGCGGTACTCCTGCCTGGCGTACACCCGGTCCAGCTTGCGCTGCCCGCCCTGCGAGAGGTCGGCGCCCCGTTCGTCGAAGAACATGATGTCGACGGAGTCGGGCACACCGGGCGTCGTCCGGATCATGATGCCGCCGGCGCTGCCGCGCCCTGTCTGCTGCCGGGCGACCGGCAAAGGCACGTTCTCCAGATCGCGTACGTCGATGGCGCTGGCCTGGAGCGCGGAGATCACGGCCCGCTTGAGCGCGCGCGCACCACGTGAGTGGTCGCGCGCCGTGGTGACCGTGGAGCCCTTCTTGAGCGTCGTCGCGTACGCGCCGGCCAGCCGCACGGCCAGCTCGGGCGTGATCTCGACGTTGAGGATCCCGGAGACCCCACGCGCTCCGAAGAGATGCGCCTGCCCCCGGGACTCCCAGATCACCGAGGTGTTGACGAACGCGCCGGCCTCGATGGTCTTGAACGGATACACCCGGACATTGCCCTGGATGATCGATTCCTCGCCGACAAGGCACTCGTCACCGATGACGGCGCCGTCCTCGATGCGGGCGGCGCGCATGATGTCGGTGTTCTTGCCGATCACACAGCCCCGCAGATTGCTGTGCTGCCCGATGTACACGTTGTCGTGCACGACGGCCCGATGGAGAAAGGCCCCGGTCTTGACGACCACGTTGGACCCGATGACGGTGTGCTCGCGAATCTCGGCGTCCGCCTCGACCTTGGCGTAGTCACCGATGTAGAGCGGACCGCGAAGGACGGCGTCCGGATGGACCTCGGCACCTTCGGCGACCCACACTCCGGGGGAGATCTCGAACCCGTCGAGGTCGACGTCGACCTTCCCCTCCAGGACATCCGCCTGGGCCTTCACATAGCTCTCGTGCGTCCCGACGTCCTCCCAGTAACCCTCGGCGATATAGCCGTAGATGGGCTTGCCCTCCTTCATGAGCTGGGGGAAGACATCGCCCGACCAGTCCACCGAGGTGTCGGCCTCGACATAGTCGAAGACCTCGGGCTCCATCACATAGATGCCCGTGTTCACCGTGTCCGAGAACACCTGGCCCCAGGTGGGCTTCTCCAGGAAGCGCTCGACCTTCCCCTCCTCGTCCACGATCGTGATGCCGAATTCCAGTGGATTCGGCACCCGAGTCAGACACACCGTGACCAGCGCGCCCTTCTCCTTGTGGAAGGCGATGAGGTCCGTGAGGTCGAAGTCGGTGAGTGCGTCACCGGAAATGACGAGAAAAGCGTCGTCCTTGAGGGCCTCTTCGGCGTTCTTCACACTCCCCGCAGTGCCGAGCGGCTTCTCCTCATTGGCATAGGTGAGCTCCATTCCAAGCTCCTCGCCGTCACCGAAGTAATTCTTCACGAGAGAGGCGAGGAACTGAACGGTGACGACGGTCTCACTGAGTCCGTGCCGCTTGAGCAAACGCAGCACATGCTCCATGATTGGCCGATTTGCCACCGGCAGCAGCGGCTTGGGCATGCTCGAGGTCATGGGGCGAAGACGTGTGCCTTCGCCGCCAGCCATCACGACGGCCTTCATGTCGGAAGCGTCCTCCTTGAAGAGACGGTCTCGCCGACGTCACCCATCTGGACAGGCCGTATGGCAGGCATCAGGTGCGGGCCGGCGACTCTGCACGGCACCACATCGACGAGCTCAATCGGCCACTCTGTCCGCTCTGACGAGCCGGCGGACCTGGACCACGTAGAGGATCCCTGCCCACCAATAGAGAGTTGTACCCCATCCAGCGAACGCCCATCCGAAAACTTCGGCGAGTGATGCAAGCCATCCGCTCCCGTCGCTGAGTAGCAGCAACGGGAAGGCATACATCAAGTTGAAGGTAGCCGCCTTTCCCAGGAAGTTCACCTGGGGAGGCGGATAGCCGTGCCTGCGGAGGATTCCCACCATCACCAGCAGCATCAGCTCGCGGGCCAGAAGCGCCGCGGTGAGCCACAGGGGCAAGATCTCCCGCCAGGTCAGGCCGACCAGGGTGGAAAGGATGTAGAGCCGGTCCGCGGCGGGGTCCAGGAGGCGCCCGAGGTTGCTGATCTGGTTCCAGCGGCGGGCGAGGTAGCCGTCGAGATAGTCGGTCACTCCGCTGAGCATCAGGACGAGCAATGCCCACCCGTCACTGTTGGGCCCGCCGAACTCCGGACGGAGGATGAGCCACAGGAACAGCGGCACGCCCAGGAGGCGAGCCATGCTCAGGATGTTGGGGATGGTGAACACCCGATCCGTCTGGACGCGGGTCTCCTGAACCTCCACCCGGGGGCCTCCTGTGCGGGTATGTACCGACGATGCCCCCTGACCCTACCCGGACCGCCCAGGGGCGGACGCCGTGGGGTTTGGCACAACGCAGAAATGCCTCAGCCCCCGAACACAGAGTTCGGGGGCTGAGGCTAAAGATTGTTCGGCGGCGTCCTACTCTCCCACAGGGTCCCCCCTGCAGTACCATCGGCGCTGAAAGGCTTAGCTTCCGGGTTCGGAATGTAACCGGGCGTTTCCCTAACGCAATGACCACCGAAACACAATGAAACACTGAACCAACCGGAAAAACACACAGTCGTTCGTTGTCTCAGAACTAACACAGTGGACGCGAGCAACTGAGGACAAGCCCTCGGCCTATTAGTACCGGTCAACTCCACACCTCACGGTGCTTCCATATCCGGCCTATCAACCCAGTCGTCTACTGGGAGCCTTACCCCATCAAGTGGGTGGGAGTCCTCATCTCGAAGCAGGCTTCCCGCTTAGATGCTTTCAGCGGTTATCCCTCCCGAACGTAGCCAACCAGCCATGCCCTTGGCAGGACAACTGGCACACCAGAGGTTCGTCCGTCCCGGTCCTCTCGTACTAGGGACAGCCCTTCTCAAGACTCCTGCGCGCGCAGCGGATAGGGACCGAACTGTCTCACGACGTTCTAAACCCAGCTCGCGTACCGCTTTAATGGGCGAACAGCCCAACCCTTGGGACCGACTCCAGCCCCAGGATGCGACGAGCCGACATCGAGGTGCCAAACCATCCCGTCGATATGGACTCTTGGGGAAGATCAGCCTGTTATCCCCGGGGTACCTTTTATCCGTTGAGCGACGGCGCTTCCACAAGCCACCGCCGGATCACTAGTCCCGACTTTCGTCCCTGCTCGACCCGTCGGTCTCACAGTCAAGCTCCCTTGTGCACTTACACTCAACACCTGATTACCAACCAGGCTGAGGGAACCTTTGGGCGCCTCCGTTACTCTTTAGGAGGCAACCGCCCCAGTTAAACTACCCATCAGACACTGTCCCTGATCCGGATCACGGACCCAGGTTAGACATCCAGCACGACCAGAGTGGTATTTCAACGGCGACTCCACCGGAACTGGCGTCCCGATCTCAAAGTCTCCCACCTATCCTACACAAGCCGAACCGAACACCAATATCAAACTGTAGTAAAGGTCCCGGGGTCTTTCCGTCCTGCTGCGCGAAACGAGCATCTTTACTCGTAGTGCAATTTCACCGGGCCTATGGTTGAGACAGTCGAGAAGTCGTTACGCCATTCGTGCAGGTCGGAACTTACCCGACAAGGAATTTCGCTACCTTAGGATGGTTATAGTTACCACCGCCGTTTACTGGCGCTTAAGTTCTCAGCTTCGCCACACCGAAATGTGACTAACCGGTCCCCTTAACGTTCCAGCACCGGGCAGGCGTCAGTCCGTATACATCGCCTTACGGCTTCGCACGGACCTGTGTTTTTAGTAAACAGTCGCTTCTCGCTGGTCTCTGCGGCCACCCCCAGCTCACACTGCAAGAGTGATCACCGGAAATGGCCCCCCTTCTCCCGAAGTTACGGGGGCATTTTGCCGAGTTCCTTAACCATAGTTCACCCGAACGCCTCGGTATTCTCTACCTGACCACCTGAGTCGGTTTAGGGTACGGGCCGCCATGAAACTCGCTAGAGGCTTTTCTCGACAGCATAGGATCATCCACTTCACCACAATCGGCTCGGCATCAGGTCTCACCCTGCATGAGAGACGGATTTGCCTATCTCTCGGGCTACACCCTTACCCCGGGACAACCACCGCCCGGGCTGGACTACCTTCCTGCGTCACCCCATCGCTTACCTACTACAAGTCTGGTCCGACGGCTCCACCACTCCCCTACACTCCGAAGAGCTCAGGGCGGCTTCACGGTCTTAGCATCGCCTGATTCAGTACTGGGCGTTTCAAAGCGGGTACCGGAATATCAACCGGTTGTCCATCGACTACGCCTGTCGGCCTCGCCTTAGGTCCCGACTTACCCTGGGCAGATCAGCTTGACCCAGGAACCCTTAGTCAATCGGCGCACACGTTTCCCACGTGTGTATCGCTACTCATGCCTGCATTCTCACTCGTGAACCGTCCACAACTCGCTTCCGCGGCTGCTTCACCCGGCACACGACGCTCCCCTACCCATCCGCACGCCCGTTGAGGCTATATGTACGAATGACACGACTTCGGCGGTACGCTTGAGCCCCGCTACATTGTCGGCGCGGAATCACTTGACCAGTGAGCTATTACGCACTCTTTCAAGGGTGGCTGCTTCTAAGCCAACCTCCTGGTTGTCTCTGCGACTCCACATCCTTTCCCACTTAGCGTACGCTTAGGGGCCTTAGTCGATGCTCTGGGCTGTTTCCCTCTCGACCATGGAGCTTATCCCCCACAGTCTCACTGCCGCGCTCTCACTTACCGGCATTCGGAGTTTGGCTAAGGTCAGTAACCCGGTAGGGCCCATCGCCTATCCAGTGCTCTACCTCCGGCAAGAAACACACGACGCTGCACCTAAATGCATTTCGGGGAGAACCAGCTATCACGGAGTTTGATTGGCCTTTCACCCCTAACCACAGGTCATCCCCCAGGTTTTCAACCCTGGTGGGTTCGGTCCTCCACGACCTCTTACAGCCGCTTCAACCTGCCCATGGCTAGATCACTCCGCTTCGGGTCTTGAGCGCGCTACTATACCGCCCTGTTCGGACTCGCTTTCGCTACGGCTTCCCCACACGGGTTAACCTCGCAACACACCGCAAACTCGCAGGCTCATTCTTCAAAAGGCACGCAGTCACGACTGACAGCACAAGTGCTGCCAGCGACGCTCCCACGGCTTGTAGGCACACGGTTTCAGGTACTATTTCACTCCGCTCCCGCGGTACTTTTCACCATTCCCTCACGGTACTATCCGCTATCGGTCACCAGGGAATATTTAGGCTTAGCGGGTGGTCCCGCCAGATTCACACGGGATTTCTCGGGCCCCGTGCTACTTGGGTGTCTCTCAAACGAGCCGTTAATGTTTCAGCTACGGGGGTCTTACCCTCTACGCCGGACCTTTCGCATGTCCTTCGCCTACATCAACGGTTTCTGACTCGCCTCACAGCCGGCAGACTGTGAAAGAGAGATCCCACAACCCCGTATGCGCAACCCCTGCCGGGTCTCACACACATACGGTTTGGCCTCATCCGGTTTCGCTCGCCACTACTCCCGGAATCACGGTTGTTTTCTCTTCCTGAGGGTACTGAGATGTTTCACTTCCCCTCGTTCCCTCCACATACCCTATGTGTTCAGGTACGGGTGACAGCCCATGACGACTGCCGGGTTTCCCCATTCGGAAACCCCCGGATCAAAGCCTGGTTGACGGCTCCCCGGGGACTATCGTGGCCTCCCACGTCCTTCATCGGTTCCTGGTGCCAAGGCATCCACCGTGCGCCCTTAAAAACTTGGCCACAGATGCTCGCGTCCACTGTGCAGTTCTCAAACAACGACCAACCACCCGCCACCCCGCCCACAACAGACGAGTTCACCGGGGCCGGCATCCCGAAGACACAAACAGCTCACGCCGCCCGTACCTTCAGACACCCAACAGCGCGCCCGGCCCAGCCCCCCAGCATTCCCGTTCCACGCCGAAGCAGTACTTGGAAAACCCTGAAAAACTGTGCCGAATAGTCAACGTTCCACCCATGAGCAACCAGCACCGGACAGTCGCCGGTGTACTGGCCTCTGACCAAACCCCCGAAAGAATCTGGTGAGAAGTGCTCCTTAGAAAGGAGGTGATCCAGCCGCACCTTCCGGTACGGCTACCTTGTTACGACTTCGTCCCAATCGCCAGTCCCACCTTCGACAGCTCCCTCCCATAAGGGGTTGGGCCACCGGCTTCGGGTGTTACCGACTTTCGTGACGTGACGGGCGGTGTGTACAAGGCCCGGGAACGTATTCACCGCAGCAATGCTGATCTGCGATTACTAGCAACTCCGACTTCATGGGGTCGAGTTGCAGACCCCAATCCGAACTGAGACCGGCTTTTTGAGATTCGCTCCACCTTGCGGTATCGCAGCTCATTGTACCGGCCATTGTAGCACGTGTGCAGCCCAAGACATAAGGGGCATGATGACTTGACGTCGTCCCCACCTTCCTCCGAGTTGACCCCGGCGGTCTCCTGTGAGTCCCCATCACCCCGAAAGGCATGCTGGCAACACAGAACAAGGGTTGCGCTCGTTGCGGGACTTAACCCAACATCTCACGACACGAGCTGACGACAGCCATGCACCACCTGTACACCGACCACAAGGGGGGCACCATCTCTGATGCTTTCCGGTATATGTCAAGCCTTGGTAAGGTTCTTCGCGTTGCGTCGAATTAAGCCACATGCTCCGCTGCTTGTGCGGGCCCCCGTCAATTCCTTTGAGTTTTAGCCTTGCGGCCGTACTCCCCAGGCGGGGAACTTAATGCGTTAGCTGCGGCACCGACGACGTGGAATGTCGCCAACACCTAGTTCCCAACGTTTACGGCGTGGACTACCAGGGTATCTAATCCTGTTCGCTCCCCACGCTTTCGCTCCTCAGCGTCAGTAATGGCCCAGAGATCCGCCTTCGCCACCGGTGTTCCTCCTGATATCTGCGCATTTCACCGCTACACCAGGAATTCCGATCTCCCCTACCACACTCTAGTCTGCCCGTATCGAATGCAGACCCGGGGTTAAGCCCCGGGCTTTCACACCCGACGTGACAGACCGCCTACGAGCTCTTTACGCCCAATAATTCCGGACAACGCTTGCGCCCTACGTATTACCGCGGCTGCTGGCACGTAGTTAGCCGGCGCTTCTTCTGCAGGTACCGTCACTTTCGCTTCTTCCCTGCTGAAAGAGGTTTACAACCCGAAGGCCGTCATCCCTCACGCGGCGTCGCTGCATCAGGCTTTCGCCCATTGTGCAATATTCCCCACTGCTGCCTCCCGTAGGAGTCTGGGCCGTGTCTCAGTCCCAGTGTGGCCGGTCGCCCTCTCAGGCCGGCTACCCGTCGTCGCCTTGGTAGGCCATTACCCCACCAACAAGCTGATAGGCCGCGGGCTCATCCTGCACCGCCGGAGCTTTCAACCATCCCCCATGAGGGGCACAGTATTATCCGGTATTAGACCCCGTTTCCAGGGCTTGTCCCAGAGTGCAGGGCAGATTGCCCACGTGTTACTCACCCGTTCGCCACTAATCCACCCGAAGGCTTCATCGTTCGACTTGCATGTGTTAAGCACGCCGCCAGCGTTCGTCCTGAGCCAGGATCAAACTCTCCGTGAATGTATTCCCGACCCCAAGGGTCAGGTGGACACCACGAGAGCGGAACAACCAGTCGGAATAAGACCGGCCGTTCACAGCGTCCTCGCTGTGTTTCTATCAAAGGAACCTCAACCCAATCCACAGAATGTGGACGAGGTCGGGGTATCAACATATCTGGCGTTGACTTTTGGCACGCTGTTGAGTTCTCAAGGAACGGACGCTTCCTTCGACCCCGTCTCCGGGCCCTCCGGGCTTTCCCTTCGGTCTTACGTTTCAAACAGTATCAGGCCTTTTCGCCTTCCCTGACCACTACCTTCCGCAGGCATGCGAAAGCCGTAATCCGAGAGAGTTTCTGACTTGATGGGTGCTGCCGACCGACGACTCGAAGTCGCGTAAGGGTCAGGCAGGGGTACGACAGTACATGCCGCCCCGGCGGGCAGGCAAATCGTTTTCAGGGCCTCGCGGGGCCACCGACTGGCAGCTCTCGGGCGGAACCGTCACTTCATA
Organism: Streptomyces sp. NBC_01506; assembly: GCF_045040295.1. NCBI lineage: Bacteria > Bacillati > Actinomycetota > Actinomycetes > Kitasatosporales > Streptomycetaceae > Streptomyces > Streptomyces sp. NBC_01506. The sequence goes on along the minus strand of NZ_CP109422.1, from coordinate 8,035,413 downwards.
TGACTTACGCTTCTGAACGGTACGTCGTCCATGACAGGTAGTGACGGCGGCAGACGAATCTCCGCCCCCTGGGAGGCTCCCTATGACCAGCGTGACGTCCCCACTTGCTGGACGCGTCATCGGACTCGCGGCTGTGCCGGACCCGGTGTTCTCCGGTGCGATGGTCGGGCCCGGTACCGCGATCGACCCCGTGCGTGAGCCGTCCGAGGCCGTCTCGCCCATCGACGGCACCGTCGTCTCCCTGCATCCGCACGCTTTCGTCGTCCTCGACTCCGAGGGTCACGGCGTGCTGACACATCTGGGCATCGACACCGTCCAGCTCAACGGCGCGGGGTTTGACCTGCTCGTCGGTAAGGGGGACACCGTGACGCGCGGTCAGGCCGTCGTGCGGTGGAACCCCGCCGACGTCGAGGCCGCCGGGAAGTCCCCGGTGTGCCCGGTGGTGGCGCTGGACGCGGGCGCCGATGCGCTGTCCGATGTCGTGCGGGACGGCGAAGTGAAGGCCGGCGACGCGCTCTTCGGCTGGCAGTGACCTCCGCGACATAGTCGGCACGGCCGTCGGCCGTCATGACCGGCGGTCCAGTTCATCAACCGCGGCGATCCGGTCGGTCGCCGCACAACCGGAGACGGGTGCGATGCAGACAACGCTGCGAGGCGTCGGCGTCAGCCACGGCGTGGCTATCGGCGAGGTTCGGCACATGGGAACGGCGGTTCTGGAGCCGCCGGCCAAGCAGATCCCGACCGAGGAGGCCGGGCGCGAACAGGGGCGGGCCCGCCAGGCCGTCGAGGCCGTGGCCGCGGACCTGATCGCTCGGGGCAATCTGGCCGGCGGCGATGCGCAGGGGGTGCTCGAGGCGCAGGCCATGATGGCTCAGGACCCGGAGCTCATGTCCGACGTGGAGCGGCGTATCGCCGTCGGGAGTACGGCGGAACGGGGCGTGTACGACGCTTTCGCGTCGTACCGGGCCCTGCTCGCGAACGCCGGGGAGTATCTGGCGGGACGGGTCGCCGACCTGGACGACGTGCGGAACCGGATCGTGGCGCGGCTGCTCGGGGTGCCGATGCCCGGTGTGCCGGACAGCGACGAGCCGTACGTACTGATCGCCCGTGATCTGGCTCCCGCCGACACGGCGCTGCTGGATCCGACACTCGTGCTCGGATTCGTGACCGAGGAGGGCGGGCCGACCAGTCACAGCGCGATTCTCGCGCGCCAGTTGGGTGTGCCCGCCGTGGTGGCGCTGCCCGGTGCCGGTGAGCTGGCCGAGGGCACGATGGTCGCGGTCGACGGCAGCACCGGTGAGGTCTTCGTCGAGCCGAGCGCTGCGAGGCGGGCGGAGCTGGAGGAGTCGGCCGCGGCGCGGCGGGCCGCGCTGGCCGCCTCCTCCGGGCCGGGTGCTACCTCCGACGGGCACAAGGTGCCGCTGCTGGCGAACGTCGGCGGTCCCGCCGATGTGCCGGCGGCCGTCGAGGCGGGCGCCGAGGGTGTGGGGCTGTTCCGTACCGAGTTCCTGTTCCTCGACGACAGCAAGCAGGCGCCGTCGGAGGAGAAGCAGGTCGAGGTGTACCGGCAGGTGCTCGAGGCGTTCCCCGAAGGCCGGGTGGTCGTACGGGTGTTGGACGCGGGCGCCGACAAACCGCTCGATTTCCTGACGCCGGCCGACGAGCCGAATCCGGCGTTGGGTGTGCGTGGGCTGCGGAGTCTGCTTGAGCACCCGGATGTGCTGCGGACGCAGCTCACCGCGCTGTCCAAGGCCGCCGAAGGTCTGCCGGTGTATCTGGAGGTCATGGCGCCGATGGTGGCCGACCGCACCGATGCCAAGGCGTTCGCCGACGCGTGCCGCGAGGCGGGGCTCAACGCCAAGTTCGGGGCGATGGTGGAGATTCCGTCGGCCGCTCTGCGGGCGCGCTCGGTTCTTCAGGAGGTCGAGTTCCTTTCGCTGGGGACCAACGATCTCGCGCAGTACACCTTCGCCGCCGACCGGCAGGTGGGCGCGGTGTCGCGTTGGCAGGACCCCTGGCAGCCCGCGCTGCTCGATCTGGTGGCGATGGCTGCCGACGCGGCCGGCCACGAGGGCAAGAGCTGCGGTGTGTGTGGTGAGGCGGCCTCCGATCCGCTGCTGGCGTGTGTGCTCACCGGGCTGGGTGTGACGTCGCTGTCGATGGGCGCCGCGTCGATCCCTTACGTACGGGCGACGTTGGCCAAGTACTCCCTCGCGCAGTGCGAGCGTGCCGCGTCCGCCGCGCGCGCGGCGGACACCGCCGAGGGGGCGAGGTCGGCCGCTCAGGCGGTGCTGTCCGGCGAGTGACCTCTGGGGCCGGTGGCTCGACCGGTCCCCTTCCGTAGGAGCTTCCCGTCGCGGCGCGGCGGGAAGCTCCTCGCGTTCAGCGGTGGATGTCCATGTCCTCGATGCCGAGGTCGAACCCCGCGCGATACTCCACCCCCGATTCTGGGGAGAGTGGTTCGCCCGTGTCGGCGTCGGTGCAGTACGCGCTGAAGACCTCGCCCTCGCTGAGCGGTGTGAGGGTGCTGTTCCTCAGCCGCCAACCGTGGAGCCGGTCCGGGGCGCCGGGTCCGGTCGTGCGGAGAACGACTCCTCCGGATCCGTCGAGCGCGATGCCCGCGGCGAGGACGGTGACGAACTCCGCGCTCTCGGTCGCGTCGAGCCGGGCGGGCCCGGTGTCGGGCCGTTCCACATGGAGGGCCGCGAGGAGTTGTTCGTCCGGTGTCGGGACGCTGCACACGAGGTGATGCGTGCCCGGTCCGGCCCGCTCGATCAGATGGGTCAGGAGCCTTGAGGCGCGGTCGAACGAGGCGCGGCCGATGTCCACTCCGCAGTCGGCGCACTCCCCGAGGTCGGCGAGGACCATCGTCGCGTACTCCCAAGTGGCCTTGCGGACGGCGGTGTCGATGAGCTGCGGGACGAGTTGCCCGAGGGGCTGTCCGGTGTACGGCACGACGGCGCCGCCCGTCGCCGCGATGCGTGCGGTGAACCGGCCCCGGCTGGCCTCGGCGTCCGGGTCGAGCGCGGTCTGCGCGCAGTACTCGGCGAACTCCTCCGGGTCGAACAGCGCGACGGATGTGTGCGCTCCCTCGGTGGCGAGGGAGCGGAGCAGTCCGTCGATCTGCCGCAGATAGCGCTGGTGGTCGTCGAAGGTGAAGGTGCGGTAGCGGCGCATGGCGGCGAAATCCTGCTCGTCGGCGAGCAGGCCGACGGTGCAGGGCACTTCGCGGCGCAGCGCGCGCCGTTCGCTCCGCGCGCGCCGCGACGTACCCACCGGGCCGGTCCGTCGGGCAGTCCTGTCGTGCGTACGGTTGGTCTTCCTACGGTTGATGTGTGTCATGACTCCCCCTGAGCACTGTCGATCTCTGCTCACTCAGAGTAATCGGGGGGTCTGACAACGGCGGTCAGGAGCGGTGAGCGCGCCGCTCCTGGGCCAAGGACTCGTAGAAGTGGAGCAGTTCGAGATTGTCGACGGATCCGGGATTGACGGCCTTGGTCAGCTCCGTGCCCTGGAGCAGGCGCTTCACCGGGACCTCGATCCGCTTGCCGGTGAGTGTGTGGGGAACGGCCGGGACCTCGATGATCGTGTCCGGGACGTGGCGCGGCGAGAGTTCCTGGCGGATGGTCGTCTTGATCCGGGCGCGCAGGGTGTCGTCGAGTACGGCGCCTTCGGCGAGATGGACGAACAGCGGCATCCAGTAGCCGCCGTCCGGTTCCTCGAGGCCGATGACCAGGGATTCGCGGATCTCGGGGAGGCGTTCCACGGCTTCGTAGATGTCGGCCGAGCCCATCCGTACGCCTTGGCGGTTGAGGGTCGAGTCCGACCGGCCGTGGATGACGACCGAGCCGCGGTCGGTGAGGGTGATCCAGTCTCCGTGGCGCCAGACGCCGGGGTACATGTCGAAGTAACTGTCGTGGTAGCGGCTGCCGTCCGGGTCGTTCCAGAACCTGACGGGCATCGACGGCATGGGGTTGGTGATGACGAGTTCGCCGACCTCGTCGATGACGGGTTCACCCTGCGGGTCCCATGCCTGGAGGTCGGTGCCGAGGCAGGCGGCCTGGAGTTCGCCGATGTGGACGGGGAGGGTGGGGACGGCTCCGGCGAAGCAGGTGCACACGTCGGTGCCGCCGCTGACGGAGGCGATCCACAGGTCGTCGGCGACCTCGTCGTGGAGCCAGCGGAAGCCGTCGGGGGGCAGGGGCGATCCGGTGGTGGCGACGCAGGCGATCTTGGACAGGTCGTGGTCGCGGGCGGGGTGTACGTACGCCTTGCGGCAGGCCATCACGTACGCGGCCGAGGTGCCGAAGAGGGTGGCTCCGGTCTGTTCGGCGATGCCCCACTGGGCTCCGGTGTCGGGGTAGCCGGGGCTGCCGTCGTACAGGACGATCGTCGTCCCCGTGAGCAGGCCGGAGACGAGGAAGTTCCACATCATCCAGCCGGTGGAGGTGTACCAGAAGAAGCGGTCGCCGGGGCCGAGGTCGCAGTGGAGACCGATCTGCTTGAAGTGTTCGAGGAGGATGCCGCCCTGCGACTGGACGATGGCCTTGGGCAGACCGGTGGTGCCGGAGGAGTACAGGACCCACAGGGGGTGGGCGAACGGGACCTGTTCGAAGACCGGTTCGGTGTCGGCGGAGGTGAGGGCGGACCAGTCGAGGGCGCCTTCGGGGGCCGGGGTGCCGAGGAGTGGCACATGGATGACGGCGCGCAGGGTGGGCAGTTCGGCGCGGAGTTCGGCGACGGTCGCCGTGCGGTCGTGTTCCTTGCCGCCGTAGCGGTAGCCGTCGACGGCGAACAGGACGACGGGCTCGACCTGCTGGAAGCGGTCCAGGACGCTGCGGGCGCCGAAGTCGGGGGCGCAGGAGGTCCAGACGGCACCGACGGCGGCGCTGGCGAGGAAGGCGACGACGGCCTGCGGGACGTTGGGCAGATAGCCGCTGACGCGGTCGCCGGGCCGTACGCCGACGGCGCGCAGTTCGGCGGCGAGTGAGCCGACCTGGCTGCGCAGCTCCGCCCAACTGAGGGGCGTCGGTCCGTGTGTCTCGTCCACGGACAGGAGCGCGGGTTCGTCGGCGCGCGCCGGGTCCTCGGCGGTGCGCAGGGCGTGCTCGGCGTAGTTGAGGGTGGCGCCGGGGAACCACTCGGCGCCGGGCATGGCGCGCGAGCCGAGCACGCGTTCGTACGGGGTGGAGAACCGTACGTCGAACCAGTCGGCGACCGCCGTCCAGAACGTGTCGAGCTCCGTGACCGACCAGCGGTGCAGCGCAGCGTAGCCGCCTTCGGCGGGGGCGCCGTACCGTTCGGCCGCCCACGCCTGGAACCTGGTCACGTGCGCCGCCGCGATCCGGTCGGCGTCCGGCTGCCACAGGGGCGCTGGGCTGGCTGCTGAGGTCATTCGGGGGCTCCCGGGCTTGCTCGACGCGTGGTGTGCGTGGGGCGCGCGCACTGGTGTGGCACAGGTGTGGAGGTGCGCCCCGGCTCTCACGGACGATGCCATGTGATCGTCTTTCGCACCAGACATGCCCTGCCGAGTGCCCGGGAGGGCCCCTGCGGCGACATGTGGCCGCACCACGGGTGAACGGGAGTTGAACGCGGCCCGGTCGGTCTCCGCCGGGTGGCAGGCTGAGCAGCATGAACGGTCGTGAGCTGCTGCGCTCGATGAAGGATGCCGGTTCCGTACGGGGAATGCGGACGGTGCGGTCGGCCTGGCGTCGGCACCGTACGGACGAGCGTGATCTGCCGGCGCGGGGCGCGGAGCGGGCCAGGGTGCCCGGACCGGTCAGTGGTGCGGAGCCGTTGGCGGGCGGTGGGATCGTGCGGTTCGCGCGGGCCGAGCTACGGGTGTGGGTGGCGGTCGGCGGCGCCGTGTTCTGGGGCTGGGACGGCGACGGTCCTTCGCCGTCGTACGCGCTGGCGGGCGATCCGCCCGAGCCGGATCCGCGGGCCCAGCTCGAGCCCGACAAGGACGGCGGCTGGCGGGTGGTGTCGGAGCGGGTGACGGTGGCGGTCTCCCGGCACGGCGGTGTGGAGGTGGCGACGCCGGGGGGTTTGGTGCTGCGCCGTGAGCTGCCGCCGCGCTGGTGGGAGCCGGTGGACGGGGGCGGGCCCGCGCGGTGGGCGCAGCGGACCGAAGTGGCCGCCGACGCGCGGTTCTTCGGGCTCGGCGGGCGGGCGTCGGGGCCGCGGCTGCGCGACGGCGTGTACCGGCTGTGGAACACCGATCCGCGCGGCGGCTTCGGCCCCGGTGACGATCCGCTGTACATCACGATGCCGGTGCAGTTGGTGGTGGCGGACGCGGGCACGCACCTCGCCTTCTACGACAACGCGTGGGACGGGCGCGTGACTCTTAAAGAGGGTGAGGAGGGCGCGGGCTCCGGTCATGACCGGCCGGGCACCTCCGAGGTGCGGATGGACGGTGGTCCGCTGCGCTGCTGGGTGCTGCTCGGCACGCCCGCGCGGGTGCTGCACGGCTGGACGGCGCTGACGGGGGTGCCCGCGCTGCCTCCTTCGTGGGCGCTGGGGCCGCAACACGCGCGGTGGGGTTTCGGCAGTGCGCGGGAGGTACGGCGGATCGTGGCCGGCTACCGCGAGCGCGGGCTGCCGCTGTCCGCGCTGCATCTCGACATCGATCACTACGACGGGCACCAGGTGTTCACCGTGGACCGGCGGAACTTCCCCGATCTGCCCGCTCTCGCCAAGGAGTTGCGGGCCGAGGGGGTGCGGCTGGTGTCGATCGTGGATCCGGCGGTGAAGGCGGCGCCGGGGAACGAGACGTACGACAGTGGCGCTGCGGCCGGTGCGTTCGTGCGGGACGCGCGCGGTGGCGACGTACGGGGCGAGGTCTGGCCCGGTGAGTGCGTCTATCCGGATTTCACCGATCCGGCGGTGCGCGAGTGGTGGGGCGCTCTGTACGAGGAGCGGCTGGCGCAGGGTTTCTCGGGAGTCTGGCACGACATGAACGAGCCGGTGTCGTTCGCGCCGTTCGGGGACATGACGCTGCCCCGGTCGGCCAGGCACGCGCTCGACGGGCGTGGTGGCGATCATCGCAAGGCCCACAACGTGTACGGACTGACGATGGCGATGGCCGGGTACGAGGGGCTGCGGCAACTGCGGCCGGACGAGCGGCCCTTCCTGTTCTCGCGTTCGGGGTGGGCGGGGATGCAGCGGTACGGCGGCACCTGGTCGGGCGACGTGGAGACCGGTTGGCCGGGGCTACGCGCGTCGCTCGCCCTGGTGCTGGGGCTGGGGCTGTGCGGGGTGCCGTACTCGGGTCCGGACGTGGGCGGCTTCACCGGGAGTCCGTCGCCCGAGCTGTATCTGCGGTGGTATCAACTGGGCGCCTATCTCCCCCTGTTCCGTACGCACGCGGCGATCGACGCGGGGCGCAGGGAGCCGTGGGAGTTCGGTGCCGACGTGCTGGGCCACGCGCGGGCGGCGCTCCTGGAGCGGGAGCGGCTGGGGCCGTACTTCATGACGCTGGCCCAGTTGGCGCGGCTGACGGGCGCGCCGTACGCCCGTCCGGTGTGGTGGGGCGCGCCGGAGGACCGGGCGCTGCGGGACTGTGAGGACGCGTTCCTGCTCGGGGACTCGCTGCTGGTGGCGCCGGTGCTGGAGGCCGGTACGGACCGGCGCGCGGTGCGGCTGCCGCGCGGGCGCTGGTACGACACGGCGACCGGGGCGGCGTACGAGGGGCCCGGTCAGGTCCTGCTGGACGCGCCGGCGTCCCGGATCCCGGTGCTGGCGCGGGCGGGCGCGGTGATTCCGGTCCGGTCCTGGGCGGGCGCCGACGGGGCGGCCGGGGGTGTCGCGGATGCCGCAGGTGTCGAGCTGGAGGTGTGGCCTCCGGCGCCGGGGCGTACAGGTGGCGGGCTGGTGGTGCGGGACGCCGGGGACGGGTGGGCGTATCCGGAGGTGGAGCGGTACACGTCGCGGCTGGTGGGCGGCGAGGTGGTGGTGGAGCGGGTGACGGACGACGGGGTGGTGCCCCCGGAACTGCCGGTGCGGGTACGGGGTCGGGGCGCCGGGTCGGCGGTCGGGTAAGGCGCGGCGCGGGAGGCGGTCGGGCGGGGCCGGAGGGGTCAGACGGGGCGTGCGGGAGGTTCCGGGGCTGCCGGGGCTGCCGGGGCGCTGTCGTACCGGCCGGCGAACCAGGACCGTACCGCCCGCGTGTGCAGCGGGAACGCCAGCTCGGCCGGGGCTCGCAGCAGATGCCAGCCGGTCGTCTCGTCGGTCGCCACGGACGCGGGCAGTTCGGCGGCGGGGCGTTCCGGCAGCAGCGCGAAGATCAGCAGGTGGCCGTCCGGCGAGCTCATGGCGTCGGCCAGCCGTACGTCCCGCTCGGCGGCCTCGATGCCGGTTTCCTCGCGCAACTCGCGTACGGCGGCGTGCCGCCAGTCCTCGGCGTGGTCGATGAAGCCGCCGGGGAGGGCGACCTGGCCGCGCCGGGGTTCGATCGTGCGGGTGATGACGACGAGTGCGGTACCCCGGTCGTCGGTCACGGGCAGCAGGGTGACCGCGACCGGGAGGGGGTTGCGGTAGGCGGTGGCGCCGCAGACACGGCAGGTGCGGGGCCAGTCGGCGGCTGCCGGGTACGGCGCGCCGCAGCTTGTGCAGTGCGAGTCCTTCACGAAGTGGTTCTTGGGGTCGGCCACGCGCGGACTGTAGCCGATCACTCTTTCCCACGGGCCGTGGAACTGATAGACGGTGTGTCCATGACACGACTCGCTTCCGCACTCCGCGCGCTGGCCGCCACGGCGGCCACCCTGCTCGCCGTGACCGCCGCAGCCCCGGGGGCGTCCGGCGCGACCGGGACGTCAGGATCGGCCGAAACGGCAGGAACCATCGGGGCCGCCGACACCTCCGGCGTGGGCAGCGGCTCCCCGACCGCCGGGCCCACGGCGCCCGAGCAGTTCGTGGCGCTGCGGGCCGTGGCGCCGACGATCATCCATGACATCCGCTACATCACCCCGCACAACTTCATGGGCGAGCCCGTCGACGGCTACCAACAGCCGCTGTGCATCCTCACGCGCCCGGCCGCGCAGGCGCTCCAGCGGGCGCAGTGGAAGCTGCTGCGGCAGGGCTACTCGCTCAAGGTGTACGACTGCTACCGCCCGCAGCGGGCGGTCGACCACTTCGTTCGCTGGGCGAAGGACCTGGAGGACGAGCGGATGAAGCCAGAGTTCTATCCGCAAGTCGACAAGTCGAGACTGTTCACGGACGGTTACATCGCCGAGAAGTCCGGGCACAGCCGTGGCAGCACGGTGGACCTGACGATCGTCGAACTGCCGGCCAAGCCGACCCGGCCGTATGTGCCCGGCGAGAAGCTGGTCCCCTGCTACGCGCCGCAAGGTGAGCGGTTCCGGGACAACTCCGTCGACATGGGCACCGGTTACGACTGCTTCGACACGCTCTCGCACACCGACGATCCGCGCGTGCGGGGTGAGCAGCGGGCGAACAGGCAGCTCCTGAAGAACACGCTCGCCGATGTCGGATTCACCAACCTCCCTGAGGAGTGGTGGCACTTCACCCACAAGCCGGAGGTCTTCCCCGACACCTACTTCGACTTCCCGGTGTCCTGGCGCTCGGTCGTCGGCCACTGACCCCCGAGGGCGGTCGGCCGGGACCACCCCCGTGGGCTCCGGCCGGACCGCTCTCTACTCTCGGACGCGCGAAGCCCGTTTCCGGTTCTCCTCCTGCCCGTTCCGGGTTTCAGGCGGAGCCGTTACGGTGCCCGTATGGCATCGCGGACACCGGCGACATACCAGTCGTACGACGAATTCTGGCCCTACTACGTGGCGATGCACTCCCGCGCGGCCACGCGTTGGGTGCATCTGACGGGGACTCTGACCGGCCTGGCCGTCAGCGTCTACGGGCTGGCGCGCGGCCGGAAGCGGTACGCGGCGGCGCTGCCGCTGATCGGGTACGGAACGGCCTGGCCCGCGCATTTCCTCATCGAGAAGAACAATCCCGCGAGCTTCGGACACCCGGCATGGTCGCTGCGCGGCGACGTGCAGATGATCCGGATGATGCTGGCGGGGCGCGATGCCGAGCTGGCCGAGATCGCCGCGAAGTGGCTCGCCGAGAACCGCTGAGAGCCGCCGAGAACCGCTGAAGACCGCTGGGAAACGTTGAGAAGCGTTGAGGCGTCGCACCGGTGAGGCACCGGTGCGACGCCTGCGGACACGTCGTGTCCGCGCGTGCGGGAGGGCTGGTGCGGGCGGTAGTCGGAGCCGTACACCTCGGATCTCACGGTCCGTACCCCTGTCGGTGGGGGTACGGACCGTGTTCCGTCCGGGCGGTCGGCCGGCGGCCCGTCAGGTGGTGACGGCGGGTTCGCGCTGTTCGCGGGCGCGGATCATCGCGTGTTCCACAACGGCGACCAGGACGTCCTTGGCGGACTCGCGGCGGCGCGCGTCGCACATCAGCAGCGGCACCTCCGGGTCGAGATCGAGCGCCGCACGGACTGTCTCGGCGGGGAAACGGGCCGCGTCCTCGAAGCAGTTGACGGCGACGGCGAAGGGGATGTCCCGTCGCTCGAAGTAGTCGACCGCCGCGAAGGAGTCCTCCAGCCGCCGGGTGTCGGCGAGCACGACCGCGCCGAGCGCGCCCTGGGCCAACTCGTCCCACAGGAACCAGAAGCGGTCCTGGCCCGGCGTACCGAAGAGGTAGAGCACGAGGTCGTCCCGGAGCGTGATGCGCCCGAAGTCCATGGCGACCGTGGTGGTGGTCTTGCCCTCGATGCCCGCGATGTCGTCCACGGGCCGGCCCGCCTCGGTCAGCAACTCCTCGGTGCGCAGCGGCTTGATCTCGCTCACCGCGCCCACGAAGGTGGTTTTGCCCACCCCGAAGCCGCCTGCCACCAGGATCTTCAGAGTCACCGGCTCGATCGGCCGCTGTCCACGGCTAGAGCGCCCGAAGACCATTGATCACCTCGCGGAGAATGTTCACGTCCGGCAGCTCGGCCGGTGGAACGGGACGGGTTACGTGCACCAGTTCGCTCTCGACCAGATCTCCCACGAAGACTCTGACCACCCCTACGGGGAGGTCGAGGCCCGCGGCGAGTTCCGCGATCGACTGGGGGCCGGCTCTGCAGAGTTCGACTATCTCCACATGCTCGGGAGACAGTGTCCGGTCGCCGACGGGTTCGTCGGCGGCGGACGCCGGGATGACGATGGCGATCAGATCGAGCCGGTGCCGGGTCGCGCTGCTGGTCCGGCCGCGTGTCATGGCGTACGGGCGCACCACCGGGCCGGCGTCTTTGTCGAACCAGTGCTTCGGATCCTCGCCTGCTTGACTCATGACATTCAGCTCACCCGGTGGCGGGCTGTCCGGTGGACTGTCCGGCGCGTGGTGCGGCACCGAGGTGGACGCCCACGCGCTTGACCATGAGCGTCATCTCGTAGGCCACCTGGCCGACGTCGGAGTCGGAGTCGGAGAGCACGGCGAGGCAACTGCCGTCGCCCGCCGCCGTGACGAACAGGAAGGCGTCGTCCAGCTCCACGACGGTCTGGCGGACCTTGCCCGCCTCGAAGTGCCTGCCGACGCCCTTGGCGAGGCTGTGGAAGCCGGAGGCGACGGCGGCGAGATGTTCGCCGTCCTCGCGGGTGAGTTCCTTGGACGTTCCCGTGGCGAGGCCGTCCCCGGAGAGGACTATCGCCTTACGGATGCTGCCGACCCGTTCCACCAGCTCGTCCAGGAGCCAGTTGAGGTCGCCCGGCACGGATCCGCGGCGGGTGGAATCGGATGCTGCGGCTTTCGGTGCGGTCATCGACCGTCCCCCTCCGGTGTCGTTCCTGTGGTGTCGCCGGGGCCGTTGATGTCAGCGGTGCCGTCGGTGCCATCGGTGTTGTGGGTGCCTTTGAAGTCTTGGAAGACGCGGGTGTCTTGGGTGTCTTGGGTGTCTTCGGCGGTGTTCTGCTGACGGCCACGCTGCCAGCCCCTTTGAAGGGACGCCATACGGTTGCGGACTTCGTCCGCGTCGCGCTCGTAGTCCCGTTCCGTCGCGTCGGCCGGCGGCGTCTCGACGTCTTCGCGTACGGCGTCCTTGAGCTGGGGCGCGAGGCTGGCCTGCCGCACGCGCCGCGGGAGGCCGCCGAGAGGGGCGCTGCCGAACGGGGCGGGAGAGCGGTTCTCGTCGGGCGTCACGCCGGCTCCCTCGGGTGTGGGCGTCACGAGGCGTGAGGCGGGAGCAGGTGCGGGCGCGGAGGCGGGGGCGGGACCGGTCGCGGGATCGGTCGGCGACGGCTCCGTCGCCGGGTGGGCGCCGCCCCTCTCGTCCAGGCGCCGTCCGTGATCGGCGACCAGCTTCGGGGTCTTGCGGCTGCGGCGGGGCAACTGCGCCGGGAAGCCGAGCGCGTCGGCGGCGTCGCGGCCGGGACGGCCGTCCCGGCCCTGCGGGCCGTCGGGGTCCGCGGCCTGACGGTGCTGCTCGTGGACGTCCCCGGCGCCGGGACCGCGCGGTCCGCGCGGCTGACCCGCCTCGCGCACCTCGCGCCCGCGCGTGCCGCGGCCGGTGTCACGCAGGTGCTCACGGGCGCGGAAGATTCCGCCGCGCTCGCTCTCCGTGTCGTCCAGGTCGCCGCTGCCGAGATCACCGAGATCACCGCTGCGGTCACCGAGATCGCCACGGTCGGTCGCCGCGTCGCCGTTGTCGTCACGGGCGGGCCGTTCCTCGAACTCCCCGCCGGTGAGCGGTGGTTCGAGTTCGATGGGCCCATCGAGCACGGAGCGGCTGCCGCTGAGTCCGGTGGGCACCTGCGACAGCGAGGCCAGCCTGCCGTCGGCACGCCCACGGCCGTTGTCGGCCGCGAGGTTCTGCCGGTCGAGCCGGAATCCGGTGCCCTGTGTCTCGGGCGCCTCGGTGAGCAGCGCCGCCGGCAGGAACACGATCGCGGTCGTGCCTCCGTACGGAGAAGGCTGGAGCGAGACCCGGACGTTCTGCCGCTGCGCGAGCCGGCTGACGACGAAGAGGCCGAGGCGGTCGGTGTCGGAAAGCTCGAACTCGGGTGTCTCCGCGAGCCGCAGATTCGCGTCGAGGAGGTCGTCGGAGTTCATGCCGAGGCCGCGGTCGTGGATCTCCAGGGTGAATCCGTTGGCGACGCGTTCGCCGTGGACCTGTACCGCCGTGTGCGGGGGCGAGAACACCGTGGCGTTCTCCAGCAGTTCGGCGACGAGGTGGGTGAGGTCGGCGACGGCGGGGCCGCCGACACCGATCCGCGGCAGCCTGCGGACCTCGACGCGCTCGTAGTCCTCGACCTCGGCCACGGCGGCCCGTACGACGTCCATGAGCTGGACCGGCTTGCGCCACTGGCGGGACGGCGCGGCTCCGGAGAGGATCACCAGGCCCTCGGCGTGGCGCCGCATACGGGTCGTCAGGTGGTCGAGGCGGAACAGGTCGGCGAGTTCGTCGGTGTCCTCCGTACGGCGCTCCATGGTGTCCAGGAGCGTGAGCTGGCGGTGCAGCAGGACCTGGTTGCGGCGGGCGAGGTTGACGAACACCTCGGAGACTCCGTGGCGCAACTCGGCCTGTTTCACGGCTGCTTCGACGGCGGCGCGCTGGAGCGTGTTGAGCGCCTGGCCGACCTGGCCCAGCTCGTCGCGCTCGTAGTCCAGTCGCGGGGCTTCCGTCTCGACGTCGACCTGCTCGCCCGCCGCGAGGCGTCGCATGACGCTCGGCAGCCGGACGCCGGACACTTCGTGCGCCTCCTTACGGAGGCCGGACAGGTCGCGGATGAGGCTGCGGCCGACGCGTATGGAGACGATGAGCGAGACGAGCAGTGCGAGGAAGCCGAGGACGCCGGCGACTCCGGCCAGTACGAGGACGTTGAACCCGGCCGGCTCGACCCGGTCCTGGTAGCGCTCGTCGGCCGCCTCGCTCTCGCGGGCGAGGCTGTCGAGGACCGGATCGGACGTCTCCTGCCAGCGGGCGGCGTCCACCGACACCGGGTCCTTGCCCGGACCGGCGGCGATGAGCTGTTCCTCCGCCTCCCGGAGCGGCTGGGTGCCGGGGCCGCCCCAGTACTGCTCGAAGATCTCGCGCTCCGAGGCGGGCAGGACGTCGAGGTTGGTCTCGTAGAGCAGCGTGCGGTTGGCCACGAGGTCGGAGACCAGACGGATCTCGTCCGATGTGGTGCGACGGGTGATGAGCGCGGAGACGACCAGCGCGTCCTCACGGGAGAGCATCTCCTGGGCGCGGTCGACACCGACCAGTGCGCGGGCCTGCCTGTCCAGATCCACGTCCTGAAGGGCGTGCAGCGACGACAAGAAGCTCTGGCAGGGGTCGACGAGTCGGTTGTAGAAGTCGAGCGCCTGGCCGCGGGTGACGGTGCTCTTCTCGACGGAGCGGCGCAGCGCGCCGAGGCCGTCGAGCGCGTCGGTGAGCGACGTCAGCCGTGCGGAGGTGGTCTCGCTCATCTGGTCGCGGACCGACGGGTTCTCGGCGTTCGCCTTGATCTTGGTGACGGCCCGGTCGGTGGCCGCGCGTGTTCGGCGCAGTTCGGCCAGGGAGTCGGAGTTACGGGGGTCGGCCAGATAGATCAGGGTCTGGCGGCGTTCCCGCTGGACGACCTGGACCGTGTTCTCCACCGGGTCGCCGACCTTGTCGATGATGTAGGCGACGTCGAGGAGTTGGTTGGCCTCGCGGCCGGTGAGTGTGGTGGCGAATGCCCACAGGGCCGTGAGGGAGACGAGCGGCACAAGCAGCAACGCCACGATCTTCCGGCGGATGGACTTCCCGCGAAAGCGCATGGCCTCCCCCAGCTCGACCTTCCACCCGATGTGGAAGGCGTCTTCGTCAGAATCGACAACCTCGTCAACAAACGGCGCGAGCCTACTACTGCCACACCGACAACTCGAAGGCATGTCCGGGCAATTTTCGGCCCAAACCAGGCGAGTTGATCACGAGTTGTCCTGGTATTCACGGAGATGACTTTCGCCGCTGTCGCGCACAGTACCTGGCGGGACGTCACTTTTCGCAATCGATCAGATGGCCGGATCTGTGCGTGCGCGGGAATCTTCCTGATCTGTCGCTCGTCTATGTGTATGGGTACTGACGTACGGAAGTACCGGCTCAGGGCGGGGAATTCGGAGCGAGGGACGGGGCGGGCGGTGGGCGCTGCGGCGCCGCTCATCGCACATTCGGTGTCATGGTTCGCGTGAAGCGGCCTGGGCCGGGCAGTCACCCTGATGTCGGACAGTGGTGGGGAGTTACGGTCCATGAATACGAAGTCGGACACGGATACGGCGAAGAAGGCGGGCAAGGGGACCCAGGCACGCGCGGCGGGGCGCGAGGACCGGGAGTCGGACGGTCGGGCGCCGGCTGAGGTCGAAGTCGAGGTCGAGCTGCCCGCCCCGCGCGGTACGGGCCTCTCGCGGCGGCTGTGGGTGGAGGAGCCCGCGATACGGCGCCGGATGCCCGACCCGGTGCGTACGGCGGCGGTGCGGGCCGTGATCATCGCGTCGCTGACGCTGATGCAGGCGATGGTGGCGTTCTTCTCCACGCTCGCGGGCTCGTGGCTCGCCTTCCCCATGGTGCTGAGCAGCGTGGGGAGCACGGTCGTGGCGACGTGGGGGGTGCTGGACGTATGGGTGACGCGTCAGGTGTGGAATCAGCGCCATGGCGTGGTGTCGGTGCCGAGCAGTACGGCACGGCAGTTGCGCAGGGAGCGCCGCCGGGCGAGGCGTACGGCGCGCGCGGCGGAGCGTGACGGCGCGCGGATACGACGCCGGGGCGCCGGCCGGCTCTCCGAAGCCTGAACGCGATTCATCGAGCGCCGGCGGCCGTCGAGGACCGAGTGGTCACTCTGTCATTCGATCACTCGGTCTGTGAGCGGGGCGGCCGGCACCTCGTCGGCCGCCGTCGTGGCCGCCGTCGTGGCGGCTGCCGCTGCCGCCTGGGAGCGTTTGAACATACGCGTCGCCGTGATCTCGCCGTGCACCGTCTCACCGTCCGGGTCCTGTTGGGGAAGTCCCGGCCGCAGATGCTCCTCGACGCTGATGTATTTGAGGCCCGCCCGCAGGTCCGCGTCGTTGCGCAGCCGGATCACCAGAGGGAATTCGGCCAGTGCTGTCGTGTCGAAAAGGCCGGTCGTGTAGAGGAGTTGGACGCCGAGCGCGTCCGAGACGGCGCGCTGGAGCTCCAGCAGGTACGTGGCGTTGGCGCGGCCGATCGGATTGTCGAGGAAGAGTGTGCCGGCGTGCCGGTGCTTGTCACGGCCCCGGTCGTTGCTGCGCAGCGCGGCCATCGTGCAGTACAGGGCGATCGCGGCGGTGAGCAGTTGGCCGCCGGAGAAGACGTCGCCCATCTGCCCGACCGGGACCCGCTCGGCGCGCAGCACGGCGTCCGGTTTCAGGATCTCGACGGCGATGCCCTTGGGCTGGAGGGCGGCCTGGACGCCGCGCAGCAGCAGGGACATGCCGTCCCTGCGCAGGTCGGAGTTCTTCTTGAGGGCGGCGCGGGTCGCCTCGTCGATGACCTCGCCGAGCCGTTCGGTGAGGGTCGCCTGGTCGGGTTCCTCGAAGCGGATCCGGAGGAATTCCTGGCCGGACCACTCCCCCAGCCCTTCGGGCAGCCGGGAGAGCCGCTGCGCCGAGCGCAGGGTCGTGAGCGCGGATTCCACCAGCCCGCGCAGCCGGTCCACGATGGAGTCGCGGTTGCGTTCCAACTGCTCCAACTCGTCGGTGAGCACCCGCAGTCGGGGTGCGAAGGCGCCGGCCCACTTCGCGGCGTGGTCGGGCAGCGCGGCGGCGGGCAGTTCGCGGATCTGCTGGCGGGCGGGGGTGCGTACCTGCTCGTAGCGGGTGGAGTTGGCGTGCCGTACGAGAATGTCGCTCGCTTCCCGGACGGCGGCCTCGGCGGCGGACAGCTCCGTGGCACAGGCGCGCAGCGAGCGGCGGGTCTCGGCGGCGGCGTTGCGGGCCTCTTCGATCGTTCCGGGGTAGGGCTCGGGCGCTTCCGGTGCCTCGTCGGTGTCCTCGTAGGCCGAGCCCCTGAGCAGATCGCCCAGGAGGGCCGCCGTCTCCTCGAAGCCGCCTGTCGCGTCCTCCGCCGTGCGGTGGGCGTGCAGCAGCTCGCTGTGCGCGGCGCGGGCGGTGTCCAACGCGTCGGTGCGCGTGGCGAGTTCGTTGGTGGCGGTGCGCAGCAGGGCCTGGGCCTGTTCCACCTCGGTGGGGACCTGGCTCTCGGGCAGGTCGGTGTGCGACTCGCCCTCGGCGGGTGCGAGCCGCTCGGCCTCGCCGCGCAGTCGGCCCAGTTGCTCGCTGGCGGCGGACGCGCGTGACTCCAGCATCTGGACGAGCGATTCGGCGCGGGCCGCCGCGGCCTGCCGGGACGGCCCGTCGGCGCCGTCCGTGCTCTGGAGGAGCTGGGCGGCGCGGGTACGGACCTTGTTGCTGAGCCGGTCCAGTTCGGCCAGGGCCGCGCCCTCGTCGCTCTCGGCGTGGGCCTGTTCGGCGCGGAGGTCGGCGCCGACGCCGACCTTCTCGTACAACTGCGAGGCGGCGCGGTATGCCTCGCGCAGCGCGGGAAGGGCGGTGCGCGGGGTGTCCGGGTCGGGCTCGGGCAGATTTTCGGGCGCGCCGGCGATCTCGGCGCGTTCGGCCCGCAGCGCACGGGCCGTACGGCGGGCGTCGTCGGCGGCGCGCTGGGCGGCGCGGCGGTCCTCGTCGGCGGCGCGGGCCCGGTCGAGGCAGACCGTGGCGCGGGCCTCGGCCTCGGTGGCGTCGTCGGCCAGCGCGCGGAGCTTGACCTGCCAGCCGGCCCGCTCCCGCAGCCGGAAGGCGAGGCCGGACAGTGCGTCGGCGACGCGGCGGGCTCGCTGGGCGGCCTCCTGGCGTTCGTCGCGTACCCGCGCGGTGTCGGCTGCGGCCTCGTCCGCCTCGGTGCGGACCGTGCGGGCCTCGGCGAGTTCGGCCCCGGCGGTCCGCGCCACGTCGTCGGCCGCGCGCGCGGTCTCGGCGAGTTCGGTGAGTCTGCCGGGCGCGCAGGTGGCCCGCCAGGAGCCGAGGCGCGCGGCGATGGCCCGGTCGGCGGAGAGCCGGGCCGACAGGGTGCGGATCTCCTCGTCGCGTGCGGTCGACTTGGTGCGCAGGGACTGCCGTTCGGCGTCGGCGGCGTGTTCGTCGTGCATCGCCGGGTTGGGCGGGACGAGGAAGACGCCGGTGTCCTCGCCGCCGGTCGTGGCGCCGTGCGGGCCGGGGCCCGGTACCGGTGCGAGCAGCGCCGCGGCCGTACCGACGGCGACGGCCGAGCGCGGCAGGAGGGCGGCGCCGGCGAGGACTTCGCGGGCCCGTGCGTGCGAGGCGGGTTCGGTGATGATGACGCCGTCGACCAGTTCGGGCCGGGCGGCGAGGACCGCCGCGTGGTCGGCGGGGTCGACGGCCTGGGCCAGATAGCGCCAGCCGGGGAGGGCCGGGATGCCGTGTTCGCCGAGATGTTCGACGGTGGCCAGCACATCGGGGCCCGGCGGCAGCAGTCCGCCGTCGCCGAGTGCGCCGAGGATGCGGGAGTCGTCGGCGGCGGCCGTACGCAGGTCGAAAAGCTGGCGCTCGGCGGCGGCGACGCCCTGGTCGAGGAGTTCGCGCAGTTCGTCGGCGTACCGGTCCAACTCCTCGGCGGTGAGGGGGCCTTGAGCGCTGGGGTGGGGCGCGGTGGCGCCGCGTGGCCCGGTGGTGTGCGGGTGGGTGCCGTGGGGGCCGGTGGCCGAGTCGTCCGTCCGGGACAGTTGGCCCACGGCCGTCCCGCCGCCGGTGCCGTCCCGGCGCTTCGTACCTGTCGAGCCTCCTGAGCCCGCTGAGCCCGGCTCTGAGGCGGTGCCGGTCCCCGCGTCCGCCGCAGGGCCGGTCGGGCCGTCCGAGCCGCCCTGGGCGGCGCTGCGGGGCCCTGGGACGCCCGCTCGTGGTGGCGCGCCGGGCAGGCCGAGCAGTTCGGTGAGGCGTTCCTCCTCGGCGATGGACTCGGCGGTACGGCGCTCCGCCTCGTACTCGTGCTCGGCGGCGCGGGCGGCGTCGACCGCGCGGGCCTCGGCCAGTTCGGCGCGGGATTCGGCGCCCGCCGCTTCCCTGGCCCGCTCCGCCGCCGCGCGCGCGGCCTCTCGGGCGGTGTCCCAGGCGGCGACCGCGGCCTTCTCCGCGTCGCTCGCGGCGAGCGCGGCGCGTGCCGGGTCGGCGTCGGGCGCCGTGTCGTCGAGCCAGCCGGCCCGTACCGCCTCGGCGGTCTCCTGTTCGACCTCGGTCAGCCGCTGGCGCAGATGACCGGTCTCGCTGCGGGCACGCTGCGCCTCGGTGGCCGCCGCTGTGGCGTCGCGGTGCGCGGTCTCGCCGACCTCCTGGAGCGCGGCGGAGCGCTCCTCCTCCTCGTTGGCCAGGCTCTCGCCGTCGGCGGCGGCGCCGTGCAGCGCGCGGACGAGGTCGGCGGCGGCGGTGGCGCGGGCGGCCAGGGCGGGCGCGGCGTCGCGTTCGGCCTCGCGGATCGCGACGGCGACGCGCGCCGAGCGGTCGGCGGCGGCGCGGTGCCGCAGGACGTTCTCGGCGGCCTGCCAGGCGGAGTGGAGTGTACGGGCGTCGCCCAGCTCCCGCCGTTGGGCCGCGGCGGACTTCTCGGCGACGGTGAGGGCCAGGGAGGCGTGCCGGTAGGCGAGTTCGGCGGCGATGAGCGCGCTGCGGCCACGGGCCCGGTCGGCTTCGGTGACGGTGTGGGCCGCGGCGGTGACCTGCTGGGCGAGGTCGCCGACGCGGCCTCGTTCCACGGCGGCGCGGGCGGTGAGCCTGCGGGCGAGTGTGCGGGTACGGCGCTCGGCGGCGGCGTGGATGTCGCGGGCCCGGGACCGCGAGTCGGCGGCCTCCACGATGCGGCCGAGCAGGTCGACGGAGCCCGCCGTGAAATCCCGCTCGGCGGTCAGCTCGGCCCGCCGGCCCAGTTTGTTGCCGAAGCCGCCGACGAGGTCGGCGAGCCCGTCGGTGTCGCGGGTGTCGGTGACGGCGCGCAGCAGCAGATCGGTGAAGTCGGAGTCCTTCTTCACCGCGAAGAGGCCGGCGGCCTCGCCTTCGTCGGCGTTCATCTCCCGCTGGTAGCGGAACAGTTCGGGGTCGAGGCCCAGATCGCCGAGATGTTCGATCCAGCGGTCGTGGATCTCCTCCCAGACCACGTCGAGGTGCGGATACGCCTTGCCCGCCTCGGTGATGGCGTCCCGGAACCCCTTCATGGTGCGGCGGCGGCCCCGCGCGCCGGAGACGCCTTCCGCGGGCCGCCGGACGGCGGTCGACTCGGCGACCGGCAGCGAGTCGAGGCTGAGCCCGGGGCCCGGCCGGAAGGAGTACCAGCCCTCGGCGAACTTGCGCGGGTCGTTGGAGACCTGACGGCCGCGCCACTCGCTGGCCTTGCCGACCACGACCAGTTCGCCGGTGAGGGTGTGCTGCCATTCGAGGGCGACATGGCCGCAGTCGTCGGCGAGCAGGAACTTGCGCAGCACGCCGGAGCTGGCGCCGCCGAGGGTGTTGCGGTGGCCGGGGAGCATGACCGAGAAGATCAGCTTGAGCAGGACGGACTTGCCGCCGCCGTTCTCCAGGAAGAGCACACCGGCCGGGGCCGGGCGGCGGGGCGGTCCGACCGGCTCCTCCTCGAAGAACTCCGCCTGGGTGGGGGCGGGGTGGGGCACCGGCTCGCCGACTCCGCGCAGGTCGAGCACGGTGTCGGCGTAGCGCGCACCGGCAGGCCCGATGGAGTAGAGGCGGACCCGGGACAGCTCGTACATGGCGGCGGACTCTCGTCGTGGTCAGGACCGGATGAAGACCGGCGGGGTGCGGGCGGGAGCGGACGGAGCGGGGCCGGAGGATGCTGGGCCGCGGGTCCGCTCAGGAGTGGAACGGCAGTCCGGCGTCGGCGACCAGGTCGAGGTCGTCCGGGTCGGGTGGGGGGAGCAGCGTGGCGGATCCGTCGGTGACCGGTACGACGCCCAGGGCGAGCAGTTCGGCCATGGCGGCGCTGCCGGCCATGTCGCGGACCTGGAGCTGGTAGCGGGCCGTGGTGCGGTACGCGCCTCCGGCGTCGTCGCCGGTGCGGTGCAGGAACCCGGAGTCGGTGAGGAAGGCCATGGCCTTGCCGATGATGCCGGTGGTGGAGCCGGCGAGGCGGCGCGCGTCCTTGGTGGCGCCGGTCGAGCTGCGCCGCGCGTAGATGCGCCAGGCCGATTCGAGGCCGGGGGCGTCGGTCGCCGGGTCGGTGTTCTCGCCCTGCTCCTCGGCCTGTTCCTCCAGCCTGCGGCATGCCTGTCGTACGAAGGCGTCGACGCCGTTGACGGTGATCCGGCCGATGTAGCCGTCGTCGGCGAGGTCTTCGGGGCGGGGGAAGGCCATGGCGGCGACGGCGAGATGGGCGAGGCCGTGCAGGAAGCGGTCGGCCGCGTCGGTCGAGGCGCGGCGGGCGTAGTCGCCCATGCGGACGGCGAACACGGAGTCCTCGCCCGCCGTCACGGCCATCCCGGCGCGGGAGGAGACTTCGAGGACGACGAGACCGAGACCGGTGGCAACGGCGTCGGCCAGCCGTGCGAAGGCCGGTTCCTCGCGGTAGCGGCGCAGCAGGTCGGCGTATTCGGCGTCGCGCGCGGGCAGCAGTCTGGGCTGGAGTCCGAAGGCGACGAGGCGGGCGGCGTCGGCCGCGTCGGCGGGCGTGACGGCGGGCGTGACGGCGCCGCCCGACGCGGGGGCGGCGGACGGGCGGGCCGTGTCGGTGCTGCCCGGCTCGCCCCACGCGGCGGCGTGCTCTGCCTGGTGGTCGCTCACGGGCGCTGCTCCTTACCGAGGGTGGTCCAGGTGGGAGTGATACGGATGGCACGGAGGGGGGCGGCGGCCGGTCCGGTGGGCGTCATGCCGCCTCCTTACGGTCGGCGGTCATACCGGCCGCGTCGAGCAGAGCCGTGCCCACTATCAGGTCGGCACCGCCGAACTCCGGGTCCTCGAGGGGAGTCCCGTCGTCCACGGCGAACAACAGCCGCTCCTCGCCCTGCCGGTAGGCCGTACCGACCGGCGGACTGGCCGCGTGGATCGCCAGCAGGGCGACCAGATAGGGCAGGTCGGGATCGCGGCGGCGGGCCTCCGCGAGCAGACCGGAGAGCCTGCGCGGCGCGTCGTGCTCCAGATCGAGCAGTTCCATCGCGTGCGCCAACTGCTCCTCGCTGAAGCGGCTGTCGTCGGGGGTCGCGATCAGATCAGGCTCGGGCATCTCCGCGCCGAGGTGTTCGCGCTCCACGGGAGGCGTGAGCAGCAGGTCCACGAGGTCGCCGACGCGCACGGACGCGGGCGTGCGCAGGCCGGTGCCACGGGCGAAGAACGCGTCGGTGACGCGGCTCGCCCGATCGACCGGCAGCGGGAGGAGCGGGGCGACGAGTTGGCCGTACAGATCCAGCCCCGTCCGCGTGGTGGGCTCGGCGAACGCCTGGCGGTCCTGCTCCGCGCGGAACAGCGGGCCCGCCTCCAGCAGCCGGGACTGGAGTTGGGTGTGCCGGCGGATGCAGTCCTTGACGATGTCGACCAGTTCGGCCGCGCGCCGCTTGTGCTCGGCCGTCTTGGGGTCGGCGCCGGTCTCCGCCTCGTCGCGTGACTTGCGGATGTTGTTCAGGATGGCGTTCTCATGACGATAGCGGTCGGCGACATGGTCGAGCGCTTCGGCGATCATGTCGGGCACGGCGTTGAGCCAGTCGACCGCGCGAACGTTGCGCCGGGTCGCCTCCAGGGTCCTGCGCAGCGTCTCCGCGTACTGCACGGTGCGGTAACGGGCCTGCTCGGCGGCGAGTTGGGCGTCGGCGAGCCGACCTCTGTTGATCAGCACCTCCAGCTTGACCTCGGCGGCGATCTGCGCGCTGGTGACATCCGTGTCCAAGGCGCCCACCAGCACGTTCACCGCCTCGTCGGTGGTGCGCAGGTAGACGCTGCCGCCGTGGCCGGGGACTTCCTCGATCAGTTTGAAGTCGTAGTCGCGGCGGGTGTAGACGCCGTCGGCGCCGAACGTGCCGTACACGGCGCGGAATCCGCGGTCGACGCTGCCGACATTGATCAAGTTCTCCAGGACCCAGCGGGCCACCCGCTCGTGCTCGGTGACCGGGCGGTGCGGTGCCTGTGCCGCGACACGCGGCAGGAGTCTGGCCACTATCTGCTCATGGTCCGCGCCGGTGTCGAAGTCCATGTTGAGCGTGACGAGGTCGATCGCCGAGAGCGCGACCTCCGCCATCGCGTAGACCGAGTACTCCCCCGCCAGATTGGCCTTGCGGGTGTCGAGGTCGTGCAGCGGTGCGGTGCACGCGAGCGCGCGCAGCCGCCGCGCCAGCCCTTCGTCGGCGGCCGGGCCCTGGGCGAGCCGCGGCCCCGCGCTGAGCTGGGGCGGAACGGGGTCCGTCGAGGCAGGCGAAGTCACGCTGCACAGATTAGGTCCTCGGACTGACAACGGTCGAAACGACGCAGAAGCCCCAGCGGTGTCCGTGGGCCGGTGCGCGGACGGCGGGCCGCCCACCGGCCCGGCCCGCCGGGCGAGTTGCGCGCGGTCCCGATGTCAGCCCGGTCGCGGTTCACCGCGGCGGCGGGTTCACAGCGGCATCGGGTTCAGCGCGGCGTTCCGTATCCGCCGCCGCCCGGTGTGCGCAGCACCAGCACGTCGTCCACGCTCACCTCGACCGAGTCGACCCCCTTCAGCGCCGTACGCGTCCCGTCGGCCCGTCGCACCTCGTTGCCGCCCAGTTGGCCGGGTTCGCCGCCCGCCATGCCGTACGGCGGCACCGTGCGGTGCCCGGTCAGCAGCGTCACCGTCATGGGTTCCAGGAAGCGGATGCGCCGTACGACTCCGTTCCCCCCGGTCCAGCGGCCACGGCCGCCGCTGCCGTCCCGGACGGCGAATCCGTCGACGCGCACCGGGTAGCGCCATTCGAGCACTTCGGGGTCGGTGAGGCGGGAGTTGGTCATATGGGTCTGGACGGCGTCGGCGCCGTCGAAGCCCTCGCCCGCGCCCGATCCGCTCGCCACCGTTTCGTAGTACTGGACCCGTTCGTTGCCGAAGGTGAGGTTGTTCATGGTGCCCGAGCCTTCGGCCTGGACGCCGAGCGCCGCGTACAGCGCTCCCGTCACGGCCTGCGAGGTCTCCACGTTGCCCGCCACCGTCGCCGCCGGGAAGGCGGGCGCCAGCATCGATCCTTCGGGCACCCGCACGTCCAGCGGCGCCAGACAGCCGCTGTTGAGCGGGATGTCGTCGGCGACCAGCGTCCGGAAGACGTACAGGACGGCCGCCATCACCACGGATTTAGGCGCGTTGAAGTTGCCTTCCTGCTGCGGCGAGGTGCCGGTGAAGTCCACGACCGCGCTGCGGGACGCGCGGTCGACGCGCACGGCGACCTCGATGACCGCGCCGTTGTCGGTCTCGTAGCGGTACGTCCCGTCGCTCAGCCCGGCGATGATGCGGCGTACGGACTCCTCCGCGTTGCGCCGTACGTGCCCCATGTAGGCGTCCACGACGTCGTAGCCGAACTGCTCCGTCATACGGCGCAGTTCGGCGATGCCCTTCTCGTTGGCGGCGATCTGGGCGCGCAGGTCGGCGAGGTTGGTGTCCGGGTCGCGGGAGGGGTACGGCGCGTCGGCGAGCAGTTCGCGGGTCTCGGCCTCACGGAGTCTGCCGTCGCGCACGAGGAGCCAGTTGTCGAAGAGCACGCCTTCTTCGTGGATGGTCCGGCTGAAGGCGGGCATCGAACCGGGCGTGATGCCGCCGATCTCGGCGTGGTGGCCGCGCGACGCGACCAGGAAGCGCAGATGTTCGCCCTGTTCGTCGAAGACGGGCGTCACGACCGTCACATCGGGCAGATGGGTGCCTCCGTGGTAGGGGTCGTTGACGGCGTACACATCGCCGGGCCGGATCTGGCCCTTGTCGCGTTTCAGCACCTCCTTGATGGACTCGCCCATGGAGCCGAGGTGGACGGGGATGTGCGGCGCGTTGGCGATCAGGTTGCCACCGGCGTCGAAAAGCGCGCAGGAGAAGTCGAGCCGCTCCTTGATGTTGACGGAGTGGGCGGTGTTCTCCAGCCGTACGCCCATCT
Source organism: Streptomyces sp. NBC_01506 (assembly GCF_045040295.1). Classification (NCBI taxonomy): domain Bacteria; kingdom Bacillati; phylum Actinomycetota; class Actinomycetes; order Kitasatosporales; family Streptomycetaceae; genus Streptomyces; species Streptomyces sp. NBC_01506. Next base: position 8,010,349 of record NZ_CP109422.1, on the reverse strand, counting down.
GCTCGGCGATGGCCATGAAGAGGTTGTTGAAGACCTCGAGCAGCACCGGGTCCACGTCCGTGCCCGCCGCGACCCTGGTGGGACGGGGGCGTACGCGGGTCAGGAGCAGATGCCCGAGGTCGCCGACGGCCGCCTGCCAGCCGTCGTCCACCACGGTCGTCGCGTCGGCCTCGGCGATCATCGCGGGGCCTTTAACGGTGTCGGTGGGCCGCAGATCGGCGCGCCGGTGCAGCGGGCAGTCGCGCTCGGTGCCGTCGACGAACATCCGTACGTTCGCGGGCTTCACGGACCCGCCGTCGCCTTCCACTGAGGTCGCCTGCGCCGCGTACGTACCGTGCGACTCGGCCTTTCCTACGGCTTCGACCGACACGGCCTCGACCACCAGCGGTTTGTCCATGGTGAAGGCGTAGCGGGAGCGGTGTTCGCTTTCGAAGGCCGCCTTCATCGCGGCGGCGCCGCCGAGGGGCACCGCCAGGCTTGCGTCCGTTCCGGCGTAGCGCAGCAGCACGCGCGCGTGGGTGGTGATCGCGGCGTCCGGGACGGAGTCGGCGCGCAACTCGGCGCGGGTGCGCTCCGCGAGTGCGGCACACAGATCCCGCACCCGGCCGAGTGTGCTGCCCTCGCCGTCGCCGCTGCCCTCGCCATCGGCGAGTTCGGCCTCCACCGACTGCTCCCGCATGGCGGTGGCGTCGGCGAGCCCGATGCCGTACGCGGAGAGCACCCCCGCGAGCGGCGGCACGATCACCGTGTCGACGCCCAGCGCGTCGGCGACCGCGCACGCGTGCTGGCCGCCCGCGCCGCCGAAGCTGGTGAGGGCGTAGCGGGTGATGTCGTGGCCGCGCTGCACGGAGATCTTCTTGACGGCGTTCGCCATGTTCAGTACGGCAATCTCCAGGAAGCCGGCGGCGACTTCGGCCGGTTCGCGCCGTACGCCGGTGGCCTTCTCGACCTCGTCGGCGAGCGCGGCGAAGCGCGCACGCACCACGTCGGCGTCCAGCGGCTGGTCACCGTCCGGTCCGAACACGGCGGGGAAGTGGTCCGGTTGCACCCGGCCGAGCATCACGTTGGCGTCGGTGACGGTCAGCGGGCCGCCACGGCGGTAGCAGGCGGGGCCCGGCACGGCGCCCGCCGAGTCGGGGCCGACGCGGTAGCGCTGGCCGTCGAAGTGCAGCACGGAGCCACCGCCGGCCGCGACGGTGTGGATGTTCATCATGGGCGCGCGCATCCGGACCCCGGCGACCTGTGTGCCCAGTTCGCGCTCGAACTCCCCCGCGTAGTGCGAGACATCGGTCGACGTGCCGCCCATGTCGAAGCCGACGACACGGTCGAAGCCGGCCTGTCCGGAGGTACGGGCCATGCCGACGACACCGCCGGCCGGGCCGGACAGTACGGCGTCCTTCCCACGGAAGTGGGCGGCCTCGCGCAGTCCTCCGTTGGACTGCATGAACATCAGCCGGATGTCGCGCAGTTCGGAGGCGATCTCGTCGACGTAGCGCCGCAGGATCGGGGAGAGATAGGCGTCCACGACGGTGGTGTCGCCGCGCGGCACCAGTTTGATCAGGGGACTGACCTCGTGGGAGGAGCTGACCTGGGTGAAGCCCGCCGCGCGGGCCGCTTCGGCGACGGCACTCTCGTGGTCGGGGTGGCGGTAGCCGTGCATGAGGACGACGGCGGCGCTGCGGAAGCCGTCGTCGTACGCCTCCCGCAGGCGCGCGGCGACGGCCTCCGTGTCCAGCGGTCGCACCGTGACGCCCTGCGCGTCGACGCGTTCGGGAACCTCGATGACGCGCTCGTAGACCGCTTCCGGGAGCACGATGTGACGGTCGAAGAGTCGGGGACGGTTCTGGTAGGCGATCCGCAGCGCGTCGCCGAAGCCCTCGGTGACAAGAAGGACCGTCGGCTCGCCACGGCGCTCCAGCAGTGCGTTGGTGGCGACGGTGGTGCCCATCTTGACGACGTCGATCCGGTCGGCGGGCACCGGATCGTCCGGTGCTACGCCGAGCAGCAGCCGGATCCCGGCCACCGCCGCGTCGTCGTACCGCTCCGGGTTGTGCGAGAGCAGCTTCCTTGTGACGAGACGGCCGTCGGGCCGCCGCCCCACCACGTCGGTGAAGGTGCCGCCACGGTCGATCCAGAATTCCCAGCGCCCACTCATTCCCCCATTCTCGCAAGCGGAGCGGCCGGCGGCAGTGCTGTCAGCGCGCGGGTCAGCGCGTGCTCGGCGCGCAGATCGAGCCGGGCGGCCGTGCCGCGCGCCCAGTGCAGCGTCTCGCCGCCCGCGAGCCACAGCAGTTCGGGCAGCAGATCGGTGCTTCTGCGCGCCATCCAGCCGGTGCCCGCCGTGGCCAGCCACAGCAGTGCCTGGGTCCGGGTGGGCGGCGGCCGTTCGGGCTCCTGGGGCGGTGGTGGGCCCAGTGTGAGACCGCGCGCGGTGAGCATCGTGTGGAAGCGCGCGGCGATCATCCGGTGGCCGCGTTCGCCGGGGTGCAGCCGGTCGGCGCTCCACAGGGAGCGGTCGGCGACCCACGCCGGGTCGGCGGCGTGCAGATGGACGGCGCCGTACCGCGCGGAGAGCGCGTGGACGAGTGCGTTGACCGCGCGCTGTCTGCGCGCGAGCGGTCTCGCGAGCGGCGCGGGCAGGCCGAGCATGACGCCGGGGTCGGGCAGGCAGGCGGTGAGCAGGACCGTGCCGCGCGCCGTGAGTGCGGCACACACCTCGTCGAGGGAGCGGGCGATGGGGACGATGTCGAAGGCACGGCGCAGTGTGTCGTTGACGCCGACGACGACGGACGCGATGTCGGGCCCGAAGGCGAGGGCGGCGGGCGTCTGTTGCTCCCGGACGTCACGGGTCAGGGCTCCGCTGGTGGCGAAGTTACGGAAGGTGGGCGCGGATTCGGCGGGGGCGGCGGGTTCGCCGTGGCCGGGCGGGCGTCGGGTGGACGCGGCAGAGCCGCCGCGGCCGGGCGGTGCTCCGGTGGAGCAGGGCCCCGGTCGTGCGCCGGGTGCCGCCCGGAGGCCGTCAGGTGGGGCGGCCGCCCCTGTGCGGGCCGACGGGACGCGGCCCGTCGTCCCGCCGGCCGCCACGGCGGCCGGCGTGATCGCCTCGGCGAGCAGCACCGCCCATCCCCGCCAGCCGCCGCCCTCCAGGCGGTCACCGACGCCCGCCGTGAGCGAGTCGCCGAGCGCGGCGAACCGCAGCGGCCTCGGTACGGAGGGCTCCACCCGGGCAGCCGCCTCGGTCGGCTGCCCGGGGTTCGCGTACACGGTCATCACTCGGCCCCGTCCACGGGCCGCACCGGCACCACCGCACCGGTCGGATCCGACGACAGCGACGCCGCGCCCACGACGTCGCGCACCGCCGCGAGCGGGTGGTGTCCCGTACGCACCCGCGCCTCGTGCGCCGCCAGGAAGGACTCCACCGCGCGGTCCCACCCGAAGAGTTCGGCCCGCGCCCGCGCGGCGGCCCGGCGGGCGGTCTCCGGGCGGTCGAGGAGTTCTCGTACGGCGTCGGCGAACGCCTCCGGCGTGTCCGTCGCCGTGCCGCCCGCCGCGCCCAGGATCTCGGGGAGGGCGGACGACGCGCTGGCGACGACCGGTGTGCCGCAGGCGAGTGCTTCCAGCGCGGACAGGCCGAACGTCTCGGCCGGTCCCGGTGCCAGGCAGATGTCCGCGGCGGCCTGGAGGTCCGCCAGCTCCTGCCGGTCGCCCACGTACCCGAGGAACACCACGGGCAGCCGCCGCTCGCGCGCCCGGCGTGCCAGCGCGTTGGCCAGCGGGCCGTCCCCGGCGACCGCCAGCGCCGCCTTCACACCCCGCCCGCGCAAAACGGCGAGGGCGTCGAGCGCGACGGCGGGGCGCTTCTCGACGGACAGCCGCGAGCACAGCAGGAGCAGGACGTCCGCCCCGCGCGCGTATCGGGCGCGCAGGGCCTCGCGGCGCCGGTCCGGCCGGCAGCGCAGCAGGTCGACACCGAGCGGCGCGCGCACCACGTTCCGCGCGCCGATCCGGACGAACTCGCGCTCGGCCCACTCGGTGGTGCACACGATCCGTGAATACGCCCACGCGCTGCGCCGGTTGAGCAGGTCCGCGGCCCCTACGGCCGCCCTGGCCGGTACGCCCCAGGTGCGCAGCACCCCGTCGGCGGTCTCGTGGGACACCATGACGGAGGGGATCCGGTTGCGCCGTGCCCACTCCCCCGTCCACCGCAGGGTGGTGCGGTCGGAGACCTCCAGACGGTCGGGGGCGAGGGAGTCGAGCAGGGCGCGCAGCCGCCGGCGGTCGGTCAGCACCCGGTAGCCGCCGGTGCCGGGCAGCACCGCTCCGGGCAGGGTGATCACCCGTCCTTGCGCCGTGCGTTCGTCGCCGGGCCGTTCGCCGGGCACGACCAGGACCGGCTCGTGCCCGGCGGCCAGGTAGCCCGTGCCGAGCTCCTGAAGGGCGGTACGCAGGCCGCCGGAGGCCGGGGTGACGAAGTTGGCCAGCCGGACGATCCGCAGGCCGCGAGAGGCCGCGCCGACGCCGTTCACGCGACCACCGCCGTGCGTTCGACGAGTACCTCGGCGTAGTGGTCGAGCAGTTGGTCGCCCACGGCGGCCCATGTCCGGCCCTCGACCATGGCGCGTGCCGTACGTCCGTAGGAGGCGCGCAGTTCCGGGGCCGACTGGAGGTCCCGGACCGCGTCGGCGACGGCCCGCGCGTCGTGGGGCGGTACCAGCAGCCCCGTGCGGCCGTGGTCGACGAGGTCGAGCGGTCCGCCCGCCGCCGGCGCCACTACGGGTGTGCCGCTGGCCATGGCCTCCTGGACGGTCTGGCAGAACGTTTCGTACGGCCCGGTGTGCGCGAAGACGTCGAACGAGGCGAAGATCCGCGCCAGTTCGGCCCCGGTTCGGCGGCCGAGGAACACAGCGCCGGGGAGCGTCGCGCGCAGGGACGGCTCGCTCGGCCCGTCCCCGACGATCACCACCCGGACGCCGGGCAGCGCGCAGACGCCGGACAGGAGTTCGACGTGCTTCTCGGGCGCCAGCCTGCCGACGTAGCCGACGATCAGCTCACCGCCGGGCGCGAGAGTGCGGCGCAGTTCGTCGTCGCGCAGCTCGGGCCGGAATCTGACGGTGTCCACACCGCGCGGCCAGAGCCTGACGCGCGGCACGCGGTGCTCGGCGAGGTCCTTGACGGCGGCGCTGGACGGCGCGAGCGTGCGGTCCGCCGCGCTGTGCACGGCGCGCAGCCGCCGCCAGGCGGCCGCCTCGCCCGCGCCCATATACGTACGGGCGTAGCCGGCGAGGTCGGTCTGGTAGACGGCGACGGCGGGTATCCCCAGCCGTGCGGCGGCTGCCATGCCGCGTACGCCGAGGATGAACGGCCCGGCCAGGTGGACGAGGTCGGCCCGGTGCGCGGCAAGGGTGGCGGCGACGCGGCGGCTGGGCAGGGCGACGCGTACCTGGGGATAGCCGGGCAGGGGCAGGGAGGGGACGCGCACCACGGGGCACGGTGCGTCGGAATCGTTCGTGCGGGGAGAGGGAGACGGGGAGTCGGCGGGGGACGGGGATGAGGGGGATGAGGGGGACGGGGAAAGGGAGGCGGTCTCGGCGCCCGCGAATGCGGCTGACGACGAGGCCGGTGCGATGACGAGCGGGTCATGGCCGCGCGCGACGAGGTGCCGGGCGGTCTGCAGGGCGCAGTGCGCCACGCCGTTCACATCGGGCGGGAAGGATTCTGTGACGATGACGACACGCATACTCGTGTTGTCGCCGTACCGAGGGTGGTCCCGCCAACGTGGATCTTTCCGCGTGGGGAACGTCCCGTGAGCATTGGTCGCCGGGGGCCCTGAGCAGGTCGGAAGGCGGCTCTGGGCAGCTCAGGAGCCGTTCGCGCCCCGGATGGCAAGTGGCCCGCTCGCCCCGGTTCACCTGGTGGAGCCCGTACGGCCACGCCCGCGCGGTAGAACCCGCCCGCCGGCACCGCCACGGCACAAAGAGCCCCCGTACGCCGCTCTCCCCCGCCCGGCACGCCCCGGGCGGGGGGGCGTTGTCAGACGGCGGGCGCGTCGGGCCCGATCCGGCTCCGTACGGCGGTCTGCACCTCGGCCTCCTCGGCCGGATCCGCCGCGAGCCGCCGCAGCCGGTCCGCCACCCGTACGTCACCGGTCTCGGCGTGCAGAGCGGCGACCTCTCTGGTGGTCTCCTCGCAGTCCCAGAGGCATTCGACGGCGAAGCCCGTGGGGTACGAGGGATCGGTGGCCGCCAGCGCCTTGGCCGTACGGCCGCGCAGTTGTGAGGAGGCGGTCTCCCGGTACACATGCCGCAGGACGGGCGCGGCGCAGGCGATACCGAGCCGTCCGGTGCCGTCGACGAGGGTCCACAGCCGGGGCGCGTCGGGTCCGTCGGACCGTACGGCCTCCCGCAGTGCGCCGAGCACCAGTTGGGAGTCCCGCGCGCCGCCCCGGGAGGCAAGGACGCCCGCCGCGGAGGCGCCGAGCGCGTCGGGCCGGTGCACCCAGCCGCGTGCCCGGTCGACCGCCGCCTCGCCGCACATCCTCTCGAAGGCGGCGACGGCGGCTTCGGCCAGGCTCTGCGACGGGTCGGTCGCCGCGGCCTCGATCAGGTCGAGCACGGCGGGATCGCGGGCCTCGGCGAGATAGTGCAGCGCGGCCGAGCGGGCGCCGTCGGGGGCGCTGCGGCCGGCTTCGACGATCGCGGGGCGGTCGTCGGGTCCGGCGACCGCGGTCAGACATCGGGCGGCGGGCACATGCAGGGTCGTGCCCCGCTCCAGGCCGTCCTGCGCCCATTCGAATACGGCCTGGACACTCCAGCCGGGGCGCGGTCCGGTCGGCCGCATCTGCTGCTGCCATCGGTCGAAGGAGCCCTGTTCGCGGGCCGCCCTGACGCGGACGGCGACCGCCTCGCGCGGGTCGTCGGCCCACAGCCGCCACGGCCGGGGCTCGAAGGCGCCCCGGAGTGCGGCCGCCAGCTCCGCCTCGCCTTCGGCGGTCTCGGGGAATCTGGCGAGGATCGGCGGGGCGAGCGAGCGCAGACCCGCGTCGTCGTCGCGCAGCGCCAGCTCGTCGAGCGCCCACGCCCAGTTGGATCCCGAGGCGGCGTACCGGCGCAGGAGCGCCAGGGCGTCGTCTCTTCCGTAGGAGGCGAGGTGGCCGAGTACGGCGAGGGAGAGCCCGGTACGCGACTCCTCGGTGTCGAAGTGGTCCTCGGCACGGAAGAGGTGGTGCTCGAGCGGGTCGAGATCGCCGTGGAGGTCCAGATAGAGGCGTGCGTAGTACAGAGAGCGGTTCTCGACCTGCCAGTCGTGGCGGGGGTCGTTCATGACGCAGTGGTTGAGGGCGGTGAGCGCTTCGGCTCGGGGTGCGGCCAGCGCGTGCAAAGTGCCGTCGCCGCGCCCCCTTTGCAGCAGGCCGAGCAGCGTGCCGCTCGGCGCTATGACTGGATCGAACATGGGGAGTGCCTCACATCAAGCTGTCGACGCGACCGGAGGGTGGGGATGCCTAGCCTGGCTAGGCCGCGCGGCAACATCGCTCGACCGTCGTCTCCTGCTTGGTGTAGACCATCTTCCTCTGCCTCTCGTCGGTGGCCCCTTCCGGGCCCGACGTCATGATGACCCACCCATTTCGCCACCGCGACCACATTTACGACGCCTCCCTTCACCGCGCTCCGAACAGCTCCAGCAGGTCCGTCTTCCCGAACATCCGCGCTGTATCCACGGCGGAGGGTGTTCCGGCCGTCGGGTCGGCCCCGCCGGTGAGCAGCGCGCGGATCACGGCGTCCTCGCCCTTGAAGACCGCGCCGGCCAGTGGGGTCTGCCCGCGGTCGTTGGCCCGGTCGGCCTCGGCGCCACGCGAGAGCAGCGCCGTCACGGCGGGTGCGTGTCCGTGGTAGGCGGCGAGCATGACCAGTGAGTCGCCCCGGTCGTTGGTGAGGTTCGCGGGGACGCCTGCGTCGACGTAGGCGGCGAGCGCGTCGGTCTCTCCGCGCCGCGCGAGGTCGAAGACCTTCGTGGCCAGTTCGACGACGTCGCTGTCGGGCGCGTCACCTTCCGGGGCCTCGCTCATCGGTGGACCACCTCTCACGTCGCTGACCTGGGACGCACGGCTGTGGAGCCGTACGGGTGAATCGACAGGTTACTGCCCCGTAGGCCGCTCCGGGGCTACAGAGGCCGCATCAAGCGGTACGCGGGCTTCCGCTGTCCGCCGGTCAAGTGAAATTCCATGAATTTCACCCACTTGCACCTTTTATCACATAGATACTTACTGTGAGCATGGAACAACTCATGGTGACTGTCCCCCTCGACCAGGAGAACCCCTCATGATCCTGTCCATGTCAGGCGTCGTGCTGCTCGGAATCATCGTCTTCCTCTTCTTCAGGAAGGACGGACTCAAGGCGTCCCACGCCCTCGTCTGCGCACTCTTCGGCTTCTATCTCGCGGGCACGGCCATCGCCCCGAGCATCACGGCCGGAGGCGCCAGCCTCGCCGGCCTGCTGGGCGGCATCAAGTTCTGACCGCCTTCCGTCCCCGCGACACCCTCAGCACCTTCCGCACCTTCAGGAGACAGACGTGGCCCGGCGACCACTCCCCCGCATTCTGAGCAGCGGCAGCGCTCACATCGCTCGCAGCCGAGAGATGGCCCGCTCGGCCGCCGACAGCGCCACCGACGTCCTCCATCCGCTGATCACCATCACCCGTGGTCTGCGGCTGTTGGCCGGCACGGGACGGCGGAAATGGACCGCGACCCCCAAGGACCGGCGTGGTCCCGCGCTGTTCCTGGTGGCGGCCGTCGTCCTGGTGGTCGCGCTCGCCCCGTACGGACCGCTCATCGCCCTCATCTCGGTGATGGCGGTGGCCGGCTGGAAGGGCCGTGACCGTACGCCGGTACGCACCGGGCCCGACGACGCGGAGCTCCAGCGCCTGCGCTCTCTTTACGAGGCGCTGGTGCCGTACTTCTCCGTGCCGGAGGACCCGAACCCGCTCTTCTCCCACGGAGGCGAGTGGGACAAGGCGTTCGACGAGTACGAGTTCGACGCCGACGGGCGTCTCACCCACCTGCGGGTGTCGTACCCGCCGTACTTCACCGATGGTGAGGACACCGCCCGCGTCCGGATCGAGCATCTGCTGCACGCGAAGTCCGGACGCGGCCGGGAGTATCTGTTCGACTGGGACGAGGAGGGCAACGAGCTCGTCATGAGCGTGCTGCCCCCGCTTCCCACCGGTATCGCCGCCCAGCGGTTCGTCACCGCCCCCGGCGAGACCGTGCTCGGCTTCACCGACGCCGACGCGGTGCGGCGCACCGTGCCGGTCATGGAGGGCGACGAGACCCGTGACGCCCCTCCGGTTGTCTGGCGTACGGGCGCCCGATCGACCGAGCCTCATCTGCTCGCCGTCGGGCGCCCGGGGAGCGGCACCACGAGTCTGCTGCGCTCGATCGCCCTCCAGGCGCTCGCGCACGGCGACGTCGTGATCGTGGAGGGCAACGGGACCGGCGAGTACGCCAGCCTCGGTGGCCGTACGGGCGTCCTCGCCGTGGAGTGCGGGCTCTCGGGCGCGCTGGCCGGTCTCGAATGGGCCGCCACCGAGACGGAACGGCGGCTGATCGCCGCCAACCGCGCGCGGCAGTTGGGCCACGCCGTGCCGGAGGACACCAAACGCCCGCTGTGGCTCCTGCTGGACCGGCCGAGCGCCTTCGCCCATCTGGCGACCGCCGACGGGCGGCCCGATCCGCAGGAACTGCTCCAGGTGCCTCTGCGGCACGGCAGGGCGGCGAACGTGACAGTGGTCGTGGCGGAGCAGTTCGACACCCTGGACGCCCTCAGCGAGACCGTACGGACGCACACCCGCGCCCGGGTCGTGCTGGGCGCCGCCACCCGCGCGGAGCTTCAATCGGTCCTCGGAGCGCCGCCGCACACCACCCCCACGCCGGAGATCCCCACCGGCCGGGGGTACGCACGGCTCGGCACCGGACCGGTGCTCAGGCTCCAGGTCCCGGCGACGCCCGATCCGTACGACGACGCCACGAGCGACGCGCACCGGCGGGCCGTGCTGGATCTGCTGCCGGACCGGCACACACCGCTCGACGGCGACGACGACCAGGCCCCCGACCCCGCCGCGGACCCGGACCCGATCCCTGAGCCCGCACCACCGACGCAGCCCCAGCCCCAGCCCCAGGTCCAGCCGCAACAGCCGCGCCAGAGCCAGTCGCCGGTTCCCGCCGCCGTACCGGCCGAGGGCTGACGCCTCCGGCCGTACACGCGCGCGGGGTGCCGGTCAGGCGACGAACGTGCGTGGCGTGTCCGTCCCGGCGCGCGCGCCGCTCTCCACGAGGCGGGCCGCCGCCGCCAGCCGGACGGCCGCCTCGTCGGCGACAGGGCCGCCCACGGTGAACGGCAGCCGTACGTACCCCTCGAAGGCCCCGTCGACCCCGAAGCGCGGCCCGCCCGGCACCCGTACGCCGGCCCGCTCGCCCACCTCGGCGATCCGCGAGCCCGACAGGCCCCCGGTGCGCACCCACAGCGTCAGCCCACCGCGCGGCACGTCGAACTCCCAGCTCGGCAGCTCCCTGCGGACGGCGGCCACCAGCGCGTCGCGGTTCTCCCTGCCCTGCGCGCGCCGCACGTCGACCGCCTGCTCCCAGCCGCCGCCGACCATCAGCCAGTTGATCGCGAGCTGTTCGAGCACGGGGGTACCGAGGTCGGCGTAGGCGCGGGCGGAGACCAGTGAGCGGATGACCTCGGGCGCGGCCCGTACCCAGCCGATGCGCATGCCCGCCCAGAACGCCTTGCTGGCGGACCCGACCGTGAGGACCGTGCTGCCCGCCGGGTCGAACGCGCAGACCGGCGGCGGCAGTTCACCACCCGGCCCGTCACCGTTCCCGTCACCGGTTCCTTCCTCGCCACCGTTTCCGTCCAGATACAGCTCGGACATCGTCTCGTCCACGACGAGCACCGTCCCCGCCGAACGCGCCGCCTCGACCAGTTGTCTGCGCTGGTCCTCGGTGGCCAGGGCGCCCGTCGGGTTGTGGAAGTCGGCGACGACGTACGCGAGTCGGGGCGCGGCGTCCCTCAACACCTGGCGCCAGCACGGCAGGTCCCAGCCGGCCAGCCCCTCGGCCATGGCGACGGGGACGAGCCGGGCGCCCGCCTCGCGCATCAGTTGGAGGATGTTCGCGTAACTGGGCGACTCGACGGCGACACGTTCGCCGCGACCGGCGAAGAGATGACAGATCGCGTCGATCGCGCCCATCGCGCCGGTGGTGACCATGATCTGCTCGGGCATGGTCGGGATCCCGCGCGCGGTGTACCGGTCGGCGAGCGTCTGGCGCAGCGCGGGCAGCCCCGCCGGATAGTCTCCGTGCGTGTGCGCGTACGGCGGCAGCTCCCCCAGGGCGCCCTGCACGGCGCGGGTGAGCCAGGGCTCGGGCGCCGGCAGCGCTGCGCAGCCGAGGTCGATCATCGAGCCGAGGGCGTCCGGCGGCAGCGGTTCGAGGCCGCGGGCGGGCAGCGGGTTCCCGGCCGGTACGGCGGTCCAACTGCCGGCGCCTCTGAGGGATTCGAGGAACCCCTCGGCGCGCAGGGCCTCGTACGCCGCGGCGACCGTCGTACGGCTCACGGAGAGCGCGAGGGCCAGCTCGCGTTCGGCGGGGAGCCGGGCGGCGACCGGCACACGGCCTTCGAGGACGAGCAGTCTGACGCCGTCGGCGAGGGCGCGGTAGGCGGGCGGCTTGCGGGTGCCGGGGCCGGCGGGGCGCGGCTGCTGGGCGTTGAGCTGTCGCGCGAGCTGAGCCGCCCCGACCGCCGAAGTCCACCGAGTCATAGAAATCAGTCCACCTTCACCGAATTGGCCATGGTTGGCTCTCGCCGCCCAGCCACAGAGTGACACGGACCAGTCCACTCGTTCCACCCCTGGAGGACAGCGCCTTGTCCAGCACACCCGCTCTGCGTGGGAAGCGGCTCCCCCGCCGGCTCCTTCAGCTCTACGTCGGTCTGACGCTGTACGGCGTGAGCGCCGCCCTGCTGGTCAGGGGTGGTCTCGGGCTGGAGCCGTGGGGTGTGCTGCACCAGGGTCTGTCCGAACTCACCGGTCTGACCATGGGCGTCGTCTCGATCGTCGTCGGCGCGGTCGTGCTGCTGCTGTGGATCCCGATCAGGCAGCGTCCCGGGCTCGGCACGGTCTCCAACGTCTTCGTGGTCGGCATCGCGATGGACGCCGCGCTGGCCGTCGTCCCGGACGGCCACGGTCTCGCCGTCCAGATCCCGCTGCTCGTGGCCGGCATCGTCCTCAACGGCGTGGCCACCGGCCTCTACATCGCCGCGCGGTTCGGCCCCGGCCCCCGGGACGGCCTGATGACGGGGCTGCACCGGCTCACCGGCCGGTCGGTGCGGCTGGTGCGTACCGGAATCGAGGTGGCCGTGGTCGCCACCGGTTTCGCTCTCGGCGGTTCCGTCGGGATCGGCACGATCGCCTACGCGCTGGCGATCGGGCCGCTCGCCCAACTGTTCCTGCGGGTCTTCGTCGTCCCGCCGCCGGACGGCGGCGGGACGGTCGTCGCCGGGGGTTCTCCCGAGCAGGCCATACTTCGGCCGTGACTCCCGTACGCCATCCCTACCTGGACCATCCGTCGCCGATCCCGTTCGCCCACCGGGGCGGCGCGGCCGACGGGATCGAGAACACGGCGGCAGCGTTCCGGCGCGCCGCCGGACTCGGTTTCCGCTACTTCGAGACCGACGTGCACACCACGGCCGACGGCCGGCTCGTCGCGTTCCACGACGCGACCCTGGACCGGGTCACCGATCTGCGCGGCCGGATCCGCGAGCTGCCGTGGAGCGAGATCAGCCGGGCCAGGGTCGGGGTCGGTGGCGGTGAACCGCTCGCGCTGTTCGAGGATCTGCTGGAGGAGTTTCCCGACGCCCGCTGGAATGTCGACATCAAGGCGGAGCCCGCCCTGCGCCCGCTGATCGACCTGATCCGGCGGACGGACACCTGGGACCGGGTGTGCGTGGGCTCGTTCTCGGAGGCCCGGGTCGCGCGGGCGCGGCGGCTGGCGGGTCCCCGGCTCGCCACGTCGTACGGCGTGCGCGGGGTGCTCGGCCTGCGGCTGCGCTCGTACGGGGTGCCGGTGCCCGTGCGCGGGAGCGCCGTCTGCGCGCAGGTCCCGCAGGACCGGAGCGGGGTGCGGGTGGTCGACGCGCGCTTCCTGAGGACGGCGCATGCCCGTGGTCTCCAGGTCCACGTGTGGACGGTCAACGAGGCGGATCGGATGCGGGCCCTCCTGGACCTCGGTGTGGATGGCATCATGACCGATCATCTTCAGACGCTGCGCGCGGTGTTGACCGAGCGCGGGGCCTGGCACTGACAGGTATGGATGTCCCCTTCGGGGACGTTGAGGGGGCGCGGGTTGACCGCCGGCACCGCGGACCTGACCGACGACGAGACGGGCCGCATACGTGAACAACGCGGCTGGTACTTCTACGACTTCGCGTGCTCCGTCTACTCGACGAGCGTCGTCACCGTCTTCCTCGGCCCGTATCTGACGTCCGTGGCGAAGGCCGCCGCCGACGCGGACGGTTTCGTCCATCCGCTGGGCATCCCGGTACGGGCCGGTTCGGTGTTCGCGTACGCGGTGTCCCTCTCGATCGTGCTGGCCGTGCTGCTGATGCCGCTGGCCGGGGCCGCGGCGGACCGGACGGGGCGCAAGAAGCCGCTGCTCGCCGTCGCGGCGTACGTCGGGGCGGGGGCCACGGCGGGCATGTTCTTCCTGGACGGCGACCGCTACGCGCTGGGCGTGGTCCTGCTGATCGTGGCGAACGCCTCGCTGTCGGTGTCCATGGCGCTCTACAACGCCTATCTGCCACAGATAGCCACGCCCGAGGAGCGCGACGCCGTGTCCTCACGGGGCTGGGCGTTCGGCTACACCTCGGGCGCCTTCGTCCTCGTACTGAACCTGATTCTCTACACCGGCCACGAGTCGTTCGGCGTCTCGGAGTCGACGGCGGTGCGGATCTGTCTGGCCTCCGCCGGTGTCTGGTGGGGCGCGTTCACGCTGGTGCCACTGAGCCGGTTGCGCGACCGGCGCGTGGCGCGGGACGCCGCGAAGTCGGGCGAGGGATCGGTCGGTACGGGCTGGCGTCAACTGATGGCCACACTGCGCGACATGCGCCGCCATCCTCTGACGCTGTCCTTCCTGCTCGCCTATCTGATCTACAACGACGGCGTGCAGACGGTGATCTCCCAGGCGTCGATCTACGGCTCCGAGGAGCTGGGGCTCGATCAGACGACGCTGATCACGGCCGTGCTGCTGGTGCAGATCCTGGCGGTGGCCGGCGCCCTGGGCATGGGGCGGCTGGCGCGGACCCACGGGGCCAAACGGACGATCCTCGCCTCGCTGGCCGTCTGGACGGCGATCCTGGGGGCCGGGTACTTCCTGCCCGCCGGGGCGCCGGTCTGGTTCTTCGCCCTGGCCGCCGCGATCGGCATGGTGCTCGGCGGGAGCCAGGCGCTGTCGCGTTCGCTGTTCTCGCATCTGGTGCCGCGCGGCAAGGAGGCGGAGTACTTCGCCGCGTACGAGATGAGTGACCGCGGGCTGAGCTGGCTGGGGCCCCTGGTGTTCGGCCTCGCCTACCAGGTCACCGGCAGCTACCGGGACGCGATCGCCTCCCTGGTGATCTTCTTCGTGGTCGGGTTCGTACTGCTGGCGCGGGTGCCGGTCCGCCGGGCCGTGGCCGAGGCGGGGAACCCCGTGCCGGAGCGGATTTAGACGTTGAAGTGAAAGCGCGGTAGTGTACGCCGTTGGCCTGCCAGCCGGACCGTTACTGCGTGTCACAGAAGCGAAAACACCGGATGACATCCAGCGCCAGATGTGACAAACCGGGCACTGGTGGGTACGCAGACCTTGGCAATGCAGCGGCACGACGGGCGACGCACTGACCCGCAACGGGAATCTTTACCGCCGACCGGACGTTGACCGGATGACGACGACAGCGACACCTGTCCTGTGGGCGACAAGCCCGGGAGGCACGATTCATGAGTGAGCGAGCTCTCCGCGGCACGCGACTTGTGGTTACCAGCTACGAGACGGACCGCGGCATCGATCTGGCCCCGCGCCAGGCGGTGGAGTACGCATGCCAGAACGGCCATCGATTTGAGATGCCGTTCTCGGTAGAGGCGGAAATTCCGCCGGAGTGGGAGTGCAAGGCGTGTGGCGCCCAGGCACTCCTGGTTGACGGGGATGGTCCCGAGGAGAAGAAGGGCAAGCCTGCGCGTACGCACTGGGACATGCTCATGGAGCGACGCACACGCGAGGAGTTGGAGGAGGTGCTGGCCGAACGGCTGGCCGTCCTGCGCTCCGGCGCCATGAATATCGCGGTGCATCCGCGGGACAGCCGAAAGTCGGCCTGATCCGCTGGGCACCGCCACAACAGCACATGCGAGAAGCCGTGGGCCGCGACACACACAGTGTCGCGGCCCACGGCTTTCGTCTGTATCCCCTCGGCCGTATCCCTCGGCGCTTCACGCCGAGGGAAGGCTTCTCAAGGCGTCAGGGGCGGGCGGGGTCCGTCCTGGTCGGAGTCGCGCGGCGGCTTCGGCTCGTCGTTCTTGATGACCTCGCCCTGCACGACCTTGCCGTCCGGGCGCGACATCCTGGCCTGCTGAGCCTGCTGGAAGGCGTCCCCGAGGCCCCCGGGCCCGGCGGCGCGCATACGGCGCTCCAGCGACCGCTCGGCCCTGCGGCTCAGCATCGACCGCACCGGCGGCACCAGCAGGACCAGCCCGACGGCGTCGGAGATCAGCCCCGGCAGCATGATCAGCAGGCCGCCCAGCATCAGGAAGCCGTTGCCGGAAGTGGTGTTCGCGCTCTCTTCGGCGTCCTCGGGAGCGTCCGGGTTCTGCTGCCGGCGCTGCGCCTGCTGAAGGGTCTCGGTGAGGTTCCTGAAGGCCCGGCGGCCCGCCCGCTTCACGACCACCGCCCCCAGGATGCCCGCGCCGATCAGCAGCAACAGCACGGTCAGCGCGTTCGTCGCGCTCGCCACGACAGTCAGCAGCCAGATTTCGAGCACCAGCCACAGAGCGATGCCCAGAGGGACAATTTTGCGCGCGCGAGAGCGCTGCGGAGCCGCGGGAGGCGGTGCGCCGGTCGTCATGGTTCCAGTGTGCCTGGCAGCGGCCCGCGTTGTCGTACGAGGGGCGGCCGGATTCAGAGCGGCTTGCGGCCGAGCACGCGGTTCGCCCGCGTACCCACACCCCACGCGGTGACCCGCCAGAGCGCTTCCACGAGGATGTCGCGGCTCATCTTGGAGTCGCCCAGCTCGCGGTCCACGAAGGTGATCGGCACCTCCACGACATGGCAGCCGGCCTCGACGGCGCGGCGCGCGAGGTCGACCTGGAAGCAGTAACCCTGCGAGGCGACCTCGTCCAGTCCGAGCCGGTCGAGCGTCTGGGTACGGAAGGCGCGGAAGCCGCCGGTGATGTCGCGCAGCGGCAGGCCGAGCAGCGCCCGTGAGTACGTGCTGCCGCCGCGGGAGATCATCTCCCGCGTCCGCGGCCAGTTCACCACCCGGCCGCCGGGCACCCAGCGCGAGCCGAGCACGAGGTCGGCGCCCTTGAGGGCGGTCAGCAGCCGGGGCAGCTCCTCGGGCTGGTGGGAGCCGTCGGCGTCCATCTCGACCAGCACGCCGTAGTCGTGGTCCATACCCCAGCGGAAGCCCGCCAGATAGGCCGCGCCCAGTCCTTCCTTGCCCTTGCGGTGCAGGACATGGATCTGGCTGTCGTCGGCGGCGAGTTCGTCGGCGATCTTTCCGGTGCCGTCGGGGCTGTTGTCGTCGGCCACGAGAATGTCGGCCTCCGGGACCGCCGCGCGCAGGCGCTTGACGGTCCGTGTGATGTTCTCCGCCTCGTTGAAGGTCGGGATGATCACCAAGGCTGCGCCGAGCGGGCCGTACTGCCTCTGACCACCGTCGTTCACAACTGCCCCTTAATCGCCGTACGCAGAAGTACCACCTTAGCGAGCACGCGAGGGGTGTCCGGCCACTCGGTGACGGGGTGTCGCACGGGAAGGGGCGCGCGCGGCCGGAATACGGCGGTCGGGCGGCCGGGCGCAGATCCCGGGTCCGGGGATCGGGTCCCGGCGTCCTTCGGGCCGACCTGGGACCCGCCGGCTGCGGGTCGACCGAAAGCCGTTGTCTACTGAACGCCGGGGCCCTACCCGGGTCGCACCCGCCGACCGGCGGAAACCTTCCCTCACCCCCGAGGCGCGGGCGCTGAACCTGGCTCCCAGCGGCGGTGCGCCGGTGCGGCACACCAACCCCATGACCCAGCGGCGTTCGACGACTGCGAGGGAGTTGCCGGTCGGACGTCCTGTGGTGGACCCGGCCGAACCTACCGGCCGGTGAGTGCTTGCTGTCAATACTCCTTTGACCTGCGGAAATTATCTGTTTCAGCAGGTCAGCGCGGAAGATCCGCTGGTCGCGACAGTGGCCGGTAAGCATCGGTCGGCCGTATGGAGACACGGGTACATCACTCGTTCGGTCGCACGAACACCGTTCGTCCGCCCACCACGGTCCGCAGACAGACGGGCAGGGCGGCGCCGGGTGTGAGATCGGGCAGGCCGGGGGTGCCCGAACGCGGGTCGGTGGACCAGCGGGAGACCCGGTCGTCGGGTGCCTGGACGATCAGCTCCTCGGTGCGCCACAGCGCGTAGTCGGCGGGCGCGCCGGGCACCAGCACCCCCGTGTCGTCCCGGCCGACGGCGCGCCCGCCGCCGCGCGTATGGGCGGTGAAGGCGGCGCGTACGGAGATCCGGTGGGCGGGTGTGCGGTGGAAGGCGGCGGCCCTGATCGTGCCCCATGGGTCGAGCGCGGTGACCGGGCTGTCCGAGCCGAAGGCGAGCGGGACACCGGCGCGCAGAAGGGCGGCGTACGGGTTGAGCGTGCCGGCGCGCGCCTCGCCGAGCCGGTCGGCGTACATGCCCGCCGTACCGCCCCACGCCGCGTCGAACGCGGGCTGGACGGAGGCGGTGAGGCCGAGTTCGGCGAAGGCGGCGACGGTGTCGGGGGTCAGCATCTCGGCGTGCTCGACCCGGTGGCGGGCGGCCCGGATACGGGCGAGGCCGAGCGTGTCGGCGGCGGCGCGCGTCCCGGCGACGACCGCGCCGATCGCGGCGTCCCCGATGGCGTGGAAGCCGGCCTGGAGACCGGCTTCGGTGCAGGCCGTGACATGGGCGGCGATACCGGCCGCGTCGAGGTGCGCGGCGCCGGTGTGGGGCGCGTCGGCGTACGGCTCGCTCAGCCAGGCGGTGTGCGAACCGAGGGAGCCGTCCACGAAGAGATCGCCCGCCGCGCCGATGGCGCCGAGTCCGCGGATCCGTTCGGCGCCCTTGGCGTCGCTGATCGGCTCGGCCCAGTAGCCGTGGACGCGCGGGCCCGGCTCGTCGTCGGCGAGCCGCAGCAGGCCGGTGAAGTCGTCCTCGGCGGAGATATCGGGGCCGGCGCACTCGTGGAGCGTGCCGATACCGAGCGCCGCCGCGCGGGCGCGCGCGACGCGCTGCGCCTCGGTGCGCTGCGCGGGGGTCACGGCGGCGTGCGCGGCGGCGCGTACGGCGTGGTGCGCGTCGCCGGTCAGCGGGGCGTCCCGATGGAATCCGGCCAGTTCGGCGATGCCGGGCACCAGATCGAGCAGCGCGGTGGTCACGACGGCCGAGTGGACGTCGACGCGGGTCAGGTAGAGCGGTCTGCCGCCCGCCGCCTCGTCGAGTTCGGCACGGTTGGGGGCACGGCGCTCGGGCCAGCGCGCGGCGTCCCAGCCGTGCCCGAGGAGCACCCGGTCGCCGGGGTGCGCGGTGCGGTGGGCGCGTACGAGCGCGAGCGCGTCACCGAGCGTCCGGGCGCCGGCCAGGTCGAGTCCGGTGAGGGCGAGCCCGGTGGCGGTGGTGTGGACGTGCGCGTCGGTGAACGCCGGTGTGACGAGGGCGCCTTCGAGGTCGACGGTCTCGTCGACACCGGAGGCGAAGGAGTCGGCGGCGCCTTCGGAGCCGACCCAGGCGACATGACCACGTTCGACCACCATCGCCGTGGCGAAGGGGTCGGCGGGGCTGTGGACGTCTCCACCGCGCAGCAGCACGGTGCGGGGTTCGCTCTGAGGGGCGGCGCGATCGTTCATGGCGCCCAGTCTCCCGCCTCCTGGGGAGACGGCCTCACGCAGGGTGCGAAGGCGCGGGCGGGTGCGGGAACCCGCAGAACCGCCCGGCGAGTGAGCCGAAGGGCGCGCCGCTGTCGAAAGGGAGAGCGCGCGCAGGCCCCGAGGAACGAGGGGGCGAGCACGCACGCAGGGTGCGAAGGCGCGGGCGGCTGCGGGAACCCGCAGAACCACGCGGCGAGTGAGCCGAAGGGCGCGCCGCTGTCGAAAGGGAGAGCGCGCGCAGGCCCCGAGGAACGAGGGGGCGAGCACGCACGCAGGGTGCGAAGGCGCGGGCGGCTGCGGGAACCCGCAGAACCACGCGGCGAGTGAGCCGAAGGGCGCGCCGCTGTCGAAAGGGAGAGCGCGCGCAGGCCCCGAGGAACGAGGGGGCGAGCACGCACGCAGGGTGCGAAGGCGCGGGCGGCTGCGGGAACCCGCAGAACCACGCGGCGAGTGAGCCGAAGGGCGCGCCGCTGTCGAAAGGGAGAGCGCGCGCAGGCCCCGAGGAACGAGGGGGCGAGCACGGTCGACCGTCGACAGTGGCTCTAAGCGCCCGGAGGCGAACCGAGCCCCTAAAAATACGGCGCCCTCGACTCGTACGGCGTGGACAGGACCACCGTCGTACGGGTGGAGACACCGGCCAGGGTGCGGATACGCGTCAGCAGGTGTTCCAGATCCAGCGGCGTGGCCACCCGCACCTTCAGGATGTAGTTCTCCTCGCCCGCCACGCTGTGGCACGCCTCGATCTCGGGGATCGGGGCGAGCCGTTCCGCGATGTCGTCCGGCGCGCTGGGGTCGAACGGTTTGACCGAGATGAACGCGGTCAGCGGCAGGCCGACGGCTTCCGGGTCGACCACGGCGACGTAGCCCCGTACGACTCCGCGCTGCTCCAGCCTGCGCACGCGCTGATGCACCGCCGAGGTGGACAGACCCGTGGCCTTGCCCAGGTCGGTGTAGCTCATCCGCCCGTCCTTGACGAGCAATTCCACGATCTGACGATCCAGCTCCTCCATGCGGATCAACCTATTGCCCCGGGCGCTTCCGGCACAGTCGACGGCGTACCGGATCGTCACTTGCGCCGGGCATGTGACGAAGACCACAGGTGTGTCACCGGGTCCGTCGAGACCTTACGGTTACCTGCCTCGCGCGACGGGAATTGCTTGCTGTGGTCGATGCCGCACGTGGCTGTTCGGCCCACCCGAGGGGGAGTGCCTGTATGCAGAGCCTGAAGCGCACCGGACGTATCGAACCGGAGCCCGTTGATCCCGTCGAGGCCGATGAGCTCGACTTCTACGACACCTTCGAGATGTACCGGGTCGTGTGCCCGGACTGCTCCCAGCCGATCGCCCTGCTGGCGGACGAGGACAGCCTGCCGGAGCACGCGCTGTGCCCCAGCCCGTGGAATCCGTTCGTCCTCACCGTGTGCGCGGGTACGGGCCGTTCGGCCCTGGACACCCGGCCGGCCGACGAATCGCTCGACGCCCAGGAGCAGGACACCGCACTGCTGCTGACGCTCCCTCAGGGCCTGGACTGGCGGACGCAGCCGTTCTCCCATGCGGGCGGCCCGAGTTCACGCCCGTTCAAGATGCCGCACCAGCGGCGTCATGCCGCCTGACGCACCCTCACATCGCGCGCGATCGCCATCTCCGGCCGCCGACCCGCCTGTCGAGCTGCCCCTTCGCCAAGCCGCCTGACCCGTCCGCCAGTTGGTGACAACCGACGGACGGGACCAGCATGGCGTGCGGGCGGTCAGCGGGTCTCCGGGCCGGCGATATGCCGGGCGATCACCATGCGCTGGATCTGGTTGGTGCCTTCGACGATCTGGAGCACCTTCGCCTCGCGCATATAGCGCTCGACGGGGAAGTCGGCGGTGTAGCCGTAGCCGCCGAGCACCTGGATCGCGTCCGTGGTGACCCGCATCGCGGAGTCCGTGCAGAACAGCTTCGCCATCGCCGCCTGCCGGGAGAACGGCAGGCCCGCGTCGCGCAGTCGCGCCGCCGCGAGGTACAGGGCCCGCCCCGCCTCGATACGGGTGGCCATGTCGGCGAGCATGAAGCGCAGCCCCTGGAAGTCGGCGATGGGGCGGCCGAACTGGCGGCGTCCCGTCGCGTACTCCACGGCCTCGTCGAGAGCCGCCTGGGCAACGCCCACGGCACAGGCCGCGATCCCGAGACGGCCCGAGTCGAGCGCGGCCAGGGCGATCGCGAACCCCTGCCCCTCGTCGCCGATCCGCCGGTCGTCGCCGATCCGGACGCCGTCGAAGTGGACCTGGGCGGTGGGCGAGCCCTTCATGCCCATCTTCTTCTCGGGCGGGGCGGCGGCCAGCCCGTCGGCGTCGCCCGGCACCAGGAACGCCGAGATACCTCCGGCGCCCTCGCCCCCGGTGCGCGCGAGCACGGTGTAGAAGTCGGCGATGCCGCCGTGTGTGATCCAGGCCTTGGTGCCGGTGATCAGCCAGTCGTCGCCGTCCCTGACGGCCTTGGTGCGCAGCGAGGCCGCGTCGGAGCCCGAGGCGGGCTCGGAGAGGCAGTACGCGCCGAGCAGGCCGCCGCCCAGCATGGTGGGCAGGCGCTTGGCCTGCTGGTCGGCGGTGCCGTACGCGGCGAGCGCGTGGCAGGCCAGGGAGTGGACGCTGACGCCGAGGCCGATGGTGAGGCGGGCCGCGGCCAGCTCCTCGAGGACCTGGAGGTAGACCTCGTACGGCTGGTCGCCGCCGCCGTGTTCGGAGTCGTACGGCAGGCCGAGCAGTCCGGATTCGGAGAGGAGGGAGAAGGTCTCCCGCGGGAAGTGGCCCGCCTCCTCCTCCGCGGCGGCCCGGGGGACGATCTCCCGCTCGATGATGTCGCGTACGAGTGCGAGCAGGTCCTTGGACTCCTCGGTGGGCAACTGACGTTCCACCGGTCGCGAAGCGCGGTCGGGCATGGCGGCGCTCTCCTCCCTGTCGGGGCGCTACGGCGGTCGCGCGCGGGGTGTGGTGGCGCCGCCGGTCGGGGCCCGGGGGTGTCCCCGGACGGAATGCTGCCCAGCCGATGCTGCCTTCCCGGGTCACGGGTGCGGCTGACCAGCGGCTGTGGCGCGTTGAGTATGCCCGATCGGCGGGGTGCAGTCACGGGGAGCCCGTCGCCGGGGGCTGCCGTCGAACATACCGGGGAATTGGTCCATACCATTGGGCCCGGACCCCGGTCCGGCGCTCGGTGACGAATCGTCAGAGGCCGGTGTACGGAACGAAGTCCGGGTCCGGCGGTGGCGCCGGGCAGTCCGGCGCGAACTCCTCGATCGTGTTGAGCGTGTGCCGCAGCATCCGTACCAGCAGATCGCGCGGGATCTCCCGGGGCAGCTCCTCGCGGTGCTCCAGCCACTCGAGCGTCAGCCACTCGACGCTGCTGAGCCAGCCCAGCAGGGCGAGCCGGGCGATCGGCGGGATGTCCTGGCGGCCGTACGCGCGCTCGACGATGGCGGAGACCAGTCCCGTACGGACCGTGTCGCGGATGGCCTGCACCTGGGTGTCGAAGCCAACGCCGCCTGTGGTGATCGTCCGGTAGGCGGCCTCGTTGAACTCGGCGAACCTCAGATACGCCTCGACGGTGCGCTGTACGCGCTGGGTGGTCGGCAGGTCGTCGCCGCCCGACGCGAGCGAGACCAGTTCCATCACCGAGTCCTCGATGATGGCGAGGTAGTAGCCGCGCTTGTTCTTGAAGTAGTAGTAGATCAGCCCTTTGGCGACGCCGGCGTGCTGGGCGATCTCGTCCATCGACAGCGCGTCGTACGACGTGTCGGCGAACAACTTCCGGCCGGTGGCGATGAGTTCGGAACGGCGCAACTGCGCCCGCTCGCTTTCGCCACGCTGCTGCCTGTTGTTCAAATCCGCGCGTCCCAGTCTCGGCTGTCACAGGAGATCGCAGTATCGCAGACTCGCCGTCCACGGCCGAAGCCGCCGGTGGCGCCGGGGCCGCTGTCGCTATGCGGTGCGACGGCATCCGGTGAGGAGGGTGGCGACCATGTGCTTGGCGTCGGCCTGGTCGTAGTCGGGGCCGGTGATGCAGAGGTTTCCGATGGCGCGCATCAGCGTGTACGCGGTGATGCCGGGGTTGAGTTCGCCGGCGGCGGCGCAGGCGTCGAGCAAGGTCGCGCAGGCCGGGACCAGGGTGTCGAGCATGAGGGTGTGGAGGTTCTCCAGCCCTGGATCACCGGACCCCAGGGCGGCGCCGAGACCGTGCTTGGTCACCAGGAACTCCACGAACGCGTCCGTCCACAGGGTCAGGGCGGTGAACGGGGAGGCGGACTCCTCAAGGAGCCGGGGCGCGAGTGCGGTGCAGGCGTCGATCTGGTGCCGGTAGACGGCGGTGACGAGGTCCGCCCGGGTCGGGAAGTTCCGGTAGATCGTGCCGATGCCGACGCCGGCGCGTTCGGCGATGTCGCGGATCGGGGCCTGGACGCCCTGGTCCACGAAGACCGCCGACGCCGCCGCCAGTACACCGCTGCGGGTGCGCTGTGCCTGTGCCTGGCGTACTCCGGCCGGTTCCGGCACGGGCTCCTCCTTTACTCGCGGAACAATGTTCCGCTAGATTGGCGGAACGACGCTCCGCCAAAGTATGGCAGAGCGGTCCCATGGAGAAAGCGCAGGTCCCCCATGCCTTCCCGCCACCTCGACCAGCAGATCGTCTCGGTCAAGCCCCTTACCGTTCCCGCGCCCGGCCGCGGCGCCGACCTTCTGGTGAAGGTCACCGCCCCCCGGTCGGGCCAGGACCTGCCCGTCATCGTGTTCTCCCACGGCAACGGGTGGTCCCTGGACGGATACGAACCCCTCGTCGACCGATGGGCGACGGCCGGATTCGTCGTCGTGCAGCCCACCCACCTGGACTCCCGCCGCAACGGCATCGGATGGGACGACCCGCGCTTCGCCACCATCTGGCGCGTACGGATCACCGACCTCCACGCGGTCATCGACGGCCTCGGCGACATCCTTGCCCAGGCCGGCGACCTGGAGGCCCGCGCCGACCGCGCGCGCATCGCGACCGTCGGCCACTCCTGGGGCGCCCAGAGCGCCGGCGCGATCCTCGGCGCGCGCGTGTTCGACGCCGACGGCATTCCCGGAGAGGACTTCTCCCACCCCGCGGTCTCGGCCGGCGCGCTGATCGCCGCGACCGGAACCGGCGACACGCTCACTCCGTTCGCCGCCGAGCACCTTCCGTTCATGAGGCCGGACTACTCCACCATGACCACCCCGGCCCTGATCGTCGCGGGCGGCAAGGACCAGTCGCAGCTCTCCACCCGGGGGCCGGAGTGGTTCACCGACGCCTACCACCTCAGCCCGTCCCCCAAGAGCCTGCTCGCCATCGCCGAGGGCGAGCACACCCTGGGCGGCATCGCCGGCGAGAGGGCCGCCGAGACCACCGACGAGGACCCCGCCCGCGTCGCCCTCGTCGCCGACGCGATCTCCGCGTACCTCCTCGACGCCTTCAAGCTCGACGACGCCCCATGGACCGCCCTCAACAACACCGCCACGGCCGGCGACGGCACGTGGAACATCACCAGCAAGTGAACCCGGCCGGACCGCGCTGTCGGCCGAGCCGAGGACCCCTCGCTCTCGTCGCGAGAGGCCCTTCCCGGTTCCGTCAGTAGACCCCCACAGAGGCAAGCGCGGCCTTCTGACCCGCTGTGGGCTCCACGGGCCAGTACAGGTAGCAGACACCGCCGGTGCCGGAGGCGACCGCGCCCGACGCGTTGTAGCGCTTGGTGCGCAGCCAGATGTTCTCCCACTCGCGGCGCCGGTAGACCCGCCGTACGGCCGCGTTGCTCGGCGAGGCCGGGTCGTTGGCGATCACGTCGCCGTCGGGCGTGAAGCCGATCACGGTCATCAGATGGCCGGAGGTGCCGTAGCCCGCGCCGGTCAGTTCGCTCGCCAAGAAGGACTGTGACGTTATGACCGGGATGCCCGCGCGGATCAGCCGCTCGACGTCGGTCAGCGAGCCGAGCCGGGTGACGACGGCGTTCATGTCCCGGTAACTGGTCGCGTACGCCGCGTTGAAGGGCCAGTTGCCGCAGCCGTCGTACTGATAGTCGAAGGTGTACCGGGCCGCGTGGCAGACCTGCGGGTCGGCGAACGCCGGGTTCACCCAGGCCAGATCGGCGGCGGTGGGCTTACGGCCCCAGTACTCGATGATCATCTGTGAGGAGGTGGGGCTGCACCATGCCTCGCCGCCGTTGTCGTACTCGGGGTACTGGCCGACGTGGGTGTTCTGCGAGTAGCGCGGCACGGTCAGCTCGCGCGAGACCTGGTGCGCGGCCGCCGGGACGGTGAAGCGGTCGGGGATGTCCGAGGCCATCGCGCCGACCCGCCGGACCGTGGGCGTGAGCGTGGTGCCCGGCTTGCGGTGGAGCGTGAGGCGGAGCTGGTAAGAGGCGAGGCGCAGACCGCTCGCGGCGTCGTCGATGGCGAAGGTGTCGGTCCAGATGGTGCTGCGGTCGTCCGTCTGGTCGTCCACGGACGTACGGCGGATGTCGCCGTCCCCGGACGCCCAGCGGCCCATCACGTACCAGGGGGTCGCCGTGCCGTCGGAGTAGGTGCCGCTCAGCTCGGTCTGGATCCAGGTGCCCGCCGGAGTCTCGGCGTTCCAGGAGGCGATCGCCTCGGTGGCCGGGACCTTGGAGCGGTGGACGGGCGAGGTCCAGGTCGCGTACTCCCAGGTGCTGGTCTTCCCGGTGTGCGGGTCCGCGTAGTCGGTGCTGCCCGCCGGGGCGGCGATGACCAGACCGGACCGGCTGCCGGTGAGGACCTTCGTGCCGTTGGCCCGGCCGCCGCGCCAGTCGGCGGCCGAGCTCCAGAAGCGGTTGTCCACGAGAGCACCCGCGCGGCGGTGGCCAAAGGACGTCCCGGGAGCGGAGGAAGGTGCGGAGGAGGGTGTGGAGGCCAGGGCGGGCGCGGCGGCGGAGAGCGCGCCCGCGCCGGCCGCCGCGAGGGCGGTGGCGAGCACCGTACGGCGCGACGCCGGGCTGTTCCGGGACGATGCTGGACTGTTCATGGGACCCCCGGGTCACTGGTCTCTTCACTGGTTTGTGCACGACAGTCCGTCAACTATCGCGGTTCCCTGACCCCTTCTGCCAGCGATTCTTCTCGCGTCGCGAGACCAATATTGGTCTCCACCACTGACACGGACACCCCCTGCGGGCGGGCTTAGGGTGGCCGGGTGGACGACCTCACCGAAGCCGCCGTGACCCTGCGCGCGCTGCCGCCCTCCTGCGGGCCGGTGCGGCTGGTCGCGGTCGACGGCCATGCCGGTTCCGGCAAGAGCACCTTCGCCGCGCGGCTCGCCGCCGCGCTCGGCGGCGCTCCCGTGCTGCACCTGGACGACCTGGCCACGCACGACGCCCTCTTCGACTGGACGCGGCGGCTGGCCGACGACGTGCTCGGCCCCCTCGCGCACGGCGCGACCGCGCGGTACGCGCCGTACGACTGGACCCTGCGGAGCTTCCGTGCGCCCCTGCCACTGCCTCCCGCGCCGGTCGTCCTGATCGAGGGGGTGGGCGCGGGCCGGGCGGCGGTACGGCCGTGGCTCGCGAGGCTGCTGTGGATGGACCGGGGCGCCGAGGAGTCCTGGCGACGGGGCCGCGAGCGCGACGGAGCCGGACTGTCGGCCTTCTGGGACACCTGGACGCGGGCGGAGACGCGCCATTTCGCGGCTGATCCCTCGCGTCCTTTCGCCGATGTTCTGGTACGTGAGTGGCAGCAGGGGTACAAGTGGCTGCCCGCGGCTCCTGCGACCGCGCCACAGGATCATCCCGTCACCTACGGTGACCGGACATTGCCTCCGCACTGAGCAGTCGCAAATCAGCCCCGAAGGTGCCTCAACTCGGCTTGACCAAGGGGTGGGACAGGTCTTACGTTCTCAATGTGCGGCTTTTCGGAGCTGCCCCAGACGCGAAGCCCCCGGTTGTTCCCCCGTGATCGGGGGCTTCGTTCTGCTCTCTTCGCCACCTCCCGGCGCCGTCCCCCACCCAGCGATCACCCTGGGTCACCGGCGCGGGCGGGACGGCCGCGCCCTTAGTCGCGCACCCTCTGCGCAGGTACGATGCCTCTTGGTGGGGTCAATTCCCGTCCACGACAAGGTGGTTCAGCACGCTCTGCCGACGGGCGCCCGCCCGGCGGGACATCACGGGGTCATGGTTTGTGGGGGGCCTGATGGACATCGGCACGCAGGGCGCTCAGGCCCCGGCCGATCTCGCGTGGGTGCGTGGTGTGGATGCCTACACGATGGGGGCGTATCCACAGGCGGAGGACGAGTTCCGGGAGGCCGTACGGCTCGATCCCGGAATGGCCGACGGCTGGCTGGGGCTGCACGCGCTACGGGTCGACACCACGACCGCGCTGCTGCACATGTACCGCCACCGTGACCGCTTCGGCGAGCAGCGCTCGCGCCACCGCCGCACGCTCAACTCCTGGTACTGGCTGGGCTGGTGGGTGCAGCCCGTGCTGGAGAGCCGGCGCGATCTGCTGCTCGCGCACGCCTCGCACTGGCTCGACGGCCGGCACGTACCCGAGCTGGACCGGGCGCTCGCCGGGCTGCCGCCGGTGGACGCCGATGGGCACGTGCGCTTCCTGCACGCCTGCCGGGCCTATCTGGTCAAGGACTGGGACCAGTTGGTGCGCCACACCGAATCCCTCGTCAACGATCCGCTGATGGGCATCGAGGCGGGCCTCTTCGGCGGAATGGCGCGCGTGCGCCTCGAGATGTACGGACAGGCCGAGCCGCTGCTCTCGACGTCGCTGATGCGCTGCCGCAGCGAACAGCCGCAGCGCAAGGAGCTGCGCTACTGGCTGGCGCGGGCGCACGAGGGGACCGGGCGCAGCGCCGCCGCGCTGCCGCTGTACCGGGCCGTGCACCGGATCGACCCCACCTTCATGGACACCGCCGCCCGGCTCGCGGCGATCACCGACTCCGACGGGTTCGACGGGGCGGACGAGTCGGCCGGTCTCGCCTCCGTCGCGCTGGCCGGCTTCGGTCAGGACGCGATCGACGCGCAGGTCGACGGCGAGTATCCGCAAGGGCCCGACCCTCGGCCGGGCGTCGACAGCCAGTCCCCCTTCGGGGTGGGTGGCCCGCCGGATCCCGGGGACCCGGTGGACGCGATATGGGAGAAGGCGGTCCTGCCGTCGCAGCCCGCTCCCCCGCAGTTCCCCGACCGTCCCACCGATCCGGTCCTGCTCGCCGACGCGCTGGCCGAGCTGGAGCGGATGGTCGGTCTGGAACCGGTGAAGCGCCAGGTCAAGGCGTTGTCCGCGCAGCTCAACATGGCGCGGTTACGAGCCGGCCAGGGGCTGCCCGTACAGCCTCCCAAGCGTCACTTCGTCTTCTCCGGTCCCTCGGGCACCGGCAAGACGACCGTCGCCCGCATCCTCGGCCGGGTCTTCTACGCGCTGGGGCTGCTCGGCGGAGACCATCTGGTCGAGGCCCAACGGGCCGATCTGGTCGGCGAGTTCCTGGGGCAGACGGCGGTGAAGGCGAACGAGCTGATCGACTCGGCGATCGGCGGCGTGCTGTTCGTCGACGAGGCGTACAGCCTCGCCAACTCCGGCTACAGCAAGGGCGACGCGTACGGCGACGAGGCCCTTCAGGTGCTGCTGAAGCGCGCGGAGGACAACCGCAACCATCTCGTGGTGATACTCGCCGGCTATCCGGAGGGCATGGACCGGCTGCTCGCCACCAACCCCGGTCTCTCCTCCCGCTTCACGACGCGCGTCGACTTCCCCAGCTACCGCCCCCTCGAACTGACCGCGATCGGCCAGGTGCTGGCCGCCGAGAACGACGACGTGTGGGACGACGAGGCGCTGGACGAGCTGCGCAGCATCAGCGGCCATGTGGTCGACCAGGGCTGGATCGACGAACTGGGCAACGGCCGTTTCCTGCGGACGCTGTACGAGAAGAGTTGCGCCTACCGCGATCTGCGGCTGTCCGGTTACACCAGCACACCGGGGCGCGCCGATCTGGCCACGCTGCGGCTGGCGGATCTGATGCAGGCGTACGGCGAGGTGCTGTCGGGCCGGGGGCCGGTGGACCGGGGGCGCGGTCCGGTGGATCCGCCGCCCCTCTGACCGTTGCGGTGAGAGGGACGGCGGCAGGCGCGATCAGTGCGCCAGGACCTGCTCCGACGGGTCGGGCGGGCCGGCCGTACCGCCGGTGCGCAGGGGCACCGGCGCCGTCGCCTCCCGGTGGGACGGGTCCCGTACCTCACCGACGAGCATTTCCAGTACGTCCTCCAGCGCGACGAGCCCCAGCACCCGGCCCGACGCGTCGGCGACCTGCGCGAGGTGCGTGGCTGCCCGGCGCATGACGGTCAGGGCGTCGTCCAGCGGCAGCTCGGCCCGCAGGGTCGTCATCGGCCGCCAGACGTGCTGCGGTACGGCGCGCTCCCGCTCCTCCAGGTCGAGGACGTCCTTGACATGCACGTAACCCATGAAGACCCCGGCGTTGTCGGCGCAGACCGGGAAGCGGGAGAAACCGGTGCGCACCGTCAGCTCCTCGATCTCGCGGGGCGTGACGGCGGGCGTCACCGTGACCAGCCCGGCCCGGGTGAGCAGGACGTCGGTGACCGGCCGGGAGCCCAGCTCCAGGGCGTCCTCCAGGCGCTCCTGCTCGGCCGGTTCGAGGAGGCCGGCCTGGCCGGAGTCCTCCACGAGGCGGTTGAGCTGTTCGCTGGTGAAGGCCGCCTCCACCTCGTCCTTGGGCTCGACGCCGAAGGCCCGCAGGACCAGCCCGGCGCAGGCGCCGAGGGCGGCGGTGACGGGGCGGCAGAGCCGGGCGAATCCGACGAGTCCGGGGCTGAGCCAGATCGCGGTCTTCTCCGGTGCGGCCATGGCGAGATTCTTCGGGACCATCTCGCCGATGACGAGATGCAGGAAGACGACCAGCGCGAGGGCGATGAAGAAGCCCAGCGGGTGGATCAGCCCCTCGGGCACATGGGCGGCGTGGAAGACCGGTTCGAGGAGATGCGCCACGGTGGGCTCGGCGACCGCGCCGAGCGTCAGGGAGCAGATGGTGATGCCGAACTGCGCGGCGGCCATCATCTGCGGAAGATTCTCCAGTCCGTGCAGCACCTGTCGGGCGCGTGCCGATCCCTGGGCGGCGTGGGGCTCGATCTGGCTGCGGCGTACGGAGACGAGTGCGAACTCGGCTCCGACGAAGAATCCGTTGGCGAGGACGAGCAGGACGGCGAAGAAAAGTTGCAGGACGCTCACCGGGCCGCCTCCGCCTTGGCCGGGGCGGCTGTCGTCGTGGCCGAGACCTGGACTTCGACCGTGGCGGGCTGCCGGGACGGTACGGCGGTCCGTACGCCGACGGCCGGGACGTCGCCGGTGCGCACCAGGCGCACCCGCTCGGCCCGGTAGCGGCCGACCTGCCGGACGGACAGGCGCCAGCCGGGCAGCTCCGCCCGGTCGCCCGGTGCGGGGATACGGCCCAGCAGGTCGGCGACCAGCCCCGCCACCGTCTCGTACGGCCCGTCGGGCACTTCGAGCCCTATCCGCTGGAGGGAGAGGACCCGGCAACTGCCCTCGGCGTCCCAGGTGGGACGGCCGTCGTCGGTGGCGACGGAGGCGAGTTCGGGCCGTCCGTCACCCTCGCTGTCGTGCTCGTCCAGGACCTCGCCGACCAGTTCCTCGATGATGTCCTCGAGGGTGACGACTCCGGCCGTACCGCCGTACTCGTCCACGACCACGGCGATGGGCTGCTCGCTGCGCAGCCGCTCCAGGAGCTGCTGCACGGGCAGTGTCTCGGGCACGAGCTGGGCCTGTACGCAGATCCGGCCGACCGGCACCCGCCGGCGTTCGTGCGGGGGAACGGCGAGCGCGTCCTTGAGGTGGGCCATGCCGACGATCTCGTCGATGCGCTCGCGGTAGACCGGGAAGCGCGACAGGCCGGTGGCGCGGGTCAGGTTGAGCACGTCGGCCGCGGTCGCGTCCGACTGGAGGGCTATGACCTTCACGCGCGGGGTCATGACGTGCTGCGCGGTGAGGTGGCCGAGGGACAGGGTCCGTACGAAGAGGTCCGCCGTGTCCTGTTCGAGGGCGCCGGCCAGCGCGGAGTGCCTGGCCAGCGAGACCAGTTCACCGGGCGTACGGGCCGAGGCCAGCTCGTCGGTCGGCTCCACGCCGAACAGCCGCACCAGCCGGTTGGCCACCGCGTTGAGCAGGGTGATCACGGGCCGGAAGACGGTGGCGAACAGATGCTGCGGTCCCGCGACGAAGCGCGCGACCTGCAACGGGCGGGAGACCGCCCAGTTCTTCGGTACGAGTTCACCGATGACCATCTGGACGGCGGAGGCGAGGAGCACACCGATCACCACGGCGACGCCGGACACGGCCCCTTCGGGGAGGCCCGTGGCGGTGAGCGGGCCGTCGAGCAACCGGGCGAGCGCGGGCTCGGCGAGCATGCCGACGACGAGGGAGGTGATGGTGATGCCGAGCTGGGTGCCGGAGAGCTGGAAGGACAGCTCCCGCAGGGCCCGGACGACGGCACGGGCGCGGCGGTCGCCCGCCGCCGCCGCGCGTTCGGCGTCCGGCCGGTCCACGGTCACGAGACCGAACTCGGCCGCCACGAAGAATCCGTTGGCGAGGATGAGAAGGAATGCCGCGGCGAGCAGCAGAAGGGGGATGGTCATGCCGCCGCCTCTTCGAAGGCGGCGGCGCAGGTACTACCGGATGATCCGTCCATTGCTGGAGGGAGTCACTCCTCGGGTCGCAGGATGCCCCGCGGGCCGGTACTCACGGCCGTCGGATGCGGGGCGGGGCGCACTTGGCGCCTCCGTCCCCAGGGTAGCCACTGGGGCGGGCACCGCAATGTTCACGCGGGACCGGAGTCCGTGGCGGTGTCTGAGGTGGTGCCCGTGGCCGTGCCCGTGTCCGCGGCTGTGTCCGTACCGGCGGCCCCGCCCGTGTCCGCGCCCGTGTCCGCGCCGGTGCCGTGCGACTCCGCGAGGGCGCGCAGCGTCCGCGCGTCGCGTACGGCCTTCTGCCGGGCGATCCCGGGCTGGATGCCGAGCACGGCCAGGCTGGTGCCGTCGCTCAGGTCGAGGAAGACCCACGGGTCGCCGACCCGCAGATTGACGCGCACGATCTGCGCCCACTCCAGCCGCCGGGTGCGGGTGATATTGACCACGGTGACGCCCGTACCGTCGGCGACGACCTTGGGGCGGCTCAGCAGGACCAGCACCCCGAAGAAGAGCAGCCCGACGAAGACGAAGCTGACCCGCTCCGCCGTGTTCAGCTTCTCCAGCGTGACGGACATGGCCGTGATGACGGCGAGCATGACCGTCCCGACGGACAGCAGGACGGCCCGGGTGCCGTTGGGCCGGAACGTCACGGGCAGGGCGGGCGGGACGGGGAGCGCGGGACGGGGGGCCGGCACGGGCATCAGGTGTGTGTCCTTCACAGGCGGCAGGCGTGGATGGCCGTGGTGAGGATGGCGCGGGCACCCAGCTCGTACAGGTCGTCCATGATCCGCTGCGCCTCCCTGGAGGGGACCATCGCGCGGACGGCGACCCAGCCCTCGTTGTGCAGCGGCGAGATGGTCGGCGACTCCAGTCCGGGTGTGAGGGCGACGGCGCGCTCCAGGTGCTCGGCGCGGCAGTCGTAGTCCATCATCACGTAGGTGCGGGCGACCAGGACGCCCTGGAGGCGGCGCAGGAACTGCTGGACCTTCGGTTCGTCGGCGTCCGCCCCGCTGCGGCGGATGACGATCGCCTCGGACCTCATGATCGGCTCGTCGACGACTTCGAGGCCGGCGTTGCGCATCGAGGTACCGGTCTCCACGACATCCGCGATGATCTGCGCGACGCCCAGCTCGATGGCGGTCTCGACGGCGCCGTCGAGGTGGACGACGGAGGCGTCCACGCCCTTGTCCGCGAGGTACTTGACGACGACACCTTCGTAGGAGGTGGCGATCGTCAGTCCGCCGAAGTCGGCGACGGAGGTGGCCGTTCCGGGCTTCGCCGCGAAGCGGAAGGTGGAGCGGGCGAAACCGAGCGGCAGGATCTCCTCGGCGCCCGCGCCCGAGTCGAGCAGCAGGTCACGTCCGGTGATGCCGATGTCGAGACGTCCGGCGCTCACATAGATCGCGATGTCGCGCGGACGGAGGTAGAAGAACTCGACCTCGTTCTCGGGGTCGACCAGGACGAGTTCCTTGGACTCCTTGCGCTGCTGGTAGCCCGCCTCATGGAGCATCGCCGACGCTGCCCCGGAGAGTGAACCCTTGTTGGGGACGGCGATACGCAGCATGAGCGCGGCTTCCTTACCTGTGCGTGGGAGCGGGAGGAGACGAGGAGGGTACGTCGACGAGCGTGACGCCCGGAGGATGAGCGTGGTGCTCAGAGATGGGAGTAGACGTCGTCGAGCGAGATCCCGCGCGCGACCATCATCACCTGGACGTGGTACAGGAGCTGCGAGATCTCCTCGGCGGTGGCTTCGGGGCCCTCGTACTCGGCCGCCATCCACACCTCGGCGGCCTCTTCGACAACCTTCTTACCGATGGCATGCACTCCCTTGTCCACCAGTTCGGCGGTGCGGGAGGTGCCGGGGTCGCCCGTGGCGGCCTTCTGCTGGAGCTCGGTGAAAAGCTCCTCGAACGTCTTCGACATGGTGTCGCCTAGCCTACGCGCTCCGGCCGGGGCGTCAGCGCCAGGGTTCGGCGACCGTGCGCAGGGTGACCGCCGTGGCGACGGCGGCGGTGACGGCCTCGTGTCCCTTGTCCTCGCGGGAGCCCTCAAGTCCCGCCCGGTCGAGCGCCTGTTCCTCGGTGTCGCAGGTCAGTACGCCGAATCCGACCGGCACCGCGGTGTCGATCGATACCTGGGTCAGCCCGTGGGTGACGCCCTGGCACACGTAGTCGAAGTGGGGGGTCCCGCCGCGGATGACGACGCCGAGGGCGACGACGGCGTCATAGCCGCGGTCGGCGAGGACCTTGGCGACGACGGGCAGTTCGAAGCTGCCGGGGACCCTGAGCAGGGTCGGCTCGTCGATGCCCAGCTCCCGCAGCGCGCGCAGGGCGCCGGCGACGAGTCCGTCCATGACCTGCTGGTGCCACTGGGCCGCGATGACCGCCACCCGCAGGTCGCCGCAGTCGCGGACGGACAGTTCGGGTGCACCCTTGCCGCTCATGTCTCTCCTGTTGTTCTTGTTGATCCGGTTGTGCCGGTTGTTCCGGTTGTACCGGTTTGCATGTCGGGCTACGTGTCGGGTTACTGATTGCCGCAGGCCGACGTCGCCGCCGGGTCGAGCCAGGGCAGTTCGTGCCCCATCCGGTCCCGCTTGGTGCGCAGGTACCGCAGGTTGTGCTCGCCCGCCTGGACGGGCATGGGTTCGCGCGCGGTCACCTCGAGCCCGTACCGCGTCAACGCGTCGACCTTGTCGGGGTTGTTGGTCATCAGCCGCAGGCTGCGCACCCCGAGGTCGTCGAGAATCCGCGCCCCGGCCGCGTAGTCCCGCGCGTCGGCGGGCAGGCCGAGTTCGAGGTTGGCGTCGAGGGTGTCGCGCCCGCGCTCCTGGAGTTCGTACGCGCGCAGCTTGGACAGCAGTCCGATGCCGCGCCCCTCGTGGCCGCGCAGATAGACGACGACGCCCCGGCCCGCCTCGGTGACGCGCCGCATGGACGCCTGGAGCTGTGGGCCGCA
Organism: Streptomyces sp. NBC_01506; assembly: GCF_045040295.1. NCBI lineage: Bacteria > Bacillati > Actinomycetota > Actinomycetes > Kitasatosporales > Streptomycetaceae > Streptomyces > Streptomyces sp. NBC_01506. Next base: position 7,975,519 of record NZ_CP109422.1, on the reverse strand, counting down.
GTCGCAGCGCTGCGAGGAGAAGACGTCGCCGGTCAGGCACTCGGAGTGGACCCGGACGAGTACGTCGGTGCCGTCGCCGATGTCGCCGTGGACGAGGGCGACATGCTCGACGCCGTCGACGGTGGAGCGATAGCCGTACGCGGTGAACTCGCCGTACGCCGTGGGTAGTCGGACTTCGGCCTCACGGCGGACGGTGGGCTCCGCCGTACGCCGGTAGGCGATCAGGTCCTCGATGGAGATGATCGTCAGTCCGTGCTTGCGTGCGAACGGGATCAGCTCCGGCAGCCGGAGCATCACCCCGTCCTCGCCCGCGATCTCGACGACCACCCCGGCCGGGCGCAGCCCCGCGAGGCGCGCCAGGTCGACCGCCGCCTCGGTGTGGCCGTTGCGTGCGAGCACCCCGCCCGGCTTGGCGCGCAGCGGGAAGACATGACCGGGCCGGACGAAGTCGCCGGGTCCGGCGGCCTCGCCGGCGGCGAGCAGCCGGAGCGTGATGGCACGGTCGGCGGCCGAGATGCCGGTGGTGACGCCGTGGGCCGGTCCCGCGTCGACGGAGACGGTGAACGCGGTCCGCATCGACTCGGTGTTGTGGTCGACCATCTGCGGCATTTCGAGCCGGTCCAGCTCCGCGCCCTCCATGGGGGCGCAGATCAGTCCACGGCACTCGCTCATCATGAAGGCGACGATCTCGGGGGTCGCCTTCTCGGCGGCGATGACGAGGTCGCCCTCGTTCTCGCGGTCCTCGTCGTCTACGACCACGACGGGGCGCCCCGCCGCGATGTCCATGATCGCCCGCTCCACGGGGTCGAGGGCGAAGTCCTCGATGTTGTCGGTGGAGTACCAGGTCGGTTGTGCGGTCATGCTGTTGCTCCTTCCAGAGCCGGGGCGGCGGGCCGGGTGCGCGACCACCAGTCGCGCAGTCCCCACAGGACGAGGCCGAGGTAGACGACGTACACGAAGCCGGAGAAGGCGAGTCCGCTGCTGAAGGCGAGCGGTACGCCGACGAGGTCGACCAGGAGCCAGGCGAACCAGAACTCGACCAGGCCGCGCGCCTGGGCGACCATCGCGGCGAGGGTGCCGACGAAGATGTACGCGTCGGGCCAGGGGTTCCAGGACAGGTCGGGTACGGCGGTGAACAGGCCGCCGACGGCGAGGGTGCCCACCGCCGTACCGCCGAGGAGCAGCCAGCGCTCGGGCCAGGTGGCGAACCGTACGGCGATCGTGCCGTCCTGCGCCTGCTGCCGGCCGCGCTGCCACATCCGCCAGCCCCACAACGCGACGCCGATGACAAGGAGTTGCTTGCCGACGCCGCCGCTGAGGTGAGCCGAGGCGTAGGCGGCGACGAGGATGAGGCCGGACAGCAACTGCGCGGGCCAGGTCAGGATCGAGCGCCGCCAGCCGAGCGCGAGGGCGATCAGACCGATGGAGTTGCCGATCATGTCGGACCAGATGATGTGCTGGCCGAAGGCGGTGAACGCCTGCGCGTTCAGCCAGTCCATGGCCGGCCAGGAGGCCGCGGCGTTCATCGGACCGGTCCCTGCGCGTCCGCGGCTTCGGCGTCCGGGGCGGGGTGGGCCAGCAGCCGCTCCACGTACTTGGCGATGACGTCGACCTCGAGGTTGACCGGGTCACCGGGGCCCTTGATGCCCAGGGTGGTCAGCGCGAGGGTGGTGGGGATGAGGCTGATGGTGAAGTAGTCGTCTCCCGCGTCGACCACCGTGAGGCTGACGCCGTCGACGGTGATGGAGCCCTTCTCGACCACGTAGCGGGTGAGGCCGGCGGGGAGCGAGACCTTGACGATCTCCCAGTGCTCGGACCTCTTTCGCTCCACGACCGTGCCGGTGCCGTCGACATGGCCCTGGACGATATGTCCGCCGAGCCGGCCGCCGACGGCCATGGGCCGCTCCAGATTGACCCGTGCGCCAGGCACGAGCGCGCCGAGGCTGGAGCGGTCGAGGGTCTCGGCCATCACGTCGGCGGTGAACTCGCCCCCGTCGAGGTCGACAACGGTGAGGCAGACGCCGTTGACGGCGATCGAGTCGCCGTGCTTGGCGCCTTCGGTGACGGCGGGGCCGCGCAGTCGGAAGCGGGAGGAGTCGCCGAGGTTCTCGACGGCGGTGACCTCACCCAGTTCTTCGACGATTCCGGTGAACACTCAACGCTCCTTGGGAGTTCTGGGAGTTGACGCGACCGCGGTGCTGACGGCCGCCGCGCCGTTTTCGGGTGTGGCGGTGATACGGAGATCGGGGCCGACGCGCGCGGTCTCGGTCATCCGCAGGCGCAACGCCTGCGTGAGGGTGGTGATTCCTGCGTCGCCGAGGGCGGTGGGCCCGGCGCCGAGCAGGACGGGCGCGAGATAGCCGACGACCTTGTCGACGGCCCCGGCGGCGACGAAGGCACCGGCCAGCGTCGGGCCGCCTTCCAGGAGTACGGAGCGCACGCCGCGCGCGTGCAGTGCGGCGAGCAGCGCGGGGACGGACAGCCCCCGTTCGGCGCGCGGCAGCCGCAGGACGTCCACGGGCTCCGCGCCGGGCCCGGCGGCCTTGAGGTGTGTGGTGTCCGCGTCGTCGGCGACGGCGATCAGGGTGGGCGCGGCACCGTCGAGGACGCGTGCTCCGGGCCGTACGGCGGTGGCCTCGGTGTCGATGACGACCCGCAGCGGCTGGACGGCGCCCTCGACGCCCCGGACCGCGAGGTGCGGGTCGTCCGCGCGCGCGGTGCCCGAGCCGACGACGACCGCGTCGGCCTCGGCACGCAGTCGGTGGACGTCGGCGCGGGACTCGGCGGAGGTGATCCAGCGGCTGGTGGCGTCGGCCGCCGCGATACGGCCGTCGAGCGTGGCGGCGTACTTCCACAGGACATGGGGGCGGCCGAGGCGTACGGAGGTAAGCCAGGCCGCGTTGCCCGCCTCGGCCTCCTCGGCGAGAAGCCCCTGCTCGACCCGTATTCCGGCCGCCCGCAACGTCTCCGCGCCGCCGGTCGCCCGGAGGTCGGGGTCGCCCACCGCGTACACGACGCGGGCGATCTTGGCCTCGATGAGCGCCCGGGTGCAGGGTCCGGTGCGGCCGGTGTGGTCGCACGGTTCGAGGGTGACGTACGCGGTGCCGCCCGCGGCCCGGCCGCCGGCCGCGCGCAGGGCGTGGATCTCGGCGTGCGGGCCGCCGGCGCGCTGATGGAATCCCTCGCCCGCGAGTTGGCCTTCGGCGTCGAGGATCACGCATCCGACGACCGGATTGGGGCTGGTGGCGCCGAGTGCGCGGGCGGCGAGCGTGACGGCTCGGCGCATGGCGTCGATGTCGGCCGTGGTGGTGGCCACCGGGTCCTCCCTGCCTGAAGGGGCACGGACTCCGGGGCCTGTCGATGACGACAGAGAAACGGGACACGCACACGGCAACGCCGAGACCGATGAACGGATGCGTCCGAGGACGATCCGCCGACGGCGGCATACCGATGACGGCCCGCCGCGCACTGCCTCCCATCCGGACTTTCACCGTCGGTCCAGGAGTTTCACCTGGTCAACCGGCCGCTGGAAGCGGTCGGGTCGCGGACTGTAACCGCCGGTTCGGAATTACACCGACCCCGGAGTGCGCTGCTGCTGGTACCCGACCAGTGTGCCACGCCTGATCGTCGGCCATCAGGGGGCGGTGTGTGCGCTGGCTCACAGCCGGTACGGGCGGCCCGCCGGGGCGCGGCTCGCACCCTGTGGTCACCCTGTCGTCACCCGGGGCGTCACACGCTGGCAGGCTTGGGCCATGGCAACAATCCTCGTGACCGGTGGTACGGGAACACTCGGCAGGCAGGTCGTGGACCGACTGCGCACGGACGGGCACACCGTCCGTGCGCTGAGCCGCAGTTCACGGCCGTACGCCGTCGATCTGCGGGACGACGACAGCAGGGGGCTGGACGAGGCGCTGCGGGATGTGGACGTGGTCGTCCACTGCGCCTCGTCGCCGCGCGGCGGTGACGACAGGGCGGCGGCGCATCTGGTGGAGTCGGCCGTACGGGCGCGGATTCCGCATCTCGTCTACATCTCGGTCGTCGGGGGCGACCGGTTGCCGCTCGGCTACTACCGGACGAAGCGGATCGTCGAGCGGATGATCGAGGATTCGGGGCTCGGCTGGACGATTCTGCGTACGACCGACTTCCACGACCGGGTGCTGAAGATGCTTCAGGGCGCGACGAAGCTGCCGGTCGCGGCCGTGCTGCCCGCGCAGGTGAGCCTTCAGCCGATCGGCTCGGCGGAGGTCGCGGCGCGGCTGGCGGACCTGGCGACGGGCCCGCCGGCGGGGCGGGTGCCCGACCTCGGGGGTCCCGAGGTGCGCACGCTCGAGGATCTGGCTCAGGCGTATCTGCGGGCGACGGGCCGTGGGCGGCGGCTGGTGGCGATGCCGCTGTTCGGCAAGGCGTACGCGGGCTACCGCCGGGGCGATCAGCTCACGCCCCAACGGGCTGTCGGCAAGGAGACGTTCGAGGACTTCCTGGCGACGCGGAAGATGTGAGCGCCGGCCGGGTCCGCGCCGCCAGGTCCGCGCCGCCGGGTCCCGCGTCAGGCCGGTGGGGCGAACAGGTCGTTCTGGGCCGCGTCCCGCGCCGTCAGCAGTGCTCCCCGCAGCACGGCCGCGCCGCCCAGGGACGTCGCGACGACCTCCGTACGGAGGGGGGACATCTCCGCCAGGCGCGCCTCGGTGCGCGAGGCCAGCACCGCACCGCCCGCCTGGCCGACCTCGCCTCCCAGGACCACCCTGCCCGGGTCGAGTACGGCGCTGATGGCCGCGGCGCCGACCGCGAGCCGCGCGGCGAGGGCGTCGAGGAAGGCGTCGCCCGCGTCGCCCGCATCGAGGGCGGCGCGGACGACGGCCGCCGCGGGCGGCTCCTGGGGGCCGGCGTCGGCGAACAGGCCGTGGCGCTCGGCCAGTTCGCAGACGGCCGCCGATCCGGCGAGCGTGTGGAACCCACCGTCGCAGGCGGTGGCCGAGGGCAGCCCCGAGGTCCCCGGCACGGGCAGGAAGCCGATCTCGCCGGCGCCGCCCGAGGCACCGCGCCGGACCTTGCCGTCCAGGACGAGGGCGGCGCCCACGCCGAAGCCCAGCCACAGCAGTACGAAGGAGCCCGTGCTGTGGTCGCGGGCGGCGCCCACGCGCTGTTCGGCGACGGCGGCGAGATTGGTCTCGTTCTCCACAAGGACGGTCGCGGACAGGCGTTCCTGAAGTGCGGCGACAAGTCTTCGGTGCCAGGCGGGCAGGCCGCTGGTCTCGCGTAGTTCGCCGGTCACCGGGTCGATCAGGCCGGGCGCGCCGATGCCGACGCTGTGCAGCCGTACGGCGCCGGCCTCCCGGGCCGTGCGCTCCAGCAGGGCCGCCGCGCCCTCGACGGCCGGTTCGGTGCCCGTGTCGCTGCCGATGGGCAGCACCGCCTCGGCGAGCGTGGCCCCGAGGAGGTCGGTGACGACGACGGCGACGCTCTGCGTCCGTACGTCGAGCGCCGCGAGATGCGCCCGGTCGGCGACCAGCCCGTACAGGCGCGCGTTGGGGCCGCGACGGGTGCCTCCCGCCTCGCCGACGATCCTGACCAGTCCGGAGCCTTGCAGCCGCTCCACGAGATCGGCGACGGTGGGCCGCGAGAGCCCGGTGAGCGTCTTGAGCTGTCCCGCCGTCAACGGGCCCTCGTCCTGGAGGAGTTCCAGGGCGAGGCGGTCGTTGATGGCCCGTGCCGTGCTCGGGGATGCGGCCATGCCTGGATCCTTCCAGATGTCTGCGGATCTCTTGCGGGCGGTGCCATCTATTTATCATGCAGGGTTCCTGATAGTTTACTGCCGCACTGCTGGAGGCGTGAGCGCGCCGCACGGGGAGGACAAGACGCGATGCCGACTGGACCACCGGTCTTCGACAAACAACGACTGCGCCAGGCACGGTTCGCCGTGGCCGCGGTCTTCTGTGTGCACGGCGCGGTCACCGGCAGCTTCGCGACCCGTATCCCCTGGATCCAGGACCACGCGGCGCTCAGCGCCGGGCAGTTGGGGCTCGCGCTCGCCTTCCCCGCCATCGGCGCCTCGGTCGCGATGCCGCTGGCCGGCGCGATCAGCCACCGATTCGGCGCGCGTACGGCGCTGCGCGGGCTGCTCGCGCTGTGGACGCTCTCCCTCACGCTGCCGGCGCTCGCCCCCAACCTGCTGACGCTGTGTCTGGCGTTGTTCGTGTACGGCGCCACCTCGGGCATGTCCGACGTCGCGATGAACGCGCTCGGTGTGGAGATCGAGAACCGGCTCGACAAGTCGATCATGTCCAGCCTCCACGGCATGTGGAGCACGGGCGCGCTGCTCGGCTCCGCCGGAGGCACGCTCGCGGCACACATGGACAGTGACGCGCGCGTGCATCATCTGATAGCGGCCGCGGTGCTCACCGTCGCGGGGCTCATCGCCTGCCGCTGGGTGCTCGACCTGCGCAGCGCGCCGGACGACGAGCCGCCGCCGCGCTTCGCCCTGCCGCCGAAGTCCGCGCTGCTGATCGGTGCCGTGGGCTTCTGCGCGGTCTTCGCGGAGGGCGCGAGCCTCGACTGGTCGGCGGTGTATCTGGAGGACGTACTGGACACATCACCCGGTCTCGCCGCCGCGTCCACGACGGCCTTCGCACTCACCATGGCCGTGGCGCGGCTGCTCGGCGACCGGGTGGTCGACCGCTTCGGCGCGGTGCGGTGCGTCAGGGTCGGCGGGGTGTCCGCCACCATCGGCGGCGCGTTGGTGGTCTTCGCGCCCGGTCCGCTCGTCGCCATGAGCGGGTTCGCCCTCGTCGGGCTGGGTGTCGCGGTGGTCGTACCACTGGCCTTCGCCGCCGCCGGGCGCAGCGGGCCCAACCCCAGTCAGGCCATCGCGGGCGTCGCGACCATCACGTACACGTCGGGGCTGATCGCCCCCTCGGCGATCGGCGCGGTGGCCGACGCGACGTCTCTGGTGGTCTCGTTCGGCCTGGTGACCCTGCTGGCCTTCGGTCTGGTGCTGGGTGCGAACGTGCTGAAGACCGGGGACCGGCGCGCGGCCCCGGCCGTGGGGACGCCGAAGCCCGCACCGTCCATACAGAACGACTGACGGACCCCGGACCCCGGACCCCGGACCCCGGGCCTCGGGCCCCGGGCCCCGGGCCCTGCGGCTCGATCGCCGGACGGGGCGGGAACACGACCCACGACCCGTCCGGCGAACCGATTCACTCAGGGCGCGATCGAGTCGAGCTGTTCCGCGGCCGGCCGCAGCGCCCAGAGGTCGCCCAGGGGTGGCTCCTCCAGCAGGGGTACAGCGGCCTTCGCCTTCTTGTTGCCGGCGTCGGCCGCGGCGTGGACGATGTCGCTCGCCGCGTACCGGTCGAAGTCCAGCTCCGGATGCGGCCACGGGGCGCTGCCGGTCGCGGCCGGCAGCAGATACTCGACGGCCTTGAACAGGCTCTGGCCGTCCGGCCCCCTGTGGTCCCAGAGGTTCACGCCGACGTGTTCGCCTATGTCGGCGAGCCGGGTGTAGGCGACCAGCGCGAACGTCGAGTAGTGATAGCTGCGGGTGCGGGCCAGCTCCTGCGGCTGGGTGCCGTCGCCCTTGATCTGGGTGTCGATCCGCTTGGCCCGCGCGTCCTTGACGACCTTGCGGGCGAGAGCCTTGTCGCCGGTGGCGAGCGCGAGACCGGCGACCTGCATGTCCATGAAGGTGCCGTGGTTGTTCTGGGCCGCCGACTCCTCCTTGCCGAAGGGGGAGTTGACGAGCCAGTCGAGGAAGTCCTCGTTCCAGGCCCGCATGCCGGCCCGGTCGGCCTTGGTCCAGCCCGGAGCGCCGGTCTGAAGGATCGCGAGCGCGTCGAGCACGCTCGTGTACTGCTGCGAGAAGTCGATGATCCCGATCGCGCGGCCCTCGTACTTGCACGGGATGAACTGCCCGTGGTTCAGATTCGGGTTCATCCGGGTCGCCGGGTCGACGAACCAGGTGCGCAGGATCTTGGCGGCGTGCTCCGCGTACTTCTTCTCGCCCGTGTAGTACCAGGCGAGGCTGAGGCTGGTGGTGGAGTTGAACACCTTCCCGATGTCGGGGCGGTCGGTGCCCGTGTCGACCTCGGGGTTGCGCTCGCCGTCGCGCTGGACGTACGGGCAACCCCAGGGATTCTCCTCGGTCTTGGGCTGCGTCGGCCACCAGTACGGTGCCTGGCTGAGGTAGTCGTGCGGATCGCCGCTGGGCGCCGGTTTGGGTTTGTCGGTGACGGTCCAGGGGCCCTGGTTCAGGTACTTGTCGGCGGTGGCGGTGAGTTGGCCCACCGTCTCGCGCAGCGCGGGGTCGCCCCTGTCTAGGCGGGCCTTGGCGTCCTGCATGCGCTGCCCGTCGATGACGACCGTCGCGGGGGCCTTACGGGCGTCGCCGTGCCGGGCTTCACCGGCGGACGAGGACGTCGCGGGCAGGAGGACGGCGGCCAGGGCCGCCGAGACGGCGAGCAGGGCGCCGAGGCGCCGAGGGGTTCTGCTCCTCATCGAGCACTCCCATCATGTATATGAATGATGTTCATGAACAAGACCGTGCGAGCTGCGAGCGTAGAGGTACGACATGTGAACGGACAATCACTCGGACAGGATTCAGTGACGCGAACTTCGGAGCAGAGCTCGTCCGGAGCTACGATGTCCAGCTATCCTGTCTCGGTGTCCGCGAGCGCGACGAGGTCGTCGCGTCGGGCATCGGGCGCGTCCGCGACAGTCGTGAGGAGCACGGCCCGGCCGGCGAGCGGCAGCGCCGCCAGAGCGGGCACGGCGGCAGGTTCCGTCAGTCCTCGGGCAGTTCCACCGGCGCGATCTCGTCGTACACGTCCCCCGGCCCCGGATTCGTCGCGTCCGAAGCGCCACCGAAGTGGGTCATCACACCCCACACGGCGTTGAGCGCGGTCTGCACGGCGCCCTCCGCCCACCCCGCCGTCCACGAGATGTCGTCCCCCGCCAGGAAGATCCCACGTTTGTCGGCGGGCAGCCTGTCCTGCATGAAGTGGGTGAACAGCCGGCGCTGGTAGCGGTAGTGGCCCGGCAGGTTCGCTTTGAACGCGCCCATGAAATATGGCTCGTTCTCCCATGACACCGTCACCGGGCTGCCGATGACATGCTCGCGGATGTCGACCCCAGGATAGATCTCGCCCAGCGACTTCAGCATGACCTCCATCCGCTCGTTCGCCGACAGCGGCAGCCACTTCAGGCTGTCGTCGGCCCAGGTGTAGGAGAGGCAGATGACGGCCGGTCTGTCGGGCCCGTTGTCCAGGAGGTACGTGCCGCGCGTCATCCGGTCGGTGAGGGTCATCGACATCGTGTCGCGCCCGGTCGGCTCGCCCCTGTCGTCCACGGCCTCGTCCAGCCAGAACGGCCGGTCCACCGGCACGAACAGCTTGGACGACTCCATGTAGTGGGTGCGCTCCATCGCCGTCCAGTGGTCGATCGGGAAGAGCGAGTCGGCGCAGTCGATCTTCGAAAGCAGCAGCCAGGACTGCGCGGTGAAGACGGCGGCGCGGTAGGTACGGATGTCCCCGGAGGCGTCGGTGACGGTGATCCGGTCCCCCGCCGTGCGGTGCAGTTTGGTCACGGCGCCGCGCGGCGCGCCGCCGTGCAGCGAGGAGAGCGAGGTGCCGAGCGGCCAGTGCGTGATCTTGGCGGGTTCGCGCTCCCAGAGCCGTAGCGGCAGTTGGCTGCTGCCGCCGACGATGCCGCGGTGGTGGTCGTCGGCCTCGGAGTAGACGACGCGCAGGATCTCCAGGATGGAGTTGGGGAAGTCGGTGTCCCAGCCGCCCGTTCCGAAGCCGACCTGGCCGAAGATCTCGCGGTGCCGGAAGGACTTGAAGGCGTCGGAGTCGCAGAGGAAGCCGTAGAAGGTCTGGTTGTCGAGCTTGTCCACGAGCCGCGCCCAGATCTCCCGGATGCGCGGTACGTCGCGTTCGCGCATGGCGCGGTTCATGTCGGAGAAGTCGGCGCCTTCCTCCAGACAGGTGTTCCAGGCGGTCATGACGTCGCGGTAGACCTGCGGCAGGTCGTCGATCGTCCGCGCGTAGTGCGACTCGCCCTTGAGGTCCACGACGGTCGAAGGGGTGCCGGGGGCAAGGGGGTTGGGGAACGGCTCGGTGACCAGGCCCACCAGGTCGATGTAGTGCTGGAGCGCGGTGGACGACGGCGGGAAGCGCATCGCGCCCATCTCGGCGGTCAGTTCGGGGTCGCAGCCGTCGAAGCCGACGGTACGCAGCCGGCCGCCGATCCGGTCGGCCTCGTACACCACCGGCCGCAGGCCCATCTTCATCAGCTCGTACGCGGCGACGATGCCCGACAGACCCCCGCCGATGACCGCGACCTCGGCGCCGTGCTCGGTCGCCGGTATCTGGCCGAGGCCGGCGGGGTGGGCGAGGAAGTCGTCGTAGGCGTACGGGAAGTCCGGACCGAACATGGTGATCGGCGGCAGACCGGCCGGCGGCCGGTCCTCGGTGTGCGGGACGGAGGTGGGCACCGTGGACGTCATGGGGTACGGACTCCTTGCGGGAATGGCGTGAGCGACGAGGGGCAGGGGCGAGCGGCGGTCAGTTCAGCGCGCCGTACATCCCGGGGCGCCGGTCGCTCAGATACGGGTTGGCGGCGCGTGAGGCCCGCAGCAGCTCGGGGTCGACGTCGCCGAACAGCAGCTCCTCGCCGCGTCCCGCACGTGCGCGGGTGGTGCCGTCCGGCCCGGCCAGACAGCTCAGCCCGACGAACTCGAACGCGGACCCGCCGTCCCCCTCGGGACCTGTCCGGTTCACGTACGCCACATACATCTGGTTCTCGAAGGCGCGCACCGGCACGACCGATTCGGCGACGAACTGGAAGGGGTGCATCTGAGCGGTGGGCACCAGCAGCAGATCGGTCCCGGCGAGGGCGTGGGCGCGTACGTTCTCCGGGAACTCGACGTCGTAGCAGATCATGATCCCTACCCGCAGACCGCCGAGTTCGGCCTGTACGACCGGGATGTCGCCGGGGGTGAACCACTCCCGCTCGAAGCCGCCGAAGAGATGGGTCTTGCGGTAGTCGGCGAGGGCGGAGCCGTCCGGGCCGATGAGCCGCGCGGCGTTGTACAGCGGCGAGTTCGCGCCGGACCGCTCCGGGTAGCCGTACAGGACCGCGACGCCGTGCTCGGCCGCGATCCGGGCCACGGCCTCGGCGGCCGGACCGTCCGCGCTCTCGGCCAGTCGCGACACGTCCGGGCCGATGGCGTAGCCGGTGAGGAACATCTCGGGGCAGACCAGCAGCCCGGCCCCGCCGGCCGCCGCCTCGCGGGCCGCGCCCGCGATGATCTCAAGATTCTTCACGGCGTCGCCGGGCCGGCCGGAGCTCTGGAGCAGGGCGATACGTGACGACGGCATGGCTGACCTCGGGACGTCATGGGGTTTCGGGGGACGACTTCGACGGTACGGCTCCGACTTCCGCGGCGGCAAGGCGCCTGTGTTGCGTGTGGGCGGGGCAATCGTTGCGTGTTCGGGCCGTTTCGCGGCGATTCGTTGCGCCGCCGGGACAAGGGCTGGTCGGACGCGGTTCTCCGCCGTGCGGCGGAGCCGGTGGCGACCGTGGCATGACGCCCGGGAGAGGCCCGGCGCGGGAGGGTGATCAAGCCCGGGAGGCACCGGGCGCATGACATCGGTACCGGGACACCGGTACTCCCGAGAAAGGGATTCCCATGAGTCTTGGCACACCGTCACGCAGCACCCGCACCCGCGCCACGGCGGTGGGGGCCGCACTGCTGGTCGCCGCCCTGGTCGTCACCGGCGGATCGGCGGTGGCATGGGACGGCCCCGGTACCGGCACCGGCGCCGGCACCGGGGCGAGCGACCGGAGCACGACGCGCGAGGCGGCGGCCCTCACCGGCACCGCCAAGCTGTACCGCTCGCTCGGTGACGACATCACCTTCACCTTCGACGCACACCTCGCGGCCAAGGACACCGACGACCCGACCAAGGCCACCGGCACCTTCCGTTTCAGCCACTATCTGGACGACTTCGGCGCCTCGGCCGAAGTGAAGGTCGACTGCCTGCTGACCGGCGGGAAGGTGGCCGTCGTGAGCGGCATCGTCACCAAGTCGGACCTGCCGGGTGCCGAGGGCGAGCGGGTCGGTGTCACGGTGCACGATCTGGGGCGCGGGGACCGGCTCGGCTATAGCTGGGCCTCCACCGGCAGTCCGGCCGACCAGGGACCGATGCCGAAGTGCGTGAGTTCCGCGCCGTTCGAGAAGGTCAAGGCGGGCACCGGCGACTTCAAGGTGCTGCCCTGGGAGCCGAAGCTCTGAGCGGCGCACGGTGACGGCCGGGGCTCCCGCGCGAGGGGACGGGAGCCCCGGCGCCGTGCCGTTCGGTATCGGCCCGGTGCGCTGGGCCCGGCGTCAGCCCGGCGCGCCCGACGAGAAGCGTCTGAGCAGCGGTGAGAGCACCAGTACCGACTTCGTACGCTCCACGTACGGCTCCCCCGCGATCTGTTCGAGCACCCGCTCGAAGTGGCGCATGTCGGAGGCGAAGACCTGGACCACGGCGTCGGCGTCGCCCGTGACGGTCGACGCGGACACCACCTCCGGGTAGCGCGACAGACCGCGCCGGATGTCCTCGGGCGAGGTCTTGTGGCGGCAGTAGATCTCCACGAACCCCTCGGTCTCCCAGCCGAGCGCGGCCGGGTCCACCCGTACGGTGAAGCCGGTGATGGCGCCCTCGGCGCGCAGCCGGTCGACCCGCCGCTTCACGGCGGGCGCCGAGAGGCCGACCTCGGAGCCGATGTCCGCGAAGGAGCGGCGGGCGTCCTCGGCGAGGGCGTGCACGATGCGTTCGTCCAGCTTGTTCAGTCGCACTGCGGGTCGGTCACTTCTCGGATCACTTCTCTGCGGGTGGTGGTTCTGGCGAGGCCGGCCGGGCGCGGCGCGCCCCGTATCCGAAGTAGACCATGAGCCCGACGGCCATCCAGATTCCGAAGACCACCCAGGTGATCTCCGCGAGACCGGCCATCAGATAGAGGCAGAGCCCGAAGCCGATGGCGGGTACGACGGGCGACAGCGGGACACGGAAGCCGCGCCGTATCTCCGGCCGGGTGCGCCGCAGCACGACCACGGAGACGTTGACGAGGGCGAACGCGAACAGCGTGCCGATGCTGGTGGCGTCGGCCAGTTGGCCGAGCGGGACGACGGAGGCGAGCACCCCGCAGAACAGCGCGACGATCACGGTGTTGGCGCGCGGGGCGCCGGTCGTGGGATGGACCTTCGCGAAGATCCTCGGCACCAGGCCGTCGCGGGACATCGCGAACAGGATGCGGGTCTGCCCGTACAGGACCGTCAGAACGACGCTCGCGATGGCGACGACCGCGCCGGCGGCGAGCAGCACGGCCCAGACGTCGCTGCCGCTGACATCGCGCAGGACGCCGGCCAGTGCCGCCTCGGAGTCCGAGAAGTCGCGCCACGGCCGGGCGCCGACCGCGACCGCCGCCACCAGGACGTACAGCACGGTGACGATGAACAGCGAGAGCATGATGGCGCGCGGCAGGTCCCGCTGCGGGTTCCTGGCCTCCTCACCGGCGGTGGACGCGGCGTCGAAGCCGATGTACGAGAAGAACAGCGAGCCCGCCGCCGCGCTGACCCCGGCCACCCCGAGCGGCATGAACGGCGTGTAGTTGCCCGCCTTGACCCCCTGGAAGGCGACGGCGCAGAACAGCAGCAGCGCGGCGATCTTCACCGTGACCATGACCGTGTTGACCCGCGCGGACTCCCGCGCGCCGCCGAGGAGGAAGGTCATGGCGAGCAGGACGACCAGCAGGGCCGGGAAGTTGAAGACACCGCCGTCGCCGGGCGGCGAGGAGAGCGCGTCGGGAATGGTGACGCCGATCGTGCCGTCGAGGAGTTCGTTCAGATACTGGCCCCAGCCGACGGCGACCGCGGCGACAGACACCCCGTACTCCAGGATCAGACACCAGCCGCAGATCCAGGCCACGATCTCGCCCATGGTCGCGTAGGCGTACGAGTAGGAGGAGCCGGACACCGGGATGGTGCCGGCCAGTTCGGCGTACGAGAGGGCGGAGAACAGCGCCGTCAGCCCGGCGAGGACGAAGGAGAGGGTGACGGCGGGTCCGGCCTTGGGGACGGCCTCGCCGAGGACGACGAAGATCCCGGTGCCGAGGGTGGCGCCGATGCTGATCATCGTCAGTTGCCACAACCCGAGCGAACGGCGCAGCGATCCGCCTTGGCCGTGGCCGCTCTCGGCGACGAGCTGGTCGACGGGTTTGCGCCACAGCAGCCGGGCGCCGAGTGCCGGGCGGCCGGGCCCCGGTGCGGGGGCGGGGGGTGGTGCGGCGCCGTTGTCCGGCACGGGTGACTCCCTCGGGGTTCCTGCGGTCAGCCTCCCAGAAGGCCGCCTGCCGGGCGGGCGAGCCACGAGCGCGGGGGCGGCGTAACATTTCGGCCTGCGGCTCCCCGGTGTGGGGCTTCATGGATGCCCGAGAACGGGGTAGGCGAGCGAGTGAGATGAGTCAACAGCCGCACATGGTGATCGTGGAATCACCGCACCGGGACACCGCGTCCGCCCGTACGGTCGCCGCCGACTTCCTGACGCAGCACTGCCCCTGGGCCGATCCGGACGCGGTGCTCCTCGTCATTTCCGAACTCGTGGCGAACGCCGTCCGGCACACCTCCGGCTGGTGGCGGCTCCATCTCACCGCCGAGCAGGAGTCGTTGGTCGTGGAGATCGACGATTCGAGCCCGCAGTTGCCCGTCCCGCGCGACCCCGACTTCGGCGGCGGTGGCGGATTCGGCTGGCCCATGGTGCTGAAGCTGGCGGGCCGGGTGGAGATCAGGCCGCTGCCCGAGGGCAAGCGGGTGCAGGCGGTCTGGGACCGCCCGGCGGCTGAGGCACGGGTCTGCTGATCCGTCCCGTATCACGTAGGCGTACGAACGGCGGTGGGGACGGCCCGCGTCCGGGACCGTCCCCACCAGCCTTCGTCACCCGCGACTCATTCGACGGCCAGCAGCCCTTCGCGCAGCCGTCCGGTGATCCGTGACAGCAGCCGTGACACATGCATCTGGGAGACGCCCAGTTCATGCCCGATCTCCAACTGCGTCATCTCCGCGCCGAAGCGCATCTGGAGGATCCACTTCTCGCGGTCGTCCAGCTCGTCGAGCAGCGGCTTGAGCGCCTGTACGTTCTCCGCCGCCTCCAACTGCGCGTCGGGCGCGCCGAGTCGGTCGGACAGCGGCGATGACGAATCGGCGGTGTCGTCGCTCGGCAGGTCGATAGAACCGGCCGTGTAGCCGTTGCTCGCGACGACGCCTTCGACGATCTCGTCCTCGCCCAGGCCGAGGTGGTCGGCGAGTTCGGCCGTCGTCGGCGCGCGGTCGAAGCGCTGCGACAGTTCGTCCGTCGCCTTGGCCAGATCGATCCGCAACTCCTGGAGCCGGCGCGGCACATGCACGGCCCAGCTCGTGTCGCGGAAGAACCGCTTGATCTCACCGACGATGTACGGGACGGCGAACGTCGCGAACTCCACCTCGCGGCTGAGCTCGAAGCGGTCGATCGCCTTGATGAGGCCGATGGTGCCGACCTGGACGATGTCCTCCATCTGGTCCGAGCGGTTCCTGAAACGCGTCGCCGCGTACCGCACCAGGGCCAGGTTCAGCTCGATCAGGGTGTTGCGCACGTACTGGTGATCGTGCGTGCCCTCCTCCAGCTCCGCCAACCGGACGAAGAAGCTCCGCGAAATCTCCCGTGCGTCCTTGGGTGCCACATCTCCCGGGCACTCCACGTACGGCAGACCGAGTTCCGCCGTGTCGGCGTGGTGGGTTCCGTACGGGATGGTGTCGGTCGGGACCGTGCTCGCCGTGGACACTGTGTCCTCCCCTGCTCTGTTGGACAGTGCACAGCCCGTGTACCCAGTCGTAACCCAGTCATGTCTCCCGGACCCCGACCGGGATATGCCGGTCGGGGTCGGGGCCCGCGCGGCGGCTCTAACTCCAGCTCGCGTGAAGGGGCTTGCCCTCCGCGTAACCGGCCGCGCTCTGCACGCCGACGATCGACTTCCGCGCGAACTCCTCGAGCGAGTTGGCCCCGGCGTAGGTGCACGCGGACCGGACCCCGGCGATGATCGAGTCGATCAGGTCCTCGACGCCGGGCCGCGCCGGGTCCAGGAACATCCGCGAGGTGGAGATGCCCTCCTCGAACAGCGCCTTGCGGGCCCGGTCGTAGGCCGATTCCTCGCTGGTGCGGTTCCGCACGGCGCGCGCGGAGGCCATGCCGAAGGACTCCTTGTAGAGCCGTCCGTCGGCGGCCTGCTGAAGGTCGCCGGGCGACTCGTACGTACCGGCGAACCAGGAACCGATCATGACGTTCGACGCGCCGGCGGCCAGCGCCATCGCCACATCGCGCGGGTGCCGGACACCGCCGTCCGCCCACACGTGCTTGCCGTACTTCTTCGCCTCGGCGGCGCACTCCAGCACGGCGGAGAACTGCGGCCGGCCCACCCCGGTCATCATGCGCGTGGTGCACATGGCGCCGGGGCCCACACCGACCTTGACGATGTCGGCGCCGGCCTCGATGAGATCGCGTACGCCCTCGGCGGCCACGATGTTGCCCGCGACGATCGGCACCTTCGGGTCGAGCGCCCGCACGGCCCTGATCGCCGTGAGCATCGACTCCTGGTGGCCGTGGGCGGTGTCGACCACGAGCGTGTCGACCCCGGCGGCGAGGAGCTGCGCGGCCTTGCCCGCGACGTCGCCGTTGATGCCCACGGCGGCGGCGATCCGGAGCCGGCCGTCCGCGTCGGTGGCCGGGGTGTAGAGCGTGGCGCGCAGGGCGGCCTTACGGGTCAGGATGCCGACCAGTTGGCCGTCGGCGCCGACGGCCGGGGCGAGCTTGCGGTTGGCCTCGTCCAGCGTGTCGAACGCCTCGCTCGGGTCGATGTCCGCGTCGATGAGCAGCAGGTCCTTCGACATGACCTCGGACAGTTGGGTGAACCGGTCGACCCCGGTCAGATCGTGGTCGGTGACGATCCCGACCGGACGCAGGTCGACATCGACCACGACCCCGGCCCCGTGCGCCCGCTTGGGCAGCAGGGACAGGGCGTCACCGACCGTCTGCGTCGGCGCCAGGACGATGGGGGTGTCGAGCACGAGATGCCGCGTCTTGACCCAGGAGACGACCTCGGCGACGACCTCGATCGGGATGTCCTGCGGGATGACGACGAGGCCGCCGCGCCGGGCGACGGTCTCGGCCATCCGGCGGCCCGCGATCGCCGTCATGTTGGCGACGACGAGGGGGATCGTGGTCCCGGTGCCGTCCGGCGCGGCGAGGTCCACGCCTTGGCGGGAGCCGACGGCCGAGCGGCTGGGCACCATGAACACATCGTCGTACGTCAGGTCGTACGGCGGCTTCAGATCATTGAGGAAGCGCATGCCAACTCTCTCACCAGCAGGTATACGTACAGGGCGGGTGGGAAGTCAGCACCGAACCAGCACGGGATCGGGCTGCGGCTCCTAGGCCATCATCACCGATGCCACCACGCCCAGGCGAACCGGCACCCGCTTCTGTGTGCGATCCGCCAAACCTTCGGCACCGGCGCCCGTATCTTCGACCAAGCGCCAGGAGCTGCCGTCGACGGTTGCGACGAGGCGGCCTCCCGCCGTCCCGAGGGGCGTTGGCCTGGAGAGGCGGGTTCCTTGACGATCGGTGAACCGCCGCCCGAGGCGGCTGCTGCCGAACGCAGCAAAAAAAGGTCCCGCCCACCGGGCGGGACCTTGGCTCTTGACCTGCGTGTGCGCGTTCCGCTCAGCCGAACTCCGGCCGGTTACTCGCCGTCCGGATCCTTGCGCTCCAGGGCCGGGCGGGGGCCGGGCTCGAAGTCGTGCAGCAGGAAGTCGGCGGCGGCGGTGTCGGTGACCAGGCTGGTGACGAGTCCGGATCGCAGTACGGCTCCGATCGCCGCGCCCTTGCGCTGGCCGCCCGCGATCGCGACGACCTCGGGGATACGGCGCAGCCGGTCGGCCTCGACCGTGATGCACCGCTCGCCCAGGTCACGTCCGACCCGTCGACCCTCCGCGTCGAACAGGTGCGCGGACATCTCGGCCTCGACCCCGAGGGAGGCGTAGTGCGAGCGCTCCTCGTCGGTGATCATGTCGTGGACCGTGGAGATCCCCGCCTCCCAGGAGCCGATGGAGACGGCGGCGACGGTGACCTTGTCGAAGTAGTCGAAGGCGCGGGCGATACCGGGCTGGCTGCGCAGCGCGGCGGCCGTCGCCGGGTCAGGCAGCAGCATCGGGGCGTAGATCGGGTGCGCCTCGCCGCCGGAGACCTGGGCGGCGCGCCGTACGGCCTCGACCGAACCGCGCTCGGCGGTGCCCGCGTCGTACACACCGGTCAACTGCACGACGGTGCAGGGCGGCAGCCGGTCGAGCGCGGCGGCCATATGGATGGTGGAGCGGCCCCAGGCCAGGCCCAGGACGTCGCCCTCCACGACCAGCTCACCGAGGAGGTCGGCGGCGACCTCGCCAAGATTCTCGGGGTCGGGCGACTCGTCGGCGGCCTCGGCGGGCGATTCCACGACGACGGCGTGCCGCAGGCCGTAGCGGGCGCGCAGGGCGTCGGAACGCTCGGCGTCCAGCTCGGCCGGGACGCGGATCTCGATCCTCACGAGGTCACGTTCGAGCGCGGTCTCCAGGACCCGGGCCACCTTGAAGCGGCTGACGCCGAACTCCTCGGCGATCTGGATCTTGGACTTGCCCTCCAGATAGAAGCGGCGGGCCATGGCCGCGGCCTGCACCAATTCCGCGGGTCCCATGCGCAGGGCCGGGCGACCCGCCGACATACCAGACACCGCGATCTCCTCACTTCTGTTCACACTCTGGACGCGCTCTCATCCTGTCAGATTCGACAGTCCCTGATCAGCCCGGCCGGGCGCCGTTCATACAGCCGTGGCCCGGTGGCCGCGTGAAGTTGTGCCTCAGTGGGCGCAGGCCCAGCCGGCCGAGGCGGTCGCCTCGTCGGCCTGGTGGCGCAGCATCCGCACGGCTGCTGCCGGGTCGTCGGTCCCGTACACGGCCGAACCCGCGACGAAGACGTCGGCGCCCGCCTCCGCGCACCGTTCGATGGTGGCGGCCGAGACACCGCCGTCGACCTGGAGCCACAGCTCGAGGCCGTGCTTGGAGATCAGCTCACGGGTACGGCGGATCTTGGGCAGCATGATGTCGAGGAACGCCTGACCGCCGAAGCCCGGCTCCACCGTCATGATCAGCAGCATGTCCAGCTCGGGGAGCAGGTCCTCGTACGGCTCGACGGGTGTCGCGGGCTTCAGCGCCATCGAGGCGCGCGCGCCCTTGGCACGGATCTCGCGCGCCAGCCGTACGGGGGCCGCCGCGGCCTCGACGTGGAAGGTGACCGACCCGGCGCCCGCCTCGACGTACTGGGGCGCCCAGCGGTCGGGCTCCTCGATCATCAGATGGCAGTCCAGCGGGGTCTCCGTGGCTCGTGCGAGCGCTTCGACCACCGGCACACCGAGGGTCAGATTGGGCACGAAGTGGTTGTCCATGACGTCGACGTGGAGCCAGTCGGCCCCTTCGGCCGCTTTCGCCTCCTCGGCCAGACGTGCGAAATCGGCGGACAGGATGCTGGGGTTGATCTGAGCCATGTGCCAAGCCTGCCATGCTCCGGGCGACTTCCTCGCCTCGTCTCGCGCGGGGAGTCCACGAAGGCTTCCTCAGCCGCGGGGCCTTGGGGACCTCGGGGACCGTGGAGTGCACTCGTCCGCTTCCCGATCCGCTTCCCGATCCGCTTCCCGATCCGCTTCCCGATCCGCGTCCTGCGCGGCCACGACCTCGTCGCCGTGCTCGAAGGCCCACGCCCCGACGGCGTCGATGGGGGCCAGCAAGGTCCGTCCCAGGGCGGTGAGCCGGTACTCGACCCGTGGCGGTGCTCCCGGATACGCGTGCCGTTCCACCAGTCCGTTGGAGCGCAGCCGCCGCAGCGTCTCGGTGAGGACCTTGGAGCTGATGCCCCCGATCCGCTCGCGCAGTTCGACGGGGCGCCGGGGACCGTCGCGCAGCGCCCAGATCACCACGGCGTTCCACGTGTTCGAGAGCAGGTCGAAGGCGAGACGGGCGCGGCAGTCGGCGAGGAAGGCGTCGGTGGTCACGTACCAAATGGTGCCCGACGGGCCGCCTAGCGTCGTTGTGGACGGTCGATACGGGCACCGTCGCGGCAACGCACGGAAGGGGACGCATGATGAGAATCGGTGTGCTGGGGACGGGCGACATGGCGGACGCACTCGCCACCCACTGGGTAGGGGCCGGCCACGAAGTGGCCATCGGCGGACGGGACTTGGCCAAGGCGGAGCGGCTGGCGTCCCGTATCGGGGGCGGCGCGGAGCCCGTGGGTCTGCGGACGGCGGCCGAGTTCGGTCAGGTGGTGCTGGCCGCGCTGCCTTTCGGCGTGGGCGCGGATGTGGCGCGGGGGCTGCGGGCGCCTCTGGACGGCAAGGTGCTGCTCGACTGCTCCAACCCGGTCGGGCCGGGCTTCCGGCTGCTGACGGAAGGCGGCCCCTCGGCGGCGCGGCGACTGGCCACGGCGGCACCGGGGGCCCACGTGGTCAAGGCGTTCAATATCTGCCACGAGGATGTGTGGCGCATGCGGCCACCCGTCTTCGACGGGCGGCCACTGGCCGTTCCGGTCTGCGGGGACGACGAGGCGGCCCTCGTACGCGTACACGAGTTGGTACGCGACGTGGGCTGCGAGCCCGTGGCCGGCGGCGGGCTGGACCGGGCCGGGATCCTGGAGGCCACCGCGGCGCTGTTCATCGGGCTGTGGGTCGGCGAACGGGCGGACGCCCAGGCGATCGCGCCGCCGCTGGCCTACGCGGCCGGACCGGCCGCCGGGCCGTCCTCCTCAGTCACCGCGTAACCCGGTACGGACGGCCAGCGAACCGTCAGCACCACCGACTCTTCCTCCGCGAACCAGGAATGGTCGACTCCGCGACCCCAGACGACGTAATCGCCCTGCTGTGCCAGAAGCACGCTGCGGCCGGGGAGTTCGACATGGAAGCGACCGCTGATGAGTACGAGGAGGGCTGTCCGTTCCTCGCCACGCACCCACCGCGTCCGCTCGTCACCGCGCGGATGAACGCCCCATTTGATCTCGACGGCCTCGCTGTGACGAGGATCCCCGGCGTCCTTGAAGTGTCCGAGGAGCCATCCACGGTCCAGTGCCGCGTCGTCGCCCGCGTTTCCCACGTACACGCTGTCGTTCATCCGGCCGGACGCTAGCACCCGTCGGCGCCCCCGGACGGAGCCACCGAGGGGGCGGTCACCCCGCCCGGCCCGTGGCATCCCCGGGCGGAATGTTGAAGTTCACGCGGAACATGTTGCCGGGGTCGTGGCGGGCCTTGACGGCGCGCAGCCGGTCGAAGTCGGCCGGTGCGTAGGCGGCGCGTACGCGGGCGAGGCCGGCGTCCTCGACGCCGGCGAAGTTGAGATTGATCCCCCCGGTGCCCCACGGGCGCAGATGCGCCAGCAGCTCGTCACGGCGCCGCAGGTTCCCGGGGTCCGGGACGGTGACCGTGAAGAGTGAGAAGGCGGCGTCGCGACCGCCCACACAGTTGCCGGCCTTCGGCGGGCGGGCGTACGCACCGCCGAGATGGGTCAGTTCGGTGACGAACGGTGCTCCCGCGTCCGGTCCGGCCAGGGCGACGAGCGCGTCGACGGTGTCGCCGGTCAGCTCGCTCAGCAGCAGGTTGCGGTCGTACTCCCGGTAGGGCTCGGACGTGCGCTCGTGGTAGATCCTGCCGACCTCGGCGTACGGCATGTCCCGCACGGTGTCCAGGACGACCCCGCCGAGTTCGCGCAGCGGCCGTACCAGGCGCTCGCCGTCCGCCGCCGGGCCGCTGTAGGCGATGCGGAGGTGGACGATGAACCGCCCGCGCGGTGCGTCCGGCACGCCGGACGGGTCGGGGTTGTGGGTCAGCAGCACCGAGGAGGCCATCTCCTCGGGCAGGTGCCGGGTCCACTCGGCGTAGGCGTGCAGTACGTCGGCGGTGGCCGCGCCCTCGAAGTAGAGGCCCCCGCCGTACAGCCTGGAGACCGGGAACAGATCGACCTCCATGCCCACGACCAGCCCGAAATTGTCCTTGCCGCCGCGTACCGCCCAGAACAGGTCGGGTTCCTCCTCGGCGGTGACGTCACGCAACCGGCCGTCGGCGGTGACCAGGCGCAGCCGCCGTACATGGTCCGCGGCGAATCCGAAGCGACGGCCCAGCAGCCCCACTCCGCCTCCCACCAGATAGCCGACCGCCCCCACGGCGGGGCTCGAGCCGCTGAGCGGGGCCAGCCCGTGCGGGGCGGTGCGCTCGAGCACGTGGCGCCACCGTGCCCCGGCCTCGATCCACGCCGTCGCACCGGGGACGTCGACCGCCACGCCGTCCATCCGCCCGGTGTTGACGAGCACGGCGTCGTCGGCGGGCAGGCTCGGGCCGTGCCCGGTGGCCATGACTCCCACGGGGCGCTTCCGCTTCGCGGCCAGCCTGACGGCAGCGACGACATCCTGTTCGTCGCGCGCCACGACCACATAGGCCGGCCGTGACTCGGCCGCGCGGTTCAGCCCCCGCCGCGCTTCGTCGTATCCCTGCTCGCCCTGTCGGCGGCTCGGGGGACTGTCCGTACTCATCCGTGCAACGTAGGGGGCGGGCCGGGCCCGGTTATGAAGGAATCAGATCCGCGCGTGTCGTGTGGCGTCGCGCCCGGCGGTGAGTGCGCGAAGGCCGAGGATCATGACGTCCATCGCGAGGTCGAAGTGGGACCGCGGGGGATTCTCCGGGGGATTCCCGGCCGGGACGGGCGACGGCGGCTCAAGCCCTGCCAGGGCGAACCCGTTGGCGAAGTCGACGAACATACCGACGCATGCGTCGATCTTGTCCGCCGGTACCCCGGCCGAGGTCAGCGCCGCGTGCAGCGGCCCATTGATCATCTCCGCCGCCTGGGTGACGGCCACGGGGTCGGTGACGATCTGAAGTACGAGGCGGGGGTGACGGCGGGTCAGGCCCTGGTAGGCGTTCACCCAGGCCCGTACCTGCTCGGCCCAGTCACCGGCCACGGCGCGCGGCGACTCCATCCGTGAGAAGACGAGTTCCACGAGCCCGGAGACGACCGCGGCCTTGTTCGGCAGATGGTGATAGATCGACATGGGATCCACGCCCAGTTGCCCGGCCAGCCGGCGCATGCTCAGCGCCTCGAGACCCTGCTCGTCCACGAGCGCGAGGGCGGTCGTGAGGATCCGGTCAACTGTCAGTCCTGACTGGCCGGCGGCGGGACGGCCGCGCTTCCTGGCCTTGGCTGATCCTGTGTCCGATTCCGTTGCCACGTCGGCACTCTACAGCGCAGAAATAGATTCCTACGGTGTTGATTTCCCGGTGGACGCCGCACAGCGCGCCTGCGCGTGGCGGCGACCGGTTCAGTGCGTCCTGCGCCGCCAACCGTGTTCCGTGTCCCAGGACTCGATCACCAGGTGGTCGGCGGGGGTGCCGAGACAGGTGAGTGCGACTTCCCGGATGTCGATCCGGAAGAAGCCCGCGCCGACATGCGTGTTCCCCGCCGGGGCCGGCGTCTCCACGAGGACTCCGGAGAGTTTGGCGTCTCCATGCCAGGTCCCGTCCTCCGCGGGCTCGACCGTGGGGCTGTGGACGGCGACGCGCGGGTCGCGTCGGGCGTCGCGGAGTTTGACCGATCCGCCCATCATCCCCAGCGTGATCTGGCCGTCGTTCAGCTCCAGCTCAATCGCGCTGATACGGGGCGAGCCGTCCTCGCGCAGGGTCGCGATCGTCTTGTTGACGCCCCTCGCGAAACACGCCCAGACCTTGTCCGCGAACTCCGGCTGCCGGCTCCGGATCTCTTGCCACGTCGCCATGCCGTGAAGCCTCTCGTCGGTGGGATGCCGCTGTCACATCGACAGTCTACAGCGTAGGAATCTTTTCCTACGCTGTAGATCCAGGGGATCGCCCTGCCCCAAGAGCCCCCGTCCCCGTCCGCGCCTCAGGCGGTACGCCGCAGCAGCGCCAGATACATCGCGTCCGTGCCGTGGACATGCGGCCAGAGCTGGACGTCGGGGCCGTCCCCCAGCGCCGCGACGCCGGGCATCAGCGGCCGGGCGTCGACCCATTCGGCCTCGGCGGCGGAACCGCCCCTGCCCTTCAGTACGTCCTCCACGACGGCCCGTGTCTCCGCCAGATGCGGGGAGCACGTCGCGTAACCGACCACTCCCCCCACCCGCACGGCCTTCAGCGCCTCGCGCAGCAGGGCCCGCTGGAGCGGCGCGAAGCCCTCCAGGTCCTCGGGACGGCGCCGCCAGCGGGCCTCCGGGCGACGGCGCAGGGCGCCGAGGCCGGTGCACGGGACATCGACCAGAACACGGTCGAAGACACCGGTCCGCCACGGCGGGCGGGTGCCGTCGGCGGTGATCACCTGGTACGGGCCGGGGTTGCCCGCGAGCGCGCGCTCGACCAGGCGGGCCCGGTGCGGCTGCTTCTCGGAGGCGAGCAGCCACGCGCCGCGCTCGGCGGCCAGCGCCGCCAGGAGCGCCGCCTTGCCGCCGGGCCCCGCGCAGCCGTCGAGCCAGCGCGTGTCGGTGCCCTCCAGCGGCGCGTTGGCGAGCGCCACGGCGACAAGCTGGCTGCCCTCGTCCTGAACTCCGGCCCGCCCGTCGCGTACGGCGTCGATGGCGCCCGGCTCGCCGCCCTCGGTGAGGCGGACGGCGTACGGGGACCAGCGTCCCGGCAGTGCGGACTCCTCGCCCAGGGTGTCGAGGAGTTCGTCGGCCGAGACCCGGCCGGGGCGCGCGACGAGCGTGACCTCGGGGCGTTCGTTGTCCGCTTCGAGCAGGTCCTCGATACCGGCCCGGCCGCCGCCGAGCGCGTCCCAGAGGGCGGAGACGATCCAGCGCGGGTGCGAGTGGACGACGGCGAGGTGGTCCTCGGCGTCCTCGTCGTACGGCGGTGCGACCCGCTCCAGCCAGGCGTCGAGGTCGTCCTTGGAGATCTTCCGCAGGACCGCGTTGACGAATTTCGCGCGCCCGTCGCCGAGCACCACGCGGGCCAGCTCCACGCTCGCCGACACGGCGGCGTGGGTGGGGATGCGGGTGCCGAGCAACTGGTGTGCGCCGAGGGCGAGTACGTCGAGCACGGGCGGGTCGACCTGGCGCAGCGGGCGGTCGATACAGGCGGAGATGATCGCGTCGTACGTGCCCTGGCGGCGGAGCGTGCCGTAGACCAGCTCGGTCGCGAGCGCCGCGTCGCGGGTGTCGAAGTCGCCCGCCTCCCTGGCCTTCTTGAGAAGGGGCGGGAGGACGAGGTTGGCGTACGCGGCGCGCTCGTCGACGGCCCGCAGTGCCTCGAAGGCGAGGATCCGCACGGGATCCTTCTTAGGACGGCGGTAGGACTTGGAGGGACGGCGACGGGCCTGCTCGTTCAAAGGTGCTCCGCAAAGGTTCTACGCGTGAAAGGTCGTGGTGGTGCGTGGGTGCTGCTCATGCAACCTGCAAGGTCGAACACCTTCTTCTGAAGAAGGTCGACCACTTTCAGCGTACGTCCGCCGCCCCGTCGACCGCGCCGAGCCGTTCACCTGGGGCGATCCGTACGCCGCGGGCCCAGTCCGCGGCCCGCATGGGCTTCTTGCCCTGCGGCTGGACCCAGAGCAGTTCGACGGCGTACGAGCCGGTGCCGACGTGCACGGAGTTCTTGCCGACAGCCGGCTCGCCGGGGGCCAGGTCGGTGCGGTCGGCCGTCGGCGTGAGCTGGATCAGCTTGAGGCGTTCGCCGCGGAAGACGGTCCAGGCGCCGGGCGCGGGGGTGCAGCCGCGGACGACACGGTCGACGCGCAGCGCGGGCGCCGCCCAGTCGACCCGCGCGTCCTCGACGGTGAGTTTGGGGGCGAGCGAGACGCCTTCGGTGGGCTGCTGCACGGCCTTGAGCGTGCCGTCCTCGATGCCGTCCATGGTCGCGGCGAGCAGCCCGGCGCCGGCGAAGGCGAGCCGGGTCAGCAGGTCGCCGCTGGTGTCGGTGGGCCGTACGTCCTCGGTGATCACGCCGTACACCGGTCCCGAGTCCAGCCCTTCCTCGATGAGGAAGGTGGCGGCGCCGGTCGTCTCGTCACCGGCGATGACCGCGTGCTGTACGGGGGCGGCGCCGCGCCACGCGGGCAGCAGCGAGAAGTGCAGATTGACCCACCCGTGGGCCGGGATGTCGAGGGCGACGCGGGGCAGCAGGGCCCCGTAGGCGACGACGGGGCAGCAGTCGGGCGCGATCTCGCGCAGCCGGGCCAGGAAGGCTTCGTCGCGCGGTTTCGCGGGCCGCAGGATCTCGATGCCCGCCTCTTCGGCGCGTTGCGCGACGGGGCTGGCTACGAGCCTGCGGCCACGGCCGGAGGGCGCGTCGGGACGGGTGACGACGGCGGCGACCTCATGCCGGTCGGAGGCGATCAGTGCGTCCAGGGCTGGTACGGCGACCTCGGGGGTGCCTGCGAAGACGAGCTTCACTGCGGGACTTCCTCGCTCTCTCGTGCGGCTTCCGGTCCGTCGGGCCGGGCGGGCGGACACCGGCTCGGCCGCCGACGGACAGCGCATCAGTCTAGGCCGTGTCCGCGAAGTAGCGCCGTCCGCCCGCAGGGCGGGGCCCGCGCCCGCCGCGGAGCGGCTGATGTCTCGTTGGTGCGGTGCATCGCAAGGCGGAGGATCGGGCTCGTACCGGCCGTACTTGGCCGACTGAAGACAACGCAGGGGGCACCTCCCGTGCCCCCCTCGGGGGCTACGGGGGAGAGGTGCCGTCCAGACGTCGCGGGCCAGGCGGGACTTCGCGGACACGGCCTGGCCGTGTCCTCCCTGTGAAGACACGGCCCGGAAGCCGGGAAGGCAGGGGGCGTACGGGAGCCCGCGCGCACCGCGCATATGCGTATACGCCCCCGCAGCGTGACCACAACGGCGGGTGGCGCGTTGTCAAGGGAGATTGACCCCAAACGGGCCGCCCGGTGCGGCCCGATCCGTTTCAACGCCGGTTCGAGAGGCTTGTTCATGGCCGACCACGCAACCCACGACGCACAAGCCCGGGCAAATCTGCACCTGTTGGTGCGGGACATCGAGCGCGTCCGCCGGCAGGTGGACGCACTGCGCACCCTCACAGCCCAGTTGGGCAACGTCTACCGCCCGCGCCGTTCAGGCCCCTCGACGGGCTTCGTCGTCTACGGCCGGGCGCCAGCCCCGACCGTCCGTCTCGCGCAGGAACTGCGGGACAGTGTCGAGAGCCTGGTGACGGCGGCCGTGGACTTCGATCGCTCGCTGGGCTTCTCGTGGGACGCGGTCGGCTCGGCGCTCGGTGTCACCAAGCAGGCGGTGCACCGTCGTTACGGTACGAGGCGCGCGGCCCAGCAAGCCGCCCTCGCCGAGGGCGACCGCCCGCAGGACGCCGCCCAGCCCCGTCCGACGGGCCCGGTGCAGGGCGTCCCGGCCGTGCCCGCGGCCCGGTCGATGCCACCGCAGCCGACGGTGGCCGTACAGCCGCTCCGCGAGGAGGCGCGCCCGGGTGCGTTCCCGGGTCCACGCAACGGCTGACGCGGCCGTTCCCTGACGGCCGGACGGGCCGACCGCGTGTGCGGCCGGTCCGGCGATCGGGGACAGAGCGCGCGCCGCCGCCCGGCGATGGGGAACGGGCGCCCGTACGGCTGCCGAAGCCCGGACGCGCGCCCCGTCAGCCGATGTCGGGCGGATCGATCCGGATACGCACCGGCTCGCCGCCACCCCGTGCCAGCCGGCCCGCCTGGGCGGACTTCAGGGCCGCCGCCAGCGCGGCGCCGCTGCCGGGCGGCACGCGCAGCAGCGCGCGCTCCCACACCACGCCCGGCGGCGCGTCGCCGGTCCTGCGGGGCCGGGCCGGGACCGTAACCGGCAGGGGGACCGGGCCCAGGACCTCGGCGTCCGGCGGCAGTTCGGCGCCGGCCAGGAACGCGGCCACCGCCTCGGGCTCGCCGGTCACCGCCGCCATCCGGGACACCGGCGGGAAGCCCAGCTCGGCCCGCTCCGCCAGCTCGCGCTGGGCGTGGCCCACGGGATCCCACCGCACGAGCGCCTGTACGGGCCGTAGCGTCGGCTCGGCGACGATCACGACCGTGCCGCCGTCGGCCTGGCCCCGGACCAGCGACGCGGCGTGCAGCCAGCGCCGTAGCGCCTCCTCCCCCGCCCTCAGGTCGGGCCGGCCGAGCATCGCCCAGCCGTCGAGGAGCAGTGCCGCCGCGTAGCCGCCTTCGGCGACGGGCTCGGCGCCGGGTGTGCTCACCACCAGCGCGGGGCGGCCGGGCACGGTGTCGAGGATGTGGTCGCGGCCCGACGTACGCACCGGGACCGCCGGGAAGGCCCTGCCCAGCTCCTCCGCCGTACGCCGCGCGCCCACGACGCTGGCGCGCAGCCGCGTACCGCCGCACTCGGCGCAGCGCCAGGCGGGCTCGCCGCGCCCGCACCAGCCGCAGTGCAACTCCCGCTGCTCGGGCGCCTCCAGGGGCCCCGCGCAGTGGCGGCAGCGGGCGGGCGCGCGGCAGCGTTCGCAGCCGAGCCGGGGCACATAGCCGCGCCGGGGCACCTGCACGAGGACCGGTCCTGTCTTGAGCCCTTCGCGGACGGTCTGCCAGGCGAGGCTCGGCAGCCGGGCCGCGCGCGCGGCCTCGTCGCGGGCCAGCTCGCCGTCGCCGACCGTCCGGACCAAAGGCGCGGCCGTACGGATCCGCTCCCGGTCGGCCGTCATGGGCAACGCCCAGCCTGTCTCGACCAGTTGGGCCGCCTCGACGGTGCAGCCCGTACCGCCCAGCAGGAAGGCGCACCTGTCGTGCGCGGCGCGCGACAACAGGACCTCGCGGGCGTGCGGCAGCGGCGCGCGCGGTTCGCTGTGGCTGGAGTCGCCGTCGTCCCAGATGGCGACGAGCCCGAGGTCCTGTACGGGGGCGAACATGGCCGCGCGGGTCCCCACGACGGCCCGCACCGCGCCGCGCCGGACGGCGAGCCACTGGCCGTACCGCTTCTGGGGACCCGTCTCGGCGGTGAGCAGCGCGTGGTGTCCCTCGCCGAGCAGGGCCGTGAGCGCGGTGTGGACGCGGGCCGCCGCCCGGCCGTCCGGGACGACGACGAGCGCCCCGCGCCCCGACGCGAGCGTCGCGGCGACGGCCCGTGCCAGCTCGTCCGCCCAGTGCGGTCCGGGCAGCGCGGTCCAGACGGCTCGCGGGGCGCCGCCGTCGGCGAGCGCGTCCAGGAAGGCGGGGCCCCGCGCGTACCGCTCCCAGGTGCCCGCCTCCGGGCGGCCCGGCGCGGGCAGCGGTTCGGGCGACGGCTTGGCCTCCGCGCGCCCGTTCCTCGGCGGCACCGCCAGTTGCAGTACGTCGGCGAGGCTGCCCGCGTAACGGTCGGCGACGGCCCGCGCGAGCCCCAGCAGCTCGGCGCTGAGCACCGGCTCCGGCGACACGACACCGGCCAGCGCGGCGAGCGGCCCCGCGTAGTCCGACTCGGCCCGCCGCTCGACGACGAACCCGTCGATCAGCCGCCCGCCCTCCCGCCGCCCACCCCGCACCTGATGCGCCCCGGCCCCGAACCTCACCCGCACCCGCACACCCGGCTGCGCGGCCTCGTCCAGCTCCTCGGGCACGGCGTAGTCGAAGAACTGGTCGAGATGCAGCACCCCCTTGTTCACCACGACCCGCGCCACAGGCAACTCCTGCGCCAACGCCGCCCCCCGCCACGTCCGCGGCTTGGCCCGCGGCACCTTGGCGCCCCGCACGGTCTCCCGAATGAACGCAAGCTGCTCCGGCCCACCACCCCCGGCGGACTCCTCGGCCTGCTCGTCGTCGCTGCTCACAGCCAAATTCTTACAGACACCACTGACACCGGCGGCCCACCGGCGGCCCGTCGCCGGGCATGCTCCGCGTACGGCGACGGGCCCCGGACACCAGTGGTGTCCGGGGCCCGCACCGTCGATGTGCGTCGGGTGCTTTACAGACCCGCCGCCTCGCGCAGTGCGTCCACGCGGTCCGTGCGCTCCCACGTGAAGTCCGGCTCCTCGCGGCCGAAGTGGCCGTACGCCGCCGTCCGGGCGTAGATCGGGCGGAGCAGGTCCAGGTCGCGGATGATCGCGGCCGGGCGGAGGTCGAAGACCGTGGCGATGGCCTGTTCGATCTTCTCGACGTCGACCGAGGCCGTGCCGAAGGTCTCGATGAACAGGCCCACCGGCTCGGCCTTGCCGATCGCGTAGGCGACCTGGACCTCGCAGCGCGACGCGAGGCCGGCGGCCACCACGTTCTTCGCGACCCAGCGCATCGCGTAGGCCGCCGAGCGGTCCACCTTGGAGGGGTCCTTGCCCGAGAAGGCGCCGCCGCCGTGGCGGGCCATGCCGCCGTAGGTATCGATGATGATCTTGCGGCCGGTGAGGCCGGCGTCGCCCATGGGGCCGCCGATCTCGAAGCGGCCCGTGGGGTTGACCAGCAGGCGGTAGCCCTCGGTCTCGAGCTTGATGCCGTCCTCGAGAAGCTGGCTGATCACGTGCTCGACCACGAACTCGCGGATGTCGGGCGCCAGCAGCGAGTCCAGGTCGATGTCCGACGCGTGCTGCGAGGAGACGACGACCGTGTCGAGGCGGACGGCCTTGTCGCCGTCGTACTCGATGGTGACCTGGGTCTTGCCGTCGGGGCGCAGGTACGGGATGGTCCCGTTCTTGCGGACCTCGGAGAGCCGGCGCGAGAGCCGGTGGGCGAGGTGGATCGGGAGCGGCATCAGCTCGGGCGTCTCGTCGCAGGCGTAGCCGAACATCAGGCCCTGGTCGCCGGCGCCCTGCTTGTCGAGCTCGTCGTCCTCTCCGCCGACCCGCTTCTCGTAGGCGGTGTCGACGCCCTGGGCGATGTCGGGGGACTGCGCGCCGATGGACACCGAGACGCCGCAGGAGGCGCCGTCGAAGCCCTTCTTGGAGGAGTCGTAGCCGATTTCCAGGATCTTGTCCCGGACGAGCTTCGCGATGGGCGCGTACGCCTTGGTGGTCACCTCACCGGCCACATGCACCAGGCCGGTCGTGATCAGGGTCTCGACGGCCACCCGCGAGGTGGGGTCCTCCCGCAGGAGCGCGTCGAGAATGGTGTCGCTGATCTGGTCAGCGATCTTGTCAGGGTGACCTTCGGTCACAGACTCCGAAGTGAACAGACGGCGCGACACATCGCTCCCTGGGGTTGCAGCGGCTGCTGGCTAGATCCTTGGCGGAACGTCCTGGGGAGCTGCGCCCCGCGACGTTCCTCGGCCAGTTTATCCGGCCGACGGCTCAGAAGGTCCAGACGTCTCGGACTGTGGGAGTGGAGTCGGGGGTGTCACTCCGTCCTGCGATACGACGATCGCCCCCTATCCCGACCTGGAACGGCTGTTTTGGGCCGATTTTCTCCACCCGGAGGAGCGAACGAAGAATTAACTTCCCGTTCGTCTACTCGGGACCGAATGCCGGTACGACGAGGTCCCAGACGGTGTCGGCGAGCGCTTCCTTGGGACCGTAGGGCACCGGGGTCTCGCCGCCGTCGGCGGCGAGGATCACCGCTTCGTTCTCCTCGGCGCCGAAGGTCTTGCGCTCCCCCACCTCGTTGACGACCAGCAGGTCGCAGCCCTTGCGGCGCAGCTTCGCGCGGCCGTTGGCGAGCACGTTGTCGGTCTCGGCGGCGAATCCGACGATCACCTGCCCGGCACGGGCACGCTCCGCGCCGATCTCCGCGAGGATGTCCGGGTTACGGACCAGCACGATCGGCGCCGGCTCCTCGCCGTCCTTCTTCTTGATCTTGCCTTCGGCGTAGGAGGCGGGGCGGAAATCGGCCACGGCAGCGGCCATGACCACCGCGTCGGCGTCGGCCGCCGCCTTCAGCACGGCCTCGCGCAGTTGTACGGCGGTGCCGACGCGCAGCACGTCGACGCCGGCCGGGTCCGGCAGCCCGGTGTTGGCCTCGATGAGGGTGACGCGGGCGCCGCGGGCCGCCGCCGTACGGGCCAGGGCGTACCCCTGCTTCCCGGAGGAGCGGTTGCCGAGGAAGCGCACGGGGTCGAGCGGTTCGCGGGTCCCGCCGGCGGAGACGACGACATGGCGCCCCGCCAGATCGGGCGTCCGCACGCCGCGCGCCAGCACCCGCCGGCAGACCTCGTAGATCGCCTCGGGGTCGGGCAGCCGTCCCTTGCCGGTGTCGACGCCGGTGAGGCGGCCGACGGCGGGCTCGATGACGACGGCTCCGCGCTCGCGCAGGGTCGCGACGTTCGCCCGGGTCGCGGGGTGCTCCCACATCTCGGTGTGCATGGCCGGTGCGAAGACCACCGGGCAGCGCGCGGTGAGGAGCGTGTTGGTCAGCAGGTCGTCGGCCAGGCCCTGGGCGGCCTTGGCCAGCAGGTCGGCGGTGGCGGGGGCGACGACGACGAGGTCGGCGGACTGTCCGGTGCGCACGTGCGGCACCTCGTGGACGTCCGACCAGACCTCGGTGGAGACGGGATGGCGGGAGAGCGCGGACCAGGTCGCGGCGCCGACGAAGTGCAGGGCGGACGCGGTCGGTACGACCCGTACGTCATGGCCCGACTCGGTGAGGCGGCGCAGCAGCTCGCACGCCTTGTACGCGGCGATCCCGCCGCTCACCCCCAGGACGACCTTCGGCCTGCCGTCCGTCTGCCCCGACCGCTCCGTCTGGTCCACCGTGTCTCCCCGCGTTCGGCTGGATTCGTCTTCCCCATGACACACCACGGGCCCGGCGGTCGCGCCGCCGGGCCCGTGGTTGTCGAGACTGTCGTCGTTACTGCGCCGGGCCGTCGATGGCCTCGGACGTCAGCAGACCCGCGTTGATCTCACGCAGGGCGATCGAGAGCGGCTTCTCGTGGACGTGGGTGTCCACCAGCGGACCGACGTACTCGAGCAGGCCCTCGCCGAGCTGCGAGTAGTACGCGTTGATCTGACGCGCGCGCTTGGCCGCGTAGATCACCAGGCTGTACTTCGAGTCCGTGGCCTCGAGCAGCTCGTCGATCGGCGGGTTGATGATGCCCTCGGGCGTGGAAATGGAAGAGGACACTCTCTTGCCTTCCGAAGATAATTCAGGGAAATACAGGAAATATCGAGCGCTACCGACGGCTGCGCGAAAGCAGACAGAGGTCAGGCAACTGCCATCAAGGCTAGCAGCTCGCGCGCCACGTCCTCGACGGAGGTGTTCACCAGGCTGGTGTCGAACTCCGACTCGGCGGCCAGCTCCACCTTCGCGGCCTCCAGCCGGCGCTCGATCACCTCGGGCGACTCGGTGCCCCGGCCGGTCAGCCGGCGGACCAGCTCGTCCCAGCTCGGCGGCGCCAGGAAGACCAGTTGTGAGTCCGGCATCGAGTCCTTGACCTGCCGCGCGCCCTGGAGATCGATCTCCAGGAGCACGGGCTCGCCCGCCTCCAGGCGGTCGAGTACCGCGCGGCGCGGTGTGCCGTAGCGGTTGCCCGCGAACTCCGCCCACTCCAGCAGCTCGCCGTTGGCGACCAGCTTGTCGAACTCCTCGTCGGTGACGAAGAAGTACTGGACGCCGTGGCGTTCGCCGGGACGCGGCCTTCTGGTGGTGGCCGACACCGAGAGCCATACCTCGGGGTGGACTTTGCGCATATGCGCGACGACCGTGCTCTTGCCGACCCCCGAAGGGCCGGAGAGCACGGTCAGCCGCGGACGTACCTCTGGTGCCATGCGGCGATTATCCAGGTTCCCGGGAGTGCCCGGGAACGTCAGGCGGCACCGCCGCCGAACTCGCGTTCAAGCGACGCGATCTGGTTGGAGCCGAGACCCCGCACACGGCGGCTCTCGGAGATGCCGAGCCGCTCCATGATCTGCTTGGCGCGGACCTTGCCCACGCCGGGCAGAGATTCAAGGAGGGCGGAGACCTTCATCTTCCCGATGACGTCGTTCTCCTGGCCCGTCTTGATGACGTCGTGGAGGGAAGCGCCGGAGTGCTTGAGTCGATTCTTGACCTCGGCCCGCTCCCGGCGAGCCGCGGCGGCCTTTTCGAGCGCGGCTGCGCGCTGTTCAGGGGTAAGGGGCGGAAGAGCCACGCCTACGTCACCTCGGATGTCGAACTGTCGGATACGGACCGGTGCGGAACTGGTTCGCCCCGCACCAGGGCGAGCAACGAGCGATGCTTCCGCGCGTTGGCTCTCGACGGAGACTAGCGTTGAAGAACGCTGTCGTCAGCGAGAACAGCCGAAAAGTCCTGGTCAGCATCGCTCGACCAGGACATTCCTGGCATATCGACCCGCTTTTCTGTCAGGATCGGCGTTCGATCCGCTTCGGCGCGCTCCGCCGAACCGCGTCAGCGCCCTCCGGGAGCGCCCTCGACCGCCGTTCGTACCTCGTCGCCGAACCGCTCCGCCGCCGCACGCAGGGCGTAAACATCCGGACCGTGACGCAGTACACCCCGGCTCACACTCGGCACCACGTTGCCGACGGCCGCGCCGAAGACACCCGGAAGGTCCGCGGGGGTCGCGCCCTGCGCCCCGATGCCGGGGGCGAGCAGCGGACCGTTGATCGCGAGATCGACCCCGGCGTCGCCGAGGGTCGCCCCGACGACGGCGCCGACCGAACCGAGCGGCGTCGCCCCGGCGTTCTCCCGAGCCGCGTGGTCGAGCATCATCTGCGCCACCGGGACACCACCTTCGGTGGTGGCCCGCTGCACCTCGGCGCCCTCCGGGTTGGAGGTGAGGGCGAGCACGAAGAGACCGCAGCCGCCGGCGCGTGCCAGGTCCAGGGCGGGGCGCAGCGAGCCGAAGCCGAGGTACGGCGAGACGGTGAGGGCGTCGGAGTGGAGCGGGCTGTCCTTGTCGAGGTACGTCGCGGCGTACGCGGCCATGGTGGAGCCGATGTCGCCGCGCTTGGCGTCCATCAGGACGAGCGCGCCGGCGGCCCGCGCCTCGGCGACCGCCTTCTCCAGGACGGCGATACCGCGCGAGCCGAACCGCTCGAAGAACGCCGACTGCGGTTTCAGTACGGCGACACGGTCGGCCAGCGCCTCGACGACGGTACGGGTGAAGGCCGTCAGGCCCGCGACGTCGTCGCTCAGGCCCCAGTCGCGCAGCAGCGAGGCGTGGGGGTCGATGCCCACACAGAGCGGGCCCCTGGTGTCCATCGCGCGGCGCAGGCGCGCCCCGAAGGGCTCTGGCCCACGCTCGGGTTCGGAGGCGGCGGCGGCGTTCACGCGTGCACCTTCCTGGTGTCGGCGCCGACGGCCTCGGCGAGGGTGGCGTACTCGCTGGTGGCCAGCCGGGCGGCGAGCCCCTTGTGGATGCCGCGGCTCCAGAACGGGCCCTGGTAGATGAACGCGCTGTAGCCCTGGACGAGCGTCGCGCCCGCCAGGATCCGCTGCCAGGCGTCCTCGGCGTTCTCGACGCCTCCCACGCCCACCAGCGTGATCCGGTCGCCCACACGCCCGTACAGCCGCCTCAGGACCTCCAGCGAGCGCGCCTTCAGGGGCGCTCCGGACAGCCCGCCGGCCTCGGCGAGCAGGGAGGGGGCCGTCTTCAGGCCGAGGCCGTGCCGCGCGACGGTGGTGTTGGTGGCGATGATGCCGTCCAGGCCCAGCTCCACGGCCAGGTCGGCGACGGCGTCGATGTCGTCGTCGGCGAGGTCGGGGGCGATCTTGACCAGAAGCGGGACGCGCCGGTCCGGCACGACCCGGTCGGCGGCCTCCCGTACGGCGGTCAGCAGCGGGCGCAGTTGGTCGACGGCCTGGAGGTCGCGCAGACCGGGGGTGTTGGGGGACGAGACGTTGACGACGACGTAGTCGGCGTGGGCGGCCAGACGCTCGGTCGACGTCACGTAGTCGCCGATCGCCGCGTCGTCCGGTACGGCCTTGGTCCTGCCGATGTTGACGCCGACCGTCGTACGGAAGATCGCGCGCCGGGTGGCCAACCGCAGGGCGACGGTGGCCGATCCGTCGTTGTTGAAGCCCATGCGGTTGATCAGCGCCCGGTCGGCGGGCAGCCGGAACAGCCGTTGCGGGGCGTTGCCCGGCTGCGGCTGCCCGGTGACCGTGCCGATCTCGACATGGTCGAAGCCGAGCATGCTCAGGCCGTCGACGGCGACGGCGTTCTTGTCGAATCCGGCGGCGAGACCGAACGGGCCGTGCATCCGCAGCCCGAAGGCCTCGGTGCGCAGCTCCTCGTAACGAGGCGCGAGGGCGGCGGCGACGAAGGTGCGCAGCACGGGGACGCGCACGATGAGCCGGATCCAGCGGAAGGCCAGGTGGTGGGCCTGCTCCGGATCCATCCGTCGGAAGAGGAGCCGGAAGAAGAGTCGGTACATGGGAGCGGGCTCCTCCTAATCCTGGCGTGCGGCGATGAGGTGCTGGGCGTGCTCCTGGAGTGAACGGACGCCCACGTCGCCGCGGTTGAGGGCGTCGATGCCCTGTACGGCCGCCGCGAGCGCCTGCACCGTCGTCAGGCAGGGGATGCCGCGTGCCACGGCGGCGGTGCGGATCTCGTAGCCGTCGAGCCGGCCGCCGGTGCCGTACGGGGTGTTGACGATGAGGTCGACCTCGCCGTCGTGGATGAGCTGGACGATGGTCTTCTCGCCGTCGGGTCCGGTGCCTTCGAACTGCTTACGTACGAGCGTGGCGTTGATGCCGTTGCGGCGCAGGACCTCGGCGGTGCCGGAGGTGGCGAACAGTTCGAAGCCGTGCGCGACCAGTTCACGCGCCGGGAAGATCATCGAGCGCTTGTCGCGGTTGGCGACGGAGATGAAGGCGCGGCCCTTCGTGGGAAGCGGACCGTACGCGCCCGCCTGCGACTTGGCGTACGCCGTGCCGAAGACGGAGTCGATGCCCATGACCTCGCCGGTGGAGCGCATCTCCGGGCCGAGGACGGTGTCCACGCCGCGCCCGTGGATGTCGCGGAAGCGCGACCACGGCAACACGGCCTCCTTCACGGAGATCGGCGCGTCCATGGGCAGGGTGCCCCCGTCGCCGTTCGCGGGCAGCAGCCCCTCCGTACGGAGGTCGGCGATGGTGGCCCCCAGGGAGATCCGGGCTGCGGCCTTGGCCAGGGGCACGGCGGTCGCCTTGGAGGTGAAGGGCACGGTGCGCGAGGCGCGCGGGTTGGCCTCCAGGACGTAGAGGATGTCCCCGGCAAGCGCGAACTGGATGTTGATCAGGCCACGGACGCCGACCCCGCGCGCGATGGCCTCGGTGGAGGCGCGCAGCCGCTTGATGTCGAAGCCGCCGAGGGTGATCGGAGGCAGGGCGCACGCCGAGTCGCCGGAGTGGATACCGGCCTCCTCGATGTGCTCCATGACGCCGCCCAGATACAGCTCCGTGCCGTCGTAGAGCGCGTCGACGTCGATCTCGATGGCGTCGTCGAGGAAGCGGTCCACCAGGACGGGCCGGGTGGGGCTGATCTCGGTGGACTCGGCGATGTACGAGGAGAGCCGGGCCTCGTCGTACACGATCTCCATGCCGCGTCCGCCGAGCACGTACGAGGGCCGGACGAGGACCGGGTAGCCGATCTCGTCCGCGATCGCCTTGGCCTCGGCGAAGGTGGTGGCCGTGCCGTGCTTCGGTGCGGGCAGGCCGGCCTCGGCGAGGACGCGGCCGAAGGCGCCGCGGTCCTCGGCGGCGTGGATCGCCTCCGGGGGCGTGCCGACGACCGGCACCCCGTTGTCCTTGAGCGCCTGGGCGAGACCGAGCGGTGTCTGGCCGCCGAGCTGGACGATGACGCCCGCGACAGGCCCGGCCAGGGTCTCCGCGTGGACGATCTCCAGGACGTCCTCCAAGGTCAGCGGCTCGAAGTAGAGCCGGTCGGAGGTGTCGTAGTCGGTGGAGACGGTCTCGGGGTTGCAGTTGACCATCACGGTCTCGTACCCGGCGTCGCTGAGCGCGAAGGACGCGTGCACGCACGAGTAGTCGAACTCGATGCCCTGGCCGATGCGGTTGGGGCCGGAGCCGAGGATGATCACGGCGGGCTTCTCGCGCGGTGCGACCTCGCTCTCCTCGTCGTAGGAGGAGTAGAAGTACGGCGTCCTGGCGGCGAATTCGGCGGCGCAGGTGTCGACCGTCTTGTAGACGGGGCGCACGCCGAGCGCGTGCCGTACCTCCCGTACGACGTCCTCGCGCAGCCCCCGGATCTCGGCGATCTGGGCGTCGGAGAAGCCGTGCCGCTTGGCCTCGGCGAGGAGTTGGGGGTCGAGCCGGTCGGCGGCGGCCAGCTCGTCCGCGTACTCCTTGATCAGGAAGAGCTGGTCGACGAACCACGGATCGATCTTCGTCGCGTCGAAGATCTCCTCCTGGGTGGCTCCGGCGCGGATCGCCTCCATGACGGTGTTGATCCGGCCGTCGGTGGGGACCTTCGCCGTCTCCAGCAGCCCAGCTTTGTCGCCAAGGCCGCTCGTGAAGGAGAACTGGCTGCCCTTCTTCTCCAGCGAGCGCAGCGCCTTCTGCAATGCCTCGGTGAAGTTACGGCCGATGGCCATGGCCTCGCCGACCGACTTCATGGTGGTGGTGAGGGTGGCGTCGGCGGCAGGGAACTTCTCGAAGGCGAAGCGCGGGACCTTCACCACGACGTAGTCGAGGGTCGGTTCGAAGGACGCCGGCGTCTTCTCGGTGATGTCGTTGGGGATCTCGTCCAGCGTGTAGCCGACGGCCAGGCGTGCGGCGATCTTGGCGATCGGGAAGCCGGTGGCCTTGGAGGCGAGCGCGGAGGAGCGCGAGACGCGGGGGTTCATCTCGATGACGATGATCCGGCCGTCGGCCGGGTCGACGGCGAACTGGATGTTGCAGCCGCCGGTGTCGACGCCGACCTCGCGGATGATGGCGATGCCGATGTCGCGCAGCCGCTGGTACTCGCGGTCGGTGAGGGTCATCGCGGGCGCCACGGTGATGGAGTCGCCGGTGTGGACGCCCATCGGGTCGAAGTTCTCGATGGAGCAGACGACCACGACGTTGTCGTTCCGGTCGCGCATCAGCTCCAGCTCGTACTCCTTCCAGCCGAGGATGGACTCCTCCAGAAGCACCTCGGTGGTCGGCGACAGCATCAGGCCCTGTCCGGCGATCCGGCGCAGCTCGTCCTCGTCGTGGGCGAAGCCGGAGCCGGCGCCGCCCATGGTGAAGGAGGGGCGTACGACGACGGGGTAGCCGCCCAGCTCCTCGACGCCGGCCAGGACGTCGTCCATCGAGTGGCAGATCACGGAGCGGGCGGACTCGCCGTAACCGATCTTCGCCTTGACGGCTTCGACGACGCCCTTGAAGAGGTCGCGGTCCTCGCCCTTGTTGATGGCTTCGACGTTGGCGCCGATCAGCTCGACGCCGTACCTCTCCAGGACGCCGTTGTCGTGCATGGAGATCGCGGTGTTGAGCGCGGTCTGGCCGCCGAGGGTGGGCAGCAGCGCGTCGGGGCGCTCCTTGGCGATGATCTTCTCGACGAACTCGGGGGTGATCGGCTCGACGTACGTGGCGTCGGCGATCTCCGGGTCGGTCATGATCGTCGCGGGGTTGGAGTTGACGAGGATGACGCGCAGGCCCTCGGCCTTGAGGACGCGGCAGGCCTGGGTGCCCGAGTAGTCGAACTCGGCCGCCTGGCCGATGACGATCGGGCCCGAGCCGATGACCAGGACGGACCGGATATCGGAGCGCTTAGGCACGCTGGCCCTCCATCAGGGATGTGAAGCGGTCGAAGAGGTACGCGGCGTCGTGCGGACCCGCGGCGGCTTCGGGGTGGTACTGGACGCTGAAGACCGGCCGGTCGAGCAGCCTGAGCCCTTCGACCACGTTGTCGTTGAGACAGACGTGGGAGACCTCGGCGCGGCCGTAGGGGGTGTCGGAGATCTGGTCGAGCGGGGCGTCGACGGCGAACCCGTGGTTGTGCGCGGTGACTTCGACCTTGCCGGTGGAACGATCCTGCACCGGCTGGTTGATGCCCCGGTGGCCGTACTTGAGCTTGTACGTCCCGAACCCCAGCGCGCGGCCCAGGAGTTGGTTGCCGAAGCAGATGCCGAACAGCGGTGTGCCGCGCTCCAGCACGCCCTTGACGACGGTGAGGTCGGCGGTGGCGGGGTCGCCGGGCCCGTTGGAGAGGAACACGCCGTCCGGCGCGACCGCGTACACCTCGTCCACGGTGGCGGTGGCGGGCAGGACATGCACCTCGATGCCCCGCTCGGCCATCCGCTGCGGGGTCATGCCCTTGATGCCGAGGTCGACGGCGGCGACGGTGAACCGCTTGGTGCCGACGGCCGGGACGACGTACGTCTCGGTGGTGGCGACCTCCGCGGAGAGGTTCGCGCCCATCATCCGGGGCGCTTGACGCACCCGCGCGGTCAGCGTCGCGTCGTCGGTGAGGAGGCCGCCGGCCAGCGCGTCGCCGGAGAAGATGCCGACGCGCATCGCGCCGCGCTCGCGCAGATGGCGGGTGAGCGCGCGGGTGTCGACGCCGCTGATGCCGACGATGCCCTGCCGCAGGAGTTCGTCGTCCAGGGAGCGCCGGGAGCGCCAGTTGGACGGGGTGCGGGCGGGGTCGCGTACGACATAGCCGGCGACCCAGATCCGGCCGGACTCGTCGTCCTCGTCGTTGACGCCGGTGTTGCCGATGTGCGGGGCGGTCATGACGACGACCTGGCGGTGGTACGAGGGGTCGGTGAGCGTTTCCTGGTAGCCGGTCATGCCGGTGGAGAACACCGCCTCGCCGAAGGTCTCCCCCACGGCCCCGTAGGCACGGCCGCGGAAGCTCCGGCCGTCCTCCAGGACGAGTACGGCGGGAGCTTTGGCGGCTCCCCGGGTGGAGAGGGTCATCGTGCGGTGCCTTCCGTCGTCGTTGGTACGTCGTCTGTGGTGACGGCCTGGTTCATGAGGTTGACCGCTTCGACCCAGGCGGCGTGCTCGGCCGCGCGGTCGGAGCGGAAGCCGGAGTCGAGCAGCCGCTCCCCGTGCTGCCAGGTGAGGATCAGCAGTCCGCCCTCGGCCAGGACCTTGCCGGCGATGCCCTTGTCGAGCCGCGCGGCGCGCAGTTGACCCGCCGGGATGTAGAAGTCGGTGGCCCCGGGCCGTACGACGGCCACGCCCGCGTCGGTGAGCGTGAGCTCCACCCGGCTGCGTACGCCCAGGCCGTGGGCGACGATCCGGTCCAGCCACTGACCGGCGGTCGTGGAGCCGTGGTACCGGCCGCTGAGGCGCAGCGTCACATCCCCAGCGGCCTGCGGCCCCTGGGGCAGCTCCGGCAGATCGGACTGGAGACTTCCGCGCCACTTCCAGCCCTGGCGCATCAGCCAGTACACGAACGCGATGAACAGGAGCAGACCCACCACCCAGCCGATACGGGCGGCCCAGTCGGTCACTTCTGCCGACTTCTGCTCGGCGGCGATATTGATCAGTGCGGCGCTCACGCCAGACTCCCGTCGACGACCGTGGCACGGCCCCGCAGGAAGGTGTGGGTGACGCGTCCCGGCAGCTCACGGCCCTGGTAGGGGGTGTTACGGCTGCGGGAGGCGAAGCCCGCGGGGTCCACGACTCCACGGTATGCGGGATCGACGAGCGTGAGGTTGGCGGGCTCACCTGCCGAGACGGGACGGCCGTGACCGGCGAGCCGGCCGATCTGCGCGGGCCGCACCGACATCCGGTCGGCGACGCCCGCCCAGTCGATGAGACCGGTGTCGACCATCGTGTGCTGGACGACGGACAGCGCGGTCTCCAGGCCGACCATGCCCATGGCCGCCGCCGCCCACTCGCAGTCCTTGTCCTCGTGCGGGTGCGGGGCGTGGTCGGTGGCGACGCAGTCGATCGTGCCGTCCGCCAGGGCCTCGCGCAGCGCCAGGACGTCGGCCTCGGTGCGCAGCGGCGGGTTCACCTTGTAGACGGGGTTGTAGGACCGTACGAGCTCGTCCGTCAGCAGCAGGTGGTGCGGCGTGACCTCGGCGGTGACGTCCCAGCCCTTCGACTTGGCCCACCGGACGATCTCGACCGAGCCGGCCGTGGAGAGATGGCAGATGTGGACGCGGGAGCCGACGTGGGCGGCGAGCAGTACGTCGCGGGCGATGATCGACTCCTCGGCGACGGCGGGCCAGCCGCCGAGCCCCAGCTCCGAGGAGACGATGCCCTCGTTCATCTGGGCGCCCTCGGTGAGCCGGGGCTCCTGGGCGTGCTGGGCGACGACACCGTCGAACGCCTTCACGTACTCCAGCGCCCGGCGCATGATCACCGCGTCGTCCACGCACTTGCCGTCGTCGGAGAAGACCCGCACGCCGGCGGCCGAGTCGTGCATGGCGCCGAGTTCGGCGAGCTGCTTGCCCTCCAGTCCGACGGTGACGGCGCCGATGGGCTGGACGTCGCAGTAGCCGGACTCCCGGCCGAGCCGCCAGACCTGCTCGACCACTCCGGCGGTGTCGGCGACGGGGAAGGTGTTGGCCATGGCGTGCACGGCGGTGAAGCCGCCGACCGCCGCCGCCCTGGTGCCGGTGAGAACGGTCTCGGAGTCCTCACGGCCGGGCTCGCGCAGATGGGTGTGCAGATCGACCAGGCCGGGCAGCAGGATCTGCCCCTCGGCCTCGACGACGGTGGCGTCGCCCGCGTCGATGCCCGTGTCGACCCGCTCGATGACCGTGCCGTCGATGAGGACGTCGCGCGCTTCGCCGCCGAGGATCTTGGCACCGCGGATCAGGGTCTTGCTCATGGTTACTTGCTCTCCTCGATGGCGGACGCCGGGCGGGAATGGGTGACGGCGGGCTCGTTGCCGCCCAGAAGCAGATACAGGACGGCCATCCGGGTCGAGACGCCGTTGGCGACCTGCTCCACGGCCGTGCAGCGGTCGGAGTCGGCGACCTCGGCGGTGATCTCCATGCCGCGGTTCATCGGGCCGGGGTGCATGACGATCGACTTGTCGGGCATCCGGGCCATCCGGTCGCCGTCGAGCCCGTAACGACGTGAGTACTCGCGCTCGGTCGGGAAGAACGCGGCGTTCATCCGCTCGCGCTGGACCCGCAGCATCATCACGGCGTCGGACTTGGGCAGCACCCGGTCCAGCTCGTACGACACCTCGCACGGCCACTGCTCGACGCCGATCGGCACCAGGGTCGGCGGGGCGACGAGCGTGACCTGCGCGCCGAGCGTGTGCAGCAGCAGGACGTTGGAGCGGGCGACGCGGCTGTGCAGGATGTCGCCGACGATCGTGATGCGGCGGCCTTCGAGGTCCCGGCCGATGCCCGCGTCGGCGCCGACCAGTCTGCGGCGCATGGTGAAGGCGTCGAGCAGGGCCTGGGTGGGATGTTCGTGCGTGCCGTCACCCGCGTTGATGACGGCGCCGTCGATCCAGCCGGAGTTGGCCAGCCGGTACGGGGCGCCGGACGAGCCGTGCCGGATGACGACGGCGTCGGCGCCCATCGCCTCCAGCGTCAGCGCGGTGTCCTTCAGCGACTCTCCTTTGGAGACCGACGATCCCTTGGCCGAGAAGTTGATGACATCGGCGGACAGCCGCTTCGCGGCGGCCTCGAAGGAGATGCGGGTGCGGGTCGAGTCCTCGAAGAAGAGATTGACGACGGTACGGCCGCGCAGCGTCGGCAGCTTCTTGATGGGCCGGTCGGCGACCCTGGCCATCTCCTCGGCCGTGTCGAGGATCAGTACGGCGTCGTCACGGGTGAGGTCGGCGGCGGAGATGAGATGGCCGGGGGTATGGGGACTTGCCCCTGTCAGGCGCAGCATCGGGTGTGCTCCGTTGTGTGGAGGTGGTTCTGGGGTTCCGGGTCTTCCTGGGGCTTCCTGGGATTCCCGGGCGGGCACGGCGGCGTCGGGGCGCGCCGGCGCGCGGCCGTGAACGGGCCTGCGGTGTACGGGAGAAGCCCGCTAGTCGGGCTTCCGCAGGCCCAGCAGGACCGTGTCGCGGCCGTCCTCCTCGGCGAGCTGGACCTTGACCGTCTCGCGCAGCGAGGTGGGCAGGTTCTTGCCCACGTAGTCGGCGCGGATGGGCAGTTCGCGGTGGCCCCGGTCGACCAGGACGGCGAGCTGGACCGCGCGCGGCCGGCCGATGTCGCCCAGCGCGTCGAGGGCGGCGCGGATCGTACGGCCGGAGAAGAGCACGTCGTCCACGAGGACGACGAGACGTCCGTCGACGCCGTCGGCCGGGATGTCGGTGCGGGCCAGCGCGCGGGCGGGCCGCATCCGCAGGTCGTCGCGGTACATGGTGATGTCGAGGGAGCCGACCGGGATCTTGCCGCCGGTGATCTCCTCGAGCTTGTCGGCCAGCCGCCGGGCCAGGAAGACGCCACGGGTGGGAATGCCGAGCAGAACCACGTCGTCGGCGCCCTTGGCGCGTTCGACGATCTCGTGGGCGATACGGGTCAGTGCCCGTGCGATGTCGGGCGCCTCCAGCACGGGGCGGGCTACATCAGAGCTGTGCGTGTCCATAAGAAACGGACCTCCTTCTCCGCCTCACGGGACGGACGTTAAAGGACGTCGGATTTGCGCCGTCGACATTACCAGGTCCGATGGCCTTTTCCGGACTTGTGGAGGGTCGGTCGCCGACCTTTCGGCTTGACGCATCCAAGTCACGCTGCGTAACCTCACAGTGAGTTACCAGCCACGCGGCGGAGCCGCAGATTGTCCCAGCGTCCGGGGAGCCTTATGTCCAGCGAATACGCAAAGCAGCTCGGGGCCAAGCTCCGCGCCATCCGCACCCAGCAGGGCCTCTCCCTCCACGGCGTGGAGGAGAAGTCACAGGGCCGTTGGAAGGCCGTGGTGGTGGGGTCGTACGAGCGCGGCGACCGCGCG
Organism: Streptomyces sp. NBC_01506; assembly: GCF_045040295.1. Taxonomy (NCBI): domain Bacteria; kingdom Bacillati; phylum Actinomycetota; class Actinomycetes; order Kitasatosporales; family Streptomycetaceae; genus Streptomyces; species Streptomyces sp. NBC_01506. Next base: position 7,930,740 of record NZ_CP109422.1, on the reverse strand, counting down.
GTGACCGTGCAGCGCCTCGCCGAGCTGGCCGATTTCTACGGTGTTCCGGTGCAGGAGCTGCTGCCGGGCACGACACCGGGCGGGGCCGCCGAGCCGCCGCCGAAGCTCGTCCTGGACCTGGAGCGCCTCGCCCATGTCCCACAGGAGAAGGCGGGCCCGCTCCAGCGTTACGCGGCGACCATCCAGAGCCAGCGCGGCGACTACAACGGCAAGGTGCTGTCGATCCGCCAGGACGACCTGCGCACGCTCGCGGTCATCTACGACCAGTCGCCGTCGGTCCTCACCGAGCAGTTGATCAGTTGGGGTGTGCTGGACGCGGACGCGCGCCGCGCCGTGGCCCACGACGAGGGCTGACACCTCGGCACAGACCAGCAGAAACGTCACATCCCGGAGGGGCGGACCGCGATCGGCGGGCCGCCCCTCCGGTGCGCCGCCCTCGACAAGGGCCGTGGCCGCCCGGTGCGCGCCCGGAGCGCCGCACAGCCGGTTCGAGGGCGCCGATCCGTTCCCGGACCGCCCAGACGGCGGCCCACGGGCTCACGGACCTGGTGCCCCGAAGGTCTCGGCGAGCGAGAGAGATGTCACTCCGCGCACCGGCGGATCGAACGCGGATGCGGGCGCCTCGAGCCCCACACGTCACACGAATGGCCCAGTCGCGGACGGCCGGACTCAATCGCCGGACGGGCCGCATAGGTGCGGCCCGTCCGGCGATTGAGGACACGTACCCCGCTAGTCCGCGCGGAGCAGGCTCGGCTTGAGGTCCTTGAAGCGGCCGAGCAGGCCGTTCACGAAGGACGGTGAGTCGTCGGTGGAGAACTCCTTGGCGAGCTGTACCGCCTCGTCGATCACCACGGCGTCGGGCGTACCGTCCACCCACACCAGCTCGTACGTGCCGAGCCGCACGATGTTGCGGTCCACGACCGGCATCCGGTCGAGCGTCCAGCCCACCGAGTAGGTGGTGATGAGTTCGTCGATCCGGTCCGCGTACCGCGCGTACCCCTCGACCAGCTCCATCGTGTACTCGCTGACCGGCGGCTGGCGGTCGTCGGTCCGGGCGTGCCGGAGCCAGTCCGCGAGGACCGTCTGCACGGGCGCCCCGCGCTGGTCGGCCTCGAAAAGGATCTGGAAGGCGCGCTTACGGGCCTTGTTGCGGGCAGCCACGGTTAGCTGTTCACCCGGCCGAGGTACTCACCGGAGCGCGTGTCGACCTTGATCTTCTCGCCGGTCGTGATGAACAGCGGGACACCGATCTCGTAACCGGTCTCCAGCTTCGCGGGCTTGGAGCCGCCGGTGGAGCGGTCGCCCTGCACGCCGGGGTCGGTGTGCTCGATGACCAGCTCGACGGCGGCGGGCAGCTCGACGTAGAGCGCGTTGCCCTCGTACATCGCCACCGTGGCCTCGAAGCCCTCCAGAAGGAAGTTCGCGGCGTCGCCGACGATCTCCCGGCTGACGTGGATCTGGTCGTAGGTGCCCATGTCCATGAAGACGAAGTACTCGCCGTCCATGTACGAGAACTGCATGTCGCGGCGGTCGACGCTGGCGGTCTCGACCTTCACGCCGGCGTTGAAGGTCTTGTCGACGACCTTGCCGGAGAGCACGTTCTTCAGCTTGGTGCGCACAAAGGCGGGGCCCTTGCCGGGCTTGACATGCTGGAACTCGACAACGGACCAGAGCTGGCCGGAGTCGAGCTTGAGAACCATGCCGTTCTTGAGGTCGTTCGTGGAAGCCACGGTTGCGGAATCTCCTGGACTGAAGCGGGGTGGGACCACGGGTGTGCGCGCCACCGCCGCGACCGGCAAAAGCTTGCCGGAGCGCTAGAGCGCGAGCAGTTCCTTGGTCGTGATGGTGAGCAGTTCGGGTCCGCCGTCCGCCTCGGGGCGGACGACGAGCGTGTCATCGATCCGGACACCGCCCCGGCCCGGGAGGTGGACCCCCGGTTCGACGGTGACCGGCACACAAGCGTCCAGTTTACCCATGGCGGTGGGTGCCAACTGCGGGTCCTCGTCGATTTCGAGCCCCACACCGTGTCCGGTACGGGCCGCGAGCCCTTCGCCGTACCCCGCCGACTCCAGCGGCCGGCGGGCCGCGCGGTCCACGTCGCGGAAGGCGGTACCGGGCGTCAGAGCCTCCCGACCTGCCCGTTGTGCGGCGAACACCAGGTCGTACAGCTCGATCTGCCAGTCGGCGGGCGACGATCCGATGACGAAGGTGCGGCCGATCTCGCAGCGGTATCCGTGGTAGTTGGCACCGAGGCGTACGGAGAGGAAATCACCCTCCTCGACCCGGCGGTCCGACGGCCGGTGGCCGGGGCGGCCCGAGTTCGGCCCGGTGGCGACGGAGGTCCGGAAGGCCGGTCCGTCGGCGCCGTGGTCGACCAGTCGGCGCTCCAGCTCCAGGGCGAGATGCCGTTCGGTGCGGCCGACGAGGATCGATTCGAGCAGTTCGCCGAGCGCCTGGTCGGAGATCTCGGCGGCGATGCGCAGGTGGGAGATCTCCTCCTCGTCCTTGACCGTCCGCTGCTGTTCCACGGTGCGGCCCAGGTCGGTGAGGAGCAGCCGGGGCGCCACGGAGCGCATCGCGCGGTGCCGGGCGACGGTCAGATGGTGTTCCTCGACGGCGAGGGTGCGGGCCGTGGCGGGGTCGAGGAGGTCAGCGGCGGCGACGGCCGGATCGCCCGTCGTGGTGGGCAGCACGCTCAGCCGAAGGTGCTCGTCGGGGCGGCCGTCGGCGGGGTCGCCGGTGGGGGTGCGGGGGCACAGCAGCACGTCGCGCTGGTCGGCGACGCCGAGCAGCAGGACGGCGCCCGGTGGCGCGCCGCCGGCGAGATAGCGGACGTTGGCGGGCAGTGACACCAGGGCGGCATCGCTGCCGGCCGCGGAGCACCGGTCGCGCAGCCGCCCGCGACGGACCGCATACACCTCTGACATGTATCGAGCCTATGAGCGCGGGCCCCGCTCGGCGCGGCCGACGCGTCCGACCGGGGCGGCCCGGAATGTACGGCACCGGGCCTGGGGCGTGTCTGGCGAATGGCGCCGTACGCCCGCAGGGCGGGGCGCGTGCCGGGCGTCGCGGGGCGGGCGGGACTTCTCGAACACGGCCTGGCGGGCCCCGGCCGAAGGCCCCGCTACCAGGCCGGGGGGCTGGCGATCGACCGGGCGAGGACGTCGTCCAGCACGCGGGCCGTCGTCTCGACGTCGTACTTCGAGTTGTCGATGATCGGCAGTCCCGAGCCGTACCAGCCGGCCATCCGCCCGTGGATGCCCGCCACTTCCTCGTCCGAGAGCCTGCGGTTCCCGCTGCGCTCCGCGTTGCGCTCCAGCACGATCTCCAGGCCGGGCAGCAGGACGACGGGCAGCAGACCGGGGCCGACGTGGCGCTTCCAGCCGCCGAGTCCGACGACGGGGCGGTCGGGGAAGACCGCGTCGTCCAGGATGCAGGAGATCCCGTTGGCCAGGAAGTTACGGGCGGCGAAGCCGCAGGTGCGGCGGGCGAGACGGTACTGCGCCTCGGAGTGCTCGTTCCATCCCGACTGCGGGTCGGCGAAGCCGGAGCAGACCCATTCGCGTACGTCGTCGAGGCTGATGTGCGCGGTGGGGACCGGCCGGCGGGCCGCCCAGTGCCGGGCGACGGTCGTCTTGCCCGCGCCGGCTGGCCCGATCAGCAGCACGGCCAGCGTGGCGGCGCCCGTACCGCTGTCGGCGAGATGCGGTACGGGGAGGGGAACCGGCCCGCCCGGCGGCAACTGGATGTGCCCGGTCGAGTCCGGCCGGGGCGCCGGGGGTCCCTGCTGGGGCACGGGGGTCTGCGGCGGTGCCGGAGGAATCCGCTGCGGCCCGCTGGGGCGGCCCGCCGGCGGCGGCCCGGGATGCGCGTGCGGGTGCGGATGAGGTGCGCCGTGCGGCGGCGGGCCGCCGTGCGCCTGCGGCCCCGGACGGCCGCCGGGAACGGGCCGGCCGCCGTACGGCACCGCGCCCGGGGCGGGCGGCTGCCCGTGGGGCGCGGGAGGGCCGGCCGGCGGGCCGGGGCGCGGTGCGCCGTGCGGTGGCGGACCGTGCGGCGGGGAGCCGTGCGCCCAAGCGCCCGGACCCTGTCCGCCCGCGCCCTGCGCCGAGCCATGGGGAGGCGGCAGCGGACCCCCCACTGCGTGCTGCATTCCGGTGCCACTCCGTCTCGTACGTCTGACGTTGATCGCTCGGCCGCCCGGCCGACTTGCTTTCGAACGGTACCGTCCCGGCCGGCGCGGCCGTCCCCCGGAAGAACGTCACAGGCCCGCCCCGAGTGCCCGGCCGGCCGTTCGGGCCTCCCCCGTCAGCCGTCGTGAGCCGTCAACGGGCCACGTCAGCCGTCCAGTTCCTCGGCGACCGCGCGCAGCGCCAGTCGGTAGGAGCCGATGCCGAACCCCGCGATCGTGCCACTGGCGACCGCCGCGACGACCGACGTGTGGCGGAATTCCTCCCGTGTGTACGGATTCGAGATATGCACCTCGATCAGCGGCGCGGTGCGCTGCGCCGCCGCGTCCCGCATTCCGTACGAATAGTGGGTGAAGGCCCCCGGGTTGAGCACGACGGGGATCGATCCGTCCGCCGCCTCGTGCAGCCAGCGGATCAGTTCGCCCTCGTCGTTCGTCTCGCGCACGTCGACGGCGAGGCCCAGCTCCTTGCCCGTCGACTGGCAGGTCTCCACAAGTCCGGCGTACGAGACGGAGCCGTAGACGTCCGGTTCGCGCGAGCCGAGCCGGCCCAGATTGGGGCCGTTGAGCACCAGCACCCGACGGGTCACTCGGACACCTCCCCGTACGCGGCGAGCAGCACCGCCGGGTCGGGTCCCTCCAGCACGGTGGGCTTGGCCAGACCGTCGAGGACGATGAAACGCAGCAGGTCACCGCGGGATTTCTTGTCGACCTTCATCGTTTCGAGCAGCTTGGGCCACTGGTCGCCGCGGTAGGTCAGGGGCAGTCCGACGGACTTCAGTACGGCGCTGTGCCGGTCGGCGGTCGCGTCGTCCAACCGGCCCGCGAGACGGCCCAGTTCGGCGGCGAAGACCATGCCGATGGAGACGGCCGCGCCGTGCCGCCATTTGTAGCGTTCGTTCTTCTCGATGGCGTGGGCGAGGGTGTGGCCGTAGTTCAGGATCTCGCGTACGCCGGACTCCTTGAGGTCGTTGGACACGACCTCCGCCTTGACCCGGATGGAGCGCTCGATCAGTTCGGCGGTGTGCGGTCCGGTGGGGACGCGCGCGCCCTCGGGGTCGGCCTCCACCAGATCGAGAATGGCCGGATCGGCGATGAACCCGGCCTTGATGATCTCGGCCATACCGCTCACGTAGTCGTGCACGGGCAGCGAGTCCAGCGCCGCGAGATCGCAGAGCACCCCGGCGGGCGGGTGGAAGGCGCCGACGAGGTTCTTGCCCTCGGCGGTGTTGATGCCGGTCTTGCCGCCGATCGCGGCGTCGACCATGCCGAGCACCGTCGTCGGTACGGCGATCCACCGCACCCCGCGCAGCCAGGTCGCGGCGGCGAAGCCCGCGACATCGGTGGTGGCCCCGCCGCCGACGCCGACGATGACGTCGCTGCGGGTGAAGCCGCTCTGGCCGAGCGCCTTCCAGCAGTAGGCGGCGACCTCGACGGTCTTGGCCTCCTCGGCGTTCGGCAGTTGGATGGCGATCGCCTCGTACCCCTGGTCCGCCAGGTCCTGGCGCAGCGTCTCGCCGGTCTCGGCGAGCGCTTCGGGGTGCAGCACGGCGACGCGCTTGGCGCGGGTGCCGATGAGTACGGGCAGCTCGCCCAGCAACTGACGGCCGATCAGCACCTCGTACGGGTCGTGGCCCGCGGTGCCGCCGACCTGGATGCGGGTGACCGGCTGGTCCTGGTCCGTCGTCATGCCTGGTTCTCCTTCCGGGGGTTGCCGGGGGTGGCGGAACCATCCGCGCCGGGAATGGCCGCCGCGGCCAGGTCCAGCGCCTCGATGACGGCTTCGGCGACCTCTTCGGGCGCCCGTTCGTCGGTCGGGACGACCGCGCGCGCGACCTCTGTATAGAGGGCGCGTCGCTCCTCCATCAGCAGCTTCCACTGCTGGCGGGGGTTGATGGCGAGCAGCGGGCGGGCGAGGCCCAGACCGGTGCGGCGGACCGCCTCGTTCGCCTCCATGGAGAGGTAGACGACGGGGAGGCCCGTGAGCAGTTCGCGGGTGTCCTTGTCGAGGACCGCGCCGCCGCCGAGCGCCACGATGCCGGAGTGTTCGGCGAGCGCGGTGCGTACGGCGGCCCGCTCCAGGTCGCGGAAGTGCTGTTCGCCGTCGTCGAAGAAGATGTCCGAGATCTCCCGGCCCTCGGCGGCCACGATGTCCGCGTCGGTGTCCCGGTACTCGGTGTCGAGGCGTTCGGCGAGGAGCGCGCCGACGGTGGTCTTGCCGACCCCCATGGGGCCGACCAGGACGATCAGCGGGCCGCTCACCGGATCACCAGGTTCGTCAGGTACGACTCGACGTTGCGCCGGGTCTCGGGGACGCTGTCGCCGCCGAACTTCTCGGCCACGGCGTCGGCGAGGGTCAGCGCGACCATGGCCTCGGCGACGATGCCCGCCGCGGGCACCGCGCAGACGTCGGAGCGCTGGTGGTGCGCCTTGGCGGGCTCGCCGGTCGCGACGTCGACGGTGGCGAGCGCGCGGGGAACGGTCGCGATGGGCTTCATCGCGGCCCGTACGCGCAGCAGTTCGCCCGTCGACAGTCCGCCTTCGGTGCCGCCGGAGTGGCCCGAGGCGCGCCTGATGCCCTCGTCGGTGACCATGATCTCGTCGTGGGCCTGCGAGCCGGGCACCCTGGCGAGGCCGAAGCCGTCACCGACCTCGACGCCCTTGATGGCCTGGATGCCCATGAGGGCGGCGGCGAGCCGGGCGTCGAGCCTGCGGTCCCAGTGGACGTGCGAGCCGAGACCGACGGGCACGCCGTACGCCAGCACCTCGACCACACCGCCGAGGGTGTCGCCGTCCTTGTGGGCCTGGTCGATCTCGGCGACCATCGCCTCGCTCGCCTCGGGGTCGAGGCAGCGCACGGGGTCGGCGTCGAGCCGTTCGACGTCGGCGGGGGTCGGGTACACGCCGTACGGGGCCTTGGCGGTGGCCAGTTCGACCACGTGGGACACGATCTCGATCCCGGCCGTCTCCTTCAGATACGACCGCGCGACCGCGCCGAGCGCGACCCGGGCCGCCGTCTCGCGGGCGCTGGCGCGCTCCAGGATGGGCCGGGCCTCGGACGCGCCGTACTTCTGCATGCCCGCGAGATCGGCGTGGCCGGGGCGCGGCCGGGTCAGCGGCTCGTTACGGGCGAGATTGGCCAGCACCTCGGGGGCGACCGGGTCGGCCGACATGACCTGCTCCCACTTGGGCCACTCGGTGTTGCCGATCATGATCGCGACGGGCGATCCCATGGTGAGGCCGTGCCGGACGCCGCCGAGGAAGGTGACCTCGTCGCGCTCGAACTTCATGCGGGCGCCGCGTCCGTAGCCCAGCCGCCGCCGGGCGAGATGATCGCCGACGATCTCCGTGGTGATCGGTACACCCGCGGGAAGTCCCTCCAGAGTCGCCACGAGTGCGGGTCCGTGCGACTCCCCCGCGGTCAGCCAGCGCAACCTGCTCAACGGTGCTCCTCGGTAACTCTCGACAGCTTCGACGGTACGAATCGGGTACGAGTCCGGTACGCGTCCCCGGGCCTCGATCCTGCCATGACCGGCCACCGGCTCCGTGACTCCGTCCAGCCTGCGGATACCCGGGAAGGCGGTCAGGTCTTCTGTGCCAGGAGCGCCTGTTCGCCGGCCTCGCGCATCACGGCGAGCGGCGCCGGCGCCCGCCCGGTCATCAGCTCGACCTGGAGGACGGCCTGGTGCACGAGGAGGTCGAGGCCGCCGACCACGGGGCCGCCCCGGTCGGACCAGGCGGCGGCCAGCGCGGTGGGCCAGGGGTCGTACAGCACGTCGAAGAGGGTGCCGGGGCGGTCGGGGATCCGGTGCGCCAGCGCGTCGGTGGCCCCGGCGGGGGTCGTCGCGATCACCAGTGGCGCGGCGAGCGCGTCGGCCGCGTCCGACCAGTCGGCGGTGCGCATGTCGACACCGAGCCTGGTCCCCCAGCCGCGCATCTCGGCGGCGCGGGCCGGGCTTCGTACGTAGGCGGTGACCGGGCCCGTACAGACGCGGGAGAGCGCGGCGAGCGCGGACGACGCGGTCGCTCCGGCGCCGAGGACGGCCGCCGACTCGACCGCCGTGACGCCGCGCTCGCGCAGGGCGGCGAGCATGCCGGGGATATCGGTGTTGTCGCCCGTACGCCGCCCCCCGCCGTCGATGACGACGGTGTTGACGGCCTCCACCGACGCGGCCGTCTCGCTGATCGCGTCGAGCAGCGGGATGACGGCGCGCTTGAGCGGCATGGTCAGCGAGAGCCCGGCCCAGGACTCGTCGAGGCCGGTGAGGAACGCGGGAAGCTGTGCCTCGACCACTTCGAAACGGTCGTACGACCAGTGGGTGAGGCCCAGTTCCGCGTATGCCGCCCGGTGCAGTACCGGGGAGAGCGAGTGCGCGATGGGCGATCCGAGGACGGCCGCCCTGCGCTCGGTGGTTCTACTCGTCCGCATTCTTCTGTCGCTCGTTGAATTCCTTGACCAGCTTCTCGTGCTCGGCCAGGGTCTTGGTGAATTCGGTGGTCTTGCCGTCGATGGAGATGAAGTACATCCAGCCGCCCGGGTCGGGCGCCTTCGTGGCGTTGAGCGCGTCGGCGCCGGGATTTCCGATCGGACCCGGCGGAAGACCCTTGTGGAAGTACGTGTTGTACGGGTCCGGGTTGTTCCTGATCTCCGAGGTGGAGATGTCGATCTCGCTCTCGTTCTTCAGATAGTTGAACGCCGAGTCGAATTCGAGTTTCTGGTTGGTGTCGGTGTTCGTCGGCTTGAGCCGGTTGTAGACGACGGACGCCATCTTCTTGAAGTCGTCGTGCGTCATGCCCTCGGCCTGGACCAGGCTGGCGACGGTGACGACGTCGAGCGGTGAGTCGAGGCCGAGATCCTTGGCCGAGCCCTCCAGGTCGTACTTCTTGTACTCCTTGTTGGAGCGCGCGACCATCTGTCTCAGGAGATCCTGCGGTTTGGTCTTCTCACCGATTTCGTAACGCGCGGGATAGAGGAATCCTTCGAGCGGATCCTTTATGTTCTTGTCGTCGTCGGCCCAGTCGGGCAGGCCCAGTTTGCCGGCTTCCGCCTTGGCCACGTCCGCGGTGGTACCGGGGTCGAGCTGGAGCTTCGTGTCGATGAATTCGTAGACCTTGACGGCCCGTGTGCCCTCGCCGATGGTCAGCGAATTCAGGTTGGCCGGGTTGGTCATCAACTCGACCGCGGCCTTCGCCGCCATTTCCTTCTTCATCGGATAGACACCGGGCTGGATGGCACCGCCCTTGGGGTGCTCACCGGCCGCGTCGACGAAAGCCTGGGCGCTCTTGACCACGCCGGCCTTCTTCAGCAGACCGCCCATTTCGGCCAGCCCGGCACCCTGCGGGATCTCGACCTGGACGGTGCCCGTACCTGCGCCCGAGAAGTCGGCGGGCGGACCGAAGCGTTCCTGCCAGAACTGGTAGCCGTAGTACCCGCCGCCGGCCACACCGGCGAGCAGGACGAGGGACGCCACGAGGCAGGCGCCGCCGCCACGGCGCTTCTTCTTCGACTTGCCGCGGCGGTCACGTCCGCCGCCTCCGCCGCGCCGCCCGTCGCCCTCGTCGTCGTACTCCCGGTCGCCGTCCCCGTCGTCCCGGTCGTCGTCGAACAGACGGGGCCGGTCGTCGTCGCGGTCCTCGCCGGTGAAGAACGGATGCGTCTCCTCGGGCTGCGGGCCGTCCCACCCGTTCTCGGGCTGCGCCGGGGGCGGGGGCTCCTGTTGGCGGCGGTCCGGCGGGCGGGGCGGTGGGTACGCCTCGGAGGTGCCGTACCGGTCGGGGCTCTCGCCGCCGTAGCCGCCGTTCTGCTGGCCCGCGTAGGGGTCGCCCGGATTCTCGCCGTACGGCATGGCCGCCTGCTGACCGGTGTCCCAACCGCCGCCGTGCTGGGGGTTGTCGGGCTGATTGCCGGGGTGCTGGGGCTGGTTGCCGTACTGCGGGGCGTGGTGGTCGTTGTACTGCTGCTGCGGGTACTGGGGCTGCTGCTGCGAGTCGTACTGCTGCTGGGGGTACTGATGCTGCGGGTGCTGATGTGCCTGCTGCGGCTGGACGTACTGCTGCTGACCGGTGTCCCAGCTTCCGCCGCCGTACTGGGGGTCGTACTGCTGCTGGGGATGTTGCTGCTGGTGGGGGTGCTGCTGCTGGTGCTGAGGGTGCGCGTACTGCTGCTGGCCCGTGTCCCAGCCCCCGCCGTCGTACTGGGGGTCGTACTGCTGCTGCGGGTGGGGCTGCTGCGGCTGCGCCTGCGCGTCGTAAGGAGTCCGGCCCTCGGCGGCCTGCTGCGCTCCCCACCCCTGGTCCCCGTACAAGGGATCCTCGGGGTGCCACGGTTCGGGGCCTCGACCCCGGCCATAGTCAGTCATCGATCCCCTAGAGCCGCGAGACGACCGGTGCCGGGCTCGGATGGCCCGGTGTCCGTGACGCCTCTCTCTGTGCGGCAGTTGTTCGAATCCCCGCCGCATCGCGCGGAACGTTACCGTATCGCGATCAGGCGGCTTTCATCCGCGCACACAGATAACCGTAAGTATGTTCCGGTTTCGCCCGATCGGGCGTCTCAGGTCTGAACCGGCACGCCCTCACCGGGCGGTGCGCCCGACGCTCTCTCCGACTCCAGCGCGTTCTGAAGGATGATGACGGCCGCCACCTGATCGATGACGGACCTGCCCTTCTTCGCCTTGACACCCGAGGCGCGCAGCCCCTGGCCGGCGGTCACGGTGGTCATTCTCTCATCGACAAGACGTACCGGAACGGGCGCGATACGGCGTGCCACCTCCTCCGCGAACGCCCGCACCTTGACCGCCGCCGGGCCCTCGCCACCGCTGAGCGAGCGCGGCAGACCCACCACGACCTCGATCGGCTCGTACTCCTCCACCAGTTGTACGAGCCGCCGGTGGGCGGCCGGGACATCACGGCCCGGCACGGTCTCCACCGGTGTCGCGAGGACCCCGTCGGGGTCGCACGAGGCGACCCCGATCCGGGCGTCCCCGACATCGACGGCCAGTCTGCGGCCCCGGCGGGCGAGGGCCGTCACGCCGTCACGTCCTCAGCCCCGGCGGCCCCGGCGGCCACGTCCTCGGCCATGTCCTCAGGCCGTCTCGGAGACAAGGCGCTCGACGGCGGCCACGGCGTCACCGATGGCCCCCGGGTTCTGACCGCCGCCCTGCGCGACGTCCGGCTTGCCGCCGCCTCCGCCGCCGAGGGTCTTGGCGGCGGCGCGCACCAGCTCGCCGGCCTTGAGCCCGCGCTCACGGGCGGCCTCGTTGGTGGCGATGACCGTCAGCGGGCGCCCGTTGGCCGTCGTGAACAGCGCGACGACGGCGGGCCGGCCTCCGCCGATCCGCCCGCGCACGTCGAGCACCAGCTTGCGCAGGTCGTCGGCCGATGTGCCGTCCGGCACCTGGCCGGTGACCAGGGCCGTGCCCCGTACGTCCATGGCGCCCTCGACCAGTCCGGCGGCGGCGGCCAGCACCTTCTCCGCGCGGAACTTCTCGATCTCCTTCTCGGCGTCCTTCAGCTTGCCGAGCATGCCGGCGATCTTCTCCGGCAGCTCCTCGGAGCGGCCCTTGACCAGCTCCTGGAGCTGGGCGACGACCGTGTGCTCCCTGGCCAGGAAGTTGTACGCGTCCACGCCCACCAGCGCCTCGATACGGCGCACACCGGAGCCGATCGAGGACTCGCCGAGCAGCTTCACCAGACCGAGCTGGGCGGTGTTGCGCACGTGCGTGCCGCCGCACAGCTCCTTGGAGAAGTCGCCGATGGTGACGACCCGGACCCGCTCGCCGTACTTCTCGCCGAACTCGGCGATGGCGCCCTGCTTCTTGGCCTCGTCGATGGACATGACCTCGGCCTGGACGTCGAGTTCACGGGCGAGCACTTCGTTGATGTTCTGCTCGACGTCGGTGAGGACCGTGCCCGGTACGGCGGCGGGCGAGCCGAAGTCGAAGCGGAAGCGGCCCGGCGAGTTCTCCGAACCGGCCTGGGCGGCCGTGGGGCCCAGCGCGTCGCGCAGCGCCTGGTGCGTCAGATGGGTGGCGCTGTGGGCGCGGGCGATGGCCCGCCGGCGGTGGGTGTCGATGGCGGCGAACGCGGCGGAACCCACCGTGACCTCGCCGACCTGCACGGAGCCCTTGTGCACGAAGACGCCGGGGACCGGCTGCTGGACGTCGCGCACCTGGATGACGGCGCCGGTGTCGAGCCTGATCCGGCCCTGGTCGGCGAGCTGGCCGCCGCCCTCGGCGTAGAACGGGGTGCGGTCGAGTACGACCTCGACCTCGTCGCCCTCGGTGGCGGCGGGCGACGGCACGCCGTCCACGAGCAGGCCGACGATCCGCGACTCGCCCTCGGTGCTGGAGTAACCGGTGAACTCGGTGGCGCCGGCGGTGTCGGCCACCGCGCGGTAGGCGGAGAGGTCGGCGTGACCGGTCTTCTTGGCCTTGGCGTCGGCCTTGGCCCGGTCCCGCTGCTCCTTCATGAGCCGGCGGAAGCCGTCCTCGTCCACGGACAGGCCCTGTTCGGCGGCCATTTCGAGGGTGAGGTCGATCGGGAAGCCCCAGGTGTCGTGGAGCAGGAACGCCTTGTCCCCGGCCAGGACCGAGCCGCCGGCGGCCTTGGTCTCGGTGACGGCGGTGTCGAGGATGTTGGTGCCGCCCTTGATGGCCTTGAGGAAGGCGGCTTCCTCGGCGACGGCGACGGTCTCGATGCGCGTGCGGTCGGTGATCAGCTCGGGGTACTGCTCGCCCATGGACCTGATGACCACGTCGAGCAGGTCGGCGACGACCGGTCGGGTGGCGCCGAGGAGCCGCATGTTGCGTACGGCGCGGCGCAGGATACGGCGCAGGACGTAGCCGCGGCCCTCGTTGCCGGGGGTGACGCCGTCGCCGATGAGCATCACGGAGGTGCGCATGTGGTCGGTGACGATGCGCAGCGAGACGTCCGAGGCGGGGTCGGCGCCGTAGAGCACGCCGGTCAGCTCGGTGGCCTTGTCGATGACGGCCATCGACGTGTCGATCTCGAACATGTTGTTCACGCCCTGGAGAATCATGGCGAGGCGTTCGAGGCCGAGACCCGTGTCGATGTTCTTGGAGGGGAGGTCGCCCAGGATCTCGAAGTTCTCCTTGCCCTCTCCCTCACCGCGCTCGTACTGCATGAAGACCAGGTTCCACAGCTCCACGTAGCGCTCGTCGTTGACGGCGGGGCCGCCCTCTTCGCCGAACTCGGGGCCGCGGTCGTAGAAGAGCTCCGAGCAGGGTCCGCAGGGGCCGGGCACGCCCATGGACCAGTAGTTGTCCTTCTTGCCCAGGCGTTGGATCCGCTCGACGGGGAAGCCGACCTTGTCGGTCCAGATACCGGCGGCCTCGTCGTCGTCCAGATAGACCGTGACCCACAGCTTGTCCGGGTCCAGGCCGTAGCCGCCGTCGGCCACGGACTTGGTCAGCAGCTCCCAGGCGAGCGGGATGACGCCTTCCTTGAAGTAGTCACCGAACGAGAAGTTGCCGCACATCTGGAAGAACGTGCCGTGCCGGGTGGTCTTGCCGACCTCTTCGATGTCCGGCGTACGGACGCACTTCTGAACGCTGGTCAGGCGCGGGGCGGGCGGCTTGGCCTCGCCGAGGAAGTACGGCTTGAAGGGCACCATGCCCGCCGGGACCAGCAGCAGAGTCGGGTCGTCCGCGATGAGCGACGCCGAAGGGACGACGGTGTGACCGCGCTCCTCGAAGAAGCGCAGCCAGCGGCGGCGGATTTCGGCCGACTCCATCAGTGGTCCTCATTCCGGTTGTGCGAGGTGCGCGAGTTGGATCCCTCGCGGTGCGTGCGGTCGTAGTCGTGCTCGTCGTAAGGGCGTTGGGCGCGGGCCTCGACGGCGAGGCGGCGGCTCACGGGCGGTTCGGGGTCGACGGGTGCGTCGAGCCCCAGCACCTCGCCCAGTTCGGACTCGCGCCGGGCCATGCCCGCCCGGACGTCGAGTGCGAAGTCCTTGAGCCGGTGCCCGGCCTCGAGCGCCTTGTCGGCCGCCTGCGCGGCAAGACTCTCGGGCGTCAACTGCCGGAGTTTCGTATGGACCTTGGTGGTGGCCCACACGCCGGCCGCCGCGCCCGCGGTGAACCAGAACGTACGGCGGAACATCGGCCTCAGCCCTTCTGCTTCCTGCTGCGTCGGGCGGACGGAACGGTCCTGCCCACGATGACGGTGCGGCGTCCGCGCCCGGCCGGTGCGCGCACCGGTGCCTCGCTCTCGGCGCGTACCGGCTCGGCCGGGGCCTTGCGGCTCATCGCCCGCCGTACCCCGTAGCCGAAGGCCGCGACCTTGACGAGCGGTCCGCCGAAGGTCGAGGCCACGGTGGTGGAGAGCGCCGACGCGTTGGAGGTGACCTCCTGGACGTCCGTCGCGATGGCATCGACCCGGTCGAGCTGGGTCTGTGCCGCGCGTACCGTCGCCGACGCGTCCGCCAGCAGCGGTACGGCCTGGTCGGTCACGTCCGCCACGAGTTTGGTGGTCGCCTTGAGCGTCTGGGCCAGCCTCACGAGCACCACGGCGAGGAGGGTGACCAGAACCGCCCAGAAGACGGCCACCAGGATCCCGGCAACCTCTCCACCGGTCACGCTGCACCGCTCTCTGAAGTCTGTTGTCGGCCGGATCGGATCCGAGCGATCCGGTGGGCCTCAAAAATCGTCCTTCGAGCCTATCGCGCCCGAGGTGTCTGTCCGTACCGCATTAACGCGGTCGCGGACCCTACCTCATCGGCCGGGGCACGGAGGGAGAGTTGCCGCAGACGATTGTACGCAGTGCTTCCGTATGAGTACTGTGCGTGTCCCATGCGACCTGTCCCCGGCAATCTCCCCGCGGAGCTGAACCGGTTCGTAGGCCGTGCCGACGAACTGGCGGAGCTGACGCGTCTTCTGTCCGAATTCCGGCTGATCACCCTGGTGGGGGTCGGCGGTGTCGGCAAGACGCGGCTCGCCGTGCGCGCGGCCGGCCGCGTCCTGCCGTCCCTGAATCTGGAGAAACGCTACTGCGACGGCGTATGGCTCGCCGAACTCTCCGCGATCCGCGATCCCGGACTGCTCGAGCACGCGCTCGTCGACGCCCTGCGCATCACCGATCACAGCGGCCGGCCGCCCCGTGAGGTGCTGCGCACCCATCTCGCCGACCGCCGCCTGCTGCTGGTGCTGGACGGTTTCGAGCAGTTGGTCGACCCCTGCGCCGAGCTGGTACGGGACCTGCTGCGCCGCTGTCCCGGCCTGAGGGTCCTGGCCGTCGGCCGGCGGCCACTGCGGCTGGCGGGCGAACGGGCCTTCCCGCTGGCCCCGATGTCGGACGCCGACGCGGCGCTGCTGTTCGCCGACCGAGCCGTCGACGTGCTGGCCGGGAGTTCCCCGCTGGACGAACACGCGGATTCCGTACGGGAGTTGTGCAGCCGCCTGGACGGCATCCCGCTCGCACTCGAACTGGCCGCCGCCCGGCTGCGTGCCCTGTCCGTCGACCAGATCCTGCGCCGTATCGACGACCGCTTCCATCTGCTCACCGGGGGCTCGCGCGGCGAACTGCCGCGCCACCGCACGCTGCGTACCGCGATCGGCTGGAGCCATGAACTGTGCACCCCCGCCGAGCGGTTGCTGTGGGCGCGGCTCTCGGTCTTCGCCGGGCCCTTCGATCTGGAGGCCGTCGAATACGTGTGCGTGGGCACCGATCTGCCGGCCGACAGCGTCCTCGACGTACTCGGCGAACTGATCGCCCAGTGCGTCGTCGTACGCGAGGACACGCCCGCCGGGGTGCGCTACCGGATGCTGGACACGGTGCGGGCGTACGGCGCCGAGTGGCTGGACGCACTCGCGGACACCGGCCGTATGCGCAGACGACACCGCGACTGGTACATGGGCCTGGCCACCTGGTGCGAACTGGACTGGTTCAGCCCGCGGCAGGCGGAGATCGCCGCCGGCACCGACAGTGCGCTGCCCAATCTGCGCGCCGCCATCGAGCTGTGCCTGGAGACGGAGGGCGAGGCTTATCTGGGCCAGTATCTGGCGGGCACGCTCTGGTTCTACTGGTCGGGCTGCGGACGGCTCACCGAAGGACGGCACTGGCTGGAGCGGGCCCTCGCACCACCGCCCGCCCGGCACGACGAACCGCTGTACGAACCACACGAACCACACGAACCGCATGAACCCCACGACCCGCACGACCCGCACGACCCGCACGACCCGCACGAGGGGTCACGCCACGACGAGTCACGGCTCAAGGCCCTGTGGGTGCTGGGCTATGTGGCGATCCTCCAGGGGGACAACGCCGCCGCGGTGGGCGCGCTGTACGAGTGCCGGGAGGAGGCCGCCCTTACGAAGAACGACCTCGCGCACGCGTACGCGGTGCACCGGCTCGGCTGTCTCGCGCTCCTCACCGACGACATGCCGCGCGCCGAGCGGCTGCTGCGCTCCGCGCTCGGCGCGTACCGCGAGCTGGGCGAGATCAACAGCAACGTACTGATGGGCCAGGCGGAGCTGGCCCTGTCCCTCGTCTTCCTGGGCGATCTGGACGCGGCCGTGGCGCTGTGCGCCGATGTGCGGGAGATCTGCGAGGACACCGGCGAGCGCTGGGCCCGGTCCTACGCGCTGTACGTGCACGCGTACGCCGCCTGGACGGACGGGCGGCTCGTGGAGGCGCGCACGCTGCTGGCCGAGGCCATCACCATCCACCAGACCTTCAACGATCTGGTCGGTCTGGTGCTGGCGATGGAGCTGATGGCGCTGGTGACGGCGGGCGAGGGGGACTCGGCGGAGGCGGCGGTGCTCCTGGGCGCGGCCTCCCGGCTCTGGCTGTCGGTCGGGGTTCCGCTGTTCGGCTCCGCCGGCTTCGGGGCGCCGCACGAACAGTGCGAACGGCGGGCGAGTCAGGTGCTGGGAGCCGAGCTGTACGGCGCCCGGGTGGCGGAGGGGCGTGCCCTGGCACCGGCGGCGGCCGTCGAGCGGGCGCTGGCCGGGCCGCGCGCGACACCCGTGCCACCGCACCGGGCGCCGGGCGACCGCAGAGTGGCACCGGACCGGGAGAAGGACCGGGAAGCCGCGCGGGAGACGGGCCGCGAAACGCGAGAGCCCGCCGGCTCCCCCGGCCAGATCGGCGGGGAAGCGGCGGGCTGAGTCGCGGTCGGGCGAACGAACGCGAACTACGCCTGAATCAGCGGGCGTAGTACTCGACGACGAGCTGCTCGTCGCAGATGACCGGGATTTCCTTGCGCAGCGGGTCGCGGTCCAGCCGGAACGCCAGCGCCTTCAGGTTGACCTGGAGGTAGCGCGGGGTCTCGCCGTCCGTGTCGTAGCCACCCTCGCGGGCGACCTGGAAGGGAACCTTCTCGCGGCTGCGCTCGCGGACCATGATGACGTCGTCGGGACGGACGCGGAACGACGGCTTGTCGACCTTGCCGCCGTTGACCTCGATGTGGCCGTGGACGACCATCTGACGGGCCTGGTAGATGGTACGGGCGATGCCCGAACGCAGGACCAGGGCGTCGAGACGACGCTCCAGCTCGACGACCAGGGCCTCGCCGGTCTTGCCGCCGGCCTTGCGGGCGCGGTCGTAGGCGCGGGCCATCTGGCGCTCGCTGATGTCGTACTGGGCACGCAGACGCTGCTTCTCCAGCAGACGGACCTTGTAGTCACTGTTCTGCTTGCGGCCGCGGCCGTGCTCGCCCGGCGGGTAGGGACGGGCCTCGAAGTACTTCACGGCCTTCGGCGTCAGCGCGATGCCGAGCGCGCGTGACTTCTTGACCTTGGGACGCGACTGGTTAGGCACGTTCTCCAGACCTCCGTTGTAGGTTAGGTTAGGCTCACCTTACTCAAAGGAGATCGCATGTCTCGTCGCCCTGGGAACACCACACGCATCACAGACAGTCTCGACGCGCAGGGCATCGATACGACGGAGGTCCGATCAGCTCATGGTCAGCCGCGTCCCAGCGGGCTTGAAATCGCCCGGATGCCGTCAGCAGCCGAACGCACACGAACTCTCGTACAGAGTACATGCTCAAGCGTGCTGCTCGTCCCGGGCCTGGACGCCCCGCGACCCGACCAGTTGATGCCCGACGCGCGGACCGTGGACACCGACGGTGACGTGCTGCTGGCCTTCGCCGCCGACTCCCCCGTCGTCAGGGCCGCGACGCACGCGCAGGCCGACGAGCTGGCCGTTGTGCTGGAGATCACCGATGTCGCGCCGGTCTCCGTGCCCCACCGTATCCGGGGCCGCGCCTGGGTCTCGGGCTGGCTGACGCGCGTTCCGGGCGAGGCCGAGCCCGGCAGGACGACGCTGCGGCTGGAGGTCGGTGAGGCGTACGTGGACGACCTGTGGGGCGCGGAGCCGGTGGAGGCGGACGAGTTCGCCGCGGCCGTACCGGATCCGCTGTCGGAGCACGAGGCCGAACTCCTCCAGCATCTGCACTCCGCGCACGGCGCCGAGGTGCGGACGCTGCGTTCGCTGCTCGGCGAGCGGTCCGGCGGGACGGCGGCCGTGCCTGTCGGTGTGGACCGCTTCGGACTGCGGGTGCGCTTCACGGGCGTCAACTGCTTCGACGCCCGCTTCGACTTCCCCGAGCCGGTACGTGACGTGTCCGAACTGCGCCGCGCGATGCACGCGCTTTTCGAGGCCGCGAGCCGCTGAACCGGGCGGGCCGGCCAAATCGGGGGCCCTCAACCACCCGCGCCGAAACGCTCAGTTGGCGGGGACGTCGCCGCGCAGGCGCTCGCGGACCTTCTCGACCACGTCCGCGTACCGCGCCTCCGCGCCGTACCGCGTCGGTTCGTAATACCGCTTGCCCCGCACCTCTTCCGGGGCGTACTCCTGCGCGGCGATACCGCCCGGCACATCGTGCGGGTAGACGTACCCCTGCGCGTGACCGAGCTTGGCCGCGCCCTTGTAGTGACCGTCGCGCAGATGGGGCGGTACGGGACCGGCCAGGCCCCGCTTCACATCCTCCAGCGCGGCGGAGATCGCGAGCGTCGCCGCGTTCGACTTCGGGGCCAGCGCCAGCGCGATGGTGGCGTGGCTCAGGGTGAGCGCGGCCTCGGGGAAGCCGATCATCGCCACGGCCTGCGCCGCCGCGACGGCGGTGGGCAGCGCCGTCGGGTCGGCCAGGCCGATGTCCTCGCTGGCCGAGATCATCAGTCGGCGGGCGATGAACCGGGGGTCCTCGCCCGCCTCGATCATGCGGGCCAGATAGTGCAGGGCCGCGTCCACGTCCGAGCCGCGGATCGACTTGATGAGGGCGCTCGCCACGTCGTAGTGCTGGTCGCCGTCGCGGTCGTACTTCACGGCCGCGCGGTCGACCGTCTCCTCGACCGTGCCGAGGCTGATCTCCTTCTCGCCCTTGGAGATCGCGGCGCCCGCCGCCGCCTCCAGGGCGGTCAGGGCCCGCCGGGCGTCTCCCCCGGCGATCCGCAGCAGATGCGCCTCGGAGTCGTCGGGCAGCGAGACCGCGCCGCCGAGGCCGCGCTCCTCGGTGAGCGCGCGCCGCAGCAGTGCGCGCAGGTCGTCGTCCGTCAGCGGCTCCAGCGTCAGCAGCAGGGAGCGCGAGAGGAGCGGGGAGATGATCGAGAAGTACGGATTCTCGGTGGTGGCCGCGATGAGCGTGATCCAGCGATTCTCCACGGCGGGCAGCAGGGAGTCCTGCTGGGCCTTGCTGAAGCGGTGGATCTCGTCCAGGAACAGGACGGTCTCCTTGCCGAAGCCGCCGGAGGCACGCCGCGCGCCGTCGATGACGGCACGCACCTCCTTGACGCCCGCGGTGATCGCGGACAGCTCCACGAAGCGCGCGTCGGTCGCCTTGGAGACGACATAGGCGAGTGTCGTCTTGCCCGTGCCGGGCGGCCCCCACAGAAGCACCGACGAGGGGCCGGCGGGTCCCCTGCCCCGGGCCGCCTGCTCGACCAGCCGCCGCATCGGGGAGCCGGGCTTCAGCAGATGCCGCTGGCCGACGACCTCGTCCAGGACGCGCGGGCGCATCCGTACAGCGAGGGGGCTGCTGGACGGGTCCTTCTCCTGGCGGTCTTCGGCCGCTGCGGTAAAGAGGTCGGGCTCCACGTCTTGAACCCTATGTCAGCCCACTGACAGCGCGGCCGGCGCCGTCAGCTCGTCCAGAAGTCCCACCAGCGGGTCAGGATGAGCATCCCGATGATCCCGATCCACAGCACCGGCAGCACCCAGTGGAACTCCCCCATCGCACCGCGCAGCCATCGCGGCGCCGGGATGATCCCGCGCGTGACGTTGTGCGTGGTGACGTAGGAGAACATCACGATCGTCGCCACCCAGGCGAGACAGCACCACAGACACAGCGAGTTGATGTTGTACAGCGACTGGTACTGGAGCCAGGTGCAGAAGCCGACGCCGAACAACATCCCGGCGTTAAGGCCGAGCCAGAACCACCGCCGGTAGCGCGCCCCCGCCAGCAGCCCCAGTCCGACGCAGACCACGACCGCGTACGTCACCAGACCCAGCATCGGATTGGGGAATCCGAAGGCCGACGCCTGCTCGCTTTTCATGATGTTGCCGCAACTGACGACCGGGTTCAGGCTGCAACCCGGCGTGAAACTGGGATCCTCGAGCAGCTTGAACTTGTCGATGGTGATGACCCACGACGCCAGCACACCCGCCGCACCCGTCACCACCAACAACCACGCCAGCACCCGCCCCGCCCCGACCGTGCCGGTGGCGCCGTGCTCGTCCCGGTGGGCGGACACGTCGTCAAGCGCTGTACTCGTCATATCGCCGTTCCCTCACTCGTCGCCCGCGCCTTGCGGAGGGCCAGGTCATTGTGCCGCACCCGGGCCCGTGTCCACCGTTCGACTGACATAAGGAGGTACGGACGGTTGTCCCGGAGCCACCGGTTCCGGGACGAGGCTCGAGGACATGAAGCAAGCAGCGGCAACGAGAGCATCGAGCGGGCGGCTCGCGGTGGACGTACGCGGCCTCCACAAACGGTACGGCGACGTGACGGCGGTGAGGGACCTGGACCTGCGCATCGGTCGCGGCGAGGTCTTCGGCATCCTCGGCCCCAACGGCGCGGGCAAGAGCACGACCGTGGAGATCCTTCAGGGCCACCGTGCCCGGGACGGTGGCGAGGTCACGGTCCTCGGGGCGGATCCCGCCACCGGCGACAGGCTGTGGCGCTCCAGAATCGGCATTGTGTGGCAGGACGAATCCGCGCCCGCCGAGTTGACGGTCCGCGAGACCGTCTCCCATTTCGCCGCCTACTACCCGACGCCGCGCGACACCGAGGAGGTCATCGACCTGGTGGGCCTCGGCGCGAAGGCCACGAGCCGCGTCAAGGGCCTGTCGGGGGGACAGCGGCGCCGGCTGGACGTGGCGCTGGGCGTGATCGGCGACCCCGAACTGCTGCTCCTCGACGAACCGACGACCGGTTTCGACCCGGCGGCCCGGCGGCAGTTCTGGGACCTGATCCGCCGGCTCGCGCACGAGGGCACGACCATCGTTCTCACCACGCACTATCTGGACGAGGCCGAGGCGCTGGCCGACCGTCTCGCCGTGATCGCGGCGGGCCGGGTGGTGGCCGAGGGCACCCCGTCCGGTCTGCGCGAGCGGTACTACGCGCCGGCCACGGTCGCCTGGACGGAGTCGGACGGTTCGCCGCGTACGGAGCGCACGACGACCCCGACCCGTACCGTCGCCGAGCTGACACGGCGCTTCGACGGCGAGATCCCGGGCCTGCTGATCAGCCGGCCCACTCTGGAAGACGTCTATCTGCGGCTCATCGGACAGGAGGCCGCGTGATGACGACCGTCACCGACCGGACCGGCACCACTCGCACCGACGACACCGCCCCGGCCGCGCTGCCCGGCGCCTGGACGCTGGGGCTGCGACGCGGAGCGCTGGAGCTGCGGCAGTTCTTCCGCCAGCGCGACCAGGCGATCTTCACCTTCGCCTTCCCCATCGTCTTCCTCTTCCTGTTCGCCTCGATCTTCAGCAACGACGTCGAGGGCGCCGGCATCACCGCCTCGCAGCTCTATGTCCCGGCGATGATCGCCGCGGGCATCATGTCGACGAGCTTCCAGTCGCTGGGCATCTCCATCGCGATCGAGCGGGACAACAAGCAGTTGCGGCGGCTGCGCGGTACGCCGATGCCGCCCGCGTCGTACTTCCTCGGCAAGGTGTGGCTGGTCCTGGTGACCGGGCTGCTGGAGACGGTGGCGCTGCTCGCGGTCGGCGTGGTGTTCTACGGCATCGAGCTGCCCACCGGCGCGGTCGACTGGCTGACCTTCGGCTGGATCTTCGCCCTCGGACTGACGGGGTGCGCGCTGCTCGGGATCGCGATCAGCAGCGTTCCGAAGACCGGGCAGAGTGCGTCGTCCGTGGTCGTACTACCGTTCCTGGTGCTGCAGTTCATCTCGGGGGTGTACATCGCGATCGACACCATCCCCGACTGGCTGCTGAACATCGGCGCGCTGTTCCCGCTGAAGTGGATGTGCCAGGGGCTGCGCGGGGTGTTCCTGCCCGAGACGGCCGCCGTGCTGGAACAGGCGGGCGGCTGGGAGTACGGACGGATCGCGCTGGTACTGGGCGCCTGGTGCATCGGAGGACTGGTGCTGTGTCTGCTGACCTTCCGCTGGAAGAGCCGGCGCGACGGGTGAGCCCGCCGCCGGGCGGGGCGCTCGACGCGGACGTGTGGGATCGCAGTTTCCGGCCCTGGGACGCGTACTTCGGTGTCGTCTGGGCGGCGACGCTGGTCTTCACGATCGCCGCCCCGAACTCGGCGCCCGTCCGGGCGACGGCGTTCACGCTCTTCGCCCTGTTCGCGCCCTGGTACATGTGGGTGGGGCGCCCGGAGATGATGCGGACGCCCGATTCCCGGCGGTCGCTGTACTACGTCACCGGCGCGATCCTGCTTTTCCTGCCGCCCGCGATCATGGTGGGCGAGATGCGTTCGGCGGCCTTCGCCCTCGTACCGCAGTGCTTCATGCTGCTGTCGATGTCCCGCGCCCTGTGGGCGGTGGGGGTGCTCAACCTCGCACCGGTGATCGGCTGGGTGCTGGTGTGGCGCCCCCCGGCCGAGGCGATCTTCTTCAACGCGCTGTTCGCCGTGATCACTCTGGCCTTCTCCGCCGTCCTCGGAAGCTGGATCATCCGGATCATCGCGCAGAGCGCGGAGCGCGCCGATCTGATCGCCGAGCTGGAGGCGAGCCGGGAGGAGGTCTCGCGGCTGTCGGCCGAGCGGGGCGCGCTGGCCGAGCGCGAGCGGATGTCCCGGGAGATCCACGACACGCTGGCCCAGGGGTTCACCAGTGTGCTGATGCTCGTGCAGGCCGTGGACTCCGAGCTGGAGCGGGATCTGCCGGGCGCCCGCCGTCATCTGGATCTGATGGCGGACACGGCCCGGCAGAATCTCGCCGAGGCGCGTGCCCTGGTGGCCGGTGGGGCGCCCGCCGATCTCGACGGGAACTCGCTGCCCGACGCGCTGCGGCGGCTCGCCGCCCGGCACGGTCCAGGACCGGCCGAGGTGTCCGTCGAACTGACGGGCGAGGCCCGTCCGTTGGCCCCGGCACTGGAGGTGGTGGCGCTGCGGACGTGCCAGGAGGCGCTGTCCAACACCGCCAGACACGCGGGGCCGGGCGCGACGGCCGCCATCTCGCTCGCGTACACGGACGCCGCGCTCTGTGTGGAGGTACGGGACACGGGCCGCGGTTTCGACACCTCGGCGCCGTCCGAGGGATACGGACTCAGCGGGCTGCGGGCCCGTGCGGCGGAGGTGGGCGGCAGCGCTCGGGTGCGCAGTTGTCCGGGCGAGGGCACGCTCGTCGCCGTACGCCTGCCACTGCCGCCACCGACAACGCCGCCGTCCTCGCTCACCGGGAGTCCCACATGATCCGTATCCTGCTCGCCGACGATCACCCCGTCGTACGTGAGGGGCTACGCGGCATGCTCAGCGCCGAGCCCGATCTGACGGTGGTCGGCGAGGCGTCGAACGGCCCGCAGGCGGAGGCGCTGAGTGCCGAACTGAGCCCGGACATCGTGCTGATGGACCTGCGGATGCCGGGCGGCGGCGGTGTGGAGTCGATCGGCCGGATGCACGCGGCCGGGCTGTCCTGCCGGGTCATCGTGCTGACAACGTACGAGACGGACACCGACATCCTGCGCGCGGTGGAGGCGGGCGCCGCCGGCTATCTGCTGAAGGATCTGGCGCGCGCGGAACTGGCGGACGCCGTACGGGCCGCCGCGCGGGGCGAGACCGTGCTGGCGCCTTCGGTGGCGGCGCGCCTCGTCGACCAGTTGCGCAGCCGACCGGAGCGGCCGAGGCTGTCGGAGCGTGAGACGGCGGTGCTGCGGCTGGTCGCCGAGGGGTGTACGAACGCGGAGATCGGGCGCCGGCTGTACATCGGCGAGTCGACGGTGAAGACGTATCTGCTGCGTATCTTCGGCAAGTTGGGGGTGGACGACCGGACGGCGGCGGTGACGAACGCGATGCGGCACGGGCTGCTGGCCGACTGATCCGGGGAGACAGCCGGAAGGCCCCGGACAGGTGCGGCGTCCGGGGCCTTCGGCCTGCTCACAGGATCAGACGAGCCTCGCGGTGAGGTCGGCCACCAGCGCGTCGAGCGGTACGGGCTTCTGCTCGCCGCTCTCCATGTCCTTGACCTGGGCCACACCGTCGGCGAGATCGCGCTCACCGGCGACGACGGTGAACCGCGCGCCCGAGCGGTTGGCGTTCTTCATGGCGCCCTTGAGCCCCTTGCCGCCGTAGCTGAAGTCGGCCGCGACCCCGGCCCGGCGCAGCTCGGTGACCACGCCGAACAGCAGCCGTCGCGCCTCTTCGCCGAGCGGCACCGCGAACACGCTGGTGGCGGGCGGCAGTTGGAGCGTGATGCCCTCGGCCTGAAGCGCCAGCACCGTACGGTCCACACCGAGCGCCCAGCCGACGGACGGCAGCGCGGGGCCGCCGATCATCTCCGACAGCCCGTCGTAGCGCCCGCCGCCGCCGACCGCGGACTGTGAGCCGAGGCCGTCGTGGACGAACTCGAAGGTCGTGCGGGTGTAGTAGTCCAGCCCCCGTACGAGCCGTTCGTCGTCCTCGTACGCGACACCCGCCGCGGTCAGCAGGTCGCGCACCTGCGCGTGGTACGCGCGGCACGCCTCGCACAGGTGGTCGCGCAGCTTGGGCGCTTCGGTGAGCTGGCTCCGCACCTCCCGGCGTTTGTCGTCGAGGACCCGCAGGGGGTTGATCTCGATACGCCGGCGGGTCTCCTCGTCCAGGTCGAGATCGCGCAGGAAGCCCTGGAGCGCGTCGCGGTAGACGGGGCGGCACTCCTTGTCGCCCAGCGAGTTCAGCAGGATGCGGAAGCCGCGCAGGCCGAGCGAGCGGTACGCCTGGTCGGCGAGGATGATCAACTCGGCGTCCAGCGCGGGGTCCTCGGCGCCGATCGCTTCCGCGCCGACCTGCGAGAAGTGGCGGTAGCGGCCCTTCTGGGGGCGTTCGTAGCGGTAGTACGAGCCCGAGTACCAGAGCTTGACGGGGAGATTGCCGGCCTTGTGCAGATTCGCCTCGAGCGCGGCGCGCAGCACGGAGGCGGTGCCTTCGGGGCGCAGCGCCAGTTCGGAGCCGCCCTTGGTGGTGAGGGTGTACATCTCCTTGGTGACGATGTCGGTGGACTCGCCGACGCCACGGGCGAAGAGTTCGACGTCCTCGAAGCCGGGCGTCTCGATGTAGCCGTAACCGGAGTTCTTCAGCGGCGCGGAGATCGCGTCGCGCACCGCGAGGAACACGGCGGACTCCGGCGGAAGCAGGTCGTACGTGCCCTTGGGGGCCTGAAAGGTGTTCATGGGAATCGCTGCGTCACAATCCTCGTCGCGGAGCGGCGCTCTCGCCGCTTCCGTGGCCTGCGGCCACCTCCCGCAGATACGGGTTGGTGGCTCGCTCGCGGCCGATGGTCGTCTGGGGGCCGTGGCCGGACAGCACCACGGTCGAGTCGTCGAGCGGCAGGCACACACGGCCCAGCGACTCGATCAGCTCGGCCGGATCGCCGCCGGGCAGGTCCGTGCGTCCGACGGAGCCGGCGAACAGCAGGTCGCCCGAGAACAGGACGGACGGGATGTCCGCCGCCTCGGGCACCCTGAAGGTCACCGACCCCTTCGTATGGCCGGGCGCGTGCGCGACGCCGAGGCGCAGGCCGGCCAGCTCCAGCTCGGCGCCGTCGCCCAACTCCTTGACGTCGTCGGGCTCCCCGACGGTGAGTTCACCCATGAGCGGCATGCCGATGGAGCGGCCGAGAGCCTTCTCGGGGTCGCTCATCATGTACCGGTCCGACGGGTGGATCCACGCGGGCACCCCATGGGCACCGCACACGGGGACGACGGAGGCGACATGGTCGATGTGGCCGTGGGTGAGGATGACGGCGACGGGCTTGAGACGGTGCTTGGCGATCGTCTCCGCGACGCCCTCGGTGGCCTGATGGCCCGGGTCGATGATGACGCACTCCTCGCCCGCGGCGGGGGCGACCAGATAGCAGTTGGTCCCCCAGGCCCCGGCCGGGAACCCGGCAATAAGCACGATCGTCCTCAAATGTCGTCGGTCGGGAGATTGCAGCAGATCAGAGCCTACCGGCGCTCCTCATTCCACAGGTAACCCATATAGCGTACGGGGCTAGGTCCTGTCCGGCGGATCTTCGGGGATCAGGCCGGGGCGTCTGGCGCGGTGCATCGCAAGGCGGAGGATCATCCTCGTACTGGACGTACTCGGATGACTCCGACAACGCGGCGAGGTGCCGTGCCAGACGCCCCGGACCCCCGAAGATCTGCCGGACAGGGGCTAGTCAGGCGTTCATAGGACTTGGTTCCGAGCACCGGCTTCAGCACCAACTCAGCACCGGCTTCAACAGGGCCCACGAAGACACGAGGAGACGACCCGGTGGTCAACAGCGAGCAGCGCCGGCGCCAGCTTGCCAGGGAGAAGTTCGAGCGGCAGCAGCAGCGCCGGGCGCAGAGCCGGAACAAGGCCAGGCGCCGTAACGTGGTCATCGCCTCGGCGCTGGCCGTCGTGGTGGCGGCGGGCGGCGGCGCGTACGCCATCGCGGGTCTGACGGACGACAACGGCAAGGCGGACACCGCCCAGGACAATCCGTCGGCGCCGCCGTCCCCGACCGAGAGCGCGCCCGCCGGGCCGAAGATGTCGATCGACGCCAAGGCCAAGTACACGATGTCCCTCAAGACGAACCAGGGCGACATCGGTATCGCGATGGACGCGGCGAAAACGCCCGAAACGGTGAACTCGTTCAAGTCGCTCGCCGACGACAAGTTCTTCGACGGCACGAAGTGTCACCGGCTGACCACGGAGAACATCTTCGTGCTCCAGTGCGGCGACCCCAAGGGCGACGGCACGGGCGGTCCCGGCTACACGATCCCGGACGAGAATCTGGACGCGCTGGGCAAGCCCGCCGCGGACGGCGCGGTGACCTACCCCGCCGGGTCGGTGGCGATGGCGAATACCGGCCAGCCGGACAGCGGTGGCAGCCAGTTCTTCCTGGTGTTCAAGGACACCAAGCTGCCGCCCTCGTACACCCCGTTCGGGACGATGGACGCCGAGGGTCTGAAGACCGTGAAGGCCGTGGCCGCTGAGGGTGTCACCGGTGACACCCCGGGTGACGGTCCGCCGAAGAAGGCCGTCACGATCGAGAAGGGCACCGTCGACAAGACGTGAGCGCGGGTGACCGGCGGCGCGGCCCGTGGCACGGCCCGCCGCACCGCACCGGAGCGCCCCGCCGCCGGACCCCGCGAATTTCGGCCGTGCGGAGTGCGGACAGCCGGGCCGCCGGTCACCTAGATTGGCGTTGTGCGGCGCGCGGATCGGCTGTTGCGGATCGGCTTTCGCGTCGCGGAAGACGGGCGAGGCCCGTCCTGGAAACTGTGGACGATGCCCGGGGGGCACCCCTCGCAGGCATCAGGTGGAGGAGGCGCTGTGAGCAGCGACCCGTGGGGCCGTGTCGATGAGACAGGCACCGTGTACGTGCGCACGGCCGAGGGCGAGCAGGTCGTCGGATCGTGGCAGGCAGGCTCTCCCGAGGAGGCACTGGCCTACTTCGAGCGCAAGTACGAGGGCCTGGTGGTCGAGATCGGCCTTCTCGAACGGCGGGTGAAGACCACCGATCTGTCGGCCAAGGACGCGCAGTCCGCCATCGATCATCTGCGGACGCAGGTGGACGAGCATCACGCGGTCGGGGATCTCGCCGCGCTGCGTACGCGTCTCGACGGGCTTGTCGCGACGGTCGAGGCGCGCCGCGAGGAGCGCAAGGTCCAGAAGGCCAAGCAGACGGACGCCGCGCGTGAGTCGAAGCAGGCTCTGGTCACGGAGGCCGAGGAGCTGGCGGTCAGCGACCAGTGGCGGTCCGCCGGTGAGCGGCTGCGCGCGCTGGTGGACATCTGGAAGGGCCTGCCACGGCTCGACCGGAAGTCCGACGACGAGCTGTGGCACCGCTTCTCGCACGCGCGCTCCGCGTTCTCCAAGCGCCGCAAGGCGCACTTCGCCTCGCTCGACGCGCAGCGTGAGGAGGCCCGTAAGGCCAAGGAGAAGCTGGTCACGGAGGCCGAGTCGCTGTCGGGCTCCACGGACTGGGGCGGGACGGCGGCCCGCTACCGCGAGCTGATGACGCAGTGGAAGGCCGCGGGCCGTGCGCAGCGCGAGGCCGAGGACGATCTGTGGAACCGCTTCCGCGGTGCCCAGGACATCTTCTTCGCCGCCCGTGGTGAGGTCTTCGCCGAGCGGGACGCGGAGCAGACCGAGAATCTGAAGCTCAAGGAGGAGCTGGCGACCGAGGCGGAGCGGCTGCTCCCGGTGACGGACCTGAAGGCGGCCCGTGCCGCGTTCCGGGCGCTCAACGAGCGCTGGGAGGCGGTCGGGCATGTGCCGCGCGACGCCAGGCCCCGTATCGAGGGCCGGATGCAGACGGTCGAGCGGGCTCTCCAGGAGTCCGAGGAGAGCGAGTGGCGCCGTACGAACCCGGAGGCGCTGGCGCGTGCGACGGGTCTGACGGGCCAGCTCCAGGCGGCCGTCGACAAGCTGCGTACGCAGATCGACACGGCACGCGCCTCGGGCAACAACGCCAGGGCGGACAAGCTGGCGAAGGAGCTGGAGGGCCGGCAGGCGCTGCTGGACCAGGCGTTGAAGGGTCTCCAGGAGTTCGGCGGCTGACGCTGACGCCGTACGCGTAACGAAGCGCCACGAAGGAGCGGCCCGGCGGTGGGATCACCGCCGGGCCGCTCCTTCGTGGCTCCCTGTGGCCTTTCTACGGCCTGCGGGCCGAGGTGACGCGGTAGACGTCGTACACGCCCTCCACGCCCCGTACCGCCTTCAGCACATGCCCCAGGTGCTTCGGGTCGCCCATCTCGAAGGTGAAGCGCGAGGTGGCGACCCGGTCGCGGGACGTCTGGACGGCCGCCGACAGGATGTTGACGTGCTGGTCGGACAGGACGCGGGTGACGTCGGACAGCAGCCGGGACCGGTCCAGCGCCTCGACCTGGATGGCGACGAGGAAGACCGACGACTGGGTGGGGGCCCATTCGACTTCGAGGATCCGCTCCGGCTGCTGCGACAGCGAGTCCACGTTGACGCAGTCCGCGCGGTGTACGGAGACGCCGCTGCCACGCGTGACGAAGCCGATGATCGGGTCGCCCGGCACCGGCGTACAACAGCGGGCGAGTTTGACCCACACGTCCTCGACGCCCTTGACGACGACACCGGGGTCACTGCTCGAGCGGCGCTTGGAGCGTCCGCGCGAGGGCGGCGCGCTCTCGGCGATGTCCTCGTTGGCGGCCTCCTCGCCGCCGAGCGCCTGCACGAGTTTCTGTACGACGCTCTGCGCGGTGACATGGCCCTCGCCGATCGCCGCGTACAGGGACGAGATGTCGGGGTAGCGCATCTCGTGCGCGAGCGTGACGAGCGAGTCGCCGGTGAGGATCCGCTGGATCGGCAGGTTCTGCTTGCGCATCGCCTTGGCGATGGCGTCCTTGCCGTGCTCGATCGCCTCGTCGCGGCGCTCCTTGGAGAACCACGCGCGGATCTTGTTCCTGGCCCGTGGCGACTTGACGAAGCCAAGCCAGTCCCGCGAGGGTCCGGCGCCCGACGCCTTGGAGGTGAAGACCTCCACCAGGTCGCCGTTGTCGAGGGTCGATTCGAGGGGGACGAGCCGCCCGTTGACCCGCGCTCCTATGGTGCGGTGGCCGACCTCCGTATGGACGGCGTAGGCGAAGTCGACAGGGGTGGCCCCGGCCGGCAGCGCTATGACGTCGCCCTTGGGCGTGAAGACGAAGACCTCGTTGCGCGACAGGTCGAAGCGCAGCGACTCCAGGAACTCGCTGGGATCCTCGGTCTCCTTCTGCCAGTCGAGCAACTGCCGCAGCCACGCCATGTCGTTGACGGTGTCCTGGCCTGCGCCCTTGCCGACGTTCTTCGGGATGTCGGTACGGACCTTGGACGCCCCGGCGACGGCCTCCTGCTTGTACTTCCAGTGCGCGGCGATGCCGTACTCGGCGCGGCGGTGCATGTCGAACGTACGGATCTGGAGCTCGACCGGCTTGCCGCTGGGTCCGATGACCGTCGTGTGCAGCGACTGGTACATGTTGAACTTGGGCATCGCGATGTAGTCCTTGAACCGTCCCGGTACCGGATTCCACCGGGCGTGGACGGTGCCGAGCGCCGCGTAGCAGTCGCGGACCGTGTCGACGAGGACGCGAATACCCACCAGGTCGTAGATCTCGGCGAAGTCCCGGCCCCGCACGATCATCTTCTGGTAGACGCTGTAGTAGTGCTTGGGCCTGCCGGTGACGGTGGCCTTGATACGGGCGGCGCGCAGATCCGACTGGACCTCGTCGGTCACTATGGCCAGATACTCGTCACGCTTGGGCGCCCGCTCGGCGACAAGCCGGACGATCTCGTCGTACATCTTGGGGTAGAGGATCGCGAAGGCGAGGTCCTCCAGCTCCCACTTGATGGTGTTCATGCCCAGGCGGTGGGCCAGCGGAGCGTAGATCTCCAGCGTCTCGCGGGCCTTCTTCTCCTGCTTCTCCCGCTTGAGATAGCGCATGGTGCGCATGTTGTGCAGCCGGTCGGCGAGCTTGATGACCAGGACACGCGGGTCCTTGGCCATGGCGACGACCATCTTGCGTACGGTCTCGGCCTGGGCGGCCTCGCCGAACTTGACCTTGTCGAGCTTGGTCACGCCGTCGACCAGGAGGGCCACCTGGTCGCCGAAGTCCTTGCGCAGCGTGTCCAGGCCGTACTCGGTGTCCTCGACGGTGTCGTGCAGCAGCCCGGCCATCAGCGTCGCCGGGTCCATGCCCAGCTCGGCGAGGATCGTCGTCACGGCGAGGGGGTGGGTGATGTACGGGTCGCCGCTCTTGCGCTTCTGGCCGCGGTGCCAGCGCTCGGCGACCTGGTAGGCGCGCTCGATCTGGCGCAGGACGGCGGTGTCGATCTTGGGGTCGTTGATGCGCACGGTCCGCAGCAGCGGTTCGAGGACCGGGTTGTACGGCGACGAGCGCTGGACGCCCAGGCGGGCCAGCCGGGCGCGTACGCGGTTGGAGGAGCCGCCGGAGCGCGAGGGGGCGGCGGGGGCGGGCTTGGGCGCGGTGACGGGGACCGGGAGCTGGCTCTTGGCGGGCGCGGAGCCCGGCACCGGAGCCGGGGCGGGAGCGGGGGCGGGAGCGGGGGCGGGAGCGGGGGCCGAGGTGGTCGCCGGGTCCACCGGCTTGGAGGCCGGCCGGGAACCGTTGCGCCCGGCGCCGTTGTGCTCGGCAGGCGTGTGCGCAGCCGTCCTCGCCCCGTCCGCCTGCTTCTGCGGCGTGGCAGGCGCCGCCGTGGCCTTCTCTGCGTGCGGATCGGGCTGGGCGGCGGCGAGTGGCTGGGCCTCGTCTGGCAAGAGCGCTCCTCGTGCGTTTCCGGGTCCCCCGGTCAGGTCCGGAACGGCCATGGTAACGACCTCATGGCGCCGGTGCTCGCGCGGAGGGATTCCGCCCGGTGGAGTGAAAACGCGGACGCCCCGGGTGGAATTCCCGGAGCGTCCGCTTATGTCGCGTTTCAGGCCGTGGCCTCAGACCTTGATCAGTGCCTCCAGCGGAGCGTCCCGCAGATGCGGCTCCAGACGGGACCTGCCGCCGAGGAAGCCCAGCTCCAGCAGGACGGCCACCGCCACCACCTCGGCGCCGGCCCGGCGTACGAGCTCGACCGAGGCCCCGGCGGTGCCGCCGGTGGCGAGCACGTCGTCGATGACGATGACGCGGTCGCCCTCCTGAAGGTCCTCGGCGTGGACCTCCATCTCGGCGCTGCCGTACTCCAGGTCGTAGGTCTGCGACAGCGTCGCACCCGGCAGCTTCCCCGCCTTGCGGACGGGGATGAAGCCGATACCGGCCCGGACCGCGACCGGCGCGGCCAGGATGAAGCCGCGTGCCTCCAGGCCGACGATCTTCGTGGCACCGTGCCGTACCGACAGCTCAGCGAGCGCGTCGGTGAGCGCCGTGAACGCCTTCGGGTCCGCGAGCAGCGGTGTGATGTCCTTGAACATCACACCCGGCTTCGGATAGTCGGGCACGTCACGGATCCGGCTGAGGAGCAGTTCCCTCGTGCTGTCGTCGGTCATCGACGCTTCCCAGAGGCACGGCCCCGGCCACGGCCCCCATGGCTGCGGGGACCCGCGACCGCGGCGGCGGGCGGCGCGTCCTGCGTGGGCGCCTCGTCGTCGTCCGGCTCGGCGTCCCGGGGCGCGTCGGCACCGTCGTACGCCAGATCGGGCGACTCGCCCTTGGCCGCGGCGGCCTTCCGCTTGGCCAGGACCCGCTTGCTCAGTGCCTTTATCTGCGGCTCGCGCTCCTTGAGGTCGGCGACCAGCGGAGTGGCGATGAAGATCGACGAGTACGCGCCGGCGGCGAGGCCGACGAACAGCGACAGCGAGATGTCGTTCAGCATGCCGGCGCCGAGGACACCGCCACCGATGAACAGCAGACCGGCGACCGGCAGCAGGGCGACCACGGTGGTGTTGATGGAGCGCACCAGGGTGGAGTTGATGCTGCGGTTGGCGACCTCGCTGTAGGTGAAGCGCGTCTGCTTGGTGATGTCCTTCGACCCCTCCTTGAGGCTGTCGAAGACCACGACCGTGTCGTAGAGGGAGTAACCGAGAATGGTCAGCAGACCGATCACCGTGCCCGGCGTGACCTCGAAGCCGACCAGCGCGTACACACCGACCGTGATCGTGAGGTCATGGATCAGGGCGATGAGCGCCGCGACCGCCATTCTCCATTCGAAGGCGATCGCCAGATAGATCACCACCAGGACCATGAAGATCCCGAGACCCGTCCACGCCTTGTTGGCGATCTGCTTGCCCCAGCTCGGCCCGACCAGGTCGGCGTTGATCTTCTCCTTGGGGATGTCCAGATCCTTGGAGAGCTGGTCCTGCACCTTGTCGGCCTGCGACGTGTTCAGCTCGGTGACCTGGATACGCAGTCCGCCGTTGCCGAGCTTCTGGACGATCGCGTCATGGCCGGAGGCCGCTTCCGCGTGCTCCTGCGCCGCGGACACGGAGATGCTCGTCTTCGGGGTGTTGAAGACGGCACCGCCCTTGAACTCGATGCCCATGTTGAGCCCGCGCACCGCGAGGCCCGCGATGGCCGCGATGGTGATGAGGATCGAGAGCGCGTACCAGAACTTGCGCTTCCCGACGAAGTCGTAGCCGACCTCGCCGCGGTAGAGCCGGGCGCCGAGATCTCCGAGTCGCGACATCTCACGCCTCCTTCGGGTCGGTGGGGGCGCTGAGACGGCGGGTGCTGCGGCGCAACGGTGGTTTGGCCCCGAGACGCTTCGGGTCGAGACCGGACCACGAGCCGCCGCCGGAGAAGAACTTCGTACGGGCGACCAGCGTCATGACCGGCTTCGTGAAGAAGAACACGACGACGACGTCGAGGACCGTGGTCAGGCCGAGCGTGAACGCGAAGCCCTGCACCTTGCCGACGGTGACGGTGAACAGCACGGCCGCGGCGAGGAACGACACGAAGTCGGAGACCAGGATCGTGCGCCGGGCCCTCGGCCAGGCACGCTCGACGGCGGGCCGCAGCGTACGGCCCTCTCTGATCTCGTCACGGATTCGTTCGAAGTACACGATGAACGAGTCCGCCGTGATGCCGATCGCAACGATCGCACCACACACCGCGGGGAGGTTGAGGGCGAAGCCGATACCCGGCCCGAGCAGCGTCATGATCGCGTACGTCATGACCGCCGAGGCCAGCAGGCTGACGATGGCGATCAGCGCGAGACCCCGGTAGTAGAGCACCAGGTAGATGATCACCAGGGCGAGACCGATGGCGCCGGCGATCAGACCGGCGTGCAACTGCTCACCGCCGAGCGCGGCGGTGACCGTGGTGACGGTCTCTTCCTGGAAGGTGAGGGGCAGCGCGCCGTACGACAGGATGTTGCCCAGGTCCTGCGCGGACTCCTGGGTGAAGTTGCCGGAGATCTCCGCGTTGGCGCTCAGCGTCTGGCGCACCGAGGGCGCCGAGACGACCTCGCCGTCGAGGACGATGGCGAACTGGTTCTGCGGCGCCTGCTGCTGCGAGAGCTTGCTGGTGATCGACTGGAACTTCTTGGAGCCACCGCCCGTGAAGTCCATCTGGACGATCCACTGGCCGGTCTGCTGGTTGATGGTGGCGTTGGCGTCGTCGACGTCCTTGCCGCCCACCTCGGCCGGGCCGAGGATGTACTTCTCCCACACCCCGTCGTTCTCGCCGCAGGCGAGCGTCGGCTGGTCCGGCTTGGCGTTGTCCCCGAGGGCGCCCCTGG
This sequence comes from Streptomyces sp. NBC_01506, assembly GCF_045040295.1. Lineage (NCBI taxonomy): Bacteria > Bacillati > Actinomycetota > Actinomycetes > Kitasatosporales > Streptomycetaceae > Streptomyces > Streptomyces sp. NBC_01506. Next base: position 7,895,758 of record NZ_CP109422.1, on the reverse strand, counting down.
CCTTCTCGTTCGTGCAGTCGAGCGCGGTGAAATCGGCCTGGAGCTTCTCCGTCGCGGGGTCCGCGGGCGGCGCCGCGGTGTCGCTGGGCGCCGGGGTGTCGGAGGCGGAGCCGCTGGGGGTGGGAGTCGCGTCGGCCTTGAGGTCGTCCGTCAGGGGGCGGCCCTGGGTCGTCTCCGAGGGGCTGGGGGACTCGGCCGGCTTGTCGGCCGGCTTGTCGCTCCCGGAAGGGCTCGGGCTCGTCGACGAATCGGCGCTGGGAGCCGGGCTCGCGTCCGGCGGCGGCTGCGTCGCGGCGGGGTCACCGGGTCCGAGGGTCAGGACCGGCCGGAAGTAGAGCTGAGCGGTGGTGCCGACCTGCTCACGAGCCTGCTCGGAGTTCGTGCCCTTGGGGATGTTGACAATGATGTTGTCGGATCCCTGGGTCTGAACCTCGGCCTCCTGAACGCCGAGACCGTTCACACGACGCTCGATGATGCCGACCGCGGTGTTCATGTTGGTCTCGTTGACCGCGTTCGCCTGGCCCGGCGAGCTCTTGGCCTTGAGCGTGATGGTCGTCCCGCCGGCGAGGTCGATGCCCAGGCGCGGCGTCAGCTCGCCCGCCCCGAACATCCCTCCGACAAGGGCGATCATCGCGATCAGGAACAGAATCAGGGTGCGCCCCGGCTTTCCCGGGGCCCCCGTCTGCCTTCGGCCCTTCTGAGGTGCTGCCACCTTTTCGTTTCTCCCTGTCCAACCGCCCCACGCCGGGTGAGCGACGGAGCGGCAACGAAGTGTTGTGGGGACCTGCCCACGCGAATGTCGGCATGGTCCGGGAGCCGCGGTGCGCCCGGGGGCGCAGCACGGTGCCGGACGTGACTACTTCGCGCCGCTCTCGCCGTCGGCCTTGGTGGCTTCCTTGGCGGAGGCGTCGTCGTCGGAGCCGGCCTTCTCCGCGTCCGCGTCCGCGTCGGCCTTGGGCGCCTCGACATCGTCGGCCACGGCGTCCGCAGCCTCGTCGGCCTCGTCCTTCTTGCCCAGGTCGATCTTCGAGACGTCGGCGTCCTCGGTCAGCGAGGAGGCGTCGTCGGGAACGACGGGAGCGTCGTCCTCCAGCTCCTCCTCGTCGCCGTGCACGATGCGGTTGTACTCCGCGTCGGTGAGGACCGCGCCGATGGAGTTCTTCGCGTACACGGCGTGGACGGCCGGGGCGACCTCAAGGAGGACCGTGTCGTCGTGAACTTCCTTGACGGTGGCGTACATGCCCCCGATCGTCCTGACACCGGTGCCGGGCTGCATCTCATTGCGCATCTGCGCAGCCGCCTGCTGCTTCTTCTTGGCGGACCGGGTCATCAGGAACATGGCCCCGATGAGCACGATGAAGGGGAGGAGGGTCACGAGACTCACGGGAGGGAACTTCCTTCGCACGACCGCTGTCGAGCGGCCTGGTATACGGGGGTGGGTAGCCGACCTTTAAGGGCGGCATCGGCGGAGTCTAAGCGAGTCCGCATCATTGGAACAACGCCCAGCATGGCACCGGGGTTCCTGCTGTGGCGAGTGTCCGCGCGCTCACGCCCCGAACAACCCCGGTTGTCCGCTTGCGCCCGGCCCCGGGCGGGGCGGTGTGAGCCCCAGGTGCGCCCAGGCGGCGGGGGTCGCGACCCGCCCGCGCGGGGTACGGGCGAGCAGGCCCTCCCGTACGAGGAAGGGCTCGGCGACCTCCTCGACGGTCTCACGCTCCTCCCCCACCGCGACGGCGAGGGTCGACAGGCCGACCGGTCCGCCGCCGAACAGTTTGAGCAGGGCCTGGAGCACGGCCCGGTCGAGGCGATCGAGGCCCCGTTCGTCCACCTCGTACACCCGAAGGGCTGCCCCGGCGATCTCGCGGTTGATGTAGCCCTCGGCCTTGACCTGCGCGTAGTCGCGGACCCGGCGCAGCAGCCGGTTGGCGATACGGGGCGTGCCGCGTGAGCGCCCGGCGATCTCGGCGGCCCCGTCCGTGTCGATCTGAAGGTCGAGCAGATGGGCGGAGCGGTGGATCACCCGTTCCAGCTCGGCGGGCTCGTAGAACTCCATCTGGGCGGTGAATCCGAAGCGGTCGCGCAGCGGGGGCGGCAGCAGTCCGGCCCTGGTGGTGGCGCCGACGAGGGTGAACGGCGGCAGCTCCAGCGGGATGGCGGTGGCGCCGGGGCCCTTGCCGACGATGACGTCGACGCGGAAGTCCTCCATGGCCATGTAGAGCATTTCCTCGGCGGGCCGGGACATCCGGTGGATCTCGTCGAGGAACAGGACCTCTCCCTCCTGGAGGGAGGAGAGGATCGCGGCGAGGTCGCCCGCGTGCTGGATGGCGGGGCCCGAGGTGATGCGGATCGGGGCGCCCATCTCGGCGGCGATGATCATGGAGAGGGTGGTCTTGCCGAGGCCGGGGGCGCCGGAGAGCAGGACATGGTCGGCGGTGGCACCCCGGGCGAGGGCCGCCTTCAGGACGAGGTCGAGCTGTTCGCGTACGCGCTCCTGCCCGACGAACTCGTACAGCGACTTGGGCCGCAGGGCCGCCTCGACCGCCTGGTCCTCGCCGTCGGCCGACGCCGCGACGAGCCGGTCGGCCCCGTCGGCCCCGTCGGTCGCCTCGGGGCCGTCGGTCGAGCCGGCCGGCGGGGGGCCGCCTCCCGGCGGCCCGTTGCGGCTGTCGTCCCAGTTCACTGTGGATCACCTCATGGAGTCGGGACGTGTCTGGACGGTCCCGTGGAGTTCGGCCGGCGCGGGCCGGACCGGCGTGGCCTGGTCATGCGCGGCCTGGTCAGCGTGTCCGGTTCAGCGACTGGAGCGCGGCGCGCAGCAGTCGCGGTACGGCGGGCTCCTCGCCCGCCTCGATCGCCGCCTCGGCCTGGGGCCCGACCAGCTCGACCGCCTCGTCGGCCTCCCTCGTCGCGTACCCGAGGCCGATCAGTGCCGAGTGGAGCTGATCGTTCCAGGACGCGGGGGCGGGGGTGCCGATGCCCTGTCTGCCGATATGGGTGCCGAGCGGTTGGCCGAGCCGGTCCTTCAGTTCGAGGAGGAGCTTCTGGGCCCCCTTCTTACCGATGCCGGGGACGGCCGTCAGCGTCTTCTCGTCACCCGTGGCGACGGCGGCGCGCAGTGTGTCCGGCGCGTGCACCGCGATCATCGCCTGGGCCAGCCGAGGACCGACGCCGCTCGCGGTCTGGAGCAGTTCGAAGGTCTGGCGCTCGTCGTCGTCGGCGAAGCCGTACAGCGTGAGTGAGTCCTCCCGGACGACCAGCGAGGTGGCGATCTTCGCCTCCTCGCCGATCCGCAGCCCGGCGAGGGTGGCCGGGGTGCAGTGGACGAGCATGCCGACGCCGCCGACCTCGATCACCGCGGTGGTCGGGGCGAGGGCGGCCACCGGGCCGCTGACGAAGGCGATCATCGGGGGACCTTCCGTACGGGAACAGGGCTGGAGGGGCGGGCCGCCTTGGCCGCGGCGTGCGCCTGCTGGAGGCGGTTGACCGCGGGGGCGCGCCAGATGTGACAGATGGCCAGGGCGAGGGCGTCGGCCGCGTCGGCCGGTTTGGGCGGGGCGTCGAGGCGCAGCAGCCGGGTGACCATGGCGCCGACCTGTGCCTTGTCGGCGCGCCCGCTGCCCGTGATAGCGGCCTTGACCTCGCTGGGTGTGTGCAGGGCGACGGGGATGCCGCGGCGCGCGGCGCAGAGCATGGCGACGGCGCTGGCCTGGGCCGTCCCCATCACCGTACGCACATTGTGCTGGCTGAACACCCGCTCCACGGCGACCAGTTCGGGCCGGTGCTCGTCCAGCCAGGCTTCCACGCCCCGCTCGATGGCGACCAGACGTGATCCGAGGTCCGCGTCGGGGGCCGTCCGTACGACTCCGACGCCGAGCATCGTCAACGGGCGCCCCGCGGCGCCCTCGACGACGCCGACACCGCACCGCGTCAGTCCGGGGTCCACGCCCAGTACCCGCATCGCGCCCCTCCCCCTCACACTCTCGGTCCCGCTCGATCACACGTACTGCCGCTGGGTCAGAACCCCTGATCAGCACAGTATCGGTCGGCACCGACAACGCGGCGGGCCGACGGGGGGTGTGTCCCCGTCGGCCCGCCGCGTGAAGCCGAGTTGGCGCCGGTCAAGCGTCAGGCGTCAGGCGTCGACCTTCTCCATGACCTCGTCCGAGACGTCGAAGTTCGCGAAGACGTTCTGCACGTCGTCGCTGTCCTCCAGGGCGTCGATCAGCTTGAAGATCTTCCGTGCGCCGTCCTCGTCCAGCTCGACCTGCATGGTCGGTACGAAGTTGGTGTCGGCGGAGTCGTAGTCGATGCCGGCCTGCTGGAGCGCGGTGCGGACCTCGACCAGGTCGGTGGCCTCGCTCAGCACCTCGAAGGACTCACCGAGGTCGTTGACTTCCTCGGCGCCCGCGTCCAGGACGGCGCCCAGGACGTCGTCCTCGCCCAACTCGCCCTTGGGGACGATCACGACGCCCTTGCGGTGGAACAGGTACGACACGGAGCCGGGGTCGGCCATCGAGCCGCCGTTGCGGGTCATCGCGACGCGGACGTCGGACGCGGCACGGTTGCGGTTGTCGGTCAGGCACTCGATGAGCACGGCGACACCGTTGGGTCCGTAACCCTCGTACATGATCGTCTCGTAGTCGGCGCCACCGGCCTCCAGGCCGGCACCGCGCTTGACGGCCGAGTCGATGTTCTTGTTCGGCACCGAACTCTTCTTCGCCTTCTGGATGGCGTCGAAGAGGGTCGGGTTGCCGTCGACATCGGCGCCGCCGGTGCGGGACGCGACCTCGATGTTCTTGATCAGCTTCGCGAAGAGCTTGCCGCGCTTGGCATCGATCACGGCCTTCTTGTGCTTCGTCGTAGCCCATTTAGAGTGGCCGGACATCTGCCTGTCTCCTTCGCGTAACCAATCCTGCTCCGTTCGGCAGAGATCCTACCGGGATCGCCTCACCCCGCGGAGCGCACCATCTCCGTAAAGAAGCCGTGCAGCCGGTGGTCGCCGGTGAGTTCCGGGTGGAACGCCGTCGCGAGGGCGGCGCCCTGCCGTACGGCGACGACATGCCCGCCGTGCTCGGCCAGCACCTGGACCTCGGCGCCCACGGACTCGACCCACGGCGCCCGGATGAAGACCCCGTCCACCGGTCCCACGCCCGCGACGTCGACGGCCGCCTCGAAGGACTCGTTCTGCCGGCCGAAGGCGTTCCTGCGGACGATCATGTCGATCCCGCCGACGGTCTCCTGTCCCGAGCGCGGATCGAGGATCTTCTCCGCGAGCAGGATCAGACCGGCGCAGGTGCCGTAGACCGGCATCCCGGCGCGTACGCGCTCGCGCAGCGGCTGAAGCATCCCGAAGAGGACGGCCAGTTTGGACATGGTCGTGGACTCGCCGCCGGGGATCACCAGGCCGTCGACGGCGGCCAGTTCGTCCGGCCGCCGTACGGTCGTGGGCACCGCTCCGGCCGCCGCCAGGGCCGCCAGGTGCTCGCGTACGTCGCCCTGGAGGGCCAGGACGCCGATCAGCGGGCCGCGCGCGGCGCCCTGGTCACCAGCCACGGTTCGCGTAGTGCTCGGACTCGGGCAGGGTGTCGATGTTGATGCCGACCATGGCCTCGCCGAGGTTGCGCGAGGCGTCCGCGACGATCTTCGGGTCGTCGTAGAAGGTGGTGGCCTTGACGATGGCGGCCGCGCGCTTGGCCGGGTCACCCGACTTGAAGATGCCGGAGCCGACGAAGACGCCCTCGGCGCCGAGCTGGCGCATCAGCGCGGCGTCCGCCGGGGTGGCCACACCGCCCGCGGAGAACAGCACGACGGGCAGCTTGCCGAGCGCGGCGACCTCCTTGACGATCTCGTACGGGGCGCGCAGCTCCTTCGCGGCGGCGTACAGCTCGTTGTTGTCGTAGCCGCGCAGCCTGGCGATCTCGTTCTTGATCTGGCGCAGATGACGGACGGCCTCCACGACGTTGCCGGTGCCGGCCTCGCCCTTGGAGCGGATCATGGCCGCGCCTTCGGCGATACGGCGCAGCGCCTCGCCCAGGTTGGTCGCTCCGCAGACGAACGGCGTGGTGAAGGCCCACTTGTCGGCGTGGTTGACCTCGTCGGCCGGGGTCAGTACCTCGGACTCGTCGATGTAGTCGACGCCGAGCGACTGGAGGACCTGCGCCTCCACGAAGTGGCCGATACGGGACTTGGCCATCACCGGGATCGAGACGGCCTCGATGATGCCGTCGATCATGTCGGGGTCGGACATCCGCGCGACGCCGCCGTCCTTACGGATGTCGGCGGGGACCCGCTCCAGCGCCATCACCGCGACCGCGCCGGCGTCCTCGGCGATCTTCGCCTGCTCGGGCGTGACCACATCCATGATCACGCCGCCCTTGAGCTGCTCGGCCATGCCGCGCTTCACCCGCGCGGTGCCGGTCTCGGGCGTCTGGTTCTCGGCGAGTGTGCTGGACATGGTTGACCTCACTGGGGAACGGAAGAGGAGCGGTTCGACGAATTTGAGCCAACCTCTCCGGACCAGTCCACAGCAAGGGCCAATAGAAGGCCGGTGGATCGTTCTCGCTGCCCTTGGGCGGCTCCGCTACCTGCCGGGGCGGTCCGCCAGGGCGACCGGCGGCTCGTCGTCCATCTCGAAGGCGAGCGGGAACGGCGCGTGACCGGCGAGCCGGAACCAGCGCACGGTGCGGTGCCGGCGCAGGGCGCGGGCCGCGCGGACGGAGTCGTTGTGGAAGCGCCGGGCCATGGGTACGCGGCGTACGGAGGCCGCCAGCTCGTTGGCGGCCTCCTCGCCGCCCGGCGCCTCCCGTACCGCCTCGACCTGCGCGACCTCCCCGAACACGGCGCGCAGGGCCTCGCTCAACTCGCTCTCGGCCACCTCGCGTTGCTCCTCCTCGGCCTGGCGCGCGGTGTGCGCGCCCTGGTAGAGGACGATCGAGGCGGCGGGGTCGAGAACACCGGCGGTGGCCAACTCCTGGGCGACCGAGGCGCGGCGCAGGAGTTGGGCGTCGAGGGAGGCGCGGGCGGCGTCGATCCGTGAGTGCAGACGGTCGAGGCGGCCGGCGGTCCAGCTCAGATAGAGGCCGATCGCCAACAGCCCGGCGAAGATCCAGATCAGGGTTTCGGTCACGAACGGCAGGCTACTGGTGGCCGGGGCGGATTCCCCCACCCCGCCCCAACATGCAGCCCGCCCGGCGATTGAGGGCACAACAATCAGCCCGTCCGGCGATTGAGGACACCGCCTTCCAAAGAGGCAGGCGGCGGCAGCTCAGTCGCGGGTCGCCAGGCCGAAGCGGGCGCGCAGGCCGACGCGTTCGTCCGTGGCCACCGACGCCGCGCCGTCGGTCACCGTCTCGTACACCGCCAGAATGTCCGCGCCCACCGTCGACCAGTCGAACCGCCGCACATGCGCGCTGCCGCGCTCCCGCAGTGCCTCGCGGCGCTCCGGGTCGCCCAGGAGCCGTACCGCCGCCTCCGCCAGGGCGTCCGCGTCCTCGTTGGCGAACAGCTCCCCGGCCGCGCCCTGGTCCAGGACCTGCGCGAACGCGTCCAGGTCGCTCGCCAGCACCGCCGCGCCCGCCGACAGCGCCTCGACCAGGACGATGCCGAAGCTCTCGCCCCCGGTGTTGGGCGCCACGTACAGGTCGACACTGCGCAGCAGCCGCGCCTTGTCCTCGTCGCTGACCATGCCGAGGAATTCGACGCGCCCGCGCATCTCCTTGGGAAGCGACTCGACGGCTTCCTTCTCGTCGCCGCGCCCGGCGACCAGCAGCCTGGTCTCCGGGAGGGCGTCGAGGATCTTCGGCAGGGCCTTCATCAGGACGGGCAGCCCCTTGCGGGGTTCGTCGATGCGCCCTATGAAGCCGATCGTGCCGCCCTGCCAATCGGGGTTGACCTCGGCCCCGGCGAAGAAGCCGACGTCGACACCGTTGGGGATGACGACGGCGTCGCCGCCCAGGTGCTCGACCAGTGTGCGCCGCGCGTACTCGCTGACGGCGATCCGCGCGCTTATCTTCTCCAGTGCCGGCTGGAGGATCGGGTACGCGGCGAGCATCACGCGCGAGCGCGGGTTCGAGGTGTGGAACGTCGCGACGATCGGTCCCTGCGCCGCCCAGCAGGTGAGCAGTCCGAGCGAGGGCGCCGTGGGCTCGTGGATGTGGATGACGTCGAAGGTGCCGTCGTGCAGCCAGCGCCGTACCCGGGCGGCCGCGAGGAAGCCGAAGTTCAGCCGGGCGACGGAGCCGTTGTACGGGACGGGCACGGCCCGCCCGGCGGACACCACGAACGGCGGGAGCGGTGTCTCGTCGTCGGCGGGCGCGAGCACCGAGACCTCGTGGCCGAGCCGGATCAGATGGTCCGCCAGATCCCTGATGTGGAACTGCACTCCGCCCGGTACGTCCCAGGAGTACGGGCAGACGATGCCGATCTTCACGCGGTCCCCCCGGCCCTCTCGGCGGTCTCCGCGGCCCCCGTGCTCTCGGCGGTACGTGGTTCGAGGTCGGCGAGCCAGAGACGTTGCAGCATGTGCCAGTCCTCCGGGTGCTCGGCGATTCCGGTGGCGAACACGTCCGCCACGGCCTGTGTCATCACAGACGACTTTTCGGCCCGCTTACCTGTCTCAGGTACCTCGACGGCCGGATACACCCGCCCCCGCATGAGCTTCGGACCGTCGAAGTTGAGCGTCACCGGGAACAGCAGCGCCCCCGTCTGCTGCGCCAGCATCGCGGGTCCGGCCGGCATCCGTGTCTTCTCACCGAAGAACGTCACCTCCACGCCCGACGCCGACAGATCGCGGTCGGCGACCAGACACACCAGGCCACCGGCCCGCAGCCGCCTGGCGAGCGTCCCGAAGGCGCTGCCACCGGTGTGCGGCAGCACCTCCATACCAAGGCTCTCGCGGTATTCGACGAAGCGGTCGAAGAGTGATTCGGGTTTGAGCCGTTCCACGACGGTGGTGAACGGAACGCCCATCCCCCGGGTCAGCCACGCCCCGGCCAGATCCCAGTTGGCCAGATGCGGCAGGGCCAGTACGACGCCCCGCCCGCTCTGAAGCCCCTCGGTCAGCAGATGGATGTCCTTGATCTCGACGCTGACCCGCACCCGCTCCGCGGACCAGACAGGCAGCCGGAACGACTCCATCCAGTACCGCATGTACGAGCGCATCCCGGCCTTCGACAGCTCCGCCAGGCGCTCGGGGCTCGCCTCCGGCACCACCCGGGCCAGATTCGACTCGAGCCGCAGCACATTCGTGCCGCGCCGCTTCCACACGGTGTCGGCGATGGTCCTGCCGAGTGCGTCGGCGGCCGGTTCGGGGAGCTTCTTGACGGTGCTCCAGCCGAGCCCGTACAGCCCGTCGACCAGCCGGTCCCGCGCGCCGCTCATGAGGCGGACTCGCTCGCGGCGGCGGCGTCCGCCTCGGCGGCCTCGCGCCGTACGGTCACCACCCGCTGCCCGAGCGTCACCAGGGAGCCCACCGCCACCACCCACAGCGCGATCGGCAGCAGGACGTCGATCCCGGGCACGCCGAAGGCGTGCAGCCCCGCGAGACCCGCCGCGACCAGCGAGATGACCAGACGCTCGGCGCGCTCGATGAGCCCGTTGACCGCCACCGGCAGCCCGATGGACTCGCCGCGGGCCTTCGTGTACGAGACGACCTGGCCGCTCGCCAGACAGAAGATCGACACGGCGCACAGCACGTTGTTGTCGCCGTTGCCCGCGTACCAGAGCGCGAATCCGCCGAAGACCGCGCTGTCGGCGACCCGGTCGAGCGTGGAGTCCAGGAAGGCCCCCCACCGGCTGGAGACCCCGGCCTGCCGCGCCATGTTGCCGTCGACGAGGTCCGAGAAGACGAAAAGCGTGATGACGATGGTGCCCCAGAAGAACTCTCCGCGGGGGAAGAAGAACAGCGCGCCGGCCATCACTCCCGCCGTACCGATGAGCGTCACAGCGTCGGGACTCACCCCCCGGCGGAGCAGAAACGCGGCGAACGGGGTGAGGACACGCGTAAAGAATGCACGCGCGTACTTGTTCAGCATGGCCTTCCCGACGGTCGGTGGGCCGGCGGCCCCATCGGTCACCGGCTGGCCCATCGTAGCCACGCCGCGGACCCGCCACCGCCGGGGAGCCCACGCTCGTCTTCGATCACCGGACGGGCCGCGTTCACCGCCCGTCCGCCCCCGCGCCCGCGCGCCCCAGATATGGACGCGGGCCGTGCCGAGTGGAAAGCTCGAAGGACCACCGTGGGCATCGCCGGAGCTGCCGCGCGGCTCCCGTTGCCCGCGCCCTGCTCCTCACCGTGCGATCGATCGGGAGGCATGATCATGGGCGACAAGGCGAACGGACATCCCGGGGCCGCCGGAAGGGCGACGACGGCCGACCGGCCCTCCCGCGTACGGAACGTGGTGCTGGTCGGCCACAGCGGATCCGGCAAGACGACTCTCGTGGAGGCCCTGGCGCTGACCGCCGGGGCGCTGACCCGCGCGGGCCGCGTGGAGGACGGCGGCACCGTCTCGGACTACGACGAGATCGAGCACCGGCAGCAGCGTTCCGTGCAGTTGTCCCTCGTCCCACTGGAGTGGGGCGGATGCAAGATCAATCTGCTGGACACCCCCGGCTACGCGGATTTCGTCGGGGAGTTGAGGGCCGGTCTGCGTGCCGCGGACGCGGCCCTGTTCGTCGTCTCGGCCGCCCAGGAGCCTCAGGCGGTGGCCGGCGCCACCCGCGCGGTGTGGGAGGAGTGCGCCGCCGTCGGCATGCCGCGCGCGATCGTCGTGACGCATCTGGAGACCGCCCGCGTCGGCTTCGAGGAGCTGACCCGGGTCTGCGGCCGGATCTTCGGCGGCGACGACCCCGACGCCGTCCTGCCGCTCCACCAGCCGCTGTACGGCCCCGAGGGGCCCGACGGGCACGCACAGGTCACCGGGCTCACCGGACTGCTCTCACGCAAGATCTACGACTACTCGTCGGGCACCCGCGAGGAGCTGGCGCCCGATCCCGGCAGGCTGCCGTCCATCAACGACGCCCGCGACCGGCTGATCGAGGGGATCATCGCCGAGAGCGAGGACGAGACCCTGATGGAGCGCTATCTGGGCGGTGGCGAGATCGACGGGCGCACCCTCGTGAACGATCTGGAGAAGGCCGTCGCCCGCGGCGTCTTCCACCCCGTCCTCGCGGCGGCGCCGGCCGCCGCCGGTGCCCGCCAGGGGCTCGGCACGGTCGAACTGCTCGAACTGATCACCGGTGGCTTCCCCACCCCGCTGGAGCGCCCCGCCCCCGAGGTCACCACCCCGCACGGCTCCGCACGGCCCCGTCCGAGCTGCGACCCGCGCGGTCCACTGGTCGCCGAGGTGGTGAAGACGGCTTCGGACCCGTACGTGGGCCGGCTCTCCCTCGTCCGGGTCTTCTCCGGCACCCTGCGGCCCGACGAGACGGTCCATGTCTCCGGGCACGGTCTCGCCGACCGGGGGCACGAGGACCACGACGTGGAGATGCGGATCGGCGCGCTGACGGCGCCCTTCGGCAAACAGCAGCGCGCACTGGACAGTTGTATCGCGGGCGATCTGGCGTGTGTGGCGAAGCTGTCGCACGCCGAGACCGGCGACACGCTCTCCGCCACGGACGACCCCCTGCTGATGCGGCCCTGGGCGATGCCCGACCCGCTGCTGCCGCTCGCCGTTCAGGCGCACAGCACCTCGGACGAGGACAAGCTGTCGCAGGGGCTCGCGCGGCTCGCCGCCGAGGATCCGACGATGCGTCTGGAGCAGAATCAGGCCACCCGCCAGGTCGTCCTGTGGTGCCTCGGCGAGGCGCACATGCAGGTGGCGCTGGAGCGGCTGCGCCACCGCTACGGCGTCCAGGTCGATGTCGTACCGCACAAGGTCTCCCTACGGGAGACGTTCGGCGAGCCGGCGGCCGGGCGCGGGCGGCATGTCAAACAGTCCGGCGGCCACGGTCAGTTCGCGATCTGCGAGATCGAGGTCGATCCGCTGCCCGCCGGGTCCGGTTTCGAGTTCGTGGACAAGGTCGTCGGCGGCGCGGTGCCCCGGCAGTTCGTCCCCTCCGTGGAGAAGGGGGTACGGGCGCAGGCCGCGCGCGGCGTCGCCGCCGGGCATCCGCTGGTCGATGTGCGGGTGACGCTGGTCGACGGCAAGTCGCACTCCGTGGACTCCTCCGACGCCGCCTTCCAGACGGCCGGCGCGCTCGCGCTGCGCGAGGCGTCCGCCCGTGCCCGTATCGAACTGCTCGAACCCGTCGCCACGGTGGAGGTGGTGGTCCCCGACGAGTACGTGGGCCACGTGATGAGCGATCTGTCGGGGCGGCGCGGCCGGGTCGTCGGCACCGATCAGGCCGGGCAGGGGCGGACGGCCGTACGGGCCGAGGTGCCGGAGATCGAGATCGGCCGGTACGCGATCGACCTGCGGTCGGTGTCGCACGGCACGGGCCGGTTCAGCCGCGCGTACGCCCGGCACGAGGCGATGCCGCCCCAGTTGGCCGACCGGTTCCGCGAGGGCGCCGGAGCGGCCGTGGTGGCCTGAGCCGACGCGACCGTGGGCCGCCCCGGCCGGATTCTCCCTGACGCGGGGGGTGTGCCCCGGTTACGCTGTGGTGCGCTCCAGCTCAGCAGGTGTGCGGGGCGCGGTAGTTGGGAAAAGGGCGCAGCAGCGGATGCTCGCGGCGATGGGGGCGGACAGTGGCGCACGAAGGATTCGATTTCTCTCCTGGAGCTCAGGTTCCGCTTCAGGGGTCCGCGGGTCAGACGGCGGCGACGCATGCCCTGGCCTCGGCGGCGTACCGCGACAGTCCGATGGAGGAGATCCTCAAGGCGGACAGCGAGTGGCACAAGTCCACCGTCACGAAGGGCAAGATCTCGCTCTTCGAGCCGAATCTGGGCGAGGCGTTCGCGCGCGCGGTGCAGATGCGGATGCTGGGCGGCGGCCGGGGGGACCTCGTCCAGTCCTTCGGCATGGAGCCGCAGACGGTGGTCGAGCACTGCCTGGCGGCCAACCACATCCGCAAGCAGCGCGACATCCGGCTGACCCTGGTGAGCGTGGTGTTCGGCGTGCTGTTCCTGCCGGGGACGCTGTTGTGGATCGGCGTCTTCCAACTGCGCCGGATGCTGGCGGGGTCGAAGGACAAGAAGGCGGGCGCGATCGGCGGGGCGCTGCTGTTCGGGGTCGCCGCGCTGGCGGTGGTGTTCGTGGTCGCGCTGCCGTTCAACGGCTTCCTCGGCTGGTATCTGCGCGGGGTGATCATCGCTCCGGTCGTCGGCTGGCTGCTCGCCAAGCAGATCTGTGAGTCGACGGCGAAGGATCTGCGCGCCCGCTGGACCGACCTGCTCTCGGGCGGCGGTCTCGGCGCCAAGGTGCCCGACGCGGTGCCGGGCCATCCGGACGAGACCGCGCGGGAGGAGCTGCGCAGCGGGCTGGAGAAGCTGACGGCCGAGCAGCGCTCCAACGCGGTCTTCTACGCGGGCCCCAAGGGGATACTCGGCATGGGCACCCGGTGGGGCAGTTGGCAGCTCGCGGAGGAGCTGGCTCCCAAGGATCCCGGCAAGGAGATCCACCAGTTCCGCAGTTACGACGTGATACGGGCGATGCACGACCAGTTGAAGATGCTGGAGCGCAGCCCGCTGAACTCCGGTGGTTTTCCCAAGCCGGAGGTGAAGCACTGGATCGTACGGCCGGTGGGTGAGAACGCCGGGTCGGTCAGCAGGCCGACCGGCGAGGACGTGGAAGCCTTCCAGGTGAAGCCGCACGCCATACAGAAGATCTGCAACCACCAGCAGTTCGGCGCCGGCGACCGGCACTATCTGGGCGTGCAGTTCGTGCTGTGGGACGGCCAGTTGATCCTCACGATGATGATCACGGTGACGGTGCTGCACGAGACGCTGCGGATCGAGGTGACCGGCCACGCGCTGGGCCCGGTCCACTCCCTGTTCACCTCAGGGCCGGCGGCCAAGACGGTCACGACGGCCAAGACGGTCCGGTTCTGGGAGACCAAGACCCGCACCCTGCCGCTGATCGAGCCGAAGGAAGCGGTACGGCTGGCGGTCCGGGCCCCGTTCACCTGGTATCCGCCGATCCTGGATTTCCTCGGCGGGAAGCTGTCCCTGCCGGAGCCGTTCGGTCTGCGGCACGCCTGGGCGGAGAAGCCGTGGCGGCACCGCTTCATGGCGGACGACGCGATGCGCGCGGCGGCGCCGGTGCTGCGGGTGGCACACACGGCGGCCCTTCGGGTGCTGAACGACAACGGTGTGGACACCGACCGCTTCGGCAGCCGCTTCTCCGCCCTCAGCGGCGCGGTCCAGGACCCGACGCCGAAGAAGGTCGACGTGTACGACGCGTAGGCCGGGGGGCCGGGGGCCGGGGACGCCTGGTCAGCTCGTCGGCCACGCGTCGGCGAGCATCACCCGGGTGTCCGCCAGCAGTTGGGGCAGCACCTTCGTATGCGCGATGACGGGCATGAAGTTGGCGTCGCCGCCCCAGCGCGGCACGACGTGCTGGTGCAGATGCGCGGCGATGCCGGCGCCCGCCACGGTGCCCTGGTTCATGCCGATGTTGAAGCCGTGCGCCCCGGAGGCCGTACGCAGCGCGGTCATCGCCTGCTTGGTGAACGCGGCCAGCTCGGCGGTCTCGTCCGCCTCCAGCTCCGTGTAGTCGGCGACGTGCCGGAACGGCACGACCATGAGATGGCCGCCGTTGTACGGATACAGGTTCAGCACCGCGTAGACGAACTCGCCGCGGGCGATGACGAGCCCGTCCTCGTCGGACTTGCGCGGGATGGAGCAGAAGGGGCAGCCGTCGTCCGCGTTCGGGCCGGTGGGCTTGTTCTCGCCCTGGATGTAGGCCATCCGGTGGGGCGTCCACAGACGCTGGAACGCGTCCTGGGTGCCCACTCCGATCTGCTGCTCCGGCTCACTCGTCATGCTCCGAAGCATATGACTTCGGCCCGGTGAAGCGTGTCGCCGGGCCCGCCGCGCGCATGCCCCCGCCATGCTGGCGCGATGCATGTCCGGAACCGGGCCGACCGGCTGCGCGACTGGGAGCGGCGTGTCGAACTGCCGCTCCTCATCGCCTCGCCGCTCTTCCTCGCCTGTTACGCGGTGCTCGTTCTGAACGACAACCGCGCCCCTGTCCTCGGCGACGTCGCGCTGTCCCTCCTCTTCACGATCTGGGCGCTGTTCGTGGTCGACTACGCGGTCCGGGTGTGGCTGAGCGGCCGGGGCGCCCACTTCGCGAGGACGCACTTGCTGGACACGGTCGTCCTGCTGCTGCCGTTGCTGCGCCCGCTGCGGATCGTGAACACGTACGCGACGCTCCAGCGCCGCCACGACCGGCCCCGGCTGAGCCTGTACGGGCGGGTGATGGCGTACGCGGGGATCTCCGCCGCCCTGCTGAGCTTCGCCGCGGCCCTCGCGGTCTACCAGCAGGAGCGCGGCGCGCCGGGTGCCACCATCCGGACCTTCGGGGACTCCGTGTGGTGGGCCTGCTCGGCGATCACCACGGTCGGGTACGGCGATGTCACCCCGGTGACGCCGCTCGGCCGGCTGTTCGCGGTCTTTCTGATGATCTGCGGTCTGGCGCTGCTGGGCGCGGTCACCGGTTCGTTCTCCTCCTGGCTGATCCAGGTCTTCGGCCGCGAGGACCGCGCGGGCGAGGCGAGTGGGGCCGATGGGACCGGCGGGGCGATCACGGCGGCCGAAGGCGGCCCGCTGCCGGACGACGTACGGCCCCCGGGGGGCTGATGCCTCTCCGGGGGCCGTACAACACGCCTCAGACCTGTACGCGGCGCTCCACGACGTCCAGCAGCTCGGCCAGCGCCTCGTCGGCGGGGATGCCGTTCTTCTGCGTCCCGTCGCGGTAGCGGAAGGACACCGCGCCGTTGGCGACGTCCTCGTCACCAGCGATGATCATGAACGGCGTCTTGGCCTTCTGGTGGTTGCGGATCTTCTTCTGCATCCGGTCCGCGGACGCGTCCACCTCGACCCGCAGCCCCTTGGCCTTCGCCCGCGCGGCGAACTCCTGGAGGTAGGGCACATGCGCGTCGCCGATCGGGATGCCGACCGCCTGGACGGGCGCCAGCCAGGCCGGGAACGCGCCCGCGTAGTGCTCCAGGAGCACGGCGAAGAAGCGCTCGATCGAGCCGAACAGCGCCCGGTGGATCATCACGGGCTGCTGCTTGGAGCCGTCCGGCGCGGTGTACTCCAGCTCGAACCGCTTCGGCTGCTGGAAGTCGACCTGGATGGTGGACATCTGCCACGACCGGCCGATGGCGTCCTTGGCCTGTACGGAGATCTTCGGCCCGTAGTACGCGGCGCCGCCCGGGTCCGGGACCAGCGGCAGACCCTGCTTGTCGGCGGCGGCCTGGAGCGCCGCCGTGGCCTCCTCCCACTCCGCGTCCTCGCCCATGAACTTGTCGGACTCGGGATCGCGGGTGGACAGCTCCAGCTCGAAGTCGGACAGCCCGTAGTCGCGCAGCAGATCGAGGACGAAGGTGAGCAGGGAGTCCAGCTCCTGCGGCATCTCCTCCTTGGTGCAGTAGATGTGCGCGTCGTCCTGGGTGAAGCCGCGCGAGCGGGTGAGGCCGTGCACGACCCCGGACTTCTCGTAGCGGTAGACCGTGCCGAACTCGAAGAGACGCAGCGGCAGTTCGCGGTAGGACCGGCCGCGCGCCTTGAAGATCAGGTTGTGCATCGGGCAGTTCATGGCCTTGAGGTAGTAGTCCTGGCCGTCGAACTGCATGGGCGGGAACATGCCGTCCGCGTAGTGCGGCAGGTGTCCCGAGGTCTCGAACAGCTTCTTCTTGGAGATGTGCGGGGTGTTGACGAACTCGTACTCGGCCTCCTCGTGGCGGTGGCGCGAGTACTGCTCCATCTCCTTGCGGATCACCCCGCCCTTGGGGTGGAAGACCGCGAGGCCGGAGCCCAGCTCGTCGGGGAAGGAGAACAGGTCCAGCTCGCTGCCCAGCCTGCGGTGGTCGCGGCGCTCGGCCTCGGCGAGGAAGTCGAGGTGGGCCTTCAGCTCGTCCTTGGACGGCCAGGCGGTGCCGTAGATCCGCTGGAGCTGCGGGTTCTTCTCGCTGCCGCGCCAGTAGGCGGCGGCCGAGCGCATCAGCTTGAAGGCGGGGATGTTACGGGTGGTGGGCAGGTGCGGGCCGCGGCACAGGTCCTTCCAGCACAGCTCGCCGGTCTTGGCGTCGAGGTTGTCGTAGATCGTCAGCTCACCGGCGCCGACCTCGGCGGACGCGCCCTCGGCGGCGTCGGCGGCCTTGCCCTTGAGCCCGATCAGCTCGATCTTGTACGGCTCGCCGGCCAGCTCGACCCGCGCGTCCTCGTCGGTGGTGACCCGCCGGGAGAATCGCTGGCCGCGCTTCTGGATCTCCTGCATCCTCTTCTCGACACGCTTGATGTCGTCGGGGGTGAAGGGCTCGGCGACGTCGAAGTCGTAGTAGAAACCGTCCTTGATCGGCGGACCGATACCCAGCTTCGCCTCGGGGAACAGATCCTGCACGGCCTGCGCCATGACATGCGCGGTGGAGTGCCGCAGGATGTTCAGCCCGTCCTCGGACGACATCTCGACGGGCTCGACACTGTCGCCGTCGGCGACCTCGTGGCTGAGGTCCTTCAGCTCACCGCCCACCCGGGCGGCGATCACGGTGCGCTCGCCGGGGAAGAGGTCGGCCGCCGTAGTGCCCGTCGTCACCACGCGCTCTTCCCGCTCGGAATCGCGTTCGATGGTCACGCGGACATCTGACACCGGTCTCTCCTTCACTCATGGGGCGCGCACGCTCGTATCCGTACGCGTCGGGAATCGTACCGAGCCGAAGGGGCCACTCGCTAAACGGTTGAATTGTGCCGTCATCTCCGGCGTACGTCGCGAAGGGCGCGGGTATCACCGATTCGGGCAGTCGGCCCGATGCCATCTGCCAAGCGTGCGCGAGGAGTTCGGGGATGACGCACTGGTACGAGGGCCCCCTGGCCGCATTCGACATCGAGACGACAGGAACCGACGCCGAGCGGGACCGGATAGTGTCGGCCGCCCTCGTCGTCCAGGACAGCTCGGGCACCCGCGCCCGGGTCACCCGCTGGCTGGTCAATCCGGGTATCCCGATGCCGGTCGAGGCGACCGAACGGCACGGTCTCACCGACACGTTGGTCCAGCGCTCCGGCCGCTGGCCGGCCCCGGTGATCGAGGAGGCCGGCCGGGCGCTGGCCGAGCAGTGCACGGCGGGCCGGCCGCTGGTGGTCATGAACGCGCCGTTCTGTCTGACGGTGCTGGACCGCGAGATGCGGCGCCATCGCGACTCGTCACTGGCCCGCTATCTGGAGAATGCCCCGCTCTGTGTGCTCGATCCGAGCGTGCTGGACCGGCATCTCGATCCCGTCCGCAAGGGCCGGCGGCGGCTGATCGACCTCTGTTCGCTGTACGGGGTGGTGCTGGACGGCGAGCACGACGCCGTGGCCGACGCGGCGGCGGCGCTCGAAGTGGTCCGCTCGGTGGGGCGCCGGTTCGCCACGACGACACAGCAGCTCAGCGTGGCCCAGTTGCACGCGCGGCAGGCCATCTGGCACGCGGCGCAGACGCGCGGCCACCAGGAGTGGTTCGCCCGCGGCGGCCCACGGACCGCGCCCGATCCCGCGTGGCCGCTGCGCCCCCAACTGCCCGCCGCGGCCTGAGAGTCGACCCACACAGCAAGGCCGGTCCGTCATCGACGGACCGGCCTTTCCCGGTGGGCGATACTGGTTTCGAACCAGTGACCTCTTCGGTGTGAACGAAGCGCTCTCCCACTGAGCTAATCGCCCGGGAACGCACTGAACCATACAGGTCTCGGCGGGTTTCGTTCAAACCGTATGACGGCCCGCGAGGACCTTCCGCAGCCCTCGCCGCCCGGACCGCATCATCAGCGCGTGGTTGGCGAGGAAGAAGGGACGCCCGACCACGGCGAGCCGCCGCAGCAGCGGCTTGTTGACGTCGACCTCCTGCTCGTACAGGGCGCTGGTGCCGTCGCCCCGGGCGCTCAGGGTCCAGCGCGCCCAGCCTTCGAGGTCGCCGGTCATCTCCATCTCGAGGACACGGGCGCGCGGATCGTTCCTGCTCTCGCGGGCGCTGATGACGAGGTCGTACGGAATCACGGACCGGAACCGCGCGGTCCCGCCGCGCTCGTCGATCGGGGTGACCTCACGGACCTGGGGCCACCAGTCGGGATACTCGCCGGCCCGCTCCAGCACAAGGAAGACGGAGTCGGGGTCGGCGTCGAGCAGCCAGACGGTGCGGAAGCGGTAGTGATACCAGTCCATGGTCCAAGTGTGCGCTCCGCGCGGGTACTCACACACGTATCTGAGTACGAGAGCCGATGGCCCGTCCGGTGGCACAGGCCACACTCCGGACCATGGAGAACGTTCCGCGTCCGGCCGAGGAGCTGGCGGTCCTCGATCACGAACTGGCCCACATCGAGGCGCGCAGGCTTCAGTTGCTCGCCCGCAGGTCCCATCTGCTGACGCTGCTGACACCTCCGCAGCCGGTGCCGACGCGTCAGACGCCGGCGCCGTGGCCCGCCGCCCGCGCGCCCGAGACGTCCCCGCCGAGCGTGCAGAACGCTCTGCTCGCGCTGGGCGGTGTGCTGCTGACCATCGCGGCGATCGCCTTCACGGTGGTGAGCTGGGGCTCCATGGGCATCGGCGGCCGGTCCCTCGTGCTGGGCACCGTCACCGCCGCCGCGCTCGCCGCACCGGCCGTGCTGCTGCGCCGGGGTCTGGCCTCCACCGCCGAGGCCGTCGGCGCGCTGGCCCTGGTGCTGACCGTCCTCGACGCCTACGCGCTGTACCGGGTCGCGCTTCCCGACGCCGACCCGCTCGGCTACACGGCCGCCGCGTGCGCCGTGCTGGCCGCCGTCTGGGCGGCGTACGGGCTGCTGCTCGACCAACTGCGTACGCCGCTGCCCGCCGCCGTCCTGACCGCCCAACTCCCGCTGCCGCTCTGGGCACTGGCCGCCGGTACCGGCCAACTGACCTTCGCGTGGGCGCTGCTGGCGACCGCCGTCGCGGACACCGCGCTCGCGCTGTGGACGAAACCCGAGCCGACCCGGTCGATCGCGGGCGTCACCGCCTGGGTGGCCGGCGGCTCGGCGCTGCTCATCGCGAGCGGTCTCTCGCTGACCGCCGACTCCCCGCTCGACGCCTCCCGGCCCGGCGCGCTGCTGCTCGCCGGGGCCGGACTCGGTCTCTTCGTCGCCGTCCGGGCGCCCGGCGTCGCGTTCGCCGGCGCTCTGGTGGCCGGCCTCGCGGCGACCGCCGCGACGGGCGGTGTGGTGCGCCCCGCGGTGCCGCTCCAGTGGGCCGTGGTCGGGTATCTGCTGTGCGGCGCCGCCCTGTTGACGGCTGTACGCGCTCCGCTGCCCCGCGCGGCGGTGCGCGGGCTGTGCGCCGCCGCCGGGGCCGTCGGGGCCGGAGCCGTCCTGTGGACGCTGCCCTCGGTGGCCGCGACACTGCTCGGTCCGGTGTCCCGGGTGGACGCCGTCTGGTCGGGTGCGCCGGGCAGCGCGCGGGAGGCGATCGGAACCGATCCGGGGTGGTCGGCGAACGCGACGGCGCCGCTGGTGCTGCTGATCGCCGCCGGGCTCCTCGCACTCGCGTACCGCCGCCTGCCCGCCTCCTGGCGACCCGCCGCGCTGTCCGGTGCGACGGCGCTCAACTGGGCCGCCGTGCTGGTCCTTCCCGCGGCGCTGGACCTCGGGCACGGGGCAGCGGTGGCGACGGGTCTCGTCCTGACGGCGGGCGCGCTGACGCTCGCGGTGTACGCGCATCTGCCGGCCGCGCGGCGACGGCCCGGCCACGCGGTACCGCCGGCGGTCTCGACGACCGCCATGATCTGCGCACCGGCCGGCGCGGCCAATGTCTCGCTGCTGGCCCTGGCCACCGAGTCGACCACGCTGGTCACCCTCGGCGTACTGCTCGCCCTGCTCTGCGTCGCCGCGCCGGCCCTGAACCCCGCCGCGACGGCGGACGACACCGAAGGCGACGCCACGGAGGTCTCCCCCGTGGCACGGGCCGCCTACCTCGCCCGGTCCTTCCAGACCGTCCTCGCCTGTCTCGCCGTCGTGACGGCCGTCGCCCTGCTGTGCGCGATCTGCGCGTCCGCCGGGCTGCCACGCGAGCACATCGCCCTGGTGGTCCTCGTGGTACCCGCCGCCGGCGCCCTGCTCGGCGCCCGCCTGGGCCGCCACCCCGTCGCCCTGCCGCTGGAGCTGACGGCGGCCGGTGCCGGTCTGCTCGCCGTCGTCCTCGCCGCCGGCCGCCCGGAGACCGTCGCCCTCGTGCTCGCCCTGTGCGCGGTCGTCGCGGCGGGCACCGCGCTGCGCCCGGACCGCCGCCCGGCGGCCGGTTATCTCGCGGCGGCGCTGTTCGTCCTGGCCACCTGGGTGCGGCTGTACGCCTCCGACGTGTCCACCCCGGAGGCGTACACCCTGCCGGTGACCGTCCCCGCGCTCGTCGTGGGTGCCCTGCGGCGCCGTGGCGACCGGGAGGCGTCGTCCTGGACGGCGTACGGCCCCGGCCTGGCCGCCACGCTCCTGCCGAGCCTCGCCGCCGCCTGGGGCGACACGCACTGGCTGCGCCCGCTGGCCCTGGGAGCCGCCGCGCTCGCCGTCACCCTCGTCGGCGCCCGGCTACGGCTCCAGGCGCTGCTGGTCCTCGGCGGCACCGTGCTCGCCCTGGACGCGCTGCACGAACTGGCGCCGTACATCGTCCAGGTCGTGGGCGCGCTGCCGCGCTGGCTGCCGCCCGCGCTCGCCGGGCTGCTGCTCCTGGCGGTGGGCGCGACCTACGAACGGCGCCTGAACGACGCCAGACGGCTCCGGGAGTCGCTGGGCCGGATGCGCTGACGGACCGGCGCCGGGGAATCACGTACCGGAAACGACCGATGCCCCTCAGACGGTGAAGTCTTCGGGGCATCGATTTCGGGTGGGCGATACTGGGTTCGAACCAGTGACCTCTTCGGTGTGAACGAAGCGCTCTCCCACTGAGCTAATCGCCCGGACGCGGGGCAAACATTACCCCATGTCAGCAGCCCCTGAGGACCGCTCCCCGCCTCACTCCTCGATCTTCCAGGGCATGGTCAATCCGAACTGCCACAGGTAAATGCCGACCAGTACCGCGATGATCACCACACCGATGCTCGTGAGGATGATGTTGCGCCGTCGCACCTTGGGATCGAGCGCTTTCTGCGCCGCTTCGGTGACCTTGCGCCGCGTCCACCGGAGCACCAGTTGTGCCCAGACGAATTCGGTCGCCCAGATCGCCATACCGCCGAAGATCACCAGCCAGCCGGGACCGGGCAGCACCAGCATCGCCGCACCCGCCACGACCACCGCGAGCCCGACGACGAATACGCCGACCTGCCAGCTCACATGAAGCGTCTTCGAACTCTTGATAAAGCCCGGGGCACGTGAGCCCAGCACGGGCTCCTGCCGCTCCGCCGCCAATTCCCCCGCGGATTTCTCTGCCGTCGGCACGACGACATCCCCCCGCTCGTCACTCTCCGCATGCATGGTTCCCAACCTACCCGACGTCGGGTCGTCACCGGAATGGCGGCATAAGTCGAAGTTACACACCGCTGTACGAGCTACCTGAAGGATCACAAAACAGACAGAGGGGTTTACAACGACACCGTAGGTGGCATGTCGATTTCGCCGACGTGCGAATCCCCGAGCGCACACTGAGCGAAAGGCCCTGGCGCTTATGAACACCACGGTCAGCTGCGAGCTGCACCTGCGCCTCGTTGTATCGAGCGAGTCCTCACTGCCTGTACCCGCGGGCCTGCGGTATGACACGGCCGATCCTTACGCCGTGCACGCCACCTTCCACACCGGAGCCGAGGAGACGGTCGAGTGGGTGTTCGCCCGCGACCTTCTGGCCGAGGGGCTGCACCGGCCCACCGGCACGGGCGACGTCCGCGTATGGCCCTCACGCAGCCAGGGCCAGGGCGTCGTCTGCATCGCGCTCAGCTCTCCGGAGGGTGAAGCCCTGCTGGAGGCCCCGGCGCGAGCCCTGGAATCCTTCCTCAAGCGAACCGACGCGGCGGTGCCACCCGGCACCGAGCATCGCCACTTCGACCTCGACACAGAGCTGTCTCACATCCTGGCCGAGAGCTGAGCCAGACCGAGAGCTGCACGGCGCCGTCCGACTCGGGGAGACGGCGCCGCGCGGACAACCACATACGGCGGACAGCGACGCCGTCGCCGCGGACTCCACCGCGACGACGGCGTCGTTCGCGCTTCCGGCCCTGTGCGCCCCGGAACACGGCCTAAGATCTGCGGAACCCGGCGGGCACCGGTCCGCAGCAGGCCAGGGAGCGAATCGTGCAGATCCCCCACGACACCCGCAACGCCCTTGAGACCGTCGTCAGTCTGGTGAACACGATCCCCGAGGCCGGCGGTGCGGACGGGCTCGGCGATGTCGAGGCCCTGTACGACTTCGCACGGACCCACCGCATCAGTGGCGTCGGCGACCTCGGTCCCCGCGATCTGCGGGCCGTACAGGAGGTACGTACGCGCTTCGCCGAGGTGTTCGCGGGGCCCGGTCCCCGCGAGGCGTCCGAGCTGATCAACCGGTTGGTGGCCGCCGCCGGCACGACCCCGCAACTGACGGATCACGACGGCTACGACTGGCATGTGCACTACTTCGCCCCGGACGCGTCGGTGGCCGACCACCTCGCCGCCGACTGCGGCATGGCGCTGGCGTTCATCGTGGTGGCGGGCGAACAGGAGCGGCTGCGGCGCTGCGAGGCGCCGGACTGCGGGCACGCCTTCGTCGACCTGTCGCGCAACCGCTCGCGCCGTTACTGCGACAGCCGCACCTGCGGCAACAGGCTGCATGTGGCCGCCTACCGGGCACGCCGCAAGGAAGCGGCCGGCTGAGCGTCACAGCAGGAACAGATCATGGACCGCCGCCATCAGCAGCAGGGTGCCGATCACCGCCAGGAAGATCATCAAGGGCGGCTGGGAGAGCGCGAACAGACAACCGCGCGGCTCTTCGGTGGGTGCGGGATTTGTGCCCCGTGAGGTATCGAGCATCTCCGGGTGATCATGACGCAGGCCACGGTCCGCCGAACAACCAACACGCGTCCCGGCGGGGCGAGTTCGTCAGATTCCCGGCAAACGTCCACCCCCTGAGACGGACCGGGCTCCGGAAGCCTCCCCGGTCAGATGCCGTGCTTCTTGAGGATGGCCTCGACATCGCTGAAATCGTCACCGGAGTCGGTGCCGCCCTGCTTCTTCGCCTTGGTCGCCTTCGGCTGCGCCGCAGGCGCCTTGGACGCTCCGAGCGAGGGCGCGGAGGCCGCCGGCGCGACCGCGTCGCGCTGCGCCGCCTTGGCCGCCGCCCTGCGTTCCTTACGGCTCCCGACGCCCGCGCGCCGTTCCACCATCCGTGTCGTCATGAACAGCAGCCAGGAGACTCCGAGGAGCCCGACACCCACCCACGCGGTCGGGCTGAACGCCTTGTCGGCGAGCCACTGGACGACGCCGGTCATCACGAGCGCGACCGGTACCAGTGAGTAGGCGGCGATCCTGGTCGCCGCCAGGAATCGCTTGCGGTAGGCGGTGATCGCCGCGATACCGAGGCCGGCAGCGGACACCGCGGAACAAATGGTCTCGGCAATCATCCGGTCCTCCAGGCGTGGCGCCGTCGTAGGTCAGGTCAGTCCTGTCGCACGTGCCGGTGGTAGGCCGACATGTCGACCACTCCATCCTGCACCTCCCGGCGGGGTGGAGGCCACGGTCTGTGGGGACCTCAGGGAGATCTCCGGGGTTCGCCTCCTCCCCAGGTCCCGGTCGGGAGCGGGTCCGGGGACCTGGAAGACTGACCGCATGAGTGACACCTCCCCCGCCGGCCCCGTCGTCCTCGACGTCTGGTGCGAGCTCCAGTGCGCCGACTGCCACACCGCGCTGGCGGACCTGCACGCGCTGCGGGCGCGCTACGGCGACCAACTGGACGTACGGCTGCGGCACTTCCCCCTGGACAAGCACCGGCACTCCTTCGCCGCCGCCCAGGCGGCCGAGGAAGCGGTCGAGCAGGGCCAGGGCTGGGCCTACGCGGAGGCCGTACTGGCCCGCACCGCGGAGCTGGCCACCCGGGGCGAACCGCTGCTGCTGGAGGTCGCCCGTCAACTGGGCCTGGACGACGAGGAGTTCGACACCGCGCTGATCGACGGCCGGCACACGCTGATCGTCGACGCCAACCAGGCCGAGGGCAAGGCGATCGGCGTGACCGGCACCCCTACGTATGTCATCGGCGGCGAACGGCTCGACGGCGGCAAGAGCCAGGACGGGCTGCGCGAGCGCGTCGAGGAGATCGCCGACCGGCTGCTCGCCGGATCCTGACACCCGCTCACGTGGGGTGCCGCGTCAGAGCAGCGCTTTGACGACGTTGCGGTACGTGGTCGCGTACCCGAGGGATTCGTAGAGGCCGATCGCCGGGGTGTTGCCCGTGAAGACGTGCAGCCCCAGGGCGCCCGCCCCCTTCGCGTGGGCGATCCGCTCGGCGTGCAGCATCAGCGCGCGGCCGTAGCCCTTGCCGCGCTGTCCGGCCGCCACCACCACGTCGTAGACGAACGCGTCGACCACACCGGGGCCGGCCTCCCGCGTGCTCACCCACACCTGGCCCACCGCCTGCCCGTCGTGCGTCAGGACCTCGATCGAGGCGCCGGGGGTGGCGAGGCCGTCCCGCAGGTGCTCCAGGCGGCCGGACTCGGCCTTGGCGGCGGCCTGGTCCGGCGGCAGGCCCCGGTCGATCCAGCTCTGCCGGAAGCCGCCGAGCGAGTGCTCCTCCCAGACCCCGTACTCCGACTCGTCCATCCCTCTGCCGACGAGTCCGGGCGCCAGGGCCGGCGGCTCCTGGCCCAGGGCCTTGAGCATGTTCCTGCTGCGTTCCGTATAGCCCAGCGACTCCAGCAGCCCCAGCGCACCCTGGGCGTCGGCCGGGACGGAGGCGATCACCTGGCCGCAGCCCCAGCTTCGCAGGACCTCCTCGGCGGCCAGCGCGGCGATCGTGCCCCGGCCGCGGCGCCGGTTCGGCTCGTCGATCCGCACGTGGCGCAGGACGCCCGCCGGGGTGCCGAACGCGCCGTCCATGCCGAGGTCGATCACGCCCACGGGGCGGCTGTTGTCACACACGTCGTAGGTGCGTGACGTCATACCGTCATCGGTCTTCTGAAGCGGCCCGGTCGGCCGCAGAGTCGTGGTCATCAGGGGAGTTCTACCCACCGCGCCGCCCGACGTCATCGGGTTTTACGGATCGAGGTCGGCCGCCGCGCGCTCCTCGAAGACCCGCACGGCCTTGGCGGTGACCGGACCGGGGGCGCCGGGCAGCTCACGGCCGTCGACGCGGTGGACGGCCTGTACGTCGCGCAGCGACGACGTCACGAAGACCTCTTCGGCCCGCTCGAGCGCGTCGAACGGCAGCCGGGTCTCATGGGCGCCGGTCCACTCCACCGTCAGCGCGCGGGTGATCCCCGCCAGGGCGCCCGAAGAGAGGGGCGGGGTGTGGAGTCGGCCGTCCAGGACGACGAAGACGTTGGAGCCCGTGCCCTCGCACAGATCCCCCACCGTGTTCGCGAACAGCGCCTCGGACGCGCCCTGTTCACGGGCGCGGGCGAGGGCGACGACGTTCTCGGCGTACGACGTGGTCTTGAGCCCGGTCACCGCGCCGCGTTCGTTGCGCACCCAGGGGACGGTGATCACCGCGGTGGTGTCGGGGCGGCGCTTCGACTCCCCGACCGCCACGACCAGCGTCGGTCCCGCGTCGCCCCGGTCGGAGCCGAGCGGCGACAGACCGCCGGTGTACGTGATCCGCAGCCGGCCCATGTCCACCGGATTGGCTTCCAGGACGGCGGCGCACGCCGCGCGCACCTCGTCGTGGTCGGGATCGGGCAGTCCGAGACCGCGCGCCGAGCGGGTCAGCCGGTCCAGATGCCGGGTGAGGGCGAAGGGCCGCCCCTGGACGGACTTCACCGTCTCGAAGACTCCGTCGCCCACGGTCAGCCCGTGGTCGAGCACGGAAACCTGTGCGGCGTCGGCCGCCCGCAGTCCGCCGTTGACCCAGATCATCACCAGCCGGTCCTTCCTGTCGCCTCGTACACTCCCGACGCTACCGCCAGCAGCCGCGACGCCTTCAGTTCTGTCTCCTGCCACTCCCGCTCGGGGTCGGATCCCCAGGTGATGCCCGCGCCGGTGCCGAACCGGACTACGGGCCCCAGCGGGGGGTGCCGCTCGATCCAGAACGTCCGTATACCGACGGCGAGTTCGGCCGTGCCCCGGTCGGCGTCGACCCAGCCGACGGCGCCGCAGTACGGTCCGCGCGGTGCGGTCTCCAGGGCCTCGATAATCTTCAGCGCGCTTGATTTCGGCGCGCCGGTGACCGATCCGGGCGGGAAGGTCGCGGCCAGCAGCTCGCTCCAGCCCGCGCCGGCGGCGAGTTCGCCGCGCACCGTCGACACGAGATGGACGAGCCCGGGGTGGGGCTCGACGGCGCACAGGGCGGGCACGGTCACGGATCCGGTGGCGCAGACGCGGCCGAGGTCGTTGCGGACGAGGTCCACGATCATCACGTTCTCGGCGTGGTCCTTCTCCAGCAGGTCGGCGGCGGTGCGGCCGGTTCCCTTGATGGGTCCGGACTCCACGGTGCGGCCGGTGCGCCGCAGATACAGCTCCGGGGACGCGGTGGCGATCTCCACGCCGTGCGCGGGCAGCCGGATCGTGCCGGCGTACGGGGCGGGGTTGCCGCGCGCCAGGAGGGCGGTCAGCGCGTCGACGTCGGCCGCGTCCGGGGCGGGCAGCGGGGCGGTCAGGACGCGGCAGAGGTTGGCCTGGTAGACCTCGCCCGCCGCGATGAGTTCGCGGACGCGTCGTACACCCGAGAGGTACGCGGCGCGGTCGAGCGACGTCGTCCAGTCGCCCGCGGCGGGGCCCCGCCACCACCCGGGGACGGGCGCGGGCACCGGTTCGCGGCGCACGTCGCCGAACCGGGCACAGGTGAGCCGGCCCTCGAAGTCCATGGCGACGGCCCAGAAGCCGCTGGAGTCCAGGGCGGCCGGGTCACGGGTGACGTCGCGCAGATCGGTGGCGACGAGGTCACCGAAGCGGGCGAGCGGAGGGAGGTCGGGCACAGTGGTGAGTCTAGGACGGCTCACCGGACGCACCACGAAGTGCCGCGAGGGCGCGGTGGAGGTGCCGCAGTGTGAACGCACGGCAGCACGCTGCACAAACGCGTTTTTGTACTGGCCCCGTAATCCGCTAGAGTTCACCACGTCGCCGGGCCGCGTAGTAGGGACCGGGAAACGGCACGCGGACGTAGCTCAGTTGGTAGAGCGCAACCTTGCCAAGGTTGAGGTCGCCAGTTCGAACCTGGTCGTCCGCTCGAGATGGGGGATTCATTCCCGGCCCCCGTACTCCTGGTGGAGTGGCCGAGAGGCGAGGCAACGGCCTGCAAAGCCGTCTACACGGGTTCAAATCCCGTCTCCACCTCCAAGGACGATTAGCTCAGCGGGAGAGCGCTTCCCTGACACGGAAGAGGTCACTGGTTCAATCCCAGTATCGTCCACTGGATCCACTTGGATTCCCGCGCGATTAGCTCAGCGGGAGAGCGCTTCCCTGACACGGAAGAGGTCACTGGTTCAATCCCAGTATCGCGCACGCAGTACACGCGGGATCACCCCGCGCGATTAGCTCAGCGGGAGAGCGCTTCCCTGACACGGAAGAGGTCACTGGTTCAATCCCAGTATCGCGCACAGACCGAAGCCCCCGGCCCTTGCGGCCGGGGGCTTCGTCGTGCGTACGGGCTGCTCAGAAGGTCAGGACGGTCAGGACGGTCAGGACGGTCAGGACGAGAAGAGCATCCGGCCGAAGCCCTTCTGGCGGTGGTGACCGCCGTGGTGACCGCCGCCGTGCGGCGCGCCCCACGCGGGAGCCGGCGCGGCGGCGGCGGGATAGCCGGGGGCCCCCTGGGCGGGGTAGCCGCCGGGGGCCGCGGGCGGGGGCGGGGCCTGCTGTCCCCACTGCGCCTCAAGACGGGTCAGGGACTCCAGCTCGCCGTAGTCGAGGAAGATCCCCCGGCAGCCGCTGCACTGTTCTATCTGGACACCGTTGCGGTTGTACGTATGCATCGCTGCATGGCACTTGGGGCACTGCATTGATCGGCTCAGCTCCTCGCCGTTCGGTCGGCATCGCCGGAATGCCTTCCGGCGACGGTCCGTTCACCTTACGACGACGGCCCGGCCGCCAACTCCGTTGGGAGTGTGGCAATTCGGGCACAGGTCTCGATCATCGTCTCCTCCACCTCGTCCAGTTCACGGCCCTGCTCGGCCGACTTGGCGACGGCGAGCGCGGCGGTCTGGACGGTGAGGGCGCGGGCGGCGGCGTCGAGCCGGGGCCAGGGGTCGCCGTCGGGCGGTACGGCGGGGCCGCCCGCGGCACGGTAGGCGCCGAGGAAACGCAGCCACTCGCCGGGGCTCAGCAGTCCGGCGGCGTACCAGGCGGCGGGGCGGGCCAAGTCCCAGGCGGCGTCGCCGAGTCCGAGGTCGTCCACGTCGATCAGCAGCCAGGGGCCGTCCGCCACGGGGTGCCGCACGAGCTGGCCGAGGTGGAGGTCGCCGTGGCACAGGGAACCGCCGGCGGGTGCGGGCGCCTCGTCCCTGGCCCAGGCGGGCAGCCCCGCCCAGGCACGCTCCACGTCGGCGGCGGCCGGGTGGCGTCCGGCTGCCCGCATCCGGGAGAGGGCCTGGGCGGCCTTGAGGGGGCCGCGCATGGGCGGGACGGACAGGGGAGCGAGGACGGCGGGCGTTACGGCGTGCAGGCGGGCCAGCAGCGTCGCCGCCGCCTCCCAGGGCGCGTCGTCGGGGCGGTCGGGGTCGACGGGGGTGCCGTAGGGCCAGGCGGTGACGGGGCGGCCCGCGAGGTGCTGAGTGGCCGCGGTGAGCGGTGGCAGCAGGATTCCGGCGAGCAGTGGATGGGCGGCGACGCAGAGACGGGCGCGGTGCGCGGCCGGGTCGGTGCCGGGCGCATGGGCCTTGGCGACGGCGGCCCCGTGCCGTACGACCACACCGTCGGACCGGTCGGCCAGCACCGTCTCGTCATGTCCGCAGGCGTGGCAGGGGTGCGGGGGGTTGGCCGGGGAGCCCGCGTCGGGGTGGGCGGCGTGCCGCGCGGCGGCGCTGAGCGCGGGTACGACGGACGTGGTAGTCGCCGTTCTCACGGATGTGGTCACGATGGTGTCCCCCGGTGCGGTGTGTTCCCGCCGGGAGCCTACGTGGGGCGGGGCGTTACGAGGTCCGGAAAATGGGTCCGGACAGCGCGATGGCCGGTCAGCTCCCCAGCTAACCGGCCAAACGCTGCCGTCCGCCGCACCCCCGTCCCCACGGGGTTGTTGGCCGGATGTCTGTGGTTCGGGCCGCTCTCCCGAACCTGGGGCGCCGCTCAGCGCCCCAGCATCACGCCCACGGACGACGCTTGTGTGACCACTGCTTCCCAGCCGCCGAATACGACGACCAGCAGGGCCGCGAGAGGGAGAACCATGGCGGTCGCCACCAGGGGGTGGCGCGAACCGGAATTCCGCCCGCCGAACGCGTCGAACGCCCGTCGTCCCTGTGTGCGGATCATCGCTCGCGATGCCGTGTCGGCCATGGTCCTACTCCTGTCATGTCTGGCAGCGGCGAGTGTCTGACCTCGGGGGACGAGTGCTGCACTCGCCGCTTGACAACAACATTAGGTACACGCGGCGCCCAGGTCGTCATGCCCGCGTACCGATTGCCGGGCCTCCCGGAGGATGAGCGGTACCCCCACCGCGTACTCCCCTGGGTGGAGAGGAGGACTTAGGGCTTGGGGTCTTCCCGGAGGGGACGCTCGGAAAGGTCCTCCCTGGGCACCGGTTGTTCGACCAGAGCGAGCACGCGCGTGGCCATGAAGCGCGCCGTGCGCACCACCGAACCGTTGCGGGTGACTTCACTCACTTCCACCACTCCTCGACGCACCGCCGTCTCCACCCGGCGGCCTGCCCGACTTGCCACGACTTCGTACGTACGCGTCGTGTCACCCGCGTCCACCACTATCTCCACGCGGTCACCCTTCATTGATCCAATCCCCCTTCTGCGACGGACCATTGAGATCTCGCACGGGCCTGAGGACCTTGGATCCGCGGTCCCCTGACCACCCCTCAAGTTTCTCACCCAGCACTGACAATCGATCCGTTCACGAGGGCGCGGCCTATGAGCGCCCCGGGGCGCGGGTACGTAAGCTGTGCCACGTCACACGGACGACCGGGCAGCGGGGATGGACATGGCGATGATGCGGCTCCGGCGCGAGGACCCGCGTGTCGTCGGTTCGTTCAGGCTGCACCGGCGGCTTGGCCAGGGCGGCATGGGCGTCGTGTATCTGGGTTCCGACCGGCGTGGCCAGCGGGTCGCGCTGAAGGTGATCAGGCCCGATCTCGCCGAGGACCAGGAGTTCCGCTCCCGGTTCGCCCGCGAGGTCTCGGCGGCCCGGCGGATCCGCGGGGGCTGTACGGCCCGGCTGGTGGCGGCCGATCTCGACGCGGACCGGCCGTGGTTCGCCACCCAGTACGTACCGGGGCCCTCGCTGCACGACAAGGTCGCCGAGGACGGGCCGCTGACCGCCGCCGAGGTCGCCTCTGTAGGAGCCGCGCTCTCCGAGGGGCTGCTGGCGGTGCACGAGGCGGGCGTCGTCCACCGCGATCTGAAGCCGTCGAACATCCTGCTCTCCCCCAAGGGCCCGCGCATCATCGACTTCGGGATCGCCTGGGCGACCGGGGCGAGCACGCTTACGCATGTCGGTACGGCGGTGGGATCGCCCGGCTTCCTGGCGCCCGAGCAGGTGCGCGGCGCGGCGGTGACCCCGTCGACCGACGTCTTCGCGCTCGGCGCGACCCTGGCGTACGCCGCGACGGCCGACTCGCCCTTCGGGCACGGCAGTTCGGAAGTCATGCTCTACCGGGTGGTGCACGAGGAGGCGCAGCTCTACGGGGTGCCGGACGCGCTGGCGCCGCTCGTGCGGGCCTGTCTGGCGAAGGACCCCGAGGAGCGGCCGAGCACGCTCCAGCTCTCCATGCGGCTCAAGGAGATCGCGGCGAGGGAGGCGCAGGGGCTGCCCGACGGACGGCCGCCGGCGCAGCGGGAGCGGACCGGGCAGGACGTGCCGACGGGCCGGATCGCGGAACGTACGGCGCGGATGCCGCAGCGGACCGAGCGCACGGAGCGTTCGGAGCGGGCGGAGCGGGTCGAGCGTTCGGACCGGGCGGACCGGTCCACTCAGGGCCGTACGGCCGGGGGGCCCGACTCCCGGTCCCAGGGCTCGCGTGGTTCGGCGCCGCGCACGGGCGGCGGCGGGCGTCCGCCGAGGCCCCGTGAAGGCTCGCGTACGGGTTCACGTACGGGCGGCCGTCAGGGCAGCAGGCCGGGTGCGCGTACGACGTCGGGTGGACGCGGCGGGCGCAGGCCGGCCAATCCGCGTCTGCTGCGGCAGCGGCTGATCGTGTTCGTGGTCGTCACGCTGATCGTGGCGCTGGGGATCGCGGCGGCGCAGAAGCTGTGACGCGGGATCAGGCTCGGGGCCGCGTCATGTAGAAGGCGACGGCCGACGTGGCGGCGACGTTGAGGGAGTCCACCCCGGCGTCCATCGGGATACTCACCCGCAGGTCGGCGGCGGCGAGCGCGCCGGCGGTCAGCCCGTCGCCCTCCGTACCGAAGAGGAGCGCGAGCCGGTCGTGGCGCCGCTCGGCGAGTGCGTCGAGGGTGATCGACTTCTCGTCCAGGCAGAGGGCGGCGGTGACGAATCCCGCCTCGCTCAGCAGGGCCGCGTCCTTGGGCCAGGACTCCAGCCGCGTCCAGGGGACCTGGAGGACGGCGCCCATCGAGACCTTCACGGCCCGCCGGTAGAGCGGGTCGGCGCAGCGCGGGGTGAGCAGGACGGCGTCGACGCCGAGCGCCGCCGCGTTACGGAAGGCGGCCCCCAGGTTGGCGTGGTCGACCATGTCCTCGAAGACGGCGGCGCGACGGGCGGTACGCAGCAGATCGGCGGGCGGCGGCAAGGGCTTTCGGCGCATGGAGGCGAGCGCGCCGCGGTGGACGTGGTAGCCGGTGACGCGTTCGGCCAGGTCCGGGGTGACCTGGTAGACGGGTGCGGCCGTCCGGTCGATGACGTCGCGCATGACGTCGGTCCACTTGGCCGTCAGGAGCATGGACCGCATCTCGTAACCGGCCGCGACGGCACGGCGGATGACCTTCTCGCCCTCGGCGATGAACAGGCCCTCGGCGGGCTCGCGCCGGCGGCGCAGTTCGACGTCCGTGAGGTCGGTGTAGTCGGCGAGGCGGGGGTCGGCGGAGCCGTCGGGGGACGGTTCGACGGTGACGATCTCAGCCACGGTGGACGCTTCCGGGGCCGACCGGGACCACGTCGCCGACGACGATGACGGCCGGGGGGCGTACGTCGTGCGCACGGGCGGCTTCGGCGGCCGTCTCCAGTGTGGCGTCCACGCGGCGCTGCGTCGCGGTCGTGCCTTCCTGGATCAGCGCCACGGGGGTCGACGGCGATCTGCCGTGGGCGATGAGGGTCCGGGCGATGGCGCCGATCTTGTCGACCGCCATCAGCAGGACGAGCGTGCCGCGCAGTTGGGCGAGCGCGGGCCAGTTGACCAGGGAGCGCGGGTCGTCGGGCGCCACATGGCCGCTGACCACCGTGAACTCGTGTGCCACGCCCCGGTGTGTGACCGGGATGCCCGCGGCGCCGGGCACGCTGATGGAGCTGGAGATTCCGGGGACGACGGTGCAGGCGATGCCCGCCTCGGCGAGCGCCTGGGCCTCCTCCATGCCGCGGCCGAAGACGAAGGGGTCGCCGCCCTTGAGCCGTACGACCGCCTTGCCCGCCTTGGCGTGCTCGATCAGCGCGTTGTTGATCGCCTCCTGGGCCATGTAGCGGCCGTACGGGATCTTCGCCGCGTCGATCACCTCGACGTGGGGCGGGAGTTCGTCGAGGAGGTCGCGCGGGCCGAGGCGGTCGGCGATGACGACGTCGGCCTCGGCGAGCAGGCGCCTGCCCCGTACGGTGATCAGCTCCGGATCACCGGGGCCGCCGCCGACGAGGGCGACGCCGGGGGTCCTGGTGCGGTGCCGGGGGGCGGCGAGGGTGCCGTCGCGCAGGCCCTCCACGATGGCGTCCCGCACACCGGCGGAGCGGCGCGGGTCGCGTCCGGTGAGGACGGCGACGGTGACGCCCTCGCTGCGGCCGGTGGCCGGGGTCCAGGCGGTGGCTGCCTCGGCGTCGTCGCTGCGTACGCACCAGGTCCTGGTCCGCTCGGCCTCGGCGGAGACGCGGGCGTTCGCCTCGGTGTCGCTGGAGGCGACCAGGACGTACCAGGCGTCGCTCAGGTCGCCGTCGGCGTACGGGCGGCGCTCCCAGCGGAGTTCGCCGGCGTCGGCCATGGCCTCGACGGAGGGGGTCACGGACGGCGAGACGAGCACGATGTCGGCGCCGGTGGCGATGAGGGCCGGGAGCCGGCGCTGGGCGACCTGTCCGCCGCCGATGACGACGACGCGCCGTCCGGCGAGACGGAGTCCGACGGGGTAGGCGGGATGCTCGGCCATGGCGGTACGGGCTCCTCTGGGGGTGGTGCGGGGGGTGTTGGGGTGGTGAAGGGGCTGGTGGGACGCGGTTCCAGCTTAGTGGGGGTGCGGGTGGGTGGTGGGCGGAGCTTTCCCCTACCCGCCCCTTCCCTCAACCGGGGCTGCGCCCCGGGCCCCGTACGGCCTTCGGCCGTGCCCTCAAACGCCGGGCGGGCTGGGTTTCGGGGCTCCGCCCCGGACCCCGCGCCTCAAACGCCGGCGAGGCTGAAGGTGCCCGGTGCTGCGCCAGAAACGCTAGTGAGGCCGAAGATGCCCGGTCCTGCGCCACGAACGCCAGTGAAGCCGAAGATGGCCGGTCCTGCGCCACGAACGCCAGTGAAGCCGAAGATGCCCGGTCCTGCGCCACGAACGTCGGCGAGGCTGGAGATGGCGCCGGAGGGGCTGCATGCGTCGGCGCGGCTGGATGGGAAGCTCGCGGCTATTTCTCCGTCACTCCCGCCGAGTCGAACGTCGCCACCTCGTGCATCGCCCGCGCCGCGCTCTGGACCACCGGGAGCGCCAGCAGGGCGCCCGTGCCCTCGCCCAGGCGCAGGTCCAGGTCCACCAGTGGTCGCAGGCCCAGTTTGTTGAGCGCGGCGACATGGCCCGGTTCGGCGCTGCGGTGGCCCGCGATGCAGGCCGCCAGGGCCTCGGGGGCGATGGCGCGTGCGACGAGGGCCGCCGCTCCCGCGCTCACGCCGTCGAGGATGACCGGCGTACGCAGCGAAGCGCCGCCCAGCAGGAACCCGACGAGCGCCGCCTGCTCCAGACCGCCGAAGGCCGCCAGCACGCCGATCGGGTCGTCCGGGTCGGGGCGGTGCAGTTCGAGGCCGCGGCGCACGACGTCGATCTTGCGCGCGTGCATCTCGTCGTTGATGCCCGTCCCGCGCCCGGTGACCTCGGCGGGGTCGGCGTCCGTGTAGACGGAGATCAACGCGGCGCAGGCCGTGGTGTTCGCGATGCCCATCTCACCGGTGAGCAGGCCCTTGTTGCCCGCCGCCACCAGATCGCGGGCGGTCTCGATGCCCACGTCGATCGCGGCCAGCACCTCTTCGCGGGTCAGCGCGGGCCCGGTCGTGAAGTCGGCCGTGCCGGGACGGACCTTGCGGGG
Source organism: Streptomyces sp. NBC_01506 (assembly GCF_045040295.1). Lineage (NCBI taxonomy): Bacteria > Bacillati > Actinomycetota > Actinomycetes > Kitasatosporales > Streptomycetaceae > Streptomyces > Streptomyces sp. NBC_01506. The sequence goes on along the minus strand of NZ_CP109422.1, from coordinate 7,859,992 downwards.
CAACAGGCCGGGGGTGGCGGGCAGTTCGCCCGCGACGCCGACGTCGATGACACAGACCTCAGCGCCGACCTGATTCGCGAAGGCGTTGCAGACCGCGCCGCCGCCGAGGAAGTTGGCGACCATCTGCGCCGTCACCTCCTGGGGCCAGTGGGTGACGCCCTGCGCGTGCACACCGTGGTCGCCCGCGAAGACCGCGACGGCCGCGGGCTCCGGGATCGGCGGCGGGCACATCCGGGACAGTCCGCTGAGCTGCGCGGAGATGATCTCCAGCATGCCGAGCGCCCCGGCGGGCTTCGTCATCCGCTTCTGCCGCTCCCACGCCTCGCCGAGCGCCTTGGCGTCGAGCGGGCGGATTCCGGCGATCGTCTCCTTGAGGAGGTCGTGGGGCTCCTCGCCGGGCAGGGCCCGGCGGCCGTACGTCTCCTCGTGGACGACCCAGGACAGCGGGCGGCGCTTGGACCAGCCCGCCTGCGTCAGCTCGGGCTCCTCGGGGAACTCGTCGACGTACCCCACGCACAGATACGCCACGACGTCCAGGTGCTCGGGGAGCCCGAGCGCGCGGACCATCTCACGCTCGTCGAAGAAGCTGACCCAGCCGACGCCGAGTCCTTCGGCGCGGGCGGCGAGCCACAGGTTCTCCACGGCGAGGGCGGAGGAGTACGGCGCCATCTGCGGCTGTGTGTGGCGGCCGAGGGTGTGCCGGCCGCCGCGCGTGGGGTCGGCCGTGACGACGATGTTCACCGGGGTGTCGAGGATGGCCTCGATCTTCAGTTCCTTGAACTGCTTGGCCCGGCCCTTGGGGAGCGACTTGGCGAAGGCGTCGCGCTGGCGCTGGGCCAACTCGTGCATGGTCTGCCGGGTCTCGGCGGAACGGATGACGACGAAGTCCCAGGGCTGCGAGTGGCCGACGCTGGGGGCGGTGTGCGCGGCTTCGAGGACGCGCAGCAGGACCTCGTGCGGGATCGGGTCGGAGCGGAAGCCGTTACGGATGTCGCGGCGTTCGCGCATCACGCGCAGGACGGCCTCGCGCTCGGCGTCGTCGTAGCCGGGGGCGGGGGGTGACGCGTCGTCGGCGACGGCGGGGGGCTCCGGCTCGGCGTCGGGCACCGGGGTCGGGGCCTCGACGGGAACCACGGGAACGGCGGGAGTTGTGGGCTCCGGGCCGGGCGCCGGTACGGGCTCGGCCACCTCCACGGCCGGTACGGGCTCGGGCTCCACCGGGTCGGGCTGTACGGGCTCGGGCTCGGCGTCCGCCTGTACGGGCTCCGGCTCGGGCTGTGCCGGGGCGGCCACCGGGTCCGCACCGGGCAGCGCTATCGGCTCGCGCTTCTCCTCGGCCTCGACCTGCTCCACCGGCTCGACGGGCCGGGCGGGCCCGGCGGCCGGGGTCTCGTCCACGGTCACCGCGTCGGGCGCGGGAAGGGGCTCGGGCGCGGGATCCGCCACGGGCTCCTCGGCCACCGGCTCGGGTGCGGGCCGGGGTTCGGGCTCCGGCTCGGGCTCCGGCTCAGGGGTCGGCTCGGGCTCGGGAGCCTGTTCGGCCACCACGTCCGGCACCGGTACGGGCTCCGGCTCGGGGGCGACTTCCGGCGCCTGAACAACCGGCTCCGGGACGACCGTTTCTGCGGGAGCCTCGGGGACCGCCGCTTCGGCGACCGCCTGCGGCTCGGCCACCGCGATCTCCGCCACCGCGATCTCCGCCACCGGGGTCTCGGACTGCGGCGGCAGCGAGTCCCACGGGTCCGCCCCCTGCATGGGGATCGCGCCGAGCTGCGGCCCCGGCAGCGCCGCGGCCTCCTCGCGCGGGATGTCCAGATACTGGGGGCCGACCGTGGGCGGCCCCTGTGTCCGTACCCGAACGGGGTTCGGCGGCGTACTCGTAGGGCCGCGGTCGGCGAGGGAACGCACCACGCCACCCGTGGAGTCGGGCATCGGCGGACCCATGTGCAGCGGGCGGCGCGCGGGCGGCGGCGTCGGTGTGGACGTGGCGGTCGGGATCCGTACAGCACCGAGGTCGACCGAGCCCGAGTCCCGGCCACCGGCTTCGTGCGCGCCCGGCTCGGGCGCGGGCGCCGTCGCTTCCTGAGCCGCCTCCGGCGCGGGGGTGGGGTTGGGGGCGGGGGCGGATGCGGGTGCTTCGGTGGCCTCCGGGACCACTTCGGCGACTTGCTGGGGAGCCGTCTCCACGACAACCGGAGTCGGAGCCTCCGCAGGGGCCTCCGCCGCCACCGCGAACTCGGCTTGCGGCGCCACAGGTTGCACGGGCTGCACGGGCTGCACGGGCTGCATCTGCATATGGGCCATGTCCGGCGCCGGATACTCGGTCGGTGGCTGGTACGCCACCTGCCCGTGCCCCGACGACTCGGACTCATACTCGGGCTGCGAGTAAGTGGCGAGTCGCGACTGCGGCTGCGGCTGCGACGGCGACTGCGGCGCGAACTCGGCTTGCGCCGCCGGAACGGGCTCCGGCTCGGGCACGGGCACGGCATAGGCGGCGGACGTGAGCGGGTCCGCCGGCGGCGCCGGCTGCGGATCGCCCCAAGCCCCCTGCGAACTCGGCATCAGCAGAAGGTCGTCGTCCTCGGGAGCACTGTCGGAGGGGCCCAGGTAGGCGTAGGAGCCGGCAGCGGGGTCGCCCGGCTGCTCCACCATGCCTGCGTTCTCCGGCTGTCCCTCGTCCGGGACCTGGCCGGTGTCAGTCATGCGTACCCCTCGCCCATTGGTTGTGCTCCTTCGGCCCTTCGACCGGGGCCCCCGATTCGACGGCGCGTCCAGCACCCGTCAGTGACAACGAGCGTGGGCGCCGCGCGGCACGAATCGAGCCGTTGCCCGCACGTATTCTCGCGGCCCTTCGACACCGACACACGGTGATCCGCGGTGGTGTTCTGTGGGCTGCGCCACGTTGCGCCTCCCCCGGTGCAGCCGTACCACACGGGGGTCCAAAACGACCCACTTTTCCGGACATTGACGAACGAAGCAACGAACGACCGGCTGCGGTACAACGATCGGTCAGCCTACCTCGCGCCTCTGACAACGGGGTCAGGGGGCGCGATCCGGCCGCTGCCCGGAGACCAGGAAAACCACGGAGCGTGTCCGCTCCGACCAGTCTCCGGTGTCCATGTCGACGGACTGGAGCAGGACGCATTCCACCACGTAACCACCCTCGCGGAGGGCGGTACAGACGGCCTCGGCCTCGTCCCGCGTCGCGGCGTGGGTCACGATGCGCGCGGGCCTGCGGTCGGCGCAGGCGACGACGACGTCCACTCCCCCGCCGCCGATGCGCACGACGTCGGGCTCGGGCAGATTCTCCAGGACGTGGGGCGCGCGGCCTTCCACGACTTCCAGTTGTACGCCGGCGCGCCGGGCGGCGGCTGCCGTGCTTGCGCACGCTCCCGGTTCGGCGTCCACGGCGATCACGGCGGCGCCGAAGCGTCCCGCCTCGGCGGCGAGCGCGCCGCTGCCGGACCCGATGTCCCAGACCAGATCGCCGGTACGGGCTCCGAGCCGGGCGAGCTGGGCCGCGCGCAGCCAGGTCGACTCGCCCTCGTCGAGGTCGATGCCGTACTCCTCGGAGGGCAGCGCCCAACCCCGTACGGCGGGCGGGTACTCGGGGTCGTGGCCCGCGATCCAGCCGCCGGTGCGCACGGCCGAGGTGCCGATTCCGCCGACGACGATCACCACGTTGGGGTCGCGCCAGACATGGTCGGCGGCCTTGTCGGAGGTGAGGACGGTGACCTGTTCGCGGTCGGTGCCAAGTTCCTCGCAGATCACGAAGGTGCGGTGAACTCCCTCGAGCAGCAGGGCGAGTTCGGCGGGCCCGGCGCCCGGTGAGGTGAGGACGGCGACTTTGGTGTGCGCCCGGCACACATTGACGGCACGCCGGAGCGTGCGCCGGTGGGCGACCACCACCTGCGCGTCGTCCCACGGCATTCCGGCGCGGGCGAAGGCGGTGGCCACGGAGGAGACGGCGGGCACGACTTCGACCTCGAGTCCGTGCTCGGGGGCGCGCAGGGTGCGTACGACACCGAAGAAGCCGGGATCGCCGTCGGCGAGTACGACGGCGCTGCCGCGGTGTCCGGCGATCCTGCGCGCAGCGAGGTCGACGCTGCCGAGGCGGATGCGTTCGGCGCCCGGCGGGACTTGCGGCAGGGCGAGATGGTGCGCGGCGCCTGCCACCAGCGTGGCGGCGGCGAGCGCGGACGTGGCCGCGGGCGCGAGGGGCGAGCCGTCCCAGCCGATCACCGTGACGCGGTCGGCCATCGTCGTCAGTCTCCCCAGGGATCGTCAGGTCATCAGGTGGTCGGTGGCCGGTCGGCCGGGTGGCCAGGTCGGTTCGTCGCAGGCCGGAGTCGCCGCGGATCGTCTGTGCCGTGAGGGGGTCCGCACCGGGGCGGTGCGTGTGAGAGTACCCGCCGGACGTCACGTCGTCCGCCGGGGGTCCGGGAGGGCAAGGGGCGGCGGGCCGCCGCGTCGTTCAGTTCCAGTCGGTGAAGGACGCGTAGCCGCCCGCGTCCGCCATCTGTTCGGCGACGCCTTCGAGGTCTTCCGGCAGCAGGCTCCAGACGATGAGGTCGGTGCGGATGTCGATCCAGCCGCCGGACTCCGTCTGCGTACGCGCTATCCACGCGTTGCGCAGGACACCCTCGCTGATGCAGCCGGCCTTCTGCGCGACCTGCTGGGCCGCGGTGTTGTCGGCGGCGGTGCGCAACTCGATGCGCTCGAAGGACTGGTCGCGAAAGAGCCACTGCGCCACGGCGAGCACCGATTCGGTGGCGTAGCCCTCGCCGCGCGCCCAGGGAGCGGTGATGTAGGAGATCTCGGTCGCGCGGGTGCGCCAGTTGGTGTTCGTCAGCCGGGCGAGTCCCACGAGGCGCTGGGTCAGGAACTCGGTGACGGCGAGCACCAGTCCGCGTCCCTCGGTGCGCTCGGCCGGGGCGATGGCGCTCACCCATTCCTCGGCGTGCCGGGTGGTGTACGGGTGCGGCGTCTGCGTCCACGCGATGACCGGTTCGTCGTTCATCATCTCGATGTACGCCGGAATGTCCGCCGCCTCGAACGGGCGCAGCACCAGCCGCTCGGTGCTGATGGAGACGTCCGGAAAGGTGGTAGTCATGCGCAGCTCCATGCCTCAGTCCGTCGTAAATGCACAGCATGCAGTATCGGGTGAGCCCCGCACACGGGCGGGGTGTGCGGGGCTCTTACCGGATTGACGGCCGGATTGCGCGGGCGCGTTGTACCGGCGCGTTACGCGGGCGGGCCGAAAGCGGGCAGGACCGCGCCGTTCTTGTAGGTGTCCTTGATGTACTTCTCCACCTCGGGCGAGTTGAGGAGCTTCGCGAGCTTCAGCACGCGCGGGTCCTTCTCGTTGCCCTCCTTGACGGCGAGGAAGTTGGCGTACGGGTTGTCCTCGGTCTTCTCCAGGGCCAGCGAGTCCTCGGCGGGGTTGAGGTCGGCCTCGATGGCGTAGTTGCCGTTGATGACGGCGGCGTCCACGTCGTTCAGGGCGCGGGGCAGCGTGGCGGCCTCCAGCTCCTTGAACTTCAGGCCCTTGTCGTCCTTGATGTCGGCCAGGGTGCCGTTGCCCGTCACACCGTCCGCGAGTGTGATCACGCCGTTGTCGGCGAGGAGCTTCAGCGCGCGGCCCTCGTTGACGGTGTCGTTCGGAATAGCCACGGTCTGGCCGGACTTGAGGCCGGTCAGCTCGTCGACCGTCTTGGAGTAGAGGGCCAGCGGCTCCAGGTGGACGTTGACGACCGGCACGATGTGGGTGTCGTTCTTCTTGTTGAAGTCGTCCAGATACGGCTTGTTCTGGAAGTAGTTGGCGTCGACCTCGCCGCTCTCGGTGGCGGTGTTCGGCAGGACGTAGTCCGTGAACTCCTTGACGTCGAGCTTGAGTCCGGCGTCCGCCGCCAGGTTGTCCTTGATGAAGTTCAGGATGTCGGCGTGCGGTGTCGGGGACGCGGCGACGAGCAGGGGCTTGGACTCGTCGGCCTTGGCGCCGTCCGCGGTCTTCTCCGCGGGGTCGGACGAGGTGCCGCAGGCGCTGAGGCCGATGGCGAGGGCGGCGGTGGCCGCGGCGGCGGCGAGCTTGAGGTGAGTGCGCACGAAAAGTGCCTCTTTCCTGTGTGGGTGGACGGACCCGGACAAGGAGTGCGGGCCGGTGGGACATCTGGGGTGGGGCGGCGGGGCGGTTATGCCGTACGGGTCCGGCGGGTCAGCAGTCGTACGGCGAGGTCGCCGATCAGTTGGATCACGGTGACGATCAGGATCAGCACGACGACCGTGGCGATCATGAAGCCGTTCTCGAAGCGCTGGAATCCGTACGTGACGGCCTTGGAGCCGAGACCTTCGCCGCCGACCGCGCCGGCCATCGCCGAGTAACCGATGAGCGCGATGACGGTGGTGGTCGTGCCGGAGACGATCGACGGCAGCGCCTGCGGCAGCAGCACCTTGCGCACGATGGTGGGGATCGAGCCGCCCATCGACTGGACGGCTTCCACCAGACCGTGGTCGACCTCCCGTATCGCCGTCTCGACCAGCCGGGCGAAGAACGGGATCGCGCCGATGGCGAGCGGCACGATCATCGCGGTGGGGCCGATGAAGGTGCCGACGACGAAGGTGGTGAAGGGGATCAGCGCGATCAGCAGGATGATGAAGGGCAGCGAGCGGCCGATGTTCACGATGACACCGACGACCTTGTTGACGGCCGTGTTCTGGAGCAGGCCGCCTTTGTCGGTGAGGACGAGCAGCACACCGAGCGGCAGTCCGCCCGCGACGGTGACCAGCGCCGACCACAGCACCATGTAGAGGGTGTCGAGCGTCCCCTGGCTGAGCAGTGGCTGCATTTCGGACCAGGTCACTTGGCACCGTCCTTGGTGAGCGCGGCGGGCTGACCGGTGGATCCGGCCGGGGCCTCGACGGCCGGGCCGTCCACCAACTCGACCTGGAGTCCCTGTTCACGCAGGAAGCCGACCGGCACGACGTTCTCCTCGTAGGGGCCGGGCAGTTCGATACGCATCCGGCCGATCTGGCGGCCCCCGACGGTGTCCATCGCCGCGCCGAGGATCGAGATGTCGATGTTGTAGGTGCGCGAGAGCTGGGAGATGACGGGCCTGGTCGCCGCCTCGCCGTGGAAGGTGACGTCGACGACCGTGCTGCCCGGTCCGGTCCCGGCGCCGTCCACCGGGAACAGCTCGTGTGCCAACCGGGAGCCGGGGGTGGCGAGCAGTTCGCCGACCGTGCCGGACTCGGTGATCCGGCCGTTCTCCATGAGCGCGGCCGAGTCGCAGATCGTCTTGACGACCTCCATCTCGTGCGTGATCAGCAGGACGGTGAGACCGAGTTGCTGGTTGATGTCGCGCAGCAGTCGCAGGATGGAGCGGGTGGTCTCGGGGTCGAGCGCGCTGGTCGCCTCGTCGGAGAGCAGCACCTTGGGGTTGCCGGCCAGGGCGCGTGCGATGCCGACGCGCTGTTTCTGGCCGCCGGAGAGCTGGGCGGGGTAGACCCTGGCCTTGTCGGCGAGACCGACGAGGTCGAGCAGTTCCAGGGCTCTGCGAGAACGTTCCCGCGCGGAGTGGCCGAGGATTTCCAGCGGCAGTTCGATGTTGTCCTTCACTGTGCGCGAGGACAGCAGATTGAAGTGCTGGAAGACCATGCCGATGGAGCTGCGCGCGCGGCGCAGCTCCTTGCCGGCCCGTCGGCCGCGCCCGGCGAGCGCGGTCAGGTCGGTCCCGTCGACGGTCACGGTGCCCGCCGTGGGACGTTCGAGGAGGTTGACGCAGCGGATGAGCGAGGACTTCCCGGCGCCGCTGCGGCCGACGACTCCGAAGACCTCGCCCTCGCGTACATGCAGGTCGACGCCGTCCAGCGCGGTGACCTCATGGCCGCGCGACCGGCCGGACCGGCCGGTCCGATAGACCTTCGTCAGGCCACTGGTGGTGATCACAGGCGTTTCCGTCACTGTCGGGTGCGCGGCGCGATGGCCGCCGGGGCATGGGGAGTTCGGGCAGGGGGCGGTGGGGTACGGCGGGGGTGGTGGGATCCGGCAGGACGCGGCGGCGCGACACGGCCCGGCAGCTCTCGGCGGCTCACGGCCGGCTCAGGTGTGAGGCGTCGGGTGGCCGTGCGGCGCTGGGCGCGGGCGGGCGTGGTCCATGTCCGTGACGTACGGGAGGTACGAGACGTGGAGACGGACGCGGCGTCGCTTCTGTCGGGTCTCGCTTCGGGGCGCGAGGCTCAGGCAGGGGCCCTCAGTGGGCGCACATTCGACACAGACAGCGAGCACCGGGCGTCGTGATCGCCTCGGTCGCAAGGGCGCGGCTGCTCGTCGTGGTCATGTCGCAAGTAAAGCAGACACAGATCCGCGCTCCGGCCAGTTGTCCGAATAGCGGATACGTCTTCCGGGGCTCGTCCGGGGTGGGGCGACCCGGCCGGAAAGCCGCGCCGGGCTCCCGCTCCACGCCTCTGACCTGCATGGATAGGGCCGCGAGGTGATCGGCGACGGCGTCGGCGGTCGGTTCGGAGCGGGCGCGCGTTGTGGCCAAGGCCACGGTCGGCGGGCCCGCCGCCGCCTCCGGAGCGAGCCTTGACCGCCCTCGCGCGGCACCCGCCCTGCCCTCGCCCGCAGGGGCGATCGCACTGGGCTTTTCGGGCCGTAATACCCTCGTGTTCATGCTTGTCGCCCTGACGGTCACCGTCTCCGTGACCGCCCTCCTCCTCGCCGCCTGGTGCGGTTTCGCCGCGTACCGGGACCAGCCCACCAAGGACTGGCACTTCATCGGCATGGCCGTGGTCACGGTGCTGGCGCTGGTCCAACTGATAGTCGGAATAGTTCAGTTGGCGCGTGGCGAGGACCCGGACCAGGGCTCGGTGATCTTCGTCTCGTATCTGATCGGCGCGCTCGCCACCGTACCGGCGGCGGCGCTCCTGTCCCTGTCCGAGCGGACCCGGTGGGGTTCGGTGACGGTCTCCGCCGGCGCCGTCGTCCTGGCCGTACTCGAAGTGCGTCTGTACGACATCTGGGGAGGCTGACGGTGGAAGCCGATACAGGGACCGGGGCGAACACGGCGGGCCGCGGAGAGCGGCCGGCCGGGCGGACCAAGCTGGTCCAGGGGCCCGGACTGCTGCTGGTCTGGCTCTACGGGGTGATGTCGGTCGGCGCGGTGTCGCGGACCGCCTTCGAGATCTCCACCAAGTTCGACCGCGCACCGCTGGCGTACGCGCTGTCGGGCGTCGCCGCCGTCGTGTACGTGTTCATCACCTACACGCTCGTACGGGGCGGCGAGACGGCCCGGAAAGCGGCGCTGGTGTGCTGCGCGGCCGAACTCGTCGGTGTGCTCACCGTCGGGACCTGGACGATCGTGGACACCTCCGCCTTTCCCGAAGCGACGGTCTGGTCGGGGTTCGGCTGGGGGTATCTCTTCATTCCCGTACTGCTGCCGGTCACGGGGATGCTCTGGCTGCGCAGGTCCCGACGGAGTTGAGCGGGTGAAGTGGGTGGGGCGGTTTGAGCGGATCGCTCCGTACCGGCGTACGTCGTCAGGCGGTTGACCGTCACACGGTCGGCCGTCAGGCGCTGGCGGCGAAGGCTCCGTCGGCCGCCTCCTTCTCCAGCGTCACGAGCGTGAGACCGGGTCCGACCGCCTCGCTGGCCACCGGCGCGTACCCCTTGCTCCGGTACAGCCGCAGATTGCCCTCGCTGCGCTGACCGGTGAAGAGTTGGAAGCGCTTGGCCGCCGCCTCGTCGGCGGCGAAACTCGCCTCTATCGCGTCGAGCAGCCGGCCGCCGAGTCCGTGGTGCCGCATCCGCGGATGGACGATGAGCTTGCCGATCCTGGCCGTGCCCCGCGTGTCGACGACGCCCCGCACGGAGGCGACGACTTCACCGCCGAGCCTGGCCACCAGCGCGTGGCCGCGGGCGATTTCATCCTTGAGGTCGTCGAGGGTCTGGGTCAGCGGTTCGATGGTGTAGTCACCGTAGAGCTCGGCCTCGCTCTGGTAACACAGGTACTGCAGCTTGAGGATGTGCTCCGCGTCCTGCGCGTTCGCTGCTGAGATGGTCACGCTCATGCCCATGTGTGCATGCCTCCCGCTCACCTGCTGCCGGTTGTCTACCGCTCCTTTCCCCGGAGTTCAGGAGCCGCAACCTCTTGTGATGAGCATTACGCCCAACTCGTGGCCCCCTACAAGCGGTTGCGCCCCGACCGGCGACAGGCCGATCGGGGCGCGGGGCCGGGGCACGAACAGGCGTGTCCTGGCCGGGGTCAGTCCTTGGTGAAGTCGGCCGCCGCCAGCAGACCCGTGTCCGGGTTGTCGGTGAAGATGCCGTCGATGCCCTGCTCGAAGTAGACCTTGAAGGCCCCGAAGGCGTCGCCGTACGCGTTGGGATCCGTGCCGATCCGGAAGTCCGCCGGCAGGAAGCTGTTCTCGTTGCGCATCGTGTACGGGTGCAGGATCAGGCCCTTCGCGTGGGCGTCACGCACCAGGGTGGTCGGCTCGCCCAGCTTGCCGGCCTTGTCCTTCGGAATGATCAGGTCCACCCACGGGCCGATGCCCTGCGCGAACGACGCTATCCACTTCAGCCCGGTGGGCGTGATGAGGTCGGCGACGAAACGCGGGTCGCCCGACTGCTTGAAGTCCCACGGCTGGGTGTTCGCGGCGTCGAACAGCACGACGCGCGGCGTCGAGACCAACTTGGCCATGCGCTGCATGCTGGTGGGCTCGAAGGACTGGAGGAACAGCGGGGAGTCGCCGCGGTCCCTGCCGTACCGGCGCAGCAGCTTCGCGAGCCGTTCCTCCAGGCCCAGGCCCAGACCCCGGAAGTAGGTGGGGTGCTTCGTCTCGACGTACAGCCATACGGGCTCGCCCCGGCGGCGGCCCTCCTCGTCGGCCCAGCGCAGGACCTCCTCGAAAGTGGGGATCTCCCAGCGGCCGTTGTAGAGGGTGCTGTGCCGGCGGTTTCCCGGGATGCGCTCCTTGGCGCGCAGTGTCTTCAGCTCGGCGAGGGTGAAGTCCTCGGTGAACCAGCCGGTGAGGCTGACCCCGTCGACGCTCTTGGTCGTCCTGCGCCCCGCGAACTCGGGGTGGTCGGCGACGTCCGTGGTCGCGGTGATGTCGTTCTCGTGACGGCAGACGAGATGACCGTCCTTGGTCGGCACGAGGTCCTGCTCGATCACATGCGCGCCGAGGTCCAGCGCGAGCTGGTACGAACCGAGGGTGTGCTCGGGCCGGTAACCGCTGGCGCCGCGGTGTCCGATGATCGTGGGCACGGGCAGCCGCTTGTTCGGCGGGCGGTTGCCGCCGCCGCGTCCGTCGTTCTGGGCGGCCCGCGCCGTACCGGCCGTACCTGCGGAAAGCCCGAGTGCCGCCGAGCCGAGCACCGCCGCTCCCAGCACGGTCCTTCGTCCCGGGATGTTTCTCGCACCCTGTGTCATGAACGCTCCTTCATGTGATGTCCATGTGCTGTCCCGCACCTGTCAAACGAGGGCTTGATCGTAGGCAGTCACCCCCCTACGGCGGGCAGATCCCGCGCGAACACGGCGGAAACACGTGTCAACACCCCGTATCAGTTCGATGAACCCGATGTGCGCGGGGGGCCAACCCGCGAGTATCGTCCCCACCTGCGACGAGTTAGCCGGCTCGATGCGATCCGCTCACCAACCGGAGGACCCCGTTGTCCCGCTTTGCGCTCGTCAAGGCAGTGCTCGGACCGATCTTGCGTCTGATGTTCCGGCCACGGGTGGAGGGCGCCGAGAACATTCCGGGGACCGGTCCGGTGATCCTCGCCGGGAACCACCTCACCTTCATCGACTCGATGATCCTGCCGCTCGTCTGCGGCAGCCGTCAGGTCTTCTTCATCGGCAAGGACGAGTACGTCACGGGCAAGGGGCTCAAGGGCCGGCTGATGGCCTGGTTCTTCACCGGCTGCGGCATGATCCCGGTGGACCGTGACGGCGGGCACGGCGGTGTGGCGGCGCTGATGACCGGCCGCCGGGTGCTGGAGGACGGCCATATGTTCGGCATCTACCCGGAGGGCACGCGCTCCCCCGACGGGCGGCTGTACCGGGGCCGTACGGGTATCGCGCGGCTCACACTGATGACCGGCGCGCCGGTGGTGCCCTTCGCGATGATCGGCACGGACAAGATCCAGCCGAACGGGTCCGGGATGCCGCGCCCGAGCAAGGTGACCGTCCGGTTCGGCGCGCCGATGGAGTTCTCGCGGTACGACGGCATGGACCGTGACCGCTATGTGCTGCGGGCGGTGACCGACTCCGTGATGACGGAGGTCATGCGGCTCGGTGGCCAGGAGTACGTGGACATGTACGCCACCAAGGCGAAGGCGGCCTGAGCCGGGCGGACCCGGCCCGAGGCGAATGCGCCGGGCCCGCCGGACGGGTTGTCCTCAATCGTCGGACGGGTTTTCGACGCCCTCCTCCAGCTTCTGTCCGCGCAGCAGGAACCACGCCACCACCGAGGTCGCGAGCAGCACCGTCGCCCCCGCGCCCGCCGCGATGCGCAGACCGTGGACGAATGCCTCCTGTGCCGCGGCGACCAGTTCCGCGGCCTGGTGTCCTGGGATGCCGCCCGCCGCCTCCACCGCGCCGCCCAGCGACTCGTGCGCGGCGTCGGCCGTCCCCGCGGGGACGCCCGCCGGGGTGTGGAAGCCCTGGTAGACGCTGGTGACGATCGAGCCGAGGAGCGCGATGCCGAGCGCGGCGCCCAGCTCGTACGCCGTCTCCGACACCGCCGACGCCGAGCCCGCCTGCTCCTTGGGGACGCTGGACAGGATCACGTCCGCCGTCACGGTGAAGGAGAATCCCGCGCCGACGCCGACGACCAGCAGCGCGGCGCCGAGCATCGGATAGCCGGTGTTCTCGGTCAGCAGGACGAGCGAGGCGGTCGCCAGACCGACACCGGCGAGGCCGCCGGCCACCACCAGCCGTACGGAGAACCGGCGGGCGGCCCGGCCGGCGAGCAGGCCCGCCGTCACGGCACCGATCGCGGCGGGCAGTTCGGCCACGCCCGCCTCCAACGGGCCGCGTCCCTGGACGAGTTGCAGATACTGCGACAGGAAGAAGACGAGCCCCGACAGACCGAGGATGGTCAGCAGATCGGCCAGTACGGCTCCGGAGAAGCCCCGGTTCCTGAACAGCCGCATGTCGAGCAGCGGGAAGCGGATCGTGAGCTGTCGGCGGACGAACCAGACCAGCGCCGCGACGCCGACCACCGCCGTGACGGCGATGTCCCACCGCATCCCGTGCGCGGCGGCTTCCTTGATGGCGTACACGACACCGACGATCCCGACGAGGGAGAGCAGCACGCTGGGCAGGTCCCAGGGGCCCGGCGCGGGGTTCTTCGACTCGGGCAGCAGCTTCACGCCGACGACGACGAGGACCGCCATGACGGGCAGGTTGATCAGGAAGACCGAGCCCCACCAGAAGTGTTCCAGCAGGAATCCGCCGACGACCGGGCCCACCGCCGCGCCCGCCGAGGCCGCGGCGCCCCAGATGCCGATGGCGACGCTGCGCTCCTTGGGGTCGTGGAAGATGTTGCGGATCAGGGCCAGCGTGGACGGCATCAGGGTCGCGCCCGCGACACCCAGCAGGGCGCGCGCGACGATCATCATCTCCGGGCTGGTCGCGTAGGCGTTGAGGACGGAGACGGCTCCGAAGGCGACGGCGCCGGTCAGCAGCAGCTTCTTGCGGCCGATGCGGTCGCCGAGGCTGCCCATGGACACGAGCAGACCGGCGATGACGAACGAGTAGATGTCGCCGATCCAGAGCAGTTGGGTGCCCGACGGATTCAGGTCCTCGCTGAGGAACGGCGTGGCGAGGCCGAGCACCGTGGCGTCGACCGCGACCAGCAGGACGGCCAGGACGAGTACGGCCAGGGCGAGCCAGCGCCCCGCGTGGTATCGGGGGTCCGTCTCTGTCGCCCGCCTGTCGGTGGTGATCATGGCTCCACGCTCCGTCGCGCTCCGCCGAGCAGCAACTCGGCGATCATGTACTGGAAGTCCTTCGTGGCGACCCGCCCCTCGCGTACGGCCCAGAAGGCGGAGCCGATGAGTCCGTAGAAGGCGTCGGTGAGCCAGGCGGGGCTCAGATCGATGCGGAACTCGCCCTGCTCCTGGCCGCGCCGGAAGAGCAGGGCGACGCGGGCGTCGAGCCGGTCCCAGCCTTCGTTCATCTCGCCCTCGAAGAGTTGGTTCTCGGTGACGAGGAAGGCGAGGAGCCCGGCGGAGGGCTCGATCTCGGTGATGAGCCTGCGCACGGCGTCGCTCGCGGACCCCTCGCCGGTCCTGGCCGCGTCGAGCGCCGCTTCGAACTCCCGGATACCGAACTCCTCCAGGGCCCTGACCAGCGCGTCGCGCCCCGAGAAGTGCCGGTGCAGGGTGGCGCGGCCGATGCCGGAGGCCCGCGCGACCTCGTCCATGGTGGCGGTGGCCTGGCGGGAGAGGAGGGCGGCGGCCGTACGCAGCACCTGGTCACGGTCGACTGTCATGAGACGACCATAGCCCAAATGAGACGTCAATGTCTCATTCGACACGAGCACTGCTCAGTTCGGGCCACTGTCGAGCAGGACCCGACCAAGGGATATCTTGATGTCGAGCAATGTTGCAGACGCTGAGCGGAGCACCCGGTGACAGACTCGACCATCATTTACACGCATACCGACGAGGCCCCGGCCTTGGCCACGTACTCATTCCTGCCTGTGGTCGAGGCCTATGCCTCGACGGCCGGGGTCACGGTGGAGCGCCGTGACATCTCCCTGGCCGGGCGGATCATCGCCGGTTTCGCCGACCGACTCGACGCGGGACAGCGGATCGACGACGCGCTCGCCGAGCTGGGCGCCCTGGCCAGGACGCCCGAGGCCAACATCATCAAGCTGCCGAACATCTCGGCGTCGATCCCGCAGCTCAAGGCGGCGATCGCGGAGCTCCAGCAGCAGGGTTACGCGCTGCCCGACTACCCGGACGACCCGAAGTCGGACGAGGACAAGGACGTACGGGCGCGCTACGACAAGGTCAAGGGCAGCGCCGTGAACCCGGTGCTGCGCGAGGGCAACTCGGACCGCCGCGCGCCCGCCTCGGTCAAGAACTACGCCAAGGCCCACCCACACCGGATGGGCGCCTGGACGGCCGAGTCGAAGACGAACGTCGCGCACATGGACGCCGACGACTTCCGCTCCACCGAGAAGTCCGCCGTGATCGCCGAGGACGGCGCGCTGCGGATCGAGCTGGTGGGCGACGACGGGAACACCACCGTCCTGCGCGAGTCGGTGCCCGTGCTGGCCGGCGAGGTCGTGGACGTGTCCGCGATGCGCGTGGCCGCGCTGCGTGAGTTCCTTACGGCGCAGATCGCCCGCGCCAAGGCCGAGGACGTGCTGTTCTCGGTGCACCTCAAGGCCACGATGATGAAGGTCTCCGACCCGATCATCTTCGGTCACACGGTGCGCGCCTTCTTCCCCAAGACGTTCGCGGAGCACGGCCACGCGCTGGCCGAGGCCGGTCTGAGCCCGAACGACGGTCTCGGCGGGATTCTCAAGGGCCTCGAGTCGCTGCCGGACGGATCGAAGATCGCGGAGTCCTTCACGGCCGAGCTGGCCGAGGGCCCGGCGCTGGCGATGGTCGACTCCGACAAGGGCATCACCAACCTGCACGTACCGAGCGATGTCATCGTCGACGCCTCGATGCCGGCCATGATCCGCACCTCCGGCCATATGTGGGGCCCGGACGGCGCCGAGGCCGACACGCTCGCCGTCATCCCCGACAGCAGCTACGCGGGCATCTACCAGGTCGTCATCGACGACTGCCGCGCCAACGGCGCCTACGACCCGTCGACCATGGGCTCGGTGTCCAACGTCGGTCTGATGGCGCAGGCGGCCGAGGAGTACGGCAGCCACGACAAGACCTTCGAGATCCCCGCCACCGGCACGGTGCGCGTCGTGGACACCTCGGGCGAGGTCGTCCTCGAGCAGACGGTCAGCGCCGGCGACGTCTTCCGGATGTGCCAGACCAAGGACGTGCCGATCCAGGACTGGGTCAAGCTCGCCGTCAGCCGTGCCCGCGCCACCGGAAACCCGGCCGTGTTCTGGCTGGACGAGGGCCGCGCGCACGACGCCAACCTGATCGCCAAGGTCAACGCGTACCTGCCGGAGCACGACACCGACGGGCTGCGGATCGAGATCATGACGCCGGTCGAGGCGATCGCTTTCTCGCTGGAGCGCATCCGGCGCGGCGAGGACACCATCTCGGTCACCGGCAACGTCCTGCGTGACTATCTGACCGACCTGTTCCCGATCCTGGAGCTCGGTACCAGCGCCAAGATGCTCTCGGTCGTGCCGCTCATCAACGGCGGCGGCCTCTTCGAGACCGGCGCCGGCGGCTCGGCGCCCAAGCATGTTCAGCAGCTCGTCAAGGAGAACTACCTGCGCTGGGACAGCCTGGGCGAGTTCCTGGCGCTGGCCGTCAGCTTCGAGCACCTGGCGACGACCACGGGCAACGCGCGGGCCCAGGTGCTCGCCGACACGCTCGACCGCGCCACCGGCTCGTTCCTGAGCGAGAACAAGTCGCCCAGCCGCAAGGTCGGCGGGATCGACAACCGCGGCAGCCACTTCTACCTGGCGCTCTACTGGGCGCAGGAGCTGGCGAAGCAGACCGAGGACACGCAGCTCGCCGGCGCGTTCGCGGCTCTCGCCGAGACGCTGGCCGAGCAGGAGGCGACGATCGTGGCCGAACTGCTCGCCGTGCAGGGGGCCCCGGCCGACATCGGCGGTTACTACCAGCCGGACCCGGCGAAGGCGGAGGCCGTGATGCGGCCGTCGAAGACGTTCAACCAGGCGATTTCCACGCTGGGTTGATCCAGCGCGGCATACGCGAAAGCGCCGGACGGGCTCAGAAAATGAGTCCGTCCGGCGTTCTGCTTCTTCCGGTTACTTCTTCGCCGTCGCCCACGCGTGCTGGAGCGCCAGGTCGGTCTTCACCTCGGCGAGCTGGACGGCGACCGCCGAAGGCGCCGTACCACCGCGCCCGTCACGGGACGCCAGCGCGCCGGAGACGTCGAGGACCGTACGGACCTCGGGTGTCAGATGCTCGGAGATCGCGGCGAACTGTTCGTCGGTCAGCTCGTCCAGCTCGATCCCCTGCTTCTCGCACACCTTCACGCACTCGCCCGCGACCTCGTGCGCAACGCGGAACGGCACACCCTGCCTGACCAGCCACTCGGCGATGTCCGTCGCGAGCGAGAACCCGGCGGGGGCCAGCTCAGCCATCCGCTCGCGGTTGACCGTGAGCGTCGCCATCATGCCGGTGAACGCGGGGAGCAGGACCTCCAGTTGGTCGCAGGAGTCGAAGACCGGCTCCTTGTCCTCCTGGAGATCGCGGTTGTACGCGAGCGGCAGCGCCTTCAGCGTGGCCAGCAGCCCCGTCAGATTGCCGATGAGCCGGCCCGACTTGCCGCGCGCCAGCTCGGCGATGTCCGGGTTCTTCTTCTGCGGCATGATCGACGAGCCGGTGGAGAACGCGTCGTGCAGGGTGACGAAGGAGAACTCCTTCGTGTTCCAGATGATGACCTCTTCGGCGATCCGCGAGAGATTCACACCGATCATCGCGGTGATGAAGGCGAACTCGGCGACGAAGTCCCGCGAGGCCGTGCCGTCGATCGAGTTGGCGGCCGAACCGTGCTCGAAGCCGAGGTCGGCGGCGACCGCCTCCGGGTCGAGACCGAGCGACGAGCCTGCCAGCGCACCGGAGCCGTACGGCGAGACCGCCGTCCGCTCGTCCCACTGCCGCAGCCGCTCCGCGTCGCGCGACAGGGCCTGCACATGCGCCAGCACATGGTGCGCGAAGAGGACCGGCTGGGCGTGCTGGAGATGCGTACGGCCCGGCATGGCCACGTCCGGGTGCGTCTCGGCGAGTGACACCAGCGCGTCCTGGAGCTCGGCGATCAGACCGCCGACGATCCGCGCGTGGTCGCGCAGATACATCTTGAAGAGGGTGGCGACCTGGTCGTTACGGGACCGGCCGGCGCGCAGCTTGCCGCCGAGGTCCGCGCCGAGCTGTTCGAGGAGGCCGCGTTCCAGGGCGGTGTGGACGTCCTCGTCGGCGATGGTCCCGGTGAACGAGCCGTCGGCGACGGACGTCTCAAGCCGGTCGAGCCCGGCGAGCATCCGGTCCAGCTCGTCCTCGGTAAGGAGGCCGGCTTTGTTGAGCACGCGCGCGTGCGCGCGGGAGCCCGCGATGTCGTACGGCGCGAGGCGCCAGTCGAAGTGCACGGAGGCCGACAGCTTGGCCAGGGCCTCGGCGGGGCCGTCGGCGAACCGGCCGCCCCAGAGCCTGACGTCACCGGTGTTGCTGCTCACTACGGGGTGCTCCTTGGACTGCGGACGGGACTGCGGACGGGCTCGCGATGAGCCCGTCCGGCGATTGATGACGTGAGCGACGTGGCTACACCAGGTCGCGCTTCGCGGCGATCTTGGCCGAGAGGCCGAACAGCTCGATGAAGCCCTGCGCCTTGGACTGGTCGAAGGTGTCGCCCGAGTCGTACGTCGCCAGGTTGAAGTCGTACAGCGACTCCTGCGACCGCCGGCCGGTGACGACGGCACGGCCGCCGTGCAGCGTCATCCGGATGTCGCCGGTGACATGCTGGTTGGCCTCGTTGATGAAGCCGTCCAGGGCCCGCTTGAGCGGGGAGAACCACAGGCCGTCGTAGACCATCTCGCCCCACCGCTGCTCGACCTGCCGCTTGTAGCGGGCCAGTTCGCGCTCGACGGTGACGTTCTCCAGCTCCTGGTGGGCGGTGATCAGCGCGATCGCGCCCGGGGCCTCGTACACCTCACGGGACTTGATGCCGACGAGCCGGTCCTCGACCATGTCGATCCGGCCGATGCCCTGGCCGCCGGCCCGCTCGTTGAGCTGCTGGATCGCCTGGAGGACGGAGACGGGCTTGCCGTCGATGGCGACCGGGACGCCCTCCTTGAAGGAGATGACGACCTCGTCGGCCTCGCGGGGCTCCGCCGGGTTGGAGGTGTACTCGTAGATGTCCTCGATCGGACCGTTCCAGATGTCCTCCAGGAAGCCCGTCTCGACGGCCCGTCCGAAGACGTTCTGGTCGATGGAGTACGGGGACTTCTTGGTGGTCGCGATCGGGAGGTTCTTCTCCTCGCAGAAGGCGATCGCCTTGTCACGGGTCATCGCGTAGTCGCGGACCGGGGCGATGCACTTCAGCTCGGGGGCGAGGGCGACGATGCCGGCCTCGAAACGGACCTGGTCGTTGCCCTTGCCGGTGCAGCCGTGGGCGACGGTGTCGGCGCCGTGCTTCTTGGCTGCGGCCACCAGGTGCTTGACGATCGTCGGCCGGGAGAGCGCCGAGACCAGCGGGTAGCGGTCCATGTAGAGCGCGTTGGCCTTGATCGCCGGGAGGCAGTACTCCTCGGCGAACTCGTCCTTGGCGTCGGCGACCTCGGCCTCGACGGCACCGCAGGCGAGCGCGCGCTTGCGGATGACGTCCAGGTCCTCGCCGCCCTGACCGACATCCACGGCGACGGCGATGACCTCGGCGCCCGTCTCCTCGGCGATCCAGCCGATGGCGACGGAGGTGTCCAGGCCCCCTGAGTAGGCGAGTACGACGCGCTCGGTCACGGGTTTCTCCTTACGGTGCATACGCTGATGGGTATAACTATGCAGTGCACCGTATGTTTTGTCAACGCGGCCCCTAGGCGGTTGGGCCGTCGCTCTCCGTGATCAACGCCGCCAGTACCCCGGGGTGGCCGTGCTCCAGGTCCTTGGTGGCCGTGAGCAGGGTGAGGGTGCCGCCGGCGGCCAGTTCGCGGAGCCGTTCGAGGGCCTTGGAGGCGGCCGATCCGGGGTCCGCCAGCTCCGCGCGGTAGCGGTCGGCGAACTCCGCGTACTTCTGCGGGTCGTGCCCGTACCACCTGCGCAGCTCGGGAGACGGGGCCGCCGTCTTCAGCCAGTCGTCGAACACGGCGTCGGTCTTGGCGAGTCCGCGCGGCCAGAGCCGGTCGACCAGCACGCGCGTCCCGTCGTCCGGCGCCACCGCCTCGTAGACCCGGCGGACCCGTACCTCGGGCACCTCGTGTGCCGGCTTCTTCTCACTCATACGTCGTCCCGTCCCATCCGGTCTCGTCCGGCCTCGTCCTGTCTCGTCCTGTCTCGTCCGGCCTCGTCCGGCCTCGTCCGTCCCATCTCAGGGATATGTCTCGACGCGCGGGATATGCGGCGCCGACAATAGATGCCATGGGAAAGCACTACGAACGGATCGACGGCCGCATTCGCACGTTCATCGAGGAACAGCCCCTCTTCTTCACCGCAACGGCCCCGCTCGCCGACGACGGTCACGTCAACCTCTCGCCCAAGGGCCGCTCGGGCAGTCTCGTCGTCCTGGACGAGTCGACGCTCGCGTATCTCGACTTCGGCGGCAGCGGCGCCGAGACCATCGCGCATCTGCGCGAGAACGGCCGCATCACGCTGATGTGGTGCGCGTTCGACGGCCCGCCGAAGATCCTGCGGGTGCACGGGCGCGGGGAGCCGGTGTTCCGGGACGATCCGCGCTGGGCGCAGTACATCACGCACTTCGCGGACGCGGACGGGCCGAGCGCGCGGGCGATCATCGTGGTCGGCGCGGTACGGATCAGCGACTCGTGCGGGTTCGCCGTCCCCTTCATGGAGTACCGGGAGGAGCGCACCCAGCACGCGCAGCACTTCGCCAGGAAGTCGGACGACGAGTTCGCGGCGTACTGCGAGAAGAAGGAGTACGTGGGCGTGAGCCTGGACGGGCTGCCCGCACTCCCGCTGCCGCTCCCCCCGCGTACCGACCTGCCCGCCGACGTCGCTCGTTCGGCGTAGCGGGGCGTCGACCTGAGAGGCCGTCACCCCGTGACCGGCATACGGTCCGAGCATGCGCGTCCTTCTCTCGCTCGGCTCCGTCCTGCTCGCCGTCGTCGCCACCGTCGCGGCGGGGCCGGTCGCGCCCGCCGACACCTCCGTGCCGCTGCCCGAGCGGATGGCCGACACCGGCGGCGGCCGCCAGTTGATCACCGCCGAGGCCGCCACCACGGGCGCGACCACGGGCCGCGTCACCTGGTGGGACCGGCGCGGGGG
Source organism: Streptomyces sp. NBC_01506 (assembly GCF_045040295.1). NCBI lineage: Bacteria > Bacillati > Actinomycetota > Actinomycetes > Kitasatosporales > Streptomycetaceae > Streptomyces > Streptomyces sp. NBC_01506. The sequence goes on along the minus strand of NZ_CP109422.1, from coordinate 7,838,877 downwards.
CCGCTGGGTGGCGGCGGGCTCGGCGGACGCGCGGTTCGGCTCGGGCGGACTGGTCCCAGGGACCGAACGCGTACAGGGCACCTCGACCACACCGACGGGGCTGTACGACCTGCCGTACGCGTTCGGCATCCGGCCCGCGCCGCGCGGGACCCGTTACGCGTACCGCCCGGTGACCGACCGGTCCTGGTGGTGCCAGGACAACGACTCGCGCGCGTACAACCGCTGGGTCGAGGGTCTGCCGGCCGACTGCCGCGCGGGTGAGGCCGAGAAGCTGACCGACTACGGCACCCAGTACGCCCACGCCCTGGTCATCGGCTTCAACTACCACCGGCCGGTGCGCGGCCGGGGCGCCGCGATCTTCCTGCACGTCAACGGCAAGGGCGCGACGGCCGGTTGTGTCTCCGTGCCGGCCGAGGCGATGCGCCGCATCCTGACGTGGGCCGACCCCGGCCGCTCACCGCATATCGCGGTGGGCACGGCGTCGGGGCGTACGGCGATCACGAACTACTGAGCCGCTGCCGATCCCGTGCCGGCGCCGCCCGGCGCTCAGCCGTCCTTCTGGGCCAGCCGCAGCAGATGGTCCGCGAGCGCCTGCCCGCCCGCCGGGTCGCGGCTGATCAGCAGCAGCGTGTCGTCGCCGGCGATGGTGCCGAGGATGGGCCGCAGCTCGGCCTGGTCGATGGCCGAGGCGAGGAACTGGGCGGCGCCCGGCGGCGTACGGAGCACCACGAGGTTGGCGGACGCCTCGGCGGAGATGAGCAGTTCGCCGGAGAGACGCCGCATGCGCTCCTCCTTCGCGGACTCGCCGAGCGGGGCGTGCGGGGTGCGGTAGCCGCCCTCGCTGGGGACCGCGTAGATCAGCTCGCCGCCGGTGTTGCGGATCTTCACGGCGCCCAGCTCGTCCAGGTCGCGCGACAGCGTCGCCTGGGTGACGTTCAGACCGTCGTCGGCGAGGAGCTTGGCGAGCTGGCTCTGGCTGCGGACCGGCTGGCGGTTGAGGATGTCCACGATCCGGCGGTGCCGCGCCGTGCGGGTCTGCGGGACGGACGGGCCGATGTGCTCGGCCGCGCCGCTGGTGCCGCCGTTCCCGCCGCCGGTGGCGCTCGTCCCGTTCCCGCCGTTCGTGTCGATCCCGTTGTGCTCGGGTGCCTGCGCCTCGGTCATCGTCGTCTCATTCCCCGGATCGTCCGTCCCCGTGTGTCCCCTGGGCGGTGTCGAGGATGCCCGGCAGGGCCCGGAGGAACGTGTCCACCTCGTCGTCGCCGATGATCAGCGGTGGCATGAGCCGTACGACATCGGGAGCTGGCGCGTTCACCAGGAGACCGGCATCCTGAGCCGCCCGCTGCGCCTGTGGCGCCAGCGGCTCGGTGAGCACGATACCCAGCAGCAGCCCCGCGCCACGGACATGGGAGACAAGCGGGTGTCCCAGCGCCTCGATCCCGTCGCGCAGCCTCTCCCCCAGCCGCTTCACCTGATCGAGCGCGCCGTCGGCGCCGAGGGTGTCGAGCACGGCGAGTCCGGCGGCGCAGGCGACGGGGTTGCCGCCGAAGGTCGTACCGTGCTGACCGGGCTTGAGCAGGTCAGCCGCCGGGCCGAACGCGAGCGTCGCGCCGAGCGGCAGTCCGCCGCCGAGACCCTTGGCGAGCGTGACGACATCGGGCTCGACGCTCTGGTGGGCCTGGTACTCGAACCAGTGCCCGGTCCGCCCGACCCCCGTCTGGACCTCGTCGAGCACCAGCAGGGTGCCGGTGGCGCGGGTGATCTCGCGGGCCGCCTCGAGGTATCCCCTGGGCGGGACGACGATGCCGTTCTCCCCCTGGATCGGCTCGATGATCACCAGCGCCGTCTCCTCGGTGACGGCGGCCCTGAGCGCGTCGGCGTCTCCGTACGGAACGTGCGTGACCTCGCCGGGCAGCGGCAGGAACGGCTCCCGCTTGCCCTGCTGCCCGGTGAGCGCGAGCGCGCCCATCGTGCGGCCGTGGAAGCCGCCGTCGGTGGCGACCATATGGCGGCGGCCGGTGAGCCGGCCGATCTTGAACGCGGCTTCGTTCGCCTCGGCGCCCGAGTTGCAGAAGAAGACCCGGCCGGGGCGGTCGGCGAGGTCGATGAGCCGTTCGGCGAGGGCGACGGGCGGGCCCGCGACGTACAGGTTCGACACATGCCCGAGGGACGCGATCTGCCGCGAGACGGCGTCGACCACGGCGGGGTGCGCGTGCCCGAGTGCGTTCACGGCGATACCGGCGACGAAGTCGATGTACGCGGTGCCGTCGGCGTCCCACACGGTGGCCCCGGCGCCGCGCACGAGGGAGAGCGGCGGGGTGCCGTAGTTGTCGGCCATGACGTGCTGCCAGCGCCGCGTCAGCTCCTGGTTGCTGTTGCTCTCGTCGGTCATGACGCTCCCCCTTCGGTGGTGTTCTCCTGGCCGTCGGGGACGACCATCGTGCCGATGCCCGAGTCGGTGAAGATCTCCAGCAGGATCGAGTGCTGTACGCGGCCGTCGAGCACGCGGGCGGTGTTGACCCCGTTGCGTACGGCGAACAGACAGCCCTCCATCTTCGGCACCATGCCGCTGGACAGCTCGGGCAGCAGCTTCTCCAGCTCGGTCGCCGTGAGCCTGCTGATCACGTCGTCGTTGTTCGGCCAGTCCTCGTACAGACCCTCGACGTCGGTGAGGACCATCAGTGTCTCGGCGCCGAGCGCGGCGGCGAGCGCGGCGGCGGCGGTGTCGGCGTTGACGTTGTAGACATGTCCGTCGTCGGCGCTGCGCGCGATGGAGGAGATGACCGGGATACGGCCGTCGGCCAGCAGCGCCTCGATGGCCCCCGGGTCGATGGCGGTGATCTCACCGACGCGGCCGATGTCGACCAACTCGCCGTCGATACGCGGCCGGTGCCGGGTCGCCGAGATGGTGTGCGCGTCCTCGCCCGTCATGCCGACGGCGAGCGGGCCGTGCTGGTTGAGCAGGCCGACGAGTTCGCGCTGGACCTGGCCGGCGAGCACCATCCGTACGACGTCCATCGCCTCGGGCGTGGTGACCCGCAGCCCGGCCTTGAACTCGCTGACCAGCCCGTGCCGGTCGAGCTGCGCGCTGATCTGGGGGCCGCCGCCGTGCACGACGACCGGCTTGAGTCCGGCCTGCCGCAGGAAGACGACGTCCTGGGCGAAGGCGGCCTTGAGGTCTTCGTCCACCATGGCGTTGCCGCCGAACTTGATGACGACGATCTTGCCGTTGTGGCGGGTGAGCCAGGGCAGCGCCTCGATGAGGATCTGTGCCTTGGGCAGCGCGGTGTGCTTGCGGGCCGTCATGAGCTGTACGCGCTGTTCTCGTGGACGTAGTCGGCGGTGAGGTCGTTGGTCCAGATGACCGCCGACTCGCTGCCTGCGGCGAGGTCGGCGGTGATCCGCACCTCCCGGAAGCGCATGTCGACCAGGTCGCGGTCCTCGCCCACGCAGCCCTTCTTGCAGACCCAGATGTCGTTGATGGCGACGTTCAGTTGGTCCGGGTCGAAAGCGGCGGAGGTCGTGCCGATGGCGGACAGCACCCGGCCCCAGTTGGGGTCCTCGCCGTGCAGCGCGCACTTGAGGAGGTTGTTACGGGCGATGGAGCGGCCCACTTCGACGGCGTCGTCCTCGGTCGCCGCGTTGATCACCTCGATACGGATGTCCTTGCTGGCGCCCTCGGCGTCGCCGATGAGCTGGCGGCCCAGGTCGTCGCAGACGGTGCGGACGGCTTCGGCGAACTCCTCGTATCCGGGAGTCACTTGGGAGGCGCCCGAGGCGAGCAGCAGCACCGTGTCGTTGGTGGACATGCAGCCGTCGGAGTCGACCCGGTCGAAGGTGGTCCGGGTGGCGGCGCGCAGGGCCGAGTCGAGCGCGGCGCTGTCGACGTCGGCGTCGGTGGTGAGCACGACGAGCATCGTGGCGAGGCCGGGGGCGAGCATGCCCGCGCCCTTGGCCATGCCGCCGACGGTCCAGTTGTCGCCGCCCGCGACGGCCGTCTTGTGGACGCTGTCGGTGGTCTTGATGGCGATGGCGGCCTTCTCGCCGCCGTGCGGGGAGAGTTCGGCGGCTGCCTTCTCGATGCCGGGCAGGAGCTTGTCCATCGGGAGGTTGATGCCGATGAGCCCGGTGGAGGCGACGGCGATCTCGCCGGAGCTGTGGGAGTCGGGGTCGGCCTCGTTCAGTACCTGGGCGACCTTCTCGGCGGTGGCGTGCGTGTCCTGGAAACCCTGCGGGCCCGTACAGGCGTTGGCGCCGCCGGAGTTGAGGACGACGGCGGAGATCTGACCGCCCTTGACGACCTGCTCCGACCACAGGACGGGGGCGGCCTTGACGCGGTTGGAGGTGAAGACGCCGGCGGCGGCGCGGCGCGGACCGGTGTTGACCACGAGGGCCAGGTCCGGGGTGCCGCTGTCCTTGATCCCGGCGGTGATGCCCGCCGCCGTGAATCCGCCTGCTGCCGTGACGCTCACTGCATCTCCTTGGTCGGGTGGGTGTCGTTGGTCGGTTGTCCGTGTTCGGGGGTCGGTTGTCTGTGCTCGGGCCCGTTCACGGTGCGACGCCGGTGGCCGGGAGGCCGGTCTCCTCGGGCAGCCCGAGCGCGATGTTCATGCTCTGGACCGCGCCGCCGGCCGTGCCCTTGGTGAGGTTGTCGATGGCGCTGATCGCGATGACGCGGCGGGCGTTGACGTCGAGGACGACCTGGACCTGTACGGAGTTGGAGCCGTACACGGACGCGGTCGCGGGCCACTGCCCCTCGGGCAGGAGCCGTACGAACGGCTCGTCGGCGAACGCCTTCTCGTACACGCTCCGTACGTCCGCCGCGGTGACGTCCGGCTTCGCCTTCGCGGAGCAGGTGGCGAGGATGCCGCGCGACATGGGCGCGAGGGTGGGCGTGAAGGAGACGCCGACGCGCTCCCCGGCCGCCGCGCTGAGGTTCTGGATCATCTCGGGGGTGTGCCGGTGTCCGCCGCCGACGCCGTACGGGCTCATCGAGCCCATGACCTCGGATCCGAGCAGATGCGGCTTGACCGCCTTGCCCGCGCCGGACGTACCGGTGGCGGCGGTGATCACGGCTTCGGGCTCGAGCAGCCCCGCCCCGTACGCGGGGTAGAGCGCGAGCGAGACGGCCGTCGGATAACAGCCGGGCACCGCGACGCGCCTGGACCCCTCCAACGCGGCGCGGGCGCCCGGCAGTTCGGGAAGGCCGTAGGGCCAGGTGCCGGCATGGGCGGAGCCGTAGAACGCCTCCCAGTCGGCGGCGTCCGCCAGCCGGAAGTCCGCGCCCATGTCGATGACGAGCACGTCGTCGCCCAACTGCTCGGCGACGGCGGCGGACTGCCCGTGCGGCAGCGCGAGAAAGACCACGTCATGCCCGGCGAGCACGTCGGGGGTGGTCGGCTCCAGGACGCGATCGGCCAGCGGCCCGAGATGCGGTTGGAGGGCACCGAGGGGCTGACCGGCGTTAGAGTTGCCGGTCAGGGCGCCGATCTCGACCCCGGGGTGCCCCAGGAGCAGCCGGAGCAATTCCCCGCCGGCGTATCCACTGGCTCCCGCCACCGCTGCACGTACTGCCATCGAAGCCCTCCTCGTCGATGGCATGACTATACGTAGCTTCGCAGCTTTATGCAATGACGCCCCCGACGGAGGACGCCCTAACGGAGGACCGAGGGCGCGAAACCGAAGCCGCCGTGGTCGCGCATCCGGTAGTTGTCCCCCTCGATGCTGATGATCTCGGAATGGTGGACGAGACGGTCGATCACGGCCGAGGCCACCGCGGAGTCGCTGAGGACCAGGTCCCAGCCGCTCAGGGGCTTGTCGCTGGTGACGATCAGCGAGCCGCGCTCGTAGCGGTGCGCGACGAGGCGGAAGACGAGCTGGGCCTCGTCGGCCTGTAGGGGGAAGTGGCCCAGTGCGTCGACGATCAGCAGGGGGTAGCGGTCCAGCAGGGCCAGTTCCTCGGTGAGGCGGCCTGCGGCTCTGGCGACGGCAAGGCGGGCGGCCCACTCGACAACGGTGGCGAACAGCACCTGGTGGCCGGCCTGGCAGGCGCGGGTGCCGATAGCGACGGCGAGATGGGTCTTGCCGGTGCCGGGTGGGCCGAGGAGGACCACATTCTCCTTGGCGGTGATGAAGTCCAGCTTGCCGAGCATCGCCACGGCCTCCCGGTCGAGCGACCGGGGGTAGTCGTGGTCGAAGTCCTCCAGCGCCTTGGGGGCGGGGAAGCCCGCGGCGCGGATACGGGACTCGGCGCCCGGACCTCCGGACGGCGAAGCGGAAGCCGACTTCACCGCCGAAGCCGAAGCCGAAACCGAGGACGATGCGGGGGCGGGAGGCGACGCCCGCCCCGCTGACGTGACGTCGTCGTGGCGCCCGGCGGACGGGTGCGGGATCAGTCGCAGCCTCCCTTCTGCGTGGCTGGCCTCATGGCCGCCGCCCTCATGTCCACCGGACCCGTGACCGCCCTTCCGCGACTCCAGCATGGGGCCCGACATATAGGCCAGAATCGCGGCGGACAGGATGAAGGCCATGTGGATCACGGTCCCCCACATCAGCGCGTGCCGTGAAGTGTGGTGCACGTCGACGAACATCTGCAGCAGATGGACGGACGAAATGCCCACGATGGCGGTGGCGAGCTTGACCTTGAGCACGTTCGAGTTGACGTGCGAGAGCCATTCCGGCTGATCGCGATGGCCCTGGAGGTTGATGCGCGAGACGAAGGTCTCGTAGCCGCCGACGATCGTCATGATCAGCAGATTGGCGATCATCACGACGTCGACCAGTTTGAGGACGGCGAGCATGACATAGGTCTCGTCGGCGTGACCGTTGATGACATGAACGATTAATTTCCACAGCTCGTTGAAGAACTTGTAGACGTAGACACCCTGCGCCGCGACCAGGCCGAAATAGAGCGGGGCCTGGAGCCAGCGAGTGGCGAAGAGGGCGTATCCGAGCGCCGCGGGCGCGAAACTCGCGACATCCCTCGGGTCGCGGAACGAGCCCGGGGCCGGAGCCGGGGATGAACAGAAGTGGTCGTGGGCGGACGTGTCATGACTGGGCAACGACATCTCCAACGACTGCGACGACGGGTGGCTCGATCATTCTGACGGGCCTCCGCCGACAATTTGAATTCGGTGCACTCGTTGGGATGAATAGAATTTCATTAGGACAAGATCCACTTCGTGCGGATGCACGTCACACGCACATCACGCGCTGATTTCAGCAGGGTGAACGGGAGCCCTTGGGCAATGGAAATGGGGGCCGCATTGCGAAATCGGTGAAGGGGAAGGGCACGGATAATTTGAGGGTGTCCGGCACGGGCGCAGGCCGATACGGACGACGACGGTCGCGTCGATCTCCTGGCGCGATGTCATCGTGTTGCTGCTCGGCAGACCCTGCACCCAGGACGCATGCGGGAGATCGCCGCGGCGGTGCTGCACCAATCCCCCCGCGGGAGGCAGCGGTGACGGGGGACGTACGAGTGCCCCTGATCCCTCGGGCGGTTGACACGCCGTTGCCGCCACTGGACGCAGTGGCGGCAACAGGTGGTGGGCTGGGCCCGTTCTGCGGAAATGAGTGAGGGCGGCGCGGTTATCCTCGCGCCGGGGATCTGGTGATGAGAAGCCGGGCGGACACAGCGGAGAGCGCGAGCAGTCCGAGCCCGGCTCCGACTGTGAAGCTCAGGACTGCCGAGGAGGAGCCCGCGAAGCCCGCGAACACCAGCACCGGCACGATGCGGCAGGCGATGGCCCAACCGCGTCGGCCTTCGGCCGCGAAGTGCCGGGCCACGATGAAGAACGCGGCGCACAGGGCGAGGTAGCCCACCATGCCCGCCACGAGGTGTACGGCGCCGTGCGGGCTGATCGAGCCGGCCGAGTCCTCCGGGGTGCCCGCCGGGAAGCCCTTGCCCGGGTCGGCGCTGAAGACCCCGGACACCAGGAACGAGACACCGAGCACGCCGATCAGCCGGGGAACCCAGACTCCGCCGGGGGTGTCGCGCATCGCCCGGTGCAGCCCGATCGCACCGGAGACGAGCAGGACTGCGGCCAGGAGGAAGGAGACCACCTGGATCCAGCCCGCCGAGCCCAGGCTGAGTTGGCTGATGGCGTTACGGGTGAAGTCGAAGCCGTCTCGCGTGAAGCCCTGGATCACGCCCGCGCCCAGGAACAGCGGGCCGGCCACGATCCCGGCGCCCAGCAGGGTCCGTGTCGACGGTCGGATCGAGGTCGCGGAGTTGATGGGGGCGTGCCTGTCGGTGCTCGTGACGCTCGTCGTGTGGGTCATGGAATTGGCCTCCGGGGTATTGGTCGTCAGCGCTGCGTTTCACATGGGTAGACCGGTCGCGACCCGTGTTCTCATCGGACGGAGCGGCCTCGGTATGCGCGGGGGCTCGTACGGTCCCCGGCCGGCCGGGGAGACTTTCCTAGCTACCGCCCACTTCGCCCATCCGCGCGAAGGTGTCGTGGACGATCGCGGCGCACGCGGCGGCGTCGGTGGCCAACCCCTGGTGGTCGCCCGGGAATTCGACCGTCTTGGTGCCGAGGCCGTCGGCCAGGGACCGGGCGCTGAGGAGGGGTACGCCCGCGGGTGAGGCGGTTCCGGCGCCGACGACGATGGGTACCGGGCCGGAGCGCAGAGCGGCGATGTCGGGTTCGTAGCGCAGTACCGGCAGCAGCACGTGTCCGAGGAAGAGATCCAGATTCCCCTGGATGCGGCCCATCATCTCCAGTGCCTCGGGAGGCAGCGAGGAGAAGTCGGGCATGCTCGGCGCGGCGGCGTCGTCGCCCTCGACGGTGGCCACGAACTTCTGCATGGCCGGCCCGGGGCCGTGCTCGCGGTAGGTGTCGTACACCTCTTGGAACTTCGCCCGCCAGTGCGCGCGCTCGGGCAGGATCTCGGGGATCGGCGGCTCGTGAACCAGCAGGCCACGGACCTGCCCGGGGTGGCGCGCCGCCAGCTCGAGGCCGGTGAGGGCGCCTCCGCTGTTGCCCAGGACGTACGCGGGTTCGTCGCCGAGGGCTCCCAGAAGCAGGTGTGCGTCGTCGGTGAACGTCGGGACGTCCTGGTCTCGCGGCGCTCCCGTCAGGGGGCTGCGGGAGAACCCGCGCTGGTCGTAGCTGACGACGGTGTACCGGTCGGCGAGCACTGCCGCGAGTGCGGCCAGAGCCCCGGCGTCCGCGGGCGCTCCGGGGATCATCAGCAGCAGCGGCCCCGAGCCCCGGACCTCGTAGTGCAGTTGTGCTCCGGGAACAGGCAGCGTGTTGATCTGGGTCTCGTGCATGGTGTGTCCGTTCTTGATGAGTGGTGAGATCAGGCGGTGCGGTACGTCAGGTCTACGACGCCCGTGGAGAAGGTGGCCGATCGGACGAGTTCGACGGGCATCGAGGTGGCGCCCTCGGGGAAGAGTCGTCGTCCCGAGCCCAGCACGATCGGATGGACCAGCAGCCGGAGTTCGTCCACGAGGCCCGCGTGCAGCAGTGCCCTGGTCAGCGTGAGGCTGCCCGAGAGATGGATGGCCTTTCCGGGCTGCCGCTTGAGCCCGGCCACCGCCTCGATGACGTCGCCGTCGATGAGGCTCGTATTGGTCCATTCGGTCTTGGCCAGGGTGGTCGAGGCGACCAGTTTGCGGATGTCGTTCAGCTTGTCGGCCAGCGCGCCGACCTGATCCGGCCAGACGGCGGCGAACGATTCGTACGTCGTACGCCCCAGCAGCAGGGTGTCCGCCGCGGCGTGCATCGACTCGACCGCCTCGCCCATCTCCTCGTCCACGTAGGGGAAGTGCCAGGTTTCGGGGGCCTCCACGACGCCGTCCAGCGACATGAACAGCCCGGCCACGATCTTGCGTGAAGCGGACAACGAAGCTCCTCGATGAAGGAAGGGGTCAGGGCTCCTCACCTGCGGCGGCGTTCCGTCCAGCAGGTGCGGTGCGATCAACGATGCCGTCCGGGACAGGGGGTATCAACGCCTGATCCCGCTACGATCGTTAAGTCGAACTAAAGGGGGAGCGTTGCTGGAACGGCATGAGGCAGAGGTGTTCCTGGCACTGGCCGAGGAACTGCATTTCGGGCGTACCGGTGAGCGGCTGGGAATCACCACCGGGCGGGTGAGCCAGACCGTCAAGAAGCTGGAGCGGATGGTCGGCGCGCCCTTGTTCGAGCGCACCAGCCGCCGGGTGCTCCTGACGCCGATCGGCCGGCAGCTCGCCGAGGACCTGGCACCTCACGTCGTCGGCATGGACGAGGCCGTACGCCGGGCCGTCGACGCCGGGCGCGGAATCACCGGCGACCTGCGCGTGGGATTCCTCAGCTCCGTCGCGGGCCAACTTCTGTTGAAGGCGGTCGCGTTGTTCGGTGAGCGTTACCCCGCCTGCGAGGTGCACATCCACGAGACCCAAGGGCATGACGCCGTCGTGCGTCTCAGGCGCGGCGACGTCGATGTGCTGATCACCGACGTTCTCATCGCCGCCCAGCCTGACGTGGTGGCCGGGCCGGTCCTGCTGGCGGAGCCCCGTCTGTTGGCCGTGGCGACGGGGAACCCGCTCGCCGGGCACGTGGCGGTGTCGCTGGAAGAACTGGCCGGCCACCCGATGATCCTGGTCCCGGCCGATATGCCCGACGCCTTCAGCGAGGACCGCAACCCCGCGCACACGCCGTCGGGCCTACCGATTCCGCGCGGCCCGCGGGCTGCCAGTTTCACCGAGACCCTCACCCTGGTCGCCGCCGGTCGCGGGGTGTTCCCGGTGGGCGAGAACGTCGCTCGGCTCTACCCCCGCCCCGACATCGCCTACGTTCCCTTCATCGACGCGCCACCGATCCGATGGGGCACGATGTGGCTGCGAAGCAACACCACGCATCGTGTCCGGGAGTTCGTCCGGGCGGCAGGTGACGCCGGCCGCGCCACGTAGCGGCGCACCGCCGCCCACCCACCGCTTACCCGCCGCTTCGGCCGGCCAGGGCGTCGCGCAGCCGTCGTGCCTCCTTCACCACGCGGGACTTCGGCGGCAGGGACGCCATCTCCGTCAGGGCGGGTATCTCCTCGCGGGCCCCGGCTCGGGCGGCGAGGTCCGTCGCGAGCACCAGCAGATCGCTCAGACCGTGGACGCGCGCGCCGGACGACCGCTGCCGGGGCAGCAGTTGGGGCAGCAGCCCCGACAGCACCGGCCACACCGCCCTCGCCCCTACGGCCGCCGAGGCGTCCCTCAGCCCGGACGTGAGGCGGGAGGCCACCGGCGCCGTCAGCTCGCCGAGGGCCGCGGCCAGTCGCGCCGGGTCCAGCTCCCCGCGCGAGACCAGGACGACCAGTGCGTCCACCGCCGCGGCCCGCTGCTCACGGCGGTCCTCGTTCAGCCCTTCGGCCAGTGCGCGGTGCATCGCCTCGCCCTTGACGCCGGGCATCGACGCGATCCGCACCAGGGTCAGGCAGTCCATACGCGCACCGGTGCGGCGCACGATGTACCAACCCCAGTCGGCGAGGATGTCCGGGTCGCACGGCAGGTCCTCCGGGCGGCAGGGGAACGCCGAGCTGACATGGACGGGGCTGCGCCCCTCGGTGGGGCCGGGTCCGGCCAGCAGGGTGGCGAACGGCTCGGGGTAGGCGGCCGGAGCCATGTCCCGTCCCCCCGTGCGCAGTTGGTCGGCGAGGCGGTGCCCGGCGGGCGAGGTCAGCACGGCGGCGGCGTCCCGTACGTCCGGATCGTCCTGCGGGGCGACCCGCAGCAGCGCCTGCGCCAGATCCACCGGGCCGGGCTCGACCCCCAGTCGCTCGTACTCGGCTATCCGTACGACGAGTTCGGCCGCCGCCACCGTACCGTCGTCGTGTGTCGCGGTGGCGAGAGGGAACGGCGTCGTGACGCCCTTCCGAAGCCTGCCGATCAGCTCCTGGCCCCGAAAGTCCACCATGGTGCCGTACATCGACCCGGTGCCCGGATACCGCACCTCGCACACGGCCGCCGCCACCGCCAGGGGGTTCCACGGTTGGTGTCCGGCGTGGGCGAACCAGTCGAGGTGGTCGGCGATCCCCGCCCGCAGCGCGGTCGCGAGCCCTTCGCGGTCCCGGTGGGCATGGCGAATCAGACGGTCCAGCAGGGCGTCCTCGAACGGGCCGTCGTGCTGGTGGCGGCGCCACCAGACGCGGAGGGTCGCGGCGACGTCCTGCGGGGTGTCGTCCTGCGGCACGTCCAGCCGCGCCGCCATCGGCGGTGGGGGCGGGGCGATGTCGGGCTCGGGCTCCGGGTCCGCGAACGGCGCGGGCGCCTCTGCGCCCTGCGGCAGATGACGGGCGATCAGCCGCTCGACGCGCTCCCGCAGCGCCGTGTCCTCCAGCGAGTCGCGTGCCTGTGCCAGGACGGCACCTGCGGCGCCCGCGGTCTCCGGCTCCTGCCGGAAAGCCCTTTCCAGCCAGGTGAGTTGGGCCCGGACCAGCTTCTTCTCCGGGCGCGCCAGCACATCGCCCGACACCTCCACGACCCGGGCCGGCGTCAGCACCGCGCCGAGCACCCGCCCCGCTCAGCCGGGGATCGTAGTACCGGGCAGCCGCCACGTCGGCCACGGCGAGCAGCGCCGCGGCGGACACCTCGGGTTCGGTGAGGACCCCGTCGAAGAAGCGGGGGACGCACCCCGGCCGGGGTGCGTCCCCCGCTGGTCTCCAGCGCGAGGGCGCCCCCGGCGGCGTCGAGGGCGGACGGGGCGCGATAGGTGTACGTCGTGGTGGTGGCTGTCGGCATGTGACGGAACATTAGACCGAGGGTCTGACACTCCCGTTCGCTCCCGGTCAGCGGGCGCGCTGGTCGATGAGTACGGCCAGACCGTCCAGGATGCATCGCAGGCCGAACTCCCATGCCTGGTCCTGCCCCCCGGACTGATCCGTCGACGCGAGGGCCGCTCCGAGGGCGGGGAAGCGCTCGCCGTGGGCCCGCATCAGGTCGCCGAGAACGGCGTTGAGCTGCGCCTCGGGACTGCCCTCGGGGCCCGCCGCCCGCGCCTGCTGGGTGATGCCGCGTACATGGCCGACCAACAGGACGACCGCGTCCATCCGCTCGGCACCGGTCAGCCCCGTACCGTCCAGCGCGGAGACGGCGCGCTCCGTCCAGGCCAGCTCCGCGGGCCCCATGATGCGCGGTCCGACGACGGCGTCCAGCGCCCAGGGGTGGCGGCGAAAGGCCGCGAGGAGACCGTGCGCCCAGTTCTCCAACTGCGCGCGCCAGTCGGCGGGCTGCTCGGCCACCGCCGGTGGTGGACCGATCGCGGCCTCGACCATCAGCGCGACCAGCTCGGCCTTTCCCGGCACGTACCGGTACAACGCCATTTTGGTGACGCCCAGTTGCGCGGCGACCCGCTGCATGGAGACGGCCGACAGCCCCTCGGGGTCGGCGATCTCGATTCCGGCCCGTGCGATGCGGTCCAGGTCGAGCGTCGGCCGGGGACCTCGCGTCGGCTTGGCGCGCGGGCCCCACAGCAGCCGCGCCGTCTCGGCGTGCCTGTCGCCCATCCCTGTCGTCCCTTCCGCCGTGGACTTGTCGAGCCGAGTAACTGTGTCTATCGTACTCAGTTATTAACCGTGTCCGTCGGACACAGTTATCGTTCCAAAAAATGTCCCATGACCGTTTCCACGAATGGAGAACCCATGAACAGGAACGTCCTCATCTCCGGCGCGAGCATCGCGGGCCCGGCGCTGGCCTACTGGCTGGGTCGCCACGGCTTCCACCCGACCGTGGTCGAGCTGGCCCCGGCCCTGCGCGGCGGCGGCCAGGCCGTCGACTTCCGCGGCGACACGCATCTGACCGTGCTGGAGCGCATGGACCTCCTGCCCGAGCTGCGCCGGATACAGACCGGCGGCTCCCCGATGCGCTTCGTCGACGAGAGCGGCCGGACGCTGTTGCGTCTGCCCGCCGAGTTCGCCGGCGGTGCCGTCGAGGTGCCGCGCGGCGACCTGGCACGGCTGCTGTACGAGCGCGGCCTCCCCCACACCGAGTACGTCTTCGGCGACTGTGTCACCGGCCTCACCGAGGGCCCCTCGGGCGTGCGGGTCGACTTCCGGCACGGCGCCTCCCGCGAGTTCGACCTGGTGATCGGCGCGGACGGGCTGCATTCCAACGTCCGTCGACTGGCCTTCGGCCCGGAGAAGGACTACGTGAGCCACCTCGGGTACTACGCCGCCACCTGGCAGTCGCCCAACGACCTTGAGGTGGAGACGGGTTCGGTCGGCTACAACACACCGGGGCGGCTCGCCTCCGTAGGAGCCGACCACCGGGACCCCTCCCGGGCGGGGGCTTTCTTCGTCTTCGCCGCACCCGAGCTGTCGTACGACCGCCACGACCCGGAGCAGCAGAAGCGGTTGATCGCCGACGCCTTCTCCGGTCTCGGCTGGGAGGTGCCCCGCCTGCTCGACTCACTGCGCCGAGCGCCCGACCTCTACTTCGACTCGATCAGCCGCGCGGACGTGCCCACCTGGTCCACCGGCCGGGTGGCCCTGGTGGGTGACGCCGCGTGCGGCGCCACGATCGGCGGGATGGGCACAGGCACCGCCGTCGTGGCCGCCTATGTGCTGGCCGGCGAACTCGCGCGGGCCGCGGACGACCACCGCGCGGCCTTCACCCGCTACGAGCACCGGCTGCGGCGGTACGCCGAGGGCTGCCAGACCGGCGGCGAACGCACGGGGAAGTTCCTCGCACCCGGCACCGCGACCGGCATACGCCTGCGCAACGGCGTGCTGTCCAAGCGCCTGTTCCTGAACTGGATGCTGAAGGTGGGCGAAAGGGTCAGCAGCGATGTGGCCCTGCCCGACTACGGCATAGCCTCGCTCTCCTGAAGAGGGAGCGGGGACATTGACGACGCACCACGCGGTGGCCGGACTGGCAAGCAATCCGGCGGCGCCCGCAGGAGTACTGCTGAGGCTGCTGGCGCTGAACGACGACTGGATCGCGTACCGGCTCTCGTGGCGCGAGCGACTGCCCGGCGAAGTGGCCGAGGCCATGCTCACCCATCCCGACCGCCGGGTGCGTCACAAGCTCGCCGAGAGCGCGAACGCCGACCCCGAACTTCGCGCACGGCTCCTCGACGGCCCGGCGTCGGACGCCGTCGTGGTCGCCCATGGCCCGATGCCGTACCGGACGACGGTGCCGCCACTGCCGGACTGGGCGTACGAGCGGCTGCTGAACCACGAACGCGGCATGGTCCGGTACGAAACCCTCCACTCCCCGAGTGTGCCGGTGCACATACTGCTCCCGTTCGCCCAGCACCCGCACCCGCCGTTCCGGGAGACCGCCTGCCGCCGTGTCTGGCACGCGCTCACCGACGACATACGCGCCGCGCTCCTCGCCGACACGGACCCGGCGGTGCGGCAGGCCGCGGCGTTGCATGCCATGCCGGACGACGAGGAGCGCACCACCGAACTGGTCGAGGCGTTCGCGGACGACTGGCGGTTCGGGCAGGTGGTCGAGCGCGGCCGGCTCGGACGGGCCGTGGCCGAGCGGCTGTTGGCCGAGGGGCGAGCGCTCGCGCCGCTCGCCCGCAATCCCACCTTCCCCGCCGATCTCGCGTCCGAGCTCGCCGGTCACGAGGACCCGGCGGTACGGCTCGCGGTCTCCGCCCGCCCCGAACTGTCGGAGGAGCAACGCGCCGCGATCGACTGGGAGGTCGGGCCCGAGGACCGTCTGGACACCCTGCGCTGGGTGTGGGACGCGCGTACGGACGCGGAGGTCCTGCGCGGGTGCGCGACGTCCGCGCACACCTGGCTGCGGCGCAGCGCCGCCGTCTGTCCCGAGCTGCCCGACGACTGCGTGGAACTGCTCGCGGGCGACGCGGACTTCGCCGTACGGCTGCTGCTCGCCGAGTTCCACCCGCAGGCGCCGCCGGAGCTGCTGCTCGATCTGTATCTGCACGGCACGCACCGGGCCGTCGCGATGCTGAGCGCCAAGCCGCGGTTCCCGGCGGCCGGCCTCGCGGCCCGTTTCGCGCGGGCGAAGGACCCGCGCGCCCGCGCGCTGGCCGTACGCGACCCGGACGCGACGCCCGAACTGGTGGAACAACTGAGCCGGGACCGGGACGGGGAGGTACGGGCGGCGGCGGCCTCGGACCCGCGACTGCCGGTGCCCAGAGTGGTGGAACTGCTGGAGGATCCCCAGGTGGGTTCGGCCGCCGCCGCCAATCCGGCCCTTCCGGCGGCGCAGATGGCGGCGCTGCTGGACCGGGCGGGCGTGGCGGGGTAGGGGCTCAGGCCGTACGGGGCTGCCTTCGGTCCGTCAGCGCCAGCAGCCCCAGCGCCAACTCCCGTGCCTCCACGTCACGATGGGGCGTTCCGTCGCACAGCGAGCCGGAGAGGACGCGGCGCGAGGAGAAGGCGATGTGCTCCACGGCGGGACGGGCGGTCACCGGGAGCAGTCGCATCGCCGTCAGCGCGCGCAGCGCACCGAGATGCGACTCGCGCGGATCGCTGTGGCGGGCGAGTTGGTCCGCGATCACCGGTGCCGTGTCGTGCGTGCGGCCGGTGACGCGCCAGATGGCGGCAGCCGCTTCCGTCCGGCCCGCCCGGCCCGGAGCCCTCAGCCGTTCCTCCACCAGGGGCAGCAACTCGGCCACGCGCGGCCCCAGTTCGCCCGCCACCTCGACCGCTGCCGTACGGCGGGCCAGGGCATCCGGCAGCGCCCGTACGACGTCCACGGCGGGCCCCACCTCCCCCGTGACGCGCGCCAGTGCCAGCGCCGCAGTCAGGTCGCCGGCCTCGGCCCGTACGCGCAGGGCCCGCGCCGCGGCGGGGCCCGCCGACCGGCCGAGCGCGGCCAGCACCCCGGCCGAGGCGGGCAGCAGACGTACGAGATCGTCCACGCACCCGGCCGCGAGGGCGGGGAAGTTCCGCAGCGCGTCCACCCATTCGGCACCCGGCCGGGCCGCGACCCGCCGCGCCACCGGCTCGGCCGCCGCGCCGAACACCTCCACCGCGGCCCGTACGACCGCGCCGGGCGCGGTGACCGGCGTGAGGCACAACGTGGCTGCCTCCTGCGGCAGTTCGTCCATCAGACGCGTGACGAGACCGATCGCGCCGGGCACGCGCAGCCGTACGGCGGCGAGCGTCGCCGCCATCCGTACGGCCACCTCCCTCGACCGAAGATGGGGCGCCAGCCACGGCGCGGGCTCACCGCCCTGAAGCGCGGCGCCCGCCCGCGCCACCCGGCACAGGTCCCAGGCATCCGTGGCCGCCCCCGCCGGCCACGGCACGACGTCCCGCTCGTGGTCGCGCCACCTCTCGGTCAGCTCCCAGGCCACCGGCAGCCCTCGCGCCACCGCGCGCCGCGCCGCGTCCGGGTCGTCCAACAGCCGCTCCATGAGCGGCCGGTAGGAATCCGGCCATGGATGGTGCGTCTCCTCGACAGGCGCCGCCTCGTGCGCGTCGAGCGCCGACTCCACGAGAGCCGCAGGCAGCGGCAGCGGAGCCGTACGCAGCAGATCCGTCGCCGCCGCTCCGCGCACCAGCGGCTCCGGCGCGGACAGCAGCGCGCGGTTGCGGGCGTCTCTGCTGTCCGGTGAGACGTCGAGGAGGCCGAGCGCCGTGACGAGATCCGCGCGTACCTTGGCGTCGCGCTCCTCCTCCAGTCGTGCGCGCAGCAGCGGGAGCAGTGGCAGTGAGGCGTCCTCACCGACGGCGACGGTCCACACCATCGTCCGCCGCACGGCCGGGTCCTCGTCCGCCGCCAGGCCCAGCAGCGAGGGCAGCGCCACGGCCACCGCCCGACGCACCTCCCGGTACTCACGGCCCGTCCCGACGGCCGCGCCGTGCAGGAGCCACAGCAGCCGCAGCCGCTCACCGGGCCGCTCCAGCGCGAGCCGCGCGACGAACGGCACGGCCTCGGCCGTCGCCGAGAAGATCGAACCCTGGTGACAGAGCGCCGAGAACAACTCGTCCAGCGCCACGTCCCGTTCGCCCGCGTCCTGCGAACAGACGGCCCGCAGCAGAGAGGGCACGTCGTCGGCCGCCCCGTACGCGTGCTCCAGCACGGCCCAGTCGATGTCCTCGATCCCCTCCGGCATGCGCGCAAGCATAAGGTCGGCGCCGAGCGCTCGGCCTGGGCGCTACGCGCTACCCCGGCATCTCCAGGTCGGCCGGGAGCAGTTGCTCGGTGAGCAGACGCCGTACGCGCTCCTCGCGGTCCGGAGCCGCGAGCCAGGTGTCGAGCAGCCGCCAGCCGTGGAAGTACGCCAGTACGTACAGCGCCATCCCGGTGGCCCGCAGCGACCCCACCGCCGCGCCGGCGTCCGTGGCGGACAGCAGCGCCCAGCGCGACAGGTAGCGGGCGAGCTCCGCGTCCGTACGTCCTTCGGCGGCCAGGAACGCGGCATTGGCCCACACCCCGAACAGTGTGTTCTGGACGCGGTGGATGGCGGCGAAGTCGCTGCCGTCCGGGGCCATTCCCCGTGCGCCGAGTACGTGGTCGGTCAGCCACGCCTGTGCCTCGTCGCCCGGGAAGACGATGTCCTGCGCGTGCAGACCGAGCCCTTCGCTGATCACGAACGACGGCGCGAGCATGAACCGGATCTGTTGATCCGTACGGCCCCGCTCGTCAACGAGCAGCCGCTCCTTGAGCAGTGACTCGGCGATATGGCCCGGGTGCCCCTCGTGCGCGACGACGTAGAGCAGATCGGCCAGATTGAACGGCAGATCCCGGTTGATGTGAATGGTCGACCGCAGACCGCCCTCGTGGTCCCCGGCCGCCCGGAAACGTACGCCGGACACCAGTCGGCACCGCACCTCCTCGTCGGGGGGCAGGGGCACGAAGGCGCTGGTCCGCCGCCGTGTCTCGGCGACCGCCCGGCCGACGAGCGCGGGCAGCACCTCCAGTTGGTCCGGCTGCAGCGTATGGGCCGACTGCCAGGCGTGCAGCCGGTCCGACAGCGACCCGGCGCCGCGCGGCAGGGCCGCGTCGAGCCGGGCGTGCGCGTCCTCGAACAGGTCCTCCGGGAGCCACCGCGCCGTCACGCCCAGGCACTCGCGGGCGTACGCGGGCAGCGGCAGTTCCTCACCGGCCAGTCGCCGGGCGACGGCTCGCAACGCCCGTACCTGGGCCGTGAGATAGCGGGCACGTTCCGGGGAGAACGGCAGCGACGCAAGCAACTCGTCGGCGTCGTCGGCCAGTTGACCGGCCGGACGCGGTTCCTCACGCTCGGTCTCGGTGCGCCACTCCTGCGGCCCCCGGTAGATGAGCACCGTGCCGGTGGCGCTGCCCTCCATCCGCCGGTTGACGCGCAGTGCCAGCAGCGCGAAGTCGCGAAGCCACTGCTGTTGGGATGGGTGCTGTGTCGGGGTCATCGGTTCCTCCGAGCCTGGGGGTGTGGTCCGGATGCGAAGCTAGCTGTACGGTTTTCCGTACACCGTACGGAAGCAGACGGAAGCAGACGGAAGCAGGAGGCGCGGGTGACCGAGTCACGACCCCCGGCGGTCTGGTTCACCGAGGAACAGCCCCGCAAGCCACGGCTGTCCAGGGACCGGATCGCCCGGGGCGCGGTGGCGCTGCTGGACGCCGAGGGGGTGGCGGGGCTGTCCATGCGCCGGCTGGCGGCCAGGCTGAACGCCGGAGCGATGTCGCTGTACGAGTACGTCGGCGGCAAGGAGGACGTACTCGACCTCGCACTCGACGCGGTCATGGGAGAGATCGAACTCGACGGCGCAGGCGCGGGCGGCGCAGGCGATCCGGACCGCCCCCGTCACCTCCCCTGGCGCGACGCACTCACCCGCCAACTCGTCCTCACCAGGGACGCCATGAAGCGCCATCCCTGGCTCCCCGCCCTGATGGCCACGCGCCCGCTGCTCGGCCCCAACTCCCTCGCGCGGTCGGAGTACTTCTACTCCGTACTCGACCGGGCCGGGCTCGAAGGCCCCCGCCTCACCGCCGCCGTCGGGTCCCTGACCTACTACGTGCAGGGCTACGCGGCCACCGAGAACGTGTGGCGCGGCCTGCGCCACGACCCCGCCCAGGAAGCCGAACTACGCGAGCGGGCACAGCGGTTCATCGACCACCGCGCGGCCGACCACCCCGCACTCGCCCGGCACGCCCAGCTCGCGAACAGCGACTTCGACGGCTCGTTCACGCTCGGCCTGGAGACGATTCTCGACGGGATCGAGGCCCAGCTCAGCCACTGACGTCTCGGACGGGTTGACGGGACGGGTTCATGGAACAGGTGTCGTCGTGCGGAATCGGGCGCGGTAGGCGGTCGGGGCGATGCCCAGGGTGTGCTGGAAGACGCGCCGCATCGTCTCGGACGAGCCGAAGCCCGACGCCTCGGCCACCGTGTCCACGGGATCGTCCCCCGATTCGAGGAGCGCCTGGGCGGCTTCCAGCCGTACGGACTCCAGATACTGGCCCGGCGTCGTACCGGTCTCGCCGCGGAACAGCCTGCTGAGATGGCGGGCGCTGACGCCGACCGTATGTGCCAGGGACTGAAGGCTGTGCGGGGCGGCGGGATCGGCGCCGACGGCGTCCAGCACCCGCCGTACCACCGGGTGACTCGCCTCGCGCGGGGCCAGGCGCGCGCTGAACTGCGACTGTCCGCCGGGGCGCGCCATGAAGACCACCAGCTCGCGGGCGACGTCACGCGCCACCCCGGCGCCGTGGTCGTCCTCGACCAGGGAGAGGGCGAGGTCGATCCCGGCGGTGACACCGGCGGACGTGACGACGCGGCCGTCCTTCACGAACACCGGATCGGTCTCGACCCGCACCCTGGGGTACGCGGTGGCGAGCTGCGCGGCCAGCCTCCAGTGCGTCGCGGCGCGCAGCCCGTCCAGCGCGCCTGTCTCCGCCAGGACGAACGCGCCGGCGCACACCGAGGTGATCCGCCGTGAGCGCGGCAGCAGCCCTTCGACGAGGGCGATGAGCGGCCGGTCGGTGACGGCCCGCCGCCAGTCGCCGCGGCCGGGCACCACGAGCGTGTGCAGCCGGGCGGGCAGGGCCTCCGCGCCACCGTCCACGCCGATGCGCACGCCCGACGACGTACGGATGTCCGCCCCGTCCGGGGAGACGATCCGCACGTCGTAGCGGGCGCCGAACGTGTTGGCCGTGGTGAAGACCTCGGCCGGGCCGGTGACATCGAGGAGCTGCACGCCGTCGAAGGCGACCACTGCCACGGTCCGAGGACCGGTCACTCGGGCCACGGGGAGTCCAGGATCGTACGCACGAAGTCGCCGCGCTCGAAGCCGGGCACGTAGTGGGCGAGGACGTCGGCCTTGACGTTGCCGAAGGTGGTTTCCGGCTTGTGCCGCACACCGTCCGTGAACGCGCCGAGAATGCGCTGCTTGAAGCCGGGGCGCGGGTGCAGCGCGACGATGGCGGTACGGTCGGCCTCGCCGATGTCGTGGTAGCCGATGCCGAGCACGTCGTACTCGACGCCCGCCGTCACCAGCGCGATCTCCGGCTCCATGAACTCGGGCACGCCCGGAGTCGTGTGCAGGGCGATCGCGGTCCACACACGCCGGATGCTGTCCTCCGGCACCTGGTGCGACCGGAGGAAGCGGCGGGCCTCGTCGGCGCTGTCCACCTCGAAGCGCCGCCCGCTGCCGTGGAAGGGCTCGCCGAGGCCCAGATCGTGGAACATGGCCCCGATGTAGAGGAGTTCGGGGTCGAAGCTGAGATCCCGGTTGTGCCCCTGGAGGCTGCCGAAGAAGTAGACGCGGCGCGAGTGGTCGTAGATCAGTTCGCTCACGGTGTCCCGTACGAGTTCGGTCGCCGCCCGTGCCAGTTTCGTGTCCGGTACGGGGACGCCCGCCGGTGCGGAGGGTCCGTCGGTCATCGTCATCACCTGGTCCTGTGTGGTCCTTCGGTCCGCCGGTCTCTCCGGCGACTCCTCCAGTCTCCGAAGTGGTGGACCGGTGTGCCATGTCCACAGGGCCGTACGACCCACAGATACGGACATGGGGCGGCCGGCACGCCGACCGGACGGCGGCGCGGCCCGGCGCGCCAGCGGTGAGCGTTTGACTTCGAGAACACTCCAATACGTACCGTCGCCTCATGACTACTCCTCAGCACAAGATCGGATCGGGTTTCGGAGCGGACACCACTGCCGAGGAGGTGCTGCGCGGTATCGACCTCAGTGGGAAGCTCGCGGTCGTCACCGGCGGCTACTCGGGCCTGGGGCTGGAGACGACGCGCGCGCTGGCCGGCGCGGGCGCCTGGGTCGTGGTGCCCGCGCGGCGGCGCGCCGTCGCCGAGGAAGCCGTCGCGGGAATCACCGGGGCGGCGGGACAGGTCGAGGTCGACGAGCTGGATCTCGGTGACCTCGACAGCGTCCGCGCCTTCGCCGAGAGGTTCCTCGCCTCCGGCCGCACCATCGACATGATGATCGGCAACGCCGGGATCATGGCCTGCCCGGAGACCCGCGTAGGACCGGGCTGGGAGGCGCAGTTCGCCACCAACCACCTCGGGCACTTCGCCCTCGTCAACCGCCTGTGGCCCGCGATCGAGCCGGGCGGTGCCCGCGTCGTCTCCGTGTCGTCCGCCGGTCACCGCTACTCCCCCATCCGGTGGGACGACGTGCGGTTCGAGCGGGGTTACGACAAGTGGGAGGCGTACGGCCAGGCGAAGACCGCCAACGTGCTGTTCGCCGTGTACCTCGACGCCCTCGCCAAGGGCTCCGGTGTCCGGGCCTTCTCCCTTCACCCCGGCGGCATCTTCACGCCCCTCCAGCGTCACCTTCCTAAGGAGGAGATGGTCGCGGCCGGCTGGATCGACGAGGAGGGCAACCCGATCAGCCCGTCGTTCAAGACGCCCGAGCAGGGTGCGGCCACGCAGGTGTGGGCGGCGACCTCGCCCCAGTTGGCGGGCATGGGAGGGGTGTACTGCGAGGACTGCGACATCGCCGAACCCGCCGACGAGGCGGACTTCAAGGGCGGCGTGCGCGCGTACGCGACGGACTCCGAGCAGGCGGCGCGGCTGTGGGCGCTGTCCGCCGAGCTCACGGGCGTCGACGCCTTCGCGACGAACGGCTGAGCGGTCCTACCACAGGTCGGGCAGGTTCTCCCGTACGTACCGCTCCGTCTGCTCCGCGTCGAGCCCGCCGACGTCCACGCTCAGCACGTGCCAGTCCGTCCTGGCCAGCAGACGTACCGTCAACTCCTCTTCACGGCGCAGGTGTTCGGCCGCCGACGCGAGGTCCTTGACGGACCGGGTACCGGGCGCGGCGCCGAGTTTGGTGACGTACCAGTCCACCCACTGAGGTCCTTCGCGCTCGACGGCGCGCCGCAGGGCGGTGTCCGGGTCGTCCCGCAGGTACACGACGGTCACGCGTGTCGGCCGGACCGCCGGCGCCAGCTCGTCCAGGACGGCGGCGATCGCGCTCTCGTCGTGGCCCCACGCGACCAGTGAGGGGATGAAGGGCAGCAGCGCGTCGGTGACCAGGACGTCCACGCCTTCGGCGCGCGCCTTCGCCACGTAGTCGCGGGTGGAGTCCACCAGTGTGGCGGGCCGCACGCTGCCGCTCCCGCCCGCGAACTCCTCGGCCACGGGGCGGAAGGACGGGCGGCTGAGGATGTCCGCCTCCTCGAAGTGGTCGACCGTGGCGCCCGATTCGGCGGCCCGGCGGGCGAGGGCGCGACAGAGTGTCGACTTGCCGACTCCGGGGCTGCTGCCGATGACTGCGATGAGATGTCCGGTGACCATGGTCATCCCGGCAGTCTCGCACGGGGGACCGCTACGGCTCACGGGAATTACGGCGGCGGCTCTGAGGCCGTCAGGTCACGACGCACGCGCGTCGAGGCGCAGGCTCCAGCGGCCGGGGCCGCCCATGAGAGTGACCGTGGAAAGCGGGCGGACGTCCACACTCCAGAAGGCCGGGGCGGGGGCGTGCAGGGCGTAGACGAGCGCCGCCCTGATGACCGCCGGTTCGGCGACGGCCACGATGGCGCCGATGTCGTCGGCCGGGCGGGTGTCCAGCCAGTTGCCTATACGGGAGATGAACGCCAGCAGCGGCTCGCCGCCGTGCGGGGCCGCGCGCGGGTCGGCGAGCCAGGCGTCCACGGCGGCCGGTTCGCGGGCGGCGACGTCCGCGAAGGTGCAGCCGCGCCAGCGGCCCATGTCGCAGTCCCGCAGGGCCGGTTGGACAAGGGGCGCGTAGCCGAGGGCTTCCCCGGTGGCGCGGCTGCGCGCGGTGGGCGAGCAGTAGCGCAGATCGGCCGCGGCCAGCGGCACGAGCGCGTGGGCGACACGCTGCACCTCGTGCCAGCCGACCTGGTCGAGGGGGCGGTCGTCGTCGAAACGTTCGGCAAGTGGGGCTGAGCTGCGCGCGGCGGCGACCAACGTGACCCGAACACTCATGCGGGGATCGTGGGGCCGAAAGCCGCGCAGGTCAAGGGCCCAAGGTCACGAGGGGGGCTGAAGGTCCAGAGTCATCCACATCAAGGGGTTTTCGAGCGACTTGAACCCCACCTTCTCGTAGACACCGTGGGCGTCCTCGGTGGCCAGCATCATGCGCCGCAGCCCGAGCGGGGCGAGGTGGTCGCGCGCGGCGGCGACCAGCGCGCCGCCGAGTCCCTTGCCACGGGCGCCGGGGTCGACGTACACGTCGCACAGCCAGGCGAAGGTGGCGTGGTCGGTGACGACGCGGGCGTACGCGACCTGTTCGCCCGAAGCGGGGTCGTAGGCGCCGAAGTTGAGTGATCCGGCGATCGCCGCGTCCTGGATGTCGCGGGCGCGGCCGAGGGCCCAGTACGCGTCCGTGGACAGCCAGCGGTGGATCCGGGCCGCGTCGAGGCGTGCGGGGTCGGTGGAGATGTCGTACGCGGCGGAGGCAGTCGTCTCGGTCATGGCGGAAGGTTGCCAGGCCGCGGGCCGATTGTCAGTGGCGGATGCCACGATCGACTCATGTGGTCACTTCGACGCCCTCGTCCCATGCGGTCGGTTCAGCACCTCGTCGCAGGCGGTGCGCAGCCGTCGTACGCCGTCGGCGATCTCCTGCGCTCCCGCGACGGCCGCGAAGCCCAACCGCAGGTGGGCGGCGGAGGGTTCGGCGCAGAAATAGGGCCGGCCGGGGGTGACGGCGACGCCCGCGCGCAGTGCGGCGGAGGCGAGGGCCTGTTCGTCGGTGCCGTCCGGCAGGCGCAGCCACAGGTGATGACCGCCGGGCGGGATGTGAGGGAGGGCGAGTTCGGGGAGGTCCTGGCGGACGGCGGCCGTCATGACGTCTCTGCGGTTCTTCAACTCCCTTGCGATGAAGCGGAGGTGGCGGTTCCAGGCGGCGGAGCCGACCAGTTCGAGCGCGGCTTCCTGGAGGGGGCGGGCGACGAAGAAGCAGTCGACGACATGGATGGCCCGGAGCCGTTCGAGTACCGGGCCCCGGGCGGCCAGCACGCCCACCCGGAGGCTGGGTGAGGTGGCCTTGGTGAGGGAGCAGACATGGACGACGACTCCGTCGGGGTCGTCGGCGGCGAGGGGGCCGGGCAGCGGGCCGGCGTCCTCGTGGATCAGACGGCGTACGAAATCGTCCTCCACGACGAAGGCCCCGGCCTCGCGGGCGATCCGCAGCACCTCGGGCCGCCGCGCGATGGACAGGATCGCTCCGGTGGGGTTCTGGATGAGGGGCTGACAGACGAACACCCGTGCGCCGGTGGCCCGGAAGGCGGAGGCGAGGAGTTCGGGGCGCACGCCGTCGGAGTCGACGGGGACGGGGACGGGCCGCAGTCCGGAGGCCCGTGCGATGGCGAGCATGCCGGGATAGGTGGGTGATTCGACGAGGACGGGCGCGCCGGGCGGGGCGAGCGCACGCAGTGCGGTGGTCAGGGCGCTCTGCCCGCCGGAGGTGACGAGCACGTCGGCGGCCGTCCAGGTGTCGCCGATGCCGCGGGCGAACCATTCACGCAGTTCGGGCAGCCCGTCGGTGGGCGGACGGCTCCAGGCGCCGGGGCGCCGGCCGGCGCGGGCCAGGGCGGCGGCCATGGCCTGCTCGGGCTGGAGGGAGGAGTGAAGGTAGCCGCCGTTGAACTCGATCACGCCGGGCGGGGGCGCGGCGAGGGTGGTCAGCACACCGGAGGAGTCGACGCTGCGCGGGACGAGTTCGGTGCTGGCGTCGGCGCTGAGCGCGACCTCCTGCCAGGAGGTGTCACCGGCTCGCGGGGCGCCGGGCCGGGCCGGTGCGCGGAAGGCTCCGGCGCCGGGGCGGGTGACGACCAGCCCTTCGGCGGACAACTGGGCCAGCGCCCGCGAGACGGTCACCGGGGAGACCCGGTGACGCTCGACCAACTCCCGGCTGGACGGCAGCTTTCCACCAGGTGAGTAGCGGTTCAGCTCCGCTCGTAGAGATCTGGCCAGCTCCGCCACACTGCTACGCTCTTGCATGACAGCACAGGATAGCGCTTCTCGCCCCGCATCGATAGCAGTCTCCGGTGGCACCCTCCTTGCCTCGGCGGGTGTCCTCGCCTTCTCCCTCACCTTCCCGGCGACGGTCTGGGGGCTGGAGAGTTTCGGCCCCTGGTCCCTGGTGGCGGTACGCAGCGTGCTCGCCGCACTCATCGCGGGCGGTTTCCTGCTGGCGGTGCGCGTACCGCTCCCGGAGCGCCGGCACTGGGGCGCCGTCGCGGTGGTGGCCGCCGGTGTGGTGCTCGGCTTCCCGATGCTCACGACGCTGGCTCTCCAGACGTCGACCACCGCGCACGCCGCCGTCGTGGTGGGGCTGTTGCCGCTGAGCACCGCCGCGTTCTCGGCGCTGCGCACCGGCAGGCGCCCCTCGCGTACCTTCTGGTGCGCGGCCGTCGCGGGCGCGGCCGTGGTGATCGCCTTCACGCTCCAGCAGAGCGGCGGAGCCGTGTCGACCGGTGATCTGTATCTGTTCGGCGCGCTGCTGGTCTGCGCGGCCGGCTATACGGAGGGCGGCAGGCTGGCGCGGCTGATGCCGGGCTGGCAGGTGATCGGCTGGGCGCTGGTCGCGTGCCTGCCGCTCAATGCGGTGGTCGCGGCGGTCGCCCTGTCCGTCGAGCCGGTACGGCTCACGGCCCAGGGCGTGACGGGCCTGGTGTGGGTGGCGGCGGGGTCGACGTTCTTCGGGCTCTACGTCTGGTATCGGGGCATGGCCGCGATCGGGGTCGAGAAGGCCAGCCAGCTTCAACTCGCCCAGCCGCTGCTGACGCTGGTGTGGTCGGTGCTGCTGCTCGGGGAGCATCTGGCGACGGCCGCGCCGCTGGCGGCCGTCGCCGTACTGCTGTGCATCGCGGTGACCCAGCGCGCCCGCGCGTAGGCCGAGGTCAGCCCTGGCGCGGCGGGCGTACCCGGGACGTGTAGTGGTCGGCCACCGCCTTCGCGAACGCGCCGTTCTTGTCCTTCACGCACTCCAGCGCGGAGAAGTAGCAGTGGCCGCGCACCTGCGGATACTTCTTCGCGAAGGCCAGATGCCGGGAGACCTCCGCCACGTCCTGCCACGGCGCGGGCTGGGCGGGATCGCCCGCCTTGTACAGCGCCTCGCCGATGTAGAGGTCGACGTCCGTCCCCTTCACCACCTCGCTCCACCAGGGCACGAGCTTCGCGTAGTCGGCGGCGGCGAAGCCGATGTTCCAGTAGACCTGCGGGGTGATGTAGTCGATCCAGCCCTCCTTGACCCACTTCCTGGTGTCGGCGTACAGGTCGTCGTAGGTCTGCACACCGGCCTTGGTGTCCGAGCCGGTGGGGTCGGTGGCGATGTTGCGCCACACCCCGAACGGGCTGATGCCGAAGGCGACATGCTTCTTGATCTTCTTGATCCGCTCCGCCGTCTCGCGCACCAGCCGGTCGGTGTTGTCGCGCCGCCAGGAAGCCTTGTCCGGGAAGCCGGCGCCGTACCGCTCGTACTGCGCGTCGTCGTCGAAGACCTGACCGGCGACCGGGTACGGATAGAAGTAGTCGTCCCAGTGCACGGCGTCGATGTCGTAGCGCCGTACGGCGTCGAGCATCGCGTCCTGGACGAACTTCCTGACCTCCGGGATGCCCGGGTTGTAATACAGCTTCCCGCCGTACGGAAGGATCCATTCCGGGTGTTTGCGGGCCGGGTGGCTCGGGATCAGCCTGGACGGGTCCGTGTGATTGGCCACCCGGTACGGGTTGAACCAGGCGTGCAGTTCGAGACCGCGCTTGTGGGCCTCCTGCACCGCCGTACCCAGCGGGTCCCAGCCCGGGTCCTTGCCCTGTACGCCGGTCAGACACTCGGCCCACGGCTCGAACGGTGAGGGCCACAGCGCGTCGGCGGTCGGCCGCACCTGGAAGACGACGGCGTTCAGCTTCCGGTCGACCGCGGTGTCCAGGAACTTCAGCAGTTCGGCGCGCTGCTCGGCCACCGGCAGTCCGGGCTTCGACGGCCAGTCGCGGTTGACGACGGTGGCGAGCCACATACCGCGCAACTCGGTGCGCGCGCTGTGCCGGCCGCCGGAACCCCCGGCGGCCCCCGCACCCGCCGCCGCTCCGGTCTCACCGGCCGTGCCGGCCGCCCGCGCGGCCCCCGCGCCCCCCGCCGTTCGCGTCGCGGCGACGGCGTCGCCCGCCATCGCCAGCGATGTGAGCGCGCCCGTCGTGACCGCCACGAACCCTCTTCTGCCGATCTGCCGCATTTACTGACCCCTCGTCGGTTGACTCGGACTGACGTTGCCGCACAGCATGCCCGCCCCGGCCCGCCGTGCACACACCTGCGCGGAGTAACGTCGGGGGCCGAAGCGGGCACCGGAATCACACGGAGCCCCGCAGGACAGGGACCAGCGAAAGGCACGATGTGACCGACATCGAACGCGTCGGAGTGGTGGGCTGCGGCCAGATGGGCGCAGGCATCGCGGAGGTGTGCGCCCGAAGCGGCCTCGAGGTGATGGTCGCCGAGACCACCGGCGAGGCCCTGGAGATAGGGCGTACCCGCCTCTACAACTCCCTCTCCAAGGCCGCCGAACGCGGCAAGATCACCGAGGAGGAGCGCGACGCGACCCTCGGCAGGCTCACTTTCACCACCGACCTCGGAGAGTTCGCCGACCGCGACCTGGTGATCGAGGCCGTTGTCGAGAACGAGCAGGTCAAGACGGAGATCTTCCAGGTCCTCGATCAGGTCGTGACGCGTACCGACGCGATCCTGTCGTCCAACACCTCCTCCATTCCGCTGGTGAAGCTGGCCGTCGCGACGTCCCGTCCCGATCAGGTCATCGGCATCCACTTCTTCAACCCGGCGCCGGTCCAGCAGCTCGTGGAGCTGATCCCGGCACTGACGACGTCCGACGAGACGGTCAAGCGCGCCGAGGCCGTCGTCCAGGACGTGCTGGGCAAGCACGCGATCCGCGCCCAGGACCGGTCCGGTTTCGTGGTGAACGCCCTCCTCATCCCGTATCTGCTCTCGGCGATCCGGATGTTCGAGTCCGGCATCGCGAGCCGTGAGGACATCGACAACGGTATGGAGATGGGCTGCGCCCACCCGATGGGCCCGCTCAAACTCGCCGATCTGATCGGCCTGGACACCGTGGCCTCGGTCGCCGATTCGATGTACGCGGAGTACAAGGAGCCCCTGTACGCCGCTCCCCCGCTGCTCCAGCGCATGGTGGACGCGGGGCGCCTCGGCCGTAAGACCAGCTCGGGCTTCTACCCGTACGGCTGAGCCTCCGGACAGGGCGCGCGAGACCCGCGACCACCCGCCGCCCAGGCGTAGGTGAGGGAGCGTCAGCGGTCCGGCCGCCCGTGGAGGCGGCCGGCACCTCGCCGCGCGTGTCGGCCTCATCCGCCGCTCCGGAGCCTCCCCGGCAACAGACCGGCGAACACCGCGGTGGCCAGGGTGACGACGCCGGCCGCCGTAAAGGCGCTGTTGAGGCCGCTCTCGAAGGAGCCGCCGCCGGATTCCCGGGCGCGGACGACGGCTCCGAGCAGCGCCACGCCGAGTACCGCGCCGATCTGCCGGGTGGTGCTGCTGATCCCCGAGGCGAGGCCGCCCTCCTGCGGGCTGACCGACTGGATGGCGGCGGCGGTCAGCGGCGACATGGTCAGCGCGAACCCGATGCCGACGACCGCCAGGCGCCACCACACATCGCCGTAGCCGGTGTCCGCGTGCACCGAGCCCAGGGCCAGCAGCCCCAGCCCGGCCAGGACCAGGCCGGTGGTGACC
This sequence comes from Streptomyces sp. NBC_01506, assembly GCF_045040295.1. NCBI lineage: Bacteria > Bacillati > Actinomycetota > Actinomycetes > Kitasatosporales > Streptomycetaceae > Streptomyces > Streptomyces sp. NBC_01506. Next base: position 7,808,818 of record NZ_CP109422.1, on the reverse strand, counting down.
ACGATCCGGAACCCGTACCGGACGGCGAGCCGGCCCGCGAACGGGCTGACGACGACCATGGCGAGCGTGGTGGGCAGGGTCTGTAGGCCGGCCCGCAGAATCGAGCTGCCCTGCACGTACACGAAGAACTGGGAGAAGAAGAACGACGAGCCCATCAGGGCGAATCCGACCACGACCATCGCCGTGTTGGACACCGTGAACAGCCGCTGCCGGAACAGCCGCAGCGGCAGCATCGGCGCCGCCCGACGCCTTTCGACGGCGACGAAGGCGGCGAGAATCACCAGAGCGCCGGTGAAACTCCCCAGGATCACCGGCGAGGTCCAGCCGCGCGCACCGCCCTCGATCAGCCCGTAGGTCAGCGCCCCCACACCCAGGACGGACAGGATCGTCCCCGGGATGTCGATGGCGGGGGCGCCCGGATTGCGGGACTCGCCCAGGACGCGCGCACCGACCAGCAGCAGGACGACGCCGATCGGCACATTGACGAGGAAGATGGCGGGCCAGCCGAAGGCATCGGCCAGCACTCCGCCGGCCACGGGCCCGGCGGCCAGACCGATGCCGCTGATTCCGGCCCACAGCCCGATCATCCTGACCCGCTCCCGCGGCGCGGGACAGGCGGCGGCGAGCAGGGCCAGGGAGGCCGGGCTGAGCGCCGCGGCACCGATGCCCTGCGACACCCGTCCGGCGATCAGCCAGCCGATGGAGGGTGCGAGCGCGCACAGCACGGACGCGGCGGTGAACACCGCGGCGCCGGCCAGGAACACCCGCTTGCGGCCGAAGCGGTCGGCGAAGACGCCACCGGACAGCAGCAGCATCGCGACCAGCAGCACATAGGCGTTGACGATCCACTGCAGGCCGGTCAGGTCGATGTGCAGGCGCTGCCGCATGTCGGGCAGCACGGCCCCGACGATCGTGTTGTCGAGCAGCACCATGAACTGGCCCAGACAGGTCACCGCGAGCAACGCCGCCCGGTTCGGTCGCCTGCTGACAGCCACCGGCGATTCGGCCGTCGACGTACTTTCGTACGCGGTCAAGACCGGTCCTTCCGTTCGCCGACCCGTTGGCCGGGGACACCAAAGGCAGGTACCTCCTGCGTTAAGGGACAGTAAGGCAGCCCAACACGCAAACGCAAGGCGGAACTGCGTTAAGGTGGGAGGCATGAACGATCCACAGCCGGCCCGGCGGCCCGGCGGGCGCAGCGCCCGTATCCGCACGGCGGTGCACCAGGCCGTCACCGACCTCGTCGGCGAACGCGGCTACGGGGGGTTCACCGTCGGCGACGTCGCCGCCCGCGCGGGGGTGGCCGACAGCAGCGTCTACCGCAGGTGGGGCAGCCTGGAGAACCTGCTCAGCGACGTGACGCTGGCACGCCTCGAGGAACGGTCGCCGATGCCCGACACCGGAAGCCTGGCCGGCGACCTGCGCGCGTTCGCGGCCAACGTGGCCCGCGAGATCACCGGACCCGACGGCCTGGCGGTGCTGCGTCTGACCGTCGCCCTGACCGGCAACGGCGAACAGGGACTACAGGCGCGTGACAACTTCCTCGCCGAACGCACCCGGCAGTTGCGGTCCATGCTCGATCGCGCCGCCGAACGCGGCGAGCACCCACCCGACGTACTCGACGTGCTCGACCACATCTCGTCCCCGATGTACATCCGCGTCCTGTTCGGCGCGGGCCCGCTCACCCCGGAGTACGTCGACGGACTGGTCGACCGACTGCTCTGAGCGCAATCCCCCCGGGCTGACGCGCGGCTCCCCCTCACAGAGCGTGGGGCGCATTGGGACTCAAGTCCCAAGGCGCCCCACGGTCGTTCTTCCGTACGTATACGGCTACGGGCCTCACGCCCCGCGCAGCACCGCCCCGGTGCGCTCGGCGGCCAGCGACACCGCGGCGTCGCGTGCGGCCGATGCCTCCTCGACGGTCAGCGTCCGGTCGGCGGCGCGGAAGCGCAGGGCGTACGCCAGGGACTTGCGTCCCTCGCCCAACTGCTCACCGGTGAACACGTCGAACAGCCGCACCGATTCGAGCAGTTCACCCGCGCCCTCGCGCAGCGCCCGCTCCACCTCGGCGGCCGGCACGTCCTCGGCCACCACCAGCGCCACATCCTGCGTGGCGACGGGGAAGGTCGAGATCCGCGGCGCCCGCAGCGCGCCCGTGCCCGCCCGCTCCACGAGATCCAGTTCGATCTCCATGGCGCAGGTGCGATCCGGCAGGCCGTACGCCTTGACGACACGCGGGTGCAGCTCACCCGCGTGACCGACGAGCGTCCGCGCACCGTCCACCGTCGCGTACAGCGCCGCGCAGCGGCCCGGGTGCCAGGGCGCGTGCTGGTCGGCCTCCACCGTCAGCTCGGCGCCCGCCTCGGCGGCGACCGTACGGGCCGCCTCCACCGCGTCCGCCCAGTTGGTGGGACGGCCAGCGCCCCACCAGCCGGCCTGCTCACGCGCACCGGCGAGGACGACGGCCACCCGGCGCGGCTGCCGGGGCAGCGCGGCGTCGAGCATGGCGAGCTGCTCGTCCGTGGGCCGCCGGTCGACGGCAACCCGGGGCGGTACCTTCTCCTCGCCCGTGGGCCGGAAGACCAGGCCGCTCTCGTACAGCGCCAGATCGTGCGAGCCCCGGCCGTCGTTACGGCGCAGGGCGCCGAAGAGACCCGGCAGCAGCGTCGTGCGCATCGCGGGCTCGGTGTCGGCGAGCGGGTTGACGAGCGTGACCGTACGGCGCCGGTCGTCGTCGGCGGGCAGTTGGAGCTGGTCGAGCTGCGCCTGCCCGATGAACGGGTAGTTCAGCGTCTCGACATAGCCCGCGCCCGCCAGCGCGCGGCCGACCCTGCGGTGCAGCCGCTGCCGCTCGGTGAGCCCGCGCCCGGCCGGGGGCCGGGGCAGCGTGGAGGGCAGATTCTCGTATCCCTCGAGCCGGATGACCTCTTCGGCGAGATCGTTGATCTCGCGCAGGTCGGGACGCCAGCTCGGGACGGTGACGATCAGCTCGTCCTGCCCGCGCACGTCGCAGCCGACCTGCTGGAGCCGGCGTACGACGGTCTCCCGGCCGTAGCCGAGACCGGCCACCTTGTCGGGGTGGTCGGCGTCCATCGCGATGGTGTGCGGCCCGGACGGGGCCACGACCTCGGTGACACCGGCCTCCGCCGAGCCGCCCGCGAGCAGCACCAGCAGATCGACGGTCCGCTGCGCCGCGGCGGACGCGGCGTGCGGGTCGACGCCGCGCTCGAAGCGCCGGGACGCCTCGGAGGGCAGCTTGTGCCTGCGCGCCGTACGGGCGATGGAGATCGGGTCGAAGTGCGCCGCCTCGATGACGACTTCGGTGGTGCCGCGCGCCGCGCGCTCGGCGGCGGACGAGGACAGCGGGCTCGCCACGATCTCGCCGTCGGCGATCTCGGTGTCGGCGCCGCCCATCACACCGGCGATGCCGATCGGGCCGCGGTCGTCGGTGATGACGAGGTCGGCCGCGTCCAGGACGCGCTTGACGCCGTCGAGCGTGGTCAGCTCCTCGCCCTGCTCGGCGCGCCGGACACCGATCGCGCCTTCCAGCCGCTTGCGGTCGTACGCGTGCAGCGGCTGGCCGATCTCCAGCATCACGTAGTTGGTGATGTCGACGGCCAGCGAGATCGGCCGCATACCGGCCTTCTGGAGCCGGCGCTTGAGCCAGATCGGGGAGCGCGCCTCGGGGTCGAGCCCGGTGACCGTACGCGCGGTGAACGCGTCGCAGCCGACCGGGTCGGTGATCTCCACACGGTGGCCGTACGAGTTGGGCGCGGGCACGTCGAGCAGCGCCGGGTCGCGCAGCGGCAGCCCGTAGGCGATGGCGGTCTCGCGGGCGACGCCGCGCATCGACAGGCAGTAGCCGCGGTCGGGTGTGACGGCGATGTCGAGGACTTCGTCGACGAGCTGGAGCAGCTCGATCGCGTCGGTACCCACCTCGTACTCCGGCGGCAGGACGATGATGCCGCCGCTGCCGTCGTCGCCCATGCCCAGCTCACCGCTGGAGCAGATCATGCCGTGCGAGGTCCGGCCGTACGTCTTGCGGGCGGAGATCTCGAATCCGCCGGCCAGCACGGCGCCGGGCAGGACCACGACGACCTTGTCCCCGACGGCGAAGTTCCGCGCGCCGCAGATGACTTCCTGCGGTTCGCCCGTGCCATTGGCGTCGCCGACATCGAGCGTGCAGAAGCGGATCGGCTTCTTGAACTCGGTCAGCTCCTCGACGGTGAGGACCTTGCCGACGACGAGGGGGCCCTTGAGCCCGGCGCCGAGCTGTTCGACCGTCTCGACCTCGAGACCGGCGGGGACGAGCTTGGCCTGTACGTCGCGGCCTGTCTCGGTGGCCGGCAGGTCGACGTACTCCCGCAACCAGGAAAGCGGGACGCGCATCAGATCTCCATCCCGAACGGCCGGGTGAACCGGACGTCGCCCTCGACCATGTCTCGCATGTCCTCGACGTTGTGACGGAACATCAGCATCCGTTCGATACCGAATCCGAAGGCGAATCCGCTGTACTTCTCGGGGTCGACCCCGCAGGCGACGAGCACCTTCGGGTTGACCATGCCGCAGCCGCCCAGCTCGATCCAGCCCTCGCTGCCGCAGGTGCGGCAGGGCCGGTCCGGGTTGCCGACGGACTCGCCGCGACAGACGTAGCAGACCATGTCCATCTCGGCGGACGGCTCGGTGAAGGGGAAGAAGTTCGGCCGCAGCCGGGTCTTCATGCCCTCGCCGCCGAACAGCTCCTGGACCATGTGGTCGAGGGTGCCCTTGAGGTCGGCCATGGTCAGACCCTCGTCCACGGCGAGCAGTTCGACCTGGTGGAAGACCGGGGTGTGGGTGGCATCCAGCTCGTCCGTGCGGTAGACGCGCCCCGGACAGATGACATAGACGGGCGGCTCACGGTCGAGCAGGGCGCGCGCCTGGACCGGCGAGGTGTGCGTACGCAGTACGACTCCGGACTCGTCGCCGGACGTGCCGTCCGGGCCCTGGACGAAGAACGTGTCCTGCATCTGGCGCGCCGGGTGGTCGGGCACGAAGTTCAGGGCGTCGAAGTTGAACCACTCCGCCTCGACCTCGGGGCCGTCCGCCACCGCGTAGCCCATGGCCGTGAAGATGTCGGCGATGCGCTCCATGAGGGTGGTGAGCGGGTGCCGGGCGCCGGGCGGGACACGGTCGTACGGCAGCGTGACGTCCACCGCCTCCTCGACCAGCACCCGCGTGTCACGCTCGGCCTCCAGCTCCGCCTGCCGGGCGGCGAGCGCCTTGTTCACGGCGCCGCGGGCCTGGCCCACGCGCTTGCCTGCCTCGGCCTTGGCCTGCGGCGGCAGCGCGCCGATCTCGCGGTTGGCGAGCGACAGGGGCGAGGTGCCGCCGGCGTGCGCGGTCTTCGCGTGAGCGAGCGCGTCGAGGTCGCCGGCGGCGGCGAAGGCGGCGAACGCCTCGTCCCGCATGCGCTCGATCTCTTCCGGTTTCAGCGCCTCGACCTCTACTGGGTCGTAGGACTTGTTGGGTGCCGACATCTCTTCCCGTACTTCCGGTTGGCTGGGCAAACGACCCCGCTCGATGGCCGGGCACGCAAAGGTGCCAAGGATCGAGTCTAAAGGCCGTACGGAGTGAAGAAGCCCGTGGGCTGCCGGGGCCTGGCCTAGGTCAGGTAGGCCGGGGCGCCGACGGGCAGGATAAATCGGAACTGGGCGCCGCCGCCGGGTCCGCGGCCGACGGTGATCGTCCCGCCGTGCGCCTCGACGATGCCCTTGACGATATAGAGCCCGAGGCCGGTCCCACCGCGTTTGCTCCCGCGCCAGAAGCGGGTGAAGACACGGCCCATCGACTCCTCGGGGATGCCCGCGCCTTCGTCGCTCACGGTGACCGCCGTTCCTTTCGCGCCGCCGTCGGCATGGGTGTGCTCCGCGCCGGCCCGCTCCGGGTGCCCGTGGTCGGCATGTTTGACCTGGGCGGGTGCCACCTCGATGGTGACGGTTCCCGCGCCGTGGCGCACGGCGTTTTCCAGCAGGTTGCCGAGTATCTGGTCGATCTTGTCGGGGTCGGCCCACAGCGCGGGCAGCGGCTGCTGGATCCGTACGAGGAAACGGTCCGGGGACTGTCCGGACGCGGTGATCGACTGGATGTGGCGTCCTACGGCGGTGCCGATGTCGACCGGCTGACGGCGTACTTCGAGGCGGCCCGAGTCGATTCGGGAGATGTCGAGCAGTTCGGCGATCAGCCTCGTGACGCGGTTGGCGTCGGCGTCGACGGTCTCCAGCATGAGCCGCTTCTGGTCGTCGGTGAAGCGTTCCCACTTGGCGAGCAGCGTCGCGGTGAAACCCTTCACCGAGGTGAGCGGGGAACGCAGTTCGTGCGCGACCGTCGCGATCAGCTCGGCATGGCTGCGTTCGGTACGGATACGGGCCTCGGTGCCGCGGATGGTGATGACGAGCCGGCGTACGGGCCCCTGGGGGTGGGCGCGCACATAACGGGCGGAGACCAGGACCTCACGGCCGCCGGGCAGCAGCAGATTGCGCTCGGGCTGGCCGACGCGGGTGAGGAGACCGCCGTACGGATCGGTGAGCGCCCACCAGCGGCGGCCTTCGAGGTCTTCCAGGGGCAGCGCGCGCTCCAGCGGGCTGCCGACGGCTTCGGCGGCGACGACGGCGGTGATCCGGGCGGCGGCGGCGTTGAAGCAGATCACGCGGCCCATCTCATCGGCGACGACAAGACCGTCGGGGAGGTCGTCGGGATCGATCCCGAGATCGTGCCCGAAGCCCTGCCCGGGGTTGTGCTCGAGCTCCTGCCCGAGGTCCTGCGTGGGACGGCCCGGTTCGGACGCGCCGGATCGGCCCGGTCCGGTTTCGCCCGGTTCGGGCCTGAGGGGTCCCCGTACGATGGCCGACCCGCTCGCCCCGACCGTCATGCCCGCATCCCGCCTCTTCCGAAGAGCACAGTGGGCCCCCGAGTTTCCGCCTCACCCTACTAGCTCTCATCGCTCAAGGTGACTGCGCGGACCCCCTCAGCTCGCGGTGCGCACACGCTGCGCCCGAGCCGAGGCGTAGAGACATACGGCCGCGGCGGTCGCCAGGTTCAGACTCTCTGCCCTGCCGTGGATCGGCACCCGTACGACGGCGTCCGCCAGCGCCCGCGTCTCCGCCGGCAGCCCCCATGCCTCGTTGCCGAAGATCCAGGCGGTCGGACCGCCCATGGTGCCCGCGTCGAGCTCGTCGTCCAGGTCGTCATCGCCCGCCCCGTCGGCGGCCAGGACCCGCACTCCCGCCCCCCGCAGCCCCGCCACGGCCTCCTCGACGGGGACGCCGACGGCGACCGGCAGATGGAACAGCGAACCGACCGACGCCCGGACCGACTTGGGGTTGTAGAGGTCGACGGACGCGTCGGTGAGGACGACGGCGTCGGCGCCCGCCGCGTCGGCGCAGCGCAGCACGGTCCCCGCGTTGCCGGGGTCGCGTACGTGCGCCAGGACGGCGACCAGCCGGGGGCGCGCCCGCAGGATGGACTCGAACGGCGAGTCCAGGAAGCGGCAGACGCCGAGAAGCCCCTGCGGGGTGACGGTCTGCGAGACGTCGGCGACGACATCGGCGTCGGCGTGGTGCACCCGTGCCCCGGCGGCGCGGGCGGCGTCCACGATGTCGGCGTACCGCTCGGCGGCCTCGACGGTGGTGAACAGCTCGACCAGCGTCGGGGCCCCGTCCTCGCCCCGGTGCCCGACCGCCTCGCGTACGGCCTGCGGTCCCTCGGCGATGAACCGGCGTTCCTTGGCGCGGAAGGCCCGTCTGGCGAGCCGCCGGGCGGCGACGAGGCGCGGGGAACGCGGAGAGATCAGCTCGGGGGTGCCCATGGGCGGCGGCTCGCTTCTCGTGCGGTCGTGGCAGACGTGGGGCGTGACGGGCGTACGCGTGGTGGAACGCGGTACGGGGTCGGAACGCGCCGGACCCGCAGGCGGTGTGCCTGCGGGTCCGGCGGGAAGTGCTGCGATCCGTGATCCGACTGGGGATCAGGTGGATCAGGCGGCGGCCTTCGGGGCGTTGACGTCGCTCGGGAGCGCCTTCTGGGCGACCTCGACCAGCGCGGCGAACGCGTTGGCGTCGTTGACCGCGAGCTCGGCCAGGATCTTGCGGTCCACCTCGATGTTGGCGGCGTTGAGACCCTGGATGAGGCGGTTGTACGTCATGCCGTTCTGGCGGGCGGCGGCGTTGATCCGCTGGATCCACAGCCGGCGGAAGTCGCCCTTGCGCTTCTTGCGGTCGTTGTAGTTGTAGACCAGGGAGTGAGTGACCTGCTCCTTGGCCTTGCGGTACAGGCGCGAGCGCTGGCCGCGGTAACCCTTGGCCTGCTCGAGGATCGCCCGGCGCTTCTTGTGGGCATTGACTGCCCGCTTGACGCGTGCCACTTGTTAACTCCTTGTAGCTGGGTCACGGGCGTTGACGTGACCCGAGAACGGCGTGGTCGGTACGGCGGCTGGGCCCCGCTCGGCGGGGCTCGCGCCTACAGGCCGAGAAGCTTCTTGGCCTTCGCGGCATCACCCGGGGCGAGCTGGACCGTGCCGGCGAGGCGGCGCGTCAGCGTCGAGGGCTTGTGCTCCAGGTAGTGGCGACGGCCCGCACGCTGGCGAAGGATCTTGCCGGAGCCGGTCACGCGAAAGCGCTTCTTCGCACCGCTGTGCGTCTTGTTCTTCGGCATAACGCCGTTCTCCTCATCAGTGGCACTCCCCGGCCGGCCTGAACCGGCGCACGGGAGCGTCAGATTGCTATGTATGGAATCCGGGCGGGACTCCGCGGGCGCCTGGCAGGCGACCCGTGGATCACGCCTCGGACGACGACTCGGCCGGAGCCTCGGCGTCGGCGTCCGCACGGGCCTTCGCGGCGTCCGGAGACTCGTCCACGTGGTCGTCGGGCGCGTAACCCTGGCGCTCCGCCTTGCGGGCCGCCTGGGCCTCGCGGGCCTCGGCCATGGCTTCGGTCTTCTTCTTGTGCGGGCCGAGCACCATGATCATGTTTCGGCCGTCCTGCTTCGGGTTCGACTCGATGAAGCCGAGCTCCTCGACGTCCGAAGCGAGCCGCTGGAGCAGCCTGAAGCCCAGTTCCGGGCGGGACTGCTCACGACCGCGGAACATGATCGTGATCTTGACCTTGTCGCCCTGCTTGAGGAACCGGACGACGTGACCCTTTTTGGTGTCGTAGTCGTGCGGGTCGATCTTCGGCCGGAGCTTCATCTCCTTGATGACCGTGTGCGCCTGGTTCTTGCGCGCCTCACGGGCCTTCATGGCCGACTCGTACTTGAACTTCCCGTAATCCATGAGCTTGCACACGGGCGGACGGGCGGTCGCCGCGACCTCGACCAGGTCCAGGTCGTACTCCTGCGCGAGCTCCAGGGCCTTCGCAAGCGGCACGATGCCGACCTGCTCGCCGCTGGGGCCGACAAGGCGGACCTCGGGAACACGAATCCGGTCGTTAATGCGGGGCTCAGCGCTGATGGATCCTCCTCGGTAGCACCACACGACTGTCTGGCAGACAGCCGCGTAACGTCTGTTTCGTCAGACCAACCGAGCGGAGAATGGAAAAATGCCCCGGCCGGGACACAGGCGGGAGCTCCATGAATACCGGAACACCGCCGCGTCGAACCGCGGGGCGCATCGGGCGGCTCCATCGTCCGTACGGAACGATGGGGACCACCTGACCGGTGACCCGCCACCCCGAGGGGCGGCCAGGTGGGAGAACGGAGCCTCCACTTGTGGGCCGGACACACACGTGTCCGACCGGTCGTTACACAAGGTTAGCAGCTCCCGCCCAGGTGAGCTAACCGGCTGTCTCCTCCCACGGCGGCGGGGCCTATCGTGTGCACAATGAGCGACACGACCTCCCCCCAAGAGCCGGCCGACTTCGACGCCATGACCCGCGACATCGCGGAGGTGCCGGCCGTCGAGGTGATCGTGACGATCGCCGTCAATCTGATGAGCGCCGCCGCGGTGAAGCTCGGTCTCACGGACGACGGTGACGCTCACAAGGACCTGGACGAGGCCCGCAAGCTGGTGCACGCGCTGGCCGGCCTGATGGACGCGAGCGCGACGGAGATCAGCTCCTTCCACGCGGCGCCGCTGCGCGACGGGCTCAAGTCGCTCCAGTTGGCCTTCCGCGAGGCGTCGATCGTCCCGGACGAGCCGGGCCAGGGCCCCGGCGAGAAGTACACGGGTCCGGTCTACGGCTGATCCCGGTCTCGGCCCGGGCCTACACCTGAGCGCGTACGAACAGGGGCTCGCCCGGAGGTGAGGCACCGGCCGGCAGCAGTGCCAGGTCGAGACCGCGCACCAGGCGGGCCCTCAGCACGTCGTGCGCCGCCAGCGCGCCCGCGATCCGCCGGACCGCGTCCGCCGGATCGGCGTCCGGCAGCAGGACGAGCGCCAGGGTGCCGTCCGCCTCCCCCGGGCCAAGATGCGCCCTCAGTACGGAGGGCTCGGCGGCGGCCACCTCTTTCACCGCCGCGACGACGGCCGGGTCGTGGAGCGGGTCGGTGCTGGTGCGGCCCTCGGCGAGCGCGAACAGGGCGGGTCCGGCGAGTTCGTACGGCACCGGCCCCGCCAGGTCGATGACGACCGTGTCGGCCTTCTCGTGCGCCGCCGCGCTCAGCGCCTGGTGCAGGGGTACGGCGACGGGGCGCGCGGCGGGGTCCCAGCGGGCCAGCGAGGCGGTCGAGGTGAAGGCGGGCAGGGCGCGCCGGCCGCCGGCCCGCAGCGTGGGGACGGCCATGTCGCTGTTCTTCTCGCGCCGCAGGCCCCGCTCGTCCTCCTCGGTCTCGCCGAGCACCGCGACGACGGGGACGAGCAGCCGGGCGCCCTTGAGGGCGGCGAGCACGCGCGGCTCGGCGGACCGATCGGCGGACCAGGCGGCGAGGGCGTCCGTGAGGGCGGGGTCGGCGGTGCCGTCGTCGTCGGAGAAACCGGAATCGGGAATGTTCTTGAGAGCCACGGGCCGAGCCTAGTGGGCGCGCTCCGCCCGCCGCCGGGCGGTCGCCTCCGGCCCGCCCGGCGGTCGGGGGCAGAATCAGAGGCCGGACCGAAGGGGGCGCCGTGCAGGCTCGCAGGGAACCGCTCGTCGACATCGCCGACGAGAACGTCACGTACAGCGTCGCCGTCCGCGACACGGCCACCGGCCGCACCACGGCCCATCAGCACGGCCCGGACCCGGCACACCCCTCGGCCAGCGTCGTCAAGCTCGGCATCCTCGCCGCGCTGCTCCTGCGCGCCCAGGACACGGGCCGTGAACTGACCGCCCAGGAGCGCGTATCGGCCGCCGAGATGATCGAGCGCAGCGACAACGACGCCGCCACCGCCCTGTGGCACGTGATCGGCGGCGCCCCGGGACAGGACGCGGCCCATCGGCGGCTCGGGCTGCGGGAGTCGGCGGCGACGCCGGACTGGGGGCTCTCGCGTACCACCGCGACGGATCAACTGATCCTGCTGGACGCCGTGTTCAACGACGGGGCGACCCTGTTGAGCGGGCCCTCGCGCGCGTTCGTGGCGGATCTGATGACGCGCGTGGTGGCGGACCAGGCGTGGGGCGTCTCGGCGGCCGGAAGCTCACCGGCGCTCAAGAACGGCTGGATGCCGTTGAGCGCGACGGGGCTGTGGGTCATCAACTCGGTCGGCCGCGTCACCGCGTCGGGGCGCGACATCCTCGTGGCCGTCCTGTCGGGCGGGCATCCTACGAAGAAGGCGGGCGTCGCCCTGGTCGAGGCGGCGGCGCGGGCGGCCGTCAGCGCGGCCGACGGCGTCCGGTGATCGGTCCGCCGCGCCACAGCACCACCGCGGCGGCCAGCAGCAGCGCGCCGACGCCGCCCACGAGCGGGGCGAGCCAGGCGGCGGGCTCCGACGCGTCGGAGGCGTCGTCGGGACCGCTGCCGAAGTACCGCTTCGTGTAGCCGGCCGCCTCACTCTTCGTGTCGGTCTTGGCGGTGTCCAGCTTTCCGCCCGCCTCGATCGCCGCGGCCGGGTCGACGATGCCGTAACCGGTCGCGTCGTCGCGGCCGTCGTCCGGGGCGTCGCGCGCGGTGTCGGTGAGCAGCCTCTTGATCTGGGCGGGGCTCAGGTCGGGGTGGGCCGCGCGGACGAGGGCGACGGCGCCGGAGACGAACGCGGAGGCGGCGCTGGTCCCCCAGCCTTCGTAGTAGCGGCGGTCGGGGTCCGCTATCACGACGTCGACGCCGGGGGCGCTGACGGTGGCGTACCAGCGGCGGGTGGAGAACGCGGCGTGCGTGCCGTAGCGGTCGACGGCCGTCACGGCGATCACGCCGGGGTACGCGGCGGGATACGAGATGCGGTCGCCCTTCTCGCCGCCGTTGCCCGCCGAGGCGACGACGACGGAGCCCTTGGACAGCGCGTACTGGACGGCGGCGTCCTCACCGGGCTCCGGGTGGGCGGACTCGCTGTCGTCGCCGAGGGAGAGGTTGATGACGTCGGCGCCGTTGTCGGCGGCCCAGCGGATGCCGTCCGCGAGTGAACCGCCGCGCGACTTACGGGCCTTGGCCCGGTCCGGGTCGGTGCCTTCGAGGATCACGCGGACCGGCAGGATCTTCGCCTCGGGGGCGATCCCGAGAACACCTTGCTCCCGGCCGGGGCCGTGCCCGCGGCCGGCGATGATGCCCGCCATGGCCGTGCCGTGGCGGGCCCAGGCGCGGTCGCCGCTCTTGGCGCCGAAGCCGATGAGGTCCTTGCCGGTCAGGACCTGTCCGGCGAGGTCGGGGTGCGTGGGGTCGACGCCCGTGTCGAGCACGGCGACGGTGATGCCGTCGCCCTTGGTGGTGCGCCAGGCGTCGTCGGTGTGCATCGCTTCCAGAGCCCACTGCTGGGCGCGGATGACGTCCGCGTGGGCGGGTGTCGCGGGGACGGCGAGCAGGAAGGTGGCGGCGGCGAGAGTGGCCGCGAAACGGTGGCGGCGGTGCCCGGACGGTCGCGCCGCGCGCGTCGCCACTGTCGGTGCCGTCGCCGGTGGCGTTCGCCTTGTCGGCGGTGGTTTCGTCATCCGGGCGACTCCGTTGCCTCGCCGACTGATCTACGCAGACCGCGCTCGACCCGGTCGGCGATGCCCTGGGCGTCGTGGCCGAGCCCGGACTGGGCGGCTGCCGTCTTCGCGCCCTCGGCGGTGGCCTTGTCGACCGGCTGCGGGTCGGCGACCCGGCGTCCGTCGGCGAAGCCGGAGACGGCGTACACGACGACGGGCGCCTCGGTGAGGACGTTCACCGTCCAGCTCGCGCGCTGTGCGTCGCCGAAGCCGGCGGCCAGGGTGCCCTTTACCGGATAGGTACGGGGCATCAGGTCGGTGCGCTCGGTGAGCTTCTCCTTGGTGAAGCGGGTGTCCAGCGCCTCCATGGCGGACGGTTCACCTTCGGTGAAGATCAGGCCGACGGTGGTGACGGCGCTGCTGGTGGCGTCGGCGTAGGTCGCCCGCAGGACCCGCTCGCAGCCCACCGGACGCAACGTCTTCAGAAGGAGCGGGTCGAGCGCTCCCGTACACCCGCTGTCGGGTGCCACGGCGACCCTGTTCCAGGTGCGGTCGGCGCCGCCGGGGCCCGCGCCGTCGCCCTTGAGGGTGCGCGGGAAGAAGGTGTCGACGGGGGTGCTGTGCCAGAGCGTGCGCAGCGGTGCGTAGCCGCCGCCCGACGCGGGGTCGGCGGACGAGTCGCCGGTGAGCCAACTCCCGGTGACAGCACCGCCGATGAGGCCGAGGCCCAGGACGACGCAGGCGATCGCGGTGGCCGTCCGGCCGGGGTGGCGGGCGGGTACGGGGCGCAGCCGGGTGGTCGTCTCGGCCGGGGTCTCGGGAGGCGCGACCGGCCAGCGGTAGGGCGGCGGGGGTGTGGGCCGGCCGGCCGCCGGGGTCCGCGTGAGGTCGACGGCGCCGACCGGACGGGAACGGGGCGGGGCCGGCGCCCCTTGGGGTCGGGGCGGAGTGTCCGGAACGGGCGGGGCGGCCGGCGAGATCTTGAACGCGGGCGGCGGCAGCGGCAGCCGCGTGGAGCTGCCCGTGGCCGTGAAGGTCGGTGCCGCCAGCGGTGGGAGAGGGGCCGCGGAGCTGCGGGTGGGCTGGGGCGGGACCGTACCGGCAGACGGGGCGGTACCGGCCGGCGGGGCGGTACCGGCCGGCGGGGCGGTACCGGCCGGCGGGGCGGTACCGGCCGGCGGGGCCGGGGGGACGGGGCGCAGACGGGCGGTGTCCTCGTCGGGGGGCACGGTGGAGCGCGGGGCCGTGCGTGGTGCGGCCGTACGTGGTGCGGCCGTTCGCTGGGCAGGAGGTCCGGCCGGGAGCGGGGGTATTGCGGGCTTTCCGCCCGAGGAGCGGCCCGCGGTCTCGCCGGGCGGGGTGGCGGGCGTCGCGCCCGGTGTGCCGGTGGGTGCCGCGCCCGCTGCCCCCGTCGCCCGCTCGGCGGGCCTCGCTTCCGGGGTCCGGGCCGGCTTCGGGACCGGGGCCCCGGCCCGCGTACCGTCCGCTGTTTTGTTTCCCTCTTTGCTTGCCTCGCCGTCGTCGGCGGGGGGCTGTGCGATCGGGGGTCCCGACGGTGGCGGTGGTCCGGTGGGGCGGGGTGGTGGCACGGGCGCGCGCCGCGCTTCGGTACTCATCCGCCCCCCTGTGATCACGGCTCTGTCCACGGCGGATCGCCGCCCGGGGCAGGCCCGTTCGTCACCGCGTGGGCGTCACTCTACGGGCTGGAGAGCACCCCGCGGGAACAGGTCCGCAGGTCGGGGCGGATCTGACCAGAACATCCCCCTACCGTCGGGTAAGCCCGTCTGGCAAGCTCGGACGATGACTCCCCGCGCCGCCGACCGGGCCCGGTACGACCGGGCCACCGCCCATCTCGACGCCCCGCTCGCCGTGGTCGATCTCGACGCCTTCGACGCCAACGCGGACTCTCTCGTGCGCCGTGCGGCGGGCAAACCGATCAGGGTGGCGAGCAAATCGGTGCGCTGCCGCGCGCTGCTGGAGCGGGTCCTGGCGCGCGAGGGTTTCGCGGGGATCATGTCGTTCACCCTGGCCGAGTCGCTGTGGCTGGCACGGGCCGGTTTCGAGGACGTGCTACTGGCCTATCCGTCCGTGGACCGGGGCGCCTTCGCCGAACTCGCCGCCGATCCGAAGCTGGCGGCGGCCGTGACGGTGATGGTCGACGATCCGGCGCAGCTCGATCTCGTCGACCTCGCGCGGGCGGGCGGCACGCAGGAGATCCGGGTCTGTCTGGAGCTGGACACCGCGTTCCACTTGTTCGGCGGCCGGGTACGGATCGGGGCCCGGCGCTCGCCGCTGCGTGAGCCGGCCCAACTGGCCGAGCTGGCCAGGTCGATCGCACGCCGGCCCGGTTTCAAGCTGGTGGGGCTGATGGCGTACGAGGGGCATGTGGCCGGTGTCGGCGACTCGGTCGCGGGCCGGCCGCTGCGCTCACGCGCGGTGCGGCTGATGCAGTCGGCCGCGCGCAGGGAGCTGGCGCAGCGGCGGAGGGCCGTCGTGCGCGCGGTGCGGATGGTGGCGCCGGAGCTGGAGTTCGTCAACGGCGGCGGCACGGGCAGTGTGCAGCACACGGCGGCCGAGCACGCGGTGACGGAGATCGCGGCCGGTTCGGGGCTGTACGTACCTCGGCTGTTCGACAACTACACGTCGTTCACGGGCCGTCCGGCCGCGCTGTTCGCGCAGCCGGTGGTACGCAGGCCGGGTGTCGGCGTGGTGACCGTGCTCGGCGGCGGCTATCCGGCGTCGGGCCCCGCGGGCCAAGACCGGCTGCCGGAGCCGTATCTGCCGGAGGGACTGCGGTACGACCCGCAGGAGGGCCCCGGGGAGGTGCAGACCCCGCTGCTCGGCTCCGCCGCCGACGATCTGCTGATCGGCGACCGGGTGTGGTTCCGGCACGCCAAGGCCGGGGAGCTGTGCGAGCGCTTCGACGAGCTGCTGCTGATCGAGGGCGACCGGGTGACGGCGACGGTGCCGACGTACCGGGGCGAGGGCCGTACGTACCTCTGAGAGGGCTCTCAGGAAGGGCCGATGGAGGCGCCGACGCCCCCCGTGGTGTCGCCGATCGGCCGGATGCCCTCGGTGATCGTGTCCATGCCGCTCAGCGGCGGGCCCTTGGGACCCGCGTCGAAGGCGAACCGGACGACGACCGGTGATCCGACGCCGATGGTCGAGGGGAAGGCCAGCGACTGGACGTAACCGCCGGGCCCGGAACCGGTCTTGACCTTCCAGCGCACGGCATACCCGGTGCGTCCGGCGACGGTGACGGCCCCGGACCTGACGACGGTGTGCGAGGTGACGCCTCCGTAGTAGGCGGTGCCGAGGGAGTCCTCGTCGTACAGGGTGTCGGACGCGTCCTGGATGTCCTCCTTGGCGAGGGCTTCGGGGGTGGCCGCGTCGGTCTGGGTGGCGGTGAAGGACGTGACCCGGCCGTGCCGGCAGTACCGGCCCTTCTGGCCGGGGCACTCGTAGTCCCCCACGGTCGTCATGGTGACCGCGCGGTCGGCGAAGCTGTCCGACTTCTCCCAGTCGGCCGGGATGGGCAGCGTGATGCCGTTGAGTTGGTCGACCAGCACGTCCGGGTCGGCGCTCGGCTCGTCGGTGGGGCTGGGCGTCGGGCCGGGAGCTGCCTCGCTGACGGTCGGGGCGGGCAGGGGCACGGTCTTCGCGCCGTCGTCGCGGAGCAGGGCGACGCCGGCGACGATGGCGACGACGAGGACGAGCCGGCGCCGGTCGCGGCGACGACCCGCCCACGCCCGCCGGTCGCCGACTGCGGCTGTTGGTACGGCGGCAGGGGAGCGCCGCCGGCACCGACCGGCCGGGTGTGCGCGGTCCAGACGTTCCCGTCCCACCAGCGCTCGGTGCCGGGCACGCCCGGATCCGCGTACCACCCGGGCGGGGTCGTCATGCTCATCCCGCCACCTTAGGCCGGTGCGCCGACCGGCTTCGGCGGCACCGGTGCCGGGGCGGGCCCTACAGCGGTGTCACGTAGGCCCCGCCGATGCCGCCGTCCACCATGAAGTCCGTCGCGTTGACGAACGACGCGTCGTCGCTCGCGAGGAAGGCCACCGCCGACGCGATCTCCCGCGCCTCCGCGAAGCGCCCGCCCGGGATGTGCACCAGCCGGCGCGCCGCCCGCTCGGGGTCGCTCGCGAACAGCTCGCGCAGCAGGGGTGTGTTGACCGGCCCCGGGCAGAGCGCGTTGACCCGGATGCCCTCGCGGGCGAACTGCACGCCCAGTTCACGTGACATGGCGAGTACGCCTCCTTTGGAGGCGGTGTACGAGATCTGGCTGGTGGCCGCGCCCATGGTCGCGACGAACGACGCGGTGTTGATGATCGAGCCGCGCCGCTGCTGTCGCATGTAGGGGATGACGGCCTTGCAGCACAGGTACACGGAGGTGAGGTTGACCTCCTGGACCCGGCGCCAGGCGTCGATGCCGGTGGTGAGGATCGAGTCGTCCTCGGGTGGTGAGATGCCCGCGTTGTTGAACGCGACATCGACGCTGCCGTAGGTGTCGAACGCCTTCTTGAAGAGGGCGTCTACCTGTTCCGCGTCGGTGACGTCGACCCGTACGAAGAGGCCGCCCACCTCGTCGGCCACCGCTTGGCCCGCCGTCTCGTCGATGTCGCCGCAGACGACGTGCGCGCCCTCGGAGGCGAGCCGGCGCGCGGTGGCGAGACCGATGCCGCTGCCCGCGCCGGTGATGACGGCGGTACGGCCGACCAGCCGGCGGCAGACGGGCGTCTCGGCGCTCTGGTTGATCTCGTCGGGCATGGGTCAGACCTCCGTGCTGATGAAGATGTTCTTGGTCTCGGTGAACGCGGTGAGCGCGTCGGGTCCCAGCTCACGCCCGACGCCGGACTGCTTGTACCCCCCGAAGGGGGTGGAGTAGCGCACGCTGCTGTGCGAGTTGACGGACAGGTTGCCGGCGGCGACGGCGCGCGAGACGCGCAGCGCGCGGCCGAGGTCGCGGGTCCACAGGGAGCCGGAGAGGCCGTACTCGGTGTCGTTGGCGAGGCGGATCGCGTCCTGTTCGTCGTCGAACGGGATCACCACGGCGACCGGCCCGAAGATCTCCTCGGTCACCGCCGGATCGTCGGCGGCGACGTCGGTGAGGACGGTCGGCGGGAACCAGAAGCCCGGTCCGTCGGGGGCGCTGCCCCGTACGGCCGCCCGGCCCTCGGGGACGTACCCGCGCACGCGCTCCAGTTGGGCGCGCGAGATCAGCGGACCCATCTGGGTCTTCTCGTCCGACGGGTCGCCGACGACCACCGACCGCACGGCGGGGGCGAGGAGTTCGAGGAACCGGTCGTACACGGTGCGCTGGACGAGGATGCGGGTGCGGGCGCAGCAGTCCTGTCCCGCGTTGTCCAGATAGGCCATCGGGGCCTGTGCCGCCGCCTGTTCCACGTCGGCGTCGGCGAAGACGATGTTGGGGCTCTTGCCGCCGAGTTCGAGGGTCACGCGTTTCATGTGCCGCGCGCCCCTGGCCATGATCTCGCGGCCCACCCGGGTGGAGCCGGTGAAGACGATCTTGGCCACGCCGGGGTGGTCGACCAGCGCCTGGCCGGCGACGTCCCCGGCGCCCGGCAGGACCTGGAACAGATGCTCGGGAAGCCCTGCCTCCAGGGCGAGTTCGGCCAGGCGCAGAGCGGTCAGCGGGGTGGTCTCGGCGGGCTTGAGGAGTACGGCGTTGCCTGCCGCCAGCGCGGGCGCGGTGCCCCAGGCGGCGATGGGCATGGGGAAGTTCCACGGGGCGATGACGCCGACGACCCCGAGCGGTTCGAGGAGGGTGATGTCGAGACCGCCGGCGACCGGGATCTGCCGGCCGGTCAGGCGCTCCACTCCCCCGGCGGCGTAGTCGAGGAGGTCGCGGACGTTGCCCGCCTCCCAGCGGGCGTTCCCGAGGGTGTGGCCCGCCTCCTCGACCTCCAGTCGGGCGAGTTCTTCGAGGTGGCCGTCGACCGTGGTGGCGAAGCGGCGCAGCAGGCGCGCGCGGTCGGCGGGGGCGGCGGCCGACCACCGGCGCTGGGCGGTGGCGGCCCGTGCGACGGCCGTGTCGACCTCGGCCGCGCTCGTCGCCGGGACGGTGGCGACGACCTCCTCGGTCGCCGGATTGAGGATCTGATGGGCGTGGGGCTGGTCGGGCACGGCGGTGTTCCTCACATGCGTTCGAAGGAGCGGCGCAGCTCCCAGTCGGTCACGGCGGCGTCGAAGGCGGCCAGTTCGACGCGCGCCAGATTGAGGTAGTGGGCGACGACCTCGTCCCCGAACGCGGCCTTGGCGATGGGGCTGTGCTCCCACAGGTCGGCGGCCTCGCGCAGGGTGGTGGGGACCTGCTCGTACGCGGAGGTGTAGGCGTTCCCGGCGCAGGGCTCGGGGAGTTCGAGCGCGTGCTCGATGCCGTACAGCCCCGCCGCCACCAGCCCCGCGACGGCCAGATGGGGGTTGACGTCGCCGCCGGGCAGCCGGTTCTCGAAGCGCGTGGAGCGGCCGTGGCCGACGACCCGAAGTGAGCAGGTGCGGTTGTCGTTGCCCCACGCGACGGCGGTCGGGGCGAACGAGCCGGGTGCGAAGCGTTTGTAGGAGTTGATGTTGGGCGCGTACAGCAGGGAGAACTCGCGCAGCGCGGCGAGCTGCCCGGCCAGGAAGTGGCGCATCACGGGAGACATGCCGTGGGCGTCGTCGCCCGCCATCACGTTCGTGCCGGGTTCGTCGGCGGACTGGAGCGAGAGATGGATGTGGCAGGAATTGCCCTCGCGCTCGTTGTACTTGGCCATGAAGGTGAGCGAGACGCCTTCTTGGGAGGCGATCTCCTTGGCACCGGTCTTGTAGATGGCGTGCTGGTCACAGGTGACCAGGGCGTCGTCGTAACGGAAGACGATCTCGTGCTGGCCCGGATTGCACTCGCCCTTGGCGGACTCGACGGTCAGACCGGCGGCGGTCATGTCGTTGCGGATCCGGCGCAGCAGGGGCTCGATACGGCCGGTGCCGAGGATCGAGTAGTCGACGTTGTACTGGTTGGCGGGGGTGAGGGAGCGGTAGCCGCTGTCCCACGCCTGCTCGAAGGTGTCCTTGAAGACGATGAACTCGAGTTCCGTGCCGACGTGCGCGGTGTAGCCCTGCTCGGCGAGCCGGTCGAGCTGGCGGCGCAGGATCTGGCGGGGCGCGGCGACGACCGGTGAGCCGTCGTTCCAGGCGAGGTCGGCGATGAGCATCGCCGTCCCCTCGTTCCAGGGGACACGGCGCAGGGTCGAGAAGTCGGGGTGCATGGCGAAGTCGCCGTAACCGCGGTCCCAGGAGGACATCGCGTAGCCGTCGACGGTGTTCAGCTCGACGTCGACGGCGAGGAGGTAGTTGCAGCCCTCCGTGCCGTGTTCCAGTACGTCCTCCAGGAAGAACCGCGCGGCGAACCGCTTGCCCTGGAGTCTGCCCTGCATGTCGGGGAAGGCCAGGACGACGGTGTCGATCTCGCCGCTCACCACAAGGGCGCGCAGTTCCTCGACGGAGAGCGGGGGTGTGCGGTCTGCCACGGGACAACTCCTCCATCGGCCAGCCGGGGACCTTAAGGTATTCCGGGAGACCATTGCTTGGGAAGGGGAAACGGCGACGTGGCGAAGAAGGATGCGGCGAAGAAGGGTGAGCCGGCCGACCGGCTGACGTCCGTCCTGCGCCCCGTGCGGGCGGGCAACGGTTTCGAGGAGGCTCTGGAGCAGATCATGCAGGTGCTGCGACTGGGGCTGGTCGCGGGCGGCGAACGGCTGCCCGCCGAGCGGGAGTTGGCGGAGCGGCTGCGGATCAGCCGGGTCACGCTGCGCGAGGTGCTGAAGGTCCTCACGGAGCAGGGGCTGGTGGAGAGCCGGCGGGGGCGCTACGGCGGCACGTTCGTCCGGCCCCGGCCCGACACCCCGCCGCAGGGGGTCGAGGAGGAGCTGCGCCGCCGGGTGTCGGGCGTCGACATCGAGGACGTGCTGCGCTTCCGCGAGGTGCTGGAGGTGGGCGCGGCGGGCCTGTGCGCGGCGCACGGGCTGACCGAGCGCGAGGCGGCCCGGCTGCGTACGGCGCTCGCGGCCACGCACGACGCCCCGCTGGGCGACTACCGCCGACTCGACACGCTGCTGCATCTGACGCTCGCGGAGCTGTCCGGCTCGGCGCGGCTCACCGAGCAGTACGCGTCGGTCCGCGCGACCGTGAACGACCTGCTGGACTGCATCCCGCTGCTGGTACGGAACTTGGAGCACTCCCAGCAGCAGCACACGGCGCTGGTGGAGGCGGTCCTGGCCGGCGACGCGGACGCGGCGCGCGAGGTGATGCGCGAGCACTGCGGCGGGACGGCGGCGCTGCTGCGGGGATTTCTGGCCTGAGAGCCCGATCGGCCCCGTCCGGCGGTCGAGCCCGTCCGGCGATCGAGGGCAGGGCCACCAGGCCCGTAACAGCGGCTTAACGCACAGGGCTTGCGCACGAGCGATTCCGGCCGCAATGGTGTGGCCTCACACCTTTACCCGAGGCAGGAGCGGCTCATGGCCGAAGACACGGACTCCGGTATCCCACTCGCCAAACCACCCGGTCCGACGGGTCCGACGGGTCCGACGGGTCCGGCAGGTCCGGCAGGTCCGACGGGTCCGGCAGGTCCGGCGGGCACGGCACCGGGCGGCTCCGCCGAAGACGCGGCCTATCTGAACCGCCGCACGCTGAAGCGCGGCAGCGCCGGCTGGCTCCTGCTGACCGGCCTCGGCGTCGCCTACGTCGTCTCCGGGGACTTCTCCGGCTGGAACATCGGACTCTCCGAGGGCGGCTTCGGCGGGCTCGCCATCGCGACCCTCCTGATGGGCGCGATGTACGCCTGTCTCGTCTTCTCGCTCGCCGAGCTGTCCGCGATCCTGCCCACGGCGGGCGGCGGTTACGGCTTCGCGCGCCGCGCGCTCGGCACCTGGGGCGGCTTCCTGACCGGCACGGCCATCCTCATCGAGTACATCCTGGCGCCCGCCGCGATCTCCATCTTCATCGGTGACTACGTCGAGTCGCTGAACCTCTTCGGACTGGACGCGGGCTGGCCGGTCTATCTCGCCTGCTTCGCCATCTTCATCGGCATCCATCTGTGGGGCGTCGGCGAGGCGCTGCGCTTCAGCCTCGTCGTGACGGCCATCGCCGTCGCCGCGCTGCTGATCTTCGCCGTGGGAGCCTTCACCGAGTTCGACAGCAGCGGCCTCAACGACATCCCCGTCCAGGAGGACGCCTTCGGGTCCAACTCCTGGCTGCCGTACGGCCTGTTGGGCATCTGGGCCGCGTTCCCGTTCGGTATGTGGTTCTTCCTGGGCGTCGAGGGTGTGCCGCTGGCCGCCGAGGAGGCCAAGGACCCGGTGCGCTCGATGCCGCGCGCCCTGTCGATCTCCATGGGCATCCTCGTCCTGCTGGCCCTGATCACGTTCTTCGCCGCGACCGGCGCCCGTGGCTCCGCCGCGGTCCAGGAGGCGGGCAATCCGCTGGTGGTCGCGCTCCAGGGCGACGGCGAGCCCACGGCGCTCAGCCGGTTCGTCAACTACGCGGGGCTCGCCGGTCTGGTCGCGTCCTTCTTCTCGCTCATCTACGCCGGTTCCCGGCAGTTGTTCGCGCTCTCGCGCGCCGGCTATCTGCCCCGCTTCCTCTCACTGACCAGCAGCCGCAAGGCCCCGTACCTCGGCCTGCTGATACCCGGCGCGATCGGCTTCGCGCTGGCCGCCGGCAGCGGCAACGGCGGCCGGATGCTGAACGTCGCGGTCTTCGGCGCCACCATCTCCTACGCCCTGATGGCCCTGTCGCACCTGGTACTGCGGCGCCGCGAGCCCGGTCTGCACCGTCCGTACCGCACACCGGGCGGCATGCTGACCTCCGGCGTGGCGTTCGTCCTGGCCCTGTCGGCGCTGGTGGCGACCTTCCTGGTGGACAAGGACGCCGCGTTCATCGCGCTCGGCGTCTATGTGGTCGCCCTCGCCTACTTCGCCTTCTACAGTCGGCACCGGCTGGTCGCCGCCGCCCCCGAGGAGGAGTTCGCCGCGCTCGCGGAGGCCGAGGCCGAGCTGAAACGGGACTGAACGCAAAGCGTGACAGCACAGCACAAGCACAGCACAGCACCGCGACGGAGGAACGATCCTTGAAACCGCTCATCGGCGTCAGCACGTATCTGGAGACGTCGGCCAGGTGGGGCGTCTGGGACCTGCCCGCCGCCCTGCTGCCCGTGGGATATCCCCGGCTCGTCCAGCGCGCGGGCGGCGTCGCCGTCATGCTCCCGCCGGACGAGCCGGCCACCGCCGCCTCGGTGGTTGCCCGGCTCGACGGGCTGGTCGTCGCGGGGGGTCCGGATGTGGAGCCCGTACGGTACGGGGCCGAGCCCGACCCCCGTACCGGACCACCGGCCAGGGAGCGGGACGACTGGGAACTCGCCCTCATCGAGGCCGCGTTGGCGTTCGGGACACCGCTGCTCGCGATCTGCCGGGGCATGCAACTGCTGAACGTCGCGCTCGGCGGGACGCTCATCCAGCATCTCGAGGGCCATACGGCCGCGACCCTCGGCGTCTTCGGCGAGCATCCGGTGAAGCCGGTGCCGGGCACTCGGTACGGGACCGCCGTGCCGGAGGAGTCGGATGTGCCGTCCTCGCACCACCAGGCGGTGGACCGACTGGGCGAGGGGCTGATCGTCTCGGCGTATGCGGGCGACGGGACGGTGGAGGCGGTGGAGCTGGGCGACGAGCGGTGGGTGCTGGGGGTGCAGTGGCATCCGGAGATGGGCGAGGACGTGCGCGTGATGGCGGCGCTGGTGACGGCGGCGTCGCAGGCGTGATCAGCGGGGTGGCGTTACCGGCCGTACGAGCATGACCGGATCTAACCCGCCCGGCCGCTCGCCCTCCAGATCCGTACGCGTCAACGACAGCAGCTCGCGCGCCGGACCGCTCGGCCTGTGCCCCGCCGGCCACACCGCCCGCAGGTCGCGACGGAGTGACACCCCCGAAACCGCCACCTCCATCAGCCGCCGCGACGCCAGCTCCTCCCCCACGGCCAGCTCACTGAGCACCGAGGGCCCCGCGCCGCTCACCACCGCCGCCTTGACCGCCGTCGTCGAGGACAGTTCGAGCAGCGGCGCGGCAACACCTCCGTAGGAGGCGAGCGCCGCGTCGAGCACCTGGCGGGTGCCCGAGCCCTCCTCACGGAGGATCAACGGGGCGGCGGCCAGCTCCTCGGGCGTCAGGGCCGTACGGCGCCCCCACGCGTGCGTCGGCGCGACGACGACGACCAGCCGGTCGCGGCCGATCACCGTGCCGTCCAGTCCCGCGGGCACGGCCAGGCCCTCCGCGAAGCCGAGATCCGCCTCGCCGCCGATCAGCCGCGCGGCCACCGCGCCCGAGTTGCCCGCGAGGAGCGAGACAGCCGTGTCCGGCCGGGCCGCGCGGAGCGCGATGAGCCAGCCGGGCAGCAGATACTCGGCGATGGTCATGCTCGCGGCGACCCGCAGCCGTGAGTCACGCCGGTCGCGCAGCGCCTGTGCGCCCGCGTCGAACGCCTCGGCCGCCTCCATGATCCGCCGCGCCCAGTCGGTGACGAGCGCGCCCGTGCCGGTGAGCCGGGACCCGCTGGGCGACCGGTCGAAAAGGCTCACCCCGAGCTGCCGTTCGACGGACCGTATCCGGCTGCTCGCCGCGGGCTGGCTGATGCCCAGCTCACGGGCCGCCCCGCCCATGCTGCCGTGCCGCGCGACGGCGATGAGCAGTTCCAGAGCGCCCAGTTCGGGCACCCGGTGGGCGAGGCTCACCGTGGGCTCGTCAGTCATACGTTCAGGTTATGGCCTCATAGCGCCAAGGGGCCTGGTGGGGAGGACATCGCCCGAGGAGGGTAGGACCATGCCCGCCCTCGCCCCGACAGCCCTGATCACGCGACCCGCCCCGCCCCGACCACGGCCCTTCCCGGTCCTGCGCCACGTCGGACCCAACTGGTACGCGAGCGTCATGGGGACCGCGATCGTCGCGAGCGCGGGCGCCGCCCTGCCCTGGGACCCCGGAGGGGTCCCCGTACTGCGCGCCGCTCTTGTCACCGTATGGGCGCTGTCCGCGCTGATGCTCCTGCTCGTGCTGACGGCCCGCGCCGGGCACTGGGTCCACCACCGCGACCGGGCGCGCGCCCATCTGCTCGATCCGGCGGTGGCGCCGTTCTACGGATGTCTGGCGATGGCGCTGCTCGCGGTCGGCGGCGCCACCCTCGCGGTGGGCCGGTATGTGATCGGCGAGAGCGCCGCCGTGGCCGTGGACGCCGTGCTTTTCACGGCGGGCACGCTGGTCGCTCTGGCGGGCGCCGTGGCCGTCCCGTATCTGATGGTGGTACGGCACAGGGTGCGGGCCGCCGACGTGTCCCCGGTGTGGCTCCTGCCGGTGGTGGCCCCGATGGTGTCGGCGGCGCTCGGCCCGGCGCTGATCCCGTATCTGCCCGCCGGTCAGTGGCGCGAGGCGCTGCTGCTGGCCTGCTATGCCATGTTCGGCCTGAGCCTGCTCGCCACGCTCACCCTGCTGCCGCTGGTCTTCGGCAGGCTCGTCCTGATCGGTCCGCTGCCCGTCGCCCTGACGCCCGCGCTCTTTCTCGTCCTGGGCCCGCTCGGCCAGTCCACGACGGCGGTCGGCCATCTCGCGCGGGCCGCGCCCACCGCGCTCGGCGCCCCGGCCACCGACCCGTACGCCTCGGCCCTGGACGCCTTCGCCGTGCTGTACGGCGTCCCGGTGATGGGCTTCGCGCTGCTGTGGCTGGCGCTGGCACTCGCGATGGTCGTGCGGGCGGTACGGCGCGGGATGGCGTTCTCGATGACGTGGTGGGCCTTCACCTTCCCGGTCGGTACGTGTGTGACCGGCGCCGCCGGGCTCGCCCGCGCCACGGGGCTGGCCGCCCTGGCCTGGCTGTCACTCGCCCTGTTCGTGCTGCTGACGGCCGCCTGGGCGGTCGCCTGGACCCGTACCGTCCACGGCCTGGTCAGCGGAGCGCTGCCCGCAGCGCCGCCGGTGCTTGGACCAGCGACGGCCCGTACCAGGTGAGGAACCGCCCGTCGACCAGCGCCGCCGGCAGTCCGGGAAAGCACTCGGGACCGTCGTCGGCGGTGAAGCGGTACGGCTCGTCGGGCAGGACCACCAGATCGGCGCCCGAGGCCCGCAGCCGGTCCGGTTCGATGCGCGGGTAGCGCTCGGCCAGCTCCCCGTAGACGTTGTGCACACCGAGCCTGGCGAGCAGATCGCCCGCGAAGGTGTCACCGCCCAGCACCATCCACGGCCTGCGCCAGATCGGTACGACCGCCCGGCGCCCTTCTCCGTACGAAGGAGGCACCGCCGCCCAGGCGTCGCGAGCCTCGTCCAGCCAGCGCGGCACCGCGAGCCCACAGCCCGTGACGAGCATCCGCTCCAGTTCGGCGAACGCCTGGTCGAGCCGGCGCACCTCGGTGACCAGCACCTCGATGCCCGCCGCCCGCAGCGCGGCCAGATCCGGCTCCCGGTTCTCCTCCTCGTTGGCCACCACGAGGTCGGGGCGCAGCGCGGTGATGACGGCGATGTCCGGATTCTTGGTGCCGCCCACGCGTACGACGTCGAGCCCGGCGGGGTGGACGCACCAGTCGGTGGCGCCCACCAGGAGTCCGGGCGCGGTGACCGCGACGGCCTCGGTGAGCGAGGGGACCAACGAGACGACCCGCGGTGCGGCGGTCACGGCGCGCGCCGCTCAGCGCCGGGTGTCGAACGTCGCGTCGATGTGTTCGGCGACGGCGACGACCAGGATGCGGGTGCCCGGCTCGGTGGCGCGCCAGCGGTGCCTGACCCCTCCGGAGAGATACAGCGTGTCGCCGCGCTCCAGGCGGTACGCGCGGCCTTCGGCCTCGACCTCCACCGAGCCGTCGGCGATGTACATCACCTCGTCGTTGCGGTGCTGGTACTCGCGCCCGGTGTCCTGCTCGCCGGTGTACTCCTTGGCGTGCAGTTGGTGTCCGCCCCGGGCCACCCTGCGTACACCGGGGCCGGGGCCGCCGCCGTCGGCCCGTACGACGTCGACCGTGCGCGCCGAGTCCGCCGCGGCGTGCAGCACGGCGATGGTGGTCTCCAGGGCGCCGGCCACCCGCTCCAGCGAGCGGGCGCTCGGCCGGGCGCGTTCGTTCTCGATCTGGCTGAGGAAAGGCACGGAGAGCCCGCTGCGGTCGGCGACGGCCGCCAGTGTGAGACCGAGGGACCTGCGCCGCCTGCGGACGGCGGCGCCCACCCTGAGCGCTTCCTTGTCGTCCATGTCTGGGCTCCCTCCCGGCCGGATCGTCATCTTCTCAGAGTTGACGGCCGCGCAAGGGCGGTCTGTCCCACTCACCGCGATGCGGTGAGGCGATCCGGTTACCGATCCGTAGGGCCACACGCTCCAACGTACGACGCCGCGCCCCCGAACGCGCCCTGCCGGCGGGCACCGAAAGGGCGGGCACCGCTTCGCGCGACGCCCGCCCTTTCGCCACACATCGACATGCCGATACACCGGCACATCGGTACGGCGATACGTTCCGTTCCGCTACTGCGGAGCGATCTGATCGGCGATGCCCGGATTCTTCGCCATCCAGGCCCTCACCGCCTCCTCCTCATGCCCCGTACCCCGCTTCTGGATCTCGTTCTCCAGCCCGGCGAGCTGTTCCTCGCTGAGCTTGAAGTTCTTGAACCACTCGGTGAGCTGCGGGTAGTTCTTCGGAAAGTCCTTGTTGGCCACGGTGCGGATCTGGTCGCCCTCGCCGAACGCCTTCTTCGGGTCCTTCAGCTTGGTCAGCTCGTACTCGCTGTAGGCCCAGTGCGGGGTCCACAGCATGACCGCGATGGGCTCCTTCTTCGCGTACGAGCGCTCCAGTTCGGCCAGCATGCCGGGCGTGGAGCTGTCGACGACCTCGTAGCCGCCGTCCAGGCCGTAGTCCGGCAGGACCGTGTTCTTAAGGATGTTCATGGTTTCGGTGCCGGGCTCGATACCGACGATCCGGCCCTTGAACTCGTCCTCGCGGCCCTTCAGGTCGGCCAGCGAGTCGACGCCCTTCACATAGGAGGGCACGGCGATCTCCAGTGACGTCGGCCCGTACCAGGAGCCGAGGTCGGAGAGTTTGTCGCCGTACTTGTCCCAGTATCTCTTCTGTGTGTTGGGCAGCCAGCCGTCGAACTGGACGTCGATCTGCCCCCGGGCGAGCGCCGTGTACATCGGACCGACCTCGAACTGCTTGAGGTTCATCGTGTAACCCCGGTCCTCCAGCACCGCCTTCCACAGATACGTGGCCGCGATGTCCTCCTCCCAGGGGAACCAGGCGACCTCGATGGGCCTGTCACGTTCGTCCTTGCCGTTCGCGCCCTTGCTGACGCCGGAGACCGGGGTCCACTTGTCGGCCAGTTCGGGGTTGTCCGCCAGCCAGGCGCGTACGGCCTCCTGCTCCTTGCCCTTGCCGGCGCCCTGGATCTTCGCCTCGAGGCTGGTGAGCTGGTCCTCGGTCATCTTGAAGCTCTTGAGCCACTTGGCGATGCTCGGGTTCTCGGCGGAGAAGCCCTTGCGGGCGAGCATGTGCACGCCGTCGCCCTCACCCCAGGTGCCCTTGGGGTCGGTGAGCTTCTTCAGGTCGTAGGTGTTGTACGCCCAGTGCGGGGACCAGAGCGTGACGACGACCGGTTCCTTCTTCTCGTACGCGCGCTTCAGCTCGGCCAGCATGCCGGGCGTGGAGCCGTCGACGACCTTGTACTCGCCCTCGAGGCCGTACTCCTTCAGGACCTTGTCCTTGAGGATGCCCATCTCGCCGGCGCTGGGCTCGATGCCGATGATCCGGCCCTTGAACTGGTCGGCCTGGCCCTTGAGATCCGCGAGCGAGTCGACACCCTTCACGTACGAGGGCACGGACAGCTCCAGGGACGTCTCGCCGTACCAGGCGCCCATGTCCTCCAGTTTGTCCTGGTACTTGGCCCAGTAGGTGGCGTGGGTGGTCGGCAGCCAGGAGTCGGTCTGGAGGTCGACCTGGCCGTTCGCCTGGCCGGTGTAGAGCGCCCCGGCCTCGTACTGGGTGGCCTCGACCTCGTAACCGCGCCGCTCCAGCAGTTCCTTCCAGAGGAAGGTGGAGGCGACGCCCTCGTCCCAGGGGATGTAGCCCATGCTGATCTTCTTGCCCTGGCCGACGTCCCCCTCGCCGGCGACCGTCGCGGCCTTGTCGCCGCCGCCGAAGATGCTCATGCCGCCCGCGACGAGCGCGAGGACGACCACACCGACCACCGCGACCGAGGGACGCGGCCGGTGGTCCCGCACCTTGAGCGAACCGCTCATCGCCCGCGCCTTGGCGAGCGCACGGCGGCCCAGCGGCGAGACCTGCCGGCCCAGCGCGCCGGTCAGCCGGTCCAGATACATCGCCAGGATGACGATGGAGACACCCGCCTCGAAGCCGAGCCCGATGTCGACGTTGCCGATGGCGCGGTAGACGGCGCCGCCGAGACCACCGCCGCCGACCATGCCGGCGATGACGACCATCGACAGACCCAGCATGATCACCTGGTTGATGCCGGCCATGATCGTCGGGAGCGCGAGCGGAAGCTGGACGCGCAGCAGGGTGTCGCGCGGGCTGGTGCCGAACGCCTCGGCGGCCTCCACCAGTTCGGCGTCGACCTGCCGGATGCCCAGCTCCGTCATGCGGACGCCGGGCGGCAGGGCGAAGATGATCGTGGCGATGATGCCGGGGACCACGCCGACGCCGAAGAAGATGATGCCGGGGATCAGATAGACCATCGCGGGCATCGTCTGCATGAAGTCGAGCACGGGCCGGATGACGGCGCTGACGGTGCTCGAGCGCGCGGCCCAGACGCCGAGGGGCACCGCGATGACCAGGATGACGATCGTCGCGACGAGCACGAGCGAGAGCGTCGACATCGCGAGTTCCCACAGCTCGATCGAGTCGATGAGGGCGAAGCCGACGAAGGCGAGCACGGCCGCGAGGAGGCCGCGAAGCCACCAGGCGAGTACGGCCAGGATGCCGGCGAGGAGCAGCGGCTGGGGACCGTTGAGCACCGCGTCGACGGCGTCGTACATGTGGGTGACGAGCGAGCTGATCGCGTCGAACAGCCAGGAGAGATGGCGCTGGAGGAAGTCGACTCCGCTGTCGACCCACTCGCCGAGCGGGAGCCTAGGCACTGGCCGCCTCCTTGTCGACGGTCAGCGTCGTCGGCCCGACGCCGGCCACCGGCGCCGCAGGGGGCGCGGGCGCGTCGGCGGGGGTCATCGGCTCGCCGAGTACGGCCAGGAGCCGGGCGCGCGGTACGACGCCGACCAGGCGCCCCTCGTCGTCGGTGACGGCGACGGGGACCGAGCTGGTCGAGCAGGGGGTGAACAGCTCGATGATCGGAGTGCCCACGGAGACGGTGGCGGGCGCCGCCGCCAGCACGTCCTTGTCCGTGCGCAGCTCCTTGCCGTCGTCGGTACGGCTGCCATGGGCGGTGTCGGCGTCCGCCATGATCGCGCCGGCGGTCAGGACTCGTGAGCGGTCGACGTCCTGGGTGAAGGAGGCGACGTAGTCGTTGGCCGGGGTGACGAGGATGTCCTCGGCGGTGCCGAGCTGGACGATCTCGCCGTCGCGCATCACGGCGATCCGGTCGCCGAGCCGCATGGCCTCGTTGAGGTCGTGGGTGATGAAGACGATGGTCTTCTTCAGCCGCTTCTGGAGTTCCAGGAGCTGGTCCTGCATGTCACGGCGGATGAGCGGGTCGAGCGCGCTGAACGACTCGTCCATCAGCAGCAGGTCCGCGTCGGTGGCGAGCGCGCGGGCGAGGCCCACCCGCTGCTGCATACCGCCGGACAGCTCGTCGGGCCAGGCCTTCTCCCAGCCGGCCAGGCCCGCGAGTTCAAGCGCCTCGGCGGCGCGTCTTTCGCGCTCGCGGCGTGGGATGCCCTGGACCTCCAGGCCGTATCCCGCGTTCTCGAGCACGCTGCGGTGCGGAAAGAGCGCGAAGTGCTGGAACACCATGCTGATCTTGGTGGAGCGCACGGTACGAAGCTGGGCCGCGCTCAGGGCGGTCAGATCCTGGCCGTCGAAGAGCACCCGCCCCGCCGTCGGCTCCAGCAGACCGTTGAGCATGCGCAGCAGCGTGGACTTGCCGGACCCGGAGAGGCCCATCACGACGAATATCTGACCGGGATCGACGGAGAACGAGGCGTCGATCACCGCGGCGGTCGTGCCGTCGGCGCGCAACTCGTCGCGGTCCGTGCCGCTTTCGAGCTTCCGCACCGCGTCTTCGGGTCGTGCGCCGAACACCTTGTACAGATGTTCCGCCTGGAGCCTGGACACATACACCTCACGCCGTCGAAATGAGAAACGGCCCGCCACCCCCGCCGGCGGGCCGTGAAGCGGTACGGGGTCTGCCCGCGTGGCCGGTCCACGGCCCCCGAGAGTTCGCGCCCGGGTTCGCTCCGGATGCGCGCCTGCCCTCCCTTGCATGGCCCAAACGTCTATGTGGTCCACTCCACTCGGGCACTTCCTCGCAGGTCGGACGGGGCGCCGGCGGTTCCGGGCCGCCGGGCTCACGGCCGCCGGTGTCCGGCCGCTGTCAGTGGGATGCGGCATCATCAGGGATGTGACGCGACGCCTGATGCTCCTCGACACCGCCTCCCTCTACTTCCGCGCCTATTTCGGGGTCCCCGACTCGGTGCGCGCCCCTGACGGCACGCCCGTCAACGCGGTCCGGGGCCTGCTCGACTTCATCACCCGGCTCGTCCAGGACCACCACCCGGACGACCTCGTGGCCTGCTGGGACGCCGACTGGCGGCCCCGGTGGCGGGTGGATCTGATCCCGTCGTACAAGGCGCACCGCGTGGCGGTGGAGACGGCTCAGGGCCCGGACGAGGAGGAGACCCCGGACACCCTCGCACCGCAGGTGCCGATCATCGAGGCCGTGCTGGACGCGCTGGGGATCGCCCGCGTCGGCGTGGCGGGGTACGAGGCGGACGACGTGATCGGCACCCTCGCCGGCGCCGCTGCCGGCCCGGTGGACATCGTCACCGGCGACCGCGACCTGTATCAGTTGGTGGACGACGCCCGCGGGGTGCGGGTCTTGTATCCGCTCAAAGGCGTCGGATCGCTCCAGATGACGGACGAGGCGTGGCTGCGCGAGAAGTACGGGGTGACCGGCTCCGGGTATGTCGATCTGGCGCTGCTGCGGGGCGATCCGAGCGACGGGCTGCCCGGTGTGCCCGGGATCGGGGAGAAGACGGCGGCCAAGCTGCTGGACGCGTTCGGGGATCTGGCGGGGATCATGGCGGCGGTCGACGATCCGCGTTCGGGGCTGACACCCTCGCAGCGCAAGCGGCTGGACGAGGCCAGGGCCTATGTGGCCGTCGCCCCGACGGTGGTGCGGGTCGCCGGGGACGTACCCCTGCCGGAGTTCGACCCGGCGCTGCCCGCCGAACCGCTCGACCCGGAGACCCTGGACGCGCTGGCCGCGCGGTGGGGTCTGAACAACGCGCTGCACCGGCTGCTCACCACGCTGGGGAAGTGACGGGCCCGGGGCGACAAGAGGTGCGGCGGGCGGCGGGGTGTTAACTTAGGTAAACCTAAGCACCGCACGGCCGCCGAGCGGTGGTCGCGCACCGTACGAGTCAGGGGAGACCGCCGTGGCAGCAGAGCCGGCCCGTAAGTCACCGAAGGTCCATGAGGCGCGGGTGGTGCGCGGTCAGCGCATCACGCCGCACATGGTGCGCCTGGTCCTCGGCGGCGACGGACCCGCCGCGCTGGGAGCGGGCGAATTCACCGACCGCTACGTGAAGTTGCTGTTCGCCCCCGAGGGCGTCAGCTACCCCGAACCGTTCGACGTGGGCCGGATCCGCGAGGACTTCCCGCGCGAGCAGTGGCCCGCGACCCGTACGTACACGGTGCGTGAGTGGAATCAGACCGCCGGGGAGATCACGATCGACTTCGTGGTGCACGGCGACGAGGGCCTGGCGGGACCGTGGGCGGCTGCCGCGCGACCCGGCGACACGGTGCGATTCCTGGGCCCCGGCGGGTCGTACGCCCCCGACCCGGCCGCCGACTGGCATCTGTTCGTCGGTGACGCGAGCGCGCTGCCCGCGATCGCCGCGTCGGTCGAGCAGGCTCCCGAGGACGCCACGATCCACGCGTTCATCGAGGTGGAGGGCCCCGACGAGGAGCAGAAGATAGCCGCCCCCGCAGGGACGGACATCGTCTGGCTGCACCGAGGGACCCGCCCGGCCGGCGAGGCGCTGGTCGCCGCCGTACGGGCACTGGACTTCCCCACCGGCGACGTACACGCGTTCGTGCACGGTGAGGCGGGCTTCGTGAAGGAGCTGCGCCGCCATCTGCGGCACGACCGGAAGATCCCGCGCGAGCGCCTTTCGATCTCCGGCTACTGGCGGCTGGGCCAGAGCGACGAGGCGTGGCGGGCGGTCAAGCGCGAGTGGAACGAGCAGGTGGAGCGCGAGCAGGAGGACACGAACGCCTGACCCGTCGCGCCCCCTCCCCGTCGCCGGACGGCCCCCATCCCGCGTACGCCCCGCACCCGGCACTCGAGACCCGCGGTCGGTCCTTATGCTGGCCGGATGGCTCCCGTGGATCAGCCGGACGCCCCGGACGGAACAGCCCGACGCGATCGGGTGCGCGGAGCGGTCGTCGGCTCAGCCGTCGGTGACGCGCTCGGAGCGCCTTTCGAGTTCGGCCCGGCCGGTGGATTCGGCGCCCGCTTCCCGGACGGCGCGGGCGAGATGCACGGAGGCGGCGGCTGGGACCCGGGCGAGGCCACGGACGATACGCAGATGGCGGTGCTGATCGGCGAGTCGCTGCTGGAACGCGGCGGTCTCGACCTGCCCGACATCTTCGGCCGGTTCCGCCGCTGGGCCGCGGCCGACCCCAAGGACATCGGACTCCAGACCGAACAGGTCCTGATGAGCGGCGATCCGTGGGACCTCGCATCCGCCCTCCACTTCCGGCGCTCCGGACGGGCCGCCGGCAACGGCTCGTTGATGCGCGCGGCCACCCCCGCCGTGTACTTCGCCGCGGCGGGCCGCGAGGCCACCATGTCGGCCGCCCGCCGGATCGCGGCACTCACCCACGGCGACGCGGCGGCGTGGGAGGGCACAGCCGTGCTGCACGAGCTGATCCGGGTGGCACTGGAGGGCGGCGACCCGGTGGCCGCCGTCCCCGGCACGCTCAGGGACGTACGCGAGGAGCACCGTCCGCGCTGGGCCACCGTGCTCGACCCCGGATGGCACCCCGACGACGCGACGGAGTTCAACGGCGCGGTCTGGCCCTGCCTGGGCTCGGCCCTGTGGGCCCTGCGGACGACCGGCTCGTTCGAAGGCTCCCTGGCGGCGGCGATCGACCTGGGCGGCGACACGGACACGGTCGCGGCGGTCACCGGCGCGCTCGCGGGCGCCGTGTACGGCTTCGACGCGATCCCCCACCGCTGGACACAGCCGCTCCATGTGCCCCTGCCCGGGTACGGGGACCGGGTGCTGCGTACGCCCGAACTGGCCCGGCTCGCACAGTCGTTGACGGACTGACACCCGGGACCTGTCGTCGGAACGTCCGTCGTACGGCCCTCGGCCTCGACTGCGACCGTGAGCCCCCGTCGTCACCCCACCGAGCTGTACGCCACCACCCCGCGCAGCACCGCGTCGACGGCCTTGCGCGCGTTCTTCGCGACCGTGCTGTTCTCGCGGGGTGCCGCCGCGGCGATCTGACCCAGGACGTCGATCACCTGCTTGCACCAGCGCACGAAGTCACCCGCCGGCATCTCGGCGTCGCGCAGCACCTCGTCGAGGCCCTTGCCCGACGCCCACATGTGCACGGGCCAGGCGAAGCCGAGATCGGGCTCGCGCTGGCCGACCCCCTCCGCCTGATTGATCTTGAAGTCCTCCTCCAGCGCGTCGAGCCGGCCCCAGATACGGACCATCTCGCCGAGAGCCGCCTTGGCCGCGCCACTCGGCAGCCGGGGCGCCACCGCGTCGTCCGACTGGCGCGCCTCGAAGACCAACGCCGAGACGCACGCGGCCAGTTCGGCCGGGGAGAGCCCTTCCCACACGCCTTCGCGCAGACATTCGCTGGCGAGCAGGTCCAACTCGCCGTACAGCCGCGCGAGCCGCCGCCCGTTGCCCGTGACCTCGTCGCCACGCAGATAGTCCATCTCCGTAAGGAGGGCGACGATCCGGTCGAAGGTGCGGGCGATGGTGTTCGTACGGCCCTCGATCCGCCGCTCCAGTTGCCGCGTGTCCCGTTGCAGCCGGTGGTAGCGCTCGGCCCAGCGCGCGTGGTCCTCGCGCTCGTCGCAGCCGTGGCACGGGTGCGCGCGCAGCGCCGCGCGCAACTGGGCGATCTCACGGTCGTCGGCGGCCGGCGCGCGCCCCTTGCGGTGCCGCTCCGGTACGACATGACCGGCCTTCGTGCGCAGCGCGGACGCCAGGTCGCGGCGCGACTGCGGCGAGCGCTGGTTGAAGCTCTTGGGGATCCGCATCCGGTCCAGCGCCTCGACCGGCACGGGGAAGTCCATCGACGCGAGCCGCTTGACCTGCCGCTCGGCGGTCAGGACCAGCGGCCTGGGGCCGTCGTGATACTCCACGCCCCGGTGTACGTTGGCCCGCCCGGCCGGCAGTCCGGGGTCGAGCACGAGGGCGAGACCGGCGAACTTGCCGGTCGGGACGTGGATGACATCGCCGGGCTTGAGCTTCTCCAGCGAGGACGCGGCGGCGGCCCGCCGCTGCACGGCTCCCTGCTTGGCCAGCTCCGTCTCGCGGTCCTTGAGGTCGCGGCGCAGCCGCGCGTACTCCTCGAAGTCCCCCAAGTGGCAGGTCATGCCCGCCCGGTAGCCCTCCATCCCCTCTTCGTTCTTCTGGACCTGCCGGGAGATCCCGACGACCGACTTGTCCGCCTGGAACTGCGCGAACGAGGTCTCCAGCAGCTCGCGCGAGCGGTGGCTGCCGAACTGCTGCACCAGATTGACGGCCATGTTGTACGACGGCCGGAAGCTGGAGCGCAGCGGATACGTGCGCGTGCCCGCGAGGCCGGCGAGCGCACCCGGGTCCATGCCGCGCTGCCACAGGACCACCGCGTGGCCCTCGACGTCGATGCCACGCCGGCCGGCCCGGCCGGTCAACTGCGTGTACTCACCTGGGGTGATGTCCGCGTGCTGCTCGCCGTTCCACTTGACGAGCTTCTCCAGGACGACCGACCTGGCGGGCATGTTGATGCCGAGCGCCAGGGTCTCCGTGGCGAACACGGCCTTGACCAGGCCCCGTACGAACAGCTCCTCGACGACTTCCTTGAACGTGGGCAGCATGCCGGCATGGTGGGCGGCGATGCCACGCTCCAGGCCCTCCAGCCACTCGTAGTACCCCAGCACATGCAGGTCCTCGGTGGGGATGGACGCCGTGCGCGCCTCCACGATCTCGCGGACCCTGGCCCGTCGCGCGTCGTCGTTGAGCCGCAGCCCCGCGTACATGCACTGCTGTACGGCGGCCTCGCAGCCGGCCCTGCTGAAGATGAAGGTGATCGCGGGCAGCAGATCCTCGGCGTCCAGCCGCTGGATGACCTCGGGCCGGCTCGGCGTCCAGATCCGGCCGCGCTGTCGGCGCTCGCGCTCCCGGTCGGCCTCGCGGACCATCTTGCCGCGGCGGCGGTCCCGCGGGTTGTACGTCTTCTGATTCTCCATCCGGGCCAGCCGCACGAGGTCGGGGTTGACCTCGCGGCGCGCCCCGCCACGGCCTCCGTGGTCGGTGCCCTCCTCGAAGAGGTCGTACATCCGGCGGCCCGCGAAGACGTGCTGCCACAGCGGCACGGGGCGGTGCTCGGAGACGATCACCTCGGTGCTGCCACGGACGGTGTCCAGCCAGTCACCGAACTCCTCGGCGTTGGAGACCGTCGCCGACAGGGACACCAGGGTCACGGACTCGGGGAGGTGGATGATCACCTCTTCCCAGACGGCGCCCCGGAAGCGGTCGGACAGGTAGTGCACCTCGTCCATCACGACATAGCCGAGCCCCGTCAGCGACTGCGAGCCCGCATAGAGCATGTTGCGCAGGACCTCGGTGGTCATGACGACCACCGGGGCGTCGGAATTGACGCTGTTGTCGCCGGTGAGCAGGCCCACCTTGTCGGCGCCGTAGCGTTTCGCCAGATCCGCGTACTTCTGGTTGGACAGCGCCTTGATGGGTGTGGTGTAGAAGCATTTACGGCCTTCGGCGAGCGCCAGGTGCACCGCGAACTCACCGACGATCGTCTTGCCGGAGCCGGTGGGCGCCGCGACCAGGACGCCCTTGCCCGACTCCAGCGCCTGGCACGCCTCGATCTGGAACGGGTCGAGGCCGAACTCGTACATCTCGCGGAACGGCGCGAGTGCGGTGGCCTGCTCGGCTGCGCGGATCCGAGCTGCTGCGTAACGCTCGGCCGGTGTGAGGTCCTCTGTCATCTTGCTCACGAGCCTACCCGTCCCCTCTGACAGTCAGCCGATCTTTATCGGCGAGCTGGCGGGCCCCGTCAGGGGCCGGCGGTCAGGACCCGTACGGCCCCGGCGACACACTCCGCGGTCAGGGGCAGCGGCCCGAGCCGCTCCCCGTCGGCGTATCCGGTCAGACCGGGGGCGGCCAGGGTGATCTTCGAGGTGCGGTACACGGTGACCTTGGGATGGCTGAGGTGCGTGCCCCGGTAGACGCGCGGAAAGACCTTCAGCAGCGTGGCACGGCTACAGTCCCCGACGACCGTCACATCGAAAAGCCCGTCGTCCATGACGGCGTCCGCGCAGATCCGCATCCCGCCTCCGTAGGAGGGGCCGTTGCCGACGGCGATCAGGGTCGCCTGGATCTGCCGTTCGATGCCGTCGTCCAGGGTGACGCGGTAGGCGATGGGCTTGAAGGCGGCCAGTTCGGCCACCATCGCCAGGTCGTACTTGAGGCGGCCGCTCGGCCGGCGCATGCGGTTGCCGCGGTCGTTGACGCGTGAGTCGAACCCGGAGGCGAGGACGGTCCCGAACCACCGGCCCGCGACCCGCCCCAGGTCCAGCTCCCGGATCCCGTCGTTCTTGAGCGCGTCGGCCGCGATCCGGCCGGCCGCCTCGGGGTCGCGGACCGGCAGGCCCAGCGCCCGGCCGAAGTCGTTGCCGGTGCCGACCGCGACGACGCCGAGCGGGGTGCCGGTACCGGCCACGGCCTGGAGAGCGAGGGAGACCAGACCGTCCCCGCCGACGGCGATCAGCGCACCCGTTCCCGCCGCGACGGCCTCCCGTGCGCGCCGCAGCGCGTCACCGGCGTCGGAACCGAGCACCGTACGGACGGAGTACCCCGCGTCCCGCAGGGCACGGGCGGCCGGCTGCGCGGCACGCGCGCCCCTGCCGCGCCCCGCGGTGGGATTGACGAACAGGCTGATCTCACTGGTCACAGTCACGGTCGGGGCTCGGTCCGATCGATCCGGATCAGGTGATGTCGTCGTAGCCGTTCACACGGCTCGCACGGCTGCTGTCCGCCTGCTCGGGCAGGCCGGGCACCGCGGAGACCGGTTCGACACTTCCGACGCTCTCCGGGGCGAGGTCCAGATCGGATGCCTCGTCGTCGTCCAACTCCGCGTCCGGGTTCTTGCGGCGCTTACGCCGGTCGTTGATGAGCGAGAAGCCGACCGCGCCGAAGTAGAGGATGACGATGGGTCCGGCCAGCGCGAGCATGCCCACGGGGTCGGTCGTGGGAGTGATCACCGCGCCGAAGACGAAGACACCCATGACGACGCCCCGCCACCATCCGACCATCCTGCGGCCGGTGACGACGCCGGTCAGGTTGAGCATCACCAGAACCAGCGGCAACTCGAAGGCGACCCCGAAGACCAGCACCATGCGGGTGGTGAAGTCCAGGACCTCGTCCAGCGAGAGAAGGTTGCCGGAGCCCTCCGGCGTGAGGCTGATCAGCACCTTCATGCTGATCGGCAGAATGATGTAGGCGAGGTACGCACCGGCCGTGAACAGCGGCACGGCGGTCGCGACGAACGCGTAGGTGTACTTCTTCTCGTTCTTGTGCAGGCCCGGGGCGATGAACGCCCACAACTGGTAGAGCCACACGGGGCTGGCCACGATGATGCCGGTCGTGAGGCTGATCCGGATCGTCGTGGTGAACGGCGAGGTGAGGGTGTTGAACACGACGTCCGCGCAGTTGCCGCCGTCGCTGACCTCGTCCTTCCCGCACTTGGGTACGGAATCGCCGAGGAAGGACATGATCTGCTCGCTGTAGAACACGGCCACGATCGTCACCACGACGATCGCGAGCAGGCCCTTCGACAGGCGGTTGCGCAGCTCACGAAGATGCTCCACGAGCGGCA
Source organism: Streptomyces sp. NBC_01506 (assembly GCF_045040295.1). NCBI lineage: Bacteria > Bacillati > Actinomycetota > Actinomycetes > Kitasatosporales > Streptomycetaceae > Streptomyces > Streptomyces sp. NBC_01506. Next base: position 7,769,491 of record NZ_CP109422.1, on the reverse strand, counting down.
TGCGCCCCTCGGGATCCTTCTCTTGTGTGCGGGCAGACTTGGGCAACCCACGTCCTCATCTCGTGCGGCAGGCCGTCACCGTGCCCGGTGCGTGCATCGGCCCAGGGGTCGGATCAGCGCTTGGTCGAGTCGGTCGGCTCCGCGACGGGGCGCGAGCTGGTGACATCGCCGGGTGCGGCCTGGATGGTCCGGGGCGCGGGCTGGTCCGGGTCCGCGGAGGCGGTGGCGGTCGGCGGGTCCGTCGGAGCCGTGCCGCTCTTGTTCTCGTCGGACTTCATCGCCTTCGCCTCGCTCTTGAGGATGCGCGCCGACTTGCCGAGTGAACGGGCCATGTCGGGGAGCTTCTTGGCGCCGAAGAGCAGGATGATGACGACGAGAATAAGGATGATCTCGGTGGGGCCGAGCCTACCCATAGCGATTACCTTCTTCACCGAGGCGACAGGGAGTCTGTGACGACGACCGGACACCTGTCCGAGCGCCGTGCTGGGAGCGATCGTAACCCGCAGGGGTAAACGCAGGGCAATGCCTGTGCATACTCCCCGCGACGGCCCCCGCCTCCAGTCCGAGACCGCTTCGTCAGCCTACCGCCCGAACTGGCGATAAAGGGAGGGTGCATTCATTTATCGGATGGCGTCACCGGTCTTCGCGAGATGGGTGGCCGCCACCTCCAGCTCCTCCGCCGCCCGGTTGATCCGCCGCGTCGTGGAGGCGACTTGCTGGCCGAGGCGCTGGGCCTCGACGAAGACACGGATCGCGAGGACGCCGAGCACGGCGATCCCGCAGAAGCCGAGGACGACGGCGAGCATGGGCCAGAACATGCGAGGAGCCTTTTCCGCTAGCTGGTGGAATGCAGGCGCAGCGTCCGAACGCCGCCCCGGGTGAGCAGTTCGACGATGCGCTCACCTGCGGGTTTACGCACCGCCGCGTCACACTCGGGGCAGATGAACGAGTAGAAGGTCGTACGGCGGCTGGCGCCGATCGCGAGCCGCAGCGCACCGGCCGAGAGCTCGAAGCGGGCCTTGCACTCGGGGCAGGCGGCCTGGAAGAGAACCGGCACCGTGGACGTCGGCGCGGAGCAACCACTCATCACGGACATAACCCCCAAATCCCCTAGTGTCGTTGATTCGCGTCATCGGAGCCCGAGCCGGCCTCGGCGCCCGAGCCCGCAGCGAGCCCGGGGCCGGAGCCGTACGCCGCCAGCGCCTCACGAGCGGCCCTCCGCGCGCTCTCCGCCAGATCTTGAGGGGACGCGATCCGTCCGTCCCTGCCCAGCCGCAGCGCGAGCCGCCGAAGAGAAGCCGGCGCCGGCGTACGCAGCGTGATCCGCAGCCCCCCGTCGGCCAACTCCTCCGCGCTGTCGTGCGGGTAGTACTCGGCCACCCAGCGCCCGCCGGGCCCGACCTCGACCACCACCTCGGGATCGTCCGCCGACGGCTGCACCAGCCCCTCCGACAGATCACGCAGCTCCAGCTCCGGCGGCGCGGCCGGCTCGTCCAGCAACTTGATCTCGGCGACCCGGTCCAGCCGGAACGTACGCCGCGCCTCGGAGAGCCGGCACCAGGCCTCCATATACGTATGCCCCACCGCGAACAGCCTGATCGGATCGACCTCGCGCTCGGTCAGCTCGTCGCGCGCCGGCGAGTAGTAGCGCAGCCACAGCCGGCGCCGCTCCGAGATGGCCCGGTCCACATCGGCGAAGACACCGCCCTCGGACTCGAACGTCACCGACAGCCGGGAACTGGCACCCGCCGCCTCCCCCGCCGCGGCCTCCAGCTTCGCGGTGGCACGCAACAGCGCCTGCCGGTCGCTCTCCCGCAGCCCCGGCAGCGTGGCGACCGCGCGCGCGGCCACCAGCAGCGCCGTCGCCTCGTCCGCGGCCAGCCGCAGCGGCTCGGCGACATCGTCCGGGTTGTGCCACCAGATCCGGTCACCGTCGGTGTCGATGTCGAGAAGGTCACCACCGCGGAAACTCGTCCCGCACATGGGCAGGACATCGAGATCCGAGATCAACTCGTCCTCGGTGATGCCAAAAGCACGGGCGACATCACTGACGTGCGCGCCGGGGCGCTCGCGCAGATACGTCACCAGCGAGAGCATCCGACGGGTCTGGTCGATGGCGTTGGCTGCCATATGTGTACGCGTTCCCCTCAGACCTTGGCCACGGCGCGCAGCCGGTCCACGACATCGGCCCGCAGATCCGCGGGCTCCAGCACGACCACGTCGGGGCCGAACTCCACCAGCCAGGCGTCCAGACCATGACCGTACGGGATCTCCAACTCGTCCCAGCCGTCGCCCAGTTCCCTCGACGACACCGCCCTGGCACGCAGCGGGTAACCACAGTCCGAGCGCAGCCGGATCAGCGCCGAGCGCGTCGCCGTCTCACCGGCCCAGCTCTCGACCGTCTCGCGCACCGTGACCACATCGGGGACCGGGGCGGTGAAACCACCCGTCCTGGAACGGACCTTGCCGGTGATCCGCGAGAGCCGGAAGACCCGCTCGGCCCGGCGCTCGCGGTCCCAGCCGGCCAGATACCAGTGACCGCGCCAGCACTCCAGGGTCCAGGGCTCCACCTGACGCTGCTCCGGCTTGGCGGCGTTGGCCTTGCGGTAGTCGAAGACGACGGGCCGCCGGTCCCGGCAGGCGAGCATCAGCGGCTCGAACGCGGCCTCGTGGACCGGGATACGCGGTTCCAGGGCGCTGTGATGCGCCTCGTACGAATCCTCCGCCTCCGGCATCCCCGCGGCCCGCAGCTTCTGCAGCGCCCCACTGGCGGCGCCCGCGAGACGGGCCTGCTGCCAGACCTTCGCGGCGAGCCCCAGCGCGGCGGCCTCCTCGGCGTCCAGAGTGATGGCCGGAAGCCGGTTGCTGTCACGGCGGGCCAGATAACCGGTCTCGCCGTCCAGATTCTCCACCGTCTCGATGACCAGACCGAGTTCGCGCAGATCGTCCTTGTCCCGCTCGAACATCCGGTTGAAGCTGTCCTCGGAGCCGGCTTCCAGATACGCCTCGATGGACTCGCGCAACTCGCGCTTGCTGAGCGGGCGCCGGGTGCCGAGCAGGCACAGCGCGAGATTCATCAACCGCTCGGCCTTGGCAATGGCCATCGACGCCCTACACCTCATCTGATAGTGCCGGATCCGCGCGTCGACCGTACCGCCCGGAAGTCCCGCGGTAAAAGCCGAGGGCCCACGCCGCACAGCATGGGCCCTCGGGGTGTCCGTAACCGATCGGACGGCGACGTCCATCAGTACGCCGCTTCGTACGTCGATCAGACAGCGATCAGACAGCGACCAGATCGCAGACGAAGATCAGCGTCTCGCCGGGAGCGATCGCGCCGCCACCCGCGCCACGCTCGCCGTAGGCGAGGTGCGAGGGAATCGTCAACTGCCGGCGACCGCCGACCTTCATGCCCTGGACACCCTGGTCCCAGCCGGAGATGACCTTTCCTGCACCGAGCTCGAACTGCAGCGGCGTACCTCGGTTCCAGGAGGCGTCGAATTCCTCACCGGTGGAGAAGGCCACGCCCACGTAGTGGACGGAGACGGTGTCACCCGCCTTCGCCACGGCGCCCTCGCCCTCCCAGATGTCCTTGATCTCCAGGTCGGCCGGCGGCTCGCCACCCGGGAAGTCGATCTCGGGCTTGTCGATGCTCACTGAACTGCTCCTCTAAATGATGAACGGGGCAACCGGGACAGTCTTACACCTTCGCCAGGATGTCCACGGCGAACACCAGAGTGGAGTTCTTCGGGATGCCCTCCTGCTCCTTGTCACCGAACGCGTCGGCCGGCGGGATCACGACCAGCACACGGCTGCCGACCTTCTTGCCGACGACACCGTCCTTCAGCCCCTTGAGGGTGAGCTGCGGCAGCGGGAACGTCACCGTCTTGCCGTTCGCGTACGTGCTGTCGAACGTCTTGGCGTCCTTCCACAGCAGCGCCTCGTAATTCAGCACGACCGTGTCGGTGTCCTTGACGACCTCGCCCTTGCTCTCCAGCACATAGTTGGAGACGAGCTTGTTCGGCGGATCCGTCTTCGGGATCGTGACCTTGGGCGCCTTGCCGTCGGCGTTGACCCCGACCTTCGGCAGATCGGCGTTGCCCTGCGCGACCTCGGTGCCCTTCGCGGTCGTCGGGACCTCGGTCGCCTTCAGAATGTCGACCACGAACACCAGCGTGGCGTTGGGCTTGATGTCGCCCTGGCCCTGCGCGCCGTAACCGAGGTCCGGCGGGATGACCAGCTCGACACGGCTGCCGACCTTCTGGCCCTCCAGGCCCTTGTCCCAGCCCTGGATGACCATGCCGGCGCCGAGCGTCAGATCGAAAGGCGTCTTGCGGTCGAAGCTGTTGTCGAAGGGCTTGGTCGAATCCCACGACTGGCCCAGGTAGTTGACCTGGATCGCGTCGCCCTTCTTGAGCTTCGCGCCGTCACCCTCACTGATGACATCGGTCTGAAGCTCCTTCGACGGAGTTCCCTCACCCTTCCCGAGGGTCGGCTTCTCACCGAACTTGGCACCCGCTGTGATCTCGGGAAAACCGTTCTTGGACGAGGTGGAGTCGGAGCCTCCGTCGTCACCGCACGCCGCCAGCGACAGCAGCAGTAGGGGGATGACGACGAGGCCGGCAAGTCGGCGCACGAATTTCCTCAGATCTCAGACGGAAGGTTTAGGTCCTCGACACTCTAAGGCGTGCCAAGGGCCCCGCACGAGAAACGTACGGGGCCCGAGTGGCGTTCCGGTCGGCCGCGGGCAGTGATCGAACTGTCACATACCGGCGATCAGCTTTTCGACCCGGTCGTCCACCGAGCGGAACGGGTCCTTGCACAGCACGGTGCGCTGCGCCTGGTCGTTGAGCTTGAGATGGACCCAGTCGACGGTGAAGTCCCGCCGCTGCTCCTGGGCCCGGCGAATGAAGTCCCCGCGCAGCCGCGCCCGGGTCGTCTGCGGGGGCACCGACTTGCCCTCGAAGATCTTCATGTCGTTGCAGATCCGGGCCGCCTGACCGCGCTTCTCCAGCAGGTAGTACAGCCCCCGGCGGCGGTGGATGTCGTGGTAGGCGAGGTCTATCTGGGCGACCCGCGGATGGGACATGGTCATGTTGTGCTTCGCCCGGTAGCGCTCGATGAGCTTGTACTTCATGACCCAGTCGATCTCCGTACCGATCCGGTCCAGATCCTCGGCCTCGATCGCGTCGAGCGTACGGCCCCAGAGCTCCAGCACCTGCTCCACGGTGCCGGTGCGGATGCCCCGGCGGTCGACGAAGTCCACGGCCTTCTCGTAATACTCCCGCTGGACCTCGATCGCGGACGCCTCACGCCCGCTGGCCAGACGCACCTTGCGCTGACCGGTGATGTCATGGCTGACCTCACGGATCGCCCGGATCGGGTTCTCCAGGGTGAGATCGCGCATGACCGTGCCCGCCTCGATCATGCGCAGCACGAGATCCGTGGCACCGACCTTGAGGAGCATCGTGGTCTCGGACATGTTCGAGTCGCCGACGATGACATGCAGCCGGCGGTAGCGCTCCGCGTCGGCGTGCGGTTCGTCACGGGTGTTGATGATCGGACGCGAACGGGTGGTGGCGGAGCTGACACCCTCCCAGATGTGCTCGGCGCGCTGACTGACGCAGTAGACCGCGCCACGCGGAGTCTGCAGCACCTTGCCGGCACCGCAGAGCAACTGCCGGGTGACGAGGAACGGGATGAGGATGTCAGCGAGCCGGGAGAATTCCCCATGGCGGGCGACGAGATAATTCTCGTGGCAGCCGTAGGAGTTTCCCGCCGAATCGGTGTTGTTCTTGAACAGATAGACGTCGCCCGCGATTCCCTCCTCGTGCAGGCGGCGTTCGGCGTCGACGAGCAGGCCCTCCAGAATGCGCTCGCCCGCCTTGTCGTGCGTGACCAGCTCGGTCACGTTGTCGCATTCGGGTGTCGCGTATTCCGGATGCGATCCCACGTCGAGGTAGAGGCGGGCGCCGTTCCGCAGGAAGACGTTGCTGCTGCGGCCCCATGACACAACACGGCGGAAGAGGTAGCGCGCCACTTCGTCAGGTGACAGCCGGCGCTGTCCCCTGAAGGTGCACGTGACGCCGTACTCGTTCTCCAGCCCGAAAATGCGGCGGTCCATGTCTGAACATTACGCCTGATGGCCTGAGCTGAAACCGTGTTGGGCCGCACCGTTGCGATCATTTTCGTATCCGGCTTCCCCGTCGGCACCGCTCACGGCGCCGTCGGGCTCCACCTCGAGCACCTTCTGGGTGGCCAGCAGAACCAGCAGCGCGGCGACACCGCCCGCCCCCGCGACGGCGAAGCTCGCCGACGTCCCGGCGAGTTCGACGGCCGGGCCGGCCACCGCCGTACCGAACGCGGTGCCGACACCGAAGGTGGTGACGAGCCAGGAGAACGCCTCCGTGACGGTGCCGCGCGGGGCGTGCCGGTCGACGACGATGAACGCGCAGGCCAGCGCGGGCGCCAGAAAGACACCCGCGAGGGCCGCGAGCGCCGTCATCGCCACCACACCGGGGGTGATCATCAGCGGCAGATAACAGACGGCGAGCAGCGCGGTGATCCCCAGCAGCCTGCGTTCGGGGGTGCCCGTCCACTGCCTCGCCCCGTACACCAGGCCGCCGAGCAGCGCCCCTAGGCCCAGGGCGGCCATCAGCCAGCCGTAGACGGACTCGCTGCCCTGGTCGTCGCCGTACGCGACACCGGCGACCGTGATGGAACCCAGCGCCAGACCGATGAAGAGGAAGGCCGCGAGGAGCGCGAGGAGCCCGGGTGAACGCAGCGCGCCCAGCCAGTGCGCCTCGCGGGGCGCCGAGCGCCAGGCGCGCGAGGGTTTCGACAGCACGACCGTCAGCGCGCCGAGCACGCCTATGGCGTTGATGACCAGCAGGGCCGCGGCCGGGGACCACAGGGCGACGAGGAGGGTGACGAACAGCGGGCCCGCCGTGAACATCACCTCCTGCGCCACGGCGTCCATGGCGTACGCCCGGTGCACCCGGTCCTCCCGGCCCAGCACACTGGGCCACAGGGCCCGCAGACCGCCTTCGAGCGGCGGGGTGAAGAAGCCGGCGACGGCGACCGCCGCGTAGGCCAGGACCAGCGGATCGATCCCGGTCACGGCCAGGAGCACCATGCCGAGGGCCGAGACGAGCGCGGCGGGAAGCTGCACACGCGGCTGACCGACCAGGTCCACGGCCCGGCCGAGCAGCGGCTGGCCGATCGCGGTGGAGAGCCCGTAGACGGCCGTCAGGGCGCCCGCGAGGGTGTAACTGCCGCCCGCGTCACGGGTGAACAGGACGATGGCGATATGGCCGGTGGCGCTCGGCAGCCGCCCGACGAGCGTGCCGGTGAGCAGTCGTGCGGCGTGCGGTGCCTTGAGAATGTCCCCATAGCCTGCGGCCATGACTCCCCTTCTCTCCCCCGGTTCACCCGGCACAGTCAAGTTTTACGTATAACTTCCGGGGTCATACGTACCATGTCACCAGCCCACGGGTCCACCCACCCACCGGGACGAGCAAAGCGGCGCCCCACCCGCGGGCAGTCACCACGGAGGACGACACCCATGGCAGAGCCGCCCGCCACGGACCGGCACGCCCCCGGCACGGCCGCCCGCCCCACGAGGCCGACCAGCAGGGACGTCGCACGCGCCGCCGGGGTGTCGCAGGCCACCGTGTCCCTCGTCCTCGGCGACAAATGGCCCGGCCGCGTCTCCGAACGCACCGCCGGAATCGTCCGGGACACCGCCCGCGAACTCGGCTACCGACCCAACCTCGCCGCCCGCAACCTGCGCCTCGGCCGGACCAGGACCGTACTGCTGGTCGTGCCGTCGCTCACCCACGAGTTCTTCGCCGGCGTCTACACCGGCGCCGCGTCCGTCGCCGCCGAACACAGCGTCGGCGTGGTCCTCTACCCGTCACCCGACGGCGTCAGCCCCGCCAAGGACCCGTTCGCGTCGGCACGGGCGGCACTGGACGGAGTGATCGCCTCCTCCATCGCCACCGAGGCACTGGCCGCCATCCGCGGCACCGACCTGCCGCTGGTGATGCTCGACAGCGACCCCGCCGACACCGGCGCCGCCGCACACGTGAACCTCGACATCGCCGACGCCATGCGGCAGGTCACCGGCCATCTGCTCGCGCTCGGCCACCGCCGCATCACCCACCTCGCCTCCGCCGTGACCTCCTGGACCTTCACCGTCCGCGCCCAGACTCTCGCCGAGGCGGTACGAGACGTGCCCGAGGCGGTCGTACGCACCGTGCCCGCACCCCTGGAGATTCATGCCGCGCGCGAGGCCGCACAGCGGGCACTCAGCGGCCCCGGTCCCCGGCCCACCGCCCTGATCTGCGACAGCGACGTCCTCGCGGCGGGCGCCGTCAAGGCCGTACGCAAACTCGGCCTGCGAGTGCCGGACGACGTCTCCGTCACCGGCTTCGACGACCTGGCCCTCGCCACCGCGGTGGAACCCGAACTGACCACCGTACGACTGCCCGCCGAGCGCGTCGGCGAGCACGGCATGTCGGCACTGCTGGCCATCCTCGACGGACGCCGGCCCGAGAACACCGTCCTGCCCGTCTCCCTGGTGATCCGCGGCTCCACCGCACCCCCGCCGCCGCCTGCCTGAGCCGCCCCACATACCCCGGACCGCCGGTCCGCCCCCAGTCAGCCCCCGGACACACCGGTGCCCCGGACCGCACACGCGAACCGGGGCACCGAAGCGAACGCGCCACTCACTCCTCGGCGTCGCCCGACTCCTCGGTCTCCTCGATGTCCGAGGGAGCATCCGTCGGCGTGGACGCCGCACCGTCCGCCTCCAGCAGCCGGGCGAGCTGACGGCCCACCACACGCTTGAACTTGCGCTCCTGCGGCCTGGTGCGGTCCAGAACCGCCACCTCCAACCGCTCCGCGGGAATCTCCCGCTCACCGCCGTTGGTGTCCCGCGACAGAGCCTGCACAGCCAGCTTCAACGCCTCGGCGAGCGACATCCCGTCACGGTGCTGCTGATCAAGAAACGTACTGATCTGCTCCGAATTACCGCCCACGGCCACCGAACCGTGCTCATCCACGATCGACCCGTCGTGCGGCAGCCGGTAGATCTGGTCACCGTCCGCCGTCGGACCCACCTCGGCGACGACCAACTCCACCTCGTACGGCTTCTCACCGGCACTGGAGAAGATCGTGCCCAGCGTCTGCGCGTACACATTCGCGAGCCCACGGGCCGTCACATCGTCACGGTCATAGGTATATCCACGCAGATCCGCGTAGCGCACACCGCCGATGCGCAGATTCTCGTACTCGTTGTACTTGCCGGCGGCGGCGAACCCGATCCGGTCGTAGATCTCGCTGAACTTGTGCAGCGCGCGGGACGGATTCTCACCGACGAAGACGATGCCGTCGGCATACTGCAGCACAACCAGGCTGCGACCGCGGGCGATGCCCTTGCGGGCGTACTCCGCCCGGTCGGCCATGGCCTGCTGGGGTGAGACATAGAACGGCGTCGACACCGGCTATCCGTCCCTTCCTGTCAGTGACGTGTTTTTGTTCAGCAGAGGCCGGAGTCAGAGCAGTTCGGCGCGCGGGCCGTCGGGCTGCTCCATCCGGCGCTCGATGATCGAGCGGGCGATCCGCGAGGACTCCTCGTCGGAGACCCTGCGGAAGCCCTCGTCGCTCATGATGGTGACGATGGGATAGATCTTGCGCGCCATGTCCGGACCGGCCGTGGCCGAATCGTCGTCAGCCGCGTCGTAGAGCGCCTGGACAACCAGGGTGACGGCCTGCTCCTCCGTCAGACCCTCACGGAAAAGCTTCTTCATCGCGCCACGCGCGAAGATCGAGCCCGACCCGGTGGACGCGTACCCGTACTCCTCGGAACGGCCGCCCGTCACGTCGTACGAGAAGATACGGCCCGTCTCCCGGTCGACGTCCCAGCCGGCGAAAAGCGGGACGACAGCCAGACCCTGCATGGCCATGGAGAGATTGCCACGGATCATGGTGGAGAGCCGGTTGGCCTTGCCCTCGAACGAGAGCTGCGCGCCTTCGACCTTCTCGAAGTGCTCCAGCTCCAACTGAAAGAGCTTGACCATCTCCACGGCGAGACCCGCCGTACCCGCGATGCCCACGGCCGAGTACTCGTCGGCCGGGAAGACCTTCTCCATGTCGCGCAGCGAGATCATGTTGCCCATGGTCCCGCGCCGGTCACCGGCGAGGATGACCCCACCCGCGAACGTCACAGCGACGATCGTCGTCCCGTGCGGCGCCTCGAACGCACCCTGCACGGGCGGCAGCACCCGATTGCCGGGCAGGATCTCGGGCGAGTGGGCCGACAGGAAGTCCATGAACGAGGCCGACCCGGGCGTCAGGAAGGCAGCCGGTAGACGCCCGGTGCCACGAGTGTTGGCTTCCACGCGTTTCCTTCCAGATATGCGGTGGCACGGCGCAGGGTGTCGGGATCGTCCCCCAACTTGCCAATGGCCGAATTGCAGTTGAAGCACAGTACGCCCCGGACCCTACCCGTCTCATGGCAGTGATCCACGTGCGCGGCGGGGGCGGACAGGCAGATGACACAGATACCCATCTGCGACGAGATCATCTCGTCACGCTGGGCGATGGTGAGGCCGTACTGTCGCTTGAGGTGTCCCGCGCGACCTTGGACCGCCCGACATGACTTGCACCGCGTGGACAATCCGTCCGAGGCGCTGGAATTCCGATGCCACTCGCTGTGAGGTTTGACGACGCCACAGACCCGGCACAGCTTGTGACCGGCCGCCACCTCGACCTTTTGACGAACGACCTTGCCCTCGGCTTCCCGGCGGCGCCGGTGGCGCATGGCACCGTACTCCGCCACACACTGCCGACACCGCGTCTGGAGGCCGTCTCGCCTATTTCTGTCCGCCGCGAAGGAGCTGAGCGGCAGAACGCGACGACAGGCCGCGCACTGCTTCCCTTCGGACGAATCGCCCATTGTTCACTCTCCGCCTTTTTGAACGAAACTCCGCACGAAATCCTCGGCATTTTCCTCGAGTACGTCGTCGATTTCGTCCAGCACGGAGTCCACGTCGTCCGACAGTTTTTCCTGGCGTTCCTTGAGGTCCTCGGACTGCTGTACGTCCTCGGTCTGCTCCTCCACGTCCTCGGTGGAACGCGTTGCCTTCTGCTGCCCGCCGTCGGTGTCCTTGGTCGCCATATCCCTCACCCCGCTCGGTTGCCCCGCTCGATGTGACCTTCAAGATCCGACCCTACAAGCAGGGTCCGACATCGGCCCCGCAGTTGCTACAACGTCCGGGCGCCACCTCCATGATTCCCGGACCGGGACCATTTCAGCCGCCCGAGAGCACCCGGACCAGGTCTTCGGCCGTGCGGCACCGGTCCAGGAGCGCTTTCACGTGGTTACGGGTGCCCCGGAGAGGTTCCAGGGTCGGTACCCGCTGGAGGGAGTCCCTGCCCGGCAGGTCGAAGATGACCGAGTCCCAGGAGGCCGCGGCGACGTCGTCCGCGTACTGCTCCAGACAGCGGCCCCGGAAGTACGCGCGTGTGTCCTCAGGTGGCTTCGTCTCGGCCCGTTCGACGTCCGGTTCGTCCAGGAGCCTGCTCATCTTGCCGCGGGCCACCAGACGGTTGTACAGGCCCTTCTCGGGGCGTACGTCCGAGTACTGGAGATCGACCAGGTGCAGCCGTGCCGCGTCCCACTCCAGGTTGTCGCGGCGGCGGTAGCCCTCCAGGATCTCTTTCTTGGTGACCCAGTCCAGTTCGCCCGACAGGCTCATCGGGTCGTTCTCCAGGCGGTTGAGCGTGTCTTCCCAGCGGCCCAGGACGTCGCGGGTCTGCTCGTCCGCGTCGGCGCCGTAGCGCTCCTCGACATATTTGCGCGCGAGTTCGAAATACTCCATCTGGAGCTGCACAGCGGTGAGTGTCCGGCCGCTGCGGAGAGTGATCAGACGGGCCAGGGTCGGATCGTGCGAGACCTGGTGGAGCGTGCGCACGGGCTGGTCCACGGCCAGGTCGACATTGATGAACCCGTCCTCGATCATGGACAGGACCAGGGATGTCGTCCCCAGTTTGAGATAGGTGGAGATCTCCGAGAGATTCGCGTCGCCGATGATCACATGGAGTCGGCGGTATTTCTCGGCGTCCGAGTGCGGTTCGTCCCTGGTGTTGATGATGGGCCGTTTGAGGGTGGTCTCCAGCCCTACCTCGACCTCGAAGTAGTCGGCTCGCTGGCTGATCTGGAAGCCGTGCTCGTGGCCGTCCTGGCCGATGCCCACCCGGCCGGCGCCGGTGACGACCTGCCGTGAGACGAAGAACGGCGTCAGATGCCGCACGATGTCCGAGAACGGGGTCTCCCGCTGCATCAGGTAGTTCTCGTGCGTGCCGTACGAGGCGCCCTTGTTGTCGGTGTTGTTCTTGTACAGGAGGATCGGCTGGGCTCCGGGGAGCTGTCCGGCGCGTTCGGCGGCCTCGGCCATGATGCGTTCGCCGGCCTTGTCCCACAGGACGGCGTCACGCGGGTTGGTGATCTCCGGAGAGCTGTATTCCGGGTGCGCGTGGTCGACGTAGAGGCGTGCGCCGTTGGTGAGGATCACATTGGCGAGCCCGATGTCCTCGTCGGTGAGCTGGCTGGACTCGGCGGCCTCGCGGGCGAGGTCGAAGCCTCGTGCGTCCCGCAGCGGGTTCTCCTCCTCGAAGTCCCAGCGGGCGCGGCGCGCCCTGTGCATCGCCGCCGCGTAGGCGTTGACGATCTGGGACGAGGTGAGCATGGCATTGGCGTTCGGTTGGCCGGGGACGGAGATGCCGTACTCCGTCTCGATGCCCATTACTCGCCGTACGGTCATGCGGCCCTCCTTGCCCGGCGGCGCTCCCCTTCGGGAGCGGCGCTCAAGTACCGCTGTCTCTCCGGTGCGTGTGCGGTGCCCGTCCCCGCACTGCGCGACGTGGCGGTACCGATGAGCCTAGAACGGCTCCGCACTGGTGGGGAGATCGTTTCCGTCATTGCCCTGGTGTCGTGAAAGGTACGGGGAAAACAGCCGGCTGCGGATGCCCGTCCGGACATCCGCAGCCGGTCTGTGTCTTACAGGTACTGTCCGGTGTTCGCGACGGTGTCGATGGAGCGTCCGGTGTCCGCGCCTTGTTTTCCGGTGACCAGGGTGCGGATGAAGACGATCCGCTCGCCCTTCTTGCCGGAGATGCGGGCCCAGTCGTCCGGGTTGGTGGTGTTGGGCAGGTCCTCGTTCTCCTTGAACTCGTCCACGCATGCCTGGAGGAGATGGGCGACGCGGAGTCCTCGCTGGTTCTCGTCGAGGAAGTCCTTGATGGCCATCTTCTTGGCCCGGTCGACGATGTTCTGGATCATCGCGCCGGAGTTGAAGTCCTTGAAGTAGAGGACTTCCTTGTCGCCGTTGGCGTAGGTGACCTCGAGGAAGCGATTCTCCTCGGATTCGGTGTACATGCGCTCGACGACGGACTGGATCATGGCCTGGACCGTGGACTCGGGGGAGCCCTTGTGCTCGGACAGGTCTTCCTCGTGCAGGGGCAGCGAGGACCGCAGGTACTTGGCGAAGATGTCCTTCGCCGCTTCCGCGTCCGGGCGCTCGATCTTGATCTTCACGTCGAGGCGGCCGGGGCGCAGGATCGCGGGGTCGATCATGTCCTCGCGGTTGGAGGCGCCGATGACGATGACGTTCTCCAGGCCCTCCACACCGTCGATCTCGGCGAGGAGCTGCGGGACGATGGTGTTTTCCACGTCCGAGCTGACTCCGGAGCCGCGGGTGCGGAAGAGGGATTCCATCTCGTCGAAGAAGACGATGACGGGGGTGCCCTCGCTGGCCTTCTCACGGGCGCGCTGGAAGACCAGGCGGATGTGCCGCTCGGTCTCGCCGACGTACTTGTTGAGAAGTTCGGGGCCCTTGATGTTGAGGAAGTAGCTCTTTCCCGCGGGGCGGCCGCTGACTTCGGCGACCTTCTTGGCGAGGGAGTTGGCCACGGCCTTGGCGATGAGTGTCTTGCCGCAGCCGGGCGGGCCGTAGAGCAGGATGCCCTTCGGCGGGCGCAGTTCGTGCTCTTTGAAGAGGTCCGGGTGGAGGTAGGGAAGTTCGACGGCGTCGCGGATCATCTCGATCTGGCCGCCGAGTCCGCCGATCTTGCTGTAGTCGACGTCCGGTACTTCTTCGAGGACGAGTTCTTCGACCTCGCTCTTGGGGACGACTTCGTAGACGTAGCCGGAGCGTGGTTCGAGCAGGAGGGCGTCGCCGGCGCGGATGTTGATGTCGAGCAGCGGCTCGGCGAGCCGTACCACCCGTTCCTCGTCGGTGTGCCCCACGACCAGGGCACGCTCGCCGTCCTCGAGGATTTCCTTGAGGGTGACGATGTCCCCGGCCCGCTCGAATTCCATGGCCTCGACCACGTTGAGGGCCTCGTTGAGCATGACTTCCTGGCCGCGTCGGAGCTGTTCGAGCTCGACGCCGGGGCTGACGTTCACCCGGAGCTTGCGGCCCCCGGTGAAGATGTCGGCCGTGCCGTCCTCGTTCGCGTGCAGGAAGACGCCGAAGCCGGCCGGTGGCTGTGCGAGCCGGTCGACTTCTTCCTTGAGGGCCACGATCTGGTCGCGGGCCTCACGCAGCGTGTTGGCGAGCCGCTCGTTCTGCGCGGACACTCCTGCCAGGTTTGTCTGCAGTTCGACGATCCGCTCTTCGAGAATCCTCGTATGACGCGGAGAGTCGGCGAGCTTACGTCGCAGGACGGCGATTTCCTGCTCGAGATAGGCAACCTGGCCGGCTGGGTCTTCTGACCCCCGCCCGGGCCGGATGCCGCGGTTGATGTCGTCGTCGTGGGCTGCCACGGTCCTCACCTCCTCCAAGGGGAGCTGGACGCTTCCTGACCCTACCTGGGTAGGTGGTGATTAAAACCCCTAGATCACAAAGACTGTCGGGGTGTGTCCGATCTTCACCCTTGCGCTCTCCCTCACGCCAGGGGAATACCCACCGTTCAACATCGGAAAGCGGCCGGTTGTATCGTCGGAGTGTTCAACACCCGTCGGGGCTGGCGCGACTTGCCCTGGTTCGCCTCGTCCTACGCAGGAAACGGCAGGAGATATGACCGTGCAGCAGCAGGCTCCGACCGACGCCGTCACTGAGGGCGGCGAGCCGCTCGAGGTGTGGATCGACCAGGACCTGTGCACCGGTGACGGGATCTGCGCCCAGTACGCGCCCGACGTGTTCGAGCTGGACATCGACGGGCTCGCTTATGTCAAGAGCGCGGACGACGAGCTGCTGCAGGCGCCTGGTGCCACCACGCGGGTGCCGTTGCCGATCTTGAAGGATGTTGTCGACTCGGCCAAGGAGTGCCCGGGTGACTGCATTCATGTACGGCGCGTCTCGGACAGTGTCGAGGTGTACGGCCCGGACGCGCAGTGAGCGTGCCGGGGGCGGCTGTGGCGCCTTCGCCGTTTGGGCGGGGTCGTCGCTCGGTGTGACGGGTCAGACGCTCTGTGACTCGTTCCGGGCGCTCTGTACGAAGGCGCCGTTCTTCCATTCCCAGGTGAGCCGCTGTTCTTCGTCGGGGCAGCAGCCGGGTACGTCGGGGCCGGAGTAGCCGAGCAGCCGGGCGTGGACGAGGCCGTCGCGTATCTCGAGGTCGGCGACGCTCTGCCGGTCGGCGGGGTCCACGAGTGTGGCGACGATGCGGGGCGCGCTCGCGTCCTTGGTCGCTGTGAGTACGTAGACGCCGCTGGGCGGGGTGCCGGATCCGGCGTCGCAGCGGGCGGCGGCGACGGTCTCGGGGCGGCCGTCGCCGTCGAGGTCTCCGGTGGTCTTCTTTGTGACGACCGCTTTCGCGCCACCGCATTCGAGCGGGAAGTCGACGGCGGCGGTGTCGGGCGCGGGTGTCGGCGCCGTGTCGGGGGCGGTGTGTGTGCTGGTGCCGGAGCCGGACTGGTGGGCGGTGGCGGCGTCGGGCTGGAGCAGTCCGGCGCCGGCGACCACGGCGGCCATCGCGGTGGCGGTGGCGAGCCAGTGCACCGGGCGCGGGCGGGTGTGCGCGAGGTCCGGGACGTCGGAGATCTGCACGCGGTGTCTCCTGTGAAGGCGGTGCCGGTGGGGGTGGCGAGAATGGTGCCACATGTCACAGTGCGGTGGAACAGCGGGGTCCGTAAGGCCAACGTAAAGGCGCCGCCGCCGAGTTCGTGTCGGGTGGACGTGAACTGGGCGGCGGCGGTGTCGTGTTGTGGGCCGTGCGGCGATTCGTGCCTGTGGGCCGGGTGGTGACGTGGGCTCAGCCTCGGGTGCCGCTGCCGCTTCCGGGGCCGTCGTAGTCGTCGCCGTACGCGCCCTTGGAGGGGCGGCGGCGGCGCAGGGGCGGCTCGACGCCGTCGGCGAGGCGGCGGGCGGTGATCAGGAAGCCGGTGTGGCCGATCATGCGGTGGTCGGGGCGTACGGCGAGTCCTTCGACGTGCCAGTTGCGGACCATCGATTCCCAGGCGGCCGGTTCGTTGAACGAGCCGTGTTCGCGGATCGTCTCGACGGTGCGGGCGAGCTGGGTGGTGGTGGCGACGTAGGCGCAGAGGATGCCGCCGGGCACGAGGGCCTTCGACACGGGCTCGACGCATTCCCAGGGGGCGAGCATGTCGAGGATGACGCGGTCGACCTCGGTGTCCGAGAGGTTGTCCTGGAGGTCGCCGACGGTGAGCTGCCAGGCGGGGTGCGGGCCGCCGAAGTAGCGTTCCACGTTCTGCCGGGCGATGTCGGCGAAGTCCTGGCGGCGCTCGTAGGAGTGCAGCATGCCCTGGTCGCCGATGGCGCGCAGCAGGAAGCTGCTGAGCGAGCCCGATCCCACTCCGGCTTCGACGATGCGGGCGCCGGGGAAGATGTCGGCGAAGGCCAGGATCTGGCCCGCGTCCTTGGGGTAGACCACGGCGGCGCCGCGGGGCATGGACAGGACGTAGTCGGGGAGCAGGGGGCGCAGCGCGAGGTAGGCGACGTTTCCCGTGGTGCGGACAACACTGCCCTCGGGGGCACCGATCAGCTCGTCGTGGGGGAAGGAACCCTTGTGGGTGTGGAAATTCTTCCCCGCTTCGAGCGTGAAGGTGTAGTGGCGTCCCTTGGGGTCGGTGAGCTGGACCTGGTCCCCGACTTTGAAGGGGCCGCGACGACGGGCGGCTCCGGTCGGTTCGGACATGCGGTCAGACTACCTGCTTCTTTTGAGGGTCCCTCACCTGGTGTGGGGCGCTGTCATTTGGCGTCGGGCCTGGCCATGGCGGCGACGAAGGCGCGTTCGACGTCGGCGGTGGACAGCACTCCGTAGATCTCGCCGGTGTCCTCGACGACCAGGTATTCGGTGGCGGGGTTGGCCCTGAGCCGGTCGAGGAGTGCTTCTCCGGCGAGTTCGGCGGGGACTTTCATGCCGTCGGTGAGGTCGTGGGCGAGACCGCTGACGGCGACCCAGGGGCGGCGGTGGGTGGGGACGCCGACGATGGCCGCCTCGCGGACGAGGCCGGTGGGTTCGCCCTGTCCGTCGACGACGACCAGGGCGCGGGCTCCGGCTTCGTTGGCGCGGCGCAGTGCTTCGGAGAGGGGGGTGGCCGATTCGACGGGGACGGCGCGGCGGGTGAGGGCGCGGGCGCGTAGTTCGGGCAGGTGTTCGCGTAGGCGTGCCATGCGCAGGCTGTTGCCGGCGCCGGTCCAGATGATGGCGGCGAGGATGGCGGCGAGGAGCGCGTCGGTGACGGTCTCCATGCCGCCGATGTCCTTGGTGGAGTTGCCGAGGGCACCGGTGTGGGTGAGCAGGGGCAGGCCGATGAGGACGGCGACGGCGAGGGCTCTGCCGACCCAGGCGGCGGCGACGGTGCCGGCCATGGGTTTGCCGGTGATCTTCCAGACGACGGCGCGCAGCATCCGGCCGCCGTCGAGCGGCAGGCCGGGCAGGAGGTTGAAGGCGGCGACGATGAGGTTGGAGATCATGAGTCCGGCGAGCAGGACGCCGGGGACGGTGCCGGGTTCGACGGTCATCATGGTGAGGTAGAAGAAGCCGGCGAGGACGAGGGAGAGCAGGGGGCCGACGAAGGCGAGCATGAATTCGCGGCCGGGGGTCTCCGATTCCTTCTCGATCTCGGAGACGCCGCCGAAGAACTGGAGCTGGATGCGGCGTACGGGCAGCTTGTAGCGCAGGGCGACGACGGTGTGGGCGAGTTCGTGGACGAGTACGGAGGCGTAGAAGGCGACGGCGAAGAAGAGGGCGACGAGGTAGCGGACTCCGCCGAGGTGGGGCAGTACGCGGTCGAGCTGGCCGCCGAAGACCCAGGTGATGAGGGCGGCCACCAGGAACCAGCTCGGGGCGACGTAGACGGGTACGCCGAAGGGGCGGCCCATGAGAATCCCGCCGCCGGGGTCTTCGGGCCGCTTGCGCTTGCGGCGGGGGGGCGCGTCCTCAGGACCGGACCGCGGCCTCTTGCTCTCGCCGCTCTCGTCGTCCTTGTTCACGTCGTCCCTTCGTTGCGGCGCCGTCGCTCGCTCGATGGTGCCGTGTGCGAGTTCTTGCGTCGATGGTATTCCGCTCGCTGTCAGTGGCGGGCCGTAGGGTCTGAGTCATGAGTACGAGTCAGCAGCCCACGTCGCTGTCGCCGTCGCGTGCGAGCGACTTCATGCAGTGCCCTCTGCTGTACCGGTTCCGGGTGATCGACAAGCTTCCGGAGAAGCCGAGCGAGGCGGCCACCCGGGGGACGCTGGTGCACGCGGTGCTGGAGAGGCTGTTCGACGACCCCGCTGTCGAGCGTACGGCGCCGCGGGCCAGGTCGTTGGTTCCCGGGCAGTGGGAGCGGCTGCTGGAGTCGAGGCCGGAGCTGGGTGAGCTGTTCGAGGGGGACGAGGGCGGTGAGCGGCTGGCGGGGTGGCTGTCGCAGGCCGAGCAGTTGGTGGAGCGGTGGTTCGCGCTGGAGGATCCGACGCGTCTGGAGCCGGCGGAGCGTGAGTTGTTCGTGGAGACGGAGCTGGAGTCGGGGCTGCGGCTGCGCGGGGTGATCGACCGGGTCGACGTGGCGCCGTCGGGTGAGGTGCGGATCGTCGATTACAAGACGGGCAAGGCGCCGCGTGCGGAGTACGCGGAGGGGGCGCTGTTCCAGATGAAGTTCTACGCCCTGGTGATCTGGCGGTTGAAGCGGGTGGTACCGCGCCGGCTCCAGCTCGTGTATCTGGGCAGTGGGGACGTGTTGACGTACGACCCGGTGGAGGCGGATCTGGAGCGTGTCGAGCGCAAGTTGCTGGCGCTGTGGGACGCGATCAGGGAGGCGACGCGGACGGGTGACTGGCGGCCGCGGCCGACGAAGCTGTGCGGCTGGTGCGACCATCAGGCGGTGTGTCCGGAGTTCGGCGGGACTCCCCCGGTGTATCCGCTGACGGTGCCGCCGCCGCAGAGCGCCGAGCCGCTGACGGCCGGGGGGCCGGTGGTTTCCACCGGGCCCTAGCGGGGCGGCGTGTGCCCGCCGCGTTCGCGGGCGGGTGCTCAAGGCAGAATGGGCCGGGATCGGTCTACCGAAGGAGATCCCGTGGCGATCCGCGTCCTACTGGTCGATGACCAGCCACTGCTGCGCACCGGCTTCCGGATGATTCTGGAGGCCGAGCAGGACATCGCGGTCGTCGGTGAGGCCGGGGACGGCCTCCAGGCCATCGATCAGGTCCGGGCGCTGCAGCCCGATGTCGTCCTGATGGATATCCGGATGCCGCGGATGGACGGGGTCGAGGCGACCCGCCAGATCACCGGTCCCGGCAAGGACGGTCCGGCGAAGGTGCTGGTGCTGACGACGTTCGATCTGGACGAGTACGTGGTGGAGGCGCTGCGCGCGGGGGCGAGCGGTTTTCTGCTGAAGGACGCGCCGGCGAACGAGTTGGTGCAGGCGATCCGGGTGGTGGCAGCCGGTGAGGCGATGCTGGCGCCGAGCATCACGCGCAGGCTGCTCGACAAGTACGCGGACCATCTGCCGTCGGGTGACGAGCAGGTGCCGGACACGCTGCACACGCTGACCGAGCGTGAGGTCGAGGTGTTGAAGCTGGTGGCGCGCGGGCTGTCCAACGCGGAGATCGCGGCGGATCTGTTCGTCAGTGAGACGACGGTCAAGACGCATGTGGGTCATGTGCTGACGAAGCTGAGCCTGCGTGACCGTGTGCAGGCGGCGGTGTACGCGTACGAGAGCGGTCTGGTGCGCCCCGGCGCGCAGTGATCGCGCCTCGGCGCGGTCCGGCGTACGGCGGAGGTCCCCGGCATCACCTCGATGCCGGGGACCTCTGCCGTACGACCCGTACGACCCGTACGACCCGTACGACCCGTGGGGCCGGTCAGACCGCGCTGCCGGTGCCCAGCTCCCAGAGCAGCAGTTCGCCCGAGGGGTTGAGGGCCCATTCCACACCGGAGATCTCGTCGGCGGCGGCCACGTACTGCTTGCCCTGCCACAGCGGCAGCACCGGCACGTCCTCGGCGACGATGTCCTGTATCTGTGCGAAGTCCTTGGCGGCGGCGCTGCGCTCGGCCTCGCCGCGGGACTGCGGGATCAACTGCCCGCTGACCTTCTTGTTGGCGTACGGCGCGTTGAGGAAGTTGTCCTCGTCGAGGAACGGTGCGACGTAGTTGTCCGGGTCGGGGAAGTCGGGGAACCAGCCCATGCCGTAGACGGTGTAGTCGCCGCGTGTCTGGGCGGGCCGGAATTTGGACCACTCGGTGCCCTTGGTGTCGACCTGGAAGAGGCCGCTGGAGTTGAGCTGCTTCTTGAGCGTCTCGAACTCCTTGGCCGTGGCCTCGCCGTAGTGGTCGGTGGTGTAGTTCAGGGTGAACTTCACCGGTGTGTCGACACCGGCCTCGTCGAGGAGTCTGGCGGCCTCGGCCCGGTCGGGCTCGCCGTACTTGTTGAAGAACGAGTTGGTGTGCGCGGTGATGGTCGACGGGATGAGCGAGTAGAGCGGTTCGGCGGTGGAGCCGTAGACCTCGGAGGCGATCTGGCCGCGGTCCACGAGGGAGGCGACGGCCTGGCGTACGGCCTTGTCCTTCACGACCGGCTCGTCGGTGTCGAAGGCGAGGTAGCGGATCTCCAGGCCGGGCATCTCGGTGAGTTCGATGCCGTCCTTGGGCTTGGCGGACATGTCCTCGATCTGACCGGGCGACATGGTGCGGGCCATCACGTCGATCTCGCCGGAGTCCAGTGCCTTGCCCATGGCGTCCGCGTCGGGGTACGAGCGCAGCTCGACCTTGTCGTTGCGGAGTTCGAGGTCGCCCTTGTACGAGGTGTTCTTGGTGAAGGTCGCCTTGACGATGCGGTCGCCGTCGACCTCGGACTTGACGTTGTAGGGGCCGGAGCCGTCCACGTCGAATCCGTCGCGGAGCTTCTTGCCGTCGTACGAGTCGGGGTTGACGATGCCGGCGACGGGCGTCGAGAGCTTGTACGGGAACGTGGCGTCGGGGGTCTTGAGGTGGAAGATGACCTCGGCGTCGCTGGGCGTCTCGATGGTGTCGATGTTCTTGAGCAGGCCGACCGCGCCGGCGTCGGAGTTGATGTCGATCACGCGCTCGACGGAGAACTTCACGTCTTGCGAGGTGATCTCGCCGCCGCCGGCGAATTTCAGGCCCTCGCGCAGCTCGCAGCGGTAGCTCTCGTTCTGGTTGTCCGAGAAGCGGCAGTTGGACGCCGCCTCGGGGACGGGGGCGCCGCCGCCGCGCGGGATGGCCATGAGGGTCTGGAGGGACTGGCGCAGGACGTTCCAGGAGCCGGTGTCGTAGGCGAACGCCGGGTCGAAGGGCGCCGGGGACTCCTTGGTGGCGGTGAACTGGTCCGTGGTGCCGACGACGATGACGTCACCGCTGCCGGACCCGCTGTCGGACCCGCCGCAGGCGGCGAGCACCGGGGCGAGCAGTCCGGCCACAACCGGCAGCACGAGAGACTTGCGCTTCATCCTGGACGTACTCCCTGATCCGAACACCCGGCGACACAACGGTGGTTGAGAATTTCGCGACGTGATTGACCGTCGGAGGGCACCGGTGAGGCGGTGAACGTGTGGCGAAGTTCTCGCGACGAGATTAGTCCGCAGGTCCGGATGTGCTGAACCGGGCCCACTTCGGGCGTAATCGCGAAGTGCTCAACGAATGCTGTGAAGCGGTATTCGCCCGCCGGAATGATTCGCACATCAGGCGCTAAAACTGGACACATGGGCGCCCGGATCGGCGTGGCGAACGGGCGGGACAGGCGCGGGGAACGGGCAGGATGACCCGCGGCGACGGCGGGGCGAGTGACAAACGTCACCCGCATTCCCCGCCGGGCAATCATGATCATGTTCG
This sequence comes from Streptomyces sp. NBC_01506, assembly GCF_045040295.1. Lineage (NCBI taxonomy): Bacteria > Bacillati > Actinomycetota > Actinomycetes > Kitasatosporales > Streptomycetaceae > Streptomyces > Streptomyces sp. NBC_01506. The sequence continues at coordinate 7,747,195 of NZ_CP109422.1, read as the reverse complement.
TGATGATCGCTTGACGCCCACCGTAAAGGCGTGCCGCAATCCCCCGGACTTTCGATAGTTTCAGGGGCCACGCTCTGTATGTCTATGAGCGCTTGTGCGTAATCAGACCGCGCAGGAATACCAGATCGACCTCTTCGAGAGAGTTCACGATCACCCGGCCCGCCGCAGCGGCGATGGGGGCGACGGAGGGCACGGCCACCACCCGGCAGCCCGCGGCCTCGGCCGAGGCGACGCCGGTCGCCGTGTCCTCGATGACGGCGCATCTGGCTGGGGCGGCGCTCAGGCCGCGCGCGGCGATCAGATACGGGTCGGGGTGCGGCTTGGTGTTCAGCACCTCGTCACCGGCCACGGTGAGGCTGAAGTGGTGGCGTCCGACGGACTCCAGCACCCGGTCGATGATGCGCCGGTGGGAGGCGGAGACCAGGGCCGTGGGCACGCCGTGGTGGGCCAGCTCGGCGAGGAGCCGGGCGGCGCCCGGCATCAGCGGTACGTCGCTGCCGACGCGCTCCTCGAAGCGGTCGTTGAGCAGTACGGTCAGCTCGGCGAGGGTGATGTCGGCACCCGTCGCCTCGATGAGGTAGCCGGCGCTCCTGGTCATCGGCCCGCCGACGACCACATCGCGCCACGCGTCGTCCAGGGGGTGTCCGAGGTCCTTGAAGACCGCGACCTCCGTGTCCCACCAGAAGCCCTCGGTGTCGACCAGGGTGCCGTCCATGTCGAGAAGGACGGCCTCGAGGGCCGATCCTTCGGCCGTACGGGTCAAGGACACGGGAACCGTACTGGTCATGCGGCACACCTCCGAGAGGGACGAGAAGGCCGGTCACCTTTCCTGACGGGGATTCCCGTCGGGTCCGGCAACCGGCCTGCACTGGACCGACAAGTGTACGACTCGTCCGTAAAAAGCGCGCGGTGGGCGCTATCGCGCGTTGAAGTACTTCGCCTCGGGGTGGTGGATGACGATGGCGTCGGTGGACTGCTCCGGGTGGAGCTGGAACTCCTCGGAGAGCTCGACGCCGATCCGGCCGGGCTGAAGGAGATCGGCGATCTTCGCGCGGTCCTCCAGGTTGGGGCAGGCGCCGTAGCCGAGCGAGAAGCGGGCGCCCCGGTACTTCAGCGCGAACATGTCCTCGACCTGCGAGGGGTCCTCGGCCGCGAAGCCCAGCTCGGAGCGGACGCGGGCGTGCCAGTACTCGGCGAGGGCTTCGGCGAGCTGGACGGACAGTCCGTGCAGTTCCAGGTAGTCCCGGTAGGCGTTGCGCTCGAACAGCTCGGCGGTGACGCCGCCGATCCTCGAGCCGACGGTGACGACCTGGAGGCCCACGACGTCGGTCTCGCCTGACTCCTCGGGGCGGAAGAAGTCCGCGAGGCACAGGCGCCGGCCGCGGCGCTGGCGCGGGAAGGTGAATCGGGTCCGCTCGGAGCCGTCCTCACCGAGCAGGATCAGGTCGTCGCCCTTGGACACGCAGGGGAAGTAGCCGTAGACGACGGCGGCTTCGAGCATGTTGTCGGTGTGGAGCTTGTCCAGCCAGCCCCGCAGATGCGGCCGTCCCTCCGACTCCACCAGCTCCTCGTACGAGGGTCCGCCCTTGCGGGCCTCCTTCAGCCCCCACTGGCCCTTGAACAGGGCGCCTTCGTCCAGCCAGGAGGCGTACTCCTTGAGCTGGATTCCCTTGATGACGCGGGTGCCCCAGAAGGGCGGCTCGGGAACGGGGTTGGTGGTCGACACGTCCGAGCGGACGGTGCCTTCCTCGGGGCGCTCCTCCACCACGGCGGCTGTGGCGGCGGGCTTGACGCGGCGCTGCTTGAGCTCGGGCAGTACGGCTCCGGGGACGCCGCGCTTGATCCCGATGAGCGCGTCCATCAGCCGCAGCCCCTCGAACGCGTCGCGGGCGTAGCGGACCTCGCCCTCGTAGATCTCGTGGAGGTCCTGTTCGACGTAGGCGCGGGTCAGGGCGGCGCCGCCGAGGATGACGGGGAAGTCGGCCGCCATCTTGCGCTGGTTCAGCTCCTGAAGGTTCTCCTTCATGATGACGGTCGACTTCACCAGCAGTCCCGACATCCCGATCACATCCGCCCGGTGTTCCTCGGCGGCCTCCAGGATCGCGGAGACGGGCTGCTTGATGCCGAGATTCACCACGGTGTAGCCGTTGTTGGACAGGATGATGTCGACCAGGTTCTTGCCGATGTCGTGCACATCGCCGCGGACGGTGGCCAGGACGATGGTGCCCTTGCCGTCGTCATCCGTCTTCTCCATGTGCGGTTCGAGGAAGGCGACGGCCTTCTTCATGACCTCGGCGGACTGGAGAACGAACGGCAACTGCATCTGGCCGGAGCCGAACAGCTCGCCGACGACCTTCATGCCGTTCAGCAGGGTGTCGTTGACGATGGCCAGCGCGGGCCGCTCTGCGAGGGCGGCGGTGAGGTCGTCCTCCAGGCCGTTCTTCTCGCCGTCGATGATGCGCCGTTCCAGGCGTTCGTTCAGCGGCAGCGCAAGCAGTTCCTCGGCCCTGCCGTCCTTCATCGACTTGGTGTTGACGCCCTCGAACAGCTCCATCAGCTTCTGGAGGGGGTCGTAGCCTTCTTCGCGCCGGTCGTAGATCAGGTCGAGTGCGACCCTGACCTGCTCCTCCTCCAGTCGGGCGATCGGCAGGATCTTCGACGCGTGCACGATGGCCGAATCCAGGCCGGCCTTCACACACTCGTCCAGGAACACCGAGTTGAGGACGATGCGGGCGGCCGGGTTGAGGCCGAAGGAGATGTTCGACAGACCCAGGGTGGTCTGGACGTCGGGGTGGCGCTTCTTCAGTTCGCGGATCGCCTCGATCGTCGCGATGCCGTCCTTGCGCGACTCCTCCTGGCCCGTGCAGATCGTGAACGTGAGGGTGTCGATGAGGATGTCCGGCTCATGGACGCCCCAGTTGCCGGTCAGGTCCGCGATCAGCCGCTCGGCGATGGCGACCTTGTGCTCGGGGGTACGGGCCTGGCCCTCCTCGTCGATGGTCAGCGCGATCAGCGCCGCACCGTGCTCGACGGCCAGTTCGGTGACCTTCGCGAAGCGGGACTCGGGCCCGTCGCCGTCCTCGTAGTTGACGGAGTTGATGACCGCGCGCCCGCCCAGCTTCTCCAACCCGGCCCGCAGCACGGGCAGTTCGGTGGAGTCCAGCACGATGGGCAGCGTGGAGGCGGTCGCGAAGCGGCCGGCCAGCTCGGCCATGTCGGCGACCCCGTCGCGGCCCACGTAGTCGACGCACAGGTCGAGCAGATGCGCGCCCTCGCGGATCTGGGCGCGTGCCATCTCTACGCAGTCGTCCCAGCGGCCTTCCAGCATGGCCTCACGGAACTTCTTCGACCCGTTGGCGTTCGTGCGCTCACCGATGGCCAGATACGAGGTGTCCTGGCGGAAGGGCACCGTCTGGTACAGCGACGCCGCGCCCGGCTCCGGTCGCGGCGCCCGCTCGGTGATCGCCGCGCCCCGTACCCGCTCCACGACCTGACGCAGATGTTCCGGAGTCGTACCGCAGCAGCCGCCGACCAGCGACATGCCGTAGTCGCGGACGAAGTTCTCCTGCGCGTCGGCGAGTTCACCGGGGGTCAGGGGGTAGTGCGCACCGTCCTTGCCGAGGACGGGCAGGCCGGCGTTGGGCATGCAGGACAGGGGGATACGGGAGTGGCGGGCCAGATAGCGCAGATGCTCGCTCATCTCGGCCGGCCCGGTGGCGCAGTTCAGACCGATCATGTCGATGCCCAGCGGCTCCAGCGCCGTCAGGGCCGCACCGATCTCGGACCCGAGCAGCATCGTGCCGGTCGTCTCGACGGTCACGGAGCAGATGATCGGCAGTTCGGTGCCGGTGGTCTCCAGTGCCCGGCGGGCTCCGAGGACGGCCGCCTTCGTCTGGAGCAGATCCTGGGTGGTCTCCACGAGCAGCGCGTCGGCGCCGCCGGCGATCATGCCCTCGGCGTTGCGCTGGTAGGCGTCGCGCAGCGTCACATAGTCGACATGTCCCAGGGTCGGCAGCTTCGTGCCCGGTCCCATCGAGCCGAGCACCCAGCGCTGCTGCCCGGTCGACACCGTGAACTCGTCGGCGACCTCGCGGGCGATTCGCGCGCCGGCCTCGGAGAGTTCGTAGACCCGCTCGGGGATGTCGTACTCGGCGAGCGCGGCGAAGTTCGTACCGAAGGTGTTCGTCTCGACGCAGTCGACCCCGACCGCGAAGTACTCCTCGTGGACCGACCGGACGATGTCCGGGCGTGTCACGTTCAGGATCTCGTTGCAGCCTTCCAGGTCCTGGAAGTCCTCCATCGTCGGGTCCTGCGCCTGGAGCATGGTGCCCATCGCCCCGTCGGCCACCACGACGCGGGTGGCGAGCGCCTCGCGCAGGGCTTCGACGCGGGTGCGGCTGTCGGCGGAAAGGCTGGAGGACGGGGCCATGAAAATACTCCCGGGGATGCGACGGCTGTCGGCTTTGCGCCTTCCGGTGGAAGGGGCACCCGGCCAGGGTAGCGGTGCCCGTCCCGGTGCGGCGTTCTGTTTCACGGGGCGGACGCCCGCGCGTCGGCCGAGTGGGATTCAGGCTGTCCCTCACTCAAGGTCGGCATGGGCCCATAATGTTCAGCATTGTCGAACGACAGCGTCAGGAAGGTCCGGGCCGATGGCGAAGAGCATCCAGTCGCTCCAGCGCGCGGCGGCGGTGCTGCGGCTTCTCGCGGGGGGCGAGCGCAGGCTCGGCCTGTCCGACATCGCCTCCTCGCTGGGTCTCGCCAAGGGGACGGTGCACGGGATTCTGCGCACGCTCCAGGAGGAGGGGTTCGTGGAGCAGGACGCCGCCTCCGGCCGCTATCAGCTCGGGGCCGAGCTGCTGCGGCTGGGCAACAGCTATCTGGACGTCCATGAGCTGCGCTCCCGCGCCCTGGTGTGGACGGACGATCTGGCGCGGTCCAGCGGCGAGAGCGTGCATCTGGGGGTGCTGCACCTGGAGGGCGTACTGATCGTGCACCACGTCTTCAGGCCGGACGACAGCCGGCAGGTCCTCGAGGTGGGCGCGATGCAGCCACTGCACTCCACGGCGCTGGGCAAGGTGCTCGCGGCGTACGACCCGGTGGCGCGCGGCGAGGCTGTCAGAGGCACCCGGGAGCCGCTGACCTCGCGCACCGTCACTGATCTGGAGCAATTCGAGAAGATTCTCGAACGCACCAGGTCGCGCGGCTGGGCGACGGATATCGAGGAGAGCTGGGAAGGGGTGGCCGCGGTGGCCGCGCCGATCCACGACCGGCGCCGGATGCCGGTGGGAGCCATAGCTCTCACCGGAGCGGTGGAACGGCTGTGTGAGAACGGTGAGATTCGTACGGAGCTGATCACAGCGGTGCGCGAATGTGCGCGTTCGGTGTCCAGAGATGTCGGCGCCGGGCGGTTTTGAGTCGCAGAGCGGATGATCTGAGAAGAACAAGGTTCCAACGACGGGACCCTTGACGACTCCTTCACCCCAGGATGACACTGCCGTTCAGCGGTCGGCATTGTCGAACATTGATCGACGGGTCAACATGTGTGCACGACAAGGCCAGAGGCCGGCAACGCCCTCACCTGAGGGCTCGGACCATCGGTGCGAGCCGCTGATCCGCCTTCCCCTGGACGAAGGAGTCTTGGGTGTCACACTTCGACATCTTCATAGGCGAGACCGTAGGTACCGCTCTCCTGATCCTGCTCGGTGGTGGCGTGGTGGCGGGCGTCGTCCTCAAACGCTCCAAATCGCACGACGCGGGCTGGGTCGCCATCAGCTTCGGATGGGGATTCGCGGTCCTGACCGGGGCATATCTCGCCGCCGGTGTCTCGGGCGCCCATCTGAACCCCGCGGTCACCCTCGGTCTCGCGATATCCGGCGGTACGCGGTGGAGCGATGTCCCGCTCTACATGGCGAGCGAGTTGCTGGGCGCCATGATCGGCGCTTTCCTGGTTTGGGTGACGTACATGGGGCAGTTCAAGGCCCATCTGACCGACCGGGAGATCCTCGCTCAGCAGCCGGCGATCGAGGGTCTGGTCGATCAGCGGGCGGCGCCCAAGGCCGGTCCGGTCCTGGGCATCTTCTCGACGGGCCCGGAGATCCGGCACACCGTGCAGAACGTGCTCACCGAGATCATCGCCACCTTCGTCCTGGTCATCGCGATCCTCACCCAGGGGCTGAACGACGAGGGCAACGGCCTGGGTGTGCTGGGCGTACTGATCACCGCGCTGGTCGTGGTGGGTATCGGGCTCTCGCTCGGTGGCCCCACCGGATACGCGATCAACCCGGCGCGTGACCTCGGCCCCCGTATCGTCCACGCGCTGCTGCCGCTGCCGAACAAGGGCGGCTCCGACTGGACGTACGCGTGGATCCCCGTCGTCGCCCCGCTGATCGGCGCCGCCGCGGCGGCCGGTCTCTACAACTGGGCCTTCAAGTAGGCCGCCAGCCCCGACTTCCTCCGCCCTCCGCACCGAGCAGGAGCAGACACCGTGAGTGAGACACAGAGCACCGGGACTTCCTCCCACGGAACGGGCCCGTTCATCGCGGCCATCGACCAGGGCACGACGTCCAGCCGCTGCATCGTCTTCGACGTCGACGGGCGCATCGTCGCCGTCGACCAGAAGGAACACCAGCAGATCTTCCCGAAGCCGGGCTGGGTCGAGCACGACGCCAAGGAGATCTGGACCAACGTCCAGGAAGTCGTGGCGAACGCCATCGAGAAGGCCGGCATCACCAAGGCCGACGTGCTGGCGATCGGGATCACCAACCAGCGCGAGACCACCATGCTCTGGGACAAGAACACCGGTGAGCCCGTCCACAACGCCATCGTCTGGCAGGACACCCGCACCAGCGGGCTCGTGAAGGAACTGGGCCGCAACGTGGGCCAGGACCGGTTCCGCCGGGACACCGGGCTGCCGCTGGCGACCTACTTCGCCGGGCCGAAGGCCCGCTGGCTGCTGGACAACGTCGAGGGCCTGCGCGAGCGCGCCGAGAGCGGCGACATCCTGTTCGGCACGATGGACTCCTGGGTCATCTGGAATCTGACCGGCGGCACGGACGGCGGTGTGCACGTCACCGACGTCACCAACGCCTCCCGCACGATGCTGATGCGCCTCGACACCCTGGAGTGGGACCCGAAGATCTGCAACTCCATCGGGGTCCCGATGGCGATGCTCCCGAAGATCCGCTCGTCGTCCGAGGTGTACGGGACGGCCAAGGGCGGCCCGCTGAACGGGATTCCGGTCGCCTCGGCGCTCGGTGACCAGCAGGCGGCCCTGTTCGGCCAGTGCTGCTTCGCCGAGGGCGAGGCCAAGTCGACCTACGGCACCGGCACGTTCATGCTGATGAACACCGCCCACAAGCCCATCAACTCCTACAACGGGCTGCTGACCACGGTCGGTTACCGCATCGGGGACGAGAAGGCGGTGTACGCGCTGGAGGGCTCCATCGCCGTCACCGGCGCCCTCGTGCAGTGGATGCGCGACCAGATGGGCCTGATCAAGACCGCTCCCGAGATCGAGACGCTGGCCTCCTCGGTGGAGGACAACGGCGGCGCGTACTTCGTCCCCGCCTTCTCGGGCCTGTTCGCTCCGCACTGGGACTCGGCCGCCCGCGGTGTGATCGCCGGTCTCACCGGCTATGTCACCAAGGCGCACATCGCCCGCGCGGTGCTGGAGGCCACGGCCTGGCAGACCCGTGAGATCAGCGACGCGATGACCAAGGACTCCAAGGTCGAGCTGACGTCTCTCAAGGTCGACGGCGGTATGACCGCCAACAACCTGCTGATGCAGACGCTCTCCAACGTCCTCGACGCGCCCGTCGTACGCCCGATGGTCGCCGAGACGACCTGTCTGGGCGCCGCGTACGCCGCCGGGCTGGCGGTCGGCTTCTGGCCGGACACCGACGCGCTGCGGGCCAACTGGCGCCGCGCCGCGGAGTGGACGCCGGACATGGACGCGACGAAGCGCGACCGCGAGTACAAGAACTGGCTCAAGGCCGTGGACCGCACCAAAGCCTGGGTGGACGACGACGAGAACTGACCCGGGTCCGTTCACCCGCGTCCGTTCGTCCGAGCGAGGAGGCACCATGACCACCCTTCACAGCGGTCCCGCCCTGGGCACGCATCCGGCCGGCGGCTCCCTCCCGAGCCGTGCCGAGACCCGGGAGCAACTGTCCCGCGCCACCTACGACCTGCTGGTCATCGGTGGCGGCATCCTGGGCATCTCCACCGCCTGGCACGCCTCCCAGTCGGGACTGCGGGTGGCCCTGGTGGACGGTGGCGACTTCGCGGGCGCCACCTCGTCCGCGTCCTCCAAGCTGCTCCACGGCGGTCTGCGCTATCTCCAGACCGGCGAGGTGAAGCTGGTCGCCGAGAACCACTTCGAACGCCGCGCGGTCTCCCGCCGGGTGGCGCCCCATCTGGCGAACCCGCTCACGTTCTATCTGCCCGTCTACAAGAACGGGCCGCACAGCGCGGCCAAACTGGGCGCCGGTGTGTTCGCGTACTCGGCGCTCTCCGCCTTCGGCGACGGCGTCGGGCATCTGCTGAGCCCGGCCAAGGCCCGGCGCGCGGTGCCCGAGCTGCGCACGGACAATCTGCGGGCCGTGGCCGTGTACGGCGACGACCAGATGAACGACTCGCGGATGGCCGTCATGACGGTCCGCGCCGCCGTCGAGTCGGGTGCCGCCGTCCTCAACCACGCGTCGGTCACCGGACTGCGGTTCACCGGCGGCCGGGTGACGGGCGCCGACCTCAAGGACGGGATGGACGGTACGGAGTTCGGGGTCGACGCCCGGCTCGTACTGAACGCGACCGGCCCGTGGGTCGACCATCTGCGCAAGATGGAGGACCCGCGCTGCGAGCCCTCCATCCGGCTGTCCAAGGGCGCGCATCTGGTGCTGCGGCGCACCGCGCCGTGGAACGCGGCGCTCGCGACGCCGATCGACAAGTACCGCATCACCTTCGCCCTCCCCTGGGAGGACATGCTGCTGCTCGGCACGACGGACGAGACGTACGAGGGCGATCCGGCGCAGGTGGCGGTCACCGACGCGGACATCCACCAGATCCTGGACGAGGCGTCTCTGTCCGTACGCGACCAGCAGCTCTCGCGGGATCTGATCACCTACTCGTTCGCCGGGCTGCGGGTGCTGCCCGGCGGTCCCGGTGACACCTCGACCGCCAAGCGGGAGACGGTCGTCACCGAGGGCAGCGGCGGCATGCTGTCGGTGGCGGGCGGCAAGTGGACGACGTTCCGCCATATCGGCCGTACGGTGCTGGACAAGCTGGAGACCCTGCCGGGCCGGCCGCTCGGCTCCGACATCGAGCCGACGTCGCGGCTGCCGAAGATGCTGCCGCTGCCGGGCATCGCCAATCCGCACGCGGTGACGCACCGGCTGCTGATCGACGGCGGCTCGCACGGCGACGGGATCGCGCGGGACACCGCGCACCATCTGGCCACGCACTACGGGTCGTTGGCGTTCGACATCGCCCGGCTGGCGTACGAGCGGCCGGAGTTGGGCGAGCGTATCCACCCGGACGCGCCGGAGATCTGGGCGCAGGTCGTGTACGCGCGTGACCACGAGTGGGCCGAGACGGCGGACGACGTACTGCGGCGCCGTACGACGCTGACGATCCGGGGTCTCGACACGGAGCCGATCCGGGCCCGGGTCGAGGAGCTGCTGAGCCGGCGGAACACCTGAGCGAGTGGGACGGCCTGTCGGGCGGGATGAGCGGCGGGCGCCACGCCTCGAATCAAATTCCGAAACCGTGCCGGCCGTGCCGGGGCCGGGGACACCGGCCCCGGCCCCGCCGATCCGGAGAACTCCGGCGGAACGGGGCGCCGGGCGTGCGCGGAGACGCATAATGGAGGCCGATACATCGGATGTATGGAGGTCGCCCATGGCTGTCACCGACGAGGCCATCGAGAAGATCAAGGGAATGATCGTCTCGGGCGCGCTGCGCCCGGGGGACCGCCTTCCCAAGGAGAGCGAGCTCGCCGCCGAACTGGGTCTGTCGCGCAACTCGCTGCGCGAGGCGGTGCGCGCCCTGTCGCTGATCCGCATTCTCGACGTACGGCAGGGCGACGGGACGTATGTCACCAGTCTCGATCCTCAACTGCTGCTGGAAGCGCTGAGTTTCGTGGTCGACTTCCACCGGGACGACACGGTGCTGGAGTTCCTGGCGGTACGCCGGATCCTGGAGCCGGCCGCGACGGCGATGGCCGCCTCCCGTATCAAGGACTCCGAACTGGACGTGCTGGGCGAGCAGTTGGACGCGCTCGGGGCGGATCCCTCGGTGGAGGAGCTGGTCGCTTCCGACCTGGAGTTCCACCGGGGCATCGTGCAGACCTCGGGCAACTCGGTGCTGTGCTCGCTGCTTGACGGTCTGTCAGGGCCCACGACCCGGGCCCGGGTGTGGCGCGGGCTGACGCAGGAGGACGCGGTGAGCCGCACCCTGCACGAGCACCGGGCGATCCTGGCCGCGCTGCGTGACCGGGACGCGGAGGCGGCGCGGTCGTGGGCGACGGTGCATATCGCGAGTGTGGAGCAGTGGCTGCGCTCCACGCTCTGAGACGCCATTGGCGGCCGGCCGGGCAGGACGAAGCCCGGCCGTCCGGCAGACGGGCCTCCCGGGAGGTGAATCCATCCCGGGAGGCCCGTGTCCGTGGTGGTGCGGGTGGCCGTCAGTCCTGCTTCTCGCCGCTCGCGAACCGCGAGATGACCAGGGCGACGATGATGATCGCGCCGTTCAGGAACTGGTTCCACAGCGCGGGCACCCCGCCCAGCGTCATCACGTTCACCACGAGTTGAAGCGTCAGCACACCGGTCAGCGCGCCGAACAGCGTGCCGCGCCCGCCCTTGAGGCTGATGCCGCCGATCACGGCGGCGGCGAAGACCTGGAAGATCCAGCCGTTGCCCTGGGTGGCGGCGACGGAGCCGTAGTGCCCGGTGTAGAGGACGCCGGCGAAGGCCGCGAGGATGCCGCCGATGGCGAGCACGATCCAGGTGATGCGGTCGACCCGGATCCCGGCGGCGCGTGCCGCCTCCGGGTTGCCGCCGATCGCGTACAGCGAGCGCCCGTGCCGCAGCCAGGCGAGCGACGCGCCGCCGACGGCGAACAGCGCCAGACAGATCCAGACGGCGGCCGGTGCCCCCAGCCAGTCGGTCTTGCCGAGGTAGCGGAAGGACTCCGGGACATCGGTGATCGACTTGCCCTCGGTGATGCCGATCTGGAGACCGCGCAGCATGGTGAGCATGCCGAGCGTCGCGATGAACCCGTTGACCCGCAGCTTCAGGATCAGGAAGCCGTTGATCACGCCGACGATCAGACCGACCAGCAGGCACGCCGGGATGGCCATCCACTCGGGCAGCACCCCGAGACCGGCGAACCGGCCGCCCTCCTCGGGCAGCACCATCCACATGGCGATCACCGGCGCGATGCCGATGGTCGACTCCAGCGACAGGTCCATCCGGCCGCAGATCAGGATCAGTGCCTGGCCGAGCACCAGCAGGCTCAGTTCGGACGACTGCTGGACGACGCTGATCAGATTGTTGGAGGTGAGGAAGACCGGCGAGACGATGAAGCCGATCACCATCAGCACCAGGATCACCGGCACGAGCGAGAAGTCGCTCCATCTGATGAGCTTGAGCCGGCTCAGCGGGTGGTCGTCGTCGCGCTCCTTGTCGAGCACCGGCGGTCGTATCGTCTCGGTCATCGGCTCTCCCCCACACCTTCCATGGCGGCGACCAGTTCCCGGTCGGTCCACCCGCTCCCGAACGTTGCCACCACTCGCCCGTGGAACAGGGCGAGTACGCGGTCGCAGACCCGTAGATCATCCAGCTCGTCGGAGATGATCACGGCCGCGTTTCCCTCGTCCGCCACCCGGCGTACGACGCCGAGCAGCGAGTCCTTCGACTTGACGTCGACGCCCGCCGTGGGGCGCAGCGCCACCAGCACGCTGGGCGCGCGGGCCAGGGCCCTGGCGACGACCACCTTCTGCTGGTTGCCGCCCGACAGGCCCGAGACCGGCTGCTCGGGCCCTGTCGTCTTGATGTCCAGCGAGTCGATCATGGACCGGGCGAACTCCCTTGTACGGGAGGGCAGTACGGTCCCCCACGGGCCGAGCTGGTCGGCGACCGTGAGTGTGGCGTTCTCGGCGACGCTGCGGTTCAGTACGAGCCCCTGGAGGTGCCGGTCCTCGGGGATGTAGCCGATCCCGGCGTCCAGGGAGTGCGGCACGCTGCCGGGTTTCACCGTACGGTCGCGGACCGCGATCCGGCCCGCCGTCGCCTTGCGCATGCCGACCAGGGTCTCGCCCAGCGCGGTGTTGCCGCTGGCGGCGGACCCGGCCAGGCCCAGGACCTCACCGGGCCGTACTTCGAGGTCGAGGGGTTCGAACTCGCCGTCCAGACAGAGCCCTTCGGTGGTCAGTACGGGCTCCACCGCCTCGTCCGGCGCCACCGCGTGCGCGGCGTGCCAGGCCGCCGCCGAACTCGCCGCGTCACCGGTCATGGCGGTCACCAGGTCCGCCTTGGCCAGTTCGGCGACCGGTGCGGTCAGGACGTGGCGGGCGTCGCGGTAGACGGTGACGGCGGTGCACAGCTCGTACACCTCCTGGAGGTGGTGGGAGATGAAGAGGAACGCCACCCCCTGGCTCTGGAGATCACGGAGCTTGGCGAAGAGGCTGTCGATGCCCCGTGCGTCGAGCTGGGCCGTGGGCTCGTCGAGGATGATCAGCCGGGCGCCGAACGACAGGGCGCGGGCGATCTCCACGAACTGCCGCTGTTCGACGGCGAGATCCTTGGCGCGCGCGTTCGGGTCGACGCTGACGCCGTACTCGGCGAGCAGTTCCTCGGCCCGGGTACGCAGCCGGCGCCAACTGATGAGACGGCCGCCGCCCCCGGAACGTCCCTTGTCCAGACCGTAGTTGTTGAGGAACAGGTTCTCGGCGACGGTCAGGTCGGGCACGACCATCGACTTCTGGTAGACGCAGGCGACCTTGGACTGCCAGGCGGTGATGTCGCCGAAGGCGGGCGCCGGTTCACCGCCGAAGCTCACCTGGCCCGCGTCGGCCTCGTGGAGTCCGGTGAGGACGCTGACGAGGGTGGACTTGCCGGCGCCGTTGCGCCCGACGAGTGCGTGGGACTCGCCGGGCGCGACGGTCAGCCGGACACCGTCGAGCGCCACGGTGGGACCGAAGCGCTTGACGATGCCCTCGGCGTGGACGGCGGGCGCCGGCGCCGCGACCGCGTCGGGCGCCTGGGCCTGGGCTCGGGCGGAATCCATGGTTAGCTCTTTTTCTCCAACTGGTTGGCCCACAGCGCCTTGTCGTCCACGTTCTCCTTGGTCACCAGGGGCGCGGGAAGCTGGTCCTCGAAGCCGTTCGGGATCTTGATGATGTTGGAGTCGTGGTCGGTCGGGCCCTCCTTCGGGGTCTTCCCGGCCAGCGCCTCCTTCGCGTAGTACAGGGCGTACTTGGCGTACAGGTCGGCGGGCTGCGAGATCGTGGCGTCGATCTTGCCCTCGCGGATCGCGTCCAGCTCCTCGGGGATGCCGTCGTTGGAGATGATCGTGATGTGGCCCTTCTCCCCCGGCGGCTTGAGGAGCTTCTTCTGCTCCAGGAGTGCGAGCGTGGGCTGGAGGAAGACACCGCCGGCCTGCATGTAGATGCCGTTGAGGTCCGGGTGGGCGGCGAGGGTGGACTGGAGCTTGGCGGACGCCACTTCGCCCTTCCACTCGGTGGCCAGCTCGAACACCTCGATGTCCGGGAACTTCTCGTCCATGCAGCTCTTGAACGCCTCCGAGCGGTCACGGCCGTTGATGGAGGAGAGGTCGCCCTGGAACTCGGCGACCTTGCCCTTGCCGCCCAGTTGCTCGCCGAGGTAGTCGCAGGCCTTCTCGCCGTACGCGCGGTTGTCGGCCCGTACGACCATGTAGACGTCGCCCTTGTCGGGGCGGGTGTCGACGCTGACGACGGGGATCTTCTTGTCGTTGAGGTCGGCCAGCGTCTCGGCTATCGCGCCGGTGTCCTGCGGGGCCATGACCACGGCCTTGGCGCCCTGGTCGGTGAACGCCTGGACGTTGGAGACGAGCTTGCCGATGTCGTTCTGCGAGTTGGTCAGCGACAGCGCGTCGACCCCCTCGTCCTTGACGCCGGACTCGATGTACTGCTGGTAGGAGTTCCAGAAGTCGCTGTCACTGCGGGGCAGGTCGATACCGACCTTGCCGCCGCCTTCGGCGTCCCCGCCCTCCGAGTCACGGTTGCAGCCCGCGAGGGCCGTGACGGCCAGCAGTGCGGCGCAGGCCGCGGCGCTCGTACGCAGTGCGGTGCGTGGGGATCGCCCCACAGGGTGTCGCAGCATGGATTGTCCGTCCTTGGGTGAGTGTCGGCTCAAGCTCACATGTTCAGGGGGTGGCGGGACGCAGGCGCAGGCCCTGCATTCCTCCGTCTACCGCGAGTGCCGTGCCCGTGACGGCGGCCGCGGCGGGGCTGGCGAGATAGACGATCGCCGCGGCGACCTCGTCCGCACCGACCAGCCGTCCCGTGGGCTGGCGTGCTTCGAGGGCGACGCGTTCGGCCGCGGGATCGGCTGCCTGGTCGAGCAGGCGGCCGATCCAGGGGGTGTCCGCGGTGCCGGGGTTGACGCAGTTGACGCGGATGCCTTCCCGGACGTGGTCGGCGGCCATCGCGAGGGTCAGCGAGTAGACGGCGCCCTTGCTGGCGCTGTACAGGGCGCGCTGCGGAAGCCCCGCCGTGGCGGCGATGGAGCAGGTGTGGGTGAGGGAGACGTGACCGGGCCGGTCGGCGGCGGCGCGCCGCAGATGGGGCAGTGCGTGGCGCGCGGTACGGACCATGCCGAGGACGTTGATGTCGATGACCCGCAGCCATTCGGCGTCGTCGTTGTCGGCGACGGTGCCGACGGCGCCGATCCCGGCGTTGGAGACGACGGTGTGCAGGGCCCCGAACTCGGCCGCCGCCGCGTCGACCGCCGCGCGTACGGCGTCGTCGTCGCTCACGTCGGCCTTGAGCGCCAGTGTGCCGGCGGGGGCGGACGCGGTGTCGCGGTCGAGTACGGCCACGCGCGCGCCGCGCGCGAGCAGCAGGGTCGCGACGGCCGCGCCGATGCCGGAGGCGCCGCCGGTGACGAGGGCGCCCAGGCCCGTGAAGTCGCCTGTGGCCGGTGCCACGGTCATGAGTTGGCCTCCTCGGTGGTGCGGCGGGCCTGCCAGACGGGCCCTTCGGGGTAGCGGTGCGCGGCGATCGACTCCGGGCGCATCCGCGCGGAGAAGCCGGGCGCGCCGGGGGCGACGTAGCGTCCCGATTCGATCACCGCCGGGTCGGTGAAGTGCTCGTGGAGGTGGTCGACGTACTCGATGACGCGGTCCTCCCAACTGCCCGAGACGGCAACGTAGTCGAACATGGCCAGATGCTGGACCAGTTCGCACAGGCCGACTCCGCCCGCGTGCGGGCAGACGGGTTTGCCGTACTTGGCGGCCAGGAGCAGGATCGCCAGGTTCTCGTTGACTCCGGCGACGCGCGCGGCGTCGATCTGGACGAAGTCGACGGCCCCGGCCTGGAGCAGTTGCTTGAACACGACACGGTTGGCGGCGTGTTCGCCGGTGGCGACCTTGACGGGCTGGCCGGCCCGGACGGCGGCGTGGCCGAGGATGTCGTCGGGGCTGGTGGGCTCCTCGATCCAGTGCGGTTCGTGCGGGGCCAGCGCGGTCATCCAGCGGATCGCGTCGGGGACGTCCCAGCGCTGGTTGGCGTCGACGGCGATGCGGATGTCGGGGCCGACCGCCGCGCGGGCCAGCTTCATCCGCCGTACGTCGTCCTCGAGGTCGCCGCCCACCTTGAGCTTGATCTGCTCGAAGCCGTCGGCGACGGCCTGTTCGGCGAGGGTGACGAGTTTGGTGTCGGAGTAGCCGAGCCAGCCCGGTGAGGTGGTGTACGCGGGGTAGCCCTCGGCGCGCAGCCTTGCGGCGCGCTCCGCGCGGCCGGGTTCGGCGGCGCGCAGGATCTCCAGCGCCTCGGCCGGGGTGAGGGCGTCGGTGAGATAGCGGAAGTCGACGAGGGAGACCAGTTCCTCGGGCGTCATGGCGGCCAGGAACTCCCAGACGGGCAGGCCGGCGGCCTTGGCCGCGAGGTCCCAGGCCGCGTTGATGACCGCGCCCGCGGCCATGTGCATGACCCCCTTCTCCGGGCCCAGCCAGCGCAGTTGGGAGTCATGGGTCAGCTCGATGTGGAGCGCGGCGAGGTCGGCGGCGGTACGTGGCGCGCGGCGGCCGATCATGTACGGGCGCAGGGCCTCGATGGCGGCGGCCAGTACGTCGTTGCCCCGGCCTATGGTGAAGCAGAACCCGTGGCCCTCGGCGCCGTCGTCGGTGCGCAGGACCACGTACGCGGCGGAGTAGTCGGGGTCGGGGTTCATGGCGTCCGAGCCGTCGAGCTGTTCCGAGGTGGGGAAGCGGATGTCGTGTACCCCGAACTCTGTGACGGTCTGACTCACTGCACGCCCCCTGAGAAGAACATCGGACCTCTTCGGTCATCCGATGTATAGCGTCGTTGACGGGTAAACGTCCAGGGGCGGAACGAAATTTACGGTCACAGCTCGGATGAATTCTGCGGTTCGTCGGATCGGCACCCCCAGCTATGCCCAGCGGCGCGGAAGTTCACCCACGCGTGCACCGGGGCTGCGGGCGGGTAGTCGATAAGCCGTAAGGTTGGTCCGTACGTTCACAGAACACTTCCGAAGGAGGTCTGGGTGATCGAGCTCGAGGGGGTACCCGAGCTGATCGACCCGGTCATGGTGGCCGCGTTCGAGGGCTGGAACGATGCCGGCGACGCCGCTTCCACGGCGGTCGGACATCTGGACCGGGAGTGGAAGGGCGAGGTGTTCGCGGCGCTGGACGCCGAGGACTACTACGACTTCCAGGTCAACCGCCCCACGGTCTGGCTGGACGGCGGAGCGCGGAAGATCGTCTGGCCGACGACCAGGCTCTCCGTGGTCCGGGTCGGCGGGGAGAAACCGCGTGACCTCGTGCTGGTACGCGGCATCGAACCGTCCATGCGCTGGCGCTCCTTCTGCAACGAGATCCTGGGCTTCGCCCATGAGCTGGGCGTGGAGATGGTGGTGATCCTGGGCGCGCTGCTCGGCGACACCCCGCACACCCGTCCGGTGCCGGTCAGCGGCGTGACCTCGGACGCGGACCTGGCCAGGACGATGGATCTGGAGGAGACGCGGTACGAGGGCCCGACCGGCATCGTCGGCATCCTCCAGGAGGCGTGCACGCACGCGGGAGTGCCCGCGGTGAGCCTGTGGGCCGCCGTGCCGCACTATGTCTCGCAGCCGCCCAACCCGAAGGCGACGCTGGCGCTGCTGAACCGGCTGGAGGATCTGATCGGGCTGCGCATCCCGCTGGGCGAACTGGCGGAGGACGCGCGGGCGTGGCAGCTCGGGGTGGACCAACTGGCCGCCGAGGACAGCGAGGTGGCGGAGTACGTCCAGTCGCTGGAGGAGGCGCGGGACACCGCGGAGCTGCCCGAGGCGTCGGGCGAGGCCATCGCGCGGGAGTTCGAGCGGTATCTGCGCCGGCGGGACGGCGGTCCCGGCCAGCCGCCCGGCGGGCACGCCACGGAGAGCGGTGAGGGCTCGGGGACGTATCTGCGCGACACGTCGGGGCCGGGGTCGGGTCCGGGTCGCGGCAGACCTCCGCGGACGCCGCGACCGGGGCCGGATTCGGCTACAGGTCCGGGGTCGGACCGGGGGCCGGAGTCGGGGCCGAGCTCCGGGCCGGACCCGGGCTCGGGCTCGGATGACGACGAGGATTCCTCGGACGACTGAGCACGGCCCTCGCGGGCCGTGGCTGTCCTCAATCGCCGGACGGGCTTCAAGCCCGTCCGGCGCTTGAGGACACAACACCCAACCCCGTCCGGCGCCTGAGGACGAGCCGGCCACCGGGCGGACCCGGTGAACCAGTCCCGAAACCCCCTACAGCGCAACCCCCAGCAGCGCGTCCACCGTGCGGGACACGACTCCCGGGGCACCCTCGTCCGTACCGCCCGTGGACTCCTGGAGCGCGGCCCAGCGGTCGACCGCGGCCAGCGCCGCCGGGGCGTCCAGATCGTCCGCCAGCGCCTCGCGCACCTCGTCCACCACGCTCGAAGCCGCCGGTCCGTCGGGCCGCGACACGGCGGCCCGCCAGCGCCCCAGCCGCGCCACGGCGGCTTCGAGCACCTGGTCCGTCCACTCCCAGTCGGCGCGGTAGTGGTGCGCGAGCAGCGAGAGCCTGATCGCGGCCGGGTCCACGCCCTCGCGGCGCAGGGTCGAGACGAAGACCAGATTGCCCTTGGACTTGGACATCTTCGCGCCGTCGAGTCCGACCATCCCGGCGTGCACGTACGCCTTGGCGAACGGGTACTCGCCGGTCAGCGCCTGCGCGTGCGAGGCGCCCATCTCGTGGTGCGGGAAGGCCAGATCACTGCCGCCGCCCTGGATGTCGAAGCCCATGCCCAGATGGTCGAGGGCGATGGCCACACACTCGATGTGCCAGCCGGGCCGGCCGCGGCCGAGGCTGCCGCCGTCCCAGGCCGGCTCGCCCTCGCGGGCGGCCATCCAGAGCATCGGGTCGAGCGGGTTCTTCTTGCCGGGGCGCTCGGGGTCGCCGCCGCGTTCGGCGGAGAGCAGCCGCATCGCCTCGGTGTCGAGACCGGAGACCTCGCCGAAGTGCGGGTCGGCCTCGACGGAGAAGTAGACGTCGCCTTCCAGGACGTACGCGGCGCCGCTGTCGCACAGCCGCTCCACGAGGGGCACGATGCCCGGTATCGCCTCGACCGCGCCGATGTAGTGCTGCGGCGGCAGCATCCGCAGGGCCGTCATGTCCTCACGGAAGAGGGCGGTCTCACGCTCGGCGAGCCCGGTCCAGTCCTCGCCGTCGCGCGCCGCGCGCTCCAGGAGCGGGTCGTCGATGTCGGTGACGTTCTGGACGTACTGGATCTGGCGCTTGGTGTCGAGCCATACGCGCTGCACGAGGTCGAACGCGTTGTAGGTCGCAGCGTGCCCCAGGTGCGTCGCGTCGTACGGCGTGATGCCGCAGACATAGATACGGGCGACGGGGCCGGGGTCGACGGTGACGCGACCACCGGTCGCCGTGTCGTGAATCCGGAGGTCGCGGCCCTTACCGGGCAGGGCGGGGACGTCGGAAGCGGGCCAGGCATGCATGTCATGAGCGTAACCGGACGTCGGTTCCGGATACGAACCGGACCTGGGCTGTTGTCCGGTTCGGCGCCCTTGCCTTTTCGGCGGGTTGATGTAATGAGGCCGTGGAAGCCCATCCGGCTCAGACCGGTGGCCAGGGGATCGCGGGCCACTGGCCGGACGGCTTCGGGTGGCGTCCCGTACGGCGCAGTCCCTGGACCCGGGACCGTACGGCGTCGGTCTCCGCCGGTGTGATCAATTCGGCCAACCGGGTGGTGAGCGGGGTGCCTTCGGCCAGTTCGTCGGCCAGCCGGTCCAGGACGGTGACGGCCTCGGCGGGCAGCGGCTCCCCCGCCCAGCCCCACAGCAGGGTGCGCAGTTTGTCGTCCACGTTGAAGGTGACGCCGTGGTCGATCGCGTACAGGTGGCCGCCGGCCTCGGGCAGCAGATG
Source organism: Streptomyces sp. NBC_01506 (assembly GCF_045040295.1). Lineage (NCBI taxonomy): Bacteria > Bacillati > Actinomycetota > Actinomycetes > Kitasatosporales > Streptomycetaceae > Streptomyces > Streptomyces sp. NBC_01506. Next base: position 7,727,551 of record NZ_CP109422.1, on the reverse strand, counting down.
GCCGCCCTTGCGGTCGCCGTTGTTGATCACCGCGTCGAGGACGGCGAGCCGCCGCAGCCGCGCGTCGTCGGCGTGCACCAGCAGCGCCGTACGGCCCTCGCCGACCTCGGCGAAACCGATCGCCTTCCAGCCCTCGGCCGGCTCCTTCTCCTCGACCAGGGCGAGGAGTTGGGGCGCCGCTTCGCTCTCGTCGGCCTCGATCCACAACTGGCACATGCCTTCGCCGTACGGGCCGTCACGCAGCACGGTGGGCGGCACCAGACCCCAGCCGGTGACCTCGGAGATCTCGTACGCGGCCACCTCGCGCCGGGCGAGCGTCCCGTCGGGGAAGTCCCAGAGCGGCTGCTCCCCCGCGACGGGCTTGTAGACGCAGGACGCCTCCTCGCCGTCGTACGACACGGAGCAGTACAGCACCGCGTTGGAGGCCTCACGGATCCGGCCGCGCACGGTCAGTTCGCCCTTGGTGATCAGATCCACCGCTGTGCCGCTCATGCGTCGCGGCGGTATCCGTTCTGGCGCGGGCATACGTGTCCCTCCGGGTCGAGCGGCAGACTGCACAGCGGGCACGGCGGGCGGCCTGCGTTGACCACGTCCAGGGCACGTTTGGCGAAGGCCCTCGCCTGGGCGCCGGACAGCCGGACGCGGAGCATCGGCGGACCGTTCTCCTCGTCCTGGAGAAGCCGTTCCTCGGCGTCGGCGAGGTCTTCGTCGGTGTCCGCGTCGAGTTCGACGAGGGCCTGGGCCTCGACGATCATGCGCTGTTCGTCGCCGTCCCAGGCCAGGGCCATGGTGCCGACCCGGAACTCCTCCTCGACGGGAGCGTCGAGCGGTGCGGCGTCGGCGACGTCGGTGGGTGCCACGGCGGGCACGGGCGCGTTGCCGCCGGTACGGCGCACGACCTCGTCCAGCAGCTCATCGATCCGCTCGGCGAGTGCGGCGACCTGGGTCTTCTCCAGGGCCACGCTGGTGACGCGGCCCGAGGCGGATGCCTGGAGGAAGAACGTACGGCGGCCAGGCAGCCCGACCGTACCGGCCACGAAACGGTCCGGCGGGTCGTAGAGGAACACCTGACGGGACACGTCCTGTCTCCCTTGGGAATTGACGGAATGGGGCGGGCCGCGGCGCCCGGAGAGCGAACCTCCGCCGGTGGCACGGACGGCCTGTCCACCCTACTGCGCGCCACGATCACGGCGCGCCGGTGCCACCGCCCACGACGGCCGCGCCCTTGCTCTCCGTGCTGTCGCTGTTGTCGCTCGCGCCGTTCTCACGCGGTGTCAGGGAACCGAGGTCGCCGGTGTCCCCCAGCTTCAGCACGAACGGGCGCAGCCGCGTGTATCTGATGGCGGTCACCGAGCAGGGGTCGGCGTGGATCCGCTGGAAGAGGTCGAGATGCATGCCGAGCGCGTCGGCCACCAGGGCTTTGATGATGTCGCCGTGCGAGCACATCAGGAAGAGGGCGTCCTCGCCGTGCTCCGCCTCGACGCGGGTGTTCCAGTCCCGTACGGCGTCCACCGCGCGCGCCTGCATGGCGCGCATGGACTCGCCGCCGGGGAAGACCGCGGCCGAGGGGTGCTGCTGCACGACGGTCATCAGGGGCTCCTCGCCGAGTTCGGCGAGCTTGCGCCCGGACCAGTCGCCGTAGTCGCACTCGCTGATCCGGTCCTCGTGGTGGGTCTCGATGCCGGGGCGGGCGTCGACGAGCGGCCGGACGGTCTGAAGACAGCGCTGGAGCGGGCTGCTGACGACGGCGGCGAGCGGCAGGCCCGCGAGCCGTCCCGGCAGGGCGGCGGCCTGGGCGAGGCCCTGCTCGTCCAGCGCGACACCGGGGGTCCGGCCGGCGAGGACGCCCGAGGTGTTGGCGGTGGAGCGCCCGTGCCGTACGAGGATCAGGGTGGCCATGACCGCCAGCCTAAACGGTGCGTCAAAGGTGCCGGGGGCCACCTCGACGACGGGCGGCGGGGTGTACGGGTCGCGCGGCGGCGGTGCGGCAGACGTGCGTCGAAGCCCGCCGTCCGGGAAGAATGCCCGGCGTGATCGTCGACAGTGCCATCTACCGCGACGGGCGCCGTACCGACGGGCCCGCCGATCTGTCCGACGCCCTCGCCGAGGCGCGGGCCGAGGGCGACGCCTTCCTGTGGGTCGGGCTGCATGAACCGACGGAGAACGAGTTCGCCCTCGTCAGCGGCGAGTTCGGGATGCATCCGCTGGCCGTGGAGGACTCGCTCAAGGCACATCAGCGGCCCAAGCTGGAGGTCTACGACGACTCCCTGTTCGTGGTGCTCAAACCGGTGGTGTACGACTCCGAGCACGACACCGTCGCCACCGGCGAGCTGATGATCTTCATCGGCGACTCGTTCGTGGTGTCGATCCGGCACGGCGAGGGCGCGCCCCTGCACGCCGTACGCCAACGCCTGGAGTCGGAGCCCCTGGTGCTCAAGCAGGGGCCCACGGCGGTCCTCTACGCCGTGTGCGACGCGGTGGTCGACCACTACCTCGATGTCTGCGCGGACCTCCAGGTCGATCTGGAGGAGCTGGAGACACAGGTCTTCTCGCCCGCCGACGGCGGCTCGGGGCGCCGTGAGGCGGGCGGCCAGCCGGCGGCGGAGCGGATCTACACCTTCAAACGGCAGGTGCTGGAGTTCCGCCGGGCGGCCGGGCCGCTGGCGGGGGCCGTCTCGCGGCTCACCCACGCCGGGGTGCCGTACGTCCAGGAGCGGTCGCAGCCGTTCTTCCGGGACGTGGACGACCATCTGACGCGCGTCAACGAGCAGGTGGAAGGGCTCGACCGGCTGCTCTCGGACATCCTGTCCGCCCATCTCGCGCAGATGGGTGTGCGGCAGAACGACGACATGCGCAAGATCTCCGCGTGGGCGGCGATGGCCGCGGTGCCGACGCTGCTGGCGGGGATCTGGGGCATGAACTTCCAGCACATGCCCGAGCTGAGCCAGGTGTGGGGGTATCCGGCCGCGCTGGCCCTGATGGCCGGCGCGGTGACCGTCCTGCACCGGCTTTTCAAACGGAACGGCTGGCTCTGACGGGCCGGCGGCGGGTTCGACGGCCCGCCGGGCCCACTCGGAGGCAGGAGCTCAGACGGCGAGGGCTCAGAAGGCAGGAGCTCAGACGGCGAGGGCTCAGAAGGCGGGCGCGGTCGCCGGGCCGCTCAGCGCGTCGCGGCGTTCCGGCATGGAGAGGCTGACCATCCGCCGCCAGCCGCCCGCCCGCTCCATCGCGTACACACCGTGGATCCCGGCGGTCAGCACCGCCGACTTGGCCCGGGGCCAGCCGAGGATGCGGCCCATCTGGCCCATCACCGCGATGCTCACCTCGCGGTAGATCCGGATCTCGGCCCGCGCGCTCTCCTGGAGCACGCGGTGGATGGTGCGGCCGTGACCCTGGCGCGCGAGGCGCAGCAACTCCTCGTGGCAGTACGCCAGATGGTTGTCCTCGTCGGCGCTGATCATCTTGACGGCGTTGCCGACGAGCGGGTGGTCGCCGAAGTACTTCACCAGCATGTCCATCTGGTCGGCGGCGCGCTGTTCGGTCACCCGGCTGTGCGAGAGGTAGACGACGATGTCCTGCTCGGTCAGCCGGTCGTTGCGGCGCAGCTTGTCGTGCGGCAGGCCGATGCCCCGCTGTTCGAGCAGCATCGTGTAGTCGGTCCCGGGCGGGACGTCGACCGGCTCCAGTCCGCGCCTCTTGAGCAGCGCGTTGAAGATCCGCCCGTGTTTGTCCTCGTCGGCGCCGTGGCGGGTGATCTTGGGTGCGAGATCCCGCATCCCTTCGGGCACCAGCGCGGCGATACGGCCGTTCTCCCAGCCGCCTTGGGTCTCGCCGCTGGCCGCGATGGAACAGAAAAGCCGGAAGGAGTCGTCGTTGTCGAGGATTTCCTCGAACAGGGCTCGGGCCGAGAGCATCAGTTGCCACCTCCATGCCGGGCATCCGCACGAACGCCCGCAAAAGGATTCAAATGCGACGCGGAGGAACGGGCAACAGCTCACGCCCCCCGCTCGGCCGAAGGGGGGAGGAGGCTCGGGCGCACGTCCGTACGGATGCGGCGGTGCGTAACCGGGGGCGGGGGCGGGGCGTTGTCCTTCATGACGGCCGTGGCGGGGAAGACCCCCCGAGCCCCCACCACGGCCGCGGACTTCTCGGCCACTCAGGTGACGAGACCGGCCAGTTCCAGGGCCTCGGTGCCCGCGCGCAGGGCCGCGACACGCTCGTCGAGGGTGAAGCCGGCGGGGGCGAGCGTCAGCGTCGTCACACCGGCCGCCGCGTACGCCTTCATCCGGTCGGCGATCCGCTCCACGGTGCCGAGCAGCGAGGTCGAGTCGATCAACTGCCTCGGTACGGCCGCCCCGGCCCCGTCCTTGTCGCCGGCCAGGTACTTGTCCTGGATCTCCGCCGCCTCGCGCTCGTAGCCCATGCGCCCGGCCAGTTGGTTGTAGAAGTTCTGCTTACGGCTGCCCATGCCGCCCACGTACAGCGCGGTGTACGGGCGGAACATGTCCGCCAGCGCGTCGATGTCGTCGCCGAGCGCGATCGGCAGTGTCGGGCAGACGTCGAATCCGTCCATGGTCAGTCCGGCCTTCTCCCGGCCGGCGCGCAGATGCCGCAGCGCGGTCTCTTCAAGATGCTCGGCCGAGGGGAAGATCAGCAGGGCGCCGTCGGCGATCTCGCCGGTCTGTTCCAGGTTCTTGGGGCCGATCGCGGCGATGTAGAGGGGGATGTGTTCGCGCTCGGGGTGGACGATGAGCTTGAGCGGCTTTCCGGGGCCGCCGGGCAGCGGCAGGGTCCAGTGCTCGCCTTCGTAGGAGAGGCGCTCGCGGGACATCGCGCGGCGCACGATCTCGACGTACTCGCGGGTGCGGGCCAGCGGCTTGTCGAACTTCACCCCGTACCAGCCCTCGGAGACCTGCGGTCCGGAGACCCCGATGCCGAGGCGGAACCGGCCGCCGGAGAGCGAGTCCAGCGTGGCGGCCGTCATCGCGGTCATGGTGGGCTGGCGGGCCGGGATCTGCATGATCGCCGAGCCGACGTCGATGCTCTCCGTCTGGGCGGCGACCCAGCTCAGCACGGTGGCGACGTCGGAGCCGTACGCCTCGGCGGCCCAGCAGACGTCGTAGCCGAGCCGGTCGGCCTCCTGGGCGACGGCGAGGTTGTCGCTGTCCATGCCGGCGCCCCAGTAGCCGAGATTGATGCCGAGCCGCATAACCACTCCCTTACTCATCAGTAACGTCTCTGTGCCGGGACTCTAGCGCGTGGTGCGGGCATCCGTCAGGGGTGCCATCGGGCGTCCGCCGGGGGCGGGTTGTCCACAGGCTCACTGCGAGTGGGGCAACGGCCAGTAATCTCAGCGGTCATGGAGCAGAGGCATCTCGGCCGTACCGGCCTGCGAGTGTCCCGGATCGGGCTCGGCACGCTGACCTGGGGGCGGGACACCGACGAGCACGACGCCGCCGACCAGTTGAAGGCTTTCTGGGAGGCGGGCGGCACTCTTGTCGACACCGCCGACGTGTACGGGGGCGGGGAGGCCGAGTATCTGCTCGGGCAGCTCGTGGAGAGACTTGTACCGCGCCGGGATCTGGTGATCGCCACCAAGGCGGGCAGTGTGCCGGATCCGTACCGCCGCTTCGACGGTTCGCGCGGGCATCTGCTCTCCGCGCTGGACGCCTCGCTGGAGCGGCTGGGCACGGACCATGTCGATCTGTGGCAGGTCCACGCGTTCGACACCGGGACACCGTTGGAGGAGACGCTTCAGGCGCTCGACATAGCCGTGAGCAGCGGCCGGGCCAGATACGCGGGGGTGTCGAACTTCTCGGGCTGGCAGCTCGCCAAGGCGGCGACCTGGCAGTTGGCCTCGCCCGGGGTACGGACCCGGCTGGCCAGCACACAGATGGAGTACTCCCTTCTGCAACGGGGCGTGGAGCGCGAGGTGCTGCCGGCCGCCGTCGATCTGGGGGTCGGGCTGCTGCCCTCGTCGCCGCTCGGCAGGGGGGTGCTGACGGGCAAGTACCGGCACTCCACGCCCGCCGACTCCCGTGGCGCGTCAGAGCAGTTGGCGCCGTTCGTGGAGCCGTATCTGGACGAGCCGGCGAGCCGCATCGTCGACGCGGTGGTGACGGCGGCGGAGGGGCTGGCGACGACGCCGCTCGAGGTGGCGCTGGCGTGGGTCAGGGACCGGCCGGGCGTGGTCGCCCCGATCGTCGGGGCGCGCAACGCGCGGCAGCTCACGGCCGCGTTGTCAGTGGAGAGCCTTAGGCTGCCCGACGAGATCTGCCAGGCGCTCGACGATGTGTCGGCGCCCGTGCATCGCTATCCCGATCAGGACTGGAGCACGCTGTGACTGTGCCTTCCCGGGGGACGACCCCCGGATCCCCCGCCGAGGACCGCGACACCGCAGTCGCGGAGGAGGCGACGGCCACGCCGCTGGCCGTGGCGGAGTCCGGCGCGTCGGCGGAGTCGCGGACCGGGTCCGGCGCGTCGGCGGCCGGGGCGTCGTCCGAGGCCGTCGGGGACGAGGCGGGAGCCGGGGCCACGGGGACGGACGGGGGCGGGGCCGGGGCCGGGGACGGTACGGAGGGCGAGGCGAAGTCCGCCGGTGACGACGGCGAGGACCGGGCAGCACCCGCTGAGGCCGAGGACATCGCCGGGGAAGATGCGGCCGGCATCGCCGGCGGGGCCACACCCGCCAGGGGCGAAGACACGGCCGAGAGCAGCGGCAACGTGAAGTCCGCCAGGGACGAGGACGAGGACGCCGGGGCGGGGAACGCGAGCGGGGACGGCGAAGCTGTGGCCGGCATCGCGGGCGACGCGGCGGCCGCCGGAGGCGACGACGCGGCCACACCGGCCGGGGCGGGGGACGCGGGCGACGCGGAGTCCGCCGGGGACGGCGGCGAGAGCAAGGCCGCCGAGGACGCGGCGGCGCAACTGTCCGAGGCCGAGGCCGAGATCGCCGCCCAGCGTGAGCTGCGCGAGCGGATCGCGCGGCGGAAGGCCGAGAAGGAAGGCCCCATCCCCGCGGGCACCAAGCTCAGCGGGCAGGCGGCGGATCTGCTCGCCGCCGTACGGGCCATGGAGAGCGGTCAGGCGGCTCCGGCCCGCCCGGTGGCACCCGCCGCCGCTCCCGAGGCCCCGGCCCCCGCCGTACCGGCTCAGGAGCGGCCCCGGGCTCCCGAGCCCGCCCGCGCCGCTTCCGGCGCCCCCTCGACCGCTCCGGAGGCCGTGGCGGCCGTGACCGCCGTGCTCGCCGAGGGCGGCGCGCCGCGCACGCTGGCCCCGCAGGTCACGGCCGCGCTCGGAGAGCGGGCCGGCGACGCGCTGCGCGCGGATCCGTGGCTGTTGCTGTCCGTCCCCGGTGTCCGGCCCGAGCAGGCCGACGGGTTCGCCCGCGCGCTGCTCGGTGACGACTGCGGTCCCGGTGACGAGCGGCGGGCCGCCGCGCTCGTCGGCTGGCTGCTGGAGCGCGCCGCCGTACAGGGACATACGGCGCTCACGTTCCCGGCGGTGCGGGCCGCGCTGGCGGAGCGGTCGGTGCCCGACCCCGACGGGGCGCTCCAGCACGCGATCGCGGAAGGCGCCGTGCTGGTGTTCCAGGACGGCGTCGAGGACACCGCCGGGGAGACGGAGGACGACACGGCGGACGAGGCCGGGGACGAGGCGGCGGCGCAGGGTCCGGCCGTGCCCGTCCTGCTCGGTCTCGACCGGTACGCCCTCGCCGAGGAGAGCCTTGCCGACGGACTGGCCCGGCTGGTGAAGACCGCCCAGGAGGCGTCCTGGGACGAGGTCGCGGCGCGGGCTCCGTCTCCCTCGGCAGCCGAGCTGATCCGCGCGGTCGCCGGAAACGGTCTGGTGGTCCACACGGGCGGCGAGGCCGCGCGCGCCGAGCCGGCGGCTCTCGCCGAGGCCGCGCGCACGCTCGGTCTGCGGCCGGTCGTCGCCGCGCACAGCGAGAACGGCCGGCGCCGGCTGGACGCGGGCGCCGTGACCGTCGCGGGGCTGCTGTCCGGTACGCAGGGGCCGGGGCGGGACGCGGACGGCGCGCTGGATCTCGATCTCCTCGTCGTCCTGGACGCGCCCCAACTGGACGTGGAGACGGCGACGGTGCTGGTCGAGTCGCTGCCCGACGGCGCGCGGCTGGTGCTGTCCGGCGATCCGGGGGTGCTGTGGTCGGCGGGCGCCGGGCGGGTCTTCGCCGATCTGCTGGCGGCCCGTGTGTGCCCGCAGATCGCCTCGCGCACCCCCGACCCCGGCCCGCTGGGCGAGCTGGTCTCCGGTATCGGCATCGGTGAGCTGACCCAGGTCGAGGCCCCCGGCAAGGAGGTCGTGATCGTGCCCGTACGTGACGCGGGCGAGGCCGTGCACCGCGCGGTGCAGCTCGTCGCCGACTCGGTGCCGCGCGTCATCGGTGTGCCCTCCGGGCAGACGCAGGTGATCACGGTCGGGCACGGCGGCGCGGTGGGGACGCGCGCGCTGAACACGGCGCTCAAGGAGCGGCTGAATCCCGGCCCCGGCCGGTTCGGCGGCTTCGATCCGGACGACCGGGTCGCCTATGTGCCCGCCGCGGGCCGGACACTGACCGGCTCGGTCGTGTCGGCGGACGCGGAAGGGCTGCGTCTGGACTGCGACGGGGTGCCGGTCGTGGTGCCCAGGGAGCTGGTCGACTCGGTCGTACGGCACGGCTGGGCGCTCACCGCGCACCAGGCGGCGGGGATGCGGTGGCCGGCCGCCGTCGTGGTCCTGCCCGGCGACGCGGCTCAGGGCCTGAACCGGCCCTGGGTGTACACGGCCTTCGGCCGGGGCGAGCGCCATCTGTCCGTGGTCCACGGCGTCGACCAGGCGCTGGCGCACGCGGTGGCCCAGGTTCCGGCCGCCGAGCGGACGACGCGACTCCGGACGCTCCTGGAGGCCCTGCTGACGCCCGCCGTGTGAGCGATGCCAGGCCGTGTCTTCGAAGTCCCGCCTGGCCTGAGCGACGCCTGGACGGCACCTCTCCCCCGTAGGCCCAGGGGGCCACGGGAGGTACCCCTGCGTTGTCGGAGTCTCCCGAGTACGGCCGGGCCATCCACATCGCCGATCCTCCGCCTTGCGATGCACCGCACCAACGGGACATCAGCCGCTCCGCGGTGGCGCGGGCCCTGGCCCGCGGGCGGACGGCGCTGCTTCGAAGACACGACCTCGCGGTGTGACCCGAACGGCCGTCGGCCCGCCCACGAGATCGCGGGCGGGCCGACGGCCGTCGCCGTACGAGGTGCGCGGCGCCTGACGTACGTGCGACGGCGTCAGGCGTCCTGTTCCTCCAGATCGCCGAGGTCACCGAGGTCATCGGAGCGGGCGCGGGAGCCGACCCCGTCGAATTCGTCCTCGTCGAAGACCGAGCTGACGTCGAAACGGCAGACGACCTGCTGCGGATCGGCCTGTTCGAAGGGGGCGCTCAGCCATTCCCCGGGCTCCGGAAGGTCGTCGGCGGCCGACACCCACAGGGTCGAGTCGCCCTCCTCCAGGCCGAACTCCTTGTGCCGGGAGGCGATCTCGTCCGGTTCGTACTCGCCGAAGAGCACGCCCACGGCGGCGTGCACACTGGCGCCGACGACCGCCACGGTCTCGGCGTCCCCGTCGACATCGGCGATGCGCTGTGCCTGCGCGAGCAGTCTCCGCGGCTCGGCCACCGCGTAGTCCCGGCGGATCAGCACGCTGAGCGCGTTCGGCTCCTCGGGACCCCGGTAGGGCGGCAAGGAGTCGTCCGTGCCGGGGATCTCGAACGGGGTGACCTCGTCGTAGAGGTCGTAGAGCCGCTCGTCGTACGCCTCCGCCGCGGTGGCAAGGGCGTTGAACGCTTCGGAAACCGCCGGGTCGTCCTCACCCGTGCGGCGTTCGACCGCCGCGAGGTGACGGTCCAGCGCGGCCTTGACCGCCTCGGCGGCGGCACGTACCTCGGCAGCAGTGGGCTGCGCAGCATCAGACATAGGGCAGACGCTATCCGTACCGGGCCTCTGCCCGCACAATAGATGCGATGCCGGAATACGAATTTGTCGACGTGTACGTGCCGCGCGGGGTGTCCCGCAGCGACACGACCCGCCTGCTGACCGACCACGCCGAGTACGGACACTGGGAAATGGACCGACTGAGCCTGCACCGGGACGGCAGTCGCAGAGTGCGGCTGCGCAGACGCATCATCCGTCAGGTACGCGCCACCTGGTGAACGGTGACGGGGCGGATCCCCGCTGTGCGGAGACCCGCCCCGTGCCGTACCGGGCAGAACACCTGCCGTACTCGCGCCGCTACGCGGCGGCGCGGGTGCGGCGGTAGATCACGCTGCCCGCGAGCAGCAGGGCCGCTCCGGCCGGGATCACGAGTCCGAGCCCGCCGGCGCCGGTCTCGGCCAGCGCCTCGGTGCCCTCGGGGGCGGCGGGCCGGTCGACGGCCTGCGTGTCCGGGGTGTTCGGGGACGGCGGGACGGCGCGCTCCGTCGGGGGCTCGGGGGTGACCGGCTCCTCGGGCTTCTCGGGCGGCGCGGGGGTGCCCGCGTCGTTCACGCACTCGTTGCCGAAGGCGGGGTTCAGCACACCGACGATGTCGACGCTGTTCCCGCAGACGTTCACCGGGATGTCGATGGGCACCTGGATGACGTTGCCGGAGCCGACACCGGGCGAGTTGCCGGCGCCTCCCTCGGCGTGCGAGCCGCCGCCACCGGAGCCACCGTGTCCGCCCTGACCGCCCTGACCGCCCTGCGAACCGTTGCCCGCGGGGCGGTCCTTGCCGCCGTGGGAGCCGCCGCCACCGGCGCCGCCGCCGTTCGGGCCGCGACCGCCGTCCGACGTGTTCGCGCAGTTGTTGCCCATGGCGGGGTTCAGCACACCGACGACATTGACGGTGTTGCCGCAGACGTTGACCGGGACATGCACCGGGACCTGGACGTTGTTCCCGGACAGTACGCCCGGGGAGTTCGACGCTGTCGCGCCGGCACCCGAGTCCGCGTGCGCGTAGCCGCCGCCGAGGGCGAGTACGCCGCCGGCCGCCGCCACAGTGATCAGGCCGTTGCGCGTGACCTGTCTCATAGCTTGTTCCTGCCTTCTGCCTTCCGGATACCCCCGGCACGACCGCCTGGGGCTCAATGCCCCAGCGGCCCCGGAGTGCATGGCGCGCACTCCGGGGCCGCTCGGGCCCAGACCCTTACGGGTCGAGGTACAACGTCACGCGTTGACGCAGGTGTTGCCGAAGGTGGGGTTCAGCAGCCCGATCACGGAGACCGTGTTGCCGCACGCGTTCACCGGGATGTGGATGGGCACCTGGATGACATTGCCCGAGAGCACACCGGGAGACCCGACAGCGGCGCCCTGGGCACCGGAGTCGGCGACGGCCATGCCCGCGCCCGCGAGCACGAGGCTGCCGGTGGCAGCCGCAGCGGCGACGATCTTCTTGATCATTTATTCCTCCTTGTTGGCAAACGCGGTCCCAACCTCGGACCGCACATCTGTAACGAGGAGGAAGTAATGAGGCTACGAGCCTATGGTCGCTTTCACTCTTTTCAGTCAAGTACGTACGCGCTGCCGATTACCGTCTCAGCAGGCGTCGATGAAGCGGTCGAGCACCCGTACGCCGAACTTCAGGCCGTCCAGCGGCACCCGCTCGTCCACGCCGTGGAACATCCCGGCGAAGTCCAGCTCCGGCGGGAGCTTGAGCGGGGCGAAGCCGAAGCCCCGGATGCCGAGGTCGTCGAAGGACTTCGCGTCCGTACCGCCCGAGAGCATGTACGGCACGGCCCGCGCGATCGGGTCCTCCGCGACGAGCGCGCTCTGCATGGCGTCCACGAGCTTGCCGTCGAAGCTGGTCTCCAGCGCCTTGTCACCGTGCACGTCCTCGCGCTTCACGCGCGGGCCGAGAATCCGGTCGATGTCGGCGAGGAACTCCTCCTCGTAGCCGGGCAGGAAGCGGCCGTCGACATGGGCGGTGGCCTGGCCGGGGATCACGTTCACCTTGTAGCCGGCGCCGAGCATGGTGGGGGCCGCGGAGTTACGCAGGGTGGCGCCGATCATCTTCGCGATGCCGCCGAGCGTGGCGAGCGTGCTCTCCATGTCCTCGGGGTCGAGCGGTACGCCCAGCGCGTCGGACAGCTCGTCCAGGAAGGACCGCACGGTCTTGGTCATCCGCACCGGCCACTCGTGCCGGCCCAACCGCCCCACCGCCTCGCAGAGTTCGGTGATGGCGTTGTCGTTGTTGGTCATCGAGCCGTGGCCGGCCGTGCCGTCCACGGTCAGCCGCATCCAGTGCATGCCCTTCTGCGCCGTCTCCACCAGATACAGGCGCAGATTCTCGTTGACGGTGAAGGAGAAGCCGCCGACCTCGCTGATCCCCTCGGTGACGCCCTCGAAGAGACCGGGGTGGTTGTCGACCAGGTACCGCGCCCCGTACGTACCGCCCGCCTCCTCGTCGGCGAGGAAGGCGAGGACGATGTCGCGCGGGGGCTTGCGCCCGCTGCGGAGCCTGTCGCGCACCACGGCGAGGGTCATGGCGTCCATGTCCTTCATGTCGACCGCGCCGCGCCCCCACAGGCAGCCGTCGGCGATCTCGCCGGCGAACGGGTCGTGCGTCCAGTCGGCCGCGTTGGCGGGGACGACGTCGGTATGGCCGTGGATGAGCAGCGCGGGCCTGGAGGGGTCCTCGCCGGCGATCCTGGCCACGGTGGAGGCGCGGCCCTTGTGGGATTCGAAGATCTTCGGTTCGAGGCCGACCTCGGCCAGTTTCTCGGCGACGTACTCGGCGGCGAGCCGTTCGCCGGGGCCCGAGTGGTCGCCGTAGTTGCTGGTGTCGATCCGGATCAGATCGCGGCACAGGTCCACGACCTCGTCCTCGCCCGAGACCGTCCCGCCCGTGTTCGACTCGCTCACGCTGCTCACTCCCGCTGTCGTTGCCGGTGGTCGACCCATCCTCCCATCGGGGCGGGATCGGGCAGTGCCCGATGTTTGCTATGGTTTTCCACGTCGGAACGGCCTCTGGCCGCCCGGCGGACACCTTGTCCGGGTGGCGGAATGGCAGACGCGCTAGCTTGAGGTGCTAGTGCCCTTTATCGGGCGTGGGGGTTCAAGTCCCCCCTCGGACACCAGCTAGCGGTTAACCAACAGTTAACGAACCAAGACCCCACTTCATGTGGGGTCTTGTGCGTTCTTGATCCGCCGAACCGCCGAACCGCCGAAACGCCTCGGCGGACCGGTGAAGACCCGGTCCGCCGAGGCCGGCCGGACAACCGGCTCACCCGTCATTCAGACGGTGATCCAGTTGCCCAACGTGGTGCCGCCCGCCAGCGACGACATGCGCTGAATCTGGGTGATGCTCACTCCGGACGGGGCCGTGCCCTTGCCGCAGCCGGCCTCGGACCCGTTGCTGTCCTTGATGATCCCGCTCACGCCGTCGGTCCGCTTGTACTTCGCCCACCATCCCAGGCCGTCCGCCTCTTCGTCGCACACCGTCAGAGTCCGGTGGCTGTTGCTGATGTAGACGGTCCCGCAGTTCTGCAGGTAGGCCACACCGCAGGCCCGCCAGCCCCAACTGGCGTCATGCGCCTGAGCGGTGGTTCCGCTTGCCAAGGTAATGGCGGCGGCAACAGCGCCGACGGCTGCGATTGAACGCTTTCGCATCGATACCCCCACGTAGTCAGGCCCGAAGGCCCAGGTCACGACACCGGCGGTGAAGCGCGGTGCCGCTTGGTCACCACCACGATAGGGATTACGCCGCGAACGGGTTCCTACAACTTTTCAGGGTGGGGCCGCGGCCGGCGAGGCGGGCTCAGCCGCCGCCCGCGCTGATCCAGTCGTCCAGTCGCGGCGCCTCGGCGCCGATGGTGGTCGAGTCGCCGTGGCCGGTACGGACCACCGTCCGCGGCGGCAGTGTCAGCAGGCGCTCGCGGATCGACTCGATGATGGTCGGGAAGTGCGAGAAGGACCGCCCGGTGGCCCCCGGCCCGCCCTGGAAGAGGGTGTCGCCCGTGAAGACCGTGGACAGGTCGGGGGCGTACAGACACACGGCGCCGGGCGCGTGGCCCGGGGTGTGCAGGACCGTCAGGGTGGTGCCGGCCACCGACAGGGCCTGGCCGTCGGCGAGTTCACCGTCCGGGAGGCGGTCCGGGTGGGTCCGGGTCCACAGCGGGAGGTCGTCCGGGTGCAGCAGGATCGGCGCGCCGGTCGCGGCGGCGAGTGCCGGGGCCGCGTCGATGTGGTCGTTGTGCGCGTGGGTGCAGACGACGGCGCGCAGCGTCCGGCCGCCGAGCGCGCGCTCGATGGCGTCGGCGTCGTGGGCCGCGTCGATGACGATCGCCTCGGTGTCGTCGCCGACGATCCAGACGTTGTTGTCGACGTCCCAGGTGCCGCCGTCGAGCGAGAAGGTGCCCGAGGTGACGAGATGGTCGATACGGGCGGCGGAGCCGGCGGCAGCCATCAGAGCGTCACCACCGAACGCAGGACGTCGCCCTCGTGCATCCGGGCGAACGCCTGCTCCACGTCGCCGAGTCCGATGGTCTCGGTGACGAACGCCGCCAAGTCGATACGGCCCTGCTGGTGCAGGTCGATGAGCATGGGGAAGTCGCGGGAGGGCAGACAGTCGCCGTACCAGGACGACTTGAGCGAGCCGCCGCGCCCGAAGACGTCGAGCAGCGGCAGTTCGAGCTTCATCTCGGGGGTCGGCACGCCCACCAGGACGACCGTGCCGGCCAAGTCGCGTGCGTAGAAAGCCTGTCGGTACGTCTCCGGGCGGCCGACCGCCTCGATGACGACGTCGGCGCCGAAGCCTCCGGTCAGCTCGCGGATGGCCTCGACGGGGTCGGTGGAGCGGGAGTTGACGGTGTGGGTGGCGCCCATCGTCTTCGCCGTGGCCAGCTTGCGGTCGTCGATGTCGACGGCGATGATCCGGGCCGCGCCCGCGAGGCGGGATCCGACGATCGCCGCGTCGCCGACCCCGCCGCAGCCGATGACGGCGACACTGTCGCCCCGGCCGACGTTGCCTGTGTTGATCGCCGCGCCGATGCCCGCCATGACGCCGCAGCCCAGCAGCCCGGCGACGGCCGGTGAGACGGACGGGTCGACCTTGGTGCACTGTCCGGCGGCGACCAGGGTCTTCTCCGCGAAGGCGCCGATGCCCAGCGCCGGGGACAGCTCCGTGCCGTCCGTCAGCGTCATCTTCTGCTTGGCGTTGTGGGTGTTGAAGCAGTACCAGGGCCTGCCCCGCAGACATGCCCGGCAACTGCCGCAGACGGCGCGCCAGTTGAGGATGACGAAGTCACCGGGCGCGACGTCCGTGACACCGTCGCCGACCGATTCGACGACGCCCGACGCCTCGTGGCCGAGGAGGAAGGGGTAGTCGTCGCTGATCCCGCCCTGCTTGTAGTGCAGATCGGTGTGGCAGACACCGCACGCCTGGATCTTCACCACGGCCTCGCCGGGGCCGGGATCGGGGATCACGATCGTCTCGACCCGCACCGGCTCGTTCTTGCCGGGCGCCACGACGCCTTGCACCTGCTGCGACATGCCAGGACCTGCCTCTCCATCGAGCGTGAAGGGCCAAGTCTGACACCGGGCCGCGCCCGTCGCGGCCCCAGGTCAGGGCGCCAGCACGTCGAGTTCCTGGAGGGCGCCGACGGCGATCTCCCGGGTCAGCTCCTCGGCGCGGGCCGCGTCCCGCTCCCGTACGGCCTCGGCGACCCGTACATGCAGGGTCACGGCCGCCGGGTCGGGGTCGTGGAACATCACCTCGTGCCGCGTACGGCCCGTCAGGACCTCCGCGACCACATCGCCGAGCCGCGCGAACATCTCGTTGCCCGACGCGTCGAGAACCACCCGGTGGAAGGCGATGTCGTGGCGCAGATAGCCCTCCAGTTGGTGCCCGCGCGAGGTCGCGACCATCCCGAGCGCCTGCTCGGTGAGAGCGACGCACTGCTCGGGCGTGGCGTGGAGGGCGGCGAGACCGGCGGCGACCGGCTCGATCGCGGAGCGCAGCACGGTCAGCGAGCGCAGTTGGCGGGGCCGGTCGTTGCCCGCCAGGCGCCAGCGGATGACGCGCGGGTCGTAGACGTTCCATTCGCGGGCGGGGCGCACCGTGACGCCGACGCGGCGCCGGGACTGGACGAGGTGCATCGATTCGAGGACGCGGACCACTTCCCGTACGACGGTGCGCGAGACGTCGAAGCGCCGCGCGACCTCGTCGGTGCGCACGACGCCGCCCTCGGGATATTCGCCGCCGGTGATGGCGAGGCCGAGGGTGTCGAGCACATGGGTATGCAGGCCCCGGCCTTCTGTGGTCATGACGGAAGCCTACGGGGCGGCCCCGGTGAAGAAAAAATATGACGTGTGGGTTACGACACCTTGAATACGTCGTACATATGGGCTTCAGTAGCGCGGAGGCGGCGGAGCACGCGGCGACGACGCACGTGAAGACAGCGAGGCATGAGATGAGCACCCCCCACGTCGTCGTGGTGATGGGCGTGGCAGGCACCGGCAAAACCACCGTCGGTCCCCTGCTGGCCGCCGCACTGGGCGTCCCGTACGCCGAGGGCGACGACTTCCACCCCCCTGCCAACATCGCCAAGATGTCCGCGGGCACCCCGCTGGACGACGACGACCGCCGGCCCTGGCTCGACGCGATCGGGCGCTGGGCGCACAGCCGGGCGGGCCTCGGCGGGGTGGTCAGCAGCTCGGCGCTCAAGCGCGCCTACCGCGACCGGCTGCGGGCGGCGGCGCCCGGCGCCGTCTTCCTGCATCTGACCGGCGACCGCGCGCTGATCGAACGGCGGATGACGGGCCGCAAGGGGCACTTCATGCCGACCGCCCTGCTGGATTCGCAGTTCGCCACGTTGCAGCCGCTCGGCGAGGACGAGGCGGGCGTCACCGTCGATGTGACGGGGACTCCCGAGGAGATCGCCGATCGAGGCGTCGCCGCGCTGCGCGGCCTTGACCGTCCCCATGAACCCGAGCCCGAGCCCGAGCCCGAACTCACCTGACGGACAAGCCAGTCCACTCACCGAACTCACCCAACTCACCGAACTCACCGAACTCACCGAACTCACCGAACTCACCGACTAAGGAACCCCCGTGACGACCAGTCTCAGCGTCGAGACGCTGGCGGCGGACGCCGTAGAACCGATCACCTCGGCCGGCAACACGCAGCTCGGCATCGCCGTTCTCGCCGGTATCGCCGTCATCGTCCTGCTCATCACCAAGTTCAAACTGCACGCCTTCCTCGCCCTGACCATCGGCACACTGGCGCTCGGCGCCTTCGCCGGCGCGTCCCTGGGCGACACGATCACCAGCTTCTCCACCGGTCTCGGCTCCACCGTCGCGGGTGTCGGCGTGCTGATCGCGCTCGGCGCGATACTCGGCAAACTGCTCGCGGACTCGGGCGGCGCCGACCAGATAGTCGACACGATCCTCAGCCGGGCCAGCGGGCGCGCGATGCCCTGGGCGATGGTCCTCATCGCCTCGGTGATCGGTCTTCCACTGTTCTTCGAGGTCGGCATCGTGCTGCTGATCCCGGTCGTGCTGCTGGTCGCCAAGCGCGGCAACTTCTCCCTGATGCGGATTGGTATCCCGGCGCTGGCCGGCCTGTCCGTGATGCACGGGCTGATCCCGCCGCACCCCGGTCCGCTCGTCGCGATCGACGCCATCGGCGCGGACCTTGGGGTCACGCTGGCGCTGGGTCTGGTCATCTCCATACCGACGGTGATCATCGCCGGTCCGCTGTTCTCCCGTTACGCCGCGCGCTGGGTGGACATCCAGCCGCCCGAGCGGATGCTCCAGACGCTGGAGAAGCGCCCGTCCGACGACACCGACCGGCGTCCGAGCTTCGGCGCCACCGTCGCGACGGTCCTGCTGCCGGTCGTCCTGATGCTCGTCAAGGCGCTGGTCGACATCGTCGTGGACGACCCGGAGAACCAGGTCCAGAAGGTCGCCGATGTCGTCGGCTCCCCGCTGATCGCGCTGCTCGCCGCCGTACTCGTCGGCATGTTCACCCTGGGGCGCGCCGCCGGATTCACCAAGGACCGGCTGGCCTCGACCGTCGAGAAGTCCTTCGGGCCCATCGCGGGCGTGCTGCTGATCGTCGCCGCGGGCGGCGGTTTCAAGCAGACCCTGATCGACGCGGGCGTCGGCCAGATGATCCTTGAGTTCTCCGAGAACTGGTCGATCCCGGCGCTGCTGCTGGGCTGGCTGATCGCGGTGGCGATCCGGCTGGCGACCGGTTCGGCGACGGTCGCGACGATCTCCGCCGCCGGGCTGGCGGCGCCGCTGGCCGCCGACATGTCGACATCGCACGCGGCGCTGCTGGTGCTGGCGATCGGGGCCGGTTCGCTGTTCTTCAGCCATGTCAACGACGCGGGATTCTGGCTGGTGAAGGAGTACTTCGGGATGGACGTCGGCCAGACGATCAAGACCTGGTCGGTGATGGAGACGATCATCTCGGTGGTCGGTCTGGGCTTCGTGATGCTGCTGTCGCTGATCGTCTAGCGAGGACTCGCAGGGGCGGCGGGGCGGGTCACTTCTCTTCTTCCTTCCAGAGAGGGTGTTCCCGCTCCGCCCACGGCCGTTCCACCGATCCGGTCCGCATACCCCGACGCGCCCCCGGGTCGGCCAGCGCCATCGCGATGTGTCCGACGAGTACGAGCCCCACGGCCAGCGACAGCCAGTCGTGCACGAACGTCGCGCTCGTGCGCCACACCAGCGGTGTCAGCCAGGTGAACCACATCATCAGGCCCGTGGCGAGCATGACCAGTACGGCTCCGGCGAGCCAGCTCGCGTACACCTTCTGCCCGGCGTTGAACTTGCCCGCCGGGCGCGATTCCGGGCGGAAGTCGCGCCGCCGTACCGCCCGCAGCCACTGCTTGTCGTACGGCGCGAAGCGGTTCAGCCGCCGCAGATCCGCGCGGAACGACGGGGACGCGAGACCTGCGAGGAACGGCGCGGGCAGCAGCAGCCCCGACCACTCGTGCAGGGTGACCACGAGGTAGCGGCGGCCGACGAGTTCGGCGAGCTGGGGCACGTACAGGCAGGCGGCCGTCACCACGCACAGCAGCATCAGCGCGGCCGTGGTGCGGTGGACCAGGCGCTCGGCGCGGCTGAACCGCCGCCGCAGGCGGGGCCGTGGGGCCGGCCGGCCATCCGGCCGGTCGTCCGGCCGGTCGTCCGGCCGGTCAGACAGTCGGGGTGTCGGTACGGCCGTTGGACCGCCCGACCCAGGCGTCGACGTCATAGCCGCGCTCCTCCCAGTAGCCGGGGCGGACGTCGGAGGTGACGGAGATCCCGGAGAGCCATTTCGCCGATTTGTAGAAGTACATGGGGGCCACGTAGAGCCGTACCGGACCACCGTGCGAGTGCTCGACCGGCTTGTCCTGCATCCTCAGCGCCACCAGCACATCGGGGCGCCTGGCCTGCTCCATGGTCAGGCTCTCGCTGTACGTCCCGTCGAAGCACGTGAAGCGGACCGCCCCCGCGCCCGGCCGTACCCCCGCCGCGTCGAGGATCCGCGACAGCCGTACGCCCTCGAACGCCGTGTCCGGCACCCGCCAGCCGGTGACGCACTGGACGTCCTTGACCATGCGGGTCTGCGGCAGTTGCCGCAGGGCGTCGAGCGTGTACGTGGTGGGCCGGTCGACCAGCCCGTCCACCGTCAGCAGGTAGTTCTCGGGACCCTTGCGGGGTACGGAGGTGGCCACCGAGTAGTACCGGAACCCGCCCCCGTTGGGCAGCAGACCGGTCAGCCCCGTCGGGTCACGGTCGGACGCCGCGCCAAGGAAAGTCTCGAGCCCGCGCTGGAGATACGGGGCGCTCACGACACCGGCCGCGCCGAGTCCGAGCATGGAGAGCACCAGGCGCCGCCCGACGGGCGTGCCCTCCCGGTCGCCGTGTGCGTCGCCGTGCGGAGTGGTCACCTGTTGATTCGAACACCACCGTGGCCGGGAAGCCAGGGGCGACGGCTGTCCGTCATGGTTTCGTCAGAGTCCGGCAGACTGACGCCCATGGACAAGCCCCAGGAGCACCACGAACCCCTCCCGCCCTTTCTGCTCGCCTTTCCCGGGCCGTTGCGCGATCAGTTGGTCGCGGCCGTCCTGCGCGGGGAGAAGGTCTCGACGACGGGTCTGCTGGCGGAGTACGAGGCGGAGAAGGAGGAGTTGCCGCCGGTCGGTGAGCGCTCGGCGCTGATCGATTCGGACGGTCGTGAGGTCGCGGTGACCGAGCTGACGGAGGTACGGGTGCTGCCGCTGGGGCAGGTCGATCTCCAGCACGCGCTGGACGAGGGCGAGGGGTACGAGTCGGTGGAGGCGTGGCGCGCGGGCCACGAGGCGTTCTGGCACAGCGACGAGATGCGCGAGGCGCTGGGCGACCCGTCGTTCACGGTCCACGACGGCACGCTGGTGGTGGCGGAACGTTTCCGGGTGGTGGAACGGCGGTAGTGCGGCGGCCCCCCGCCCCCGCGTCAGCGCACCGCCTGCCCCGCCGCCCGCCCCGCCGCGCGCCCCGAGAAGACGCAGCCACCGAGGAACGTCCCCTCCAGCGAGCGGTATCCGTGCATCCCACCCCCGCCGAAGCCGGCCGCCTCCCCCGCCGCGTACACGCCGGACAGTGGTGTCCCGTCCTGCCGCAGCACCCGCGACGACAGGTCGGTCTCCAGGCCGCCGAGCGACTTGCGGGTCAGGATGTGAAGCCGTACGGCGATCAGCGGACCGGCCTTGGGGTCGAGGATGCGGTGCGGCGCCACCGTACGGATCAGCTTGTCGCCCAGATACGCGCGCGCCCCGCGCACGGCCGTCATCTGAAGGTCCTTGGTGAACGGGTTCGCGACCTCCCGGTCGCGGGCGGTGATCTCCCGGCGCAGTTCGGCCTCGTCGAGCAGCGGCGTGTCGGTGAGCGCGTTCATGCCGCGTACGAGCGAGGCGAGGTCCTTCTCCACGACGAAGTCCGCGCCGTTGTCCATGAACGCCTTCACCGGTCCGGGTACGTCCAGGCGCGCCCGGTTGATCACGTCGCGGACGGACTTCCCGGTCAGGTCGGGGTTCTGCTCGGAGCCCGAGAGTGCGAACTCCTTACCGATGATGCGCTGGTTGAGGATGAACCAGGTGTGGTCGTGGCCCGAGTGCATGATGTGGTCGAGCGTGCCGAGCGTGTCGAAACCGGGGAACAGCGGCACGGGCAGCCGCCGGCCGCGCGCGTCGAGCCACAGCGACGAGGGTCCTGGCAGGATCCGGATGCCGTGCCTGGCCCAGATCGGGTCCCAGTTCTGGATGCCTTCCGTGTAGTGCCACATCCGGTCGCGGTTGATGTGGTGGGCGCCGGCCCGTTCGGTGATGCCGAGCATCAGGCCGTCGACGTGGGCGGGGACGCCGGAGAGCATCTTCTCGGGCGGGGTGCCGAGGCGGTCGGGCCACTGCGCGCGTACGAGGTCGTGGTTGCCGCCGATGCCGCCGGACGTCACGATCACGGCCTGCGCCCGGAGTTCGAAGGCGCCCGACGTGACGCGGCTGCTGGCCGTGCCGCGTTCGGCGTCGCTCGGCTCGAGCACCTCACCGGTGACGGTGTCGACGGCGCCGGCCGTGGCGCCGAGTCCGGTGACCCGGTGGCGGAAGCGGAACGTGACCAGCCCCTTGGCGACGCCCTCGCGCACCTTGCGTTCGAACGGCTCGACCACTCCGGGGCCGGTCCCCCAGGTGATGTGGAAGCGCGGCACCGAGTTGCCGTGCCCGCGCGCGCCGTAGCCGCCGCGCTCGGCCCAGCCGACGACCGGGAAGAACCGCACGCCCCGCTCGCGCAGCCAGGAACGCTTCTCGCCGGCGGCGAAGTCCACGTACGCCTCCGCCCACTTGCGCGGCCAGTGGTCCTCCTCGCGGTCGAAGCCGGCCGTGCCGAGCCAGTCCTGGAGCGCGAGTTCACGGCTGTCCTTGACGCGCAGCCGCCGCTGCTCGGGCGAGTCCACGAGGAACAGCCCGCCGAAGGACCAGTGCGCCTGTCCGCCGATGGACCGCTCGGGCTCCTGGTCGAGCAGGATGACCGAGCGCCCGGCGTCCACGAGTTCGGCGATGGCGACCAGCCCGGCCAGTCCCGCGCCGATCACGATCACATCAGCGTCGTACGCCATGGGTTCCCACCTTCTCGGGGCGACTGGGGTGGTCCGATCTTCCGTACGGGCCGGTAACGAGTCAACTGTTCGGCAGACCAGGCCGTCATGCCAGGCTGTCCCTCATGAGCGCCGCTGACGAAATCATCGACATCGTTGACGAGAACGACCACGTCGTCCGGCGGGCCACGCGCGGCGAGGCGTACGCGAAGGGGCTGCGGCACCGCTGCGCCTTCATCCTCGCGCGCGACGCCGACGACCGCGTCTTCGTGCACCGCAGGACCGCGACCAAGCTCGTCTTCCCGTCCCACCACGACATGTTCGTAGGCGGTGTGGTCGGCGCGGGTGAGACGTACGACGACGCGGCGCTGCGCGAGGCCGAGGAGGAGCTGGGCGTCTCGGGCCTGCCGCGCCCCGTACCGCTGTTCTCGTTCCTGTACGAGACCGAGGGCGGCGGACTGGGCTGGTGGTCGCGCGTGTACGAGGTGCGCTGCCTGCTTCCGGTGTCCCCGCAGGTGGAGGAGATCGACTGGCACACCTTCCTCGACGAGGAGGAGTTGGATCGACTGGTGGCGCGGAGCGCCGCCGACGGCGGGTGGCTGTGGACGCCGGACGGCCTCGCGGCGTACGAGCGGCTGAAAGCGACTCGCGCCCGGGGTGCGTAGGGTGCGACGGGTGATCGACTTTGTACGGAGCCTGCGGCTGTGGTTCGCGCCCCGGCGGATCAGCGACGAGGGCACGACCCCCGACTACCGCTTCTCGCTCGCCAACGAACGCACGTTCCTGGCCTGGATCCGCACCGCGCTCGCCCTGGTGGGCGGCGGGTTCGCGGTGGACCAGTTCCTGCCGGACCTGCGCTGGGGTGTGCGGGTGGGGTTGGCGGTGGTGCTGTTCGCCATCGGCGCGCTGAGCGCGTTGCGGGCGATCAGCCAGTGGGTGCGCAGCGAGCGCGCGATGCGGCGGGGCGAGGACCTGCCGGTGACGGCGTTCCCGACGCTGCTGGGTCTGTCGGTCGCCGCCGTCGCCGTGATCATGCTGGTCGTGGTGCTGTCCGGCGTGGCGGGCTGATGACGCAGCTACCGGGGGACGCCGCGCGGGACCCGGGACTCCAGCCGGAGAGGACCCGGCTGGCCTGGCGGCGTACGACCCTGACGTACACGGTCGTGGCGGTGCTCGCGGGCAGACAGGTACTGCGGGACGACGTGACGGTGGCGGGGGTCGTCGCGGCGGCGCTGAGCGCGCTCGTGTGGGTGGCGTTCCTCTGGGTGGCGCACCGGCGGATGGTGGCGCTGGACACGGCGGAGCCGCGTGCGCTGCCGGTGCGGGCGGGGGTGGCTGCGGTGGTGTGCGTGGTGTGTCTGGCGGCGTTCGGTGTGACGGTGGTCTGAGCGGGCTCGGAGATGGCTCTGGGCGGGCGGTATCCCCTGGTCGGGGGAGCTGTCCCCCGTGCGAGCTACGTGCGGATGTCCACCGTGGGGTGACGATTCCGGATCACTGAATCCGTAGCGTTGGGTGCAGCCGCGGCACACGGGTCGCGGCCTCAATTCTCTTATGGGGAGAGCACCATGATCCGCCATCACAGGGCATCCACCGCGATCGCGCTGGCCTGCGCCGTGGCCGGTGCGGGGCTTGTCGGCTGCGAGGAAGCCTCGACTGCGGATTCGAAGCCGTCCGCGAGTGCGAGCGCCGCCGGTGGCGCGGACGAGGCCGCCGAGATGGCCTCGTTCACCGGTACGAAGAAGATCAAGGTCGAAGGCCGTTCGGTGAACGTGTCGTGTTCGGGCAGTCCGGTGGAAGGCCGGCCGGTCGTCGTCCTGCTGCACGGGGGCGGTGACGGACTGGACAAGCTGGCCGGCTTCCAGAAGACCCTGGGCGAGAAGGACCGGACCTGTTCCTACGACCGGCTCGGCGCGGGCGCGAGCGATCAGCCCGACGGTCCCCAGACCCTCGAGGACGGCGGGAAGGTGCTGACGGCGGTGCTCGACCAGGTCGCCGGGGACGCGCCGGTCGTCCTGGCCGGGCATTCGCTGGGCGGGCTGATCGCCGCCAGGTACGCCCCCGATCATCAGGACAAGGTCAAGGGGCTGGTCCTGATGGACGCCACCTCACCGACACAGAGCGCCGACCTCAGCAAGGAGATCCCCGAGTCGGCCACCGGCATGGCGGTCGACCTGCGTGAGCAGACCCTCGCGATTCTGCGCGGCGAGAGCCCGGAGAAGCTGGTGGTACCCGACGGGGAGGTCCGCTCCGCGGGGAACATCCCGGTGGAGGTGATCCAGCACGGGAAGCAGTATCTCGCCGCTGTTCCCGAGTACGGGCCGGACCTGGAGCGGGCGTGGTCCGACGGTCAGCAGAAGTGGCTCGCGATATCCGGCGACAGCGAGCTGAGCACGGCCGGGAACAGCGAGCACTACATCTATGTCGACGAGCCCGATGTGGCGGTCGCGGCGATCGAGCGCGTCGTGTCGAAAGCCGCGGGCTGACGCCCCGTCGGGCACACCCGCAGGAGCACCGTCAGGTGACCAGGCCGTGGCGGTAGGCGTAGACGACGGCCTGGACACGGTCGCGAAGTCCTAGCTTGGTCAGGATGCGCGACACGAAGGTCTTGACGGTCTCCGGGCTGATATGGAGTGCCGCGGCTATCTCGCTGTTGGACAGGCCGTCCGCGATGAGGTGCAGGACCTCCAACTCGCGGGGAGTCACCGGAAGGTCGTCCGGAGGGCGCCCCGCGGGCCGGATCCGGGCGGCGTGCACGCCCACGAGCCGGCGCGTCACCTCGGGGTCCAGCAGTGCGGCCCCCGTCGCCACGGTCCGGATCCCGTGCAGCAGTTGGGCCGGCGGCGCGTCTTTGAGCAGGAAGCCGCTCGCACCGGCGCGCAGCGCCTCGTACACGTACTCGTCCAGGTTGAACGTGGTCACGACGAGCACCTTCACGGCCTGCGTCACCCCGGCGCCGGCGAGCAGGCGGGTGGCCTCGATGCCGTCGAGTACGGGCATGCGTACGTCCATGACCACGACGTCCGGGGCCAGTTCGGCGGCCAGCTCGACGGCGGTCCGGCCGTCTCCGCACTCGCCCACGACCTCCAGGTCGGGCTGGGCGTCGATGATCGTGACCAGTCCGGTGCGGACCATCACCTGGTCGTCGCAGACCAGGACCCGGATCGGCGCGGTCATGACCGCTCCTCGGCGGGTATGCGGGCCCGTACGGTGAAGCCGCCGTCCGGACCCCGGTCCGCGCTGAAGTCGCCGCCCAGGGCGTCGACCCGTTCGCGCAGACCGGCCAGGCCACGCCCGCTCCCGCCGGGGGACGCGGCGGGTGAGCCGGAGCCGTCCGTGCCGATCGCCACGGTGATCTCCCTTTCGCCGTGGTGCACCTGGACCGAGGTGCGGCTGCCGTGGTCGTACTTGAGCGCGTTCGTCAGGGCCTCCTGCACGACCCGGTAGGCCACGAGGTCGGCGCTGCTGGTCGAGCGCGCGGGAGCGCCCTTCTCGGTGAACTCCACCGGCTGCCCGGCTCGCCGGCTGCGCTCCACGAGCGGGAGGAGTCCGCCGACGGACGCGGTCGAGGTCCCGGTGCCATGGTCGGGGTTGAGCAGGTCGAGCAGATGCCGCAGATCGGTGATGGCCCGCCGGCCGGTGTCGCCGACGCCGGTCAGGGTCTCGTCGAGCCGTTCGGGCGCGGCGGTCAGATAGCGTGCCGCCTCGGACTGCACGACCATGGCCGTCACATGGTGGGTCACGACATCGTGGAGTTCGCGGGCGATGCGGGTGCGTTCGGCGGTACGGGTGTCGTCGGCGACCCGGCGGCGGCGTTCTGTCTCGGCGGCCCTGTTGGAGCGCAGCCACGCGCCGATTGCCCAGACGAGAGCCAGCGCCAGATAGAACGTCACGAACTCCTCCACGGGCTTGCCCGGGGCGAGTTGGTCGAGCGCGACGGCCAACGGCACATAGGCGGCGGAGAACACCAGCACGGTGGCGCGCCGGTGCCGCTCCAGCCGGGAGCCCAGGGTCAGCACGGTGATGGCCAGCCCGGTGCCCGCGAAGGAGTGGTAGCCGCGGAGTTGGTCGAGAGCGAAGCCGGTCGACACCAGGGTGAGAGCGACGACGGGCCATCGCCGGCAGATGACGAGCGGAAAGCACTGGAGGCCGACGGCCACGACGGCGAGCGCGTCGAAGGACCGGGTCGGCACGCCACCGAGCACCGTTCCGTGACTGTGCAGCGCAGGCACGAGCGACCCGACGAAGAACAGCACCCCGACGGCGAGATACCACACGGGGCTGCTGACACGGCGCCACCACTGCGGGGCCCGCGGAAGGTTGGTCACCGGGAGAGCCTAGTGAACGCGGCGCGGTGACGTTGACCGGGTCCACCCGGTGGCAGATCACACCTGGACACCAACCGGACCAACCGGATCATGACGCCTCCTCACCAGGAACACCCACAGACCGGCCGGCGGCCACACCGAAGTACGACACGGTGAGTATGGCCATCCGCACCGCACGCACGCCGAATACGGGGACGAGTGCGACCCCGTCGCCCACACCAACCACCCCCACCAGCACGGAGAGAGCTGCGGACACGGACACCCGCCTTGGCTGCGTCGGGCCGGGCCGGACCTGTCGTAGCTTCCGGTGCGAGGCCACGTCGCGGCATCGCTGTCGTGCGGGCGGGCGCGGCCGTTGACCGGGAATGACGTGACTGCGCCCTGAGCTGCCGGGTAGCTGCCACACTGATGTTGTGGCCCTTGCCGGTAGCTTTTCCAAAGAGATGGCAAAGCCCCCTCAAAACCGCAGGTCGCGAAGCGTTCTCCCCGCGCAGGCGGGGGTGTTCCGTGACAGGGGGGCGTGCCCTTCAGGCCGCAGATGTTCTCCCCGCGCAGGCGGGGGTGTTCCGCCCACCGGACGGACGGGGGCGGGAGAGTCTGGTTCTCCCCGCGCAGGCGGGGGTGTTCCGAACATGACCGCCCGAGGTGAGGACCACGAAGGGTTCTCCCTGCGCAGGCGGGGGTGTTCCGACGTAGGCGACGAGATCGCCGATCGTCTCGTAGTTCTCCCCGCGCAGGCGGGGGTGTTCCGCCGTGTTGCCGCTAAGGCTCGCGGTGCAGGGCGTTCTCCCCGCGCAGGCGGGGGTTGTTGGGCCGGACGGTGGCGGTGGCGGCCGCGAGTTCGGTGGCGGTCAGGAGTCGTGGGCATCCCGTGTGACGGGGGCCTGGAGGTGCTACTCATGAGGGGGCGCTCCTCCGTGCTGGGTGGTTGGGACTCCGCCCTGGCCGGAGTCGTCGGCCAGGGCGGGAATCAGTCGGTTCGCGGCTCGTCGCTGTCCGGTGCGGGGCCGAGGGTGAGCCACTGTGGCCGGGCGGGGTGGTCGTGCGTCAGGTCTTCGGGGTGGATCGGGTCGCCGCGCCAGAGGAGGGTGACGCCGTGTTCGGGGCAGTGGGCGCCGTGCGAGTCTTCGATGGGGAACTCGTGATCTCCGCTGGTGCACATCACGGCTGCGCTCCCAAAGCCGGGCGGGCAGTGGCGGACTGGAGCTGTTCCTCTGCGGGCGTGAGGACCAGCGGGCGCAGTTTCTCGCCCGGCCATCGGTCGCCCCGGTCGTAGTAGTTGGGGTCCCACGGGTCCGGAGGCGCGGCCGGCGCACCGGGCGCAGTCACCGGTTGCCCGACCTGGCCGCGAGGCTGGCCGAACGGGTCTCGCGCAGCCGGGCCTTGATCGGGCCAACGTCCTGGCAGTCGACGCCTTGATTCCGGCACTTGTAGCAGCCGGACACGTGGTCCATGAACGCGTTGTGGGCTGTGGTGTACCCAGCGTCCAAGTCGGGTTCACCGCTGTCCTGTTCGAATGCCTGCGGGGAATGCTGTGGTCGCCTGTGGTCTGGCACGTTGGGGCTCCCTGATTGAGCTTCGGTCATCCCCCGAACCGGTGACGCGGTTGCGGGGATCTACGTTCCGCCACGTTTCCGTCACCACACGTTCGTGCACAGCGGCCCTGTGTAGGCCCGATGTAGCCCACACTGGCCGTATGAGCGGGGAGACTGTGGCCCACACGATCAAGCGGCTGAGGCAGGCCAAAGGCTGGAGCCAGCCGCGCTTAGCCGCCGAGATGTGCCGCGCGGCCGGGCTGCCCCCCGAATCCCTCACCCGACAGGACGTGTACCGGTATGAGAAAGGCAAACGGACACCGCGCGACTGGCTGCCCGCACTCGCACTCGCCCTAGCCGTGCCGCTCGCCGAGTTCGAGGCGGCCCTGACCCCGCAGACAGTCCAGCCCGCGACCGTGGCCGACTTCCTGCCCGAGGGCGAGCCGCTGGCCCCACTGAAGACCCGCCAGGGCAGGCGCGTCGGAACAAGCGACGTCACCGACCTGGCTGGCAGGATCCACGGCCTGCGCCTGGCCGACGACGTCATGGCCGGGGGCGACCTGATCGCGCCCGCACTTCGGGAACTGCGTTCCGCGGTGAAGCTCTACCGCGAGGGCAGGCACACTGAGGAGATCGGTCGCGCGCTCCTCACTCAGATCGGGGAACTGGCACAGATCGCCGGATGGATCGCGGCAGACGCCGGCCAGCAAACGGAGGCGGAACGCATATACCGGCTAGGGCTGAGCGCCGCGCAGCAGGCCGACGACGTGACCGGAGTGGGCAACCTGTCCGGGTCGCTGGCCTACATGTGGGCCAACAACGGCCAAGCGGACAAGGCCGTCGAGCTGGCCCGTGCCGGCTTGTCCGACGACGCCCCGCCGAAGGCACGGGCCCTGCACTGGGACCGTGTGGCGTGGGCGCACACTCAGGCCCATCAGGCGAAGCCAGCGATCCGCGCACTTGGCGAGGCCCGCGAGGCGTTGGAGAAGGATCACGGGGACAACCCACCGTTCCTGTACTGGGTATCGCAAGACGAACTGACCGTCATGGAGGCGCGGGTCTACACCGAGTTGCACCGCCCCCTCCGCGCAGTCCCGATCCTGACCGAGGTGCTGGTCCGGTACGACGCCACCAGGGCGCGGGAGTTGGCCCTGTACCTCTCGTGGCTGGCGGTGGCCTACGCGGACGCCAACGAGCCGGAAGAGGCTGCGGCGACCGCGCAACGCGTCATCTCGATGTCCGCCGACGTTGCCAGCGACCGGACAGCGGAGCGCATCAAGGTCGTCCTGGGCCGGCTGCGCGAGTACGACGGCGTCCCCGAGGTGCGGGCCGTACTTGACGGAGTTGCCTAGAAACGAGGACGTCGGCGGCGGTGTCGGCTGCTCCCGCTGGTACGGGGCCGGTTTCAGGGTGCGGAGTCGTTCTCCCCGCGCAGGCGGGGGTGTTCCGGATCAAGCGCGGCGGTT
Organism: Streptomyces sp. NBC_01506; assembly: GCF_045040295.1. Lineage (NCBI taxonomy): Bacteria > Bacillati > Actinomycetota > Actinomycetes > Kitasatosporales > Streptomycetaceae > Streptomyces > Streptomyces sp. NBC_01506. Next base: position 7,698,142 of record NZ_CP109422.1, on the reverse strand, counting down.
GGTGCGGTACGGCCGGGATCGCCTTCGGCGTGCCTGTGGTTGTCGGAGTTGCGTTCTTCGCGGTGAGCCTCCTGCGAAGCCGCAGGAAGTGGAAGAGGTCCGACGCCAAGAAACGCCGGACCAAGATGGCCGCTCGCCAAGGGGGGGAAGACGAGGGCGGAGTCGTGCCGTTGTCCTTCGGAAAGGGCGCCTCGGATGGGGCGCTGTCCCCTTGGGTCTGCTGCTGGACATCGCGGACACGCCCCGGCGGGAACAGTCGCTGCGGTGCGGCTCATCGCTCTGGCAGGAGCCGGGCTGATGTCTCCGTGCCGTGCCCGATAGCTGCAGGCCCATCGGCCTACCGGTTGCCCGTCTTGTACCGTGCCCGCGTCCCCGCGCGGGGGCGGGTGCCCGAGCCGGTGCGGGAGGTGGATCTCGTGCGGAGCGCCAAGGCGATCCTGCGCTGTTCGCGGCCCGCGAAGCCCGGCTCGCGGGCCATCAGCCGGATCAGCTCCTCGCGTACGTGGGTGCTGCGGCCCGCCTCGGTGAAGTACCGGGCCTCGGCGAGGGCGTGGGCGACCTGGTGGTGACGGGGTGTCGGTGTCGACGGCTCGTCGAACCAGTTCCAGTGCGGGAACGACTCGTTGACCTTTGGCTGGTCGTCGGCCAGGTGCGTCCATACGCGGTGGTTCAGGGACACGTTGGTCACATGTCCGGCGGGCAGGGTCCGTACCCAGGCGTTGTCGGGGTCCTGTTGCCAGCGGCGGGTGTTCGGGCTGGTGCGGACACGGGGTGTCACCCCGATGTAGCGCAGCTTGCGGCGGATGACCGCCCACGGTTCGCGGGTCTCCTCGATCCAGGTGGCCAGGTGGCGGTGGAGGGTGCCGTAGCTGCGTCCCAGGGCGACGACGTCGACCAGGGCGATCGGGCGTTTGCGGCGGGCCAGCGCGTACGGCTCAAGGCCCACGGCGGCGAGATGTTCGCGGAAGCGGCGGACGGTGGCCGGGGTCCATTCGTCGTCGGTCATGCAGGAGACCGGCAGCCGCAGCAACCTCCCGTCCCACGGGGAGTGTTCCAGCGCACCGGTCAGCAGGTCGTACATGGAGTCGAGCGACCGGCCGAGGAAGCAGAGGTCGGCGCCGTCGGCGCGGGCGAGGATCTTGGCGGTGGTGCCGGTCAGCTCGGCGAGGACCAGGTCGCTGGGCGGGCTCTGGTCCTGCGGCGCGGGGAGCGTGCCGAGTTGGTCGGGCCGGCCGCCGCCGAACGCGGACAGCGACCAGCGGTAGGGCTGGGGCGGCGGCGGTGCGGTTTCGGCGGTCATGCCGCCCAGTTCAGCAGCGCACACCGTGTCGGGTCATCCGATTTACGGGACGCGAACCGGACCTACCGGCCATGACGGACCGGGCTGGTAGCGTCCCGTCCGGCCGAGCAAATCACCATCAAGCACAATAAAGGCGTACATCATGACGGCTCCTCACCAGGAACACCCGACGCACGAGCACACCCACGGACCGGCCTGCGGCCACACCGAAGTACGGCACGGCGACCACGTCGACTACGCGCACGACGGCCATCTGCACCGCAGGCACGCCGAGCACTGGGACGAGTGCGAGCCCGTCGCCCACGTCACCCACGACAACCACCCCCACCGGCACGGCGAGGGCTGCGGCCATCCCGCCGTCGCGCACGGCGACCACAAGGACTACGTCCACGACGGCCACCGCCACGCGGCCCACGAGGGGCACTGGGACGACCACTGATCCGGGAGGACGGACACGCGCCGGGTCCGGTCCCGGGCCCGGCGCGCACTGGACGGCATACCGACTGGTCGGCATCATGGGCGGCGAGGACAGCACCCGCCCCGCCACCCATGGAGGTACGACCGATGAGCGCCAGTCCCCCGCCAGGACTCGACCCGGAGAAGCTGCGCGGCCGTCTCGACCGTGAGCGCCCCGGTCTGGTGGCGGGACCGCTGAGCGCCCGGCTCGTCGAGGGCGGCCGGTCGAATCTCACGTACGTGGTCGGCGACGGCTCCCACGACTGCGTGGTCCGCAGACCCCCGCTCGGCCATGTCCTGGCCACGGCGCACGACATGAAGCGCGAGTTCCGGGTGATCAGCGCGCTGCACCCGACGGCCGTGCCGGTGCCGCGGACGCTGCTGATGTGCGAGGACCCGGGCGTGCTGGGGGCTCCGTTCTACGTGATGGAGTACGTGGCGGGGACCCCGTACCGTACGGCCGAACAGCTCGCCCCCCTCGGCCCCGAGCGGACCCGCGCCGTGCTCCTGGCCCTGGTCGACACCCTCGTCGAACTGCACGCGGTCGACCCGGCGGCGGTGGGGCTCGCCGACTTCGGCCGGCCCGAGGGTTTCCTCGACCGCCAACTGCGGCGCTGGGGCAAGCAGTTGGACGCTTCGCGCAATCGGGACCTGCCCGGCGTAGACGAGTTGCACGCGGCTCTCGGCCGCTCGTTGCCCCACTCCCCCGCGCCCACGGTCATTCACGGCGACTACCGGCTCGACAACGTCCTGATCGGCGACGACGACAGCGTCAAGGCCGTACTGGACTGGGAGATGTCCACGCTCGGCGATCCGCTGACCGACCTCGGGCTGCTGGTGATGTACAGCGCGCCGCTGGAGATCACCGGCTCCCCGATCAGTACGACCGCGGGCGCGGCCGGCCATCCGGACCCGGCCGAGCTGATCGAGCGTTACGCCGCCCGGTCGGGCCGCGACACCTCGGCGATCGCCTGGTACACGGCCTTCGCCTGGTTCAAGCTCGCGGTGATCCTCGAGGGCATCCACTACCGCTACACGCTGGGCCAGACGGTCGGCGGCGGTTTCGAGCGCATCGGGGATCTCGTTCCCGTCTTCATCCAGCACGGCCTGACCACCCTCAAGGAAGGCTGACCGCAGCATGGACTTCGCATTCGACGCCCGTACCGAGGAACTGCGCACCGAGCTGATGGCGTTCATGGACGAGCACGTCCGTCCCGCCGAGGCGATCGCGCACGAACAGCGGGCCCGGCTCGCCGACCCGTGGAACACCCCGGCGATCGTGGACGAGTTGAAGGCCGAGGCCCGTAAGCGGGGGCTGTGGAATCTGTTCCTCCCGGACGCGGAGCACGGCGCCGGGCTGACCAACCTCCAGTACGCGCCGCTCGCCGAAATCACCGGCCACAGCCCGCAGTTGGCCCCCACCGCGCTCAACTGCGCGGCGCCCGACACCGGAAACATGGAGGTCCTGGCCCAGTTCGGCACCGACGAGCAGAAGAAGCGGTGGCTGGAGCCGCTGCTGGCCGGTGAGATCCGCTCGGCGTTCGCGATGACCGAGCCGGAGGTCGCCTCGTCCGACGCGACGAACATCCGCACCCGGATCGACCGCGACGGCGACAGCGGCGACTATGTGATCAACGGCCGTAAGTGGTACATCTCCGGGGCCATGAACCCGGACTGCCGGATCTTCATCGTCATGGGCAAGACCGACCCGGACGGCGCCGACACCCGCCGCCAGCAGTCGATGATCCTCGTCCCGCGCGACACCCCCGGCCTCACCGTCGAGCGCGCGATGAGCGTGTACGGCTACGAGGACCACTACCACGGCGGCCACGCCGAGGTGTCCTTCACCGACGTCCGCGTCCCGGCGGCCCATCTCGTCGGCGAGGAGGGCGGCGGCTTCGCCATCGCCCAGGCCAGGCTCGGCCCCGGCCGCATCCACCACTGCATGCGGCTGATCGGCATGGCCGAGCGTGCCATCGAGCTGATGTGCCGGCGGGCCGTGTCCCGTACGGCCTTCGGCAAGCCCATCGCCCAGCAGGGCGTCGTCCGGAACTGGATCGCCGACGCGCGGGTGACGGTGGAGCAGTTGCGGCTGCTGGTGCTCAAGACGGCCTGGCTGATGGACACGGTCGGCAACCGGGGCGCCCATACGGAGATCCAGGCCATCAAGATCGCGACCCCGCGCGCGGTGGTCGACATCATCGACAGCGCGGTGCAGCTCCACGGCGCCGGCGGGGTCAGCCAGGACTATCCGCTGGCGGAGCTGTGGGCGGCGGCGCGGACGCTGCGGCTGGCGGACGGGCCGGACGAGGTGCACCAACGGTCCCTGGCGCGCCGGGAGTTGAAGAAGTACCTGTAGGCCCGCTACGGGCGCAGCGCGCGCAGCAGCAGGTCCGCGAGGTGGTCGGCGACCTGCTGCGGTGTGAGCGGGCCGTCCGGCCGGTACCAGGTGGAGAGATGGTGGACGGACCCGAAGTGGTAGTCCACCACCAGATCGGCCGGCGTGGCGTCGATGAACACCCCACCGCGCTGGCCCTCTTCGACCAGCGCGCGGAACCGTTCGTGGTAGCGCCGCCGCTCGGCCCGTACCTGCTTGTTCTTCTCCGGGCTCAGATGGTGCATCGAGCGGAAGAAGATCGCCGCGTCGTCCAGATTGTCGATGGTGGTCACGACCACGTCGGCCGCCGCCGCGCGCAGCCGCCGTTCCACGGGCTCGTCGGCGTCGGCGAAGGCGTCCAGCCGCTCCTGCTGGAGGCGGAGCACCCGTGCGTAGACCTCCTGGAGGAGGTCTTCCTTGGAGCCGAAGTAGTGGTAGAGCGCGCCCTTGGTGACGCCCGCCGCCTCCACGATCTCCTGGACCGACGTGCTGCCGTACCCCTGCTCGGCGAAAAGCCGGGTGGCGGCGGCGAGCAGCCGCTGGGGGACGGGGGTGCCGTTCCCTTCCGTCGTTCTGGCCACTGTCGCCACCTGCCCTTCTCAGCTCGTGGCGGGGTCCACCGCCGTGGTGTCCGCCGCCGTCCGGTGACGTGAACGCAGTTCCCGCCTGAGGATCTTCCCACTCGTGGTCTTCGGCAGCTCGGGCAGGACCTCCACCCGGCGGGGATATTTGTACGCGGCGAGGCGTTCGGCGCAGTACGCGGCCAGCTCGGCGGGGTCGGCCGTCGCCCCCGGCCGGAGGCTGACGTACGCCTTCACGCTCTCGCCCCGGTAGGCGTCGGGGACGCCGATCACGGCCGCCTCGCGCACCGCGGGGTGCGTGTAGAGGACGTCCTCGACCTCGCGCGGCCAGACCTTGAAGCCGGAGGCGTTGATCATGTCCTTCTTGCGGTCCACGACGTAGAGCCAGCCGTCGGTGTCCATGAAGCCGATGTCGCCGGTGCGCAGCTCCCCGTCCGGGAAGGTCTCGGCGGTGGCCGCGGGCAGCTTCCAGTAGCCGGAGACGACCTGGGGACCGCGTACGGCGATCTCGCCCCGCTCGCCGAACGGCACGTCCCCGCCCGCCTCGTCCACGATCCGCACGACGCAGTCGGGACCGGGGACACCCACGGACAGCGTGCCGGACACCGGGTCGACGGGCGCCTCCTTCTCCGGTGGCACGGCCGCGCACGGGGCGGTGCACTCGGTGAGCCCGTAGCCGTTGCGCAGATACCGGCCGAAGGCCGCGCGGAACTTCTCGACCAGCGCGGGCGGCACCGGGGCGCCGCCCGAGGAGAGCACGGCGAAGGAGCTGAAGTGGTCCGGTGTGGCGGCCGGATGGGCGGCGAGCGCCATGAAGGCCGTGGAGGGGCCGACGGTGTAGGCGGGGCGGTGCTCGGCGAACGCGTCGAGGACGACGCCGGGTTCGAAGCGGTACGCGAGGATCAGCGTGCCCGCGTTGCCGAGGCAGGCGGCCAACTCGCAGACCAGACCGGTGATATGGAACAGCGGGGCGAGCACGAAATAGCCGGCGCCCGCAGCGAGCGGGTGGCCGACGCGCTGGCGCTCGGCGTTGACGGTGATGTTGCCGTGGGAGTTCATCGCGCCCTTGGGGGTGCCGCTGGTGCCCGACGTATAGCTGATCAGCGCCACGTCGGACGCGGCCGGGTCGCGCTCGGCGGGCGCGGGCAGAGAGCGGCGGGCGACATCGAGCAGGTCGTCGGTGTCGGCGGGGCGCGGCAGCCGTTCGAAGCCGAGGACGCGGGGGTCGTCGCGGGTCTGGAGGTCGTGCTCGGCGACGGTCAGGACGATCCGTACGGGGGACGCCTCGGCGGTGTCGCGCAGGAACGACTCCCAGGCGCGGTCGGAGCAGACCAGCGCGCTCACCCCGGCGTCCGAGAGGACGTGGGTGATCTCGGCCGACTTGTACATCGGGTTCACCGGGACGACGATCGCGCCGGCCTTCCACGCCGCGAGCAGCGCGATGACGAACTGCGGGGTGTTCTGGAGCATGATCGCGACACGGTCGCCGCGTGCCAGGCCCCGGGCGGCGAGATGCCCGGCGACGGAGTCGGAGAGCGCGTCGGTCTCGCCGTAGGTCAGCCGGCCGTCGAAGTAGACGAGCGCGGGTTGCCGGGGTGCCCGCCCGGCGGCGGCGCGGAAGGCGTGCAGGACGGAGGGCGGCGGGTGGATTTCGGACCGCTGGGCCTCGCTGAGCTGGGCGATCCAGGGTTTGTCCGCGTAGCTGAGGGGTGGGGGTCGGCGGCCGGGCGGTACGGGACCGGGCGGTACGGGACCGGGCCTTGCGGGACCGGGCCTTGCGGGGCCGTCCGGCGCCGTCGGTGGAGTCATCGGCCCGCTCCTTCCCACTTCTGCTGGATCTGGTTCATGCCGGTCAGCCAGCGGTCGGGGTCGGCGGATCGGGCCTGGTAGTAGCCGGCCACCTCGGCGTGCGGCAGCACCAGGAACCGGTCCTCGTCCATCGCGTCGAACAGCGCGTCGGCGACGTCCTCGGGCTCGATCGCGGTCGGGGCGAGTACGAGATCGCCCGCCGATCCGGCGGCGGTCAGCATGTCCGTACGCACGCCCTGCGGACAGATCGCGTGGACCTTGAGCCCGCGGTGGCGGTAGGTCAGCGAGAGCCATTCCGCGTAGGCGAGCGCGCCGTGTTTGGTGACGCTGTACGGCGCGGCGCCGATCATCGTGAGCAGTCCGGCGGCCGAGACGGTGGAGACGAACCGGCCCTCGCCGCGCTCAAGCCAGTCGGGCAGCAGGATCCGGGAGGCGCGTACATGCGCCATCACGTTGACGTCCCAGGCGGACGCCCAGATGTCGTCGTCGGCGAAGGCGTCGCCCGCCGAGCCGAGCCCGGCGTTGGCGCAGTAGATGTCGACGGTGCCGCCGAGCGCGTCGCGTGCCCGCTCGACCACGGCGGAGGCGTCGCCCGGTACGGCGACGGCGTCGGCGCCGATGTCCTCGGCGACGGCCGTGGCCTTCGCCGCGTCGAGGTCGTTGACGACGACGCGGGCGCCTTTGGCGGCGAATCCACGGGCGAGGGCGGCGCCGATACCGCCACCGGCCCCCGTGACCACCACGCGCGCGCCCTGTACCGCACTCACCTTCATCGGACCTGCCTCTCCGGTTCACCGCGTCTGCCCTTGGCAGACTAACCAGTCGGTATGTTACGGCGGAAGGGGCCGGTCCCCCGGGGCGTCCGGCGACCGAGGAGCAAGGTGCGTCCGGCACGTTCCGCACGGCCGCCGCAGCCACTACCGTCCGTGGCCATGACAACCGACATGATCACGGAGGTGGCCGAATGAGCCTGTCCAGACGGGGGTTGCTCGCCATGGGCGGCGCGGCGGGCGCGGTGACAGCGGCGGGCGCGGTCGGGGCGGCGGGGACGCCGGCCGCCGCGATCGACCGGGACAACGCCAACGGCGGTCATGTCCGTACCGGCTTCGACCGGCTCGCGGCCGACGGCTACCGGCTCCTCGCCGGCCAACGGGTCGGGGTCGTCACCAACCCGACCGGCGTCACACGCGATCTGCGGCACATCGTCGATGTCATGCACCCGGACGAACGCGTCGACCTGACCGCCGTCTTCGGCCCCGAGCACGGCTTCCGCGGCACGGCGCAGGCCGGCGGTTCCGAGGGCAGGTACGACGACCCGGCGACCGGGCTGCCGGTGTACGACACGTACCAGACCAGCGGGCAGCGGCTGGCCGACATCTTCAGCGAGTCGGGCGTCGACACGGTCGTCTTCGACATCCAGGACGCGGGCGCCCGCTTCTACACCTACATCTGGACCCTGTACGACTGCATGGAGGCGGCGGCCCTCGCGGGCAAGCGCTTCGTCGTGCTCGACCGCCCCAACCCCGTCACCGGACGGGCCGCGCTCGGGCCCGTCCTGCGTCCGGAGTTCGCGACGTTCGTCGGGCGTCAGCCGATCTCGCAGGCGCACGGGATGACGGTGGGCGAGCTGGCGCTGCTGTTCAACGGCGAATTCCTCGCCCGGCCGGTGGAGCGACTGGACATCGTGAAGATGGCCGACTGGCGCCGCTCGGACTTCTACGACGCCACCGGCCTGCCGTGGGTCCCGCCGAGCCCCAACATGCCGACGCCGGAGACCGCGCTCGTCTACTCGGGCACCTGCCTGTTCGAGGGCACGAACCTCTCCGAGGGGCGCGGCACGACCCGCCCCTTCGAACTCCTGGGCGCCGAGGGTGTCGACCGCGCGTGGGCCGAGGCGGCCAACGCCGAGCAACTGCGCGGGGTGCGCTTGAGGGAGGCGTACTTCGCGCCGACGTTCTCCAAGTTCCAGGGCAAGACCGTCGGCGGGGTCCAACTGCACGTCCACGACCGGGAGTCGTTCGACCCGGTGCGTACGGGGATCGCGCTGCTGGTGACGGCGAAGCGGTCGTGGAGCGGTTTCGCCTGGCGCCCGGACAACTGGATCGACAAGCTGACCGGCTCGGTGTCCGTACGCACCCTGATCGACGCGGGCGCGGACACGGACGAGGTGGTGGGCGCCTGGAGCGGCGAACTCGCGGCGTTCCGGGCGCTGCGCGATCGGTATCTCCAGTACCGCTGAGCGGGCCGAAAAGTACCGCTGAGCGGGCCGATCGCGGCGCGTCGTCGGCCCCGGCCGTGACTCTCATCCGCTTCGAAGGCAGCTCTCAGGAGTGAAAACTACCCTGATGGCTGCCATCGGATTTTCGATGGAGCCGGATCGGGCACGCGTACGTCTATTGGATGACGCTGGTACAGCAACCGACGGAGGTGGCAGGCGATGGCCGGATTCCGGAGTCTCGCGAGACAGGTGCGCGATCCGCGATGTGATCTGGCACTACGCCGGTATTCACTGCGTAAGTGCCTTGAGCGATTTGCCCCTTATGGACATCGAGCCACCTGGGACCATCTGTGTGAACGGCATGACATCGAGCCGGAGGACAGGGCCCCCGATCCGGCGCGGCTGGTGGCCGCGCTCGACGAACTCGAAGAGGGGCGGGCCGTCTGGCTGGCCTACGAGGTCCAGTTCGCGAAGCGGCGTAAGCGTGAGAAGCACGACGGACTGAGAAGACCGGGATCGTTCGACGACTGGCACCGCCGGACCTGGGGCGGCAACGGGGTGGCGCGGTGCGACGATCCGGCCGTCCACCCGACGGAGCCGCTGGCGGAGGTGTTGCGGCGGCTGATCGCCGGACTGGAGTCGGCACCGGGCGGTGTGTGCCCGGTGTGTTCGCGGAAGGGGATCGTCTGGCGGCCGGATCTGTCGCAGGCTCCCTGGTCGGGACCGGTGTGTGAGGGCTGTGGCATTGTCGTGCCGCGGCCCGTTCTCACCTCCGAGGCCATGGAGCGGGCGAAGGTCGTACGGCGGCGGGAGCCGGCCTCGGCGGCCTGACCCGCACCGGGCGGGCCGGACCGAACAGCGGCGGACTTGACGTGACCGTGACGTACATACGGATCGGGCGGGGGCGCACCGATCCGTCAGGACGTACGGGACGCACAGGACGCACAGGACGCACAGCACGTACGGGAACGTGCGCGGCGCCTACTTGGGCGCCCGGTTGCGCTCCGCCAGGAGCCGCGAGCCGGACATCCGGTCGCCGAACGCGTCGTCCGGGTTGGACAGCACGCATGTCTCCAGCGACAGACACCCGCAGCCGATGCAGTCGGTCAGATGGTCCCGCAGCCGCCCGAGCTGTTTGATGCGCTCGTCCAGCTCCGAGCGCCACGCCTGCGAGAGCCGCGCCCAGTCGTCGTGGTTGGGCGTACGCCCCTCGGGAAGCTGCGCGAGAGCGTCCCTGATGGTGGCGAGCGGGATTCCCACGCGCTGGGCCGCGCGCACGAAGGCGACCCGGCGCAGTGTGTCCCTGGTGTAGCGGCGCTGGTTGCCGCTGGTCCTGCGGCTGGTGATCAGCCCCTTCGCCTCGTAGAAGTGCAGGGCGGACGTGGCGGCGCCGCTGCGCGCCGACAGTTGCCCGACGGTGAGTTCATGGACCTTCTCCGGAATCTGCGGCACCCGGCCGAGCCTACGTGGGCCGACGTGTCACGCGTTGACAGGACAGACGGCCCCAACCATGCTGAGCAAGCGCTTGGACACCGCGCGGACGGCGCTTGAGAGGCAGGTATCGACAGACATGGCTGAGCCGAGGATCTTCACTTCCGCCGAGGAACTGCGCGCCGCCGTCGGCGAGCGGTTGGGGCACAGCGACTGGCTGGAGGTGGACCAGCGGCGGATCGATCTGTTCGCCGAGGCCACCGGTGACCACCAGTGGATCCATGTGGACCCGGAGCAGGCGGCGAAGGGACCCTTCGGCACGACCGTCGCGCACGGCTATCTGACGCTGTCGCTCCTGCCGGTCCTCGTCCCGCAGGTGCTGGCCGTCGAGAACGTGACCATGGGCGTCAACTACGGTGCCAACAAGGTCCGTTTCCCCTCCCCCGTACCCGTGGGCTCGCGGCTGCGCGCCACGGCGGTGCTGAAGGAGGTCGCGGAGGCGGGCGGCGGCGTACAGATCACGGCGGTCGTCACGATCGAGCGCGAGGGTGGCGAGAAGCCGGTGTGCGTGGCGGAGTCGGTCTCCCGCTACTACTTCTGAGACTGCTTGTGAGACTGCTTCTGAGCCACGGCGGCCGGTTCCGGCAGCGGGTGGTCGCGTGCCACCACCATGCGCAGGACGAGGTCGGCGTAGAGCGCGCCGACCTCGTCGGGTGTCCGGTGCCCCCGCGCGTTGAACCAGCGCGCCACGTCGATGCACAGCGAGAGCACGGCCAGCGTGGTGCCCGGCACGTCCGGGACGTCGAACTCCCCGTCGCGTACGCCGTCCTGGAGGATCCGGCGCACGGTCGCGTCGCTGCGCCTGCGCAGTTCGACGATCTCGGCGCGGTGCTCGTCGGCGAGGGCGTCGAGTTCGTACTGGACCACCCGCGCCGTGGTGTGGCGTGCCGCGTGCCAGCCGACGAATGAGCGGACCGCGTCGGTGAGCCGCTCGGCCGCCGTGCCGTCGCGGTCGGCGGCGGCGGTGAGGATCTGAAGGGCCTTGTCATGGCCGATCCGGCTGATGCGGTGAAGGAGTTCTTCCTTGGTCTTGTAGTGGATGTAGAGCGCCGCCGGGCTCATGCCGGCGCGGCTCGCGATGTCGCGGGTGGTGGTGGCGTGGTAGCCGCGTTCGGCGAACGCCTCGACGGCGGCGACGAGCAGCCTTCTGGCCGCCTCGGGGGTGACCTCACCCCACGGCATGCCCTCGCCGTCGGCCGTCCGCTCCGCCGTACGCATCGCTCTCGCCCCTTCCGGTCACTTCCGGTCGACAGAACGCACACCCTACCCCCGAAGGTGAGCAAGCGCTTAGGTGTGTGCTTCCGGACCACTGGCACGCTCCCACCCGGAGCACTGCCACACTCCGGCCGGGACCACAGCCATACGATGTGCGCCATGGCCCGACCCCGCAAGCCGCTGCTGAGCCGAGACCGCATCGTCGCGACCGCGGGCGCGCTCGTGGACGCCGAAGGGCTCGGTGCCGTCTCCACCCGCCGGCTGGCCGCGGAGCTGGGGGTCAGCGGGCCGTCCCTCTACAACCACTTCCGCAACAAGGACGAGATCCTGGACGCCGTCGCGGACTCCGTCAGCGCGCAGGTCGATCTGTCGATGTTCGACGAGGCCGATGTACGGGACTGGCGCACCGCGCTGCACGACTACGCCGTCTCGTACCGCGCCGCGCTCACCGCGCACCCGCACATCGTGCCCGTACTCGCCCAGGGTCCGGGCCGCCGCCCGGCGGGGCTGCGGGTGGCCGACGCGGTCTTCGGCGCGATGGTACGGGCGGGGTGGCCGCGCGCTCAGGCGACCCATATCGGGGCGCTGATGCGGTACTTCATCACGGGCTCGGCGCTCGGCTCGTTCGCGCGCGGCTTCGTGGACGACGAGACGGCGTACGACCCCGCCGACTATCCGCATCTCGGCCAGGCGCATCTGCTGGCCGAGCGGCAGCAGCGGGTGGACGAGGGGGCCTTCGAGACGGGGCTCAGGGCGCTGCTCGACGGGCTGGCGGGGCAGTACGAGACAGTTCGGGCCACACCGAAGAGTTCCTGAGGCACCCTGGAGGCATGCCGCAGACCTCCACCACGCCCCACACCCCCCACCCGGCCCGTCCCGGCGCCGACCCGCTCGGACTTCCCGCCCCGTCGGCGTCCCCCGGCTCGCTCCTCGCGGGCTTCGCCGCGCTGCTCGCCGACGAGACGCGGGCCGTCTTCTGTCTCTCCCTGCTCGACGGGCGCGCCTGGACCGCCGGTGAGCTGGCCCGCGAGGCCGGTGTCGCCGCGTCCACCGCGAGCGAGCACATCGGGAAGCTGATCGCCGCCCGACTGGTCACCGAGGAGCGGCAGGGCCGCCACCGGTACGTACGGCTGGCCGACGCGACCACCGCCGAGCTGGTGGAGTCGCTGGCCGCGCACGTCATGCCGGGCCGCGACAGCCCGCACATCGTCCTCGCGTCGCGGGCGAGCGGCGCCATGGCGCGTGGGCGCACGTGCTACGACCACTTCGCCGGGCGGCTCGGGGTGGCGATCACGCAGGCGATGGGACGGCGCGGACTGCTGCTGATGGACGCGGGCTTCGCGCTCACCGATGAGGGCATGGACTGGTTCCGGGAGCGGGGCATCGCGCTTCAGAGCGCCGGGCGGCGCCCGGTGGTCAGCTCCTGTCTGGACTGGACGGAGCGCCGGCGTCATCTGGCGGGGGTCGCGGGGGCGGGTCTGTGCCGGCTCGCCCTGGAGTCGAACTGGTGCGTGCGCATCGGTACGGAGCGGGCGGTACGGGTGACGCCGACCGGGGAGCGGGTCTTCGCCGAACTACTCGGGATCGAACCCTCAATACTTCGGTGACGACCGAACCGTTAAGGGCTTAACATCGCTCCCATGGCGAACCCTTCCGGTCCGCGCGCCCAGGCGCGCCCGGCCGCACCGACGACCGCTCCAGGCACCACAGGCACCTCCACCCCGGCGACCGGCCGCGCGCGACCGCTGGCGCTGGCCGCCGCCGGGGTCACCGTCGTCCTGTGGGCGTCGGCCTTCGTGTCCATCCGCAGCGCGGGTGAGGCGTACGCGCCGGGCGCGCTGGCGCTCGGGCGGCTGCTGACCGGATCGCTGGTGCTGGTCGCGATCCTGCTGATACGCCGCGAGGGGCTGCCGCCGCGCGCCGCCTGGCCTGGCATCGTGGTGTCGGGCCTGCTCTGGTTCGGTGGCTACTCGGTCGTCCTCAACTGGGGCGAGCAGTTGGTCGACGCGGGCACGGCGTCCCTCGTCGTGAACATCGCGCCGCTGCTGATGGCGCTGCTCGCCTTCCGTCTGCTGGGCGAGAGTCTGGCGCCCCGGCTGCTCACCGGCATGGCGGTGTCCTTCGCGGGTGCCGTGGTGGTCGGGCTGTCGATGGCGGGCGGCGGCAGCACCTCCGTACTCGGCGTGGTGCTCTGTCTGGTGGCGGCGGTGGCGTACGCGGGCGGTGTCGTCGCCCAGAAGCCCACGCTGGCGTACGCGAGCCCGTTGCAGGTGACGACGTACGGCGCGCTGATCGGGGCGGCCGGCTGCCTGCCCTTCGGCTGGCAGTTGGTGCAGGACGCCGCGCACGCGCCGCTGTCCGCGACGCTCAACATGGTCTATCTGGGCGTCTTCCCGACCGCGCTGGCGTTCACGACCTGGGCGTACGCCCTGGCCCGTACGACCGCTTCGCGGATGGGCGCCACGACGTACGCGGTGCCGGCGATCGTCGTCCTGATGGCCTGGCTGCTGCTGGACGAGATCCCCGGCGCGCTCACACTCGCCGGTGGTGTGCTGTGCCTCGCGGGAGTCGCGGTGGCGCGCTCGCGTCCGCGCTCGCGCCCGCGCCGGGTGAAGGACCGGCCGTCCCGGACGGCCTGAGACTTTCTTACGGTCTGTCAGAAGACGATCAGCGCCCGGCCGCCGCGTCCGGCGAGCATGGTGTCGAACGCGGCCGGGATGCCCTCCAGTGCGATGCGTTCCGTCACCAGTGAGCCGAGGTCCAGCCGGCCGGCCCGGACGTGTCCGGCGAGGACCGGCAGATCGCGGACCGGGTCGCAGTTGCCGTACACACACCCGGACAGGGTGCGGCCCCAGTGGAACAACTCCAGTGCGTTGAACGTGACGTGCTGGTCCTTGCCGCCGATGCCGACGACCGTGGTCCGGCCGCCCCGGCGGGTCGACTCCCACGCCGTACGAATGGTGACGGCGCGGCCGACGCACTCCACGGCGACGTCCGCGCCATGGCCGCCGGTGAGTTTCCGTACGTCCTTGGCCGTGGTCGCGCAGGAGACGAGATAGTCGGTGGCGCCGGCCGCCCGCGCCAACTCCTCCTTCTCCGGGGAGACATCGACGGCGACGATCGTCGACGCGCCCGCGATACGGGCGGACTGGAGCACCGCGAGGCCGACCCCGCCGACGCCGAAGACCACGACGCTCTCGCCCGACCGCACCCGGGCGCTGTGGTGCACGGCGCCGTAACCGGTGAGGACGGCGCAGCCGAGCAGTGCCGCGTCGGTGAGCGGGATGGAGTCGGGGACCGGCAGGACGCAGTTCGCGGCGACGACCGTCTCCTCGGCGAAGGCGGCGACGTTCAGGCCGGGATGGAGCCGCGTGCCGTCCGCCGTACGGGCGTGGATCGCGCCCGCGCCGGTCAGTGCCGAGGCGCAGAGCCAGACTTCGCCGAGTCCGCAGTGGTGGCAACGGCCGCAGGACGGGGCCCAGTTGAGGACGACACCGTCGCCGGGGGCGACATGGGTGACGCCCTCGCCGACCGACAGGACCGTGCCCGCGCCCTCGTGGCCGAGGACGGCGGGGACGGGCAGGCGCATGGTGCCGTCGGTGAGGGACAGATCGGAGTGGCAGACCCCGGCGGCGGCCAGTCGGACGCGCACCTGGCCGGGGCCGGGCTCGGGCAGTTCGATGTCGGTGATCTCCAGCGGAGCCCCGACAGCGGGCAGGACGGCGGCGCGGACCACGATGGGTTGCCTCCCGGCTCAGAACTGGAGGGACTTGGTCTGAAGGTACTCGGCGAGACCGTGCGGGCCGAGTTCCCGGCCGACGCCCGACTGCTTGTAACCGCCGAACGGGGCAAGGGGGTTGAACCGGCCGCCGTTGATGTCGACCTGGCCGGTGTCCATCCGCCGCGCGAAGGCGACGGCCTCGTCCTCGTCGCCCGCCCAGACGGCGCCCGCGAGGCCGTAGACGGTGCCGTTGGCGATGCGCAGGGCGTCGTCCTCGTCCTCGTACCGCAGGATCGACAGGACGGGTCCGAAGATCTCCTCCTGGGCGATGCTCATCTGCGGGGTGACATCGGCGAAGACGGTCGGGGCGATGAAGTAGCCCGTCCCGTACGGGGGTTGGGCCCCGCCCACGACCAGTCGGGCGCCTTCGGCGACGCCCCGCTCTATGAACCCGCGCACCCGGTCCCGCTGTGCCGCGTTGACGACGGGGCCCACACGGCACAGTTCGTCGTACGGGTCACCCACCCGGTAGGAGGCGACGGCGGCCCCGGCGGCCTCCACCGCCGCGTCGTAGTGGTCGGTGTGGACCAGCATCCGGGTCCACGCGCTGCATGTCTGACCGGAGTTGGTCATCACGTTGGCGACACCGGCCTTGACGGCCTTGGCGAGATCGGCGCTCGGCAGGATCACGTTCGCGGACTTCCCGCCCAGCTCCAGCGCGACGCGTTTGACGGCCGCCCCCGCCGTGGCGCCGATCAGCCGGCCGACGGCGGTGGAGCCGGTGAAGGAGACGAGGTCGACGTCCTCGTGGGCGGCGAGCGCCTGCCCGGCGACGGCGCCGATGCCGGTGACCACGTTGACGACGCCCGCCGGCAGCCCCGCCTCGTGGACGGCCTCGGCGAAGATCCGCGCGGTCAGCGGGGTGTCCTCGGCGGGCTTGACGACGACCGTGCAGCCGGCGGCCAGCGCGGGCGCGACCTTGGCGACGATCTGGTGCAGCGGGTAGTTCCAGGGAGTGATCGCACCGACGACACCCACCGGCTCCATCAGCACCGTCGAGTTGCCGATCCGCTCCTCGAAGGCGTAGGAGGCGGCGAGTTCGGCGTACGAGCCCGCGACGAACACCGGCACCGAGGCGTGCACCGCCTTCGACAGCTTCAGCGGCGCACCCAGCTCGGCGGTGACGGTCTCGGCGATCTCATCCTTGCGGGCGGCCATCGCGTCGCGCAGGGCCGCGAGGCGCGCCGCGCGTTCGGCGGGCGCGGTGGCCGCCCAGCCCGGGAAGGCGGCCCGCGCGGCACGTACGGCGGCGTCGATGTCCTCGGCGGTGCCGGCCGGGACCTGCGCGATGACGAGCTCGGTCGCGGGGTTGACGACGGCGATGGTGTCGGGGCCGGCGGCGGGGCGCCACCGGCCGCCGATGTACATGCTGCTCTGTGCCTTCATCGGTGTTCCTCCCGGGGAAGAGGGCTGGCGGGTGCGGCCGGTTCGGCGTCGGCACACCCAAACTAGCGGTGTTAGTTTTCCGGCACCAGGGACCCCCGGGGTCCCGAACGTCACATGTCGAGGCCGGGCATGTCCATCGGCGCCGGACAGATCCGTTGGCCGTAGTGGTCGAAGACATAGAGATGCGCCAGGTCGACCAGGAGCGGCACCTGCGCTCCCGTACGCAGCCGCATGCCGGGGCCGGTCCGCACGACGAGGTCGCTCGACGTGATCGCGGGACGGTCCGGGGTGTACGTCGCCGGGCCCTGCGGCTCCGGGTCGTCCAGCACCACGACGGGACCCGAGACATTGCCGGGGACCCGGCCGGGCACATGAGCGGCGGCCCGCTCCCGCAGCCGCTCCAGGACACCCGGTCCGCCCCGGCGGCGGCGCGGCGCGGTCCTGGGCCGGGCCGATTCGAGATCCGGCACCACGGCGGGCCGCGAACCGGTGTTGAGATGCACCAGCGCCTCGTGCCCCTGGTACTCCAGGTGCTCGACGATGCCGCTCAGCGCCACCTCGCCGGGGCGCGCCTGGCTCGGCGGGGCGATGCGCGCCGCCTCGGAGCGCAGCCCGACGATGATCTGCCGGCCCTGCTGGATGCGGAGCAACTGGTGGTCGGGGCTGAGCGGTTCGGGCAACGGCAGCCGCTGGCTGCCGAGATCGATCGACATCCGGCCCTCGAGCGGCGCGTACACGACGGCCTGGAGCAGATTGATACGCGGGGTGCCGATGAAGGCGGCGACGAAGACGTTGCGCGGCAGCGCGTACACCTCGCGGGGCGAGCTGACCTGCTGGAGCACGCCGCCGCGCATCACCGCGACACGGTCGCCGAGTGACATCGCCTCGGCCTGATCATGTGTCACATAGACGGTCGTGACGCCCAACTCGGTCGTCAACTGGGCTATTTCAGCGCGCAGATGATTACGCAACTTGGCGTCGAGGTTGGACAGCGGCTCGTCCATGAGGAACGCCGAGGGGCGCCGCGAGATGGCGCGGCCCATCGCCACGCGCTGGCGCTCGCCGCCGGAGAGCTGACTGGGGTAGCGGTCCAGGACGTTCTCGATGCCGAGCATCCGGGCGGTGGCCTCGATGCGTTCGGAGCTGTCCTGCCGGGGATTCTCCAGCTTGAGGGGGAAACCGATGTTGTCGCGGTTGGTCATGCTCGGGTACAGCGCGAAGTTCTGGAACACCATCGCCATGCCGCGCTCACGGGGCGGCATGAGGTTGGAGCGCTCGCCGTCGAGCAGCAACTCGCCCTCGGTGATGTCCTCCAGACCGGCGATCATGCGCAGCACCGTGGACTTGCCACAGCCGGACGGGCCGAGCAGCACGACGAACTCGCCGGGGTCGATGTCCAGGGAAAGACGGTCCACGGCGCGTGTGGCCCGTCCGTACACCTTGCTGACACTGTGCAGAGAGATGGCGCGAGTCATGAGGAATTCCGCCCGGATGGTGAGAATGAGCACCTGGGACGCCTGAAGTTAGCCGACTACGCGGGGTCAGGGAATGACTCGGACAGGAGTCACAGGATGCGCTGTCCGGCGGCGACGCGAATTCAGCGGCGGTGGCGGCACTCGTCGGCGGCGACGGGCGGTTCCTCAGGAGCCGCTGCCGAAAGCGGAGTTGGTCGCGGCGTCGGTTGCGGCGTCGCCGGGGCGGCGTCGCGTGGAGTGCTCCGTACGCCCAGACCCGCCGCGCCCAGCAGCAGCACGCCGAGCATCAGGAACGGCGCGCCCGTGCCCGCGACCCCGGCGACAAGCCCGGCGGACGCGGGGGCCGCGACCTGACCGAGCCGGTTGCCGGTGAGCCTGAGCGCGAGGGCGGTGGAGCGGGCCTCGGCGGGCGCCGCCCGGACGACGGTCGTCATCGACAGCGGCTGGCCGACGCCGAGACAGAAACCGAGCGCCACGAGCATCAGCGCGAGACCCCATACCGGCACGGGCAGCGCGATCCCCGCGCACAGCAGCCCGCCGAGCAGACAGGAGGCGGTGAGCAGGACCGTACGCCCCACCCGCTGGATCATCGGCGTCATCACCAGCCGGCAGGCGATCGCGGCGGCGGCCCGCAGGCTCAGCAGCACACCGATCGTGGTCGGGGAGATGCCCCGGTCCTCGCCGATGACCGGGAGATACGCGGTGAGAATGTCCGTCGCCGAGAGCACGGCCAGACTGACGAGGATGCCGCTGGGGACGCCTCGGGTGCGCAGGATGCGCCGTACGGAGACCTTGCCGGACGTGGTCGGCCGGGCCTTACCGCGCGGCATGGCCTGCGTGGCCGGTGCCTCTATCCGCCGCAGACAGGTGAGGGACACGGCCGCGCCCCCGGCCGATACGACCAGGGCCAGCGCGCTCGTACGCCCCATCGCACCGTCCTGCCCGGAGACCAGCAGCCCGGCCGCGACCGGCCCGACGAGCTGGCCGAGCGACGCGCCGATGGTGAAGTGCCCGAAGTTACGGTCCTGGTCGGCCGGTGCGCTGCGGCGCGCGACGATGGACTGCGCGCCGATGACGAAGCAGAGATGGCCCAGGCCCATCACCCCGCTCCAGGCGGCGAGCGCGGCCGGCGAGCGCGCCGTACCGCTGAGGCCGCAGCCCACGCCTATGAGTACGGCGCCGACCGCCAGCAGGGGGACGCAGCGCCCCCGGTCGGTCCTGCGCCCCAGAGGTACGGCGGCGAACAGCGGCAGCAGCGCGTACACACCCGCGATGACACCGACCGCGCGCTCGTCGGCGCCGAGTGCGAGGGCCCGGTAGGAGACAGCCGGCCGGGCCATCGAGACCGCCGCCTGGGAGAAGGCGAAGGCGATGACGAGGCGCAGCAGCCAGCGCCGGTCCCCCGCCCCCGCCGGCATCAGATGATGCCGAAGAGGATCGCGGCCGCGAGGACGACGAGCGAGGTGAGCACGGCCCATTTGACGGTGAACCTGGTGTGGTCGCCGAATTCGACCTTGGCCATACCGACGAGGACGTAGACGGCGGGCACGAGTGGGCTCGACATGTGCAGCGGCTGGCCGACGATCGAGGCGCGGGCCACCTCCAGCGGGGAGACGCCGTGCGCGGCGCCCGCCTCGGCGAGGACGGGCAGGACGCCGAAGTAGAAGCCGTCGTTCGACATGAAGTAGGTGAGAGGCAGGCTCAGCAGTCCGGTGACGAGTCCCATCTGCGGGCCCATGCCCTCGGGGACGGCGCCCACCAGCCAGTCAGCCATGTGTTCGACCATACCGGTGCCGGTCAGGACGCCGGTGAAGACGGCCGCCGCGAAGACCATGCCGGAGACGTTGAGCACGTTGTCGGCGTGGGCGGCGATCCGGGCGCGCTGGTCGGTCATGGAGGGGAAGTTGACGGTGAGGGCGAGTGCGGCGCCGAGCAGGAAGAGGACCGGGATGGGCATGAGCTGCATGATCATCGCGGTGAGCAGGGCGAGGGTGAGTCCCGCGTTGAACCAGTAGAGGCGGGGGCGCAGGGTCGAGCGGTTGGGGTCGAGTCCCTGGAAGTCGTCGTCGTCCGTGGCGGGTTGTTCGGCGGCAGGGCTCTGGCTCTTGTCGAGGGACGTACCACCGCCGCCTCCGCCCGTCCTGCCGCGCTCAACTCCCTTGCCCGCGCTGCCGCTTCCGGCCTCCACGAGCACCGTCTCGGTGGCCGTCTCAGTGGCCGTCTCGGTCGCCGTCCCGCCCACCGGCTCCAGCACCTCGTCCAGGGTGAGCGTGCCGAGCCGCTTGCGCTCGCGCAGCCCCAGGACGTACGCGAGTACGAAGACGGCGAGCAGTCCGACGGCGAGCGCGGGGATCATCGGGACGAAGATGTCGGTGGCGTCCACCTTCAGCGCGGTGGCGGCGCGCGCCGTGGGGCCGCCCCAGGGAAGGGTGTTCATGACGCCGTTCGCCGTGGCGGCGACTCCGGTCAGGACGACCAGGCTCATCTTCAGCCGCTTGTAGAGCGGATACATCGCCGAGACGGTGATCATGAAGGTGGTCGAGCCGTCGCCGTCCAGCGAGACGATCGAGGCGAGCAGGGCCGTACCGACCACGATGCGCATCGGGTCGGCCCGGCAGAAGCGCAGGATGCCGCGCACGATCGGGTCGAAGAGACCGACGTCGATCATCACGCCGAAGTAGACGATGGCGAACATCAGCATCGCCGCGGTCGGCGCCAGATCGCCGACTCCCTCGATGACGTAGTCGCCCAGCTTCGCGCCCTGGCCGACCAGGACGCAGAACAGCGCGGGGATCAGTACGAGCGCCGCGATCGGCGACATCTTCTTCATCATGATCAGCACCAGGAAGGTGGCGATCATGACGAATCCGAGGATTGTCAGCATTTCGAGGGACCTCACGTTCACCGTTGAACTCCCACCGGAGTCGGCGGTGCGGATGACGTTAGGTGCCGATTCCGCGCGTTAACAAGATGTTGACGCGCGAGCAATACGCGCAAAACCCCAGGTCACGACGGGGCCACGCCGGGGTGCTGATCAGGCGGGGGTCAGCTCGACCGGAAAGCCGTTGAGGACCGACGTCCCCGACAGCGGGTCGCGCCGGCTTCCGTCGAGCAGTTGGTTGACGTTGACGCCCGGCCGTGCCTGGGCCACCGCCATCCGGGTGCCCGGCCGGTCGTGCCCCCAGCCGTGCGGCACGCTCACGACCCCCGTGCGGACCGTGTCGGTGATCTCCACCGGGATCGTGATCGCGCCCGCCTCGGTGGTGATACGCGCGGCTGCGCCGTCCACGAGGCCGAGCCGTTCGGCGTCCTCGGGGTGGACCTGGACCGTGCAGCGGTTCGAACCGCCGTTGAGCGTCGGCACGTTGTGCATCCAACTGTTGTTGGAGCGCGGATGGCGGCGCCCGACGAGCACCAGGGACGCGGGCCGCCCGGCGAGCGCGTCGCGCAGCCGGGGCAGATCGGCGGCGATCGGTGCGGGGAGCAGTTCGACGCGTCCGCTGCGGGTCTTGAGGAGTCCGGGGACGCGGGGTTTCAGCGGTCCGAGGTCGACACCGTGCGGCCGGTCGAGGAGCAGGGCGAGGGTGAGCCCCGCCGGGTCGGCGCCGAAGCCGTCGCCGTACGGGCCGAGGCGCAGCATCAGGTCGAGCCGCCGCTGTGGGCCATCGGCATGGGTGAGTCCGGCGGCCAGCCGCGCGGCGAGTTCCTTGGCGTCGCGTCCGTGCACGGGCGACAGCGGGTCGGTGACGGCCTTGGTGAGCGTACGGTCGATCACCTGGTCGTCCACGGCCGATGGGTCGGTCCCGTGCAGCCCGCCCACGGCGAGCACCAGCCGCGCCAGGATCTCGCACTCGTCCATCAGTCCGGCGGCCAGGGGGACGGCGGGCGGGCTGTAGCGGGCCTGATTGCGTACGGCGAGGCCGTTGAAGGCGAAGTCGAAGTGGGCGCTCTGGGAAGGCGGGGGCGGGGGCAGGACGACGTCGGCGTGGCGCGAGGTCTCGTTGAGATACGGGTCGACGCTGACCATGAAGTCCAGGCTGTCCAGCGCCCGGTCCAGGCGGCTGCCGTCCGGCGCGGAGAGCACGGGGTTGGCCGCGAGGGCGAGCACCGCGCGGATCCGTCCGTCGCCGGGTGTCTCGATCTCCTCGGCGAGGACGGCGATGGGCAGCTCGCCCTTGGCCTCCGGGTGGCCGCCGACCCTGCTGGCCCAGCGGCCGAGCGCGAATCCCTTGCCGGGGCCGGCGGGGCGGGGCGCGCGGTCGGTGGCGGAGAGCGGGAAGAGGGCGCCGCCCGGCCGGTCGAGGTTGCCGGTGAGGACGTTGAGGACGTCGATGAGCCAACTGGCGAGCGTGCCGTGTTCGACGGTGCAGCTTCCGATGCGTCCGTAGACGGCGGCGGTGGGCGCGGCGGCGAGTTCGCGTGCGAGGGTACGGATCTCCTCGGCGTCCAGGTCGCAGGCGGCCGCGACGGCTTCAGGCGTGAAGTCCCCCACCGCCTGCCGGAGTTCGGCGAGTCCCTCGAGATGGCCGGTCAGCGCGCCGGGGTCGGTGAGCCCTTCGGCGAACAGGACCTGGACGAGGGCGGCGAGCAGCAGGGCGTCGGTGCCCGGCCGGATGGCGAGGTGCCGGTCGGCGATCCGCGCGGTGCGGGTACGGCGCGGGTCGACGACCGTGAGGGTGCCGCCGCGCCCGCGCAGGGCCTTGAGCTTGCCGGGGAAGTCGGGCGCGGTGCACAGGCTGCCGTTGGAGTCCAGCGGGTTGGCGCCCAGGAGCAGCAGATGGTCGGTGCGGTCGAGGTCGGGCACGGGAATCGCGAACGCGTCGCCGAACAGCAGGCCGCTCGACACATGTTTGGGCATCTGGTCGAGGGTGGAGGCGGTGAAGAGGTTACGGGTGCGGAGCGTGCTCAGCAGGACGGGCGGGTAGAGGGCGCCGGCCATCGTGTGGACGTTGGGGTTGCCGAGGACGACACCGACCGACTGCGGTCCGTGCTCCGCGACAAGCGCGGGCAGCCGGGCGGCGATCAGCTCGAACGCCTCGTCCCAACTCGCCTCCCGCAGCTCGCCGTCCACCCGGATCAGCGGGGTGCGCAGCCGGTCCGGGTCGGCGTCCAGCCCTGCGAAGGAGGCTCCCTTGGGGCAGATGAAGCCCTTGCTGAACACGTCGTCACGGTCGCCGCGCGCTCCGGTGACCTTGGTCCCCTCGATGGTGAGGGTCAGTCCGCAGGTGGCCTCGCAGAGGGGGCAGACGCGCAGCGCGGTGCGGGCGGGGTGCGCGGGGCCGGTGGGCGGCATGGATCCTCCAGGTGCGGCGGCGACGGTGACGCACGAGCCCTCCCGAGCATACCGACCGGTACGGATGACGGAAGGGGGTCCGGAACGCTGACCGGGCCCGCCCGGCGGCCGGTTCGTCCTCAATCGCCGGACGGGCTTGATGTGCCCGCCGTCGTCGTGGGGCTGTCCTCAATCGCCGGACGGGCTTGGATTGGTCCGCCCGGCGGTGGGCTGTCCTCAAACGCCGGACGGGCTTGATGTGCCCACCGTCGTCGTGGGGCTGTCCTCAATCGCCGGACGGGCTTGGATTGGTCCGCCCGGCGGTGGGCTGTCCTCAAACGCCGGACGGGCTTGATGTGCCCACCGTCGTCGTCGGAGTGTCCTCAAACGCCGGACGGCTCGAATTGATCCGCCCCGTGGTGGGCTGACCTCAAACGCCGGACGGGCTTGGATTGGTCACCCCAACGTCCTTGCCAGATACGCCCGCACCAGTTCCCGTGTCTCCGCGATGATGTCCGGATCGCCCGACGCGTCCGCGCGGAAGGCGAGTTGGAGCAGCGCGTCCGCCGCCTCGACGGCGACCAGCACCGTCCGGCGCAGCGCGGCGTCCGGTACCCGCCGCAGATGCGCGGCGAGCAGCGTGGTCAGGCGGTCCGCGACGCGGCGGTTGGGGTCGGGGGTCGTACCGAAGTCGACCGGGCCGAAGCCGGGGACCGTGCGTTTCATGGCCAGATACTCGTCCAGGACCGCGTCGATCACGGACTGCCAGGCGGCGGCCGGAATCGTGGCGAGCCGGCGCTCGACGCGTTCGACGTAGCTGTCGAGATTGCGCCGGGCGAGGGCGTCGGCCATGTCGCGTTTGTTGCCGAAGAAGCGGTACACCGAGCCGATGGGCACCCCCGCCCGGGTGGCGACCGCGCGGGTGGACAGCTCGTCGTAGCCGGTCTCGTCAAGCAACTCGGCGCAGGCGTCGAGGATCCGGGCGAGGCGCACCGCGCTGCGTCGCTGCACGGGGACCGTGCGGAGGCCGTCGTGGGTGTCGGCGCTGACCTGGTGCACGGGCTGGCCCACCCTTCGGCGAGATCTCGGGCGAGATGTCTGGCGGTCACGGGCCCTTCGAGTCTCCCCCGGGAAGGGCCGCTGTTCGAGACGGCGTGGGCGGCCTCTTTCCGCCAACGGAACCAATTCCCGTTGACGCGCCACCGCTGGAATCCTACGGTTGAGCATAGGATTCAGCGACCGGGCAGGACAGCACGACGCGAGACGGGGAGCGACGATGAGCGGCATCGAGCGGGCGCGTAAGACGGCCGAGGGTCTTCAGTACGCCACGGGGTTCGGCAACGAGCACAGCTCGGAGGCTGTACGGGGCGCGCTGCCCGTGGGACGCAACTCGCCGCAGAGAGCCCCGCTCGGCCTGTACGCGGAGCAGTTGAGCGGCAGTGCCTTCACCGAGCCCCGCGCGCACAGCCGCCGCTCCTGGCTCTACCGCATCCGCCCTTCGGCGGCGCACCCGCCGTTCACCCGGACCGGCAACGGCGCCCTGCGCGGCGCGCCGTTCACGGAGTCCGCGCCCGACCCCAACCGGCTGCGCTGGGACCCACTGCCGGCTCCCGCGCCCGGCACCGACTTCCTGGCCGGGCTCTGGACGCTCGGCGGCAACGGCGACGCCGCGCGGCGCACGGGCATGGCCGTGCATCTGTACCACGCCAACTCCCCCATGAACGACCGGGTGTTCAGCGACTCGGACGGCGAGCTGCTGATCGTCCCCGAGCACGGCGGGCTGCTCATCGTCACGGAGTTCGGCCTGCTCGCCGCCGAGCCCGGTCATGTCGCGCTGATCCCGCGCGGGGTGCGCTTCCGCGTCGAGCTGCTGGACGAGACCGCGCGCGGTTACGTCTGCGAGAACTACGGCCGCCCCTTCGTCCTGCCCGACCTCGGCCCGATCGGCGCCAACGGCCTGGCCAACGCGCGCGATTTCCTGGCTCCCGTCGCCGCCTACGAGGACGTCGAGCGCCCGACGCAGGTGGTCAACAAGTTCTGCGGGAACCTGTGGACCGCGACGTACGACCACTCCCCGCTCGATGTCGTCGCCTGGCACGGCAACCATCTGCCGTACGTCTACGACCTGCGCCGGTTCAATGTGATCGGCTCCATCAGCTACGACCACCCCGATCCGTCGATCTTCACGGTGCTGACCTCGCCGTCCGACACCCCGGGCCTGGCGGGTGTCGATTTCGTGGTCTTCGCGCCGCGCTGGCTGGTCGGCGAGAACACCTTCCGCCCGCCGTACTTCCACCGCAACGTGATGAGCGAGTACATGGGCCTGATCGAGGGGGCGTACGACGCCAAGACCGCCGGTAAGGGAGGTTTCGTCCCCGGCGGCGGTTCGCTGCACAACATGATGTCGGCGCACGGGCCCGACCGGGAGACGTTCGACCGGGCGAGCGCCGCCGAGCTGAGGCCGCAGCGGATCGACGACGGTCTGGCGTTCATGTTCGAGACACGCTGGCCGGTGACCGCCACCGCCCAGGCGGCGACGGCCGGACACCTTCAGACGGGCTACGACAGCGTATGGCAGGGTCTGGAGCGCCACTTCAGGCCGTCTTCCGGCCCGGCGCCCACCGACAGACCCTGACCCTGACCCGGAGCCCGCCGTGACCGCATTCGCACCCGATTCGCTGGTCCTCAACCGCAAGTTGCCGCTGTGGTACCAGGTCTCGCAGTCGCTGCGCGCCTCCATACTCGGCCGGCGCCCGCACGACCCGTTGCGTCTTCCTACGGAGGAGCAGTTGGCCGGGCACTACGGCGTCAGTGTGCTGACGATGCGTCAGGCCCTGAAGGAGCTTGAGCAGGAGGGTCTGATCAGCAGGCACCGGCGGCGCGGCACATTCATCGAGCCGGGCGCGCGGCGCAGCGCGCCCCGCCGGCTGCTCGGCTCCATCGACGCGGTTGTCGCGCAGCAGTCGGGCGAGCGGACGACGGTGACGGGCCACGGCCGGGCGCCGGTGCCCGGCGAACTGGCCGAGTACTTCCCGGGCGTGGACGAGGTGACCCTCTACCGGCGGCTGCGCCGCGACGGCGAGAGCGGCGAGCCGACCAACTGGGCGGAGAACGCGCTGCGTACGGACATCGCGGACCGGCTCGATCCCGCCGATCTGGAGCGCTGGCCGATGACGAAGGTCCTGCGCGACGTGCTGGGGGTGCGGATCAGCCGGATCACGGACACGGTGGAGGCCACGCTCGCCGACCCGGCCACGGCCGGTCTGCTCCAAGTCCCGCTGCTCAGCCCGATCCTGCACTACACGGGTGTCACCTACGACGCGGACGGCCGGGTCGTGGACGTGGCCAGGATCCGCTACCGGGGCGACCGCTTCTCGTTCTCGGTCACGATGGAGACGGACTGACGGACCCCGCGGCCCCGGTCGGTACGCTTTCGCCGACGGCACGCGACGGACCGGGAGGGGTGTGCCCGTATGACGGCGCCGATGACAGCCCCGACGACGGCCCCGCTGCTGAGCGACCTCATGCCGTGGTCGGCGGCGCCGCTGCGGCTCGGCCGCAACTGGATCCTGGCCCCCGACGCCGCCTCGCTCACCGCGCGCTGGGACGCGCTGATACGGGCCGCGGAGCCCGAGCGTACGGCACTGTTCCGGCCGACCCGCTCCCGTACGCCGCACAGCGCGGTCGCCGCGCTGCCCGGACAGCTCACGGGCACGGGGAGGTTCGCGCGGGAGTCCGGGCGGTGTCCGGCGCCGCTGCGGGTGGGGCACGGTCCGTTCGACGAGCGGTATCTGATCCCCGACCACCGGCTGATCGACGTGGCCAGGCCGGAGCTGTGGCGGGTGGCCGACGAGCGTCAACTCTTCGCCGTGGAGCAGGGGTTCGTGCCCGGCGCGGCGGGTCCCGCGCTGCTGGTGAGCGCCCTGCTGCCGGACGGCCGCTCCCCCGCCGGGCGCCCCGGCCGGATCCGGCCCCTGTTCCGCCGGCCGGGCGGCGCGGAACCCAATCTGACGCCCGGCCTCCTGGAGTCGCTGACCGCGCGCCTGGGACACGAGGTCACCGCGCGCCAGTTGCTCGACTGGGCGGTGGCGGCGGCCCGCCCCTCGCCGCGCGGCTGTGTGGTGCCGCTGACCGCCGATCCGCGACTGTGGGCCAGGGGCGTCGAGTTGGGCGCCCAGCTCACCGCCGTCCAACTGCGCGGCGCGCGTGGCGGGGAGCGCCGCCGGCTGCCCGGCGGCCGTCGCCCGTACGTCCGCGCCGCCGTCCCCGCCCGCCCCACGACCATTTTTTACGGCTCCGAGGACGAGACGCTCCACATAGGTGACGGCCGGATCTCCCCCGTGCCGGTGGAGGCGTGGGACTTCCAGGTCGGTGGTGTCCGGATGATCGAGCTGTGGTTCGAGCGGCGCGCGGAGCGCCCGGAGCCGGGCACCCTGGAGGCGATCGGTCCGCGCGCCTGGCCGCAGGAGTGGACGTCGGAGCTGCTGGAGCTGATCACCGTACTCGCGCTCCTCGCCGGACTGCGGCCCCGGCAGCGGGAGTTGAGCGTGGCGCTGGACCAGGGGCCGGTGATCGGCACGGACACGCTGCGGGCCGCCGGTGTACTGCCGGTACCGGACCCGGCCCGGCGCCCCGCGTCGGTGCTGGACCACCACGAGGAGGGCCCGGACGGCCAGTTCGCGCTGATCTGAACCGTACCGACGGGGCGTCAGCCGCTCCCGAACGAGTCCAGCACCCGGCTCAGCGCCCGGTCGAAGACGGCCTCCATGTCGACGGGTCCCGAGTCCTCCGCCAGGGCCGCCGCGAGGCGCGGGTAGCGCCCCGAGGCGATCTGCTTCGCCAGATACGCCGCCCGGATCTCCTGCTCCCGCTCGGCCGGCCAGGGAAGTGAGCGGGTGCGTTCGGCGCTCTGGACCTCGTTGGAGACGTATGTGGTCACGACGCCGTTCACCATCGCCACCAGCTCCACCTTCCGGCCGTACGGCAGGTCGAGCGGATCCAGGCACCACAGGCTGAATTCAAGGAACTTCATCGTGTTCGGACTGAAGCCGTAGGCCGCCGACATCAGGCGCGCCATCCACGGATGGCGCCGCATGATCGCCCGTGCCTGGTGGGCCAGCGCCGTCAGATCGGCCCGCCAGTCGCCGGTGGGCCGCTCGGGCAGATCGTGCTCGTCGGCGACCAGGTCGACCATCAGCTCGTACAGGTCCTCCTTGCGCGGCACGTAGTTGTACAGCGACATCGTGCCGCAGCCCAGCTCCCCGGCGACCCGGCGCATGGAGACGGCGTCCATACCGTCCGCGTCCGCGATCCGCACGGCGACGGCCGCGATCTCGGCGCGGGTGTGGGCGGGCCTGGGGCCACGGGCGGCGCGCTCGGGACGCGACCAGATCACTTCGGGTTCAGCAGGTCGCCCCGCCATCGGTCATCACCTCGTCCGCCATTCTCCCCCAGGGAGTCAATTACGTACATCGTACGTAGTGAGGTACGGTGGGCCGCATGAAAACTACGTACGCCGTACTTAGTGAAGGTCTGGAGAAGCGGTTCGGCGAGGTCCACGCCCTGCGCGGCCTGGATCTCGCCGTCGCCCCCGGCACGGTCTGCGGGGTGCTGGGGCCGAACGGCGCGGGCAAGACCACAGCCGTACGCGTCCTCACCACCCTCAGCCGTCCCGACGGCGGATCGGCCACCGTGGCCGGGCACGACATCGCGAAGGAGCCGGCGGCGGTGCGCGCCGCGATCGGGGTCGCCGGCCAGAACGCCTCCGTCGACAGCGAGTTGACCGGCCGCGAGAATCTCCGGCTGTTCGCGAAACTGCTGCGTCTGAGGGGTGCGGCGGGCCGGGCCCGCGCGGACGAGCTGCTGGAGCGCTTCGAACTCGACCAGGCGGCCGACCGGGCCGCCCGCACCTACTCGGGCGGCATGCGCCGCCGCCTCGACCTGGCGTCCAGCCTGCTCACCCGGCCCCGGGTGCTCTTCCTCGACGAGCCGACGACCGGACTCGACCCGCGCAGCCGGGGCCAGATCTGGACGGCGGTGCGCGAGCTGGCCGCCGAGGGCACGACCGTCCTGCTGACCACCCAGTATCTGGAGGAGGCCGACCAACTGGCCGACGACATCGTGCTGATCGACCACGGCCGGGCGGCGCACCGCGGCACACCCGCCGAACTCAAGTCCCGCATCGGGTCGTACGCGGAAGTGACCGTCGCCGAGGACGCCACCGAGGCGGTCTTCCTCGCCGCCGCGGGTGTGCTCGACCAACTGACCGGCGCGCTCCCGGTGATCGACCGGGAGCGCCGGGCGGTGGGCGCCGTGGCGACCGACGCCACGCTCACCCTGCCCCGGATCGTCCGCGAGCTGGACACGGCGGGGGTGCCGGTCATCGACGCGAGCCTGCGTCCGCCGACGCTGGACGAGGTGTTTCTGCGACTGACCGCTGGCGCGGACGCGCCGCACAGGGCCACCGAGAGGAGCGCCGCGTGAGCACCGTCGGCTACGAAAGCACGGCCGTTCTCGGCCGCCATCTCCAGCGGATCAGGCACTCCCCCGGTGTGGTGGTGCTCACCCAGACCATGCCGATCACGATGCTGCTGTTCTTCGGCTTCGTCTTCGGCAGCGCGCTGGCGACACCGGGCCAGGAGTACCGGGCCTTCCTGGTGCCGGGCCTGCTGGCGGCGACGGCGGCCGGCGGCATGATGACGGGCATGTTCCAGTCCGCGCAGGACGCGCAGCGCGGCGTGATGGACCGCTTCCGCACGATGCCGATGAGCCGGGTCGCCGTACCGCTGGGCCAGACGGCGGCCGATGTGCTCACCACGGCGATCGGCATCGTGCCGCTGGTGCTGGTCGGGGTCGCCGTGGGCTGGCGGATCGAGGGCTCGGTGCCGGGCGCGCTCGGGGCCTTCGGTCTGCTGCTGCTGTTCCGCCTGGCGACGACCTGGGCCGGCGCGTATCTCGGTCTGCTCATCCGTAACGAGGAGATCGCGGGTCAACTGGGCAGTGTCACCTTCGTGCTGCCGCTGCTCTCGAGCGCGTACATTCCCACGGAGGGTCTGCCGGGCGGGCTCCGCGTGGTCGCCGAGTGGAATCCGATCAGCGCGGTCGCGGCGGCCGTACGCGAGCTGTGCGGCAACGCGTCGCCGAACCCGGACGCGGCCTGGCCGTCGGCGAATCCGGTGGCGGGTGCGCTGCTGTGGGCACTGGTGCTCCTGGCGGTGTTCGTACCGCTGACGGTGCGCAGATACACGAGGAGCGGCGCGTAGGTCCTGTGCCGTTCCGTCGCACCACCGTCCCTCGCCGTCCCTTCCGCTGCCGCCGGTTCACCTTGCCGGGTGGTGAGGCGGCGGCACCGCGGGGGACGGTTCCGGGTTCCGGGCTCGGCGAGCACACCGACGCACCGCCGCGGGCCCCGGGAGTGACGGGCGAGCGGAGAGCGGCGCTGCGTCGAAGCGGTGTGATCGCCCGAGCGCTCCGGGGGTCGGCCGACGCCGACCGGTCGGCTCAGCGGCGGCTGCCGAAGAGGGACCGTCGCAGCCGCCGCAGCGGTGCGAACAGGGAGACACGCGCGCTCTTGCTCTTACGGGTCCGCACCTCGTCGCGCGAGGTCAACTCCCGCATCAGGCTCGTCGCTTCGGCCGACTCGCGCTGCGGGACGGCAGGGCCGCCGAGCACCGAGAGATGGCGGTCGAGCCGTGAACTGGTCGCGCTGCTCCCACATGTGATGGCAGGTACTCGCGCCCTGCTGTGCATCGTTATCTGATCCATGTCACTCCCCACCCGTACGAGGGCACCCGGCTCGGGCAGGTTAACCCTATCGCCCCCGTAGGACACACGTGTATCCCGCCTCAAGGATTGACAGCACCCGTACGGGGATGGCAGTCCGCCCGTCGAATCCATTATATTCCAGGGCGAGTTGGACAATCGACCACCGGATTCTCCGATCGGATCGAACGCCGATTCCGGTCCGCCGGCCCCGGGGGGACGGCGGACCGGCACCGGTCCGGCGGTCAGTTCGTACGATCCGCGATTGGGTCAGACGGCCGAAGGGACCGAGGAGGCCGAAGAGACCGAAGGTCAGACGGCCGAGGAGAAGGCCGGCAGATAACCACCCGACTGGCCCTGGGCGGTGGGGTGGTACGACTCACCGATGTTCGTCCAGTTCACGCTGTGCAGCCAGGACGCCGGCGAGCAGATCTCGTGCCCGGTGAAGGTGGCGGTGACGTCCGCGAAGCGGTAGCCGCGGTCGGCGGCGCGCTTGGCGAGCAGGGTGTTGAGGTGGTCGGCCGCGCCGTTGATGGCGGCGCGCTCCTTCTCGGTCATGCCCACCACGCACGTGCCGTTGAGCTGGTAGAAGCGCGGGTATCCGACGACGACGACCTGGGCGGCCGGGGCCTTGGCGCTGATCGCGTTGTAGACGGAGTCGAGTTGAGCGGGCAGCGTGTTGTCGACGTAGGCGCGCGCCGTGTTCACCCGTGCCACACAGTTGGCCTCGGACTGCAGGACGCAGGTGGTCATGACGTCCGCGAAGCCGGCGTCGTTGCCGCCGACGGTGATGCTGACGAGGTCGGTCCCGGAGTTGACGGCGCCGAGCTGACTGCCGGTCACATCACCCGTACGAGCGCCCGAGCAAGCGGCGAAGGCGAACGACGAGGGTGAGTTGGCGGCGGCCCACAGGGCGGGGTAGGCCCGGTTGGTGCGCTTGCAGTCGCCGCTGCCGCTGTCGTAGGCGCCGGACCCGACGCCGGAGGAGTAGGAGTCGCCGAGGGCGACGTAGTCGAGTGCCGCGGCTTCGGTGGCCTGGGCCTGGCTCGCGCCGGTGAGCGCGAGGACGGCGCCGAGCAGGAGCGAGGACGAGAGCGCGGCGAATCTGGTCAGCTTCATGGAACCTCCATTGAGCAGGATCTCTGCCTCAACGTTCGTACCAGGCAAGGGACTTCACTGGAAGTGTCCATGCCAAGAAGATCCGGTGAGATGTTGCAGATGGACGCGCGTATACCGTTCGAACCCGCTCGAACGGGGGCGTGCCATAGGACGGATTGAGTAAATCGGAACAGGGAGGTTCCGGAAACCACCGGTCGAAGTACAGCCAAATAGCAAATAGGCGCGGTCATGTCGCAGCCCTTGCCATACAGTCGTAAGTATCAATACCTTCGGACATCCACCCGCATCGGTCCGTCATGGAGAGCGACTTCAGGGGAGGGCTCGGACGTCGCGGCGGCTCCCGGCGCGGAGCGCGGTAGGTCGTGTCTGACAAATAGCGCCGTCCGCCCGCAGGGCGGGGCGCGCGCCCGCCGCGGAGTGGCTGATGACTGGCGTCGGTGCGTGCGATCGCAAGGCGGAGGATCGCCCTCGTACTGGAGGTACTTGGGTGACTGACGACAACGCGGCGAGCGTGCGTGCCGGGCGTCGCGCGCCAGGCGGGATTTGTCAGACACGGCCTTGGGGGGTGCCGCGCGGTGTACTTCCTGTTGCAACTCACCTGACAGGCACGGAGATCCACGCTGTCACGCACAGGGTGAGAACCCCCCTTTCGAACCGGCACATCATCCGGACCGCCCGGGGGCGGGCGGTCCACCGGTGGAGAGGGAAACGATCCCGTGAGCTCATTCGCGCGCCCGGCGGTCCCGGGCGAAGACCCGTTGGCCGTGCCGTTAACCATGCCGTTGGCCGTGCCGTATTCCGGCCATGTTCTCGACAACGCACCGGACGAACCGCTCGACCACTTTCCCGGCCGATACCGGTTGGTCTCCTCGTATCTCGCGATCGCGCCGCCGGTGAGCGTGGTGATCCCCGCGATGAACGAGGCGGAGAATCTGCCGTACGTCTTCAAGACACTGCCCGACTGGATCCATGAAGTCGTCCTGGTGGACGGGAACTCCACCGACGGCACGGTGCGCGTCGCACGCGAGCTGTGGCCGGACGTCAAGGTCGTCGAGCAGCGCGGCAAGGGCAAGGGCGACGCCCTGATCAGCGGATTCGCCGCCTGTACGGGCGACATCATCGTGATGGTCGACGCGGACGGCTCGGCCGACGGTCACGAGATCGTCAGCTATGTGTCGGCCCTCGTCTCGGGCGCCGACTTCGCCAAGGGGTCCCGGTTCGCCAACGGCGGCGGCACGGACGACATGACGCTGATCCGCAAGCTCGGCAATCACGTCCTGTGCTCGGTGGTGAACGCCAAGTTCGGCGCCCGCTACACCGACCTCTGTTACGGATACAACGCCTTCTGGCGGCACTGTCTGGACCGGATCACGCTCGACTGCACCGGATTCGAGGTCGAGACCCTGATGAACATCCGCGTCGTCAAGGCCGGTCTGCGGGTGCAGGAGATCCCGAGTCACGAGTACGACCGCATACACGGCGTGAGCAATCTGCGGGCCGTACGCGACGGGCTGCGGGTCCTGAGGGTCATCCTGAGGGAGAAGGGCGTCCCCAGGGCCGCCCGGCGCCGGCCGCGCGCCGTCCGGCCCCTCCTGCCGCTCGCGGTCCCCAAAGGCATTCCCGGGGCCGTCATCGGGCAGCGGCGAGGAGAGGTCACATGATCGACCGTCAACTCCACCGCTCGTTCTCCGTGGTGGTCTGCGCGTACACACAGGAGCGGTGGGAGGACATCCTCGCCGCCGTCGACTCCGTACAGAGGCAGTCGATGCCGGCCACGGAGACGCTGCTCGTGGTCGACCACAACGAGGCGCTGCTGGAACGCCTCCGCGCGTGGTACGGCGCCCCGGCACCGGCGGACGGTGGTGAAGTACGGGTGCTGGCCAACGCGGGGCCCCGTGGTCTCTCCGCCGGGCGCAACACCGCGATCGCCGCCGCGCGCGGGGACTTCGTGGCCTTCCTGGACGACGACGCCGTCGCGGATCGCGACTGGCTGCGGTATCTCGCGGCGGGCTACGGCGATCCACGGGTGATGGCCGTCGGCGGCAGGACCCTGCCCGCCTGGTCCCCGGGGGGCCGGCCGGTCTGGTTCCCCGAGGAGTTCGACTGGATCGTCGGCTGTACGTACCGGGGTCTGCCGCCCGGCAAGGTGCGGGTCCGCAACATCCTGGGCGGCAACGCCTCCTTCCGCCGTACCGCGTTCGACTCCGCCGGGGGCTTCGCCACCGGCATCGGCCGGGACGGCGACCGGCGACCGCTGGGCTGCGAGGAGACGGAGCTGTGCATCAGGCTCAGCGAGGCGCTGCCGCACGCCGTGCTGCTGATCGACGACCGCGCGGTGATCCACCACAAGGTGCCTCCGGCGCGTACGCGGTTCGGGTACTTCCGTACGCGCGCCTACGCCGAAGGGCTGTCGAAGGCCCTCGTCGCGCGAAGTGTCGGCGCGGGCAAGGGACTTGAGTCGGAGCGGCGCTATGCCACGCGGGTGCTGCCCGCCGGGGTGGCGCGCGGGCTGCGCGACGCGGTGCGCGGGCCGGGGCGCGGACGCGGGGGTGCGCGGCGGGCCGGGGCGATCGTGGCCGGGGTGCTGACGACGACGGCCGGGTATGTCGTGGGCAGCGCCCGCGCGCGCCGGGGCCCGGTCACGTTCTCGTCCGGACCGATCACACCGGCGACGACAGCGGAGACGGCGAAGCCCGTCACCACGGCGGCGCGGGACAGTCCGCGAGGTGCGGCCGTATGAGCATGGGCATGGGCGACGGCGCGCCACCGCGGCCCGGACCGGGCTCCGGGGAGCCCGTACCGATCCTGATGTACCACGCCCTCGCGCACCGGCCGGCCCCGTCCGTGCGCGCCCTGTCCGTGGCGCCGGAGGCGTTCGCCGAGCAGATGGCGCTCCTCGGCGAACGGGGGTTCACTCCGCTGACGACGGCGGCGCTGGCCGCCGTCTGGCGGGGGCACGGGCAACTGCCGGCCCGGCCGGTGCTGATCACCTTCGACGACGGGTACGAGGGCGTGCACCGGCACGCCCTGCCCGCCTTGGCCCAACACGGCTTCGCGGCCACCCTGTTCGTCTCCACGGGGTGGCTGCGCGGCCCGTACGACGAGGGCGGCGCCCTCGACACGATGCTCGACTGGGACCAGGTGCGCCAACTGGCCGCCGGAGGTGTGGAGATCGGCGGCCACAGCCATACGCATCCGCGACTGGACCAGCTCGACGGCGGGCGCCTGGGCCACGAGACGGCGCGCTGCCGGGAGATCGTCGCCGCCGAACTGGGCGCGGCGCCGGTCTCGTTCGCGTACCCGTACGGCTACTCGACGCGCCGCGTACGGCGCGCGGTGCGGGCCGCCGGGTTCGAGCAGGCGCTGGCCGTGGGCAACGCGCTCGCCCGCCGGGGCCAGGGCCCGTACGCCCTGAAACGCGTCACGGTCCGGCGCTCCACGGGGATCGGCGAGTTCGCGCGGCTGATCGACGGCCGGGGCCTCGGCGGCCTCTTCGCGGCCGACCGGGCACTGACGAAGACGTACGCGGTGGTCCGGGCGGTACGGCGGGCCGGCCGTCCCCTCGATCGCGGGACAGACTTCGTACGCGGCCCGTCCGGCGGCCTTCCAGCCCGTCCGGCGATTGAGGACAACACACGCAGCCCGTCCGGCGATTGAGGACAGCACACCCAGCCCGTCCGGCGATTGAGGGCGAAGCCGGCACCGCGCTAAACGCCGTGCGCCGACCGCGCCCGTGCCGGATCATGGGCGCCATGTCTGCCAAGCCTCAGGACGCACTGCCGATTCGGCTCAACGTCGACGACAGCGACTCGCCGTCGGATGTGGTCGACGCGCTCTTTCTCGGCCGTTTCGCGACGGGCGAGCAACCCCACTCGCACAGTTCGTCCATCGACCGCGTCAGGTCCGGCGCCTCCCTGCTGCCACCGGACGCCACCGTGCTGCGCTCGGCCCGTGACGACGACCGCAGCGCCATTCTCGCCGAGGGCGACGGCTGGACGCTGCTCGTCTCGCGCTGGAACCGGGGCGCGGACGTCACGGTGACCGCGACCACCCCCGAACTCGCCGAGAAGGTGCACGGCGAGGCGACCGCAGGCGCGCAGGACGAGCCAGAACCGGTGCCCGAGAACGTGACCATGGGGTTCTGGTACGACTCCCCGCGCCGTGGCCCGCACCGCACGACCCGCCAGATCTCGGCCGGTACGTGGGACGAGGTCCGGGCCAACTACACGGCCCCGGTGGCCGACGCGATGGACCGGCTGATGAAGGTGACGCCGGACGACATCTCCGGCCGGCTGCTCCTGCTGCACGGCCCGCCGGGCACCGGCAAGACGTCCGCGCTGCGGACGCTGGCCCGCTCGTGGCGCGAGTGGTGCCAGGTGGACTGTGTCCTGGACCCGGAGCGGCTGCTCAACGACGTCGGCTATCTGATGGACATCGCGATCGGTGAGGACGAGGGCTCGGCGAAGGGCCGCTGGCGGCTGCTGCTCCTGGAGGACTGCGACGAGCTGATCCGTGGCGAGGCCAAGCACACGGCGGGCCAGGCGCTCTCGCGGCTGCTGAATCTCACCGACGGGCTGCTCGGCCAGGGCAGGAGCGTCCTGGTGGGCGTGACGACCAATGAGGACCTGGAGCGTCTGCACCCGGCGGTCGTCAGGCCCGGCCGCTGTCTGGCCCGTATCGAGGTGGGCTCGCTGACCCGTCCGGAGGCGGAGACCTGGCTCAGCCGGGAGGATGGCGACTGGGAGGGAGCGGTGGGCCGGGAGGGGGCAACGCTGGCCGAGCTGTTCGCCTTGCGCCGTGGCGGTGGCCCGACGTCGGTCCCGGGTCAGTCGAAGGGCACGGACGCGGGCATGTATCTCTAGAGCGGCCCTTATGTACCTTTTCTGGCGATAGCTCCTAGTCAGAGCTAAAATGAAGGCATGACTTCGATCGAGTCGTCCGACTCGCTCTCCGACTCGCTCGCCGATGTGCTGGCAGGGGTTCAGCGCATGATCCGGCGGCGGCTGAGGGCGGGTCTGACGGAGCCGCGGTTGCGGGGCGCGCAGATCGATCTGCTGCGGCTGGTCGCGACCCGGCCCGGAATCCGGGTGTCGGACGCGGCGAAGGAGCTGTATCTCGCCGGGAACTCGGTCTCCACGCTGGTCAATCAGCTCAGCCGGGCCGGATATCTGCGTCGCGGGACCGATCCCGCCGACCGCCGGTCCGTGCTGTTGCTGCCGACCGAGGCGGCGACAGCGCGCCTGGGCGACTGGGCGGCGCGGCGCTCCGCGCTGGTTCGCGAGCAGGTGGGCCGGCTGACCGACGAGGAGCGGGCGGCCCTGGCTGCGGCGCTGCCGGCGCTGCGCAGCCTCGCCCGCCATCTGCACGAGGAAGTGGAGGGCGCATGACCGACGGAGACGTCACCCCCGCTGATACCACCGCCGACGGGTCCGCCACCGAGGCCGTGAGCTGCCGGGGGCTGGACTACTCCTTCGGCGACACCAAGGCCGTCGACGGCCTCGACCTCTCCGTCCGCACCGGCGAGGTCTTCGGTCTGCTCGGCCCCAACGGCGCCGGAAAGACGACCGCGATCCGCTGTATCACCACCCTGCTGCCGGTCCCCGCGGGCCTGGTGCGGGTGTTCGGACACGACGCCGCGAAGGAGAAGATGGCGGTGCGCCGCCTGCTGGGGTACGTACCGCAGCAACTGTCCGCCGACGCCGCGCTGACCGGCCGCGAGAACGTGACACTGTTCGCGCGCGTCTTCGACGTCCCACGCCGCGAGCGCGCCGAACGGGTCGCCCAGGCGCTGGACGCGGTCAATCTCACCAACGCCGCCGACCGGATGGCCGCGACGTACTCCGGCGGCATGATCCGCCGGCTGGAACTCGCGCAGGCGCTGGTCAGCGCGCCCCGGCTGCTGATGCTGGACGAGCCGACGATCGGTCTCGACCCGATCGCCCGCAGCAGCGTGTGGGAGCGCATCAACGCCGTGCGGCACGCGACCGGCATGACCGTGCTGGTGACCACGCACTACATGGACGAGGCCGAGCAGTACTGCGACCGGGTCGGACTGATGCACCAGGGCCGGATCCACGCGCTCGGCACGTCCGGGGAGTTGCGGAACGAGCTGCGCGAACGGCGCCGTGCGGAATCGGGCGCGGCGGCCGGGCCGGACACCGTACCGACGCTGGAGGACGTGTTCCGCGAGGTGGCCGGGCAGGGCCTGGACGAGGAGGGAGGCGACTTCCGCGATGTCAGGAACACCCGCCGGACGGCGTCCCGCGTCGGCTGAGGGCGCCGGCCCCGGACGGTTCGATCTGCTGCTCGAGCCGCCCCGGCCCCGAACGGGCTGGCGGGTACTGCCCGCCAGGGTTCTCGCCATGTGCGTGGTCGAGCTTCAGAAGCTGCGCCACGACCGCACCGAGCTGTACACCCGCGCCATCCAGCCGGCCCTGTGGCTGCTGATCTTCGGCGAGACCTTCACCCACATCAAGGCCATCCCGACCGGCGGCATCCCCTACATCGACTTCCTCGCGCCCGGCATCATCGCCCAGTCCGCGATGTTCATCGCGATCTTCTACGGCATCATGATCATCTGGGAGCGGGACGCCGGAATCCTGACCAAGCTGCTGGTCACGCCCACCCCGAGATCCGCTCTGATCAGCGGAAAGGCGTTCGCCTCCGGGGTGAAGGCGCTGATCCAGGCGCTCGTGGTGATCCTCATCGCCGCCGCCCTCGGAGTGGGGCTGACCTGGAATCCGCTGAAACTGCTCGGGGTCGCGGTCGTGGTGATCCTCGGCTCGGCCTTCTTCTCGTGCCTGTCGATCACGATCGCGGGCATCGTGCTCACCCGTGACCGGCTGATGGGTATCGGCCAGGCCATCACCATGCCGCTGTTCTTCGCGTCGAACGCGCTCTATCCGGTGGCGATCATGCCGGGCTGGCTCCAGGTGGTCAGCAAGATCAACCCACTGAGCTATCAGGTGGACGCCCTGCGCGGACTGCTGCTCGGTACGCCCTCCCATCTCCTGCTGGACTTCGGCGTGCTGGCCTTCGCGGCGCTCGTGGGCATCACCGCCGCCTCGTCGCTGCTGGGCCGGCTGGCGAGATGATCCAAACAATGTGCGTCGACGACGATGCGAGCGGTGCGATACGAGCGGTACGGACCACCGGAGGTCCTGACGGTCCACGAGGTTCCAGTGCCGACGCCGGGCCCGGGGACGGTTCTCGTCAAGGTCCATGGCACAAGCGTCAACCCCGCCGAGGCGCTGGTGCGTTCGGGCCGGATGAAGGTCATGAGCGGGTTCCGTTTCCCGAAGGGAACGGGTGAGGACTTCTCCGGCGAGATCGTCGCCGTGGGCCCCAGGGCCGACGAAAGCCTTGTCGGTGAGCATGTCTGGGGCCTCGTCCACGGGATGAACGCCGCCACCTGCGCCGAGTACATCACCGTGAAGCAGTCGCAGTTCACCCGCGCGCCCACCACGATCGACCTGGTGACGGCAGCCGCCGTCCTGATGCGGGTCCGGGGGCTGGGACGGCGGGTGGGCGCCGTCTTCCTGTTCGCCGTGGTCGGCGGCCTCGTCCTCAGCGCGATGCCGAAGTACGCGTTCGGCGCGACCGCCTGGATGATCCTCGGACTGCGGGCGGCACTCTGCTGCGGTCCGTGGCGTACTTCGACGGCAACGGCGCTCTCATGCCCGTACTGGTGCCGACGTCTTGGATGGCCGCGGGAGTGGTCCTGTTCCTGTTCGGGATGGCGCGGGCCCGCAAGCAGGCCATGGCCGCCGCGTAGGCGGGCGCGTAGGGCGCGTCGAGCGGTCAGCTCCCGGACACTCCCTGGCGGGAGTACGCCGCCCGTACCGCGTCCTCGGCCAGTGACAGCGCCCGCGCGCGGGACAGGCCCAGCCGTCGCGCCTCCTCGGCGTACGCCTGGGCGGCGGCAGCCGCCTTGCGGTCCGCCGCGTCGCCCGCCGCCGCGACGAACGTGCCGTTGCGGCCGCGTGTCTCGATCACCCCGTCCGCCTCCAGGGCCCGGTACGCCTTGGCGACGGTGTTCGCCGCGAGGCCGAGTTCCCCGGCGAAGCCCCGTACCGTCGGAAGCTTGTGTCCCACGGGCAGCGCACCCGAGCGCGCCAGTTCGGAGATCTGGGTGCGCAGTTGCTCGTACGGGGCGGCGGCAGCGTCGTCGTCGATGGCGATTCTCAAGGTCACACGGCCGATTGTCCCCCATCCCCCGTGTTCCGCGCCCGTGTTCGCCGCCGCGTTCCCGGGCGGAAAATGAGAGGCGTCGTGGCGGCGCGTCCGCGTAGGGTGCCGCACCATGACTGTGATCGTTCGTGACTTCCGCCGCGAGGACGCCGCCGCCGTCGTCCGTGTCCGGCGTGCCACCGTCCCCTACGCCGTGACGACCGAGGAGGCCCTGCACTTCGCCGTACGGAGCGCCCACCCCGCCTCGAAGTACCGGATGCTGGTCGCCGAGGACGGCGGGGAGGTGATCGGCACGTCGCATGTCGGGCTCGCGTACGACAGCGACGAACCCGGTCAGTCCCGGCTCAACCCCCATGTGCACCCCGACCACACGGGCAAGGGCGTGGGATCCGCGATCCTGCGGGCGGCCGAGGAGTATCTGGCCACCGAGGGCGCGACAACCGCCTACACGTGGGTGAACGACCAGCCCGCGTCCCTCGCCTTCGCCGCCCACCGGGGCTACTCGCCACTGCGTACCGCACACTTCCAGCGGCTGGATCTGGCGGGTGCCACGCTGCCCGAGCCGGTGAAGCTCCCCGCCGGCTGCTCGTTGGCGACGGCGGCGGACTTCGCCGACGACCCGCGGCCGGTGTTCGAGGCCGACGCCGAGGCGACGTCGGACGAGCCGGGCGACGTCGGCACGAACCTCGACGACTACGAGGACTGGCTGAACAACACCTGGCAGCACCCGTGTCTGGACCACCGCCTGAGCACCCTCGTGGTCGCCGACGGCAGGATCGCGGCCTTCACCCTCGCCCACACGGACGGGGACACGACCTATCTGTCGGCCATGACGGGCACGCTGCGCGACTACCGGGGCCGCGCTCTGGCCAAGGCCGCCAAGGTCGACTCCATGCGCCGCGCCCGCGCCGCCGGTTACACAGACGCGTTCACCAACAACGACGCGCGGAACGAGCCGATGCTGGCGGTCAACACCTGGTTCGGCTACCAGGTCTGCGCCTCGGAAGTACGCCATGTCCGCACGCTCGGCTGACGCCGAAGTGACCTCGGGGACCAAGGTCGAGGTGCGTCTGGTCAAGGCGGGCCGGACGAAGATCCGCTACCCCGCCACCCTGGTCGCCGACGACGGCACGCATGTGGTGGTGCGCGCGCCGTGGGCGGCCGACGGCGTAAGGGACTTCGGCTTCGTACGCTTCGAGCCCGGCGACATCTTCACCGAGCACTACTGGCGCGACCGGTGGTACGCGGTGAAGGAGGTCCGTACGGGCGACGGGACGCTCAAGGGCTGGTACTGCGACGTGACACGGCCGGCGGTCGTACGCGGGCCGGGGCCGGGGCCGGGTGAACTCCGCCACGAGCTGCTGGTCGAGGATCTGGACCTGGATCTGTGGGCGTCGGCCGACGGCGGGACGGTCCTGCGTCTGGACGAGGACGAGTTCGAGGAGAGCGGTCTCGCCGAGCGGGACCCGGTCGCGGCCGAGGCCGCCCGCCGCGCGCTGGACGAGCTGGAACTCCTCGTACGCGAGGGGGCGGTCACGACTCCGCTGGATCTGTCGAGCCGTCCCCTGTCCCGTTAGGACCTGAGTCCGTCCTGGTCAGGGGTATCGCGCGCGATACGCCGTGCGGGTCGTGGGCGATCGGGTCGGCTTCCTCGTGCCAGTGGATGACGAAGCGCTCCCCCGCGCGATACGCCTCCAGGCCCGCGCGGCAGTACGCCACGATGTCGTCCGGGAGCGCGGAGAGCGGATGCCAGGAGAGGCCCGAGCACTTCTGCGGCTCTCGGTTGTACGGCTCCCAGGTCGTGCGCGCCGGATCGTACCGCGCCTCGAAGAACCAGCCCGTGCGCGGCCGGCCGCCGGGGCCGCGGTGGTGCATGACCAGGGCCGTACGCAGGTCGTCGGGGCCCAGTTCGGCGCCGATCTCCTCGGACGCCTCGCGGATCATCGCCGCGCGGACGTCCTCGCAGTCCTCGACGTGGCCCGCCGGGCTGTTCAGCAGACCGTCCCCGTATCCCGTGCCGGACCGGCGGGCCAGCAGCACCTCGTCGCCCCGGCGCAGGATCAGATGGACGTCGACCACTTCCGTGTGGCGACGGTGCTGCGCGGCGTGGGCGATCAGCGCGTAACGCTCGTCGTCCACGACACGGCCCCACAGGGCCGCTTCGGCCGACAGACGTTCGTGCTGGACGCGCTCGACGAGCGGGGCGAGGGACATCGTGACGCGCGTCGCCGGCAGTCCGGCGCCGGACCAGACGCCTTCGATCAGGATCAGCCGCCCACCGGGCCGCAGCAGCGACAGCCAGTGGGTCAGCGCGCGGTCCGGATCGGGCAGCAGCCACAGCACATGACGGGCCATGATCACATCGAACGTGCGCTCCCCCACGGGCGGTCTGGCCGCGTCGCCGACCAGCACCTCCGTGTCCGTGCCGGACAGCTTGGCCCTGGCGAGTCCGACCATGCGTGGCGAGAGGTCGACGGCGGTGACGCGGTGGCCCAACTCGGTGGCCAGAAGGGCGAGGCTGGCGGTGCCGCAGCCGAGGTCGAGCACCCTGGACGGCTCGGGTGGCAGCCAGCTCGCGAGCTTGGCGGCCCACGCCTTGCGCACGGTCGGATCGAGCAGCCCGTGGTCGGGCTCCTCGTCGAAGGAGTCTGCGGCGTCGTCCCAGTCGAGCGCGGTCATGTGTCGATGGTCGCATCCGGGACCGACAGTTGGGACCGACAGTGGGGACCGGTGGCCGGTACGTCCTCAATCGCCGGACGGGCCGTGTGAGCGGCCTGTCCGGCGATTGTGGACAAACGCCGCCCACACGGCACGGCCTACGCGGAGATCTTCGTCTTCTCCCGGCGGTTCAGCACCAGCTTGCGCACCAGCGGCCAGCAGATGATCAGCACGATGACGGCGTAAACGGTCACCGAGAAGGGCGTGTTGACCAGTCCGGAGACACTTCCGTCGCTGATCTGGAGCGCCCTGCGCATCTGCTGCTCGGCGGCCGGGCCCAGGATGACGCCGATGACGGCCGGCAGCACCGGCAGCCCGTAGCGCCGCATCCCGAACCCGATCAGACCGATGATCAGCAGGATCACCAGGTCCAGCGCCTCGCCGCCGACCGCGTACGCGCCCACGGCCGCGAAGAAGAGGATGCCCGCGTAGAGGTAGGGGCGCGGGATGCGCAGCAGCTTCACCCACACGGGAGCCAGCGGCAGATTCAGTGCCAGCAGCAGCACCATGCCGACGAACAGCGAGGCGATCAGGCCCCACACCAGCTCGGACTCGCGCTCGAACAGCAGCGGTCCGGGCTGGATGCCGTACTGCTGGAACGCGGCCAGCATGACGGCGGCGACGGCGGTCGTCGGCAGCCCGAGCGTCAGCATCGACACGAGCGTGCCGGCGGCGGAGGCGGACGCGGCCGACTCGGGGCCCGCGACGCCCTCGATGGCGCCCTTGCCGAACTCCTTCTTGTGCTTGGACAGCCGCT
Organism: Streptomyces sp. NBC_01506; assembly: GCF_045040295.1. Lineage (NCBI taxonomy): Bacteria > Bacillati > Actinomycetota > Actinomycetes > Kitasatosporales > Streptomycetaceae > Streptomyces > Streptomyces sp. NBC_01506. The sequence goes on along the minus strand of NZ_CP109422.1, from coordinate 7,654,236 downwards.
TCTCGGTGACGTACGACAGGAACGTCGGGATCTCCGCGCCGCCGGCCGGGATCGCGCCGAACGGGAAGCCGATGAGCGGCCCGCGCAGCCACGGCTTCCAGGTGCGCCGTACGTCGTCCTTGCCCAGCCAGGGGCGGCCGACCGGGACCGGCTCGCCCGAGGAGCGGCGCAGGTGCGCGGCGACCCACAGGGCCTCGCCGATCGCGAAGAGACCGACCGCGACGATCACGACGTCGATGCCGTCGGCGAGTTGGAGTGTGCCGAAGGTGAGGCGCTGCTGGCCGGTCATCTGGTCCAGGCCGACGAGTCCGATGGTCAGGCCGATGAGCAGCGAGGCGAGACCGCGGATACGGGACGAGCCGAGGACCGAGGTGACGGCGATGAAGGCCAGCACCATGATGGCGAAGTAGTCGGGGGCGCCGATGTCGACGGCCAGGGAGGCGACGGTCGGGGCGAGGACGACCAGCAGGATCGTGCCGATCATGCCGCCGACGAAGTGACCGCCGGCCGCGGCGGCGAGCGCTTGCGCGCCGCGTCCCGCCTTGGCCATCGGATTGCCCTCGATGGCGGCGACGACCGCCGCGCTCTCGCCGGGGGTGTTGAGCAGGATCGAGGTGGTGGAGCCGCCGAACATGGCTCCGTAGTAGATGCCGGCGAACATGATGAACGCGCCGGTCGGCTCCAGACCGTAGGTGACGGGGAGCAGCAGGGCGACGGCCATGGCCGGGCCGATGCCGGGCAGTACGCCGATCGCGGTGCCCAGCAGTACGCCGATCGCGGCCCAGAGCAGGTTCATCGGCGTGAGCGCCGTACCGAAGCCGTCGATCAGGGAGTTGAGGGAGTCCATGGTCTAGATCACTCCCATCAGCGGGCCACCGGGGAGGGGGACGCCGAGCAGGTTGTTGAAGATGAAGTAGGTGACGAGGGCCAGGCCCGCGGCGATGAGCGGGTCGCGTCGGAGATGCCGGCTGCCGAGCGCGTACGCGGAGCCCCAGAAAAGGAGCGCCCCGGATATGGGGAAGCCGAGCGGGCCGATGAGTACGGCGTTGCCGAGGAAGACCCCGGCGAGCAGCAGCACGGTGCGCCAGTCGCCGGGTTCGCTCAGGTCGATGTCCTCGCCGCCCTCGGCCTCGCCCCGGCCGCCGCGCAGGACGTCGAGGCTGAGGAGGACGGCGACGACGAGCAGACCGATACCGACGACGATCGGCACGGTCTTGGGGCCGATCGGGCCGCGCTGGGTGATGTCGACGTCCATGGTCAGGGCGTCGGTGAGGACGAGGATCCCGAGGAGGAGCAGCATGAGGCCGACGCCGAGTTCGGAGTGCTCGCGCAGCCAGGTGGAGCGGCGGGACGGGGAAGTCCCGTCCTGGGGAGGGGTGTTGGCGGGGGTGTTGGGAGGGGTGTTGGGAGGGGTGTTCGGGTGGGTGGTCACAGTCCCAGCTCCTTCAGGACGGATTCCACGCGCTTGTCCTCGGCGGCGAGGAAGTCGCCGAATTTCTCACCGGTGAGGAAGGCGTCGTCCCAGCCGTTCTTCTTCAGCGAGTCCTTCCACTGGGACGAGGCGTGCAGCTCCTCGAAGAAGGCGATGAGCTTGTCGCGCTGGGCGTCGGAGAGTCCGGGCGGCGCGACGACGCCGCGCCAGTTGGTGAACTCGGTGTCCAGGCCCGCCTCGCGCAGGGTGGGCGCGTCCATGCCGGGGGTCCGCTCGGGGCCGGTGACGGCCAGCAGGCGCAGCTCGCCCGCCTCGATCTGGTCGCGGTACTCACCGAGACCGGAGACGCCGAAGGCGACCTTGTTACCGAGGATGGAGGCGAGGAGTTCACCGCCGCCGTCGAAGGGGACGTAGTTGACGGTCTTCGGCGCGATTCCGGCGGCCCGCGCCATCAGCATGGGCGCGAGGTGGTCGGGTCCGCCGGGCGACGAGCCGCCGCCGACGGGCAGTTTGGCCGGATCCTTCTTCCACGCCGTGATCAGATCGTCGATCGTCTTGTACGGGGAGTCCTTGCCGACGACGACGATGTCGGTCTCCTCGCTGATGCGGGCGATCGGCGTCGTGTCGGCCAGGGTCTCGTGCGAGTTGTTGGTGCGTACGGCGCCGACGACGCCGAGGCCCATGGAGACCACGAGCTTGCCGTTGCCGTGTTCGCTGACGGCGCGGGCGAGTCCGACGGTGCCGCCGGCTCCCGGCAGGTTGAAGACCTCGATGTTGTGGTTGAGTTCGGCGTCCTCGGCGTTCTTGGCCATGGTGCGGGCGGTGATGTCGTAGCCGCCGCCCGGTGTGTTGGGGACCATGAAACGCAGGCCGGGTATCTGGGTACCGGTATCGCCACCACTGCCCACGGAGAGCAGCGGCGGACCCACCAGCACCAGCAGCGCGGCCCCGAGGAGGGCGAGGGGAGTGCGGAATCGCACGTGTGCCGCCTTTCAGGGGAGCAAGTCGTAGGGCAGTGAGGTGGCTCACATGTTGCCTTCGCGTTAAGAAGCTGTCTCTCTTCCGTCATCAACGGACGTTGTGGTCATTGCGGTCGCGGCTTAGCGTGACGGCGTGACAAAGGTGCTGGTGGTGGACGACGACTTCATGGTCGCGAAACTGCATGGCCGCTATGTGTCCGCTATGGACGGTTTCGAGGTCGTCGGGGTGGCCCACAGCGGGGCCGAAGCGCTGCGCGCGGCGGAGCTGCGCCGCCCCGACCTGGTGCTTCTCGACATCTATCTGCCGGACATGGACGGCATCGCGGTGCTGCGTGAGCTGCGGGCGGCGGAGGAGCGGGATGCGGCCCGTACGAGCGTGGACGCCCTGTTCATCACGGCGGCGCGGGACGCGGGCGTCATCCGCGCGGCGCTGCGGGCGGGGGCGCTGCACTATCTGATCAAGCCGTTCAGCCAGTCCGCGCTCCAGGAGCAGTTGCGGCACGTGGCGTCGCTGCGGACCCGGCTGGACCGGCTGGGCGAGGCGCGTCAGGAGGACGTCGACCAGATCTTCGGGACCCGTCCGCCGGGCTCCCGTGAGCTTCCGAAGGGTCTGGCGGCGCATACGGCGGAGCTGGTCGAGCGCACGCTGCGCGGCCACGCGGAGGGTCTGTCGGCGACGCAGTGCGCGGACGAGGGGGCGCTGTCGCGGGTGAGCGCGCGGCGCTATCTGGAGTACTTCGCGGACACGGGCCGGGCGGAGGTCACGCTGCGGTACGGGGGGACGGGGCGCCCGGAGCGGTGCTACCGGTGGGTGGGGTGAGGTGCGCGGGGCGAGGTGGGCGCGGGGTGAGGTGGGCGCGGGGTGAGGTGGGCGCGGGCGTTGACCGGGTCCGCCCGGCGGCCGGTTGGTCCTCAATCGCCGGACGGGCCGCGGGTTGTGTCCTCACCCGCCCGACTGGATGTCCCCCGGTTCCGGGTGGACGACGTGATGGCGTCACCGTGCGCGAAGCCGCCCGGCGGGATGCCCGGACGGTGCCCGTCCCCGTCGGCCGGCACCGCCGCGGCTGCCGCTGCCGCCGCCGCCGGGCCGAGCGCATGCCGGTCGACGCCTACCCCCTGCTGACCTCGGTCGGCGGTCACCGCAGCGAGTCGATGACCTGGCCTGCGGGCCGGGGCGGCGACCGGTTCGACGGGGTCCCGCACTCGGGGTCGTACACCAAGGAGGAGCTGCCGCGCCCTGGTGAGCTACGCGGCGGAGCGCGGGGTGGGCGTCGTGCCGGAGATCGAGATGCCCGGCCATGTGCGCGCGGCCCTCGCCGCGTACCCCGAGTTGGGCAACCACCCGGAGCGACGGCTCGACGTCTGGACCCGGTGGGGTGTCTACGACACCGTGCTCGGCGTCCATGACCAGGCACTCGGCTTCTGCCGGACGGTGCTGGAGGAGGTCATGGACGTCTTCCCGTCCCCGTACATCCATATCGGCGGCGAGGAGTGTCCGACCACCGAGTGGGAGACCGGCACCGAACTGCCCTCGACTTCACGGTGATGACCTGGCGCGATCCGGCGCACGCACTGTCCGCCGCCCGGCGCGGCCACCAGGTGGTGACCGCCCAAGTCCTCGGTACGCAGGCACAGTTGTGGACCGAGTGCGTGAAGACGCCGGACCGGATCGAATGCCGCACGGTCGCTCATGACCGCCCCCGCAGGTACGGCGCCACCACTCGCGTAATCGTTCAGCCCCTCCCCCACCACCGTTCCGGGGAGGAACATCCCATGCCGAAACTCCCCAAGAGCCGCCTCCGCGCGGCAGCCGGTGCCGTACCGACCGGGACCACGGCGGCGGGCACCGGGGCGCCCGCTGGTCCCACCCTGTTCGACGACTTCAACTACTGCGGCCACAGCGATCCGAGGATCGCCGCGAACGGCTGGAGCGTCCGCGCGAACTCCGGCGGTCCGGGGGTACCCGGGGCCAACTGGTGCCGGAGAACGTCACGTTCGCCAGTCAGAGCGGCAACTCGGTGATGAACCCGGAGACGCCGTCAACCAGCACAGCGAGGCCGGGCAGAGTTACGCCGGGTGGCACGACCTGGTGGTGACCATCGACAACAACACCATCACCTACCACATCGACGGTCGGCACTTCGGCACGCACGGGGCCGCGTATCTGCCGGAGCGGCCGATGTCGATCAACTTCAACCAGTGGCTGATCGACCTGGCGAGCCGGACCAGCGCCACGCCGTGCTCGTACGGCCAGCAGGTGGGCTATGTCCCGCACTTGAAGGACCAGGTCCTCGGCCCGGCCCAGGTGGGCACGCCGGTGAACGGGTACCGCGCGGCGGGCACGACGTTCGAGGACACGGTGCCGGCCGTCCGACGGTCCGTGAGCAAAGCTGGTCCGGCTCATTCTCAGCGGTCGCTTAGCGTCGGCTTACTCTCGGCTTAAGCGGACCATAAGGATCCCCTTCACCCCGTTCCAGCAGGCCGTTCCGGGGTTTCGAAGGGCTAGCTTGCTGAGGGCCGGAGCGGGTCGGACGCCGGTGGCGCCGTGTGCAACGGAGGTCACGCACCCGGGAGTTCGGCCCGCTCCGCTCCCCCCTCGCCTGTGCCGCTCAGAAGGAGAACCAAGCCATGACCGCTCGTCGCAGGACCACCGGGATCGCCGTGCTGGGCGTCGCGCCGCTCGCGCTCATCGGGCTCGCGGCCGTTCCCGCCGCCGCCCACGGCTCGATGACGGACCCGGTCAGCCGCGTGTCCGCCTGCTTCGCCGAGGGGCCCGAGAGCCCGCGGTCGGCCGCCTGCAAGGCGGCGGTCGCGTCCAGTGGGACGCAGGCGTTCTACGACTGGAACGAGGTCAACATCGCGAACGCCGCGGGCGACCACCGGTCGATCATCCCGGACGGCAAGCTCTGCTCGGCCGGCCGCGACAAGTACAAGGGGCTCGACCTGCCGCGCGGCGACTGGCCGTCGTCGCCGTTCACCGCGGGCAACCGCACCTTCACCTACAAGGCCACCGCCCCGCACAGAGGGTCCTTCGAGCTGTACATCACCAAGGACGGCTACGACCCGGGCAAGCCGCTGAACTGGTCCGATCTGGAGGACAAACCGTTCGCCAAGGTCACCGACCCGAAGCTGGTGAACGGCGCCTACGTGTTCGACGGCATCGTCCCCGCCAGGTCCGGCCGCCATCTGATCTACTCCATCTGGCAGCGCTCGGACAGCCCCGAGGCGTTCTACACCTGCTCCGACGTGGTCTTCGGCGCCGACAACGGCGGCTCGGCCGCCGCTCCCGAGGCGTCCGCCCCCTCCGAGACCGATGTCGAGGAGGGCGCGGCCAAGTCCACCGTCGACCACGGCGGGCACGGCGGCGACAGCCCCGAGAAGGCCGGTGCGCCCCAGGATGCCGGGGCACCCGACGCGAAAGACGCGAACGCCCCCGAGGCGAACGGCGCCGGCCCGGCCGAACAGCAGCCGGCCGGTGGTCCGGCGAACCTCGCCGAGACCGGCGGCGACAGCACCACGCCGTACATCGCGGCGGGTGGCGCGGCGATCCTCGCCGCCGGCGCGGCCGTGATGTTCGGTACGGTCCGCCGCAGGGCCCAGCCCGCGGGCGGCGGCCGGCACGGCCGCTGACGCGACGACGTACGGCGGGGCTCCGGACCGGTCATCGGTCCGGAGCCCCGCGGTCTGTCGTCGCTCAGCCGATGACCGACGCGCAGGTCGTCGGTGTGGCACGGCCCGGATCGAGCGCGTTGGCCACCTCGTGGAACGCGATCCGGTCGATCAGCCCGATCGACACATGCTCGGAGATGTCCACCGCGCACAGGTCCTGGATGAGGACGTTCCGTACGTCGGGCCCGGACAGGAACTGGCTGCGGTACGGCGTGACCACCTGGTCGTAACGGGTCGAGATGACCGTGTACTTGACCCCGGGCACGGTGTCGCCGCCCGCGTTGAGCTTGGTGAGGAAGGCCGATCCGGCGATCTGGTCGGCGAGTCCGGGGGTGTTCTCGGTCAGCAGGTCCTCCACGCCGGGGAAGTACGGCAGTAGCTTCGTCAGACCGAGCAGGCTCGTGCCGTGGTTGTCGGGCGCGAGTCCGACCAGGGCGTTCACCTTCTGTGCCCCGCCGAGGAACTTGAGGTAGTGGCGGGGCATCATGCCGCCCTGGGAGTGGCCGACGATGTCGGCCTTCGGGGCGCCCGTGGCGGCGAGCACCCGGTCGACATACGCGCTCAGTTGTCCGGCGGACTTGTCGATGGGGCCGAGACCGTTGAAGAACGGCACTCCGGGGAGCTGCCCGTAGTCGAGGGAGAAGACGCAGTAGCCGCGGTTCACCAAGTACGGGGCGAGACCGAGCCAGTTGTCGACGGAGTTCCCGAAGGTGCCGTGGACGAGGACGACGGGGCGGGGGTGGGCGGCGGACGGCTTGCAGGAGTAGTTGTTCCAACCGCTGCTCACGGTGGAGGAGGTCGCGGTGGGGGTGGGGGTGGAGGTAGGGGTGGCCGCGACGGCGGGGGCGGTGGTGGCGACCGAGACCGCCAGCAGCAGCGCCGCCAGCGGTCCGAACGCGCGTTTCCAGGGCAGCATCGAGCGATCTCCTTGCGGCTCAAGGGGAAAAGGCGATGGCTGTCAGCCCTGTGGCCCGGACCACACATTGGCTGTGCTCATGCCAAGTTACGCATGAGTAAGAACCGGAAGGGAAGTTACGCGTCGGTAAAAATTGAACGAACGCCAACGCCGCGCCCGCGCCCCGTCGTCACCGCTCACCAGGCGGCTTGCACCAGGTCATGATCTCGGTCGGCGGAAGACGCTCCGCGAACCGCCCGCCGGACGACGCCTGCCGCAGCGTCGCGCGACCAAGTCCTCCCGGTTCGAAGTGCCGTTGACAATCGCGCCCTGCCCCGCGCGCCGCACCGGACCCCAGAGAACGGCGTACCTGTTCACCGATCCGCTCGTACGCGGGAGCGGGCAGCGCAGCGGCATCGATACGGGGGATCCGCCCAGTGGAAGGACCGCGCGGCCTGCGCCGGCATGTCCTCATGGGCGGCGCTCCCCCGGAACAGGGCGCGGTCCCGTCGCCATCCGTCAGGTATGTCGATTCCACTCCGCTCGGGTGATGTGATCCGAGAACCTTGGAGCTCGCGCGGGTAGGTGTGTAGCCATGGTCGTCGGGTGGGCCCGTCGTGCCGGCGATGGGTGGTCCGGCGTACTTGACGCCCTGTACTGTCGGTCGGCGTGATCGAAGAGGTCCTCACACTCCTGACCCCTCACTTGCCGCGCCCTTCGTTTTGGAACGTCGACTGGAACGCGATCGAGGCCGAACTGGGCCACCATCTGCCCACTGACTACAAACGACTGTGCGAGCACCTGCCGCCGGGCCGATTCCGTGACTTCCTGTGGCTGCAGCATCCGCTCGGCACCCGCGGCGGCAACCTGCTCGGCAGGGAGGCCGAGTTGGTCGCGACAGTGCGCGAGATGGCCGACATCACCTGTGGGAGCACGGGCACGGGCACGAGCACCTGGACGATGCCGCGCTTCCCGGGCTGCTGTATCCCTGCCTGATCACCGACAACGGCGACACCGGCTACTGGCTTGCCGCCACCGACAACCCCGATGGCTGGACCGTCATGCTCAACAAAGGCCGGGACCTCGAATGCACCACCACGGCACCACCCTCTCGGAGTTCCTGTACGACTTCCTCACCGAGGGCCATCCGTTCGGCGTCACCCTGTCCGCCAACCATCCCCTGTTCACCTCTGACTTTGGATGACTTCAGGCGCGCAGGTGACCGGGAATCAAGTCCTTGGACGATACGAGCGGCTACCTGCCGGAGCGCCCGCGCCTCCGACTGCGCCTTCAAGAGGGGGCACCACTGTCCTCACGACGAAGGGCCTGGCCTCGGGCGAGCTCCTGGCCTGGATGGACAAGGCGTTCGCCGGACGCGCGGCACGTGAGCTGAGCGCTACCGGCGAGTTCCCGCGCAAGCGCGGGGCGGCGGACGCGCACCGGCTCACGGCCCAGGAACGGCGGATCGCGCGGCTCGTTCGCGGAAGCGTCGCCGGGACTAAGCCGCGCCGGGAAGGCCGGGGTTGGTGGTGAAGATCTTGCGCGGCGAGGTGTTCACGTTCATCGCCTTGCTGATCTCGTGGCTGTAGCGCTGGAGTGACTGTGCCTCGGGCTTGCGAAGCGCCTCGAAGCTGGCCAGCGCCAGCGGGGCGGACAGCCGGGGGGTGGTGAGCAGGTCGGCGAGGATCGCGGCGTCTTCGAACCCGGCGCCGGCCCCTTGTCCCACCACGGTGGTCATGGCGTGTGCGGCATCACCGGCGATCGCGACGCGGTTGCGTACCCAGTTGTCCACAACAGCCTGTTTTACGTTGGTGTACAAGCTCGGTGGATCGGTCCGCATCACTTCCACCAGGGCGATCAGCGGGCCCGTGACGACAGGAAACAGGTCGGCCAGCTCCGGGAGGGTCAGTTCACGCCGGTTGTCCTGCTCACCGTGGAGGAACACGATGCCCTGGAACTTCCTGCCTCCGTCCATCAGAAAATAGGCAAGAGTCGCATCCCCACAGGTCGCTACCGCCGTCACGGTCATCGTGTGGTCCGGGTTGGGTGCCTGGAAGCGCAGCTCCGCGGTCCCGGTGTACGTGGCTTCCGGCCCGCCCAGGACCTCACGGCGGGTCCAGGAGTTGATGCCGTCGCAGCCGATCACCGCGTCGAAACTTTCCCGTCGGCCGTCGTCGAACTCGACCTCCACACTGTCTCCTTGATCGGTCAAGCCACGGGGTCGGACCCCCGTCCGTACCAGGCCGGCCACTCCCTCCAGCAAGGACAACTGGAGGTCGGACCTGTTGAACATGACCGGACTCTCCTCGAGGACCTGGTCCACCAACCCGGTCCGACCGTCGAACATCAGGGTCCGGTCGGCCCGATGGCCGCCCCAGCGGTCCCGGTCGGTGATGCCGAGCCGGTCCAGCGCGACGAGATGGCGCTTGCTCAGTCCGATCGCCCACCCGGCTTCGGTGATGATCGGCGCTTGTTCCACGACCACCGCGTCGACACCGCGGCGGTGAAGCCCAGAGGCCAGCGCGAGGCCGGTGAGACCGGCGCCGATGATGAGAATTCGATGGCTCACAGGCATCCCCAGACGCGTGATCACTACCGCCGAGGCGCCCTGCCCGACGGAAAAGAGAATGATGATTCTCTTAACCTAGCGAGGCCGCCGGGGGCCGTCAACGCCGCCCTGGCCTATCCTCAGCTATGCCTAGAGTCAGCCAGGAGTACCGCGAGAAACGTCAACGGCAGATCCTTGACGCCGCGACAATCTGCTTCGCCCGCAACGGTTTCCATGCCACGTCGATGCCTGACATCTTCGCCGAGTCGGGCCTGTCCTCCGGGGCGGTCTACCGGTACTTCACCGGCAAGCAGGCCATCATCGAGGCGCTGCTGGATTCGACGATGCAACCGGTGCTGCGCGGCCTGCGCGACGCGGCCGAGGCGGAGCCGCCCCTGACCGTGCCCGAGATCCTCGACGTGATCCACCGCGAGATGGTCACGGTGCCCGATGCCGACGCCGCCACCTCTCTGATCGTCCAGTTCTGGGCCGAATCGATGCGCGTACCGCACTTGCAGGTCTCGCAGCGGCGCGACGCCGCCGCCCTGCACGACGCGGTACTCCCCCTGCTCACCCGGCTGCACCCCGGCGATCGCGTCGGCTCCGACGCGGCCTGGGCCCTGATCTCGCTGAGCCTGGGCACCCTCATCTCCCAGACCGTGCTCAAGACCAACACCGTCCCGACCGGAACGCTGGTCGAGGAACTGCGCGTACTGCTGTCGAAGTCCACCTGACCCGCAGCACGGGCCGGGCCAGGCACGCCCTCCAGGCGACCCAGCTCCCGCCTTGACGACCCGTGGAGGCGACGCTAGCCTAAAGAGAATAATCATTCTCTTTTAGCTTGTTCCAGCGTTCCGCGGCCCGCGCGCCGACAGGTGTGCGGCGGAGCCCTGCGGAACAGATCGGCGAACAGGCCTTCCTGCTCAGGGAGTTGAGCTCGGCATGTCCGAAACCCCTCCGAACGACAAGAAACCTCAGCCGCACAGCCGTCGGTCCTTGCTCGTCACCCTGGGTGGTGCGGGGCTGGGTGTCGCTGCCGCCGGGTCGGCCGCGGTGGGCGCCGACGCCCGACCGGCTGCCGCCGCCACCCCGTCGGGCACCACGGTGAAGCCGTCCTGCGTACTGTCCCCCGAGGAGATGACGGGGCCGTACTACCTGGACATCGACAAGGTCCGCCACACGATCGCCGAGGACCGCACCGGAGTTCCGCTCGAACTCACATTCATGATCGTCGACAGCGTGAGCTGCCGGCCCGTGCGGAACGTCGCCGTTGACATCTGGCACTGCGACGCGGGCGGCCTGTACTCCGGATACACGGGCTACTCCGGCCCCGGACTCCCCCCGACGGACGAGAACGGCCACGCCACCCCGACCGACGACACGACCTTCCTGCGCGGCGTGCAGGTCACCGACCGGCTGGGACTCGTGCGTTTCCGGACCGTCTACCCCGGCTGGTACTGGGGCCGAGGACTGCACATTCATCTCAAGACGATCGTCGACGCCTCGGTACGGCCCGACAGCGTGACCGGTGGCCATGTGGCGCACACCGGGCAGCTCTACTTCCCGCAGTCGGTGAACGACAAGGTCGCCGCCGTACCGCCCTATTCGTCCAACACCACCCCCCGCCTGTCCAACGCCGAGGATTTCTTCTACTCGATGGACAACAAGGGGCCGGAATCGACCATGGTCGTCACCCCGCTCAAGGGAAATGGGTCGATCAAGCACGGACTGCGCGCGTCGATCGTGCTCGGCATCGACCCCGGCGCGACTCCGCCGCCCGCGAATCCGACCCCACCGCCGACCTCAGCGCCGACCCCACCGCCGACGGCCTAGTTCCTCCAGCCAGCGGCGCTGTGCCGTCACGACCTCGCCCAGGGCGGCGGCCGTCTCGCGGAACAGGTGCGGGGCGTTCGCGAAGCCGTGGACCATACGGGGGTAGTCGAACAGCTCTACGGGGACGCCGGCCTCGCGCAGCCGCTCCGCGTACATGACCCCTTCGTCGTGGAGCGGGTCGTGTCCGGCCACGACGATCGTCGTGGGTGGCAGGCCCGCGTGACTGGGCGCGTGCAGGGGGGAGATCTCCGGTTCCAGGAGGTTGGCTTCCGGGGGCAGATAGTGGTGGTAGGCGTTGCGCACGCCCGCGGCCGTGAGTCAGGGGGCGTTCGCGTTCGTCGGGGGCGCCGACGACGGCTGCCTCGGCGACGGCGTCGTGGGCGGCGAGCACGCTCTCCACGTCGAAGGGCCCGATGCGGTAGCCGCCCGTCAGGATGACGTCGTCGGCGCGGGCGGCGAAGAACAGGTATCCGTCCTCGTCCTTCCTCGCGACGTCGCCGGTGTAGTACCAGCGGCGATCGGCACTGAACCGCTGCGCCGGGATGTCGTCCTCCGGCCGGAGGATCTCGACGCTCCAGCCCGGCAGGGCGCGTCCCATGGACCCGGGGCGTACGTCGCCACGCAGGTCCGGGTGCCAGGCGTTGGCGACCGCCATACCGAGTTCGGTCTGGCCGTAGTGGTCGAGGACCGGCACGCCGAGTGCGCTCTCGGCCCAGGGGATCACGTCCTGGGTGAGGGGTTCACCCGCTGAGGAGCAGTGCCGCAGGCGCAGCCCCTCGGGGACCGGCGTGTCGGCGTGGCGCAGGGCGCGGTACACGGTCGGCCCCGCCGCGAAGTTGGTGACGGCGAACCGCGCGAGCACCGACCAGGTCAGCGCGGGGCTGAATCCCGAGTGCAGGAGGATCGCGGTACGACCGAGGGCGAGCGGGGCGACGACGGAGAAGTACAGGCCGTACGCCCAGCCGGGATCGGCGGCGTTCCAGAACACGTCCGAGGGCCGGTGGTCCAGGCCGTACTCCTGGTGCATCGCGAACGCCGCGACGGCGCGCAGCGGCACCGGGACGCCCTTGGGCGATCCGGTCGTGCCGGAGGTGAACAGCTCGATGACGGGCGCGTCGCCGCCCATGGCCACGGCGCGCTCCAGCGGTGGGTGCGCCGCGATCAGGTCGGCGAAGGCGAGTGCTCCGTCGGCGGCCGGCCCGGTGGTGATGATCCGCCACCCGGCGTCCTGGGGGAACGCCGGGCAGGGGTCGAGCTTGGCGCGCTGGTCGGCGTCGACGAACACCGCCTTGGTGCCGTTGCCTGCGATCCGAACCCCGATCGCCGCAGGCGCGAAGGCCGTGAACAGGGGGACGTGCACCGCGCCGAGGCGCCAGATGGCGAGCAGAGCGACGACCAGTTCGGCGGACTTGCCCATCAGCGTGGCGACGCGGTCGCCGGCGCCGACGCCCAGCCCGGCCAGCGCGCTCGCCATCCGGGCGGAGGACTCCTTCAACTCGCCGAACGTCACGTTCCGGCCGGTCAGGTCGGGTTCGACAAGCGTGAACGCGACGGCGTCGGCCGCGTGCCGGTCGCACAGCAGGTCCGCCGTGCACGCCGCCGGCGAGCCGAAGGTCGTGAGCAGGTGCGCCATGTGCTGTTCCGGGCTGGTCATCATGCTCCTTGAAGGGGCGGGGGCCGACGCGTGCCGTTGACGCGATGTTTCCTCGGACCGCTCCGAGCGCGGTACCCCCGCATGAGGGAGGCGCCACAGACAGCGCCGTACCGTTTCGAGGAGGCGTCCATGGCCACCGGACCACCGGCATCCGTCGCCGACGACAGCCGGCTGATCGGCCGGGCCCTGGCCGGGTTGCGCGACGCCACCGGAATGGGACTCACCTTCGGAGGCGTGGTGACCGGCGAAGGGCAGGTGCGGCTCGACGAGTTCACCGGCGTCACCAAGGGCGCGCTGCGCGGCGTCGGCCTGGCGTTCGGACAGGGACTCGGCGGCGAGGTGGTCACCCTGCGGCGCCCGATGGCGGTCAACGACTACGTCGCGAGCCGGCGGATCAGCCACCACTACGACCGGGTGATCACCGCCGAGGGCCTGCGCGCGATGGTGGCGGCCCCGGTGGTGGTGTCCCGGACGGTGCGCGGGGTGCTGTACGGGGCGGTCCGCCAGGTCGTGCCGCTGGGAGACCGCGCCGTACGGGCGGTGGCCGATGCCGCTCGCGACCTCGAACAGGAACTTGCCGTATGTGACGAGGTGGTCCGGCGGCTGGCCCGGCTGAGCGAACAGGTGTCCACGGTAGAGCCGGCACCGGGCCCGATGGGACCCCAGTGGGAGCTGGTCAGGGAGGCGTACACGGATCTGCGGAGCCTCGCGCGGCAGCTCACGGATTCCGGGACACGGCAGCGGTTCGACGTCGCCTGCGAAAAGCTCGCCGCCGCGGGGCACCCGACCGCCGGAGGGCCCGGCCCGCAGGTGCTCTCCCCCCGGGAGCTGGATGTCCTGGCGTGCGTCGCCGTCGGGCAGAGCAACGCCGACGCGGCGATCGAACTCGGCGTCACCTTCGAGGCGGTGAAGGGCCACTTGCGCAGCGCCATGCGCAAGCTCGAATCCCGCTCCCGCCTGGAAGCCGTCGTCGCCGCCCGCCGCCTCGGCCTCCTGCCGTAAGACACATCGGGCTCCGGCACAGCCACCCCCGTGCCCGTCGGAAGCCCGGCGCCGCCTCGGTCTTCTCGTGCGAGCGGCCGATGAAGTTCCACCACAAGATCAGCTCATCGAGTCACCCGGCCCCCGCCTACGATGATCGTCGGCCAGAGCGGCGGGGTGGAGGGCTCTTGGTCCGAAACGGCGGCGGGCCCGGTCCGCGGCCTTCTCCACCGTGCGGGCACGGGTGTCACCGGGATCCAGGGAGAGTTGACGGTGGGCCCCATCGGCCGGCAGCAGACCGTCGGCACGGGCCACGAAGGCGCGGACTCTCGCACGCTGCAACCCGAGAGCGGCCAGCAGACCGAGAAAAGCCGCCGCGAGTGCGGGTGAGTGGTTGGTCGGCTCCGGCAGCGCACGGGTGCGCGTGGTGGAACTGCGGTCGGCGTAACGCACGGTGAGAGTGAGCCGGCCGGTGACCTGGCTTTCGCCACGCAGGCGCTGACCGATGTGGTCGGCAAGCCCCAGGACAGCCCGATGATGCCCTTCCGGGTCGAGGCAGTCCCGGTCGAGCACGAGGTCGGCCACCAGGTGGGCCGCCGGCTCCAGCGGGGTGACAGGACGGGGATCGTGGCCTTGAGCACGCTCGGCCAGCAGACGTGCGGCGCCGGCGCCGAGAAGGCGCTGCAGGGTCACCGCGGGTAGGTCGGCGACCTGGCCGATCGAGTGCAGGCCGTATTTGCCGAGCGTGGTGGCTGTGGCGCGGCCGATTCCGGGCAGCCCGGTGACCGGGCGGGGACGCAGCCAGGCGGCGGCCCGTTCCGCGGGTACCCACGTGGCGTGTCCCGGCGCGGACGCGTCGGCCGCCATGGTGGCCAGCATGCGGTTGGCCGCGAGCCCCGCGCTGCTTTCGATGCCGTACAGGGCCATCAGCCGTAGCTGTGCCAGTTGGACCAGGTCGTAGGGGGGCAGGTCGAAGTATCTGAGCGCGGAGGTCAGGTCGAGTTGTACGGCGTCGGGCGAGACGGTCTGGACATGGGGGGTGATGCCGGTCAGCAGGTCGATCGTGTCCGCGTGCTGTCCTTCGTCCGGTACGGCGTGCAGGTGCAGGTGGGCGATGTGCCGTTGGTCCGTGGTCATCCCGCGCTCCCCGGGCTGGTGTGGCCGAACTTCTTCAGGTTCGCCGAGCGGTTGCCGGGCGGTCGCAGGTCGGCGTAGGGGTGCAGACGAGCGCCGGTGGTGCCGTTGGCCAGGGTCCGCCCGGGTTGCGCGGGGGTCGGGTGCGGGTGATTGGCGCCGAGCAGGGCGAGCGCGGCCTCGGGGCCGTTGTCGCGGCGTGCGGCGGCGATCTCGTCCAGATCCCAGGCCATGGTGCCGACGACGGTGCGACGGGTGCCGCGCACTTGTACGGTGCCGCGCACCAGCAGCAGCCCGCTGTGGAAGACGGTGTGTGCGCAGGCCGGGTGGGAGTCTTCGAAGAACGCCAGGTCGACCAGGCCGGAGCCGTCCTCCAGGGTGACGAAGATGATGCGCTTGCCGCTGGCGATCGGCGGGGTCTGGGTGGAGGCCCGTACACCGGCGACGAGGACCTGCTGCCCGCCACGCATCCCGCCCAGGTGCGCCGCGTCGGTCGCGCCGATCTCCCGCAGCAGCCGGTGGTGGTGTTCCATCAGGTGCTTGGAGACGTCGATGCCGAGCGTGTTCAGCTCCGCGCTCAGGGCTTCGCGTCCGGTCATCTCCGGCAGGCCGCTCGGCTCGGCCCCTCCGGCCGCGTCGGTGTCGGTGTTGATGGACAGTTGTCCCTTGCCCGCGGACCTGACGCGGGACTGCCGATGGAGTTCGGCGATCTGTAGCAGCAGGTCGCGCCGGGTGAGCCGCTCGTCGTGCAGAGGGCGCAGCGCGCCGATCTCCGCGAGGCGTTCGGCGACCGGTCTGCTGGGGCGGGCCCGCTGCCAGAAGTCCGACAGCGAGTTGTACGGCCGGCCCTCGTCGATCCGCGCGCATTCCTCTTCGCTGATTCCGTGCACGCCGGACAGCGCGAGCCGTACACCCCACCGTTCTCCTTCGGTCCGCTCGACGGTGTGCTCCGTCCTGGAGTGGTTGACGTCGACGGGCAGGAGCGGGACACCGCGCCGGCGGGCGTCCGAGACGAGGACGCGCTTGGGCCACATACCGGGGTCGTGTTCGAGCAGACCGGCCAGCAGGAACGCCGGGAAGTGCGCCTTCAGCCAGGCGCTCTGCAGGGCCGGCACGGCGAAGGCGACCGCGTGCGCGCGGCAGAAGCCGTAGGCGCCGAAGGCCTCGACGGTCTTCCACACCTCGTCGCGGACCGCGCAGTCGTAGCCCCGGGCCCCGGCCTGGTGGTGGAACCAGTCCCTGATCCTGGGCAGCCGCTCCTTGTCGCCGAGCGCTCGCCGGGCGATCTCGGCCAGCGCGTAGTCGCAGCCGGTCAGCACCGACAGTGTCTGGATGATCTGCTCGTGCCAGATGGTCACGCCGTAGGTGTCGGCGAGTACCGGTTCGAGGTCCGGATGGGCGTAGCCCGGGTCGCCGCCGTGCCGGGCGGCGATGTACCGCTCCGGCATCCCCCCGGCGACCGGCCCCGGGCGGAAGAGACTGATGTCGGCGATGACGTCCTGCGGGTCGCGGGGCTGCAACCGTGACAGCAGGTCCTGCTGGCCGGGCGATTCGAGCTGGAACAGCCCCAGGGTCTCGCTCTGTTGGATGATCTTGAACGCGAACGGATCGTCGAGCGGGACCTGCCGCGGGTCGTCCAGGTCGATACGGTTGCCGGTCGCCCGTTCGACCTCGGCGACGGCGTGGGCCATCGCGGACTGCATCCGCACACCGAGGACGTCCAGTTTGATGTTGCCCAGCGCCTCGATCTCCTCCTTGGCCGCCATTGCCATCGGATAGTTGCCTTGTGGAGTGGGCTGCACCGGCAACCGGTCCAGGAGCGTCGCGTCGCTGATGACCACTCCGCACGGGTGCATGGCCATACCGTGGACCAGGGAATCAAGGCCCTCGGCGAGTTCCCACAGGGGGCCGTACCGCTCCGCCTCGGAGGCCAGTCGGCGCAGTTCGGGCAGTTCGGCGAGTGCGCCGGTGATGTCGGAGGCCCGCAGATGCGGGAAGCTCTTGGCGATCCGGTCGACGTCCGCCGGTGCGATGCCCAGAGCCAGGCCGGTGTCCCGCAGGGCACGGCGGGCCCGGTAGGTCTCGGGCATCGCGGTGACCGCGACCCGTTCGGTGCCGAACCGGTCGAAGATCGTGTCGTAGCACTCAAGCCGTCGGGCGGACTCCACATCGATGTCGATGTCGGGCAGCGATGCCCGGCGCACGCTCAGGAAGCGTTCGAACAGCAGGCTGTGGTCGAGAGGGTTCGCCGTGGCGATGCCCAGTGCGTGGCAGATCATCGATCCCGCGGCCGAGCCGCGGGCGGCGACCCGGATACCCAGCTCCCGGATGTCGGCGACGACCTGGCCGACGGCGAGGAAGTACGAGGCGTAGTTCAGCGTGGAGATCACACGGAGTTCTTCGTCCAGCCGGTCGAGCGCGCCCCGGTCGCGGTCCAGGCCGCGCCGGACCAGGCCGTCCTCGCACTGCCGGCGCAGCAGCCGGGTCGCGCCGTCCGCGCCGGGCTCCGCGCCGAACATCGCCGGTTCCGGGAAGTGCGGCGTGCCCAGGCCCAGGTCCGCCGCGGGGTCGACGGTGCACAGGGCCGCCGTGGCCGCGGTGTCCGCCAGCAGGCGGTACGCCCGCCGGTCGTCCTCTCCCGCGCATTCGGCGATCCGCCGTGCGATGTCCGTCATCGCTTCCTCGTCCTTGAGCCAGCGGTGGCCACCGTCCAGGCGGCGCCGGTCGATCGGCCTCAGCAGCCGCGCGGCGTCGAGGACATCGGCGAGCCGGTGCTGGTCCGGGTCGGCGTAGCGGACCGCGTTGGAGAGAACAGCGGTGGTGCCGGTGCGGTCGGCCAGTGCCAGGGTGCGGGCGGCCAGCCGCAGCGAGCCCGGCCCGGTGCCGGACCGCTCGTGCAGGACGGCCTCCAGCCGGATCCCGGATCCGAAGATCTCCCGCCACGGCGCCAGCAGCTTCGCCGCGATGTCCTCCCGGCCCGCCGACAGTGCCCGTACCGGCTCCGAGAGCGGTCCGAGCAGCACGATCAGACCGGGACCGCCGTACGTACGCAGTGCTTCCCACGGCACCACCGGTGCCGTGCCGGCGAGCGCGCCGACATGGGCGGCCGAGGTGATACGGCACAGCCGGGCCCATCCGGCGCGGTCCCGCGCGAGCAGGACGAATCGCAGGGGCGGCTCGATCACGTGGGCGCCACCGCGCGCCGGAGTGCGGCGCCGCCGCGCCGGAGGAGGCGGAGCAAGAGCCTCCACCGCCAGGTCGATACCGAAGATCGGCCGGACGCCCGCTTTGGCGGAGGACCGCGCGAACCGGACCGCACCGGTGACCGTGTCCCGGTCGGTGAGCGCGAGCGCCGGCTGGCCGCGCTCGGCCGCCCGCCGGACGAGGTGTTCGGGGTGGGCGGCACCGTAGCGGGCGGAGTAACCGGACGCGGCGTGCAGATGGGCAAAATGCCCCATGACGCGCCTCCGTCTCCACCCCATTCCCGCCATACGCCCGATGCATCTATCGCACGCCTGTTCGATTACTCTAACCCCATCGCCCCTAGTCAGCGACCTAAGTCGAACGTGAGAGCGACCTCGTGGCTCGCGGAAACGGTGGCTGAACGGCTATCGCGCCGTCACTTCCACAAACATGAGACGGAGTTGGAGGCGGCGACTCCCCCAAGGCCACGGACACCCGCTCAAGCAATGAACTTCGTCACCTGACGGAGAGGCCGCGCCGCGCCCGCCGCCGCGACGGCGACGAGTCGGTTCACGATCACCCAGGCCCCTCGCGGGCCCTTCCCCGTTCAGCCCCACGGAGGTCTGCTGCTGAAGATCCGTATGCGCCGCGGCACAGAGCGCGATTGCGCGCAGGAGCCCGCAACCAGGGCAGCAGCGGGCTGTCGTCCCCGGCGGCGGGAGCCCGGCCCCGCTCGCGCGCGAGCCCACCCGCCGCACCGCCACCGGTCCGCCCGCCGGCTCGGCCACGGCCGGCTCCACTCCGAACAGCGGTCCGATCCCCCACTCCTCGCAGGCGTCGACAGAGCGGACGGCACCGTCGAGGGTGTCGCGGTCGGTCAGGGCCGGGGCGTCCCACCTCCCCACTCCCACCTGCGCAATCAGCGAAGAGGCCCGGCCCCCGCCGACAACGGCGGGGGCCGGGCCTCTTCGGCTCCGTACGGTCGTGCGGGTCAGCCGATCTCGGCACCGAACGCCGCGAGCGCTTCCGGCACCGGCTGGAAGAACGTCTCGCCGCCCGAGGAGCAGTTGCCGCTGCCGCCCGAGGTCAGCCCCAGCGCGGTGTCACCGGCGAAGAGCGAGCCGCCGCTGTCGCCGGGCTCGGCGCAGACCGTGGTCTGGATAAGGCCCTCGACCACGTCGCCGCCGCCGTAGTCCACGGTGGCGTCCAGCGCGGTGACCTCACCGTCGTGCACTTGGGTGGTGGAGCCGCTGCGCGAGACCGACTGGCCGACCGTCGCGTCGCCCGCCCCCGCGATGGCCTGCGTGCTGCCGTCGTACAGGTCGACCTCGCTCGGGTGCTCCGTGGAGCCGGTGTACTTGACGAGCGCGAAGTCGTCGCCCGGGAACTGCGAGTCCACCATGGAGCCGATCTCGGCGCCGCCCGCGGAGTCGGACCAGGAGCTGCCCGCCGTGCCGCAGTGGCCCGCGGTGATGAAGTGCGGCTCGCCGCCGACGACCACGTTGAAGCCCAGCGAGCAGCGGCCACCACCGGAGTGGATGGCCTCGCCGCCGGCGATGAACTTCCTGAACTCCCCCGCGGTCTTCTTCAGTTCGGCCTTGGCGCCCAGCTTCTCCACGGTCTTGGTGAGCTTGTCGAGCGCGGCGCCCTTGACCGTGCTGTCCGCCGTGACGACGACCTTGTTCGTGACCGGGTCGACGGCGACGGCCGTGCCGGGGGTGCTCGCCTCGCCGGTGAGGAAACCGCGGGCGTCCTTCAGCTCGGCGAGGGAGTGCGCCACGACCTTCGCCCTGGCGCCCGCCTCACGCACGGTCTCGGCGGCCTTCTCGTCCAGGACGTTGACGACAAGAGCCTTGGTCCCACTGTCGTAGTACGAGCCGGCCGCGTCACCGGCGAGGTCGCCGACAAGGCTGGATGCGAGCTTTCCGGCCGCCGGCGCCGACAGTGTCTTCGCCGTGATCGTGGTGCTGTCCTCGCTGGCGTTCGCAGTCTGGAAGGAAACCCCGGCCACGATCATGGCGGTGACCGCGCCGCCCGCGATCGCCACACGCTTCCTGGAAATGCGACGGTGCTTCAACTGATACCTCCTGTGGGGGCCGCGTCATCGCATGTGGGGTGCGGTGACGCGGAGGATGGGGCGCCCACTGTTCCTGAACTCGCCAGTAGCACACAAGGTCGACTTCAGGACGTGCACACGACGGGTTCATTTCCCTCCCGCCCCGTTCACGTGCGGAGGTCAGAGCCGATCCGTTCCATTGGTGAACACTCGCCGCGGTCACCGGTTCGGCAGCGGGTGAGGACTGGACCTGTCCTGAAACCGCCCCTCCGGTCCGGGAGTTCACCCCGGCCGCGCGGCCCCGGAACGCGCGTAGAGTCCCCGCCCGGAGCTCTCGGGCGGGGACTCTCTACGCGGGATGTGCTCAGGTGATGCTGACGCCGTACGCGCTCAGCGCTTCCGTGACCGGCTGGAAGAACGTCGTACCGCCGGAGGAGCAGTTGCCGCTGCCGCCCGAGGTGAGGCCGATCGCGCGGCTGCCCGAGTAGAGCGGGCCGCCGCTGTCGCCGGGCTCGGCGCAGACGTTGGTCTGGATCATGCCGTAGACGACGTCGCCGCCGCCGTAGTTGACCGTGGCGTTCAGGCCCGTGACGCTGCCGCCGTGGGTGCCCGTGGTCGAGCCGCGCCGGGTCACCGACATGCCCACCGTGGCGTTGGCCGCGCTGGTGATGTCCACGCTGCCGACGGTGCCGGGGCGGGAGACCGCGGCGTTGGAGTAGCGCACGATGCCGTAGTCGTTGCCCGGGAAGCTGGAGCCCGCCGTCGGGCCGATGAGGGTGGTGCGCGCCGAGTTGGTGTACCAGCTCGGGTTGCCCTCGGTGCAGTGCCCGGCGGTCAGGAAGTAGTCGGTGGTGCCGCTGCGTACGTTGAACCCGGCCGAACAGCGACCGAGGCTCGAGTAGATCGCGTCGCCGCCGGAGAGGAGCTTGGAGATCTTGCCGGGGGTGCGCTCGATACGCAGGGCACCGGAGTTGGCACCCGCCTCGCGCTTGATCTCGGCGATCTCCGCCTTGCTGACGCTGCTGTCGGCCGAGACGACAAGGGTGTTCGTCGTCTTGTCGACGTACCAGGCGGTGCCCGCCACGTCGGCGCCCAGGACGGCGTCGCTCGCCGCCGTGAGCTGGTTCGCGCTGAAGGTGTCGGGTGTGCCGGCGTTCGCCGTGGGGACGGCGATCGCCGCCGCGGCGACGAGACCTGTGGTGACGGCGAGCAGCCGGGTGCGTCTCGCTATACCACTGCGGGGGGTGGTGCGCTTGATCCTCACGTGTGGTTCCTCCGAAGGAATCTGGGGCCTGATTGGGGTGGTCCGGCCCGTGAGGCGCAGTCAGGGATACGTCCGCATTCCGGATCTGCCGTGCCCCTGACAAGCGCTGAGGGGAGTATTAGGTGAGCCAACTGGCCGCGCAAGGGCGCTTTTCAGCCACTCCACCGGCCGAAATACCGCTGATACGTCTTGAAATCGCCGCCACTGTCCGGTTCACACACTGCCCACATGGTGGGACGGCCCCGGTCTGTACGACCCGGACCGGGGCCGTCCCACGGCCCGAAATCGCTCAGCGCGAAACGGTGTTCCGCTCACCCGCGGGGAGCTCGAACGGCAGCGTGTTCCCGGGCGGCGGGAGGGGGCAGATGAAGTGCTCGGCGAAGGCGCAGGGCGGCAGCAGCACTCGGTTGAGATCGACGGTCACCGTGCCGTCCGGAGCCGGCGGGGACGGCCGCAGAAAACGGAAACGATAGCTGGTCAGCCCGCTGGTGCCGTCGGCGAGGACCGCCCAGAGCGACCCGTCGGGCTCGACGGCGACCTGGAGCCTGTGCTCCGTACCGTCGACGGAGAAGGCCAGTTCACCGGCGAGCCCCAGTCCGCGCTCCCGCCCGTCGGCGTTCTCGACGCGCACGGTGCGGCTCTCCGCGTACGGACGGAAGCGGCCCGGCAGCACCCAGCGGTCGTCGTACGGCGTGGCCTCGACGGTCACGAACGCCCGGCGTGCCGGGGAGTCCGGGTCGAAGTCACGTACCGCCCAGAGCCCTTCACGGCGCATGACCACCAGCCTGCGTCCGCCGTGGGCGACCCGGGACTCGTCGATGGGGCCCCGGTCGGCGGTCAGGACGGCCTCACCGGTCAGCGGCCGGCCGTCGACCGTGATCCCGTCGCCGGCCGCGGCGGTCACCGACACCTCGTCACCACGGTCCCGCCATACGCCGGGCACGGCCGGAATTCGACCTTCCGGGTAGTCGGAGAGCCAGTGGGTACCGGTCAGCGAGAGCGGTCCGTGCGGCGCCGAGACGGCGGCGACGCGGCGTTCGTGCCAGTTCTTCCAGTTCCGCACGGGATCCGGATCAGTGTCTGTGCTCATGCCCACGCAGCCTTCCACACGGGTGGCCGGAGCGGACGGGACGGACGGGGCGGACGGGGCGGCGGACGGGGCGGACAGGAATCAGCAGTCGCACGCGCAGTCGCAGCAGTCACAGTCGCAGTCCCGGCAGCAGCCCTCGCGCTTCTTGCGCGACCACGGACCCTCGTACTCCTTCGCACAGCAGAGTTTGCAGGTGCAGCAGAGACCGATCGCCACCGCGCAGCCGGCCCAGAAGCCACGCCGCTCCGGCCGCCGGGGCGGCTCGTGGAAGGGGTTGGGGCCGAGGTCGCGCGGTCCGCGCGGACCGCCGGGCGCGCCGGGATTCCCGCCCCCGTACGGGTTGTTCGCACCGTACGGACGATTCGCGTTCCCGCCGCCCTGCCCCGCGTACGGATTCCCGCCGTCGCCCTGGACGCTCGCCCGCCCCTGGTGCGAGCAGGACGAGGTCCCGAAGGCGCGGTCGACCGAGGTGCGCAACTCGTGTGCCAGCAGCACGTGCGCCAGCTTGTCGTCCACGAACCGCGCGTCGCGCAGCGCCAGCCTGATGCCGTGCAGCGCGTCGTCCGCGAGCCTGCGCGCCTCGGCGAGTGAGGTGCCGGTCGCCGTGAGCGGGTTCCAGGCACCCGACGCGGCGTCGGCGGACTGGTCCTCCACGGCGTCCAGCAGATGCGCGAGCCGTCCGAAGAGGCGGCCCGCCTCGGCGAGCGGCGCCATGTTGTCCGGCCGGCCCGCGAGTACGGCGGTGTGCGCGAACGCGGCGGCGGTCGCCGTCTCGGTCGGCTCGGTGACGGTGAGCAGCGAGGTGCCCGGTCCGGCCAGCGCCTCGATACCGCTCTGCCGGTCGACCGCGTCGAGAAGCACCGCCGTGTCGAAGCCCAGCTCCGCGCCGGTACGCGCGCCCGCGCGGTCCCAGCCGCCGGCTATCCGGCGCGCGGCGAGCGCCACCGGCCGCCGCTTCAACACCCCGTCCCCGTCGGCGACGTGGTCGCGTACCTTCGCAGACGCGAGCACCAGCGAGACGGCCGCCGCGAGACGCGCTCCCTCGCCTTTCGCGACCGGAGCGGTTCGCATGCCGCGAAGTGGGCAGGGGCCAGCTACGCGGCGCCATCCAGTGGCGCGCTCGGCCTGAGCCTCCGTCAGAACGGAGACGATCAGGCCGTCGTAGTTGGTGACGATGCGGGAGAACTGTCCGTGGTCCGAGCGAAGTGCCAGGCACAGCCCGCACAGATGAGCCATCCACTCGGTCTTGAGTCCTTCGGAGAGCCGGTGACTGCAAGGCCGCACAATTCCGAACATGACGGTTTCCCCCGGGGGTCTGTCGACGGTGCGTCAGGCATCGTATCCAGCCGCCGGATTCACCCGTACGTCCCCAGCGTCACCCGTCTGGCCGGACTTTCATATTTTCAGTACATCAGGGCTCGTACACAGGAAGAACCCTGACGAATCGCCATATCTTCTGCACCAGTACCGTCACGAATCCCCTGCGCGGCGACAATCCACTTGGCGCGCAATCCGCATCATGGACAACCATAGGGATGCGGAACCACAAGCGACCGCGGTGAAAGGAGGCGTCCATGGGATCGGTGCGCAAGGCGAGTGCCTGGCTGGGCCTCGTTGAGGACAACGACGAGCGTTACTACGACGACGAGTACTCCGAGGGTGCCGAGAGCAACGACACCTGGAAGACCGATCCGCGTGTGCGGATCGCCGCCGAGGCCGCTCCCGAACAGGAGCGCAGGATCGCCACCGTCTCGCCGGAGAGCTTCCGGGACGCGCGTGGCATCGGCGAGCTGTTCCGGGAGGGCGTCCCGGTCATCCTGAACCTCACCGCCATGGAGCCCGCCGACGCCAAGCGCGTGGTCGACTTCGCCGCCGGACTGATCTTCGGTCTCCGTGGCTCGATCGACCGTGTCGCCACCCGCGTGTTCCTGCTGACCCCCGCCGACACCGAGATCGTCAGCGGGGAGTCGAAGGCCCACGGACGGGACGGCTTCTTCAACCAGAGCTGAGCAAGGCGCTCACCGGGTCGGCGTCACGCCCCCGGTCGCCACCCGGTCACCGGAAGGCATCCAGACCGGTGAGTGCCTTGCCCAGCACCAGTTGGTGCATCTCCACGGTGCCTTCGTAGGTGAGCACCGACTCCAGATTCGTCGCGTGCCGCATCACGGGATATTCGAGCGAGATCCCGTTGGCCCCGAGGATCGTGCGCGAGGTGCGGCAGATCTCGATCGCCTCCCGCACATTGTTGAGCTTTCCGAAGCTGACCTGCTCGGGGAGGAGCTTCCCCGCGTCCAGGCGCCGGCCAAGATGGTGCGCCAGCAGGATTCCCTTGTGGAGTTCGAGCGCCATGTCGGCGAGCTTGGCCTGGGTGAGCTGGAAGCCGCCGATCGGCCTGCCGAACTGTTCGCGGGTCTTCGCGTAGTCCACGGCCGACTCGAAACTGGCGCGCGCCGCCCCCATCGCGCCCCAGACGATCCCGTAACGGGCGTGGCTCAGACAGCTCAGGGGCCCGCGCAGACCGGTGACCTCGGGGAGTACGGCGTCGGCGGGGAGCCGTACCTCGTCCAGGACCAGTTCACTGGTGACCGAGGCGCGCAGCGACCACTTGTGCTTGATCTCGGGCGCCGAGAAGCCGGGGCTGCCGGCCGGGACGAGAAATCCACGGATACCGCCGCGCCCGTCGTCCGTCTGCGCCCAGACGACGGCGACGCCCGCGACCGAGCCGTTGGTGATCCACATCTTGCGGCCGGTGAGCACCCAGTCGGTGCCGTCGCGCTTGGCGTACGTGCGCATCCCGGCCGGGTCGGAGCCGTGGTCCGGCTCGGTGAGGCCGAAGCAGCCGATGGTCTCGCCGGCCGCCATGCCGGGCAGCCACCGCTGCTTCTGCTCCTCGGAGCCGAACCGGTGGATCGCGTACATGGCGAGAGAGCCCTGTACGGAGACGAGCGAGCGGATCCCGGAGTCGGCGGCCTCCAGCTCCAGACAGGCCAGTCCGTACTGGACGGCGCCGGCGCCCGCGCAGCCGTAGCCCTGGAGCGACATGCCGAGCGCGCCGAGGGCGCCCAGCTCACGGCTCAGCTCGCGGATGCCGGGCAGCTCGCCGCGCTCGTACCACTCGGCGATGTGCGGCATGACCCGGTCGGCCGCCCAGGAGCGCACGGTGTCGCGGACGGCCAGGTCCTCGGGCTCCAGCAGATCGTCGATGCCGAGGGGGTCGCGCGGGTCGAAGGGCGGACGTTTCGGGGAGGGTGCGGACATGGGGCTGCCTCCGGCGGCTCGCGGATGTCGGTTCGCATGTGTCGGTTCGGTTCGCATGCGTCGGTTCGCGGGTTGAGTAAAACTAGCAGCGCTAGTTAGACTCGGCGCCGACATTACGGCGCAGGGCCGCCGCCCGTCCAGACCCGCCCCGGCGCGCGGCGCTCAGCCCCGCGGGGACCACGGCGCCGTCGCGCGGCGCCGGTATGTCCGCCGCGACCGCGTCCGTAGCCGTAGCCGTATCCATGTCCGCGACCCGTCCGCAGGGCGGTGCGCCGCAGTCCATCACCCGGGGCAGCCGCAGCGCCGCCACCGCGCCGAGCAGCAGCAGACCCGCGCTGACCAGGAGCGTGACATGCAGACCTTGCACGAAGGAGTGACGCGCCGCGATCCGCAGGGCCTCCCCCGCCGGACCACCGAGCTGGGCGGCCACCTGGTACGCCTCCCCCAGCGAGTTGGCGGCGGCCGACCCCGCGGCCTGCGGCACCCCGTGGACCGCGCCGGACGACAGGGCGGGCGCGTAGGCCGCGTTCATGACGCTGCCGAGCAGCGCGATGCCCATCCCCGCGCCGAGCTGGTAGGACGTCTCGCCGATCGCGGCGGCGCCCCCCGCCTGCTCGGGCGGCGCCTCGCTGAGCATCGACTCGTACGCGCCGAACAGCGTGGACTGAAGACCGAAACCGAGCAGCACGAAGGCCGTCGTCAGCAGCCCCGGCCGGTCGTGCTGGCCCATCGGCATCAGCAGCAGCACGGCACTCGCGGTGAGGACGAAACCGAAGGCGACCATCCGGCGCGGGCCGATCCGGCGCAGTGTGTACGAGCCGGTGGCGCCCGCCGCCATGGCGGCGAAGGTCAGCGGCAGCAGCCGCAGTCCGGTCTGAAGCGGGCTGAGCCCCAGCACCAGTTGGAGGTACTGCACGGCGATCAGCTCCAGGCCGACCAGCGCGAGCATGGCGAGCACGATGCAGCCCACGGAGGTCGAGAACGTCGCCCTGGCGAACATCGTCACGTCTATGAGCGGATGCTTCCGGCGTCGCTGGCGCCGTACGAAGAGGGCGAGAAGGACCGCGCCGAGCAGCAGCGGGCCGAAGGTCTTGACGTCGAGCATCGAGGCACCCGCGCCCAGGCGCTTCACCCCGAGGACGACGCCGAGCACACCGGCCGCCGCCATCAGCGCGCCGGCCACGTCCCAGGGGCCGTCGCAGTTGCCCTTCGACTCGGGCAGCAGGAAGCGGCCGACCGGGAGGATCAGCGCCATCAGCGGCACGTTGATCAGGAAGACCGAGCCCCACCAGAAGTGTTCGACGAGGAATCCGCCGAGCACCGGGCCCGTCGCGGCGCCGACGGCGGCGACCGCCGTCCAGATGCCGATGGCCATGGCGCGCTCGCGCCGGTCGGGGAAGACGGTACGGAGGATGGAGAGCGTCGCGGGCATGATCATCGCGCCGCCGATGCCCAGCAGGGCGCGCGCGGCGATCAGTATGCCGGGCGAGCCGGCGAAGGCCGCGGCCACCGACGCCAGCCCGAAGATCCCGTAGCCGATGAGCAGGACGCGCCGCCGGCCGATCCGGTCGCCGAGCGTGCCGAACAGGATCAGCAGGGCGGCGCAGACCAGCGGATAGGCGTCCACGATCCACAGCAACTCGACACCGCTGGGCCGCAGATCCTCGGTGACGGCGGGGACCGCGACATGCAGCACGGTCGAGTCGAGCGCGACGAGCAGCAGACTGACGCACAGGACGACCAGGACGGCCCAGCGGTTGACGCCGCCGTGGGCACCGCCGCCGACCGCGGCACGCAACCGCGCTCCGGCCGTGGTGGTCCCGGACATCTGCGTACCTCCCAGTGAAGTCCCTCGCGGTCGGCGGACCGGGCGGGACAGTGACGACACGTCCCGGGCGGCCCGGCATCGACGGGCGAGCGCGCGCACAGCGTACGCGAGTTCGCCCGCCCCGAGCGTGGCCTGTCCCACCTCGACGGACGTCGAAGTGTCGCGTACGCCGACGGCGGCCGTACGCCCGGGGGTCACCCCGGCGCGGTCAAGCCTCGGTCAAGCTGCCGGAAAATTCCGTGCGACGCCACGGTGAACTAATTCTGTTGTGCACAAAGACACTTACCCGGGACCGCGCCGCGAGCAATAGGGCACAAGGTCACTTGAAATTGCGGAACGGTCTCGGATAAACAGCGATCCGAGACACACTCCACATCACATCGTCATCACAAAGAGACTGGAACGACCGAGTCGGCCGTTCACTCGCTGTAACGTCGATTGGGTGCGTACCGACATCTTCGCCCGACTGGACCGGGAGCCGGAGCCGCCGAAGATAGAGATCCCGCGGATGAGCCGTACCCGCGCGACTCTCTTCGGCGGGACTTTGGCGTTCTATCTCGCCATCGTGGTCGCCGTTCTCGCCTCGTCCTGGCTGGTGACTCTCGACTGGAAGATCATGCTGTTCCGGCCGTACCAGCAGTGGCAGCAACTGCACGCGTTCCTGGACTACTTCGTGGTCCTCGGCCAGCGCGGCCCCACCGCCGTGATGATCGCCGCCTGGCTGGGCTGGCGGTCCTGGCGCCAGCACACGCTGCGTCCGCTGCTGGTCCTCGGGGCCGCGCTGCTGCTGCTGAACGTGACGGTGGGGGCGGTGAAGCTCGGCCTCGGGCGGCTCGGCCCGCACTACGCGACGCAGATCGGATCGGCCGAACTCTTCGCGGGCGGCGACATATTCCCCTCCGGCCACACCGCGAACGCCGTGGTGACCTGGGGCATCCTGGCCTATCTGGCCACCACGCCGCGGGCCAGGCGGTATCTGTCGATCATCTCGTCCGTGGTCGCCCTCGGCGTCGGCGCGACGACCGTCTATCTGGGCACGCACTGGCTGAGCGACGTCCTGCTCGGCTGGGTCGCCGGTCTGCTGATCCTGCTCGCCCTGCCGTGGTTCGAGCCGACCATCGCCCGTACGGAGGCGGCGGTGTTCGCCGTGCGTGAGCGGTTGCGGGAACGGGTGCGCGTACGGCGCGGGGCGGTCTCCGGGCCGGTACCGGCCGACGGTCCCTGGCCCGTGATAGTCCCTCAACTCCCGGCGCAGGAGGACGAGGACGCCGGCCGCTCGACGGTCGGCACGGCCCACTCGGGACGTAACGCGACGAGCCGCAACACCACCGCGCAGCTCACCCAGCCCCGGCCGCACGCCACGGCGCGCTCCGAGCGCACCCCGACCACCCCGGCGGGCAGCCGCCGCCCGCCGCGCTCACGGCCGGTGACGGGCGGCTGAGCCCGGCGCCCGGCGCGAGCCACGGTGAAGGACCCCGGCGGTATATCCGCGCCGGGGTCCTTCGCCGTCCGGACAACTGGGCCTGAACGCGCGGATATCGCCGCCCGGCCGGGTCAACCCAGCCAGCAGCGAACGACGGTGTCGTTCTCGACCTCGAAGTTCAGCCGCCCTCGCAGATACTCCAGGGTGATGATGGCGCCCGGCGGCAGCGCCCGGACGGTGGTCCAGCCGCGCTCACGGGCGATCCGCTCGGCCTCGGGAGCGGCGAGGCCCACATAGGAGTCGGGTGCGTCGTCGGGCTGTGCCGGAGGTGTCGGTATCGATGCCATACGGCTCAGCCTAGGCTCTCCCGGCCCGGTTCGCCGGTGACGGCGGACGGTGACGGAAGGGCGGCGTCCGGCGGCTCCGCGGTCACCGAGCCTACGCACTTACGTACGACCTCGGTCACACTTGTGTCACAGGATCACGACATCTGTTCGGCCACTCCCCCATGCCTTCGGACCGCTGTTCACACATCGTCCGTAAGTAAGCGATAAGCAATTCGGCAGACTCGAAGATCACCGTATTTTCCGCGCTCCGAATTCCTCCGTTCGACCGTCCGCCGGCATTTGACACGTCGTACGGAATTCACCTCCCCCTCGCACAATCATCGGCGGTACGACACCTTCCGGATGACCGCCGACGCGGCGACCGAGGTGTTACGGAGCGTCCCCGAGCGCCCGGGAAAGGCGGTCGCGCGCCGCCCTCATGTGGTCGGTCAGCTCGGGTGGCTCGACCACCTCGAAGTCGACGCCGAGGAGCATCACATGGACCACCATCACGTCGAGACCGCCCGCCCCGGTGCGCAGCAGACAACTGTGCTCGTCCACCGGCTCCAGCACACCGGCGGACGGTGACACCAGCTCCGCCGCCCGTGCGGCGGACACCTTGAGCCGGATCACCGCGGCCGAGGCGTAGACACGGGTGGAGACGCCCTCGGAGACATAGGCGGCCAGATCCTCGGCCGGGGGCTCGCGGGGCGTGAAGCGCGGGCCGTGCGGGGGCCTGGGGGTGATGCGGTCGGCCCGGAACGTACGCCAGTCGGCGCGGTCCAGGTCCCAGGCGACCAGATACCAGCGGCGCTCGGTGCACACCAGCCGGTGCGGCTCCACGGTGCGGCGGCTGGCGGAGCCGACATGGTCGAGATAGTCGAAGCGCAGCCGCTCGCCGTCCCGGCACAGGTTCGCCAGCTCGGTGAGGACGCTCGCGTCGACGGTCGGGCCCGAGCCGCGGAGCATGGGGACGGTGAAGGCGTTGAGCGCGCCGACCCGGCGGCGCAGCCGGCTCGGCAGGACCTGCTCCAGCTTGGCGAGCGCGCGCACGGACGTCTCGCCGATGCCGTCGATCCCGTTGCCCGCCGCCGTACGCAGCCCGACAGCGACGGCGACGGCCTCCTCGTCGTCCAGCAGGAGCGGCGGCAGTTCCGCACCGGCGCCGAGCTGGTAGCCGCCGCCGGTGCCGGGGCTGGCGTTCACGGGGTAGCCCAGCTCACGCAGCCGGTCGACGTCGCGCCGTACGGTGCGCGGCGTCACCCCCAGGCGCTCGGCCAGATCGGGGCCGGACCATTCGCGGTGGGCCTGCAGGAGGGAGAGCAGGCGGAGCAGTCGGGCGGAGGTCTCCAGCATGCGTCGATTCTGACAGCCGTAGCGGACAGGGCCTGTCCGCTACGGCTTTGGCGTCGACGTGGTCAGTCCGCCGGGTCCAGGCGTACGTGGAGGTTGTTGTCGCCCGAGTAGCAGGGGGCGGCCAGCCAGCCAGCCGCCCGGTGCCCCGGGTAGACGTGGGAGCGGCTGCGGTCCCAGATGTCGTCCAGGATCCGTGCGAGCCGCACGGCGGGCGCGCCGGGCGCGGGCAGCAGCCACAGATCCCACAACCGCCGCTCCGTCAGGGGCGGTTCGGCCAGCGGCGGGTACGGCAGCGTGAAGGTGAAGGCGCCGCCCGCGCCGCCGGTGACCGGGACGCGGTGGGTACGGGGCGCCGTACCGCTCTCGCCGGGGCTCGCGCACCGCCGGGCCTCGACCGCCGCGCCGTGGCCCGGCTCGGCCCCGTACAGCACGCCCCGCACGGTCATGGCGCCGTCCGCGAGGTGGATGGCCCCGGCCTCCGCGTGCGGTGCGCGGACCCAGCAGCGCAGCGCGAGGCGCCCGTCGGCGGTCGGGTACGGGACGCGGACGGTGACCGGGCCGGCGCCGGGGACCCGGTCGACCAGTGCGCGTACGTCCCTGGTGCCGGGGCGGACGGGCTCCGTGTCGTGCCCGCCCGGCTCCGTGACCCGCACGATGTCCCAGCGGCCCTCGGCGAGTGGTGTGCCGTGGTCCAGGACGGCGCGCCCGCCGGTCAGCGGCAGCCGTACCTCGTCCGCCGGGGTGGCGCCGCCGCGCCGGCGCAGCAGCAGTTCGGTGTCGGGGCCGCCGGCCAGCTCGAAGGTGACGGTGCCCGCCGCGTCGGCGGCGCAGTGCGCGAGAGGGGCGCTCACGCGGGCCTCCTTCGGCGGGCCGCCGCCGCTGCCAGCTCGCGCACCGTCTGCGTCCCTCCGACGAGGAGGCCACGGCCGCGCCGTACGGTGCCGAGCAGCGCCTCGCGCGGCCCCGGCCGGCGGCGGCGCCGGGCGACCAGATCGGTGAACAGCTCCTCGTGGCGCTCGGCGATCCGCGCCGGGTCGAACCGGGCGGACGACTCACGGGCCGCCAGCGCCGTACGCCGCCGCAGTTCGTCGTCCTGGATCAGGGCAAGGAGTCCTCGTGCGATCGCGTCCTCGTCGCCGACCGGGACCAGCAGGCCGTCGACCCCGTGCTCGATAATCTCGCCGGGCCCGTGCGGGCAGTCGGTGGAGACGACGGGAACACCGCAGCGCATCGCCTCCACGATGGTCATGCCGAAGGATTCGAGGCTCGATGTGACGGCGGCGATCGAGCCCTTGACCCACTCGGGCTCCAACGGGTGTGCCGTGCCCATCAGATGGACGTGGTTGTACAGTCCGCGCTCCTCGATCAGTGCGCGCAGCGTGGCCCGTTCGTCGCCGGTCGCGTCGCCCGCGCCGTAGATCCGCAGTCGCCAGTCGGGCCGGGCGGCCACCACCTGGGCGAAAGCCCTGATCAGCAGGTCGTACCGCTTGACCGACGTGAGCCTGCCCGCCGCCACGACGTATCTGGCGGCGGAGTCGGCGGGGGCGACAGCGGGCGCGGGCACGCTGCCCGGCACGGCGTCGATCCGTACGCCGGGCAGCCGCAGCCGGGAACGGTAGGCCCGCGCGTCGGCCTCGGTGACGGTGGTGACGGCGTCGAGCAGCACATACCGGTGGGCGATCTCGCGGCGCAGCCGGTGGCCGTGGCTGTCCAGCGTGAGATGTTCCTGGCCGACCCGGACGGGGCCGCGCCGGGTCTGCCGGGCGATATGGCAGTTGAGGCCGGGACGGGTGCCGACGACGACATCGGCCGTCAGCGACCGCAGATGCTCGGCGATCCGGGTGTCGGTGAGCCGGCTGTACTGCTTGTGCCGCCCGTCGCCGCGCGGGAAGACGGTGGCCGGCCGACCGATGTCGGGGTGCCCGCCGTCGTAACCGCCGCTGTTCTTGCGCAGATCGACGAGCTGGCGCAGCAGGACGCCCTCGGGGGCGCCCAGCGTCGGCTCGTCGCGGTGGCGGAAGACGGAGACGATCTCGACGTCGTGCCGCTCGGCGAGCGCCCGCGCGAGATTGAACGTCGTCCGGATCGTTCCGCCGACCCCGAACGCGTTGTGGAGCAGAAAAGAGATGTGCATCGGCCGCGGTGTCTCCCTGGTTCTGCCCGGTTCTGCCTGGTCGACCCGGCGTCCGGTGCTGCCTGGTGCTGTCGGGTGCGCTCTGGTCGGCCTGGCGCGGCGACTCCAGGCCGTGCGCCGCGCCGCCGCCGCACCCTCGCGCGCCCCGGCGGCGGCTCCCGTCAGGCGGGGCGGGGGCGGGCGGAAGCTTCACCCGTATGTGCGAGCGGGCCCAGGTGGTGTCCTGACAGTTCGATTCGTCCGGCTTCGCGCGTGACCCCGGCGACAACTCACCCGTTGTCTCTTTACGAGCCGGGAACAGCCCGGCCCACGCACCGAGTTCGAGGAGCCACCCGTGCCGCGCATGCTCGACGTCAGCGAAGACGTACGCGCCGAGATCGGCGACGAAGAAGCCGACCGCCTGCTCGCCGGCGAGAACTCCCCGGGCAGTTACGACTGCACCTCCTGCCGTACCCCGGGCGACTCCGAGACCGAACGCACCAGCACGGTGCTGTTCATCGGCGAGGAGACCGCCGTCCTGGCCTTCGCCCATGCCTCCTGCATCCCCTCCCAGGTCGTCAAGGTCGCCGAGGACCAGCTCCAGGGCGCCGTCCGCAGCATCACCGGCGGGGACCCCCAGGCGCCGGCCGCCGGCGGCGAGCAGGCCGTTCTCGGTGTCACCAGCGGTCTGGTCCTGATCGACAACCAGCTCCACCCCGCCCTCGTGGTGGAGCCGACCGGTCCCATCGCCCGGCCCGGCTCGACCCTCGCCGAGGACGAGTTCCTGCCGCTCCTCGCCGAGCAGGGCTTCCAGTTGGCCGGCGATCTGAACCGCGCCCCGGCCACGCTGTCCGGCTGGTCGGTGCTGCTCGCCATGGGCCAACTGCACGCGATCCTCCAGCCCGGCACCGGCGGCGGCACCCCCGTCGCCTGGTGGCAGGCGCACCAGCCGCTCCAGGTCACCGGCGACTGGCGGGCCGCCGCCAACAAGTCGCGGACGGTCCTGGTCTTCGCCGCCCCGGTCGGCTCCATCGGCCAGCAGCCGCGCGAGGACCTGCTGCGCGACGCGCTGGACAAGGCGGCTGCCGACGGGCGTCTGGTCGCGGCGGCGATGCCGCTGGCCGGCACGTGACGGACCAGGGACAGGCCCCGGCGGCCGGGGCCGGTGAGCGGTACGCGACGGCGCACCGCGGCGGTGAACACCCCGGCAGTGGGCAGCACCGCGGTGAGGAGCGCCGCGAGGAGGAGCAGCCCGGCGGCGCCGGGGAGCCGGGCCGTACGTCCGCCGGCTCGCCCTCCCACCCGTCGCGACCAGCATTTTCGCGAGTCAGCCCGCATCCGACGGACGATGGGGTCGTTGGCACGTACGTGCACTCATACGACCGTCCACGCCAGCAGTACCAGCCCCAGGTCCCCGCCATGCGCCCGGCCCAGGACACCCCCGCCGGGTACTCGTCCGGATACTCGGCCACGCCGATCTACGACGCGCTGTACTCCGAGTATCTGCGGTCGTTCAGGACGCTGCCGGGCGACCGGAGCGGTGAGGAGAGCCTGGGCTTCACCGCTTTCGGTACGGGGATGCACGGGTCCTCGGGGCGGCAGGCCCCGTTCACGAGTACGTGGCAGAGCGGCGGCCGGCAGTATCCGGCGGGCCGCGCCCAGGTGGCCCTGCCGCCGGCGCCCCGCCGGGGGCTCTGACCCCGCGTCGTCAGCCGTACGGGACAGGGACAGGAACAGGGACAAGGCCGGTGGGCCGGCGCGGATGTCGTCCGCGCCGGGCCACCGGCCTTGATCCTGTCCTTGTCCCTGTCCCTGTCAACCGCCGCGTGTCACTTCTTGCGGCCGCGCTTCTCCCGCACCCGTACCGAGATATGGATCGGCGTGCCCTCGAAGCCGAACTCCTCGCGGAGCCTGCGCTCCACGAACCGCCGGTAGCCCGCCTCGATGAAGCCGGACGCGAAGAGCACGAACCGGGGCGGCCGGGTGCCCGCCTGCGTACCGAACAGGATGCGCGGCTGCTTGCCGCCACGGATCGGGTGCGGGTGCCCGGCGACGAGTTCGCCGAGGAAGGCGTTGAGCCTGCCGGTCGGCACGCGCGTCTCCCAGCCCGCGAGCGCCGTCTCGATCGCCGGGACCAGCCGCTCCATGTGGCGCCCGGTGCGGGCCGACACGTTGACGCGGGGCGCCCAGGCGATCTGCGCCAGCTCGGTCTCGATCTCGCGCTCCAGGTAGTAGCGGCGCTCCTCGTCGAGGGTGTCCCACTTGTTGAACGCGACGACGAGGGCGCGGCCCGCGTCGACGGCCATCGTGATGATGCGCTGGTCCTGGACGCTGATGGACTCGCCGGTGTCGATCAGGACGACGGCGACCTCGGCCTTCTCCACGGCCGCGGCCGTACGCAGCGAGGCGTAGTAGTCGGCGCCCTCCTGGAGGTGGACGCGGCGCCGGATGCCCGCCGTGTCCACGAACTTCCAGACCGTGCCGCCGAGTTCGATCAGTTCGTCCACCGGGTCACGGGTGGTGCCCGCGACCTCGTTGACGACGACGCGCTCCTCGCCCGCGACCTTGTTGAGCAGCGAGGACTTGCCGACGTTGGGGCGGCCGATCAGCGCGATCCGGCGCGGGCCGCCGATGGTCGTGCCGAAGGTCTGCTTCGGTGCCTCGGGCAGCGCTTCCAGCACGGCGTCGAGCATGTCGCCCGTACCGCGCCCGTGCAGCGAGGACACCGGGTGCGGCTCGCCGAGACCCAGCGACCACAGCGCCGTCGCGTCGGCCTCGCCGCTCTGGCCGTCGACCTTGTTGGCGCACAGCACGACGGGCTTGCCCGCCCGGCGCAGCAGCTTGACGACGGCCTCGTCGGTGTCGGTCGCGCCGACCGTGGAGTCCACGACGAAGACCACCGCGTCGGCGGCCTCGATCGCGAACTCGGCCTGGGCGGCGACGGACGCGTCGAGACCGAGCACGTCCTGCTCCCAGCCGCCGGTGTCGACCACCTTGAAGCGGCGCCCGGCCCATTCGGCCTCGTAGGTGACGCGGTCGCGCGTGACGCCGGGCTTGTCCTGGACGACGGCCTCACGGCGGCCGATGATCCGGTTCACCAGCGTCGACTTGCCGACATTGGGGCGGCCGACGACCGCGAGGACGGGCAGCGGGCCGTGACCCGCCTCGTCGATCGCGCCCTCGATCTCCTCGGGGTCGAATCCTTCGTGGGCGGCGAGCTCCATGAACTCCGAGTACTCGGCGTCGCCAAGCTCTCCGTGCTCGTCGCCGGAGTCAATATGGTCGTTCATGAAGTCCGTACCTCGTTCATCGTGATCGGTGCACCGCGACAGCGCGGCGCACTACTCAAGTCCTGCCCGGCGCCCGGTGAGGCGTCTGGCGTTGTCCAGATGGGCGGTCAGCCGCTTCTGGATCCGCAGCGTGGCGTCGTCCATCGCCTGACGCGTGCGCCGGCCGCCGCTTTCCCCCGCCTCGAACGCGTCCCCGAAGACGACGTCGATACGGCTGCGCAGCGGGGGCGCCGCGGATATCAGCCGCCCGCGGCGTTCCGTGCTCCCCAGCACCGCCACCGGGACGATCGGCGCCCCGGTCCGTACGGCGAAGTACGCGAGCCCGGACCGCAGTGAGGCGAAGTCGCCCTCGCCCCTGCTGCCCTCGGGGAAGATCCCCAGGACCCCGCCGCCCTGGAGCACCCCGAGCGCGTCGGTGACGGCGGCGCGGTCGGTCGTCGTACGGTCCACCTTCAACTGCCCGATGGACAGCAGGAACGGGTCGAGCGGACCGACGAAAGCCTCTTTCTTGATCAGGAAGTGCACGGGCCGGGGCGCGGTGCCCATGAGCATCGGCCCGTCGATGTTGTGCGAGTGGTTGACGGCCAGGATCACCGGGCCGGTCGCGGGGACCCGCCAGGCGCCGAGCACCCGTGGCCTCCACAGGCCGTACATCAGTCCGATGCCGATTCCGCGGCCGACCGCCGCGCCCTTCGCGGACGGTGCGGCCTTACGCGGCCGGGAGGGTCCGCTCACCGGGCCGCCCGCTTCTCCTCGACAAGGGTGACGACGCACTCGATGACCTGCTGGAGCGTGAGGTCGGTGGTGTCCACCTCGACCGCGTCGGCCGCCTTGGCCAGCGGGGACGTCTTACGGCCCGAGTCGATGGCGTCCCGCTTGATCAGCGCTTCCTTCGTGGCGGCGAGGTCCGTCGCCTCCTTGCCCTTCAGCTCGCCGCTGCGGCGCGCGGCGCGTGCCTCGGGCGAGGCGGTGAGGAAGACCTTCAGGTCGGCGTCGGGCAGCACGGTCGTGCCGATGTCACGGCCCTCGACCACGATGCCGTTGTCCGCGGCGGCGGCGATGGTGCGCTGGAGCGCGGTGATGACGGCCCGTACCTCGGGGACGGCGCTGACCGCGCTGACCTTGGCCGTGACCTCCTGGGTGCGGATGGGGCCGGAGGCGTCCGCGCCGTCGACGGTGATCGTGGGGTTCGCCGCGTCGGTGCCGGACACGATGACCGGCTTGCCGGCGGCCGTGGCGACGGCCGAGGCGTCCTGCACGTCGATACCGTTGCTGATCATCCACCAGGTGATCGCCCGGTACTGCGCGCCCGTGTCCAGGTAGCTCAGTCCGAGCTGGGTGGCCACGGACCGGGACGTGCTCGACTTGCCGGTGCCCGCGGGCCCGTCGATGGCGACGATCACGGCGGCCGGGGCGGTCCTGGCGACGGTTGCAGCGGTTTCCACGGAGGCGGACACCTTCCTGGTTCACGGGGCGCTCAGTCGTACGCGATGTCGTTCGCGCGACACTCTCGGGACGTTCGGGGGGGTCGTTTCCGGACGCCCAGACGTCAGTACGCCCCCGCACAAGGTTACCGAGTGCTGGGGCCGCGCCTTACACCCCCGCGAAAGCCCGCCCGCGCGGCCGCCGCGGGGGCGGCTGAGCGGGCGGGCGTCAGCGGCGGATCGACCAGCCGCGCTCGCGCAGCGCCGTGCTCAGGACGGGGGCCGCCGACGGCTCCACCATCAGTTGCACCAGACCCGCCTCCTGCCCGGTCGCGTGCTCGATGCGTACGTCCTCGATGTTGACCCCGGCGCTCCCGGCGTCCGCGAAGATACGGGCCAGCTCGCCCGGCCGGTCGCTGATCAGGACGGCCACCGTCTCGTACGACGTCGGGGCCGCGCCGTGCTTGCCCGGCACCCGCACCCGGCCCGCGTTGCCGCGCCGCAGGACGTCCTCGATGCCCTCGGTGCCGCCGCGCCGCTTGGCCTCGTCGGCGGACTGGAGCGCCCGCAGCGCCTCGACGGTCTCGTCCAGGTCGGCGGCCACCCCCGCCAGGACGTCGGCGACCGGCCCCGGGTTCGCGGTCAGGATCTCGACCCACATCCGGGGGTCGGAGGCCGCGATCCGGGTGACGTCGCGGATGCCCTGGCCACAGAGCCGTACGGCCGCCTCGTCGGCCTCCTCCAGCCGCGCGGCGACCATCGAGGAGATCAGTTGGGGGGTGTGCGAGACGAGGGCGACCGCCCGGTCGTGGGCGTCGGCGTCCATGACCACCGGCACCGCGCGGCACAGCGCGACCAGCTCGAGGGCGAGATTCAGCACCTCGGTGTCGGTGCCGGGCGTCGGGGTCAG
Source organism: Streptomyces sp. NBC_01506 (assembly GCF_045040295.1). NCBI lineage: Bacteria > Bacillati > Actinomycetota > Actinomycetes > Kitasatosporales > Streptomycetaceae > Streptomyces > Streptomyces sp. NBC_01506. The sequence continues at coordinate 7,615,589 of NZ_CP109422.1, read as the reverse complement.
CACCCAGGGGCGGCCCTCGAAGAGATCGGCGGTCGCCGCGAGCGGACCCGAGCTCTCCTTGCCGGCCATCGGATGCGTACCGATGTACGCGGCCAGGTCCAGGCCCAGCGCCTCCAACTCGCGCCGGGGGCCGCCCTTGACGCTGGCGACGTCCAGATAGCCGCGCGCGCTGCCGGCGCGCATCGCGGCGGCGAGCGTGGTGGCGGTGTGCGCGGGCGGTACGGCGACGATCGCGAGGTCGACGGGCCCGGCGGGCGGCTCCTCGGTGCCGGCGCCGAGCGCCGCCGCCGTCCGCGCCCTGGCCGGGTCGTGGTCCACGAGATGGACGGCGACGCCGCGCCCGGCGAGGGTGAGGGCGGCCGAGGTGCCGATCAGGCCGGTTCCGATGACGAGGGCGGTTCTCACTGGGCGATGTCCTTGCGGAGGGCTGCCGCGGCGCCGAGGTAGACGTGCGCGATCTCGGAGCGGGGGAGGTCGGACTCGATGTGGGCGAGGATACGGACGACGCGGGGCATGGCGCCGGCGATGTCCGGCTCCCGCGCGCAGATCAGCGAGCCATCGTCACTGACGATGCCGATTCCGCGTGCGGCGGCGGCCGGGACGTCGCTGCGCAGGTCGGGGGTGGCGGTGAACCGGATACTGATCAGATCGTCCGCCCCGAGGCGGTTGCGCTCCAGGACGGCGGAGAGCGGCAGGGCCACCCGCTCGTCCATGTGCCCCGGCTCGTCCCGCTCGAGCTGGACGGCTCCTCGGACAGCTCGTACCGCCACGTCGTGCTCCTCGTGCCGCTCAGTGATCGTGCGCTCCGTCCAGGTTAGACACATGGGCGGGGGTACGGACGGGGCGACCGTTGCGCGAGACGGCGGGCCGCGCGAGGTGTCCCCGGGGCCGCCGTCGCGCGGTGTCCCGGGGACCGTAATCTCTACCCGCATGACACCCGAGGACCTGGTACGCGACCACACCGTCTACGCGTGCGTGATGGGTTCACGCGCCTTCGGTCTCGCGACCGAGGACAGTGACACCGACCGCCGGGGGGTGTTCCTGGCGCCGACGCCGCTGTACTGGGGCTTCGAGAAGCCCCCCACGCATGTCGACGGGCCGGCCGACGAGCAGTTCTCCTGGGAGCTGGAGCGGTTCTGTCTGCTCGCGCTGCGCAGCAACCCCAACGTGCTCGAGTGTCTGCACTCGCCGCTGGTCGAGCATGTGGACGACACGGGCCGCGAACTGACCGCCCTGCGCGAGGCGTTCCTCTCCCGGCAGGCCCACGAGACCTTCGTGCGCTACGCGATCGGCCAGCGCAAGAAGCTTGAGACGGACATCCGGCAGCACGGCGCGCCCCGCTGGAAGCACGCCATGCATCTGCTGCGGCTGCTCGGCTGCTGCCGCGATCTGCTGCGTACGGGGCGACTGGTCATCGACGCGGGTGAGCAGCGCGAGCCGCTGCTCGCGGTCAGGCGCGGTGAGGTCCCGTGGCCGGAGGTGGAGCGGCGGATGAACCGGCTCGGTGAGGAGGCGGACGCCGCGCTCGCCGGGTCCGCGCTGCCCGCCGAGCCCGACCGCGCGCGGGTCGAGGACTTCGTGATCCGCGCGCGACGGGCGTCGGCGCTGCGCGCGTCAGCGCTCCAGACGGGTACGGACGACCAGGTCGTGCAGGGCCTCGTAACCGGCCGGGGAGTCCGGTAGCCGGGTCCGGTCCCTGGCCTGGGCCAGGACGTCGTGGAGCGCGTCCACGTCGCTCTGGAGGCGGGTCGGGGCGAGGCCGGTCGCCGCGCCGTGTTCGGCCTCGGCCTTCGCCTCGATCAGCTCCGGCAGATAGTCGGGCGCGCTCACCTCGGCGAGCAGTGTGGGCAGATGGGCCTGCACCTCGCCGCTGCGCATCAGATGGACACCGGTGAGCAGCGCCCTGAACGTGTAGAGCAGCGGCTTGAGTTCACCGGTCTTCTCGAACAGCCGCCACTGGGTTGCGGCGAACCCCCGGTAGTGGTGGGCGTGGTGGCCGGTGAGCACGCCGGGCGCGAGCGACAGCAGTTCGCGGTGCGCCTCCGTCGAGTGCACGACCAGCGGCGAGTGCAGTTGTTCCAGTACGTAGCCGTTGCGCCGCATCATCATGCGGACGAACTTGCGCAGGTCATGGCTGACCAGGTCCATCTCCACACCGTCGCTGTCCCACATCCGCGACCGGGTCTCGTCCGGCTCGTGCAGTCCTATGAGTTCGGGCACCGGCAGCAGGTGGGCGCCGCGCAGGTCGACGTCCGAGTCCGCGGAGGGGAATCCGTAGAGGTGGGCGCCGGAGACGGTGGCGAACAGCAGTGGATCCGGCTCCTCGGCGAGGGCCGGGCCGAGGTCGGTCACCGGCAGCCCGGCGCGCAGCAGGCGCCGCACGTGCTCGGCCGGTGAGTCGTCGGGGGCGGGGGTGTGGCCGAAGGGGCCGCCGTCAGTGGCGTGTTCGTCATCCAGGCGCATGGATCAAGCGTCCCAGAGTGCTCCGAGTTCCAGCAGCTCCTCGCGGTACTCGATCCGGTCCGCCCACTCCTTCGGCCAGGCGTCCGCCCCGAGGTGCGCGCCCGCGAACGCGCCCGTCAGACAGGCGATCGAGTCCGAGTCGCCCTTGGTGCAGGCGGCCCGGCGCAGCGCCGTGACCGGCTCCTGGGGAAAGAGCAGGAAGCAGAGCAGTCCGGTGGCGAACGCCTCCTCGGCGATCCAGCCGTCGCCGGTGGCCAGGCACGGGTCGGTCTCGGGCGACGGTGCGCGCAGGGCCTGCTGGAGCCGTTCGAGCACGGCCAGGCACTCGTCCCAGCCCCGCGCGGCGAAGTGTTCGGGGGTCGGGTCCTGGCTGTGGGTCCACAGGTCGCCGAGCCACGCCTCGTCGTAGCGGGAGCGGTTGTCGTACGCGTAACTGCGCAGCAGACCGACCAGGCCCAGCGGTTCGGTCCCCTGCGCCAGCAGATACACCGCGTGGGCCGTGAGGTCGGAGGCGGCCAGCGCGGTGGGGTGGCCGTGGGTGAGCGCGGACTGCAACTGCGCGGCGCCGGAGCGCTGTTCGGCGCTCAGGCCGGGTGCGAGTCCGATCGGGGCGACCCGCATGTTGGCGCCGCAGCCTTTGGAGCCGATCTGGCTCGCCCGCTGCCAGGGGCGGTCGCTGTCGAGGAGCTGACAGGCCGTCAGACAGGTATTGCCGGGGGCCCGGTTGTTCTGCGGGTCGTGGAACCAGTCCACGAACTCCTCGCGCACCGGGCGGGTGAGGCGCGCCGGTCCGAGCGGGCCCGCGTCCATGGCGGTGCGCAGGCCGCGGCCGAGCGCGAGGGTCATCTGGGTGTCGTCGCTGACGATCGCGGGCTCGATCAAAGGCATCTCGCGCCATGGGCCGAACTTGGCGAGGATCGAGGGCACGTCGTTGAACTCGGTGGGGAAGCCGAGGGCGTCGCCGAGCGCGAGCCCGGTCAGGGCGCCGGTGGCCGCGCCCTTGGCGGCGGCCCTCTTGGCAGCAGCGCTCTTAGGCGCGGTGTCCGAGGAGGTCATGAGGTGGTGGTCCGTCCTTCCGGTCGAAGCAGCGGTGGGTGGAGTGCGGTGGCGGTGCCGGCGCGGTAGAGGGCGGCCGGTTTGCCCCGGCCGCCGGTGCGGCGCGGCGGGCCCGCCACCGGTTCCACGAAGCCGGGTGAAGTCAGCACCTTGCGTCGGAAGTTGGGCCGGTCGAGCGCCACGCCCCAGACCGTCTCGTACACCTGCTGAAGCTCGCCGAGGGTGAATTCGGGCGGGCAGAACTCCGTGGCGAGGCAGGTGTATTCGAGCTTGGCTCCGATACGGCGCCGGCCGTCGGCGAGGATCCGGCCGTGGTCGAAGGCGAGTTGGCCGAGTTCGTCGGTGTCGTAGCCGCTCCAGCGCGTCCAGCGGGCCTGCGCGGCGTCGCCGCCGCCGCGCGGCTCGGGGAGGTCGGGCACGAGCGCGGTGTACGCGACGGACACGACCCGCATCCGGGGGTCGCGGTCCGGGTCGCTGTAGGTGCGCAGTTGCTCGGGCCGCAGTCCGGCGACGGTGTCCGGCGACAGGCCGGTCTCCTCGGCGAGTTCACGCCGCGCGGCCTGTCCGGCGGACTCCCGGGGCCGTACGAAGCCGCCGGGCAGCGCCCAGTGGCCCAGATACGGCTCCTCGCCCCGCTCGATGAGCAGGACGTGCAGGACGCCTTGGCGGACCGTGAAGACGGCGAGGTCGACGGTGACGGCGAACGGCACGAAGTCGGCGGGGTCGTAGTTCTCGGGAACACGGGCATGTCGCGTCGGCTGATGGGGTGTCATCTGTTCTCCGGCAGGGGTGCGGCGAAGTTCCAGCCCTGGTCCAGCAGGGCGTCCACGGCGGTGACCGCGTCGGCGAGCCGCTGCTCGCGCGGCCCGTCGAGCGCGACGAACGTGCGTCCCGTACGGGTCAGTTCGGCCCGGAACCGGCCCGTCATCCAGGGCCGCAGCTCCTCGCCGTCGCGCAGTCCGTCGTCCTCGAAGGCGACGCCTTCGTGGCCGGTGAGCAGCCAGAGATGGTGCGGCACCCGGTCGGCGATCTCCTCGACGAGCGGGTTGCGTCCGCCCACGTACCGCTCGTGCCAGACGGTGGTGGCGAAGGAGTCGGTGTCGCAGAAGAGGACGGGCGAGCCGGCGCGGGCCGCCCGCGCCTCCCTCTCGTTCTGCCGCCCGGCGATCAACGGGAAGTCCTCGGTGGTGAATTCGACGTCCTCCCACTGCGCGCCGGGCCACCGCTCGCGCAGGGCGGCGAGCTTGTGCTCGCTGAACTCCCGTCCGTACTCGGCGACGTAGCGCGTACGGGCCCACACACCGCCGCGCGCCCGGTAGTGCTCGGTGAGGGCCCGCGCCAGCGTCGTGGTGCCGGTGGACTCGGCGCCGAGCACCACGACGCGGCGGGTGAGCGCGGCCCGTACGGGCGGCGCGAGGAAGTCCCAGCAGCCGACGGGGTCCTTGCGGACGGCGGTCCCCGAGACCGGGTGGCGCGTGCGGTCCGGGTCGACGGCGACGGACGCGGCGCCGAAGCGGCGGGCGAGTTCGTCCCCGTACGACTCCGAGGTGAAGACGGCGTCCACGGGCTCGGGGACGGCCGCGCGGAAGACCGCCATGTGCGCGTCCCAGATCGCCGGGTCGTGCACGTCCATGCGGGTGTCGTCCACGGCGCCGACGACCCGGACGTCCGGATGGACCTCGCGCATCCAGGCGACGCGGTCGGCGAGCGGGACCGACTCGACCGAGGCGGCGCAGACGAGGACCGTGAGCCGTGCGCAGCGCTCCCGGGCGGTCCGTACGAGGTGGTGGTGGCCCGCGTGCGGCGGGTAGAACTTGCCGAGGACCAGGCCGTGTTCGTACGTCGCGCTCATGCGGTGACCTCCAACGGCCCACCGGCCGGGCGCCGTTGAAGGTCGCGCGACCAGTTGCGCAGTCCGATGACGCACAGGGTCATGAAGCCGACGTACAGGATCGACGTCAGATAGAGGTCCTTGTGCGCGTAGAGCGGGATGTAGACGATGTCGGCCGCGATCCACAGCCACCACGACTCGAGACGCTTCCGGCACTGCCCGTAGGTCGCCATCAGCGACAGCGCGGTGGTGACGGCGTCCCAGAACGGCACCGTCGACGAGGTCTGGTGGTCCAGGAGGAGCGTGAGACCCACGGTTCCCACCGTCCCCGCCGCGAGCAGCCAGCCCCACTCGGTGCGCGAGGTGCGCCGTACCGGGAGATACGCGGAGTCCGGTCCACCCCCGTGGGTCCAGGTCCACCAGCCGTACGTGGCGAGGGCGATGAAGACGATCTGCAACCCGGCGTCGGCGTACAGGCCGGCCTGGGTGAACAGCAGGATGAAGAACAGGTTGTTGGCGATCCCTATCGGCCAGTTGGCGAGGTGCTGGCGGGCGACGAGCCAGACGCAGAGCGCTCCGCTGCCGAAGCCGAGCACTTCGGTCCAGCTCACCGGGGTGTCGAGAACGGTCACGAGCGGCTGCTGCAAAGGGTCGAGGATATCCGCGAGACTCACACCCGCCTCCTTAATAGTCAAGTTGACTATAAAGGTGAAGTGGCGGGCGCCACAAGCAGAAAAGCCCGCGGCCTGAAGGCCACGGGCTCTCTTCGCTCGGTACGGGGTGGCACCGGTACGAGGTGGCACCGGTACTGGGTGGAACCGGTGCCGCTACAGACCGACTTCCTTCATCAGCATGCCGACCTCCGTGTTCGTGAGTCGGCGCAGCCAGCCGGACTTCTGGTCGCCCAGCGGGATCGGGCCGAACGACGTGCGGACCAGGCGCTCGACGGGGAAGCCCGCCTCGGAGAGCATGCGGCGCACGATGTGCTTACGGCCCTCGTGGAGGGTGACCTCGACCAGATAGTTCTTCCCGGTGTTCTCCACGACGCGGAAGTGGTCGGCGCGCGCGTAGCCGTCCTCCAACTGGATGCCGTCCTTGAGGCGTTTGCCCAGATCGCGCGGCAACGGGCCCTGGATCGCGGCGAGATACGTCTTCTTCACGCCGTACCGGGGGTGCGTGAGACGGTGGGCCAGCTCACCGTGGTTGGTGAGCAGGATGATGCCCTCGGTCTCGGTGTCCAGCCGGCCGACGTGGAACAGACGCGTCTCGCGGTTGGTGACGTAGTCGCCGAGATTCTGCCTGCCGTCCGGGTCGCCCATCGTGGAGACGACACCGGCCGGCTTGTTCAGCGCGAAGAAGAGATGCGACTGCGTGGCGACGGTCAGCCCGTCGACCTTGATCTCGTCCCGGTGCGGGTCGACGCGCATGCCCTGCTCGACGACGATCTCGCCGTTGACCTCGACACGGGACTGCTCGATCAGCTCCTCGCAGGCCCGGCGCGAACCCATGCCCGCACGCGCCAGGATCTTCTGGAGCCGCTCGCCCTCCTGCTCGGCGCCCGGATTGGTCCTGGGGGTCTTGATCTCCGGCTTGCCCGCGTACCGGTCGCGGTTGCGCTGCTCGATCTTGGCGTCCAGCTCGCGCGGACGGGCGGGCTTGCCCTGGATCCGGCGCTGGGCCGCCGCGCTCGGGGCCTTGGGACGGCCCTTGGCACCGCCGCGCGCCGAGGCGCCCCGGCCGCTGCCCCCGGCGGGACCGCCGGGGCCACCCTGACCGCCGCCCTGGCCGCCGCCGGGACCACCGGAGCGCCCGACGTCGTAACGGCGCTCCTCGGGACGGGGCTTGCTCTCACGCTTCGGCTGCTTGTCGTCCCGCGCCCCGGCACCGCCGCCGCTCCCCCGGCCCCCGGCGCTCGCCCCGTTGCCGCCGCGACCGCCACCGGCCCGCGACTGGGGCTTGCCGCCGGCGGCTCCCCGGCCGCCGCCGCTCCGATTCCCGCTGCCGCTGCCGCTTCCGCTGTTCCTGCCGTTGCTTCGCATCAAATGTCCGTCTTGTCGTCTGCGTGAGTTTCCGGGGCGTACGGTGCGTCCGGATCGAACGACGGAACGCCTTCCAGGGTGTCGGCCTCGATCGCGTCCGCCTCCGGAAGGAAGGGCGCGAGTTCCGGAAGCTCGTCCAGACCGCGCAGGCCCATCCGCTCCAGGAAATAGTTCGTCGTCCTGTACAGGATCGCACCTGTTTCGGGTTCCGCTCCCGCCTCCTCGACCAGACCGCGCTGGAGGAGGGTCCGCATGACCCCGTCACAGTTCACTCCGCGTACGGCCGAGACCCGCGACCGGCTGACCGGCTGGCGGTAGGCGACGACCGCCAGGGTCTCCAGCGCGGCCTGGGTGAGCCGGGCCTGCTGACCGTCGAGTACGAAGCCCTCGACGGCCTGGGCGTACTCGGGCCGCGAGTAGAAACGCCAGCCGCCCGCGACCAGGCGCAGCTCGAATCCGCGCCGCTGCACGGTGTAGTCGTCGGCCAGCTCGCGCAGCGCGTCGGCGACGGCCCGCCGCGGCCGGTCGAGGACCTTGGCCAGGTGATCCTCGGTCGCGGGCTCGTCCACGACCATCAGGACCGCCTCCAGGGCGGGCTTGAGTTCGAGGTCGGCGACCGTACGGTGCTCGCTCACGCCTTCTCCTCGCTCGTGTCTGCTGTTACGGCCTTGGGGTCGTCCGGCACGGGATCGGGCGGGCGGTCGAACTCGTCCGTCACCCGTGGCGCCTCGTCGTCGTCCCCGCCCGTCCAGCGCACCATGAGCGGGCCAAGGGCCTCGTCCTGGTCCAGGGCGACGGCCTTCTCCCGGTACAGCTCCAGCAGGGCGAGGAAGCGCGCCACGACGGTGAGCGTGTCCGGGGCGTCCTCGGCGAGTGTCGCGAAACTCACCTCGCCGGCCGCCCGCAGCAGCGCCACGACGATCCCCGCCTGCTCCTGGACGGAGACGAGCGGCGCGTGGATGTGGTCGATGTACACCTGTGGCTTGGGCTTGGGCTGCATCGCCTTGACCGCGAGCGCGGCGAACCCCTCGGCGCCGATGCTGATGACGACCTCGGGGAGCAGCGCGGCGTGGTGCGGCTCGAGGCCGACGGTACGGGGGTAGCGCCGCGACTCGGAGTCCAGCCGGGCGCTGAAGATCTCGGCGATCCGTTTGTACGCGCGGTACTGGAGCAGCCGCGCGAAGAGCAGGTCCCTGGCCTCCAGCAGCGCCAGATCGCCCTCGTCCTCCACCTCGGCGGACGGCAGCAGGCGGGCGGCCTTGAGATCGAGGAGCGTCGCGGCGACGACCAGGAACTCGGTGGTCTGGTCGAGGTCCCAGTCGGGGCCCATGGCGCGGATGTGCACCATGAACTCGTCGGTGACCTTGGACAGGGCGACCTCGGTGACGTCCATCTTGTGCTTCGAGATCAGTTGCAGAAGCAGGTCGAACGGCCCCTCGAAGTTCGCGAGCCGTACGGTGAACCGCCCGTCGTCGGGCTCGGGTTCGGTGTCCGCGTCGCGTACGGGTACGGGCTCCGGTACGGGCACGGTCTCCGGCTCCACGGCGGGCTCCGGCTCCACGGCGGGCTCCGGTACGCGTACGACCGCCGGCTCGGGAGCGACAGGCTCGACAGGTGCGACGGGCTCGACGGCCTCCGCGACCTCCACGGCCCGCGCCACCACCGGCTCCGCCGCCGCACCGGCCGCCCCCGGCCCGCGCCCCAGCGCACGGCGGGGCGAGCGGGCTGGAGAGTCGTCGGTCGGCGGCATGGCGGTCCTGGCGGCGGAGGGGACGGGGGGCAACCCGCCGAGGCTACCTTCAGCGCCCGCGCAGGCGCCGGACGAGGATGCTCGCGTCGCCGCGCGACTCCAGGTCGGCGAGGACCACGGCGACCGCCTCGCGGACGATCCGCCCCCGGTCCACGGCCAGTCCGTGCTCGCCGCGCAGCACCAGACGCGCGTGCTCCAGGTCCATCAGCTCCTCGGCCGAGACATAGACCGTGATCTTCTCGTCGTGCCGTTCGCGCCCGCTGGGGCGGCGGTTGGCCCCGCGGCCCCCTCGGCGGCGCTGACCGCCCTGCGGCCCGCCCTGCTGGCCGACGGTGGGCGTACCGGAGCCGTTGCCGCCGTCCTGCGCGCCCTGCGGCCTGCGCCGCTGTTCCTGCTCGGGGGCGCGGCTGCGGGACGTGGCCGACGAGTCCGCGTCGGTCGCCGAGTGCTCCTGGGCCGGTGCCGGTGCCGCGGCCTGCGCGGCCCCCGGCTGTTCGGCGCCCTGGTCGCTCTCCCCGGCCGGTGCCGGGACCCGCGGTTCACCGTTCGCGGTACGCCGCCGGTCCCCCGGTGAGGAAGCCTGGAGCGCCATGCCCCCGGTCGTACGGAACAGCTCGTCGGCCCCCGGCAGACTCACTCGGCGTGACACCGGGCGAGCACCTCCCTGGCGAGCTGGCGGTAGGCGGCGGCGCCGACGGAGTTGGAGGCGTAGGTGGTGATGGGCTCACCGGCGACCGTGGTCTCCGGGAAGCGCACGGTCCGGCCGATCACCGTGTGGTACACGTGATCGTCAAACGCCTCGACGACCCGCGCCAGGACCTCGCGGCTGTGCACCGTGCGGGAGTCGTACATCGTGGCGAGGATGCCGTCCAGCTCCAGATCCGGGTTGAGCCGTTCCTGGACCTTCTCGATGGTCTCGGTGAGCAGGGCCACACCGCGCAGCGCGAAGAACTCGCACTCCAGCGGGACGATCACCTTGTGCGCGGCGGTCAGCGCGTTCACGGTCAGCAGACCGAGCGAGGGCTGGCAGTCGATCACGATGTAGTCGTAGTCCTGCATCAGCGGCTTGAGCGCGCGCTGGAGCGTGGACTCGCGGGCGACCTCGCTCACCAACTGCACTTCGGCGGCCGAGAGATCGATGTTGCTCGGGAGCAGGTCCATGTTGGGCACGGCCGTCTTCAGAAGCACCTCGTCGGCCGACATGCCCCGCTCCATGAGCAGGTTGTAGACCGTGAGGTCGAGCTCCATCGGGTTGACGCCGAGACCGACGGACAGGGCACCCTGCGGGTCGAAGTCGACGAGCAGCACGCGCCGGCCGTACTCCGCGAGTGCGGCGCCCAGGTTGATGGTCGACGTGGTCTTGCCGACGCCGCCCTTCTGGTTGCACATCGCGATGATCTTCGCGGGGCCGTGGTCGGTGACCGGGCCGGGGATCGGGAAGTACGGCAGGGGACGCCCGGTCGGGCCGATTCGCTCGCGGCGCTGGCGTGCGGCGTCGGGTGCGAGGGTGGCCGCGTACTCGGGGTCGGGCTCGTACTCGGCGTCAGGGTCGTAGAAGTGCCCCTGGGGCACTTCGTCGAAGTCGGCGAAGTGGGTGGTCTCTCGGCCACTCTCGTTGCCGGCCATGGCGTTCACGTGTTGGCCGTCCATCGTCTGGTGGGCTGTCGTCGTGTGCTGATGGGTGGTGAAGGTGCGGACAGCGACGGAGCCGACGGCCTCTAGCCCGGACGACGGGCTCCGGTGGCCCAGCGCAGGCATTCCTGGTTGACCACCCCCGGGAGTAAATGTCGACTCATTCACAAGTCGTCTTACCTCCTTGGACGTGACCAGGAAACTTATCGATAGGTCAGCGTGGCACCATGCCGACGGTTGGCGACTCTATGGCGTGTCACCGCTCCGCAGCAACACAATCCGCCGGACCCAGCCCGATGTGTCGGCAACCGAACACCCTTGTGTCAAGGGCGCGCAGCCCTCCGTCGACGCGTTTCACACGGGTGCGAAAGGGTTAAAGGGTTACGTTCGAGGCGAGTTGAACGAAGGCCGGGAAGTGGCGGGACACACAGCCGGCCGGACCTTGCCGAGCAAGATCCGGCCGGTGGCGCGAGGTTGACGGACACCGTTGACGGGTCAGGCCAGAACGGCGGCCAGTTCGGTGTACGCGAGACCGTGCGCCTCGGCCACGGGACCGTAAGTGACCTGCCCGTCATGGGTGTTGAGGCCCATGGCGAGCGCCGGGTCGCGGCGCAGCGCCTCGGTCCAGCCGAGGTTGGCCAGCGCCACGATGTAGGGAAGCGTGGCGTTGGTCAGCGCGTAGGTGGAGGTGTTGGGTACGGCGCCCGGCATGTTGGCGACGCAGTAGAACACCGAGTCATGGATCCGGAAGATCGGCTCGGCGTGGGTGGTGGGGTGCGAATCCTCGAAGCAACCACCCTGATCGATTGCAATGTCGACAAGTACACTTCCGGGCTTCATCTTGGCGACGAGCGCGTTGGTGACCAGTTTCGGCGCCTTCGCGCCGGGGATGAGAACGGCGCCGATGACAAGGTCGGCGTCGACGACCGCGCGCTCCAGTTCGTACGTGTTGGAGACGACGGTCTGCACCTTGGTTCCGAAGATTTTGTCGGCCTCGCGCAGCTTGTCGATGTCCCGGTCGAGCAGCGTCACATGGAAGCCCATGCCGACGGCGATCTGCGTGGCGTTCCAGCCCGAGACACCGCCGCCGATGACGACGGCGCGGCCCGGAGCCGTACCGGGGACGCCACCGGGGAGCACACCACGGCCGCCGACCGAGCGCATCAGGTGGTACGCGCCGACCTGCGGGGCCAGCCGGCCGGCCACCTCGGACATCGGGGCGAGCAGCGGCAGCCGCCGGTTCGCGGTCTCGACCGTCTCGTAGGCGATGGCGGTGGTGCGGGACTTCAGCAGCGCGTCGGTGCACTCGCGGGAGGCGGCGAGATGCAGATACGTGAAGAGGGTCTGGTCCTTGCGGAGGCGGTGGTACTCCTCGGCGATGGGCTCCTTGACCTTCAGTACGAGGTCGGCGGTGGCCCAGACCTCGTCCGCGGTGGGCAGTATCCGGGCGCCGGCGGCGGTGAACTCGGCGTCCGTGATCGAGGAGCCGGCGCCGGCGTCGCGCTCGATGACGACCTGGTGACCGTGGCGCACGAGCTCGTGCACTCCGGCGGGGGTGATGGCCACCCGGAACTCGTTGTTCTTGACCTCGCGGGGGATGCCGACGAGCACGATGATCACGGTCCTTGGCTCAGGGTTACTCGGGCAATGCCCCCCAAACCCATACGCCGAGGGCGCATCGGAAGGCATCGTTGCCGGTTACGGTAGAGCCAGTCTAATGAAGGACTTCCCGCTGTCTAGCCTTGCAAAGCATCAACCTTCAGCCGAGGTGCTACGGATTTCGTAGGTGGAGGTACCGGTTCCGAGCAATCGATCGGAGGCGTTGCGGTGCAATCGGGCCGCCGTCGGGTCGCCGAGGCGGTCCAGCGTGTCCGCGAGCCGCAGCTCCAGTGCGGCCTGGAGACGGCTGTCGCCGGCCAGTCTGGCCAGCTCCACGGCCTCCTGGCAGGTGTGCAGCGACTCGTCGGGACGGCCCGCGTACTCCTGGACCCTGGCCGCCTCACTGAGCGCGCGGGCCTGGCCGGTGAGGTCCTGGAGCCTGCGGTAGCCCGCCGCCGCGGCCCGCCACTGGCGCAGCGCCTCGCCGTAGCGGCCCGCGTAGGTGTGGACGGTGCCGAGCCGTCCGTACAGCCGCGCCTCGTCGGCCCGCTCGCCGCGGCTGAGCCGCTGCGCGAGGGCGCGGCCGTACCAGTCGGCGGCCCGGTGCCAGTCCTGGAGTTCCTGGTAGGCGCCGCCTACGGATTCCATCGCGCGGCCGGTGGCGTAGTGGTCGTTCGCGGCCCTTCCGGCGTCCAGGGCGGACCGGTAGCGGGCCAGCGCGTCGTACGTACGGCCCGTCCGGGCGTCCAGATCGCCGATGTTGAGCAGCGCGGCGGCCTCCTCGCGGTGCAGCCCGTGGCGCTCGGCGACGCCGAGGACGAGCTGGTGCAGCCCGTACAGGTCCGGCGCCGCCGCGTCCGTGCCCTGGTGCGCGGCGAGCGCCCGCACGAGGGCGGAGACGAGCCTGCGGGCGAGGGTGTCCAGCTCGCCGTCGGCCACCGCGAGGCGGGCGGACGCCAGCAGGGCGGGCCTGCGGGACGACAGCCAGTCGGCGGCGGCCCGTGCGGTGGTGAAACGCACGGCGCGGGGCAGCGCGGCGAGCTTCTTGCGGGCCGGGGAGCCCTCGGGCTCGGTGACGGCGCGGCAGGACTGGAGGAGCCGTACGGTCCGCTCCAGCATCCGGGCCCTGGCGAGCTGCACCTCGCCGGGGCGGTCGTACGCCTCCATCAGCGCGCGCATCAGTGGGGCGAGGGAGCCGGGGATCTCGAACTGCTCCCCCGCCGGCCGCAGCAGGTTCAGCGCGGCGAGGTCGTCCAGCGCGGCCCTCGCGGCGGAGACGGAGCAGCCGGCGAGCGCGGACGCGGTGTGGGCGTCGGCGAATCCGGCGGGAGCCAGTGAGAGCAGCCGCAGCAGGGCCGCGGTGGAGGGCGGCAGCCCCTCGTACACGAACCGGAAGGCACGCGCCAACGGGCGGGCGCCCTGCGGTTGTTCGGGGTCCTCGGGGACGGAGCGCAGCCGCTTGGCGACGTCGGCGACCGCGAGCATGGGGTGGGTGGCGAGCCAGCCGCCGACGACGGCGAGCGCGGCGGGCTGACCGCCGCACTCCTCCGCCAGGGACTCGGCGGCCTGCGGGTCGACGGTGATCCGTACGGATCCGGTAAAGGTGCCGAGGAGTTCGATTGCGGCCTTGGCGTCCAGACCGCCGATGGTGCAGGGGCGGATGTCCGGGATGCCGGTGAGCGGGCCGCGCGCGACGGCGACGACGAGGCAGTCCGGGTTCTCGGGGAGCAGGAGGTCGACCTGCTCGGCGTCGTGGGCGTCGTCCAGGAGCAGCAGCACACGGCGTACGGCCAGCGCCTCGCGCACCATCTCGGACAGCTCGTCCTCTCCGGCGCCGGGCGGCACGGGGATGTCGAACTCGCCGAGGAGGTCGCGCGCGGTGCGCTCGACGGGGACGGGCTCACCGCTCGGCTCGGTGAGCCGGATGTGCAGCACCCCGTCCGGATACCGCCTCCCCACCTGCCGCGCCAACTCCCGCGCCAGCGCGGTCCGCCCGGACCCGCGCTGCCCGGCGACGAGCAGCACCCGCGTATGGGCGGCCCGTCGCCCGGCGATGGTGTTGAGCCCGGCCCGCTCGATGTCCCCGTGCAGAGCCTTCAACTCCCGCTGCCGCCCGAAGAACCCGGGGGCGGGGGTGGCCGGGGCGCCCCCGTACGCGTCACCCCGGCGCTGGTCGGTCGCCACCCCGCCGGAACCACCGGTCCGCGCGGGCGCGCCGGCGACGTCGGGCGCGGTGCGCATGCTGGTTGACGGGGCGACACGCCCTGCGGCGCGCTCTCGTGGACCGGGCTCCCGCGCCGCCCCGCCGGCCGTGGGGACAGGCTCGGAGACGGGGCTGGCGTGGGCATCCCCCACGCCGCGCGGACCGTCAGCGGTGACGGGCGGTCCCGCGACTGTTCCGGTGCCGCCGAGCGGATCGTCGGTGCCCCCCGGCGGGACCGGAGGAGCCCACGAGCCGGCTGCCGCCACCGGCACAGGGCCGGTGGCCGACGTGCCGACGTGCACGGCGGACTTCCCGCCCCCGGAGCCGACAGAACGGCCGGCGACGCGGGGCACGGCCGGAGCCGACCCGGCCGGCAGCGGCCCGGAGGGCGCCCCATCGGCGACATCAGGCGCGGCGCCGGTACTGGTTGGCGGGGCGACATGAGCATCGGCACCGCCGCGCGCATCGTCAGTGACCTCCGGCGCGACCGGAGGAGCCGACGAGCCGGCCACCGGCACGGGGTCGGTGGCTGCCGACCCAGCACCCGCCACGTGGTGACCAACCGCCTCACCGGTGGCCGACGCAGTGGACTTCCCGCCCCTGGAACCGACAGAACGGCCGGCGACGCGGGACGCGGCCGGAGCCGACGCGCGGCCGCCCTGCGCCGACCCGGCCGGCAGAGGCCCGGAGGGCGCCCCATCGGCGACATCAGGCCCGGCGCCGGTACTGGTTGGCGGGGCGACATGAGCATCGGCACCGCCGCGCGGACTCGACGCCTTGCCCCGACCGCCGCCCCGGCCGCGCGGACCGGCACCGGCGTCCAGACCGCCGGGCGCCGACGCCCGGCCGGCGGGCGTCTCGTCGGCGGTGATGGGCGGGCCCGCGACCGCTTCGGCAGCGCTGAGCAGACTCGACGTCTCACCCCGAGCGTCGACTTGACCACGCGGACCGGCACCGGCGTCCGCACGACCGGGCGCCGGCGCCCGGCCGGCGGGCGTCTCGTCCGCAGTGACCTCCGGCGTCGCCGGAGCCGACAGGCGTTCGGCCGGAGTCTTCCCGCGCCTGGCGCTCGCCCCGCCGGGGGCGTCCGGGGGCGCCGTGGCCCGGCTCGAGGCGGTCGGCGGGGCCACAGGCGCCTCGCCGACGGTGATCGGCGGGCCTGCCTGCGCTCCCGAACCGCCGCGCCGAGCGGATTGGGCCGGAGCCGGAGAACCGGACTCCGACGCGCGCGCGGCAGCGACGTCCGCGGCGTCCGGCTCGGACGGAGCCGGAGTGCCGGCCGCGCGGGGCGGGACCCGGCGTGTGCCCGTGGCGCGTGGTGGCTTCTTGGGGACGGCGGCCGGCACCGCCGGAGCCGGGGGGTCGGGCTGCGTCTCGCGCCCGGTGGGCGGCGCTGACGGGTCGTCGGACGCCGCCCGCGTACGCGCGCTCCGGCGGCGCGGCGGCTTGGCTGACTTGGTGTCAGGTGGCGCCGTTTCGGGGGGAGTTGAGGATCCGCCGTCCAAGTCCACCGCCTGGTCCGTCACGGCCACGCTCCTTCCCCTGCCCGTTCGGCGGGGTGCGCACGAGTCGAGCCCGGCGGGTGTCCGCACGGGTGATTCGAGCGTAGTTCACGCTGTGCGACCAACCACGCGGGGCGCGGCGACAAATCCCCCAATCGGATCAGCAGTTCGTCCTATGAGACACACGTCCGAACGCTTACGCCTCGAACGGCCGCGCCGGCCACTCCGCGTCCGCCGGACGCAGCGCGTCCACCCCGTCCCCCGCCAGTGCGGCGGTCAGCGACAGCACGCCCACGACAAGCGCGTTGTTGTGCAGATCGCCCGCCAGCACCCCCCGTACCAGCTCCGCCAGCGGCACCCGCGCCTGCTCCATGTCCGCCTCCTCCTCGGAGACGTCGAAGCGCTCGCCCTCCGCCTCCGACAGCTCGCGCGCCAGGAAGATCCGTACGGACTCGTCGCAGCCGCCCGGCGTCGTGTAGACGTCCGTCAGCACCCGCCAGTCCGCCGCCTTGACGTGCGCCTCCTCGTAAAGCTCCCGCTCCGCCGCGTGCAGCGGGTTCTCGCCGGGGATGTCGAGCAGGCCGGCCGGGATCTCCCAGAGCTTGTGGCGTACGGGGTGCCGGTACTGGCGCAGGACCAGCACCCGGCCCGCCTCGTCCAGGGCGAGGATCGCGACCGAGCCCGGATGGACCTGGTAGTCGCGGCGCGCCACCGAGCCGTCGGGCATGACCACGTCGTCCGTACGGACGCTGGTCTTGTTGCCCCGGAACGGCGTCGCGGTGGCTGTGATCCGCCACTCCTCGGGGGTGTCCTTGATCGCCATCGAAATCTACCTCCACGCACGCCCACACCAGCGGAAACCGAGGTACGGATCCCGGTGCCCGGGAGAGCCGTACCTCGGTCAACGTTATCGTCTGGGCGCCAAGGGCTACGCCCCCTGCTGACGCTCCACCGCGGCCTTGACCAGCCCCGCGAACAGCGGGTGCGGCCGGGTGGGACGCGACCGCAGCTCCGGGTGCGCCTGGGTGGCGACCAGGTAGGGGTGCGCCGTGCGCGGGTACTCCACGTACTCGACGAGCTTGTTGTCGGGCGACGTGCCCGAGAAGACGAGGCCCGCCTTCTTCTCCAGCTCCGCGCGGTACGCGTTGTTGACCTCGTAGCGGTGGCGGTGGCGCTCCTCCACGTACGGCTGGTCGTCGTAGACGCCCCGCACGATCGAGCCGTCCGCGAGCTTCGCCGGGTACAGGCCCAGACGCATCGTGCCGCCGAGGTCGCCGGCGCCTTCTACATAGGCGAGCTGTTCCTCCATCGTGGAGATCACCGGGTGCGCCGTCGCGGCGTCGAACTCCGTGGAGTTGGCGTCCGGGTTGTCCAGGAGGTTGCGCGCGGCCTCGATGATGATGCACTGGAGACCGAGGCAGATGCCCAGCAATGGGATCTTCTGTTCGCGTGCGTACTGGATCGCCCCGACCTTGCCGGTGACGCCGCGCTCGCCGAATCCGCCGGGGATCAGGATGCCGTCGACGTCCCCGAGCTGCCGTGCCGCGCCCGCGGGCGTCTTGCAGTCGTCGGAGGTGACCCACTTGACCTTGACCCGCGCCTTGTTGGCGAAGCCGCCGGCCCGCAGCGCCTCCGTCACCGACAGATACGCGTCGGGCAGGTCGATGTACTTGCCGACGAGCGCGACGGTCACCTCGTGGTCGGGGTTGTGGACCCGGTCCAGCAGGTCGTCCCAGACGCTCCAGTCGACGTCGCGGAACGGCAGGTCCAGCTTCCGTACGACGTATGCGTCCAGCCCCTCCGTGTGCAGCACCTTCGGAATGTCGTAGATGGACTTCGCGTCGATCGCCGCGACCACGGCCGCCTCGTCCACGTCGCACATCAGCGAGATCTTGCGCTTGATGGAGAGCGGCACCTCGCGGTCGGCGCGCAGCACGATCGCGTCCGGCTGGATACCGATGCTGCGCAGCGCGGCGACGGAGTGCTGGGTGGGCTTGGTCTTCAGCTCGCCGGAGGGGCCGATGTACGGCAGGAGCGAGATGTGCACGACGAAGACGTTGTCGCGGCCCACCTCGTGGCGGACCTGGCGGACGGTCTCCAGGAAGGGCTGCGACTCGATGTCGCCGACCGTGCCGCCGACCTCCGTGATGACGACGTCGACGTCGTCCGTCGCCATGCGCCGGATGCGGTGCTTGATCTCGTTGGTGATGTGCGGGATGACCTGGACGGTGTCGCCGAGGTATTCGCCGCGCCGCTCCTTGGCGATGACCGTCGAGTAGACCTGGCCGGTGGTGACGTTGGCCGAGCCGTCGAGGTCGACGTCAAGGAAGCGCTCGTAGTGCCCGATGTCCAGGTCGGTCTCGGCGCCGTCGTTGGTGACGAACACCTCACCGTGCTGGAAGGGGTTCATCGTGCCGGGGTCGACGTTCAGATACGGGTCGAGCTTCTGCATGGTGACCCGCAGGCCCCGCGCCTTGAGGAGGGCCCCCAGGCTGGAGGCGGTCAGGCCCTTGCCGAGGGAGGAAGCGACGCCCCCGGTGACGAAAATGTGCTTGGTCGTCGAGGAAGTCGAGGATCGGTTCGGCATGGCCAAGAGGGGGCTCCCGTGGTCGCGGTCTGAGGTGCGTACCGGCGCCCCTGTCCGGTGGATCACCGGTGAGACCGGAGGATCTTCAGGGGGTGCCGTCGCTGCGGTTCGGGGCCCCCGATAAGCGCTGGGGGGCCATCCGTCCACGGGCCACCAGGGTATCAGCGACGGCAGCCGGACGTTCCCGTCGTCCACCCGTCGGACCCCCGTGAAGGGCGGCGGGGCGGGCCCGGGGCACACGCGGGACGGACTCGGGGCCGACTCGGGGCGGACTCGGGGCGGACTCGGGGCGGGAGGGATTGGCGGGGATATGTCGGGGTCGATTTCCGGCCACACCGTCGTACGCGTCTACACCTGGTCCAGCCCCGGTCGGGACCCGGTCCAAGATCACAGATTGATCACCTCGCGAACCCCCTTGATCAGCACACGGTCACCACATGATCACCTCAGCGCCGCCGGTTCGTCGGCGCTCAGTCGTCGCCCCGTTACCGCACGTCATCGGAGGTGCGACGGCCGGGGCTGTGTCACCCTTGGGCAACTCGTTCGGCTCAGTCATGTTGCTTGGACACCTGCGCGGATCCCCGAGGTGCGTCGTATCCTGCTCGGACATTCGCTGCCGAGTCCGGCCGGCAAACGGCACCACCCCCGCCCGTGTTCCCGGAAAAAGAGCTCGTCAACGACCCTTGACCGCAGTAAGCGCCCCGAGGGGCGAACGTGGCCGTTCGACTGGAGATGCACGTGGCCGGGCGCATCGAGGATTACGCACTCATCGGAGACATGCAGACCGCTGCCCTGGTCTGCCGGGACGGCACAGTCGACTGGCTGTGCCTGCCCCGCTTCGATTCGCACGCCGTGTTCGCGGCGCTGCTGGGGACCGACGAACACGGTTTCTGGCGGCTCGGACCGGCCTCCCCGGCGGGAGCCGAACCCCCGCGGGCCGACCGGCGCCGCTATGTGGGCGACTCCCTGATCCTGGAATCGGAGTGGGACACGCCGCGCGGCACGGTCAGAGTGACCGATTTCATGCCCCCGCGTGACGGCGCGCCGCAGCTCATCCGGATCGTGGAAGGCGTAAGCGGCCGGGTGCCGATGCGCTCCGCGCTGCGGATGCGTTTCAGCTACGGCCGGGTGGTGCCCTGGGTGCACCAGGTCGACAACCGCACCGTCGCCGTCGCCGGACCGGACTCGATCTGGCTGGACACGGAGGCGGACACGTACGGCAAGAACCTGACGACGTACTCCGACTTCACCGTGGCGCCCGGCGACCGCGTCGCCTTCACGATCAGTTGGCAGCCCTCGCACCGGCAGCCGCCCGCGCTGCCGGACCCCGAGGGATCGCTGACGCTGACGTCGGACTTCTGGCGGGAGTGGGTCGAGCACTGTACGTACCACGGCCCCTACCGCGAGGCGGTCGTCCGCTCGCTGATCACGCTCAAGGCCCTGACGTACGCGCCGACCGGCGGCATCGTCGCCGCGCCCACGACATCGCTGCCCGAGGAGATCGGGGGCGTACGGAACTGGGACTACCGCTACACCTGGCTGCGCGACGCCGCCATCACCCTGTCCTCGCTGCTGCGCACCGGCTACCGCGAGGAGGCCCGCGCGTGGCGCGAATGGCTGCTGCGGGCCGTCGCGGGAGACCCCGAGAACCTTCAGATCATGTACGGGATCGCGGGCGAGCGTGAGCTGGGCGAGGCGGAGCTGGACTGGCTGCCGGGATACGAGCAGTCGGGCCCCGTCCGGGTCGGCAACGGCGCGGCGCACCAGCTCCAGCTCGATGTGTACGGCGAGGTCACCGAGGCCCTGCACCTGGCGCATATGACGGGCCTGGCGCGCAACGACTACGCCTCGCTGCTCCAGCTCAAGCTGATCGAGTATCTGGAGCGCCACTGGGACCAGCCGGACGAGGGCATCTGGGAGGTACGCGGGCCGCGCCGCCACTTCGTGCACTCGAAGGTGATGGCATGGGTCGCGGTCGACCGGACGATCAAGCTGATCGAGTCCGGCGACGCGGACGGTCCGCTGGAGCGCTGGCGCGAGATGCGCGACGACATCCACCACGACGTGTGTGAGAAGGGTTACGACAAGGAACGCAACACCTTCACACAGTCGTACGGCTCCAAGGAGCTGGACGCCTCGCTCCTGCTGATCCCGCAGATGGGCTTCCTGCCGCCGGACGACAAGCGCGTCATCGGCACCATCGAGGCGATCCAGCGCGAGCTGTCCACGGAGGACGGCTTCGTCCTGCGCTACCCGACCTCGGGCGAGGACGCGGGCGTGGACGGCCTGGAGGGCGACGAAGGCGCGTTCCTGGCCTGCTCGTTCTGGCTGGCGGACGACCTCGCGATGATCGGCCGGGTGGACGAGGCCCGGAAACTCTTCGAGAAGCTGCTGGCGCTGCGTAACGATCTGGGGCTGCTGGCCGAGGAGTGGGACCCGCGGCTCAAGCGTCAGGTGGGCAACTTCCCGCAGGCGTTCAGCCATGTGCCGCTGATCGACACGGCGCTGCGCCTGACGGCTTCGGGGGCGTACGGCGGCTGAGAACCCGGAGGGACACCGCCGCGCGGGCCGGGTAGCGTCCGGGAGCATGGACGATCAGGCCGGAATCACCGTGCGGCGGGCCCTGGAGCTGCCGGGGCTGCGTGGCGGGCTCCCGGAGGTCGTCGCCGGTAGCGATCAACTGGGGCGCACCGTGCGCTGGGTGCACGCGGGCGAGGTGCCGAACATCGCGTCGCTCCTCAAGGGCGGCGAGCTGCTGCTCACCACCGGCATCGGTCTCGGCACCCGCCCCGCCGACCAGCGCGCCTTCGTACGCAGACTGGCCGACCGAGGGATCGCGGCGCTGGTGGTGGAGCTGGGGCCGCGGTTCACGCGGCTGCCCGCCGCGGTTGTCGAGGCGGCGCGGGCGGCCGGGCTGCCGCTGGTGCAACTGCACCGTGAGGTGGCGTTCGTCGCGGTGACCGAGGAGGTCCACACCGAGATCGTCAACGGGCACTACGCGCTGCTGCGCCAGGCCGAAGAGGTCCATCGGCGGTGCACGGAGGCGCTGCTCGAGGGCGGCGGCGTACCCCAGGTGCTGCGTATCCTCGCCGAATTCGCCGGCAATCCCGTCTTCCTGGAGACCGCGGACGGACAGCTCCTGTACGCGGCGGCGGGCACGACGGGGCCACCGGCCGGGCCACCGACGGACGCGGAACCGCTCCAGGTCTGGGAAGGGCTGCGCGGGCGGCGGGCCGACCGCGACGCGGGGCCGCCGGCGGGCACGGTGCTGGTGGACGTACCCGGCGGCGGGCACGGGGCGGGTGCGGTACGGGCCCGGCTCATACTGCCCGCCGTGGCGGCCCCGCTGCTCCCGGTGCACCGGATGGCGGCCGAGCGGGCGGCGGGCATCCTGGCGGTCGTCCTGATGCAGGCCCGCCAGGAGGACGAGCTGGCCGCGCGCGGCCGGGGCGACTTCCTCACCGACCTCGCCGAGGGCCGGATCGCGGCGGACGACGCGCCCGCGCAGGCGGCGGTGCTGGGCTTCCGGCCGGGCGACGGGCCGCTGCTGCCGGTGGTGATGCGGCTGGGTCCCGAGCCGGCTCCGCCGGGCAACTGGGCGCCGCTGGCACGGGCCGTGCTGGACGAGCTGTCGTCCGTGGGGGTGCCGGTGCTGCTGGGCGTACGGCCCGTGGAGGGCCGGATCCCGCTGCTGCTCGGGCTGCGCTCCGAGTCCGAACGCGCGGCGGTGGCCGACCGGGTCGCGGCGGCGCTGCGGGTGGGCGTGGAACGCTCCGGGCTCGAACGTCCCGGCGGCCCCCGGCCCGTGGTGGTCGTCGGCGTCCCGGGCGGCTGGGCGGCGGCGAGCGCGGGTCTGCGGCACGCGGCGGAGACGGCGGCGGCGGCGCGGGGCCTGCCGGAGCGGCCGTGGCACGACGCCCAGCGGCTGGACATCGACCTGCTGCTGTGGCGGCTGCGGGACCATCCGGACCTGTCGGCGTTCGTGGACCGCGCGATCGGCCCGCTGCTCACCCACGACCGCACGTCCCGCGCCCCGTTGCTGCCGACGCTGACGACGTTCCTGGAGCACGCGGGCCGTAAGGCGGAGACGGCGCGCGAACTGCATCTGAACAGACAGACGCTCTACAACCGCCTCGCCCGTATCTCCGAACTGCTCGGCACGGACCTGGACGACCCGCAGACGGTCCTGGCCCTGAGCCTGGCGTTGCGCGCGCGGCGCCACGTCGGCTGATCCGTTGCGGCCCGGGCCCGCCCGGTTGGCGGTTCGTCCTCAATCGCCGGACGGGCTGGAAATGTCACCGCGACGGTGACGGCTGGGTCAGTTCGTCGTAGACGCTCAGCACATGCGCGATCGTGTCGTCCTCCGTCGGCCACGTCGCCGCCCGCGCCCGCCCCACCGAGGCGAGTTCGGCGCGCCGGTCGGGGTCGGCCAGCAGGCGGGTCACCGTGTCCGCGAGGGCGGGGGCGTCGCCGTACGGGATCAACTCCGCCGCGTCGCCGACCAGTTCGGGTATGGCGCCGACCGCCGTGGCGACCAGGGGGACACCGAGCCGCAGCGCTTCCTGGGCCAGCAGTGACCGGGCCTCCCAGCGGCTCGGCAGGAGCGCGACGTCGGCGGCGGCGAGGAGTTCGGTCACGTCGTCGCGGCGGCCGACGAGGCTGACCGGCAGGCCCTCGTCGTCGATTCGCCCCTGGAGCGCGGCCCGTTCGCGGCCCTCGCCCGCGATGACCAGCAGCGGTACGGGATCGAGACCGCGCCACGCCCTCGCGGCGTCCAGCAGCGTGCCGTAACCGCGATCCGGTACGAGGCTGCCGACGGCCATCAGCAACGGCCGCCCCACCGCGCCCAGTTCGGCGCGAGCCTTGCCGTCGACGGCGTCCTCGCCGTCGTCGGCGAGCGCGGGAGCCCGGCGCGGGGCCGGGAAGGCGACCGGTGCGAGGCGCGCGTCGCGGGCGCCGCGCTCGCGGGCCCGGTCGACCAGTTCGGACGAGGCGCCGAGCACAACGGCCGCCGCCCTGACGGCCCTTCGCTCCATCAGGCGCAGCAGATGGCCGCGCGGCCCGTCCGCGTACATACGGGTGTGCCAGGTGACGACGAGCGGCACCCGCTGCCCGCCCAGGGCGACCGCCGCGCGTACGGCGGCGTGCAGCCCGTGCGCGTGCACCACGTCGGCGGTGGCGCAGGCGGCCCGCAGCGCCCCGAGGGAGAGGAGGTCGCCGCGCCGGGCCACCGGCACATGGTCGGCGCCACAGCCCCGGAAGTCGTAGATCCGCTCCAGCGAGTCGGGGGCGCAGACGCTCACCCGTACGCCCCGGGCGACGAGCCCCGCCGCCAGCGACCGGACGTGCGCGCTGCTTCCCGCGCTGCCACCGCCGAGCACTTGGACCGTACGAAGCTGTGTCACGTGGCCGAGGCTCCTGTTCCGGTGGTGTGTGCTGCGCCAAGGATGCCAGCCGGTACGGACCTTCCGGCACCGAGGGGGCGTCGCGGGTGTGTCGGTCGGTGCGGCTCCCCCGCCCGGTTATCACTCGCACGAGTGACCTCCGAAGCGCACCGACGTACGGTACCGCCGGCGCGGCGGGCCCCGGTGCGGTGACCGGACCCGGTCCGGCCCGGTCCAGCCCGGCCCTACGCGTCCGCGCGGGCCGTCGCCAGCAACTCCTCCGCGTGGGCGCGGGCCGTCTGCGAGTCCTCCTGGCCCGCCAGCATGCGGGACAACTCCCGTACGCGGTCCTCCCCTTCGAGGACCGTGACGCCGGAGCGGGTCACCGAGCCGTCGTTCGTCTTCTCCACCAGCAGTTGCCGGTCGGCGAAGGCCGCGACCTGCGGCAGATGCGTCACGACCACCACCTGCGCGGACTTGGCGAGCTTCGCGAGCCGCCGGCCGACCTCGACGGCCGCCTTGCCGCCGACACCCGCGTCCACCTCGTCGAAGAGATACGTCGGCACCGGATCGGACCCGGCGAAGACCACCTCGACCGCGAGCATCACGCGCGAGAGTTCACCGCCGGAGGCACCCTTGGCGATGGGCCTCGGCTGGGCGCCGGGGTGCGGGGCCAGCAGCAGCTCGACCTCGTCCGCGCCGGACGAGCCGTACGCCACGGGGCGGCCGTCCACCTCGACACCGTTCGGATCCTCGGTCTGGCTCACGGCGAACGTGACGCGCGCGTGCGGCATCGCGAGGGACGCGAGTTCGGCGGTGACGGCTTCCGCGAAGCGCGCCGCCGCCTCCGTACGGGCGTCGGTCAACGCCTGCGCCAGAGAGGACAGTTCACTCAACACAGTGGCGTGCTCGGCCGTCAGCTCGCCGATCCGGTCGTCGTCGCCCTCGAGTTCGGTCAGTCGCGCCGCGTTCTCCTGTGCCCAGGCCAGCACGCCGGCGATGTCCTCGCCGTACTTGCGTGTCAGCCCGGTGAGCGAGGCCCGCCGCTCCTCGACCGCCGCGAGCCGCAGCGGGTCGGAGTCCAAGTTGTCGGCGTAACCGGCGAGTTCACCGGCCACGTCCGCCAGCAGGATCGCGATCTCGCCCATCCGGTCGGCCAGCGCGGCCAGGGCGGGATCGTGGGACCGTACGGCCTCCAGGGCCCGTCCGGCACCGCCGACGAGCGTCGTCGCGTCACCGCCCTCCGAGGGGTCCTCGGGCCGGCCGACGAGCGCCGCGTGCGCGACGGACGCGGCGGACGCCAACGCCTCGGCGTGGCCGAGCCGTTCGGCCTCGGCGGCAAGTTCGGTGTCCTCGCCGGGAAGGGGTTCGACGGCGGCGATCTCGTTCAGGCCGAAGCGCAACAGGTCCGCCTCCTGCGCCCGTTCGCGGGCGCGGGTGGTCAGCTCGGCCAGTTCGGCGGCGACGGTTCTCAGCCGCCGGTACGCGTCGGCGTACTTGGCGAGCGGCGTCGCGACCGCGTCCCCCGCATACCGGTCGAGCGCCTGCCGCTGCCGCGAAGG
Source organism: Streptomyces sp. NBC_01506 (assembly GCF_045040295.1). Lineage (NCBI taxonomy): Bacteria > Bacillati > Actinomycetota > Actinomycetes > Kitasatosporales > Streptomycetaceae > Streptomyces > Streptomyces sp. NBC_01506. The sequence goes on along the minus strand of NZ_CP109422.1, from coordinate 7,589,981 downwards.
CCGCAGCAGCCCCTGCTGGTCGGTCTGGCCGTGCACGGCGACCATGTCGTCCGCGAGCTCGGCCAGCACACCGACCGGCACAGAACGGCCGCCGATATGGGCGCGCGAGCGTCCCTCGGCCGAGACGGTCCGGCTGATCAGCAGCGCGCCGTCGTCCAGTTCGGCACCCGCCTCCTCGGCGCGCAGGGCCGCCGGGGCGTCGGCGGACATGGTGAGCCGCCCCTCCACCACCGCGGCCTTGGCACCGATCCGCACCAGGGCGGCGTCGGCGCGACCGCCGAGCAGCAGCCCCAGGCTGGTGACGACCATGGTTTTGCCCGCGCCTGTCTCACCGGTCACCGCGGTGAAGCCCGGCGACAGCTCGACCACCGCGTCGTCGATGACCCCGAGCGACCGTATCCGCATCTCCTCCAACACGGACACGACCTTACGAGGTCCGGGGCCCGGTGTGCGACGGCCCCCGCCCTCCGAATCACTCACGGGGCACTCGCGGGGCGCTCATCGGGGCGCTCACCGGGCCGGGACCGGCTCATCTCGCGGCCAGGGCGCGGCGCAGCAGCCGTACGTACGGAATCCACCGTGACCTGCGCACCCCTTCCGCGCGGTCGAGGCTGTCCTCGATCAGGGCGTCGTGGAGCCGGCGCCAGAACAGCGGCCAGGTGAATCGCGCGGCGCCGCGCAGTCGCATGGTGAGGAGATGGTGCAGTACGGCCCCGTCCGTGGTGTTTTCGACGGAGTACTCGTGAAAGCCGTGGAATCCTCGCGGCCCACTGAAGCGGAAACGCACCCACCGGCCGGGGGTGTGCGCGACGACGGTGTAGCGGACGGGGCCGTGGCCGCCTTTGGCGCCGACACCGAGCGGCCGGTCGAGCCTCATGCGGGGCCAGCGGTCGTACGGCCAGAGGGCGTCGTCCGGGGAGGCGAGGGAGTCCAGCAGACGGCCCAGCTCGTCGGGGGTGCGGGTGGTGGCGGGTATCGCTCGACGGTGCAGGTTGTACACGGCCATGACGGCCTCCCCGGTGTGTGGGACGGTATCCGTGCCGTATTAGAGAGACATCTCTAATACGACTCCGAGCGTATAGCCTCCGGGCATGGGAAGGCCACCGGCACACGATCCGGACTCACTGCTGGACGCCGCGCTCTCGCTCGCCGCCGGGTCCGGCCCGGCAGCGGTCACCATGGCCGCCGTCGCCCGCCGCGCGGGAGCGCCCAGCGGCTCGGTCTACCACCGGTTCGCGAAGCGGCCCGATCTGCTGTCGGCGCTGTGGCTGCGGACGGTGAGCCGCTTCCAGGACGATTTCCTCGCGGCGCTGGACACCTCGGCGGTCGCCGCCGCCCGGCATGTCGTCGAGTTCAGCCGCGCGCGCCCCGACGAGGCACGCGTCCTGGTGCGCGGCGCACGGGACTTCGGCGAACCGGACTGGGACGCGACGGCGCGCGACGAGCTCCGACGGCTCAACAGGCGTGTGGAGGCGGCGCTGGGGGCCGCCGCCGTACGTCTGGCGTGCGACGTGGAGCGTGTGGTGCTGGCGACGGTCGACCTGCCGCTCGCGGCCGTACGCCGCCCGCTGCTGGCGGGCGACGACGTGCCGGAGACGACCGCCGCGCTCGTTTCCGAGGGCGCGGCGGCGCTGCTCCGCCCGAGCGAGGCCGGCCCGGCGATGGACGACAAACCACCTGGCCCGTCAGGCGATTGAGGACGAACACGGGCAAAGCCCCCCAGGGCCGAGGGGGTGTCTTGTCGCGGGGCGCCGCACAGGGCCCAGGGCGTGCGATCGCAAGGCTGAGGAACGGCGTTGTGGATGACCCGGCCGCACTTGGACGACTCCGACAACGCGCCTGGGGTACCCCCGTGCCCCCTCAGGGGCTTCGGGGGGGGTGCGTACCAGGCGTCGTCGGCCGGGCGGGACTCTCGCGACACGCCCTAGTGCGGCGCCCCCCGCCAGCCCGACACCGGCAGGGCGAACTTCGCCACCAGCCGGTCCGTGAAGGACGCCTGGTGCAGCCGCGCGAGCCGTACGGGCACCGCCCCGCGCCGTACCTCCACCCGCGCGCCCGCCGGCAGTTCGACCGTCCTGCGCCCGTCGCACCACAGCACCCCGTGCGGCGTATGCGGCTGGACCTCCACCGCGAGGACCGACTTCGGCGACGTCACCAGCGGCTTCGCGAACAGCGCGTGCGCGCTGATCGGCACCATCAGCAGCGCCTCCACCTCCGGCCACACCACGGGGCCACCGGCCGAGAACGCGTACGCCGTCGAGCCGGTCGGTGTGGCGCACACGATGCCGTCGCAGCCGAAGCCGGTCACCGGACGCCCGTCGATCTCCAGGACGACCTCCAGCATCCGCTCGGGCGAGACCTTCTGCACCGCCGCCTCGTTGAGCGCCCAGTCCCGGTGCACGACGGCACCGTCGCTGTGCACGAGGACGTCGATGGTCATCCGTTCCTCGACCTCGTACGCGCGGGTCACCACCCGGTCGACCACCTTGTCCAGGTCGTCGCGCTCCGCCTCCGCGAGGAAGCCGACCCGGCCCAGGTTGACGCCGAGCATCGGCACGCCCGAGGCGCGCGCGAAGGCGGCGCCGCGCAGCAGTGTGCCGTCGCCGCCGAGCACGATCAGCAGTTCACAACCGTTCAGCGCGCCGGACGTGGCCTCCGGGACGGTCTCGACGGCCGGTGGGAGCGGCAGATCGGCCGCCTCGGTGGCCAGCACCCGTACCCCGAGGCCGTTGCGCAGCAGCCCCTGCACCACCAGTTCGGCGCTGCGGATCGCGGCGGGTCTGCCGGTGTGTGCCAGCAGGAAGACGGTGCGGTTCTCCGCACCGGCATCCCCACCCGCATCCCCACCGGCATCCGCACCGGTGTCCGTGGTCTGTTCAGCGTTCGTCGTCAACGGGGTCCCTCCGCCACAGCACGGTCGACATCGGCCGGATCGACTTCGGGCGCCCCGGCGTTGAGCCACAGGAAGTATTCGACGTTCCCGGCGGGTCCGGGCAGCGGGCTCGCGGTGACGCCGCGTGTCCCGAGGCCCAGCTCCGCCGCCTTGCGCGCCACCGCCCGCACGGTGTCGGCCCGCAGCTCCGGGCTGCGCACCACTCCGCCGCTGCCGAGGCGCTCCCTGCCCACCTCGAACTGCGGCTTGACCATGAGCACCAAATCCGCGTCGGGCGCCGCGCACCGCACCAGCGCGGGCAGCACCAGGCCGAGCGGGATGAACGACAGGTCACCCACGATCAGGTCCACCGGATCCCCCCCGATCATCTCCGGCGTCAACTCACGCACATTCGTACGGTCCTTGACGACGACGCGTTCATCGCTCTGGAGCGACCAGGCGAGTTGTCCGTAACCGACGTCCACGGCGACGACCTGCCGGACCCCGGCCCGCAGCAGTACGTCGGTGAAGCCGCCGGTCGACGCGCCCGCGTCCAGCGCCCTGCGCCCCTCGACCCGCAGGCCCAGGGGTACGAAGGCGGCGAAGGCGCCCGCGAGTTTATGGCCGCCGCGCGAGACGTAGCCGGGGTCGTCGGCGTCCTCCGCGACGACGACGGCGGCGCTTTTCTCTACCTGGGTGGCGGGCTTGGTCGCGGTGGCGCCGCCGACGGTGACCCGTCCCGCGGCGATCAGTTGGCTCGCGTGCTCGCGTGAGCGCGCGAGGTCGCGGCGTACCAGCTCGGCGTCGAGGCGTTGGCGTGCCACTCCTGCCACGTTCGGTTCAGCTCCTGTGGTCGTACGACGGTGAGGGGCCGGGCCGGGGGGCGGCCTGACCGGGTCCGGGGCGTACGTCGAGCGCGGTGAGCGCGTCGCGCAGGCCCCGGTGCACATCCTCGTACACGTCGAGGTGGCCGTCCGCCGGAAGGTGGTCCGCGTCGCCCAGTCTGGCCAGTTTCCCGTCCACTTCCGGGTCGCCGGTCGGCACGCGCTCGATACCGATCGGCGCGGGGACGGCGGGGTCATGGGCCGGGGAGTGCATCGCGTCGTGGGCCGGGGATGGGGGTTCGGGTGGAGGGGAGGCGTGCTCCTGGTCGGCCGGGCCCGCCGTCTCGTCGCTCATGCCCAGACGCTACCGCGAAGCCCTGCGGTACCGTCGATCACGATGGCGACGAAGGAGGAGTGCCGCAGCGCACTCGACAAGCTCTCGGACAACATGGCGCGGGCGGACGACGGGATCCGCGGGGCGGCCGGTTTCGACCGCTCGCTGAGCTGCCACATCACCGACCTCGACACGACCTTCACCGGCCGGTTCGACGACGGCCGGATCGAGGTGCTGGACACCCATGAAGGCCCGCCGCGCGAGAAGGCGCAGATCAGGCTGGCCATGAAGGGCGACGATCTGGTGGCCATGGTCGACGGCGAGCTGAACTTCGCGAAGGCGTGGGGCTCGGGGCGGGTCAGACTCGAAGCGGGTTTCCGGGATCTGCTGCGGCTGCGCTCGCTGCTGTGAGGAACGGGCGCGTACGGCTCACCACCCGGTCCGCCGCCCCCGCACGGCTCACTCGGCCGGCCCCACAGGCACCGTGTGCCGCGCCCTGCGCGCGGCCGGGACGACCAGCGGCGTACCGGTCTCCGGGTCGTCGATGACCTGGCAGCGCAACCCGAAGACGCGCTCCACCAGCTCCGCCGTGACGACCTCGGCGGGCGGCCCCTCGGCGTAGATCTCGCCCTCGCGCATCGCGATGAGGTGCGTGGCGTAGCGGGCGGCGTGGTTGAGGTCGTGCAGGACGGCGACGAGCGTACGGCCCTGGGTCTCGTGCAGATCGGCGCAGAGGTCGAGGACATCGATCTGGTACTGGATATCCAGGAATGTGGTGGGCTCGTCCAGGAGCAGCAGCGGCGTCTGCTGGGCGAGCGCCATGGCGATCCAGACACGCTGCCGCTGTCCGCCGGACAATTCATCGACATAGCGATCGGCCAGCTCACCGACGCCGGTCGACGCCATCGACTCCTCGACAATCCGTTCGTCGTCACGGGACCACTGGCGCAGCAGCGCCTGGTGCGGGTAGCGGCCGCGCGCGACAAGGTCGGCGACCGTGATGCCGTCCGGTGCGAGGGACGACTGCGGCAGCAGCCCCAGCGTGCGGGCGACCTTCTTGGGCGGGCATGGAGTGGATCGCGGCGCCGTCGAGCAGGACACGGCCCCGGGACGGCTTGAGCATCCGGGACAGGGCGCGCAACAGGGTCGATTTACCGCAGGCGTTGGGGCCGACGATCACGGTGAAGGAGTGGTCGGGTATCTGGACGGAGAGGTCGCGGGCGATGACCCGCTGGTCGTAGCCGAGGGTCACCGTATCCGCCGCGAGGCGCTGCATGGTCGTACTCCTGAAGGTGTGAGGGGAGGCCGGGACTGAGGCGGAGACGGGGACGGAGACAGAGGCGGAGGCGGGGACGGCTACGGGGGCGTCGGCGCTCATATGCGGCCCGCCTTGCGCTCGGTGACCAGCAGCCAGAGCAGATAGCAGCCGCCGAGCACACCGGTCACCACACCGGCCGGCACCTGACGCTCGCCGAACGCCGACGTCGCCGCCCAGTCGGCGACCAGCAGCAGCAGAGCCCCCATCGCGGCGGCCGGGCCGAGGTTGGGGCCGGGCGAGCGGGTCAGCCGGCGCGCGAGCTGGGGCGCGCCGAGGGCGACGAAGGTGATCGGACCAGCGGCGGCGGTGGCGACGGAGACGAGCAGCACGGCGGCGCCCAGCAGGACGAGCCGGGTGCGTTCGACCCGTACACCGAGCGCGTACGCCGCGTCGTCGCCCATCTCCAGCATGCGCAACGGCCGTCCGTACACGAGCGCGAGCGGGATCAGTACGGCGCAGACGGCGAGCAGCGGCCAGACCTGCGCCCAGTCCCGGCCATCCAGCGAGCCCGTCATCCACAGCACGGCGCGCGTCGCGTCGATCAGGCTGGCCTTGGTGATCAGGTAGTGGTTGACCGCCGTGAGCATGGCGGCGACACCGATGCCGACGAGGACCAGCCGGTAGCCGTGCACGCCGCGCTTCCAGGCGAGCAGATAGATCCCCGTACCCGTCAGCAGACCACCGACGACGGCCCCGCCAGCGACGGCGGCCGAGCCGGCCTGGAAGACGACGATCGCGGTCAGCGCGCCGACGGTCGCGCCCTGGCCGAAGCCGATGACGTCCGGACTGCCCAGCGGATTACGGGAGATGGACTGGAACACCGCGCCGCCGACCCCGAGGGCCGCGCCGACGAGCAGGCCCACCAGAATCCTCGGCAGCCGTAGCTCCTGGACGATGATCTCCTGCGCCGTCGTGCCGTTTCCGAGGAGCGTGGCGACGACGTCGCCGGGCGCCATGGCGAAGTCGCCCTGCCCGATGAGGATCACGGACATCGCGCCGGCGGCGAGAAGGAGGATCAGGACGACGACGGCGGACCGGACGTCCACCCTGACGGAGAGACCACCGGGGGTACGGATCGCGCGCGCCGGGCGCGTCCGGCCGCCAGTGGCGGCAGCGCCGGCCTTGGTCGCAGTGCCCGCCTTGGTGGTCAGGTCGTCGCTCACAGTTGGGCCATCCTCTTGCGGCGTACGAGCTGGATGAAGACGGGCCCGCCGATGATCGCGGTGACGATGCCGACCTGCACCTCCGCCGGCCGCGCGACGACGCGCCCGATCACGTCGGCGCCGAGCAGCAGTACGGGCGAGAGCACGGCCGCGTACGGCAGGATCCACCGCATGTCCGGCCCGGTGATGGCCCGTACGAGATGCGGCACCATCAGCCCGACGAAGACGATCGGCCCGCAGGCGGCGGTCGCCCCGCCGCACAGCAGCGTGACGCTGAGCATGGCGAGGACACGGGTCCGGGTGAGATGGGCGCCGAGCGATCTGGCGGTGTCGTCGCCCATCTCCATCGCGTTGAGCGGCCGGGCGATCAGCAGCGCGAGGACGACACCGGCGGCGATGAACGGCCACACCTTGCCGACAGTCGACATGTCGGCCGACGCCAGTGACCCCACGGTCCAGAAGCGCAGCCGGTCGAGAGCCGCCGAGTCGAGGAGTTGCACCGCGTTGACGTAGCCGAACAGCGCCGCCGTCGCGGCGGTGCCGGCGAGGGCGAGCCGTACGGGTGTCGCGCCGCGGCTGCCGCCGATCGCGTACACGAGTACGGAGACGATCGCGGCGCCGGCGAAGGCGAACCACACGTAGCCGCCGATGGACGTGACACCGAAGAAGCTGATGGCCGAGACCACCGCGGCGGCGGCGCCCGCGTTGACACCCAACAGCCCCGGTTCGGCAAGGGGGTTGCGGGTCAGCGCCTGCATCACCGCGCCCGCGAGCCCGAGCGCCGTGCCGACGAGCAGCCCGAGCACCGTCCGGGGCAGCCGGACGTCGGCGACGATCACGTCGTTGCCGGTGCCGGAGTTGTGGAACAGGCCGTGCCATACGTCGCCGAGCGGCATCGGCTTGGCGCCGACGGCGAGACCGGCGGCGCAGACGAGCAGCAGGACGCCGACGGACACCAGCAGCCCGGCGGCGCGCAGCGTGCGGCGCTTGCGGGTCACGGTGAGCGGCAGGGACTCCGCGCTCTGTTCGGATTCGGGGGGACTTTCGGGGGGACTGTCGACCAACACGGAGTTAGGTTAGCCTACCCTCATACTCGCTCCTCAAGAGGGAAGCCCTGGGGAGGCACCGTAAATGAACAGCCCCCTTCCGGTTCCGGCCGGGGTTCCTCCGCACACACCGAGGCCGGCCCGATGACCGACGCTCCGTTCCAGTTCTTCGCCCTGCGTGTGCTGCGTACGACACGCCCCACCCCCTCATTCGTCCGCGTCACCTTCGGCGGCGACGTCGCGCGCTTCGCGTCGGCCGGCCGGGACCAGCGCGTGAAGCTGTTCCTGCCGGGGCCGGGCCAGGACGCCCCCGTCCTGCCGGGCCCGGAGGACGGGCACTGGTGGGACGCGTGGCGCGCCCTCGACCCGGACGTACGGGGCGTCATGCGGACGTACACGGTGCGCGAACTACGGCGCGCAACACAGGAGTTGGACATCGACTTCGCCCTGCACGAGATGTCGGCGGAGGCGGAGGCGGGGGCGGGGGCGGGGGCGGGGTCCGGCGAGGGCCCGGCCACCCGATGGGCCTCGAACGCCGGACCCGGTGACCGGGTCGGGATCCTCGCCCCGATCCACGAGGAGAACGCCGGATACGACTTCCGGCCGCCGGACGGCACCGACTGGATTGTGCTGACCGGCGACGAGTCCGCGCTCCCGGCGGTCGCCGGAATCCTTCAGTCCCTGCCGGCCGGCATCCCCGCCCATGTCTGGATCGCGCTCGACCACGCCGCCGACCGGTGGGAACTTCCCACCAAGGCCGACGCGCACGTGACCTGGCTCGTACGGGACGAGTCCGCGCCCGCCACCGAGGACGCGATCCGCGCGGCCGACGACCTGCCGGACGGCACACCGTACGCCTGGATCGCGGGCGAGTCGGCGACCGTCAAGGCCGTCCGCAGACACCTCGTCGGCGAGCGCGGCTTCGACCGCAAGGCGGTGAAGTTCACCGGCTACTGGCGGCGCGGGACCTCCGAGGACGAGCTGCTGCGCTCGGGCGAGGACGCGTAGCGCCTGCCGGCGGATCTTCGCGGGGGCAGGCCCTGGCGCGCCCGTGTCCTCAATCGCCGGACCGGCTCATTTGAGCCCGTCCGGCGATTGAGGACAGAACACACGACCCGTCACAAGCCCTAAAACCCCAGCTTCGCCAGCACCTTGCCCGCGTCCAGACCGCACGCCCCGTCCCCCGCGTACGTCCAGGCCGCGCCGCACAGCGCCCGCAGTCCGTCCAGCGCTCCGCCGTCCCCGTCGAGGACCAGGGCGTCGTCCCGTACGGAAGCGGTCCACCCACCGCACCCGAACGCGCCGTCCCTGACGACCACTTCGGGCTGCCCGGTCAGCAACCCCCGCAGATCCGCGTCCACATACGTCGGCCGGTACTTCGGCTCGGCGGCCAGCAGCAGCGCCCCGTCCGTCACCCCGGTCAGCACCAGCAGCGAGTCCACACCACCGTTGAACGCGCCCTCGATGTCGGTGTCCAGCCGGTCCCCCACGACGATCGGCCGCTTCGCCCCCGTACGCAGCACCGTCTCCCGGTGCATCGGCGGCAGCGGCTTGCCCGCGACCTGCGGGTCGGCGCCCGTGGCGATCCGTACGACCTCCACGGCCGCCCCGTTGCCCGGCGCGATCCCACGCGCGCTCGGAATGGTCAGATCGGTGTTGGACGCGAACCACGGCACGCCCCGCGCGATCGCGTACCCGGCCTCGGCGAACCGCCCCCACGCCAACTCCGGCCCCCCGTACCCCTGCGCCACGGCCGCCGGGTCGTCGTCGGCCGACTCCACCGGCTCGAGTCCCCGCTCGCGCAACGCGACCCGCAGCCCCTCACCGCCGATCACCAGCACCCGCGCACCGGCCGGCACCTGCTCGGCGATCAGCCGCGCCACCGCCTGCGCCGACGTGATCACCTCGGCGGGCTCGGCGGGCACCCCCAACTCCGTCAGATGCGCGGCGACGGTGTCCGGCGTCCGCAGCGCGTTGTTGGTGACATACGCGAGACGCATCCCGCCGTCCCGGGCCGTGACCAGCGAACCGACCGCGTGCTCGATGGCCTCGCCACCCGCGTACACCACGCCGTCCAGATCCAGCAGAGCCGTGTCGTACGCCTCGTTCAGCGCCGTCGCGCTGCAGTCGGGCCTGGTCCTGCTCGGCTGACTCATCAGTCTCCCGCTCCCTCTTCCGCCCCATGTCCGGGCGCTCCTCCCCCGATCATCGCTCATGGCCCGGCCCGCATACGATGCGGAGATGAACACCACAGGGCCGGCCGCGAGGGGCCTTCGCCTGATCCCGTTCCGCGGACTGCGCTACGTCCCCGAGCGGGTCGGCAGCCTCGCCGCCGTGACCTCGCCTCCGTACGACGTCGTCGTACGGCCCGACGGACTGCACCACCTGGAGTCGGCCGACCCGCACAACATCGTCCGGCTGATCCTGCCCCAGGCCGCGACCGCCGCCGACCGGCACCGCCAGGCGGCGAGCACCCTGCGCCGCTGGCTCGCGGAGGGCGTCCTCGCGCCGGACGCCGAACCGGCGTTGTACGTGTACGAGCAGCGCCACGGCGACCTGCTCCAGCGAGGCGTCATCGGGGCCCTGGCCCTGTCCACGCCCGCGGAGGGTGTCGTCCTGCCGCACGAGGACGTGATGCCGGACATCGTCGAGGACCGCGCGGCCCTGATGCGGGCGACCGCCGCCAATCTGGAACCGCTGCTCCTCACGTACCGCAGCGAGGGCAACGCGACGGGCACGACCGCCGTCATCGAACGCACCTCGCGCCGGGCGCCCCTGCTGTCCACCACCACGGAGGACGGCTTCAGCCACCGGCTCTGGGCGGTCACCGACCCCGCCGAACTGGCCGAGATCGAGAACGACCTGGCCGGCCGCCAGGCCCTCATCGCGGACGGTCACCACCGGTGGGCGACGTATCTGCGGCTGCGCGAGGAACACCCGTCGTCCGACGCGGGACCGTGGGCATACGGCCTGGTCCTGCTGGTCGACACCGCGCGCCACCCCCTCCAGGTCCGCGCGATCCACCGGCTGCTGCACCAACTGCCGGTCGCGGAGGCGCTGGCGGCGCTGGAGGCGGTGCCGGGCTCGTTCCGGGTCCGCACGCTCGACGGCACGCTGCCGGAAGCCGTCAAGGAGCTGTCGGAGGCGGCCGGTGAAGACGCCGGTGACGCCGGTGACGCCGGTGACGCCGGTGACGCCAACAACGCCTTCCTGCTGGCCGGCGACGGCCGCTTCCACCTGGTCGACCGCCCCGACGCGGAACTCCTCGCCCGTACGGTGCCGGCCGACCGCCCGCAGCAGTGGCGCGCCCTGGACGCGACCGTGTTGCACTCCACGCTGCTCGACCACATCTGGCGGATCCCGGACGCACCCGAGCACATCTCGTACATCCACGACACGGAAGCCGCGGTCGAACAGGCGGAACGCCACGGCAGTACGGCGGTCCTGCTGCACCCGGTACGCGAAGAGGTCGTACGGGAGCTGGCACGCCAGGCGGTCACGATGCCGCGCAAGTCGACGTCGTTCGGCCCGAAGCCGGCGACGGGCCTGGTGCTGCGGAGCCTCGCGGACGGCTGAGAAACGCGAAAGAGGGCGGCACCCCCGTGTGGGGATGCCGCCCTCTTCCGTGGTGCGGTCGTCGGTCGTCGTCGGATCAGGACTTGTCGCTGTCCGAGTCCTCGTCGGCGATGTCGTCGTCCTCGGGAGCCTCGGCGGCACCGGCGGGAAGACCGTGCTCGCCGTCGCCGTCGCCGTCGCTGTCGTCGCCGTCCTCGTCCACGTCGACGAACTGGACGCCGTCCAGGGCCGCCAGACGGTCCGAGGCGTCCGTGGCACCGTCCTTGTCGGCCTCAAGGGCCTTGGCGAACCACTCGCGCGCCTCGTCCTCGCGCCCGGCCGACAGCAGGGCGTCGGCGTACGCGTAACGCAGACGCACGGTCCACGGCTGTACGGAGTTCGAGCCCAGCTCCGGACCCTGCAAGGTCACGATGGCGGCGTCGATCTGCCCCATGTCCCGGCGCGCACCGGCGGCGACCAGCCGCATCTCGACCTGACCCGCCTTGTCGAGCTTCAGCACCTCGGGCTCACCGGCCATGGTCATGGCCCGCTCGGGACGGCCCAGTCCACGCTCGCAGTCGGCCATCACGGGCCACAGGTCGACGTTGCCCGTCATCCGCCGCGCCGCCCTGAACTCGGCGAGGGCTTCACCGTACTTCTGCGTCGCGTACGCGGCGAAGCCGGCGGCCTCCCGCACGGCGGCGACCCTGGAGGCGAGCCGCAGAGCCACGCGCGAATAGGCGTAAGCCTGGTCGGGGTCCTCGTCAATGAGGTTGGCGACCATGACAAGGTTCTTCGCGACGTCGTCGGCGAGCGTCTTGGGCAGGCTCATCAGCTCCTGCCGCACCGCCTTGTCGATCTCGTCGCCCGTGACGTCCTCCGGGATCGGCAGCCGCTTGATGGGCTCCCGGTCACGGTCACGGTCGTCACGGCGCCCGAACCCACCACGATCGTCACGGTCCTCACGACGGCCGTAACCGCCCCCGCCGGACGGCCGACCACCACGGCTGTCGTCCCGGTCCCGACGCGGACCGCTCGGGCGGTCGTCACGGCGGAACGACGGACGCTCATCACGCCGATCATCACGACGAGGCCCACTGGGACGCCCACCACTCGCAGGCCGACCACCGGTGCTCGGCCGCCCACCACGGTCGTCGTCCCGGTCCCGACGCGGACCACTGGGCCGCTCGTCACGGCGGAACGACGGACGCTCATCACGCCGATCATCACGACGAGGCCCGCCAGGACGCCCACCACTCGTGGGCCGACCACCACCGCCACCGGTGCTCGGACGCCCACCACTCGTCGGACGGCCACCACGGTCGTCGCTACGACGCGGCCCACTGGGACGCTCGTCGCGCCCACGGAACCCGCCGCCACCGCTGTTACCGCTGTTACCGGCAGGCCGACCACCGCTGGTGGGACGCCCGCCACTTGTAGGCCGACCACTACTTGTGGGCCGACCTCCACGGTCGTCGTCCCGGTCCCGACGCGGACCACTCGGCCGCTCGTCACGCCCACGGCCACCAGCACCACCGCTGCCGGCAGGCCGACCACCGCCGGTGGGGCGGCCACCACTCGTGGGTCGGCCACCACCGGCAGGCCGACCGCCGCTGCGGTTGTCGTTGCGGGCTACGTAGTCACCGACGCCGCCGCCCTTACCGGTGGGACGGCTACCACCACGGTCGTCACGACCGCCACGGGAACCGTTCCGATCACCACCGTCCCTACGACGTGATTCGCGCTCCGGACGGTCGTCGGGAGAGTTGGGGGACATCGGCACGGCTCCTGTCTTCGGGTACCACAGTCATTCTCACGCAGCCGGCGATCGGACGCGCTTCGTACAAAAGGCAGAGAAAACAAAAAAGACCCCTGGTCCAGCGTGAACGCTGGACCAGGGGTCCATGAAAGATTGTTCGGCGGCGTCCTACTCTCCCACAGGGTCCCCCCTGCAGTACCATCGGCGCTGAAAGGCTTAGCTTCCGGGTTCGGAATGTAACCGGGCGTTTCCCTAACGCAATGACCACCGAAACACTATCGGCCGTGTCCCGCACAAGGGGGACTTCGGCACTAAGCGAACAGGCACTCTATTCAATTGAGTACACAGAACCGGATATAAACACGGTCGTTCGTTGTCTCAGAACTAACACAGTGGACGCGAGCAACTGAGGACAAGCCCTCGGCCTATTAGTACCGGTCAACTCCACACCTCACGGTGCTTCCATATCCGGCCTATCAACCCAGTCGTCTACTGGGAGCCTTACCCCATCAAGTGGGTGGGAGTCCTCATCTCGAAGCAGGCTTCCCGCTTAGATGCTTTCAGCGGTTATCCCTCCCGAACGTAGCCAACCAGCCATGCCCTTGGCAGGACAACTGGCACACCAGAGGTTCGTCCGTCCCGGTCCTCTCGTACTAGGGACAGCCCTTCTCAAGACTCCTGCGCGCGCAGCGGATAGGGACCGAACTGTCTCACGACGTTCTAAACCCAGCTCGCGTACCGCTTTAATGGGCGAACAGCCCAACCCTTGGGACCGACTCCAGCCCCAGGATGCGACGAGCCGACATCGAGGTGCCAAACCATCCCGTCGATATGGACTCTTGGGGAAGATCAGCCTGTTATCCCCGGGGTACCTTTTATCCGTTGAGCGACGGCGCTTCCACAAGCCACCGCCGGATCACTAGTCCCGACTTTCGTCCCTGCTCGACCCGTCGGTCTCACAGTCAAGCTCCCTTGTGCACTTACACTCAACACCTGATTACCAACCAGGCTGAGGGAACCTTTGGGCGCCTCCGTTACTCTTTAGGAGGCAACCGCCCCAGTTAAACTACCCATCAGACACTGTCCCTGATCCGGATCACGGACCCAGGTTAGACATCCAGCACGACCAGAGTGGTATTTCAACGGCGACTCCACCGGAACTGGCGTCCCGATCTCAAAGTCTCCCACCTATCCTACACAAGCCGAACCGAACACCAATATCAAACTGTAGTAAAGGTCCCGGGGTCTTTCCGTCCTGCTGCGCGAAACGAGCATCTTTACTCGTAGTGCAATTTCACCGGGCCTATGGTTGAGACAGTCGAGAAGTCGTTACGCCATTCGTGCAGGTCGGAACTTACCCGACAAGGAATTTCGCTACCTTAGGATGGTTATAGTTACCACCGCCGTTTACTGGCGCTTAAGTTCTCAGCTTCGCCACACCGAAATGTGACTAACCGGTCCCCTTAACGTTCCAGCACCGGGCAGGCGTCAGTCCGTATACATCGCCTTACGGCTTCGCACGGACCTGTGTTTTTAGTAAACAGTCGCTTCTCGCTGGTCTCTGCGGCCACCCCCAGCTCACACTGCAAGAGTGATCACCGGAAATGGCCCCCCTTCTCCCGAAGTTACGGGGGCATTTTGCCGAGTTCCTTAACCATAGTTCACCCGAACGCCTCGGTATTCTCTACCTGACCACCTGAGTCGGTTTAGGGTACGGGCCGCCATGAAACTCGCTAGAGGCTTTTCTCGACAGCATAGGATCATCCACTTCACCACAATCGGCTCGGCATCAGGTCTCACCCTGCATGAGAGACGGATTTGCCTATCTCTCGGGCTACACCCTTACCCCGGGACAACCACCGCCCGGGCTGGACTACCTTCCTGCGTCACCCCATCGCTTACCTACTACAAGTCTGGTCCGACGGCTCCACCACTCCCCTACACTCCGAAGAGCTCAGGGCGGCTTCACGGTCTTAGCATCGCCTGATTCAGTACTGGGCGTTTCAAAGCGGGTACCGGAATATCAACCGGTTGTCCATCGACTACGCCTGTCGGCCTCGCCTTAGGTCCCGACTTACCCTGGGCAGATCAGCTTGACCCAGGAACCCTTAGTCAATCGGCGCACACGTTTCCCACGTGTGTATCGCTACTCATGCCTGCATTCTCACTCGTGAACCGTCCACAACTCGCTTCCGCGGCTGCTTCACCCGGCACACGACGCTCCCCTACCCATCCGCACGCCCGTTGAGGCTATATGTACGAATGACACGACTTCGGCGGTACGCTTGAGCCCCGCTACATTGTCGGCGCGGAATCACTTGACCAGTGAGCTATTACGCACTCTTTCAAGGGTGGCTGCTTCTAAGCCAACCTCCTGGTTGTCTCTGCGACTCCACATCCTTTCCCACTTAGCGTACGCTTAGGGGCCTTAGTCGATGCTCTGGGCTGTTTCCCTCTCGACCATGGAGCTTATCCCCCACAGTCTCACTGCCGCGCTCTCACTTACCGGCATTCGGAGTTTGGCTAAGGTCAGTAACCCGGTAGGGCCCATCGCCTATCCAGTGCTCTACCTCCGGCAAGAAACACACGACGCTGCACCTAAATGCATTTCGGGGAGAACCAGCTATCACGGAGTTTGATTGGCCTTTCACCCCTAACCACAGGTCATCCCCCAGGTTTTCAACCCTGGTGGGTTCGGTCCTCCACGACCTCTTACAGCCGCTTCAACCTGCCCATGGCTAGATCACTCCGCTTCGGGTCTTGAGCGCGCTACTATACCGCCCTGTTCGGACTCGCTTTCGCTACGGCTTCCCCACACGGGTTAACCTCGCAACACACCGCAAACTCGCAGGCTCATTCTTCAAAAGGCACGCAGTCACGACTGACAGCACAAGTGCTGCCAGCGACGCTCCCACGGCTTGTAGGCACACGGTTTCAGGTACTATTTCACTCCGCTCCCGCGGTACTTTTCACCATTCCCTCACGGTACTATCCGCTATCGGTCACCAGGGAATATTTAGGCTTAGCGGGTGGTCCCGCCAGATTCACACGGGATTTCTCGGGCCCCGTGCTACTTGGGTGTCTCTCAAACGAGCCGTTAATGTTTCAGCTACGGGGGTCTTACCCTCTACGCCGGACCTTTCGCATGTCCTTCGCCTACATCAACGGTTTCTGACTCGCCTCACAGCCGGCAGACTGTGAAAGAGAGATCCCACAACCCCGTATGCGCAACCCCTGCCGGGTCTCACACACATACGGTTTGGCCTCATCCGGTTTCGCTCGCCACTACTCCCGGAATCACGGTTGTTTTCTCTTCCTGAGGGTACTGAGATGTTTCACTTCCCCTCGTTCCCTCCACATACCCTATGTGTTCAGGTACGGGTGACAGCCCATGACGACTGCCGGGTTTCCCCATTCGGAAACCCCCGGATCAAAGCCTGGTTGACGGCTCCCCGGGGACTATCGTGGCCTCCCACGTCCTTCATCGGTTCCTGGTGCCAAGGCATCCACCGTGCGCCCTTAAAAACTTGGCCACAGATGCTCGCGTCCACTGTGCAGTTCTCAAACAACGACCAACCACCCGCCACCCCACCGCATACACAGTGAGTTCACCGGGGCCGGCATCCCGAAGACACAAACAGCTCACGCCGCCCGTACCTTCAGACACCCAACAGCGCGCCCGGCCCAGCCCCCCAGCATTCCCGTTCCACGCCGAAGCAGTACTTGGAAAACCCTGAAAAACTGTGCCGAATAGTCAACGTTCCACCCATGAGCAACCAGCACCGGACAGTCGCCGATGTACTGGCCTCTGACCAAACCCCCGAAAGAATCTGGTGAGAAGTGCTCCTTAGAAAGGAGGTGATCCAGCCGCACCTTCCGGTACGGCTACCTTGTTACGACTTCGTCCCAATCGCCAGTCCCACCTTCGACAGCTCCCTCCCACAAGGGGTTGGGCCACCGGCTTCGGGTGTTACCGACTTTCGTGACGTGACGGGCGGTGTGTACAAGGCCCGGGAACGTATTCACCGCAGCAATGCTGATCTGCGATTACTAGCAACTCCGACTTCATGGGGTCGAGTTGCAGACCCCAATCCGAACTGAGACCGGCTTTTTGAGATTCGCTCCACCTTGCGGTATCGCAGCTCATTGTACCGGCCATTGTAGCACGTGTGCAGCCCAAGACATAAGGGGCATGATGACTTGACGTCGTCCCCACCTTCCTCCGAGTTGACCCCGGCGGTCTCCTGTGAGTCCCCATCACCCCGAAAGGCATGCTGGCAACACAGAACAAGGGTTGCGCTCGTTGCGGGACTTAACCCAACATCTCACGACACGAGCTGACGACAGCCATGCACCACCTGTACACCGACCACAAGGGGGGCACCATCTCTGATGCTTTCCGGTGTATGTCAAGCCTTGGTAAGGTTCTTCGCGTTGCGTCGAATTAAGCCACATGCTCCGCTGCTTGTGCGGGCCCCCGTCAATTCCTTTGAGTTTTAGCCTTGCGGCCGTACTCCCCAGGCGGGGAACTTAATGCGTTAGCTGCGGCACCGACGACGTGGAATGTCGCCAACACCTAGTTCCCAACGTTTACGGCGTGGACTACCAGGGTATCTAATCCTGTTCGCTCCCCACGCTTTCGCTCCTCAGCGTCAGTAATGGCCCAGAGATCCGCCTTCGCCACCGGTGTTCCTCCTGATATCTGCGCATTTCACCGCTACACCAGGAATTCCGATCTCCCCTACCACACTCTAGTCTGCCCGTATCGAATGCAGACCCGGGGTTAAGCCCCGGGCTTTCACACCCGACGTGACAGACCGCCTACGAGCTCTTTACGCCCAATAATTCCGGACAACGCTTGCGCCCTACGTATTACCGCGGCTGCTGGCACGTAGTTAGCCGGCGCTTCTTCTGCAGGTACCGTCACTTTCGCTTCTTCCCTGCTGAAAGAGGTTTACAACCCGAAGGCCGTCATCCCTCACGCGGCGTCGCTGCATCAGGCTTTCGCCCATTGTGCAATATTCCCCACTGCTGCCTCCCGTAGGAGTCTGGGCCGTGTCTCAGTCCCAGTGTGGCCGGTCGCCCTCTCAGGCCGGCTACCCGTCGTCGCCTTGGTAGGCCATTACCCCACCAACAAGCTGATAGGCCGCGGGCTCATCCTGCACCGCCGGAGCTTTCAACCATCCCCCATGAGGGGCACAGTATTATCCGGTATTAGACCCCGTTTCCAGGGCTTGTCCCAGAGTGCAGGGCAGATTGCCCACGTGTTACTCACCCGTTCGCCACTAATCCACCCGAAGGCTTCATCGTTCGACTTGCATGTGTTAAGCACGCCGCCAGCGTTCGTCCTGAGCCAGGATCAAACTCTCCGTGAATGTTTACCCAATATCGGGTGACACCACGAGAGCGGAACAACCAGTCGGAATAAGACCGGCCGTTCACAGCGTCCTCGCTGTGTTTCCATCAAAGGAACCTCAACCCCAGCCCACAGAATGTGGACGAGGTCGGGGTATCAACATATCTGGCGTTGACTTTTGGCACGCTGTTGAGTTCTCAAGGAACGGACGCTTCCTTCGACCCCGTCTCCGGGCCCTCCGGGCTTTCCCTTCGGTCTTGCTGTCCTGCGTTTCCGACTCTATCAGAACCTTTCGGCGCCTGATTCCCAGTCAGCGGGAACGCTTTCAGATATCCGCTTTCGCGTTTCCCTTTCGGCGTGTTCACTACGTTAACCGATTCTCCGGGCGACTCATAATCGAGTCGAGAGGTTCGAATTTCGGCATGCCGAAAAGGAACCCGTCAGGGGGAAATCGTAGGTAGTGGGTGGCCGCTCCGGGCTGCTGAAGAGCAAGACCCGTTGAAAGCGGCTCGGACTACATTAGGGGGCTCACCCCGGCGCGTCAAGTTGCCCGGCGGCGCGGGGTGTGGGCGCGGTACGGGCTCACCGTGGGGTCCCCGTCGATCCAGAACCGCCAGGGGTGCGGGGCGCCGTCACCGCCCACACCCGTGCGCGGGCCGTTGCGTACCTGGTCACTCGGGGGCGGTGTCCCCATCAGTACGGACAGGGGCGCGTCGCCGCCCCTACAGACGTCCGTGCCGTTCAGGCTGCGGTCGACGTCCAGACCGGTGGCCAACCGGGCCGGGCCTTTGGCCAGTTCTCTGTCGTTGCGGGCCGAGAAACGTCGTCGCCGTACCTGGTCCTGGCCCTCCTGGATCTCGCCCGCGCGCAGCAGCACACCGCTCGCCCGGCCCTCGGGGCCGCACACCAGGTTGAGGCAGTGCCACATGCCGTACGTGAAGTAGACGTACGCGTGGCCGGGCGGGCCGAACATCACGTCGTTGCGTGCCGTCCGGCCACGGTAGGCGTGGGAGCCCGGGTCGATGTCGCCCGCGTACGCCTCCACCTCCGTGAGGCGCAGCTCTATGGTTCCTTCCGCCGTGCGGCGTAGGAGAGTTCGGCCCAGGAGGTCGGGGGCGACCTCCAGCACGGGCCGGTTGAAGAAGTCGCGGGGCAGCGGCGTACGGTCGGGGCGCTCGATCATGTCGTCCGAGCGTAGCGGGGGAACCGCCTGCGGTCGTGGCGCGTATGTAGAGGTCAGGATCTAGGAGGAGTGACTATGGGCTTCAAGAGG
Source organism: Streptomyces sp. NBC_01506 (assembly GCF_045040295.1). NCBI lineage: Bacteria > Bacillati > Actinomycetota > Actinomycetes > Kitasatosporales > Streptomycetaceae > Streptomyces > Streptomyces sp. NBC_01506. Next base: position 7,570,481 of record NZ_CP109422.1, on the reverse strand, counting down.
CTGCTCGCGAGCATGGGCGCCGGCGGTGCGTCCGTCGAGACCGAGCTGACCGAGCAGAACGTCGTGCCGGGCGGGGTCGTCCAGGGTGAGGTGCGTATCCAGGGCGGGTCGGTCGACCAGCAGATCGAGGGGCTGTCCGTCGGTCTCCAGGCGCGCGTCGAGGTCGAGGGCGGTGACCAGGAGGTCAAGCAGGACCTGGAGTTCGTCAAGCAGCGTCTGGGCGGTGCCTTCGAGGTGAAGGCCGGTGCGGTGCATGTGGTGCCGTTCGGTCTTGAGATCCCGTGGGAGACGCCGGTGACGAGCATCGCCGGGCAGCAGTTGCACGGCATGAACATCGGTGTGACGACGGAGCTGGAGATCGCGCGGGCGCTGGACTCCGGTGACCTGGACCCGATCAACGTGCACCCGCTGCCGGCGCAGCAGGCCATCCTGGATGCCTTCATCAGTCTGGACTTCCGCTTCAAGAGCGCGGACATGGAGCGTGGGCACATCCGCGGGACGCGTCAGCGGCTGCCGTTCTACCAGGAGATCGAGTTCGTCCCGCCGCAGCGCTACCGCGGGCTGAACCAGGTCGAGTTGACGTTCGTCGCGGACGACCGTGAGATGGACGTCATCCTGGAGATGGACAAGAAGCCGGGGCTGTTCAGCGAGGGCAGCGACTCCTTCCGCGCGTTCAAGGTCGGTCTGCACGACTTCCAGGGCACCGACTGGGCCGCCTACCTCAACCAGTGGATCGCCGACGTCGGCGGACGTCGCAACTGGGCCTAGTGTCGACTTCGGAAGGCCGCCGGGTCCCGTGAGGCCCCGGCGGTGCGAAGCCGAATCCGGAGGTTCAGTAGTGACCGAGGCGAAGAGGGCTCCACTCCCTCATGACTTCCACCCGCCGGTGCCGTCCTTCACCGTGGTGAGCGACGACATCGCGCCTGGTGCGGTCCTGAAGGACGCCCAGGTCTTCGCGGCGGGGAACACGTCGCCGCATCTGCGATGGGAGGGTTTCCCCCCGCAGACCAAGAGCTTTGCCGTGACGTGCTTCGACCCGGACGCGCCGACCGGCAGCGGTTTCTGGCACTGGGTGCTGTTCGACATCCCGGCGTCGGTGACCGAGCTTCCGGCGGGGGCGGGTTCCGGCTCGTTCGTGGGGCTGCCCGAGGGGGCCGTGCACGCCCGTAGCGACTACGGGTCGAAGGAGTTCGGGGGTGCCGCTCCCCCGGCGGGTGATCCCGCGCACCGTTATGTGTTCACGGTTTACGCGGTGGACAGTGACACGCTGGGCCCGGACTCGGACGCCTCGCCCGCGTATGTCGGCTTCAATCTGCGGTTCCACACGCTCGCGCGTGCGCAGCTCATCGGTGAGTACGCGGCTCCGGCGGAGAGCTGAGCGTTCAGGTGTTGTTTGCCCTGCCCTGGTCTTGGAGAGATCAGAGCAGGGCATTTTTTCGTTGCGGGGTATTTGGGGTCGTCCCCGGAACGTGGATCGGCGGATATTGCGTTGTCCATCTCGGCGCGCCCGGCCAGAGTTGATCCCAGCCCGCCGCCCGGCGGGGCGGCACACGGGAGGTGGGCGGGATGCGGGACACGCTGGTACTGAATGCGAGCTTCGAGCCGCTGTCGACGGTGACACTCAACCGTGCGGTGGTGCTGGTCCTCCAGGACAAGGCCGTCGTCGAGCAGTCCCACCCCGGTCTGCGGATTCGTGCGGCCGCGGTGGATCTCCCGGTGCCCCGGGTGATCAGGCTCTGCCGGTATGTACGGGTGCCCTTCCGAAGACAGGCGCCGTGGTCGAGACGTGGGGTGCTGATACGCGACCAGCACCGGTGCGCGTACTGCGGCCGGCGCGCGACGACCGTGGACCACGTGGTGCCGCGATCGCGTGGCGGTGCCGACAGTTGGCTCAATACGGTCGCTTCGTGTGCCGAGGACAATCACCGCAAGGCCGACCGGACGCCGGAGCAGGCGGGGATGCCGCTGCTGTACGAGCCGTTCGTGCCGTCGCCGGCCGACGCGATGCTGTTGGCGCTGCGGGCCGGTGAGCGGTCGACGCTGCCGCAGTGGCTGGCGGGGGTCCGTACGGCCGCGTAGCCCTTGAATCCTTGTCCGTGAGGTTCGGGAATCGCCGGACGGGTCGCACGCGCGGCGGCCCGTCCGGCGATTCCCGTATCGCGCGGTCGCGCGGTCGCGCGTCGCGTCAGCGCGTGACCAGTTGGACGATGGCCACCGTGCCGACGACCACGATCAGTCCGCGCAGCACCTTTGGCGAGAGCCGTCTGCCGACCTTCGCGCCGATCTGGCCGCCGATCGCCGAGCCCACGGCGATGAGCACGACCGCCGTCCAGTCGAATTCGGCGACGAAGAGGAAGAACACCGCCGCGATGGTGTTGACGATGGCGGCGAGGACGTTCTTGACGGCGTTGAGCCGCTGCATCTCGTCGTCGATCAGCATGCCCATCAGGGACATGTAGATGATCCCCTGGGCCGCCGTGAAGTAGCCCCCGTAGACGCTGGCGGTCAGTACGCCGCCGAAGAGGAGCGGGCCGCCGTCCGTCTGTGTGAGGACGTTCTTGCGCTCGCGGCGGCGCTGGACGGTCTTGGCGAGCCGGGGCTGGAGGATCACCAGCACGAGCGCGAGGCTGACGAGGATCGGCACGATCGTCTCGAAGGCCGTGGACGGCAGCGTGACGAGCAGGATCGCTCCGCAGAGCCCGCCGCAGACGGCGGCGACGCCCAGGCGCATGACGCGGCGGCGCTGTCCGGTCAGCTCCGCCCGGTAGCCGATGGCTCCGCTGACGGCGCCCGGTATCAGGCCGAGCGCGTTGGAGACGGTGGCGGTGACCGGGGGCATGCCGGTCGCGAGCAGTACGGGGAAGGTGATCAACGTCCCCGAGCCGACCATGGCGTTGATGGTTCCGGCGCAGGTGCCCGCGACGAAGACGGCGAGCATCTCCCAGATGGTCACTCGGAATGCCCCTCGGTGATCGGTGGTTGCTGCACCGATCATGCCCGACGGCAGGCCGGGTCCCGTACGACGGGGGGTGGTGCGCCGCGTACGGGACCGGGCTGTGAGGCTACGGCTGGATCAGTCGAGCGGCGGCTGCTGGCGCCGCTCCTTGCCGGTGTTGAAGCCCGGTACCCCGGCGCCGAGGTTGTCGAAGGCGCCGCTGAGTCCCTTGAGGGCGTCGCCGATCTCGCTGGGCACGATCCAGAGCTTGTTGGCGTCGCCCTCGGCGATCTTGGGGAGCATCTGGAGGTACTGGTAGGCGAGGAGCTTCTGGTCGGGGTCTCCCGCGTGGATGGACTCGAAGACCGTACGGATCGCCTGGGCCTCGCCCTCGGCGCGCAGGGCGGCTGCCTTGGCCTCACCTTCGGCACGCAGGATCGCCGACTGCTTCTCGCCCTCGGCGGTCAGGATCGCCGATTGCCGAATGCCCTCGGCGGTGAGGATCGCGGCGCGCTTGTCGCGGTCCGCGCGCATCTGCTTCTCCATCGAGTCCTGGATGGAGGTCGGGGGCTCGATGGCCTTCAGCTCCACGCGGTTGACGCGGATGCCCCACTTGCCGGTGGCCTCGTCGAGGACGCCGCGCAGGGCCGCGTTGATCTCCTCGCGCGAGGTGAGGGTCCGCTCCAGGTCCATGCCGCCGATGATGTTGCGCAGCGTGGTGACGGTGAGCTGTTCGATCGCCTGGATGTAGCTGGCGACTTCGTACGTCGCGGCGCGGGCGTCGGTGACCTGGTAATAGATGACCGTGTCGATGTTGACGACCAGGTTGTCCTGGGTGATCACCGGCTGGGGCGGGAAGGGGACGACCTGTTCACGGAGGTCGATGCGGTTGCGGATCGAGTCGATGAAGGGGACCACGATGTTCAGGCCCGCGTTGAGCGTGCGGGTGTAGCGCCCGAAGCGCTCCACGATGGCGGCGCTCGCCTGCGGGATGACCTGGATCGTCTTGATCAGGGCGATGAATACAAGCACCACCAGGATGACCAGGACGATGATGATTGATGGCATCGCGTTCCTACTGCCCTTCGCTGCTACCGGACTGCCGGACTGTCAGATGATCCAGTTTCGCAGAACACGCCTGCGTGTGCGGCGTGTTCGGCCTGGTTGGCTCAGTTCGCACGGCGTGCGCGGGCACGTGCGGCGCGGGCACACGGAGGGCGGGCACGTGGAGCGCGCGCTCACATCACCACGGCGGTCGCGCCGTCGATGTCGGCGACATCGACCTTCTCCCCCGGTTCAAAGCTCTGTTCGGCGTCGAGGGAGCGTGCGGACCAGATCTCTCCGGCGAGTTTGATCCGGCCCCGGCCGCTGCTGTCGACCCGTTCCAGGACGACGGCCTGACGCCCCTTCAGGGCGTCGATTCCCGTGGCCAGTCGGGGAGTTCGGGAGCCTTGTCTGGCGGCCAGGGGCCGTACGACGGCGATGAGGGCCACCGAGACCAGTACGAAGACGAGGACCTGCGCCACGATTCCGCCACCGAGCGCCGCGACGACGGCACCGGCCACCGCGCCCGCCGAGAACATCCCGAACTCGGGCATCGCCGTCAGGACGAGCGGAATTCCCAGTCCTACGGCCGCGATCAGCCACCACACCCACGCTTCGATTTCCACAACTCTCATGGTAGGGCGACGAGTCCGGTCCGGACAGGGGTGCGATCAGGTCATCGGCCGAGAGCGGCGGAGGTCAGCGCAGCGGCAGACCGCGGGCGGACCAGCGGTCGTTGGCCTGCTCCACGACGAGCGGGAGGCCGAAGCAGAGGGAGAGGTTACGGGACGTCAGCTCGGTCTCCATGGGACCGGCGGCGAGGACCTTGCCCTGGCGGATCATCAGGACGTGAGTGAAGCCGGGGGCGATCTCCTCGACATGGTGGGTGACCATGATCATGGAGGGGGCGTACGGGTCTCTGGCGAGCCGGCCGAGCCGGCGTACGAGATCCTCCCGGCCGCCGAGGTCGAGACCGGCGGCGGGCTCGTCCAGGAGCAGCAGCTCGGGGTCGGTCATCATCGCGCGGGCGATCAGGGTGCGCTTGCGCTCGCCCTCGGAGAGGGTGCCGAACCGGCGGTCCAGGTACTCGGTCATGCCGAGCCGGTCGAGGAAGGCGCGGGCGCGGCGCTCGTCGACCTCGTCGTAGTTCTCGTGCCAGGTGGCGGTCATGCCGTACGCGGCGGTGAGGACCGTCTGGAGCACGGTCTGGCGCTTGGGCAGCTTCTCGGCCATGGCGACGCCGGCGATGCCGATGCGGGGGCGCAGTTCGAAGACGTCGACCTTGCCGAGCTTGTCGCCGAGGATCTTGACCTTGCCCTTGGAGGGGAAGAGGTAGCTGGAGGCGAGGTTGAGGAGGGTGGTCTTTCCGGCGCCGTTGGGGCCGAGAATCACCCAGCGCTCGCCTTCCTTGACGGACCAGGAGACATCGTCCACCAGAGCGCGTCCGTCGCGGACCACGGATACGTCCACCAGCTCCAGTACATCGCTCATGAGCGCGTTGTCTCCCCTTGCAGTCTTTGATGCGTCTTGAGATCTGGCGTGCGCCTGTGGGCGCGGCTCCACAGGGAAAACCTACGCCACCGGTCCGGCGGTCAACTCCTTAGGTCCGTTCCCTAGGCTGGGGTCATGCTTTCCGAACCACGCTCAGGACTGTTGGCGGCCTGGGGAAATGCCCTCCTTGCCGGTTTCGTATCGCCGGACGACGCGGCTGACGCGATCGTCGGGCCGGACGCGGTGCACCGGGTGGCGGGGCTGCCGGGCGAGGCCGGTCCGGTCGGGCTGACGCTGGCGCTCGGCAGGCTGCGCGCGCTGGGGGTGAGCGGGTACCGGGTGGCGCTGCCGGCGCCGGGTCATCCGCTGGGGCTCAGCGGGCCGCCGGAGTTCAACGCCCGCGCGCTGGACGCCGAGGAGGCGGTGGTCGCCTCCGGGGCGCCGTACGGTCTGGTGCCCGAGGTGTCGGCGGTGGGGCCGGCCGGCGATCCTCGTGTCGAGGTGGTCTGGCACTGTCTGCCGGTGCGTGAGGCGCCGCCGGCGGACGTTCCTTCGCTCGGCGAGGCGGAGCGGGAGCTGGCCGAGGCGCTGCGGGAGGCGACGGACGCGCTGTCGCGGCTGGATGTCGCGGGGTCGGGGCCGGTGGCGGAGGCGGCGCTGGACGCGTACCGGGCGCGGGCGGAGCGGGGCGGTGACGTACTGGCTCCGGGCTATCCGCCGCGTGCGGTACGGGTGCTGGAGCTGGCGCAGCGGGTGGGGCTGCTGGTCGGGCTGGCGCGGGAGTACGGGGACGGCGGGGCGGTGAGCGCGTCGGAGATGGCGGCGCGGGGTGAGGCGCTGCGGCCGGTGGAGCGGGTGTCGAGGCGGGCGCAGGTGGCGGCGTACAACGCGTATGTGGAGGAGCGGGAGCGGGGGTTGTGACCGGGGTTGGTCGACCGGGCCCGGCCGGGGGCTGCTTGTCCTCAATCGCCGGGCGGGCGGCATGCGCAGCCCGCCCGGCGATTGGGGACAAGCGGCCCCCGGGCCCGTCGTCGCGGACGGGCCCGGGGGCCGTGGCGCCTGGGAGGCGGTGGATCAGTGGTTCAGGCCGCCGTTGGCGAACGCCGGGTTGAGGACGCCGATCACGTTGACCGTGTTGCCGACCGCGTTCACGGGGATGTGGATCGGGGCCTGCACGAGGTTGCCCGAGCCGACGCCCGGCGAGTGCACGGCCTGGCCGTCGGCGTGGGCACCGCCGGTGGCGAAGGCGGCACCGGAACCCGCGGCGACGAGGCCACCGGCGATCATGGTGAGAGCGGCGGCCTTCTTAAGGTTGTTCATTTTCGAAAATCCTCCATCGCAAGGGCCGCGGCGGTAATCCGCGGCACGCCATGGAGAACGCGCGGACGCCGCTGGGGATACGCCGTGTGGGGGACATACACCCGACGGTATGAATCTCAGATCGGAAGACGACGTTCCGGATCGCTTCGGATCGCTTCGGAGCGTTCCGGATCAGCCCGTGATCCCGTGCCGTACGGCCCACAGCGCAGCCTGCGTACGGTCCGCGAGGTCGAGCTTCATCAGGATGTTCGAGACATGCGTCTTGACGGTCTTCTCCGACAGCACGAGCGCGCGGGCGATCTCCCGGTTGGAGCGGCCGTCCGCGATCAGGGTGAGCACTTCGCGCTCCCGGTCGGTGAGTGAGGACCCTCTGCCGTGCCCCGTGCCGGGGTCGTCCTGCGCCAGCAGGGCCCCCGCCACCTCCGGCTGGAGCAGGACATGACCGGCGTGTACGGAGCGGATCGCGCCGGCCAGCGCCTCCGGGTCGACGTCCTTGTATACGTATCCGGCAGCCCCGGCGCGCAGCGCGGGCACCACCGTGCGCTGCTCGGTGAAGCTCGTGACGATCAGCACCTTGGCCGGGTTGGCGAGATCGCGGAGCTTGCGCAGCGCCTCGATGCCGTCGGTGCCGGGCATCTTGATGTCCATCAGTACGACGTCCGGGCGCAGCTCCTCCGCGCCGGCCACGCCCTCGTCGCCGTCGGACGCCTCGCCCACGACCTCGATGTCGTCCTGGATCTCCAGGAAGGTGCGCAGGCCGCGCCGGACCACCTGGTGGTCGTCCACCAGCAGCACGCGGATTCTCTTGTCGTCAGCCACCGGGCACTTCCATCTCGATCGTGGTGCCCTGTCCGGGCGCCGATTGCACGGTCAGCCTGCCGCCCACACCGCTCGACCGGTCCCGCATCGAGACGAGCCCGAGGTGACGGCCCGCCCTGCGGACGGCCTTGGGTTCGAAGCCCTTGCCGTTGTCGGTGACGCTGAGGACCGAGCCCGGACCCCGGCGGGCGATGGTCACGTCGACGCGGTCCGCGCCGGAGTGGCGCAGCGCGTTGTGGAGCGCTTCCTGGGCCACCCGCAGCATCGCCTCCTCCTGGGCGGCGGGCAGGGCCCGTACACCGCAACTGTCGAAGGTGACCTGCGCGGCGTGCGCGCGGTCGAGGACCTGGATGTGGGTGCGCAGGGTGTGGACGAGGCCGTCCTCGTCGAGGGCCGCGGGGCGCAGCTCCACGACGGCGGCGCGCAGTTCGTCGGCGGCCTCGGCGGCGAGGTCGGCGACCTGTTGCAGTTCGCCCTTGGCCCGTGCCGGGTCGCGGTCGATGAGGCTGGACACGGCCTGGGCGGTGAGCCGCAGCGAGAAGAGTTTCTGGCTGACGGCGTCGTGGAGTTCATGGGCGAGCCGGGAGCGTTCCTCGGCGATGGTCAGCTCCCGGCTGCGCTCGTACAGCCTGGCGTTGGTGAGGGCGATCGCGGCGTGCTGGGCGAGGATGCCGAGAAGTTCCTCGTCCTCCTCGGTGAATCCGCAGCCGCCGGCCGGCTTGGGGCAGCGCTTGTTGGCGAGGAAGAGTGTGCCGATCGTCTCGTCGCCGTCGCGGATGGGCAGGCCGAGGAAGTCGGACATGTCGGGGTGGGCGCTGGGCCAGCCGCCGAAGCGGGGGTCCTTCTTCACGTCGGCGAGCCGCTGGGGCCGTGCCTCGCGCAGCATCGCCGCGAGAATGCCGTGCTGGCGCGGGAGCGGGCCGATCGCCTTCCACTGCGCGTCGCTGACGCCGTCGACCACGAACTGGGCGAAGCCGCCGTGGTCGTCGGGCACGCCGAGCGCGGCGTACTCGGCGTCGAGCAGTTCGCGGGCGGAGGCGACGATCGTCTTGAGGACGTCCCGTACCTCCAGATGTCTGCTCATCGCGAGGAGCGCGGTGCTCACGGCGGCGAGCCCGGAGCTGGGTCGGTGGCTCATGGCCTCACCGTACCGGCGGGTGTCAGCGGCCGGATCGGACCTGAGGAGCAGGGGACGAGGGCCTACGGCCTAGGGCTAAGTGACTCGGCACGGCGGGACTCACGCCCGAGGCGCCGGTCCTTCGGCCCTTTCTACGTTGAGGACAACGGCTCTGGACGACATCCGGCGCCGATCCGAGGCGAGAAGGAGTGGACGCCATGCCGGTAGCGATCATCACGGGGGCTTCCAAGGGACTGGGCCGCGCGCTCGGCGGTGCGCTCGCACGGGACGGGTGGGACCTGGTGCTCGACGCCAGGACGGCGGGAACGCTCGCGGAGGCCGCGGACGAGATCCGGGCGCACGGGACACGGGTGACGGCGATCTCGGGGGACGTGACCGATCCCGTACACCGGGGGGAGCTGGTCGCGGCGGCGGCCGGGCTCGGCGGGCTCGATCTGCTGGTGAGCAACGCGAGCGCGCTGGGCGCCGAACCGCTCGTACGGCTGGACGCGCTGGCGCTGGACGGGCTGCGTGCCGCGCTGGAGACGAATGTGGTGGCGGCGCTCGGGCTGGTGCAGGAGGCGCTGCCGCTGCTGCGGGCGGGCGGCGCGGGCACGGTGATCGCCGTCAGTTCGGACGCGGCGGCGGAGGCGTACGAGACCTGGGGCGGGTACGGGGCGTCCAAGGCCGCGCTGGACCATCTGGCCGCCGTGCTCGCCGTGGAGGAGCCGGAGCTGCGGGTGTGGACCGTCGACCCGGGCGACATGCGGACGGATCTGTACGCGGCGGCCGTGCCGGACGACGGTGACGCGCGGCCGGATCCCCGGTCCGTGGTGCCGGGCTTCCTGCGGCTGCTGCGGGAGCGGCCGACGAGCGGCCGTTACTCGGCCACCTCGTTGCTGGGGGTGGCGTCATGACCGGGGCGGCTGTGGAGCGGCCGGGGCTGGAGGGGCTGCGGGTGCCCGACGGGCTCTCCGCGCGGGTGCCTGCCGAGCAGCGGGGCTCGGGGCGGGACGACGTACGGCTCCTGGTGACGCGGGGCACGGCGGTGTCGCACCACGTGTTCGGGGAGCTGGCGGGGCGGCTGCGGGCCGGGGACGTGCTCGTGGTGAACACCTCGCGGACGCTGCCGGCGGCGATCGACGGGCGGCTCGGCGCGGAGCGGCTGGTCGTCCACTTCTCCACGCGGGGGGACGACGGCCGGTGGGCGGTGGAGCTGCGGACACCGGGCGGGGGCGGGGGCGGGAGCGGGCGCAAGGGGGCGACGCTGGCGCGGCCCGGGGGTCCGGCCGGTGCGGTCGTACGGCTGCCGGGCGGCGGGCACCTCGTACTGGAGGAGCCGCTGGACCCGGCGGGCACCCGGCTGTGGTGGGCGCGGTTCGCCGGCGGGGACGTACCGGGGCTGCTGAGCCGCCACGGCCGTCCCATCCGCTACGGGTACACGGAGCGGGACCAGCCGCTCTCGGCGTACCAGACGGTCTTCGCGCTCCCCTCCCCCGACGGCTCGGGCTCGGCGGAGATGCCGAGCGCGGGCCGGCCGTTCACCGCGCGGCTGGTGGCGGAGCTGGTGAGCCGGGGGGTGCAGTTCGCGCCGATCAGGCTGGACACCGGGGTGGCGTCGGCGGAGGCGCACGAGCCGCCGTATCCGGAGCGCTTCGAGGTGCCGGAGACCACGGCGCGGCTGGTGAACGCGGCGCGGGCGGGTGGTGGGCGGATCATCGCCGTCGGGACGACGGCCGTACGCGCGCTGGAGTCGGCGGCCGACCCGGGCGGGGTCGTACGGGCGGCGTCGGGCTGGACGGATCTGGTGGTCACACCGCGGCGCGGGGTGCGCGTCGTGGACGGGCTGCTGACCGGGCTGCACGAGCCGGCGGCCTCGCATCTGCTGATGCTGGAGGCGATCGCCGGGCGGGCGGCGCTGGAGCGCGGTTATACGGCGGCGGTACGCCATCTCTACCTCTGGCATGAGTTCGGCGACGTCCACCTCGTCCTCCCGGATGAGACCGCTCACTCTCCGAGTTGCGCCAGCAACCTCCGGTAAGAACGGCACCTGCCCAATGTGACGCCGCACATAGGACCCAGATCACTTACGAAGGTATGTAGTGGACATAACGACTGGCATAAACGTGGCGTGAGTCGGTCCCGAGGTGTCTTATTTGCACCTCTTTCAACTACCACGGGTCGTACATCCCACCTTTGCCACATGTTTTTGCTGCCGCTAAGAATTGCAGCCGTCGCCGCCGAGAAAGGCATCTGGCCGACCGGCCTCCGCGACTCCCGCTATTCGAAGAGGTATGTCGTATGACCGCGTCCAGCACCCCTGGCAACCGTCTGAACAAGAGCCACAAGCTCTCGATCGCCGGCGTGACAGTCGTCGCCGCCGCGGCCGTTTCACTCTCCTTGATCCCGGGCAACGCATCCGCGGAGGCCGAGAGCAAGACCGCGGCCGGCTCAGTGTCCACCGCTCCGGTGGCCTGGAACACCACGGCCAACAACGGCCCCGCCGCCTTGCAGGAGAGCCTGACCAAGCAGAGCACCATCGCCGACCGCGCCGCCGAGATTCACGCGGCGCAGCAGTCGGCGAAGACCAAGGCCGACGCCAAGGAGAAGGCAGCGGCCAAGGAGAAGGCGGCCGCCGCGGCCAAGAAGCGCGCGGCCGAGAAGGCGAAGGCCAGCCGCGCCGCCGAGCGCAAGCCCACCTACGCCAACAACCTGAACGGATGGATCAAGGAAGCCCTGTCCATCATGAAGAAGGAGAAGATCCCCGGCACGTACGACGGGCTGCACCGCAACATCATCCGTGAGTCCAGCGGTGACCCGCGTGCGATCAACAACTGGGACATCAACGCCAAGAACGGCGTCCCGTCGATCGGCCTGCTCCAGGTGATCAAGCCGACCTTCGACACGTACCACGTCAAGGGCACGCCCAAGAGCCAGTACGACCCGGTCGCCAACATCGTGGCCGCGGCCAACTACGCCGCCGACCGCTACGGCACGATCGACAACGTCGACAGCGCCTACTGAGCCGCTGTACGACCCCGCGCAGCACGCACAGCACGCGCGACACGCACAGACGCCGGTGGGCGGCACCCCTTCGCGGGGTGCCGCCCACCGGCGGCTGCGTGTCGCGTACTCCCCGTTACTTCCGCATGACCTCCGGCTCATGGCGGCGCAGCAACCGCGCCACCACGAACCCGCACACGACGCCGATGAACAGCAGGACCCCGAGGTTGAAGCCCCACTGCGACACCGAGTGGTCCCAGAGCGGGTCCAGGTCGTTGGGGCTCTTGGGCTCCCACGGCGGCATCAGATGCGCCAGGTCGAGGGTCGATCCGGTGCCGGCGATCGCCCAGCGCGAGGGCATCAGCCAGGCGAACTGCTCCAGGCCGGGCGAACCGTAGACCTGGAAGAGCGTGCCCGTGAACACGACCTGGACGATCGCGAACATCACCAGCAGCGGCATGGTCTTCTCGGCGGTCTTGACCAGCGAGGAGATCACCAGACCGAACATCATCGACGTGAAGCCGAGCGCGATGATGACGATGCACATCTCGACGGCCGGCGGCATGAGCAGGCCCTCGTCGGGCAGCGCGCGGGGCGCGAAGCCGATGCCGCAGATGATGACGCCCTGGAAGGCCGTGATCACACCGAGCACGATGACCTTGGACATCAGATACGCGGAGCGGGAGAGCCCGGTGGCCCGTTCCCGTTCGTAGATCACCCGTTCCTTGATCAGTTCGCGTACGGAGTTGGCCGCGCCCGAGAAGCACATACCGACCGCGAGGATCAGCAGGATCGTCCCGGCCTTGCCGTTGAACTGGGACGGCGGCTCGGGCGGTCCCAGACCGAAATCGGCCGGGATCACGACGCTCACCACGCCGAGGACGGCGGGCAGTATCACCATCAGGCCGAGGAAGCCCCGGTCGGAGGCGATCACCGAGGAGTAGCGCCGGATCAGCGTCCAGAGCTGGGAGCCCCAGCTCTGCGGCTTCGGCGGGCGCATCTGCTGCGGCGTCGGCATATGGACGGGCTGCGCCGCGACGGCGTCGATGTCGGCCGCGTACATCTGGTAATGCTGCGAACCGCGCCAGCGGCCCGCCCAGTCGTAGTCGCGGTAGTTCTCGAACGCCGAGAAGACATCGGCCCAGGTGGTGTAGCCGAAGAAGTTGAGCGCTTCCTCCGGCGGTCCGAAGTACGCGACCGAGCCGCCGGGCGCCATGACCAGCAGTTTGTCGCAGATCGCCAGCTCGGCCACGGAGTGGGTGACGACCAGGACCGTACGGCCGTCGTCGGCGAGGCCGCGCAGGAGCTGCATGACGTCACGGTCCATCCCCGGGTCGAGACCCGAGGTCGGCTCGTCCAGGAAGATCAGCGACGGCTTGGTCAGCAGTTCGAGGGCGACCGACACGCGCTTGCGCTGGCCTCCGGAGAGCGAGGTGACCCGCTTCTCCTTGTGGATGTCGAGCTTGAGCTCGCGCAGCACCTCGTCTATCCGGGCCTCGCGCTCGGACTCGGCGGTGTCACCGGGGAAGCGGAGCTTGGCGGCGTACTTGAGCGCCTTCCGTACGGTCAGCTCCTTGTGCAGGATGTCGTCCTGCGGGACCAGACCGATGCGCTGGCGCAGCTCGGCGAACTGCTTGTACAGATTCCTGTTGTCGTAAAGGACATCGCCCTCGTTGGCGGGCCGGTAGCCGGTGAGCGCCTTGAGGAGCGTGGACTTGCCGGAGCCCGAGGGGCCGATGACCGCGATGAGCGACTTCTCGGGGACGCCGAAGGAGACGTCCTTGAGGATCTGCTTGCCGCCGTCGACCGTCACCGTGAGATGGCGGGCCGAGAAGGAGACCTCACCGGTGTCGACGAACTCTTCGAGCCGGTCGCCGACGAGGCGGAAGGTCGAGTGGCCGACGCCGACGATGTCGTTCGGGCCGATGAGCGCCGTACCGGACTTGGGGATCGGCTGACCGTTGACGTACGTGCCGTTGTGGGATCCGAGGTCGCGGATCTGGAACCGGCCGTCGGGCGTCGAGGTGAACTCGGCGTGCAGACGCGAGACCTGGAGGTCGGAGACGACCAGTTCGTTCTCCAGGGCACGGCCGATGCGCATCACCCGGCCGAGAGCCACCTGGTGGAAGGTGGTCGGGCTGCGGTCTCCGTACACCGATGGGGCCCCCGCCGCGCCACCGGTGCCGAGCCCGCCATGACCACCGGGACCGCCAGGACCGCCAGGACCGCCAGGACCGCCGGCGCTGCCCGGCCCTGCGTGCTGCGGCGGTACGTAGCCATGCTGAGGCGGCTGTTGCTGTTGTTGGTGCTGGGGTGGCTTCTGCTGCGGTGGCGGCCAGCCCTGCTGCTGAGGTGGCTGCTGCTGGGGCGCCCAGTTGGGAGCGCCCTGCGGCTGGGGCTGCACGGGCGCCTGCTGCGGCGGAGCGTGCTGCACCTGCGGTGCCTGAGCCTGCGGCGCCGCCTGGGCCTGTGGCGCCTGGGCCTGGGGCGTCGCGCTCTGCGGTGTGTACGCGCCCGCCGCCGCGCCGTTGAGATTCAGCCGCGGTCCGTCGGTCGCGTTACCGAGATGTACAGCGGTACCGGCACCGATTTCCATCTGGTGGATCCGCTGACCCCCCACATAGGTGCCGTTCGTGCTGCCGTGGTCCTCGATCACCCAACTACGGCCCCCCCAACTGATGGTGGCGTGGCGCCACGAGACCCGAGCGTCATCGATCACCAGGTCGCCCTGTGGATCACGTCCCAGGGTGTACGACCTGGACCGGTCGAGCGTCCAGGTCCTTCCGTTCAATTCAAGTACGAGTTCCGGCACTCCATGCCCCACTGGTTGTCCCCCGGGTTACTCCCCATCACGGGAAGTCTAGGGATGGCGAACATCGGGGGGAACTATTTCAGGCTCGCCCCCTTATCCGAAAGTCGGGCCTCGGGAAAGACCACAAAATCCCCATCGGGGCTCGGCGAAATGTCGGTGAACAGCCGCAAACCCCGCAAGAGGGACCCACGGCCCGCGGACCTGTCCGGTATATGCCGCAGGATGTCCCGCAAGCGTGTCCGGTTGGCGGGACCGTGTCCGATACGCGGGACGCCAGGTCGCCTCACGCGTCACTCCCGATACGGTGGAATCACCATGAGCGCATCGCAGCCCCGTCAGACCACTGACGCCGCCCCCACGCTTCTCGTCAAGATCTTCGGGAAAGACCGCCCGGGGATCACCGCCGGCCTCTTCGACACCCTCGCCGCCTATTCGCTCGACGTCATAGACATCGAGCAGGTCGTCACCCGTGGCCGTATCGTCCTGTGCGCGCTTGTCACCTCGCCCGCCGCCGACGGCGGCACCGAGGGCGAGCTGCGCGCGACCGTCCACAGTTGGGCGGAGTCCCTGAAGCTCCAGGCCGAGATCATCTCCGGGACCGGCGACAACCGCCCACGCGGCAGCGGCCGTTCCCATGTCACGGTGCTCGGACATCCGCTGTCCGCCGAGTCGACGGCGGCCATCGCCGCCCGCATCACCTCGACCGGCGGCAACATCGACCGTATCTTCCGGCTGGCGAAGTACCCGGTCACCGCCGTGGAGTTCGCGGTGTCGGGTACGGAGACCGAACCCCTGCGTACGGCGCTGGCGACCGAGGCCGCCGAGATCGGCGTGGACGTCGCCGTCGTCTCGGCCGGGCTGCACCACCGGGCGCAGCGGCTGGTCGTCATGGATGTCGACTCGACCCTCATCCAGGACGAGGTCATCGAGCTGTTCGCCGCGCACGCGGGCTGCGAGGAGCAGGTCGCCGAGGTGACGGCCAGGGCCATGGCCGGTGAGCTGGACTTCGAGCAGTCGCTGCACGCGCGCGTGGCGCTGCTCGCCGGACTCGACGCGTCGGTGGTGGAGAAGGTACGCACGGAGGTACGGCTCACGCCCGGCGCCCGCACCCTGATCCGTACGCTCAAGCGGCTCGGCTACCAAGTGGGCGTCGTGTCAGGCGGGTTCACGCAGGTGACGGACGCGCTGAAGGACCAGCTCGGGCTGGACTTCGCCGCGGCCAACACGCTGGAGATAGTGGACGGGAAGCTCACCGGTCGCGTCGTGGGCGAGATCGTCGACCGGGCGGGCAAGGCCAGGCTCCTGCGCAGGTTCGCCGCCGAGGCGGGGGTGCCGCTGTCGCAGACCGTGGCGATCGGCGACGGCGCGAACGATCTCGACATGCTGAACGCGGCGGGGCTGGGGGTCGCGTTCAACGCCAAGCCGGTGGTGCGCAGGGCCGCGCACACGGCGGTGAACGTGCCGTTCCTGGACACGGTTCTCTATCTGCTGGGGATCACACGCGAAGAGGTCGAAGAAGTGGAGGCGGCGGAGGCGGATCCGCCCGCCTGAGTCCGTCCGAACGAACCCGCCCGACACGAAGCCCCGGCACGCACACCGTGCCGGGGCTTCGTCGTCAAGGGAATTGAGGCGGTCGGGGAGAGCGAGCGCGCTGTCAGTCGTGCGGGGCCCAGTATTCGAGGAGCGTCCCCACATCGGGCTCCACGGTCTTCCACGAGCCGGTGAAGCCGATGACGGCGAACGCGGAGGTCGGGAACGCGCTCACGGACAGCCGCCCCAGGGCGTCACCCTCGGCGCGGGCCGAGAGCGCGTCGGCAAGGGCGTGCATACCGGGGTTGTGGCCGATCAGAAGGAGGTCGTTCACGTCGTCCGACGTCTCGGTGAGCAGCGCCAGGAGATCGCCGAGCGTGGCATCGTACAACCGGTCCTCGTAGACGGTCCTGGGGCGCTGCGGCAGCTCGTGCACCGCCAGTTTCCAGGTCTCGCGCGTACGGGCCGCGGTCGAACAGAGAGCCAGGTCGAAGGCGATACCGGTCTCCGCGAGCCGGCGGCCGGCCACCGGGGCGTCCGCGCGGCCTCGCTCGGCGAGCGGCCGCTCGTGGTCGGCCACCTCGGGCCAGTCGGCCTTCGCGTGCCGGAGTAGGACAATCCTGCGGGGTGTTTCGACGCTCATGCATCCCAGCTTCGCACGAAATGCGCCGTCAGGCGCGGGGTGTTGGAGCCCTCACCCACCATGGGCTACCGGGCGAGGGTCTGCTGTATCTGCTGCACCACCCGGCCGACGCCCGGGTCGCCCGCGGCGGCGTTGGCCTGCCCGGAACCGGTCATCAGCAGCAGCAGCGCGGCGAACGCGATCGCGGGCAGAGCGACAGCCCACCAGGGGAGACGGATCTCGACGGTGTCGGGGGACGGACGGTGGGACCGGGTGTGCGTAGGGGCCGACATGGCCGCCTCCGTAGGTCTGCGGTTGAGGTACCTCAAAGCTACGGATCAGCGGACCCCGCTCCCATCCGGAGACCCACCCACTTGACCCTGACCCTGGCCCCCTAAGGGAGGGTGGTGCCAGCACCACCCTCCCCATTCTTTTTTTCAGGGCTCGGTTCGCCTCCGGGGCGCTTTGAGTCGCTGTCGACGGTCGACCGTGCTCGGCCCCTCGTTCCTCGGGGCCTGCGCGCGCTCTCCCTTTCGACACCGACGCGCCCCTTCGGCTCACTCGCCGAGGTACTGAGGTATTGAGGTACTACGGGGAGGCGATCGAGGCGATGACGGCGATCACGACCATGATGCCGATGATCGTGCCGAACATCAGCAGCAGCTTCTTCTGGCCGTTCTGGGGACTCGGATCAAGGACTGGCATGCGCCCAGTTTCTCATCTCAGCACTCGTCCTCGATCGTCCGGTCCCGGCCCGCGATGACCCCCAGCACGATCTGCGGCACCATCAGCCCGCCCACGAACATGATCGGCAGCTCCCAGCCGCCGCTGTGCTGGTACAGCACGCCCACCAGCAGCGGCCCCGGAATGGAGAGCAGATAGCCCGTGCTCTGCGCGAAGGCGGACAGCCGTACGACTCCGGGCCCGGTCCTCGCGCGCATGCCGATCATCGTGAGCGCCAGCGGGAAGGCGCAGTTGGAGATGCCCAGCAGCACCGCCCACACCCAGGCCCCGGCGGCGGGCGCGAGGAAGAGGCCCGCGTATCCGATCAGACCGCAGGCCCCCAGGGCGATGACGATCGGGCCCTGGTTCTTCATCCGGGTGGCCAGTCGCGGGATCACGAAGGCGAGTGGGACGCCCATCACCATCGTGACGGCGAGCAGCAGGCCCGCCCGGCCGGCCGACACCCCCGCGTCGCGGAAGATCTGCGGCATCCAGCCCATGGTGATGTACGCGCCCGTGGCCTGGAGGCCGAAGAAACAGCCGAGCGCCCAGGCGGTGCGGCTGCGGGCGATACTCGGCGCCGGTGCCTGCGACGACTCCCGCGCCCGCGCCCGCCGCTCCGTATCGCCACCAGCCGCGCCGGCCGCCCTCGCCGCGCCGGCCGCGCTCTTGCGGTCGCTGACCAGGAGCGCGGCCCAGGGCAGTACGGCGACGGCGGCGACCACGGCCCACAGACCGAGGCCGAGGCGCCAACTGCCGCCCAGCGCACCGGTCATGGGGACGGTCGCGGCGGCGGCCACCGCCGTGCCGGCGGACAGCGACATCGAGTAGAGGCCGGTCATGGTGCCGACCCGGTCCGGGAAGTACCGCTTCACGATCACCGGCATCAGCACATTGCTGAGGGCTATGCCCATCAGCGCGAGCGCGCTCGCCGCGAGGAAAGCGGCCGTGCTGTTGGTGAAGGGGCGTATCAGCAGGCCGGCCGTGATGGCCACCATCCCGGCGCAGACGACCGCGCCGGGTCCGAAGCGGCGGGCCAGACGCGGGGCGGTGATACCGAAGACGGCGAAACACAGCGCCGGTACGGAGGTGAGGACCCCGGCGACGCTGCCGCTCATATGGAGTCCGACGCGGACGTCTTCGAGCAGCGCCCCGAGGCTGGTGATGGCGGGACGGAGGTTGACGGCGGCGAGGACGAGGCCCACGACGAGCAGCCGGGTCAGCCACACGGTCGTCCGGGGGGACGGGGACGGTGCGGGAGAATCGGCGGGCGCGGGCGCGATGTCCTCCCGGAGTGGGGTCGGGGTCGTGGTCTCGTCAAGCATGGAGCCATCATAGAATCATAGGATGATTGGTTGTCCAGTCGAGTCCAGACGAGTTTGGAGCATCATGGCCCTGACCTCCCCCCGGCGATCCGCGCTCTCCGATCAGGTGATCACCGAGCTGCGGAACCAGATCACGTCGGGCGAATGGCCGGTGGGCTCACGCATCCCCACCGAGCCCGAGCTGGTCGAGCAGTTGGGGGTGGCCCGTAACACCGTCCGCGAGGCGGTCCGCGCGCTGGCGCACAACGGGCTCCTGGACATCCGGCAGGGCTCGGGCACCTATGTCGTGGCCACCAGCGAGCTGGCCGGTGTGATGTACCGCCGGTTCGCCGACGCGGACGCCCGGCACATCGCGGAGGTGCGCTCCACCCTCGAAGCCTCGGCGGCGCGGCTGGCGGCGGAGCGGCGTACGGAGCGGGACATGCGGCAGTTGGAGACGCTGCTGGCGCGCCGCGAGGAGGCGTGGGCCGGTGGGGACGCCGATCTGTTCGTGGCCGCCGACGCGACCTTGCATCTGGCGGTGGTCGCGGCCTCCCACAACGAGGTGCTGACCGCGCTCTACGCGGACATGAGCCATCTGATGCGCGACGGGCTGCGCGCCGATGTGGGACCTGAGCTGCGGCCGGCGTTCCATCTGGACCACGCGAAGCTGGTGGCGGCGATCAGGGCCCAGGACGCGTCCACGGCGGGGGCGGAGGCGGCGAGCCACGCGTTCAGTTGTCTGCGGAAGACCGTCTGACCGGGAGAAAAGGCGACAGGCGGCAGAGGACCGGTCAGGGCGCGACGCGTGCGTGGCTGACCCAGGCCGATTCGACTTCCTTCCAGCAGCGTCCGGCGAGCCTGACATAGCCGGCGGGCCCGGCATCGGCGGGAGCGCTGTCCGAGTCGACGTCCCACCAGCGCGCGCACTCTATGTGCAGCCGTACGCGATCGGTGCCGGGGTACGGGTTGTGGCAGAACGCGGTCACGGACGAGCCCTCGATCGCCGTACGGCAGGAGGCCCCGAACGGGTCGCGCTCCCCCTCGTCGCGGTCACCACCGTCGTCACCGTCGTCCACCGCCACCGTCCCGGCACCGGTCATGTCCGCCACCGACGTCCTGACCGGCGGGAGCGGCGGATCGTCCCGTACGACGGCGGTGACGGCGAGGCCCGCGACGATCAGCACCGCCACGGTCAGCGAGGCAGCCACCTTGCGCGCTCTGCGGTACACAGCGACACCTCCTCCCCGATCAGTGTGCGGCCGGTCGTCGCTCTCAACGACTCGGACGACCACGGACGGTGAGCGGTGACGCTCCGCGACGCGAGGAAGCCGCGTGCCGCCCTCAGGCGGTCACGCGGCTTCCCGGACGTCGATCCGTAAGGTCAGGCACCCATCATGTGGACGCCGCCGTCGACGTGCAGGATCTCGCCCGTCGTCTTCGGGAAGAAGTCCGACAGCAGTCCGACGACACCGCGCCCCGCCGGGTCCGGGTCGGCCAGGTCCCAGCCGATCGGCGCGCGGTGGTTCCACACGTCGGCCAGCTCCTCGAAGCCCGGAATGGACTTGGCGGCCATCGACTTGACGGGGCCGGCCGACACGAGGTTGCAGCGGATGTTCCTGGGGCCCAGGTCACGCGCCAGATAGCGGTTCGTGGACTCGAGCGCCGCCTTGGCGACGCCCATCCAGTCGTACTTGGGCCAGGCGAACTGCGCGTCGAAGGTCATCCCGACGACCGAGCCGCCGCGCTCCATCAGCGGCAGACAGGCCATGGTCAGCGACTTGAGCGAGTACGCCGAGACGTGCAACGCCGTGCCGACGTCCTCCCACTCGGCCTCCAGGAAGTTGAAGACTCCCTGCGGGCCGAAGGCGATCGAGTGCACGACGCCGTCGAGGCTCGCGCCCTCCCCCTGGTGCTCACGGATGCGGTCGGCGAGGCCGTCCAGGTGCTCCTGGTTGGCGACGTCCACCTCGATGACGGGGGCGGGCTTGGGCAGCCGCTTGGCGATGCGCTCCACGAGCGACAGACGCCCGTAGCCGGTGAGGATGACGTCCGCGCCCTCCTCCTGCGCGATCTTGGCGGCGTGGAAGGCGATGGAGGACTCGGTGAGGACACCTGTGACGAGAATGCGCTTGCCGGCGAGGATTCCACTCATGTGATCAGTGACCCATGCCCAATCCGCCGTCAACGGGAATGACGGCTCCAGTGATGTACGCGGCGTCGTCCGAGGCGAGGAAGCGGACCGTGGCCGCGATCTCCTCGGGCTGTGCGTAACGGCCGAGGGGGACTTGGGCGACGATGTTCGCGCGCTGCTCGTCGGTGAGCACCTTGGTCATGTCGGTGTCCACGAAGCCGGGCGCGACGACGTTGAACGTGATGTTGCGCGAGCCGAGTTCACGGGCGAGCGAGCGGGCGAAGCCGACAAGCCCGGCCTTGGAGGCCGCGTAGTTCGCCTGGCCGGCCGAGCCCAGCAGGCCGACCACCGACGAGATGAGGACGACGCGTCCGCGCTTGGCGCGCAGCATGGCCCGGTTGGCGCGCTTGACGACGCGGAAGGTGCCGGTGAGGTTGGTGTCGAGGACGGACGTGAAGTCCTCCTCCGACATCCGCATCAGCAACTGGTCCTTTGTCACACCGGCGTTGGCGACCAGCACCTCCACCGGGCCGTGCGTCTCCTCGATCTCCTTGTATGCCTGCTCCACCTGCTCGGCGTCGGTGATGTCACACCGGACGGCCAGGACACCCGACTCGGTCAGGTCCTTGGGCGGTTCGCCCGTGCGGTAGGTGATGGCGACCTTGTCGCCGTTGCCGACGAAAGCCAGGGCAATGGCAAGGCCGATGCCCCGGTTTCCTCCGGTGACGAGAACCGAGCGGCTCAACGGAGCACCTTTCGTAGCTGTCTAGCTGTTGGTACCTGGAAAACCTATCGGTCGATCAGCCGCTCCGTGGACTCGGGCATTGACAGCGCCTCGGGACGGTCACTGTGGGGTCCCTACATAAACGCGGCGAAACTCCCTCTCGTACCGCATGATTCACTGCGGACACCTTTACCGAGGCGTGTGAAAGGGAGGCCGACGTGCCCCATGAGGTAGATCAGTCGTTTCTGGCACTGCCGCTGAGGGCGCTCGCCGACGCGGCGCTCGCCAGGGCGCGTGCCCTCGGTGCCGATCATGCCGACTTCCGGTTCGAGCGGGTACGCAGCGCGGCCTGGCGGCTGCGGGACGCCAGGCCCGCCGGGTCGTCGGACTCGACCGATGTCGGTTACGCGGTCCGTGTCGTGCACGGTGGCGCCTGGGGGTTCGCCTCCGGGGTCGATCTGACGATGGACGCGGCGGCCAGGGTCGCCGGACAGGCCGTGGCGATGGCCAAGTTGTCGGCGAAGGTGATCGCGGCGGCGGGTTCGGACGAGCGCGTGGAGCTGGCGGATGAGCCGGTGCACGCGGAGAAGACCTGGGTGTCGGCGTACGACATCGACCCGTTCGAGGTACCCGACGAGGACAAGAGTGGACTTCTCGCGGAGTGGAGCGCGCGACTGCTGCGCGGGGAGGGCGTCGCGCATGTGGACGCCTCGCTGCTGACCGTCCACGAGAACAAGTTCTACGCGGACACGGCGGGCACCGTCACCACGCAGCAGCGCGTGCGGCTGCACCCGCAGCTCTCGGCGGTCGCCGTGGACGGCGAGAGCGGCGAGTTCGACTCGATGCGCACGATCGCGCCGCCGGCCGGCCGGGGCTGGGAGTATCTGACGGGCACCGGCTGGGACTGGGACTCCGAGCTGGAGCGGATTCCGGCGCTGCTCGCCGAGAAGATGCGCGCGCCGAGCGTCGAGGCGGGGACGTACGACCTGGTGGTCGACCCGTCGAACCTCTGGCTGACGATCCACGAGTCGATCGGGCACGCGACGGAGCTGGACCGGGCGCTGGGGTACGAGGCGGCGTACGCGGGGACGTCCTTCGCGACCTTCGACCAGTTGGGGAAGCTGGCGTACGGCTCGTCGATCATGAATGTGACGGGTGACCGGACGGCGGAGCACGGTCTTGCGACGATCGGGTACGACGACGAGGGCGTCGAGGCCCAGTCGTGGGACCTCGTCAAGGACGGCACGCTCGTCGGCTACCAGTTGGACCGGCGGATCGCGAAGCTCACGGGCTTCGACCGCTCCAACGGCTGCGCGTACGGCGACTCGCCGGGCCATGTGCCGGTGCAGCGCATGGCGAACGTGTCGCTGAAGCCGGATCCGGGCGGGCTCGGCACCCAGGATCTGATCGGCGGTGTGGAGCGCGGGATCTATGTGGTCGGCGACCGTTCGTGGTCGATCGACATGCAGCGCTACAACTTCCAGTTCACCGGGCAGCGGTTCTTCCGGATCGAGAACGGCCAACTGGCCGGGCAGTTGCGCGATGTCGCCTATCAGGCGACGACGACGGACTTCTGGGGCTCGATGGAGGCGGTCGGCGGCCCGCAGACGTATGTACTCGGCGGCGCGTTCAACTGCGGCAAGGCCCAGCCGGGCCAGGTGGCGTCGGTCTCCCACGGCTGCCCGTCGGCCCTGTTCCGAGGTGTGAACATTCTCAACACGACGCAGGAGGCCGGACGATGACGGCGACCACGGGAATCGGCCGGGGGTCCGGGGGTTGCCCCCCGGGACAGCACAGCCTCAACACGACGCAGGAGGCCGGAAGTTGAGCACGAGCAGCAAGCCGCACGAGATCGTCGAGCGGGCCCTCGAACTGTCCACCGCCGACGGCTGCGTGGTCATCGCCGAGGAGAGTTCGACCGCCAATCTGCGCTGGGCGGGCAACGCGCTGACGACGAACGGGCTGACCCGGGGCCGTACGCTCACCGTCATCGCGACCGTCGACGGCAAGGAGGGCACCGCCTCCGGCGTGGTGTCGCGATCCGCCGTCACCGCCCACGAGTTGGAGCCGCTGGTCCGTGCCGCCGAGGCCGCCGCCCGGGGTGCGGGTCCGGCGGAGGACGCCCGGCCGCTCGTGGAGGCCGGTCCGGTGTCCGAGGACTTCACCGACGCGCCCGCCGAGACGACGTCCGCCGTCTTCGCCGACTTCGCGCCCGCGCTCGGCGAGTCCTTCGCGCGCGCCAGAGCCGGCGGCCGTGAGCTGTACGGCTTCGCGAACCATGAGCTGACGTCGACGTATCTGGGTACGTCCACGGGCGTACGGCTCCGTCATGACCAGCCCAACGGCACCCTGGAGCTGAACGCCAAGTCCCCCGACCGGTCGCGGTCGGCCTGGGCGGGGCGGGCGACGCGTGACTTCAAGGATGTCGATCCGGCGGCGCTCGACGCGGAGCTGGCGAAGCGGCTGGCCTGGGCGGAGCGCCGGATCGATCTGCCGGCGGGCCGGTACGAGACGCTGCTGCCGCCCACGGCGGTGGCCGATCTGCTGATCTACCAGTTGTGGTCGTCGTCCGCGCGGGACGCCGCCGAGGGCCGTACGGTCTTCTCCAAGCCCGGCGGTGGCACCCGCGTCGGCGACACCCTCGCCGAGCTGCCGCTGTCGCTGCGCAGCGACCCGGCCGAACCGGGCCTGGAATCCGCCCCGTTCGTGATCGCGCACGCGTCGGGCGACGACTCGTCGGTGTTCGACAACGGACTGCCGCTGACGGCGACCGACTGGATCCGGGACGGGAAGCTGGACCGGCTGGTCACCACCCGGCACAGCGCGGAGCTGACCGGGCTGCCGCTCGCGCCGGCCGTCGACAACCTGATCCTGGACGGCGGCGGTGAGCGTTCGCTTCAGGAGATGGTCGCCGATACCTCGCGCGGGCTGCTGCTGACCTGTCTGTGGTACATCCGCGAGGTCGATCCGGCGACGCTGCTGCTGACGGGGCTGACCCGCGACGGTGTCTACCTGGTCGAGGACGGCGAGGTCGTCGGCGAGGTGAACAACTTCCGCTTCAACGAGTCGCCGGTCGGTCTGCTCTCGCGGGCGTCGGAGGCGGGACGGACGCAGAAGACGCTGCCGCGTGAGTGGGGCGACTACTTCACTCGGGCGGCGATGCCCGCGCTGCGGGTGCCGGATTTCAATATGAGTTCGGTCAGCCAGGGCGTATAACCTCTTCAGGCGTTCGGCTGTCATGGACGCCGGACGGACCTGACTCATCGAAGGAGACACGAGAAACGTGACGGATATCGTCGAGGAGCTGCGGTGGCGCGGGCTGATCGCCCTGTCCACCGACGAGGACGCGTTGCGCAAGGCGTTCGCGGACGGCCCCGTCACGTTCTATTGCGGCTTCGACCCGACCGCACCCAGCCTGCATCTGGGGAATCTGGTCCAGATCCTCACCATGCGCCGGCTCCAGCAGGCGGGGAACCGCCCGCTGGGGCTGGTCGGCGGGGCGACGGGGCTGATCGGCGACCCCAAGCCGAACTCGGAGCGCACGCTGAACGCGCCCGAGGTCGTCGGCGAGTGGGTGGAACGGCTGCGCGGGCAGATCGAGCGGTACCTGGACTTCGACGGTCCGTACGCGGCGACCATGGTCAACAACCTGGACTGGACGTCGGGCATGTCGGCGATCAGCTTCCTGCGCGACGTCGGGAAGTACTTCCGGGTCAACAAGATGATCGCGAAGGAGGCGGTCGCACGGCGGCTGAACTCCGACGCGGGCATCAGCTACACCGAGTTCAGCTACCAGATCCTCCAGGGCATGGACTTCCTGGAGCTGTACCGGCGCTACAGCTGCACGCTCCAGACCGGCGGCAGTGACCAGTGGGGCAACCTCACGGCGGGTACGGACCTGATCCACCGGGTCGAGCCCGAGGCGTCGGTGCACGCCCTGGCGACCACGCTGATCACGAAGGCCGACGGTACGAAGTTCGGCAAGACGGAGTCCGGCACGGTCTGGCTGGACCCCGAGCGGACGACACCGTACGCGTTCTACCAGTTCTGGCTGAACGCGGACGACCGGGACGTCTCGAAGTTCCTGCGGATCTTCAGCTTCAAGTCCCGCGCGGAGATCGAGGAGCTGGAGAAGCTGACCGAGGAGCGCCCGCAGGCCCGCGCGGCGCAGCGCGCGCTGGCCGAGGAGCTGACGACGCTGGTCCACGGCGCCGATCAGTGCGCGGGTGTGGTCGCGGCGTCGAAGGCGTTGTTCGGGCAGGGTGAGCTGACGGGTCTCGACGCGGCGACGCTGGCGGCGGCGCTGTCGGAGGTGCCGCACGCGCGGGTGGCCGAGCTGGTGCCGATGGTGGATCTGCTGACGGAGGTCGGGCTGGCGCCGAGCAA
Organism: Streptomyces sp. NBC_01506; assembly: GCF_045040295.1. Classification (NCBI taxonomy): domain Bacteria; kingdom Bacillati; phylum Actinomycetota; class Actinomycetes; order Kitasatosporales; family Streptomycetaceae; genus Streptomyces; species Streptomyces sp. NBC_01506. Next base: position 7,544,517 of record NZ_CP109422.1, on the reverse strand, counting down.
GTCGGCGGCCCGGCGCACGGTGAAGGAGGGCGGGGCGTACGTGAACAACGTCAAGGTCACGGACGCCGAAGCCGTACCGGACGCCGGGGAGCTGCTGCACGGGCGCTGGCTGGTGCTGCGGCGCGGCAAGAAGAACCTCGCCGCGGTCGAGGTGACGGCGGACGCGGCCTCCTGACGGGAGGGCCGCCGGCGCGGTCGGCGGACGGCGTTGGTCGGTCGGCGGGCGTCGTAGGACAGTGTCACGGCCCGGTACGCCGCAACGCGTACCGGGCCGTCACACTGTCCGCCGCCGGGCCCGCTCGGGGCCGGTCGTCATCTGGGCGCTTTCGTCCGTCTCCTGGAGCCCCGGACCGACGCCCAGAGCATGTCGCCCACCCCCACGACGAGGATGGCGCCGACCAACTGGAGCACATGCCGTGTCCAGTCGATGCCCTTGGTGTCCTCGACTCCCAGCCAGCCCGCCGCCGCGTTTCCGAGGATGCTGCCCAGGATTCCGAACACGGTAGTCAGCCACAGTGGGATCCGCTGCTTGCCGGGGATGATCGCCTTGGCGATCAGACCCAGCACCAGACCCACGATGATTGCCCACAACCAACTCATGGTCGCCTCCTCGTGCGGCGCGCTCTGCGCGTGTGCGACCAAGTCTGGGTGTGTCCTTCGTACGTCGCATGCCGAACAGGGCCGTACGTGGCCGGGCGTGGGCGTGATGCGCCCGCGTCGAGCGGTCCCCCCTCTCGTAGGCGGCGCACTGCGGGCGTACCGTTGGGCGGGTCCGGCACGGGGAACGGCCGGCGAGGGAATCGGGTGGTGGGTCGTGATGCGGAAGCAGCGCAGCGCCGAGGTCTTTCAGATCACGGGTGCGAGGCGGGGGCTCGACGAGGACGTGCGCGGCAGACAGCGGCGCTATGTCATCTCCATGCTGGTGCGCACGCTGGGGATCATCCTGGCGGTGGTGCTGTGGAACGTGGAGCGTCATGTGGCGATCGCCGGGCTCGTGCTGGGCATTTTACTGCCCTACGCGGCCGTCGTGATCGCCAACGGGGGCCGGGAGAGGGCCCGTTCGCTGCCGTCCGGTCATATCGGCCCGCAGGCCCGGCCGATGATCGCTCCCGCCCCCGCGGCGGGCGGAGCGGAATCCGGTGCGCGGTCCGCGGAGTACGGACACCCCGCTCCCCCGCACGAGCGGGCATGAGCCTGCGGCTTGGGCCGGACTAATTCGAAGCTCAAGAAAAGCTCAGATCAATCATGAAGTTCCGGTGCACCTGACCCCAATAGCCGTGACATACTTTGTAGGCGCTCCGCATCCCCCGTCGGAGCGACGGACCGACGCCGGGCAGCTCCCCCCGTGGCTGCTCGGCGTCGCCTTTTTCGACAGCGTTTCCTCCCGTGATCGGGGCGTATGCCCCTGGGCCACCGGTTGAGGGACACCCCCTCGTCACCCCCTAGGCTTGAGGCCGTGGACCTCTTCGATTCTCCCGGCGCCGCTTCCGGTCCCGACGGACCTGTCTGTTCGGCCAAGGGCTGCCGCGCCGCCGCCGTGTGGGTGCTGGCGTGGAACAACCCCAAGCTGCATACGCCCGAGCGCCGTAAGACCTGGCTGGCCTGCGAGGAGCACCGCGAACACCTGTCGTCGTTCCTCGGTGTCCGCGGCTTCCTCAAGGACGTGGTCACTCTCGCCGAGTGGGAGCGGGAGCGCTCAGCCGCCGATGGCTGACATGGGCCGGTCGGGCTGGAGGAACGCCGGGTCGTCCAGGCCGGAGCCCGCCTTCTTGCCCCACATCGCCAGCTTCCAGAGCCTCGCGATGTCCTCGTCGGTGGCGTCCGAGCGCAGGGCCGCGCGCAGGTCGGTCTCCTCACGGGCGAACAGACAGTTGCGCACCTGACCGTCCGCGGTGAGTCTCGTACGGTCGCAGGCCGAGCAGAACGGGCGGGTGACGGAGGCGATGACGCCGACCCGGTGCGGTCCGCCGTCCACGATCCAGCGCTCGGCCGGGGCGGATCCGCGCTCCTCGCCGCCCTCCTCGGTGAGGGTGAAGCGGCTGCTCAGCGACTGGAGGATGTCGCCCGCGGTGATCATTCCGTCGCGCTTCCAGCCGTGCTGGGCGTCGAGGGGCATCTGTTCGATGAACCGCAGCTCGTAGCCGTGTCCGACGGCCCAGGCGAGCAGATCGGGGGCCTCGTCGCCGTTGAGCCCCGGCATCAGCACGGTGTTGACCTTGACGGGGGTCAGCCCCACCTCGCGCGCGGCGGCCAGACCGTCGAGCACGTCCTGATGGCGGTCGCGCCGGGTGAGGGTCTTGAAGACGTCGCGGCGCAGGGTGTCGAGCGAGACGTTGACGCGGTTGAGTCCGGCGGCCTTGAGCGCGGCGGCCGTACGCCCCAGCCCGATGCCGTTGGTCGTCAGCGACATCTTGGGGCGCGGGGCGAGGGCCGCGCACCGCTCGACTATCCCGACGAGACCGGGCCGCAGCAGCGGCTCGCCGCCGGTGAAGCGGACGTCGCGGATCCCCAGTCGGGTCACGGCCACGCGGACGAGTCTGACGATCTCGTCGTCGGTCAGCAGATCGGGCTTCGCGAGCCACTGAAGGCCCTCTTCCGGCATGCAGTACGTACACCGGAGATTGCACTTGTCGGTGAGCGAGACCCGCAGGTCGGTCGCGACGCGGCCGTAAGTGTCGATGAGCACGGTGAGCCCCCTTCCCTCGTGGTGCCGTGATGCCGTGGTGCCTCTTGTATACGTCCGGGGCGCCGGCTTCCCGGGTCCTCGGCGTGCCTGATCTTCCGAGCCTACGGCAGACCTGTGACAACGACAGGGGGCCGTTTGCCACGAGGAGCGGCGTGGCCGCGTCGTAGGACTGTACGACGCGGCCACGCCAAAAGCTCTCGTTCCGGTGAAGACGATCAGTGCGCTCCGGTGCCGGTGAGCGACTTGACCTCCAGTTCCGCGTACTTCTTGACGTCCGGCTCCTCCTTGGAGAGGACCGATCCCAGCCAGCCGAGCAGGAAGCCCAGCGGGATCGAGATCAGGCCCGGGTTCTCCAGCGGGAAGAAGGCGAAGTCCACGTCCGGGAACATCGAGCTGGGCTTGCTGGAGACGACCGGCGAGAACAGCACCAGCAGGACGGACGAGGCCAGACCGCCGTAGATCGACCAGAGCGCGCCCACCGTCGTGAACCTCTTCCAGAAGAGGCTGTAGAGGAGGGTCGGCAGGTTGGCGGAGGCGGCGACCGCGAAGGCGAGGGCCACCAGACCGGCGACGTTCAGATCGCGGGCGAGGGCGCCGAGCGCGATGGAGACGATGCCGATGGCGACGGTCGCGTAGCGCGCCGCGCGCACCTCCTCCTTCTCGGTGGCCTTGCCGCGGCGGATGACGTTGGCGTAGATGTCGTGCGCGAAGGACGACGAGGACGCCAGTGTCAGACCGGCCACGACCGCGAGGATGGTCGCGAAGGCGACCGCGGAGATGATGGCGAGCAGGATGGCGCCGCCGGTGGAGTCCCCGCCGCCGCCGATCTCCATGGCGAGCAGTGGCGCGGCCGTGTTGCCCGCCGGGTTGGAGTCGGTGATCTCCTTGGGAGTGAGCAGCGCCGCGGCGCCGAAGCCCAGGGCGATGGTCATCAGGTAGAAGCCGCCGATGATGCCGATGGCCCAGTTGACGGACTTACGGGCCGCCTTGGCCGTGGGCACGGTGTAGAAGCGGATCAGGATGTGCGGCAGTCCGGCGGTGCCCAGGACGAGCGCGATGCCCAGCGAGATGAAGTCGAGCTTCGAGGTCTCCGTGAGGCCGTACTTGAGTCCCGGCTCCAGGAAGGCCGAGCCCTTGCCGCTGTTGGAGGCGGCGGTGCCGAGCAGGTCGGAGACGTTGAAGTTGAACTTCAGCAGCACCAGGAAGGTGATGAGCAGGGTGCCCGCGATGAGCAGGACGGCCTTGACCATCTGGACCCAGGTGGTGCCCTTCATGCCGCCGATGGTGACGTACACGATCATCAGGATGCCGACGAGGGCGACGATGAGGATCTTGCCCGCGTCGCTGGTGATGCCGAGCAGCAGCGAGACGAGCACGCCCGCGCCGGCCATCTGGGCGAGCAGGTAGAAGATCGACACGACGATGGTGGAGGCGCCCGCCGCCGTACGGACGGGGCGCTGGCGCATCCGGTAGGCGAGGACGTCGCCCATCGTGTACCGGCCGGAGTTGCGCAGTGGTTCGGCGACGAGCAGCAGCGCGACGAGCCAGGCGACCAGGAAGCCGATGGAGTACAGGAACCCGTCGTATCCGAACAGGGCGATGGCGCCGGCGATACCGAGGAACGAGGCGGCGGACATGTAGTCGCCGGAGACCGCGAGTCCGTTCTGGAAGGCGGTGAACTGCCGTCCGCCCGCGTAGAAGTCGGCGGCGCTCTTGGTCTGCCGGCCGGCCCACACGGTGATGATCAGGGTCGCGACGACGAACAGGGCGAACAGCGTGATGATGAGCGGCCGGTGCTCACTGGCGTCGGTGTCGGCGGCCAGTTGGATTCCCACGGCGTCACTGAGATGGATGGTCGGGCTCACAGGTCGGCCTCCATACGGGACTTGATCGCCGCGCCCTTGGGGTCGAGCTTCCGCGATGCGAACTTCGAGTAGAACCAGGCGATGAGGAAGGTGGTGAGGAACTGACCGAGGCCGAAGACGAAGGCGACGTTGATGTTGCCGAACAGCTTGGTGCCCATGAACCCGCCGGCGTAGTTGGACAGCAGGACGTACAGGAGGTACCAGGCGATGAAGGCGACGGTCAGGGGGAAGGCGAAGGAGCGGTACGTACGGCGCAGTTCGCCGAACTCGGGGCTCTCCTGGACCTTGACGAACTGTGCTGTCGTGGGCTGGGCGGGCATGCTGGTGTCCGATTCGCCCTGGGGCGGCGGCGGTCCATCGGTAGCCACGGAATCTCCTCGTGACGCGGGTGCGGTAGGGGTGGGCTGTGGGGGCGCTGACTGCGGGGGAGGTTGGTTCACCCCCTGACAACGGCACGGAGAGCGGGCCGAAGCGGTTCAACACCCGCGTTTTTCTTCCCGAAGTCATTGATGAGCAGGGATGATCAGCGATAGCTTCACTCGTCATGTACCCGCCCATGCGCAGCGTGCGCAGGGGCGGCCTCACGGATGATGTGGAGAACCCATGGCTCATCTGAGATCCAGACGGCGGCGCGCACTGGCTCTGCCCGTCGGTCTGGCGCTCATCGCCTCGCTCGGCTTCCTGCCGGCCGGGTCGGCGTCGGCGGCGCCCGTCGACAACACCCCGGCCGCTGTCTCGGCGGACGGCCCGAAGCTGTCGTACGTCGTGAACACCAACGGCGGGCACTCCACCGTCAAATCGGTGAAGAAGGCCATCGCCAAGGCCGGCGGGACAGTGGTGATCGCCTATGACCAGATAGGTGTCATCGTCGTCCACTCGCAGAACCCGGAGTTCGGTAAGACGATCCGCGCGGTGCGGGGAGTCTCTTCGGCGGGCGCCACCCGTACGAAGCCGCTGGCGGCCCAGACCACCACGGACATCGAGGCCGAGCAGCCGCTGTCGGCCAAGGAGGCGAAGGCCGCCGAGGCGCAGGCGACCGGCGACCAGGACGCGCTGGAGCCCCTTCAGTGGGACCTGCCGGCCATCAAGGCCGACAAGGCGCACGAGAAGTCGCTCGGCAGCAGCAAGGTCACGGTCGCTGTGATCGACACGGGTGTCGACGACACCCACCCCGACCTCGCGCCGAACTTCGACCGGGCCGCCTCGGTCAACTGTGTGGGCGGTACGCCCAACACGGCGGACGGCGCCTGGCGTCCCGGCCCCGGGGAGAGTGACCACGGCACGCACGTCGCGGGCACGATCGCCGCGGCCAAGAACGGCACGGGTGTCACCGGTGTCGCTCCGGGCGTGAAGGTCTCCGGCATCAAGGTGTCGCAGCCCGACGGCTTCTTCTACACGGAGGCGGTCGTCTGCGGCTTCGTGTGGGCCGCCGAGCACGGCGTCGATGTGACGAACAACAGCTACTACACCGACCCGTGGCTGTTCAACTGCGAGGACGACCCGGACCAGAAGGCTCTGGCCGACGCCGTCACGCGGGCCACCCGGTACGCCGAGGGCAAGGGCGTCGTGAACGTCGCCGCCGCCGGCAACTCCGACATGGATCTGGCCGCCGACGAACTGACGGACGACTCCAGCCCGAACGACACCACTCCCGGCGAGCGCGTGATCGACCCCTCCGAGTGCCTGGACATCCCGTCCCAGGTGTCGGGTGTCGTCACGGTCTCGGCGACCGGTGCGAAGAACCTGAAGGCGTCGTACTCCAACTACGGCCTCGGCGTGATCGACGTCGCCGCTCCCGGCGGCGACCGGACGGCGTACCAGACGCCTCAGGCGCCCGCCGTCAACGGTCTGATCCTGAGCACGCTGCCCGGTGGTGGCTTCGGCTACAAGGGCGGTACATCGATGGCTTCCCCGCACGCGGCGGGTGTCGCGGCGCTGATCAAGTCGACCCACCCGTACGCCTCGCCGTGGCTGGTCAAGGCGTTGCTGACGGCCCAGGCCGACGCGACGGCGTGCACCAACCCGTACGACATCGACGGTGACGGCACCGTCGACGCGGTGTGCGAGGGCGGCAAGAACAAGAACGGCTTCTACGGAGCCGGCGTGATCGACGCGCTGGACGCCGTCCGCCGGTAACGCGATCGCTCGACCGGGTGAGCGGGCCGTCCGATGGGGCGGCCCGCTCACTCATGTCCGGCGCCGTTCCTCGTCGGCCGGGCGGGGCCCGAGCCCGTCGCCCAACGCCCTTGCGCGGGGCGCGAGTCGGGGGCCGGGCGGAGGCGCGTCACGGAGTGTCAGTCGCGGCCCGTATTCTCTGTGACCATGCTCGACGACCCTGCGACTTCAGCGATGTGGCCGGCCGCGTACCCCCGGGGATACGCGGTCGTCGACGTGGAGACCACCGGACTCGCCCGTGACGACCGGATAGTGTCCGCGGCGGTGTACCGACTGGACGCGCTGGGCAACGTCGAGGACCACTGGTACACGCTGGTCAACCCCGAGCGCGATCCGGGGCCCGTCTGGATCCATGGGCTGACGACCGATGTGCTGGCGGGCGCACCGCTGTTCAGGGACGTCGAGCGGGAGTTCTCACGGCGGCTGGCGGACCGGGTGCTCGTCGCGCACAACGCGTTCTTCGACTGGTCGATGATCTCGCGGGAGTACGCCCGCGCGAAGGCGGTCGCGCCCACGCGCCAGCGGCTGTGCACGATCGCGCTCGCCAAGGAGCTGCGACTGCCGCTGCCCAACCACAAGTTGGCCACGCTCGCCGAGCACTTCGGCGTCGCGCAGCAGCGCGCGCACCACGCGCTGGACGACGCGCGCGTGCTCGCGGAGGCGTTCCGGCCGAGTCTGCACGCGGCGGCGCGGGGCGGGGTGCGGCTGCCGCTGCTCGAGTGCCGGCCGCTCACGGAGTGGTCGGACAGCCCGGCGGCGCCGCTGATCGGCCATCAGCCGACGCACCGTCCGACGACCTGGCGGCCCTCGCGCCGGCTCCCGGCCTGCCCGTATCCGAACCCCGGGCGGTACGAGAGCGACAAGCCGCTCGCGCAGGGGATGCGGGTGGCCTTCTCGGGTGACACGTCGGTCGACCGTGAGCTGCTGGAGGACCGGACCATCGAGGCGGGGCTGCATGTGGCGACCAGCGTCTCGCGCAAGACGAGTGTGCTCGTGACGAACGACCCCGGGTCGGCGACGTCGAAGACGGTGAAGGCGGCGGAGTACGGCACGCCGGTCATCGACGAGGCGGCGTTCACGCACCTGCTGCGCGACGTGGCGCCCGCGCCGGGCGGCGTGGCCGACCGCGTACCGGCTCCCGCCCCTGTACCGGCCCCCGCCCCGGCAGACGGGTGATTGGCCACGACTCGCCTGCCCTCCGCTCGCACACCGCGCCACCGCGTCCCACCCTGTGGCGCATGGCACGTTGCGAAGTCTGCGGAAATGAGTACGGCATGTCGTTCGAGGTGCACGCGCAGGGCGCCGTGCATGTCTTCGACTGCTTCTCCTGCGCCATCCACCGCATGGCGCCCGTCTGTGAACACTGCCGGGTCCAGATCATCGGCCAGGGCGTCGAGGTCGACGGCCAGTGGTTCTGCGGCGCGCACTGCGCCCGCGCCGAGGGGAAGGTGGGCATCGTCGACCGGGTGTGAGGCCGGGCCTGCGACGAACCGGGGCGGCGGCCCGGTGGGCGGACCGGTGGGCGGACCCGCCGCCGGGGCCGCGGGCGGCGCCGGGTACCGTCAAAGGCGTGTACCGCTTCCTCTTGTCGCGGCAGTGGGTGATCCTCACCCTGCTCGCCCTCGTCCTCATCCCCGTGATGATCGAGCTGGGTTTCTGGCAGTTGCACCGCCACGAACGCCGGGTTGCGCAGAACACCCTGATCGCGGACAACCTCAAGGCGAAGCCGGTCCCGGTCACCGACCTCACCTCCCCCGGCCACACCGTCCCCCGCGCCGACTTCTGGCGCCGGGTCGAGGCCACCGGCAGATACGACACGGAGCACGAGGTCGTCGTACGCCGCCGGACCAACGCCGACGAAACGGTCGGCTTCCATGTCCTGACCCCGCTCGTCCTGGACGACGGCCGCGCCGTTCTCATCAACCGCGGCTGGATCCCCTTCGCCGACGACCAGCGTTCGTTCCCCGACATCCCGGCGGCGCCGAAGGGCGAGGTCACGGTCACCGGCCGGCTCAAGGCCGACGAGACGACCGGCACCAGCGGCATCAAGGAACTCAGCGACCTGCCGGACCGTCAGGTCATGCTGATCAACAGCGAGCAGCAGGCGGCTTCCCTCGGCCGGACCGTCCTCGGCGGCTACATCGAACAGACCGCCCCCGCCGCGCCGGGCAACAGCCCGCGGCAGATCCCGGAGCCCGACTCCAGCTCGATCGGCGCGCACATGGCGTACGCCGTGCAGTGGTGGCTGTTCACCGCCGGTGTGCCTGTCGGGTGGGTCATTCTCGTACGGCGCGAGAAGCGCGACCGCGCGACGGCCGCCGCCCGGGGCACTGTCGAGCGCGAGACGGCCGCCGCGTAACCGGCCGGGCAACTGGGCGACTTGCCGTGGCGGAGGAGGCAGGATAGGGCCATGGATCTTGGACTGAAGGACCGTGTCTACGTCGTCACCGGCGCGTCCCGGGGACTGGGACGCGCGTCCGCCGAGGCGCTGGCGGCGGACGGCGCGAAAGTGGTCGTCACCGGGCGCGACGAGAAGTCCGTCACCGAGGCCGCGGCCTCGATCGGCCCGAACGCGTACGGCGTCGCGGCCGACAACGCCGATCCCGCTGTCGCGCGACGCCTGATCGCCGTGGCGCGGGAGCGGTTCGGCGGCTTCGACGGGATCCTGATCAGCGTCGGCGGCCCGCCGCCGGGGCTCGCCCTGGACACCACGGACGAGCAGTGGCGCTCCGCGTTCGACTCGGTCTTCCTGGGCGCGGTACGGCTGGCGCGCACGGCGGCGGCGGAGCTGGGCGACGGCGGGGTGATCGGCCTCGTGCTGTCCGGCTCGGTCTACGAACCGATCCGCGGACTCACGATCTCCAACGGCCTGCGGCCGGGCCTCGCGGGCTTCGCGAAGTCACTGGCCGACGAGGTGGGCCCGCGCGGCATCCGCGTGATCGGCCTGCTGCCGGCCCGGATCGACACGGATCGCGTCCGCGAGCTGGACTCCCTGTCGGACGACCCGGCGGCGGCACGGGCGAGCCACGAGTCCCGCATCCCCCTGCGCCGCTACGGCACCCCGCAGGAGTTCGGCCGCACGGCGGCGTTCATGCTCTCCCCGGCGGCGTCCTACCTGACGGGCCTGATGCTCCCCATCGACGGCGGCACCCGCCACGGCTACTGACCCGCATTCCAGCCCCACCGGCACCACCAGCCCCGCCGTCGTTTGAGGCGCGGGGTCGGGCATCTTCAGCCTCGCCGGCGTTTGAGGCGCGGGGCCCGGGGCGGAGCCCCGAAACCCAGCCCGCCCGGCGTTTGAGGGCACGGCCGAAGGCCGTACGGGGCCCGGGGCGCAGCCCCGAAACCCAGCCCGCCCGGCGTTTGAGGGCACGACCGAAGGCCGTACGGGGCCCGGGGCGCAGCCCCGAAACCCAGCCCGCCCGGCGTTTGAGGGCACGACCGAAGGCCGTACGGGGTCCGGGGCGGAGCCCCGAAACCCAGCCCGCCCGGCGTTTGAGGGCACGACCGAAGGCCGTACGGGGTCCGGGGCGCAGCCCCGGTTGTGGGAAGGGGCGGGTAGGGGAACAGCCCCGCGCAGCGGCCCGGCACCCGCACCCGCACCCGCAAGGTCACGTCACCCGTCGCGCCCGATGCTTGGCGGCACGCAACCTCGCCTCCGTCGGCAACGCGTCCAGCCCCGCCGAATCCCGCGCATGCGCCACCGCCTCGCCCGTCAGCCCCTCCAGCGCCTCCCCCGGCGCCACGTGCGGCTCCAGCAGCAGCTTCACCCGCGCCTCCGGCGCGCTCCGCCGCCCCGTCAGCCGCACCCGCGCCCGGGACACGCCCTCCAGCGACTGCGCCTCGCTCTGAAGGACGTTCTCCAGCGCCCGCCCCCGCAGCAGCGCACCCTCGCCGTCGCCGCTCTCGACCAGCACCTCCGCCAGCCGTGCGCGCCGCAGTTGGGACAGCAGCCACCACAGCGTCAGCAGCACCAGGACCGCGAGCACCGCGATGACGACCGGCCACCACCAGCCCTGGTCGCTCCAGCGGTCGCGGTCGGCCTCGCTCAGCAGCACGTCCTTCTTGCCGGTGTACGGCCACCAGGACGGCACGGACACGCCCAGGCCCGTCGCGAGCACCCCGCCGCCCACGCACAGCAGCGCCAGCCCGACGAGGCCCAGCAGGACACGGTTGACGACCCGGAGCATCCCGTCATCCCTTCTTCGTCGGCCGACGGACATGCACGGAGAGCGCGGGCGGCTTGGCCAGGCCCAGCTCGCCGATGCCGGAGGCCAGCGCGGTGTCCAAATCGGCGCGTACGTCGTCGAGTTCGCGGAAGTGGGACACGGCCCGTACGCGGACTTTGGCGCGGCGGGCCCGGACCCGTACGGACCGTACGCCGGAGACCTCGAGCGCCCGGTCGCGCAGCATCAGCGCCGCCGCTTCCCGGTCGAGCCCGGCCCGTACCCGCTCCGGACCGCGCCGCATCGGCAGCACCTGGCGCAGTCCCGGAGTCAGGGCGAGAACGATCAGCCAGAGGCCGACGACCGCCGCGACACCCGAGCCGACCAGGACCCAGGTGTTGTCCAGCGGCTCGGTGGCGAACCGGCGGGCGAGCCACCGGCGCCAGTACATGGCCGGATGGTCGGCCCGTACGGCCGCGACGTCGTACAGCAGCAGCGCCGCCGCGCCGAGCAGGACGGCCGCGACCAGCGCGGCCGGGATCCGGCGCCAGGACCAGAAGCGGCCGGTCCTGCCGTCCCTGTCCCCGTCGCCCTCCCGCAGCGTTGGCCTCGGTTCGTACCGGGCGGCGGACGCGGACTGGTCCAGTTCGAGCACGTCCGCGCGGACGGCGCCCGGCACCGCCGGCGCGCCTGGCGCCCCCGGCGCGTGCTCGGTCCCGTCACCCACCGGTTCGCTCATTGGATCCTCCCCTGCGCCGCGCGCGACTGGGCGGAGTGGAGCCGTTCGACCCTGACGATCACTTCCGGCACCTCCATCCCCGCCAGAGCACTTACCCGCCGGACGACTTGGCGACGCACCGCGCCGCACTGGGCGCCGATGTCGGAGGGATAGTCCAGCTCGACACCGATCCGTACCCGCGCCACGTCGTGGTGGACCAGGACTCCCGCGTGCGGCGCCTCGCCCCCCTCCGGCACGCCGCCCAGCGCCTCCCGCGCCGCCTGCGCGGCGATCTTCGAGACGACACGGTCGGCGATCGTGGTCGCCCCGCGGTCCGCGGCCACCACCCGCTCACCGGCCATGGAGGGTCACCGCCGGCGTTCGTCGCGTTCGCGGCCTCGGAAGAGGTCGCCCGCTTCCAGATCGCCGTCGAGGAATCGGCCGGCCACGAACCCGACCGCGCCCAACGCGGCCACCAGCAGAAAGGCTCCGAAACCGCCGAAGTATCCGGCGAATGCCAGGGCCATACCGGCCAACAGGCCGACCACCGCCATGCTCATCGAGTGACTCCTCTTCGGTCTTGCGGAACTGGCCGTTACTGGAGCCGTGTCTCGGGCTCCTCGTCCTCCTCGTCGGGCAGCTTCACATCGCTGACGGCGATGTTGACCTCGACGACCTCCAGGCCCGTCATCCGTTCGACGGCGGAGATCACGTTCTCCCGTACGTCGCGGGCCACATCGCCGATCGACACGCCGTAGTCCACGACGATCTCCAGATCGAGCGCGGTCTGTACCTCCCCCACCTCGGCCTTCACACCGCGCGCGACGGACTTGGTGCCGCCGGGCACCCGGTCGCGTACGGCCCCGAAGGTGCGCGACATGCCGCTGCCCATCGCGTGGACACCGAGCACGTCGCGCGCGGCGAGGCCGGCGATCTTCTCGACCACTCCGTCGGCGATGGTGGTCCGCCCACGGACGGACGGGTCGCCGCTGCCCCTCTTGCCGGTGGAGGGCTTCCGCTGGTCGTCGTGGGAGGGCGCCTTGACGGACGGCTCGGACTGATTGCGCTGCGTGGTGTCGGACATGGGTACTCGCCCCTTCCCGGGCGCAGATGGACTCTTTGTCCACATTAAGGCGACTTGCCCGGTGTCGCGCCGGGAATGCGGCAGTCTGGGCCCATGACGACTGGTCATGGCGCGAATAGCGCGAACGGCGCGAACGGCGGGAACGGTGCGGCCGGCACGGACCGCGCGGACGGCTGGAGTACGGCGGTACGGGAACGGCTCGGCCTCGGCCGGCTGCTCCCGCTGGGCGACCCGGCGGACGGGGTATGGCTGGCCGAACGGGCGGCGACGACCGCGCTGCGACGTACGGCGGCGGAGGTGCCCGGCGCCACGCTGGGCCGGCTGAGGCTCTGTCTGGCCGACCCCGGATCGGCGGAGGTGCCCGCGGTGAAGCCGCCGCCCGGCGCGCTGCCGCCGGGGGTGCTGCGTATCGACGGGGACTTCGCGGCGCTCGCGGGCGAGCCGCTGCCCGACGTGGCCGAACGGCTGCGCACGGCGCTGTACACGCACGCGGTGGACGGGCTGGGGCTGCGGGTCACGGAGGTGGACCTGCGGGTGACGGCGCTGCTGGAGGAGCCGCCCGAGGAGCCGGATACAGACTCCTCGGGGGCGACTGCGCCAGTCGGGGCAGTCGCGGTCGCACCGAAGGGCACGGCGGCGGTCATCGCGGCGAAGGTCCCCGGCGTCGCCCATCTGTCCGGGTCGCTCGGCACGGCGGTGCTCGTCACCCGCGGCCATGTCCGCGTCGAGCTGGCGACGGCGGCGGGCCACCGTCCGTGGGAGGTGGCCCGCGGGGTGAGCCGCGCGGTCTCGGCGTCACTGCCGAGCCATCCGACGGTGGCGGTCCTGATCACATCGGTGGACGTCCGGTAAAAAAGCGTCTAGGTCCTGTCCGGCGGATCTTCGGGGATCAGGCCGGGGCGGCTGGTGCGGTGCATCGCAAGGCGGAGGATCATCCTCGTACTGGACGTACTTGGATGACTCCGACAACGCAGGGAGGTGCCGTGCCAGGCGTCCCGGACCCCCGAAGATCCGCCGGACAGGACCTAGTCGCCCAGGCCCGCCAGGTCCCGCAGTCTGCGCGCCTGGGCCGCGCGCTCCGCGGCGCGCTGCTCGTCGTACGTACGCGACGAGGCGCCTTGCAGCAGGGCCTTCGTCTCGACCGTCGCGTCGCGCGGCGCGGCCAGGATCGCGGCGGTGAGGTCCTGTACCGCCGCGTCGAGTTCGCCCGGCGGCACCACGAGATTGGCCAGGCCGGTGCGCTCGGCCTCGTCGGCCTGTACGAACCGGCCCGTCGCGCAGATCTCCAGCGCGCGGGCGTAGCCGACGAGCCCGACGAGGGCGTGCGTACCGCCCAGGTCGGGGACCAGCCCGAGGCTGGTCTCGCGCATGGCGAACTGCACGTCCGACGCGACGACGCGCAGGTCGCAGCCCAGCGCGAGCTGGAATCCGGCGCCGATGGCGTGTCCCTGGACGGCGGCGAGCGACACGATGTCGCTGCGGCGCCACCAGGTGAAGGCGGACTGGTACGCGGCGATGGCCGCGTCCAGTTCCGTGTCCGAACGGCGTGCGAGCTCGGGAAAGGACGGCTCACCGTCGAAGCCCTCGGGGCTGAACGCCTGCCGGTCGAGGCCCGCGGAGAAGGACTTGCCTTCGCCCCGCAGCACGACGACCCGCACACTGCCCGGCAGTGACTGCCCGGCTTCCGTCAACGCCCGCCACAGAGCGGGAGACTGAGCGTTGCGCTTGGCCGGGTTGGTCAAAGTCACCGTGGCAACCGCGTCCTCGACGGTGAGCCGTACGCCGTCCTTGTCGAGCACATGATCGAGCGAAGTCATGGGGCGCCTCCGGTTCGGTGCAGTCAGCACAGCTAGCTAAGTGACTGCACAGTAACCACCCGGTCGACCGCGACGACCGGCCGGGTGGTCACCGGCGGAACCGGTGGCCGGAGAAGCTGTACGCGGTCGTCAGGCCGTGGCCTTCTTGCCGCGTGTCGCTCCACCGCGTCCCCGGAGTGTGACTCCGGACTCGCTGAGCATCCGGTGGACGAATCCGTAGGACCGGCCCGTTTCCTCGGCCAGCGCACGGATACTCGCACCGGAGTCGTACTTCTTCTTCAGGTCTGCCGCGAGCTTGTCGCGCGCGGGGCCGGTTACCCGGCTGCCCTTCTTCAGAGTCTCGGCCACCCGTGCCTCCTCATGGAAGTGCGCTCTGGACTTCTCATGATCACCCCTCGGGGCGCTCCTGGCCACCCATTCAGCAAGGTTCGCCGGACAAGCTTCGGCGTAGCTCCGCGTTCGAACACGAACGGAATGGCACATTCCAGACCGGCTCGCGCACACAGATCGTCAGTCACGCGGAAGAAAGAGCAGGTCAGACAGTGTGCGCCGGAGCGCTGATCGAACTGGTACCGGAACGGCTTGATCGTCAGCACGCCACGCCAAAGTACGAGACACACTCACTCAGATGATGGATCACCACTGAGCCGAATGATCCAGACGCAGTGGATCACGCCCGCGTCGTCAGGCCAGCGCCACCAGATCCGCGTAGTCCGAGCCCCAGAGGTCCTCGACTCCGTCGGGCAGCAGGATGATCCGCTCCGGTTCGAGCGCCTGGACGGCGCCCTCGTCGTGCGTGACGAGGATGACCGCGCCCTTGTACGTGCGCAGCGCGCCCAGGATCTCCTCGCGGCTGGCCGGGTCGAGGTTGTTCGTGGGCTCGTCGAGGAGCAGCACGTTGGCCGACGACACCACCAGGGTCGCGAGGGCGAGCCGGGTCTTCTCGCCGCCGGACAGCACGCGGGCGGGCTTCTCGACGTCGTCTCCTGAGAAGAGGAAGGAGCCGAGGGTCTTGCGGACCTCGACCAGGTCGAGGTCCGGGGCCGACGAGCGCATGTTCTCCAGGACGGAGCGGTCGGGGTCGAGCGTTTCGTGCTCCTGCGCGTAGTAGCCGAGCTTGAGGCCGTGGCCCGGTGTCACCTCGCCGGTGTCGGGCTTCTCCACCCCGGCGAGCAGACGCAGCAGTGTGGTCTTGCCCGCGCCGTTGAGGCCGAGGATGACGACGCGGGAGCCCTTGTCGATGGCCAGGTCGACGTCCGTGAAGATCTCCAGGGAGCCGTACGACTTCGACAGGCCCTCGGCGGTCAGCGGCGTCTTGCCGCACGGCGCGGGGTCGGGGAAGCGCAGCTTGGCGACCTTGTCGGACTGGCGTACCGCCTCCAGACCCGACAGCAGGCGCTCGGCGCGGCGTGCCATGTTCTGCGCGGCGACGGTCTTGGTGGCCTTGGCGCGCATCTTGTCGGCCTGCGAGTTGAGCGTGGCGGCCTTCTTCTCCGCGTTGGCCCGCTCACGCTTGCGCCGCTTCTCGTCGGACTCGCGCTGCTGCTGGTAGAGCTTCCAGCCCATGTTGTAGACGTCGATCTGGGAGCGGTTGGCGTCCAGGTAGAAGACCTTGTTGACGACCGTCTCCACGAGGTCGACGTCGTGGGAGATGACGATGAAGCCGCCGCGGTAGGTCTTGAGGTAGTCCCTCAGCCAGACGATCGAGTCGGCGTCCAGGTGGTTCGTCGGCTCGTCCAGGAGCAGGGTGTCGGCGTCCGAGAACAGGATGCGGGCGAGTTCGACGCGGCGGCGCTGGCCGCCGGAGAGCGTATGCAGGGCCTGGCCGAGCACCCGGTCGGGCAGGCCGAGCGCGGCGGCGATGGTGGCGGCCTCGGACTCGGCGGCGTAACCGCCCTTGGTCAGGAACTCGGTCTCCAGGCGCTCGTACTTCTTCATCGCCTTCTCGCGGGTGGCGCCCTTGCCGTTCGCCATCCGCTCCTCGTTCTCGCGCATCTTCTTCAGGACGGAGTCGAGGTCGCGGGCCGAGAGGATGCGGTCGCGGGCGAGGGTGTCGAGGTCGCCGGTGCGCGGGTCCTGGGGCAGATAGCCGACGTCGCCGGAGCGGGTGATCGTGCCGGCGGCGGGGACGCCTTCACCCGCGAGGCACTTGGTGAGGGTGGTCTTGCCGGCTCCGTTGCGGCCGACGAGGCCGATGCGGTCGCCCTTGGCGATACGGAAGGAAGCGGACTCGATGAGGACGCGAGCGCCGGCGCGCAACTCGACGCCGGTGGCGGTGATCACGGAAAAACTCCAAGGCGGTATGGACGGCGGAAGGGCAGGCGGAGGGGGTTTCTTCGACGCCGGCTAATGCACAAGGAGAAATGCCATGACGCCGAGTCTACCGGGGCCGCACAACTGCTTTTCGCCCGGCGGGGTCCCGCCCGGGGGGCCTGCGGGGCGGCGTTGTCGGTGACCGGTGCCAGACTGGGAGAACTGAGACGCAAGTCACAACGGAACACGGAGATGGGTGATCAGCATGGCCGGTGTGCCGACTGTCTGTCCGACGCTCGTGTACGAGGACGCGAAGGCGGCCATCAGGACGCTGAAGGACGCCTTCGGCTTCACGGAGGTGAGTGTGTACGAGGGCGAGGACGGCAGCGTGCTCCATGCCGAACTGGCCCATGGGAGCGGCATGGTGATGCTGGGGTCCAGGAAGGGCGAGGGCGTCTTCGCCAGGGCGATGGCGGGTGGCGGGCCCGCCGGGATCTATGTGGTGGTCGAGGACGTCGACGCGCACCACGCGCGCGCCGTGGAGCGGGGCGTGGAGATCCTGATGCCGCCCACGGACCAGGACTACGGCTCACGGGACTACATGGCGCGCGACGCGGAGGGGAATGTGTGGAGCTTCGGGACGTACGCACCGGGGGCGGGCGGCTGAGCCTCCGGGCCGGGGGCGCGCTCCGGTGCGGGAGGCGGGTCCGGGGGGCGGCTTACGCGGGCGGTCCGGCCGGTGTGGACGGGTGCCGCCTGCGCGGGCCGGCCGGTCAGGCTCCCCCGGTGTGGACCTGGAACGCGGCCCGGCGTACGGCCTTCGCCAGGGCCGGGTCCGGGTGCGCGGCGGCCAGCGCGACCAGCACCTGCACGGTGCGGGGGTGGCCGACGGCCCTGATCTCGTCGAGCAGGGCGGGGACGGTGCCCTGGACTGCCGAGTCGAGGTGGCGGACCAGCAGCGCGGTCTCGCCGTGGTCGGCGACGGCCGCCGCGGTGTCGACCCAGAGCCAGGTGGACTCGTCACGGGTGAGGACGTCGGGGGCGTCCTCGGGGTCCGTGCCGTCGTACTCGGCGAGCCAGAGCAGGGCGTAGGGGCGCAGGGAGGGTTCGGCGGAGGCGGCGCGCACCTCGGGCTCGGCGGGGGCGCCGACGACGCGCAGCGCCTCGAAGGCCAGTCCGCGCAGGAGCGCGTCCTCGCCACGGGCCACGGCGAGGAGTTCGGTGACCGCGCTGCCGACGGTGCGGGCGGCGAGCCACGCGCGGTACTCGGCGCGGGCCGGTCCCGGGGTCAGCCGGGCGCAGCCGCGCAGCATGTTGTCGGCGGACTGCTCGATGTTGCCCGCCGGGCTCTGCGCGGCGACGCAGATCTGCTCCAGCTTGACCCACACCGCCCAGTTGCCGAGCGGGGTGAGGGTCGCCTGGCCCTCGCCGAGGGTCAGCGCGCCGACCGCGGCCAGGCCCTCCAGGGCCCAGTCCAGGAGCGGCGGCAGCGGGACGGCGGCCGTGGCCAGGGCGGTCTCCGGCTCCGGCTCCGGTGCGGACGCGGTCGGGGCCGCTGCGGGGCCGGACGCGGTCCGGGGGTCGTACGGGACCTCGCAGCGCTCGTCGCGCAGTTCCGCCACGCGCTGCTGGAGCAGGTCGAGAAGGGCCGGTACGAGCACGGGCCCGGCCGAGAGCTGGAGGAGGGAGAGCACCTGGGGGACGGCTTCGACGACCTCGGCGACCGTCGCGGGGGCGACGTCGTCGGGGGCGGAGTGGACGAGCGACCAGGCGTCGAAGAGGGCGACCCAGCCGCGCAGCACGGCGGAGTCGTCACGGTCCCAGGCGCGCAGGCGCCAGCCGGGGCGCGCTGTGCCGCCGTGCAGTTCGACAAGCCCGGCGAGCCTGGCGCGGTCCCAGCCGGCGCTCACCTGGTCCGGGGTCAATTCCAGTGCGGCGGCGGCCCGTTCGCGGGCCTTCGGGGCGAGCGGGCCCGCGCCGGGGTCCCGGTCGGCCGCGGCCCAGCGGGCGATCCGTACGGCGTCGGCGAGGACTGCCCGCGCCTGACGGGCCAGCTCCGCGGGCGGTGGTGTGCCCTGCGGCGGACGGGGCGCCGGACGTGTTCGTCCGGTGGTCACGGCCTGTCGGGCCGTGGTCAAAGCTCGCGGGCGGACGAGTCGGAGTCTGGAGTTGCGCGCCAATTGCTCATCAGGCTTTCGGGACGTCACGGGAGCAGTCTTCCCGCTGATTGCCCGAAAGCCCAAACGGAACCTCCGGCCCGGGTCTCCACCGGCCGGTCACACGCCGGGGAAGACACCGGAGCGGAGGGCGGCCGGGGGCGCCGGTGCCGCCTCCGTACGGATGTCGCGGCGTGCTGGGAGGCAGGGGCCGCGAGCCCGGCAAGATCCGAAAGACACGCCCTACATGAGGGGCGTGAGGAAGCGGCGGAGCGTTTCCTCGTAGCCGAGGGGGTCGGCGTTCCACATCGCGCCGTGCGGGGCGTCCGAGACCGTGTGCAGCTCGACCAGCTCGGGGCGCCGGGCGGCGAGTTCGCGGGAGGGGTACCAGGGCGAGAGGACGTCGTCGGGGCCGTGGAAGATCAGCGTCGGAACGTTGAGCCTCCCCGGATCGGCGACCACCGGGAGCCTGCCGCCGCGCAGTCCGGTCCGCCCCTGCGCCGCGCGGACGGCGAGCGGCAGAAGCGGGCCCGGGGTGCGGCGCGCGGTGGCCAGGGCGCGCAGGGTGGCCTCCCAGTCGAGCACCGGGCTGTCCAGGACGAGTCCGCTGATCCGGTCGCGCTGTCCGGATTTCTCGGCGGCGTGCAGGGCCATCGTGGCCCCGATGGACCAGCCGTACAGGACGACGTGTTCGGCGCCGCCCCGGACGGCGAAGCGGATCGCCGCGTCGAGGTCGCGCCATTCGGAGTCGCCGAGGTGTCCGAGGCCGTCCGGGGAGCGCGGGGCGCCCCGGTCGCCCCGGTAGGCCAGGTTCAGGACCGGGAACTGCTGGTCCACCAGGAACCCCATGACGTTCATGGGGTGCTCCGGGGTGGTGCCGAGGCCGTGCACCGTGATGACCCAGGTGTCCCGGCTGCCGGGTACGAACCAGCCGGGCAGCGGGCCGAGTTCGCCGGGGATCTCCACCTGGTCGTACTCGATGCCGAGCGCGGTGGCGGGGTCGCCTCGGTGCAGCAGCGGGGTGAGCCGGACACGGCTGCCCGCGCCGAGGGTGCCCAGGCCGACGCGTTCCAGTTGGCGGACGATCGTGTCCGCGCGGTGCGGTACGTCGTCGACGACCGGGCCGACGACCGCCTGGACGTTCGCGGACTCCAGGCCGTAGACGCCGGGGCGCAGGGAGGCCAGGCAGCGGGTGAGGGTGACGCGGCCGGCGGCCGTGGCGTGCACGGTGAGCCGTGGGTCGCCCGGCAGTGGCCGTCCGGGGGGCGCCTTGAGCGCGGCGTCGCTGGCGTACCGGCCGGCCGCCACAGCGGCCGTTCCGACACCGATCACTGTGGTGACGGCTGCTGCCGTCGCTCTGGCCGGGCGCATTTCCCCAGTGTCGGTACGGACGCCCGGTACGGCCAGTGGAGCGGGCGTCCGGGGTGATGGCGCCCGGACGTTCCGGTGGACGCTCCTGGGCGCTCCTGGACGTTCCGGTTCGCGTTCCGGGGGGGGGAGGACGCGGGTGCCGGGTCAGTCCCGCTGGCCGTAGCCCTTGAGCTGTTCCTCGACGTCCCGGACCTGCTGCCGTGAGAGCAGGGTCGGTGAGTGGCCGGGCACGGACGTGGCGGTGAGCCACAGGCGGCACATCCACTCCAGTTGGGCCGTGCGGTCGTACGCCTTGTCCAGGGTGTCCGCGTACGTGACGGTGCCGTGGTTCTGGAGCAGACAGCCCGTGCGCCCGCGCAGCGCGCGCACCATGTTCGTGGCCAGGGCGTCCGTGCCGTACATCGCGTACGGGGCGACGCGGACCGGCCCGCCGAAGTCCGCCGCCATGTAGTGGATCAGCGGGAGTTCGGGCACGAGGGTGGAGACGGCGGTGGCGTGGACGGCGTGGGTGTGGACCACGGCGCCGGCGGCGGAGTTGCGGTAGACCTCCAGATGCATCGGCAGCTCGCTGGTGGGCCTGAGACGGCCGGCGACCTGGCGGCCGTCCAGATCGACGGCGACGGTGTCCCCGGGCGTCAGACGGTCGTACGGCACCCCGCTCGGCGTGACCAGGACGAGGTCCCCGACGCGTACGGACACGTTGCCCGAGGTGCCGACGACCAGTCCGTCGGCCGCGCTCCGGCGGGCGGTGGCGACGAGGTCCCGCCAGGCTTGTTCGATCTCCGGCCCGTTCGGCCGCTCGTGCAGGTGTCCGGTTTCCGTCATGCGGCGATCCTGCCAGGCGTTCCAAGGGAGTTCGCGCGGTCCGTGAGTCCTGCGGTGGGTCCCTCGGTGAGGTGAATATCTCCTTGGCGCCGGGCCTCGCCGACGGACCGTGACGGGCGCCCGGAGGGGGACCGAAACAGGCCCGGGGCGGGGCGGAGGCGGGGCGCCGCACGGGTCGGGCCGACCACGGCGGCACCCCTGGCGCCGGGAGGCGACCTACCTCTTCACAAGCGGAGCGCCCATACTCTGTTCGGAGTCACCGCAACGCCTGCCTCAGTTCATCTTCCGTTCACTCAGCATCCCTACGTTCCTGAACGGCCACTGACGTCAAACGATTGCCTGGGTAAATGGAACACATCACGCTGCTGCTCGCGATCGTGATCGTGACGGCTCTCGTGTTCGATTTCACGAACGGTTTCCACGACACCGCCAACGCGATGGCGACGACCATCTCGACCGGCGCGCTGAAACCCAAGACGGCGGTGGCGATGTCCGCCGTGCTCAACCTCGTCGGCGCTTTCCTGTCCGTCGAGGTCGCCAAGACCATCTCCGGCGGGCTCATCAACGAACAGGGCATCCAGACCGAAGTGATCTTCGCGGCGCTCGTCGGCGCCATCCTGTGGAACCTGTTCACCTGGCTGCTCGGCCTTCCGTCGAGCTCGTCCCACGCGCTGTTCGGCGGTCTCATCGGCGCCACGCTGATGTCCGTCGGCACCTCGGGGGTCAACGGCGGAGTCGTCGTCACCAAGGTCCTGCTCCCGGCGCTCGCCGCGCCGCTGGTGGCCGGTCTCGCCGCGATGCTGGCCACCCGGCTGACGTACCGCATCGGCCGTAACACGGACGAGAAGGCCACCGCGAAGGGCTACCGCGCGGGACAGATCGCGTCGGCCGGCCTCGTGTCCCTCGCCCACGGCACCAACGACGCGCAGAAGACCATGGGTGTCATCACCCTCGCCCTGGTCACCGGCGGCGTCCTGGCCCCCGGCTCCAATCCCCCGCTGTGGGTGATCGTTTCCGCCGGTGTCGCGATCGCGCTCGGTACCTACCTCGGCGGCTGGCGCATCATCCGCACCATGGGCAAGGGCCTCACCGACCTCCGCCCGCAGCAGGGCTTCGCCGCGCAGACCAGCGCGGCCACCGTCATCCTCGCCTCGTCGCACCTTGGCTTCTCGCTCTCCACCACGCAGTCCTGCTCCGGTGCCGTGATGGGCGCCGGTCTCGGCCGCAAGGGCGGAGTCGTCCGCTGGTCGACCGCCACGCGGATGTTCATCGCCTGGGGGCTCACCCTGCCGGCCGCCGGTCTGGTCGCGGCGGGCGCCGAGTTCCTGACCGGTCAGGGTCCCTGGGGTGTCGCGGTCACGGCCGCGCTGCTCGTCGCGCTCTCGGCGGTCATCTGGATCGCCTCGCGCCGCCAGCCGGTCGACCACACCAACGTCAACGAGGCGGATGTCGACGAGGCGGACGAGCCCGAGGGTGTCGTCACCGCCGCCATCGCCGCTGTCACCCCGCCCCCCGTGGGCGGCCCGGCGTCGGAGATCGCCGCCACCATCCCGGCCCCGGATCCCGGGACCGGGCCCGGGGAACCCACCGCCGAACCCGCCCGGACCGCGACGGTCTGACCGGTCCGACCGGTCCGAAGAAGCGAAGGACACTTTCAGCATGAACATCGACTGGGCGGCGCTCGGCTCCGTCTTCGGCGTCAGTCTCGTGGCCACCGTGGCTCTGGTGGGCCTGTTCACCCTGGGCATCGTGGGGCTGTCGAAGGGCGCGGCACCGGCGGAGGGCTCGACGGCCACCGGCTCGACAGCGACCGGCTCCGTGGCGCTGGCCCGCACCGGCGCGTACGTCTGCTTCGCGCTGTGCCTGGCGGCCGTGTCGTACGGGATCTACATGATCGTCGCCTGACCCGATCAGGAGCGGTGGAGGGGGTGGCCCGTACGTACGGGCCACCCCCTCCGCCTTGTTCCGGTTCAGCTTCCACTTCCGCTTCCGCTTCCGCTTCCGCCTCAGCCGAGTTCGCGCACCGCGCGGTACGCCTCGTCGATCGCCGCGTGCGTGTAGGCGAACGCCTGCGCGTCGGAGTTGGCGATCGCGATCCGGCCGTGCGACCGCCTCGCGAGTACGTACGGCCGCTTCTCCTCCGGCTCGAACAGCGAAGGATCGTCGAGGGAGTTGTACTCGTACGCGTAACCGTGCGCCCACCGGTTGACGGTGATCGCGCTGATGTCGCGTCCGGGATCGAAGCCGTGGTCGCCCAGCGCCCGCGCCATGCTGTCCCTGATCTCCCGCTCGAACGTGGCGAATTGGGTCTTGACCAGTTCCACCCGGCCGGCCTTGTGCTGCTCTCTGGCCGACAGCCCCGCCCTCGGCTTGTTCGGTGTCTTGGACAGGCTCAGGACGGTCGGCAACGAGGGCTCGTGCGGCATCTCGAAGCGGCCGAGCCGGGTGGCCTGGGGCAGTCCGAAGCTGTTGAAGTACGACGTGGGGGTCGACACGCGGGAGACACCCGCGTCGGCCAGCGCCCGCCAGTCGCGCAGGGCGACCCGCGCGTAGAGCAGCGGGATCTTCACGCCGTAGCGCATCGCCTCGGCCTGCTCGGGCGGCAGTCCGCGCACGACATAGCTCGTGACGGAGTTCCAGCAGGCCATGACGACGTTCGCGGCGTGCACCCGGTAGCTGTTGCCGCCGCGTGAGTAGCTGACCTTGACGCCCCGGCCCGGACGCGACTCGCTGACGTGCCGGACGTCGTACGCCGTCGAGCCGAGCCGGACGCGCACGGGCGAGCGCTCCTCGTCGAGCCGGTCGTAGCGGGCCTTGGCCGTGACGATCCCGCTCATCGACTGCGCGCCGCCGAACACCCCGGGCACCAGATGGCTGACGAGCAGCCGGGCGACGGACGCGTTTCCGTCCGGGAAGTAGTAGTAGCCGTCGCCGTCGTCGGCGTCGAGATGCATCTGCGCGGTGCCGCTGATGCCGGGCCAGGTGGAGTGCTCCAGCGCGAGTCCGGCGAAGCCGGGCTGGCCGAGCGAGGCGGCGTCGGCGGCGGGCACGCCGTCCGCGTTGAGTCCGTAGAGCCCGTTGGTGGCGCGGGCGATGTGCGCGATGGCCTCGTCGCCGATGCCGACCTTTTCCCGCAGATAGGTCTCGTAGGAGATGCGCGCGAGGATTTCCTTCTTCCGCGCGTCGGAGAGACCGGGGTAGTAGTCGACGGTGGTGGTCTGGAGGGTGACCAGATCGGCCCGGCCCTTTTCGGACATGGGCATGCGCGCGGCGTAGGACTGCCAGCTCTCGCCCTTGCCCCGGACGACGAGCCGGTCGGTGCCCCAGGTCTCGGCGTCGAAGAAGGTGCCGGACGTCAGCGCGTACTTGTCGTAGGCGGTGTCGTCGACGCTGTCGCCGAGCCGCTTGAGGTCGATGCCGAGATCGCGGGTGATCAGTGAGTGGGCCTGCTTGGTCCAGGTGCTGGGGGTGTCGAGGTTGACCGTGCCTCCGTTGGAGAGCAGCGTGCGTCCGCGTACCTCGAACTCGTTGCGGCGCGCGTGGCCGCCGAAGTCGTCCAGCGCCTCCAGGATCAGGATGCGGGCGCGGCGTCCGTGCTGTTGACGGTAGTAGTAGGCGGCGGCGAGACCGCTGATGCCGCCGCCGACGACCACCAGGTCGTAGCGCTCGCCGCTGTCGCGGACCCGGCCCGGGTCGAAGTCGCCGTCGCGGACGGCGTGGCCGACGTCGTACGAGCCGGCGGGCTGGCCCTGGAGGCCGGTGTTGGTCGGCGGGTAGACGGGCGGACGGCCGTGGCCGCCGTGGCCGCCGTGGGCGGGGTGGGCGCCGTGCTTCGGGTCGCCGGAAGCCGCCGCCGCCGTTCCGCCGAGGCCGGGGAGCGCCGTGGCCGCCGCCGCGCCCGCCACCGCCACCGCCGCGCCGTCGAGGAAGTCCCGGCGGGTGATCTTGCTGCGCATTCCGAGTTCGTCGTCGCTGTATCTGGCCACGGACTACCTCCACTTGCTGGGCGGCCCGACCGGCCGTCGGGTTCGATAGCTGCGGATTCTTGGTTGGCGTCGAGGTTTCAGCAAGGGATTCGACAGAGAATCGGCCATGAACAACGCAATCAGTTGCATTTTGTAGATCGAACTGCGATATCCGCAGCACTCCGAGGCTGCCCGGGAGCGCGTTCCGTGTGGGTCTCAGCACACTGCCCCGCCGCAGGTCAAAGCCTGGTTGACGGGGATTCGCGGGCGTGGTGGACTGCCGAGGCCATTACGGCGACAGCGAGAGGAAGCCGGTGCGAATCCGGCGCGGTCCCGCCACTGTGACGGGAGACGGCCAAGTCTCCCGGAGCCAGGAACTCTTGTCGCCGCATCACGTCGAACCAGGGCGCGGACCCTGAGTGAGGACATATCGCCATGCCCGGCTGCGGTTCAGCTTGCGCGTCAAGTGCTGTGAGTACGAGACCCCCGAGAGCTTTCCGAGGTGTATCGGCGGGCTGAGCGATGCGTGCCGAGTATCCGGCGGGCCGCGAAGTACCGGCCCAGGGAAGCGTTTTCGCGTACGGTGCCGCCGCCGGTCTGCTCGCCGACCGGCTGTTCGGCGACCCTCGGCGCGGCCATCCCGTCGCCGGCTTCGGGCGGGCGGCGGGCGCCGTCGAGCGCCTGTTGTGGCATGACCACCGGGGCTGGGGCGCGCTGCACGCGGCTCTGTGCGCAGGGGGTACGGCGGGGGTGGCCGCACTCGTCGCGCGCGGTCTGCGCCGCCGTACCGCCGCGTCTGTCGTTCTGACTGCCGCCGTCACGTGGACAGTTGTGGGCGGTACGTCGCTGGGGCGCGAGGCGCGCGCTGTCGGCGGGGCGCTGGCGGCCGGGGACGTCGAGGCCGCGCGGGAGCGGCTGCCGCATCTGTGCGGGCGGGACCCGCAGGGCCTGGACGAGCGGCAGATCGCCCGCGCCGTCGTGGAGTCCGTCGCCGAGAACACCTCGGACGCCGTCGTGGGAGCCCTGGTCTGGGGCGCGTTCGGCGGGGTGCCGGGGCTGGTCGCGTTCCGCGCCGTCAACACGCTGGACGCGATGGTCGGACACCGTTCGCCGCGCCATCTGCGCTTCGGCTGGGCGTCGGCGAGGCTGGACGACGTCGCGGGCTGGCCGGGAGCCAGGCTGACGGCCGCGCTGGCGGCGGTGGGTGGCGGCGCGCCCGCGCGGGCCCTGCGCGCGGTACGGCGCGACGCGGGCCGCCACCCGAGCCCCAACGCGGGCCCCGTGGAAGCGGCGTTCGCGGGCGCGCTGGGCGTACGGCTCGGCGGCACCCTCGCCTACGGCGGACGGGTCGAGCACCGGCCGGTGCTGAACGGCGGCGGCCGGCCGGTCGAGGTGGCCGACATCGAGCGGGCGGTGCGGCTGTCGCGCCGCGTGGGCGCGCTCGCGCTCGGAGTGTGCGTGGCGGGGCGGCTGCTGGCCGACAACCTCCTTCTCAGTCTTAGGAGGACGGGCCGATGAGTGACGGACAACGGTTCGGGGGCGGGCGTCTCGGGGGCGGTCTGCTCGTCGCCGGCACCACCTCCGACGCCGGCAAGAGCGTCGTCACGGCGGGCATCTGCCGCTGGCTCGTACGCCGGGGCGTGAAGGTGGCGCCCTTCAAGGGGCAGAACATGTCGCTGAACTCGTTCGTGACGCGCGAGGGCGCCGAGATCGGCCGGGCGCAGGCGATGCAGGCACAGGCGGCGCGCGTCGAGCCGACGGCGCTGATGAATCCCGTCCTGCTCAAGCCGGGCGGCGACCGCAGCAGCCAAGTGGTGCTGATGGGGCGGCCGGTGGGGGAACTGAGCGCCCGTGGCTACCACGGGGACGGAACGGGACCCGGTCGCCAGGAGACCCTGCTGAGCACCGTCGTGGACTGTCTGGAGCAACTGCGGAGCACGTACGACGCGGTGATCTGCGAGGGCGCGGGCAGTCCGGCCGAGATCAATCTGCGGCGCAGCGACATCGTCAACATGGGCATCGCGCGGGCGGCCCGGCTGCCGGTCGTCGTGGTCGGTGACATCGACCGGGGCGGCGTCTTCGCGTCGTTCTTCGGTACGACGGCGCTGCTGAGCCCCGAGGACCAGGCCCTGATCGCCGGCTATCTCGTCAACAAGTTCCGCGGCGACGTGTCGTTGCTGGAGCCGGGTCTGGAGATGCTGCGCGGGTTGACCGGCCGTGCCACGTACGGCGTGCTGCCCTTCCGGCACGGACTGGGCATCGACGAGGAGGACGGTCTGCGGGTCTCGCTGCGCGGCGCCGTACGCGAGTCGGTGGTGGCGCCTCCGTACGGAGAAGAGGTCCTGCGGGTCGCCGTCTGCGCGGTCCCGCTGATGTCCAACTTCACCGACGTGGACGCGCTGGCGGCCGAACCGGGCGTCGTGGTGCGGTTCGTGGACCGCCCCGACGAGATCGCCGACGCGGATCTCGTCGTCGTCCCCGGTACGCGCGGCACGGTGCGGGCGCTGGCCTGGCTGCGCGAGCGCGGGCTGGCGGACGCGCTGCTGCGGCGCGCCGCCGAGGGCCGCCCCGTCCTCGGTATCTGCGGCGGCTACCAACTCCTCGGCGAGCACATCGAGGACGACGTCGAGTACCGCGCGGGCGCCGGTGGTGTCTGTGTGGACGGCCTCGGACTGCTGCCCGTACGCGTCGAGTTCGCCCGCGAGAAGACCCTGGCGCGGCCCGTCGGCGAGGCGCTGGGCGAGCGCGTCGAGGGGTACGAGATCCACCACGGCGTCGCCTCGGTAGAAGGCGGCGATCCGTTCCTCGTCGACAGCGGCGGCCGGCGCCTGGACGGATGCCGGTCGGGCCAGGTGTGGGGCACGCACTGGCACGGCTCACTGGAGAGCGACGGCTTCCGGCGCGCCTTCCTGCGCACCGTGGCCACGGCGGCGGGGCGCCGTTTCGTACCCGCCCCCGACACCTCGTTCGCCTCTCTGCGCGAGGAGCAGCTCGATCTCCTCGGCGATCTGATCGAAGAACACGCGGACACGGACGCGCTGCTGCGGCTGATCGAGTCGGGCGCCCCGTCAGGACTTCCCTTCATCGCACCTGGAGCGCCATGACCACGGCAAGCACGGTACTGCTGCTGTCCACCGCCGATACGGATCTGCTGGCCGCCCGCGCCTCCGGGGCGCCGTATCTGATCGGCAACCCGACCCGTACCGACGCCGCCGACGACCTGCCCGCGCTCATCGCGGGGGCACGGATCGCCGTCGTACGCCTGCTCGGCGGCAAGCGCGCCTGGGAGGACGGTCTCGCGGCCCTCGCCGCGTCCGGCATACCCACCGTGCTGCTGGGCGGGGAGTCCGTACCGGACGCGGAGCTGATGGCCGACTCGTCGGCGCCCGCCGGTGTGGTGGCCGAGGCGCTGCGCTATCTGGTCGAGGGCGGGCCGGAGAATCTGGCGGAGCTGGCGCGGTTCCTGTCCGACACGGTGCTGCTCACCGGCGAGGGGTTCGAGGCGCCGCGCGCGATGCCCGAGTGGGGCGTGCACGGCGAGCGCGCCTTCGTAGAAGGACGGCCGACGGTGGGGGTCCTCTTCTACCGCGCGCACCATCTCTCGGGGAACACCTCCTTCGTGGACGTGCTGTGCGACCGCGTCGAGGAGCGGGGCGCCAACGCCCTGCCCGTCTACTGCGGTTCACTGCGCGGCGCCGACCCCGCCCTGTACGAACGGCTCGGCTCGGCGGACGCGCTGATCGCGACCGTGCTCGCCGCCGGCGGCACGGTCGCGTCGGACGCGTCGGCGGGCGGCGACGACGAGGCGTGGGACATCGGGGCGCTGGCCGATCTCGACGTGCCCGTCCTGCAAGGGCTGTGTCTGACGTCGTCGCGGGCCGCGTGGGACGCGTCGGACGCCGCGCTGTCCCCCATGGACGCGGCGATGCAGGTGGCGATCCCGGAGTTCGACGGACGGCTGATCACGGTCCCGTTCTCCTTCAAGGAGGAGGGGCCCGACGGAGTGCCCGTGTACGTCGCCGACCCCGAGCGGGCCGGCCGGGTCGCCGGGATCGCGGTGCGGCACGCCCGGTTGGCGCACAAGCCGAACGCCGAGAAGAAGCTGGCCGTGGTCTTCACCGCGTACCCGACGAAGCACTCGCGGGTCGGCAACGCGGTCGGCCTCGACACGCCCGCGTCGGCGGTACGGGTGCTGGACGCCCTGCGCGACGCCGGTTACCTGGTGGGGGACGGCGCGGACGCGCACCCCGACAACGGTGACGAACTGATCCACCGGCTCATCAACGCCGGTGGCCACGACGTGGAGTGGCTGACGGAGGAGCAGTTGGCCGTCGCGCCCGCGCGGGTGCCGCTGGCCGACTACCGCGCCTGGTTCGACACGCTGGAGCCGGGGCTGCGCGCGAGCATGCTGGAGCACTGGGGCGAGCCCCCGGGCTCGCTGTACGTCGACGGTGACGACATCGTGCTGGCGTCGCTGCGGTTCGGCAACGTCGTGGTGATGATCCAGCCGCCGCGCGGCTTCGGCGAGAACCCGATCGCGATCTACCACGACCCGGACATGCCGCCGTCGCACCACTACATGGCGGCGTACCGGTGGCTGGAGACGGCGGCGGACGGGAACGGGTTCGGCGCGGAGGGTGGCTTCGGCGCGGAAGGTGGCTTCGGCGCGGAGGGTGGCTTCGGCGCGGACGCGATCATCCACATGGGCAAGCACGGCACGATGGAGTGGCTGCCCGGCAAGGGCCTCGGCCTGTCGGCGAACTGCGGCCCGGACGCGGTGCTCGGCGAACTGCCGCTGATCTACCCGTTCATCGTCAACGACCCCGGCGAGGGCACCCAGGCCAAGCGGCGCGGCCACGCCACCGTCGTGGACCATCTGGTGCCGCCGATGGCGCGCGCCGACACCTACGGCGACCTGGCCAAGCTGGAGCAACTGCTCGACGAGTACGCGCTCGTCAGCGATCTCGACCCGACGAAGGCGCCGACGGTGCGCGCCCAGATCTGGACGCTCGTCAAGGCCGCCGAGCTGCACCACGACCTGCATGTGGACGAGCAGCCGGACGACGACGACTTCGACTCGTTCGTCATGCATGTCGACGGCTACCTCTGCGAGATCAAGGACGTGCAGATCAGGGACGGTCTGCATATCCTCGGCGGCGGCCCCGAGGGCGAGGCCCGCGTCAACCTGGTGCTCGCCGTGCTGCGTGCCTCTCAGGTGTGGGGCGGCAAGGCGAACGCGCTGCCGGGTCTGCGGGCGGCGCTCGCCGAGCACTTCGGACTGGTCGAGAAGGACCTGCTGGGCGAGCCGGGTGCACCCGTGAAGGTGCCGGTGGAGCTGACGGACCTGGTCGCCGGTCCGGCGCGGTCGGCGGCGGACGCGATCGATCTGCTGGAGCAGTTGTGCCGGCGGCTCGCGGAGGGCATGGAGGAGCGGCAGTGGGAGCTGTCGGCGGCGGCGCCGCTGGTCAGTGAGGTGCTGGGGCACGAACTGCCGTCGGCGGTGGCCGTGTTGGGCTTCGCCTCTACTGAGGTCGTGCCGAGGCTGGCCCGTACGACGGACGAGATCGACAACATCCTGCGCGCGCTGGACGGCGGCTTCGTGCCGGCGGGCCCGTCCGGGTCGCCGACGCGCGGGCTGGTGAACGTCCTGCCGACGGGCCGCAACTTCTACTCCGTCGACCCCAAGGCCATTCCGTCGCGCCTTTCTTGGGAGGTCGGCCAGTCGCTCGCGGACTCGCTGGTCGCCCGGTATCTGGCCGACACGGGCGCCTATCCGGCGTCGGTGGGGCTCACCGTCTGGGGCACGTCCGCGATGCGCACCCAGGGCGACGACATCGCCGAGATCCTGGCGCTGCTGGGCTGCCGGCCGGTGTGGGACGACGCGTCGCGGCGGGTCAGCGGCTTCGAGATCGTGCCGGCGGCGGAGCTGGGCCGGCCCCGGATCGATGTGACGGTGCGGATCTCGGGCTTCTTCCGGGACGCCTTCCCGCATGTGGTGGGGCTGATCGACGACGCGGTGCGGGCGGTGGCCGAGCTGGACGAGCCGGCCGAGGCCAACTACGTACGGGCGCACGCGGATCAGGACACGGCGGAGCACGGTGACCGGCGCAGGGCGACGGCGCGGATCTTCGGGTCGAAGCCGGGTGCGTACGGGGCGGGTCTGCTGCCGCTGATCGACGCGCGGAACTGGCAGTCCGACGCCGACCTCGCCGAGGTGTACGCGGTGTGGGGCGGTTACGCGTACGGGCGCGGGCTCGACGGGCGGGCGGCGCGAGGCGACATGGAGACGGCGTTCCGGCGGATCAAGGTGGCGGCGAAGAATGTCGACACGAGGGAGCACGATCTGGTCGACGCGGACGACTACTTCCAGTACCACGGCGGCATGGTCGCGATGGTGCGGCATCTGACGGGTGAGTCGCCCGAGGCGTATGTGGGTGACAGCGCGACGCCGGACCAGGTGAAGACCAGGACGCTGGGCGAGGAGACGCACCGGGTGTTCCGGGCGCGGGTGGTCAATCCGCGCTGGATGGCGGCGATGCGGAGGCACGGCTACAAGGGCGCTTTCGAGATGGCGGCGACCGTCGACTACCTCTTCGGGTACGACGCGACGGCCGGGGTCGTGGACGACTGGATGTACGAGAAGTTGTCGGCGGAGTACGTCTTCGCGCCGGAGAACCGGGAGTTCATGCGGAAGTCCAACCCGTGGGCGCTGCGGGGCATCACGGAGCGGCTGCTGGAGGCGGCGGAGCGGGGGCTGTGGGCGGAGCCGGACGAGGAGACGCTGGAGCGGCTGCGGGCGACGTATCTGGAGCTCGAGGGCGATCTGGAGGGGGGCGGCGAGTGAGGGCTCGAACGCCGGATGTGCCGAACACGCCGACCCTGACCCATGCCATGGAGGCACTGTGAGTACGCCGTACCCCTTCACCGCGATCGTCGGGCAGGACGATCTGCGGCTCGCGCTGCTGCTCAACGCCGTCTCCCCCGCCGTAGGCGGTGTGCTGGTACGCGGCGAGAAGGGCACCGCGAAGAGCACGGCGGTGCGTGCCCTGTCCGTGCTGATACCGGAGGTGTCCGTCGTCGTCGGATGCCGGTTCTCGTGTGATCCGGGGGCTCCTGACCCGGCGTGTCCGGACGGGCCGCACGAGGCGGGCTCCGGCGTGTCGCGGCCCGCGCGGATGGTCGAACTGCCCGTCGGTGCCTCCGAGGACCGGCTGGTCGGCGCGCTCGACATCGAACGGGCGCTGGCCGAGGGCGTGAAAGCCTTCGAACCGGGGCTCCTCGCCGACGCTCACCGGGGATTGCTCTATGTCGATGAAGTCAACTTGCTCCACGACCACTTGGTGGACCTTCTGTTGGACGCCGCCGCGATGGGCGCCTCCTACGTAGAGCGTGAGGGCGTCTCCGTACGGCACGCCTCCCGCTTCCTGCTCGTCGGGACGATGAACCCCGAAGAGGGCGAGCTGCGGCCGCAGTTGCTCGACCGGTTCGGGCTGACCGTCGAGGTCGCCGCCTCGCGCGAGCCGGATCTGCGGGTGGAGGTCGTACGGCGGCGGCTCGCGTACGACGACGACCCCGCCGCCTTCGCCGCGCGGTGGGCCGACGAGGAGAACGCGCTGCGGGCGCGCATCGTGGCCGCGCGGGCGCTGCTGCCCGAGGTACGGCTCGGGGACGCCGCGCTGCGGCAGATCGCGGCGACGTGCGCCGCGTTCGAGGTCGACGGCATGCGCGCCGACATCGTGATGGCGCGGACGGCGACGACGCTCGCCGCGTGGGCCGGGCGCACGGTCGTGCTGGCCGAGGACGTACGGCAGGCGGCGCTGCTGGCGCTCCCCCACCGTCGCAGGCGCAATCCTTTCGACGCGCCGGGGCTGGACGAGGAGAAGCTGGACGACACGCTGGAGGAGTTCGGCGGCGGGGACGACGGCGACGGCGACGGCGACCGGGACGATTCTCCGGACGACGATCCCGACCCGGACGGGCCCGGGGGCGGCGGGCAGTCGCCTCAGGACGGGTCTCCTCAGGCCCCGCAGGACTCCCCCGCGCAGCCCGAGGAACCCGAGGGACCCGAGGAGGGGCGGGGCGGGCAGCCCGCCGGGGGCGGTGAGCAGTCCCCCGTACGGGCCGCCGAGCCCTTCCGTACGAAGGTGCTGAGCGTGCCGGGGATCGGGGAGGGTGCCGCCGGGCGGCGCTCCCGGGCGCGGACGGACCACGGGCGGACGACCGGATCGCGGCGGCCCCAAGGGGCGCTCACCAAGCTGCACTTGGCGGCCACCGTCCAGGCCGCCGCCCCGCACCAGCGGGCGCGCGGGCGTTCGGGGCGTGGGCTGGTGGTACGGCGCGACGATCTGCGGCAGGCGACCCGCGAGGGGCGTGAGGGCAATCTGGTGCTGTTCGTGGTGGACGCCTCCGGGTCGATGGCCGCGCGGCAGCGCATGTCGGCGGTGAAGGGCGCGGTGCTGTCGCTGCTCCTGGACGCGTACCAGCGGCGCGACAAGGTCGGTCTGATCACCTTCCGTGGGAAGGACGCCACGGTGGCGCTGCCGCCGACCTCGTCGGTCGACGCGGCGGCCGTACGGCTGGAGACGCTGCCCACGGGCGGGCGCACGCCGCTGTCCGCCGGGCTGTTGAAGGCGCACGACGTCCTGCGGGTGGAGCGGATGCGCGATCCCGCGCGGCGCCCGCTGCTCGTCGTGGTCACGGACGGGCGGGCGACGGGCGGGCGAGCGACAGGGGGGCCCGATCCGGTGGCGCTCGGCACGCGCGCGGCGCGACTGCACGCCGCCGAGGGCACGGCGTCGGTGGTCGTGGACTGTGAGTCGGGGCCGGTACGGCTCGGTCTGGCGGTCGCGCTCGCGGGCGAGTTGGGCGGCACGGCCGTCACGCTCGACGAGTTGCGCGCCGACAGCATCGCGGGACTGGTCAGGGACGTCCAGGGCGTACGCGGGAGGGCCGCCTGATGCCGCAGGGACAGCCGGCCGTCGTGCCGGACGACGGGCTCACCACCCGACAGCGCCGCAACCGCCCCCTGGTCGTGGTCCACACGGGCATCGGCAAGGGCAAGTCGACGGCGGCGTTCGGGCTCGCGCTGCGCGGCTGGACGCAGGGGTGGCCGATCGGGGTGTTCCAGTTCGTCAAGTCGGCGAAGTGGAAGGTCGGCGAGGAGCACGCGCTGAAGGTGCTGGGGGCGAGCGGCGAGGGCGGTTCGGTCGACTGGCACAAGATGGGCGAGGGCTGGTCCTGGGTCCAGCGCGACAGACAGCTTTCCAATGAGGACGCGGCGCGTGAGGGCTGGGAGCAGGTCAAGCGGGACCTGGCGGCGGAGACGTACCGGCTGTATGTGCTGGACGAGTTCGCGTATCCGATGCACTGGGGCTGGGTGGACACCGACGAGGTCGTGCGGGTGCTGCGGGAGCGGCCGGGCACCCAGCATGTCGTGATCACCGGGCGGAACGCGCCCGAGGCACTGGTCGAACTCGCCGATCTGGTCACCGACATGACGAAGGTCAAGCACCCGATGGACGCGGGGCAGAAGGGGCAGAAGGGCATCGAGTGGTGAACGCCGCCTCAAGGACAGATGTGGTGTCGGTACCACGCCTCGTCATCGCCGCGCCGGCCTCCGGCAGTGGCAAGACCACCGTCGCCACCGGGCTGATGGCACTGTTCGCCGCGCGCGGTCTCGCCGTGTCCCCGCACAAGGTCGGGCCCGACTACATCGACGCGGGCTATCACGCGCTGGCGACGGGGCGGCCCGGCCGCAACCTCGACGCGTACCTGTGCGGTACGGAGCTGATCGGCCCGCTGTTCGCGCACGGCGCGGCGGGCTGCGACGTCGCCGTGGTCGAGGGCGTGATGGGGCTGTACGACGGCGCCGCCGGGCAGGGCGAACTCGCGTCCACCGCCCAGGTGGCGAAGCTGCTGCGGGCGCCCGTGGTGCTCGTCGTGGACGCGTCGTCGCAGTCCCGGTCGGTGGCGGCCCTGGTGCACGGCTTCGCGTCGTGGGACCCGGAGGTGCGGATCGGCGGGGTGATCCTCAACAAGGTCGGGTCCGACCGGCACGAGGAGTTGCTGCGGGAGGCGCTGGACGAGTCGGGGGTGCCGGTGCTGGGTGCGCTGCGGCGTTCTACGGAGATCGAGACGCCGTCGCGGCATCTGGGGTTGGTGCCGGTGGCGGAGCGGCGGGGGGACGCGGTGGGGGTGGTGCGGGGGTTGGCGGAGCGGGTGCGGGTGGGGTGTGACGTGGAGGGGGTGCTCCGGCTGGCGCGCAGTGCGCCTTCTTTGGAGGTGGGGGTGTGGGATCCGGCGCGAGTGGTGCGGGAGGTGGGGGGCGCCTGCGGCGGGCCTGTTCCCCTACCCGCCCCTTCCCGAAACCGGGGCTGCGCCCCGGACCCCGTACGGCCTTCGGCCGTGCCCTCAAACGCCGGGCGGGCTGGGTTTCGGGGCTCCGCCCCGGACCCCGCGCCTCAAACGCCGGCGAGGCTGACGGTCGCCGTTGCCGGGGGCTCCGCCTTCACCTTCTCCTACACCGAGCACTCCGAGCTGCTGCGGGCCGCCGGCGCCGACGTCGTCGTCTTCGATCCTCTCCGGGACGAGCAACTGCCGCCCGGTACGGCGGGGTTGGTCATCGGGGGCGGCTTCCCCGAGGTGTACGCCGCCGAGTTGGGCGCCAACGAACCCCTCCGTAAGGCCGTCGCCGAACTCGCGCACTCCGGCGCCCCCGTGGCCGCCGAGTGCGCCGGGCTGCTCTATCTGGCGCGGTCGCTCGACGGGGCGCCGATGTGTGGCGTGCTCGACGCCGACGCGCGGATGTCGGAGCGGCTGACGCTCGGCTACCGGGAGGCAGTCGCTGTCGGGGACAGCGTCCTGGCGGCGGCCGGGACGCGGCTGCGCGGGCACGAGTTCCACCGGACGGTGCTCGAACCGGGCGCCGGTCCTGAGCCCGCGTGGGGGCTGGTGCGGCCCGAGCGCCGGGTGGAGGGCTTCGTACAGCGAGGCGTGCACGCCAGCTATCTGCATACGCACTGGGCGGCGGCGCCCGGTGTGGCACGGAGATTCGTCGAAAGGTGCATGGCATGAGCGGCAGACTCGTCGGGGTCGGCGTGGGACCCGGTGACCCCGAGCTGGTGACGGTGAAGGGCGTGCGGTGTCTGCGGGAGGCCGACGTCGTCGTCGTACCCGTCATGGCGGCGCCCGACGGCACGGACGGCGGGGAGCCCGGCCGCGCGGAGGCGACCGTGCTGCACTACGTCGGCGCCGAGCGCGTCGTACGGATCGTCTTCGCCCTCAACGAACGCGCGGACCGCGCCCGTCGCGAGGCCGCCTGGGACGCGGCGGGCGGGCGTGTCGCCGAGCTGCTGCGCGCGTATCCGTACGGAAGCGTGGCCTTCGCGACGATCGGCGACCCGAACGTCTACTCGACCTTCACCTATCTCGCGCAGACCATCGGAGAGTTGGTGCCGGGGACGGTCGTGGAGACCGTTCCGGGGATCACCGCCATGCAGGACCTCGCCGCGCGCGGAGAGGTCGTACTGGCCGAGGGGACCGAGCCGTTGACGCTGGTGCCGGTCACGGCGGGCGCCTCCGTACTGAAGGACGCGCTGGACGGGCCCGGCACGGTCGTGGCGTACAAGTTCGGGCGGCTGGCGGGCGAGGTCGCCACGGCGCTGCGGGAGACCGGCCGTACGCGGGGCGCGGTGTGGGGGTCGGCGCTCGGGCTGCCGGAGGAGTCGATCCGCCCCGCGTCCGAGCTGGAGCAGGGGCCGTTGCCGTATCTCTCGACGCTCATCGCGCCCGCGCGGCGCGACGGCGGGCGCGGGGGCAAGCTGTGAGCGCGTCGCCCACGGCTCGGTGCGCGTCAGCCGGCCAGCGCCACCACCAGCCAGATGAAGCCGACGCCGCCGACGGTGCACAGCAGCGTCGACAGCGCGGGGTGTTCGTGGTGCGCCTCGGGAAGGATCTCGGCGGCTGCCAGATACAGCAGCGCGCCGCCGAAGAAGCCGAGATAGCTGCCGAGAAGTTCCTCCGGAAGGGTGAACAGCAGGGTGGAGGCCGCGCCGACGACGGGCGCGAGCGCGTCCGCGAAGAGCATCGCGAAGGCTCTGCGGCGGTCGTTCCCGTAGAGGCTGGTGAGCGTGTAGGTGTTGAATCCGTCGGCGAAGTCGTGGGTGATCACGGCGAGCGCGACGGTCGCGCCCATGCCGCCGCCGACCTGGAACGCGGCGCCGAGCGCGACGCCGTCCATGAGGCTGTGCAGGACCATCGCCGACGCCGCCGTCAGGCCCACCTCGGGCGCGCGCTCCGGCCGTCCGGCGTCCCGGCCGTGGTGGTGCGGGTCGTCGGCGTCGGCGGCGCCGTGTGCGGCCCGGCGTACGGCCAGCAGGCGCTCCACGACGTGCGCGAAGAGGAATCCGCCGACGAACAGCAGGAGCGCCTGGTGTACGCCGAGGAAGTCCTCGCCGGCCGCCTTCATGGCCTCCGGCAGCAGTTCGAGGCCGACCACGCCGAGCATGAGCCCGCCGGCCAGGCCGAGTACGAGATGGCGGCGGTCGGTGACGCGCTGCGCCGTCCAGCCGCCGATGAGCGTCATGAGGAACGCGCCGAGCGCGACGAACACCGCCATGCGCCCTTGCTAGCCGATGGGACCCCCGGTCCGCACGTTCATGTTCACCCCTTCCGCTCCCCCACCCCGTTGACCCGCGAGGACCGCCGCTCATGACCGATACGACTACTGGAACCACGGTCGGCAAGGTGACCTTTGTCGGCGCGGGGCCCGGCGCCGCCGACCTGCTGACCTTCCGTGCCGCGCGCGCCATCGCCGCCGCCGACGTCGTCATCTGGGCGGCGAGCCTGGTGCAGGCCGATGTCCTTGACCACGCGCGCGAGGGCGCCGAGATCCTGGACTCGGCGGCGCTTTCTTTGGAGGACGTCGTCGCCGTGTACGAACGGGCGGTGCGCGACGGTCTGAAGGTCGCCCGGATCCATTCCGGCGACCCCGCCCTGTGGGGCGGTACGCAGGAACAGGTCGACCGCTGCGACGCGCTCGGTCTGGAGGTGGAGATCGTGCCGGGCGTCTCGTCGTTCTCGGCCGTCGCCGCCGTCGCGGGGCGGGAGTTGACGATTCCGGAGGTCGCGCAGTCGGTGATCCTGACCCGGCTGGGCGGCGGCAAGACGCCGATGCCGCCGGGTGAGGAGGTACGGGAGTTCGCCAGGCACGGCACGACGATGGCGGTGTTCCTGTCGGCCGCGCGGTCGGGACAGCTCACACAGGAGCTGCTGGAGGGCGGCTATCCGACGTCCACGCCGGTCGTCGTCGCCCATCAGGTGACCTGGCCCGAGGAGTTGGTCGTGAGCTGCACGCTCGGCACGCTGGAGGAGACCGTCAAGGAACACAAGCTCTGGAAGCACACGCTGTTCCTGGTGGGGCCCGCGCTGTCCGCGTCGGGGACCCGCTCGCACCTCTACCATCCCGGCCATTTCCACGGCTTCCGGCGGGCCGACCCGGCCGCCCGCAAGGCTCTGCGTGAGGAGCGTACGCGGGGCGCCGCGCGATGATCACCGTCATCGGTACGGGGACGGGGACACCGCTGTCCGCCGACTCCGTACGAGCCGTGGCCGAAGCGACGTTGGTCGTCGGCGGGCGCCGGCATCTTCAGGAGGCCGCGTCGGAGGCCGGACTGCCCGAGCGGGTCTCGCGGGTGGTGCTCGGGCCGCTGGCACCGGCGCTGGACGTGATCGCGCGGCACCGCGCCGACGACAGCGCCTGCCGCGTGGTCGTGCTGGCCTCCGGAGATCCGGGGCTGTTCGGGATCGTACGGGCGCTGGCGGGGCGCTTCGGGCCCGCAGCCCTGGACGTACGGCCCGCCGCCCCGTCCGTCGCGGTGGCGTTCGCCCGGATCGGGCTGCCGTGGGACGACGCGGTCGTCGTCAGCGCGCACGGCCGCGACCTCCGTACGGCGGTCAACGTCTGCCGCGCGCACCCCAAGGTGGCCGTACTCACCGGTCCGGGCGCGGGGCCGGCCGAGCTGGGCGCCGCGCTCGCGGGCACCGGGCTCCCGCGCACGCTCGTCGTCGCGTCGGCTCTGGGCGACCCGGACGGCGAGCGGGTCGAGCAGATGTCCCCCGCCGACGCGGCGGACCGCGACTGGCCGCAGCCACTGAGCGTGGTGCTGTGCCTGGACGACGTACGGGCGCGGGCGCACGCCCCGGTGCCGCGCACGCTGGCCGGTCGCGGGCCGGGGCCGGCGCGCTGGGCGCTGGGCGAGGAGGAGTTCGCGCACCGCGACTCGATGATCACCAAGTTCGAGGTACGCGCGCTGGCGCTGGCCAGGCTCGGGCCGAGGACGGGCGATCTGGTGTGGGACGTCGGCGCGGGCTCGGGGTCGGTGGCCGTGGAGTGCGCGCGGTTCGGTGCGGCGGCGATCGCGGTGGAGAAGTCGTCCGACGGCGTCGGGCGGGTCCGCGCCAACGCCCTCGCGCACGGCGTGGACGTCCAGACCGTGCACGGGTCCGCGCCGGCGGCGCTGGATCGACTGCCCGATCCGGACGCCGTGTTCGTCGGCGGCGGTGGCCGCGAACTGCCCGCCGTCGTGACGGCGTGCGCGCGGCGCGCGCGCCGGACGGTCGTGGTGTCGGTGGCGGCGCTGGACCGGGTACCGGCGGTGCGGGAAGCGCTGTCGGCGGCCGGGTTCGCCACCGGCGGCGTACTGCTGCACTCCTCGCGGCTCGCGCCGCTGCCGGGCGACGTGACCCGGCTCGCGGGCACGAATCCCGTCTTCCTGCTGTGGGGCGACCGCCCCGCTGATCTCCACCCTCTGCGAGGAGCGACCCTGTGATCGGCCTGATCTCCGCGACGGCGGCGGGCGCCTCGGCCCGCGACCGACTGGCCACGGCCTGGCCCGGCCGCACCCGCGTCTACGACGGCGCGGTGCGCGGGGCGGTGGAGCGCGCGTTCGCCGAGTGCGAGCAGTTGGTGTGCTTCCTGGCCACCGGGGCGGTGGTACGGCTGCTGGCCCCGCTGCTGGCCGACAAGACGTCGGACCCGGGCGTCGTGTGCGTGGACGAGGCGGGGCGGTACGCGGTGTCGCTGCTCGGCGGCCACGGCGGCGGCGCCAACTCCCTGGCTGTGGAGGTCGGTTCCGTCCTGGCCGCGACCCCGGTGATCACGACGGCGACGGACGCCACCGGCATCCCCGGCCTCGACACGCTGGGCCTCCCGACCGAGGGCGCGCTGCCGGCGGTGACGCGCGCGCTGCTCGACGGCGCCCCGGTGACGCTGCACGCGGACGCGGTATGGCCACTGCCCCCGCTGCCGCCGAACGTGCGGGCGGGGGCGGGGGCGGGGGCGCCGCCGCCGGGCGGGAGTGTGGTGGGCGCCGGGCCGCTGGGCGGATCCGACGGGTCCCTGCCCGCGGGACAGCCGGTGCACGGCCTGGGCGCGACCGCCGGGGCATCGGAGTCCGAAGCCCCGCGGGCCGCGACCTCGGAGGCGCCCGAAGGGCCTGTCCCTGCGCGGCAGGCGGTGGCCGGCCCGGTCACGGGCGCAGCGCAAACGGACCGCGCCCCGCACGACCCCACACACCGGCCGGCCGAAGCGACGATCGACCCGCCGGGCGGGGTCGGGGTCGGCAACACCCTCCCTACGGGACAGCCGGTGCACGGCCCGAGCGCGACCACAGCCTCCGCCAACGCCAACGCCACACCGGATGGCATCGTGCCGCGGCCGACTCCGACCGCCGGGACGCCCGAAGCCGGAACACCACAGGCCGCAGCCCCCGCGCACCGGCCGGGCGAAGGGACGGACGGCCCGCCGGGCGAGCCCGGAAGGACCCTCCCTACGGAGCAGGCGGTGCGCGGCCCGGTCACGGCCACAGTGCAGACGGACGGCGACCCGCATGACTCCCCACGCGCAGCCGCGCACCGACAGGCCGAAGCGCCGCAGGCCGCCGCGCCTGGCGGGCCCGTCCCTGCGGGACCGCCGGTGGCCGCCGGGACCGGGGACGTCGCGGCGTCCCTGCGGCCGGACACGGCCCCGCACACGCGGCAACCCATCTCTGAGGCGTCGGCGGACGACCCATCGCTCACGCCCGGTGGCACCGAACCGAGCCGCGCCGCACGGCTGTTCGTCACCGATCGGATCGTCGCCCTCGGGCCGGCGGACGTCGTCCTTCGGCCGCCGTCGCTCGTCGTCGGTGTCGGTGCCAGCCGGGGCGTAAGCGTCGAGGAGGTGTACGGGCTCGTGCAGGACGTCCTGCGGGGCGCCGGGCTCTCGGCGCTCAGCGTCGTGGAGTTGGCGACCGTCGACGCCAAGGCGGACGAGCCCGGCATCGTCGGGGCGGCCGGCCGGCTCGGGGTGCCCGTGCGGACGTATCCGGCCGGCGCGCTGGCCGCGATCGCCGTGCCCAATCCGTCGCACGCGCCGCTCGCGGCCGTCGGTACCCCGTCCGTCGCCGAGGCCGCCGCGCTCGCCGCCGGGCACGGCGGTCAACTCCTCGTACCGAAGCGGAAGTCCAGCCCCGAGGGCCGGCCCGCGATGGCCACCTGCGCCGTCGTGCGGCGCGCGCCGCGCGGGCGGCTCGCCGTCGTCGGGCTCGGCCCCGGCGCCCGGGATCTGCTGACGCCGCGCGCGACGGCGGAGCTGCGGCGCGCCTCCGTGGTCGTCGGCCTCGACCAGTACGTCGACCAGATCAGGGACCTGCTGCGGCCCGGTACGCGGGTGATCGAGTCGGGGCTCGGGCGCGAGGAGGAGCGGGCCCGTACGGCGGTGACCGAGGCCCAGGCGGGGCATGCCGTGGCGCTCATCGGCAGCGGCGACGCGGGCGTGTACGCCATGGCGTCGCCCGCGCTCGCCGAGGCGGCCGACGACATCGACGTGGTCGGCGTGCCGGGGGTGACGGCGGCGCTGGCCGCCGCCGCCATCCTCGGCGCCCCGCTCGGGCACGACCACGTCTCGATCAGCCTCAGCGATCTGCACACTCCGTGGGAGGTCATCGAACGCCGCGTCCGCGCGGCGGCCGAGGCGGACATCGTGGTGACCTTCTACAACCCCCGCAGCCGGGGCCGGGACTGGCAACTGCCCAAGGCGCTCGCCCTGCTGGCGGAGCACCGTACGGCGACGACCCCCGTCGGAGTCGTACGCAACGCCTCGCGCCCCGACGGCACCAGCCGCCTCACCACGCTCGCCCGGCTCGATCCGGCGACGGTGGACATGATGACGGTCGTGACGGTGGGCAACACGGCCACGCGTGAGATCGCGGGCCGCATGGTGACGCCACGGGGTTACCGGTGGCAGTCGGAGGGAGCCCGATGAACCGGCAGGACCGCCTCCGGGACCGCGTCGTCCATCCCATCGAGGAGGAGTCCTTCCGCAGGCTGCGCGCACGCGTCGACACCTCGCACTTCGCGCCGCTGACCCGCGCGGTCGTGGAGCGCGTCATCCACTCGGCGGCCGATCCGGCGTATGTGACCGATCTCGTCTGCGACGAGCCCACGTTGACCGCCGCGCACGGCGCGCTGCACGCGGGCGCGCCCGTCGTCGCCGACGTGGAGATGGTCGCCGCCGGGATCACCCGCCGCGCCGCGGTGTGCCGTCTTAAGGAGGCCGTGTCGGGGCCGGGGCTCACCCGCTCCGCGCACGCGGTACGGCTCGCGTACGAGCAGGTGGGCCCCGGCGCGATCTGGGTGATCGGCTGCGCCCCCACCGCACTTGAGGAACTGCTGCGCCTGGACGCCGCGCCCGCGCTCGTGATCGGGCTGCCGGTCGGTTTCGTCGGCGCCGTCGAGTCGAAGGCGGCGCTGCGCGAGAGCGGGCTGCCGGCCGTGTCCAACATCTCCGAGAAGGGCGGCTCCGCCGTGGCCGCCGCCGCACTGAACGCCCTGCTCTACCACCAGCTCGCCAAGGAGAACGCGTGACCACCCCCGGACCCACCGGACCCACCCGACCCGCACTTCTCATCGCCGGCCACGGCACCAGGGACGCGGGAGGTGCCGATGCCTTCCGCGAGTTCGTACGGGAGCTGGGCAGGCGCCACCCCGAACTGCCCGTCGCGGGCGGCTTCATCGAGCTGTCGGCGCCGCCCATCGGCGAGGCCGTGACCGAACTCGTCGAGCGGGGCGTCACGCGGTTCGCGGCGGTCCCGCTGATGCTGGTGTCCGCCGGGCACGCCAAGGGCGACATACCGGCCGCGCTGAAGCGCGAGAAGGAGCGCCACCCGGGCATCTCGTACACCTACGGCCGTCCGCTGGGTCCGCACCCGGCTCTGCTCACGGTCCTCGAACGGCGCCTGGACGAGGCGATGGCGAAACTGACGGGTTACGACGGCGACCGGTCGGACGTGACCGTCCTGCTCGTGGGGCGCGGCTCGACCGACCCCGACGCGAACGCGGAGGTGCTGAAGGGGGCGCGTCTTCTTTGGGAGGGGCGCGGTTACGCGGGCGTGGAGACGGCCTTCGTGTCGCTGGCCGCGCCGGACGTGCCGAGCGGGCTGGACCGCTGCGTACGGCTCGGGGCGCGCCGGATCGTGGTCCTGCCGTACTTCCTGTTCACCGGGATCCTGCCGGAGCGTGTGGGGCGGCAGACACGGGAGTGGGCGGCGGCGCATCCGGAGACCGACGTGGCGTCGGCCGATGTGGTGGGGCCCACCGAGGAGTTGCTGGATCTGGTCATGGAGCGCTACCGCGAGGCGGTCCGGGGCGATCTGCGGATGAACTGCGACTCCTGTGTGTACCGCGTCGCGCTGCCCGGTTTCGAGGACAAGGTGGGGGCGCCGCAGCAGCCGCACTTCCACCCGGACGACGACGGTCACGACCATGGCGGGCACGGGCATCACCATGGGCACAGCCATGGCAGTCATGCGCACGCGCACTGACGCCCACCGCGCGGCCCCGCACGACCTGCGTCACCACGGCGACGCCGAAGTGCGGGACGACGGCGCGGAGTTGACCGACCTCGCGGTCAACGTCCGTACAGGCACTCCCCCGCACTGGCTGCGCGAGCGGATCGCCGCGTCGCTCACCGGACTCGCGGCGTATCCGGACGGGCGTGCCGCGCGGGCCGCCGTCGCCGCGCGGCACGGACTGCCGGTGGAGCGCGTGCTGTTGACGGCGGGCGCCGCGGAGGCGTTCGTACTGCTCGCCCGCGCCCTGCCGGCGCGCCGCCCCGTCGTGGTGCATCCGCAGTTCACGGAGCCGGAAGCGGCACTGCTCGGCGCCGGGCACCGGGTGCGGCGGGTGCTGCTCGACGCGGGTGACGGCTTCCGGCTGGATCCGGCCGCCGTGCCCGAGGACGCGGATCTGGTGGTGGTCGGCAATCCGACGAACCCGACGTCCGTACTGCACCCGGCCGGCGCCCTCCTACAACTGGCGCGTCCGGGACGGACGCTGGTCGTGGACGAGGCGTTCATGGACGCGGTGCCCGGGGAGCCGGAGGCGCTGGCCGGACGGCGCGACGCGCCGGGCCTCGTGGTGCTGCGCAGCCTCACCAAGACGTGGGGGCTCGCGGGTCTGCGGATCGGCTACGTACTGGCGGATCCGGCGACGG
The DNA here is from genome assembly GCF_045040295.1 of Streptomyces sp. NBC_01506. Taxonomy (NCBI): domain Bacteria; kingdom Bacillati; phylum Actinomycetota; class Actinomycetes; order Kitasatosporales; family Streptomycetaceae; genus Streptomyces; species Streptomyces sp. NBC_01506. The sequence continues at coordinate 7,499,905 of NZ_CP109422.1, read as the reverse complement.
TCGCGGCGCTCGCGGCGGCCCAGCCGCTCTGGCCGGTGTCCACGCCCGCGCTGGCCGCCGCCGAGGCGTGTATGACGCCCGCCGCGCTCGCGGAGGCCGCGGCGGCGGCGCGGCGTACGGCGGCGGAGCGGGCCCATCTGCTGGCCGGACTGGCCGAGTTCGACGGTGTGCGCGCCGTGGAGCCGGCCGCGGGGCCCTTCGTCCTCGTACGGATGGAGTCGGCCGCCGCCGTACGGGAGCGGCTGCGCGCGCTGGGCTTCGCGGCACGGCGCGGCGACACGTTCCCGGGGCTGGGGCCTCGGTGGCTGCGGCTCGCGGTGCGGGACCGGGCGACGACGGACCGGTTCCTGCGGGCGCTCGGCCAGGCGTTGTCGGCGGTCCGCCCCTGAAGGGACGGTTCACTCGCGAGCGCCGGACGGGCTCGGCGAGCCCGTCCGGCGCTCAAGGACACGCGCGACGCGTCAGCTCCTGCCGCGCGCCCGCACCAGCACCATCGCGCCGCCGCCCACGGCGAGCAGCAGCACGGCTCCCCCGGCCAGATACGGCGTCGTGGAACTGCCGCCCGTCTCGGCCAGGTTCTCGGCGGCCGGCTCGCCTGCGGTCTGCGGCACGACGCCCTCCTTCTCCGGCTCGGGCTGCTCGGGCTGCTCCTGCTTCGCCGGTGCGGCGGGCGCCTCGCAGGTCGCCCGGGCGAGGGTGACGGTGCCCTGGACGTCGGCGACGTTCAGCTTGAGCGGGTTCACCGCGACCCGCAGTTCGAGCGCGGTGGCGGCGGCCGTACGGGACGTGGTCCGCGTCTGTGACAGGTCGAGCGTCACCTCACCGACGCCCGGCACCTCGACCCGGGTCGGCCCGCCCGCGGAGAGCGTGACCTTCTTACCGAGGACGGTGACGGTGCCGAGCAGGTTGGACTCGGCGACCGGCTTCTCGCCCGATCGGCAGACCGCCTTGGAGGTGACTTCCTGCACCTCGATGAGCGAGAGCAGCGGCAGCCCCGGCACATGCACCTTGGCGTGGGCGATGTTGGCGTACCCCTCGGCCTTGTGCTCGTCGACGGTGGCCCGCGCGGTGGCGACGTCGGCGCGCAGCACGGTGAACGGCTTGCCCTGGTCGACCCCGTCCAACTCGACGGTCAGCGCGGTCTTGTCGGCGTCGGCCGGGGCCTGCACCTCGTTGAGGGCCGCCCGCAGCGGCACCTGGATCGACTTGTTGAGCAGGGACACGTCGAGGCCGGTCCGCAGAACGACCGCGCTCGCCTTGCCCTTTCCGGTGGCTCCGGTTCCTCCGGTGGCCTGCGCCGGGGCGGCGAGCACGACGGGCCCCGCGACCAGGGCGACGGCGGCTGCCAGTGCGGCGGAACGGCGCGCGGGCATGCGGAAGACATTGCTGTTCAAGATGGTGGAACCCCCACAGAGATATGACGTCGCCGACCCGCCGGCATGGGGACACATGGGCGGCTGTGGCGACCGAGACACCGGAATCTTTACGCACCGAGAGTGAATACGCGGACACCTGGGGTGAGTTCACTCCAAAGTGGGGTTTCCGTGTCCGCGTTCGAATTCTGCGGGTACGGGCGTTCTTTCCGGCCACCCGCACGGGGGGCGTGGGGGCGCGTACTGGCCGGTTTTGGCAGGCGTACGACAGACGCAGGGCCACGTACGACACGTACCGCGCCGTCAACGCGGCGCCCCGCCGCACCCCGCCGCGCCCCGAGAACCGCACCGCCGAAACCGCACCGCCCAACCGCCGGCCGCCCAACCTCAGCCCACGACCCGCCCGTTCAGCACGATCCGCCGCGGCGCCGCCAGCACCCGCACATCCACCCTCGGGTCCTCGTCGTACACCACCAGATCGGCCGGAGCGCCCTCCTCAAGGCCCGGACGGCCCAGCCAGGCCCTCGCCTTCCACACGGTCGCCGACAGGGCCTCCAGCGGCGGAATACCGGCTTTCACCAACTCCGCGACCTCGTCGGCCACCAGACCGTGCGCCAGGGAGCCGCCCGCGTCCGTGCCGACGAAGACCGGGATGCCCGCGTCGTACGCGTCGCGGACCGTGTCGTAACGGCGCTCGTGCAGCCGTCGCATATGGGCCGACCAGCGCGGGAACTTGCTCTCGCCGCCGGCCGCCAGCTCCGGGAAGGTCGCGATGTTGACCAGCGTCGGGACGATCGCGACGCCGCGCTCGGCGAAAAGCGGGATCAAGTCGTCGGTGAGGCCCGTCGCGTGCTCGATGCAGTCGATGCCGGCCTCGACCAGATCACGCAGCGCGACGTCGGCGAAGCAGTGCGCGGTGACGCGCGCCCCGAGCCGGTGCGCCTCGGCGATCGCCGCCTCGACCTCGCCGCGCGGCCAGCACGCGGTCAGATCCCCCGCCTCGCGGTCGATCCAGTCGCCGACGAGCTTGACCCAGCCGTCGCCGCGCCGGGCCTCCCGGGCGACGAAGGCGACGAGGTCGCCCGGCTCGATCTCGTGGGCGAAGTTACGGATGTAGCGGCGGGTGCGCGCGATGTGCCGGCCGGCCCTGATGATCTTCGGCAGATCGTCGCGGCCGTCGATCCAGCGGGTGTCGGACGGCGATCCGGCGTCGCGCAGGAGCAGCGTGCCCGCCTCCCGGTCGGCGACGGCCTGCTTCTCGCTCGTCGCCTCGTCCACCGGGCCGTGGGTGTCCAGACCGACATGGCAGTGGGCGTCGACCAGGCCGGGTACGGCCCAGCCGTGCACCGTACGGACGTCACGCGCGCCGGTGGGACGTTCATGGCTCGTTCGGCCGTCCACGATCCACAGCTCGTCCCTGACGTCGTCGGGGCCGACGAGCACCCGCCCCTTCACATGCAGCACCGCGCGATCACTCATGGGACTCATGGGCCGAACTTTACGAGGCGCTGAGTACCCTCGACGAGGGAGTGTCCGAACACCGTTCGAGCGGTGTCACCACCCCACCGACCACCCGCTACGACCGGCCCGCAGACCCACCAGCAGACCCACCAGCCACGACCGGCCCGCCGACCGACCGACCCGAAGAGAGCACTGCGCCGTGACCCACCCGCTGCTTGACCTCGCCCCCCTCACCCCCGCCCACTTCGCGGCCGTCGAGCGACGGGTCGCCGCGCTGCTCGACACCGAGCAGGACGTGGTGATCACACAGGGTGAGGCGCTGCTTCCGCTGGAGGGCTGCGTCCGCGGCGGTGCCCGCGCCGGTTCGACCGCGCTGAACGTCGTCACCGGTCCGTACGGCCAGACCTTCGGCGGCTGGCTCCGCGACTGCGGCGCCACCGTCGTGGACCTGGAGGTGCCCTTCCACGCCGCGGCGAGCGCCGAGCAGGTCGAGCGGGCCCTGGGCGCGCACCCGGAGATCGACTTCGTGTCGCTGGTCCACGCGGAGGCGGCCACGGGCAACACCAATCCCGTGGCCGAGATCGGCGAGGCCGTGCGCGCCCACGGGGCGCTGTTCATGCTGGACGCCGTCGCGTCCGTGGCGGCCGAGCCGCTGCTCCCCGACGCCTGGGGCGTCGACCTGTGCGTGATCGGCGCGCAGAAGGCCATGGGCGGCCCCGCCGGAGTCTCCGCCGTGTCGGTGAGCGCCCGCGCGTGGGAGCGGCTGGCCGCGAACCCGGGGGCGCCGCGCCGCTCGTACCTCTCGCTCCTGGACTGGAAGGAGCGCTGGATCGACGCCGGACGCACCGCCCTGCCGCACGCCCCCGCCCAGTTGGAGATGCTGGCCCTGGAAGCGTGTCTGGAGCGCATCGAGGCGCAGGGGCTTGTCACCCGGATGGCGGCCCACGCGTCGGCAGCCGCGGCGACCCGCGCGGGCGCGCTCGCACTCGGCGGCGGACTTGAGCCATTCGTGTACTCCGCGCGGGACGCGGCGCCGGTGGCCACCACACTGCGCACGCCCGGCGGGGTGGACGCCTCGGGGCTGGTCGCCAAGGCCCTGGCGGCCGATCCCTCGCTGCCGCTGATCGCCGGGGGCGGGGCGCTGTCCAAGGAGATGATCCGCGTCAACCACTACGGCTCCGACGCCACCCGCGACGCGGTGCGCTCCTCGCTCGCGGCCCTGGGTGCCGTGCTCGCCGGGGCGGGCGTGCCGGTGGATCTCGCGGCTGCCGGGCGGGCAGTGTCCGACAGTTGGCCCGCCGACGCATCCTGAAATCAAAGGCAGCATTAATTCGAGAATACGGGAATGCATTCCGCTGCGAACAGCTTCCCGTATTCGTCTGCCCGCTTTTTCTGATCCTAAACACTAAGATTTCAACAACGCCAACGGCGTGCCGGCGACACGCCCACGGCGTAATTCCAGCACGGGTCGAGAGCGTTACGCATATGTGACCGAGTACACAAGCGCGCCCGTCTTGCCCTGAATTTTCCGGCCAAACCCTCCCAGGTCGCCCTCGCGTCGCGATGGCGCACACGCCCGCGTGATAACACAGTCCGGGTCGTTGCCCAACCCCTGCCGACGATGCGATTTCAGAATTAGCTCGGTAAATTCAATAGACATGACTGCCGCCCAAGCAGACCTAGCAGGTGTCCGAAGCGAATTCACGCGATCCTTCCGGATCGACGCCCCACGAGTGGAGGACGGAGCCGCGATCTGGCGCATCGCCCGCGACTCCCAAGTACTCGACCTGAACTCCTCGTACAGCTACCTGCTGTGGTGTCGTGACTTCGCCGCGACCTCGGTCGTGGCCCGCGACACCACCTCGGGCCATCACGACGCCGCCCGCTCCGCCGCCGACGGGGCCCCCATCGCCTTCGTCACGGGCTACATCAGGCCCGAGCGCCCCGAGGCCCTGGTCGTCTGGCAGGTGGCCGTCGACCGCGCCCACCGCGGCAAGGGTCTCGCGGGCACCCTGCTCGACGCACTCACCCGGCGGGTCACCGAGGAGCAGGGGATCACCTCTGTCGAGACGACCGTCACGCCCGACAACGTCGCGTCGGACCGTATGTTCCAGGCCTACTCCGAGCGTCATGGCGCGACCCTCGAGCGCGAGGTCCTCTTCGACGGCGGGCTCTTTCCCGACACGGGACACCAGCCCGAGGTGCTGTACCGGATCGGCCCGCTCACACCCTGAGCGCCCCGCCCCACCCCGCCCCTCCTCCTCTCTCCCACACCCCTTCGGCAGGAGACCGCTGTGACCATCACCCCGCCCGCACTGAGCGTTTTCGAAACCCTCGAATCCGAAGTACGCAGCTACTGCCGCGGCTGGCCCGCCGTGTTCGACCGCGCGCAGGGCAGCCGGCTCACCGACGAGGACGGCCACAGCTACCTCGACTTCTTCGCCGGTGCCGGTTCACTGAACTACGGGCACAACAACCCCGTACTGAAACGCGCCCTGATCGACTACATCGAGCGCGACGGCATCACCCACGGCCTGGACATGGCCACCACCGCGAAACGCGCCTTCCTGGAGTCGTTCCAGAATGTGGTGCTGCGCCCGCGTGACCTGCCGTACAAGGTGATGTTCCCCGGCCCCACGGGCACCAACGCCGTCGAGTCGGCGCTCAAGCTGGCCCGCAAGGTGAAGAACCGCGAGGCGATCGTCTCCTTCACGAACGCCTTCCACGGCATGTCGCTGGGCTCGCTCGCCGTCACCGGCAACGCGTTCAAGCGGGCCGGAGCCGGTATCCCGCTGGTCCACGGCACCCCGATGCCGTTCGACAACTACTTCGACGGCCAGGTCCCGGACTTCCTGTGGTTCGAGCGGCTGCTCGGCGACCAGGGCTCCGGGCTCAACAAGCCCGCCGCCGTCATCGTCGAGACGGTGCAGGGCGAGGGCGGCATCAACGTCGCCCGCGCCGAGTGGCTGCGCGCGCTGGCCTCGCTGTGCGAGCGCCAGGACATGCTGCTGATCGTCGACGACATCCAGATGGGCTGCGGGCGCACCGGCGGGTTCTTCTCCTTCGAGGAGGCCGGCATCACCCCCGACATCGTCACGCTGTCGAAGTCCATCAGCGGTTACGGCCTGCCGATGGCGCTGACGCTGTTCAAGCCGGAGCTGGACATCTGGGAGCCCGGCGAGCACAACGGCACGTTCCGCGGCAACAACCCGGCGTTCGTGACGGCCGCCGCCGCGCTGAACACGTACTGGGCCGACGGCCAGATGGAGAAGCAGACGCTGGCGCGCGGTGAGCAGGTCGAGCGCGCGCTGCTGGCCATCATCGACGAGTGTGAGCCCGACAGTGTGAGCTTCCGGGGGCGCGGCCTGGTCTGGGGTATGGAGTTCAAGGACAAGCCGCGCGCGACCGCGATCTGCCGCCGCGCCTTCGAACTGGGTCTCCTGCTGGAGACCTCCGGCCCGGAGAGCGAGGTCGTGAAGCTGCTGCCCGCGCTGACCGTCACGCCCGAGGAGCTGGACGAGGGCCTGCGCACCCTGGCCCGCGCCGTACGCGAGACCGCCTGACCGTGGCGGTGCCCCCGGGGCACGGGTCCGCACCCGTGCCCCGGGGGCACCCCTGGGAAGGACAACACCGCACCACAGAAGGGTCCTACTCAAAGTGATCGTCCGATCGTTCAAGGACATCGAGAACACCGACCGCCACGTGAAATCCGCGTCGGGCACCTGGGAGAGCAAGCGCATCGTGCTCGCCAAGGAGCGGGTCGGGTTCTCCTTGCACGAGACCGTGCTCTACGCGGGTACGGAGACGTCGATGTGGTACGCGAACCACATCGAGGCCGTCCTGTGTGTGGAGGGCGAGGCCGAACTCACCAACGACGACACCGGCGAGACCCACTGGATCGAGCCGGGAACGATGTATCTGCTCAACGGCCACGAGAAGCACACGCTCAGGCCGAAGACCGACTTCCGCTGTGTATGCGTCTTCAACCCGCCGGTGACCGGGCGGGAGGACCATGACGAGAACGGCGTCTACCCGCTGCTGACCGAGGAGGGCTGAACCACCATGACCACTACCGCCCCTGCACGCACCGACCTGTACCCGACCCGTGGCGCGGGTGAGGTGACCACCCCGCGTCAGGACCCCGTCGTCTGGTCACCACCCGGCACCCCGGGTCCGGTCTCCCCGGCCGATCTCGAGGGCCTGGAGCGGGACGGTTTCCTCACCGTCGACCAGTTGATCGGTCCGGACGAGGTGACGCTCTACCGCGCCGAACTCGACCGGCTGATCAGCGACCCGGCGGTACGGGCCGACGAGCGCTCGATCATCGAGCCCAAGTCCCAGGACGTACGCTCGGTGTTCGAGGTCCACCGGCTCAGCGAGGTCTTCGCCGCCCTGGTGCGTGACGAGCGGGTGGTGGGGCGGGCCCGGCAGATCCTCGGCTCGGACGTGTACGTCCACCAGTCCCGTATCAACGTGAAGCCGGGCTTCGGCGCCTCGGGCTTCTACTGGCACTCGGACTTCGAGACCTGGCACGCGGAGGACGGCCTGCCGAACATGCGGGCCGTGTCCGTGTCGATCGCGCTGACCGAGAACTACGACACCAACGGCGGCCTGATGATCATGCCCGGGTCGCACAAGACCTTCCTGGGCTGCGCGGGCGAGACGCCGAAGGACAACTACAAGCAGTCGCTGAAGATGCAGGACGCGGGGACGCCGTCGGACGAGGCGCTCACCGGTTTCGCCGAGCAGCACGGCATCAAGCTGTTCACGGGCAAGGCCGGCGCGGCGACCTGGTTCGACTGCAACTGCATGCACGGCTCGGGTGACAACATCACCCCGTTCCCGCGCAGCAACGTCTTCATCGTGTTCAACAGCGTGGAGAACGCGGCGGTCGAGCCGTTCGCGGCGCCCGCCCCGCGGCCCTCGTTCATCGGCTCCAGGGACTTCACACCGGTCCGCTGAGAGCGCCGTACGGGACTTCCGTACCGTCCGTACCGTCCGTACGTTCCGTACGAGAACTCCGCAGGTGACGCCTTACGTAAGGAGGCGGGGCCGGTCTTCGGGACCGGCCCCGCCTCCTTACGTAGCTCTGTGCGCGGCGAGCGGCCCGGCGGCCGGGGGTCAGAGCTGACCGGGGGCCGCGTAGCGGTAGAAGAAGGGGCCGATCTGGCCGGCCAGAGCCCTGGTCAGGCCGGAGCTGTCCTCCAGCAGCCTGGCTCCGGGGGTCAGGTCGCCGATGAACAGCGGGGCGTAGCCCGCGTCACGGATGAGCTGTTCGGTGCCGGCCTTGGCGCCGGGTTCGGCGGCGTAGAGGTTGCTCGGGGTGACGCGCTGCTCGGCGATCCGGTCGTAGGCGGACGCGAAGACGGTGGAGAAGGACTTCGCGGTGGGTCCGCCGATGATCGACTTCACCTGGTGGGCCAGGGAGGGGAAGGCGTCGTCGCGGGCGGTGTACAGGTTGGTCGCGTCGATGGTCACCTGCCCGTCGAGTCCGGTGACCTTCGACAGCGCCTCGGCGATGGAGTGGCCGGGCACGGCGACCACCACGACGTCGGCGTTCGAGGCGTCGCCGCCGTCGCGGCCCAGGCCGGTGACCTGGTGGTCGGCTCCGGCCCACAGGCGGGCCAGACCGCCGCCGACGTTCCCTCGCCCGATCACGGTGATGTTCATACGAACCCCTCGACTCGAAGTCGTCGGCATGCGGGAATCCGGCGCGGAACGGCCGTACCCGCCGCCAATTGATTGACGCATCAATAAAACTAATGCAACGATGTTGTCACGTCAACAAATCGGGGAGCAATCGTCCGGTGCCCTCGAATCCCCTCAGGGAAGGACAACACCCCGCCATGACTCTGTGGAGTGCGGAGATCGATCGCCTTCGTCCCGTCATACGTGCCGAGGGACGCGCGATGGCACAGGCCATGTCCCCCGCGTTCAGCGCCCTGTTCCCCGGCGGCACGGCCCAGGCGTACGACGCCGAGGCCCTGGACGATCTGCGCCGGCAACTGTCCGCCTCCGGCGAGAATCAGGCCGTCGACCGGTACGTCGAGGGGCCGCACGGCCCGGTCAGGCTGCGCACCTTCACACCGGCCCGGCCCGCCCGCGCGGTGCTGCTGAACGTCCACGGTGGCGGCTTCATCATGGGCTCTCCCGAGATGAACGACGGTCTCAACGCCTTCCTCTGCCGGACACTGGACCTCGCGGTCGTCTCGGTCGACTACCGCCTCGCCCCCGAGCACCGTTATCCGGCGGCCCATGACGACTGCGAGACGGCCGCGTCCTGGCTGATCGAGCACGCCGGCCCGGAGTTCGGCGCGACACGGCTCCTGATCAGCGGGGACTCGGCGGGAGCCAACCTCGCGGCGGCCACCCTGCTGCGGCTACGGCGCCGGGGAACCGTGGGCCGATTCGCCGCCGCCGTCCTGGAGTTCGGTATCTACGACCTGTCGGGCACCCCCAGCACCCAGGAGGAGACGGACCACGACGTACTGAGCGCGGCGGTGCTGCGCGGCATGATGGACCTGGCCCACCCGGAACGGCCGCCCGTCCGGCGCCGCGACCAGGACCTGTCACCGCTCTACGCGGACCTGACGGGGCTGCCGCCCGTCCTGTTCGGGGTGGGCAGCGCGGACCACCTCGTGGACGACACCCTTTTCCTGGAACGGCGCTGGGACCTGGCCAACCGCAATACGACACTCCTGGTCTACCCCCACGCCCCGCACGGCGGCACCGGACTGCCGTCCGTACTGCCGCACTGGCAGTCCGCGCTGTTGGCGTTCCTGGACTCGCACCTGACCGACGGCGAGACGGCGGGTGACCGGAAAACGCGTACCTGACGCCCCCGGTGATGGGCCACGCCTGTCAGGCGCGGCCCTCCACCGCCGCCACGATCCGGGTCAGGAACTCTCCGAGCGTTTCCATCTCGTCCGCGTCCAGCGGGTCGAAGAACATCTGTCGCACGATCTCCACATGCCCGGGTGCGGCCGCTTCGATGGTCCGCCTGCCCTGTTCGGTCAGCCGCACCATCGAGCCACGGGCGTCGTCCTCGCACGCTTCCCGTACGACCAGTCCGCGTTTCTCCATCCGGCTGATCTGGTGGGACAGCCGACTGCGCTCCCAGCCGACCTCCGCGCCGAGTTCCCGGGCCCGCAGAACTCCGTCCGGCGTCTCCGACAGGGGAGCGAGAAGGGCGTAGTCGGCGGCCGAGATACTCGAATCCCGCTGCAACTGCTGGTCCTGGACACGCTGGAGTTCACGGCCCAGCTTGCGGTACGTAGCCCAGATCTCGGCCTCGCGCGGGGTGAGCCATCGCGGTTCAGACATACATCGACAGTAGCAGATTGTTGACGCGTCATGAAAAAGCGTCGCGGCGAGGAGGTGGGCTGCTACGTAATGGTTGCCGATGTCACGGCGGGGATCCAACTGGAAGGGTCGCCGGTGGCGGTCGCAGTCAAGGCCGCCGCCGCTACGACCACGGAGACGACATGGCAGCCAACGGCATCACCTACACCGGCCTCGGCGCACTTCTGGAGCCCTCGAAGTCGGTGCTGCTGCTGATCGACCACCAAGGCGCCCAGTTCGCGGGTATGCGCAGCATGGACGCCACCCTGGTGGTCAACAACGTCACCGCCCTGGCCAAGGGCGCCAAGCTGTTCGACGTACCCACCATCCTGACCACGGTGGTCGAGGAGCGCGGCGGTCACCTCATCCGCCAGCTCCAGGACGTCTTCCCCGAGCAGGCCCCCATAGACCGCACCACGATCAACACCTGGGAGGACCAGCGGGTCGTGGACGCGGTCGCCGCGACCGGCCGCAAGGACCTGATCATGGCCGGTCTGTGGACCGACATCTGCCTCGCCTGGCCCGCGATCCACGCCCTCGCCGACGGCTACCGGGTCTTCGCCGTCACGGACGCCTCCGGCTCCACGTCCGACGAGGCCCACGAACGGGGTGTCGAGCGCATGATCCAGGCCGGTGTCATCCCGACCTGCTCCGGCACCGTCGTCGCCGAGTGGCAGCGGGACTGGGCACGCGAGGAGACCGTGCCCGGCGTGACCGAGATCGTGCTCGAGCACGGCGGCGTCTTCGGCACCAGCCTGGCCTGGGAGCTTCAACTCCTCGGCCAGAACAAGGACTGAGGCGCCGGCCGGTCCGGTCCGGTCCGGTCCGGTCACCGAGGGTAGAGCCACCGGTGCAGCGTCCGGGTCAGTGCCGGCATCACCGCATACGACATCAGGCCGCTGAAGAAGAGGGCGATCAGGGCCGTGCGTATCAGCAACGGGACAGGTGACAGGGCCGGTTGGAGGACGGCGCCACTGAGCAGGGACACGGGGAAGATGCCGAGGGCCGCCGTCAGCGTCATCTTCCATCTGGCGGGCATCGCGGATGCGACCGCTCCCTCGGGCTCGGGCGAGTCCGTACCCGGCTCCGCGCCGGCCGGACCCTCGCCTCCCGGACCCGCGGTCCGGTCGCGCGGGGGGAACCAGCCCTCCAGGCCCGTGAGATGACGGCGCTCGATCTCCCGGTGGCCGGAGCCCGCGCGGCTGAACCAGTCCGCGCGCTCCGGGGAGTTCTGCCAGTCGGCGCACGCCTCGGCGTCCCGGAAACGGTGCACCAGGAACCACGGGCCGCCGGGGCGGGCCGGGCGGAACAGGCCGTAGCCGAGATGGCCCGGGAACGAGGTCGCGGTGTCGAGCACGCCGTGCGCCCACCGCTCGAACTCCTTCTCGTGGCCCGGGTCGACCTGGCGGGCGATGAGTACCCCGACCTCGCCGGTCGGCAGAGGGTCCGAGGTGGGTTCGCGCGGGAGTGCTGTCGTCAACTCGGCTCCAGGGGGTACGGAACGGGATGTCGTCACGAGGGCCACGCGCCGGTGCTGGGCAGCGGCGGGCGACAGCGCCGGTGCCGGCTCGGTGCTGGCTCAGTGCGCCGCTCAGTGCGCCGTCTGGCCGCCGTCCACGACGAAGACGCCGCCGGTGGTGAAGGAAGCGGCCGGAGAGGCGAGATGGAGCACCATGCCGACGATTTCCTCAGGATCGGCCGCCCGCCCCATCTGCGGTCCGGCCATGACGATGTCCCGCTTGACCGGGTCGTCCAGCCAGGGCTGGGTCATCGCGGTCCTGGTGAGGCCGGGAGCGAGCGCGTTGACGCGGATGCCGGACTTGGCGTAGTCGACGGCGGCGGCCCTGGTCAGTCCGATCACGCCGTGCTTGGCCGCGACGTACGGCGCCATGTCCGGGTCGCCGACAAGACCGGCGATCGAGGCGGTATTGACGATGGCGCCACCGCCCGCTGTGACCATGTGCGCGATCTCGTACTTGAGGGAGAGGAAGACACCCTTGAGGTCGACCGCGATCGCCTTGTCCCAGTCCTCCTCGGACTGCTCGGCCAGCGGCGCGGGGGGGCACGAAGACGCCCGCGTTGTTGAAGGCGATGTGCAGAGCGCCGTACGTGGCCACGGTCGTGGACACCAAGTGCTCCACATCGCTCGCGCGTGTGATGTCGGTCGGGACGAACAGCCCCGTGCCGCCCTCCTTCTCGATGAGGGCGACGGTCTCGCCGCTGCGCTCGTCGATGTCACCGATGACGACGGTGGCGCCCTGCCGGGCGAATCCGAGGGCGGCGGCGCGTCCGATGCCGCCGGCTCCCCCGGTGATGAGGACGATCCTGCCGGTGAAGTCGAGATACGGGTCCGTCACGGTGTTCAGCTCCTGAGAGAAAGGGCGCGGGAAAGGGCGCGGGAGAGGGCCGGGGTTGCCCGCGCGGGGCGGCCGGTGCGCCGGAAGGTCACGGCGTCAGAAAGTGACGGTGATCTTGCCCTTCACATGGCGGCCGGCGAAGTCGAGCAGGGCCTGACGGGCCTCGACGAAGGGGTAGTCGGCGTCGATCGGAATGCGCAGTTCACCCTTGACGGCCCTGTCGGCGAGCGACGCCAGCCGCCCTTCGGTCGCGCGCGTACCGCCGTACAGCGCGGTGACGTCGCGGTCGAAGACGGGCGGACCGCCGAGCGGGGAGACCAGACGGCCGCCGGGCCTCGCCGCCGCGGCGGTCGCGGTGAGGGCAGGACCCGCGTGGACCATGTCGAACACGACGTCGACCCCGCCGGGCACCAGGCGAGGGGTCTCCTCGGCGATGTCCACGGCCCGGTAGTCGATGACGTAATCGGCGCCGAGGCCGCGCAGGAACGCCTCGTCGCCGGCGCGGCCGGTGGCCAGCACGGTCAGCCCCGCCCGCCGGGCGAGTTGCACGGTGTACGAGCCGACGCCGCCCGTCGCACCGACGATCAGGGCGGTGGAGCCGCGCGGTGTGTCCGCGAGGTCGAGCAGCGCGGCGGCGGTGAGGGCGCCGGTGGGCAGGGCGGCTCCCTGCGCGGGCGTGAGTTCGGCAGGGCGTCGGGCGGCGGAGGGGGCGTCGGCGATCAGCACGCGCTCGGCGAGGGCGCCGGAGGCGACGCTGTTCCAGGCGATGACCGGGTCGCCGGGGGCGAACCGGGTGACGCCCTCCCCCACGGCTTCCACCGTGCCGCTCACGTCGACTCCGGGGACGAACGGGTGGGTCACCGCGATGGCGTCCCGCATGGCGCCGGTGACCAGCGTCTTGTCCACGGCGTTGAGGGCCGCGGCCTCCATACGGACAAGGAGTTGTCCGGGGCCGGGGACCGGTGTGGGCAGCTCCGCGATCTCAAGGTCTTCCAGTGGCCCGTAGGCCCGCGCGACCAGCGCCTTCATGCTCGCTCTCCTTCGCCGATCATTTGTTGATACATCAACAGTAGCCCATGTCATTGACGTGTCAACATCCGTGCGCCACCCCTGTTGTGACGTTTTCCGCGCAGCTAGAAGGAGGTACGGCCGGCGGCGTTGACGGCCGGTAGACGCTCCGTCTACGCGGCGTAGGCGTCGCCGGGCGACGATCGCCGACAGGAGCGTCGTGGGCGACCGGCCCGCCGCTCCGTGGAGCGGACCACCGTCGAGCTGGAGGATGCATGCAGGGAGCCGCGTCGGCACGTTCGGCACGCAGGGGGGAAGCGGAGGCGGCGGTCGCCAGGGTCGGGCTGTACGGCAGGGACGCTCAGATCGCCACGCTCGAGAAGCTGGTACGGAACACCCTGAGGGGCCACGGCGGATCGATCGTCCTGACCGGGGAGCACGGTGTCGGCAAGAGCGCCCTGCTGGAGCACATCGGCACCACGTCGCCCGGCCTGCGCATCGTGCGGGTTGCGGGCACCGGCGCCGAACGGCACCTTCCGTACGCGGCCCTCCAGCGCGTGTTCACCGCCTTGCGTGACCAGGTGCCCCAACTGCCGCCCCGGCAGCGGGAGACCGTGGAGGCGTTGACGGCGGCGGGGGCCACCGGGGCCGTGGTGCCCTGTCCGCGCCCGCGCGCCGGCCACCCCGACGCCCTGGAAGTCGGCCTGGCGCTCCTCCAGTTGCTGTCCACGGCCGCCGCCGAACAACCGCTGCTGTGCCTCCATGACGACGCCCACCTGTTGGACCGGCCGTCGCGGGAGGCCCTGGCCATCGTCGCGCGCCGGTGCGGCGACGCGCGGGTGGCCTGCCTCTTCACGCTCCCGCTGCCGGCGCCGTACTCCGACGACTGCCCCGAGCTGGGCTCGTTGCCCCGTATGCGCGTGTCCGGACTGACGGACCGGGACGCACTCGCGTTGCTGCGCGCCCACCTGCCCGTACCGCTCGATCCGTCCGTCTGCGAGCGGGTCGTCGCCGACGCCCACGGCAACCCGCGGGCGCTGCTGGCCGTACCGCACGCGCTCTCCCCGACGGAGATGGCATCCGTACGGCCGCCGGCGCGCGAGCCGGACGAGCGGCTGCTGCCGGACCGGATGCGCGAGACGCTGAACGGCCTGCCGGACTCGGCCCATCAGGTGCTGCTGGTGGCCGCGGCGGAACCGCTGGGGGACCCGGTGACCGTACTGCGGGCGACCGAGGCGCTCGGGCTCGGCGGTGCAGAGGTGAGCGAGGCGGAGTCGTCCGGGCTGATCGCGTTCGGGCCGGGCGTACGGTTCGCCCATCCCCTGCTGCGGACGTACGTCTACGCGCGCGCGTCCGTCACGCGGCGCCGGCGGGTCCATGGCGCGCTGGCGGAATCCTGTGACGTCCCGCGCCTTCCCGAACAGCACGCCTGGCACCTCGGACAGGCCGCCACCTCGTTCGACGAGCGCGTCGCGGCGCGGTTGCAGGCGGCGGCCGAACAGCGGCTGACCCGCCACGGGACGAGGACGGCCGCGGCCCTGCTGGAACTGGCGGCGCTGCTGACGGCCGATCGCAGGCGGCGGGCGTCGCGGCTGCTGGCCGCCGCCTCCGCCTGGCGGCGCTGCGGCGGACTGCGGCACGCGCTGGATCTGCTGGGTCACCTCCAACTCGCCGCGCTGCCGCGCGCGGAGCGGGCCGAGGCGACGTCCCTGCACGCGCGGACGCGGTACAGCGTGGACCGGGACGGGCCGGCCGCGCGGGCACTGCGCGGGGCGGCGGAGCACGCCCGCGCCCACGACGTACGGCAGGAGGGCATCGCCCTGCTGGAGGCGCTGTCGGCGGGCGTCCTCGCCGGTCGGACACTTCCGGCGCCGGTGCCGCGCGCAACTGCCGCGCGGGCGTGCGAGTTCTCCGCGAGTCGTACGGACCCGGAGACCTCCCTGGGCAGGGCCGGGGAGACCTCGCGGGAAACGGCCGCACGCCCCCACGAGGCGCTGCTGTCGGCCGTCGCCACCCGCGCCTCGCGGGGCTACGGTCCCGCCGTCGCGCCGATGCGCCGGGCGGTGGACGCCTATCTTCACGCTCCGGCGCACACCGACCTCGACGTCGTCGGCGGCTGGCTGGCCTGCCATGCCGCCGTCGACGTCTGGGACGGCGCCGCCTGGCGGGCGCTGGCCGACCGGCGGACCTCGGCGGCGCGCCGGCACGCCGCGGTGACGGCGCTCCCCTGGGGTCTGACGCACCAGGCGCTGGCGGACATCCATCACGGCGATCTGGCACAGGCGCGCGTCCGCGTCGCCGAGGCGTACCGGATCAGCGACGCCATCGGAGCCGTACCGCTGGACTACGCCGCGCTGGCACTGGCCGCCTGGAGCGGACGGCAAGACACCGTCGAGGCGTTGGCCGAGAGCGGCGCCAAGGACGCCGCGGTACGCGAGGAAGGGCGGCTGCTGACGGCGGCCGAGTGCGCGCGGGCCGTGCTGTACAACGCGCACGGGCGCTACGGCGAGGCGTTCGAGGTCTGCGTCGAGGCGGTGTCGCTGGACGAGTTGGCGTACCGGAACTGGCTGCTTCCCGAACTGGTCGAGGCGGCGGTACGCACCCGGCACCGGCCCAACGCACTGGCCGCCGCCGCCCAACTGGCCCAGTGCGCGCGGCTGACCGGGAGCGACTGGGCGCGGGGGCTTCATCTGCGGGCCCGCGCGCTGCTGTCGGACGGCGACGAGGCCGACGGGTTCTTCCGTGAGTCCGTCTACGCACTGAACGCCGCCGGGGCGGTCCTCCAGGCGGGCCGGAGCCATCTGCTGTGGGGCGAGTGGCTGCGCAGACGGGCGCGCGTGTCGGCCGCCCGGATTCCGCTGCGTACGGCGTACGGCATCTTCAGCCGCGCCGGCGCCCGGTCCTTCCGGGAGCGCTGCGCGGGCGAGCTGGCGGCGGCCGGTGCGCGGGCACCGCGTCCGGAGGGCGGTGAGCCGACCGTACTGACGGCTCAGGAGCAGCGCGTGGCGCGGCGTGTGGCGCGGGGCGACACGTCGAAGGAGGTCGCCGCGGAGCTGTATCTGTCCCGGCGGACCGTGGACACACATCTGCGCAGCATCTTCCGCAAGTTGGGAATCTCCTCGCGCCGGCAACTGCGTGATCACGCGGCCCCGGTCTCGTCGGACAGGCGTGCCCGGGAGGAGTTCTTCGTCCCGCCGGCGGAGATTCCGTAGCCGCGACGGCCTTGAGGGCGACTCCTCGCGATGCATTTAGTTGATGTGACAACATAAAGCGAATACGATGCCGCTGCCGGTTCCCTCACGGCGACGGTCGGCGGGGTGCGGGGTGACAGGGACAGCGAGGTATGACGATGACGGAGCAGACACAGCCGGAACTCACCTTCTTCCTTCTGGGGCGGATACGGGCCGAAAGACAGGGCATGGAGATCGTTCTGGGCTCGCCCCAGCAGCGAGCGGTACTCACCGCACTCGCGGTCAACCGCCGCCGGTCCGTGTCGATGAGCGATCTCGTGGACGCCCTGTGGGAACGCCCGCCCAGCTCACCCGCCGCGGTCATGCGCACGTACATCTGGCGTCTGCGGCAGGCCCTGGAAACCGCTCATGACCGGTCCCGGTCCTGGCGGGTGCTGCGGTCGGCCGACGGCGGCGGCTATCTGCTCGATGTCGACGACGACCACGTGGACTGGCCGGTGTTCGGACGGCGGGTCGGCCGGGCCAGAGCGCTGCGGGCCGCCGGAGACCCCGCGTCGGCCCTCCCCGTCTTCGACAGCGCGCTGGCGATGTGGCGCGACCAGCCGCTGACGGGCGTACCCGGTCCGCTGGCGGACCGGGAGAGAGACCTCATGCGGGCGCGCCACCTGGACGCCCTCGAAGCGCGCCTCCACACGCTCACCGAGGCGGGACGCTTCTCCGAGGCCGCCGCCGAGGCCACCGTCCTGGCCGGCGAACACCCCTTACGCGAAGACCTCCATGAGATTCTGGTGCGCTCCCTGCACCGCACGGGGCGCCGCGCCGACGCCCTCGCCGCCTACCGCAGGGCGGACCGGCTGCTCGGCGAGGAGCTGGGGGTCCGCCCGGGTCCGGCACTGCGCTCCCTGCGTGAACGCGTCCTGCACGGTGCCCCCGGTGACGCCGCCGCGCTCCCGGCCTCCGGTTCCCTCGCGGTCCGGGCCCACGACCTGGCCGACGACCTGCCCGACGCCACGGGCGCCAGGGCTTCGGCGGTGATCGGCGCCTCGCGCCGACGGCGCCCCGTACCCCGTCAAATCCCCCACGCGATCGCCGACTTCACCGGCCGGGCCGCCGAGACGCGACGTATCCGCGACACCCTCCTCGGCCACCACGTCGAAGCCATGCCCATCGTGCTCGTCACCGGCATGGGCGGCACCGGCAAGACCGCCCTGGTGATGCACAGCGTGCGTCCCTTGCTGGCCGCGTATCCCGACGGGCAGTTGTACGCCGATCTCCAGGCCGCGGACGGCACGCCCGCCGCCCCGGCCGCCGTCCTGTCCGCCTTCCTGCGCGCGCTGGGCGAGCCGGACGACTCCATCCCGCGCGACCTCACCGAACGCGCCGCGCTCTTTCGGACCGTCCTCGCCCAGCGCCGCGTGCTGCTCGTCCTCGACAACGCCGCCGGTCTCGAGCAGATCACCCCGCTGCTGCCCGGCTCCCCCACCTGCGCGACCGTCGTCACCAGCCGCGACAGCCTGGCGGCCCTGCCGGTCAGCCTGCGTGTCGTGCTGGACGTCCTGCCTCCGCGCGAGGCGCTTCACCTGTTCACCCGGCTCGTCGGCAGCCCCCGGGTCAGCGCCGAGCCCGAGTCCGCGCGCCGGGTCGTCGCCGCCTGCGGCGGGCTGCCGCTGGAACTGCGCATCATCGGCGCCCGGCTCACCAGCCGCCCCCGCTGGAAGATCGCCGACCTCTCCCGACGCCTCACGGACGAAGATCTGTGCCTCACCGAGCCGCGTGGCAACGCCGGCGGTGTCTAGGCTCCGCCCTAGCCCGCGAGGACGTCCAGCGCGCGGTCCACGTCCGCCGTCGAGTTGTACAGGTGGAAGGCGGCGCGCAGATTGCCCGCGCGGACCGCCACGGCCACCCCCGCCCGCGCGAGCGCGTCCTGCCGGTCGCCGAGCCCGGCGACGGCGACGATCGCCGATCCGTCCGCGTGCCCGGTGCCGGCCGGCTCGTGCCCGATCTCGCGCAGCCCCGCCCGGAAGCGCGCGGCGAGCGCGGTGTTGTGGGCGTGGATCGTGTCGATGCCGATCTCCTCCAGGAGCGGGAGGGAGCGCTCGGCACCGTGGTAGGAGAGGAAGGGCACCGGCTGGTCGAACCGCCGTGCGGACAGGGCCAGTTCCTCGACCGGGCCGTATGTACTGGCCCACATGTCCTCGCCCGCGACCCAGCCCGCGAGGATCGGCACCAGGCTCTCCTGCGCCTGTTCGCCCACGGTGAGGAACGAGGTCCCGCGCGGGGCGAGGAGGAACTTGTAGCCGCCGGTGACCGTGTAGTCGTACGCCCCCGCGTCGACCGGGAGCCAGCCCGCCGCCTGCGTGGCGTCGAGCAGCGTACGGGCGCCGTGCGCCGCCGCCGCTGCCCGTACCCCCGCGAGGTCGGCCGTGCGGCCGTCGTTCGACCGCACCGCGGAGAACGCCACCAGCGCGGTCCCGGGCCGTACTTCGGCGGCCAGCGACTCGAGGGGCACATACCGCGGCTCGAGATCCCCGCGCACCGTGAAGGGGGTGACGACCGAGCTGAACTCCCCCTCGGGCAGCAGGACTTCACTGCCCGGCGGCAAGGAGGCCGCGATCAGTCCGACGTGGACCGCCACGGCCGTACCGAGGGCGACCCGCTCGGCCGGGACCTGGACGAGGCGGGCGAACGAGGCGCGGACGGTCTCGAGTACGTCGAAATCGCCCGCCCCGTTCGGCTGCCCCGTCGCGCTGCTCACGGCCAGCGCCCGCACCGCTTCGACGGTGCGGCGCGGCAGCAGACCGCAGGTCGCGGTGTTCAGATACGTCGTCTCCGGCATGAATTCGGCGCCGCCCAAAGGGTCCATGCCCTCACCTTGGGACCCGCGCCCCTCATAGTCAATTGCGCATATTTTACTGATAAACCCAAGCGATCCTTATGAATGACCGCCGGCCTGCGGAATCTCGCAGGAGCCTTCGGTGTCGCAGGCGGCACCCCGTCCGTCCGCCGCGCCGCCCGCGTCCCCTCCGAGCGGCGTGATCGCGCGGCCCTGCCACGCCTGCTCCAGGGCCTGGGTGAAGACCTCGGCCGGCTGACCGCCCGAGACGCCGTAACGGCGGTCGAGTACGAAGAAGGGCACCCCGGTCGCGCCGAGTTCCGCCGCCTCCCGCTCGTCGGCCCGTACCTCCTCGGCATACGCCTGCGCGTCCGCGAGGACCGCACGCGACTCGGCCTCGTCCAGGCCCGCCTCCACCGCCAGCTCGACCAGCGTCCCGGTGTCGTAGACCGAGCGCTCCTCGGCGAAGTTCGCCCGGTAGGCGAGGCTCAGCAACTCGTCCTGCCGGCCGTGCTTCCCGGCCAGATGCAGCAGCCGGTGGATGTCGAAGGTACTGCCGTGATCCCGGTCGCCGACGCGGTAGCCGAGCCCTTCGGAACGCGCGTGCGAGGCGACCTGCTCCTCCATGGCGAGGGCTTCCTCCCGCGACCGCCCGAGCTTGGCGGCGAGCATGTCGACCACGGGTGCGACGTCGCCCTTGGCCCGCCCGGGGTCGAGCTCGAAGGACCGGTGCACCACCTCGACATCGTCCCGGTGCGCGAAGGACTCCAGCCCCTTCTCGAACCGGGCCTTGCCGATGTAGCACCAGGGGCAGGCGATGTCGCTCCAGATCTCCACGCGCATGTGACTGCTTCTCTCCAGGCAGGTCGGTCGCGGAGCCTTCCTCCGCTCCTGTCCGCAACCCTCGGGCGGAGCGTGCCATTCCCACCGGCCTTCCACCGGCCTCCCACACACCGGCCTCCCACCGGCCGCGAATCGCGGGCGCGGGCGGACCGACACGTTCCGGACTCCCTCCGGCGCCCCGCACGTTCTCTTCTCGCCACCGGGTGCGGACACGCTCCCTCAGTGCGGACCCCTGGCGACGAATCACACATACGCAAATACCGGCTGTTGGGGCTCACCGGTTCCGCGGCCGTGGCCCTCGGCGGCGCGAGTGCCGGTGCCCTGCCGGTCGGCGCGGCGCTCGCGCCGTCGTCGGAAGCGGCGGCGGTGGGCCTCTTCGGCGCCTACTTCGGGCTCGTGCTGCTCGTCGCGGCCTGGGCCCTGCTGGGCCGCGCCGTACACGGCCCACGGCCTCCCTCCACACGCGCCATGGTGATCACGCTCGTGATGTGGGCCGCACCGCTGGTGTTCGGCCCGCCGCTGTTCAGCCGCGACGTGTACAGCTATCTGGCACAGGGCGCGATGGTGGACGCGCGGATCGACGTGTACACCCACGGCCCCGACCGGCTCGGCGGTCCGCTCGCCGCGCAGGTCCCGCCCATCTGGCAGGACACCCCGACCCCGTACGGCCCGCTGTTCCTGTCCTTCGCCTCGCTCATCGCGCGCGTCTCGCGGGCGGAGCTGTCGGCCGGTGTGCTCGGCATGCGGCTGGTGGCGCTGCTCGGCGTGGGCCTGATGGTGCTGTCGCTGATACGGCTCGCCCGCCGCGGTGGCACCGCCCCCGCCGCCGCGCTGTGGCTGGGGGCGCTCAATCCGCTGCTTCTGCTGCATCTGGTGGCCGGCGCGCACAACGACGCCGTGATGCTGGGGCTGCTCGGCATGGCGCTGGTGGCCGCGAAGGGCCGCTTCCCGCTGCTGGGCGCGGTCCTGATGACTCTCGCCGCGCTGGTCAAGGCGCCCGCCGCGCTGGGCCTGCTGGCCGTCGCCGCGTTCTGGGCCGGTGGACTCACCGGCCGGTACCGTTGGCTCAGGGCGGCGTGCGCCGTCACCGGTGTCGCCCTGGCGACGACCGCCGCGGTGACAGCGGTCACCGGCACCGGCTACGGCTGGATCGGCGCCCTCAACACCCCGGTGTCGCGCCAGAATTGGGCCCTCACCTCGCTGCTGGGCCGGCTGACCGCCTCGGCGCTGCGCGGCGCGGGCAGCGACCTGGCGCCGTTCGCGCTGGATGCCTGGCGCGCCGTGGGCCTGGCGGCGACGGCTGTCGCCGTGCTGGTGGTGTGGCTGCGCCGCCCCCGGCACAGCCCGTTGTACGCGCTGGGCCTGAGCCTGATCGCGGTCGCCGTCCTGGGGCCGGCGATCCGCCCCTGGTACGTGCTGTGGGGCCTGTTCCCGCTGGCGGCGGCACCGCCGGGAGCGGCGCGCCGGGTGGTGGCCGTCGCCAGCGGGGTGCTCGCGCTGGCCCAACTGCCCAGCGGACTGGCCGCGGACGGCCTCCAGTTGGCGCTCGCGACATGCGGCGGACTGTTCGCGCTGGTCGCCCTGTGGTGGGCGCGCGAGATGTCGGGCGACGAAATGCCGGCGTCCGCGCGGGAACAGGGGAGGGCGGCATGACGGGGTGGAGCGTGCCGGCGCGGTGGCCCGCGTCGCGACGCCGCCGGGATCTGCTGCTGGGCGTGCTGTGCGCGGGCGTGACGGCTTTCGTCGCGACCGTGCCGTACCACCGCGACTGGTTCGACCTGTGGGTCTACTACGACGCGGTGAGCCACTGGACCGCCGCCCCGGGCGGGCTCAGCGGCGCCGGGCTCTACGACTACCGGGTGCCCGGCCAGGTGTACGGATTCACCTACCCGCCCTTCGCCGCCCTGTGCCTACTGCCGCTGTCGCTGCTGAGCCGGCCCGTCGCGCTCACCGTGGGCATCGCGGCGAACCTCGGCGCCCTGGCCCTGATCCTGCGCGGGCTCGCCGAACCGCTGATCCGCCGTCACGGCCTGCCCCGGTGGAGCTCGTACGCCCTGATCCTGTGTCTGCTCGCCCTGCTGGAACCGGTCTACGACAGCGTCAGCTTCGGCCAGGTCAACCTCCTCCTGCTGGCCCTCGTCCTCTCCGACGCCCGTCTGCTGTCCGGCGGCGGCCGGTGGGCGGGCGTCGGTATCGGACTCGCCGCGGCGGTCAAGCTCACCCCCGCGATCTTCATCGGCTACCTCGTCGTCACCCGGCGGTGGCGTGCCGCCGGCACGGCGGCGGCCGTCGCGGTGGGCGCGACCCTGTTCGCCGTGTGGCTCGCGCCGGGTGCCTCGCACGCGTACTGGACATCCGCCCTGTGGGACACGAGCCGTATCGGCGACCTGAGTTACGTCTCCAACCAGTCCTGGCAGGGCGTCCTCGCCCGGCTCCGGGCACCCGCCGAACCCGACCGGCTGTGGTGGGCCTGCGGCGCCGTCGCGATCGCCGGCGTCTGGGCGTACCGGGTCGACAAGGCCCGAGCGGTGGGCGACGTACGCGGCGGCATCGCGCTGACCGGCGCCGCCGCGTGTCTCGTCAGCCCGGTCACCTGGGTGCACCATTTGGTCTGGCTGCTCCCGGCGCTCGCCGTGCTCGCCGACCGGGCCCTCGAACCGCCGCGCCGTGGCCGCCCGTTGACCGCGGCGGTCGCGGTGTACGTGATCCTGTGCAGCTACGTCATATGGCTGTGGCGGTACGACGCGAGCGGCGTCGACGGCCTCATCGGCTCCAACACGTTCGTCTGGACGGCGCTCGCACTGCTTCTGTGGCTCCCCGTCCGGCCACCGCACCCGGCGCTCAGAGCACCTTCCGGCGGACCAGAACGGCCAGCACCAGAGCGCCGGGGAGCAGCGGCAGCCACACCGTGACGATACGGAATCCGAGGACCGCGGCGGTCGCCACGGAGACCGGGGAGCCCGCGCCGACGAGCGCGATGAGCAGCGCCGCTTCGACCGAGCCGATCCCGCCCGGGGTCGGCACGATTCCGGCGACGATGCTGGCGGCCAGGTAGGCGATCACGATGTCGACGGTGGGCACCGGCATGTGCAGCGCGCGGGCCACCGTGACCATGACGCCGGCCTGGCACGCGGGGAAGGCGAGTGCGCCCGTCCACAGGGCGATCACCCGGGCGGGCCTGGTGTGCAGGGCGCGCGCGTCGGTGAGCGCGGTCCGCAGAAAGTCACGGACGAAGCCGCGCAACGGCCGCACCGACCACAGCACCAGCGCCACCAGCGTGAGCCCGCCGACCAGCACGAGCAGTGCCGCCATGCCGTACTCCGCCGACAGCGGTCCGCCCAGCGGGATGGCGTGCGGGTAGACGGCCATGAGCGTGAGCAGCAGGGTGTACCGGCCGATCGGCTGGGCCAGCGAGTACAGGGCGAGCGCGGCGAAGGCCCGCGCGGTGGGTATCCCGCAGCCCTGGAGGAACCGCAGCGTCACCGCGTGCGCGCCGAGCCCGGCGGGCAGCAGATGGTTCGCCGATCCGGCCGCGACCTGGGCGGCGAACAGCCGCCCGGCGGGCAGCCGTTCCATGACGGTGCCCTGGCGCATCAGGCAGACCGGTACCCAGCAGGCCCCGGTCACGGCGACGGCGGCCAGCAGCCAGTCCCGGTCCGCACCGCGCAACTCGTCGACGCCCGCGAGGATCACCGACCAGTTCCCGGCCACCCAGACGGTCACGAGGACGAGCGGAACGAGACAGACCAACTGCCGCAGCGGCAGCCGCCGCAGAGCGGCGGGCAGGGTCATCGACACGGCGCAGCCGTCCTTCCATGACGCGCCTGGGCGCGGGCACGCGGGTGGAGGTTTCCCACGGGGGATCCCCGCTCCGCGCGACCTTCCGGTGTCGTGCGCCCGTCGACTTGCGGAACGGTCCGGTCCGTAGGCCCCCGTGAGCCGACTCCTACCGGGCCGCCGGGTCCGTGTCGTAGGCGTGGCGGGCCTGTTCGACCTTGTCCAGGTTGTCGGCCGCCCATTCGGCGAGGTGCGCGAACAGCGGGGCGAGGCCGCGGCCGAGGTCGCTGATCTCGTACTCGACCCGAGGGGGGACCTCCGGGTGGTACGTGCGTACGACCATGCCGTCGCGCTCCAGTTGCCTGAGCCGCTGGGTCAGCACCTTCGGCGTGATCTTGCCGATCCGCCGTTCCAGCTCGACGAACCGCTGCCGGCCGTGCGCGTGGAGGGCCCACAGGATCGGTGTGGTCCACCGGCTGAACACGATGTCCACCACCGGGCCGATGGGACAGGCGAGTTCGGGGTCGGTGTCGGTGCCGGCGGGTGGCGCCCACGTGCCGATGCTGGCCATGCGCATCCCCTCGGGATAGTCACTTTCCTTTAGGTACCTACTATATCGACGCTGTTAGCGTCCCCGTGTCGCTCGGAGAACAGCTCTCCGAGCGGCGGTCCCGCCCGCTCGGACGGTGACAACCACACTGAATCGACACGGGAGTTGTTCATGATCGCAGTGACGGGTGCGACCGGAAACGTCGGCCGATCGGTCGTACGGGCCCTGGCGGCGGCCGGTGAGCAGGTGACCGCGACGGCCCGGGGAATCTCGGACGCCGACGTGCCGGAGGGCGTCCGGCAGCGGCGGGCGGACCTGATCGATCCCGAGAGCCTTCGGCCCGTTCTCGACGGCGCCGGCGCGCTGTTCCTCCAGAGCGGTGGCGCCGGCGCGCATCTGCTGAGCCCGCGGGACATCCTCGACGTCGCCAAGGCAGGCGGCGTCGCACGGGTCGTCCTGCTGTCCTCCCAAGGAGTCGCGACCCGGCCGCGGTCCGCCTCCCACGGCGTCACCGGACGCGCCATCGAGGACGCCGTCCGGGAGTCCGGCATGGACTGGACGATCCTGCGGCCCGGTGGCTTCGACTCCAACGCCTTCGCCTGGGCCGAGTCGGTCCGCGCCCGGCGCGAGGTCACCGCGCCGTTCGCCGACATCGGCCTGCCGGCCGTCGACCCGGACGACATCGCGGAGGTCGCCGCCACGGCCCTGCGGGAGGACGGCCACGCCGGACAGATCTACGAGCTGACCGGACCCGCCCTCAGCACCCCCCGCGAGCGGGCCGGGTCGATCGCCGACGCGCTCGGCGAACCCGTCCGGTTCATCGAGCAGACACGGGACGAGGCCGCCGCGCAGATGCTGGCGTTCATGCCCGAGCCGGTGGTCGAGACCACGCTGGCCATCGTCGGCGAGCCCACCCCCGCCGAGCGGCGCGTCAGCCCCGACGTCGAGCGGGTCCTCGGCCGCGCGCCGCGCACCTTCGCCGAGTGGGCTCGGCGCAACGTCGCCGCCTTCCGATAGGGCGGCGGCCCCTCACCGCGCCGCCCCCGCCGCCCCCGCCGAGACCCGCCGCACCACGCTGAGCAGGTACTCCTTGCGGTTGAGCGGGTCGTGGTCGGTGCGCGAGCGGGTCGGGGGCGGGTCCTGGACCGGGCGGTGGTGGGCGAACGCCGACTCCAGGACGCCCTCGCCGCTGGTGAGCGTCGGCAGGAGCTGTTCGAGCGCGTGCGTCTCGGCCGCCGGGATCTCGCCCTCCACGACGTACGACGCCCCGCGCGCGGACGGCGTGTGCGGCACCGCGCGCAGCCGGGCCAGGGCCGGCAGGACGGCGCCGAAGGTGTCGGACGGTACGTCGAGCCGGAAGTGGTTCATCGGCTCGCACACGATCGTGCCCGCCCGCTTCAGCGCCTCCATCAGCACCAGCGGGGTCAGCAGCCGGAAGTCGGCGCCCGTGCTCGACATGCTCTTGTCGAACGTGGCGTGGGCATGGCTCTGCCGGGGCGCGTAACCGCTGTGCGTCAGGACGACGACGCAGTCCGGGATCGCCCATCCGTACAGCCCTTCGTGCAGGGTGGCCCGCACCGTGTCCTCGATGGCCTTCATGAACGCGTAGGGCATGGAGCCCAGTTCGACCTCCAGCCGGAAGTCCACGCCGCTGCCCGGCGGGGCCGGTTCGACCCGCAGGCCGACGGTCGCCAGGAACGGATTGGGCTCCTTGCCCATGATCTCGGCGGCACCGCCCGTACCGGCGACCCGTTCGACACAGATCGTCGTCGTCTCGCGGAAGGTGACGTCGACGCCGTACTCGTCGGCGAGTGTCGCCTGGATGACCTCCTTCTGCACCTCTCCGTAGAGCGACACGGAGATCTCCCGCCGGATCTCGTCCTGCCGCAGATTGATCAGCGGGTCCTGCTCGGCGAGTTGGGTGAGCGCGGCGTGCAGGGCGCCCTTTTCGGCGGCGTCACGGGGGACGACGACCGTGGCCAGGGTCGGCGGGGAGAAGTGGTGGCGGGCGGCGGCGCCGGCCGCGTCCGGGTCGCCGATCACGTCCCCGATCCGGACGCCGCCGAGCCCCCAGAGCTTGCCGATCCGGCCCGCGCCGACGCACGCGCGGCGCACGGCCGAACCGTCCTCGAAGACGCTGATCGCGGTGACCTTGCCCTCGGCGTCGGCACCGACCGGCAGCCGGTCGCGCACCCGCAGCGCCCCGGAGAACATCCGCACGTACGCGATCTTCTCGCCGGCCGTGCCGCGCTCGACCTTGAACACGGTGCCCGAGACCGGGCCCCGCTCGTCACCGGCCGTCGCGGGCAGCAGGTCCCTGATGCCGCTGATCAGTTCGGTCACACCGGCGCCGGACATGGCCGAGCCGAAGAAGACCGGGTGGGTGAGCGCCCGGCCGGTCTGCGCGGCCAGTTCCCGGCGGAGCCGGTCGTACGAGACGGGGGCCGCCGCCTCGCCGACGTACGCGGCCAGCAGCGCGTCGTCGTGCTCGGCCAGCCGCTCGGCGAGCGGGCCGGTGGCGGAGAAGGCCGGGTCGGTGGCGCCGTACGGGGTGAACTCGGCGCCGCGCGTGCCCAGTTCGCGTACGGATCCCATCGGGACGGTCGCGGCTGTCAGCTTCTCGGCCAGGTCGCGCAGCAACTCGTCGTGGCGGGCGCCGACCCGGTCGATCTTGTTGACGAAGACGAGCGTGGGGATGCGCAGCCTGCGCAGCGTCCGCATCAGGACGCGCGTCTGCGCCTGGACTCCCTCGACGGCGGAGACGACGAGTACGGCGCCGTCGAGGACGCTCAGCACTCGCTCCACCTCGGCGATGAAGTCCGGGTGTCCGGGGGTGTCGATGAGGTTGACGGTGATGTCGTCGATGGCGAACGACACCACGGCGGACTTGATGGTGATGCCGCGTTGGCGTTCGAGCGCCAGGGAGTCGGTCTGGGTGTTGCCGTCGTCGACGCGGCCGATCTCTTCGATGACTCCGGCGGCGTGCAGCAGCCGCTCGGTCAGGCTGGTCTTACCGGCGTCGACGTGCGCCAGAATGCCGAGGTTGAGCGTGGTCACTAAGCGTCAGGTCCCTTGAGTAGGAGGAGATTCCCTTCTTCTGGATGGACTCTGACGCTCGGCGCATGACGGCTCCTTTAATGCTTGGCTGTTCAGCCGCTCGGCTGACGTCGGGGAGTACAGCAAATCCCGACGCGCCGGGCAACCGATTTACCGGCTCAGCCGGTCCTCGCGCAGGGCGTCCACGAACGCCGCGAAGGCCGCGGGAGCGACGGCAAGGGCCGGGCCGGTGGGGTACTTGCTGTCGCGGACGGGGACGACGCCGCAGGTGGTGACGTGCGCAGGCGCCCACTCGACGCATGAGCCGCCGTCCCCGTTGCTGTAGCTGGACTTGACCCACCGCCGGTCCTCGCGCAGGGCGTCCACGAACGCCGCGAAGGCCGCGGGAGCGACGGCAAGGGTGGGGCCGGCGGGGTACTTGCTGTCGCGGACGGGTACAACGCCGGAGGTGATGACGTGGGCCGGCGCCCACTCGACGCAGTCGCCGCCGTCCCCGTTGCTGGACGTGGACTTGACCCACCGCACGTCGGATACATCCGGGGTAGTTGTCATGTGGGAAGCGCCTCCAAGGCTGTTCTGACTACCGGCTCAGCCGGTCCTCACGCAGAGCGTCCACGAACGCCGCGAAAGCCGCGGGAGCGACGGCAAGGGCAGGACCCGCAGGATTCTTGCTGTCACGGACCGGGACAACGCCGGAGGTGACGACGTGCGCAGGCGCCCACTCGACGCATGCGCCACCGTCCCCATTGCTGTACGTCGACTTGACCCACCGCGCGTCGGACAGATCCAGGGTGGTCGTCATGTGGGAAGCGCCTCCAAGGCTGTTCTGATGAGTGCCGCCGTGTCGCGCGGCGACAGGGCGTAGGCCCTCATCAGATCGTAATCCCGGCGCCTGGCCCTGACCATCTCATGGTCCTCCACCAAGGTGCCGGACGTCAGGCCCTCTTCGTAGAAGACGGCCGACTTGTCGTCCATCGTCATCAGCGTCAACATGCCGCCGTTCAGCAGGGCGTGCTCGCCGTGCGCGAACGGCAGGACCTGGATGGTCGTCGTGGGGGTGTCCACCAGATCGTGCAGACGGCCGAGTTGGGTGCGCATGACGGCCGGGCCGCCGATGGGACGCCGTATGACCGCCTCGTCCAGGATCACCGACAGGTCGGGCCCCGGCTCGGCGGCCAGCAGAGACTGACGGCTCAGCCGGGCCGCCACCTTCTCCTCGATCTCCTCCTTCGTCGCGCGGGGGTTGGTGACGCGAAAGAGCGCACGGGCGTACTCCTCCGTCTGGATCAGCCCTGGCACGACCTGACCCGCGTAGTCGTCGATGATCCTGGCGCGCGCCTCCAGCTCCATCCGGCGCCGGTACCGGTCCGGGTGGATCTCCTTGCGCGCCAGCGCGTACAGCTTCCGGAAGATCCCGCCCGTCCCGAACGCCGCGTCCAGCCGGTCCGGCAGATCGGGCGGCACCATCGTCTCGGCCGTTTCGAAGCGGGCCAGCGCACTCTTCGAGTATCTGACCACCGCCGCCAGGCTTTCCAGACTCATGCCCGCCGACTCGCGGTAGCGCCGCATCTCCGAGCCGAACAGATCACGGGCGGAACGGTCCGGCGACAGTTCGCGCGGTCGTGGTGCCATGGCGCAACCCCATATCCCCGAGGGCTTGTTGGGAAACGAAACGGCTGCCGATCCTATGCGGGATCGGCAGCCGTCGTGACACATACGGTGATATCAGGGTTACGGAAGGTCAGCTCTCCGCGCGGCCGTTCACCCGGCGCGGCAGCCCCGCCGGGTTGTCGTCGCGCAGCTCGGGCGGGAGCAGCGTCGCAGGGGTGGACTGGTAGGTGACGGGGCGCAGCCAGCGCTCGATCGCCGTGGCGCCGACCGACGTCGACGTGGAGGTTGACGCCGGGTAGGGGCCGCCGTGCTGCTGCGCGGGGGCGACGGCGACGCCGGTGGGCCAGCCGTTGACGAGGACGCGGCCCGCGAGCGGTGTCAGTTCGGCGAGCAGTCGCGCGGCGCCGGAGTCGGCGTCCTCGGCCTCGCCTTCGGCGAGGTGCAGCGTGGCGGTGAGATTGCCGGGCAGCCGGGCCAGGACGGCGCCGACCTCGGCGTCGGAGCCGTAGCGGGCGACGACCGTGACGGGTCCGAAGCACTCCTCCAGAAGAAGGTCGTGCGGTCCCTCGGCGGCGAGCCGCCGCGCGGGGACCGTCAGATAGCCCGCGCTGACGGTGTGGTCCCCGCCGGGACCGGGGGTGATCGGGGCTGCCACGTCGGGCAGTTCGGCCCGTTCCCGTACGCCCGCCACGAAAGCGTCGCGCATCCGGTGGTCGAGCATCACACCGGGCTCGGTCTGACTGACGGCCGTCGTCAGCGCCTCGAGCAGGCTGTCGCCCGCCTCGCCGGCCGGGACGAGTACGAAGCCGGGCTTGGTGCAGAACTGGCCCTCACCGAGGGTCATCGAGCCGGCCAGTCCGGCGCCAAGACCCTCGGGGCGTTCCGCCGCCGCGGCCTCGGTGATCACGACGGGGTTGAGCGAGCCGAGTTCGCCGTGGAAGGGGATCGGTGCGGGCCGGGCCGCCGCCGCGTCGAACAGGGCGCGTCCGCCCCGTACGGAACCGGTGAACCCGGCCCCGGCGACCAGTGGATGCTTCACCAGCTCCACACCGGCCTCGAAGCCGTGCACCAGGACGACCACGTCCTCGGGCAGACCGACCCGCTCCGCCGCCCTGCGCAGCGCGGAGGCGCAGATCTCGGAGGTGGCGGGGTGGTCGGGGTGCACCTTGACGACGACGGGGCAGCCCGCGGCGAGCGCGCTGGCCGTGTCACCGCCGGGGACGGAGAAGGCGAAGGGGAAGTTGCTCGCCGAGTAGACGGCGACGACGCCGAGCGGCACCTTCCAGCGCCGCAGGTCGGGCCAGGGCGGGGTGCGGCCGGCGTCGGCGTGGTCGATGCGTACGTCGAGGAAGGCGCCCTCGTCCACGACCTCGGCGAAAGCCCTCAACTGGGCGGTCGTGCGCGCGAGTTCGCCGGTGAGCCGGACCGGTCCCAGCGCGGTCTCGGCGTCCGCCGCCTCAATGACGTACGCGCCGGATTCATCGAGGAGGTCCGCCGCCGTGCGCAGAAGCGCCGCACGCGCGGTACGGTCGGCGAGCGCGGGCCGGGTGGCGTACGCGCGACGTACGTCGCGGTCGACCTCCTCGGCCGTGGCTTCGACCGCGACCTGCTCGCGCGGCTTCCCGGTTCGGGGGTCGACACTCCAGACTGGTGCTGCTGCCACCGCGGCTTCCTTCCGATTCCTGTGCCGTCCGCTGTCATCACCAAGGCGCTGTTCGGTATTCTGAACAAAGTTCCTGATGCTGAATCCAAGGGGACTCTATTTCCGTGCGTTCTGTGTGGTCAAGAGTGGTCAAGATAGGGGCGAGGGACAATGTCGGCTGCGGAAACGGGTGGGGCACAAGTCAAGTCCGCTGTGCGGACGGTGGAATTGCTGGAGTACTTCGCCGGACGTCCGGGCATGCACTCGCTCGCCGCGGTGCAGGAGGCGGTGGGCTACCCCAAGTCCAGTCTGTACATGCTGCTGCGGACCCTGGTCGAGCTGGGCTGGGTGGAGACCGACGCGACGGGCACGCGCTACGGCATCGGCGTACGGGCGCTGCTGGTCGGCACGTCGTACATCGACGGTGACGAGGTGGTGGCCGCCGCCCGCCCCACGCTGGACCGGCTCTCCGACGACACGACGGAGACGATCCACCTGGCGCGGCTCGACGGGACGAACGTCGTCTATCTCGCCACCCGTCAGTCGCAGCACTATCTGCGCCCCTTCACCCGCGTCGGCCGCCGGCTGCCCGCGCACTCCACCTCGCTCGGCAAGGCGCTGCTCGCGACGCACAGCGACGAGCAGGTACGCAAGATGCTCCCCGAGACGATGGCGCCGCTGACCGAGCACACGATCACCGACCGGGAACGGCTCATCGAGGAGCTGAACACGATCCGCGAGCAGGGGTACGCCGTGGACCGTGAGGAGAACACGCTGGGGCTGCGCTGCTTCGGCATCGCGATCCCGTACCGGACTCCGGCGCGCGACGCGATCAGTTGCTCGGTGCCGGTGGCGCGGCTCACCCCCGCGCACGAACAGATGATCAAGGACGCGCTGTTCGACGCCCGCGACCGCCTGACGCTGGCGACGCGCAGGCTCTGACCGCGTAGTCCGGCCGCCGATCCCCCTCCCCCGCGCGGCGGAGGGGGATCGTCATGGCGCAGGAGGTGCGGCGGGCCGCCGGCCGGGAGCGTGGGCGGCATGACGCAGACATCCGCCGCTTCCGCTCCTCCCTCCGCGCCAACTCCCACGCCGCCGCCCGCCGCGCCGCCACCCGGCCGTGGCTCACGAGCGCTGCGCGCCGTCGCGATCGTCTCGTGCCTCCCGTACATCACTCTCAAGATCCTCTGGATCGCCGGCAGCCGGGTCGGCATCCCGGACGGCAGCGCGCTGCTGGACAACCGGGTCGCGACGGCCGTCGCCAACAGCCTGTCCGTCGCCCTCGACGGCGCCGTGGTGGTCCTCGCGCTGCTGCTGACGCAGCCATGGGGGCGACGGGTCCCCGCCTGGCTGCTCGCCCTGCCGATGTGGGCCGCCACGGGGCTGCTCGCGCCGATCATGGCCGGCTATCCGCTCCAACTGGCGGTCACCACCCTCACCGGCTCCGGCACCCGGCCGCCTGCGGCCGACGAACCGTTCCTCCACGAGTGGGTCTTCGGCGTCGTCTATGGCGGATTCATCGTCCAGGGCCTCGCCCTGGGCGCGCTGTTCGTGCGGTACGCGCACCGGCGATGGGGGCATCTGTGGCAGGGCCCGCTCGGCGGGGACACCGCGACGGCCGGGACAGCCGGTTCGAGGCCCGCGTACGCCGGGCGCGTGGGGTCGGCACGGGCGACGGCCGTGGCCGGTTCGCTCCTCGCCGTCTTCCCCGCTGTGATGCATCTTCTCTGGGCCTGCGGATCGACCACCGGCCTCAGCGCGGACCGGCTCGCCGACCGTACGAGGGACTTCTACGTCCTGGAGGGCGTCAGCACCGGCTTCGCGGTCGTCGCCGTGGCGGCCACGCTGATGCTCGCGTTCCGCCGGGGCGGCAGGCTGCCCGTGAAGGTCGCCACGGCCGGCGCCTGGGTCGGGTCGGGTGCGGTCGGCTGCTGGGGCGGTTGGCTGCTGCTGGCGTCGCTCATGCCGGACGACGGGACGCGGCCGCATACGTCCACGATGGTGCTGACCTACGCTGTGTCGATGGTCGCCGGGTTGCTGCTGCTCAGTGCTGTCGTGTCCGTCCTGCGGCGCCGCGCCGCATGACAGTCGCGCTCCGGCGGTCGGCCGCCGCTGTTCTGCGCCCGCTCGTCGGCGGACGGGCGCGGCTGCGCTGGGCCCATCTGATCCTCGGCGGCGCGCTGTTGATGCCGTACTGGCTGCTGGGCACCGTGGTCGTGGGCCCGCTCGTCGACACCGAGACCATGTTCTCCGGCTCCCTCGCGCTCCAGTTCGGCGCGTACGCCGTCGCCCTGCCGATCGCCGCCGTGAGCGCGCTGTTCCCCGTCGTACGACCGCTGTCGGTGGCAGCGGCGCGCGCACTGTGCGGGATTCGGGCGGGCGCCCTGGCGGACGGTCCGGCCCGCTCGCACGCGGCCAGGGTGCGTACGGCGGGGTGGTTCACGCTGCATGTCGGTCTCGGCGGAATCATCAGCGGCATGTCGCTGGCGCTGCCGCCCTTCGCGGTGGCGCTGATGACACTGCCGCTGTGGTCGGCGCCGCGGGATTCGCGGCTCGGGCCGCTGGGATTCCTGGACCATGACTGGGCATTGGCTCTCGCGCCGCTCGCCGGGATCCTGTCGCTCGTGGCGCTCGCCGCCTGTGCGGCGGTCGCGAGCGCGCTGCTGGCCCGTCTGGCGCCCGTGCTGCTCGGTCCCACGCCGGCGGACAAGCTGGCCGCCGCCGAACGCCGCGCGGCGGATCTCGCCGTACGCAACAGGCTCGCCCGCGAGTTGCACGACTCGGTCGGCCACGCGCTGAGCGCGGTGACCCTCCAGGCGGGCGCGGCGCGGCGGGTCCTGGACAGCGACGCGCCGAAGGACATGGAGTTCGTACGGGAGGCGCTGGCCGCGATCGAGGAGACGACCCGGCGCACGGTGGGCGAACTGGACTCCGTGCTGGGCCTGTTGCGCCAGGGCGACGAGCGGGACGCGGACGGCGGGGGCGGGGGTGCCCCCTGCGGGCCGACGCTCGACGCGCTGGACGGGCTGCTGGCCCGCTGCGGCGTGCGCGTCGCGCCGACCGTCGATGGGGAGGTGGCGACGGTTCCGGAGCCGGTGTCGCGCGAGGCGTACCGCATCGTCCAGGAAGGTCTGAGCAACGCCCTGCGGCACGGCGGGGCGGCGCCCGTCGCCCTCCATGTCGCCCTGAGAGACGAGATGTTGGAGATCACGATGGAGAATCCGCTGCCAGGCGCCGGACCCGGCACGGCGCCGGCCGCCGATCCGGTCGTACGGCCCGGAGGCGGGCGCGGGCTGCGCGGCGTCGCCGAGCGGGCCACGCTGCTCGGCGGGCACGCCGAGGCGGGACCGGCCGGGCCGCTGTGGCGGCTGACCGTCAGCCTCCCGCTGCCCTCCCAAAGAGGAGGCGCCCGATGGACCCGGCGATGAACGCCGTCACCGTGGTGAACGACATCACCGTGGTGATCGCCGACGACGAGCGGATGGTCCGTACGGCGCTGCGCGTCATCCTGGAGGCCGAGCCGGACATGACGGTCGTCGGCGAGGCGTCGACCGGCGCGGAGGCGGTGTCCGTGGTGCGCGCGCGGCGCCCCGACATCGTGCTGATGGATGTGCGGATGCCGGAGATCGACGGCATCCGCGCGACCGAACAGATCCTCGGCTCCCCGGGCCCGGGGCCCGTCCCGCGCGTCGTCGTGGTGACGACCTTCGAGAACGACAGCTACGTGTACGACGCGCTGCGCGCCGGCGCCTCCGGGTTCCTGCTGAAGCGGGTGGCGGCGGAGGACCTGGTCCGGGCGGTGCGGCTGGTGGCGCGGAGCGATTCGCTGCTGTACCCGGCCGCGGTGCGGGGTCTCGCGGCGGAGTACACCCGCCGACATCCCCCGGCGCCGCGCTGGGCGAGCCGGCTCACCGAGCGCGAGGCGGACGTCCTGCGGCTGATGGCGACGGGTCTGACGAACGCGGAGATCGCGGGACGGCTCGGCGTCGGTCCCGCGACGGCGAAGTCGCATGTGGCGGCGGTGCTCGCGAAGACCGGTGCCAGGGACCGTACACAGGCGGTGATCGCGGCGTACGAGTCGGGGTTCATCAGCCCGCGATGACACCCGCCGTATCCAGGCCGTGTCCGGTATGAAGAGTTTCTGAGAAGAGGGGCGCGGCGGAACACCCGGTCCGGCCCCGTTCGTCCCCTGTGTGGGATGAACAAGACAATCAGGCGCACCGCCGTCGTCTGTCTGCTCATGGTGCTCGCCCTGCTGGTGCGGGTCACCTGGGTGCAGGCGTACCAGGGCAAGGCCCTCGCGGACAACGAACGCAACCGACGCACGCTCATCGACCAGTACGCCAACCCGATGGGCGACATCGTCGTGGCCGGTTCCCCCGTCACGGGCTCCGCCAGGACGCCCGCCAGCGACGACCTGAAGTACAAGCGGACGTATACGGAAGGCGAGCTGTACGCGGCGGTCACGGGCTACAGCTCGCAGGCGTACCGCTCCACGCAGCTCGAGGGCATCTACGCGGACGTCCTCGACGGCACGGACCCCCGGCTGAAGAACCCGCTGGACGCGCTCACCGGCGAGCACGCCGCGCCGGGCAGTGTCCTGACGACGATCGATCCGGCGGTGCAGAAGGCCGGCTTCGACGCGCTGGGCGACAAGAAGGGCGCGGCCGTCGCGATCGACCCGGCGACGGGCCAGATCCTCGGGATGGTCAGCACCCCGTCGTACGACCCGGCGACGATCAGCGGGACGACGGACGGCGACGCCTGGACCCGGCTGAACGACGACGCGGACAAACCGATGGTCAACCGGGCGCTGCGGCAACCCCTGCCGCCCGGTTCGACGTTCAAGCTGGTGGTGGCCGCGGCGGCGCTGGAGGACGGGCTGTACGGCTCGGTGGACACCCGGACCCAGAGCCCGGACCCGTTCACGCTGCCCAACACGAGCACCGTCCTTCAGAACGAGAACGCGTCGGCGCCCTGCGAGGACGCGACGATCCGCACGGCGCTCCAGTACTCGTGCAACAACGTGTTCGCCAAGATGGCCGCCGACCTCGGCCAGGACAAGGTGAGCGCGATGGCGTCGAAGCTCGGCTTCAACGACAGCGAGCAGGACGTGCCGGTGCGGGCGGCCGAGAGTGTCTATCCCTCCGGGATGGACGACGCGCAGACGGCGCTGACGGGCATCGGCCAGTTCGAGGTCACCGCCACGCCGCTCCAGATGGCGATGGTGTCGTCGGCGCTCGCCAACGACGGCGTCCTCGAATCGCCGCACATGGTGTCCAAGGTCGTGGACGCGAACGGCGACACGCTCACCTCTTACGAGGACGAGTCGTCGCGCCGGATCGTCTCGTCGTCCACGGCGGAGCAGTTGCGCAGCGCGATGGTGACGGTGGTCGACAAGGGCACTGGCTCGAACGCCCGCATCGACGGTGCCGAGGTCGGCGGCAAGACGGGCACGGCGCAGCACGGCGTGGACAACAGCCAGACGCCGTACGCCTGGTTCACCTCGTACGCGAAGGACTCGTCCACGGGCAAGGAGGTGGCGGTGGCCGTCCTGGTGGAGGACTCGGGCGCCGCGCGCTCGGAGGTCAGCGGCAACGGCCTGGCGGCGCCGATCGCCAAGAAGATGATGGAGGCGGCGCTGGCCTGACCCGGTCCGCGGCGAGGGCAGACACCCCTGTGGCCCCTGGGGCGCACATGCCAGGATGTGCGGATGGGGATGGGGAAGAACTGGGCGATAGGCACCGTCCTTCGGGACCGGAACGCCGGGCTGTATCTCTCCGGTGTGGTCGTGTCCGGTTTCGGCACCTCGGCCATGTGGCTCGTCGGCGGGATCTGGGTCAAGTCGCTCACCGGGTCGGACAGTCTGGCGGCTCTGACGGTCTTCGCCATGTGGGCGCCGACGCTGGTGGGGCCGGTGCTGGGGGCGATAGCCGACCGGTGGCGGCGCAGGCCGCTGCTGGTGTTCTGCAATCTGGTCATGGCCGCGCTGCTGCCGCTGCTGCTCGTGGTCGACTCGGCGAACCGGATCTGGATCCTGTTCGCCGTGCTGTTCGTGTACGGCATCAGCGGTGTCGTACAGGACGCCGCCGAGGCCGCCCTGGTCGCCACGGCGATCGACAAACGGCTGCTCGGTGACTTCAACGGGCTGCGGATGACGGCCAACGAGGGCATGAAGCTCCTGGCGCCGCTCGCGGGCGCCGGGCTGTACGCGGCGTACGGCGGCGGCACGGTGGCCCTGCTGGACACCGCGACGTTCGTACTGGCGGCCGGCCTCTTCGCGCTGATGCGGGTACGGGAGGACAAGCCCGTGCCGGACCGCACGGGCAGTTGGCTGTCCCGTACGGCGCAGGGCGCCCGGGTGCTGCGGGACTCGCCGGTCCTGCGTCCGCTCGTCCTGGCGGGGTCGCTCACGATGCTGCTCGCGGGGCTCAACGGCGCCGCGATCTACGCGGTGGTCGACAAGGGCCTCGGGCACGCTCCTACGTACGTAGGTCTGCTCTACGCGCTCCAGGGCGCCGGGTCGGTCGGTGTCGGGCTGCTGGCGGGCCCGCTGATGCGCAGGATGCCGGAGCGGGTGTTCGCGGCCGGTGGTATCGCGCTGTTCGCCGCCGCCGTGGGGCTGCGGGCGCTGCCGTACGACGCCGTGGTGCTGGCGAGTTCGGTGGCGGTCGGGATCGGTCTGCCGTGCGTGCTGATCGTGGCGCTGACGGCGGTGCAGCGCGAGACGCCGGACGCCGTGCTGGGGCGGACGGCCGCCACCGCCAACACCCTGATCTACGTGCCGAACGCGGTGTCCCTCGCGCTCGGCGCGGGACTGATCGCGTTCGTCGACATCACGGTGCTGCTCCCGCTCACCGCGGTGCTCGGCCTGCTGACGGCGGCCGGTCTCGCCTTCTACGGAGGACTGCCTGGGGTGAGGTCAGCGCAGGCGTGAGAGCCCGGCGGCGACGGCGGTCAGATCCGCGTCGGACGCCAGGCCCGCGTGGTACAGCCGCAGTTCACTCGCGCCGAGCGAGCGCGCGTGCGCCGCGTCGTCGGCGAGGGTGTCCGGGCTGCCGCCCATGCCTGCGACGACCGTGAAGTTCGCGGCCAGCACGGTGGATTCGCGGCGGTGCGCGGCGAACGGTGTGAGCATCGCCTGAGCCGCGCCGCCGGTGCACGGCAGGACGACCCCGTCGGCGGTGTCCAGGATGTGCGCGGGGTCGACCCCGGCGTTGGCCCCGGTGCGGTGGGCGTGGGGGTCGGCGTGGAGCAGCACCTGGAAGCCGGGTCCCGCCTGTGCCCGTACGGCGGCGACGGTGGCGTCCTGGAGCGTACGGGCCGTCCGCAGGCGCCAGTCGAGGGTGACGGCCGTGAGATCGGCGCCCAGCAGCTTCTCGACGGCCGCCAGGCCGGAGAGTCCGCCGGGGCCACGGGCGCCGCTCCAGACGGGCTCCAGGGCGCGTCTGACGGCGGTGCTCAGCTCGTCGGCGGCCAGGCCCAGCGACTGGTATCCGGCGCGGCACACGGAGCAGAAGCAGAGCGACATCAAGTACTGCGCGGCCTCGTCGAGCGGGACGCCGCCGGTCTTGTCGTGGGCGTGCAGGTGCCCGAGCCCGTACCAGCCGAGGGATTCCAGTTCGGTGCCGCCCGCGCCGGGCCGTACGGCTGCCTCCGCCGCGAGCGACATGACATAGGCACGGACGGCGGGTCGGGCGACGCACGGGGCCCAGGGGTAGCGGTCGCCGTAGGCGTTCACCACGTTGCTGCCCGGATTCTCCTCGCCCAGGCGGGAGTTGTGCGCGAGGACGACCCAGGTGTGCACGTCGAGTCCGGCGTCGGCGAGCGCGGCGGCGGCCTCGCCGTAGGCGTCGCCGGGCGCCCAGTCGCCCGCGGCGTACGGGCGCAGCTCGGCGTCCGCCCAGCGCTCCTCGTCCGGCGGGTAGAGCACGGCGGCGTGTTCGGCCGTGACGACGCGGTGGCGCGGGTGGCGCGGGGTGAGGGCGCGCGTGGAGTGGTAGGCGGAGGCGAGGGTGACCTGGCGGACGCCGAGGTCCACGACGCGGGCGGGCGCGTCGCGGTCGCCCACGACGTCCCACGGGTACAGGAAGGCGGAGGTCTTCACGCGCGCTCCCCCGGCTCCGCGCCGCCGCCACTGTCGCTGTCGCTGTCGGGGTCACCCACGAGCGCGTAACCGCGTTCGATGATCTCGGTGAGTTCCTTGATGTGCGCGGGCGACGGCTCGCTCAGTGGTGTGCGTACCTCGCCGACGTCGTAACCGCGCAGTCTGACGCCCGCCTTGACGAGCGAGACGGCGTATCCGCGCCCTTTGGCGCGCAGTTCGACCAGTGGCCGGTAGAAGCCGTCGATGAGTCTGTTCACGGTTGTGTCGTCGCCGGAGGTGAGGGCGCGGTGGAAGGCGAGGGCGATCTCGGGCGCGAAGGCGAACACGGCGGAGGAGTAGAGGGTGATGCCGATGCCCCGGTAGGCGAGGCCGGTGAGTTCGGCGGTGGGCAGGCCGTTGAAGTAGAGGAAGTCGCGGCCGGGTTCCTCGGTACGTACGGCGCTGAGGACGCGCTGCATCAGGTCGAGGTCGCCGTGCCCGTCCTTGAGGCCGATGATGCCGTCGACCCTGGAGAGCCGGACGACGGTCTCGGGGGTGAACAGGGCGTTGTCGCGCTGGTAGACGATGGTCTCGAGGCGGGTCGCTGCGGCCAGCGCCGAGTAGTGGCGCAGCAGGCCCTCCTGGTCGGCGACGACCAGGTAGGGCGGCATCGCGAGCAGTCCGTCGGCGCCGGCCCTCTCGGCGATCTCCGCGTATCTGACGGCTATCGCCGTGCCGTAGCCGGCTGCGGCCACGACGGGGACCGCTCCGGCGGTCTCCTCGACGGCCGCCCGGACGCAGTCCCCGAACTCCTCCGGAGTGAGGGCGTGGAACTCGCCGGTGCCGCAGCAGGCGAAGACCGCGGCGGCTCCCGCGTCGACGCCGCTTCTGATGTGCGCGCGGAACGCGTCGAGATCGAGGGCACCGTCCGGACCGTACGCGGTGACGGGGAAGAACAGCGGCCCGGCGACGCGGTCGAGGCGGGCGGCGAGCGGGGCTGGGGTCACTGGCGCTCCCTGGGCCGTGCGGCGAGCACTCACGCTCGTGCACAATTCTGATCGGCGTCCACGTTTCTGAACAGCGCCACGCTAGGGCAGCCGCCGGGCGCCGGTCAAGACGGAAACCCGCAACCCAGGAGCGGATCGGCCACCTCCGCGCGACACTTGACGGTGACCGTAAGGCTCCTTAGCGTGTCCATGGATGTGAATTCTATCCATGAGTCTGAGTCCGGCTGAGTTCATCCGAGGAGATCGCACCCATGTCCCGACCGCGAACCGTCCTGCTCACCGGCGCGGCAGGCGGCCTCGGCACCCTGATGCGCGGCCTGCTGCCCGCGTACGGGTACGAACTGCGGCTGTTCGACGCCACTCCCATAGAGGGCGTGCCGGACGCGATCACGGCCGACCTGGGCGACAAGCACGCCCTGCGCGAAGCCGTCCAGGGCGTCGACGCGATCATCCATCTCGCCGGCATCTCGCTGGAGGCGTCGTTCGACAAGATCCTGCGGGCCAACATCGAGGGGACGTACAACCTCTACGAGGCGGCGCGCGAGGCGGGCACCGCGCGGATCGTCTTCGCGTCCAGCAACCACGCCGTGGGGTTCACACCACGGCCGCGCGGCACCTACCCGCTCGACTCGCAGGCACTGATCCCGATCGACACCCCGCGCCGCCCCGACACGTTCTACGGCCTCTCCAAGTGCTTCGGCGAGGATCTGGCGCAGCTCTACTGGGACTTGCACGGGCTTCAGACCGTCTCCGTACGGATCGGGTCCTGCTTCATGGAGCCGACCTCCGTACGGATGCTGTCGGTCTGGATGAGCCCCGGCGACGGCGCGCGCCTGTTCCACGCCGCGCTCACGGCCGAGGACGTCGGGCACTGCGTCGTCTACGGCTCGTCCGCCAACACCCGCCTGTGGTGGGACCTTTCGTCAGCGCGGGCGCTCGGGTACGAACCCCAGGACGACTCCGAGCAGTACGCGGACAGACTCGTCGCCGAACAGGGCGAACTGGACCCGGTGAACCCCGACCACGCCAACCTGGGCGGCCACTTCTGCACACACCCGCCCCAGTGGCCGTACTGATCCGCCCGCCGGACCGAGAGCCCACCGGGCCACCCCGCCGACCCCACCCCGCTGACCCGTCCGGGCGAGGGTCGCGAAAGTAAGGGAACGGCAAAGAGGAGTCGTTCGTTACGTGGGGCATGACAGCTATGACCCCCGGCTCGAACATCCCTCTCTCCGCCACCCGCGTGGCGGTGGACGTCGCCGCCCCGGTGCGGCTCGACGTATCGGGCCTGCTGCTCACCGCCGACGGCAAGGTGCGCTCCGACGACGACTTCATCTTCTACAACCAGCCGACGGGCCCCGGTGTGACCTACCGGTCCGGCGGCGGTACGGCTCCGGACGCGATCGTGGTGGACACGTCCGCCGTACCCGCCGGTATCGAGAAGATCGTCGTCACGGCCAGCCCGGACGCGGCGGGACAGAGCTTCCAGGGCATCGAGCCCACAGCGACCATCCGCAACGCCGACGACGGCAGCGCGCTCGCCACCTTCACCCCGCCGAATCTGGGTGCGGAGACCGCCCTGGTGGTCGTGGAGGTCTATCTGCGCAACGGCGCCTGGAAGGTCCGCGCGGTCGGCCAGGGGTACGCGAACGGGCTGTCGGGCATCGCCACCGACTTCGGCGTCTCCGTCGAGGAGCCCGCCGCGCCCGCCGCCGCCCCGCAGGCACCGCAGGCCCCCGTGGCCCCGATGGCACCGGGACCGCCCTCGGCGCCCGTCCCGCCGCCCGCGATGGCCGACCCCCGGATCGCGTCCGCCCCCGTCGCTCCCGCGCCCCCCGTCCCGCCGGCGCCCCCGAGCCCCCCGCAGGCCACCGGGAAGATCAACCTGGACAAGGGCCGCGTCAATCTCCAGAAGAACCAGACGGTGTCACTCGTCAAGGGCGGCGCCCCGCTGCTGACCCAGGTCAAGATGGGCCTCGGCTGGGAGCCCGCCTTCCGCGGCAAGGACATCGACCTCGACGCCTCCGTGATCGCCTACGGACCGAACCGCAACCACCTGGATAGCTGCTACTTCGGCAAGCTGACCATCCTGGGCGGCTCGGTCAAGCACTCCGGCGACAACCTCACCGGTGAGGGCGCCGGGGACGACGAGACGATCGTGGTCGACCTCGGCCGGCTGCCGGCCGAGGCCACGGGCCTGGTCTTCACCGTCAACTCGTTCACCGGCCAGAAGTTCAACGAGGTCGCCAAGGCCTACTGCCGGCTGCTCGACGCGCGGACCGGCGAAGAGTTGGTCCGCTTCGACCTGACCGGCGCCGAGCCGCAGACCGGCGTGATCATGGCCAAGTTGATCAAGCAGTTCACCGGCGAGTGGGAGATGACGGCCGTCGGCGAGTTCGTGAAGTCCCGCACGGTCCGCGGCATGGTCAAGCCCGCGGCCAAGTCCCTCTGAGTACGGCTCCGGACCCGCCTCGCGGTCCGGACATGCCTTTACGGGCCGCCGCGGTCACGGGGATCGCGGCGGCCCGGGGGCCTGGGTCTTCAGAGCTTGGTCAGTTTGGAGAAGGGGCTCAGGATCCGACCCTGGCGGCCCGAGAAATCGATGAGCACGGCGTTCTCGCCCTCGACTCCGATGACTCTGCCCAACCCGAACTGATCATGGGAGACACGGTCTCCCACGTCGAAGTGCTCGGGCGGAGGTGAGGCCGGGCCTTGGCGGTTGAAGGGACTGGACGGCAGGTGGCGCCGGGAACCGGCTGACTTTGTCATTACCTGGAGTATGCGCCCAACGGCCCCCGACGCGCCATGCCCGACCGCCGACGGGCCGCGGGATCACTCGTTCCCCGGCGACCCCACGACCCTCATCGGAACCCCGCCGCGGCGCTCAGACCTCCCACGGCCAGTGAGCGTCCCGACCCGCCTCCAGCAGCGGAACCACCCGGAACGCGGCATCGGTGAGACCACCGAACGTGTGCCGGTACGGCGTCCCCGACGGACCCTGCCCGGCCCGGTATCCGGCCAGATTCCAGGTGTAGACGGGAACACGGTCCGGAACGTGCTGGGTCGGGTCGCCGTAGTGGCTGTACGACGCCTGCTCGTCCGTGACGATCAGCACCCGGTCATGGCCCCGGTAGTGCTCCCGTACCGCCCGCGTCGTGTCCGTACCCCCCAGGTCGCCGAAGCGCTCCAGGGTCTTCAGCACGGACTCGCCCGCGCGGTACTTGACCTTGGCACTGGTCGAACCGAACTGGACCAGGTCCGCGCCGGCCGCCCGCATCG
The DNA here is from genome assembly GCF_045040295.1 of Streptomyces sp. NBC_01506. Lineage (NCBI taxonomy): Bacteria > Bacillati > Actinomycetota > Actinomycetes > Kitasatosporales > Streptomycetaceae > Streptomyces > Streptomyces sp. NBC_01506. The sequence goes on along the minus strand of NZ_CP109422.1, from coordinate 7,456,489 downwards.
CCACCGCCGTCCCGAAGATCGCCGCGGCGTCCGCCCGGTCGAGCTGGGAGCGGTCCGACAGCGGCGACCACATCGAGCCGGAGCGGTCGACCAGGATCAGCGTCCGGCCCGGCAGTGCGGGCACATTGGCCAGCGAGTGGCCGAGCGCCCGCTCCAGCGGGTAGGACCAGCGCAACGACGGCGCGTGCTGGTACGCCGCGAGATAGCGGAACGGGAACTGCCGCGACCGGGCGACCACCGCCGGATCCGACAATTCGGCGGCGACCCGGGCGGCGACCTCGTCGCTCACCCCCGCCTCGTCGAAGTTCCGCAGATTACGCAGCAGCGCCATCGGTCCCATGGACGGGATGACGGCCTCCCACGCCGCCGCGTCCATCGGACCCTGGAGCCAGCCCGCCAGCATCTCCCAGGTCATGCCCGCCCGTGCCAGCCGCTCGGCGCCGTCCGCGGCGGTGATCGCCGCGCGCCGCTCGGCGACGGGCAGCGCCATCAGCTCACGGTGCGCGGTCAGGGTGTGGTTCGACTCGGGCGCGACGGCGGTGTCCGGGTGGTGCCGGCGGTCCAGCGCGTAACGGAACAGCTCGCCCTGCCACGCCTTCGCCGGGTCGGGCGAGGCGTGCACGAGATTGAGGATGTCCCCGAAGCGATAACCCTTCGACGCCGTGTCGTACTTCAACAGCGACTTTCCGCTGTAAAGCCGCTGAACGGCGTCGGCCGTGCCCCGCTTGACGGGCTTGGGAATCCGGCGTCCGTAACGGGACGTCCAGTAACCGAGCATTTCACCGGGCTCGTCGGCACGCAGCAGTACGGAATCGATGACCCGGCGGTTCGACGGGCCGGTGCCGGCGCCCGGTTCGAGGCGCGCCTTCACATATTCGGCGGCGCCGACAATGGCGGCGGTCCGCATGTTCCCGTCGCGGCGCAGCCAGGCCAGCAGGCCCGCCGTCCACCGGGGGTCCTCGACGGCCAGCTCGCGCACGAGGGTGGCGAAGCGGTTGTCGCGGTCGTCCCCGGACTCGTAAAATGTCTGCTGGGAAACGAAGTTGGCGACGGCGAGCAGGAACAGCTCGGACTTGGCGTCGCGCAGATGTCCGGTGCCGCCCTGGTGCGTCCCGGCGGTACGGCCGGTCGACCGTACGGGCGACGTACCGGGAACCGCCGAAAGACGCTTGTTGAAACGTGCCATGGGAATTCCCCCGAATTCGATGAAAAGTCCAGAGATCAAGGCCGGCGGAACCGACAAAGGTGCTCTGCCAACTGAGCTACATCGGCTCGAAAGCCGATGACAGGACTCGAACCTGCGACCGCCCCATTAAAAGTGGAAGTAGGTCCCGCCTTCGCACCTGGACGAATATGACTGTAGGAGAGCGGACGACGGACTGCCATGGGTTTTCCCGCCGGCCCCGCAACCTTGGGATGCTCTGCGGGCGTCGCAGTGATCAGCCGGGTACGGGACGGCGGGGCGGGGCGGGGGCGGGTCCGGAGGGGGAGCCAGGGGTGGAACAACTCGGCGGGTACCAACTGGTGGCGCCGCTCGGTGAGGGCGGCATGGGCCGGGTCCATCTCGGCAGGTCGGCGTCCGGCCGGCTGGTGGCCGTGAAGACGGTCCACGCGCATCTCGCGGCCGAACCGCACTTCCGCGAGCGGTTCCGGCGCGAGGCCGCCGCCGCCCGCGCCGTGACGGGGGCGCACACGGCGGCGGTGCTCGCCGCCGATCCCGCCTCCCCCGTGCCGTGGCTGGCCACCGCCTATCTGCCGGGGGTCACGCTGCGGCGCGCGGTCGCCGCCGCCGGGCCGCTGGCCGCCCCGGTCGTACGGTCGCTGGGGGCCGCGCTCGCCGAGGCGCTGACGAGCATCCACGGCGCGGGACTCGTGCACCGTGACCTCAAGCCGTCCAACGTCCTGGTCACGGCCGACGGGCCGCGTGTCATCGATTTCGGGATCGCGCGGGCGCTCGGCGACCACGGGATGACCGCGGCCGGGGACGTCGTCGGGACGCCCGGGTTCATCGCGCCCGAACAGATCACCGGCGGCGCGCCGGTGACGGCGGCGGCCGACGTGTTCGCGCTGGGCGCGGTCCTCGCCTTCGCCGCCACCGGCCGCAACCCCTTCGGGGACGGCACGGTGGCGATCCTGCTCTACCGGGCCGTGCACGAGGAGCCCGACCTGGCCGACGTGCCCGCGCGGATACGGGGGCTGGTGGCCGGCTGTCTCGACAAGGAGCCGGGGCAACGGCCTTCGGTCGGCGCCGTGCTGGAGCGGACGGCCGATCCCGAGGCGCCGCTGTGGTGGCGCGAGGAGCCGCTGCGGGGTCTGGTCCGGGGTGACGAGGAGGACCGGGCGCGCGAGCAGACGGCCGTACTTCCTACGAAGGAGGTGACGGCGCGGACGGCCCCGTCGCCGCGCCACGCCCCGGCCCCTCACCGCGACGCGGAGCGGGCGGAGCGGGCCGAGCGTGTCGAGCGGCGCCGTCGACTGGCGCGCCGGGGCGTGCTGGTGGCCGGTGCCTCCACCCTGACGGGGCTGCTCGGCGTCTCCGTCGTACGAGGCTGGGAGATCCCCGGTCCGGGCGGCGTCACGAAGGGCGCCCAACTCGCCCTGAAGAAGGGCTCGGCGAAGCCGGGCGCGCTCCGCTGGAGCCTCACCGCCGAGTCGGGCGGCGTCGACGCGCTGCTGCTCTCCGGCGCCACTGTGCTGCTCCACGGCGCGCTCTCCTTGGGAGGTACCGGCTACGTCCGTGCCTGCGCCGCCTTCGACGGAGCCCGCCGCTGGGAGCTGGAGGCGTCGACGGGCACGCCGAACGCGTGGGGCGTGGCGGACGGGTCTCTCGTGGCCCCCGACGTAGGGCTGCCGATCGTCGACGCCGGCTCGGGAAAGGAGCGCGTCACGGCTGATCCGGTTCAGCGGCTGCCACCCGTGTGGGTCGCCGTCGCGGACGGCGCGGCGATCTCGTCGTACGACGGGACGGACGACGCGAAGGAGCTGGAGGCCGTCGATCTGCGCACGGGGGTGAGCCGTTGGGCACGGGAAGAGGTCGGCGGACGGCAGCCCCCGGCGGTCCTGGGCCGCACGATGCTGCTGGCGGCCGAACTCGGCTGGCGGGTGCTCGGCGTCGACACCGCGTCCGCCAAGACCCTGTGGACGTATGACGGGTTGAGGGACGACGAGGATCAGACGCTCGCCGCCGCGCTGCCGGACGCGGGGAGTTTCGCGCTGCTCACCACGGCGGGCAAGCTGCACATCGTCCGCGCACGGAGCGGGGAGCGCGTCGCCGTAAGGGCGGACGCGTACCCGGTGACGCCGGGCGCCACGGCTGTCGGCGCGGTCGGCGGCACGGGTCTGCTGGCGACGGCGGGCAGGCTGCACGGCTTCGATCCGGACAGCGCGAAGCGGCGCTGGCCGTCACTGCCCACGCTCGGCGTCGAGACGAGCTGGCAGCGGCGGCCGGGCGGACAGCGCCGTCCGGTCTCGGCGGGCGGTCTGGTGCTGCACTGGGCGAAGGCGGACACGCTCCAGGCCGTCGACGCCGCGACGGGCGAGGCCCGTTGGACACGGCGCCTGACGGGGGTCGCGAAGGTGCCGCCGGTCGTCGCGGGCGCCACGGTGTACGCCGCCTGCGGCGAGAGCTGCACCGCGCTACGGCTCGCCGACGGCGCGCTGCGGCGCGACTGGTCGCTGCCTGGGATCATCGACGGGCTCGTGGCCGACGCGTCGGGCTGGTACGGCCTGATCGGCACGTCGGCGGTACGCGCGTACAACGGCGTGGACGGCTGACGGCCGACCTCTGACCGCTGACGGCTGACGGCCATCCGGACTGACGGCCACCCGCTTCCCGCTCGCTCCGACCCGCCCGCCCCCGCTCCTCGTACGAAAGGACCCCGCCTCCATGAACCTCCCACAGAGCGGCCGTCGCGTCCTGGTCACCGGTGCCTCGCGAGGTCTCGGCCGCGCCGTCACCCGCGCCTTCGCCGCCAACGGCGACCGCGTCGCCGTCCACTACGGCACCCGCGAGGACGACGCGCGCCGCACCCTGGACTCGCTCGACGGTACGGGCCACGCGCTGCTGGGCGGCGATCTGTCGGACCCCGAGGGCGCGGCGCGGATCGCCGACGCGGCGCAGGGGGCGCTGGGCGGCATCGACGTGCTCGTGAACAACGCGGCGGTCAACGAACCTCATCCGCTCCCCACCACCTCCTACGAAGACTGGGCCGCGGCATGGCAGCGCCATCTGTCGGTGAATGTCCTCGGCACGGCGCTGCTCAGCCATCGCGCGGCACGGTCCATGATCGACAGCGGCACGGGCGGCCGGATCGTCAACATCGGTTCGCGCGGCGCGTTCCGCGGTGAGCCCGACCATCCCGCGTACGGCGCCACGAAGGCGGCGGTGCACGCGCTGGGCCAGTCGCTGGCGGTGTCGCTCGCGCCGTACGGCATCGGCGTCGCCTCCGTGGCGCCGGGCTTCTTCGAGACGGAGCGGGTGGCGGACCGACTGGCCGGGGCGGGGGGCGAGGCGATCCGGGCGCAGAGTCCGTTCGGCCGGGTGGCGAGCGCGCGGGAGATCGCGGCGGCCGTGCTGTGGCTGGCCTCGCCCGAGGCTCAGTGGTCGTCGGGCGCGGTCCTGGACCTCAACGGCGCGTCATACCTGCGGACTTGAGGGAGGGCCGCCCAAGGCACAACCGGCCGCCCCGGCGCCCGCCCCTCAACTCCCGGTGCGCGACCGGGCCTTGAACGCCGCCTTGCGGGCTTCCTTCGCCGCCTTGCGGTCCCGGTGCAGCCGGCCCATCGCCTCCAGCACGTCCGCCGTCGCCGGATGGTCCACCCGCCACGCCGCGTCGAAGAAGCCGCTGTGCCGGCCCACCAGCCCCTCCACCAGCTCCTGGAGCTCCAGCGGCTCGCCCTCCGCGTCGAGTTGGGCCGCGATCGTGTCGACCGCCAGCCAGAAGATCATCGACTCGGGCGGCGGCGGCACATCGGCGGCCCCCAGCTCGGCGAGCCACACGCGGGCGAGCCCGCCCAGCTCCGCGTCGTCCAGGACCTCGCGCACCGCGGGCTCGGCCTCGCCGCCGACGAGCGCGAGTGACTGCTGGCAGTGCAGCCGGCGCAGCGGGGCGCCGGGGTCGGATCCCTTGGCGGCGACGAGGAGTTCACGTGCCGCCTCGGCGGGTTCGCGGCGGGCCAGCCACTGTTCGGTCTCCGCGCGCGCGGCCGGCTCGGGGAAGTGCGCGACGCCGTCGAGCAGCGCGTCGGCGCCCTTGTCGGCGAGATCGCCGACGACGGGTGCCTCGACGCCCGCGTCGCGCATCCGGGACCTGATCCCGTGCAGACCGAGCGGGGTCAGCGTGACCACGCCGTACCGGGACACGTCCTCGTCGTCGCCGGACGCCAGGGCGTCGGAGCCGGCCTCGGCGTCCTCGACCATCAGGGCCTCGTCCACGGGTACGTACGTGACGAGCCCGATCGGCTCCAGCAGGGCGAACTGGTCGTCCAGCCGCATCATCGCGTCCGACACCTGCTCCAGCACGTCGTCGGTGGGCTCGCCCATGTCGTCGGGCACGATCATCGACGCGGCGAGGACGGGCAGCGGTACGGGGACGGGGTCCGTCCCGCCTTCGCCGACCGTGAGCAGATAGAGGTTCCCGAGGACGCCCTCCAGGAACGCGGCCTCCACCTCCGGGTCCCAGTCCAGCGCGTCGAGGTCGATCTCACCGTCGTCGCCGATGGCGCCGGCCAGATCCTCCAGGACGGGCGCGGTCGCGTCGGCGAAGACGACGTCCAGGGCGTCCAGCCACAGGGAGAGGATGTCCTGCGGGCTGCCGGACGCGATGAGTTCGAGCGCGGCTCCGGCGCTCACGGTGCCGTCGGACTCACCGCCGTCCGCGCCGTCGCCTCCTTTGGAGGAGTCGTCGGAGGAGTCGTCGGAGGCGTCGTCGGAGGCGTCAAAGGCATCGGAGGCGTCCTCGTCGGCGGGCTCCTCGACCTCGACCAGCCCGGTGTCGACGGCCACCCGCCACGCCTCGCTCGCCTCGGCCTCCGCGTCCGCCCGTGCCTGCGCCGCCAGCGCCTCGTCGCTCTCGGTCGGTTCGGGGCTCTCGGTCCCGAGCAGTCCCAGCGCCTCGGCCGCCGCGGCCAGTTGCTCCTCGACGAGCTCACCACCCGCGCCGACGCGTGTCCCTGGCCCCGCCCAGCGGGCGAGACGCACGGCCCTGGCGAGCAGCGGTACGGCGAGCGCGTCCCGCGCCAGCTCCGCGTCCGAGGGCAGCCGCACCGGCGGCAGAGTGGGGCGGTCTGCGGACATCTGGTGATTCTCCTTGCGACTTACGGGGTCCAAGGCGCCCAAGCGTAGACGTATTTCACCCCATCCCACCCGGTTCACTTGGCCGACAACGGGTGTACACCCGGACACCCTTGACAACACATGTGCCCACGCAAGAGATTGACGCGCGTAGATCTACGCATGGAACTACGTCTCCACACCCTCTCTTCACCTCACTTCCGGAGTCCCGTAATGCCTTCATCCGTACCGAGAACGGCCGCTGTTTCGGCCCTCGTCGCCGCCGCGCTGGCGGCCGGTCTGCTCGCCGGATCCTCCTCCGCCTCCGCCGCCGAGGTCAGGATCCACGGCATCCAGGGCAGTGGCCGGATATCGCCGCTCGTAGGCACCCCCGTGGCGGACGTGCCCGGCATCGTCACCGGTGTGCGGACCTACGGCTCCCGGGGCTTCTGGTTCCAGGACCCCAACCCCGACAAGGACGCCGCGACGAGCGAGGGCATCTTCGTCTTCACCAACGCCGTGCCGACCGTCGCCGTGGGCGACTCGATCAAGGTGTCCGGCACGGTCACCGAGTACATCCCCGGCGGCGCCGCCTCCGGGAACCAGTCCCTCAGCCAGATCTCGTCGCCGAAGATCACGGTCGTCTCCTCGGGCAACCAACTGCCCGCGCCGGTGACCATCTCGGCGAAGTCCGTCCCGTCCGCCTACGCGCCGAAGGGCACGGCGGCGACGGGCAACAGCATCAACGGCCTTACGCTCAAGCCCCGCAGCTACGCGCTGGACTACTACGAGTCGCTGGAGGGCATGAACGTCCGCGTCGGCACCTCGCGCGTGGTCGGCGCCACCGACCCGTACTCGGAGCTGTGGGTGACGGTCAAGCCGACCGAGAACGACAACCGCCGCGGCGGCACGGTCTACAGCTCGTACGACGACCAGAACACCGGCCGGATCCAGATCCAGCAGTTGGCCCCGACCGCGCAGCAGCCGTTCCCGAAGGCCGACGTGGGCGACGTGCTGTCCGGCAGCACCGAAGGCCCGCTGGACTTCAACCAGTTCGGCGGCTACACCCTGACGGCCCGCACGCTCGGCGAGGTCGCCGGCAGTGGCGCGAAGCCCGAGACGACTCGTGCGCAGAAGAGCGACGAGCTGGCCGTGGCGACGTACAACGTCGAGAACCTGGACCCGGCCGACCCGCAGGAGAAGTTCGACGCGCTCGCCGGCGCCGTCGTGAACAACCTGTCGTCGCCCGACATCCTGGCCCTGGAGGAGATCCAGGACGACAACGGCGCGAAGGACGACGGCACCGTCTCGGCCGACGCGACGATCGCCAAGTTCACGGCGGCGATCGTGGCGGCCGGCGGCCCCACGTACGAGGCGCGCACCGTCGACCCGCAGAACAAGACCGACGGCGGCGAGCCCGGCGGCAACATCCGCCAGGTCTTCCTCTTCAACCCCGAGCGCGTCTCGTTCACCGACCGCGCGGGCGGCGACGCGACGACGGCGACCGAGGCCGTACGCACGGACGGCAAGGCCGCGCTGAGCCTGTCCCCCGGCCGGATCGACCCGGCGAACACCGCCTGGAAGGACAGCCGCAAGCCGCTGGCCGGTGAGTTCAGCTTCCGCGGGAAGCCCGTCATCGTGATCGCCAACCACCTCACGTCCAAGGGCGGTGACGAGAGCCTGGTCTCGCACCACCAGCCGCCGAGCCGTAGCTCCGAGGCGCAGCGCAACCTCCAGGCGAAGGCCGTCAACACCTTCGTGAAGGACCTCCTGAAGATCCAGAAGAACGCCGACGTGCTGGTCGTGGGCGACATCAACGACTTCGAGTTCTCCGCCACGACGAAGGCGCTCACCGCCGACGGCGCGCTGTACCCGGCGATCAAGTCCCTGCCGGTGTCCGAGCGTTACTCGTACGTCTTCCAGGGCAACAGCCAGGTTCTCGACCAGATCCTGACGAGCCCGTCGGTCGACGACTTCGACTACGACAGCGTCCACATCAACGCCGAGTTCGCCGACCAGAACAGCGACCACGACCCGCAGGTGCTGCGCTTCCGCCCGTGACCGCGCCCCCGTGACCGCGCCCCCGTCCCCCGGAACGGCGGTGGCCCGGCCGTACCCCACATACGGCCGGACCACCGCTCCCCCGCTCAGCCCGCTCAGCCCGCTCAGCCCGCCGAGAGGCTGAAAGCGGGCGTGTACCGCTTCACGGAGCCGCCCGCGAGACCGGGGTAGTTCTGCACCTTCTCCCACAGCTCCGTACCCGAACCGACGCCGTCCCCCGGGGAGTTGAGCGCCGCGATGTGGCTCTCCGCGGTCTCCCACTCGGCGTAGTTGAGTACCCGCGTCCCGTCCGTGCTCGCGTGGAAGTGCGCGGAGATCCCGCCCGGCCGCCCGTACGGGTCGTTGTCGATCGCCGCGAAGACGGCGTCCGTCCACGCCCGCTGGCGCGCCGGGTCGGGTCCCTCGAACTCGACGTCCACGATCACCACACAGCCCGGCACCCGGGTGTCGCCCTCGGCCGGCTCCCCGCTGCGGTACAGCTCGTACGAGCCGAGCCCGAGCCGTTCGAGCCCCGGCACGGCCGCGTCGATCTCCGCGTTGCGCTCGTCGCGGCCCGTGCGGGCGAAGTCCTCGTAAGCCGCGTCGTCGCGCCACTGCGAGTAGTGCAGCAGCTTCTCGCCGTCCTCGCCGACCATGACGCTGTACGACAGGAGGCCGGCGTCCGGCCAGTCCCGGCTGCGCCACGCCCCGCTGATGGCGTCCACCGTCGCGCGCTGCCGTTCGGGCGTACCGGCCTGCCAGGTGCTGACCTTGACGACGCCCACTCCTGGACGGGTGATCCGGGGGACGGTGCTGACGCGCACGGACATGGTGATCCCTCCTCGTCGCCGTACCACCGTGGTGCGGCGTCGCTCACCATGCTCAAATATGAAGTGCGGTTGAAGTCAACGCGGCAACGCGGCAACGCGGTCAACGCCATCAACGCGATTTCGACCAGCGCGCCACCCAGTCGGCGAAACCGGGCTCCTCCTCGGCGGGCGCGGCGCCCACATCGCTGACCGCCCATATCCGCCCGCGCTGCGCGCCGGTGACGACCAGATGCCAGTACAGCCCGCAGCCGTCCGTGCCCAGCACGACGGTGCCGTCGTTGGCCACCTCGTCGATCAGCGGCTCTATCTCCTCGTACGGCCGGGGGTCGTCCTCCCACACCCATGCCTCGGTGAGCGGGAACGGCTTCGCGGGCGCGCGCTGCCCGTCGTCGGGCCCCCAGTCGGCGGGCAGGGACCTCAGCGGGATCAGCCCGTCGACGTCCGGGGGTCCCTCACCGCTGCCGTCGCAGATCTCGGCGACCAGCGTGCGGTACGGCTCCGGCAGCACGACGCCTTGCTCCCGCTCGAAGGCGTGGACGGCGTCCCAGCCGAGCGGGGGTCTGCGCAGTGGGGGCGGGAAGGCGGCGCGCAGCGCGTCGAGGTCGGCCCGATCGGCACATTCGGTGTTCATACGGTCCATTGGATCACCGGCCACTGACAGGGTCGGCCGCCCAGGAGGTCACTTCCAGGGTGCCGTCCGAGCCGAGGTCGATGCCGAGGGGCAGCGAGATCGGTTCCTCGTCCGGGGCGGGCGTGACGAGGATGTGGGCGCCCGGGGCGGGGGCTCCGTCCAGGGAGGTGACGCGGTTGTTCCAGTGCAGGACCGCACTCGCCGTGCCGTTGGGCTCCAGTGTCAGTCGCACGGGGCGGTCGTCGCGCCGGCCGGTGTAGGTGTAGTCGCTCTCGTGGGAGATCTTGACATCGACCGGTTCGCGGGCCCCGTCAAGGAGTTCGATGCCCGGGTACCCCTTGAGGCGGTAGGGCTTGTCGCCGCAGTTCCAGAGCTTGAGGGTGACCACGCGATGCCCCATGGCCGCGTCCTCGCCGCCGATCACGACGTCGAGGCCGGACGGCGGGCAGCCGGGCGCCTTCGTCCCGGCGGACGGGGACGGGTCCGGGGACGGGGATCCGTACTGCTGGTAGGACGGCGAGAGCGAGTCGGGGGACACGGGCCGGGACGGGGCGCCACCACCACCCCGCTCCGCGTCGATCTCACCCTTCAGGTCCGAACATCCCGCCGCCGTCAGCAGCAGGACGAACGCCCCCGCGAGCAGCGCGGCACGGCGGTGTCGCCTCGTCATCGGATCCCCGTCCCCCTCGGTACGCACACTGACGCGTCGTCAGTTGTGGCTGTGCAGTACGTCGTTGAGCCCGCCCCAGACCGCGTTGTTCGGGCGCGCCTCGACCTTCCCGGTGACCGAGTTGCGGCGGAAGAGGATGTTCGAGGCGCCGGCCAGGCCACGGGCCTTGACGATCTCCCCGTCGGGCAGCGTCACCCGCGTACCGGCGGTGATGTAGAGCCCCGCCTCGACCACGCACTCGTCGCCGAGCGGGATACCGACGCCCGCCTCGGCACCGATGAGGCAGCGCTCACCGATGACGATGCGCTCGGTGCCACCGCCGGAGAGGGTGCCCATGGTGGAGGCCCCGCCGCCGATGTCCGAGCCGTCGCCGACGACGACGCCCGCCGAGATGCGGCCCTCGACCATGGAGGTGCCGAGCGTTCCGGCGTTGAAGTTGACGAAGCCCTCGTGCATCACGGTGGTGCCCTCGGCGAGGTGCGCGCCGAGGCGGACGCGGTCGGCGTCGGCGATCCGGACGCCCTTGGGGGCGACGTAGTCCGTCATGCGCGGGAACTTGTCGACCGAGGTGACCTGGAGATGCAGGCCCTGCGCGCGAGCGTTGAGACGTACCGTCTCCAGCGCGTCGACGGCGACCGGACCGAGCGAGGTCCAGGCGACGTTGGCGAGCAGACCGAACAGCCCGTCGAGGCTCTGGCCGTGCGGCTTCACCAGTCGGTGGCTGAGCAGGTGCAGCCGCAGATACGCGTCGTGCGCGTCCAGCGGCTTGTCCTCGAGGGAGGCGATGACCGTACGCACGGCGACGACCTCGACCGCGCGGCGCGGATCGGGTCCCACGGCCTTCCGCGCGGCGTCGCCGAGCAGTTCGGCCGCGCGGTCGGCGGTCAGCCGCTCGGTGCCGGCGGGGCCCGGCTCGTCGCTGAGCACGGGGGCGGGGTACCAGGTGTCGAGGACGGTGCCGTCCTCGGTGACGGTGGCGAGCCCGGCGGCGACGGCGCCGGTGGTGCGAGTAGCAGTCGTGTCGGTCATGAGCGAAACCTAACGGGCGCCCGTACGCCGAGGCCAACCGGTCTCGGCGTACGGGCGCCCGTCCCCCATGGTTCGGGAGGGTCGTGCTCGGGAGCGCTCGTGGCTCAGGGGCGCTGACGATCCTTGTCGACCAGGGCCGACTCCAGCATGAGGTCCTCCATAGTGACGTCCCCCTTCTTCCAGGTGGCCCCCGGTACGGCCGCACCGCTCGATCCGTCGGCGTTCAGGCGACTCGTCATGGCCGAGGCGTCCTCGCCCGCCGTCAACCGCCCTCCGAGCGACAGACCCGTGGCCGGATCCAGCAGGTACTCACTGCCCGCACCGTCCTTCAGGCCGATGGCGAGGGCCTCCCGGCCGGCGCTGTCGGTGACCCAGCTCGCCTTGATGCCGGGCATCTCCGCCATCGCGCGGTACACCTTCGCCAGCCCCTTGGGATGAACGATCGGCTCGGTGAGGAACAGCCCGAGGGCCCGGAACGCGTGCTGCTCGGGCGTCTCCGAACCCGCGGAGTCGGACGGATAGAACTTCAGGACCTTGTCGAGCACCTTGTCCGGGTCGTCGGGCAGGTCGCTGAGGAATGCGAAGATCTCGCGGTGCGAGTAGTCGTCGTCGTCCTTCCCCTTCTCCAAAGCCGGATCGGCGAACGGAGTCCACGCCTCTATCTCGTGCGGCCCCGGGCCGGTCAGGACCACGGCCCTCCCGGTGCCCGGCACCTGCGTCGGTGACAGCCCCGCCGGAGGCTCCTCCCCGGGAGGGAGTTCGACCACGATGCCGGAGTCCCCGTCCATGGACACGTTGTAGGAGGTCGTGCGCGTGTAGATCCACTGCTTGGCCCCGGGGCTCGGCACCGGATCGTCCTCGACCAGCGCGGCGGCGTCCAGCAGCACGTCCTTCGGGTTGCCGACCACCTGGCCCGCGCCGCTCGGCGGCGGCGCGGACGCCGTGTCCTGCCCGCCGCCGCCCACCAGCAGGGTCGCCGTCACCGCCGCCACCGCGATCGCGGCCACGGCGCCGACCGCCGCCGTACGCCAGTCGGAGCGCAGCTTGCGGACCCGGCCGCCGGACACGGCGGAGTCGAGCAGCCGTTGTCTGCCCGGTGCCAGCCTGGCGCGGTCGGGCAGCGGTGCGTCGGCGCGCAGTTCGCCGACCATTGTCGTCTCATCCATGGCTCGTCGCCTCCGCTACGTCTGTCACTCGGGTGGGGTCGGCGCCACCCAGCGCCGTACTGACCTTGCGCCGGGCCCTGTTGAGCCGGGACCGGACCGTGCCGATGGGTATGGACAGCGCGTCGGCCACCTCTTGATAGGTGAAGTCCGCCCAGGCGACCAGCAGCAGGACATGCCGGTCCCCGCCGGACAGACCGGCGACGGCCCCGGCGAGCGCCGCCTGCGCCCCCTCGGCGGTGACCCGGCTGTCGGCGCGCTCGACCCAGGACTCGGCTACGGGGTCGCGGCCGGTACGGGCGAGGGCGCGCAGTCCCCGTACCTCCGTACGGCGCTGCTTGCCGATCAGGTTGGCCGCGATGCCGTACAGCCAGGGCCGCGCACTCTGACGTCCGGTGTCGAACCGGGCGCGGATACGGAACGCCGTCAGGAACGTGTCAGCGGTGATGTCGTCGGCCGCGCCGTCGCCGAGCCGGCGGGCGGCGTAGCGGTGGATGTCCGGGGCGTACCGGTCGTAGAGGAGCGCGAAGGCTTCCGGGCGCTCCAGGGACTGTCGGACGACGGCCCCGTCGTCGTCTTGGTCGTCGTCCGGTGGTCTTCCGGTCACGAGCCCTCCGTATGCGGCGTGTTCAGGTGTGCTTCCACTCCCTGTTTCCCGATGCGCCGCAACGGGTTCACGCGGTGTGCCGCAAGGGCGGCCACGGGGCGGTCACGGGCCCGCGTCGACCGCGCGTCTCAGCTCAGCCGGTTGTGGTTGTCGTCGGGGTGGCCCGCCGCGCGGCCGGTGTCGTCCTCGGCGCGCGGCAGGGTCCGGTGCCCCTCGGAGTGGTGGTTCACCCAGCCGCAGACTCCGCAGCTATAGCGCCCGTCGAGCCCGGCGATCAGCGTGCCGCACCGGCGGCACTCCGCGTTCGTGATCTCAGGGCTCATCCGGTCAATCTACCGGGGCCGCCGCGCGCCGGCCGAGAGCCGTGTACCGGCGGGCGCCGACGATCGCGGCGCCGGGGCGAGGACCCTCCCCAGCATCTCGCGTGTGTAGTCGGCGTCGTACTCGCCGCCGGTGAGCAGCACTTGGAGGCAGATGCCGTCGAGCAGCGCGACCACCGCGCAGGCGGTCACCGGGTCGACGCGGTCCGCGAGGGCTTGCGTGACTCCCTCGCACCACTCGGCGGCCACGGGGCGCAGCGCGGGGCGGCGCAGGGCGGCGAGGTACAGCTCGTACTCCAGCTCGGCGCCGGTGCGGTCCGCCGTCAGCCATCGCGCGGTGATACGGGCCAGTTCGTCGGCGATGTCGCACCGCGGGTCGGCGAGGGCGCCGCTGTCCCTGATGGCCGAGGCGAAGCCCTCGTTGGCCTGGCGCAGCGCGGCGACCAACAGCTCGTCCAGGGAGGCGAAGTGGTACGTCGTGGAGCCGAGCGGCACATCCGCCTCGGCGGCGACGGTGCGATGGCTCAGCCCGGCGATCCCGCCGCGTCCGACGACCCGGATCGCCGCGTCGATGATGCGCTGCCGCCGCTCGGGGTCGTAACGCCGGACCATCAGTGGGCCCCGCCGACGTTCAGGAGCACGACTCCGGCGATGACGAGCGTGATGCCGGCGAGCTTCGCCGGGGTGGCCGCCTCGCTCAGGAACAGCATGCCGATGGCGGCGACGGCGGCGGTGCCGACGCCGGCCCAGATCGCGTAAGCGGTACCGACGGAGAGGGTCTTCAACGTCTGGGCGAGCAGTGTGAAGGCGAGGACGTAACCGACCACGGCCCCCAGTGAGGGCCAGAGCCGGGTGAAGCCCTCGCTGTACTTCATGGCCGTCGTCCCGGCCACCTCCGCCGCGATCGCGACGGCGAGCATTCCGTATCCAAGTCCCATGTGTACGAGGGTACGCATGGTTGTGTACGCGCGTACACAGAATCGCTGGAGTCCGGGTGGAGCCGCTACGGTGTCCCGGCCGGAGTCGGCGACACACATCGGAGCTGAGCAGTGACGCAGGACGCAGGGTGGGGCGGCGGCGCGGGGGACGGCGCACAGCCAGGCGGACAGCCAGGCGGACACGGGCCGTACGACGGCGGTGGTCCCCCTCCGTACGGAGGAGGTCAGCCCCCGCCCCACTGGAGCCCGCCTCCGTACGGAGGACCACCGCCCCACTGGGGCGGCTGGTCGCGCCCGAAGGGGCCGAAGCCCGGCGTGATACCGCTGAGCCCGCTCGATGTCGGCGAGATACTGGGCGGCGCGTTCGCCACCCTGGGCCGCTACTGGCAGCAACTGCTGGGCATAGCCGTGGCGGTGTACGGCGCCGCGTTCCTGCTGGCCGGCGGGGCGCTGGCCGTCGCGTACGCCGCCGTGGGCGACCATCTGTCCGCCGTCGTGGACACGCCGCGCAGCTCCACACCCGCCTGGACCGACGTACAGCCGCTGATCGTCGCCTTCGCCGTCGTCTGGATCGTGCTGACGGCGGTGCTGCTGCTGGCCACCGCGATGATGCAGACCTGCTGCCCGGTGATCGTCCAGGAGGCGGTGCTCGGCCGGCGGGTCAAGGTCGGCACGATCCTGCTACGGGCGCTGTCCCGTGTACCGGCCGTCGTCGGAACGGTCTTCCTGAGCGGGCTGATCATGCTGATCCCGCTCCTGCTGTTCATCACCGGGGTGGTGTCCACCATGGCCACCGTCATCGCCACGGGCGGCTGGGACCCGGCCGGCCGGCTGATCCCGCTGGGCTTCGCCGGCAGCCTGGTGCTGGCGCCCCTGGCGGTATGGCTGTGGGTGCTGTTCTCTCTCGCCCCGGCGGTCGTCGTCATCGAGACGCAGGGCCCCGTCGGCGCGCTGCGCCGCTCGGCGGAGCTGGTCCGCGGCTCCTGGTGGCGGATCTGCGGCATCTCGCTGCTGGCGTTCGTGATCGCCTCGATCGCGGGCATGGTGCTCCAGCAGTTGTTCAACCTGGCGGGGGCCTTCCCCGGCGCGTTCGACGCGGGAGAGTTCAGTTACGAGCCGACCGTGGGCGAGATCTTCGTCGCGGTGAGCGGCTATCTGGTCCTGGCGATGATCGGCCAGTTGGTCAGCCAGGTCTTCGCCACGACCTTCCCCCAGCTCGTGCTCAATCTCCTCTACATCGATCAGCGCATCCGTAAGGAGGAGCTGGCCCCGGCCCTGATCGCGGCGGCGGGCACACCGACCGCGTTCAGCCCGCCCGGCCGGCACCGCTGACGACCGCGCGGACACCGAATTTCGTGGCGGCCCTACGTCGGGTAGCTGCCGGTGGCCGCGTCGATGGCGAGCAGTCGGGCCGCCGTGGCCACGTACACCAGGCGGTCGTGGACGAAGGGGTAGTTGCCGTCCGCGGTGAGCCCCACGCGCTCGGTGGCCGGGCAGCTCCACACCTCGGAGCCGTCCTTGGCGTCCAGCGCCACGACGGTGGGAAAGAACTCTTCGCGGTTGGCGACATAGACCCGGCCGCCGGCGACGGCCGGGATGGTCGCCTGCCCGTCGCCGGCGGCCCACTTCCGCTTGCCGTCGGCCGCGTTCAGCGCGAACACCAGCCGGTCCGCCCCGCCGACGTAGACCGTGTCACCGGCCAGAACGGCCGGTGACGGGCTGTCCAGCCCGCCCTTGTCCCGGATCGGGGAGGTCCACCTCACCTTGCCGTCGGTCTTGCCGATGGCCATGGCGTTGGCCTGGTCGGCGAAGTACAGGAGGTTCTTGGACGGGTCCACGGCGGGCGGTCCGGGCGGGAAGCTGTCCGTGGGACGTGTCCACCGCTGTTCGCCGTCCTTCAGGCGGAGCGCGTACAGCTTGTCGTCCGAGCTGCCAAGGTAGGCGGTGTCGGCGGTCACCGTCAGCGTGTGGTCCAGCCACCCCCCTTCGGACTCCCACCTCTTGGCCCCGGTGGCGGCGTCCAGGCAGTACAGGACATCGTCGGTGAGGAGACAGACCGACTTGCCCTGTGCCCGGACCCTGGTGCTGCCGACGCTGTCCGAGCGGAAGTTCCACCGGGGCCTCGCGCCACCGTCGAAGGCGTATACCGTCCCGTCGTCGCATCCCACGAACACCTGTGAGCCGTACGCCGCCAGGGAACCGGCCTGTTCGAGTGACCCGGTCCACAGCTTCTTGCCGCTGGCGGGCTCCACGGCGTGCAGCCCGTCGAGGTCGATCACATACAGCACGCCGCCGGCCACCAACGGAGCGGTGGGGATGACCGAGTTGAGCCCGATCGTCCATCCCCGGTCGGCGGCCGGGGAACCGGAGCCGGTGGGGGAAGCGCCGGGCCCGCTCCCGCCGCTTCCCGATTCGTCCCCGGAACGCATCAGCGCGGCAACGCCCGTGCCCACGGCGGCCAGAGCCCCGGCCGCGAGCCACAGGGCCTGGCGGCGGGTGGGTGCTGGAGGCGTCCCCTGGCCGGGGGCGGCCGGCGGCCGGTCGCCCGGGGGCGGGGTGGCCGTCCGGGTGGGCAGGGCGTGCACGTCGCTGTCGGCAGGCGGCTCGGCGGGGCCGGCCTGGCGGGCCGACCGGGGCGGGTCCACGACGGTGGGTGTGGGGATCGCGGTGTGCGCAAGTGTGCGGAGGATGTCGTGGACTTCGGCGGCGGTGGCGGGGCGGTCGGCGGGATCCTTGGCCAGGAGTCGCAGTACGAGGTCGTCGACGACGGTGGGGATGCCGGAGCGGTGGTGGCTGGGTGGTTCGGGGGGCGTGGTGAGGTGAGCGGTCATCATGGCGACGGGCCCGGTGGGCCGGAACGGCGTGTGCCCGGTGAGGAGTTCATGCAGGACGCAGCCCAGCGCGTACAGGTCGGAGCGGGCGTCACCCGGGTGTTCGTCGAAACGTTCCGGTGGCATGTAGGCGAGGGTGCCCATGACCTGGCTGGATTTGGTGGTGGCGGCCATGAAGCGGGCGATGCCGAAGTCGAGGACTTTGATCTCGTTCTCGGTGGTGAGCATGAGGTTGCCGGGTTTGAGGTCCCGGTGGACGACATCGGCGGCATGGGCGGCGGCCAGAGCGGCGGCGGTCTGTGCGGCCCAGTCCACCGCGCGGTGGATGGACGGTGGGCCCTCGCGTCGCAGGAGAGCGGCGAGGTCGTGTCCGGTGACGTACTCCATGACGAGGTAGAGGGTTCCGTCGAGCGGGTCTTCACCCATGTCGAAGACGGTCACCACGCCTCGGTGGTTGAGCCGGCCGGCCGTGCGCGCTTCGCGGAAGAAGAGTTCGGCGCCGCCACTTCCGTCCTGGCTTCCGTCTTGCTGGTGGGAGAGGAGCTTGACCGCGACGCGGCGCCCGATGACATCGTCGCGGCCTTCCCAGACCTCGCCCATGCCGCCCCGGCCCACGAGCGACACCAGCTCGTATCGGCCCGCAAGTACCCGACCGGTCACTCTTCCCCCGCCGCCCTCGTCCGTGGTCGCACGCCCGGAAATCTTGATCCCACCATTGAACCGCAGCCCGCTCACGGCGTATCGGCCACGGGCCACGGGGCTACGGCTGCGACGGTGACCGGGCAGGCGCGGGTGCCCCGCCCGAGGCCGGATGACGCACGGCCGGCCCGGACCGGCCGCCCCTGTTGGACGCCACGGCACAGACCGCGAAGGTCACCCCGAGCAGCCCGAAGATGATCGCCATATTGCCCCTCGCCTCGACGTCCGCCTGCCGCCCCGCGACCTCGCTGGACCAGGACGCCGCATCCTGCTGGACGGCAGACTCGTACGCGAAGAGGCAGTCCATGAAGGGCTGATCGGACGGCGCATCCCTCTCGGGCTCGCAATTGGCCTCGTTGAAGCGGACGCTCTCGCTGTTGAACTCGTCCAGCGACCCTCCGGACACCTGAGAGCTCGCGGTCAGTGCGACCGCCGACAGGGTCACCGCGGTGACCATGCTGATCATCGCCAACACGATGCAGAAAACGCTTGCGGCACTACGCCCTTGAGATGACATGGCGGGGAGATTAGCGGTACGCGTGAACCACCGTCAGCCCGCCCGCGCCCGCTGACCAGTTCGCCGCGTTTGCCCTGGTGCGGCTTGCGCGGTACATCGCCGACGGCATGTCAGTGCGTCAGGAAGCGAAAGGGTCCACGCGAGTTGACTGGCCGCTCAGGTGGGTGCTCGCTGTCCAGAGGGCCGCTCCGGTGGGCCGGTCGGTCATATGGGCCTGCGGTGTTTCGAGGTGGGGTTTGCCGCTGAGGCCGAGCCTGCCGGGACCCCATAGCTGGCCGCCTCGGACGTCCGGATCCAGGGTGGCGCGGACGGCGGGCCAGGCGCCGGCGTCCTTGCCCTGGACGAGGAGTCTCGCCGGCAGGCTGAGCAGATGCCGGGATCCGGACCGCCGGTGGATGCCGGGACGGGGCGGGGTGAGGGCGTCCAGGGCGCCGCCGGGGTGGGCGATCACGCTCATGCAGGTGCTGCCGGAGGCGCGCAGCCGGCGGTCGAGTTCGAAGGCGAAGGTCATCTGGGCGAGTTTGGAGCGTCCGTAGGCGCGTTTGGGGTCGTAGTCGCGTACGGATTGCGGGTCGTCGAGGTCGAGGCGCTCGGAGCGGGCGGCGAAGCTGCCCATGGTGACGATCCGGGCTGCCGGGGCCGCGTTGAGCCAGGGCGCCAGCCGGTGCACCAGGGCGAAGTGGCCGAGGTGGTTGGTGGCGAACATCAGTTCGTGGCCGCGGTGGTTCTGCTCGCGGGGCGGGGCATCCAGCGCTATACCCGCGTTGAGGACGACGGCGTCGAGTGCGTCGGTGTCCAGGTGGCTGACTGATGCCTTCAGGGAGTCGAGGTCGGCCAGGTCCAGGGGTATGTGCCGCACCTGGCTCCCGGGGACGCGGGCGGTGATGGCATCCACGGCGGCGGTGGCCTTTCTCGGGCTGCGGCTGCCGATGATGACGGTCGCTCCGGCGGCGGCAAGCTGCTCGGCGGTGAAGTAGCCGATACCGGCGTTGCCGCCGGTCACCAGCACGGTGGTGCCGTCGGCGCGCGGGGGCTTGTGAACGTTCCAGGCCACGAGGGCTCCTTGCGGGGGGTCGCGGGTGGGGGGCCCAGGGGGGTGATCAGAGTTCGGGCCAGGCCAGCCGGAGACGGCGGAACGCCTCGGCGAGGGCGGCCTTCCGGTCGGGGCGGCTCGATGCCAGGTCGGGGGTTTCCAGCACGTAGCGGGCCAGGAGGTGGTGGGATTCGTCGGGCTCGCTCCGGCCGGCGGCCTCGGCGAACAGGCGGGCGAGCGGTTCCTGACAGGCCACCCAGACCTTCCGCGCGTAGGGCCACAGCGCCGGAGTGTCCATCACCAGTTGTGACGCGCGCCGGTAGCGCTCGGGCAGGTCGCGTTCGTCGGCGAAGGGCGCCCGGCCGGCGAAGAAGGCGTGCAGGGCCTCCAGGGCCGAGCCGCCTTCGGGCCGCTCGCGGACCGCCTGGACGAGAGCCGCTTCCCGCTCCCCGCTGTCGTCGAGGATCAGCGCTTCCTTGCCCGCCGGGAAATGCGCGAACAGGGTCGTGGTCGCGGTGTCCGCGGCCTCGGCGATCTGAGCGATCGTCACCTTCTCGTAGCCGTGCTCCAGGAAGAGTTCCAGGGCCGCGTCGGCCAGGGCCTTACGGGTGGCCGCCTTCTTGCGTTCGCGCCTGCCGGGCGCGGCTCCAGTGGTCGCCATACCTGAAAAATAGCACCACACAATTCAAAACACTACTCATTGCAGTTTTGGGTGATGTCGCGTTCCACGTCGAGTAGGAAATCCCATGCTGTACGGGCTTGGGGGCCGACGGCACGACAAAGGCGTGGCGCGCCCCCGCGAAGGGGGAGCACACCACGCCTACGTGAAGCGGCCGGGCAGCCGGCTCAGACGTTGAAGCCCAGCGCCCGCAACTGCTCGCGGCCGTCGTCCGTGATCTTGTCCGGGCCCCACGGCGGCATCCAGACCCAGTTGATCTTCAGCTCGTTGACGATGCCCTCCGTCGCCGACTTCGCCTGGTCCTCGATCACATCGGTCAGCGGACAGGCCGCCGACGTCAGGGTCATGTCGAGGGTGGCGACGTTCGACTCGTCGATGTGGACGCCGTAGATCAGGCCCAGATTGACGACGTCGATCCCCAGCTCGGGGTCCACTACGTCGTACAGCGCCTCACGGACCTCCTCCTCGGAGGCGGGCTTCATCATCACGGTCTCGTTCTCGCTCATGCCGTCTCCTTCTGCGTGGTGTCGCCCAGTGCCTTGGCCGTCGCGTCCTTCCACGCCATCCAGCTCAGCAGCGCGCACTTCACCCGGGCGGGGTACTTGGAGACGCCGGCGAACGCCACGGCGTCCTCCAGCACCTCCTCCATCGCCTCGTCCGGTTCGATCTTGCCCTTGGACTGCATCAGCTCCAGGAAGGTGCTCTGGATCTTCTGCGCGTCCGCCAGTTCCTTGCCGACGAGCAGGTCGTTCAGCACGGACGCGCTGGCCTGGCTGATGGAGCAGCCCTGGCCCTCGTACGACACGTCGGCGACGCGCGAGCCGTCGTACCTCACGCGGAGCGTGATCTCGTCACCGCACGTCGGATTGACGTGGTGCACCTCCGCGTCGCCGTCCCGCAGACCGCGCCCGTGGGGGTGCTTGTAGTGATCCAGGATGACTTCCTGGTACATGGAATCCAGCTTCACCGGTCAATCCCTCATCCGAAGAAATTACGGACGTGCTCCAGCCCGTCGACCAGGGCGTCGACCTCGGACCGCGTGGAGTACAGATAGAACGACGCTCGCGTGGTCGCCGGAATTCCGTACCTCAGGCAGACCGGCCGTGCGCAGTGGTGACCGACCCGGACGGCGATGCCCTGTTCGTCCAGCACCTGACCCACGTCGTGCGGGTGGATGTCTCCGAGTGTGAAGGAGATCGTCGCACCGCGCTCCTCGGCCGTGGACGGGCCGATGATCCGCAGGCCGGGGACGTCGAGCAGCCGCTTCACCGCGTACTCGGTGATGGCGTGCTCGTGCGCGGCGATCTTGTCCATGCCGATCGCGCTCAGATAGTCCACGGCCGCGCCGAGGCCGACGGCCTGGGCGATCGGGGGCGTACCCGCCTCGAACTTGTGCGGGGCGGGGGCGTACGTCGAGGAGTGCATCGACACGGTCTCGATCATCTCGCCGCCACCGAGGAACGGCGGAAGGTCCTCCAGCAGCTCCTGGCGGCCCCACAGGACGCCGATACCGGTCGGGCCGCACATCTTGTGACCCGTGAAGGCCACGAAGTCGGCCTGGAGCGCCTGTACGTCGACCGCGACGTGCGGGGCCGCCTGCGAGGCGTCGATCAGCACCAGCGCGCCGACCTCCTGCGCGCGGCGGACGATCGCCTCGACGGGGTTGACCGTGCCCAGGATGTTCGAGATCAGCACGAACGAGACGATCTTCGTCTTCTCGGTGATGACCTCGTTGATGTCCGACAGGTCGAGCCGGCCGTCGTCCGTGAGGCCGAACCACTTCAGCTTCGCGCCGGTGCGCTGCGAGAGCAACTGCCACGGCACGATGTTGGAGTGGTGCTCCATCTCCGTGATGACGATCTCGGTCTCGTGATCCACCCGGTAGGGCTCGTCGGCCCAACCCAGCATGTTCGCCACGAGGTTGAGCGATTCCGAGGCGTTCTTGGTGAATATCACCTCGTCGCGGCTCGGCGCGTTGATGAAGGCGGCCACCTTGTCGCGGGCGCCTTCGTAGAGCGCCGTGGCCTCCTCGGCGAGCACATGGACGCCGCGGTGCACGTTGGCGTTGTGCTGC
The DNA here is from genome assembly GCF_045040295.1 of Streptomyces sp. NBC_01506. Taxonomy (NCBI): domain Bacteria; kingdom Bacillati; phylum Actinomycetota; class Actinomycetes; order Kitasatosporales; family Streptomycetaceae; genus Streptomyces; species Streptomyces sp. NBC_01506. Next base: position 7,434,157 of record NZ_CP109422.1, on the reverse strand, counting down.
TCGTAGTACTCGCTCAGGGCGTCGAGCACCTGGCGCGGTTTCTGGGACGTCGCCGCGTTGTCCAGGTAGACGATCTTCTTCCCGTCGTGGACCAGCCGGTCCAGCAGGGGGAAGTCCTTACGGACCGCCTCGTCGAGCAGTCGGCCCGGCCCGGTGAGGAGACCTGACGGCTGTGTCACGCGGATACGCCACCCTTCGCGTACGCCTCGTAGCCCTCGTTCTCCAGCTTGTCGGCCAGCTCCGCGCCGCCGGACTCGGCGATACGGCCCTGCGCGAAGACATGCACGAAGTCGGGCTTGATGTAGCGCAGGATCCGGGTGTAGTGCGTGATCAGCAGGGTGCCGACCTCGCCGCTCTCCCGGACGCGGTTGACGCCCTCGGAGACGACCCGCAGCGCGTCGACGTCCAGACCGGAGTCGGTCTCGTCGAGGATCGCGATCTTGGGCTTGAGCAGTTCGAGCTGAAGGATCTCGTGGCGCTTCTTCTCGCCGCCGGAGAAGCCTTCGTTGACGTTGCGCTCCGCGAACGCCGGGTCCATCTGGAGCTGTTCCATCGCGCTCCGGACCTCCTTGACCCACGTACGCAGCTTGGGTGCCTCGCCGCGGATGGCGGTGGCGGAGGTGCGCAGGAAGTTGGAGACGGAGACTCCGGGGACCTCGACGGGGTACTGCATCGCGAGGAAGAGGCCGGCGCGGGCGCGCTCGTCGACGGTCATCTCCAGGACGTCCTCGCCGTCCAGCGTCACGCTGCCACCGGTGATCGTGTACTTGGGGTGGCCCGCGACGGAGTACGCGAGGGTCGACTTGCCGGAGCCGTTGGGGCCCATGATGGCGTGCGTCTCGCCCTGCTTGACGGTCAGGTCGACGCCCTTGAGGATCTCGCGGGCGCCGCCCTCCGCCTCGACGGTGACGTGCAGGTCGTTGATTTCAAGCGTTGCCATGGGGACTCAGGACTCCTGGGTGACGGAGACGAGCACATCGTCCCCTTGGATCTGTACGGGGTATACGGGCACGGGGCGCGTCGCGGGAAGGCCGTTCGGCTTGCCGGTACGCAGGTCGAAGCTGGATCCGTGCAGCCAGCACTCGATCGAGCAGTCCTCGACCTCACCCTCCGAGAGGGAGACGTTCGCGTGCGAGCAGATGTCGTTGATCGCGAACACCTCGCCCTCGGTACGGATGACGGAGACCGGTATGCCGTCGAGCTCCACCCGCTTGGGGGTGCCGTCCTCCAGCTCGGTCAGTGCGCAGACTCGGACGAAGGCCATCAGACCGATGCCTCCAGCTCCGCCTCGATCTTGGCGAGGAGACGTTCCTCGACGTCGGGCAGTCCGATCTGCTGGACCAGCTCGGCGAAGAAGCCGCGGATGACGAGGCGGCGGGCCTCGACCTGCGGGATACCGCGCGACATCAGATAGAAAAGCTGCTCGTCGTCGAACCGGCCGGTGGCCGAGGCGTGACCGGCGCCGGCGATCTCGCCGGTCTCGATCTCCAGGTTCGGTACGGAGTCGACCCGGGCGCCGTCCGTGAGGACCAGGTTCCGGTTCATCTCGTAGGTGTCGGTGCCCTCGGCGACGGCGCGGATGAGCACGTCGCCGATCCAGACGGCGTGCGCCTCGTCGCCCTGGAGCGCGCCCTTGTAGACGGCGTTGGACTTGCAGTGCGGGGCGTTGTGGTCGACCAGCAGCCGGTGCTCCTGGTGCTGGCCCTTGTCGGTGAAGTACAGACCGAACAGCTCGGCCTCGCCGCCGGGGCCCGCGTAGGCCACGCGCGGGTGGAGCCGTACGACGTCGCCGCCGAAGGTCACCACGATCGACTTGAACGAGGCGTCCCGGCCGACCAGCGCATTGTGCTGGGAGACATGGACGGCCTTGGCGTCCCAGTCCTGTACGGACACGACGGTCAGCTTGGCGCCGTCGCCGACGAGGAAGTCGACGTTGGCGGCGACCACCGCGTCACCGGTGTGGTCGATGACCACGACCGCCTCGGCGAAGGCGCCCAGTTCGATCACCTGGTGCGTGAACGCGGTACCGCCCTGGCCGTGCACGGTGATCCGGATCGGCTCGGTGAGCACCGTCTCCTTGGGAACGGAGACGACCGACGCCTTCTCGAACGAGGTGAACGCCTGCGCGGCCACCCGGTCCACCGGCGTACCGGCCCTGCCCACGCGCGGGTCGTCGCGGCCCACGGTCTCCTGGACGACGCCCGCGGGGGCGGACACCTCCGTACGGATACGGCCGTCGGCGACGGCCGTACCGTCCTGGAGACCGCGCAGCCGCTCCAGCGGCGTGAACCGCCACTCCTCCTCGCGGCCGTGCGGAACGGGGAAGTCCGCGACGTCGAAGGACGGCGGCGCGCTCATGCGCGTGGCGACGGTCGACTCGGCGGCCACCGCGATCGAACCGGCGGTGGTGGAACCCACCGGAATGTTCTGAGCCTCAGCCATGGCTGTCGTCGTGCTCTCTCTCTGCCTCTTGGGGATTCGGTCGCTGCTGCCGGCTGCCTCTTTCAGGAGGCGTCAGCCGACGGAGCCTTCCATCTGGAGCTCGATGAGCCGGTTCAGCTCCAGGGCGTACTCCATGGGCAGCTCCTTGGCGATCGGCTCCACGAAGCCGCGCACGATCATCGCCATGGCCTCGAACTCGGTCATACCGCGGCTCATCAGGTAGAAGAGCTGGTCCTCGGAGACCTTGGAGACCGTCGCCTCGTGCCCCATCGACACGTCGTCCTCGCGGACGTCCACGTACGGATAGGTGTCGGAGCGCGAGATGGTGTCGACCAGCAGCGCGTCACAGAGCACGTTGGACTTCGATCCGGGCGCGCCCTCACCGATCTCGATGAGACCTCGGTAGGAGGTACGGCCGCCGCCTCGCGCCACCGACTTGGAGACGATGTTGGACGAGGTGTTCGGAGCCATGTGGACCATCTTGGCGCCGGCGTCCTGGTGCTGGCCCTCGCCCGCGAAGGCGATGGACAGGGTCTCGCCCTTGGCGTGCTCGCCCATCAGATAGACGGCCGGGTACTTCATGGTGACCTTGGAGCCGATGTTGCCGTCGACCCACTCCATGGTCGCGCCCTCGTAGGCCACGGCGCGCTTGGTGACGAGGTTGTAGACGTTGTTCGACCAGTTCTGGATGGTCGTGTAACGGCAGCGGCCACCCTTCTTGACGATGATCTCGACCACGGCGCTGTGCAGCGAGTCCGAGGAATAGATCGGCGCCGTGCAGCCCTCGACGTAGTGGACGTAGGCGTCCTCGTCGACGATGATCAGCGTCCGCTCGAACTGGCCCATGTTCTCCGTGTTGATACGGAAGTAGGCCTGGAGCGGGATCTCGACGTGCACGCCCTTCGGCACGTAGATGAACGAACCGCCGGACCACACGGCCGAGTTCAGCGAGGCGAACTTGTTGTCGCCGACCGGGATGACCGTGCCGAAGTACTCCTGGAACAGCTCCGGGTTCTCCCGCAGCGCGGTGTCCGTGTCCTTGAAGATGACGCCCTGCTCCTCCAGGTCCTCGCGGATCTGGTGGTAGACGACCTCGGACTCGTACTGGGCCGCGACACCGGCGACGAGGCGCTGCTTCTCCGCCTCGGGGATGCCGAGCTTGTCGTAGGTGTTCTTGATGTCCTCGGGCAGGTCCTCCCAGGACTCCGCCTGCTTCTCCGTCGACCGGACGAAGTACTTGATGTTGTCGAAGTCGATGCCCGACAGGTCGGAGCCCCAGCTCGGCATGGGCTTCTTGCCGAACAGCTTCAGTCCCTTGAGACGGAGCTTGAGCATCCACTCCGGCTCGTTCTTCTTCGCCGAGATGTCGCGGACGACCTCTTCGGAGAGACCGCGCTTCGCGGTGGCGCCTGCCGTGTCGGAGTCGGCCCAGCCGTATTCGTACTTGCCCAGTCCGTCGAGCTCAGGATGGGCGGTCTCCGTGGGGAGCGTCATGCGGGGTTCCTCCCGGCCGTGCTTTCGGATGCGTGGTGTTCGGTCTGCAGGCTGATCCGCGGTGGTTCGGTCCCCGGATCAGTCGTCTGTGGAGTGCCGCCGGCCTGCGAGGTACCCGGTGGCGCGCCGTGTCCGGCGCTGTGCGGGATGAACGTCGTGCACACCCCGTCGCCGTGGGCGATGGTCGCCAGCCGCTGCACATGGGTGCCCAGCAACTCGGAGAAGAACTCCGTCTCCGCCTCGCACAACTGCGGATACTTCTCGGCCACATGGGCCACCGGGCAGTGGTGCTGGCAAAGCTGCTCGCCCTGCTGGTTCGGGGCGCCACGAGCCGTAGCAGCGTACCCGTCGGCGCTCAGCGCCCTGGCAAGCGCCTCCGTGCGCCTGTCGGGGGCGGCGGCTTCGACCGCTTCGCGGTACGCCCCCGCCTGGGTGGCGATCCGGTCGCGCGCGAAGGCGCTGACGGCCGCGTCACCACGGGCGCCGCCGCCGGCGCCGCGGGCGATCCAGTCGATGGCGTCGGCGGCGAGCTTGTCGTACGACTGGTCGAAGGCGTCCCGGCCGCAGTCGGTCAGGGCGAACACCTTGGCGGGCCTGCCACGCCCTCGTGAGCCGTAGACTCGCTGGTCGCGCGGCTCCACGACGGCGTCGGCGGCGAGCGCGTCGAGATGGCGGCGCACGGCGGCCTGGGTGAGCTTCAGCCGCCCGGCGAGGTCGGAGACGGTGGACGGGCCGTGGTCCAGGATGGAGCGCGCGACCCGGTTGCGCGTGGAGCGCTCACCGGTCGCGAGTTCCTCCTGCGGAGCCTCGCCAACGTATTTCACAACGCCATTGTTGCGTAATTCCTTCGGGAGTGACAACAGCCGTCCGGTACGACGAGTGGTGCCCTACGTCACTTAGGGTCACCTAAGAACAGCGGGGACCCGCCCCCGGACCCGGGGCCGCCGCGACCGGCTCCTAGAATCACGGCATGCGCAGCGTCGTCTCAGACCCGGTGGTCCATATCCGGGGCCTGGTCAAGCGGTACGGGGCCAGGACCGCGGTGAACGGCCTGGATCTGGCGTTCCGGGCGGGCACGGTGTCCGCCCTTCTCGGCCCCAACGGAGCCGGCAAGACCACCACGATCGAGACCTGCGAGGGCTATCGCAGACCGGACGCGGGCACGGTACGCGTCCTCGGACTCGATCCCGTGGCCGACGCGGCGCGACTGCGCCCCCGGATCGGGGTGATGCTCCAGTCCGGTGGCGTCTACTCCGGCGCCCGCGCGCCGGAGATGCTGCGCCACATGGCCGCCCTGCACGCGAACCCGCTGGACGTGACCGAGCTGATCGAGCGTCTGGGGCTCGGCGACTGCGGCCGTACGGCCTACCGGCGGCTGTCCGGCGGCCAGCAGCAGCGGCTCTCGCTCGCCATGGCGGTCGTCGGCCGGCCCGAGCTGGTGTTCCTGGACGAGCCGACCGCCGGACTCGACCCACAGGCTCGCCGGTCCACCTGGGACCTGATACGCGAGCTGCGCGCCGACGGGGTGACCACCGTCCTCACCACGCACTTCATGGACGAGGCCGAGGAGCTGGCCGACGACGTCGCCATCGTCGACGCCGGCCGGGTCGTGGCGCACGGCACCACCGAGGAGCTGTGCCGGGGCGGCGCCGAGAACACCCTGCGCTTCACCGGCCGCCCCGGTCTCGACCTCGGCTCGCTGCTCAAGGCGCTGCCCGACGGATCGGCCGCCGCCGAGCTGACGCCGGGCGCCTACCGGATCGGCGGCACGATCGATCCGCAGCTCCTGGCGACGGTGACGTCCTGGTGCGCGCAGCACGGGGTGATGCCGGACAGGATCTCCGTCGAGCGGCACACGCTGGAGGACGTCTTCCTCGAACTGACCGGCAAGGAGCTGCGGCCATGAGCGCCGGTACGGAAGCGGGTACGGGCACGGGCGCCGCCGGCGATGGCATGCGCGAGAACGTGGGCGTCGGCAGATACGCGCCCGCCCCGGGCGCGGCGCCGCTGTCGCGGATGATCGCCGCGCAGACGGCCTTCGAGACGAAGATGCTCCTGCGCAACGGCGAGCAACTGCTGCTGACCGTGATCATCCCGAGCCTGCTGCTGGTGCTGTTCTCGACGGTCGACATCATCGACACGGGCTCGGGCGCGTCGGTCGACTTCCTGACCCCCGGTGTCCTCGCGCTGGCCGTGATGTCGACCGCCTTCACCGGACAGGCCATCGCGACGGGGTTCGAGCGGCGTTACGGGGTACTGAAGCGGCTCGGCGCCTCGCCGCTGCCGCGCTGGGCGCTGATGACCGCCAAGACGCTGTCCGTCCTGGTCACCGAAGTGCTCCAGATCGTGCTGCTGACGGTCATCGCGTTCGCGCTCGGCTGGTCGCCGGACGGCAATCCCTTCGCCGTACTCCTGCTGCTCGTCCTCGGTACGGCGGCGTTCTCCGGGCTCGGGCTGCTGATGGCGGGCACGCTCAAGGCCGAGGCGACGCTGGCCGCGGCGAATCTGGTGTTCGTGCTGCTGCTGGTGGGCGGGGGCGTGATCGTCCCGCTGGACGAGTTCCCCGAGGTGGCTCGGACGCTGCTCGGTCTGCTGCCCATCTCGGCGCTCTCCGAGGGGTTGCGGGACGTGCTCCAGCACGGTGCGGGGATGCCCTGGGGCGACCTCGGGGTGCTGGCCGTCTGGGCGGTGCTCGGGCTCGGGGCGGCGGCCCGTCTCTTCCGCTGGGAGTAGCACCGGCGCACCCGGGGGACCCCTCGTGACCGCGTTCACAAGCACCCGCCTACCATGGTTGCCGTGTGGAACCCCCTCGACTACATCGCCCAGCGCTGGACACCCTCCCCCCGTACCCTCCGCCGCGCCGCGCTGTCCGCCGTCGTGATGACCGTCGTCATCATCGTCACCGGCGGCGCCGTGCGGCTCACGGGCTCCGGGCTCGGCTGCGACACCTGGCCGAAGTGCACCGACGACAGCCTGTTCGCGACGTCCGAGCAGGGTCTGCACGGCGCGATCGAGTTCGGCAACCGCATGCTGACCTACGTCCTGTCGGCGGCCGTCGGCTGGGCGATCATCGCGGCCCGGTCCGTCAAGCCCCGGCGGCACGGCCTCACCCGGCTCGCGTGGAGCATGTTCTGGGTCGTGATGCTGAACGCCGTGATGGGCGGCATCACGGTCCACATGGAGCTGAACCCCTGGACCGTGGCCGTCCACTTCCTGCTCGCCAACGCCCTGCTCACCGTCACCGTGATCGTCTGGGAGCGCACCCGCGAGGGCGACACGACGCCCCGGCCGAGGGTCCCGCGGCCCGTACGGAAGCTGTCCTGGGCGCTGCTCGCTATGACGGCGCTGCTGGTCACCCTGGGGACGACGGTGACCGGCTCCGGCAAGCACGCGGGCGACAGCAGCGAGGTGCCGCGCATGCCGTGGGACTGGATCGACGCGGCGCACGTGCACGCGACGGCGGCCTGGGTGGTCTGCGCGCTGGCGATCGCGATGTGGCTGGTGCTGCGCATCGTGGACGCCCCGGACGACATCCGCGCGCGGGCGCGTGACCTGCTGCTCGTGCTGCTCGCGCAGGGCGGTATCGGTTACGTCCAGTTCTTCACCGACGTGCCCGAGATCCTGGTCGGGGTCCATATGCTCGGCTCCGCGCTGACCTGGATCGCGGTGCTGCGCCTCGCGCTGAGCCTGCGTGAGCGGCCCGTGGCGGACCCGGAGATCCCGGCGCAGGCGGACCCGGCCGACCCGGCGCTGTCCACGGCCTGATCCTCGGGAAGCCTGTCCGTCTGTCGACAGATCGCCAGGTCTCGCCACACCGTCAGATGTCGTCCAGGCCGTAGACCCGGCGGGCGTTGCCCGAGGCGATCATCTCCGCGACGCGACGCGCGTCGGCGAGCGCCCATGAACCGTCCGCCACCCAACCGCCGAGCACCCGCGCCAGCGACTGGCTGAACACCCTGGCGCCCACGACGTGCAGTTCGGGCAGTCCCCGCGCGCCGCTGGAGTAGAGCAGCTTCCCGAACGGCGCCAGTTCCAGCACCTGCGCCAGTACGTCCGCCGCGCGGGCCCCGGTGTGCGCGAGGGCCGGGCCGAGATCCGCGTACACATGCGGATAGGCCCCGGCGAGCCGCGCGGCGTGCCGGTGGTACGGCGGGCCGTGCAGCAGCACCAGGTCGGTGCCGAGCCCGGCCGTGGCCGCCGCGAAGCCCGCGATCCGCGCCGGACCGCCGTCGCAGCAGTCCACGCGGCACCCACACCCCTCGCCGCCGCCGCCCGCGTGCAGTTGGAGCGGCCGGCCGGTGGCGACGGCGGTCCAGAGCAGATGCCGCAGCAGTACGGGATCGGTGACCCTGCCGCCCACCCGCCGGCGGGCCAGCCAGCGTCCCGCGGCGGCCCGTACCTCTGCGGGGCCGGGCGGGTCGGACGCCGGGGCGGGGCCGTGGCGCAGGGCGGCGACGGACACGAAGGCGACGGCCGAGCCGGCCGCCGTGTGCACGGCGTGGGCGAGATTGGCGAGCAGCGAGTCGACGGTGCCCGAGGTGTCGGCCACCTGCTGGGCGAGGAGATCGAGCCGTACGATCTCGCGGGCCTCGGCGGCGCCGGCCGCCGCGATCTCCTCGGGGCCGGTCAGATCGCCGGGCAGCCCGGTGTCGACCAGATACGTGGTGATGCCGGTGCCCCGCAGCAGCCGCCGCCCGGCCTCCATGACGCCGAGTTCCCGGCGCCGGGCGAGATAGGCGGCGGGTGAGGTGTGGGGCTGGAGTCCGAGGAGCGGCGGGCACCAGCGCCGTACGGCGAATCCGGTCTGGGTGTCGAAGAAGGTGGTGCCCGCGGCCGGCGGTCCCGCCGTCCTGCCGAGTTGGGCCTCGAAGGTGCCGAGGCCCAACTCCGTACGGAGGACGCCGTGGCAGTTCTGGTCCACCAGAGTCGTTGTCTCGATCATGGCGCTCCCGTCGTGGACCGTATCCCTACAGTCCTAACGGGCAAGACGCGCACGAGTGTTGGCCGCCCCGTACATCGAGCCGGTCCGACGACGCGGAACGGACAGGATCTAGGGGTTGGCGGGGCCGCCGAGCTGGATGCCCGCCATGCGCGTCCATTCGTACGGACCGGTGCGCACCCGCCCGGCGAACTCGCCGTCGAAGGACTCGTGCACCGTGATCCCGGCCTTCTCCACCGCTTTCAGCGCCACGTCGTGCGACGGAGCCACCAGGTCGCCCCAGACGCCGTCCCGCGCCACCAGCACGATGCGGGTGCCCGCCTGGCCCAGATACGCGAGCTGGCCCTCCGCGGAGCCGCCGTGCCGTCGCGCGAACGCGCCGATCTGCTTGGCCAGTCGGGCCGCGCGGCGTTCGTCCCGTACGGCCTGCCGGCTCGCACGCGCGCCGTCGCCGGTCTGCTCGTCAACCTCGGTCTCTGCCATGGCCGACATGCTACCGACGGGTAGCCGTTCTGGCGAAGGGGCTATCGGAGGAAGGGGTCCACCGCGACGGCCACGAACAGCAGCGAGACGTAGGTGATCGACCAGTGGAACAGCCGCATCTCCTTCAGCTTGCCGCCCGTCGCACCGGACTTGGCGCGCGACTGGAGCCCGTGCGCCTCCCAGAGCCACCAGCCGCCGGCCACCAGGGCCACCGCCGTGTAGAACCAGCCGGTGTAGCCGAGCGGTGTCAGCAGCAGCGACACCGCCACCATCACCCAGCTGTAGAGGACGATCTGGCGGGCCACGGTCTGGTTCGACGCGACGACGGGGAGCATGGGCACGCCCACGCGCGCGTAGTCCTCGCGCACCTTCATCGACAGCGGCCAGTAGTGCGGCGGCGTCCAGAAGAACATGACGAGGAAGAGGATGACGGCGGCCCACGACAGCGAGTTGGTGACCGCCGACCAGCCGATGAAGACCGGCATACAGCCGGCGATGCCGCCCCAGACGATGTTCTGCGAAGTGCGCCGCTTGAGGATCATCGTGTAGACGACGACGTAGAACAGCAGCGCGCCCAGCGCCAGCGCCGCGGACAGCCAGTTGACCAGCAGGCCGAACCAGAGCGTCGAGATCACCGCCAAGGAGAGCCCGAAGACGAGCCCTTCACGGGGCGACACCATGCCGGTGACCAGCGGGCGCTGCGACGTACGGTCCATCAACGCGTCGATGTCGCGGTCGATGAACATGTTCAGCGCGTTGGCGCCACCGGCGGACAGATAACCGCCGACGCAGGTGACGAGCACCAGCCACATGTCCGGAACGCCCTGCTCGGCCAGGAACATCACCGGAACGGTGGTGATGAGCAGCAGCTCGATGATCCGTGGTTTCGTCAGCGCCACGAACGCTTTGACGCGGGCGCCGAACGGCCGATGGCCCCCCGGGCTCGGAGTCAGGACGACCCCAGCGGGTCGGGACTCGACGGCCGTCACGCACACCCCAGACAGAGAAATCCCAGCAAGCTCCGGGCGCGAGGGCCCGGTAAAGACTTGCGCGTACCACGCCACTCTAGACGTTGCCCATACGCCGTTCTTATCGGGGGTGGGCTCGTGTTGACGCCTGGTGGGGGCCTCGGGCGAGGGGGCGTACGCCGCCGCGCGGTCGTCCCCGGGAGGCGTGCGCGACATCCCACCGGCACCCCGACGACGTCTCTTCTTTACGGAGGACTTCACAGGCGACTTCGCGGGGAACGCCGCGGACGAGTTCGCAGGCGACGGTGTCCCTCCTCTGTCTCTTCTCCTTCCCTTCTTCGCTATTTGGACGGGAATGGTCGCGCGGCGCCGCGAGGGTAGGCTCGGCACCGAACCGGTGCGCCCTCAGACACCGGGATTCGACATGTGGAGAGGAGCCCTGACTCAGGGTGAGCACCAAGCCGACCACCACAGATCTCGAAGAGTGGACCGACCTGGACCGTCGGGCGGTCGATACCGTCCGAGTCCTGGCCATGGATGCCGTACAGAAGGTCGGCAACGGCCATCCCGGTACGGCGATGAGCCTGGCCCCCGCGGCCTATGTGCTCTTCCAGAAGCTGATGCGGCACGATCCGGCCGACGCGCAGTGGACCGGCCGCGACCGTTTCGTACTCTCCGCGGGCCACTCGTCGCTGACTCTCTACATCCAGCTCTATCTCGCGGGCTACGGCCTGGAGCTGGACGACCTGAAGGCGTTCCGCACCTGGGGTTCGAAGACCCCGGGGCACCCGGAGTACGGCCACACGGTCGGCGTCGAGACGACCACCGGACCGCTCGGCCAGGGTGTCGCCAACGCCGTGGGCATGGCGATGGCCTCCCGTTACGAGCGCGGTCTCTACGACCCGGACGCGGCTGAGGGCACCTCTCCGTTCGACCACACCATCTGGGTGATCGCGGGTGACGGCTGCCTCCAGGAGGGCGTCTCCGGCGAGGCGTCCTCGCTGGCCGGCCACCAGAAGCTGGGCAATCTCGTCCTGCTCTGGGACGACAATCACATCTCCATCGAGGGTGACACCGAGACGGCCGTCTCCGAGGACACCCTCAAGCGGTACGAGGCGTACGGCTGGCACGTCCAGCGCGTCGAGCAACTGCCCGACGGAGACCTCGATCCGGCGGGTCTGGCGCGCGCGCTGAAGGCGGCGCAGGACGAGACCGAGCGCCCCTCGTTCATCGCCGCCCGCTCGATCATCGCCTGGCCCGCCCCGCACGCCCAGAACACCGAGGCCGCGCACGGCTCGGCGCTGGGCGACGAGGAAGTGGCCGCCACCAAGCGGGTGCTGGGCTTCGACCCCGCTCAGACCTTCGAGGTCGGCGACGAGGTCCTGGCGCACACACGTCAGGCGCTCGACCGCGGCCGTGAGGTACGCGCCGAGTGGGAGAAGACCTTCGCCGCGTGGCGTACGGCCAACCCGGAGCGCGCCGCGACGTTCGACCGGATCCGCGCGGGCGAACTGCCCGACAACTGGGAGCAGAAGCTGCCGGTCTTCGAGACCGGCAAGGCTGTCGCCACCCGCGCCGCGTCCGGCAAGGTGCTCCAGGCGCTCGGTGCGGTCATTCCCGAGCTGTGGGGCGGCTCGGCCGACCTCGCGGGGTCCAACAACACCACGATCGACAAGACGTCGTCGTTCCTCCCGGCGGGCAATCCTCTTCCGGAGGCCGATCCTTACGGCCGCACGGTGCACTACGGCATCCGTGAGCACGCCATGGGTTCGACGATGAACGGCATCGCGCTGCACGGCAACACCCGTATCTACGGCGGCACTTTCCTGGTGTTCTCCGACTACATGCGCCCGGCCGTGCGGCTGGCGGCGCTGATGCGGGTGCCCGTCACGTACGTGTGGACGCACGACTCGATCGGTCTGGGCGAGGACGGTCCGACGCACCAGCCCGTGGAGCACCTGTCCGTACTGCGGGCCATTCCCGGGCTGAACATCGTGCGGCCCGCCGACGCCAACGAGACGGCGATCGCCTGGCGCGAGATCCTGAAGCGGCACGCCAAGGGCGCGCCGCACGGACTGGCGCTCACCCGTCAGGGTGTGCCGACGTACGAGGCCGACGAGGGCGCCGCCAAGGGCGGTTACGTCCTGCTCGAGGCCGAGGGCGGTGAGCCCCAGGTGGTGCTGATCGGTACGGGCTCCGAGGTGCAGTTGGCCGTCGAGGCGCGCGAGCGGCTTCAGGCCGAGGGCATCGCGACGCGCGTGGTGTCGATGCCGTCGGTCGAGTGGTTCGAGGAGCAGGACCAGGCGTACCGGGACAGTGTCCTGCCGCCCTCCGTGAAGGCGCGGGTGGCGGTCGAGGCCGGTATCGGGCTCACGTGGCACCGTTTCGTGGGCGATGCCGGCCGCGTCGTCTCGCTGGAGCACTTCGGCGCTTCGGCCGACGGCAAGGTCCTTTTCCAGGAGTTCGGATTCACCGCGGACGCGGTCGCGTCCGCGGCTCGGGAATCTCTGGCCGCCGTAGCGCGCTGACGCAGGTATACGACTAGTAGGAGATGCAATTCTCATGACAGACGCACTCAAGCGCCTCTCCGACGAAGGCGTCGCGATCTGGCTCGACGACCTGTCGCGCAAGCGCATCACATCCGGCAATCTCGCCGAACTGATGGACCAGCAGCACGTCGTGGGCGTGACGACCAATCCCTCGATCTTCCAGAAGGCGATCTCCGGGGGCGACGGTTACGAGGCCCAGCTCACCGATCTCGCGACGCGCGGGGTGACCGTCGAGGAAGCCGTCCGCATGATCACGACGGCGGACGTGCGGGACGCCGCCGACATCCTGCGGCCGGTCTTCGACGAGACGCAGGGCCAGGACGGCCGTGTGTCCATCGAGGTCGACCCCCGGCTGGCGCACAAGACGGCGGCGACCGTCGCCGAGGCCAAGCAGCTCGCCTGGCTGGTGGACCGCCCGAACACCTTCATCAAGATCCCGGCCACCAAGGCGGGCCTCCCGGCGATCACCGAGACGATTGCCCGGGGCATCAGTGTCAATGTGACGCTGATCTTCTCGCTGGAGCGCTACCGCGCGGTCATGGACGCCTATCTGTCCGGTCTGGAGCAGGCGAAGGCCGCGGGCCTCGACCTCTCCAAGATCTACTCGGTGGCGTCCTTCTTCGTGTCCCGCGTGGACACCGAGATCGACAAGCGGCTCGACGCGCTGGGCACGGACGAGGCGAAGGCCGCGCGCGGCAAGGCGGCCGTCGCCAACGCCCGGCTGGCCTACGAGGCGTACGAAGAGGTTTTCGGCACCGACCGCTGGGCGGCGCTGGACCGTGTCCAGGCCAACAAGCAGCGTCCGCTGTGGGCCTCGACGGGCGTCAAGGACCCCGCGTACCGGGACACGATGTACGTCGACGACCTGATCGCCCCGCACACGGTGAACACCATGCCGGAGGCCACTCTGGACGCGGTCGCCGAGCACGGAGCGGTCACCGGTGACACCGTGAGGGGTACGTACGACCAGGCGCGCGCCGATCTCGAAGCCGTCGAGAAGCTGGGCATCTCCTACGACGACGTCGTCCAGGTGCTCGAGGACGAGGGTGTCGAGAAGTTCGCGACGGCCTGGACCGACCTGCTCAAGTCGACCGAGGCGGAACTCAAGCGCCTCACCCCTTCGGAGGACTGAACCCTTGACCGCAACCCACGGAGCGAATCCGCTTCGTGACGCCGCGGACCGACGGCTCCCGCGTATCGCGGGGCCGTCGGGCCTGGTCATCTTTGGCGTCACGGGCGATTTGTCCCGTAAGAAGTTGATGCCTGCTGTCTATGACCTCGCCAACCGGGGCCTGCTGCCGCCGGGCTTCTCGCTCGTCGGCTACGCCCGGCGCGAGTGGCAGGACGAGGATTTCGCCCAGGAGGTCCACGACGCCGTCAAGGCACACGCCCGTACGCCGTTCCGGGAGGAGGTCTGGCAGCAGCTCATCCAGGGGATGCGCTTCGTCCAGGGCGACTTCGACGACGACCAGGCGTTCGAGAATCTGAAGGCCACGATCCACGACCTGGACAAGGTGCAGGGCACGGGCGGCAACTTCGCCTTCTATCTGTCCGTACCGCCGAAGTTCTTCCCCAAGGTCGTCAAGCAGCTCAAGAAGCACGGGCTGGCCGACCAGAAGGAGGGCTCCTGGCGGCGCGCCGTCATCGAGAAGCCGTTCGGTCACGACCTGGTCTCCGCCCAGGAGCTGAACAAGGTCGTGCACGAGGTCTTCCCGTCCAACGAGGTCTTCCGGATCGACCACTATCTGGGCAAGGAGACCGTCCAGAACATTCTGGCGCTGCGCTTCGCGAACACCCTCTTCGAGCCGATCTGGAACCGGTCGTACGTCGACCATGTCCAGATCACCATGGCCGAGGACATCGGCATCGGCGGCCGGGCCGGCTACTACGACGGCATCGGCGCCGCGCGGGACGTCATCCAGAACCACCTCCTCCAGCTTCTGGCGCTGACCGCGATGGAGGAGCCCTCCTCCTTCGACGCGGACGCGCTGGCCGCCGAGAAGACCAAGGTGCTCGGCGCCGTACGGCTGCCGCGCGAGCTGGGCAAGGACACGGTGCGCGGGCAGTACGCCGCCGGCTGGCAGGGCGGCGAGAAGGCCGTCGGCTATCTGGAGGAAGACGGCATCGACCCCAAGTCGAAGACCGACACCTACGCGGCGGTGAAGGTGGAGATCGACAACCGCCGCTGGGCGGGTGTCCCGTTCTACCTGCGTACCGGCAAGCGGCTCGGCCGCCGGGTCACCGAGATCGCGGTCGTGTTCCAGCGGGCCCCGCACTCACCCTTCGACCACACGGCCACCGAGGAGCTGGGGCAGAACGCCCTGGTCATCCGGGTGCAGCCGGACGAGGGCGTGACCATGCGGTTCGGTTCGAAGGTGCCCGGCACCGCGATGGAGGTACGGGACGTCTCGATGGACTTCGCCTACGGCGAGTCCTTCACGGAGTCGAGCCCCGAGGCGTACGAGCGGCTGCTGCTCGACGTGCTGCTCGGCGACTCCAACCTCTTCCCTCGTACGGAGGAGGTCGAGCTGTCCTGGAAGATCCTCGACCCGATCGAGCAGTACTGGGACAAGCACGGCAAGCCCGCGCAGTACGAGTCCGGGACCTGGGGTCCGGTCGAGGCGGACGAAATGCTCGCACGACACGGACGGAGCTGGCGTCGGCCATGAAGATCGACCTTACGGACACCACGTCCAGCAAGATCAACAAGGCGCTGGTCGAGGGGCGCCGGGCGATCGGCACCCCGGCCGTCGGCATGGTCCTCACCCTGGTCCTGGTCACCGACGAGGAGAACGCGTACGACGCGCTCAAAGCCGCCGACGAGGCGTCCCGCGAGCACCCGTCGCGCAAGCTGGTCGTCGTCAAGCGGTTCTCCCGCTCGGCGCGCGACCGGTCCAAGGCGCGACTGGACGCCGAGGTGCGGGTGGGTGTGGAGGCCGGCACCGGAGAGACGGTCGTCCTGCGGCTGTACGGCGAGGTCATCGACCACGCCCAGTCGGTCGTCCTGCCGCTGCTGCTGCCCGACGCGCCCGTCGTGGTGTGGTGGGCCGCCAACGCGCCGGCGAACCCGGCGAAGGACCCGCTGGGCACGCTGGCCCAGCGCCGGGTGACGGACACCTACGCCGCCGAGAACCCGATCGAGGAGCTGAAGGCCCGCGCCGCCGTCTACACACCCGGCGACACGGACCTGGCCTGGAGCCGGATCACCCCGTGGCGGTCGATGCTGGCCGCCGCGCTGGACCAGGTCGACTGCAAGGTCACCGCGGTCCGGGTGGAGGGCGAGGAGCTGAACGCGAGCTGCGAACTGCTCGGCATGTGGCTCGCCGAGCGGCTGCACGTCCCGGTCACCCGCTCGGTCTCGGCCGGACCCGGTCTCACCTCCGTACGGATGGAGACCGACTGCGGGCCGATCGAGCTGCGCCGTACGGACGGCTCGCTGGCGACGCTGGCCATCGACGGCCAGCCGGACCGCGCGGTGGCGCTCAACCGGAGGGAGACCTCGGAGCTGATCGCCGAGGAGCTGCGCAGGCTGGACCCGGACGACACGTACGCGGCGACGCTGCGGTTCGGCGTGGACCGGCTGGAGCCGGTAGCGGCGGACGACGCCGCCCCGGCGGGGAAGAAGGCGGCTCCCGCGCGTGCGTCGGCCGCGTCGGCCGCCAAGAAGGCGGCGTCGAAGTGAGTGTCCCGCAACTCGTCGTGCACCGTGACAAGGAGCTGATGGCGCGAGCCGCGGCGGCCCGGCTGATCACGAAGATCGTGGACGCCCAGGCCGCGCGCGGTTCCGCGTCGATCGTCCTGACCGGCGGGCGCAACGGCAACGGCCTGCTGACCGCGCTGTCCGAGGCGCCCGCGCGCGACGCGGTCGACTGGACCCGGCTCGATCTGTGGTGGGGCGACGAGCGCTTCCTGCCCGGTGGCGACCCGGAGCGCAACGACACGCAGGCCAGGGCGGCGCTGCTCAACTCGGTGCCGCTGGACCCCACGCGGGTGCACGCGATGCCGGCGTCGGACGGCGCGTACGGCTCCGACATCGAGGCGGCGGCAGCGGCGTACGCGACCGAACTGGCCGCGGCGGCACGGCCGGAGGACCACGCGCGGGTCCCGTCCTTCGACGTGCTGATGCTCGGCGTGGGACCGGACACGCACGTCGCGTCCCTCTTCCCCGAGCTGCCGGGCGTCCGGGAGACCGAGAGCACGGTGGTCGCGGTGCACGGCGCGCCGAAGCCGCCGCCGCTGCGGATCTCGCTGACGCTGCCGGCGATCCGGGCGGCACACGAGGTGTGGCTGCTGGCGGCGGGCGAGGACAAGGCGCAGGCCGCGGAGATCGCGCTCAGCGGCGCGGGCGAGATCCAGGCCCCGGCGGCGGGTGCGTACGGTCGTGCGCGGACGCTGTGGCTGCTGGACGAGCCGGCGGCGTCGAAACTCCCACCCGAGCTGTACGCGAGGGCGTCGGCCTGAACGTGAAGTCCTCGCCGTGCCGGGCGTCTTCAGCCCCTCCGGCGCCCTCTCCAGCCTCGCCGGCGTTTGAGGCGCGGGGTCCGGGGCGGAGCCCCGAAACCCAGCCCGCCCGGCGTTTGAGGGCACGGCCGAAGGCCGTACGGGGCCCGGGGCGCAGCCCCGGTTTCGGGAAGGGGCGGGTAGGGGAACAGGCCCGCCGCAGGCGCCCCACGCCACCGCTACAACGGCCCGGTTCGTCCACACGAACCGGGCCGCCGTGCGTACCGCCCCACCCCCGACGCCCTGACCCGACGGACTGTCAGTGCCCCCCGGTAGCGTTCCTCCCCTACCGCAGTGCGGGGTCGATTCCCCTGCGGGATTCATGACGCGTAAACGGGGAGAGGTGCGTGCTCAATGGGCTGGCTGTCGGCGGGCGACGGATACGAAGTCACCTTGGTGGAAGGCCGGGTGACCGCCCGGTCCACATCGGGGAGAGCCGCGGGGCGGCAGTTGAAGACGCTGCCCAAAGGGGTGAAGGCACACCGCGAGGTGGACCGGCTGCGCAAGCTCGCCGAGTGGCTGGACCGGCACACACAGGACTGCGTGGCGCGGGTGGACAACTGGATGGTGTCGTCCCTGCCCGTTCCCACCGGGCTGCTGGCCCGGGTGTGGCCCGACGAGGCGTGGCAGGCGGGCCTGCGCGACCTGGTGGTGATGGGCGAGAGCCCGGACGAGGTGGGCTTCCTGCGGGACGCCACCGACTCGGGTGAGCTGCGGCTGGTCGATCCGGACGGCGAGACCATTCGGCTCTCCCCGGCGACGGTGACACTGCCGCACCCCGTTCTGCTGCCCGATCTGGACGATCTGCGGGAGTTCGCCGCCGAGTTGGGCCTGACCCAGGGCGTGCAGCAGATCCACCGCGCCACCTGGCGGAAACCGGCGGATCTC
Organism: Streptomyces sp. NBC_01506; assembly: GCF_045040295.1. Taxonomy (NCBI): domain Bacteria; kingdom Bacillati; phylum Actinomycetota; class Actinomycetes; order Kitasatosporales; family Streptomycetaceae; genus Streptomyces; species Streptomyces sp. NBC_01506. Next base: position 7,415,894 of record NZ_CP109422.1, on the reverse strand, counting down.
GCCGAGAAGGCCACCTCGGTGTCGGACTTCGCGGGCGGCGCCTACGAATCGCGGTTCGGTCTGGCGGCGCGGGCGACCTCGCTCGGCTATCGGGTGTCGGGCGGATACGCCACCTGCCGGATACGGGAGGGCGGGACGCTCACCGAGGCGTCCGTATGGATCGGGGAGCCGTACTGGGACGGGGATTCCGAGACCGGCGACCTGTCCTGGAGCGTGCTCGACGGACGCTCGCTGCGACTGCGGGAGGTCGGACCGGTCGCCTGGTCCGAGGGGATGCGGATGGCCGCGGCGCTGTACGCGGGCCGCACGGTCAGTGAGGGGCAGAACGCGTGAGTGACACGGGGGTAACGGTGCGGACGCAGACAGAGGCCGGGGCGCTTTCGGGCACGAAAGTGGGGCCCACGGCCGAGCAGTTGCTGCGGGCCGGAGCGGTGCTGCCGCCCGGTACGGGCGACGCAGGCGAGGGCGTGGTGCCGCTGACCACCCGCGCCTACCGGCATCCGGTTCTCGACGACCGGGTCGTGGTGCGGCTGGTGGCCGGGGAACTGGGAGCGGCGGAGGATCTGGCCGCCGGCTTTCTCGGTCTGGAGCCGGACGGCGAGCCGGCCGAGGTCGGGCTGGCGCTGCGGCAGTCGCTGAGCTTCCCGGAGTGGGTGCTGGTGCACCACCCGCAAGACGGCCGTCAGGCGCTCGGGCTCATGCCGGAGCTGGACCGGATCGCCCGGCAGGCGAAGACCAAAGCGAAGGTGGCGCTGGCCGCGTACCAGCAGATCGCGGGGCGGCTGGCCGACTCCGTACCGCACTTCCTGCCGACCTTCTTCGAGCGGGCCGGGCGGATGTTCCTCGAGGTGGAGAATCCGGGGTTCGCCGGGCAGATGTTCCTGCGGGCCCGCGACGCCGAGCGGCAGTACGGCCTGGCGGTCGACGAGGACCGGCTGCACGCGGTGTTCCTGGAGTTCGCGCTGGCCGGGGCGCTGCCGGTGAAGGCGTTGACCGGGCACGCGAGGGGGCTCACGGGCCGGATGCCCGCCGACGAGGCGTACCGCCGGTTCCGCGAGGTGTGTGTACGGCGTACGGCCGCCGGATTCGAGCCGTCGATCCAGATGTCCACCGATCTGCGCAAGCTGGCCAAGGCCGCCGGGATGGACGTGCCGGTGGCGGAGGGCGCGTATCTGACCGATCTGCTCGCCCTTCCGGCCACGCGGCGGGCGACGCCCAACTGGTGGAAGGCGCAGCGCTCAGCCCTTGTCGCGCTGGCCCGGCGGGAAGCGTCGACGCGCGGGACCCTGCTGAATCTGCTGCCCGAGGACGACGAATGTGCGGAGTTCTGGCTGGAGTTGCTGGCGGATTGCGGGGCCGACGCGGGGCTCTGTGACGGCGCCGTGCCGGCCGAGCAGCGGCCCGAGGACGGTACGGTCGGCTGGTATCTGCGGTTCACGAAGTACCGGCCCTCCGCACGGCGGACGGCCTCCGCGATGCCGGCGCTGCTCGCGCTCGTGGAGCGGACGGCCGGGCAACTGCGGGCGGAGCTGGCGGAAGTTGATGCCGGGGCGGGGGCCCGGGCCGATGCCGTGAAGGCCGTACCCATTCCGTACCAAGACGTGGATCTGCTCGACCTGCTGCTGTCCCTGGACGTACCGGTCGCGGATCCCAAGAAGGAGGAGCTCCGGTACCGGCGTCTGGATCTGGAGAGGTGGGCCGTCGACGAGGACGCGGACCGGCGCGATCTGCTCGCGCTGGCGGCCGACGAGCGTTTCCGGCCCTTGTTCGGGGCGGGGATGGACGACCTCGGCGGCCAGACCGCGCCCTACCGGATGCTGGCCGACTCCCCCGGCGGGCGCCCGATGCTCACACGGTGGATGAAGGCGACCGCGCGGGCCTTCTCCGTCGACGCCCTGCCCGGCCTGCCCGGCGGTCTGGACCGACTGCGCCGGATTCCCGGGATGGCCCTGGCGCTCGCCGAGGAGGAGGTACGGGCCGTCGCCGCCACCGATCTGGTGCCACTGCTGGTGAGGACGTTGCGGGCCGGGATCTTCGACGAGCTGGGTTGGCCCGCCTGGGAGGAGGCGATCGAGGCATTCGCTCCGAAGGCGGAGGACCGGGGCAAGATCGTCCTCGCCGACGCCTGGCCGCATCTGGTCGTGGCGGGCGCCTCGCAGGCACGGGTCCTCGATGCCGACGGTGTCGTACTGACACATGACCTGCGCATTCCCGACCGGGATCTCTACTGGCGCGAGCGTCCCGGATTCCACTACGTCGACGGCCAGTTGCTCGTTCACTGGCGGTCGCAGGCCGACAACGCCCAGATGCACGGGTACTGGCACACGGCCGCCGACCGGCCGGGGCCCCTCGTGACCACCACCCGCGTCCATGGCGTCCAGGTCGATCGGCTTGGCAACGGGCTGGGGGCGTTCACCCTGCCCAGGCCGGGCGGTGGACGGTTCACGGGCGGCGGTGTGCTGTACGCCGGGGACACGGCGCTGCCCGCCGTCGAGGCGAGTGTGCACACGGACGGGACGCGGTTCTGGACGATGGCCGAGGACGCCGAAGGCGTCGTACGGCCGCACGAGCTGGACCCGGAGTCGGGTACACCCGGCGCCGTGGGCCGGCCCGCCTTCTTCACGGAGGCGACACGCGACGCGCCGGAGGGCAGCACCTTGGCCGGAGGCACGCTGCTGCCCGCTCCGTCGTACGAGACCGGTCCCGGCGCGCATCCCGTGGGCGGGCTGCTGGGCTGGCGGGTGGTGCGGCTGCCCGACGGTTCGCGACGCTGCGAGGACCTGGCCGGGAACACCATCACGCTGACTCGGGAAGCCGGTTGGCCGGCCCGTCTGCTGCTGTTCCCCGGCGATGACCGGCCCCGAGGCGTCGGGGGCGCGAACTCCGAGATCCGCCTGATCGACCCGGAGGGCGCGGTCACGGCGTACGCCCGGGTGGACAGCGTGCCGGGGCTGTTCGCGGCAGGTACCACGCTGCTGCCGCCGGAGAACTACTGGCACTGTCTCAGGGCCAGGGACCCACGAGGCTCGGCGGCACTGCGCGGCATCGACCGTGACACGGCGGCGGCGCTGCTGGCGGCCGCCGTGGCGCAGGCCGAGAAGCTGCGGGAGAAGCTGCGGGAGAAGACGCCGGCGGGGACGGAGCCACCGACGGACGAACTTCCGCCCCTGGTACGCGAGTTGCTGCCATCGGTCAGCCACGACGCACTGGTGGCGGGCATCGCCGGAGTGGTGCGGTTCGCCGCCGGGCAGCAGGCCGAGCTGGACACGATCGTGGCGCGCCTTGAGCAGAAGGCACCGGTCGAGCGGCCGAAGACGCAGGCTGTCGGCCCGGAGAACGAACTGCTCGGCGAGGCTCTGAACGGACTCGCGGACGACTGCTCACTCACGTCGTCCTACGGAAACGCCCCGCTCAGCGCCTTCGGTCAACTCAATGTGCTGAGCGGAGTGTTGGCGGGCACGCTCCAGCTCGAGCCCGTGACCGCGGCCGTGCCTCTGCACCTCGACGGGTCGCCACTGCCTTCGGACAGGACCGACTGGGAGAGGCTTCTCGACTCCCCGGCCGCCGCGCTCGCCTACCGGCGCGCCGCGGTGACCACGGAGCCGGAGCACCGCGAGGCGCTGGACGAGCTGCTGGCAGAGCTGAACACGCTCGGCCTCACCACGACGGCGGGCGCCGACCGCTGGCGGGTCTGCCGGCTCCACCTCCACGAGAGCAAGCTGGTCAACGCGGACGGCACCACGCGGCAGGGCAACTGGTCGAGCGTGCTGCCACTGGGCGACGGCGCGTTTCTCGCCTTCATCCGCGCGGGGTACTGGGACGGGTCCCGTCGCGAGTTCACCGCGCTGTTCCACGATCCGACGGGCCGCTTCGAGGTTCCCGCGCCGTACACCGTGAAGTCCGCGCCGCGCGGGATCGGCGCCGGCGGTGGCCGGGAGGGCGACTGGTTCGGTGTCTTCCGCGCGGAGTTGGCCGAGCGCGGGCCCGCGCCCTGGTTCCCCGCCGCCGCCGAGGAGTTCGCCCGGCTCACCGGCGTCACCCGGTCCATGGCCACGCTGGTCGTGGCCGGCCTGCCCCATGTGGGCACGCACGGGCAGGACTTCCTGCCCACGGACGTACGGAACACGCTCGGGCTGAAGACCCCGAACGCCGCTCTCGCCAGGGACGAACTGCGCCGCGTGGACATAGGCGTCCGGCGGGCCGTCGTGGCGGCGCTGCTGCCCACCGAGCCGGCCCGACTGTGGACGGAGGGACCCGATGTGGCCGCCGCCGCCGAGGTCTGGAACAGCGCGCTGGGCCGGCGAACGCCCGTCCCGGAGGAATCGCTGCTGCTCATGGCGAAAGCCGTCCGGGCCGTGCGGTCCAACTGGACACCGGATCAGACCCTGCGAGCGCTCCTCGACCCGTCCGGCGAACCGCGGTTGACGACCGACGCGGTCTGGCGGGTCTACGAAGACGGCATCGCGCCCGTCGGGACGGACACCGCCGCGTTCGATTCGAACACGTTGACGGCTTTGACCGCGACGGCCGCGCGGCTGGCCCACCAACTCCCGGTCGGCCACCCGCTCCGGGACCTGCTTCCGGGCCTGCTGAGCGCCGTCCGGGAACGGCTGGCCAACCCCGAGCTGATGCTCCGCCTGAGCGGGTACTTGAACCTGCCCGCGTTCCGTACGGCGGCCGGTGCTCCCACCGAGACCTGCGAAGGCTATGAACGGTACGGCGCGCTGATCATGAGCACGCACGACCAACGGCCATATCCAGCCGTCCGCCCGGCGCTGCTGGACGAGGCCGGCGACGACCCCTACCTGCCGGTCCTGCGAGGCATCGGCGACGGCTACGGCTACGGGGCCGCCCAGCCCCACGACACCCAGAAGCTGTTTCCCGTCGAGCTGGGTCTGCGCCTCGCCCGCGATCCGCGCTTCGCGGCGCTCCTCGGCGACCCGGGTGACCCGGTGGCCGGCGAGCGGGACAAGGACGGCACCTGGTACCCGCAGGATCCGGGCCGCTCCGTCCCTGATCTGGTCGTGGAGGTCGCCAAGGAGTGCGGCATCGGTGAGGACGCCGCCGTGCTCTATCTGATGCTGCTGGCGATGCCCGATCCGACCGACACCAATGTCGCCACGTGGACGGGCTGGAAGCGGCGGCGCGGTGGAGCCGCCCGTATCGAGGCGGCCCGCGAGGAACTGGCGGCCACCGACCTGGTGGTCAGGGCGACCCGCACCGGGGCCCGGCGCTCGCTCTTCCTGCCGGGCGGCTGGACGGCCATGGATCCGGCCGCCCTGTCGCTGGAGAGGTGGAAGCTGCCGCTGTTCGCTCTGATCAGCTCGGGAAGCGCGCCGCTGGAGGTGATCGCGCCCACGGAACCGGTGGCCGACCTCTACCGCCGGGCCTGGCAGCGGATCAGGGAGGGCGACGCTCCTCGCTTCGACGAGCTGAAGACCGGGCGGAGCGGGCGGGGCTGACCGCGCGCGGTCGGCGGGGGTGCGGTGACCGGCACCTCACCCCCGCCGACCGCCGACCGCCGGCCGCCGGCCCCGTACGACGACACCGCCCGAGCCGAATCCACCACCCCCTACCGCTTGCACCGCAGCCGCACCGAACCGAACGAGGACTGACTGAGCATGACGACGATCCGGACAGACACCCTGACAGACAGCGGGGAGACCGCCCCCGCGCCCCGGCAGTCGCTGCCGGCCGAGGAGCGGTACGCCACCGAACTCGCCTTTCTCGCCGCGTACGACGACGGCCCCCGCCCACCCAACTGGGCGCTGACCCCACGCGCGGTGGTCACCTTCATCTGCGGCAGCGGCGGCGAAGCCCTGCGGCTTCCGGGGACCCATGCCGGGCTGCCCGCCCGGCTGACCATCACCGCCAAGTTCATCGGCGAACGCGCCTTGGTGGAACGGTGCGTGGTCACCCTCGTCGGCGAACGCGGTCTGCTGCTCGTCGGCGAGCCCGGCACCGCGAAGTCGATGCTCTCCGAGCTGCTGGCCGCCGCCGTCAGCGGCACCAGCGCCCTCACCGTGCAGGGCACCGCCGGCACGACCGAGGACGCGTTCCGCTACGGCTGGAACTACGCGCTGCTGCTCGCCCAGGGCCCCACACCGCAGGCGCTGGTCGCCTCCCCGGTACTCACGGCCATGCGGACCGGCCGGGTCGCCCGGGTCGAGGAGATCACCCGCTGTCTGCCGGAGGTGCAGGACGCGCTCGTGTCGATCCTGTCCGACCGCCGGCTCAGTGTGCCCGAACTCGCGGGCACGGACGACGCGCAGGCGGCGGCCGTCCCCGGCTTCAGCGTGATCGCCACGGCCAACCTCCGGGACCGGGGCGTCTCGGAGATGTCGGCCGCGCTCAAGCGGCGCTTCAACTTCGAGACGATCCATCCCATCGCCGACGCGGACGCGGAGACCGCACTCGTACGGGGCCAGGCCACGGCGGCCGTGGAGCGCGCGGGCACGGCGTACGCGGTGGACGACGCCGTACTGGACGTGCTGGTGACCGTCTTCCGCGATCTGCGCAGCGGTCGCTCGGCCGAAGGCTGGGACGTGGAGCGGCCGGGCACGGTGATGTCCACCGCCGAGGCCGTGCAGGTCGCCGCCTCGCTCGGGGTGGCGGCGGCCTATCTGCCCGCCGGGAATCCGCTGGACCTGGTGCCCGGCCATCTGCTCGGCGTGGTCCTCAAGGACGACCAGGCCGACCACGGGCGGCTGTTGGGCTACTGGGACGGTCCGGTAAGGCGCCGCGCCGAGGACGGCGCCGAGATGTGGCGCCGCCTGTGGGACCTCAGGGAGAACCTGCGTTGAGCGGCGCCCCGGCGGTGGACACCACCGCAGACGACAGCGCCGTACACGACAGTGCCGCCGACGGCTCCGGCGACGATCCCCGGGACGCGGTGGACAGGCTCGCGGCCCTCCTGGAGCCGTATCTGCTCGGGATACGGCACCACAGCCCCGCGCTGGCGGCCGCGATGCCCGCGCTGCTGGACGCCTCGGGAGCCGACGTGGTCTGCGTCGAGTTGCCGGCCGACTTCCAGCCGTGGCTGACCCATCTCGCCGACCCGGGCACGCTCGCGCCGGTGGCGCTCGCCGGCGCCGACACGGACGGGCGGCTCGGCTTCTACCCGTTCGCCGACTTCTCACCGGAACTCATGGCCGTCCGCTGGGCCAGGGACAACGGCGTCGAAGTGCGCTGCTGCGACCTGCCGTTGTCCGATCCGGGCTGGACGGCGACGACCGGGCCGGGGCCGGACGCCGGTCCCGAAGAGGAGCCGCCCGGACCGGCCTTCGCCGCCGCGCTCGGCTCGTCCGGCACCGGCCGCGAGGGGGACGACCTGTGGGACCGGACGGTCGAGGTCCGCGCCCCCGGCTGCCCACCGGAGGCCGTACGGCGCGCCGCGCTCGGCGTGGGCTGGGCGTTGCGCCGCGACGCGGCGGTACGCGGTGGAGTGGCTTCGTCGGACCTCGCCCGGGAGGCGCACATGCGCCGCGTGATCGCCGAGGCGTCGGGCGGCACCCGCCGGGTGGCGGCGGTCGTCGGCGCCTTCCACGCACCGGCACTCGCGACACCGCGCACGGAGACCGCCGGAAACAACGACGCGCCGGACGCCCCCGCCTCGACGGACCCGACCGGCACAACCGTCCAGGCCGACGCGACCACCTCAACCGCCGCGACCGGCACGACAGGCGCGACCATCGCGGGCGACCCGACCGGCGCGACGAGCACGACCGCCGCGACCGACCCGACGGCCTTGACCAGCGCGACCGCCGTAAACGGCACGACAGGCGCCGCCGGCCCGACCGGCAGCACCGCCGAGCCCACCCCCGCAGTCGGTGCCAAGCAGGTCTCCGTGCCCGGTCCGGCCGGCGGCGCCGGTCGTGGTGACACGGGTGCCCCGTCAGCCGGGGCCGCCGACGCCGGCACCGCGCCCGTCACCTCACTCGTGCCGTACACCTTCGCCCTGCTCGACTCCCGTTCCGGCTACCCCGCCGGGATCCGCGATCCGCGCTGGCAGCAGGCCGTCTTCGCGGCCGGTGGCGTGCCCGAGCGGGTCCGTGACGCCGCCGCCACCGCCATCACCGGGCTGTGCCGCGCGATGCGGTCGGCCGGGCACACCGCGGGCACCGGCGAGGCCGTCGAGACCCTGCGGCTCGCCGACGACCTCGCGCGCCTGAGGTCGCTGCCCGCACCGGGACGCGGCGAACTGCTCGAGGCGGTGACCACCGTTCTCGGCCAGGGAGAACCCCTGGGCCGGGGCCGGGCCCTGGCGCGGGCCCTCGAAACGGTCCTGGTCGGCACCGACCGGGGCCGCGTCGCGCCCGGCACACCACGTTCCGGGCTCGGCCCGGCCGTCGAGGCCGAGCTCTCCGTACTGCGGCTCCCGGGCCCCCAGAGCCCCGAGGCCCGCGAGGTACGTCTCGACCCGCTCCGGTCGGAGCTGGACGGGCGCCGCGAAATCCTGCTGAACCGCCTGGAGGTCTGCGACGTCGGCTACTGCACCTCCGGTGAGGTGGCTCGTACGGGCGATTCCGCCGGTCTGAGCACCCGGTGGCAGGCGTCATGGACACCCGCCGTCCCGGCCCGGCTCGATCTCATGGGCGTGCGCGGTGTCACCGCGGCCGTCGCCGCGGCCGGAAAGCTGCGCGAGACCGCATACGCGTGGTCGGCGGAGGGCGGGCCCACCGCCGCCCAGACGCTCACCGGGCTGCGTGACGCGGCGCGGTGCGATCTGCCGGAGCTGGTCGCCGACCGCCTCGCCGAGGCCGCCGACGCGCTGCCGTCGTCGGCCGCCCTGCCCGAACTCCTCGACGCCCTGGACCTGTTGCACTCCCTGCGGCAGGGACATCTGCCGGGCACCACCACGGACACCCGGCGCGCGGCCTCCGAACTCGCCGTGGTCCTGCTGGAGGCCGCCGTACGCGGACTCCCCGGGCTCGCGGGCAGTGACGACCCGCAGGACGCCGTCGCCCTGGTCGCTCTCGCCACCCGGGCCGGCGAGCACCGCCTCGGTCTGCGGATGGACGACGCGCTGAGCACACTCGCGACGACCGGTTCACCGGTCATCCAGGGAGCCGCCGCCGCGACCCGGGTCCTGCTCGACCTCGACGCGCCGCAGGCCATGGGCGACCGGGTCGCGAGCTGGATCGACAGGGCCACCGGCCCTGACGAACGGCGCCGCCTCTCCGGGTCGCTCACGGGCGTGCTGACGGCCGCCGGACCGCTCCTCCAGTCGGCCGAGGCCGCTCTCACCCCGCTTCTGGACCGGATCGACGCCCTGCCCGACCAGGGCTTCCTCCAGCGGCTTCCGGCGCTGCGCGGTGGGTTCGACGTCCTTACGCCCGCCGACCGGGGCCGGCTGCTGCGGACGGTCACCGAACGCCTCGGCGACCGCCCGGACCTGACGCTGAGCGCGCCACCGGAACTGGTCGCGCTGTGGACGGCGGCGGACGCCGCCGGTCTCGCCGCGCTGACCGCGCTGGGCCTGCCCGCACTCGGCCTGCCCGAGCCGGGGCTGCCCGACCGGGTGCCGCCGGCGGGCGCCGGGGCCGACGACGTACCGAAGGACACTCCCGGTTCGCGAAGTGCCGGGAACAGCACCCGTACGCGCCCTGTGGACGACTCCCGACGCCTCGCGCCCGCCGACCGCTGGCGACTCCTCCTGGGCCGGGAGAGCGACCAACTCCCGGACGACGCCCGCCGTTACGCGTACGCGCTGGACGAGCTGTACGGCGCTGGGCGCGGCGAAGGCTCCGCCGACCTCGCGCAGGGCCCACCCGGCGCGTCCGGCGACGCGGGCGGTCGGGGCAGGTCCTTCCCCACCGCCCGCGAATGGGCGCGGGAACTCGACGCACTGTTCGCGGCGGACGTCCGCGAGGAAGTTCTCGCCAGGGCGGCGCACGCCGGCCGTACAGAGGTCATCGCCGAACTCGACCCCGCGCATGTCAGACCCTCGATCGAACTGCTGACATCCGTCCTCTCGCTGGCCGGAGGCATGCCCGAGCAGCAGCTCGCACAACTGCGGCCACTCGTGCGCCGACTCGTGGACGAGCTGGCACGGGAGCTGGCCACCCGGCTTCGCCCCACCCTCACCGGCCTCGCGCATCCCCGCCCGAGCCGCCGCCCCGGCGGCAAGCTCGATCTGCCGCGCACCCTGCGGGCCAACCTGGCCCACACGCGCCGCCTCGACGACGGACGCACCGTCGTCGTCCCGGAGCATCCGGTGTTCAGCACCCGCACGAGCCACCAGTCGGACTGGCGGCTGATCCTCGTGGTCGACGTGTCCGGATCGATGGAGGCATCGGTCATCTGGTCCGCGCTCACGGCCGCCGTCCTGGGCGGCGTCCCCACCCTGTCCACCCACTTCCTCACCTTCTCCACCGAGGTGATCGACCTGACGGACCGGGTCGCCGATCCGCTGTCGCTGCTCCTTGAGGTACGCGTCGGCGGCGGCACGCACATCGCCGCGGGACTCGCCCACGCCCGTTCCCTGGTGACCGTGCCGACCCGCACCCTTGTCGTGGTCGTCAGCGACTTCGAGGAGGGTTACGGACTGGGCGGCCTGCTCGGTGAGGTGCGTTCCCTCGCCGCGTCCGGCGTCCATCTCATGGGCTGCGCGGCCCTGGACGACACCGGCGCACCGCGCTACTCGGTGCCTGTCGCGCAGCAGCTCGTGGCGGCCGGTATGCCGGTCGCGGCACTCAGCCCTCTCGCCCTCGCCCGCTGGGTGGGCGACCGTCTCCGCGGGGAGAACCGATGACATCGCCCGACCAGACCGTCCCGCTGCCACCGGTCGCCGCGCAGGTGGTCGCCGACGCGGTGGAGAGTCTGACCTCCCGGCTGCGCAAGAAGCTCGACGGGGCGATCGAGCGGTACGGCGCCGTACCGGCGACCAGGGCCGCCCCCGGCAGCGCGGACGACGGCGGCGCGGGAGCTGGCGGCATCAGTGTGAGGTGCGGCGAGGACGCGGTGGTCACCCTCTCCCCCGGCCCGTCCGGCACGGTCACCGACCCGGACCAGGCGCGGTGCACCTGCCTGCTCGCGCCGCGCTGTCTGCACCGGGCGGCCGTCCTCGGGGCGTGCCCGGTGGCCGACCCCGAAAGCGCCTCCGAAAGCGCCTCCGAACCGGCCGCCGAAGACGTCGAAGACGTCACAGCCGCCCCCGAAGCCGTGCCGGACGACGCTCCGGCACCCACCTCGCCCGGCGCGCCCACCCCGCCCCCCGCCCCTCTCAGCCCTGTCCGGGTCGCCGCCGCGTCCGGGCTGTGGTCCGCCGCCACGGCCGTGCTCGCGGCCGGTGTGCCCGCCGCCGGCGCGATAGCGCAGGCGGAGCTGTTGCGCGCCGCCCACACCGCCCGGCTGGCCGGACTGCACCGGGCCGAGGCCGCCGCCCTGCGCGTGGTGCGCGGTCTGCGCGACGCCCGCGCGGGCCACGCGGGCCACCGGTCGGCCGACCTGGTCGCGGCGCTGCGTGAACTCCTGCTCACCACCGGTCTGTTGGCGGCCGGCAACGGCGCCCCCGAACTGATCGGCATCGCCCGGCGCGGCTACCGGCCCGGGGGTGCGCTGCGCGTCTACGGCGTCTGCCGGGAGCCGGTGATCAGCGCCACCGGATACGGGGGCGTGGTGACCCATCTCGTCACCGACGACCACCGCTGGTTCTCCGTGGCCGACGTCAGACCCGGTGGTTCGGCACGCGCGCGGGGCGCGGCGACAGCCCCCGTCACCGTCGGCGCGACGGTCCTCGACCACGCCCAGCTCTCCCGCGGTGGCCTGTTGATCAACGGTGCGACCATCTCTGCCGACGGCCGGCTCGGCTCCGGCAAGGGTGTGCGGTCCAGCCCGGTCGCCGGCCTGCCCTGGTCCTCGGGACCGATCGCCGCCCTGTTCGCCCGCCGACCGGCCGAAACCGTGGCCGGGCTGCTTTCCTCCGAGCCCGGCCCGGGGGAGGAACCGAGCGCGCGGATCGGCGAACCGATCGGCTGCGACCTGGTGATCACCGGCGCCGTGGGCGATCAGTTGCTCGCCCGTGAACTGCCGCAGCCGGACGCCGATCTGCCGACCGGGCCACTGATCCGGCTGATGGCCGCCCACCCTCATCCGGACCTCGCCCACACGGCCAATCTGCGGCGCCTCGCCACCCGCCCCGGCCTGCGGGTCCGGGTGGTGGGCCGGATCGACCCCGAGCGCGCCGCCACGCTGCGTCCGCTGGCTGTCGGACCGGTGCCGGGCACCGAGGCGAGCCTGCGGCTGCCCGCGGAGTGGCTGGACCGTGCCGACCTCGGCTACGACCGTCTCCAGGGGGCGCATCTGCCGCCGCCCGAGGTCTGTCCACCGACCGCGCCCGAGCGCACCGGGCCCGACATGCTGGCCGACTCCCCCGTCTGGCGGGTACGCCGCCTGACCGACCTCGCGGTGACCGGTGGGCGCCGGGCGGTCGCGGAGTCGGCCCGTAACGGCGGCTCTCGCGGGAACGGCGCCGCGCTCCGGGCCACCGGGTTCCACACCGCCGCCGAACTGACCGGCGCGCTCGGCTTCGAGGCGGACCGCCGCACCCGCGACGCCTTCGGCCGGATCCATGACGAGACGGACCGCTACGCGTCGGCCTGGCTCGCCGCGGCCTTCCATCTCGCCAGCACGGAAAGGGCGTTGGTCCAGGCGAGCTGGGCACCGTCCGGCCTCGCCGGCGTGTGAGACGTGGGGTGCGGGGAGTAGCCCCGCACCCGTCACTTCTCCCGAATCGGCTCCGGGAACGGCTCCTGAATCGGCTCCGGGAACGGCTCCAGGAACGGCTCCAGCAACCCCGGTACCGCCTCCGCCGCGAACGCCAGCCCCTCCCCCTGCGCCGCGTCGTGGACGGAGTACGCCCCCTCCCCCGCCGCCGTCGTCGCGGTGAGCGTCAGCAGCCCCGCCCGGCGCTGGAAGTACGACCGCTTGACCGTCCAGCCGATGACACCGCCCCGCTGGAGCGCGACCGTGGTCCGGCGGACGGTGCCCGAGCGGGCGATCAGATACCCGCCGCTGAGGCCGTGCCCGAGATTGCGGTACGCGTCGAGCGCGAGCAGCACCGCGACGGGCAGCAGCACCACCGCGCAGACGGCGGCGACGCTCAGCAGTACGTCGCTGACGAGCAGACCGAGGATCAGCAGCACCACCACCGGCATCAGCGCGGAGCCCACCGCCCAGCGCAGCCGCCTGCCGCGCGCGGCGGGCGGGTGGGGGGTGAGTGCGGCCGTTCTCGTCGGGGACGACGTCTCCCGCAGGACCTGGGCGGCCACCTCGTGCGCGGCGGCCCTCGGCGCCACCGGCAGCAGTGTCTTGAGGTCGGTGTGTTTGTCGTCGTCGTCCTGGGCGAGCCCGGTGGCGACGGCGTCGACCCGAGCGGCGCCCACCAGCCGTACGCCCAGCGGCTCCACCAGTTCGACGCCCCGCAGCCTGCGCTCCTCTATGGACACGGACCGGGAGGTGAACAGTCCGCGCCGCACCCGCAGCGTGCCGCCGGGCTCGCGTTCCAGTCGGTAGTTCCACCACATCTCGACCCACAGGCCGAGCGAGCCGACTATGCCGGCGAGGAGAGCCGCGACCACGAGGACCAGGATGATCACGAGAACGGACGTGTCCCGGAACCGGTCGCCGATCCAGTTCAGCACCTCGTGCTGGACCCCGAACCACTCGCTGACCTGCATCACACCGCCCGCCGCCGCCCCGCCCAGCAGGGGCGCGACGAAGGAGACGGGCGCGTACCGGATCCAGCGGGGGTCGAGGGCGGCCAGCGGGCCGTCCCGGTGCGCCCCGGCGGTGTCGGAGGGGGTGCGGTCCAGCAGTTCCGTACGAAGGCGCTCGCCCTCCGCGCGGGTGACCGGGTCGAGTTCGAGGGTGGACTCGCCGCCGGTGTGCTCGCCCGTACCGATCCGGACCTTCACCAGGCCGAGGACGCGCAGCAGGAGATTGGCCGTCAGATCGACGCTTCTGATCCGTTCGCGGGCCAGTGAGCGGCGTTTGACCACGAGCAGTCCGGTGTGCAACTCGGCCCGGTCGGGGCCGGTGCGGTAGCGGGTCCGGCGCCAGCGGACGTAGTCGCCGCCGGTGCCGCAGCCGATCAGCAGCAGGGCCGCGGGCAGCACCCAGGCGAGCGCGCGGCCCACTCCCATGCCGCCGGACAGAGCGACGGCGGTGGGCACTGCGGCCCCCGTCGCGACGCCGGTCATGACGGCGGCGGTGACCAGCAGGGTGCGTTTGTCGAGCTTGCGCCACTCCTCCCCGGGCGCGGGGACGGCGGCCGTGCTCACGTCGCGTCCCCGGGCGTCGCCTGGGTGATGTGGGTCAGCCGCTCGGCCAGCTCGGCGGCCAGCTCATGGCCGAGCCCTTCGATCCGTATCGCTCCTTTGGAGGAGGCGGTGGTCACGACGACGGTGGAGAGTTTGAACAACTGCTCCAGCGGCCCCCGTACGGTGTCCACGGTCTGGATCCGGGACATCGGCGCGATCCGCCACTCCTGCCAGAAGTAGCCGGTACGGATGTAGACCGCCTCGTCCGTCACTTCCCAGCGGTGCACCCGGAACCAGACCATCGGCATGACCACCGTGCAGGCCGCCCCGGCCACCGCCACGGCGGCGGCGGGCACCAGCAGCCAGATGCGAGCCGGGGCTATGAGCGCGCCCAGCACCGCGAGGACGGTCACCGGCACCAGGGTGAGCAGCAGCCACTGCGTACGCCACCAGGTGACCGCCCTCTCGTTCAGCGTGTTGCCGGGCGGTCTGAGCCGCCGCTCTCCCTGCGTCATCGGCTCAACGCCCCCGCAGCGCCCGGTACTTCTTGACCAGCTCCGCGGTGGAGGCGTCCAGCGGCTTGTCGGCCGAGCTGTCGCGCCCGCCGTCGATCTGGGTGAGGATCGGCTCGATCTCCTTGGCGAGGACCTTGCCCAGCTCGACGCCCCACTGGTCGAAGGAGTCGATGTTCCACACGGCGCCCTGGACGAAGACCTTGTGCTCGTAGAGCGCGATGAGCTGGCCCAGTACGGAGGGGGTCAGCGACTCGGCGAGGATGGTGGTGGTCGGGTGGTTGCCCTGGAACGTCTTGTGCGCCACCAGGTCGGCGGGGACGCCCTCGGCCCGGACCTCGTCGGGTGTCTTGCCGAAGGCCAGCGCCTGGGTCTGGGCGAAGAAGTTGGCCATCAACAGGTCGTGCTGGGCGACAAGTTGGTGCGGCAGGTCGTCGACCGGCTGGGCGAAGCCGATGAAGTCGGCGGGGATGACCTTCGTACCCTGGTGGATCAACTGGTAGTACGCGTGCTGGCCGTTGGTGCCCGGGGTGCCCCAGACGACCGGTCCCGTCTGCCACTGAACCGGCTCGCCGTCGCGGTCCACGGACTTGCCGTTGGACTCCATGTCGAGCTGCTGGAGATACGCGGTGAACCGGGACAGGTAGTGGCTGTAGGGCAGGACGGCGTGCGACTGGGCGTCGAAGAACTCCCCGTACCAGATCCCCAGCAGGCCCAGCAGCAGCGGTGCGTTGGACTCGGCGGGCGCGGTGCGGAAGTGCTCGTCCACGAGGTGGAAGCCGTCGAGCATCTCGCGGAAGCGGTCGGGGCCGATGGCGACCATCAGGGAGAGACCGATGGCGGAGTCGAACGAGTACCGGCCGCCGACCCAGTCCCAGAACTCGAACATGTTCGTGGTGTCGATGCCGAAGTCGGCGACCTTCTCGCCGTTCGTGGACAGCGCCACGAAGTGCTTGGCCACGGCCTCCTGACCGCTCTGGAGCTCGGTCAGGAGCCAGTTGCGGGCCGAGTGGGCGTTGGTGATGGTCTCGATGGTGGTGAAGGTCTTGGACGCGATGACGAACAGCGTCTCGGCGGCGTCCAGATCGCGCACGGCCTCGTGCAGGTCTGCGCCGTCGACGTTCGACACGAAACGGACTGTCAGGTCGCGGTCGGTGAACGACTTCAGCGCCTCGTAGGCCATCGCCGGGCCGAGGTCGGAGCCGCCGATGCCGATGTTGACGACGTTACGGACGGGCCGGCCCGTGTGGCCGAGCCATTCGCCCGCCCTGACCCTCTCGGCGAAAGCGGCCATCTTGTCGAGGACGGCGTGCACGCCCGGCACGACGTTCTCCCCGTCGACCTCGATCACCGCGTCGCGCGGGGCGCGCAGCGCGGTGTGCAGCACCGCCCGGTCCTCGGTGGTGTTGATCTTCTCGCCGCGGAACATCGCGTCCCGCAGCTCGGCGACACCGGTGGCCGCCGCCAGATCACGCAGCAGGGTGAGCGTCCGGTCCGTCACCAGATGCTTGGAGTAGTCCAGGTAGAGGTCACCGACCTGGAGGGTGTAGCGGGTACCGCGCGCCGGGTCGTCGGCGAACAGCTCCCGCAGACGCGTCTGCCCCAACTGCTCGCGATGCTTCTCCAGCGCGCTCCACTGGGGCGTCCGGTTGAGCCTGGCGCGGCCTTCTGCCTTGTTCTCGGACATCTTGCTTCAGCCCACTTCTTCTCGTACGTGACTGTCTGCGTGAGTGCGGTGCCCCAACTGCCCCACCAACCTAATTGATCAGGCCGCCAAGGGCTGTCCCGTAGTCCCTGGTGGATCGGCGCACGGCGTCAGATGCGGTGCATCGCAAGGCGGAGGGGCGTCCTCATACCGGGCGTATTCGGACGGTCCGACAACGCAGCGAGGTGCCGTAACTGTCGTCGTGCGCCCGCCAGGGATTACGGGACAGCCCTGAGCGACGCGACAGCGAGCGTGAACGTACCGGCCGCCAGAAGCGCGGGCGTGTTGAGCCCCCAGGCCCCCGCGACCAGGCCGCCGAGCAGCGCGCCGAGCGGTGCCCCGCCGATGGCGAGCGTACGGAAGGCGGAGCTGATCCGGCCCAGCATCTCGGCGGGGCTCCGCTCCTGGACCAGCGTCGCCTGGTTCACGTTCCAGACCATGCCCATGACCCCGAACACCGCCATGACGGCGATCGCCGCCCACAGTTCACGGACGGTCCCCAGCACGAGAAGCGCGCAGGTCTGGACGGTCCCGGCGACGAAGACACTGCGTATTCGCCCGATCCGCACCGCGAGCCGCGGTGCCACCGGTCCGCCGGCGACACTGCCGACGCCGTACGCCGTGATGGCCGCCGCGAACCCGCCGTTGCCCGCGTCGAGCCAGCCGGTGACGTGCAGGACCAGGGTCGCGATCAGGGCGCCCATGCCGACGTTCGTCAGGGCGGTCGCCACGGCCAGGCCCCGCAGCGCGCTGTCGCGCCACAAGGCACGTATCCCGTCGGCCATCTCGGCGCGCAGAGTGCTGCCGGGCGCCTTCGGGGCCTTGGCGGGTGCGTCGGTGCGCAGGGAGGCGATGAACAGCGCGCCGACGACATAGGTGGCGGCGTTGACCGCGAACGGCGCGGCGGCGCCCATGATCAGCAGCGCGGGCACCAGCGGCGCCGCCAGGAAGCTGCCCGCGACCTGCTGTCCGGTCATGAGGCGGGCGTTGGCGCCGGCCAGCGCGTCACGGGGGACCACGGAGGGCAGCAGGGCCGTGGCCGCGTTGTCGAAAAGCGTCTGGAAGGTGGTCAGCAGGAAGGCGAGCGCGAGCAGCAGCGCGATCGTGCCGTGGCCCAGCGCGACCGCGAGCGCGAAGCCCGCCATCAGCACACCGCGCGCCACGTCGACGGCCCACATCGCCCGCCGCTGGTCCACCCGGTCGGCGACGGCGCCGCCGAGGAGTCCGAACAGCAGCCAGGGCAGATAACCGCAGGCGGTCACGGACGCGATCAGCAGCGGGTCGTCGGTCAACGAGGCGGCGAGCAGCGGCAGCGCGGCGTTACGCAGCGAGTCCCCGAACCGTGAGACGACGGCCGCGCTCCACAGCCGCCCGAACCCCCCGCGCCACGCGGGCACCCGCGCCCGCGCCGCGGTCTCCTCGGCCGAGCCGGCCGCCGCTTCGGCCCCCGCTTCGACCGCCGCTTCGACCGTCGGCCCGCTCGCCGTCGCCGTCTCGTCCGTCGTCACAACTCTCCCTTTCGATGTCCGTGTTCGGACCGTAAGGGATGCCACTGACAATCGGCCGCGGGCGAAAACGGCTCCGGCCGGGCCCCTTTGGGTGCCCGGCCGGATCAATGTCTAGATCTCGCCCCGCAGTTTGGCGAGGGCTTCGGCGAGAATCGCCTCGCCGTCCGCGTCGCTGCGCCGTTCGCGTACGTAGGCGAGGTGTGTCTTGTACGGCTCGGTGCGCGGTGGGTCCGGCGGATTGTCCCGGTCCTGGCCGGCCGGGAATCCGCAGCGTGGGCAGTCCCACGTGTCCGGAACCTGCGCGTCATGGGCGAAGCTCGGCTGCGTCTCGTGCCCGTTGGAGCACCAGAAGGAGATGCGCAGGCGTGGCGCGGACTCGCCACGCTCGGCCTCACCCATCGGCCCCGCTCCGACCCGGCTTCCCCGGATCGCGTTGCCACTTGCCACGGTCGTAACTCCCTGCGTGAATGGTGCCGCAAGCATCAAGCGTCGAGAGGCAGCTCCGCTGTCGAGCGCCCCAGTCTACGTATGGCCCAACGCGCGTCCAGTGAGTGGAGTTACACCCCCACCGCCGGGACGCAGGGCCTCATGATAGGCCGCGTCCCCGGCGCCGTACCGTACGACTGGTCAGTTGTCCAGCTTCATCAGCAGACCAAGCACGACAATGCAGGCAAACCATGACATACCAACGACCACGGTGATGCGGTCGAGGTTGCGCTCGGCGACCGAGGAGCCACCGACGGACGACTGCATGCCACCGCCGAACATGTCGGAGAGGCCGCCGCCCTTCCCCTTGTGCATCAGCACCAGCAGCATCAGCAGCAGGCTGAAGACGATCAGGGCGATCGAGAACCCCATAATCACGGCTGGACCCTACTTTCCGGAATTCTCTCGGACTGAATTTGATTCGGTATTGAACGGTATTGAAACGGGACTGAACAGGACCGCAATGGACAACGGGGGCCGGCGGCATGTGTGAGATGCCGACTCGGCCCCCGTCAGGGTACGACGGATCCGCGCCGTCGCATACTTACTGGTCGCGGAACCTGACGATCTTGACGAACTCCTCGGCGTCCAGCGCCGCACCGCCGACAAGGGCGCCGTCCACGTCCGGCTGCGCCATGATCGCGGCCACATTCCCGGACTTCACCGAGCCGCCGTACTGAATACGGACCTTCTCGGCCAGCTCCGGCGAGTACAGCTCCGCGAGCCGTGCGCGGATCGCCCCGCACACCTCCTGCGCGTCCTCGGGGGTGGCGACCTCGCCGGTGCCGATGGCCCACACCGGCTCGTAGGCGATCACCACGGACTCGGCCTGGTCGGCCGGGATGTCCTTGAGGCCGCCGTCGAGCTGCGCGAGCGTGTACGGGACCTGCTCGCCGGCCTTGCGGACGTCCAGACCCTCGCCGATGCACAGGATCGGGGTCAGCCCGTGCTTGTAGGCGGCCCGCACCTTCTCGTTGCACAGCTCGTCGGTCTCGTTGTGGTACTGACGGCGCTCGCTGTGGCCGACGGCCACGTACGTGCACTTCAGCTTGGCCAGCATCGGCCCGGAGACCTCGCCGGTGTACGCACCGGAGTCGTGCGAGGAGATGTCCTGGGCACCGTACTTGATCTTGAGCTTGTCGCCGTCGACCAGCGTCTGCACGGAGCGCAGATCGGTGAACGGCACCAGGACGGCCGTCTCGACCGCGTCGTGGTCCTTCTCGGTCAGGGCGAAGGCGAGCTTCTGGACGTGCGCGATGGCCTCGAGGTGGTTGAGGTTCATCTTCCAGTTGCCCGCCATCAGCGGGGTACGGCCGGTCTTCTCGGTCGGGGTTGTAGCTGCCATCGGTAGGTCAGTCCTCCAGTGCGGCGAGGCCGGGAAGCGTCTTGCCCTCGAGGTACTCGAGGCTGGCGCCGCCACCGGTCGAAATATGGCCGAATGCTTTTTCGTCGAATCCGAGGATCCGGACGGCGGCGGCGGAGTCGCCACCACCGACGACCGTGAAGGCGTCGGAGTCGATCAGTGCCTGGGCGACGGCCCGGGTGCCCTCGGCGTAGTCGGGGTGCTCGAAGACCCCCATGGGGCCGTTCCAGAAGACGGTCGTCGCGTCGGCGAGCTTGGACGCGTACAGCCGGTAGGTCTCCGGGCCGCTGTCCAGCCCCATCCCGTCGGCGGGGATGGCGTCGACGGAGACGGTCGCCGGATGGGCCGGCGCCTTCGTCTTCAGGTCCGGGAAGGAGGACGCGACGAGCACGTCCACCGGCAGGACGAACTCCACGCCCCGCTCGTCGGCGCGCTTCAGATACTCCTGGACGGCCGGGATCTGGTCCTCCTGGAGCAGCGAGGCGCCGACCTCATGGCCCTGGGCCTTGAGGAAGGTGTACGCCATGCCGCCGCCGATCAGGATGCGGTCGGCCTTCTCCAGGAGATGGTCGATGACCCCGAGCTTGTCGGAGACCTTGGCACCGCCGAGGACGACCACGTACGGCCGCTCGACGTCCTCGGTGAGCTTCTTGAGTACGCCGACCTCGGTGGCGATCAGATAGCCCGCCGCGTGTGGCAGCCGGGCCGGCAGGTCGAAGACCGAGGCGTGCTTGCGGTGTACGGCTCCGAAGCCGTCGCCCACGTAGAGGTCGGCCAGCTCGGCGAGCCGGTCGGCGAAGGCGCCGCGCTCGGCGTCGTCCTTCGAGGTCTCACCGGCGTTGAAGCGCAGGTTCTCGACGACGGCGACCTGTCCGTCGCCCAGCGCGGCGACGACGGCCTTCGCGGAGTCGCCCACGGTGTCGGTCGCGAACGCGACGTCGGCGCCCAGGAGTTCACCCATACGAGCGGCGGCCGGAGCCAGCGAGAAGGCGGGGTCGGGCGCGCCCTTCGGGCGGCCGAGGTGGGACGCCACGATCACCCGGGCACCGGCCTCGGCGAGTCGGGCGACGGTCGGCAGCACGGCGCGGATCCGGCCGTCGTCGGTGATCCTGGCGGTCCCGGTGCCCTGTTCGAGCGGCACGTTGAGGTCGGCCCGGACGAAGACACGCTTGCCGGCGACCCCTTCGTCGAGAAGTTCGTCGATCGTCTTCATGTATCAGTGACTCCTTGAGAGCGGCTCCACGTCCCGCGACGTCGCGAGCACACAGAGGAGCGAGCACACACAGCACACAGCACACGGACGACAGGGCCCGGTCAGCGCCACGTCGCGCCGCACGAGCCCTGTCGTTCACATCGGGAGTTGCCTACCGGACCGGGGTCAGAGCCGGCCGCCGACGAAGGTGGTCAGGTCGACCAGTCGGTTCGAGTAGCCCCACTCGTTGTCGTACCAGCCGATGATCTTCACGCTCTTGCCCTGGACCAGGGTCAGGGAGGCGTCGAAGGTGCAGGACGCCGGCCAGTTGACGATGTCCGAGGAGACGATCGGGTCCTCGGTGTAGTCGAGGAGGCCCTTGAGCTGGCCCTCGGCGGCCTTCTGGAACGCGGCGTTGACCTCGTCCTTGGTCACCTCGCGCTCCAGCTCGACAACCAGGTCGGTGACGGAGCCCGTCGGGACCGGGACGCGCATCGCGATGCCGTCGAGCTTGCCCTCGAGCTCCGGGATCACCAGGGCGGTCGCCTTGGCGGCGCCGGTGGTGGTCGGGATGATGTTCTCGGCGGCGGCACGGGCGCGGCGCAGGTCCTTGTGCGGGAAGTCCAGGATGCGCTGGTCGTTGGTGTACGCGTGGACCGTCGTCATCAGGCCCTTGACGATGCCGAAGTTCTCCAGGAGGACCTTGGCCATCGGCGCCACACAGTTGGTGGTGCAGGAGGCGTTGGAGATGACGTTGTGGCGCGCCGGGTCGTACTTGTCCTGGTTGACGCCCATCACGATGGTGATGTCCTCGTCCTTGGCCGGAGCCGAGATGAGGACCTTCTTGGCGCCGCCCGCGATGTGCTTCTCGGCGTCGGCCTTCTTGGTGAAGATGCCGGTCGACTCGACGACGATGTCGACGCCCAGCTCACCCCAGGGGATGTCGGCCGGGTTCCGCTCGGAGAGCACCTTGAACGTCTTGCCGTCGACCGTGATCGTGTCGGCGGTGTGGCTCACCTCTGCCTTGAGGCGGCCCATGATGGTGTCGTACTTCAGCAGATGAGCGGTGGTCGCGGTGTCACCCAGGTCATTGACAGCCACGATCTCGATGTCCGCACCCTGCTCGAGCAGCGCGCGGAAATAGCTACGACCGATGCGGCCAAAGCCGTTGATGCCTACGCGGATCGTCACGAACCGATCTCCTCGTTGGTACGCCGGGTTTCGACGCCGGCGAGTGCGTATGGGATGTCCCCGACCACTTATGACCCTACCTCCCCCCAGGCGGCTCGGTGACACCGAGTGGACGGTACGGGCGCGGCCGACCGCGCCCGTACCGCCGGCGCGATCAGCCGCGCAGGGCCCGCAGCGCCTTCCCGAGCAGCGCCGCGCGCGCCTGCGCGTCCGTGATCTGTTCCAGCCCGAAGCCGAGCAGGACGGTGTCCTTCGTGGTGACCGCCGCCGCGCCGGTCCCGGTGTCGTACGTCCCCGCCGCCGCGCTGGTGAACCGCGGGAAGAGGTCCGGGGCCAGGACGGAGGAGGTGACGGTGTACGTACCGGCCTGGTCGAGCGGGTTGCCGACCGCCGCGCCGAGCGGTCCCGACGTCCCCAGGAGCGCGCCGGCCCCGGTGAAGGCGGTGGCGCCGGCCGTGGAGGCCCGGCCGTACGCGCCGAGGTAGTACTGGCTGAAGTCGTTCGTCCGGGTGCGGCCGACCTGCGCGTTGCCGCCGGTCTGCTCGCCCGCCTCGATCAGTTTGCCTCCCTCGTTGAGGAAGTCGCGGACGGCCAGTTGCGTATCGCCGCCGGGAGCCACCGCGCCGGTGTGGTGGACGACGGTGGAGAAGTGGCTCAGGACGCCCAGGGGGTGCGGTGCGCCCTGGGTGGCGACGTCCCAGACGGTGGCGGTACGGCCGTTGGCCCGCAGCGCGTCGACGTACGCGGTCGCGTACTGGGCGGGTGCGCCCTCCTCGGCGACGACGAGGGTGTCGGCCCGGGGGCGCTCGGCGACGGTGTAGGTGAAGCGCTCACTGGTGGTGCGCTTGCCGTTCTTCGTACGGCCGGTGAACCAGACCTCGACGCGGTCGCCCGGGTCGGCGTCCTCGACCTCGGCGCGGTACTCGTCGAAGTGGAGGTTGTCCTCGCCGCCGTAGGTCTCGCCGCCCTTCCAGGCGCGCAGCTCCTCGTCCTGCGTACGGCCGCCGTTGATCCGGTAGTTCAGCTCTTTGTCGCGCAGCGACTTGCGGGCGGTGACGGCGACCTCCTGGTCGGCGCCGCGTCCGTAGGAGGTGGTGAAGGTGTCGGGGGTGAAGTCGGGGGCGCTCAGGCCGACCGAGGACGACGGCTGGTCGGGGTGGGCGGCGGTCTCGGCGACGGATAGCGCGAAGGGGATGTTCTTGGCGAACTCCGCCTGGATCAGCTTCTCGTCGTCGGGGAAGTTGAAGCCGGACCGGCAGTCCTTCGCCTCCCAGGCGTCGTCGGGGATGCTGTTGGAGACCGTCGCACAGGTGGTCATCTCCGGGGTGAACATCATGATCCCGTTGACGTTGGCGCCGTGTCCGTCGGCCTCGCCGTTGGTGGTGTACAGCTCGGAGGAGACCTGCGGGTAGTAGCCGGGGACGGCGGAGTTCTCGGGGGTGCCGGCGAGCGACCGGTAGAGGATGTCGTCGGGGGTCGGGGTGGCGACCTGCCAGCCCACGCCGTAGAGGAGCAGTTCGGCGGCGGAGTGGTAGTTGACGGCGTAGTCGAACCCGACGCGCTTTTGGAAGCTGTCGATGGCCTGGGTCTCGGGCTCGGAGCCGGGCGAGGCGCCCCGGTAGGTCTCACTGGTGGACAGCGGGGACGAACCCTCGTTGTCGTAGCCCCACTTGTAGCTGAAGTTCCGGTTCAGGTCGATGCCGTCACCGCGGCTGATGACACCGTCGCCGTTGACGTCGCGCAGGTTCTTGCGCCAGAGGCGGTTGGCGTCGGAGGCGTGGGTCCAGTCGTAGCCGTCGGGGTTGGCCGACAGGACGAACCACAGCTCGGTGGAGTCGACGATCTTGGTGATCCTCGGATCCTTGCCGTAGTTGTCCAGATAGTGGTGCATCAGCCGCCGTGTCATCTCGGGAGTGATCCACTCCCTGGCGTGCTGGTTGGACATGTAGAGCACGGAGGGCTTGGAGCCGTCCTTGCTCTTGGCCGCGCCCTTGGTGAGCTTGAGGGCGAGGATGTCCTTGCCCTGGACCGTCTTGCCGATGGAGACGACCTTGGTGAGTCCGGGGTGGGCCGCGCCGGTCTCCTTGATCTCCTCCTGGAGATTGCCCGGACCGCTGTACGGGCGGTAGACACCGTCCCCGGCCGCCGCCAGGCGGGATTCCGTTTGCGGCGAGATCGTCCGCTCGGTGACGTCGACGCCCTGGCTCTCCAAATCGTCGGCCTGGTCGTCGGTGAGGAACAGTTCGACCTTCGCCGTACCGCCCTGCGGCACGGATTCGCCCAGTTCGTGGGCGTCCTGGCCGGCCGCGAGGAGCAGTGGCACCTGCTCGGCGGTGACCTCGGCGTCGAAGACCTTCAGGGTGTCCGCGGCCGGGGCCGTGGATCTCTCGGTGGCGGTCTCGGCCTGGGCGCCGGGTATCGCCGTTATTCCGCTCAGCAACAGTGCGCCCGCCGCAACGATGGATCTCGCTCCGCGTCTCATGTGCCCCCCTTGCTGTGGTCCGCCACAGGTGTGACGGGACGCCGTCAGGCTCGCCAAGCTTCATGATCATGTCAATAGCGCGTAAACGGTCATGCAAAATGCCGCTGTCGGCCCCCGTGGGGTACCGGCAGCGGCACATTGGCGTACTGCGGTGCGTGCTCCGTACAGAGGATCACTCGGCGCGGGAGGTCAGGGTCACTCGGGGTCACTCAGCCGACGAGGCCGTCCGCCATCTCCTCCGACAGCGTCGACTCGGTCCCCGGAATGCCCAGGTCCTGCGCCTTCTTGTCCGCCATGGCCAGCAGCCTGCGGATCCGGCCGGCCACCGCGTCCTTGGTGAGCGCCGGGTCGGCGAGCGCGCCCAGCTCCTCCAGCGACGCCTGCTTGTGCTCCATCCGCAGGCGGCCGGCGGCGGCAAGGTGCTCGGGCACCTCCTCGCCCAGGATCTCCAGCGCCCGCTGCACCCGGGCCCCGGCCGCCACGGCCGCGCGGGCCGAGCGGCGCAGGTTCGCGTCGTCGAAGTTGGCGAGCCGGTTGGCCGTCGCGCGGACCTCGCGGCGCATCCGCCGCTCCTCCCACGCCAGCACCGACTCGTGCGCACCGAGCCGCGTCAGCAGCGCCCCGATCGCGTCCCCGTCCCGTACGACGACCCGGTCCACACCGCGTACCTCGCGCGCCTTGGACGGGATCTGGAGTCTGCGGGCGGCGCCGACGAGCGCGAGGGCCGCCTCCGGCCCCGGGCAGGTCACCTCCAGCGAGGAGGAGCGCCCCGGCTCGGTGAGCGAGCCGTGCGCGAGGAACGCGCCCCGCCAGGCCGCCTCGGCGTCGCAGGTCGCGCCGGAGACCACCTGGGGAGGCAGTCCGCGGATCGGCCGGCCACGGCCGTCGACCAGACCGGTCTGACGGGCCAACTGGTCACCGCCGGTAATCACCCGTACGACGTAGCGGCTGCCGCGGCGGAGTCCGCCGGGAGCCATCACCACCAGTTCGGAGTTGTGCCCGAAGATCTCCAGGATGTCCTTGCGGAGCCGGCGCGCGGCGATGCTGGTGTCCAGCTCCGCCTCGATCACAATGCGTCCGCTCACGAGGTGGAGGCCACCCGCGAACCGGAGAATCGCCGAGACTTCCGCTTTCCTGCAGCACGTACGGGTGACGGGAAGCCGGGCGATCTCGTCCTTCAC
This sequence comes from Streptomyces sp. NBC_01506, assembly GCF_045040295.1. Lineage (NCBI taxonomy): Bacteria > Bacillati > Actinomycetota > Actinomycetes > Kitasatosporales > Streptomycetaceae > Streptomyces > Streptomyces sp. NBC_01506. The sequence continues at coordinate 7,390,013 of NZ_CP109422.1, read as the reverse complement.
CGCTGCCGTCATCGCCATGGGCCGATCCTTCCATGCATCCGAAAAATACGGTCGTACGCGGCGGCCAACAGCTCCGGGTCATGCTTCGGAAGTCCATCGGGTCGGGCCACGGGAGCCAGCTCGACCGCGGCACCGAGCCGCTTCGCGGCATCGGAGAGTGATTCGCTGTCGGGCACGGCGGCCTCGTCGGCCAGCACCACGTCCAGGGCGAGTTTAGGGGCGTGTCGTCCCAAAACCTCCAAATGACGCTGCGGTGAGAAGCCATCGGTTTCACCGGGTTGCGGCGCGAGGTTCAGCGAGAGGACCCGCCGGGCCTTCGTCTCGACGAGCGCGTCGAGCAGCTCGGGCACGAGCAGATGGGGAATCACGGACGAGAACCAGGAGCCAGGACCGAGCACCACCCAGTCGGCGTCGAGGACGGCGGCGACGGCCTCGGGGACCGCCGGCGGGTCGTTCGGCACGAGATGCACGGACTGCACCTCGCCACGGGTCAGGGCGACCGTGGCCTGTCCCCGTACGGTCTGCGTCTCGTCCGGGCGGGCCGGGTCATGGCCCCGTACGAGCGCCTGGAGCTCCAGCGGCACCGCGGACATCGGCAGCACCCTGCCGTGCGCGCCGAGGAGCTTGCCGACCAGGTCCAGGGCCAGGACATGGTCGCCGAGCTGTTCCCACAGGGCGACGATCAGCAGATTGCCGACCGCGTGCTCGTGCAGGTCGCCCTTGGACTGGAAGCGGTGCTGGATGACCCGGGCCCAGGTCTGGCCCCAGTCGTCGTCGCCGCACAGCGCGGCGAGCGCCTTGCGCAGATCACCGGGCGGCAGCACGCCCAGCTCCTCACGGAGCCGGCCGCTGGAGCCGCCGTCGTCGGCGACCGTGACGACCGCCGTGAGGTCGCCGGTGATCCGGCGCAGCGCCGTCAGGGAGGCGGACAGCCCCATGCCGCCGCCGAGCGCGACGACCTTGGGCTGGGCACCGCGCCGCCCCGCCGGCGCCGGTGTGGCCCTGCGCAGCCGCCGCAGCCGGAAGTTGCGTCCCGTCACTCGCGCCCCATGTCCCGGTGGACGACCACGGTCTCCATGCCGTCGGCGGCCAGCCGGGCGCCCAGCTTCTCCGACATGGCGACGGAGCGGTGCTTGCCGCCGGTGCAGCCGACGGCGATGGTCACATAGCGCTTGCCCTCACGGCGGTAGCCGGTGGCGATCAGCTCCAGCAGCTCCGTATAGCGGTCCAGGAACTCCTTGGCGCCCGGCTGGTTGAAGACATAGCCGGACACCTCCTCGTTGAGACCGGTGAAGGGGCGCAGCTCGGGGACCCAGTGCGGATTCGGCAGGAAGCGGCAGTCGACCACGAGGTCGGCGTCGACCGGCAGGCCGTACTTGTAGCCGAACGACATGACGGTGGCCCGCAGCTCCGGCTCCTCGTCGCCGGCGAACTGGGCGTCCATCTTGGCGCGCAGCTCATGGACGTTGAGGCTGGAGGTGTCGATCACCAGGTCGGCGTCGCCGCGCAGCTCGCGCAGCAGGTCGCGCTCGGCCTCGATGCCGTCGACGATCCGGCCGTCGCCCTGGAGGGGGTGCGGACGGCGTACGGACTCGAAACGGCGGACCAGGGCCTCGTCGGAGGACTCCAGGAACACGATGCGCCGGGTGACCTGTTTGGCGTCGAGGTCGGCCAGGGACTCGCGGAGATTGTCGAAGAAGCGCCGGCCCCGGACGTCCACGACCACGGCGATCCGCGCCACGTTGCCCTGTGAGCGGGCGCCCAGCTCCACCATGGTGGGGATCAGCGCGGGCGGCAGGTTGTCCACGACGAACCAGCCGAGGTCCTCCAGGCACTTGGCGGCCGTACTGCGGCCCGCTCCCGACATGCCGGAGATGATCACCAGCTCGGGAATGGCGGGCTCGGCGGCGGTCTCCTCGGGGATGTCCTGGTCGCCGGCCGCGCCGGTCCCTTCGGCGGGCTCCCCGGCGGTCGCCCCGGTGGTCCGCGCTCCGGCTTCCTCGGCCGCCACCTCGGCGGCCTTCTTGGGCTCACCCGTACTCACGTCTGCCACTCCGTCCCGGTCTTGCTCAGTCATGCGGTCTGCCCCCGTCGTCTTCCATGATCTCTCCTGTCGCCGTGTTCACAGCGGGCGCGGCCGGTGCCGCCTGGGCGAGGGCCACGGCCACGGACTCGGCCGTCTTGCGGCCGAGCCCCGGCACCTCACAGATCTGCTCGATTGTGGCCTGCCGGAGCTTCTTCACCGAGCCGAAATGCTTGATGAGTGCCTGCTTGCGTGTCTCGCCCAGGCCGGGGACGTCGTCCAGGGGGCTGGTGCGGATGCGCTTGGCCCGCTTGGCCCGCTGATAGGTGATGGCGAAGCGGTGGGCCTCGTCACGTACGCGCTGGAGAAGGTACAGCCCTTCGCTGGAGCGGGGCAGCACCACGGGGTCGTCGTCATCGGGCACCCAGACCTCTTCGAGGCGCTTGGCGAGACCGCAGACCGCGACGTCGTCGATGCCCAGCTCGTCCATGGCCCGCTTGGCGGCGGCGACCTGGGGCTGCCCGCCGTCGACCACGACCAGTTGGGGCGGGTAGGCGAAGCGCTTGGGCCTGCCGTCGTCGTCCTTGAGGGACGGCCCGGGGACGCCGTCCTGGGGGTCCCGGCCGTTCTGGTCGGTCCGGTCGGTGGAGGTGGTCGGGTCGGTGGAGGTGGTCGGGTCGGTGGGGTCGTCGGGGGCGGTGGGGTCCTGGTCGGCGGGGCCCTCTTCCTCCTCCGTCCACTCCCCCGTGCGCTCCTTCTCGGCGAGGTAGCGCTTGAAGCGGCGGCCGATCACCTCGTGCATCGAGCGGACGTCGTCCTGGCCCTCGAAGCCCTTGATCTGGAAACGGCGGTACTCACTCTTACGGGCCAGACCGTCCTCGAAGACCACCATCGAGGCGACGACGTCGTCACCCTGGAGGTGCGAGATGTCGAAGCACTCGATACGCAGCGGCACACTGTCCAGCCCGAGCGCCCGAGCGATCTCCTCCAGGGCGCGGGAGCGGGTGGTGAGGTCGCTCGCCCGCTTCGTCTTGTGCAGGACGAGCGACTGCTGGGCGTTGCGCCCCACCGTCACCATCAGGTCCTTCTTGTCACCGCGCTGCGGGATGCGCAGCGACACATGGGAGCCCCGGCGGTCGCTCAGCCACTGGCCGAGCGCGTCGGTCTGCACCGGGTCCTCGGGCAGCGCCGGGACAAGGACCTCCTTGGGAACCGAGTCGCCGATCTCCTCTCCGTACAACTGCTGGAGCGCGTGCTCCACGAGGCCCGCCGTGTCGACCGCCTCGACCTTGTCGGTGACCCAGCCGCGCTGGCCGCGCACACGTCCGCCACGGACGTGGAAGATCTGTACGGCCGCCTCCAGCTCGTCCTCGGCGACGGCGATCAGATCGGCGTCGGTGGCGTCGGCGAGGACGACGGCGCTTTTCTCCATCGCCCGGCGCAGCGCCCCTATGTCGTCGCGCAGCCGGCCCGCCTTCTCGTACTCCATGTCCTCGGCGGCGATCGCCATCCGCTGCTCCAGACGACGGATGTACGCGCCGGTGCGCCCGGCCATGAAGTCGCAGAACTCCTCGGCCAGTTGGCGGTGCTCGTCGGGGGTGACGCGGCCGACGCAGGGCGCCGAGCACTTGCCGATGTACCCGAGGAGACAGGGGCGTCCGGTGCGCTCCGCGTTCTTGAACACCCCCGCGGAGCAGGTACGGACGGGAAACACCCGGAGCATCAGGTCGACGGTCTCGCGGATGGCCCACGCGTGTCCGTACGGACCGAAGTAGCGCACGCCCTTCTTCTTGGCGCCGCGCATCACCTGCACACGCGGGAACTCCTCGTTCAACGTGACCGCGAGATACGGATAGCTCTTGTCGTCGCGGTACTTGACGTTGAACCGGGGGTCGTACTCCTTGATCCAGGAGTACTCCAGTTGAAGCGCCTCGACCTCGGTGGAGACGACGGTCCACTCGACGGAGGCGGCCGTGGTGACCATCGTGCGGGTGCGCGGGTGGAGATTCGCCAGATCCTGGAAGTAGCTGGAGAGCCGGGGGCGCAGGCTCTTGGCCTTCCCGACGTAGATCACCCGGCGGTGATCGTCGCGGAATCTGTAGACCCCCGGGGAGTCGGGGATCTGTCCCGGCTTGGGGCGGTAGCTGGAGGGGTCGGCCATGGACTCCACCCTACTTGTGGCCACCGACAGCGGGGCCGCGCACGGTGGGACCGAGGGGGGTGTCGTACGGCTGTGCCCGAGGTGTCTCGTGGGGCGCCGGGCGGGAGCTAAGCCGGGCCCGCGACGAGCCTGCCGTCCTTCGCGCTGATCGGCACCGGAGGCAGCGGCACCGTCGCCGGACCCTTCGTCGGCTCGCCCGTCGTGACGTCGAACCTGCTTCCGTGGCAGGGGCAGTTGCCCTCGTTGCCCTCCACCTTGTCGAGCACACAGCCCGCGTGGGTGCACTGCGCGCTGAACGCCTTGTACTGGCCTTCGGCGGAACAGCTCACCACCAGGCGCTCCTCGCGGAAGAGCTTGACGCCGCCGACCGGCACCGCGTCGACGGCGCCGAGGTCGACCGGGGCTGTCGGGGTCGGCTCCTCGGCGTGACCCAGCTCCGACTCGGTGGAACAGGCGGCCAGACCGGCACCGGCCGCGCCGGCGAGTGCGACCCCCTTCAGGACGGTGCGACGGGGGGTGGGCCGGGCGGGCATGGTGTCTCCACTGGTCAGAAGGCTGGCGCTGCGTTCGACCCTACCGGGGGCGATTCCGGCGCCGTCACCGGGCGGCGGCACGGGGCACATCACCGGCGTCGGGCGGCCCCGGCCGGCTCGCGCGTCTCCACGGAGCCTCCTTACGAGGCCGAGGTGTCATAGATGGCGGGAGCGGTGCGGGGGACGGCCGGTGGCGGGAGGAATCCCGTGCGGGTGAAGTACTCCACGTATGTACGGAAGAGGTCTTCGTCGACGTCGCGGCAGACGATCCCGGTGCCCTCCAGCGCACCCCGGGTGTCCCGCGCGTCGAACAGCGCGGTGCCCTCCGAGCCCCCTCCGCGCGTCTCGGCCGCCATCGCGGCGAGCAGCGGGAAGGCGGCGTTGGCGGGATCCGCCTCCGTGGCGGCGAGCCAGTCGGCGGCCGGGACGTCCGTGACGGCGTGGCCGAGCGCGCGCAGCCGCGCCACCGCGGTGTCCATGCGCAGCGGGCGCTCCCCCGCGATGTGGAACGTCTGCCCTGCGCACCGGGGCTGGCGGGAGAGCGCCACCACGGCGGCGCTGACGTAGTCCACCGGCACGAGGTCGAAGGCCGTGGCGACGTCCGCCGGGGCCACGCCCGCCTGGACGCAGCCCTTGAGCAGCAGCCACATGAAGTCGCCCGTCTGGCAGACGCCGGTGGTCGACTCGCCGGTGATCCGGGTCGGCCGGTAGACGCTGACGGGCAGCCCCCGGGCGCGCGCGGCCTCGGCCAGGCGCTCCGCGGCCCATTTGCTCTGCGTGTAGCCGTGCTCCAGCGCGGCGGGCGGTCCGGTCGGGTCCTGAGGCCGTACGGCCCGTACGGGGCGGCCGGGCCCGTCCTCGGTGCCGTACGGGCCACTGGCGCCGCCTGCGTACACACCCACGGTCGACACGTGGTGGACGGGCACGGTGCGGTGAAGGGCGGCCAGCCGCAGGATCTCCTGCGTGCCGTACACGTTCGCGTCCCTCAACTGCTCGTAGGAGAAGACCAGGTTGACCGCGGCTCCGGCGTGGTAGACGGCGTCGACGGTGCGGGCGAACCGGTCGAAGTCGGCCGCCGACAGACCGAGTCGGGGCCGGGCGAGATCGCCCGTGACGACGGTGACGCGGTGCTCGGTGGCCGGGTCGGTGAGGCCGTACGACTCACGGGCCGAGCGCAGCCGCCTCTCGGCGTTCAACTGGTCGCTGCCGCGCACCAGGCAGTGGACGGTGGCGTCGGTCTGTCGTAGCAGCTCCCTCAGTAGGAAGGCGCCGAGGAAACCGGTGGCGCCGGTGAGAAGGACCTGTTCCGGGTCGGGGACGACGGTGCGGACATCGTCGGCGGCAACGATGTCGGGGGCGAGCCGGATGTCGCTGTCGAGATCGGGGACGGCTTCCGTACGGGGCCGAGGACGCCCTCCTACGGAGGAGGCGTCCACGAGTGCGGCGAGGCCCGCGACGGTCGGTGAGGTGAAGACCGAACGGAGCGGGACCTGTACGCCCAACTCCTCGCGCAGCGCGAGGACGAGCCGGGTCGCCAGCAGGGAATCGCCGCCGAGCGTGAAGAAGTCGTCGTGCACGCCGATGAGGCCGGGGACGGGGCCGAGCAGCGCCGACCACAGGTGCGCGATCCGCTCCTGGGTGGCGGTACGTGGCGGGGTGACGGCCCGCGCGGTGTCGCCCACGCCCGCCCCGTCGCCGCGGTCGGTCCTCCTGGCGAGTGCCGCGCGGTCGACCTTGCCGGTCCCCGTGAGCGGAAAGCGGTCGACCGGCACACAGCGGGCCGGGACCAGCGGGGCGGGCAGCCGGGCGCGCAGCTCCCGCCGTATCTCCTCGGGACCGGGCGGGCGTTCGTCACCGGCGATGTAGTAGGCGAGGAGCCGCTTCCCGGCTCCCGGACCGAGGTCCTGGGCCACGACAGCCGCGTCGGCCACGCCGGGCTGGGCGCGTACGGCGGCCTCCACCTCGCCCGTCTCCACCCGGTGGCCCCGGATCTTGACCTGGCCGTCGCCGCGGCCGAGGAACTGGATCCGGCCGTCGGGCAGCAACCGGGCGAGGTCGCCGGTGCGGTAGAACCGGCTCCCTGTGTCCGTCCCCGCCCCCGCGCCTGCGCCCGTGCCCGCGCCTGCGTCCGTGCCCGGAATGTTGCCCGGTACGAACTTCTCGGCGGTCAGCTCGGGGCGTCCCACATAGCCGCGCGCGACCACCGGTCCGCCCACACAGATCTCCCCCACGGCGCCCGCCGGCACCGGCCGCAGCCGTTCGTCCAGCAGCACGACCGTGGCCCCGTCGACGGGCCGTCCGATGCTCGGCAGATCGGGCCAGGCGGCCGGATCGGGGCCCAGGCGCTCCGCCGTCACGACATGGGTCTCGGAGGGGCCGTACTGGTTCTCCAGCGTCGCCGAGGTGAGCGAGCCGAAGAACCGCCGCAGCGCGGGGGTGACCTGAAGCTGTTCGCCCGCCGTAAGGACCTCGGTGAGAGTGTCGCAGCGCCGGTTGGCGGCGCACGCGTACTCGACCAGTTGTTGCAGCGCCACGAACGGCAGGAACAACCGCTCGATCCGCTCCGACCCGATCAGGTCCAGCAGTTGGTGCGGATCTCTGCGGACCTGTTCGTCCACGACGACGAGCGCGCCGCCCGCCGCCCAGGTGGCGAAGATCTCCTGGAACGCGACGTCGAAACCGAGGGGCGCGAACTGAAGCGTGCGCGCCCCCACACGGGTGTCCGGGCCGGTGGCCGACCGGCCGCGCTGCCACTCGACCAGATTGGCGAACGGGCCGTGCTCCATGGCGACGCCCTTGGGCTCCCCCGTGGAGCCCGAGGTGTAGATGACGTACACGAGGTCGTCGGGGCCCACCGGAACAACAGGGGCGACGGGGGCAACGGTGGGGACGGAGGTCGGCATCTCCGGCAGGTCGTCCAGGAGCAACGCCTCGACGCCCGCAGGCAGTTCGGCCGGCCGGCAGCGGCGCTGGGTGAGCAGGACGCCGATCCCGCTGTCCCGCGCGGTGAACGCGATGCGCTCCGCCGGATGGCCCGGGTCGATCGGCACACAGCTCCCGCCCGCCTTCAGCACCCCGAGGACCGCCACCGGCAGATCCGCCGTCCGCTCCACACAGATGCCGACCGGGCGGCGTCCGGCGCCCCGCGCGACGAGCAGCGCGGCGACCCGGTCGGCGGCGGCGTCCAGCTCCCCGTACGACAGGGTCCGCCCCTGCGCGATGACGGCGGGCGCCTCCGGTGCCAGGCGCGCCGAGCGCGCGAACGCCTCGTGCACGAGCGGCACTTCGGGCGGCGGCGGCGCGCCGTGGGCCCACTCGGTCAGTACCCGTCGTTCCTCGTCGGCCGGCATGACCGCCAGGTCCTTCAGCGCGGTCTCCGGGCGGGCGACGGCGTCGGCGACGAGCGTACGGAACCGGGCCGCCAGGCCCTCGACCGTCGCGTGGTCGAAGAGGTCGGCGGAGTACTCCCACAGTCCCCGGTACCCGTCGCCGTCGGGCATCAGGTGCAGGAACACGTCGTACTTGGCCGTCCCGCCGTGCACCTGGAAGCGCTCGGCCTCGACGCCGGGCAGCGACAGCGCCGACGGGGGCGCGTCGTCGACCGCGAACACCACCTGGAACAGCGGGAAGCGGCTGAGCGTGCGCTCGACGCCCAGCTCACGCACCAGATGGCTGTACGGCACGTCCTTGTGCCGGACGGCCGATCTGACCCGCTGTCTCATCTCCACGACCAGGTCCGTGAACGACCGGTCGTGGCGCGGGCGTCCGCGCAGCGGCAGCACATCGGTGAGACAGGCGATCAGGTCCTCGGTCTCCGGCTCGTCGCGACGCGACACGGGGGTGCCGATGACCAGGTCGTCCTGGCCGGTGTGCCGGCCGATCAGCGCGGTCAGCGCGGCGGCCAGCACCACGAACCGCGTCGTCCGCAGTCGGGCGGCGAGGGCGCGGATCCGCGCTCCCGTGGCGGCGTCGACGGCGAACTCGACCTGGCCGCCGTGGTGGCTCAGGGCCGGCGGGCGGGGACGGTCGGCCGGGAAGGACGACTCGTCGGGCGCGCCCGCCAGTTCGGCCCGCCAGTGCTCGACCAGTTGTGCGCGCCGTGCGCCGCCGGTGCTCCGCTGGCGCCGCGCGTACGGCCCCGACTGGACGGGCAGTTCGGGCAGTCGGGGTGCCCTGTGCTCCACCTCGGCGCGGTACAGCTCGCTGAACTCCCGGTCGAGGAGGCTGAAACACCAGCCGTCGATCACGGCGTGGTGGATCGCGACCGCGAGCACGGACTCATCGCCGGTGGCTGCGCTGTCGGTGCTGTCCGCCGTCACCAGCAGTGTGGCCTTCAGCAGCGGCGGTTCGGCGAGGTCCGTCCGCCGGGTGACCGCGTCCCGAAGCGCCGTCTCCCGCTCGTCCGGCGTGATCCGCCGTACGTCGACAGGGACCCGCATCGGCGGTACGACGATCTGCCGGGGGCTGCCGTCCACCAGCACCAGTTGGCTGCGCAGCGCCTCGTGGCGGGCCACGATGCCGGTCAGCGCGGCTTCGACGGCAACGATGTCGAGGGGCCCGCGCAGACGGTGGACCCATGACTCCAGATAGCGGGAAGTGCCCTGCTGATACTGGTCGTTGAGCCAGATCGACTCCTGCTCGAACGACATCGGATAGGTACGCGGTTCCATCGCTTCTCGCTTCGTGGTGCGAACGACTGGGACGGACCTGTGGGGCGCGGACGACGCCGGTGCGGCGGTATTCGGACACCGTCCGACACCGATCATGCGTCGCTCAGCCCGGCGGGTCCAACAAAGCGGCGATGTCGATCTTGCCGTTGGGTGTCCGGGGGAAGGAAACGATCCGCCGGACCTCGTCCGGCACCTGGGCGCGTGGCAGTACGGCCGAGAGCGCTTTCCGCACGGCGTCCGGCTCCGCGCCGGCGCCGTCCGTCCCGTTCCCCGCCTCTGTTCCGCCCAGCGGTTCCTCGGTGTAGAACATCGCGAGACGTTCGTACGCACCGCTCTCACCGGCCATGGGCAGCACGGCGCACTCCCGTATCCCGGCCAGCCGCAGGGCCGCAGCCTCGGTCTCGGCCGGTTCGACGCGGTGACCGGAGATCTTGATCTGCCGGTCGGCGCGGCCGTGGAAGTGCAGCAGCCCGTCGCTGTCCAGCCGCCCGAGATCGCCGGTGCGGTAGATCCTCCGGGGGCCGGTGCCGGGGTCGAATGTGGCGAAACTCTCCGCCGTGGCAAGCTCGTTGCCGAGGTATCCGTCGGCCAGGCCCTCCCCCGAGACGCAGATCTCGCCGAGCGCGCCGGGCGGGACCTCGCTGCCTGCGTCGCTGTCGAGGATGTGGATCGCGGTGCCGGGGACCGCCGTGCCGAGCGGGATGCCGTACTCGGCCTCGCAGTCGGCCGGTCGGATCCGGTGGGTGGTGACGAAGACGCAGCACTCGACCGGGCCGTAACCGTTGAGCAGTGTGATGCCCGGGTGGCGGGCGAGGAAGGACCGGATGTGCGGGGCGGACAGCCGCTCACCGCCGGTGAAGACCTGGCGCAGGCCGGTGAAGCAGTCGGGGTCCTCGTCCACGAAGAGGTTGAAGAGGGCGGCGGTCAGCCAGATGGTGTCCAGGCCGGTGGACGCGACGAGTTCGGCCAGGTCGTCGGGGAGGAAGTAGTCGCCGTCGATGAGCACGACCGTGCCGCCGGTGGTCAGCATGCTCCACAGTTCGAGGGTGAACGCGTCCCAGGAGACGGGGGCGGCCTGGGGCATCACACGGCCGGGGCCGAAGTCGGCGAAGCCGTCCGGGCCGAACAGCCGGGTGGTGGCGCGGTGCGGCGAGAGCACGCCCTTGGGGGTGCCGGTGGTGCCGGAGGTGAAGAACACGGTGGCAGGTGCGGTCCCGTCCACAGCCTGCGCTGTGTCCGGGTCCGGGTCCGGTTCCGGGTCCGGTTCCGGCGCGCGTACGGCCGCTTCGCTCAACTCCTCGTCGGGCGGCGTCCATACGGCGTGAGCGTCGACGTCCGTGCCCGGCGACGAACCCGCCGGCAGCGACCGGCCCACCACGACCGGTGGCGCCAGCATGCCGAGCACGGTCCGCAGGCGGTCGGCGGGCAGTTTCGGATCCAGCGCCGCGTAGGCGGCACCGCGTTTGAGTACGGCGAGGACCACGGCCACCAGTTGCGGCGAGCGGGGCAGCAGCACGGGCACCCGTTGTCCGGGGCCCACACCGAGGCGGCCCAGCTCCACGGCGTACGCCTCCGCCGCCAGGTCGAGCGTCCGATAGCTGACGGGCCGGCCCGCGAAGACGAGCGCCGTGGCGTCCGGCCGGATCCTGGCCTGCGACGCGACGGCCTCATGGATGAGCCGCGTGCCGGGCGTGCGGGACGGGCCGAACGAGTGGGACATGCGCGACATGAGAAGTCGGTCCCCGTCCCCGTCAGACGGCTTCGCCGCTGGCGATCACGGCGGCACTGAAATCGGCGACCGTGTCGCTGTCGAAGACTGTGTCGGGAGAGACCCGTATGCCCAGCTCTCTCTTGACCCGCGTACATATGCGTACCGCTTGGAGGGATGTGCCGCCGAAGTCGTAGAAGCTGTCGGAGGGCTTCAACTCATCGGCTCCGAGGACATCTGCCATGATCCGGACGACGGAAGCGCTGTCGCCGCGCTGCTGCTCGGACACCTTCATCTCGCATCCTGCCGATTGATGGAAGGTGCCCATTCTGACCCAGATCCCGCGCATACGTTCGGTCGAGGTATCCGAGAGCGACGCGCCGGTCCGGCCGAGGCGCCGCGCGGCGACGCCTCGGCCTGCCGGGGTCAGGACTTACGGGACCGGGCGGCCGTCTTCTTGGCCGCCGCCGTCCTCGTCGCCGACTTCGCACCGGTCGTCACCGCGGCCTTTTTCGCGGCCGTCTTCCGGGCCGGTGACTTCGTACGCCCCGAGGGAGCCGCGTCGCTGATCCGCTCCGCGTCCAGGATCTCCCGGAGGAATTTGCCGGTGTGGCTGGTCGAGACTCCGGCCACCTGCTCCGGTGTGCCCTCGGCGACGACGAGCCCGCCGCCGTTGCCCCCCTCGGGACCCATGTCGACCACCCAGTCCGCCGTCTTGATGACGTCCAGGTTGTGCTCGATGACGATCACCGTGTTGCCCTTGTCGACCAGCCCCGACAGCACGGTGATCAACTTGCTGATGTCGTCGAAGTGCAGACCGGTGGTGGGCTCGTCCAGCACGTACACCGTGCGGCCCGTGGACCGCTTCTGGAGTTCGCTGGCCAGCTTCACACGCTGCGCCTCGCCGCCCGAGAGGGTCGGCGCGGACTGTCCGAGCCGCACATAGCCCAGGCCCACCTCGTTGAGCGTCTTGAGATGGCGCGAGATCGTCGGGACGGCCTCGAAGAAGTCCAGCCCTTCCTCGATGGGCATGTCCAGCACCTCGGCGATGGACTTGCCCTTGTAGTGGACCTCCAGGGTCTCCCGGTTGTAGCGCGCGCCGTGGCAGACCTCGCACGGGACGTACACATCCGGCAGGAAGTTCATCTCGATCTTGATCGTGCCGTCGCCCGCGCAGTTCTCACAGCGCCCGCCCTTGACGTTGAAGGAGAAGCGCCCCGGCAGATAGCCGCGGACCTTCGCCTCCATCGTCTCGGCGAACAGCTTGCGCACATGGTCGAAGACCCCGGTGTACGTGGCCGGGTTGGACCGGGGCGTACGGCCGATGGGCGACTGGTCGACATGCACGACCTTGTCGACCAGGTCGTCCCCGTCGACCCGGGTGTGGCGCCCCGGCACCGACTTGGCGCCGTTCAGCTCACGGGCCAGATGCATATAGAGGATGTCGTTGACGAGGGTCGACTTGCCCGATCCGGAGACACCCGTGACGGCGGTGAACAGGCCGAGCGGGAACGACACGTCGATGTCCCGCAGGTTGTTCTCCCGCGCGCCGTGCACGGTGAGCCCGCGTCCGGGGTCTTTCGGCCTGCGCACGTCGGGCGTCGGGATGACCTTCTTGCCGGCCAGATAACGCCCGGTGATCGACTCCTCGTTGTCCAGAAGCTCCTTCAGGGAACCGGAGTGGACGACCTTGCCGCCGTGCTCGCCCGCGCCGGGGCCGATGTCGACGATCCAGTCGGCCACCTTGATGGTGTCCTCGTCGTGCTCCACGACGATCAGGGTGTTGCCCATGTCGCGCAGCCGGATGAGGGTTTCGATCAGCCGGTGGTTGTCGCGCTGGTGGAGGCCGATGGACGGCTCGTCCAGGACGTACAGGACGCCGACCAGACCGGAGCCGATCTGCGTGGCGAGCCGGATGCGCTGCGCCTCGCCGCCGGACAGGGTGCCGGCCGCGCGGTTGAGCGAGAGATAGTCCAGACCGACGTCGACCAGGAACCGCAGCCGTTCGTTGACCTCCTTGAGGACCCGCTCGGCGATCTGCTTGTCCCTGGCGTTCAGCGTCATCTTGCCGAGGAAGTCGGCGCACTCGCTGATCGACATCGCGGAGATGTCGGCGATGGACCTGTCCATGACCGTGACCGCGAGGACGAGCGGCTTGAGGCGGGTGCCGTGGCATGTCGGGCAGGGCACCTCGCGCATATAGCCCTCGAAGCGCTCCCTGCTGGTGTCGCTCTCCGCGTCCGCGTGCCGCCGCTTGACGAAGGAGACGGCGCCCTCGAACGACGGGCTCGTGTATCCGCGCTCGCGGCCGTACCTGTTCCTGAACCGCACCTCGACCTGGGTCTTGTGGCCGTACAGCAGGGCCTTCCTGGCGCGCTGCGGCAGCCCGGCCCACGGGATGTCCGTACGGAAGCCGAGGGCCTGCGCCAGACCGCCGATCATCCGGCCGAAATACTCCTTCGTATGGCCGTGCGACCAGGGGTGGATCGCGCCCTCGTCCAGCGACTTCTCCTCGTCGGGGACGATCAGCTCCGGGTCGACCTCCATGCGGGTGCCGATGCCCGTGCAGTCCGGGCAGGCGCCGAAGGGCGAGTTGAAGGAGAAGGAGCGGGGCTCCAGCTCCTCGAAGGACAGGTCGTCGTACGGGCAGTACAGATGCTCCGAGTACATCCGCTCGCGCTCGGGGTCGTCCTCCGGGAGGTCCACGAAGTCGAGGACGATCATGCCGCCGGAGAGCCCGAGCGCGGTCTCGACCGAGTCGGTCAGCCGGCGCTTGGCGCTGCCCTTCACCGTGAGGCGGTCGACCACCACCTCGATGGTGTGCTTCTCCTGCTTCTTGAGCTTCGGCGGCTCGCTGAGCTGGATGGTCTGCCCGTCGACGCGCGCCCGGCTGTACCCCTTGGTCTGGAGGTCCGAGAACAGGTCGACGAACTCGCCCTTGCGCTCCCGGATCAGCGGCGACAGCACCTGGAAGCGGCTGCCCTCGGGCAGCTCCAGGACCTTGTCGACAATGGCCTGCGGCGACTGGCGGGTGATCGGCCGGCCGCACTCGGGGCAGTGCGGCTTGCCGATACGGGCGAAGAGCAGCCGGAGATAGTCGTAGACCTCGGTGATCGTGCCGACCGTCGATCGGGGGTTGCGGGACGTGGACTTCTGGTCGATGGAGACGGCCGGCGAGAGACCTTCGATGAAGTCGACATCCGGCTTGTCCATCTGGCCGAGGAACTGCCGGGCGTAGGAGGACAGCGATTCGACATAGCGGCGCTGCCCCTCGGCGAAGATCGTGTCGAACGCGAGGGAGGACTTGCCCGACCCGGAGAGCCCGGTGAAGACGATCAGGGAGTCACGAGGGAGGTCGAGCGAGACGTTCTTGAGATTGTGTTCGCGAGCGCCACGGACGATGAGACGGTCGGCCACGCCGGTCCGCACCTTTCTAGAGAGAAGCAGGGGCGGAGCCCCCGTCCCAGAGTAATGGGGGTCGCCAGAGCGATGGACTGCCAATGGGAATGACCCGGGTCACTGGGGCACCGGGCTGCGAGGGCTCCTTTCCAGGATGCCTCCGACGAGCCTATAGCACGCACATTCGATTTACGGCGGCTAGTCGTCGCCTTCACCCGAAGGAGTGGTGCGGCTATCGTCGGCCCCATGCTCGATCATGCGCGCGACCTGGAATCCCTACGTGAAGCGACGGAGCGGCTCCTCACCGCAGCCGCCCGTCTGGACAACGCGTCCGCCGCCGCGGCGTCACGGCTGCCGGGGTGGAGCCGTGGTCATGTACTGGCCCACCTGGCCAGGAACGCCGACGCGCTCGTCAATGTGCTCGAAGGCCGGCCGATGTACCCGGACGCGGCCACCCGCGACGCCGACATCGAGCGCGACGGCCCCCGGCCCCTCGACGCGCAGATCGAAGACGTCCGCGCCACGGCCGACCACTTCCAGCGGGTGGCCGCCGTCCCCGCCGACTGGGCCCGCACGGTCGCGCTGCGCAACGGCGTGACGGACGTGGCCGCCCGGGTCCCGTTCCGCAGGCTCGTAGAAGTCTCGCTGCACCATGTCGACCTGGGCATCGGCCTGGAGCTGGAAGACCTCTCCGACGACTTCACCGCCCGCGAGATCGACTTCCTGACCGAGCGCTTCGCCGGGCACGCGGACGTACCGCCGCTGGCCCTGGCCACGCCCGACGGGCATACCTGGCGCACCGGCCGCGCGGACGGCACCGCGGCCACCGTCACCGGCCCCCCGGCCGACCTCATGGGCTGGCTCGCCGGCCGCCGTACCGGGTCCGCGCTCAAGACGTCGAACCCCGCACTGCCCGTGCTGCCCCCGCTATAGGCTGGGCCGTATGACTTACAGCGGAGCCGTGAAGGTCGGCGGGCCGGCCGATGTGCACGAGCTGACCGACCTGATGATCTCCAAGGTCGCCGTCGGCGCGATGAACAACAACGCCTATCTGCTGCGCTGCCGCGCCAGCGGGGAGCAGTTGCTGATCGACGCGGCGAACGACGCGGCCACGCTGCTGACGCTGATCGGTGACGACGGCATCGCGTCCGTCGTCACCACGCACCGGCACGGCGACCACTGGCAGGCGCTGGCCGAGGTCGTGGCCGCCACCGGCGCCGTGACGTACGCCGGACGGTACGACGCGGAGGGGATCCCCGTCCCGACCGACGTCCTGGTCGAGGACGGCGACACGATCCGGGTCGGACGGATCGAGGTGACCGCCCGCCATCTCGTCGGTCACACGCCGGGCTCGGTCGCCCTGGTCTACGACGACCCGCACGGCCATCCGCACCTGTTCACCGGCGACTGTCTCTTCCCCGGCGGTGTGGGCAACACGTTCCAGGACCCGGCCGCCTTCGCCAGTCTGGTCAACGACGTCGAGACGAAGCTTTTCGACCAACTGCCGGACGAGACCTGGGTCTATCCGGGACACGGCGACGACACCACACTCGGCGCCGAGCGTCCGCAACTGCCGGCTTGGCGCGAGCGCGGCTGGTAGGCGTACCGCGGCTTGGGGTGCTGACGGTGCCGGTGGTTCTGGTGGTTCTGGTGGTCGACCGCGGTCCGCGCCGGAAAACCGGCTGCCGGGGGCATGGGCCCCTCGTTACGCTCCGGTCTCATGCAGCCGCTCACGTATCCCGCCAAGCCCGGCCCCGGCGACCGGATCGCCGTGCTCTCCCCGTCGTCCGGCCTTCCGGGCCTGCTCCCGCTCCCGTACGAACTGGGCCTGACCCGGCTGGAGAATGACTTCGGCCTGGTGCCCGTCGAGTATCCGACGACACGGAAGATGGGCTCGACGCCGCGCGAGCGGGCCGACGACATCCACGCCGCCTTCGCCGATCCGACGGTCAAGGCCATCATCACGAGCATCGGCGGCGACGACCAGATCACCGTACTGCCGCTGCTGGACCGCGAGTTGATCCGCGCCTGCCCCAAGCCGTTCTTCGGCTGGAGCGACAACACCAATCTGCTGGCCTTCCTCTGGAACACCGGGATCGTCGCCTTCCACGGCGGCAGCGTGATGTGCGAGCTGGGCCGGCCCGGCGCGATGGATCCTCTTACAGAGGCGTCGCTGCGCGCCGCCCTCTTCACCTCGGGACCCTTCGAGCTGACCCCCGCCGCGCGCTTCCGCGACACCGACCACGACTGGGCCGACCCGGCGACCTTCCTCGCCGAGCCCGAGACCCGGCCGGGCGGCGGATGGACCGTACACGGCCCCGAGCGGGTGGTGGAGGGCCGGAGCTGGGGCGGCAATCTGGAGACCCTGGGCGCGCTGCTGATGGCGGACCGGGAGATCCGGGACGACCTCGACGCGTACGACGGCCATGTGCTGCTGCTGGAGACCTCGGAGGAGCTGCCGGGCGCCGAGGAGGTCTTCCGGGTCCTGCGGAACATGGGCGAACGCGGGCTGCTGCGGCGCTTCCCCGCGCTCCTGATGGCACGGCCCAAGACCTGGTCGCTGGAGCGGCGGAACAGCCCTCAGGAGGCCGCGCGGTACGCCCGGGAGCAGCGCGCGGCGGTGGTACGGGCGCTGGACACGTACGCCCCCGGCACGATGACCGTCTTCGACGTGGACTTCGGGCACTCGGATCCGCAGTTGGTCATTCCGTACGGCGGCACGGTCCGCGTCGACGGGCCCGCCCGGCGGATCACCGTCACGTACTGAGCGCACACACGACCGGGGCGAGCGGCTGCTGCCACTCGCCCCGGTCGGTGCGTCCCGTACGTCGTGTCTCGTACGTCGCGCGTCGCGCGGTCAGGCTTCGATGTCCGCCTTGCCCTTGCGGACCTCGCCGTCCCCGTCCCCGTCGTCCTTGCCCTCGACCGCCTCACGCTCCGTCTGCTTCTTGGAGGCGATCAGGCTGGTGATCGTGGTGACGATCAGCACACCGCAGATGACGGCGAGCGAGAACGAGATGGAGATCTCGGGGACATGCACCCCGTTCTCGTGCAGTGCGTGCAGCACCAGCTTGACGCCGATGAAGCCGAGGATGACCGACAGGC
Source organism: Streptomyces sp. NBC_01506 (assembly GCF_045040295.1). Taxonomy (NCBI): domain Bacteria; kingdom Bacillati; phylum Actinomycetota; class Actinomycetes; order Kitasatosporales; family Streptomycetaceae; genus Streptomyces; species Streptomyces sp. NBC_01506. The sequence goes on along the minus strand of NZ_CP109422.1, from coordinate 7,372,414 downwards.
CGTAACTGAGGTGGACCAGCTTCTTGAGCAGGCCACCGATCAGGAAGTACAACTGCCGCAGACCCATCAGCGCGAAGGCGTTGGCGGTGAAGACGATGTACGGGTCCTGGGTCAGACCGAAGATCGCGGGGATCGAGTCCAGCGCGAACAGCACATCGGTGGTGCCGATGGCCAGCATGACCACCATGAGCGGGGTCAGGACGCGCTTCCCGTTGTTCCGGATGAACAGCTTCGTGCCGTGGTACTTGTCGGCGACGCCGAAGCGCTTCTGGACGGACTTCAGGAGGCGGTTGTCCTCGATCCCTTCCTCTTCCTCACCGGAGCGCGCCTCCTGGATGAGCTTCCAGGCGGTGTAGATCAGGAACGCGCCGAAGATGTAGAAGACCCACGAGAAGCTGCCGATGATCGCCGCGCCCGCCGCGATGAAGATGGCGCGCAGGACGAGGGCGATGAGCACACCGATGAGCAGCACCCGCTGCTGGAGGTGTGAGGGCACCGAGAACTTCGCCATGATCAGGACGAAGACGAAGAGATTATCGACACTGAGCGATTTCTCGGTGATGAATCCGGCGAAGAACTCGCCCGATGCCTGGCTGGTGCCGAACACCATCAGGCCGATTCCGAACAGTGCGGCCAGGACGATCCAGACGACCGTCCAGATTCCGGCTTCCTTGATCGACACGTCATGGGGCTTGCGCCCGATGAGGAAGTCGACCGCGATCAGGGCGGACAGACCAAGAATGGTCAGCACCCACAAAGTAAATGAAACGTCCACTGCGCCTCCGGCGTCGTACGGCAACTGATCAGCGTCGTCGCTGCCGGAGGTCTCTTCCACCCGGGCGTCTGTCTGCGCCGGCGGGCCGACGCCCCGGGACCGATGGCGGTCCGTATTGACGGGTACGTCGCGGTGTGGGAGTACTCCCCTCCGTTCAAAGAAGAGTACAGGAAATGCCAAGGAAAGGTAAAGTAAAGGGCCAAGCAGACGCCAAAGCCGCAGGTCAGGCGCTGTTCAGACGCTACGCGGATCAGGTGACCGCAGGGCGGGCGGCCGTGCGTCAGCGGCGCCAGGCGCGGCGTGCCTCAGAGACCTGTTCGAGCACCTGTCGCAGTATCTGGCTGCCCGGCGGCATCGTCAGCGGCTCGAACGTCCACGCGTGCCCGACCCAGGGGTCGGCGAGGTGGTCGTCGGCGACCGGCGTGATCCGCAGCAGCGAGCGCCAGAGCGGGTCGAGCACGGGGCCGTACGCGCTGGCGTCCTCCCGGTCGGCGACCATCATCAGATGGACGCCGACGGCCGGGCCCTCGTCGGCGAGATAGCGCAGTTGTGTGACCGCGCGGTCGTCGAACCCGTGCGGGAAGTCGTTGACGATCAGCAGTTGCTCGGCGGTGTCGAGACCGGGCGGCAGCGAGTCCGCCGCGCCGCCCCTGATGGCCATCTGCACCAGGTCGACGCGCTGGGTGAGCTTCGCGAGGACGGCGGAGACGCCCCCGGCGCCCGTCGCCGGCGGCTGGTTCAGCACGCCAGCGCCGACCAGCGGGGCCAGCGACATGGCGGCCGAGCCCGCCGCGTCGATCACATGGACGGTGAACTCGCCCGGCGGATACGCCGCGAGGAGGCGCGCGGCGTACCCGACCGCGTTGTCCATCGCGAGCCGGCGCAACTGCCCCTCGTCCAGCATCAGCGCGGCCTCCGAGCCGGACCGGCCGCTGTCGATCCACAGGCCGCGCTCCAGCGGGAGCCTGACCAGCATGGGGATGCGCAGGTCGGTGCGCTCGGGGAGATACAGATCGCCCAGGCGCAGCGCCATCGGGTTGTCCATCGGGACGCGGTAGGCGTGCCAGACGGGGTTGTCCCAGCGGGCGTACGCGGGCGGCAGGGCGGGCTCGACGACCGCGGACTCGGCGGCCAGTTGACCGAGGTCCCGGTCGAGGGCTTCGCGCGCCTGGTCGGTGAGCCGGTCGCGCTTGGCGCGGGCGACCTCGCGGGCCGCGTCGCCGGTACCGCCTATCCGGCTGCGCGGGTCGGACAGGACACGGTCGAGCTCCTGGTCCATCCGGGACTCGGCGAAGTCGACGGCGCTGCGGTAGGCGGCGGTGGCGCGGGCCAGGTCCTCGAACATGCCCCACACCTGGTTGTACAGGCGCTCCTCCATGGACCAGCCGGTCGCGTCGCCCGCGACCGGGCGCGGCGCCTGACCGGGCTGGGCCGGCACCGAGGCGGGCGGCGGGGTGGGCGGAGCCGTCTGGCGGCGCGGGTGCGTGTAGTTGACCCGTCCGCCCGCGGTGGTGTGGGAGGCGGCGGCCGGCTGCTGGCCCTGGCCGTCCGCCGGGCCGCCCGGCTGCTGGCCGGGGGTGCCGGGCAGTTGGTGCGGGGTGGCGCCGGGGCCGGGGGGCACGCCCGCGCCCGACGAGGCTCCCGCGCCCGCGGCGCTCTGGCCGGGCTGAGCGGGCCGGGTGGCCGCGGCGGATCCGTCCGCGCGCACCCGTACGCCGTCCGGCGTGCCGGTACGGGGGGCCTGGATGGCGCTGGCCATGTGCCGGGCCACCGCTTCCTGGATCCCGGCGGCGAACTCGCGGGCCCCCGGCACGCCTTGGTCGCCGAAGAGTTCGGCCAGCCCGCCCGCGTACCCCTGGCCGACTGCACGGACCTTCCAGGCACCCTGCCTGCGGTAGAGCTCCAGGGCGATGACGGCGGACTCCGCCTCGAGGCCGGTGATGGTGAAGCTGGCGATCTCGGTGCCGTCGGTGGCGGTGACGGCGGCGAACGGGGCCGCGGTCGTGCCGAACCTGGCCGGTCCGCCGACCCCTTCGGGGAGCGCGAGCAGTACGTGCACGAGATGCGCGCGGTCGGGCACGGCCTCCAGGTCGACATGGAAGCGCAGCCCGGCGGCTGCCTGCCGGGACACCTCGATGCCGGGGAGGGTGGGCGAGCCGGGATGGGCGATCCACTCGACGCCGAGGACCGTGCCCCGGTCGTCGCCGAGGGTGGCGCACGCCAGGACCGGTGCTCCGGCCGTCACCCGGATCTCCAGTCGGCTGTGGGGCAAGAGATGGTTCTGCCCCCGGACCAGCTCGGCCGTCATCGCCTCTGTCCCCTCGTCGGTCACGCGTCGGTGGCCCGTAGTGATGTCGTTCGGTGGTGCCGCGTCCGAACCGCCCGGTGAGACGGTTCGCTCGGTGCTCGGTGTGACTGTCTGCCGATACCGCTCGGCAAGCGGTGCAGCTCCCGGCGGCCTTGCCTCCGGGAGCTGCGCGTACGCCGGCGGGAGCCGTGCCTACAGGTGCGGCAGGATCGCCGGCATCAGGTCCTGGAACGTACGGCCGTTGGCCGGGTTGCCCAGGGCCGTCATCTGCCAGCCGGCGCCGGCGCGGTGCACCTTCGCCATGATCTGCGCGGTGTACTGACCGCCGCCGTCGAGTGTGTAGCGGGCGAGCTCGTCGCCGTTGGTCTCGTCCACGATGCGGCAGAAGGCGTTCTGCACCTCCTGGAACGTCTGGCCGGTGAACGAGTTCACCGTGAAGACGATCTGGTCGATGTGCACCGGAACCCGCTGGAGATCGACCAGGATCGCCTCGTCGTCGCCGCCCTGTCCGGCGCCGCCGACCAGGTTGTCACCGGTGTGCCGTACGGAGCCGTCGTCGCTGACGAGGTGGCGGAAGAAGACGACGTCGACCGGCTGCTTGTCGGCGAAGAGCACGGCCGAGGCGTCCAGGTCGATCTCGCGGGTGCGGGACCCGAACAGGCCACGGCGCGGGGCGGCTTGCCAGCCGAGCCCCATGCGCACCGCGGTCAGCGTGCCGCCGCCCCTCTTCTCCAGGCTGATGGCCTGACCCTTGGTCAGGTTGACCCCAGGGCCCCCGGGCGCACTGCCCTTGGATACGTCCACCACGCGCTGTCCCCTCTCAGAATTTCCCCGCAACCGTCCATGTGTGCGGTTGCCCTGCACCCTACGCAGTCACTCGGACAGCGCAGGAGACTTCGGCCGTTTTTGTGTCGGTCTTGCAACACACCCGGTGCCGCCGCGTCAGGCGAGCCCCGCCTCCCTCATCTGCCGCAGCTCCTTCTTCAGTTCACCGACCTCGTCACGCAGCCGCGCCGCCACCTCGAATTGCAGATCGGCGGCTGCCGCGCGCATGCGATCGGTCATCTCCTCGATGATCCCGGCCAGTTCGGCCGCGGGCCGGTCGGTGACCACCGCGCCCGCCTTACCCGCCTTGCCCGCCCGGCCCGAGAGCGTCGGCACCGGGGTCTTCGCCTGCTTGCCGTCCTTGCCCTGGCGGTAGCCCGTACCGAGCAGTTCCTCGGTGTCGACCTCTTCGCGCGCGATGGTCGCGACGATGTCGTTGATCTTCTTGCGCAGCGGCTGCGGGTCGAGACCGCGCTCGGTGTTGTACGCGATCTGCTTCGCGCGGCGGCGGTTGGTCTCGTCGATGGCCTGCTCCATCGCCGGGGTGATCTTGTCCGCGTACATATGGACCTGGCCCGAGACGTTGCGCGCCGCGCGGCCGATCGTCTGGATCAGCGACGTCCCCGAGCGCAGGAAGCCCTGTTTGTCGGCGTCGAGGATGGCCACCAGCGAGACCTCGGGGAGGTCCAGGCCCTCACGCAGGAGGTTGATGCCGACGAGGACGTCGTACTCCCCCGCGCGCAGCTCGCGCAGCAGCTCGATACGGCGCAGTGTGTCCACGTCGCTGTGCAGATAGCGGACCTGCACGCCCAGCTCGAGGAAGTAGTCGGTCAGGTCCTCGGCCATCTTCTTGGTGAGGGTGGTGACCAGGACGCGCTCGTCCTTCTCGGTGCGGGCGCGGATCTCGTGCACCAGGTCGTCGATCTGGCCCTCGGTGGGCTTGACGACGACCTCCGGGTCGATGAGCCCGGTGGGGCGGATGATCTGCTCCACATAGCCGTCGCCGCGGGAGAGTTCGTACTTGCCGGGGGTGGCCGACAGATAGACGCTCTGGCCGACGCGCTCCTGGAACTCCTCCCATTTCAGCGGGCGGTTGTCCAGCGCGGAGGGCAGCCGGAAGCCGTGGTCCACCAGGGTGCGCTTACGGGACGCGTCGCCCTCGTACATCGCGCCGATCTGCGGCACCGTGACGTGCGACTCGTCGATGACCAGCAGGAAGTCCTCGGGGAAGTAGTCGAGGAGGGTGTTGGGCGCGGTGCCGGGCGAGCGGTCGTCGAAGTGCATCGAGTAGTTCTCGATACCGGAGCAGGAGCCGATCTGGCGCATCATCTCGATGTCGTACGTGGTGCGCATGCGCAGCCGCTGGGACTCCAGGAGCTTGCCCTGCCTGTCCAGCTCGGCCAGGCGCTCCTCCAGCTCACGCTCGATGCCGTTGACGGCCTTCTCCATGCGCTCCGGACCCGCCACGTAGTGGCTGGCGGGGAAGACGTAGAGCTTCTCGTCCTCACTGATGATCTCGCCCGTGAGGGGGTGCAGGGTGGACAGGGCCTCGATCTCGTCACCGAACATCTCGATGCGGACGGCCAGCTCCTCGTAGACCGGGAAGATCTCGATGGTGTCGCCGCGCACGCGGAAGGTGCCGCGCGTGAACGCCATGTCGTTGCGGGTGTACTGCATGTCGACGAAGCGGCGCAGCAACTGGTCCCGGTCGTACTCCGCGCCGACCTCCAGGCCGACCATGCGGTCCACGTACTCCTGGGGCGTACCCAGGCCGTAGATGCAGGAGACGGAAGCCACCACGATCACGTCACGGCGGGTGAGCAGCGAATTCGTCGCCGAATGGCGCAGCCGCTCCACCTCGTCGTTGATCGAGGAGTCCTTCTCGATGTACGTGTCCGACTGGGGGACGTACGCCTCGGGCTGGAAGTAGTCGTAGTACGAGACGAAGTACTCGACGGCGTTGTTGGGCAGCAGCTCGCGGAACTCGTTCGCCAACTGGGCCGCCAGCGTCTTGTTCGGGGCCATCACCAGGGTGGGGCGCTGAAGCTTCTCGATCATCCAGGCCGTGGTGGCCGACTTGCCGGTGCCCGTCGCACCGAGCAGGACGACATCCCGCTCACCCGCGCGGATGCGGCGCTCCAGGTCCGCGATGGCGGTCGGCTGGTCGCCGCTGGGGACGTAGGAGCTGATGACCTCAAAAGGCGCCGAAGTACGTTCGATCTTGGAGACTGGCCGCATGCATCCACCGTACGACCCCCCACTGACAGTCGGGTGTGGATCACCAGTCGTGGACGCCTCGCGAGCCGCCCCCGGAGGGCCCGGAGACCGCTTCGCCGGCGCCCTCTCCGTACGTGGGCTCCCGCCGGTCCCGCTGGTCCGGTACGCCGGGCAGGGCGCGCTCCTGGCGGTCCCGGCCCCACCGCCGGTCCCTGAGCACCGGTCCCGGCCGCCGGCCGCCCGTGACCATCAGCGGGTCGAAGATCACGACGACGGCCGCGAGGAGCAGGAAGACGCCGGGTCCCACCAGCATGGGCCCGAGCAGTGTCACCGCCGATTCGCCGTTGTCGGCTCCCTGGGCTCCTTGGGCTCCCCCGGCGGGGCCGTACGGCGTCCACAGATGGACGTGGACGGCGGCCATGCCCATGTAGTGCATCCCGGTGACGGCGATGCCCATCGCCAGGCTGGCGGCGAGACTCATCAGCAGCCCGTGGACGGACGCGGCGGCCCACAGGGCCGTGGTCGCCGCCACGACGGCGATCGCGACGGAGCCGCCGACGGTCACCGTGTCGTACTCGACACGGCCCTCCAGTCGGATTCCGGCCATTCCCAGGTAATGCATGCTCGCGATGCCGAGACCGGTGACGGTGCCGCCGGTGACCAGGGCCATCGTGGTCGTCCCCCGGTATCCCACGATGAAGATGCCGACGCCCACCATGACGATCGCGAGGGCGAGGCTGGCGAAGGTCGTGGCCCGGTCGTAGGCGACGGGGGTCTCCGCCACGGCGAAGCCCATCATGGCGATGAAGTGCATCGTCCACACGCCCGAGCCGATCGAGGTGGCGGCGAGCACGAGCCAGCCGGCCTTGCGCCCCCGTTCCGGCGTGTGCAGGGAGCGCATGGCGCAGCGCAGGCCCAGAGCGCCGCCGAGGCAGGCCATGAGGAAGGCCGCCACGGGGGTGATCAGGCCGTAGCTGAATCCGTCGGTGGTGCCCTGCATGCGGTACGCCCTTCGCTCCTGGGAGCCGTCTGCGGAAGCGTTGGTTCGGGGGCGAGGGTATGACCAGCGGCACGGCAAGCAAACATCAGGTCACCGTTTTGTCGACTTGGAGACCGCTTCCCGGCTCGGCTCGGGCGCATTCCGTTCACGTTGTGGCCAACCTTCGCCTGTCGCGTGTTGGCTGCCGACTGTCACTCTCGGCCCGTCTGTGATCGATCGACGCAAGGAGTCCACGTGTACGCACGCACCTCTGTGACCGCGACCGTCGCGCTGCTGGGAGCCGCCGCGCTGGTTCTGCCGGGGACCACGTCGGCCGCCGCGCCGCGGACCGATGCCCCGCAGACGTCCGCCGCGTCCGCCCGGCACGCCGCCGATCCCCTGGTCATCGCGCACCGCGGCGCCTCCGCCTACGCGCCGGAGAACACCCTCGCCGCCGTCGACAAGGCCGAGGACCTGGGCATCGACTGGGTGGAGAACGACGTCCAGCGTACGAAGGACGGACAGTTGGTCGTCCTGCACGACACCAACCTCAAGCGCACCACCGACGTCGAGGAGGTGTTCCCCGACCGCGCTCCGTGGAATGTGAAGGACTTCACCGCCGCCGAGATCGCGCGACTGGACGCGGGCAGTTGGTTCGGCGCCGAGTGGGCGGGCGCGCGGGTGCCGACGCTCAAGCAGTATCTGGACACCGTCGAGGACAACCGGCAGAAGCTTCTTCTGGAGATCAAGGCGCCCGAGCTGTACCCGGGCATCGAGAAGGACATCCTGGGTGTGCTCCGCGCGGAGGGCTGGCTGGACCGCGCGCATGTGCGGAGCAAGCTCGTCATCCAGAGCTTCGGCGTGGACAGCGTGAAGGCCGTGCACGAGCAGCGGCCCGACGTGACCACCGGGTTCCTCGGTACGCCGGCGGTGGCCGACCTGCCGTCGTACGCGGCGTTCACCGACCAGATCAACCCCACGCACTCCTCGCTCACCGCCGAGTACGTGGCTGCCGTGCACCGGCTGAAGGGCGCGCACGGCAAGCGGCTCCAGGTCAGCACCTGGACGGTCAACGACGCGGCGGGCGCGCAGCGCGTGGCCGGGTTCGGGGTGGACGGCATCATCACCAACAACCCCGATGTGGTGGAGGACGCGGTGGGCTGACCGCCGGGCGGAGCGGAGCGGGGCGGGCCGACGGCCGGTCGCGCGGCCGGTCGTGCGGCCGGTCGGGGCCGGTCGTGCGGCCGGTCGGGGCCGGTCGAGAGGCCGGTCGAGGGCCGTTGTCAGACCCTGGCCGTAGCGTTGTCGGCATGAACAGCAACGCGCAGTCGGTGGAGTGGGCCGTTGTCGGAAGCGACATCGGCCCACTGCTGCTGGCCGCCACCGGTGAAGGACTTGTGACGGTTGTCTTCCACGCCACGACCGGGCGGCGGGACATGACACTTCGACAGTTGAAGGGCCGGCTCGGCGCCGAGCCCGTCGAGGACCCGGCGGGCCGGCTGGCCGAGCCGATACGGCAGTTGGCGGCCTTCTTCGAGGGCACGCTGCGGGAGTTCGAGCTGCCGCTGGACTGGTCGCTGTCGGGGGGCTTCAACCGGCAGGTGCTGCGCGAGCTGGCGGCCGGTGTGCCGTACGGCTCGGTCGTCGGCTACGGCGATCTGGCCGACCGGGTGGGCAGTCCGGGCGCGGCGCAGGCGGTCGGCGCCGCGATGGGGTCCAACCCGCTGCCGATCGTGGTGCCGTGCCACCGGGTGGTGGAGAGCGGTGGCGGACTGGGCGGCTTCGGGGGCGGCCTGGAGACCAAGCGTCAACTGCTGGCGCTGGAAGGCGTACTGCCCGCGCCGCTGTTCTGACGCACTCCGTCCGCGCTCTGTCGTCCGGCCGCCGTCCCCCGCGTCCCGCGCCCTGTTCGTGTGTTCTCCCGGCTCTTGGACCGGCCGCCGACGTTTGCGGGGCCTCGCCGCGTGCCAGGGATGGGGACATGCCTGACACGACACTGCTGCTCTCCCCCGAGGTGCGGGAAGCGCTCGACGCGCGCCGGCCTGTCGTCGCCCTGGAGTCGACGATCATCGCGCACGGTCTGCCGCGACCGCGCAATCTGGCCGTCGCCGAGGAGCTGGAAGGGCTGGTACGGTCCGGCGGCGCGGTCCCCGCCACCGTCGCCGTGCTGGACGGCCGGGCCCATGTGGGCCTGGACAAGGACCAGTTGGAGCGGGTCGCGGGAGATCCGTCCGTCCGGAAGCTGGGTCACCGCGATCTCGCGCCCGCGCTGGCCACGGGAGCCAGTGGCGCGACGACGGTGTCCGCCACGGCGTTCCTCGCCGCGCGCGCCGGGATCCGGGTCTTCGCGACCGGCGGCCTGGGCGGTGTCCACCGCGACTGGACCCGGGCGCAGGACGAGTCGGCGGACCTGCGGCTGCTCGCCGAGACCCGGATCACGGTGGTCTGCGCGGGCGTGAAGTCGATCCTCGACGTACCGGCGACCTTGCAGCGCCTGGAGACCCTGGGCGTCGGGATTCTCGGGTACGGCACGGAGTACTTCCCGGGCTTCTACCTGACGTCGTCCGGGGAGCGCGTCGACTGGACCGTACACGGTCCGCGGGAGGTCGCGGCGGTGATGGCCGCCCAGGACGCGCTCGGCGGGCCACAGGCCGCGCTGATCGTCGCCAATCCGGTTCCGGAGTCGGAACAGCTCGATCCGCTGTTGCACGACCGGGTGCTCGCCGAGGCGCTGTCGGAGTGCCGGGAGCGGGGCATCGAGGGGCAGGCGGTCACCCCGTTCCTGCTGGGCGAGCTGATGCGGCGTACCGACGGCGCGTCCCTGGAGGCGAATCTGGCGGCCGTGCGCGGCAACGTACGACTGGCGGCGCTGATCGCGGCGGCACGGTGAGCGGTCCGGGCCCCGCGGACAGCGGTCCGGGGCCTGTGGACGAGGACCGAGCCGCCGGTGCCCGCCGCCCCACCCGAGACTCCGGAGCGGGCTCGGGCTCGGGCGCCGGCGGGCTGCTGATCGTCGGGGACGTCGTCACCGACGTGGTGGCCCGGCACCGTACGCCGCTCACGCACGGCACGGACACCGCCGCCGAGATCCGCACCCTGCCGGGCGGCGCCGGGGCCAACGCGGCGTGCTGGGCCGCGTCCACGGGGTGCGCGGACGTCCGGCTCCTGGGCAGGGTCGGCGCGGACGCCGCGGTGTGGCACGAGGCCCGGCTGAGGGCGGCGGGTGTCCGGCCGCTTCTCGTCGTGGACGACGACGCGCCGACCGCGACCGTCGTCTCGCTGGTCGACGCCGCCGCCGAACGCACGTTCCTGACCGACAGCGGGGCCGTCCTGCGTCTGTGTGCCGCCGACTGGTCGGCCTCGTTGCTCGACGGGGTGGGCCGGCTGCATGTCTCCGGCTACCTCTTCTTCGCCGCGACGAGCCGTCAAGTGGTGCGGGCGGCCGTGGAGTCGGCGGTGGCGCGTGGCGTCCCGGTGAGCGTGGACCCGGCGTCGGCGGGTTTCATCGCGGACCTCGGCGCCGAGCGGTTCCTGGCGGCGGCCGACGGTGTCGGCGTACTCCTGCCGAACGCGGACGAGGCCCGGCTCCTGACCGGAGCGCCGGATCCCGAGAAGGCGGCGGCCGAACTGAGCCGCCGCTTCCCGCTCGTCGTGGTGACGCTGGGACCGGACGGCGCGCTGGTGGCGTCGGACGGAGCCGTAACGGCGCGTGTTCCGCCCCGTCCCGCGCGGGCCGTGGACTCCACCGGGGCGGGCGACGCGTTCAACGGAGCCTTTCTCGCGACCCTGTTGACCGGCGCCGACCCGGTGACGGCCGCGGCGGCGGGCTGCCGCGCCAGCGCCTTGGCGGTCGCGCTGCCGGGCGGGCGGCCACCAGTGCCGTAGGGCGTAACTCCCGCTGGGCACCGCTCAGCTCCGCCGCGGCGCCCAGGCGGGGTGGCGCGGGTCGTCCGCCGTCACGAGGACATCGGCGGCCTCGGCCGGGCCGACCTCCCGCTCGTACCGCTCGAAGGCGGGCAGCGTCCACCGCTCGCCCGCGTCGGTACGGCGGCGGAGCGCGGCCGGCGACAGCCGCAGATGCACCGTGAGGTCGAACGGGAACCAGTGCCCGAACAGCAGCGGTCCATGCACCAACAGCACGCCGCCCGGCGGGAGTTCGACGCGCCGGCTGCGCGTCGCGCGGTCGGTCGCCGGATCCCACAGATCGGGCAGCACCCGGCCGGTCCCGCCCGCTTCCACCGGCCCGAACACCTCGCGCCACAAGGCGCCCGTGTCGAACCAGCCGTCGTAGTACGAGTCGGGGTCGTGCCGCCCGTACTCGTACCGCAGCGACGCCGGCCGCAGGAAGCCGCCCGCCGCGACGACGAGCACCGAGCGGCCCCGGAGCCGCAGGGCGTCCGCGAGCGCTTCGGCCGGTACGCCGGGGTGCGCGGCGGGCGCGCCGTCCACGGCGATACGCAGCCAGGGACCGCCGTCGCCGGCCTTGGTCTCCAGGGCACGCTCGGCCAGCGCGTCGGTCAGCCGCTCCCAGGTGATCGCTTCGAGTCTCACCGTTCCATCATGGTCCAGGGGGTCCAGCGGCGGGCGCGTGCACGTGCGGCGCCTCCCCCGCGCCACATGCGGCGCGCCTACGCCGGGCTACGCCGGGTCGTAGTCCTGGATGCGGCGGCCGTGGCCGCGATACGTCAACGCCGGTAGCCGCCCCGGTCAGTTCCTCGACGATCCCCGGTACGTCGAGCGTCAGCAGCCTGCGGTCGCGCATCAGCACCTTCCCGTCGACGATCGTGGTCAGCACATCGGCGGAGCGGGCGCTGTACACGAGCGTCGCGGCGTGATCGTGGACGGGCCGGGTGTTCGGTCCCCTCAGGTCCACCAGGATCAGATCGGCACGCCGTCCCGGAGCGAGGGCGCCCACCTGGTCGCCGAGGCCGACCGCGCGGGCGCTGTGAGCGGTGGCGTGGTCAAGTGCCTGACGGGCCGTCAGCCGGTGGGGATCGCGCTCCGTCGACTTCTGGATCAGCGCGGTGAGCGTCATGCTCTCCCACACGTCAAGGGTGTTGTTCGACGCCGCCCCGTCCGTCGCCGAACCGACAGGCACCCCGATCGAGGCCAGCTCGCGCAGCGGTGCCGGGTCCCAGCCGAACTTGAGCCAGCCATTGGGCGCGGTGGCGAACGCGACGCGCCCCGTGCCGCGCCGGAGTACGGCGAGGTCGCCCTCGGCCAGACCGGTGCCGTGGGCGACGAGCACGTCGACGTCGAGCAGTCCGGCACGGTGCAGGGTCTCGACGGGCGTACGGCCGGTCGCGGCAACGGCCGCGCAGCCGCAGCGCGAAGTCGAGCGACCGCTCCCGGCCGGCCGCGCCGTCGCTGGAGAAGTAGGCCCAGCCGAGGTTGGCCCGCAGCCCACTCGCCTCGGTGGCGGCGGCGACCTTGTCCATGGCGAAGTAGTTGTCGGCGAAGGTGGTGACACCACCACGGATCATCTCGGCACAGGCGAGCAGGGCGCCGAGTTCGACGTCGCGGTCGGTGAGATTGGTTTCGATGGGCCAGATCCAGTCGTTGAACCACTCCTCGATCGGCATGTCCTCGGCGATGCCGCGCAGGGCCACCATCGGTGTGTGCGTATGGCAGTTGATCAGTCCGGGCATGGCGAGCAGCCCACGCGCGTCGATGCGTTCGACCGCGGGCAGGCCGGCGACGGCCTCAGGGGTGGTGACCGACTCGATGAGACCGTCGCGTACGACGATCGCGCTGTTGTCGAGGAAATCGATGGCGGCGTCGTCGGCATCGTCCGTGTGACCGGTGTGGCTGGTTTGACCAGTTTTGCCAGCGTGGCCGGCGTGGCCGTGGGTCAGCGTGGTGCAGCCTGTGACGACGAGATCGGCGGGCCGACTCTCAGGAGCGGTGGTCGTCGCAGCAACGCACCGCGTCGCGGGAGGAGCGGCGGTCATGCGCTCGTGCGGGTGGTTTCCGGGCGGGGCCCGTGTTCCGGCGGAGTCGGGTGGCGGGTGCTTGCGAGAGTGAATCCGCACGTGCCGCCGCTGCGTGCGAACCGCCCCAGAGAGAGCGCCCTCCCCATGCCGATCGCCCAGCAGACACCCCAACTCCCCCTCTGCCCGCGCGCCCCACGCTCCCGCGGGCAGCGCGCATGGGTCGCCGTCGCCGGTGCCGCAGTCGCCGTACTGGCGGTCGGCGCGCCCGCCGCGTACGCGACCCTCGACAGCGAACAGCGGCCCAACCAGACCCAGACCCAGACGCGCCGCGGTGCGGACTACGTCGAGACGCGGCTCTTCTTCGGTACGGAACGGCCGGACGGCGGAGCGGATGTGACGGATCGTCAATTCATGGCGTTCATCGACCGGTATGTCACACCGGACTTCCCGTCCGGCCTCACGATCCAGGAGGGCCGCGGCCAGTGGCGGGACTCCAACGGCGTGATCGAACGTGAGCGTTCCTACGAGCTGATCCTGCTGTACCCGGCCTCTGAGGCGACGACGCGTGACGCGCGCATCGAGCGGATCCGCAAGGCGTACGAACGCGCGCACGCCCAGGACTCCGTGGCGAGGCTGGACGAGCGGACGCGCGCCGACTTCTGAGCGCGGACGGGCGCGGGAGCGCGCGGCAGGCCCCGGGGGTCGTAAACGGCCCCCGGGGCGGGCATTTCTCCCCTATGACGACTCACCCGCGCCCCCTGCTGCTCCTCGACGTCGACGGCCCCCTCAACCCGTACGCCGCACGGCTGCCCCGGCCGCCCGGGTACACGACGCACCGTCTGCACCCGGCGAACTGGCTCGCCCGCCAGACACCGGGATCCCGGCGCCACAGACGTGGCCTGCGGGTACGGCTCAACCCGGCCCACGGTCCGGTACTCACCGCGCTGCCCTTCGAACTCGCCTGGGCCACCACCTGGATGCACGAGGCCAACAGCATGATCGCGCCGGCCGTCGGACTGCCGACCGATCTGCCGGTGATCGAGTGGCCGGAACTCTTCGCGACGGACCCGGACGGCCTCTACTGGAAGACGCGCCCGCTGCTGGAGTGGGCGGACGGCAGACCCTTCGCCTGGGTCGACGACATGATCACCGACCTGGACACCACGTATGTCGCGACCCATCACGACGGCCCCGCGCTGCTGTTGCGCATCCACCCACGACGGGGGCTGCGGGAGAGCGACTTCGCGACGCTCACGCGGTGGGCGGAACTGCTCTGACCCGGACGGGCTGCCCGTGCGCCACCTGTCGAGCGCGAAGGACACCGTGAATCGCTCCAGCCGTTGAGAGCCGTTGAGACGCGTTGAGAGGCATTCACCGCTTGACGCTCGCAACGCTGTAAACGGCTTCGGCCAAAGGGCGTTGGGCTGCTCGCGCACCACCACGCACGCCCACCGGAAGGCACGCTTCCGCCGAACCCGAATCCGTCCCGACCAGGCGAATCGAGCCATGCGGGAATTCCGTACGACCATTGGCATGGACCTGCCCATGATCCTTGGATACGCTCCGGCCGGGCGGATGAGAGCGCTCTCACTTGCCCGCTGTCCCACTGTTCCATCCCCACGATCGCTGGAACAACCGAAGGGCGAATGCCTTGAGACGCAAGACAGTTGTACGCACCGGTCTGTCCGCACTCCTCCTCGTCGGCACCTGGGCCACGGCCGGACTCGCACCGGCATCGGCCGCCGCACCCGACTCCGCGTCGGCCTCGACATCGACATCGGCCTCGACATCGATGTCACCCTCGAAGACGCAAGCCGCGTCCGACGGCGTGATCACCGGCATGCAGAAGGAATTCGGTCTGACGAAGAGTCAGGCCGTCGCCCGCCTCGCCGCCGAGAGGACGGCGACCGCCATCGAGACCAAGGCGGAGCGCGCGGCGGGAGCCTCGTACGGCGGCTCCTGGTTCGACGCGGCCGACAACACCCTGACTGTCGCCCTCACCGATGCCAAGAAGGCCACCGCCGTACGCGCGACAGGCGCCACGGTCAAGCTCGTGAAGCACAGCGAGCGGGCACTCGACGCGACGATGAAGCGGATCGACGCGCTCTCCGCGCCGGCCGGCGTGAGCAGTTGGCGCGTCGACCCGAAGACCAACCGGGTCGTGGTGAACGTCCTGGCCTCGGAGCGCACCGACAAGGCCGTCGCCGGATTCGTCGCCAAGGCCGAGAAGACCGGTCCGGTGACGGTGGTGGAGACCACCGAGGCCCCCACCACCGTCGCCGCCGGTACGGTCGGCGGGGACCCGTACTACACGGGCAACGTCCGCTGTTCCATCGGCTTCTCCGTATACGGCGGCTTCGTCACCGCCGGTCACTGCGGCCCGCAGGGCCAGTCGGTGCGCGGCTGGGACAACTCCGCCATCGGCGACTTCCAGGGATCGTCCTTCCCCGGCAACGACTACGCGTGGGTGAACGTCGCCAACGGCTGGTGGACCGTACCCGTCGTCCTCGGCTGGGGCACCGTGTCCGACCAGTTGGTACGCGGCTCGAACGAGGCCCCTGTCGGCGCCTCCATCTGCCGCTCCGGCTCCACGACGCACTGGCGCTGCGGCAACCTGCTGGCCAAGAACGTGACGGTCAACTACGCACAGGGCGCCGTCTACCAGATGGTCCAGACGAGTGCCTGCGCGGAGGGCGGCGACTCGGGCGGCTCGTTCATCAGCGGTGACCAGGCACAGGGCGTGACGTCCGGCGCCTCGGGCAACTGCACCAGCGGCGGGCAGAGTTTCTACCAGCCGATCAACGAAATCCTCAGCACGTACGGGCTGACGCTCCACACAGCCTGAGCCGGCGCCACAAGGTGAAGCCCGCCGCGCCGAGGGAACCGTCCACCTCATACAGAGGGCCGCGTCTCACTCGACGCGACGGGCTTCACCGTTCTGATTTCCCTCTCGGGCCTCGGTGGTGCCGCGCGAAGTGCGCACGGGTGCGCACGGCTCCCTGTGGGCTGAGGCCCCCGCGTCAGGCCGGGTCGCCGCCGCCCGCGCCGCGTGAGCCGCCACCGCCCTGGTTCATGTTGCCCATCGATCCGATCTGGATGACCGGGCCGTGCGTCACGCTGCCGCTCATGGTGTTGTTGTAGACGACGGTGGTCGGCCGTGGTTCGGGCGCCGGCGGTGTCAACTCGTCCAGCAGGGCGCGGAGTTCGGCAGCCGCCGCCGGGTCGGCGGCGAGGGTACGGCGAAGGCGGGTGCGCCATTCGGTCTGGACGTCGGCCGCCAGATCGTCGTCCTCGTCCCGCCGGGCCGCGACCAGTTCGGCCTGTGCGGTGTCCAGCTCCTCCTCGACCGCGGCAGGGGTGGCCGGGCCCCGGCCCGTGAAGAAGGCCACCATCCGGTCGCGTGCCGCCGTCCAGCCGTCCGTTGCCATCTGCTGTACGAGGGCGGTCGCCCCCGCCGCCGCCAAAGCCACCAATTCGGCTTCCACCGGGCCCCCTTGGTCCATGGTTGGTTACTGATACGAGCCTACCGGTCACCGACCGAGAAGGGCCGTGAGCGCACCGACCGGGTCGGTGTCCGGGGTGCCCCGGGGCCACCAGTCCTCGCGGTCGCGGTCCGACTCGTAGCCGTACCAGAGTCCGTCGCGGCCGAAACGGAGTTGGAGCGACGGCTCCGAGAGGCGGTTGCGCCAGGGGCGGAAGTGCGGAAAGTCGGCCGCGACGAGCGCGGGGCGGGCACGGTCGAACGGACCGGCGGGCGGATCCCATGCCTCTTCCAGGACGGCCAGCCCCGCCAGGCCGCCCTGGCGCCAGGCGGCGACGGCGCGCGCCAGGTCCGTGGGGCTGTGGTCGGTGCCCGCCGACAGGTCGCGGTAGAGCGCGCGGGTCGAGGCGGTGAGCCCGGAGCCGGGGTGGGCGGCGGCCAGGCGGACGGCGTCCTGCCAGGGGGTGAGGCCGGCAACGGGGTCGATGCCGGTCGCGAGGAAGGTGTGCGCGCGGGCGGCGGCCTCGGTGGCGAGCAGGTCGAGCGCCAGCGGGTCGGGGGCGCCGGGTGTGTGCGGATAGACCGGCGGGCGGCCGGGGTTGGCGGGCAGCGGGAACGGGGGCGGCAGGGTCCGCGGCGGGTGGGATGTCACCGCCGTGGCCGCGTCGACGGTGGGCATCGGCGGTGCGGCCGTGGTGCGTTCGGCGGCGGAGCGGGTGGCGTTGCGGCGGGTCAGGTCGGCCAGGATCTCGTGCTCGCCTCGTCCGCGCATCAGGAACAGCACGAACGGGTCCTCGTCGAGCAGCCGCGCGGTCTGGTAGCAGAGCGCCGCCGCGTGCTTGCAGGGGTAACCGTCGTCGGGGCAGGAGCAGTCGGGCGTCAGATCACCGGCTGTGGGCAGCAGGTCCGCCGAGGCGGCGAGCGCGTGCGGCATCTCCTTGTCGAGGAGGGCGGCGATGTGGTCGGGGCGGGCCGCCGCCGCGTCGAGGAGATCTTCCCAGTCGCCGTCGCCGAGGGTGCGCAGCCGGATCTCCGTACGGTACGGGCGGGGCCGGGACCCGTGCACGTACGCCATGACCCGGCCCGGAGTGACCGTGATCGCGTCCACGTGGCCACCGGCCGCGTAGGCGCGCCCGCGTCCCAGCCGGGCGGGGTCGAGCGCCGAGTCCTCCATGGACTCCACCCAGGCGTTGCCCCACCAACTGGTGGCGAAGTCCGCGTCGCCCGTCGGGCCGGGCCGGGGCGCCACGGCGGGGAACGTACGGCGGCGGTCGTCGTGCCGAGAGGCGCGCGGTGCGCTCATGACGGCCTCCGCAGCGAGACGAGATCGGCCAGTTCACGGTCGGTCAGCTCGGTCAGGGCTCCTTCGCCCGAGCCGAGCACGGCGTCGGCCAGGGCGCGCTTGGCGGCCAGCATCTCGGCGATCCGGTCCTCGACAGTGCCCTCCGTGATCAGCCGGTGGACCTGCACGGGCTGCGTCTGGCCGATGCGGTAGGCGCGGTCCGTCGCCTGCTCCTCGACGGCCGGATTCCACCAGCGGTCGTAGTGCACGACATGGCCGGCCCGGGTGAGGTTGAGACCGGTGCCGGCGGCCTTGAGGGACAGCAGGAAGACGGGGGTCTGTCCTGACTGGAAGCGGTCCACCATCCGTTCGCGCTCGGCGACGGGCGTGCCGCCGTGCAGGAGTTGGGACGGGATCGCGCGGGAGGTGAGGTGCGCGGACAGGAGCCGCGCCATCGACACGTACTGCGTGAAGACCAGGACGGAGCCGTCCTCCGTCAGGATCGTGTCGAGCAGTTCGTCGAGCAGGGCGAGCTTCCCGGACCGGCCGGTGAGCCTGGCCTGCTCCTCCTTCAGATACTGCGCCGGGTGGTTGCAGATCTGTTTGAGGGCGGTGAGCAGCTTCATGACCAGTCCGCGCCGGGCGATACCTTCCGCGCTCTCGATGGCGGCCATCGTCTCGCGCACGACGGCCTCGTACAGAGACGCCTGTTCGCGGGTGAGCGGCACCGGGTGGTCGCTCTCCGTCTTCGGCGGCAGCTCGGGCACGATCCCCGGGTCGGACTTCTTACGGCGCAGCAGGAAGGGGCGGACCAGCCGGGAGAGCCGTTCCACGGCCTCGTCGCTCGCGGTGGTGCCGGCCGACCCCGCGTGTTCCACGTTCTCCACGAGGCGCGCGTGGCGGGCGCGGAAGGATTTGAGCGGGCCCAGGAGCCCGGGGGTCGTCCAGTCGAGGAGCGCCCACAGCTCGGAGAGGTTGTTCTCCACGGGGGTGCCGGTCAGGGCGACGCGGGCGGGCGACGGGATCGTGCGCAGGGCCTTGGCGGTGGAGGAGAACGGGTTCTTGACGTGCTGGGCCTCGTCGGCGACGACCATCCCCCAGGTGTGGGCGGCCAGTTCGGGCGCGCTGCCGCGCATCGTGCCGTACGTGGTGAGGACGAACCCGTCCGTCACCCCCTCCAGGGTGCGGCCCGAGCCGTGGAATCGGTGGACCGGGACGCCGGGCGCGAAGCGGGTGATCTCCCGCTGCCAGTTGCCCAGGAGGGAGGCGGGGCAGACGACGAGCGTCGGGACGGGGCGGGCGCGGTGCAGATGGAGCGCGATGACCGTGATCGTCTTGCCGAGGCCCATGTCGTCGGCGAGGCAGCCGCCGAGGCCGAGTGAGGTCATCAGGTCGAGCCAGGCGAGGCCGCGCAGTTGGTAGTCCCGCAGGGTGGCGTCCAGGGCGGCGGGCTGCGGGACGGCCGCCGGGCCGTGGACGAGCCGGTCGCGCAGGACCGCCAGCGCCCCGGTGGGGACCGCCTCGACCGTCTCGCCGTCGACCTCGGCCGAGCCGGTGAGGGCGACGGCCAGCGCGTCGACCGGGTCGAGCAGGCCCAGCTCCCGCTTGCGCGCCTTCCGTACGAGGGCGGGGTCGACCACCACCCACTGGTCGCGCAGCCGCACGATGGGCCGGTGCGACTCGGCGAGCGCGTCCATCTCGGCCTCGCTGAGCGGATCGCCGTCGAGCGCCAACTGCCAGTTGAACTTGAGCAGTTCGGTGCTGTCGAAGAAGGGCGTGCCGTCCGTGGCGGAGCCGGGCGCGGGGCGTACGACGGCCGCGGCCGAAAGTGAACGGGCCAGCTCCCTCGGCCAGTGGACGGCCACCCCGGCGGCGGCCAGCCGCGCGGCTCCCGGACCGAGCAGTTCGTACAGCTCGTCCTCGGAGAGCGGCAGCGCGGCGGGGACGTCGTACTCCAGCAGCCGGGCGAGCGGCGGCCACACGCGGGCGGCGCGGCGCAGCGCGAGCAGGGCGTCGATCCGGGCGCGCGGTCCGAAGACGTCGTCGCCGTCGCCCGCCCAGAGCCGGGCCGCGTCCATGACGAGCGTCGGGTCGGCGAGGCTGTGGATCTGGACGAGCGCGGCCCCGGCGCGCCGCTCGTCCCCCGCCTCCTCCGGGGTCTCCTGCGCGGACGAGGAGTCGAACAGCTCGTACGCGGACAGGTCGAGGCGCAGCGACACGCGCACCCCGGCGTCCATCCCGGCCGCCGCTTCGGCCGCCCACGAGCGGGCGCGGGGCAGATGCTGCGCCTCGTGCGCGGCGAAGGGCGCGCCCGCGGCGAACGCGGCGGCGGGCGTACGGGGCAGGGCGTCGGCGATCGCGTCGAGGAAGGCGCGCACCAGCGCTTCCGGCTCGGGAAGCCGGAGCGGGAGCAGATCGGGGAGGGGCGCGGCGTGCGCCTCGTACGGCATGGCGGCGGCGATGGCCCGCATCTGGGCGATGTCGTCCGCGTCGAGCGGGCCGGCCCGCCAGGCGTCGTGGTCGCAGGCGGTGAGACCGGGCAGCAGCCGGCCCCGCGCGGACAGGTGCAGGGCGTGCAGGGCGGCGGCGCCCCAGCAGGTGGCCGAGGGGTGGGCGAAGGCGTCGGTGCGGGCGCGGACCAGCAGGGGCACGGCCTCGGCGACGGGCATGAGCACGGCCCGTACGACACGGGTGCGGACACCCGCGCCGGGGCCGGTCGCCCCCTGCTGTTCGGTGGAGTCGGTGGAGTCGGTTGAGCCCGCAGGGGCGGCCGGGTCGGCTGGAGCCACGACCGTGAGGTCACTCGTGGGGAAGTCGCTCCCGGCGGGCGGCTCCCCCTCGGGGGCCCAGAACGCGACGCGCCCTTCACGGGGCAGACCGGCGGGAAGGAAGACCGCGGCGCAGTGGGCCAGCGGTGTGGGGGCGGCGGGCACACGCGCCGTCGCGGGCGCGCGCCTCGGCGCACCGTTCGCCAGGTGGGCCGCTGTGTGGTTCAGCGCGTGGTTCAGCGCCTCCCGCGTCATCGTCACCCACTCCCTCCACCTCGGTCGCACACGTCAAGATCTCGTTACTTCGCGAGTCTAGGCGGGGGGTCTGACAGTGCCCTCGGCCTTGGACCGGACGCGGCGGCGCAGCAGGACGACGAGGTCCACGGTCGTCGGCGCGCAGGTGGTCGTAGCCTCGGACCCTGGGGGCCCCTCCGTGATGCGCGGTGTCGCTTTCAGGGAGGTGCGCACCCGCCGGACCGCCGGATCTCCTGTCGGCCCGTTTCGGAGCCCGCGCCCCGTGGATCAGGGGTGCGGACCGGGTACATCACTTATAGGAGGTGCGATGCCATGCGCACCGGAAATGAACCCGTCACCGCCCGCAGTGCGCTGCGGATGCGCTGGTGGCTGAGTCTGTGGGGCCTGATCTGGACGGGCTTCGGCACGGCCGCCTTCGCGATCGCCGGCCGGCCGGGCTGGGCGATCGGCTGTGGGGTGCTGCTGCTGATCGTCGCCACGGACTTCGTGGTGGTCCTCCACCATAAGCGGCAGGGTTCGCGCTACCAGCCCGGCCCTGACGTCCCGCCGTACGAAGATCACAGCCACGATCACAGCCACCGGAACGCCGGCACCGACAGCGACTCCGATACCGGCACCGGCACCGGCACCGGTGACCAGAACGGCAGCGACGCGAGCGACGTCAGCCGTCGGAGTCGAAGCGCGCGGCTTTGAGGTACTCGGGCTTGGGATCGAGCGCCGCCGCCAGCCTGAAGTGCTTCGTGGCCTGCTCGGGCCGCCCCGCCCGCTCGTAGGTGCGCGCCAGCGCGAAGTGCGCGAAGGCGTTGTCCGGCTCGCGCTCCAGGACCAGCTCGAACTCCAGCTCGGCGGGCCGCAGTTGGGCGGCGGCGAAGAACGCGCGGGCGCGCAGGAGCCGCGCGGCCGTGTTCTCGGGATGCGCCGCGATCACCGAGTCCAGCAGCTTGACCGCACCGCGCGGATCGCGCGCGGCCAGCAGTTGCTCCGCCGCGCGGTAGTCGATGACGTGGGTCTCCGGGCTCTCGGGCACGGTCGAATCCTTCCCCTCGGTCCGCGCGTTCAACGTCGCACGGATTAGCGGTATATCAGAGCGGGCCGCCGGCGCGCGTCACCGGTGGGCGGCGGCCCGCTCGACCAGTCGCTCCCACACGTCCCTGACCTGCGGCTCCAGCTTCTCCAACGGCCCGTCGTTGTCGATGACCAGATCCGCGGCGGCATTGCGCCGCTCGCGGGTGGCCTGCGCGGCCATCCGGGACCTGGCCTCGGACTCGGCCATGCCCCGCACCCGTACAAGCCGGTCGAGCCGAGTCCGGGAGGACGCGTCCACGACGACGACCACCTCGTAGAGCCCGGTCAGCCCGCTCTCCACGAGGAGCGGCACGTCGTGGACGACGATGTCGCTCTCCCCGGCCGCTTCCTCCAGCTCCGCCGAGCGTGCCCTGACCAGGGGATGGACGATGGCGTTCAAGGTGGCGAGCTTGTCGCTGTCGGAGAAGACGAGCGAGCCGAGCTTCGGCCGGTCGAGCCTCCCGTCGGCGGTGAGGACGCCGGGCCCGAAGGCGTCGACAACGGCGTCGAGCCCGGGAGTCCCGGGCTCGACGACCTCTCTGGCGATCTTGTCCGCGTCCACCAGCACCGCGCCGTACGAGACCAGCAGTCGGGAGACTTCACTCTTTCCGGCACCGATCCCGCCGGTCAGGCCCACTTTCAGCATGCCTGGCAGCTTAAGCCGTGTCCGGCGGGAGTGGACCTACGCGTCGCCCTCCCGCTCGGCGAGGAACTTCTCGAACTCGCGCCCGATCTCGTCCGCCGACGGAAGCTCCACCGGCTCGGCCACCAGGTTGCCCCTGCTCTCGGCGCCGGCCACCGCGTCGTACTGATGCTCCAGGCCCTGCACCATCGTCACCAGCTCCTCGTCCCCCTCGCCGAGCTGGCGCTCGATCTCGGTCTGGGTGCGCTGCGCCTCCGTACGGAGGGCGTGCGCGACGCCCGGCAGGACGAGTCCCGTCGCGGCGGTGATCGCCTCCAGGGCGGTCAGCGCCGCGTCCGGGTACGAGGACCGCGCCACGTAGTGCGGGACGTGGGCGGCCACGCCGAGCACGTCGTGCCCGGCCTCCATCAGCCGGTACTCCACCAGCGCCTCGGCGCTGCCGGGCACCTGCGCCTCGTCGAAGGGGCTGCGATGGCCCGGCATCAGGTCCGTGCGGTTGCCGTGCGGTGTGATGCCGACCGGGCGCGTGTGCGGGACGCCCATCGGAATGCCGTGGAAGTTGACGGCCAGCCGTACGCCCAGGCGCTCCACGACCTGCCCCACGGCCGCAGCGAAACGCTCCCACTCGACGTCGGGCTCAGGCCCCGACAGCAGCAGGAACGGGGCGCCCGTGGCGTCCTGGACGAGCCGCACCTCCAGCGTCGGTGTCTCGTAGCTCGACCAGCGGTCGCGCCGGAACGTGAGCAACGGGCGGCGGGCCCGGTAGTCGACCAGTCTGTCGTGGTCGAAGCGCGCCACCACCTGGTTCGGCAGTGACTCCAGCAGGTTCTCGACGATCTGGTCGCCGGTCTCACCCGCGTCGATGTAGCCCTCGAAGTGGTACAGCATGACGAGACCCGCGGACTCCTGCGCGAGCGCCATGTCGACGACTGCCAGGCCCTTGGGCTCCCACTCGTACAAATCCTGCGGATCAAGCACGATTACCGGTCCTCCTCGTGTTCCTCAGGAAGAACGCGCCTCCGGGCGTGAGCATTCCCCCCGTGTGCGCCCCTCATCCGGCCGGCGGGGGGTGGAGCGCGAACCCGTACCACCGGCGCTATCAGGACGGGCGCCGGTGCTACGCGAGACAAGTGGCCGACCCCGTACGGTACTTGGCGCCGCGCGCGGCGCCCGCCCCTGTGCGAGCCCCCGTGGGGCACGCGTAAGGCCCGCTCCCCAGGGGGAACGGGCCTTACATCGAGCTGTCTACCGGCTACGGGGTCGGAGCGTCAGCTCTGGCCACCGGCCAGCTTCTCGCGCAGCGCGGCCAAGGCCTCGTCCGACGCCAGGGCGCCGGAGTTGTCCTGGGACTCCGAGGAGTACGAACCGCCGCCGCCACCGCCACCGCTGCCACCCGAGGCGGCGGGAGCAGCGCCCGCCGGGGCGGCAGCGCCCTCGGCAGCCGCGGCCTCGTCGGCCTCGCGGGACTTGATGACCTGAGCCTGGTGCTGCTCGAAGCGGGTCTGCGCCTCGGCGTACTGGGTCTCCCACACCTCGCGCTGAGCCTCGAAGCCCTCGAGCCAGTCGTTGGTCTCGGGGTCGAAGCCCTCGGGGTAGATGTAGTTGCCCTGGTCGTCGTACGAGGCAGCCATGCCGTACAGCGTCGGGTCGAACTCGACCGAGGCCGGGTCGCCGCCGAACGCCTCGTTGGCCTGCTTCAGCGAGAGGCTGATGCGACGGCGCTCGAGGTCGATGTCGATGACCTTGACGAAGATCTCGTCGTTGACCTGGACGACCTGCTCCGGGATCTCCACGTGGCGCTCGGCCAGCTCGGAGATGTGGACCAGACCCTCGATGCCCTCGTCGACGCGGACGAACGCGCCGAACGGAACGAGCTTGGTGACCTTGCCGGGAACGACCTGGCCGATCTGGTGCGTCCGGGCGAACTGCTGCCACGGGTCTTCCTGCGTCGCCTTGAGCGACAGGGAGACACGCTCGCGGTCCATGTCCACGTCGAGAACCTCGACGGTGACTTCCTGGCCGACCTCGACAACCTCGGAGGGGTGGTCGATGTGCTTCCAGGAGAGCTCGGAGACGTGCACGAGACCGTCGACACCGCCGAGGTCCACGAACGCGCCGAAGTTGACGATCGAGGAAACGACGCCGGAGCGGACCTGGCCCTTCTGCAGGGTCGTGAGGAAGGTCTGGCGAACCTCGCTCTGGGTCTGCTCGAGCCAGGCACGGCGGGACAGGACCACGTTGTTGCGGTTCTTGTCCAGCTCGATGATCTTGGCTTCGAGCTCCTTGCCCACGTAGGGCTGGAGGTCGCGGACGCGGCGCATCTCGACGAGAGAGGCCGGCAGGAAGCCACGGAGGCCGATGTCGAGGATGAGTCCACCCTTGACGACCTCGATGACGGTGCCGGTGACGATGCCGTCTTCTTCCTTGATCTTTTCGATCGTGCCCCAGGCGCGCTCGTACTGCGCACGCTTCTTGGACAGGATGAGCCGGCCTTCCTTGTCCTCCTTCTGGAGAACAAGGGCCTCGATCTCATCGCCCACGGCGACGACCTCGTTGGGGTCGACGTCGTGCTTGATCGAAAGCTCGCGGGACGGGATGACGCCTTCGGTCTTGTAACCGATGTCGAGCAGGACCTCGTCCCGGTCGACCTTCACGATGACGCCGTCGACGATGTCGCCGTCGTTGAAGTACTTGATCGTCTCGTCGATCGCGGCGAGGAATGCTTCCTCGTTACCGATGTCGTTGACCGCAACCTGCGGGGTGGTGGCGGTGGTCTCGGTGCTGCTCGTCATGTGGGTAAAGGCTCCGGTACGGACATTGAGTCGTAGGTACTGCCACGCCGAGAGCCCGTATCGCCATCTGCCGGAAGCCGCGCAGCCGAGGGAGCGCCATTCCTGATGAGAGGAAGGCGCCTCGACAGCCGAGGGGACCTACAACAGATGCGAGCGCGGCCTGCTACGTCTGAGGCGCGCAAGCCCGCAGCGCAACCTTTAGCATACGGGGGCAGCCGGACACGGTCAATGCGCGAAGGCGCACACCCGGGGCGGAACGCCCCATACCCGGCACAACAAGCGTTTCATGAGGCCACGCCGGCCGCACCGTAGCCCGAGCCGCAGTCGGCCGGCCACGGGGCGGCACAGGAACGCGGACGCCTCTGGGCACACTACGACGA
Source organism: Streptomyces sp. NBC_01506 (assembly GCF_045040295.1). Classification (NCBI taxonomy): domain Bacteria; kingdom Bacillati; phylum Actinomycetota; class Actinomycetes; order Kitasatosporales; family Streptomycetaceae; genus Streptomyces; species Streptomyces sp. NBC_01506. The sequence goes on along the minus strand of NZ_CP109422.1, from coordinate 7,346,711 downwards.
CGGACACGATGAGCCAAGAGCAGGCAGAGCGGTACGAGCCGGAAGCCACCCGGCGCGACAGCGACGGCACCGAGAGCAGCCGCGCCAACCGGGGCTGGTGGAACCGGAACGCGGACGACTACCAGATCGAGCACGGCACCTTCCTCGGCGACGACCGGTTCGTCTGGGGACCGGAGGGTCTGGACGAGGTGGAGGCGGAGCTGCTGGGGCCGCCGGAGTCGCTGAAGGGGCTCGACGTCCTGGAGATCGGGGCGGGCGCGGCGCAGTGTTCGCGCTGGCTGACGAGGCAGGGCGCGCGCCCGGTGGCGCTCGACCTCTCCCACCGGCAGCTCCAGCACGCGCTGCGCATCGGGGACGACGTGCCTCTTGTGGAGGCGGACGCGGCGGCGCTGCCGTTCCGGGACGGCTCCTTCGACCTGGCGTGTTCCGCGTACGGCGCGATCCCCTTCGTCGCCGATCCGGTGCGGGTGTTCCGCGAGGTACGGCGGGTGCTGCGGCCCGGCGGGCGCTGGGTCTTCTCGGTCACGCACCCGATCCGCTGGGCGTTCCCGGACGAGCCGGGGCCCGAGGGCCTGTCGGTGGCCTCGTCGTACTTCGACCGCACGCCGTACGTGGAACAGGACGAGCAGGGGCGCGCGATGTACGTGGAACACCACCGGACGGTGGGTGACCGGGTACGGGACGTGGTGGCGGGCGGTTTCCGGCTGGTCGATCTGGTGGAGCCCGAGTGGCCGGCCTGGAACACCCAGGTGTGGGGCGGCTGGTCGCCGTTGCGCGGGAATCTGATCCCGGGGTCGGCGATCTTTGTCTGCGAACGGGACTGACGTACGACACTCAGGGGTGTGATCCGCGACGACGTCCTCGGCAGCCTGCCCGTCCGTACCGCTCTGCCCGCGCTGGAGGCGGCCCTCGACGGGCCTGGGTGCGCCGTGCTGTGCGCGCCGCCCGGCACGGGCAAGACGACGCTGGTGCCGCTGGTTCTGGCGGGGCTGGTCGGGCTCGTACGACCCGGGGGTGCCGCGCCAGGGCCACCGCGGCGGGTGATCGTCGCCGAGCCGCGCCGGATCGCCGCGCGCGCGGCGGCCCGGCGCATGGCGTGGCTGCTGGGCGAACGGGTCGGCGGCAGCGTCGGTTTCACGGTGCGCGGGGAACGTGTGGTGGGACGCGACACGGTGGTGGAGGTGGTGACCACCGGCGTACTGCTCCAGCGGCTCCAGCGCGACCAGGAACTCGGCGGCGTCGACGTGGTGATCATCGACGAGTGCCACGAACGGCACCTGGACGCGGACACGGTGGCGGCGTTCCTGCTGGACGTACGGGCCACGCTCCGTCCCGAACTGCGGCTGGTGGCCGCCTCCGCGACGACCGACGCCGAGGGATGGGCACGGCTGCTCGGGGACGCGCCCGTAGTAGAGGCGCGAGGAGTGACACATCCTTTGGAGGTCGTGTGGGCGCCGCCCGCGCGGCCGGTGCGTCCGCCGCACGGGATGCGGGTCGATCCGGCGCTGCTGACGCATGTGGCCTCCGTAGTACGCAGGGCGCTGGCCGAGCGCGCGGGCGACGTGCTGGTGTTCCTGCCGGGCGTCGGCGAGATCGGGCGCGTGGCGGGCCAGTTGGGCGGCCCGGACGAACTCGGCGCCGAGGTGCTTCAGGTGCACGGCCGGGCGCCCACGGAGGTGCAGGACGCGGTACTCGCGGGGTCGGGGGACGGCAACCGCCGCGTCGTACTGGCGACTTCGGTGGCCGAGTCGAGTCTGACGGTGCCGGGTGTGCGGGTGGTGGTGGACTCGGGGCTGGCGCGTGAGCCGCGCACGGACCACGCGCGGGGGCTGAGCGCGCTCACCACGGTGCGCGCCTCACAGGCGGCGTCACGGCAGCGCGCGGGGCGTGCGGGGCGTGAGGCGCCGGGCGCGGTGTACCGGTGCTGGGACCAGGCCGAGGACGCGCGGCTCGCGCGGTTCCCCGCGCCGGAGATCAAGGTCGCCGACCTGGCGGCGTTCGCCTTGCAGGCGGCGTGCTGGGGCGACCCGGACGCCTCGGGCCTCGCCCTGCTCGACGCACCGCCGGCGGGGGCGCTGGCCGCCGCGCGGGCGGTCCTGACGGCGATCGGCGCGGTGAACGCGCAGGGCCGGGTGACCGACCGAGGCATCCACATGTCCCGGCTCGGCCTGCACCCACGCCTGGCCCGCGCCCTGCTCGACGGCGCACGGGAGGTCGGCCCGCGCCGCGCGGCCGAGGTGGTGGCGCTGCTGAGCGAGGAACCGCCGAGGGCGTACGGGGACGACCTGGCGGCGGCATGGCGCACGGCGAAACGCGGCGGCGACGGCTACGCGGCACGCTGGCGCCAGGAGTCCCGCCGACTGGCATCGGCCCTGCCGAGAACGCGGGACGGGGCGGGACGGGGCGGCGCGCGTGAGGCCGGCGGCGACGGTGGGCTCGACGGGGGCGGCACCGTCGCTCGTACCGGCCGGGACGAACGCGTACGCGCGGGTGGCGAAGCCGCGAAAGACCGCCATGCCGGGCGGAAACACGACACCGGCGGAACGCGCCGTAACGAGCGGGGCGACGGGGCCGTCCAGGGCCGGAGCGATCGCGCGGCGCGCGCCGTCGGCGCGGGCGAACCTACCGGCGATGGAGACCCTGGGCGGAGTCGGTCCGGGGAGCGCGGGGGGCTGGGTGACGATGTCGTCGTCGGGATCGTGGCCGCGTTCGCGTTTCCCGAGCGGGTCGCGCGGGCGCGTGGCGCCGGGGCGTTCCTCATGGTGTCCGGGACCGGCGCGGAGTTGGCCGACGGGTCCGCGCTGCGCAGCGCGCCGTGGCTGGCCGTCGCCGTCGCGGACCGGCCCGCGACGGCCGCGTCCGCGCGGGTGCGCCTGGCCGCCGTCATCGACAAGGACACGGCCCGTACCGCCGCCGCGCATCTGCTGGTCTCCGGCGAAGAGGTGCACTGGGAGGACGGTGACGTCGTCGCCAGGGACGTGACGCGGCTCGGCGCGGTCGAACTGTCCGCACGCCCGCCGCGCAAGCCCGACCCGGCACGGGTCCGGGCGGCGCTGCTGGACGGTCTGCGCCGCGAGGGCCCCGGCGCGCTGCTGCGCTGGACGCGTGACGCGCAAGCCCTGCGGGAGCGACTGGGCTTTCTGCACCGGGCGTTGGGCGCTCCGTGGCCGGACGTCTCGGACACCGCGCTGCTCGAGCGCGCGGACGACTGGCTGGAGCCCGAGCTGTCGAAGGCCCGGCGCCGCGCGGATCTGGCCCGGATCGAGGCGGGCCAGGCGCTGCGGCGGCTGCTGCCGTGGGCGTCGGGCCAGGCGGGGCGGCTGGACGAGTTGGCGCCCGAGCGCGTCCTGGTGCCCAGCGGATCGCGCGTTCGCGTCGACTACGGCGGGGAGCAGCCCGTACTGGCGGTGAAACTCCAGGAGTTGTTCGGTCTGACGGCGACGCCCACCGTCGCGGGGGTGCCGGTGCTGGTCCACCTGCTCTCCCCCGCCGGACGCCCCGCGGCGGTCACGGCGGACCTGGCGTCGTTCTGGCGGGACGGCTACCGCGCCGTACGCGCGGAGCTGCGCGGGCGCTACCCGCGCCACCCGTGGCCGGAGGATCCGACGCAGGCGGTGGCGACGCGCGGGCTGAAGGACCGGCGGTGAGCCGGGACCGCTCGATGTCCGGACGGGCAGCGGGTGCAGGTGCGGGTGCAGGTGCGGCCCGTCCGGACAAGGTCTAGGCGGGGGCCGCGACCTTCAGTTCGATCGTGACCTTCGCTCCGCCCGCCGTCTCGATACGGAGCAGGAACGTGCCTGTCGCGTCGTCCGCGAAGATCTTCGGGAGTACGAGCAGACCCTGGTCGTTCGTCTTCAGACCCGTCAGCGCACGCAGCGGCTGACCGTCCGCGCCCTTGAAGTGCGGGCCCTTGTCCGCCGTTGACGCGTCGTCCGCGGACTTGATCATGGTGGCCTTGACCGCCACACCCGCGGCGACCGCACCGTCGTTGGTGGCCTTGACCTCCACCGTGTCGGCGAACTCCGCGCCCGGCGCCGCCGTCAGTTCCTTGTCGCCGGTCCTGACGACCGAGTCCGCCTGGCGCTCGGTGACCGTCGCCGTGAAGTCGACGCCCGGGACCGTACGGCTCACGACACTCGCCCGCACCGTGAACTCACCGGTCGTCTCGCCCGCCTGGAGCGCGGGCGCCGTCGCCGTGCCGTCGCTGCCGCTCGTGACGACGGCCTGCTTCCCGCCGCCGGCGAATTTCGTGTCCGTGTCCCCGACGATCAGGAACTGCACGGCCACCTTGCCCACCGCCTTGCCCTTGGCGTCCTCGCCGCGCACCGTGACGCGCTCCGCGAACGCCGCGCCGGCCGTGGCGGAGAGCTTGCCGGTGCCCGCGTTCTCCAGTCGCTCGACGGTCGGCGCCGGGGTGGTGGGCGGCGGCGTCGTTGTCGGGGGCTTCGGCGGCTTGGGGGGCTTCGGCGGCTCGGGCGACGGCGACTCGTTCGGGTCCGAGGGGCCCGGAGTCGGCGTCGAACCCGGTGAGCCGTCGGGGTCCGAGGCGGGCGAGTCGCCGGGACCGTCCGGGTCCAGCGGGCCGGGGTTCGTCGGCAGCACGCCCGTGCCGTCCGGCACCTCGTGGCTGCCGCGCTTGTAGTACTCCAGCCAGGACAGAACCGTCGCCAGATACTCCTGCGAGCGGTTGTAACTGAGGATCGCCTGGTCGAGATTGGCCTTCACCGACAGGTCGCGGTTGTTGGCGCAAAGATAGCGGCCCGCGGCGAGCGCGGCGTCGAAGATGTTGTTGGGGTCCTTGCGGCCGTCGCTGTTGGCGTCCTGGCCCCAGGTCGCCCAGGTGGACGGGATGAACTGCATCGGGCCCACGGCACGGTCATGGGTCTTGTCGCCGTCGTACGCGCCGTTGTCGGTGTCGGAGATGTTGGCGAAGCCGACACCGTTGAGCACCGGGCCGAGGATCGGCGAGAGCGTCGTGCCGTTGTCGTCGACCCGGCCGCCGCGCGCCTGGCCCGACTCGACCTTGCCGATCGCGGCGAGAAGCTGCCACGGCAGATTGCAGCCCGGATTGCTGCTCGCGATGGTCTGTTCGGCCTGCTTGTACGCGTCAAGCACCGAAGCGGGTATACCCGCCTCCGCTTCGGTCGTGCCCGGCAGGTCGATCGAAGTGCCGGGCTTGTCGGGGGTGTTCAGCGGCGGGAGGTCTGTGTGGTACGACGAGTCCCCGGAGGCCGAGTCGCTGTCCGGCGCGCTCGATCCGGACGCCTGCTTTCCGCTGTCACCGCCGCCGGAAACGATGGCCGGGGCCTGCGATGCGGAGAGTGCGGCGACCGCGAGCGCGGCGACCGCTGTGGTGGTCGCCCCTCTACGGAGCCGACGGCCGAATTGCGCTGCCATACGTCTGGTCCCTCCTGGTGAACGGCTGTTCGCGCCCCCCAGCGCGAGGACTCAGGCGACCCTACGGCAACTCCCTGTGCGCGCACACGGGTCGGTGACCGCTTTTCACCGTTTCGCCATCTCCCGGTTTCCCGTTGGGCGACCCGGTGGCCGAACCGTTGGCCGAGAACGGACGTCCTTCATACTGAGCGGCTACTGACTCCGTGCCAAGTGGGCGTGGTCTCCACCTGATCTCCGACCGAGGAGACCGCCCGCACGCCCCAGGGAGAGTGTCTTGCCTTTCACGCTGAGCCATGCCGCAGCGGTACTGCCCGGCATCAGGAGGGACGGCACCTCGCGCGGGCCGCTGCTCGCCTCGGCGCTTGTCGCGGGCTCGATGGCACCCGACACGACGTACTTCGCCGCGACCGCCGTGCCGGACGCCATGGAGTTCGGCGACGTGACGCACGGCGTGGTGGGTCTGTTCACCGTCGACGTCGTCATCGCCGCCGCCCTGGTGGGCGTCTGGCTGATGCTGCGTGAGCCGCTGCTCGCGCTGCTGCCCGCCAACTGGCGGGGGCGGGCGCACGCCTTCGTACGCGGACCCGACCGGCGCCGCGGCCGGCCGGCGGCGCTCGCCGCGCGCTTCTACCTCTCGGCGGTGCTCGGCGCGTCGACCCATGTGGTGTGGGACGCGTTCACGCACTTCGACCGGTGGGGCACACGGATCGTGCCCGCGCTGCGCGACGACATCGCGGGCTTCCCCCTGTACACGTATACCCAGTACGGCAGTTCGGCCCTGGCGCTGGTGGCGCTCGGCTGGTTCACGGTCACCGCGGTGCGCCGGCTGCCCCACACGTCCGCGCCGGTCTCGGTGCCCGTGCTCGTACGGCGCGAGCGCGCCCTCGCGTACGCCCTGCTCGCGGGGTGTGTCCTGCTCGGCATGGCACACCGTGTCGCCCGCTGGTACGCCTACCACGGGCGGGTGACGACGCCGTTGGACGTCATCCCCACCCTGTGCTTCGGCGCCGGGGCGGGGCTGGCGGCGGGACTTGTGCTGTACGGCGCGGCGATGCGGCTGCGTCGTCCCCGCAGCGCCGACCGCGCCGCGCGGCCCGTCGACCACGCTCGTCCTCACTAGGGCCTGTCCGGACCAGGGCCTGTCCGGCGGACAGGCCCTGCCTGAACTGGCCCGTCAGTGCGCGGCCGAGTCCCAGTCCGGGCCCACTCCCACCGAGATGTCCAGCGGCGCCCGCAGTTCGGTCGCCGCGGCCATCTCGCGGATCACCAGCTCCTCCACCCGCTCCCGCTCGCCGGGGGCGATTTCCAGCACGATTTCGTCGTGGACCTGGAGGAGCATGCGTGACGTCAGCCCCGCCTCGGTCAGCGCGTTGTCGACGCGGAGCATCGCGACCTTGACGATGTCCGCGGCGGTGCCCTGGATCGGGGCGTTCAGCGCCATCCGCTCGGCCATCTCGCGGCGCTGGCGGTTATCGCTGTTGAGGTCGGGGAGATAGCGGCGGCGGCCCAGCATCGTCTCCGTGTAGCCCGTGGCCCTGGCCTCCTCGACCGCTCGCTGGAGATAGTCCCGTACGCCGCCGAAGCGCTCGAAGAACGTGTCCATCAGGCCGCGCGCCTCGGCCGCCTCGATGTTCAACTGCTGGGAGAGGCCGAACGCCGAGAGGCCGTACGCCAGTCCGTACGACATCGCCTTGATCTTGCGGCGCATGTCGGGGGTGACGGCCGCGCGCTCGACGCCGAACACCTGGGAGGCGACGGTGGTGTGCAGGTCCTCGCCGGAGGCGAACGCCTCGATCAGGCCCGCGTCCTCGGACAGATGCGCCATGACCCGGAGCTCGATCTGGCTGTAGTCGGCGGTCATCAGCGACTCGTAGCCCTTGCCGACGACGAAACCGCGGCGGATCGCGCGGCCCTCGTCGGTGCGCACCGGCACGTTCTGGAGATTGGGGTCGGTGGACGAGAGCCGGCCGGTGGCCGCCACCGTCTGGCTGAACGTGGTGTGGATACGGCCGTCGGCCGCGATCATCTTGACCAGGCCCTCGACGGTGACGCGGAGCCTGGCCTGCTCGCGGTGGCGCAGCATCAGCACGGGCAGTTCGTGCTCGGTCTGCGCGGCGAGCCAGGCCAACGCGTCGGCGTCCGTCGTATAACCGGTCTTGGTCTTCTTCGTCTTGGGCAGACCCAGCTCACCGAAGAGGACTTCCTGGAGCTGCTTGGGCGAGCCGAGGTTGAACTCGTGCCCCACGGCGGCGTGCGCCTCCTTCACCGCCTGCTGCACGGCGGCGGCGAACTGCTCCTCCAGGCTGACCAGATGGGGCTCGTCGGCCGAGATGCCGTTGCGCTCCAGCTTGGCCAGGAGCGCGGAGGTGGGCAGCTCGATGTCCTGGAGCAGTCCGGTGGCGCCGACCTCCTCGAGCCGCCCGGTGAACGCCTCGCCGAGGTCGAGGACGGCGCGCGCCTGCGTCATCAGGGCGTCCGCCTCGGCCTGGTCGTCGCTGCCGAAGGCGAGCTGTCCGTCGGCCGCGGCGGCCGGGGCGAGTTCACGTCCGAGGTATTCGACGGCCAGGGCGTCGAGCGCGAAGGAACGGCGGCCGGGCTTGACCAGATACGCGGCGAGCGCGGTGTCCATCGTCACGCCGCCGACCTGCCAGTGGTGCTCGGGGGCGACCCGCATGGCGCTTTTCGCGTTGTGCAGCACCTTGGGGCGGTCCGCCGCCGCGAGCCAGGTACTGAACGCCTTCTCGTCGGCCTCGTCGAGCTGTGTGGTGTCGAACCAGGCGGCGGAGCCGTCCGCGGCGGCCAGCGCGACCTCGCTGATGGCGCCCGTGCCGAGCGCCCACGTGTCGACCAGGGCGACGCCCAGCGGCTCGTCCCCGTGCTCCGCCAGCCAGGGCGCCAGCTCGCCGGAGGCGAGGACCTTGCCGTCCAGCTCGATGCCCGCCTCGGGGGCCGGGGCCTCGTCCTCGACGGCGCCCGGATCGACGGCGAGCAGCCGCTCGCGCAGGCTCGGATTGCGGATCTCCAGCACTTCGAGGAATCCGGTGAGGGCCGTGCGGTCGTACGCGGCGCGCTCCAGCTCCTGCGGGGTCTTCGTCAGCTCGACGTCACGCACCAGCTCGGTGAGATGGCGGTTCAGCTCGACCGAGGGCAGGTGCTCGCGCAGACTCTCGCCGACCTTGCCCTTGACCTCGTCGGCGCGCTCCACCAGGTCGGCGAGGGAACCGAACTGATTGATCCACTTCGCGGCCGTCTTCTCGCCGACCTTGGGGATGCTGGGGAGATTGTCCGACGGGTCGCCGCGCAGGGCGGCGAAGTCCGGATACTGCGCGGGGGTGAGCCCGTACTTCTCCTGGACCTTCTCAGGGGTGAAGCGGGTCAGCTCGGAGACGCCCTTGGTGGGATACAGCACCGTGGTGTGCTCGGTGATGAGCTGGAAGGAGTCCCGGTCGCCGGTGACGATGAGGACGTCGAAGCCGGCTTCCTCGGCCTGGGTGGCGAGGGTGGCGATGACGTCGTCCGCCTCGAAGCCCTCGATCGCGAACCGGTGCGCGTGCATCGCGTCCAGCAGCTCGCCGATCAGCTCGACCTGGCCCTTGAACTCGTCGGGCGTCTTGGAGCGGTTCGCCTTGTACTCGGGGAACCGCTCGGAGCGCCAGGTCTTGCGCGAGACGTCGAAGGCCACCGCGAAGTGCGTGGGCGCCTCGTCACGCAGGGTGTTCGCCAGCATCGACGCGAAGCCGTAGACGGCGTTGGTCGGCTGGCCCGAGCTGGTGGTGAAATTCTCCGCGGGCAGCGCGAAGAACGCCCGGTACGCCATGGAGTGCCCGTCCATGAGGAGCAGGCGAGGACGGTTTTCTGCGGTCTTCTTCGATGCTGTCTCAGCCACGTACCCGATCCTGCCACGCCCCACTGACAATCCTGACCCGCGCACCACGCCGCGAGGGGCTGTCGGCGGTGCGTGACAGGATCGAGGGGCAGGACGAAGGACAGCACGAGGCGCCGGACAGGCACCGGACAGGCACCGGATCACGGGACGGGGAACGAGTCCCGACGTACGTAGCAGGGAGAGCGAGATGGCCAGCAAGCCGCCCTCGGGCGACCCGGTCCAGGACGCGCCGCGGGTCACCGGCCCCCGGCACAGCGCCGCCGGACTGCCCGCCGTGGCGCATTCGCTGCGGGTCGCCCAGCAGCAGATGGGTGTCGCCCGCGCGACGCGGACGCTGCTCAAGGTCAACCAGAAGGACGGCTTCGACTGTCCGGGCTGCGCCTGGCCGGAGGGTGAGCACCGGCACACGGCGGAGTTCTGCGAGAACGGCGCGAAGGCGGTCGCCGAGGAGGCGACGCTGCGCCGGGTGACGCCCGACTTCTTCGCCGCGCACCCGGTGGCCGATCTGGCGACCCGCAGCGGCTACTGGCTGGGCCAGCAGGGCCGGATCACCCAGCCGATGCTCCTGGAGCGCGGCGCGGGCGGCAGCGGCAGCAGCGACGCGGACGGCGGCGACGGCAGCGGCGACCGGTACGAACCGGTGAGCTGGGAGCGGGCGTTCGCGATCATCGCCGAGGAGCTGACGGCGCTGGACTCACCCGACGAGGCGGTGTTCTACACCTCGGGCCGTACGAGCAACGAGGCGGCCTTCCTGCTCCAGTTGTTCGCCCGCGAGTTCGGCACGAACAATCTGCCGGACTGCTCCAACATGTGCCACGAGTCGTCCGGTTCGGCGCTCGCCGAGACCCTGGGCGTCGGCAAGGGCAGCGTGTCCCTTCAGGACATCCACCAGGCCGACCTGATCATCGTGGCCGGGCAGAACCCGGGGACCAACCACCCCCGGATGCTCTCCGCCCTGGAGAAGGCCAAATCGGCGGGCGCGAAGATCATCTCGGTGAATCCGCTGCCCGAGGCCGGTCTGGAGCGGTTCAAGAACCCACAGACCCCGCAGGGCATGGTCAAGGGCGCGGAGCTCAACGACCTCTTCCTCCAGATCCGCATCGGCGGCGACCAGGCCCTGTTCCGGCTGCTCAACAAGTTGATCCTCGACGCGGCGCGCACCGACCCGACGGCGGTCGACGAGGCGTTCGTGGCCGAACACACCCACGGATTCGAGGAGTTCGCCGCCGCCGCGCGCGCCGCCGACTGGGACGAGACCCTGACCGCGACGGGCCTCGACCGCGCCGGCATCGAGCGGGCGCTGGCCATGGTGCTGGCGTCCCGGCGCACCATCGTGTGCTGGGCGATGGGCCTGACCCAGCACAAGCACTCCGTCGCGACCATCCGCGAGGTCGTCAACTTCCTTCTGCTGCGCGGCAACATCGGCCGGCCGGGCGCCGGGGTGTGTCCCGTACGCGGACACTCCAACGTCCAGGGCGACCGCACCATGGGCATCTTCGAGCGGCCCGCGCCCGCCTTCCTCGACGCCCTGGACCGGGAGTTCGGCATCACCTCGCCGCGCCACCACGGCTACGACGTCGTACGCGCCATCCGCGCCCTGCGCGACGGCGAGGCGAAGGTCTTCTTCGCCATGGGCGGCAACTTCGTCGCGGCGTCGCCGGACACCGAGGTGACCGAAGCGGCGATGCGCACCGCGCGGCTGACCGTGCACGTGTCGACCAAGCTCAACCGTTCGCACGCGGTGACCGGCGCGCGCGCCCTGATCCTGCCCACCCTGGGCCGTACCGACAAGGACGTACAGGCGGGCGGCAGGCAGATCGTGACCGTGGAGGACTCGATGGGCATGGTGCACGCCTCGCGCGGCAACCTCGCCCCCGCGAGCCCGCATCTGCTGTCCGAGCCGGCGATAGTCACCCGACTGGCGCGGGCCGTCCTCGGTCCGGCGTCGCTGACTCCCTGGGAGGAGTTCGAGAAGGACTACGGGGCGGTCCGTGACCGTATCTCGCGCGTCGTCCCCGGCTTCGAGGACTTCAACGAACGCGTCACCAGGCCCGGCGGGTTCCAGCTCCCGCACGCCCCGCGCGACGAGCGGCGCTTCCCCACCCGCACCGGCAAGGCCAACTTCACGGCGGCGCCCGTCGAGTTTCCCAAGCTGCCGGCGGGCCGGCTGCTGCTCCAGACGCTGCGCTCGCACGACCAGTACAACACCACGATCTACGGTCTGGACGACCGCTACCGGGGCATCAAGGGCGGTCGTCGCGTCGTCCTGGTGAACGCGGACGACGCACGCGAACTGGGCCTGGCCGACGGGTCGTACACGGATCTGGTCGGTGAGTGGCAGGACGGCGTCGAGCGCCGGGCCCGCGGTTTCCGGGTGGTGCACTACCCCACGGCGCGCGGTTGCGCCGCCGCCTACTACCCGGAGACGAATGTGCTGGTGCCGCTGGACTCGACGGCCGACACGAGCAACACCCCGGCGAGCAAGTCCGTCGTGGTGCGCTTCGAGCACCGCTGACGGAACAGACCCGTCCCGCCTAAGCGTGCGCTCAGTCATCTGATAGGACGGTGCGGACCAGCGCGCCGAAACGAACGCGCGCCGAAGCACGCGCACCGAAGCACGTGGACAGAACCACGTGCGTTGAACACGTATCGCATCACGCAGCCGATCGGAGCCGGACCCCATGGGTGAGCAGTCCACAGCCAACGAGCAGACAGCGGCGACGTTCCCGCAGGAGGTCATCGACGAGTACGCGCCGTACGACATGGACCTGACGTCGTTCTTCTCCGCCGGGAGCCTCGGCACCCGAATGGGCCTGGTGGTCACCGAGGCGTCCGCCGACCGCGTCGTCGCCACCATGCCCGTGGCAGGCAACACCCAGCCCTACGGGCTGCTGCACGGCGGCGCGTCGGCCGTACTCGCCGAGACCCTGGGCTCCATCGGCGCGATGCTGCACGGCGGCCGCAACAAGATCGCCGTGGGCGTGGACCTCAACTGCACCCACCACCGTGCCGTACGCGACGGATCGGTGACCGGAGTCGCCACCCCGATCCACCGCGGCCGGTCCACCGCGACGTACGAGATCGTCATCACCGACGAGCGGGAGAAGCGGGTGTGCACGGCCCGGCTGACCTGTCTGCTCCAAAGCGGCGACGGCACCTCCTTCATCCAGAAAAATCAGACTTGAGGTCCCCTTGAGGACCGAACCTCAAGGGGACCTCAAGCGGGCCGGGGAAGGCTTCGAACGGGCACACCCCGGCCCGGGGTGACCAACAGGTGAGACGGTCGACGGCCGGCGGACCGCCGCGAAACACCGCGTTAACCAAGGCCCGCCGAGACCCTCGCGACGCGCCGCCGGCCCGCCGGGCCCGGTACAGGAGAGCCAGGTGAGACCCCCCGAGGTGACATTGCGTAACGCCCTGCGGTGCGATCCATTGTCGTGGCGCCCGATGCCCACTAGCTTCGGCACATGAGCGGTATCGGCCCCGTCGAACCGGGCGAGGACACCTATCACCACCCTCAGACCCTGCTCACCGGCGCGACGCCCGTCCGCGTCCGCCTCACCGTGCCCGCGCGCCACCGCCGCAAGGCTCTGCTGGCCGTCGCCGCGGCCCTCACCACAGGCGTGTGCGTCTACGCACTCAACGCCCCCCAGCCGCCGCCCGCGCCGCCACCACCCTGGCCGTCGCAGGTGGTTGGCTTCGACTACGCGGGAGCCTCGGCCGACGCCGACCGGACGGGCGCGTTCACCTTCGACATCAACGTCTCGACCGAGCCCGGCCGGCGCGTGACGATCGACGCCATCACCCAGCCGTCGGCCGCGCTGGCCGTGTCGACACAGCCGTCCGCGCCGTTCACAGTGCCCCCCGGAGGACACCGCGAGGTGCTGGTCACCGTCTATGTGCTCGACTGCGCGGAAGTCCCGCGCAACGCCGGGCTCCCCTTCCTGGATGTCACCCTGCGTAACGAACGAGCCGTCCAGAAACAGAGCCGCATCCTCGGCGACGGCTACCCCGAAGACCTCGGCGCGGCCATCGAGAAAGCCTGCACCCGTCCCGCTCCGTAATCGGCCGATTACCGTTACGGTCCTGCTGTTTCTCAGTATGTGGACATACGAACGCTGTCAAATGACTCGCCCTTCCCCTCTCGACCGGGCTTCACCGCGCCCCCGTCATAACAAGAGCGTCACAGCATGGGCCGCACCTCTGCACCACCCCCACCAGCGCGCTTAGAGTCACGGCCAGTCACCGCGCCACCGGATTACTTTCAGTTCGGTTCCAGCGCTCGACCCGGCTTCTCAATCAGGGACAGCCGTGCCAGGGGAAAGGACTGATCGTGCGTCACCGTTCCTTGTTCATAGTCACCACTGCGGTCACCGTAGGAGCCCTCACGCTTTCCGCATGCGGCTCCCGCGACGACAGCAGTGACGGAGGTAGCGGCGACGGCGGAAAGACGACCGTCGTCATCGGCCTCGACGCGCCGCTGACCGGAGACCTCTCCGCGCTCGGCCAGGGCATCAAGAACTCCGCCGACCTCGCCGTCAAGACGGCCAACAAGAACAAAGAAGTCGAAGGCGTCACCTTCGAGCTGGAGTCCCTGGACGACGTCGCCCAAGCCGCGACCGGCCAGCAGAACGCCACCAAGCTCGTCGGCAACGAAGACGTCATGGGCGTGGTCGGCCCCCTGAACTCCGACGTCGGCCAGGCCATGCAGAAGGTCTTCGCCAACGACAACCTGGTCCAGGTCTCGCCCGCCAACACCAACCCCGAGATGACTCAGGGCAAGGACTGGCAGAGCGGCAAGAAGGTCCGCGACTTCGACACCTACTTCCGCACGGCCACCACGGACGCCATCCAGGGCCCGTACGCCGCGCAGTTCATGTTCAACGAGAAGAAGCTCAAGAACGTCTACGTCATCGACGACAAGAAGACGTACGGAGCCGGTCTCGCCGCCACCTTCTCCACCGAGTTCAAGAAGCTCGGCGGCAAGGTCGTCGGCACCGACCACATCAACCCGGACGACAAGGACTTCTCGGCCGTGGCGAGCAAGGTCGCCCAGACCGACGCCGACTTCGTCTACTACGGCGGCGAGTACCCGGCCGGCGCCCCGCTGGCCAGCCAGATCAAGAACGCCGGCGCCAAGATCCCCACGGTCGGCGGCGACGCTCTGTTCAGCGCCGAGTACATCAAGCTCGGCAAGAAGAACTCCGAAGGCGACTTCGCCAGCTCCGTCGGCGCGCCCCTGGAGACCCTGGACACCGCCAAGAAGTTCATCGCGGACTACGCCGCCGGCGGCTACGACGGCGCGTTCGAGGCATACGGCGGCTACGCCTACGACTCCACCTGGGCCATCATCCAGGCGGTCAAGGCCGTCGTCGAGAAGAACGACGGCAAACTGCCCGGCGACGTCAAGGACGCACGCAAGCAGATCACCGCGGCCATGCAGGACGTCAAGTTCGACGGAGTCACCGGCACGGTCGGTTTCGACGAGTTCGGCGACACCGTGAACAAGCAGCTCTCCCTCTACGAGGTGCAGGACGGCAAGCACGTCCCCGTCAAGACGGGCGAGTTCGAGGGCTGACCGGGCCCACCGGCCCACCCTCCATATAAGGACCTACCACCGCGCGGGGGCGCCACAGCGCCCCCGCGCGGCCGTATCTGACCCCACTCATTCGGAGGCCCCGCGGTGAACGATCTGCCGCAGCAACTTGCCAACGGCCTGCTACTCGGCGCGCTGTACGGACTCATCGCAATCGGCTACACGATGGTCTATGGCATAGTCCAGCTCATCAATTTCGCCCATGGCGAGATATTCATGATCGGCGGCTTCGGTGCGCTGACCGCATTCCTCTGGCTGCCCAGCGGTACCAGCCTGCTCCTCGCACTGCCCCTCATGATCCTCATGGCGATGGCCTGTTCCGTGCTCGTCGCCGTAGGAGCCGAACGCTTCGCCTACCGGCCCCTGCGCGACGCCCCCAGGCTCGCACCACTGATCACCGCGATCGGCCTCTCCATCGCACTCCAGCAAGCCATCTGGGCCTTCTACCCCGACGCCACCAAGTCCCGCCCCTTCCCCGAATTCGAAGGCGGCAGGCTCGACTTCGGCGCGTTCGCCATCAGCCGCGGCGACCTCTTCCTGCTCATCGCCGCACCCCTGTGCATGATCACGCTCGGCGTGTTCGTCTCCAAGACCCGCACCGGACGCGCCATGCAGGCCACGTCGCAGGACCCGGACACGGCCAAGCTGATGGGCATCAACACCGACCGCATCATCGTCACCGCCTTCGCCATCGGCGCCGCCTTCGCCGCCATCGCGGCCGTCGCCCACGGCCTCAAATACGGCGAAGTCAACTTCAAAATGGGCTTCATCGCCGGACTCAAGGCATTCACCGCCGCCGTCCTCGGCGGAATCGGCAACATCTACGGCGCCATGATCGGCGGCCTCGTCCTCGGCCTCGCCGAATCCATGGCCACCGCCTACATCGAAAACATCCCCGGCATGTCCCAGCTCGGCGGCGGCGCCTGGAAGGACGTGTGGGCGTTCGTCCTCCTCATCCTCGTACTGCTGCTGAGGCCACAAGGTCTACTCGGCGCACGCGTCTCGGATCGGGCGTGATACCGATGACCACCACCACTTCGAAACAGACCCCCGTGACACCCGACCCTCAGCAGACCCCCGCGGTGCTCGGCCTGCCCCCCGCGGCAGCCCGCCTCGGCGTCGTCATCGGCGCCGTCGCCACCTTCGCCAGCACCTTCCTCGCCTGGACCTGGACCTCCGAATTCCCCGGCGACCTCACCGTCACCGGCTACCCCGGCGGCCTCCAACTGCTCACCCTCACCGGTGCGCTGCTCACCTTCGCCTTCGTCATCGCGAGCTACGGAGTACGCGGCCTCAACTGGCTGACCCCCGGCGGCAAGAACGGCCCCGTCCTCCTCCTCACCCTCGGCACCTTCGCCACCACCTGGTACACGGTCATCGCGATCACCGTGAACCTCGGCGGACTCGCCAACCTCGAACCAGGCGCCTACGTCGCCGCCGGCGCCTCGCTCATCACCCTCGTCGCCGCCCTCGGGCTCCCCGGCGACGTCCCCGGCGACCATGACAGCCCCCACATCTGGCAGCGGCTCGTCCAGTCCTTCAAGGCCCCCACGCCCAAGGAAGCGGCACCGCTCCCGGGCTGGGCCGAAATCCTCATCATCGCCGCCGCCTTCGGACTCGGCCTGTTCATCTTCACCTACGGCATCGACACCGAGGACGCCGAACTCTTCATCGGCTACATCCTCCTCATCGGCTTCGGCGCCACCGCCGTCTCCCGCGCCGGCCTCAACCGCCGACTCGCGAACCTCACCGCCAAGCACAAGAACGTGACCGTGACCGCGGCGTTCGTCTCCGCGTTCGCCTTCCCGTTCACCCAGAGCAACGACACGTACGCCTCCATCGGTACGAACATCCTGATCTTCGCCACCGTCGCACTCGGCCTCAACGTCGTCGTCGGCCTCGCCGGCCTCCTCGACCTCGGATACGTCGCCTTCCTCGGCGTCGGCGCGTACACCGCCGCCCTCGTCTCGGGATCGCCGTCCTCCACCATCGGCCTCCAACTCCCCTTCTGGGCCGCCGTCCTGTGCGGCGCCGGAGCCTCGCTGATCTTCGGCGTCGTCATCGGCGCACCCACCCTGCGACTGCACGGCGACTACCTGGCCATCGTGACCCTCGGCTTCGGCGAGATCTTCCGCATCACCATGCAGAACCTCGACGGATCCTCGGGCCCCGACGTCACCAACGGCTCCAACGGCATCCCCAACATCCCCGACCTCGACCTCTTCGGATTCAACCTCGGGGAACCACACACGATCCTCGGCGTCGAACTCGGCAGATTCTCCAACTACTACCTGCTGATGCTGCTGTTCACCATCATCGTGGTGACCGTCTTCCGCCGCTCCGACCAGTCACGCATCGGCCGCGCCTGGGTCGCCATCCGCGAGGACGAGACCGCCGCCAGGGCCATGGGCATCAACGCCTTCCGGCTCAAGCTGCTCGCCTTCGCACTCGGCGCCACCCTCGCCGGCATGGCCGGCACCGTACAGGCCCACGTCACCTTCACGGTCACCCCCGGCCAGTACAAATTCGTCGAAGCCGTCCCGCCGAACTCGGCGTTCCTGCTCGCCGCCGTCATCCTCGGCGGCATGGGAACGGTCAGCGGACCTCTCATCGGCGCCTCGCTGCTCTACCTCATCCCGGCGAAGCTCCAGTTCATGGCCGACTACCAGTTGCTGCTGTTCGGCATCGCGCTGGTCCTGCTCATGCGATTCCGCCCCGAGGGCCTCATCGCCGACCGCAGGAAGCAGCTCGAATTCCACGAAACCGGTCAACTGGACGCCCCCAAGGGCGATATCGGCCTCAGCAAGGCGGGGGTGTGACCCGAATGACCACCGACATCGAACCCACCGACGCCGGATCCCCCAAGGCCGCCACCCAGGCCGGCACACCCGTGCTCCAAGCCACCGGCGTCACCAAGAAATTCGGCGGACTCACCGCCGTACAGAACGTCGACCTCCACGTCAACTCCGGCGAGATCGTCGGCCTCATCGGCCCCAACGGCGCGGGCAAGACCACCTTCTTCAACTGCCTCACCGGTCTGTACGTCCCCACCGACGGCACCGTCAGCTACAAAGGCACCGTCCTGCCGCACCAGTCCCATCTGGTCACCAAGGCCGGCATCGCGCGTACGTTCCAGAACATCCGCCTCTTCGCCAACATGACCGTCCTGGAGAACGTCCTCGTCGGACGCCACACCAGGACCAAGGAAGGACTCTGGTCCGCGCTGCTGCGCGGCCCCGGGTTCAAGAAGGCGGAGAAGGAGTCCGAGGCACGCGCCATGGAACTCCTGGAGTTCACCGGCCTCGCCGCCAAGCGCGACCACCTCGCCCGCAACCTCCCCTACGGAGAACAGCGGAAACTCGAGATCGCCCGCGCCCTCGCCAGCGACCCGGGCCTGCTCCTGCTGGACGAGCCCACCGCCGGCATGAACCCGCAGGAGACCCGCACCACCCAGGACCTGGTCTTCGCCATCCGCGACCAGGGCATCGCCGTACTCGTCATCGAGCACGACATGCGCTTCATCTTCAACCTGTGCGACCGCGTCGCCGTCCTCGTCCAGGGCGAGAAACTGGTCGAAGGCACCGCCGAGGTCGTCCAGGCCGACGAGCGCGTCGTCGCCGCCTATCTCGGCACCCCCTACGAGGGTGCCCCCGGCGCCGAGGAAGTCTCCGAGGTGGAGGCCGCGGAGGCACACAGCACGGCAGGCACAGAAGGAGACACCAAGTGACCGCACTACTGGAGGTGGAGGACCTCAAGGTCGCCTACGGCAAGATCGAAGCCGTCAAAGGCATCTCCTTCAGCGTCGAAGCCGGTCAGATCGTCACACTCATCGGCACCAACGGCGCCGGCAAGACGACCACCCTGCGCACCCTGTCCGGACTGCTCAAACCCTCCGGCGGCCGGATCATCTTCGACGGCAAACCGCTGCAAGGCGTCGGCGCGCACAAGATCGTCGCCATGGGCCTGGCGCACTCCCCCGAAGGCCGCAGGATCTTCCCGCGGCTGACGATCGCGGAGAACCTGAAGCTCGGCGCCTTCCTCCGCAAGGACACGGCAGGTATCGAGAAGGACATCAGGCGCGCCTACGAACTGTTCCCGATCCTCGGCGAACGCAGCAAGCAGGCGGCAGGCACCCTGTCCGGCGGCGAGCAGCAGATGCTCGCCATGGGCCGGGCCCTGATGTCACAGCCCAAACTCCTCATGCTGGACGAGCCGTCCATGGGACTCTCGCCCATCATGATGCAGAAGATCATGGCGACAATCGCCGAGCTCAAGTCACAGGGCACGACAATCCTGCTGGTCGAACAGAACGCCCAGGCGGCACTGTCACTGGCGGACCAGGGCCATGTGATGGAGGTCGGCAAGGTCGTGCTCTCCGGCACCGGGCAGGACCTGCTGGTGGACGAGTCGGTACGCAAGGCGTACCTCGGCGAGGACTGAGTCCCCGCGTACGTAGGTGAGTACGTGAGAAGGCCCGCGCCCCTCGGGGGGTGCGGGCCTTCTCACGTACGTACCGCCGCTCCCTACTGCCCCTTCGCGGCCTTCTTCTCCTCGTCGTCCTCGATGACGGCCTCGGCGACCTGCTGCATCGACATCCGCCGGTCCATCGACGTCTTCTGGATCCACCGGAAGGCGGCGGGCTCCGTGAGGCCGTACTGCGTCTGAAGGACGGACTTCGCGCGGTCCACGAGCTTGCGCGTCTCCAGCCGGATCGTCAGATCGGCGACCTCCTGCTCAAGCGCCTTGAGCTCGGTGAAGCGCGAGACGGCCATCTCGATGGCCGGTACGACGTCGCTCTTGCTGAACGGCTTCACGAGATACGCCATCGCACCGGCGTCCCGGGCGCGCTCCACGAGATCGCGCTGCGAGAAGGCGGTGAGCATCAGGACGGGCGCGATGGACTCCTGCGCGATCTTCTCGGCGGCGGAGATGCCGTCGAGGACGGGCATCTTCACATCGAGGATGACAAGATCGGGCCGATGCTCGCGGGCCAGCTCGACGGCACGCTGACCGTCACCGGCCTCGCCCACGACGGAGTAGCCCTCTTCTTCAAGCATCTCCTTGAGGTCGAGACGGATGAGCGCCTCGTCCTCGGCGATGACGACTCGCGTCGTCAGGGGCGGGACATGCGACTTGTCGTCGTCGGCGACGGGCTGGGGCGACTCGGGGGCGGTCACTGAGGCTCCTCGTAACTGGCAGATACTGCTGGGCAAGAGCCTACCTAGCTGCGACGCCCCGCGGTGAACCGGTAGACTTCTCGCGCAGCGGTGGGCCGGGTTGGTGGAACGGTATACACGGAGGTCTCAAACACCTCTGCCCGAGAGGGCTTGCGGGTTCGAGTCCCGCACCCGGTACATGTATGGAAAGTGGATGTTCACGTTCTCGTGAACATCCACTTTTCGTTGCACAGAGCCATGTGGTGTCACTCAAAGTAGTCTCATGAACTTCCACGGCACTGAAGTGCGGCAGAAGGCCCTGACACTGCTGCGTGATGGCATGAGCAACCGAGAAGTGGCCCGCCGGATGAAGATCCCGCCCGGCACCGTCAGCTACTGGCTGCACATGGACCGCGCCAAGCGCGGCGAATGCCCGGGGACCGGCTTCCGCCCGTGCCCGCGTTGCGACGGACGAGAACTCGACGAGGCGGCGTACGCGTATCTTCTGGGCCTCTACCTGGGTGACGGACACATCAGCCAGCACGCCGGCGTCCGGGTGCCGAGTCTCGCGATCACCTGCACCGAGAGCTGGCCTGGGCTGATGGACGAGTGCGAGGCGGCGATACGCGCGGTCTTCCCCGACAACTCCGTCTGCCGGGTTCGGAGAACTGGATGCAGCGACGTCAAGGTCTACTCGAAGCACCTTTACTGTCTGTTCCCGCAGCACGGCCCCGGCAGGAAGCACGAGCGGCCCATCGTGCTCGCCTCCTGGCAGCAGGAAATCGTGGCGGAACACCCCTGGGGGCTCATCCGGGGACTGATCCATTCCGACGGCTGCCGCAACATGAACTGGACCACCCGCGTCGTCAACGGCGAGCGGAAGCGGTACGAGTACCCCCGCTACTGGTTCACCAACGTCTCCGACGACATCCGGCAGCTCTACACCGACACGCTCGACCGTCTCGGCATCGAATGGAGGCACTGCACCCGGCACGGCGAGCCGTACAACATCTCCGTCGCCAAGAAGGCATCCGTCGCTCTCATGGACGCCCACGTCGGGCCGAAGTACTGAACTCCGGCCCGACACCCGCTACTTCGGGCTGTCGTCCTCGCCGATGTGGTGGACCCGGACCAGGTTCGTGGAGCCCGCGACTCCCGGCGGGGAGCCCGCCGTGATGACCACGACGTCGCCCTTCGCGCAGCGGCCGATCCGCAGTAGTTGTTCGTCCACCTGGTCGACCATCGCGTCCGTCGACTCCACGTGCGGGCCGAGGAACGCCTCCACGCCCCAGGTGAGGTTGAGCTGCGCCCGGGTCGCCGGGTCGGGGGTGAAGGCGAGCAGCGGGATCGGGGAGCGGTAGCGGGAGAGGCGTTTGACCGTGTCGCCGGACTGGGTGAACGCGACCAGGAACTTCGCGCCGAGGAAGTCGCCCATCTCGGCCGCCGCGCGGGCGACCGCGCCGCCCTGGGTGCGGGGTTTGTTGCGTTCGGTGAGCGGGGGGAGGCCCTTGGCCAGGACGTCTTCCTCTGCCGCCTCCACGATGCGGCTCATCGTCCGGACGGTTTCGACGGGGTATTTGCCGACGCTTGTCTCGCCGGAGAGCATGACCGCGTCGGTGCCGTCGATGACGGCGTTGGCGACGTCGGACGCTTCGGCGCGGGTGGGCCGGGAGTTGTCGATCATCGAGTCGAGCATCTGCGTGGCGACGATGACCGGCTTCGCGTTGCGCTTCGCGAGCTTGATCGCGCGTTTCTGCACGATCGGGACCTGCTCGAGCGGCATCTCGACGCCGAGGTCGCCGCGGGCGACCATGATGCCGTCGAACGCGGCGACGATATCGTCTATGTTCTCCACGGCCTGCGGCTTCTCGACCTTGGCGATGACGGGGACGCGCCGGCCTTCTTCGTCCATGATGCGGTGGACGTCCTCGATGTCGCGTCCGCTGCGTACGAAGGACAGGGCGACGACGTCGGCGCCGACGCGCAGTGCCCAGCGCAGGTCGTCGATGTCCTTCTCGGACAGTGCGGGGACGGATACGGCGACGCCGGGGAGGTTGAGTCCCTTGTTGTCGGAGACCATGCCGCCTTCGATCACCGTGGTGCGTACGCGGGGTCCGTCGACCCCGGTGACCTCAAGGGTCACCTTGCCGTCGTCGACGAGGATGAGTTCGCCGGTGGTCACGTCGTCGGCGAGTCCTTCGTAGGTGGTGCCGCAGGTGTGGCGGTCGCCTTCGAGGTGTTCGACGGTGATGGTGAATTCGTCGCCGCGTTCGAGGAGTACGGGGCCTTCGCGGAAGCGTCCGAGACGGATCTTCGGGCCTTGAAGGTCGGCGAGGATTCCCACGCTGCGGCCGGTTTCCTCGGCGGCCTTGCGTACGCGCTGGTAGCGCTCCTCGTGCTCGACGTAGGTGCCGTGGCTGAGGTTGAAGCGGGCGACGTCCATTCCGGCCTCGACCAGTGCTTTGATCTGGTCGTACGAGTCGGTGGCGGGCCCCAAAGTACAGACGATTTTTGCTCGGCGCATGATTCGAGACTAAACCTTACCGTCGGGTAGGTAATTGGTCTCACATGACTACTCAACAACCTTTGCGTGAAGGGTTGTTGACAAGTGTTGAAGTGCGCGCACGGGCGCTCTGATGAGCGATATTCGGAGGTTGTCGACGTCCGGGGTGGGACGGGTGGTCACAGGACCGGCGGGGTCATGGTGAAGCGGGCGTTCACCTGCGCGTAGACGGTCTGGCGCTGCGGTTCGAGATCGAGCGCGGGGGCCGCGGCGGCGGCCTCGGGGGCTCCGCCGTAACTCATCGCGTAGCGGGGGGTACGCGCCGCGTACGGTGTGGCGTTCTCGGCTCCGATGTCGGCCAGCTCGACGAGCGCCGCGAGGCTCGCGCCGAGGGCTCCGGCGTACTCGCGGGCGCGCTGGACCGCTTCGCGGACGGCTTGCCGGCGGGCTTCGCCGTGTGCGGGCGAGTCGGGGCGCAGGGCCCACCAGGGGCCGTCGACGGTGGTGAGTTCGAGGTCGGCGAAGCGGGTGGTGAGTTCGCCGAGTGCGGTGAAGTCGGCGAGTTCGGCGTTGATGTTGACCCGGCCGTGGTAGGCGCGGATGCGTTCGCCGCGGCCGTGCCGGGTGAGTTCGGGGTTGATGGAGAAGGAGCCGGTTTCCAGTTTTTCGACAGCGTCGCCGTACGACTTGATGAGGGTCAGGACTTCGTTGTTGCGGCGGGTGAGGTCTTCGAGCGCGGTGCGCCGGTCCGTGCCGCGCGCGCTGATCGAGACGCCGATCCTGGCGATCTCGGGGTCGAACTCCAGGCGTGCTTCGCCGCGGACGGCGACCCTGGGGGTTTCGGGGGTGCCGTAGGGCGCGGAGGGGGCGGGGACGGAGGCGTCGGTGGTCACGGGTGGTTCTCCTTCGTACGGTGGCGAGTTGGGCGGGTGGGGAGGGGGGAAGGGGGGGGCGTGGCGGCGTACGGGGCCACTCTCCCACCGGGCTGCCTCGGGGGCACGACACTCGGTGGTCATCGGATCGAAACCCTGCGGGGGTGTTCGATCCGGCGTTCCTGCGTCAGAATCTAGCCGCCCTATCTACGCGCGTTGTGCGTGTGGGTGACGAGATCGAGGGAGTAGCGATGCCGCTGAACAGAAGGACGTTCCTGGAACGGTCGGCCGCCGCCGGAGCCGGTGTGGCGATCGCCGGGGGCGTCGCCGTCCCGGCGGGCGCGCGGGAGTCGGGCGCCGTCGCCGGGCAGGGCCAGGGGCGTCCGCCGAAGCGGTATTCGTTCACCGTGATGGGCACGACCGACCTGCACGGGAATGTCTTCAACTGGGACTACTTCACGGACAAGGAGTTCGACGACAAGGCCCGTAACGATGTCGGTCTGGCGAAGATCTCCACGTTGGTGAATCGCATCCGTAAGGAGAAGGGCCGCGGCAACACGCTGCTCATCGACGCGGGTGACACCATCCAGGGCACTCAGCTCTCGTACTACTACGCCAAGATCGACCCGATCACGGCGAAGCACGGCCCGGTGCACCCGATGGCGCAGGCGATGAACGCGATCGGTTACGACGCGGCGGCGCTCGGCAATCACGAGTTCAATTACGGCATCCCGGTGCTGCGGAAGTTCGAGGAGCAGTGCCGTTTCCCGCTGCTGGGTGCCAACGCGCTGGACGCGAAGACGCTGCGGCCCGCGTTCCCGCCGTATGTGATCAAGAGGCTGCGTACGCCGCACGGGCGTGATGTGCGGGTGGCGGTGCTGGGGCTGACGAATCCGGGTATCGCGATCTGGGACAAGGCGAACGTGCAGGGGAAGATGACGTTCCCGGGCCTGGAGGAGCAGGCGGCGAAGTGGGTGCCGAAGCTGCGGTCGATGGGCGCCGATGTGGTGATCGTGTCCGCGCACTCGGGGTCGAGCGGTACGTCCTCCTACGGAGATCAGCTTCCGCATGTCGAGAACGCGGCGGGTCTGGTGGCCGAGCAGGTGGCGGGTATCGACGCGATTCTGGTCGGGCACGCGCACAGTGAGATTGCCGAGTACCGGGTGGCCAACAAGGAGACCGGCAAGGACGTGGTGTTGTCGGAGCCGTTGAAGTGGGGGCAGCGGCTGACGCTGTTCGACTTCGATCTGGTGTGGGAGCGGGGCCGCTGGTCGGTGGAGAAGGTGGGGGCCCAGGTCCTCAACTCGAACACGGTGGACGAGGATCCGAAGATCACGGGGCTGCTGGTGGACGAGCACCGCAAGGTGGTGAGTTATGTCAACCAGGTCATCGGGACGTCGACGGCGGCGATGACGACGGCCGACGCGCCGTGGCGGGACGAGCCGTTGATCGATCTGATCAACCATGTGCAGACGCGGACGGTGAAGGCGGGTCTGGCGGGCGGTGAGTGGGCGGCGCTGCCGTTGCTGTCGCAGGCGTCGTGCTTCTCGCGTACGGCGGGGATTCCGGCGGGTGAGGTGACCATCAAGGACGCGGCGGGGCTGTATCCGTTCGAGAACACCTTGGAGGCGCGGTTGCTGACGGGTGCTCAGCTCAAGGATTATCTGGAGTTCTCGGCCAAGTACTACGTACAGACGGCGGCGGGCGCGCCGGTGGACACGTCGAAGCTGACGAACGCGGACAACATCCCGGATTACAACTACGACGTGGTGTCGGGGCTGACGTACGAGATCGACATCGCGAAGCCGGCCGGTTCGCGGATCGTGAATCTGTCGTTCGAGGGCAAGGCGCTGGATCCGGCGGCGCAGTTCGTGCTGGCGGTGAACAACTATCGGGCGAGCGGTGGCGGGAACTTCCCGCATGTCGCGGGTGCCCGGCAGTTGTGGGCCGATCCGGACGAGATCCGCAACACGATCATCACGTGGGTGCAGGCGGAGAAGACCGTCGACCCGGCGTCGTTCGCCTCGGTGGACTGGAAACTCACGCGCGACGGCACCCCGGTCTTCTGACTCGTCGCGCGATGACGCGCCGGTGTGGTGCCGTCCCCTCGGCACCGCACCGGCGCAAACCTCGCGGAGGAAGTGGGTCAGCGCACTTCGGAGAGCGGCACGAGGCCCCTGGGCACCGGCACCTGCCGGTGCCTTTCCTGTCCGTCGAGGCCGAAGCTGGTGAACGCGGTGCGGTGGGGCAGTGGGTAGGGCTCGGTGCCGGTGTGCGAGTTGAGGATGGTGGCGCTGCGCCAGGCGGCGAGTCCGAGGTCGGGGGCGCCGACGCCGTGTGTGTGGCGTTCGGCGTTCTGTACGTAGACCGAGCCGGTGACCGAGGGGTCGAGGGCCAGTCGGTAGCGGTCGTCGACGCGCGGGCGCTGGGATTTGTCGAGCCGCATGTACGGGTCGAGTCCGGCCAGGAGCCGGCCGAGGGGGCGTTCGCGGTAGCCGGTGGCGAGGACGACGGCGTCGGTGGTGAGGCGGGAGCGGCCGGACTGCTGGGCGTGTTCCAGGTGGAGTTCGATCCTGGTGGCGCCGACGCGTCCCGCGGTGCGGACGAGGACGCCGGGGGTGAGGACGGCGTCGGGCCAGCCGCCGTGCGTGGTGCGGCGGTACAGCTCGTCGTGGATGGCGGCGATGGTGTCGGTGTCGATGCCTTTGTGGAGTTGCCACTGGCGCGGGACGAGTTCGTCGCGTGCCTGTTCGGGCAGTGCGTGGAAGTAGGCGGTGTAGTCGGGGGTGAAGTGTTCGAGGCCGAGCTTGGAGTACTCCATGGGGGAGAACGCGTCGGTGCGGGCGAGCCAGTGGAGCTTCTCGGCGCCGGCGGGGCGGGCGCGCAGCAGGTCGAGGAAGACCTCGGCGCCGGACTGTCCGGAGCCGACGACGGTGATGTGTTCGGCTTCGAGGATGCGCTCGCGGTGGTCGAGGTAGTCGGCCGAGTGGATCACGGGGACGGCGGGGGCCTCGGCGAGGAGTTTGAGCGGGTCGGGGATGTAGGGCTCGGTGCCGATGCCGAGGACGACGTCGCGAGTGTAGGCGCGGCCCAGTGCCTCGACTTCGCCGTCGCTGTCGAGTTGGGTGAAGTCGACTTCGAACAGGCCGCGTTCGCCGTTCCAGCGGACTGCGTCGACCTGGTGGCCGAAGTGGAGTCCGGGGAGTTGTTCGCTGACCCAGCGGCAGTAGGCGTCGTATTCGGCGCGCTGGATGTGGAAGCGCTCGGCGAAGTAGAAGGGGTAGAGCCGTTCGCGCGCCCTGAGGTAGCTGAGGAAGGACCAGGGGCTCGCCGGGTCGACGAGGGTCACGAGGTCCGCCAGGAAGGGCACCTGGAGCCTGGCGCCGTCGAGGAGCAGGCCGGGGTGCCAGTGGAAGGCGGGGCGCTGTTCGTAGAAGACCGCGTCGAGTCCTCCGTGGACGCCGTCGGCGAGCGCGGCGAGGGAGAGGTTGAACGGGCCGATGCCGATGCCGACCAGATCGTGCGGCCGGTCGTGGTCATCTGCTGACAGGTCGGTCATGGAGGGTCCTTCAGGGCGCGTGGGGCGGCTGCACCGGGGTGCCCGGGGTCGTTCGGGCGGTGCCCACGGTGCACAACGATCCGGACCCCGAAGGGGTATCGGCGTGCGCTGAAGGAGAGTGTGTGCGTATGCCTTCTTACGGAGGCGTGCTTACGGAGGCGGTCTTACGGAGGCGGTCTTACGGAGGCGGTGTCTTCCTTGTGAGGACGGGCCGGGTTCCCGCGCGGGTGCCGGGCCCGTCCTCGTGAAGAGGGCGGCGGGGTCAGCCTGTTCGGACCCGCAGCGCGCGGCGCAGGTCGTCCAGTTGGTCGACCAGCTTGCGGCGCAGGGCGGGCAGGAGGTCCGCTCCGGTCAGGCATTCCTCGCCCAGGCGCAGTGATTGCGGGTCCACGGCGTGGATGGGGAAGGCGTAGCGGCCGGCGAAGTCGGCGATGGCGGGGCCGCGGCGGTTGGCGAGTTCGACGGCGTCGGTGTAGAAGCGCGGGACGTATTCACGTACGAGGTCGGTCTGTTCGGGCTGCCAGAAGCCTTGGGCGGTGGCGGTGAAGAGGTGGTTGGACAGGTTGTCGGTGCGGAACAGCCGGTCCCAGGCGGCGGCTTTGGCGGCGGCGTCGGGGAGGGCGGCGCGGCAGCGGGCGGCGCCTTCCTGGCCGGTGGCGCTGGGGTCGCGGTCGAGTTCGGCGGTGATGGCGGTGTCGTCGACGGCGCCGAGGACGGCGAGGCGGTAGAGGATGCGCCAGCGCAGTTCGGGGTCGAGTTCGGGGCCGTCGGGGATGGAGCCGGAGCCGAGCCAGTCCTGGATGCCTTCGGGCTGGGTGGCGGCGGAGATGAAGTGGCGTACGGCGGTGAGGCGCAGGCCGGGCGCGTGGCCGTCCTCGGTGCGGCGGATGAGGGCGCGGCAGATGGCGGTGACGCCGGCGAGGGCGGTGGTCCGGTCGGCGGGGTCGAGGTAGCGGTCGGCGATGTGGGTGGTGGCGAAGGCGAGTACGCCTTGGACGATGGCCAGGTCGGACTCGTGCGGGAGGTGGGTGCGGGCGGCGTCCAGGTAGGCGGTGGGGGCGAGTTCGCCGTCGCGGACCATGTCGCGGGCCGCGATCCACAGGACGGTGCGGGTGAGCGGGTCGGGGATGCCGGCGAGGGAGTCGAGCGCGGTGGCCCAGGAGCGGTCGTCCAGGCGGATCTTGGCGTAGCTGCGGTCGCCGTCGTTGAGGACGACGAGGTCGGGGCGGCGGCCGGGGCGGACGGTGGGGCCGTCCTGCTGCGGGATGTCGATCTCGAAGCGGTCGCGTGGGGTGAGGTGGCCGGGGTCGACGAGGTCGCGGTCGTAGGTTCCGACGGAGATACGGTGCGGGCGGTCGCCCTGCTGGGCGACGTCGAGTGTCCAGTTGGCCTCGGAGCCGTTGCCGACGGTGGGGGTGAGGGTGTCGACGCCGGTGGTGCGCAGCCACTGCTCGGCCCACCGGTGCACGTCGCGGTCGGTGGAGGCGGCGAGGGAGTCGATGAAGTCGGCGAGGGTGGCGTTGGCGAACTTGTGCCGGGCGAAGTGGGTGTTGATGCCGGCGAGGAAGTCCTTCTCGCCGATCCAGGCGACGAGTTGGCGCAGCGCGGAGGCGCCCTTGGCGTAGGAGATGCCGTCGAAGTTGAGCATCGCGGAGGCGGTGTCGGGCACGGCGTCGGGGTCGGGCGCGACGGGGTGGGTGGAGGGGCGCTGGTCGGCGTCGTAGCCCCAGGACTTGCGGTCGATGCCGAAGGCGACCCAGGTGTCGGTGTAGTCGGTGGCCTCGGTGAGGGTCTGGTAGCCCATGTACTCGGCGAAGGACTCGTTCAGCCAGATGTCGTCCCACCAGGTGAGGGTGACGAGGTCGCCGAACCACATGTGGGCCATCTCGTGGGCGATGACCATGGCGCGGGTCTGCCGCTCGGTGTCGGTGACGGCGGAGCGGTAGACGAATTCGTCGCGGAAGGTGACGAGGCCCGGGTTCTCCATGGCGCCCGCGTTGAATTCGGGGACGAATGCCTGGTCGTAGGAGTCGAAGGGGTACGGCTCCTCGAACTTCTCGTGGTAGCGGTCGTAGCAGGCGCGGGTGATGGCGAAGATCTCGTCGGCGTCGATGTCGAGGTGGGGTGCCAGGGAGCGGCGGCAGTGGATGCCGAAGGGCAGGCCGGCGTGTTCGGTGCGTACGGAGTGCCAGGGGCCGGCGGCGACGGCGACCAGGTAGGTGGAGATGGGCGGGGTCGGGGCGAGGCTCCAGCGGCCGTCGCCCTCGTCGGTGGCGATGCTGTTGCCGAGGACGGTCCAGCCTTCGGGTGCGGTGACGGTGAGTTGGAAGACGGCCTTGAGGTCGGGCTGGTCGAAGACGGCGAAGACCCGCTGGACGTCTTCGAGGAACATCTGGGTGTAGGCGTAGGTCTCGCCGTCGGTGGGGTCGGTGAAGCGGTGCATGCCCTCGCCGGTGCGCGAGTAGCGCATGGTGGCGTCGACGAGCAGTTCGTGTTCGCCGGCGGCGAGTGAGGGGAGCGCGAGGCGGTTGCCGTTGAGCGCGCCGGGGTCCAGGGGCTGTCCGTCGAGGGTGACGGAGCGCAGCAGGTCGGGCTTCAGCTCGACAAAGGTGTCGCCGGCCGCGAGGGCGGTGAAGTGGATGGCGGCACGGGACTCGAAGGTCTCGTCGCCGGTGGTCAGGTCGAGGGCGACCGTGTACCGGTGGACGTCGATGAGCTGGGCACGGGTCTGCGCTTCGTCGCGCGTCAGTACGGACATGGAGTCATGCTGCCCGATGGGTCGGGGCCGCGCAGCAGGTGGGGGTTGCGCTGTCAGCGCACGGGAGGGGGTTGCGCGGGCGCGGTCGGGGGGTGTGGGGGTGGCTGGGTGACCGGCTCAGGAGCCCTCGGCTCAGGCGCGGTCCGCTCCGGGGAGGCGCCCCGAGCCGTCCGCGATCGTCTCGTGGTGGCGGATCACCTCGGCGATGATGAAGTTGAGCAGTTTCTCGGCGAAGGCGGGGTCGAGCCGCGCGCTCTCGGCGAGCTGCCGCAGCCGGATGATCTGGCGGGACTCGCGGGCCGGGTCGGCGGGCGGCAGATGGTGTGCGGCCTTGAGGAGGCCGACCTGTTGGGTGCATTTGAACCGTTCGGCCAGCATATGGACGACGGCCGCGTCGATGTTGTCGATGCTTCCGCGGAGCCGGTCCAGCTCGGCTTGGACGGACTGGTCGATGCCGCCGTTGTCGCCGTTGTCGCCGTTGTCACTCGTGGTCATGGTGGGGAAGCTTAGGGGTTGTCGCGCGCGGCGGCCGGGGCGTCTCAAGGAGAGGGCGTCGCGATCGTCGGTGGGTGGTCCGGGTCGGGGACGCGGTCGCTCCAGCCGCCGGGGACGGTGCGGCCCTGGCGCTCGCGGAAGCGGATCGGTGCGGTGCCCACGCGGCGGGTGAACAGCCGGGAGAAGTACGCCGGATCGTCGTAGCCGACGCGGCGCGCGACGGCGGCGACGGGCAGTTCGGTGGCGGCGAGGAGTTCTTTGGCGCGGCCGAGTCTGATGCCCAGCAGATAGTCCTTGGGGCTGCATCCGGCGCCCCTGCGTACGGCGTTGCGCAGTTCGGCGGCGCTCATGCCGTGCCGTGCGGCGTGTTCGGCGACGGACAGCGGAAGGAAGGCGTCGCGGGCGAGGGCCTGAAGGACCAGGTCGCCTTCGGCGTTGGTGTCGGCGCGGTCGCGGCGCAGCGCGACGAGGAGTTCGTGGACGGCGGCGCCGGTCTCGACGTCCAGGAGCGGGTTGCCGCGCCGCGCGGCGCGCACGATGCGGCCGACGGCGGCGCGCGCGCCGGCCGCGTCGGCGAGGGGGACGACGGGGCGGCCGGTCTCGATGTAGCCGAGTTCGGTGTATGTGGCGGTGGCGGGCCCGGTGAAGTCGACGAAGCTCTCGTCCCAGCCGGTCTCGGGGTCGGCGCCGTAGTGGTGCGCTACGCCGGGGACGAGCCAGAGGAGCGCGGGCGCGGTGACGGTGGTGCGGTGCCCTTCGGCGTCGCGGTACCAGCCGCCGCCCGCGCCGATGACGACGGCGACGTGGTGGTCGAGGACGCGGGGTCCGACGGTGGGCAGTTGGCCGTGCTGGAGGCCGACGCCGAGGCAGACGAGGCCGAGGCGGTGGTGGACGGGGCTGGGGGTGAAGTACCGCATCCACGTGTGGTACATCCGCTTCCGCGCCTCCCTGCCGGTTTCGTCTGCGTCCATGCACCGCCGATCTTTGTCCATGGACCGGCCCCTGACCAGGGGGCCAGGCTGGGCCCGGCACATGATCGATCGAAGGGCGGCGGCGTGGCCGAGTTCACTGTAGGTGACAAGGATTTCCTGGTGGACGGCCGCCCGGTACGGCTGCTTTCGGGGGCGCTGCACTACTTCCGGGTCCATGAGGAGCAGTGGCCGCACCGGCTGCGGATGCTGCGGGCGATGGGCCTGAACTGTGTGGAGACGTATGTCCCGTGGGATCTGCACGAGCCCGCGCCGGGCCGTTACGCGGACGTGGCGGCGCTGGGCCGGTTCCTGGACGCGGCCGAGGACGCGGGGTTGTGGGCGATCGTGCGGCCGGGCCCGTACATCTGCGCGGAGTGGGACAACGGCGGGCTGCCGTACTGGCTGACGGCGGCGGTGGGTGCGCGTGTACGGACCGGTGATCCGGCGTTTGTGGGCCCGGTGGAGCGGTGGTTCCGCCGTCTGATGCCGCAGGTCGTCTCGCGCCAGATCAGCCGCGGCGGCCCGGTGATCATGGTGCAGGTCGAGAACGAGTACGGGAGTTACGGCTCCGACCTGCCGTACCTCTCTTCTCTGGCCGCGCTGCTGCGTACCTGCGGCATCGATGTGCCGCTGTTCACCTCCGACGGCCCGGAGGACCACATGCTGACCGGCGGTTCGGTGCGCGGTGTGCTGGCGACGGTGAACTTCGGTTCGGGGGCCCGCGCGGCGTTCGCGACGCTGCGCGAGCACCGGGCCCGGGGTCCGTTGATGTGCATGGAGTTCTGGTGCGGCTGGTTCGACCACTGGGGCGCCGCGCATGTGGTGCGTGATCCGGCGGACGCGGCGGACGCGCTGCGGGAGATCCTTGAGTGCGGGGCGTCGGTGAACATCTATATGGCGCACGGCGGTACGAACTTCGCGGGCCGGGCGGGCGCCAATCGCGCGGGCGCGCTGCACGGGGGCGTGCTGGAGCCGGACGTGACGTCGTACGACTACGACGCGCCGGTGGACGAGGCGGGGCGGCCCACGGCGAAGTTCTGGCTGTTCCGGGAGGTCCTGGCGCGCTACCAGCAGGGGCCGCTGCCCGACGTACCGCCGGCGCCGCCCGTGCTGGGTGAGGGGCCGGTGCGCGTGGCGCTGGACGCGTGGGTGCCGCTGGACGAGGTGATCGATGCGCTGGGCGGGCCGGAGACGCGGACGCCGATGCCGCCGTCCTTCGAGGAGCTGGGCGTGGACCGGGGGCTGGTGCGCTACCGGGTGGCGGTGCCGGGGCCCCGGCGGCCGTATCCGCTCACGCTGGCCGGGCTGCGCGATCTGGCGGTCGTCCAGGTCGACGGGGTCCGGGCCGGGGTGCTGAGCGAACAGGACCCGGTACTGGCGGAGCCGGTGGCCGGGCCCGCGGTGGTCGAGGCGTGGGTGGAGTCCCTGGGGCGGGTCAACTACGGGCCGCGTACGGGCGAGCCGAAGGGGATCACGGGCGGTTTCCTGCACGAGCGGCAGTATCTGCACGGGGTACGGGCGCGGGGGCTGCGGCTGGACGCCTTGGACGACGCGGAGGCGGTCGCCGCGCTGGCATTCCGCGCCCCGGTGCGGCCGGGGGCGCGGGGCCTGTACCGGGGGTCGGTCGATATCGCGTCCCCCGGTGACGCCCGGCTCTGGCTGCCCGGCTGGACGCGGGGCTTCGTGTGGGTCAACGGCTGCTGTCTGGGGCGCTATTGGGCGGTGGGGCCGCAGGAGTCGCTGTATGTGCCGGGGCCGGTGCTGCGCGCGGGGCGCAACGAGGTGTGGGTGCTGGAGCTGGAGAGCGCGGGCGAGGGGCACGTACAACTGGCGTGAGGCTACGGGGGGTTGGCCGGGCGGGTCGCGTGCGCGCGGCCCGCCCGGCCTTCCTGCGTCTGCCTGTCTGTCTGTCTGTCTGCCGGCCGGCCGGCCCGCGTCTACGCCTCGCGGACCTCGAACGCGTCCAGCACGAACTCCGCCGTCCCGTCGTCCCCGACCTTGCGCAGCCCGACCCACGCCTGCCCGTCGTGCGGCGCGGTGAACTCGTAGCTCAGGACGGCCGGTTCGGTGGCCACGGGCAGTTGTGTACGGGACAGCTCCCGCTCCCCGGGCTCGTCCACCGCCGTGACCCAGGCGTACTGGCCGGCCTTCTCGTTCTCGTAACGGAAGGTGACGCGGTAGCGCGTGCCCGGCTCGAAGCGGACGGTGTGTTCCACCGTGCGGTACACCAGCCCGTCGTTCTCGCCGCGTGACTTGAGCGATTCGGTGCCGTCGATGACATCGTCGATCACCTTGCCGTTCCAGCCGCGCTGCGTGAACGGCGCGTGCCGCTGCGCGATATGGGTGCGGGGGTCGGTGGCGCCGCCCGCGTCGCCCTTCACGAAGGGGCCCCAGCCCTGTGGGACGTGCTGGAAGTCCTCGTACGCGAGCGCGTCGCGCTTCGTGGAGCGCACCGCGCGGACGACGCGGACGTTGTCGAAGCGCACCTGTGCCTCGCCCGCCGCCGCCTTCAGTAGGAGGTCGACGGGGCCGCCGCGCTCCGGGACGGTGAAGTAGGTGAACATCCTCTGGAAGCGGCTGCCGTGCTTGCGGTCGGCGGCGACGTAGTTGCCCGCCGTGGAGCTTTCGGTGAAGTTGACCGCCGTGACGCCGTCGGAGGTACGGACCTCCAGGGCCGCCCGGCGCCGCTCCCCCGCCGTCTTTCCGACCTCGACCTGTACCGACGCGGCGTAGGTGCCGGGTGCGAGCCGTTCGAGGCGCTGTCCTACAGAGGCGGCGCCGCCGGCGCCGATCACCAGGTCGTAGTCACCGAGCGCGCTCAGCTCGACGCGGGCCGGGCCGCTCACCCGCCACCCGGCCGTGGAGCCCGAGTTGAAGCCGGGGTCGGTCAGCGGTGTGGCCTGCCCCCAGTGCGGGTCGGGGGTGCCGGGGACCCTGGCGGGGTAGAGCACGTACGGCTGCCCGGCCTCGGCGTCGACGGTGACGTTGCCGCCCCGTACGGGCAGGTCGGCGACGTGTTCGCGGCCCTGGTCGGTGAGGCGGTACAGGGCCGTGCGGGGGCGCTCGCCCCAGCCGCGCGGCACCTGCCAGCGGGTGCTGCCGCCCTTGGGGTTGTAGTGGTAGAGCTTGGCCGGGTTCCTGGCCTCGCGCGGCTCCCAGGGCAGCAGGTAGGTACCGCCGTCGTAGACGAGCCGCCCGTCGGTGGTGATGCGCCGGATGCCGCCCTCGTCGCTCACGACGGTCCTGGTGGGTCCTTCGAAGCTGATCTCGTGCTCGGTCCAGCGCCGGATCGGGTACGCCTGGAGGTATTTGGCGGGCAGTGACTCGGTCCAGATCAGCTCGTAGAACACGTTCCAGTCGGTCTTGCCGACCCAGCCCTCGAAGTTGCCGGTGCGCGGGATGCCGAGCAGTGTGGGCCACTTGTCGGCGAAGACGTCCTTGTGGTGGTTGCGGATGAAGCGGATGAGCTGGGAGTTGATGCCGCGTGAGGTGTTGGGGCCGTAGTCGGTCTCGGTCGCCCAGTGCGCCCACAGCGCCGAGCGTTCCAGGCCGTGGCCCCATTCGGTGGTGATGTGCCAGCCCTGGTCGCGCAGCGCGCGCTGGAGCCGGTCGGAGTTCCAGCCGGATTCGCGGAAGACGTCGATGTAGAGGGTGTTGAGCGCGGGGTGGGTCTCGTCGCGCAGGTCTTTGAAGCGGGTGACGATGTCGCCGGAGACGAGGTCGCGGCGGGCGTCGATGCGGTAGCTCTGGTCGAGCCAGTCCCACTGTTCGTTTGTTTTGTCGACAAGTGTCTCGGAGAAGGCGTTCGCGACGGGGTAGGACTCGGTGGCGTTGACGTGGACGCCGAAGTCGCTGTGCCACTTCGCGCCCTCTTCAAGGAGGGTGTTGAGGTCGGCGAGGCCGCCGGCGCGCGTGTTGTGGTTCCCTGCGTAGTCGGGGTGAGCCGAGTCGTGGCCCTCGGACTGGTAGCCCTTGAGGAGGGTGTACTGGCGCAGCCCGTCGGTGGCCAGCGAGATCCGCTTGACCTGGTCGAGTGTGGCCAGGAACGGGTTGGTGGCCTGGCTGGCGAAGTTGAAGGGGATGTGCGGGACGACCCGCAGATGCTGCTCGTCGGCGCCGAGCGGGGTGACCATGATGTCGCGGAAGGCGATGGCGGCATCCTGCCAGTCGACGGTGCCGTCGCCGCCCCGGTCGCGGGTGATGATCACGGTGGCGTACGGCAGCGGTTCGGTGGCGTCGACGGGTGAGGTGTCGGCGCGGTGTGTCCACTGGCCGCAGCGCAGTTGGGCCTCGACGGCGCCGTCGCGCCGTTCGATACGGTGCCACAGCCGTCCGTTGTCCCAGGTGGTGCCGGCGGCGGGCCGGTCGTACACGGTGTTGGTCTCGATGGCGCCGCCCAGCCGGTCGTGCGCGACGACGGCGTACGCGCAGCCTGCCGCCGCTCTGGCGGGGGTGTCGGGTGTGAGCCGGACGAGGGTGTCGCCGCTCTTGGCCTTGTCGAGTTCGACGCGGGCGGCCAGCAGTGTCGCGCCGCTCTGGTCGCCGCGTACGCAGAGCAGGGCGAGCGCGGGCACCTCCAGTGTGCCGACGCGCAGGGTCTCGGTGTCCGCGACGCGGGTGATGCGCCAGTCGACGCGCCATCCTTCGACGGTGATCTCGGCGTCGATCTCGGTGCCGCCGTCGAAGGCGAGGGTGTACGAGATCCGGCCACGGGCGGCGGGCCGGGTGGTGACCTTCGGGGTGTGCGGCGCGCCGTTGATCAGGATGTCGGTGACCGGGGTGCTCTGCCCGTACAGGACGGCGCGGGTGGAACGGTCGGTGTACGACACGACGCGCGGAAAGCCGCTGTCGACGCGGACCTCCAGTTGGCGCGAGCGCAGGACGCTCTCGCGGGTGCCGGGGGCGGGCGCGGGTACGGGGCCCGGCCCCGTACCGGCCGCGAAGGCGCCGCCCGGAGCGGCGAGGGCGGCGCCGGCCCCGGCGAGTGCGGTGGCGGCCACGACGGTTCTGCGGCGGGGGCCTCGGTCACTTGCGTTGGCGTTCACGTCGCTCCTCTTCGTCCACGGTGTTCCGTGCACGTCAATTTGCGTCGTGGGGAGCGGGCGCGCCCATGGACAAAGGCGGGACAGGTCTTGGACTAACGCGCCGACGGCGTGTCCGCGACCTGTCCCGCCCCGCGGGTCACACGCTCGGGTCAGAGGGTGGCGGCGGCCGACGCGATCGCGGAGGCGAAGGTGGAGACCTCGGTGTAGACACCGGGGTAGTTGGGCCGGGCGCAGCCGTTGCCCCAGCTCACGATGCCGACCTGGATGAACGCGCCGGCGTTGTCCTTGCGGAACATCGGGCCGCCGGAGTCACCCTGGCAGGTGTCCGTGCCGCCGGCGGCGAATCCGGCGCAGATCTCCTCGCTCGCGATGATCTGGCCGCCGTAGTTCGAGTTGCAGGTGGCGTCGGAGACGAACGGGACGGTGGCCTTGAGGAGGTAGCGCTGCTGGGCGCCGCCCTCGGTGGCCGCGCCCCAGCCGGCGACGGTGAAGTTGCCGTTGTTGTACGCCGTGGTGGTGGCGATCTTCAGGGTCGGCAGGTTGATGGGCGTGGCGAGCTTGATGAGCGCCCAGTCCTTGCCCGCGCCGTTGTAGCCGGGGGCCTGGAGGACCTTGGTGGAGCGGACCTTGATGGCGCTGGTGCTCTGGAGGTCCACGACACCGGCGGTGGCGGTGATGCTGGTGTTGTTGCCCGATCCGCTCACACAGTGCGCGGCGGTGAGCACGACGGTGGGCGAGTACAGCGAGCCGCCACAGCCCATGGAGAGGCGGACCATGAAGGGGAACTCGCCCTGGGCGGCACGGGTGCCGCCGACGACGGGCGGGGCGAGGGGGGCCGCGGCCTGCGTCGTCCGGGGCGCGTCCGGCACGGGCGCGGCGGAGGAGGACGCGGTCTGGAGGCTGATGGCGGCGAGCATGACTGCGCCGACGGTGACGCATCTCTTGAGAACACCCTGAATGCTCAACGGTCTGCCTTTCGTGGGGGCTTGAGGGATATGTCCCTGCAGGGCACACGGGTCGACGCGCGTCGCACGTCATTGGCATGAGCCCGACAGGAACGCGATCCGGATTATCCGGAGGGCGGGAGCGGCCCCACAAGATACGAATCTCGGCCAACCGAACGGTCGGCCTCCGGTCGCCGTCCGGCCACCGAACACCGGAACACGCCCACTCCCCCGGCCGCCGCGCGAGCGAGGCCGGACACAGCGCCCACACGGACGAAAAAGAGGGAGGGGTGGCACCCGGACCACCCGGTCCGGGTGCCACCCCTCCGCCGTCATTTCAGGCCGTGATTCAGGCCGTCATTCAGGCCGTCATTCGGGCCGTCATTCGGGCGGTCATTCAGGCCGTCGTTCCAGACCGTCGTTCCAGACCGTCAAAGACCCGCCGCCGCCGACCGGATGTCCGCGGCGAAGGTGGACACCTCGGTGTAGACGCCCGGGTAGCCGGGCTGCGCGCAGCCCTGGCCCCAGCTCACGATGCCGACCTGGATCCAGCCGCCCGCGCCGTTGTCACGGAACATCGGGCCGCCGGAGTCGCCCTGGCAGGTGTCGACCCCGCCCTCGTCGATGAACCCGGCGCAGATCTCCTCGGACGGGACGAGACTGCTGCCGTACGCGCCCTCGCAGTCCGCGTCGGAGACGAACGGCACGTTGGCCTTGAGCATGTACCGCTCCTGCGGACCGCCCTCGGTCGCCGCGCCCCAGCCGGCGACGGTGAACTCGCCGTTGTTGAGCGCGTCGTCCGTGGCTATGTCCAGCGTGGGCAGGTCGATCGGCTCGGCGAGCTTGATCAGCGCCCAGTCCTTGCCGGTGCCGTTGTAGCCCGGAGCCTGAAGGATCTCGGTCGAGTTGACCTCGATGGCGTCCGGGCTCTGGAGGTCCACGACGCCCGCCGTGGCGGTGATGCTCGTGTCGGGGCCGGAGCCGTCCACGCAGTGGGCGGCGGTCAGGACGATGTCCTGCTCGTAGAGCGCGCCGCCGCAGCCCATGGAGAGGCGGACCATGAAGGGGAACTCACCCTGCTCGGCGGGGGTACCGCCGACGACCGGCGGGGCCGGGGTGGGGGCGGCCGACGCGGTGGTGGGCTGGAGACTGACACCGGCGAGGACGACCGCGCCGACGACGGCACATCTTTTGAGGACACGCAGAAAGCTCAACTGACTGCCTTTCGTGGGGGGAAACAGTGCGTTTGATCGTCTTGCGTGGGGCTGTCGTGCGTAAAGCTGTGTACGGATGTACGGATGACGCTCAGCACGTGGGGGTGCCGTACGCATGGCGAGGCCGACCGACGAACGGGTGAAACGTGGAACGCCGGTATGCGCCCGCCACAGCGTGATCCGGATTATGGGGAGGAAATCAGCCGTGGCACAAGAAGCGGGTTTCGGCCAACCGAACGGTCG
This sequence comes from Streptomyces sp. NBC_01506, assembly GCF_045040295.1. Taxonomy (NCBI): domain Bacteria; kingdom Bacillati; phylum Actinomycetota; class Actinomycetes; order Kitasatosporales; family Streptomycetaceae; genus Streptomyces; species Streptomyces sp. NBC_01506. The sequence goes on along the minus strand of NZ_CP109422.1, from coordinate 7,308,072 downwards.
GGCTCCGTCCGCCGCACGTCGGGCGGCCCCCCGTACAGTTGACAGCGGTCGACCGTCCTACGAAGGGGTAGTGGCGTGACGGACAGAGGCGCGACGAACGGCGGCAGCCCCGTCGTACACGGCTATCCGCATCTCGACACCGCGCGGGCCGCCATCACGGCGCTCTACCGGCGTATGTCCGGTGACGGCATCCGCCAGTACGACACGAGTGTCGCGCCCGCCGACGTCGCCTTCGCCGATCACGACGATCTCCACCTCGGGGTGCAGCGGGTGGCCCGCGCGCTGGTCCAGCAGTTGCATCTGCCGGACGCCCGGATGATCGTCAGCTTCCGCGAGATGGAGCACGCGGCGAGCGTCGAGCTGACGGCGGGGCCGGAGTACTTCATCGAGCTGAACGACCGTTTCCGCACGCACCGCAGGGACATCGGCGCCGCCCTCGCGCACGAGATCACCCATGTCCTGCTGCACCGGCTCGGGCTGAGCTTCCCCGGCACGCGCGACAACGAGATCCTGACCGACACCGTGACGACCTATCTGGGCGCGGGCTGGCTGCTGCTCGACGCGTTCCGGGAGGACCGGGACTCCAGCCAGAAGCTCGGCTATCTGACGCCGGAGGAGTTCGGCTATGTGCTGGCCAAGCGCGCCATCGTCTTCAACGAGGACCCCGGCATCTGGTTCACCAGCCCGCAGGGCTACACCGCGTACACGAAGGGCAAGGCGCAGGCCGTACGGGACGAGCAGCAGCCGCCGCTGACCACGGCGGGCTGGTCGGGCCGCCACCGGTACGCCAAGGACCGGCGTTACGCGCTCGACCACCCCGGCGAGTCCGCGCCCCCGTCCGGCTTCGGGTCCGGCCTCGGATCCGGGTCCGGGGACGCGGGACGCCCGTACGCCTTCGAGACGCTTGCCGACGGACTGCGGGTGTCGTTCCCCTGCCCCACCTGCCATCAGCGCGTCCGGGTGCCGGTCAGGGGCCGGGTGCGGGCGCGCTGCCAGCTCTGTCACACCGTGCTCGACTGCGACACCTGAACTACCCCTGGCCGCAGGGGACTTCGCCACAGGTGACGGATGGTCATCGATTTATCGATTTGGCCTGAATGACCTTCCCGAGCGAAGGTCGAAGTATGACGAATGAGCGGACAGCGGGCTCCGACCGGGCGCGGGACGAGCTGTTCTCGGCCGTGTACGACGGCCGGGACGACGCCGTCGTCGCCCTGCTGCGCTCCGGCGTCCCCGCCGAGGCCACCGACCAGGACGGCCAGAGCGCGCTCTACGCCGCCGCGGTCAGCGACGAACCCGGCGCGGTCCGGGTGCTGCTGGCGGCGGGCGCCGACCCCGAGCGCGCGAGCGGGGCGGACGGCGGCGACCTGCCGCTGTGCGGGGCCGCGTGCGGCGGTCATACGGAGGTGGTGCTGGCCCTGCTCGCGGCGGGCGCGCGCACCGACCGGCGCGAGGCGTACGGCTTCACGGCGCTGGCCTGGGCCGTCGGACAGGGGCACGCGGACACGGTCGAGGCCCTGCTGGCGCACGGCGCCGACCCCGACCTGCCAGGGCCGGGCGGCGGCGCCCCGGACGGTGAGCCGCCCCTGGTGACGGCCGCCCGGCGCGGCTCACCGTCGACCGTACGGGCCCTGCTGCGGCACGGCGCGGGCGCGCGACAGGAGGCGCTGGCCGAGGCCCGGCGGTGGACCGCGCCCGAGGCGGTGGAGCACGAACTGCACGCCGAACTGCTGCCGTTGGCCGGCGAGGGCGACGAGACGGTGGTGCGCCGGATCGAGGAGGACGGCGGGGTGACGGTCGTCGTCGAGACGCTGAAGGACGGCGCGCCGGTGGCGAGCCTGGAGCGGCAGACCGGGCACGCGGCGATCACCACGCTGCTTGAGGAGTCCCTGGGCGTCCGGACGCCGTTCGAGGAACTGGCGGGGCGGGCACTGCGGTGCGGGGTGCCGGGCCGGGACGACTGGCTGGAGCCGGTGGCCACGCTGTGGCGGCGCGGCGACGAGGAGTCGTGCCAGGCGGCGCTCGCCTGGTGCGCGAGCGACGATCCCCTGCGTCGCGCGTTCGCGGCGGACGTGCTCGGCGGGCTGGGCCCGCTGTTCGCGGGCCAGGCGCTGCCGCCGCTACGGGAGTTGTGCGCGGGCGCCCAGACCCCGGAGCTGATCGGCGCGAGCGTGACGGCGCTCGGAAAGCTGGGCAAGCTCGGAAAGCTCGGAAAACTGGAAAAGCCGGGAAGGCGCGGCGAGTTGGACGGCCTGCCGCAGGTCCTGCGGCACAGCGGTCATCCGGACGCAGCGATACGCCGCCGGGTCGCCCTCGCGCTGGCCGGGCTCGTGCCGGGCGACCACGAGGACGGCCTGGCGGCGCTGACGGCGCTGAGCGCGGACGCCGACGACTCGGTACGGCGGCGGGCGACGACGGCCCTGGCGGGGGCCGACGCCGACACGACCGCGATCCGCACGGCGCTGGCGGCGCGCCTGGCGGACCCGGTCGCGGTCACGGCGGCCGAGGCGGCGCGGGGGCTGGCGGTGCGCCAGGATCCGCGCGCGGTGGACGCCCTGGCCAGGATGCTCGCCGACGGGTCGGTGACCGGTCACGCGCGCGAGACGGCGGCCGACGCGGTGCGCCGACTGCCGGACGCGGCGGTACGGCGCAGACTGGCGGGCCTGCTGCCGCGCCGCCGGTGAGGCGCGGGCGTCATCGGGTCACAGCAGCCGCAGCGCGCCGGGCGCCCGCTCGTCGATGATGTCGGTGAGCCAGTCGAAGACCGTGCTGCCACGGCCGGCTTCCGCCTCGTCCAACTGCCCTTGCACATATGCCCTGTTGACCTCGGGCACCCGCGCCAGCCGGAGCCGGAGCCGGCGCGCCGTCTCCTGGTGGCCGAGGGCGCGGCGGGAGAGTTCGTGGTCGCGCCATTCGATGACGAAGTCCCGGTCGTCCGGGGTCCCGTAGCCGCCGCCGAGGCAGTCGGCGAAGGCGTCGAGGTTACGGCCGAAGTAGCCGTCCGGTCCGTTCACGGCCTCGCCCATCACCTGCCAGAAACGCTCCAGGTCGGTGACCTCCGCCCCGGGAATCACATACGTCACAGTCATGAGGCGGAGGCTACCTGCGCTGTCGGGGATCAGCAGCCGTGGTCGACCAGGTCGAAGGACGCGTAGTGGTCGGCGGTGTAGTAGTCCTGCTGCGAGTTACCGGTCACGATGCGGCGCGCGCCGCGGTCGGGAGAGCCCGGCGTCTTGACGGTGTACTCGTGGTAGTAGCCGGTGGACTGCTGCGGCAGGATGCCTTCGCGGTTCTGGAAGACCCCGCCGTCCTGCGGGTACGGGTAGGGCCCGCCCGCGTCGATCAGGTCGAGGGTGTCGTGGGCCTGGGACGGGAGGTCGGAGTAGCAGATCTCGCCGACCGCGAGCGGGGCGGCGGTGGCGGCGGTGGCCGTGGTCGCGACCGTACCGCCGACGAGAAGGGTGGACAGGAGGGCGGCTGCGCCGCCTATGAGGGCGATTCGTGGGGGGATTCGCATGTCCACCATGATGACGCGCGTAGACGTGAGCACGTCAATGCCAAGTCCGTGGAGTTTTCGGGAAGTTAACCGACCGGCACGGGCACGACACCCGCCGGACGGGCTTTCAAAGCCCGTCCGGCGATCGAGGACACAACACGCGGCCCGTCCGGCGATCGAGGACACAACACGCGGCCCGTCCGGCGATCGAGGACAAGCGCGGCTACGAGCCGCGCGCCCAGCCGCCCCGGGCCGATCCACGAAGACCCGCCGGAGGCGCTACGCGGCGGTGCGCCGACCGCCCTCGGTACCGCGCTCCGGCGGGCGGCCACGACGGCCGCCCCTGCTGCCACGCCCGGCGCCGCCGGCCGCGACCGGCCGGGCCCCGCCGCCGCCACCCGAACCCGAAGCGCCCGAGCCGTTGCTCCGCCGCGCCGGCCGCGACGCACGCGCCTTCTGCGGCTTCTGCACGACCGCCTGCGGCACCTCGATGGTGATCGCGACCCCGGACGGCTCCCGCGCCCCGGTGAGCCGCGCCAGTTCCTCGTCGGTCGACTTGACGCTGGCGGACCGGGGCGCGATGCCCGCGTCCGACATCAGCCGCGTCATGTCCCGCTTCTGCTCGGGCAGGACGAGCGTGACGACGCTGCCGGACTCACCGGCACGCGCGGTGCGCCCGCCCCGGTGCAGATAGTCCTTGTGATCGACGGGCGGGTCGACGTTGACGACCAGGTCGAGGTCGTCGACGTGGATGCCGCGGGCCGCGACGTTCGTCGCGACGAGCACGGTCACCAGCCCGGTCTTGAACTGGTCCAGCGTGCGGTTGCGCTGCGGCTGGGAGCGCCCGCCGTGCAGGCCCGAGGCCCGTACGCCGCTCGCCAGCAGCCGCTTGACCAGCCGGTCCACCGCCCGCTTGGTGTCCAGGAACAGCAGCACCCGGCCCTCGCGGGCCGCGATGCGCATCGTGACGGCCTTCTTGTCGGTCTCGTCCATGACGTACAGGACGTGGTGCTCCATCGTGGTGACCGCGCCCTGCGAGGGGTCGACGGAGTGCACGACGGGGTCGGTCAGATACTGCCGTACGAGCCGGTCGATGTTCTTGTCGAGCGTCGCGGAGAACAGCATCCGCTGCCCGTCCGGCCGCACCTGCTTGAGCAGCGCGGTGACCTGCGGCATGAAGCCCATGTCGGCCATCTGGTCGGCCTCGTCGAGGACGGTGATGGTGACCTGGTCCAGCCGGCAGTCGCCGCGCTCGATGAGGTCCTTGAGCCGTCCCGGCGTCGCCACGAGCACTTCGGCGCCGCGCCTGAGCTGTGCGGCCTGCTTGCTGATCGACAGGCCGCCGACGACGGTGGCCATCCGCAGGTTCACGGCGGTGGCGTACGGGGTGAGCGCGTCGGTGACCTGCTGGGCCAGCTCGCGCGTGGGCACCAGCACCATCGCGTACGGCGCGCGCGGCTCGGCGCGGCGCCCGGCGAGGCGCGCCAGCAGCGCGAGGCCGAAGGCGAGGGTCTTGCCGGATCCGGTACGGCCCCGGCCGAGGATGTCGCGGCCCGCGAGGGAGTTCGGGAGGGTGGCGCCCTGGATCGGGAAGGGCTCGGTCACACCCAGTGAGGTGAGGGTCTTGAGCAGGGCCGCGGGCATGTCGAGCTCGTCGAACGCCTCGACGGCGGGCAGCGCGGGGGTGATGGATTCCGGCAGCGTGAACTCCTGCGGGCGCGCCACACGGCGGGCCGGCGCCTTCGCCGAGCCTTTAGCGGGGCCCCTGGTACGGGAGTTGACCGGGCGCTTGCCGGCCGGGCGGGGTGCGCGGGCCGGGCGTTCGGGGCGAGTCATTCGGTAAAGAAACCTTCCTGGGCCTGGGGACAGCACAAGCCGGGACCCGCACCGTGCAGGTGCGGGCCCCGGCTGCGAGGTACGCGTCCGGAAATTAGGCCGGGACGATGTTCTCCGCCTGCGGGCCCTTCTGGCCCTGCGTGACGTCGAACGAGACCTTCTGGCCCTCCTGGAGCTCACGGAAGCCCTGGGTGGCGATGTTCGAGTAGTGGGCGAAGACGTCGGCGCCGCCGCCGTCCTGCTCGATGAAGCCGAAGCCCTTTTCCGAGTTGAACCACTTCACGGTTCCAGTAGCCATGTCATTCTCCTAAAACAGGTGCAGAGACGAATCCGCACTTCACGGATTCCTCGTCGCCGCATTGAGCCCCATCCGGAGAAGCCGGCGAAAACAATAAAATGCGCCTGAGGAACATTCCCGTCAGGCGCACATAAAGTTCATGGGTACCAAAACTGCAACGCAGTCAGCCTAGCACGCTCCCGGGGCTTACGCGGATCCGACACGCGGGGCAGGTCAGCCGCGCAGGATGCCCCGCGCGCGGGCCGCGCCGAGCCACTGCGGGAATTCCGCGACGAGCCGGTCGTACAGCACGTCGTCCGGCACCTCGCGCGGGTCGAGTCCGGCGTGGAAGAAGCCCGCGTTGTCGACGGGCCGCTTCTGCGGGACGGCCAACTCATCAAGTTTTTGAAGGAAGTTGAACTGCGAGCTGCGCTTGTTGCCGAAGCCCACGAACTGCCAGAACAGCGGGAGTTCGGCCGCTTTGCACAGATAACGCTCGGCGGCGAGTTTGTTGATGGGCCCGCCGTCGGTCTGGAAGACCACCAGGGCGGGCGCCGTGGACCCGCTGTCCAGATAGTGGTCGATCACCGCGTCCATGCCGAGGTGGTAGCTGGTCTTGCCCATGTGCCCGAGCCCGGCCACGATCCGGTCGATACTGCCCCGGTGGTCGGCGAGTGCGATGTCCGTCTCGGCGTCGACGTCGGTGGAGAAGAACACGACGGGGACGACACCGTCGTCGTCAAGGTTGGCCGACAGACCGAGCACCCGGTCGGCGAACGCCTGGACGCTGCCGTCCTGGTAGTACTCACGCATCGATCCCGAGTAGTCCAGGACCAGATACACGGCGGCGCGCTGACCGCTCATGCCGTGCTTGCGCAGTGATATGCCCGCCGCCCGGTAGTGCTCGACGAGCGCGGGCGCGGTCTCCTCGACCTTACGGAGGCTGATCGCCGGGACTCCCGCGGAGGGCGCTGTGGTCATCGGTGGTGCCGTTCACTCGACAAGGCGCGGGGGGTCCGTCGAGATTACACACCCTCAGAAACACATGTCACGGCGCCCGCCGTTGTCCGGTCGGGGACTGGCGGGCGCCGTGTCCTGCGGAGGGTCCGGGGGACATCCCCCGGGCCGTCACCGCCCGTACGCCGTTGTACGGGACGTCAATTCGGCCGTCAGACCGTCAGCGAGCGGTCCGTCGGGCGGATCGGGGCGTGCAGATCGCTCGCCCCGGTCAGATAGCGGTCGACGCCGCGCGCCGCCGAGCGGCCCTCGGCGATCGCCCACACGATCAGGGACTGACCGCGGCCCGCGTCACCGGCAACGTACACGCCGTCGACGTTGGTCGCGTACTCGGCGTCGCGTGCGATGTTCCCGCGCGCGTCCAGTTCCAGGCCGAACTGGTCGACCAGGCCGTTCGACCGGTCGGTGCCGGTGAAGCCCATGGCCAGGGTGACGAGCTGGGCGGGGATGGTGCGCTCGGTGCCCGGCTTCGGCACCGGACGGCCGTCCTTGAACTCGACCTCGGTCAGGTGCAGCGACTGGACGTTGCCGTCCTCGTCGCCCTCGAAGTGGGTGGTGGAGACGGAGTAGATCCGCTCGCCGCCCTCCTCGTGCGCGGAGGTGACCTTGTAGAGCAGCGGGAAGGTCGGCCAGGGCTGGTTCGGGGCCCGGTCCTCGCCCGGCCGGGGCATGATCTCCAGTTGGGTGACGGAGGCCGCGCCCTGGCGGTGCGCCGTACCGACGCAGTCCGCGCCGGTGTCGCCGCCGCCGATGACCACGACGTGCTTGCCCTCGGCGGTGATCGGGGAGACGGTCAGATCGCCCTCCCGCACCTTGTTGGCGAGCGGCAGGTACTCCATGGCGAAGTGGATGCCGTTCAGCTCCCGGCCGGGGACGGGCAGGTCGCGCGAGACGGTGGCGCCGGCGGCGATGACCACCGCGTCGTAGCGCCTGCGGAGCTTCGCCGCGTCGATGTCGCGGCCGATCTCCGTCTCCGTACGGAACTTGGTGCCCTCCGCGCGCATCTGCTCGATACGGCGGTTGATGTGGGACTTCTCCATCTTGAACTCGGGGATGCCGTAGCGCAGCAGGCCGCCGATGCGGTCGGCGCGCTCGTACACGGCGACCGTGTGGCCGGCCCGGGTGAGCTGCTGGGCCGCGGCCAGTCCGGCGGGGCCCGAGCCGATGACGGCGACGGTCTTGCCGGACAGCCGCTCCGGGGGGCGCGGGACGACGTCGCCGTTGTCCCACGCCTTGTCGATGATGGAGACCTCGACGTTCTTGATCGTGACGGCGGGCTGGTTGATGGCCAGCACGCACGCGGACTCGCACGGCGCGGGGCAGAGCCGGCCGGTGAACTCCGGGAAGTTGTTGGTGGCGTGCAGGCGCTCGCTCGCCGCCGTCCAGTCCTCGCGGTAGGCGTAGTCGTTCCACTCGGGGATGAGATTGCCGAGCGGACAGCCCTGGTGACAGAAGGGGATGCCGCAGTCCATGCAGCGCCCGGCCTGCTTGCTGATGATCGGGAGCAGCGAGCCCGGAACGTAGACCTCGTTCCAGTCCTTCGTGCGCTCCTCGACGGGGCGGGTCTCGGCGGTCTCACGCCCGGTGGTCAAAAAGCCCTTGGGGTCAGCCATTGGTCGCCGCCTCCATCATCTTCTCGGTGGTCTCCTGCTCGGAGAGACCGGCGAGCTCAGCGGCGTCCTTGGCGGCGAGCACTGCCTTGTAGGTGGACGGGATGATCTTGCTGAAGCGGGCCACGGAGGTGTCCCAGTCGGTCAGCAGCTTCTCGGCGACGGTCGAGCCGGTCTCCTCGTGGTGGCGGCGCACGACGTCGTGCAGCCACTGCTTGTCGGTGTCGGCGAGGTCGGTCTCGACGGCGCCGAGGTTGCCGGCGTTGACGTTGTCCGGGTCGAGGTCGATGACGTACGCGATACCGCCGGACATACCGGCCGCGAAGTTGCGTCCCGTCTCGCCCAGTACGACGGCGTGGCCGCCGGTCATGTATTCGCAGCCGTGGTCGCCGACGCCCTCGGAGACCACGGTGGCACCGGAGTTGCGTACGCAGAAGCGTTCGCCGGTGCGACCGCGCAGGAACAGCTCGCCGCCGGTCGCGCCGTACGCGATGGTGTTGCCCGCGATGGTCGAGTACTCGGCGAGGTGGTCGGCGCCCCGGTCGGGGCGCACGACGACCCGGCCGCCGGACAGGCCCTTGCCGACGTAGTCATTGGCGTCGCCCTCCAGGCGCAGCGTGACGCCGCTGGGCAGGAAGGCGCCGAAGGACTGGCCGGCCGAGCCGGTGAAGGTGATGTCGATGGTGTCGTCGGGCAGGCCCGCGCCGCCGAACTTCTTCGTCACCTCGTGGCCGAGCATCGTGCCGACGGTGCGGTTGATGTTGCGGATCGCGATCTGCGCGCGGACCGGCTGGGCGGCCTCGGCGCTCTCGGCGCCCAGCGCGTCGGCGGCGAGCTTGATCAACTGGTTGTCGAGCGCCTTGCCCAGACCGTGGTCCTGCTCGACGGTGCGGTGCCGTACGGCGCCGGCCCCCAGGATCGGTACGTGGAACAGCGGCTTGAGGTCCAGGCCCTGTGCCTTCCAGTGGTTCACGGCCCGCTCGGTGTCCAGGAACTCGGCGTGGCCGACGGCCTCTTCGAGCGTACGGAAGCCCAGCTCGGCCAGGATCTCGCGGACCTCCTCGGCGATGAACTCGAAGAAGTTGACGACGTACTCGGCCTTGCCGGAGAAGCGCTCGCGCAGCACCGGGTTCTGGGTGGCGATGCCCACCGGGCAGGTGTCGAGGTGGCAGACGCGCATCATGACGCAGCCGGAGACGACGAGCGGTGCGGTGGCGAAGCCGAACTCCTCGGCGCCCAGCAGCGCGGCGACGACGACGTCGCGGCCGGTCTTGAGCTGGCCGTCGGTCTGTACGACGATGCGGTCGCGCAACCCGTTGAGCAGCAGCGTCTGCTGGGTCTCGGCGAGGCCCAGCTCCCAGGGGCCGCCCGCGTGCTTGAGCGAGGTGAGCGGGGACGCGCCCGTACCGCCGTCGTGTCCCGAGATCAGGACGACGTCGGCGTGGGCCTTGGAGACACCGGCGGCGACCGTGCCGACGCCGACCTCGGAGACCAGCTTCACGTGGATGCGGGCGGCCGGGTTGGCGTTCTTCAGGTCGTGGATCAGTTGGGCGAGGTCTTCGATGGAGTAGATGTCGTGGTGCGGCGGCGGCGAGATGAGGCCGACGCCGGGCGTGGAGTGCCGGGTCCTGGCGACCCACGGGTAGACCTTGTGGCCGGGGAGCTGGCCGCCCTCGCCGGGCTTGGCGCCCTGCGCCATCTTGATCTGGATGTCGTCGGCGTTGACGAGGTATTCGCTGGTGACGCCGAAGCGGCCGGAGGCGACCTGCTTGATGGCGGAGCGGCGGGCCGGGTCGTACAGCCGGTCGGCGTCCTCGCCGCCCTCGCCGGTGTTGGACTTGCCGCCGAGCTGGTTCATCGCGACGGCGAGGGTTTCGTGCGCCTCCTTGGAGATGGAGCCGTACGACATGGCGCCGGTGGAGAAGCGCTTGACGATCTCGGAGGCGGGCTCGACCTCGTCCAGGGCGACGGGCTCGCGGCCGGAGTCGAAGTTGAAGAGTCCGCGCAGCGTCATCAGCCGCTCGGACTGCTCGTTCACCCGGTCGGTGTACTGCTTGAAGATGTCGTAGCGGCGGTTGCGGGTGGCGTGCTGGAGACGGAAGACCGTGTCCGGGTCGAAGAGGTGCGGCTCGCCCTCGCGGCGCCACTGGTACTCGCCGCCGATGTCCAGCGCGCGGTGCGACGCGGAGATGCCGGAGGCCGGGTACGCCTTGGCGTGCCGGGCGGCGACCTCCTGGGCGACGATGTCGAGCCCGGCGCCGCCGATCTTGGTCGCCGTACCGCTGAAGTACTTCTCCACGAACGCCTCGTCGAGACCGACGGCCTCGAAGACCTGCGCTCCTCGGTAGGAGGCGACGGTGGAGATGCCCATCTTGGACATGACCTTCAGGACGCCCTTGCCGAGCGCGTGGATCAGGTTGCGGATGGCCTGCTCGGGCTCCAGGCCCTCGATGAACGTGCCCGCGCGGACCAGGTCCTCGACGGACTCCATCGCCAGGTAGGGGTTGACGGCGGCGGCGCCGTAGCCGATGAGCAGGGCGACGTGGTGCACCTCGCGTACGTCACCGGCCTCGACCAGCAGCCCCACCTGGGTGCGCTGCTTGGTGCGGATGAGGTGGTGGTGCACGGCGGCGGTGAGCAGCAGCGACGGGATGGGCGCGTGCTCGGCGTCGGAGTGCCGGTCGGAGAGCACGATGATCCGCGCGCCGCCTTCGATGGCGGCGTCGGTCTCGGCGCGGATCTCCTCGATACGGGCGGCCAGGGCCTCGCCGCCGCCACCGACCCGGTAGAGGCCGGAGAGCGTGGCGGCGGTCATGCCCGGCATGTCGCCGTCGGCGTTGACGTGTATGAGCTTGGCCAGCTCGTCGTTGTCGATCACCGGGAAGGGCAGCGTCACGCTGCGGCAGGCGGCGGCGGTCGGCTTCAGCAGATTGCCCGCGGGGCCGAGGGTGGAGCGCAGCGAGGTGACCAGCTCCTCGCGGATGGCGTCCAGCGGCGGGTTGGTGACCTGCGCGAACAGTTGGGTGAAGTAGTCGAACAGCAGCCGGGGGCGGGCGGAGAGCGCGGCGATGGGGCTGTCGGTGCCCATGGAGCCGAGCGGTTCCCCGCTGGTGCGGGCCATCGGGGCGAGGATGATCCGCAGCTCTTCCTCGGTGTAGCCGAAGGTCTGCTGGCGACGGGTGACGGAGGCGTGCGTGTGCACGATGTGCTCGCGCTCGGGCAGGTCCTCCAGCTCGATCTCGCCGGCTTCCAGCCATTCCTGGTACGGGTTCTCGGCGGCGAGTGTCGCCTTGATCTCGTCGTCCTCGATGACGCGGTGCTCGGCGGTGTCGACGAGGAACATCCGGCCGGGCTGGAGGCGGCCCTTGCGGACGACCTTCGCGGGGTCGATGTCGAGGACGCCGACCTCGGAGGACAGGACGACGAGGCCGTCGTCGGTGACCCAGTAGCGGCCGGGGCGCAGTCCGTTGCGGTCGAGGACCGCGCCGACCTGGACGCCGTCGGTGAAGGTGACGCAGGCGGGGCCGTCCCAGGGCTCCATCATCGTGGAGTGGTACTGGTAGAAGGCCCGCCGGGCGGGGTCCATCGAGTCGTGGTTCTCCCACGCCTCGGGGACCATCATCAGTACGGAGTGCGGCAGGGACCGGCCGCCGAGGTGGAGCAGTTCCAGGACCTCGTCGAAGGACGCCGAGTCGGAGGCGTCGGGGGTGCAGACCGGGAAGGTCCGCTCCAGGGTCCGGGGGTCGTCACCGAACACGTCGGAGGCCAACTGGGACTCGCGGGCCTTCATCCAGTTGCGGTTGCCCTGGACCGTGTTGATCTCGCCGTTGTGCGCGACGAAGCGGTACGGGTGGGCGAGCGGCCAGCTCGGGAAGGTGTTGGTGGAGAAGCGCGAGTGCACGACGGCGACGGCGGTGGCGAAGCGGCGGTCGGAGAGGTCGGGGAAGAACGGCTCGAGCTGGCCGGTGGTGAGCATGCCCTTGTAGACGATCGTGCGGGCGGAGAGCGAGGGGAAGTAGATCCCGGCCTCGCGCTCGACGCGCTTGCGCAGGACGAACGTCTTGCGGTCGAGGTCGATGCCCGTACGCGTACCGGCGGACACGAAAAGCTGGCGGAAGACCGGCATCGTGGCGCGCGCGATGGCACCGAGCATCTGCGGGGCGACCGGCACCTCGCGCCAGCCGAGGATGTCGATGCCTTCGTCGGCGGCGATCGTCTCGATCCGTGAGACGTATTCGTCCGGGTTCTCGGCAGGCAGGAAGGCGATCCCGACGGCGTACGCGCCGGCCTCGGGCAGGGAGAAGCCGGTGACCTCGCGCAGGAAGGCGTCCGGGATCTGGAGCAGTATGCCCGCGCCGTCACCCGAGTCGGGCTCGGAGCCGGTGGCGCCGCGGTGTTCGAGATTGCGCAGTACGGTCAGCGCCTGCTCGACCATCTCGTGGCCGGGCACACCGGTCAGGGTGGCCACGAACCCGACACCACAGGCGTCGTGCTCGTTACGGGGGTCATACATACCCTGCGCGGCAGGGCGGCCATCCATGGGCGACCAGGCGTCGAAACGCATCGGCTCTCCCGTCGTCGTCGTGGCATTTGCGATAAACCGAGGGACGACGTTGGCCCTGGGCAAAATTTCGTGCAGGTTACATGATGGGTCGGCTGCTCAGGAAGCGGAAAGCTGATTCCAGCATGTGGACGCCGTGCGTGACAGCGAAGGTGGGTCAGAGGTGATCAGAGGTGAACGGACCGCCGGTCACCGGACCACGGCGGAGCGAGCTTCATTGCCCGCGGCGCCTACAGCTCATGCCCGGAGTTCAAGCGTTCGAAACAACCGGGTAACGGCTGGGGGCTCTCGTTTGGATCAGGCCGGATCAGGGAGCGGGGTGTGGTGCGTGCGATCGCAAGGCGGAGGAGGGAGACAACGCGGAGCGTCGGCGACCGACGACAACGGAGGGGGTACCTCCCGTGCCCCCTCGGGGGCTACGGGGGAGAGCGTGCGTGCCAGGGACCGCGAGCCCGGCCTGATCCAAACGAGAGCCCCCAGGTATGTAGCGCCTTGCATAGTGTCGCACCCGGGTGGGTGAGGCGCCGAAGGATGGTCGGGGGACGTTCGTCACCACAGAGTGACGGCAGGGCCCCGACCGCGCAATATGTCGCCCACATCCAGCCCGTCCGGCGATTGAGGACGAACCGGCCCACCGGCCGGAGCCGGTGCACCCCGGTCGCCGCGCTAGACGGCCGCGCCGAACAGCGTGCCGAGGCCGTACGTGAGCGCCGCCGCCGTACCGCCGAGAAGCAACTGGCGCAGACCGCTGTACCACCAGCTCCGCGCCGTCACCCGCGCCACCAGCGCCCCGCAGGCGAAGAGACCGGCCAGCGCCACCAGCACCGCCGGCCACAGGACCGTGGCACCGATCAGATACGGCAGGACGGGCAGCAGCGCGCCCAGGGCGAACGAGCCGAACGACGACACCGCGGCGACCGTCGGCGACGGCAGATCGTCCGGGTCGACACCCAGCTCCTCGCGTGCGTGTATCTCCAGGGCCTGCTCCGGGTCCTTCGAAAGCTGCTCCGCGACCTCGCGCGCCAGCTCCGGCTCGACACCGCGCGACACGTACAGATCGGCCAGCTCCGCCAGCTCGTCCTTGGGGAACGTGCGCAGCTCGCGCCGCTCCACCTCCAGCTCGGCCTCGACCAGCTCGCGCTGGGACGCCACGGAGGTGTACTCCCCCGCCGCCATCGAGAAGGCACCGGCCGCCAGGCCCGCGAGTCCGGTGATGACGATGGTGTTCCGGTCGACGGCGCCGCCCGCCACGCCGGTCATCAGAGACAGGTTCGAGACGAGTCCGTCCATCGCGCCGAACACCGCGGGACGCAGCCAACCGCCGTTCACATCACGGTGCGTGTGATTGTCCCGGTGCGCTCCGTGGAGCGACGCCTCTTTGTCCATGACGGACACCCTGTCCCCTTCCCCGCCGGTCCTGCTGTCATTCCGTGCCGGGACACCCCGGCACGGCTCCGAAAGTACGCACGAATCAAGGCCCCCGCCAGCAAGCCAGGCCATGCTTACCGGGACACCAGCCGGGTGACAGCGGCGCTTGCCGGACTCCTCCGGGGCGCGGCGTGGCACGTATGGGAGGAACCAAGGGCCTCTCTGGGGCCCGATGCGTGCGAAAGGCCCCGCGATGGAGTTGACTGCCTGCGGTCCCGGCGTTGGTCCAGGCCCCGGCCCGGATCCCGACCTCGATTCGGACCCTGGTTCGGGCCTTGAGTCGGGTCCTGAGTCGGGTCCTGGTTCGACCTCCGGCCCGGACCCTGATCCGAACCCCCGCTCGGGCCCCGCTCGGGAAGCCGACGTCGCCGCGCTGCGGGGACGGGCGCGCGGCGCGCTCCTCGGTCTGGCCGTCGGCGACGCGCTCGGCGCCCCCGCCGAGAACATGCGCCCCTCGGAGATCCGCCGCCGCTGGGGCCGTATCGAAGGCTTCGTCACCGACAACCCGGCCGGTACCGACGACACCGAGTACGCGATCTTCTCCGGTCTCCTGCTGGCCAGGCACGGCTCCGCCCTGACCGTCACCCACGTCGAGAACGCCTGGCACCACTGGCTGGCCGACCTCGACGAGGGCCCGTTCCGGGGAGCCGGGTTCAGCGAGCGCGGCACCCTGGAGAATCTGCGCCGGGGCCTCGCCGCCCCCATCACCGCCCAGCACCGCCACGCCTGGAGCGACGGCCTCGCGATGCGGGCGGCCCCGTTCGGCGTCTTCGCCGCAGGCCACCCGGCCGAGGCGGCGCGGCTCGTCGCGGTCGACGGCACCGTCAGCCATGACGGCGAGGGGATCTACGGCGGCCAGGCGGTCGCGGCCGGAGTCGCCGCCGCGATGACGGGCGCGGGCCCCGCCTCCGTGGTGGCCGCCGCGCTCTCCGTGATCCCGATGGACTCCTGGACGGCGCGCTCGCTGCGCCGCGCGGTGGTCGCGGCGGGACGCGAGTACCCCGACACGCTGACCATGGAACGCGCGGTCCGGTCGGCCGTCGTCATCGGCGGCTACCCGTGGACCGATCTGGCACCGGAGGCGGTGGGCCTGGCGTTCGGCGCGTTCGGGGCGGCCCGCGGAGACTTCCGTACGTCGGTGCTGACGGCCGTCAACATGGGCCGCGACGCCGACACCACGGCGGCGGTCGCGGGCGCGCTGGCGGGAGCGGTGTCCGGGGCCGGAGCCGTACCGCAGGAGTGGGCCTCGGCGATCGGGCCGGTGCGGGGAAGCTGTCTGCCGTCGATGCGGGGCTATCACGTACTGGACATCGCGGATCTGCTGACACCGGACGACGAGGGCCGGGTGACGTCGTGAGCGGCCTCATGAGCGGCCCGCCGCCGATGCCGGGCGGTCCGTGTCCGCAATCGCCGGACGGGCCGAAGGGGGCCGGCCCGACGCTTCAGGACGAACCGGCCACCTCGCGCGCCCCGGTCACCACCACCGTCACCACCACCGTCGCCACCACCCCCCGCTGCGAACACCTCGCCGCCACCACCCGCCGAGCGCCCGGCAGAGCCCCGGAACCGCGCCCCGCTCCGCGTCACCGCGTCGAAGGGCTTCTCCTCGGGCTCGCCTCCGGTGACGCCGCCGGATGGCCCGCCGCCCGCCACCGCGCCGCGCGGATGCCCGAGTGGACCCGCCGTCTCACCCGCGAGCTGGACACCTTCGCCGAGCAGAACGCCACCACCACCCTCCCCGTCCCCATCGCCCTCAACCAGCCCCCCGAGCCGCTGCGCCTCGGCCCGTCCGACGACGCCGAGTGGGCGGCGTTCGCCGCCGAGACCGTGCTGACCGCCTTCGGTGATCTCTTCCTCGGCCTCCCCGCCGACCGCAGGATGCGCGCCGCCGTCGACCTGGCCTGGAACACCCTCGCCAGCGAGGTCGCCGCGGCGGCGGACCGGGCGCCCGAGGTCGAGTCCGCCGTCCTGCCGCTGCGCGCCCGGATCTCCGTACGCGCCGGGCTGGGCAATCTCGCCACGGGCCTGCGCCCGCCCGCGACCGGCCACGACAATCCGCACTACTTCGACGACGCGGCGTGCGTACGGGCCGTGGTGCTGGCGGTCGTCCATCCGGGGCGGCCGGCCGCCGCGGCCGAACTCGCCGAGTTCGACGCGCGCTACACGCAGGACGGCGACGGTGTGCACGGCGCCCGCGCGATGGCCGCCGCCGTCGCCGCGGCGCTCGGCGGCGCCGACACCGGGGCGGCGGTGGCCGCCGCGCTCGAACAGCTCCCGGACAGTACGGAGATCGGCCGCAACGCGCGCCACGCGGTCAAGCTGGCACGGGACTTCGCGAACGAGCCTGCCGGGTCGTTCGCGCTCGTACCGCTGCTGGAGCATCAGATCGTGGACCATGTCTACAGCTACGGCATCGCGGCGGCCGAGACGGTGCCGGTCGCCCTCGCGCTGACGGTCGCGTCCGGCGCGAACGTCTCCGCCGCCGTACCCGCCGCCGCGTGCCTCTCGCGGGTCGCGGACTCCGCGCCGGCGCTCGCCGGGGCGCTGACCGGGGCGCTCGGCGGGAGCGCGTCCGTGCCGACGACCTGGCGCGACGCCTGCCGCACCCTGGCCGGCTGCGCGCTGCCCCGCCTCGCGGGTACGGACCTGGTGGAACTCGCCGGGCTGTTGACGCGCACGCTCACGGCGGCGGACCACAACTCCCCGTAGCGCCACGGGCGGCGAGCTTCACCCCGACGGGACGCACCGGGGTGGACAATTCCGGCATGACGACACCCACACCATCCGCCGGGCCCTCGCCCACACTCGAAGACCGGATCACCGGCGGTCTCGTCGGCGCGGCCGTCGGCGACGCGCTCGGCGGCCCCGTCGAGGGCTACACCCCCGAGCAGATCACGGACCGGCACGGCGGCCGGGTGTCCGGCATCGTCGGCCCGTGGAGCGAGGACTGGCGTACGGCGCGCCCCATCGCCCCGTACCACAAGGGCGACGGCCACGTCACCGACGACACCTTGCTGACGCACGCGCTGGTCCGGGTGTACGACACGGTCCGCGACCACCTCGACGCGTACGCCGTCGCCGACCATCTCGTCCCCGACCTGATCTCCACGCCCCGCTGGATCCCCGAGCTGGAGGCCGAGGCGCTGCCGCTCCAGCGGATCTTCCTGGCCGAGAAGTGGCTCGTCGCGCGGATCCACTACGGGCATGTGGACCCGCGCGAGGCGGGCTCCGGAAACATCGTCAACTGCGGTGCGGCGATGTACATGGCGCCGGTGGGCCTGGTCAACGCGGCGAATCCGGCGGCGGCGTACGCGGAGGCCGTCGACGTCGCGGGCGCGCACCAGTCCTCGTACGGCAGGGAGGCGGCCGGGGTCCTCGCGGCGGCGGTCGCGGCGGGGTGTGTGCCGGGCGCGACGGCGACGAGCGTGGTCGACGCGTGCCTCGCGCTCGCCAAGGACGGGACGCGCGCCGCGATCGAGGCGGTGTGCGAAGTGGCCGCCGCGTACCAGGACTTCGAGCCCGCGCTGCGCCCGCTGCGCGAGGCCGTCGCCCCCTTCGACACGGTGGGCCCCGACTACCGCGCCCCGTCCCTCGGCGCGCGCCGGCCCTCGCGGCTGCACTCGATCGAGGAGCTGCCCGTCGCCCTGGGCATGCTGCTGATCGGCGACGGCGACTACCGCCGTACGGTGCTCGGCTCGGTCAACTACGGCCGTGACTGCGACTCGATCGCCACGATGAGCGGGGCGGTGGCCGGGGCGCTGTCCGGCGGGGCGACGATCCCGCCGGACTGGTCGAAGCGGGTCGCGGAGGCGAGCCGCCTCGACCTGCGCGGGCCGGGGCGGACGCTGACGGAGGTCGCGTACGAGGTCTTCGCCCGCGACACGGCACGGCGCCGCGCCCACGAGTCGGCCTTCGCCGCGCTGACCGGCCCGCGATGACGGAGCCGCTGCGGGTGACCTGGGTCCAGCCGGAGGACCTGCTGGGCCATGAGCTGCGTCAGGCGTCCGAGGACGGCCTCGACGCGACGGCGCAGGCCACGACGTGGCACACGTCGGGCGGCCGACCGTCCCCGCCCCACGCCGGCGCGTCGACCCCACCGGCGCCCCCGGCACTGCGCGCGCTCGCGCTGCGGCTGCTGGACGAACTGGCGCAACTGCCAACGCCGTTGACGGATGAGGAACCGACACCCCTGTCCCGGATCATGCGAACCCAAGCCATGGACCCTCGGGGACCGGGCGGCCCACCCACGCCGGCCACAGGCCCGATCGCCTCCCCGGAGCCCGGCGGCCCGCCCACATCCCGCGCAGCCGCGATGACCACCCCCTGGGGGGCCGGGAACTCGCGCCCCGGCGACACCACCACCCTCCGGGGGTCCGGGGGCCCGCCCCCGGTTTCGGGAAGGGGCGGGTCAGGGGAACAAACGCCCCTCACCACGAACACGCCCACGAGCACAGCGATTTCGACACCGTCGTCGATCACCTCCACACCGCCCACGGCCACTACCACCGGGTCCACGCCATCCCCAACGCGGCGCTCCTCGCCGCCGCCCTCACCCACGCCGACGGTGACTTCACCGGCTCCATCTGCCGCGCCGTGTCGGGCGGTTGGGACACCGACTCCAACGGCGCGACGGCCGGCTCCGTCGCCGGACTGCTCGCCGGACACCCGGACCGGCTGCCCGAGCGGTGGACGGCGCCGCTCAAGAACCGTCTCGCCACCTCCGTCGCCGGATTCGACGGCATCGGATTCGACGAACTCGCCCGGCTCACCCAGGAGGCACTTCGCCCATGACCGGCATCGTGGTGCTCGGCAGCACCAACATGGACCTCGTCGCGTACGTCGCACGCGCCCCGAAGCACGGGGAGACCGTCACGGGCCGTGATTTCCGTACGATCCCCGGCGGCAAGGGCGCCAACCAGGCCGTCGCCGCCGCCCGCGCCGGTGGCGACGTGGCGATGATCGGCGCGGTCGGCGACGACGAGTTCGGCGTACGGCTGCGGCACACGCTCGCCTCCTCCGGCGTGGACACCGACCTCCTGCACACCGCCGAGGGCCCCTCCGGCACCGCGCACATCGTCGTGGACGACGAGGGTGGCAACGCGATCATCGTCATCCCCGGCGCGAACGGCACCGTCACCGCGCTCGGCCCCGGCGAGGAAGCCCTCATCACCGACGCCGGCGCCCTGCTCCTCCAGCTCGAACTCCCGCTGAGCGCCGTGCTCGACGGGGCGCGGGTGGCGCGGCGGCACGGCGTGCGCACGATCCTCACCCCCGCCCCCGTCCAGCCCCTGCCGCCCGAACTCCTCGCCGCCACCGACCTGTTGGTTCCCAACGAGCACGAGGCCGCCGCGCTCGCGGGCGTCGCCGATCCGTACGCCGCGGCCGAGGAACTGCTCAGGCAGGTCCCCGAGGTCGTGATCACCCTGGGCGCGGCGGGCTGTCTGTACGCGGCGCGCGGCGCCGAGCCCGTCGCCGTCCCCGCGCCGAGGGTCACCGCCGTGGACACGACGGCCGCCGGCGACACGTTCGTGGGCGCGCTCGCCGTGGCGATCGGCGAGGGCCGTCCGATGGCCGGGGCGACGCGCTGGGCGTCGGCCGCCGCCGCGCTGTGCGTCCAGCGGCCCGGGGCATCGACCTCCATGCCGTACCGCTCCGAGATCGACGAGGCCGCCTCATGACCACTTCCACAGCCCCCCTCCCTCTGCACGGACTGCGCGTGCTCGACCTCGCCACGCTGTTCGCCGGTCCGCTCGCCGCGACGATGCTCGGCGACTTCGGCGCCGAGGTCATCAAGGTCGAGCACCCCACGCGCCCCGACCCGTCGCGCGGGCACGGCCCCGCGAAGGACGGCGTCGGCCTGTGGTGGAAGATCCTGGGCCGCAACAAGCGCACCATCACACTCGATCTCGGCACCCCGCCCGGCCGGGACGTCCTGCTGCGGCTCGCCGCCGACGCGGACGTGGTCGTGGAGAACTTCCGCCCCGGCACGCTGGAGAGATGGGGCCTCGGCTGGGCCGAACTCTCCGCCGCCAACCCCCGGTTGGTCCTCGCCAGGGTCACCGGCTTCGGGCAGTTCGGCCCGTACTCGCACCGTCCGGGATTCGGCACGCTCGCCGAGGCGATGAGCGGCTTCGCCGCCATGACCGGGGAACCCGACGGGCCGCCGACGCTGCCCCCGTTCGGTCTCGCCGACTCGATCGCCGCGCTGGCCACCGCGTACGCCGTGATGACCGCGCTCAACGGCCGGGCGGCGACGGGCCGGGGCCAGGTGGTCGACCTGGCGATCATCGAACCGATCCTGACGGTGCTGGGGCCGCAGCCCCTCTGGTACGACCAGCTCGGCTACGTACAGCCCCGTACCGGCAACCGCTCCCGTAACAACGCCCCCCGCAACACCTACCGCACCGCCGACGGCTCCTGGCTCGCGGTCTCCACCTCCGCCCAGTCGGTCGCCGAGCGGGTGATGCGGCTGGTGGGCAGGGAGGAGCTGGTCGACGAGCCGTGGTTCGGCACCGGCAGCGGGCGGGCCGACCACGCCGATGTGCTGGACGAGGCGGTGGGCGGCTGGATCGCCCGGCGTTCGCGTGACGACGCGATGGCCGCGTTCGAGAAGGCGGAGGCGGCGATCGCGCCCGTCTACGACATCCGCGACGTCATGAGCGACCCGCAGTACCGGGCGCTGGACAGCGTCACGCAGGTGCCGGATCCCGAGCTGGGCCCGATCCGTATGCAGAACGTCCTCTTCCGGCTCTCCGAGACGCCCGGCTCCATCCGCTGGACCGGCCGCCCGCACGGCGCCGACACGGACGCGGTCCTCACCGAACTGGGCCTGTCGGCACCCGAGATCGCTGCCCTCCGTAAGGAGGGCGCGCTGTGACGGGCAGTACGGTACGCGGCCCGCACCCTCCGCTCACCTGGCTGTACGTCCCCGGGGACCGGCCCGACGTCGTACAGAAGGCGCTCGCCTGCGGCGCCGACGCGGTGATCGTGGACCTGGAGGACGCGGTGGCCGTCGACCGCAGGGAGTACGCGCGCGCCGCGACGGCCGAACTGCTGGCCTCGCCCCGGTCCACCCCGGTCCATGTCCGTATCGCGGGCGAGGGCGACATCCCCTCGCTGGCCGGGCTCCCCGGCCTGGCCGGACTGCGGCTGCCGAAGGTCACGCACGCGTCGGACATCCACCGGGTCGCCGCCACCGCCCCGCACACACCGCTGTACGCGCTGCTCGAATCCGCCCTCGGTATCGAGAACGCCCACGCCATCGCCACGGCCCATCCCGCCGTAGGCGGTATCGCGCTCGGCGAGGCCGACCTCCGCGCGGACCTGGGCGTGGGGAACGACGCCGGGCTCGACTGGCCGCGCAGCCGCGTCGTGGTCGCGGCGCGGGCCGCCGGTCTGCCGGCCCCCGTCCAGTCCGTCTACCCCGACGTACGGGACCTGGAAGGGCTGGCCGCGTCCTGCGCGCACGGGCGCTCGCTCGGCTTCTTCGGGCGCTCGGCGATCCATCCGCGCCAGCTCCCGGTGATCGAGCGGGCGTATCTGCCGACCGCGCGGGAGGTCGAGTCGGCGGCGGAGATCGTGGCGGCGGCGGAGAAGGACGCGGGGGCGCTGGCTCTGGCGGACGGGCGTTTCGTGGACGCGGCGATCGTGGCGGCGGCCCACCGCACGCTGTTCCTGGCGGATCGCCGGACGGGCTCATTGAGCCCGTCCGGCGATTGAGGACACAGCACGCAGCCCGTCCGGCGATTGAGGACAGGCGCGGCCCACGAGCCGCGCAACCCGGCCAACGCTCCCCGGACACCGCGAGGGCCGCCGGGCCTCATCAGAGGCCCGGCGGCCCTTTCACGTACTGGCGCGGCGCGCGCCGTCAGGCGTTCTTGGCCGCTGCGGCGTCCGCGCTGCCTTCGGGTTCCGGGGCGGCGTCCGCGTCCGCGTCAGGAGCGGCATCGGCGGCGTCGGCGGCGTCGGCGGAAACCTCGTCGCCCTTGTCGGCCTTGGCCTTCGCGAGCGTCTCCCGGTCCGGCTCGACGATCTCCTCGCGCCCCGGCCTGATCCGCGCCGAGACCACGATGTACACCACGGCCAGCACGAAGACGACGATCGCGGTCCATACGTTCAGACGCAGCCCCAGCACCTCGTGCGCCTCGTCGACGCGCATGTACTCGATCCAGGCGCGGCCTACACAGTAGGCGGCGACGTAGAGCGCGAAGGCGCGTCCGTGGCCGAGCTTGAAGCGGCGGTCGGCCCAGACCACCAGCAGCGCGACGCCGACGCACCACAGCGACTCGTAGAGGAACGTCGGGTGGTAGAGGCCGCTGTCGCGGTTGGTGCCGTCGCTGATCTCCAGCGCCCACGGCACGTCCGTGGCCTTGCCGTACAGCTCCTGGTTGAACCAGTTGCCCCAGCGTCCGATGGCCTGGGCGAGCACGATCGCGGGTGCGATGGCGTCCGCGTACGCCGGCAGCGGGATGCCCCGGCGGCGGGCGCCGATCCACGCGCCGACGGCGCCGAAGGCGATCGCGCCCCAGATCCCGAGGCCGCCCTCCCAGATCTTGAAGGCGTCGACCCAGTTCTTACCGTCGCTGAAATACAACTGGTAATCGGTGATCACGTGGTAGAGCCGGCCGCCGACGAGTCCGAAGGGCACGGCCCAGACGGAGATGTCCGCCACGGTCCCGGCCTTGCCGCCGCGGGCGACCCAGCGCTTGTTGCCGTACCAGACGGCGACGAAGACACCGAGAATGATGCAGAACGCGTAGCCGCGCAGCGGGAGTGGTCCGAGATGGATCACTCCGCTCGACGGACTGGGGATGTAGGCAATGTCCATGGCGGTTCCGACGCTACCGTGCCGGGCGGGGCCTGCGGCAACCCGCCCGGCAACGTCTGGATAACGAGCCCGCGCGAAAAGCGCGCCGCGCGGGCTCCTGACTCAGGAGGGCGAAGCCCCCGTATCGGGCGGTGTCGCCGGTGCGGTGCCCGGCTGCTTGCCCTTGTTGGCCTCCGTGACCCACCTCTTGAAATTGGCCGGAGTGATGTCCTCGCCGCCCTTCTTGGGGAAGACGGATTCACCGTTGAGCAGAACGGTCGGCGTGCCGCTGAAGCCGCCCTTCTGGAAGGCGGTGTTCGAGTTCATCACCCACTTGTCATGCTTGCCGTCCTGCACGCACTGACGGAAGCCGGGGGCCGACTCCAGGCCGTCGACCTTGCCCGCCAGCTCCAGCAGCTTGGCGTTGTCGGCGAAGGCGTCGTCCGGCTCCGGCGGCTGATTCTGGAACAGGGTGTCGTGGTACGGCGCGAACTTCCCGACGTCCTGGGCGCACGCCGCCGCGTTGGCCGCGCGCAGCGAGCCGCTGCCGCCCATGTTGCCGTCGATGATCGTGGCGAGGTGGTAGTCGACCTTGAGCTGGCCGGCGCTCTCCAGCTCCTTGATCGTGTCCCTGAACGCGTTCTCGAACTGGCCGCAGGCCGGGCAGCGGAAGTCCTCCCACACGGTGAGGGTCGACGGCGCGTCGGCCATGCCCACGGGGATCGACAGCTCGTCCTTGCCCTGCGCGCCCGACGGGGCCAGCACGGGGCCCGCGGCGGCGCTGCCGCCCTTGTCCTTGTTCGCGTTGGTGGCGACGAGTCCGATCGCCGCCGCCACGCCCAGCACGCCCACCACCGCCGCCGAGACGATCAGGGTGCGCCTGCGCCGCTCTCGCCTCTTCTCCTGCTCACGCTGCTCCTGGAGCCGCTCTCTGGCGCTCCTCTTTGCCTCACGGTTCTTCTCGCTCACGCCTCAGCAACGAACCGGGGAGGCGCGTACGCACCTCCCCGGTCCCATGTCCACCCGTACGAGGGACCTCGGGGTCCCTGTACGAACCGCGCCCCGTCAGCGCTTGCGAACGCCTTCGGCCAGCTCGGCGGCCAGGCCGCGGACCGCCGCCACTCCCGCCTCGTCGTCGGGCGCGTCCAGCATCAGCTTGACGAAGGCGGAGCCGACGATGACCCCGTCGGCGAACGAGGCGACCTCGGCGGCCTGTGTGGCGTTGGACACCCCGAGCCCGACGCACACCGGCAGATCGGTGCTGACACGGGTCCGCCGCACCAGGTCCTCGGCCTGCGCGCCCACCGACTGACGGGTGCCGGTGACTCCCATCAGGGAGGCGGCGTAGACGAATCCGGAGCCCACGGCCGTGATCTTCGCGAGTCGGTCGTCCTTGCTGCTCGGCGCGACCACGAACACGGTGGCGAGGCCGTGTTCGCCGGCGTGCCGCCGCCATTCGTCGGACTCCTGTACGGGCAGGTCGGGCAGGATGCACCCGGCGCCGCCCGCCTCGGCCAGCTCCGCGGTGAAGCGCTCGACGCCGTAGCGGTCGACCGGGTTCCAGTACGTCATGACCAGCACGGGCTTTCCGGTGGCCTCGTACGCCTCGCGGACCGTGCGCATCACGTCCGCGATCTTCACGCCGCCCTTGAGGGCGATGTCGTCGGCGGTCTGGATGACGGGGCCGTCGAGCACCGGGTCGCTGTGCGGCAGCCCGACCTCGACCACGTCGGCGCCGCCGTCGAAGACGGCCTTCACGGCGTCGATGCCGCCGTCGACCGTCGGGAATCCGGCGGGCAGATAGGCGATGAGCGCGGCGCGCCCCTCGCGCTTCGCGCCGGCGAGGGTGTCGCTCAACAACTGGATGTTCCCGCTCACTTGGCGCTCTCCCCGTCGTACAGCCCGAAGTAGCGGGCAGCGGTGTCCATGTCCTTGTCGCCGCGCCCCGAGAGGTTGACGACGATCAGGGCATCCTTCCCCAGCTCACGCCCGACCTCCAAGGCCCCGGCGAGCGCGTGCGCGCTCTCGATGGCCGGAATGATGCCCTCGGTGCGGGACAGCAGAAGCAGCGCCTTCATCGCGTCGTCGTCGGTCACGGCCCGGTACTCGCCGCGCCCGCTGTCCTTGAGATAGGCGTGCTCGGGGCCGATGCCCGGGTAGTCGAGTCCGGCGGAGATCGAGTACGGCTCGGTGATCTGGCCCTCCTCGTCCTGAAGGACGTAGGAGCGCGAGCCGTGCAGGATGCCCGGCTCGCCCGCGCTCAGCGTCGCCGCGTGCTCACCGGACTCGATGCCGTGGCCCGCGGGCTCGCAGCCCACCAGCCGTACGGCCGCGTCGGCGAGGAAGGCGTGGAAGAGACCGATCGCGTTGGACCCGCCTCCTACACAGGCGACGGCCGCGTCGGGCAACCGGCCCGTCCTCTCCAGGAGTTGGCGCCGCGCTTCGACCCCGATGACGCGGTGGAAGTCCCGCACCATGGCGGGGAAGGGGTGCGGTCCGGCGACGGTGCCGAACAGATAGTGCGTACGGTCCACATTGGCGACCCAGTCGCGGAACGCCTCGTTGATGGCGTCCTTCAGGGTGCGGCTGCCGGACTTCACCGGTACGACCTCGGCGCCGAGCATCCGCATCCGGGCGACGTTGAGCGCCTGGCGCTCGGTGTCGATCTCGCCCATGTAGATGGTGCATTCGAGTCCGAACAGCGCGCAGGCGGTCGCGGTGGCGACACCGTGCTGGCCGGCGCCGGTCTCGGCGATGACGCGGGTCTTGCCCATGCGCTTGGTGAGCAGCGCCTGGCCGAGCACGTTGTTGATCTTGTGGGACCCGGTGTGGTTCAGGTCCTCCCGCTTGAGGAACACCGTGGCGCCGCCGGCCTCGGCGGCGAAGCGTGGGACCTCGGTGAGCGCGCTGGGGCGGCCGGTGTAGTTGACGAGGAGGTCGTTCAGCTCGGCGGCGAAGGCGGGGTCGCTCTTGGCCTTCTCGTACTCGACGGCGACCTCGTCCACGGCGGCGACCAGCGCCTCGGGGATGAACTTGCCGCCGAACGCGCCGAAGTAACCCTCGGCGTTCGGGCTCAGGCCCGTGGGATCGGGAATGAAGAACTCACTGGACGCGGCAGACGGAGATGACGCGGATGGCGCGGAAGACACGGATGATCTCCTCGTGAAGCAACGGGTGGTATGCACCGTATGTGCCACGGGCGAGTCGGTCCCCGAAGGGGACGGGTCGTGGTGACCGCGCTTCCGGACGTGCGCGAATCGCGCCGCCCGCCTGACGCCGAGGTCAGGCGGTCAGACGGTCAGACGGCTGCGCGGTGGTCGCGGTGGTCGCGGTCGGAAGGGCCTCGCCGGGGCGTGGCCCGGCGCCATCGCATGCCGTTGACCTGACCGGGTTCGTCACCGATCACGTACCGCACCCGCCGCCCGTGGACGCGCCGGGCCGGGGCCCGGCAGCCCCGCGGCCGGCACCCGCGCGCCAGCGGCGCGTGAGGCGCGCGCACGGCTACGACGGCTCCGGAGGCGGGCAGGGGCATCGGGGGTCAGCTCCGCCCGTGCCGCAGCGCCGGGTGGGCCCCCGCGGCGACCAGATCGGCCACGGCCGACTTCGGGTCGCGGCCGGTGACCAGGGACTCGCCGACGAGCACCGAGTCGGCGCCCGCGTTGGCGTACGCGATGAGGTCGTGCGGTCCGCGCACACCGGACTCCGCGATCTTGACGATGCCGTCCGGGATCTCGGGGGCGACCCGCTCGAACGTGCCGCGGTCGACCTTCAGCGTCTTCAGGTCACGCGCGTTGACCCCGATGATCTTCGCCCCGGCGTCGACCGCGCGCTCCACCTCGTCCTCGTCGTGGACCTCGACGATCGGGGTGAGTCCGATGGACTCGGCGCGCTCGATGAGCGAGACGAGCGCGGGCTGCTCCAGGGCGGCGACGATCAGCAGGACGAGGTCGGCGCCGTACGCGCGGGCCTCCCAGAGCTGGTACGCCGTGACCATGAAGTCCTTGCGCAGGACGGGGACGTCGACCTTGGCCCGGACGGCTTCGAGGTCGGCCAGCGAGCCGCCGAAGCGGCGCTGCTCGGTCAGTACGGAGATGGCGGCGGCGCCGCCCGCCTCGTAGTCGGCGGCCAGTCCGGCGGGGTCGGCGATCGCGGCCAGCGCGCCCTTGGAGGGGCTGGAGCGCTTGACCTCGCAGATGACCGTGACGCCCTCGCCGCGCAGTGCGGCGACGCCGTCCTTGGCCGGCCGCGCCTTGGCCGCGCGCTCCTTGAGCTCGTCGAGGCCGACGCGCGCCTGCCGCTCCGCGAGGTCGGCGCGTACGCCTTCGATGATCTCGTCGAGCACACTCACGCGAGCGGCCCCCTTCCGGGAACGGTGTCGGATTCAGCCATGGATAAGGATCAGCCATGTCGATGGTATCCGCAGGAGGGCCGAGCGCCCGCATCCGGCGGTCGGGCCGCCTGCCACCTGGGACTTCACGGGGCGAGCGATGAGCCGAAAGGGAGGTTCCGTACCACTGTGAAGACCAGGATCACGGCCCCGACGGCCCATCCCAAGAAGGGTGGCACCGAGACGCGCGGGCGGGTTCCGCGAACGACGTGAATCAGCCACACCAGCCATACCGCGGCGAAGATCGCATAGCCGACGACCGCGAGCGCGTTGGCACCGAGGGCGGCGGCGAGGTCACCGTGCGCGACGGCGTGGGCGCTGCGCAGACCGCCGCAGCCGGGGCAGTAGAGCCCGGTCATGCTGAGCAGCGGGCAGACGGGGTAGTGGCCGCTCTCGTTGGGATCGACCAGGCCGACGTAGGTGAAGGCGCCGACGACGCCGGTGAGCGTGGCCAGCGGGGCGAGGAGCCGCCGGGCGCGGGGCGCCGGAACGGGGGCCGGGGGCGGCGCGGCGGGTGCAGGCATGGCGTCCACGCGGTGATTGTCCCCCGCGGGGACACGAATGCGCAGCCAGGCCCCGGCGAGCGCGTCGGGACCGCGACCGGAACCGGGAGCCGGACACGACACGAAAGCGCGGCCCGGCATGGCCGGACCGCGCCTGGGTGTCGCGCGGACGTGTCGCGCGGACGCGACTACGCCGTCTGCTTCGCCGGCTCCGCCGTGGCGGCGGCCTGCGGCCGGCGCGCGCCACGCTCGATCGCCTGGCGCCGCAGGCGCTCCACGGACGCCTGCGCGGCCTCCACCCGGGCCTGCTTCGTCGCGTCGGACTCCTTGACCGCGCCGAGGCCCGCGGCCTTCATGGCGAGGCCGACGATGCCGCCCAGGACGACGACCGCCAGGCCCGCGATCAGCCCGAGGGGATCGGCCGCCACCATGAAGACGCCTGCGATGCAGAAGCCGATGATGGAGATGGTGACACCGGTCCAGCCGGCCGGGGTGTGTCCGTGGCTGCTGCCCGCCATGAATTCGCTCCTCGTTGCTGATGCGGCGCGGTGATCGCGCGCGGGATGAGCCGAACGCTCATGCTTCATTGTCCCGCACCCGTCGGCGTTCCCCTTCGAGGGGGTCGGGACCGCGCGCGCGGTCCGTCGGACGCCCTATCGCGTCGGGTCCTCGCCCCGGTCCAGGGCCTTCCAGATGTCCTCGGGCCGGTCGGGGTCCACGGCGGGCCCGGCGGCCTTGGCGGGCCGCCCGGCCGCTCCGCCGGAGCGGGCGGCGCGCGGGGTGCCGTCGCGCTCGTAGCGGCCCGACATGGTGGGCCAGTGTGATCCGTACCTCAGTGCCAGCAGCCCGGCGAGCAGGATCAGTACGCCGCCGGCCGCCGTCACGTACGGCCAGGCGGTGTGGGTGAGGGCCGCGACGGTCGCGGCGGTGTCGCCCGTCGCGCGCGCGGCCTTGTCGTCCAGCGCGGCGCTGTCGGCCGCGCCGACGAGCGCGGCGACGGTCGCGCCCGCACCGCTGAGCGCGAGCAGCGCGGAGACCAGCAGCCGGCCTGCCGTACGGACGGCGAAGACGGCGACCAGGGCGGCGAGGCCGACGACGGCGAGCGCGGCGGGGACGCCGGTGACGTCACGGCCTCCGGCGTCGAGCGACACACTGCCGCCGGCCACGGCGGCACTGCCCTCGGCCCAGGTCTGGCCGGAGGCGATCAGCACCACGGCGGAGCCGGCCGCGCCGAGGAGCAGTGCGATGCCGAGGCTTCGGCCGGCCCGCCTTCTCGTGGCGGCGGCCGGAGTCTCGGCGCGAGGCTCGCGGGGCTGGGGAATGGGTACGGCAGTCACCCGACCCACTATCCCCTACGGCCCCCGCTCGCCTCCGACGGGCCTGTCAGCCGGTTCGCGGTGTGCACCGCGCGCAGCACCGCGGCGGCCTTGTTACGGCACTCCATGTCCTCAGCGACCGGGTCGGAGTCGGCGACGACACCCGCGCCCGCCTGGACGTAGGCGGTGCCGTCCCGGAGCAGGGCCGTACGGATGGCGATGGCGGTGTCGGAGTCGCCGGCGAAGTCGAGATAGCCGACGCAGCCTCCGTACAGACCACGGCGCGAGGGCTCCAGTTCGTCGATGATCTCCAGGGCTCGCGGCTTCGGGGCGCCGGAGAGCGTGCCGGCGGGGAAGCAGGCGGTCAGGACGTCGAAGGCGGTACGGCCTTCGGCGACCCGGCCGGTGACGGTCGACACGATGTGCATGACGTGCGAGTAGCGCTCGACGGACATGAAGTCGACCACCTCGACGGTGCCGGGTTCGCAGACCCGCCCCAGATCGTTGCGGCCCAGGTCGACCAGCATCAGGTGCTCGGCGCGCTCCTTGGGGTCGGCGAGCAGTTCGTCGGCGAGGGCCTGGTCGTCGTGGGGTGTCGCGCCGCGCGGGCGGGTGCCGGCGATGGGGTGGACCATCGCGTTCCCGTCCTCGACCTTGACCAGCGCCTCGGGGCTGGAGCCGACGACGTCGAAGCCGTCGAAGCGGAAGAGGTACATGTACGGGCTGGGGTTGGTGGCCCGCAGCACCCGGTAGACGTCGAGCGCGCTCGCCTCGCAGGGGGTCTCGAACCGCTGCGAGGGCACGACCTGGAACGCCTCGCCCGCCCTGATGCGCTCCTTGATGTCCTCGACGGCCTCCTGATAGGCCACGCCGCCCCACAGAGCGGTGTACGGCGGCAGCTCCGAAGGCGGCAGCGCGGTGGGCACGCTGTCCAGGGGGCGTGCCAGATCGCGCTCCATGGCGTCGAGCCGGTCGACGGCGTCCGCGTACGCCTCGTCCACACCCGTGTCGAGGTCGTTGTGGTTGATCGCGTTGGCGATGAGCAGGACGGTGCCGGAGCGGTGGTCCAGGACGGCGAGGTCGGAGGTGAGGAGCATCGTCAGCTCGGGCAGGCGCAGATCGTCGCGCGCGTGGTCGCCGATCTTCTTCTCCAGCCGGCGCACGACGTCGAAGCCGAGGTAGCCGACCATGCCGCCGGTGAAGGGCGGCAGGTCGTTCTCGTCGTCGTGGAGCGTGCGGGGGGTGTGCAGGGCCTCCACGGTGGCGCGCAGGGCGGCCAGCGGGTCGCCGTCGACGGGGACGCCGACCGGCGGGGTGCCGAGCCAGTGGGTGCGCCCGTCGCGCTCGGTGAGGGTGGCGGCGGACCGTACGCCGATGAAGGAGTAGCGCGACCAGGAGCGGCCGTTCTCGGCGGATTCGAGGAGGAAGGTCCCCGGGCGTTCGGCGGCGAGTTTGCGGTAGAGGCCGACCGGGGTGTCGCCGTCCGCGAGGAGCCTGCGGCCGACCGGGATGACACGGCGGTCGACCGCCAGCTTGCGGAAGGTGTCGAGATCCATGGCAGCGGAGCCTAGTGGGCGGCGGGGCCGGCGGCTGTCGGCCCCGGCGTCGGCGTCGGTAGGAGGACGTCGGCGTCGAAGCAGGTCCGGTCGCCGGTGTGGCAGGCGGCGCCCACCTGGTCGACCTTGAGAAGGACCGTGTCCGCGTCGCAGTCGAGCGCGACGGACCTGACGTGCTGGACATGGCCGGAGGTGTCGCCCTTGACCCAGTACTCGCGGCGGCTGCGCGACCAGTAGGTGCCGCGTCCTGTGGTGAGGGTGCGGTGCAGGGCCTCGTCGTCCATCCAGCCCAGCATCAGCACCTCGCCGGTGTCGTACTGCTGGACGACGGCCGGAATCAGCCCGTCCGCGCCGCGCTTGAGCCGGGCGGCGATGGCGGGGTCGAGGCCGCTGGTGGGGGCTGAGCCCTCGGTCACGCTGGTCATAGGGCCATTGTGCCGCGCGCGTGCTGTCCACAGGCCCCGGCGTCCACTGGGCGGACGGCGCGTGGCAGTCGTACGCTTGTCAGCATGTCGACCCATGCGAAGCGTGAACGACTTCTGCTCGCCGACCTGTTGGAGTCGGCGGGACCCGACGCCCCGACCTTGTGCGAAGGCTGGAACGCCCGGGATCTCGCGGCGCACGTGGTGGTGCGCGAGCGACGCCCGGACGCGGCCGGGGGACAGCTCATCGGCCCGCTGAGGAACCGGCTGGAGCGGGTGCAGGGTGAGTACGTGGCGAAGCCGTACGAGGAGCTGATCCAGCTCATCCGTACGGGACCGCCCCGGATGTCGCCCTTCGGGATCAAGCAGCTCGACGAGGCGGCGAACACCGTCGAGTACTACGTCCACGCCGAGGACGTACGGCGGGCGCAGCCCGACTGGACGCCGCGCGAGGTGGACAAGGTCTTCTCGAACGTCCTGTGGGCGCGGCTGGAGAAGGGCGCCCGGATGATGGGCCGCAAGGCGCCGGTCGGTCTGGTGCTGCGCCGTCCGGACGGGCAGACGGCGGTGGCGCACCGGGGCTCGCCGGTGGTGACGGTCACCGGGGAGCCGAGTGAGCTGCTGCTCTATGTCTTCGGCCGGCAGGACGCGGCCCGCGTGGACGTGGAGGGCGACAAGGAGGCGGTCGACCAGGTCCAGCGGGCGAAGCTCGGCATGTAGGACCCGCCAGGACCTGTGAGGCCCTGTCAGGACCCGTCGCCGGCATCAGCCGCCGGGCAGCTCCGCGCGGCGCAGGGCGGTGAACGCCAGGCCCAGCGCGCCGCCCGCCCCGCAGACCGCGGCGCTCACGACGAAGACCGGGCCGGTGCCCCAGAGCCCTACGGCGGCGCCGGTCACCGGGTAGCTCAGCGGCGCGATGCCGAGGGTGAACAGGGTGGAGACCGAAGTGACCCGGCCGAGGTAGCCGGGCTCGGAGGCTGTCTGGGTCAGCGCCCCGCAGAGCCCGCCGCCGAGCCCGGCCAGCAGCCCGACGAACAGGCCCGCCACGGCGGCGAGGACGACGGTCGGTACGAAGGCGACGGCGCCGATCGCGAGGGAGCCGCCGACGACGGACAGGCACAGGACGAGGCCCGCGCGCGGGAGGCGCCCGCGTACCGCCAGCAGCAGCGAGGCCGCGCCGGCGCCGATACCGAAGGCCCCGACGACCCAGCCCATACCGCCGGCGCCCCAGCCGCGCTCCTGGGCGAGCAGGACGAGTCCGAGGTTGAGCGGGCCGACGAAGCCCAGCTCGCTGAGCGCGATGACGAGCATCAGCGGGCCCAGGACGCGGTGGTGGCGGATGTAGCGCACCCCGTCGGTGAGTTCGCGCCATGGACCGGCTTCGGCGGCTTCGGCGGGGGCTTCGGTGGTGGTGCGGACCGGCAGGGGCGCGATCCGTACGGCGACGAGGAGCGCGAGCGAGCCGGCGAAGAGGGCGCCCGCCACGGCGAACGCCGCCGCCGGCCCGCCGAACGCGACCAGGAGCCCGCCGAGCGGTCCCCCGGTCACATTCGCCACACGCGCCGCCAGGCCCCGCAGCCCCTGCACCCGGGCGAGTTGTCCGGGAGCGGTGATCCGTGGCGGCAGGGCGCCGACAGCGGGCAGGAACAGGGCGTCCACGACGCCGAAGACCAGGGCCACGGCGATCAGCAGCCCCGGACCGGGCGCGGTGACGAGCAGGGCGGCGGCGACGGTGAGGATCACCAGGCAGCGCGCGGCGTCGCTGCCGATGACGACACGGCGCGGGCCCCACCGGTCGGCGAGCACTCCCCCGCCGAGCATCAGCAGGGCCCGGGGCACGGCCCCCACGGCCAGCACCACGCCGACCTGGGTGGGGCTGCCGGAGCGGGTGGCGGCCCAGGCCAGCGCCATGAAGTACACGCTGTCGCCGACCATCGACATGGTGTAGGCGGCGATCCAGCGCAGGACGTTGGCGTCGCGATGGGCGGGCCGCTCGGGGGCGGATTCGCCGACCGGGGGTATGACCGTCGCGCGCATGTCGGCGTACGTCCTTCCGTCAGGCGATACGCGCGACGTGTACCGGCGGACGGTGTACGAGGCGCAGCCCCAGTCCGACCAGGAACCAGCCCAGTCGGCCGCGCAGACCACCGGGGGTCCGCGCCTCCCGGGCCAGCCGGAAGCGGTCCACCTCCGTACGGAGGTCGGCGGCGCGCAGGGCGTGCAGTTCACGATGTATGTCGCTGTGCATGACGGTGGCTCCTCTCGACTACTGCTGGGGCTACGGCAGTTGCTACTGCTACTGCCGGAACGGGAATCCGTAGATGTGCAGCGCGACGTTCTCGCGGCCCTCGGTGTCGCCCGCGTCCTGCTCGGCCCGCGCGGCGTCCGTGTGCCGCTTGATCAGCTCGTGCATCTCCTTGCTCAGCAAGGCCAGTTCCTCGGGTTTGAACGGGCCGAGGAATTCGCTGCTGAAGGCGGCGCTGCGCCACTCGGGCGCCCAGGCCGACTGGCTGTCCATGTAGGCGCGGTACAGCTCCCCGCGCTGCTCGAACGACATCCGCCCGATGGCGGCGTGCGTGGCGACCTTCTCGGGCGCGTCGCGGAAGTCCTCGTCGCGGAAGGAGAGCCCTTCGGACGTGGTCCGCCACCAGCGCTCACGACCGTCCTGCCCCTGCTGGGGCGCTTCCTCGATCAGCCCGTGGTCGGCGAGCCTGCGCAGGTGGTAGCTGACGAGCGAGACGGCTCCGTCCACCTGCTCGGCGAGCTGGGAGGCGGTGGCCGTACGGGAGATGAACAGGGCGCGGTAGAGCTTCATCCGCAGGGGGTGACCGAACGCCTTGAGGGTGTCCAGGTCGTCGATTCTGCGGGGGTCCTTGGCTGCCATACCCCCACCGTAGATACAAAAGAAAAGTTGCGCAATATTAGTTGCGCAATAAATCCTGTGGATTCACCGGAGTGCCGAACAGCGAACTGCCCCGGAACGGATCGTTCCGGGGCAGCGGTCGTACCTACGACAGGGACAGGGTCTAGCGCACCGGGTGACCCGCGTCCCGCAGCGCCCGCTTCACCTGGGAGATCCGCAGATCACCGAAGTGGAAGACGGAGGCGGCCAGCACCGCGTCCGCGCCCGCCTCGACGGCCGGCGGGAAGTCCGCGAGGGCGCCCGCGCCGCCCGAGGCGATGACGGGAACGGTGACCCGCGCGCGTACGGCCGCGATCATCTCCGTGTCGTAGCCGTCCTTCGTGCCGTCCGCGTCCATCGAGTTGAGCAGGATCTCGCCGGCGCCCAGCTCGGCCGCGCGGTGCGCCCACTCCACGGCGTCGATGCCCGTGCCCCGGCGCCCGCCGTGGGTGGTGACCTCGAACGTGCCCTCGGGCGTGCGCCGCGCGTCGACCGACAGGACCAGCACCTGGCGGCCGAAGCGCTCGGCGATCTCCCGGATGAGGTCGGGGCGTTCGATGGCCGCCGTGTTGACGCCGACCTTGTCGGCGCCCGCCCGCAGCAGCTTGTCGACGTCCTCGGGGGTACGGACGCCGCCGCCGACCGTGAGCGGGATGAAGACCTGCTCGGCGGTGCGGCGCACCACGTCGTACGTCGTCTCGCGGTCCCCCGACGAGGCGGTGATGTCGAGGAAGGTCAGCTCGTCCGCGCCCTCGGCGTCGTACAGCCTGGCCATCTCGACGGGGTCACCGGCGTCGCGCAGATTCTGGAAGTTGACGCCCTTGACGACCCGGCCGTTGTCCACGTCCAGGCAGGGGATGACTCGTACGGCGAGGCTCATGCCGGGCCTCCGGAGGGCGCGCGGAAGGCTTCCAGTTCGACCTCGACCACCAGGCTCGGATCGATGAGGCCGGCGACGACGACCATCGAGGCGGCGGGCCGTACGGCGTCGAACAGCTCCTTGTGGGCACGCCCGACGTCCTCCGCGTCCCCGGCGTGTGTGAGATACATCCGGGTGCGCACCACGTGCTCCACGCCGAGACCGAGGTCGGCCAGCGCCTGGATGCCCACGCCGAAGGCGGTGACGGCCTGTTCGTACGGTCCGCCCTCGGCGATCCGTCCGTCCACCACCGAGGTGCAGCCGGAGACGAGGACCAGTCCGCCCGGGAGTTCGACGGCTCGGGAGTAGCCGAAGGCGTCCTCCCAGGGACCGCCCGAGGAGATCCGCCGTACGCCGCCGGACGTGTCCGCGCGGGCCGCGTTCGCGCTGTCGGCCGGGCGCTCGCTCATCGGGCCACCTCCTCGATCGCCTCTTCCAGGGTGAACGCCTTCGCGTACAGGGCCTTTCCGACGATCGCGCCCTCGACACCGTCCGGCACCAGCGAGGCGATCGCGCGCAGATCCGCGAGCGAGGAGACACCCCCGGAGGCGACGACCGGCCGGTCGGTGGCCGCGCACACACTCTTCAGCAGCTCCAGGTTGGGCCCCTGGAGGGTGCCGTCCTTGGCGATGTCGGTGACGACGTACCGCGCGCAGCCCTCCGCGTCGAGGCGCGCCAGCGTTTCCCAGAGGTCACCGCCGTCGCTGGTCCAGCCGCGCCCGCGCAGCGTCGTACCGCGTACGTCGAGACCGATCGCGATCCTGTCGCCGTACTCGGCGATGGCCTTGGCCGCCCACTCGGGCGTTTCCAGCGCCGCCGTACCGAGGTTGACGCGCGTACAGCCGGTGGCGAGGGCGGCGGCGAGCGAGGCGTCGTCGCGGATGCCGCCGGACAGCTCGACCTCGATGTCCATGGCCCGGGTGATCCCGGCGACCAGGTCCCGGTTGTCACCGGTGCCGAACGCCGCGTCGAGGTCCACGAGATGCAGCCACTCGGCGCCCGCGCGCTGCCAGGCGAGTGCGGCTTCCAGCGGTGAGCCGTACGAGGTCTCGGAGCCCGACTCGCCGTGGACGAGCCGTACGGCCTGGCCGTCGCGTACGTCGACGGCGGGCAGGAGTTCGAGCCTCCGTACGGAGGACGAGGTGGGTGTGCCGGACATCAGAAGGTTCCGATCCAGTTGGACAGCAGCCGGGCTCCGGCGTCGCCGGACTTCTCGGGGTGGAACTGCGTCGCCCACAGTGCACCGTTCTCCACGGCGGCCACGAACGGCTCGCCGTGCCAGGACCAGGTGACCCTGGGGGCGCGGATCTTGGGGTTGGTGACTTCGAGGGTCCAGTCGTGGACGGCGTAGGAGTGCACGAAGTAGTAGCGCTCACCGGCGTCGAGCCCGGCGAAGAGCAGACTGTCCGCGGGCGCCTCGACGGTGTTCCATCCCATGTGGGGGACGGTCGGCGCGGTGAGCGGGCCCACGGTGCCCGGCCATTCGTCGAGACCTTCGGTCTCCACGCCGTGCTCGATGCCGCGCTCGAAGAGGATCTGCATGCCGACGCAGATGCCCAGTACGGGGCGTCCGCCCGCGAGCCGGCGGCCGACGATCCAGTCGCCGCGTGCCGCGCGGAGCCCTTCCATGCAGGCGGAGAAGGCGCCGACGCCGGGCACGATCAGCCCGTCTGCGTTCATCGCCTTGTCGAAGTCACGGGTGATCTCGACCTCGGCCCCGGCACGGGCCACGGCGCGCTCGGCCGAACGCACGTTGCCGAAGCCGTAGTCGAGGACGACGACGTTCTTGGTCATTCCCACAGTCCCTGGATGCGAAGGATGCCGGCGACGAGACAGAGCGCGGAGCATATGGCGAGCAGGACGATGACGCCCGTGGGCTGCTTCTGCTTGGCGAAGGAGTAGACGCCGCCGGCCAGGAACAGGCCGAGGACGATGAGGATGGTGTTGAGACCGGTCATGGGGTTACGGCGCGCCCTTCGTAAAGAGGTTGAGGCCAGTCATGGGATTTGTCAGACACGGCCTACAGCGCGCCCTTCGTGGAGGGGAGGATGCCGGCGGCGCGCGGGTCGCGCTCACTCGCGTAACGCAGCGCGCGGGCGAGGGCCTTGAACTGGCACTCCACGATGTGGTGCGCGTTGCGCCCGTACGGGACGTGCACGTGCAGCGCGATCTGCGCCTGGGCGACGAACGACTCCAGGATGTGCCGGGTCATCGTCGTGTCGTAGCCGCCGATCATCGGCGCCATGTTCTCGGGCTCGGTGTGCACCAGATAGGGGCGGCCCGAGAGGTCCACGGTGACCTGGGCGAGCGATTCGTCCAGCGGGACCGTGCAGTTGCCGAAGCGGTAGATGCCGACCTTGTCGCCGAGCGCCTGCTTGAAGGCGGCGCCGAGCGCGAGGGCGGTGTCCTCGATGGTGTGGTGCGAGTCGATGTGCAGATCGCCCTCGGTCTTGACGGTGAGGTCGAACAGGCCGTGCCTGCCGAGCTGGTCGAGCATGTGGTCGTAGAAGCCGACGCCCGTCGACACCTCCACCTTGCCCGTGCCGTCGAGGTCGAGCTCGACAACGACCGAGGTCTCCTTGGTCGTTCGTGCCACGCGGCCGATTCGGCTCATGCGCTCTGCTCCTTCGTCAATGTGCGTACCGCGTCGAGGAACGCGTCGTTCTCGGACGGGGTGCCCGCCGTGACCCGCAGCCGGCCCGGGACGCCGTTGTCGCGTACGAGCACGCCCTGGTCGAGGATCGTGCGCCAGGCCAGGTGCGCGTCCTCGAAGCGGCCGAACTGGACGAAGTTGGCGTCCGAGTCGGTGACGTCGAAGCCCATCGCGCGCAGTTCGGTGACCAGCCGGTCCCGCTCGGCCTTGAGCTGCTCGACATACCCGAGCAGCGTATCGGTGTGCTCCAGGGCGGCGAGCGCGGTGGCCTGGGTGACGGCGGACAGGTGATACGGCAGCCGTACGAGCTGCACCGCGTCGACGACGGCGGGGTCGGCGGCGAGATAGCCGAGCCGCAGTCCGGCTGCGCCGAACGCCTTGGACATCGTGCGCGACACGACGAGGTTCGGCCGGCCGGCGAGCAGCGGCAGCAGCGAGGGGTGGTGGCTGAACTCGACGTACGCCTCGTCCACGACGACCAGCGAGGGCCGGGCGGCCTGCGCCGCGTCGTACAGCCGCAGGACGGTCGCGGCGTCGACGGCGCTGCCGGTGGGGTTGTTGGGGGTGGTGATGAAGACGACGTCGGGGCGGTGCTCCGTGATGGCCCGCTCGGCGGCGGCGACGTCGATGGTGAAGTCCTCCTTACGAGGACCGGAGATCCAGCCGGTGCTGGTGGAGCGCGCGATCAGGTGGTGCATCGAGTACGAGGGCTCGAAGCCGATCGCGCTGCGGCCGGGGCCGCCGAAGGTCTGGAGCAGTTGCTGGATGATTTCGTTGGAGCCGTTGGCCGCCCATACGTTGGCGGCGGTCAGCGGGAGGTCCCCCGCCGAGCGGCGCAGATAGGCGGCCAGTTCGGTGCGCAGCTCGACCACGTCCCGGTCGGGGTAGCGGTTGAGGCCGCGCGCGGCCTCCCGGACCCGCTCGGTGATCCGCTCGACCAGCGCTGCGGGCAGCGGATACGGGTTCTCGTTGGTGTTGAGGTGGACGGGGACGTCCAACTGGGGTGCCCCGTAGGGGGACTTGCCGCGCAGCTCGGCGCGTACGGGCAGGTCGTCGATGTTCGTCACGCGCCGGGCACCTCCTGCGAGGGCTCCCGCGCCGGGGGCACTTTCCAGCCGAAACGCGCCTTGACGGCCGCGCCGTGCGCGGGCAGGTCCTCGGCCTCGGCGAGCGTGACGACATGGTGGGCGACATCGGCGAGCGCGTCGCGCGTGTAGTCCACGATGTGGATGCCGCGCAGGAAGGACTGGACGGAGAGCCCGGAGGAGTGGCAGGCGCATCCGCCGGTCGGCAGGACGTGGTTGGAGCCGGCGCAGTAGTCGCCGAGCGAGACAGGGGCGTACGGCCCCACGAAGATCGCGCCCGCGTTACGGACCCGCGCGGCGACGGCGGCGGCGTCGGCGGTCTGGATCTCCAGGTGCTCGGCGCCGTACGCGTCGACGACCCGCAGGCCCTCCTCGATACCGTCGACCAGCACGATCGCGGACTGCTTGCCCGCCAGGGCGGGGGTGATGCGCTCCTCGACGTGCTTGGTGGCGGCGGTCTGCGGCACCAGTTCCTTCTCGACGGCGTCGGCCAGTTCGACGGAGTCGGTCACCAGGACGGCGGCGGCGAGCGGGTCGTGCTCGGCCTGGCTGATCAGGTCGGCGGCGACATGCACCGGATCGGCGGTCGCGTCGGCGAGGACGGCGATCTCGGTGGGGCCCGCCTCGGTGTCGATGCCGATACGGCCGGCGAAGTAGCGCTTGGCGGCGGTGACCCAGATGTTGCCGGGGCCGGTGACCATGTCGGCGGGCGGGCAGCCGTCGGGCCCGGTCGTGCCGTACGCGAACATCGCGACGGCCTGGGCGCCGCCGACCGCGTACACCTCGTCCACGTCGAGCAGCGCGCAGGCGGCCAGGATCGTCGGGTGCGGCAGGCCGCCGAACTCCTTCTGGGGAGGTGAGGCGAGCGCGATCGAGCCGACGCCCGCTTCCTGCGCCGGGATCACGTTCATGATCACGGACGACGGGTACACGGCGCGTCCGCCGGGCGCGTACAGCCCGACGCGACCGACCGGCACCCACTTCTCGGTCACCGTGCCGCCGGGCACGACCTGGGTGGTGTGCTCCGCGCGCCGCTGCGCGCGGTGCACGATACGCGCTCGCCGGATCGACTCCTCCAGCGCGGCCCGCACGGCGGGATCCAGGGCCGCCAGCGCCCGGCTGAGGGCTTCGGCCGGGACGCGTACCCGCTCCAGCGTCACGCCGTCGAACGTGGCGGCGTACTCGATCAGCGCCGCCGTGCCGCGATGGCGTACGTCCTCGCAGATGGGCCGCACCTTCGCGAGGGCGGCCGTCACGTCGAACTCGGCACGGGGCAGCAGGCCGCGCAGCGCGCCGTCCTCGGGGAGGGCGTCGCCGCGCAGATCGGTTCGTGAGATCACGCGGTCAATTCTCGCAGACCCCGTCGGGCCGCCGGTCGCCCGTATCACTGGCTGATATGAGCCGTGAATGTCACTCACGGCTACTAATGTTGACGATTGGCGTTCATTCGGTCACTCAGAGGGAAGAACATTCGTACGACCCCACAACAGCAGCCCCGCGGGGCGACGGCTGCCCGGGAGTCACACAGCGACAGCACGGGGAACGAACGGCGACACAGAACGCCGACCCGGAACGACAGCACGGCGACACGGCACGGCGACAGAGCACGCCGTACAGACCTATCGAGGTACGGCGCGCAGCACAGCACGGCGAACGGGGAAGCGAGGCGCGGCAGTGTCCGAGCCGCAGGACGACGAAGCTCCGGACTGGCTCTCCGCCACAGAACTCGGTATGTGGCAGGCCTTCCGGAACGGCAGCACCTACGACCTGAGCGTGCCGAGTCCACTGCTCAACGACCCGGCCACGACCGGCCCTTGGGGCGAGCACCGCAGCGTGCGCGCCCGGGTGATCGCGCTGCTGCTGCTCAGCGGCCCCGCCGCGCGACCGGGGCGGGTCGCCGCCCTCAAGCTGCGCGGGGCGTACATCAGCGGGTCGCTGGATCTCGCGGGCGGCAATGTCGATCCGTATGTGGAGCTGACGTACTGCCGCTTCGAGCGTGAGCTGGTGCTGCCGGAGTGCCACTTCACCACCCTGCGGCTGGTGGGCTGTGTGATCCCGCGCCTGGAGGCCGCCCGGCTGCGCACGGAAGGCGATCTGCATATGCCGCGCTGCCAGGTGGCCCGCGGGATCCGGCTGACCGACGCGCAGATCGGCACGGACCTGCTGATCAGCCAGATATCCGTGCGGCCGGACAGCAACTGCCGGTCGATCGCCGCCGACGGGATGTCGGTGGGACAGGATCTCCAGGCCGAACAGATCGATACGCACGGCGAGTTCAGTCTGCGCGGCTCGAAGGTCGGCGGCTCGCTGATGCTGCGCGGCAGCCGGCTGCGCGCGGCGGGCGAGCGCCGCGCGCTCAACGCGCCGCAGTTGACGGTGGAGCGCTCGCTCTACCTGACGGGCGCCGTCGTGAGCATCGCGACGGGCAACGCCAACTCCACGCCGCCGTACGGCACGGTCTACACCGGCACCACGGGCCATCCGGCGCGGCTGCCGGCCGGCACCGAGATCCGCCGCTTCGAGTGCTACGGCGGGGTCCGGCTGGACGACGGGCGGTTCGGCGACTCGATCGACCTGCACCAGGCCCGCTTCCTGATGGCGGCGGGCGAGGAGGTGTCGCTGCGCCGGATCACCGCGACGGAGCTGCGCTTCCAGTGCGAGCGGCCCCTGGAGGGCCGGATCGTGCTGAACGGCGCGAAGATCACCACGCTGATGGATCTGTCCACGAGTTGGCCGGGCCCCGGCGGACTGGCCATGGGCGGCTTCGTCTACGAGGTCGTGGTGCCGTCCGGCCATTTCCCGCTCAACCGGCGCCTGGAGTGGCTGGAGTCGGCGACGCCGGAGTATTCGCCGGAGCCGTACGAACGCCTGGCGCAGGTGATGCGCAACAGCGGCGAGGACGCCGACGCCCGTGAGGTGCTGCTGGCCAAGCAGCGCAGACGGCGCGAGACGCTGCCGCTGGCCGCGAAGACCTGGGGCTACGTCCAGGACTGGACGGTGGCGTACGGCTACCGGCCGGGCCGGGCCGCGTTGTGGATGGCGATGCTGTGGGCGGCGGGCACCTTCGCCTTCGCGCGGCACGCTCCGGAGCCGTTGAAGGGCGTGGAACACCCGGCGTGGAATCCGGCTCTGTATGTGCTGGATCTGCTGGTGCCGGTGGTCAATCTCGGCCAGGACGGGCACTGGCGCACGGAGGGCGGCTGGCAGTGGCTCTCGGCCGCGATGGTGCTGCTCGGCTGGACTCTCGCCACAACGGTCGCGGCAGGTGCCTCACGCCTCCTGCGCCGCGGCTGACACCGCGCCCGACCCGCTTTCTTTGCCGTCCCTTGACCCATCCGGAGGCAACCTTCTCCTTACCACCAAAACTTCACATATGCCCTCTGGCGCCCCTGCGACCTGCGGTTTTCAATGGTCCGCACCATGTCATTGATTCGCGCCCTGATCAGCACCGCGCGCATGCTCCGGCACACCCCGCGGCTCGCCGACGGGCTCCCGCCGGACGATGCGGTACTGCTCGACGCCCCCGACGACCGGCTCGCCCCGGCGCTCGTCTCCGCCGCCCTCGGCGATTACGAGCACGCGGCGAAGCTGCTGGCGACCACGCGCGAATCGGCCGAGTGGGAGAACCGCGACCGCTATGTGATGCGGCTCGCGGCCTTCGCCCACCACCGCGACGCATGGCTCGGCCACTGGCTCGCCGCGGCCCCGGACGACCCGGACGCGCTGGTCGTCAAGGCCGAGCTGGGGGTGTGCCGGGCCTGGGAGTCCCCGGCCCGCGTCGAGCTGCTGCGCGAGATGGGCCCGCTGATCGCCGCGACGGCCGAGTCGGACCCGCGCGACCCGGTGCCATGGCGGATAGCCCTGGACCACGCGCGCGGTACGCACGCGGGCCACGCCGTCTTCGAGACGCTGTGGGGCGAGGCCGTACGCCGCTCCTCGCACCATTACGGCTGCCATGTCGCGGCCCTCCAGTACCTCTCGGCCCACTGGCACGGCTCGCACCGCGAGTGCTTCGACTTCGCCGAACAGGCCGCCGAGGACGCGCTGCCCGGATCGCTCGTCAAAGCCCTTCCGCTACGGGCCGCCTTCAGCCGGATGCTCGGCGGCGA
Source organism: Streptomyces sp. NBC_01506 (assembly GCF_045040295.1). Classification (NCBI taxonomy): domain Bacteria; kingdom Bacillati; phylum Actinomycetota; class Actinomycetes; order Kitasatosporales; family Streptomycetaceae; genus Streptomyces; species Streptomyces sp. NBC_01506. The sequence continues at coordinate 7,265,189 of NZ_CP109422.1, read as the reverse complement.
TCTCACCTCCAGGACGGCGAACCGGATCGACGCGGCGTGCGACGAGGCGATCAGGCTCTCCTCCGTGTACGCGGAGGGCGACCCCTGGCCGGCGGAGGTACGCAATCTGCTGGCGTACGTGCTGGTCGGACGGCTGCGATGGGCCGAGGCGCTGGAACAGTTCCGGCTGATCGGCCCGTACGCGACGTCCTTCCCGTGGACGTCGCTCAGCGACGATCCGCTGGGCCAGTTCCTGGAGACACGTGACGGCGTGCGCCTTCAGGTGGCCTCCGGGATGCCCTTGTGGAACCGGACAGACGGCGGGCGCCCGCGCGGCCATTACGCTTGAGCGTTGTGACCACCGCACATCTCCCTCTCTTCCCGCTGAACGCGGTGTTGTTCCCGGGCCTCGTCATGCCCCTGAACATCTTCGAGGAGCGGTATCGCGCCATGATGCGCGAGCTGCTCAAGACCGACGAGTCCGAACCACGGCCCTTCGTCGTGGTCGCCATCCGCGACGGCCACGAGGTCGCGCCGACCGCCTCCGGCATGCCCGATCCCACGGCCGTACCGGAACGCGGGCCCGCGGCGGGCTTCGGTCCCGAGCCCATGACGGCCTTCCACCAGGTGGGCTGCGTCGCCGACGCGACCACCATCCGCGAACGCCCGGACGGCAGCTTCGAGGTGGTGGCCACCGGCACCAGCCGGGTCCGGCTGCTCTCCGTCGACACCGGCGGGCCCTATCTGACCGCCGAGGTCGAGGACGTCGCGGAGGACTCAGGTGAGGGTGCGGGAGCACTCGCCGAAGGAGTCCTGCGGGCCTTCCGCAGCTACCAGAAACGGCTGGCGGGCGCGCGTGAGCGGTCGCTGTCGACCGGCGACAACCTGCCCGGCGAACCGTCCGTGGTCTCGTATCTGGTGGCCGCCGCGGCCGTCCTCGACACCCCGGTGAAACAGCGGCTGCTCGAGGCACCGGACACCGTGACGCGGCTGCGGGAGGAGCTGAAGCTCCTGCGGGCCGAGACGGCCGTGATCCGGCATCTGCCGTCGCTTCCGGCGGTGGACCTCACCCTGAAGCCCACCAGCCCCAACTGACCCCAGCTCGGCGACCGACGCGAGGAATACGCGAGGAACACGTCCCTTGGCGAAGAAGCAGGCGAAGAAGACCGCGGGCGGCACACCGGCGACGGTCGCGCTGACGGCGGCGAAGGCCGAGTTCACCCTGCACGCGTACGAGCACGACCTGGCGGCGCCCTCGTACGGCGAGGAGGCGGCGCAGGCGCTGGGGGTGTCGGCGGACCGGGTGTTCAAGACGCTGGTCGCCGACGTCGACGGCGAACTGACCGTCGCGGTCGTCCCGGTCGCCGGGTCGCTGGATCTCAAGGCGCTGGCCGCCGCGGTGGGCGGCAAACGGGCGACGATGGCGGACCCGGCGGCGGCGGAGCGCACCACGGGTTACGTACGGGGCGGCATCTCGCCGCTGGGCCAGCGCAAGCGGCTGCGTACGGTGCTCGACTCCTCGGCACAGGCACACGCCACGGTCTGCGTCTCGGCGGGCCGCCGGGGTCTGGAGGTGGAGCTGTCCCCGGCCGATCTGGCCTCACTGACGTCGGCGACGCTGGCGCCGATCGCGCGGGCCTGAGGCTCCGGAGGGCGGGCGCCCCCGTCAGCGATCCGTGCCGCGCTCGTCCTCCGGGCCTGCGGGGATGTACGGCGCCCCGAACGGCACCCACTCCGGCTCGGGATCGCGCGGCCCGAACAGCGCCGTCAGCGCCAGGTGTACGAGCATCGCCGCCACCGGCCACGCCAGCAGCGCGCCCCGCGCGTTCAGCTCCAGCGGCGCGTCGAACGTCGCGCCCTGTCCCACCGCGCGCGCCTGCGTCACCACGTCGTCCGGGCCCAGCCCCCAGCCGACCAGCCAGGCCAGCCCGGACGCGAGCAGTCCGCCCAGCGCCAGACCGATGACGAGCGGGATGCCGCCGCGCCGGCGGAAGAAGAAGACCAAGGCGGCGCTGACCACGCCGAATCCCAGGGCCAGCAGCACGAACGTGCCGTCCGAGCCGATCGCCTCCTCGCCCTCGGTGTCTTTCAGGAAGACGGCCGAGTCACCGGCGATGAGCGGCACCCGGGGCGACAGCCAGAGCCAGAGCAGTCCGAGCAGGACACCGGAGAGGGCCACGGCGACCGTCACGACGGCGGCCTGCTTGATCTCGGTCCTGGTGTCGGTCCCGTCCACCGCCTGGGCGACATGGGCCGCGGTCGATCCCGCGCCCTGCGGTTTCTGCCAGGGGTCGTCGTTCGGAGGCTGATGCGGCGGCGTCAGAGGTGCTGTCACCCCGCCATCGTGCCAGGCATGGCCCGGCCGTGCCTCATCGGACCGCCGCCCGCCGGTACGCCCACGTCGCCACGGCCAGCGAGACGACGCCGACCGCCGCGCAGACCGCCAGATCGAAGGCCACGGTGGGCCAGTGGGGATGCCTGTCGAAGCTGCGGGCCAGGGCCTCCACACCGTAGGTGGACGGCAGCAGATCGCGGGCGTAGGTGATCGGTCCCGGCAGCCGGTCGGCGGGCAGCACACCGAGCAGCAGCGCGGCGGACATGCCGAGCTGCCCGAGCAGTGTGGCCAGCTCCTGACGGGGCGCGAGCAGCCCCAGCGCGGCCCCGAGACCGGCGAGCGCCGCCCCGGCGAGCGGGATGACGGCGACCAGCACCCACAGATGGGTCAGCGGCAGGTCGAACAGCAGGCTGCCGGTCACGGCGGTCACGGCCGTGCCGGGCACGGTGAACGAGGCGTACGCGCCGGCCGCGCCCAGCACCACGGCGGCGGGCGGCACGGGCAGTGTCGCGTAGTGGTCGAGACCGCCGGTGGCCCGGAGCTGACCGAAGTACTGCGCGAGCAGATTGAGCGCGACGAAGGCCACGACGAGCACGCTCGACCCGGCCACCACGGCGCGCGCCTCGGCGCCGCCGTCCACGACGCCGCGCATCAGGACCATGATCCCGACGGACTGGAAGGTCGCGACGAACAGCAGCGGGATCCGGGCGACACGGGCCCGCGACAACTGCGCGCGGTACACGGCGGCCATCGACGGCAGCAGCCGCGCGCGGGGGGCCAGCGGCGCCGGCGTCCCGCCGGCTCCGTCCGTCACGGCACGGATGTCCCGGGGGGCTGTCCGGCTCTCCCCGGCGACGGCCTGCGCGGGCACGATGCTCACCTGACGCTGCTCCTGTTCGGTGCGGACGGACGGGGGCGGGCGCGGCATGTCGGGTACGGCGCCGACCGGGACCAGCGTGCCATACGCCCCGAACGCCCGGTACGGGCAGGCCAGTTCGGGGCGGGCGCGACGGTGGGAGCCGGGACAGTAGCGGGCGTGCGAACGACGGCATCGGCCGGAACGACAACGCCGAGACCGTGAGACGCTACGACCGCCCGCGCGGGGACAACGGCGCGGCCCCCGGTGGCGACCCGGCCGGCCCTCGGAGCCGTAAATCCAAGGTCTCCCGCCCGCACGCCCGCGCGCACACCCGCACCGCCGTCCGTCACGCCTTCACCAGCCCGTGCGTCTGGCCGCCGAGCGCCAGATACACGTCCTCCAGGCTCGGCGTGGCCAGCGTGAAGTCGTCGAGCGCCGCGAAGGCCGCGCCGCCCGTCACCGCCGCGACGGCCGCGCGCGCCTCGTCGGGGGCGAGTCGCAGCACCCAGCGGCGGCCCGACTCCTGCGCGGATCCGCGCAGCGCGGCGACCTCGGGCACGTCGAGCGGGGCGCGCTCGCGCCAGACGAGTTCCAGCCGGACCTCGCCCGCGACCTGCTCCTTGAGACCGGACGGGGTGTCGCAGGCGATGACCTTGCCCCGGTCCAGCACGGCGACCCGGTCGAGGACCGTCTCGGCCTCGATGACGTTGTGGGTGACGAGCAGCACGGTCGCGCCGCGTTCGGCCCGGCGCCGGTCCACCGCCGCCCAGACGGCGCGTCTGGCGACCGGGTCCATGCCGGTGGTGGGTTCGTCCAGGACGAGTACGGGCCGCTCCCCCACCAGCGTGGCCGCGAAGCAGGCCATCCGCCGCTGGCCGCCGGACAGCTTCTTCAACGGGCGGCCGGCGAGTTCGGTGAGACCGAGTTCGGCGAGCACGGCGTCACGCTCGGCGCGCGCCTCGCGCAGACCGAGACCGCGCAGCCGGCCCGTGGTCTCGGCCGCGAGTCCCACGGTCAACTCGTCGAGCGCGGTGGACTCCTGGCCGAGATAGCCGATGAGGCGTGAGGCGCGTTCGGGGTGCCGGACCAGATCGTGGCCGAGGACGTCGACGCTGCCGGAGTCGGGCCGCATGAGGCCGGTGAGCTGGCGTACGAGGGTGGACTTGCCCGCACCGTTGGGCCCGAGCAGGCCGAAGATCTCACCGCGCCGCACGTCCAGGCAGATGCCGTCGGTGGCGCGCACCTCGGGTGTCGCCGGGGTCCCGCGTCTGCCGCGCGCGGCGGGGTACGTCTTGACCAGCTCCCGCACCGCGCACACCGTACTCACGAGGAACGAGCCTACGGGGTGGCCCTGGCCGGAACATTTTGGGGGCCTATGACGGCCTATGACGGCCTGAGGGCGGCCCATCGGGGCCCACCGGGGCCGGCGGAGGCCCGACCGGAGCCGGGCCGGGGCGCGACGGGGCCCGGCCGCGGCGTGACCCGGCCGCGGCGCTACTCCCCCGCCGCCGGCCGGTCCGCCGCCGCCCGCACGTCGATCTCGCGCCAGAAACCCGCCCGGATCGCGTACCGGTCGTGCTCGTCGATCTGGTCGTCCTTGTGCGCCAGCAGCCCGAAGCGGGCCGCGTACCGCAGCACCTCGCCGTCGATACGGTGCGGGATCCGCGGATACATCGTGGACAGTTTCTGCACATGACTCGCCTCCGGCAGCCGCTCCATCCAGCGCCGGGCGAACACCTGGCCGACCTCGAAGGGGTCGCCGCCGACCGTCGTGATGTCCTCCTCGCGGTCCGCCCAGCGCTGCTCCGCGCTGGTGAGCTGCGCGAGCGTGGGAAGCGACGCGGTCTCCGGCGACTCCCCGAGCTGGCCTCCGCCGCCCGCGCGCTCGACCCAGCCCCGGTCGGACGACCAGCGCAGCGTCGCGTTCGCCGGCGGGGGCGGGTGCGGCGGCGCGTGCGGTCCGGGCGCGCGCAGGGCGGCCAGGTCCTTGGGGGTGGGGACGCCCTTGCCGCCGGCGGGCACGGGATGCGCGGCCTCGGGGCCGTGCTCGTGCTCCGGGGCGCGTCCCGGCCCGTGCTCCGTGACCGGCGGCGCCGTGCCGTTGCGCGCGGACGTGGCCTGTGCCTCGGCCGCCCGCTCGGCGGACGCGGCGAGTGCCGACTCGGGCAGCGGCGCGGAGAGGATGGCCGCGATCTCGGGGCGGGGCGCCGGCGGCGGCGCGCAGACCCCGCCGAAGTCCTTGGCGCGTACGGCCTTGGTGATCCAGGCCCGGTCGAGCACCCGGCGTTCGTCGGCCTCGGCGACCAGATCCTCGGACTGGTTGTAGTCGCCGTCCGCCGCCTGCACCGCCCACAGATGCACGGCGACGCCGTGTTCCTTGGCGGACATCAGACCCGGCAGCAGATCGCCGTCACCGGTCACCAGTACCACATCCGAACAGGCGCGATTTCTGGCCAACTCCGTGAGCTCGGCGTGCATCGCCGCGTCGACGCCCTTCTGCGCCCAGCGCCCGTCGCTGCGGGTCAGCGCGCCGAGGCGGACGGTGACACGCGACATGACGCGCAACCGTCGGTGCTCGGGCTGCGGTACGCGGTCGGGCGCGCCGTCGAACCAGTAGATACGGAGCAGCGGGCGCTCCGTATCGGCCTCGGCGCGCTCGCGCAGACCCTGGATGAGGGCGGCGTGGTCGACGGTGATGCGGGAGCGGGCCGGTTCTCCGGCGAGGAGGCTCGCGGCGGCGCCCAGCAGATAACCGGCGTCCACCAGGACGACGCAGCGGTCCACGTGTTCCACCCTCTTTCGGGAACGTCGGGATCGGAAGTTACTACGGGTTTCCTTCGAGTCTGCCCGACCGTCACAGGCTTAACGGCCGGAACTGGATCATCGGCGTGGCGTATGCCTCTCGGCTACCCCCAGGAGCACCGTAACTATGGTCCGTTACGCTCTGCAATGATCCAAAATGCGGTGAGTCACGGCATATGTGAATCTGATCGCGGCCCTGGCCCCAACATCCTTCAGGAGGCAGCACCATGGCCAAGAACAAGAACCGTGACCGCGGCAAGCATCAGGACCGTTCGCCCGCCGAGCGTGGCGGCGAGCAGTCCTCGTCCTCCTCGACGTCTTCCTCGGAGGCCAAGGCCGAGCAGATACGGGACCAGGTCACACCGTCCGACGTCGCCCACAAGGGCCGCCAGAAGCGTTTCGGCCACAACTGACGCGGCCGGTCGCGGATGACGAGAGGGGCACGCCCGGAAATCCGGGCGTGCCCCTCTGCTGTGACGTGCTACGCGAACGGTCCTATCCCGCCAGACAGGACGGGCCGAGCAGCACCTTCAAGTCACCGAACAGCGCCGGGTCGGGCTGGACCCGGTGCCGGTCGAGCCGCAGGACCGTGGTCTTGCGCGCGCCCTGGAGTTTGATCCGTACCTCGGAGTTGCCCCGGTGGTGGCTGAGGATCTCGCCGAGCCTGCTGACCATGGGCGGGGTCAGCTTCACGGTGGGGATGGTGATGGTGACCGGGGCGTTGGTCCCGGCGGACGACAGGTCGGGGACCTGGAGTTCCATCGCGACGAGGCGCGGAATGTCCTCGCGCTTGTCGAGCCGGCCCTTGACGAACACGACGGTGTCCTCGACCAGTTGGGTGGAGACCAGTTGATACGTCGCCGGGAAGAACATGCACTCGATCGAGCCCGCCAGGTCCTCCACGGTGGCGATCGCCCACGCGTTGCCCTGCTTCGTCATCTTGCGCTGGAGCCCGGAGATGATGCCGCCGATCGTCACCACGGCGCCGTCCGCATGCTCACCCCCGGTGAGCTGGGAGATGGCCGCGTCGGACTTGTCGGACAGCACGTGCTCGATACCGAAAAGCGGGTGGTCGGAGACGTACAGACCGAGCATTTCGCGTTCCTGCGCGAGCAGATACGACTTGTCCCACTCGATGTCGGAGAATTCCACGTCCAGCCCGAAGCCCGGCTCGGAGGAGGCGTCGTCGTCACCGTCGCCCATGCCGCCGAAGAGGTCGAACTGCCCCTCCGCCTCCTTGCGCTTGACCTGCACGACGTTGTCGATCATCGGCTCGTGGTGGGCGACCAGCCCCTTACGGGTGTGGCCCATCTCGTCGAAGGCGCCCGCCTTGATGAGTGATTCGACGGTGCGCTTGTTGCAGACGACCGCCTCGACCTTGTCGAGGAAGTCGGGGAACGTGGCGTACTTCCCCTTCGCCTTGCGCGAGCGGATGATCGAATCCACCACGTTCGTACCGACGTTGCGGACCGCCGTCAGTCCGAACAGGATCACGTCGTCGCCCTGCGCGGCGAAATTCGCCACCGACTCGTTCACGTTCGGCGGCAGCACCTTGATGCCCATCCGACGGCACTCGTTGAGATAGACCGCCGACTTGTCCTTGTCGTCCTTCACCGAGGTCAGCAGCGCCGCCATGTACTCGGCGGGGTAATTCGCCTTGAGATAGGCGGTCCAGTAGGTGACAAGGCCGTACGCGGAGGAGTGCGCCTTGTTGAACGCGTATCCCGCGAACGGGACCAGCACGTCCCACAGCGCCTTGATGGCCTCGTCCGAGAAGTTGTTCTTCTTGGCACCGGCCTGGAACAGGACGAAATTCTTGGCCAGTTCGTCGGCCTTCTTCTTGCCCATCACGCGGCGGAGGATGTCCGCCTCGCCGAGTGAGTAACCGGCGATGATCTGCGCGGCCTTCTGCACCTGCTCCTGATACACGATCAGGCCGTGGGTGAGACCGAGGACCTCCTTGAGAGGCTCCTCCAACTCCGGGTGGATCGGGGTGATCTCCTGCTGCCCGTTCTTGCGCAGCGCGTAGTTCGTATGCGAGTTCATACCCATCGGGCCCGGCCGGTACAGGGCCGACACGGCGGAAATGTCCTCGAAGTTGTCGGGCTTCATCAGCCGCAGCAGCGAACGCATCGGGCCGCCGTCGAACTGGAAGACGCCGAGCGTGTCGCCCCGGCACAGCAGTTCGTACGTCGTGGGGTCGTCCAACGGCAGGGACAGCAGGTCGAGGTCGACGCCCTTGTTGGCCTTCACCATCTTGACGGCGTCATCCATGATGGTCAGATTTCGCAGACCCAGGAAGTCCATCTTCAGCAGGCCGAGGGATTCGCACTGCGGATAGTCCCACTGCGTGATCGTGACGCCGTCGGTGTGCCTGACCCATACCGGCACATGGTCGGTGATCGTCTCGCTGGACATGATCACGCCGGCCGCGTGCACACCCATCTGCCGCACCAGGCCCTCGACACCCTTCGCGGTGTCGATGACCTTCTTCACGTCCGCCTCGTTCTCGTACATCCCCCGGATCTCGCCCGCCTCGCTGTAGCGCGGGTGCTTGGGGTCGGTGATGCCGTTGAGGTCGATGCCCTTGCCGAGGACGTCCGCGGGCATGGCCTTCGTGAGCCGGTCACCCATCGCGTACGGGTAACCGAGCACGCGCGCCGAGTCCTTGATGGCGTTCTTCGCCTTGATCTTTCCGTAGGTGCCGATCATGGCGACCTTGTCGGCGCCGTACTTCTCGGTCACATACCGGATGACCTCACCGCGCCGACGCTCGTCGAAGTCGATGTCGACATCCGGCATGGAGATGCGCTCGGGGTTGAGGAACCGCTCGAAGATCAGGCCGTGTTCGATCGGGTCGAGGTCGGTGATGCCCATCGCGTACGAGACGATCGAGCCGGCCGCGGAGCCTCGGCCGGGGCCGACGGCGATGCCGTTGTTCTTGGCCCACATGATGAAGTCCGCGACGACCAGGAAGTACCCCGGGAACCCCATGTCGATGATGATGCCCATCTCGTACTCGACCTGCTTCTGCCGGTCTTCCGGGATGCCGTTCGGGAATCGCCTGGCCATGCCCCGCATGGTCTCCTCGCGGAACCAGGTGACTTCGGTGAAGCCCTCGGGGATGTCGAACTTCGGCATCAGGTTCCGCTCCTGGAACCAGCCCTCCGTATCGATCTGCTGCGCCACCAGGAGCGTGTTCGCACACCCCTCCTGCCACGCGTCCGACGAATCGACCGCATACATCTCGTCCGTCGACTTCAGGTAATAACCCGTCCCGTCGAACCGGAACCGGTCCGGATCCGACAGATTCTTACCCGTCTGAATACACAACAGCGCATCATGCGCCGTCGCCTCATTCGCATACGTGTAATGCGAGTCGTTCGTCACCAGCGGCGGGATCCCCAGCTTCTTCCCCACCTCCAGCAACCCGTCCCGCACCCGCCGCTCGATCTCGATCCCGTGATCCATCAACTCCAGGAAATACCGGTCCTTACCGAAAATGTCCTGATAGTCCGAGGCCGCCTGCACCGCCTCGTCGAACTGCCCCAGCCGCAGCCGCGTCTGCAACTCACCCGACGGACACCCCGTCGACGCGATCAGACCCTCCGACCACTTCGCGATCGTCTCCCGGTCCATCCGCGGCCACTTCGTCAGCCACCCCTCCGCATACGCGTCCGACGACAACCGGAACAAATTGTGCAGCCCCGTCTTGTTCGCCGCCCAGATCGTCTTATGCGTATACCCACCCGAACCGGAAACGTCGTCACGCTTCTGATGCGGCTGCCCCCACTGCACCTTCCGCTTGTTACGCCGCGACTCCGGCGCCACATACGCCTCGATACCGATGATCGGCGTCACATCCGCCTTCTTCGCCTGATGGAAGAAGTCGTACGCCCCATGGAGATTCCCATGGTCCGTCATCGCGATATGAGACATCCCCATCTCGTTGCACGCCTTGAACATGTCTCCCAACCGCGCCGCGCCGTCCAACAGCGAGTACTGCGTGTGGACATGCAGGTGTGTGAACGGCGGCTTGGTCACGGTTGAGCCTCCAGCGAAACGAGCGGACGAGCGGACGGGCTGCCCTGGGGGGACAGCGTCGAAGTCTACGACCGCCCACTGACAATCCGAGGCCCGTCCGGTCAGCGCCGGACGGGCACGCACCGGTACCTTCGTGCGTTGCCAGTACTGACGGCGCCGTCATCCCGTGGTGGGTGACGTGTCGGTCCGTCCGCCCTTTTCGTCATGCCCCAGGAGGCACCACCGATGTCGGTCCCGCGCCCGGTCGAAGCCGCTGACCAGCAGCGAGGGGAGGAGATCCTCGCCGTGTTCGGCACCGCCTTCGGTGCGCTGCTCGCCGCCGACCCGGCGGCGTTCCAGGTCAAATTCCGCAAGATGGCCGCCTCCGCCTTCGCCTTCTACCGAGGCACCGCCTGCCTGTTCTACAACGACCTGGAGCGGGAGCAGCACGGCGGACCGTATCTGGACGAGCGCACCGGCCGGGTCTGGATCCACGGCGATCTGCATGCCGAGAACTTCGGCACGTACATGGACGCGAACGGCCGGCTGATCTTCAACGTCAACGACTTCGACGAGGCTTATGTAGGACCGTTCACCTGGGACCTCAAGCGTCTCGCCGCCTCCCTGGCGCTGATCGGCTACACGAAGGCCCTCAGCGACGAGCAGATCAGCGAGCTGGTGCGGATCTACGCCGCCGCCTACCGCGAGCGGATCCACGCGCTCGCCACGGGCGCGAAGAACGACGAGGTGCCGCCGTTCACGCTGGACACGGCGAACGGCCCGCTTCTGGACGCGCTGCGCGACGCCCGCTCGCTGACCCGTTTCGCGCTGCTCGACTCGATGACCGAGATCCGTGACTTCGAGCGCCGTTTCTCGCCGGGCGGCGGCTCCATCGAGCTGGACGCGGCCACCCGCTACAAGGTCCTGGCGGCCTTCGACGGCTATCTGGAGACCCTGCCGGAGTCCAGCCTGACCCGCCCCGACTCCTACCGGGTGAAGGACGTGGTGGGGCGGCGCGGCATCGGCATCGGTTCGGCGGGCCTGCCCTCGTACAACATCCTTCTGGAGGGCAACAGCGACGCCCTGGAGAACGACGTCGTGATCTATCTCAAGCAGGCGCAGACCCCCGCGGTCTCCCGGCACATCACCGACGAACGGGTGCGCGGCTACTTCCAGCACGAGGGCCATCGCACGGTCATCTCGCAGCGCGCGCTCCAGGCGCACGCCGACCCGTGGCTCGGCTGGACCGAGCTGGACGGCGCGGGCCAGTTGGTCGCCGAGGTCTCCCCGTACGCGGTCGATCTCGACTGGTCGGACCTCGACGACCCGGCCGAGATCGCCGCCGTCGTCGCCGACCTCGGCCGCGCGACGGCCACGATGCACGGCGCGGCGGACGACGAGAGCGGCCACTCGCTGGTGCCCTTCTCCACGGAGAGGGCCATCGACGCGGCGATCGCGGCCGATGAGGAGGGCTTCTCCGAGGTGCTGGTGGAGTTCGCCCACAGCTACGGGGCGCGGGCCCGCGCGGACCACCAGATCTTCGTGGACCTCTTCCGCAACGGCCGGCTCGCCGGCAACTGACCCGACAGCCCCGGCCCGCCCCGCCCCCGGCCCGATCCGACCGGAGCGGCCTGATCCGACCGGGGCCGCAGGGACCTTAAGGACCCCTTACAGGCACCCATGGCACACTCGGCGGCAATGGACATATCAGCGGCACGGCTCAGGGCGCTGCGGGCGGCATTGTTCACGGCACTGGCCGTGACGCTGTCCGCCGGCTCCCATGTGCTGCTGTCGCAGGCGCCACTGCCGCTGTCCGTCGTCGCCGTCCTGTGCGCCGTGGTGTTCCCGGTCTCGTACGCCCTCGCGGGCCGCGAGCGGGGCTTCTGGCGCATCGCGGCCCTGCTCGTCCCGCTGGAACTGGCAGCGGACACGATCTTCACCACCGGCCAGAACGTGTGTTACGGCCCCGCCGGCGGTCCCGTCGCGGGATCGCTGCGTTCGGTCGGCTTCGACGTCCTGTGCGGCGGCAGCTTCGGCTCCCCGCTGCCCGGCGTCTCGTCGGTCGCCTCGCCCGACAGCGCGGCGGCCACCCTGCTCGGCTCCCCCGATCCCGCGCTCCCGTGGCTGCTTCTCGCCGCGCATGTCGCGATCGGTCTGCTCGCCGCGCTCTGGCTGCGCCGGGGCGAGGCCGCGCTGGCGGGCGTCGTGCGGGCGATCGCCGGATTCGCCTTCCGGCCGCTGCTGGTCGCGGTCGCCGTGGCCGGTACGGTCCGCCGTACCGTACGGCGCGTCCCGCGCCCCACCGGCCTCCCGCGCGCCTCCCGTACGCGCCTGTTCGCCCACTCCGTCGGACGACGGGGACCACCGCGCTCGGCCCTTCTCCCGGCCTAGAGCCCCATCGGCAGCCGCTTCCGGCCGCCGTACGTCCCCGCGTAGCAGCGCACCCGTAACCCCCCGCGCCTGCGCGTCTCGTTCGACCCCACACGGAGTGACCCACCATGAGCGCACGCAACAGCAACGCCAACAAGGCCGCCGCCCGCGAGCGGCTGCGCGAGGAGCGCCAGCGGCAGGCGAGGAAGGACCGGGCCCGCCGCCAGGTCGTCGTCGCCGGATCCACCGTCGCCATCCTGGCGATCGCCGGAGGTGTCGGCTTCGCCGTCGTCCAGGCGAACAAGCCCTCGCACTGGGAGGCGGCCAAGGACACGAAGTCCGTCACCGCCCCGAAGAACACCTCCGGCCCGAACGGCACGACCGTCGTCATCGGCAAGCCCGAGGCGAAGAAGACCCTGGAGCTGTACGAGGACTCCCGCTGCCCGATCTGCGCGACCTTCGAGCAGAAGGTCGGCGCCACCATCCAGAAGGACGTCGACGCGGGCAAGTACAAGATCAAGTACATCGGCGCCACGTTCATCGACAACTCGGACAACGGCGAGGGCTCGAAGAACGCGCTGTCCGCCCTGGGCGCCGCGCTCGACGTCAGCCCCGAGGCGTTCACGGCGTACAAGACCGCGCTCTACTCGGCGCAGAACCACCCCTCCGAGAGCGACGACAAGTTCGCCGACGACAGCGCGTTGCTCAAAATCGCCGATCAGGTCGACGCGTTGAAGGGGAACGCGGCGTTCAAGAAGAACGTCGAGAACGGGACGTTCGACGCCTGGGCGATGAAGATGTCGGCCACGTTCGACAGCAGCAGCGTGCAGGGCACCCCGACGCTCCGGATGGACGGAAAGACCATCACGGCGGAGGGCAGCGACAACGCCCCGCAGACGGTCCCGGAGTACACCGCGGCGATCACGAAGGCGCTCGCGGCGTAACGGCACGGGCCGGTCCGGGTGACCCCGGACCGGCCCGCCTCGTCCCGTACGCCTATGCCTACGCCCGGTCGTCCAGCGACTCGATGAAGGCCAGCCCGGTGCGCCAGGTCAGCTCGGCGGCCCGCTCGTCGTAGTCGGGGAGGTCCGGGTCGGTGTAGAGATGCCCGGGGCCCTGGTAGCGGTAGATCTCCACGTCCGCCCCGATCTCCCGCATCCGCAGATACCAGGCGGTCAGCCAGTCGTGCGGCTCGGACACGTCCGGGTCGGCGACATGCAGTTGTACGGGCAGGTCGTCCACCGACGCGTTCGCCGCGATGTCCGACGTGCCGTGCATCAGCAGCAGCCCGCGGGCCTTCGAGTCCCCCAGCGCCAGCGTCTGCGCGACGGATCCTCCAAAGGAGAATCCCGCGTACACCAGACCGCGCTCCGAGTACGGCGCCACGGCGAGGACGGCGCGCCTGAGCAGTTCGTCGGCGCCGATCTTGTCCTTGAGCGCCCTGCCCTCCTCGGCGGTCTCGGCGGTTTGGCCCTCGAAAAGGTCGGGCACGTGCACGTGGTGTCCGGCAGCGCGCAGCCGTTCGGCCCCCGCGTGCACCGCCGGGCGCAGCCCGTAGACCGAATGAAAGAGAACGACGTCCATCCGGCCATCCTGCCAGGTGGGCCCCCTCGTCCGAATCCGGAGCCATGGAGAACGTACTGCGACCGCTGACCGTGCTGGGTGGCGCGGTCGTCCTGACACTGTTGCTCGGCTGGGTCGTCGACCTAGCGCTGCGCCGCGCGGACGCCCGGCACCCGGAAACCCCGCTGTGGGGCCTGCTGCGCCCCTGCCGGCTGCCGCTCCAGGTCGTCCTTCTGACCGCCCTGCTGCGCGCCACCTACCACGAGACCGGGTGGTGGGCCGTGGACGACCACCAGGCCGGCATCGGTCAACTGCTGACGCTGGTGCTGATCGCCACCGGTGCCTGGCTGATCGTGCGCATCGTGTCGGCCGCCGTGGAGTCGACGTACGCCCGCTACGCGACAGCGGCCCGCGACCGCGCGAAGCTGCGCCGGGTCCGTACGCAGGTGACGCTGATCATGCGCATCGTGACCGCCGTGGTCGTGGTGGTGGCGGTCGCGTCGATCCTGCTCACGTTCCCCGGGATGCGGACGATCGGCACGTCCATGCTGGCCTCCGCGGGCATCATCGGCATCGTCGCCGGCGTCGCGGCGCAGTCCACGCTCGGCAATCTCTTCGCCGGCTTCCAGATCGCCTTCGGCGACATGGTGCGGATCGGCGACACGGTCGTGGTCGACGGCGAGTGGGGTGTGGTCGAGGAGGTGACGCTCACCTTCCTGGCGGTACGGACGTGGGACGAGCGCCGGATCACAATGCCGGTGTCGTACTTCACGAGCAAGCCGTTCGAGAACTGGTCGCGCGGCGGTGTCCAGATGACCGGCACGGTCTTCCTCCAGCTCGACCACACGGCACCGGTGCGGCTGATGCGCGAGAAGCTGCACGAGATCCTTCAGGACTGTGCGGCCTGGGACGGCCGGGACTGGTCTCTGGCCGTCACCGACACCACCCCGAGCACGATCGAGGTGCGGGCCGTCGTCACGGCGAAGGACGCGGACGACATCTGGACGGCGCGCTGTGCCGTGCGCGAGCAGTTGATCGCGTGGCTGACCGACGAGCATCCGTACGCGCTGCCGCGAATAGCGACCGCGCAGGCGGCGGAGCTCCCGGCCCAGGGGAGGAACGGCGCCGTGGGTCGCTCCGAGGCGCACCACGAGCCGGACCCGGCGGTGACCGAGAACGCCGACGGCGACCCGCGCACCGGCCGCGGCTGACGAACCGCCGGACGGCCGGCTCGCAGCGGCGGTCGAGAAGGCCCGTCGAGCGGGCGAGCGGGAGACCCGGCCGCGCTTGGTGATCAAGCCCGGCGGGGACGCGGATCTGCATCCTGGCCGCCTGCTCCCACCGGCCCGACGCCCGCCAGGTGGACATCGTGTTCGGCGGGTCCACCGACCACGCCGATCACGCACTCGACGGCCGGGCGGACGTGGCGCTGTCGTATGTGCCGTTCGACGACCTGACCGGGCTGGGTCACGAGACGCCGCCACGCCGGAAAGGCGTCCGTGGCAACGGGGTTCCCGGCCACGCGGGGCTGAGCCCGTACCGCCAACTACCTCAGGTGGGAAACGGCTCAGTGCATGCTGCGTACGTCCAGATATCTCAGCACCCGGTCCACGACCTCCGGGTTCGCGTTCGGTTCGCTGCGCGCCGCCAGCACCTCGTGCCGGGCAGCCGACATCATCTCGCGCTGGATCCGCTGGAGGGTCTTGACCCGTTGGCTGCGCTTGGCGAACCAGTCGCGCCGCTCGTCGTCCACGACGTCCGGGCTGATCCTCGCGCCGATGTCGAACGCCCCGCGCGCCAGACGCTCACTCAACTCCTCGGGCAGGTCCTCGACTTCCTGGATCTCCTTGAGGCGGCGCTTGGCCGCCTTGGCGGCGCGCACGGCCAGTTCGTGTTCGAATCCGCGCTCGGCGTCGGTATCGGCGCTCACGCCGAGACGTTTCACCAGCCACGGCAGGGTGAGCCCCTGGAAGACGAGCGTCGTCATGATGACGGCGAAGGCGATGAAGATGATCTCCTCACGGCCGGGGAAGGGTGCCCCGTCGTCGGTCTTGAGGGGGATGGCCAGCGCCAGCGCGACCGAGGCGACCCCGCGCATCCCGGCCCACCACATGATGACGGTCTCGCGCCAGCTCATCGGGATCTCCTCGTCGTAGTCCCGGAGTTTGTGCAGCCGCTTGGTGACCCACACCGCGGGCAGCAGCCACAGCAGCCGTACGCCGACGACCACCCCGATGATCGCCGCCGACCAGCCGAGCGTCTGCCCGAGATGGTCGCCCGCGGTGCCGAACGCGTTGTGCAGTTCGAGCCCGACGAGGCCGAAGGCGATGCCCGTGACGAGGATGTCGACGACCTCCCAGAAGGTGTTCCCGGCGAGCCGTCCCATCACGTCGTCGGCGTCGGCCGTGTGCTCGGCGAGGAACAGCGCGGTGGTCAGGACGGCGAGGACACCGGAGCCGTACAGCTCCTCGGCGATGACGTAACTGACGAACGGCACCAGCAGACTCAGGCCCACCTGGAGGGGCGCGTCGCCGAGCAGCGCCATGAGCTTGTTGGAGAGCCAGCCGAGTGCGACGCCCACGACGAGCGCGACCACGGCGGAGAGCACCAGCGCCCCGGCCGCGTCCGGCCACGAGAAGCTGCCGCTGACCACCGCGGCGATGGCCACGTGGTAGAGCACGATCGCCGTGACGTCGTTGAACAGCCCTTCGCCCTCCAGGATGGAGATGAGCCGCCGCGGCAGCCCCAGGGATCCCGCGACGGCTGTCGCGGCGACCGGGTCGGGCGGTGCGACGAGCGCGCCGAGGACGAACGCGGCGGCGAGCGGCAGTCCGGGGACGACGGCGTTGGCCACGGTCGCCACCGCCGCCATCGTGACGAAGACCAGTGCCACGGCGAGCAGGAGGATCGGCCGCAGATTGGCGGTGAACTGCCGCCAGGAGGTGCGCTGTACGGCCGCGTACAGCAGGGGCGGCAGCAGCAGCGGAAGGATGAAGTCCGGCGGCACGTCGATGTTCGGTACGAAGGGCAGCAGCGCCATGACGACCCCGAGGATGGTCATCAGCACGGGCGACGGCAGATTGAGCCGTTCCCCGAGCGGCACCGTCACCACGGCGCCCAGCAACAGCACGAGCAGCAGCGCCAACTGGGCCACGGTGCGCCCTCCGAGAGTCGTGAGCCCTGACGATCAAGGCTTCTCAACCCTGCCACGGGCACCCCCGAATCCCACCGAGGCGCTGCACCTCGCGGCCCGCTTCCGGACCGCGAGGAGACGTTTCGCCGGCTACCGGCGGTCCGCTAGCGGACCCGGTCCCGGATCCAGACTCCGGCCTCCTTGAGTACGCCGGTGCCCGAGAACTTGCCCGCGTTGCAGGAGCCTTCCTTGAAGACGGCTCCGGAGCGGTGGTCGTCGGAGTAGTTCCAGTTGGTCCAGGAGATGTTCTTGCGCTTCATCAGGTCGAGGAAGCGCTGCGACTGGGCGAAGTCGTTGGCGCCCTCGCCCGCGTAGTTCTGGGTGCCGAACTCGGTGACGAAGACGGGCAGTCGGTCCGAGGCCCGGTCGAGCGCCGCCAGATACTCCTCACGGTGCGAGGCCGCGTAGAAGTGGAAGGTGTACATGATGTTGGAGGCGTTGACGGGGTTGTTCACGACCTCCTTCTCGTCGGCGCCGTCGGAGACACCGAACGAGGACCAGGCGCGGGTGCCGACGAGGACGACGGCGTCGGGGTCCTGGGCCCGGATGACGGGGATGATCTTCTCCGCGTACGACTTGACGGTCGACCAGCTCACGTCGGACGGCTCGTTGGCGATCTCGTAGAGGACACCGGGGCTGTCCTTGTACTTCTTCGCCATGGCGGTGAAGAAGGTCTTCGCCCGTTCGAGGTTGTAGTTGGGGTCACCGGGGCTGAGCATGTGCCAGTCGATCACCGCGTACATCCCGCGCTTGTTCGCGCCGTCCACGAACTTCTGGGCGAGCGAGGTGAAGCGTGCCGGGTCGGTCTCGTAACCGCCCTCCTGTACGTATGTGGAAACACGTAGCACGTCGGCCTGCCACTCGTTCGCGAGGACGTCGAGCGAGCCGTCGGTGACGCACTGGGAGTACCACTGGGTGCCGTGCGTGCTCATGCCGCGCAACTGCACGGCCTGGCCCTGGCTGTTACACAGGCGGGTGCCGCAGACCTTGAGCTGGCCGTTGTCGCTGATGGGGGACGCGGCGCCGGCGGGTGCCGCGGTGCCGGTGGTGGCGGTGGTGGCGCCCGCCCTCATCGGGGACAGCATGGCGGTGACGATGCCGAGCGCGGAGAGCGCGAGGAGGGTCCGACGACCGCGGCGTCCTCGGTCGGGGGAGGCGGGGTGCTTGGGCATGGGGGTGGTGCTCCCTTCGGGTGGGGTCCGGTACGGGAGTTCAACTGTCGGAGACATGACAGCGAGTGAGTGAAAGTTAAGGTTGTTTCCAATCACCGTCAAGAGTGTTGGGAAAGTTTCCTAACGATTCACTCGCGGACGCCGCCCAAGACCACCTCAAGCACCCTGATCACCCCGATCACGCCACATCCCGCCGCGCCCCGCTACAGCACGCGCCGCATCCCCCGGTGCCCGATCCCCACGGACTCGTACTCCGCGCCGTACGCCTCGTACCCCAGCCGCTCGTAGAACCCCAGCGCCCGCGTCTGCGCGTGCAGCTCCACCACCAGCAGCCCGCGCTCGCGCGCCACGTCCTCGACCGCCCTCACCAGCGCCACACCGATCCCGAGGCCGCGCGCCTGCTTGACCACCGCGAGCCGGCCGAGCGAGCCCACCGTCGGATCACCGCCGGTCCGGTCCGCCGCCTGGGGCCCGTACAGCAGCCTCGACGTACCGAGCGGCACCCCGTCCTCGCGCACCGCCAGCACATGCGCGGCGGCGTCCAGGGCGTCGTGCGAGTCGAACTCCAGGTCACGGGGCACCTGTTGCTCCGCGACGAAGACCTGCCCGTGCACCTCGAAACACGCCTCACGGTCGGCCGCGCCGACGGCGGGCCGGATCTCGTACACGGTCATACGTTGCTCTCGGCGCGCACCTTGTCCAGCGCCTGCTGCAAATCGTCCGGATACGTGCTCTCGAACTCCACCCACCGGCCGTCCGACGGATGCTCGAAGCCCAGCTTCATCGCGTGCAGCCACTGCCTGGTCAGCCCCAGCCGCTTCGCCAGTGTCGGGTCGGCGCCGTACGTCAGATCGCCCACGCACGGGTGGCGGTGGGCCGCCATGTGCACCCGGATCTGGTGCGTACGGCCCGTCTCCAGCTTGATGTCCAGCAGCGAGGCGGAGCGGAACGCCTCGATCAGGTCGTAGTGCGTGATCGACGGCTTGCCCTCGGCGGTCACGGCGAACTTGTAGTCGTGGTTCGGGTGCCGCCCGATGGGCGCGTCGATGGTGCCGCTCATCGGGTCCGGGTGGCCCTGCACCAGCGCGTGGTAGCGCTTGTCGACGATCCGCTCCTTGAACTGCGCCTTGAGCGAGGTGTACGCGCGCTCCGACTTGGCCACGGCCATCAGCCCGGAGGTGCCGACGTCCAGCCGGTGCACGACGCCCTGCCGCTCGGCCGCGCCGGAGGTGGAGACGCGGTAGCCGGCGGCGGCCAGACCGCCGATGACGGTCGTGCCCGTCCAGCCGGGGCTCGGGTGCGCGGCCACGCCGACCGGCTTGACGACCACGACGATGTCGTCGTCGTCGTACACGATCTCCATGCCCTCGACGGGCTCGGCCACGACCCGCACCGGGGCGGCGGGCTCGGGCATCTCCACTTCCAGCCAGGCGCCGCCGCGCACCCGTTCGGACTTGGCGACGACAGCCCCGTCGACCTGCACCTTCCCGGCGGCGGCCAGCTCGGCCGCCTTCGTACGGGAAAACCCGAACATGCGGGCGATGGCGGCGTCGACGCGCTCGCCCTCGAGGCCATCGGGAACGGGCAGGGTGCGGATATCGGGAACAGTACTCACCCGTCGAGTATGCCTTGCCCACACCGCCTGACCGCCCACGGACAGCGTGCGCAGCCCCGCGAGAGGGGCGTCAGTCGCGGTGGACGGTGCCGTCGGGGTCGAGACCGCGGAAGGACAGGATCACGATCAGGAAGCCACCGCAGACGATCGCGGTGTCGGCGAGATTGAACACCGCGAAGTTCGCCGGCGCGATGAAGTCCACGACGGCGCCCTTGAACACACCCGGCTCACGGAAGATCCGGTCGGTGAGATTGCCCAGCGCCCCACCGAGCAGCAGACCGAGCGCGACGGCCCACGGCCCGCTGTAGAGCTTGCGGGCCAGCCGCGCGATCACCACGATCACGGTCGCCGCGACGAACGTGAAGAAGACGGTGTACGCCTCGCCGATACCGAAGGCCGCGCCCGCGTTGCGCACCGCCTCGAACTTCAGCAGATCACCGATGACGTGGATGGCATCGTGGTGCTCCAGCTTCGCCACCACGAGCATCTTGCTGCCGAGGTCGAGCAGGTAGGCCACCAGGGCCACGGAGAACAGCGCGACGATCTTGCGCTTTCCCCGGACCGGCCCGGCGGGAGCCGCGCCCTCGTCGTCAACATCCGGCGTACCGATGACGCGCTCCGCCTCTGCCACGTGAGTCCCTCAAGTTAGATCCCGATTAGCGTCGAGGGTACGGCACACACGTACGGTCTCAGCCGCGCCTTTCCTGCTTCTGCTTGTCCTCGACGCACAGCGTGGCCCGCGGAAACGCCTGCATCCTGGCCTTGCCGATGGGCTTGCCGCAGACCTCGCAGAGGCCGTACGTACCGGCGTCGAGGCGCTGCAGCGCACGCTCCGTCTGCTCCACCATCTCGCGCGCGTTCGCGGCGAGGGACATCTCGTGCTCGCGGGTGATGTTCTTGGTGCCGGTGTCGGCGTCGTCGTCGCCCGCGCCGTCGCCGGAGTCGCGCATCAGCCCGACGAGGGCCTGCTCCGACGAGGCGATCTCGGCGTTCAGCCGGGCCGCCTCGCTCTCCAGTCCGGCCCGCGCCTCGGCGACCTCCTCCTCGGTCCACGGATCCTCGCCGGGTCGTACGGCGAGCTCCGCGGCGGAGGTGGCGCCACGCGCCGGGGGCACCGCGGTCGCCGTACCACCCGTGGCCGCCGCCGGCCCCTTACCCGCTGTCTTCTTCGCTGCCACCGTCTTGGCTCCCGTCTGTTCCGCGGCCTCGGCCGCCCCCTCGGCCGCGGACGCGGCCCTTTTCGCGGCCTTCTTGGCGGCAACCTTCTTAGGAGGCGCCGTCTTCCTGGCCGCGGTCTTCTTCGCAGGTGCCTGGTGCTCCGGCTCGGCCGCGGTGGTCTCCTGCGCGGCCGGTGCGTGCGTCGCCGGTGTCTGTCGCTCCGGTGCCTTCGTCGCCGACGTCTTCTCGGCAGTCGCCTTCTTGGCGGCTGTCTTCTTGGCCGTTGCCTTCTTCACAGCCGTTTTCTTGGCCGCTGTCTTCTTCGCGGCGGTCTTCTTCGCCACCATGCCGCGGCCCCTTCACATTTTGTGATCTTGCACGCGAGTCGTGCTGGGACGATAAATCGACACCAGCCACGCGGCAACGGGGCACGCCGCCGGTGGGACCCGCCTCCGCCGGTGACAAGGCGAGCCTCCATCGGTTGTGCCCAGCTCCCCGCCGGGTAATCCGCCTCACGGGCCGCTCGGGGAAGTCCGCGGGCCGCTGCGGACCATTCGGGTAAGCGCCGGCGCCACACGCCGCACAGCCCCGCACAGGCCCCGCTCCCGCCCCGTGACGCGCCCGGGTCCCCCGCGCGGGACCCGGAAAAGCGGTCGGCCGCGCCTGTCACAGCCCCGTACACTGGGCCCAGCGAGAGGCGTGGATGGGGACGAGTAGCTTCGAGAGCGGCCATGAGCGACCCGGGGACGGTGCGAGCCCGGGGGCACGGCGCGAAGTGAAGCATCACCCCGGAGCCGCCGGAAGAAAGCCCCGGCAGTACTACGCGGGGTGAGTAGACCCGGCAGCGCGACCCCAATGAGGGGGCCGAGGGCGGCGACGCCCGGGGCCAAGGAGGGTGGTACCGCGGGAGCCGGTGGCTCTCGTCCCTCCGACGGAGATGCCGCAGTTCCGTTGGAGGAGTTTCAGCCCATGACGCCACCGCAGTACAGCCAGGTGCCGGCCCAGGTCGACCTGCCCGCTCTTGAGCACGCCGTGCTCGACTTCTGGCGTGAGAACAAGATCTTCGACAAGACCCTGGCACAGTCCGAGGGCCGCCCCGAGTGGGTCTTCTACGAAGGCCCGCCGACCGCCAACGGCATGCCCGGCGCCCATCACATCGAGGCCCGCGTCTTCAAGGACGTCTTCCCGCGTTTCCGTACGATGCGCGGCTACCACGTCGCCCGTAAGGCCGGCTGGGACTGCCACGGTCTGCCCGTGGAGATCGCCGTCGAGAAGGAGCTGGGCTTCGCCGGCAAGCAGGACATCGAGAAGTA
Organism: Streptomyces sp. NBC_01506; assembly: GCF_045040295.1. NCBI lineage: Bacteria > Bacillati > Actinomycetota > Actinomycetes > Kitasatosporales > Streptomycetaceae > Streptomyces > Streptomyces sp. NBC_01506. Next base: position 7,242,807 of record NZ_CP109422.1, on the reverse strand, counting down.
CGGCATCGCGGAGTTCAACGAGAAGTGCCGCGAGTCGGTGACCCGGCACACGGACGCCTTCGCCGAGCTGACGACCCGCATGGGCTACTGGGTCGATCTGGACGACGCGTACCGGACGATGGACCCGGAGTACATCGAATCCGTCTGGTGGTCGTTGAAGGAGATCTTCAACAAGGGCCTGCTCGTCCAGGACCACCGCGTCGCCCCCTGGTGCCCGCGTGACCAGACGAGCCTGTCCGACCACGAGCTGGCACAGGGCTACGAGACGATCGTCGACCCGTCCGTCTTCGTCCGCTTCCCGCTGACCTCCGGCCCCCTGGCGGGCGACGCGGCCCTCCTGGTCTGGACGACCACGCCCTGGACCCTGGTGTCCAACACGGCGGTCGCCGCCCATCCCGACGTCACCTATGTGGTCGCGACGAACGGCACCGAGAAACTTGTCGTCGCGGAACCTCTGTTGGAGAAGGCGCTCGGCGAGGACGGCTGGGAGCTGACCGGCGAGCGGTTCACAGGTCGCGAGATGGAGCGCTGGACGTACGAGCGCCCGTTCTCGCTCATCGAGTTCCCCGAGGGCTCGCAGGCGCACTACGTCGTCAACGCGGAGTACGTGACGACGGAGGACGGTACGGGTCTGGTCCACCAGTCCCCCGCGTTCGGCGCGGACGACCTGGTGGTCTGCAAGGCGTACGGCCTCCCGGTGGTCAACCCGGTCCGCCCCGACGGCACGTTCGAGGCGGACGTACCGCTGGTCGGCGGCGTCTTCTTCAAGAAGGCGGACGAAGCGCTCACCGCGGACCTGGCCGAACGCGGGCTGCTGTTCCGTCATGTGCCGTACGAGCACAGCTATCCGCACTGCTGGCGCTGCCACACGGCACTGCTCTACTACGCGCAGCCGTCCTGGTACATCCGTACAACCGCCGTCAAGGACCGCCTTCTTGAGGAGAACGAGAAGACCAACTGGTTCCCGGACTCGGTCAAGCACGGCCGGTACGGCGACTGGCTGAACAACAACGTCGACTGGTCGCTGTCCCGTAACCGCTACTGGGGCACCCCGCTGCCCATCTGGCACTGCGAGGACGGGCACCTCACCTGCGTGGGCTCGCGCGCCGAACTGACCGAGCTGAGCGGCCAGGACCAGTCGTCGCTCGACCCGCACCGCCCGTTCATCGACGCGGTGACCTTCCCCTGCCCGACCTGCGGACAGACCGCGACGCGCGTCCCCGAGGTCATCGACGCCTGGTACGACTCCGGTTCGATGCCGTTCGCGCAGTGGGGGTATCCGTACAAGAACAAGGACCTCTTCGAAAAGCGCTACCCCGCGCAGTTCATCTCGGAGGCCATCGACCAGACACGCGGCTGGTTCTACACGCTGATGGCCGTGGGCACCCTCGTCTTCGACAAGTCGAGCTACGAGAACGTGGTCTGCCTCGGGCACATCCTCGCCGAGGACGGCCGCAAGATGTCCAAGCACCTGGGCAACATCCTCCAGCCGATCCCGCTGATGGACCAGCACGGCGCGGACGCGGTGCGGTGGTTCATGGCGGCGGGCGGCTCGCCCTGGGCGGCACGGCGGGTCGGTGACACGACGATCCAGGAGGTCGTCCGCAAGACACTGCTGACGTACTGGAACACGGTCGCCTTCCAGGCGCTGTACGCGCGCACGTCCGGCTGGGCGCCGTCGGCCGCCGACCCGGCGCCGGCCGAGCGGCCCGTGCTGGACCGCTGGTTGCTGAGCGAGCTGCACGCGCTGGTCGACCAGAGCACGAAGGCGATGGACGCGTACGACACCCAGCGGATCGGCAAGCTGCTGTCGGCGTTCGTGGACGACCTGTCCAACTGGTACGTACGCCGCTCCCGCCGCCGCTTCTGGCAGGGCGACAAGGCGGCCCTGCGCACGCTGCACGAGGTCGTCGAGACGGTCACCCGCCTGATGGCGCCCCTCACCCCGTTCATCACCGAGCGGGTCTGGCAGGACGTGGTCGTCACGGTCACGCCCGACGCGCCCGGGTCGGTGCACCTGTCGTCCTGGCCCGAGGCTGATCTGTCGGCGATCGACCCGGCGCTGTCCCGCCAAATGGCGCTGGTACGGCGGCTGGTGGAGCTGGGCCGCGCGACACGGGCCGAGTCGGGCGTCAAGACGCGCCAGCCGCTGTCCCGCGCGCTGGTGGCGGCGGCGGGCTTCGAGACGCTGTCGCCGGAACTGCGCGCGCAGATCACCGAGGAACTGAACGTCTCGTCGCTGGCGGCGTTGTCGGAGGTCGGCGGCTCACTCGTCGACACGACGGCGAAGGCGAACTTCCGGGCGCTGGGCAAGCGGTTCGGCAAGGGAGTCCAGGCGGTGGCGAAGGCGGTCGCCGACACGGACGCGGCGGCGCTGTCCGCGGCACTGCGTGATGGCACGGCGTCGGTCACGGTCGACGGCGAGCCGGTCTCGCTCGCGCCGGACGAGGTGATCATCACGGAGACACCCCGCGAGGGCTGGTCGGTCGCGTCCGACTCGGGCGCGACGGTGGCGCTGGACCTGGAGATCACCCCGGAACTGCGCCTGGCGGGCCTGGCCCGCGACGCGATCCGCCTGATCCAGGAGGCCCGCAAGAACAGCGGCCTGGACGTCGCGGACCGTATCGCCGTCCGCTGGTCTTCCACAACGCCCGAGACCCACTCGGCCCTGTCGACCCACGCGTCGCTGATCTCGGACGAGGTCCTGGCGGTGGACTTCACCCCGGCGGCCCCGGACGCGACGTTCGGCCCACCGTTCACGGACGAGGGCCTGTCGCTGACGTTCCACCTGCGCAAGGTCTGACGGCGGGGGGCGGGAGCCTGGGGGCCGCTGCGCGGAGCGGTCCCCCTCCCCGCCCCTTCCCGAAACCGGGGGCAGGCCCCCGGACCCCAACTGCCGTGCGACGACAGGCAGCCCGGTCCCGTACCTGACCGCGAACCGCCGCAGGGCGGCGCGCAGTCGCCCCGCCCGGCAGGGGCTCGGGCCGCCCCCGCACCAACCCAACGGCCCCAGCCCGCCAGGGCCAAGACCGGTCACTGCGCAACGGCATCGTGCTCGAGCCAGCCCGGCACCAACCCAACGGCCGCAGCCCGCCGGCGCCGAGGCCGGTCGCCACGCAACGGCAACAGCCACACCCCGGCCACCAAAGCCAAGGGCACCGCAGTCCCGGCCGACCCCAACCCGCCAAAGCCAAGACCGGCCACCGCCAACGGCATCCGGCTCGAACCAGCCCCAGCCCCGCACCAACCCAACGGCCCTGGCCCGCCGGCGCCAAGACCAGCCGCCGCCCAACGGCGCGAAGCAGTGGCCCGGCCCGCCAGGCCCGCAACGGCAACAACCACACAGAGGCCGCCGCCCAACGGCATCCGACTCAAGCCGCCCCCGCACCAACCCAACGGCCCCAGCCCCCCAGGGCCGAGGCCGACCAGCCGCGTAGCGGCGTGTACCCGCCGCGCGGGCAGGGGGTCCGGGGGCCCGCCCCCGGTTTCGGGAAGGGGCGGGGAGGGGCAACGGCCCGCGCAAGCGGAAAAGGGCCGGGCCCGGGGGAAAACCCCGGGCCCGGCCCTTCAGCCTGCCGACGGCTGTGCGCGACGACCGCGCCCAGCGCCCGTCAGTTGTCGTCCTCGTCGATCAGGAACCCACGCATCGGCGACGGAGCCTGCTGCATCGGCTGCATGGGCTGCGGCGCCTGCGGCCGGACCGGTGCCATCGGCTGGGTCATCGCCGGGGACATCTGCTGCTGGTTCCCGTACGACGGTCCGCCCGACGACGGTCCGTGCCCGCCGCCCATGGACGGGTTGCCGCCCATGGTGTGCCCCATCGCGCCCGCACCGGCCGGTGCCATGGACGGCGACGGCGGCAGTGAGGCCGCGGCCGGCGTACGCGGCGGGGCCAGCGAGTCGTCGGCCTGGGTCTCCAACTGACGGAGCTGGCTCTCCAGGTAGGACTTCAGCCGCGTCCGGTACTCGCGCTCGAAGCCGCGCAGGTCTTCGACCTTGCGCTCCAGCGTCGCGCGCGCGGACTCCAGGGAGCCCATCGCCACACGGTGCTTCTCCTGCGCGTCCCGCTCAAGGGCGTCCGCCTTCGCACGGGCGTCCCGCTCCAGACCCTCGGCACGCGAACGCGCCTCGCCGACAATCTTGTTGGCCTCGGAACGGGCCTCCGCGATCGCCTGGTCGGCGGTCTGCTGCGCGAGCGAGAGCACACGCGCGGCGCTGTCGCCGCCGGGTCCGCCCTGGCCGGGCTGCGGGCCGTGCCCCATGGGGCCGCCCATCGGACCACCCATGGGTCCGCCCTGCATCTGGCCGCCCTGCATCTGACCCTGCATCGGTCCACCCTGCATCTGGCCCTGCATGGGGCCGCCCTGCATGGGACCGGGACCGTGCTGACCCTGCGGGCCGGGACCGTGGCCGGGGTGTCCACCCGGGCCGGGTCCGTGTCCGCCGGGGCCGGCCGGAAGCTGCGGGGGCCCACCGGGCAGTTGGGGCTGGCCCATCTGCGGGGGCTGCTGCTGGACGGGGGGTCCGGATATGGCGGCGGGGACAGGGGCACCCGGCCGCTCCTGCTGCTCGGGCGGCTTACGCATCCCTTGCTGCTGCTGTTGCTGCTGCTGGTTCTGCGCGGCGGCACGCGTCGCGGCGGCCAGCTTGGCGCGCAGGTCCTCGTTCTCGCGAAGCAGGCGCGTCAGTTCGGCCTCGACCTCGTCTAGAAAGGCATCGACCTCGTCCTCGTCGTAGCCTTCTCGGAGGCGGACGGTCGTGAACTGCTTGTTCCGCACGTCCTCGGGGGTCAACGGCATCTCTTCTTCACCTCTACGTAGTCGTCGGCAGTCGGCAAGACCGTATCGTTCACATTCCCCTCGCAAGGCCGCTGACGACCGAGATGAGGATGTACACGATGATCATCAGAACGAAGAAGGACAGGTCGAGTGCCACGCCCCCGAGACGCAGCGGCGGAATGAACCGCCGCAGAAGCTTGAGCGGTGGATCGGTGACAGTGTAGGTGGCCTCCAGAACGACCACCATCGCCTTGCCGGGCTGCCATGAGCGGGCGAATTGGAAGACGTAATCCATGACCAGCCGGAAGATCAGCACGATGAGGAAGCACACCAGCGCGATGTAGACCACCTGTAGCGCAACGCTCATCCCGCGCTTCCCTCTCCCCTGGCTTCTCTGGTCCGGCCTCGCGGCCGGGTCGTTCCCGGTGTCGAATCTCAGCTCTGGTTGAAGAACCCGCCCTCTGCGATTCGGGCCTTGTCCTCCGCCGTGACGTCGACGTTAGCAGGCGACAACAGGAACACCTTCTGCGTCACGCGCTCAATGCTGCCATGGAGACCGAAGACAAGTCCCGCGGCAAAGTCGACAAGTCGCTTCGCATCGGTGTCGTCCATCTCGGTCAGATTCATGATCACCGGGGTGCCCTCACGGAAGTGTTCCCCGATGGTACGGGCCTCGTTGTAGGTCCGCGGGTGCAGCGTGGTGATGCGGTACGGCTCTCGCTCGGACACGACCTTGGGCATGATCACTGGCGCGTTCTTCTCCAGGCTGGGGCGTTCAGGTGTGATAGATGCCACGGGGGCGATTCGGGCCGGACGTCCGCTTTCTGCCGCTACCGGCACCGGCTGACGCTCCCGTTCACGCTGCGGGGGCGGCTGCACCACTCGTACTGGTTCGTCCCGTTCGACCTGGTGCACCGGCTGGTGGCGCCGGTGTTCACGCTCGGGTTCGGGCTCGGGTTCGAAGTCGTCATCGGGGTCGAACCCCCGGCCGTCGTACCCATCGTCCTCCACGAGGCCGAGGTAGACCGCCATCTTGCGCATCGCGCCGGCCATTCTCTGAGTCCTCCGCTCTGTGGTGGATCGGCCTCGTCACCAAGTGCCCTCGATCCACGCGGCCTTTCCGCCTTTCGGCGGAAATGACCATATTTTGTGCTGTGGTCCGACTTGCTTTGCGACGTTACCCGAGCCGGGGGCGGACTCCGAGTACCGCCGTACCGACGCGCACATGTGTCGCTCCGGCCGTCACGGCGGCTTCGAGGTCCGCACTCATCCCTGCTGACACCATGTTCGCAGCAGGATGCGCCGCGCGCAGCAGGGATGACAATTCCAGCAGCCGCTCGAACGCGGCCCGTTCGCGATTCGCGTACGGCCCGGCGAGGGGCGCGACGGTCATGAGACCGTCCAGCCGCAGCCCCGGGGCCTCGGCCACCGCCGCCGCCAACTCCTCGATCCCGTCCGGGGCCACACCCCCGCGCTCGCCCCGCGCACCGGAGTCCGCGTCGAGCGCGACCTGGATCAGGGCGCCGAGTTCACGCTCCGCGCGCACCGCCGCGGCGGACAGCGCCGAGACGAGTTTCAGCCGGTCGACAGACTGCACGACATCGGCGTAACCGACCACGGAACGGACTTTGTTGGTCTGCAACTGACCCACGAAGTGCCATGTCAGTGACAGATCCGCGCACGCGGCGGCTTTGGGCGCCGCGTCCTGGTCCCGGTTCTCGGCGACATGCCGCACACCGAGTTCATGCAGCAGCCGCACATCGCTCGCCGGATAGGTCTTGGTGACCACGATCAGGGTCACTTCGTCCCGGTTCCGCCCGGCCGCCGCGCAGGCGGACGCGATACGTGTCTCCACGTTGTGAAGATTCTCGGCGAGTTCGCTCGCACGGTCCGTCATGACGCTCCCAGCCAGACATATCCGGCGAGCCGGCCGGTGGTGCGGTCGCGGCGGTACGAGAAATGGTCGGCGGATTCGACGGTGCAGATCCGCGAGCGGTGCCGGTCCTCGACCCCGAGCGCGGCGAGCTGCGCGTGCACCCCGGCGGCGACGTCGACGGAGGGGGTGCCCCAACTCGTCTCGGACCACGACTGCGGTACGGCGGCGGCGACTTCGGCCCGCATGGCGTCGGGGACCTCGTAACAGCGTCCGCAGACGGCGGGCCCGGTGCGGGCGGTGATCCGGGCGGGCTCGGCGCCCCGTGCGACCATCGCCTCGACGGCGGCCGGGACGACTCCCGCGAGAAGTCCGGGGCGTCCGGCGTGCGCGGCGGCGGCGACTCCCGCCACCGGGTCGGCCAGCAGGACCGGGACGCAGTCGGCGGTGAGTACGGCGAGTGCGAGCCCCCGGCGGGCGGTGACCACCGCGTCGACAGCGGGGATCCCGTCCGAGTTCCAGGGCTTTTCGACAACGGCGACGTCCCGGCCGTGCACCTGGTTCATCCAGACGACCCGCGCCGCGTCGAGTCCGAGGGATTCGGCGGCGGCGGTCCTGTTCGCGCGTACGGCGGCGGGGTCGTCGCCGACCGCGCCGCCGAGGTTGAGCTGCTCGTACGGAGCGGCGCTCACCCCGCCCCACCTGTCGGTGAAGGCGAAATGGGCGCCGCTCGTAGAGGTCAACGCGTCGTGCTGTCCTATCACTTCAAGAAGTCCGGAACGTCCAGCTCTTCGGCCTGGGTGTCCTGGTACGGACGGGCCGGCGGGACGTGCGGCGGCGAAACCGGCGGCAGCGACTTCTCGTTGACCGCCGGGGCCGGCTCGGGGGCGGGCGCCTCGTCGCGCGAGGGGACCGTGCCGAGTCCGCCGGAGGGGCGGCCCGAGTCGGACTCGGGGGCGGAGGGACGGTACGACGGCTGGTCGTCCCGCTTGGCCGAGGTCAGTCCGGTCTCGCGGCGGGTCGGCGGCTGTCCGCCGTCGAACCCGGCCGCGATCACGGTGACCCGTACCTCGTCACCGAGGGCGTCGTCGATGACGGCGCCGAAGATGATGTTGGCCTCGGGGTGCGCGGCCTCGCTCACCAGTTGCGCGGCCTCGTTGATCTCGAAGAGACCGAGGTCGGAACCGCCGGAGATGGAGAGCAGCACGCCACGCGCGCCGTCGATGGACGCTTCGAGGAGCGGCGAGGAGATCGCCATCTCCGCGGCGGCCACCGCGCGGTCGTCGCCACGCGCCGAACCGATGCCCATGAGGGCCGATCCGGCCTCGGACATCACGGACTTGACGTCGGCGAAGTCGAGGTTGATCAGGCCCGGCGTGGTGATGAGGTCGGTGATGCCCTGGACACCCGAGAGCAGTACCTGGTCCGCGGACTTGAACGCGTCCAGGACGCTGACCTGACGGTCCGAGATGGACAGCAGGCGGTCGTTGGGGATGACGATGAGGGTGTCGACCTCTTCGCGGAGTTCGGCGATGCCGTCCTCCGCCTGGTTCGCGCGCCGGCGGCCCTCGAAGGTGAAGGGCCGGGTGACGACGCCGATGGTGAGGGCGCCGAGCGAGCGGGCGATGTTGGCGACGACGGGAGCGCCGCCGGTGCCGGTTCCACCGCCTTCGCCGGCGGTGACGAAGACCATGTCGGCCCCCTTGAGGACCTCCTCGATCTCCTCGCGGTGGTCCTCTGCCGCCTTGCGGCCGACTGCCGGGTTCGCTCCGGCGCCGAGGCCACGGGTGAGTTCGCGGCCGACGTCGAGTTTGACGTCGGCGTCGCTCATCAACAGGGCTTGTGCGTCGGTGTTGATCGCGATGAACTCGACGCCCTTGAGGCCGACCTCGATCATTCGGTTGATGGCATTGACACCACCGCCGCCGACACCGATGACCTTGATGACTGCGAGGTAGTTCTGCGGTGCTGCCACGTCGAAGGCCTCTCGCCTCGAGTTACGTGTCGCCGCCTTGCTGATGTCGCGAGGCGGTGACTGATGCCGATGGGACGGTCCGGACGCCGACCCGAACCCTAACCTTGAAGTTTAGGGTTACCAGAGTGTCTGCTTCTTGGACTCTTCCGAACAGGACACTAAGTCGACACGTGGCGCACGTTCAACGAACACGCCGAACCTCCCGTTTTTCTTTTCACCCTATGTGATCACGCACCGGGCTGCCCAACCAGGGTGCTGGTCAGCACATATACGCGTCAACTCCCTGATACGGAAGGGGCGGTGGGCGCACTCACATCGAAGTGCGCCGCCTTCGGAACTGCTTTCATGAGAGCGGTGAGAGCCCGCGCCTTCGCGGCGCCGTCCTCGCCGCTCCCCCACATCACCGTGCGCCCGCCGCTCAACTCCAGTGAGATGGAGTCGTACGAACGGACCTTCACGACCTCGGTGTCCTCGGCGACTTCGGCCGGGAGTTCATCGCGGACGCGTACCGCTTCGGACATCAGACGCGTGGTGCTGAAGCGTCGCACACTCGGGGACTGATCCACCGTCAATTCCAGCAGCGGTACGCCCTTCGGGGCCTTCTCGACGGTGGCGAAACGCACACCCTTCGCGTCCACTTCGATGAACTTTGCGCCCTTTTCGATAAGCAGCGCGGGCTTTCGCTCCGTCACTTTCAGACCGATGCCGTTCGGCCATGACCGTTCGACATCCACCGAGTCGATACGCGGCAGCTTCTGACGAAGTCGGCGCTCAATCGCTTCCGTGTCGACGGAAATCAGTGGGCCGGAGATCGGAACTTCCGCTACGGCTTCCACCTCGGCGCGCTTGAGCACCACGAGTCCCGAAGTCCGGACCTGCTCGACCCGTAGCCACGGAGAGCCGTAAAGCAGCCAGATTACCCCCGCGCAGAGCGCGATCAACGAAGTGAGAAGAAGCAGAAAACGGCGTCCGGGAAGCCGGAACCGGCGCCCCGCCGGGCGGCCCGAACGGGCGCGGCCGGATTCCGACTCGGTGCTTACCGCGCCTCGCTCGGCGGTCGTCGGTCCGGCCACTGACCCCTGCCTCTCTATGCCTGACGGCGCGCTGCGACCGCCTCGTACACCATGCCGACAAGCAGTTCGTCCGCGTCCCTGCGGCCGAACTCGGCTGCCGCGCGGGACATCTCGTACAGCCGGTGCGGGTCGGACAGCACCGGCAGCACATGGCCCTGGACCCATTCGGGCGTCAGTTCGGCGTCGTCGACCAGCAGTCCGCCGCCCGCCTTCACCACCGGCTGGGCGTTGAGCCGCTGTTCACCGTTGCCGACCGGCAGCGGTACATAGGCGGCCGGGAGCCCGACGGCGGAGAGTTCGGCGACGGTCATCGCGCCCGCGCGGCAGAGCATCATGTCGGCCGCGGCGTAGGCGAGATCCATCCGGTCCACATACGGTACCGGGATGTACGGCGGCATTCCCGGCATGTTGTCCACACGCGGCATTTCGTTCTTCGGTCCGACCGCGTGCAGGATCTGGATCCCGGAGCGCTGGAGCAGCGGCGCGGCCCGCTGGACCACCTCGTTGAGCCTGCGGGCGCCCTGTGAGCCGCCGGAGACCAGCAGCGTCGGCAGGTTGGGGTCGAGCCCGAAGGCGGCGCGCGCCTCGGGGCGCACCCGGGCCCGGTCGAGGGTGGCGATGGTGCGGCGCAGCGGGATGCCGATGTAGCGGGCGCCGCGCAGCTTACTGTCCGGGGTGGAGACGGCGACGGCCGCGGCGTACCGCGAACCGATCTTGTTGGCGAGGCCGGGGCGGGCGTTGGCCTCGTGGACGACGATCGGCACCCCGCGCCGCTTGGCGGCGAGATAGCCGGGCAGCGCGACGTAGCCGCCGAAGCCGACGACGCAGTCCGCCTTCGTACGCTCCAGGATCTGCTCGGCGGCCTTGATGGTGCCGCGCAGCCGGCCGGGGACGGTGATCAGTTCAGGGGTGGGTTTGCGCGGCAGCGGGACGGCGGGGATGAGCGCCAGCTCGTACCCCCGCTCGGGTACCAGCCTGGTCTCGAGTCCGCGCTCCGTGCCGAGGGCCGTGATCCCCACGGTGGGGTCCTGCCTCCGCAGGGCGTCCGCGAGGGCGAGCGCGGGCTCGATGTGGCCGGCGGTCCCCCCACCGGCGAGTACGACATGCACCGAAATTCACCGCTCTCCGGACGGACGCTTCTTGACGCGCCGTCTCATCGTCTTCCATCTCACGCCGGGCCTTCGCATGGCCAGGGCCGCTTTCGCGGCGGGATCCTCTCGCGCGAACGCGATCAGCAGCCCGACAGCGAACATGGTCGGCAGCAGGGCTGAACCTCCGTAGGAGAACAGCGGGAGCGGGACTCCGGCGATCGGCAGCAGACCGAGCACCGCGCCGACGTTGACCACGGCCTGTGCCGTGATCCACGTGGTCACGCCTCCCGCCGCGTACCTCACGAAGGGGTCCTCCGTGCGTCCGGCCACGCGGATACCCGCATAGCCTAGAGCCGCGAAGAGGGCGAGCACCGACAGCGTCCCCGCCAGTCCCAGTTCCTCCCCGGTGATGGCGAAAATGAAGTCCGTGTGAGGTTCGGGGAGTTGACCCCACTTTTCCACACTCGCGCCCAGTCCGGAACCGAACCATCCGCCCGAGGCCAGCGCGTAGATGCCGTGCACGGCCTGCCAGCACTGGTCGTTCGGACCGGGGTCCGTGGCGCCGATGCAGGCGAGCCGGGACATGCGGTTGGGGCTGGTTTTGATCAGGACGAAGCCGAGGGTGACGGCGACGGCGAGCACACCGCCGAACAGCCGGGTGGGCGCCCCCGCCAGCCACAGCAGTCCGAAGAGGATCGCGGTGAGGATGATGGCGGTGCCCATGTCGCCGCCGAGCATGATCAGACCGAGCAGCATGAAGGCGACCGGGACGAGCGGCACCAGCAGATGTTTCCACTGGGTCAGCAGCCGCTTGTCCTGTTTGCGGGCGAGCAGATCGGCGCCCCACAGAATCAGCGCCAGCTTGCCGAACTCGCTGGGCTGGAGCTGGAAGGGACCGCCGAGATAGATCCAGTTCTGGTTGCCGTTGACCGCGTGCCCTATCCCCGGGACCTGCACGAGGACCATCAGGAAGACGGCGCCGACGAGCAGCGGGTACGACAGCGCGCGGTGCAGCTTGCCGGGCATCCGGGAGGCGAGCAGCATCAGCCCGGCGCCGATGACGGCGGCCAGGAACTGTTTGCGGAAGAAATACGAGCCCGGCAGCGACAGCTCGAGCGCCTTGATCATCGAGGCGCTGTAGACCATCACCAGACCGAGCACGGTCAGCAGCAGGCCGGCGCCGAAGATCAGGTAGTACGCGGTGAGCGGCCGGTCCCAGGCGCGGCGGGCCCGCTCGTACATCCGCCGTACCCGGTTGCCGCGCGGCGGACGGGGCTGCCGGGCGCCGAGGCCGCCACGGGCGGCGGGAGCGCGTCGTACGGCCGCTCCGGGAGCCCGGCCACGCAGGGCGAGGCCGGGCAGCCGCGGCGACCGCGCGGGCCCCGTGGCGGCGCCGGTGGCCACTCCTGCCGGCAGGGCGAGGGGTGGCGGGGAGAACGGTACGGCGGCGAGGAATCGCCCTCGTACCGAAGGACGCGCGGGCCGCCGGCCCGTGCCCGCGGTGTTGTCGGCCGGCATCTTCGCTGTCCCCTCCAGTCGTGCGCGCGCGACCGGCCGGTGGGGCTGTCGCGGCCCGCGCTCGCGGGGCTGTCGGCCGATCGGTCAGGCGTGCTCGGCGGCGAGTGCGCGGACCGCGTCCGCGAACGCCTCGCCCCGCTTGTTGTAGTTGACGAACATGTCCATCGAGGCACAGGCCGGGGCCATCAGGACGGTGTCCCCGGTCTTCGCGAGGCGCGCCGCCGCACGGACAGCGGCCGACATCGCCCCAGTGTCCGTCTGTTCGAGGTCCACGACCGGGACTTCGGGCGCGTGTCGCGCGAGGGCTTCGGCGATCAGCGCCCGGTCGCGGCCGATGAGGACCACGCCGCGCAGCCGCTTCGCGGACCTCTCGACCAGCTCGTCGAAGGACGCGCCCTTGGCGAGGCCGCCGGCGATCCAGACGATCGGGTCGTAGGCCGCCAGGGAGGCTTCGGCGGCATGGGTGTTGGTGGCCTTGGAGTCGTCGATGTAGCTGACGTCCGCGATGTCCGCGACGTGCTCGATCCGGTGCGGGTCGGGGCGGAAGGCGCGCAGTCCGTCGCGTACGGCGGCGGGTGAGACGCCGTAGGCGCGGGCGAGGGCCGCCGCCGCGAGGGCGTTGGCGATGTTGTGCGGGGCCGGCGGGTCGATGTCCTTGACCTCGGCCAGCTCCTGGGCCTGCTCGCCGCGGTTCTCGACGAAGGCCCGGTCGACCAGGAGGCCGTCCACGACGCCGAGTTGGGAGGGCCCGGGGGTGCCGAGGGTGAAGCCGATCGCGCGGCAGCCCTCCTCGACGTCGGCCTGGCGCACCAGGTCCTCGGTCACCTTGTCGGCGACGTTGTAGACGCAGGCGACGGTGTTGCCCTCGTAGATCCGGCCCTTGTCGGCGATGTACGCCTCCATGGAGCCGTGCCAGTCGAGGTGGTCGGGCGCGATGTTGAGGACGGCGGCGGAGTGGGCGCGCGGGCTCGGTGCCCAGTGCAGTTGGTAGCTGGAGAGTTCGACGGCCAGGACGTCGTACTTCTGCCGGCCGTTGTCGTCGGGCAGGACGGCGTCGAGCAGCGAGACGCCGATGTTGCCGACGGCCTCGGTGCGCAGGCCCGCCGCGCGCAGGATCGCGGCGAGCATCCGCACGGTCGTGGTCTTGCCGTTGGTGCCGGTGACGGCCAGCCAGGGCGCGGCGTCGGGTCCCCTGAGCTGCCAGGCGAGTTCGACGTCTCCCCAGATCGGTACGCCGGCTTCGGCGGCGGCCAGGAAGAGGGGCTTGTCGGGCTGCCAGCCGGGCGTGGTGACGACGAGTTCGGTTCCCTCGGGGAGAGTCGCGCCGTCGCCGAGCCGTACCGTGACGCCGATCCGGGCCAGTTCGGCGGCCTGCGTACGGGCGCGCTCGTCGTCGCCGTCGTTGACGACCGTGACGACGGCGCCCAGGTCCCGCAGCGCGCGCGCCGCGGGGATCCCGGAGACGCCGAGACCGGCGACGGTGACCCGCTTGCCCTGCCACGCGGCCCGGCGGTCGGCCGGCTGACGGTCGCTCACTTGTCGGCCGCCCAGCCCGCGTAGAAGAGTCCGAGTCCGACGATCACGCACATGCCCTGGATGATCCAGAAGCGGACCACGACAAGGACTTCGGACCACCCCTTCAGTTCGAAGTGGTGCTGGAGCGGGGCCATCCTGAAGACGCGCTTGCCGGTCAGCCGGAACGAACCGACCTGGATCACCACGGACATGGTGATGAGGGCGAAGAGGCCGCCGAGCAGGGCGATCAGGAGTTCGGTACGGGAGCAGATGGCGAGGCCCGCGAGGGCGCCGCCGAGCGCCAGCGAGCCGGTGTCGCCCATGAAGATCTTGGCGGGTGAGGTGTTCCACCACAGGAAGCCGAAGCAGGAGCCCATGAGGGCGGAGGCGACGACGGCGAGGTCGAGCGGATCTCGTACCTCGAAGCAGGCGTCGGGGTTGGTGAGGGTGATCGCGTTGGCGCAGGACTCCTGGAACTGCCAGAGGCCGATGAACGTGTACGCGCCGAAGACCATCACCGAAGCGCCGGTGGCCAGGCCGTCCAGACCGTCCGTCAGATTCACGCCGTTGGACATCGCGAGAATCATGAACAGCGCCCAGACCACGAACAGCACCGGTCCGATGGACCAGCCGAAGTCCGTCACGAAGGACAGCTTGGTGGAGGCGGGGGTGTTGCCGCGGATGTCGGCGAACTGGAGCGAGAGCACCGCGAAGGTGATGCCGACGATGAGCTGTCCGGCCATCTTCGCCTTGGCCCGCAGACCCAGCGAACGCTGCTTGACGATCTTGATGTAGTCGTCCAGGAAGCCGACCAGGCCCATCCCCGCCATCAGGAACAGCACCAGCACACCGGAGAACGTCGGGTCCTCGCCGGTGATCACCTTCGCCAGTGCGTAGGCGATCAGGGTGGCGAGGATGAAGGCGATACCACCCATCGTGGGCGTGCCCTGCTTGCTGCCGTGGCTGCGCGGGCCGTCGTCCCGGATGAACTGGCCGTAACCCTTGCGGGCCAGCAGCTTGATCAGCAGCGGCGTACCGATCAGGGTCAGAAAGAGCCCGATGGCTCCCGCGAAGAGGATCTGCCTCATCGGCCGGAGACCTCACCCTCGACTGCGTTCTCGAGCAGTGCCTGGGCGACCCGCTCCAGTCCGGCCGACCTGGAAGCCTTCACCAGCACGACGTCTCCCGAACGCAGTTCACTGCGCAACAGATCGACCGCCGCCTGCGCGTCGGACACGTGCACCGACTCCTCACCCCACGAACCCTCGTTGTAGGCGCCCAGTCGCAGCCAGGACGCTTCCCTGCCCCCGACTGCGACGAGCTTGCTGACGTTGAGCCGGACGGCGAGCCGTCCGACCGCGTCGTGCTCGGCGAGCGCCTCGTCACCGAGTTCGGCCATCGGGCCGAGCACCGCCCACGTGCGTCCGCCGGTTTCCCTGGCGGCACCGCCCATGGCGACCAGCGCGCGTAGCGCTGCTCTCATGGAGTCGGGGTTCGCGTTGTAGGCGTCGTTGACGATCGTCACGCCGTCCGCGCGCTCGGTGACCTCCATACGCCAGCGGGAGAGGGTTTCCGCCTCGGAGAGCGCCAGGGCGATCTCGTCGACGGACATGCCCAACTCATGGGCGACGGCGGTCGCGGCGAGCGCGTTCGACACGTGGTGCTCACCGTACAGCCGCAGCGTCAGCTCGCTGCACCCGGTGGGTGTCCGAAGGCGGAAGGAGGGTCTGCCGAGGCCGTCGACGTGGACGTTCTCTGCCCGTACGTCTGCTTCGTCGGACTCTCCGAACAGCACCACCCGCGCTTTGGTGCGGGTGGCCATGGCGCGTACGAGGGGGTCGTCGGCGTTCAGGACGGCGATGCCGCCCTCCTCGGCGGGCGGCAGGGACTCGACCATCTCGCCCTTGGCCTCGGCGATCTGCTCGCGTCCGCCGAACTCGCCGATGTGGGCGGTGCCGACGTTCAGTACGAGGCCGATCCTCGGTGGGACGAGGCCGGTGAGATAGCGGATGTCACCGATGTAGCGCGCCCCCATCTCCAGGACGAGGAATCGGGTGTCCTCGGCGACGCGCAGGGCGGTGAGCGGGAGTCCGATCTCGTTGTTGAGATTGCCGTCGGGCCAGACGGTGGGGGCCGCGCGCCGCAGGAGCTGGGCGATGAGGTCCTTGGTGCTGGTCTTGCCCGACGATCCGGTGAGCGCGACGGTCGTGGCGCCGGTGCGCTCCACGACGGCGCGCGCGAGGGCGCCGAGGGCCTGGACGACGTCCTCGACGACGATGGCGGGGACGCCGACCCGCCGGACGGCCAGCACGGCGGCGGCGCCCGCCTCGACAGCCTGGCGGGCGTAGTCGTGGCCGTCGACGTTCTCGCCGGCGAAGGCGACGAAGAGGCTGCCGTCCGCCACCTTGCGGGAGTCGATGACGACGGGGCCGGTGACACGGGCGGCCGGATCCGGTATGTCGTACGACTGCCCGCCGACGATGGTGGCGATCTCGGCGAGGGAGAGGGTGATCACGTGGACCGTCCGGCGGATGGAGGGCGGGTGATGGATGGGGACGCGGGCCGGGTGGGGGTCCGCGAGAGCGACGGCGGGGGCGGCGCGGGGAGGGGGTGCCGCGGGCAGGCCGGCGGTGGGGTGACGGGGTGTGAGGTGACGGCCCGTGGGAAGGCCGGCCGTGGAGTGACCGGGTGACGGCCGCCGGCACCCGGCGCCGTCCTCCGGTTGCCGGACGGTCCCCTCATCCCCGACCGGTGCTCTCGGTCTCGTGGCGCAGGGAGCGCTCGATGGCCTCGCGCAGGACCTGGCGGTCGTCGAAGGCGCGTACCACCCCGGCGATGTCCTGGCCCTGTTCATGGCCCTTGCCGGCGATCAGGACGGTGTCGCCCTCGGCCGCCCTGGACACCACGGAGGCGATGGCCGCCGCGCGGTCGGCGTCGACCAGGACGTCGCCACGCTCGTGGATCGGCACCTCGGCGGCGCCCGAGAGCATCGCGGCGAGGATCGCGAGCGGGTCCTCGGAGCGCGGGTTGTCCGAGGTCAGTACGGCGGTGTCGGCGAGCCGGGCCGCCGCCGCGCCCATCGAGGGGCGCTTGGACTTGTCACGGTCGCCGCCGCAGCCCAGGACGATGTGCACCTTGCCCTCGGTGACCTTGCGCAGCGAGCGCAGGACCGATTCGACGGCGTCCGTCTTGTGGGCGTAGTCGACGACGGCGAGGTACGGCTGGCCCGCGTCGACGCGCTCCAGCCGGCCGGGGACGCCGGGCACGTCCGCGATGCCGTCGGCGGCGACCTGGGGGTCGATTCCGGCCACGGCGAGGGTGACGACGGCGGCCAGGGTGTTGGCGACGTTGAACGGGCCGGGCAGCGGGGCCTCGGCGCGGATCCGCTCGCCCTTGGGGCTGACGACGGTGAAGGCGCTGCCGCGCGCGCCGACCTCGACGTCCTCGGCGCGCCAGTCGGCGTCGGGGTGGCCCTCGGCGGAGAAGGTCGTGATGGGCACGCCCGCCTCGGCGACGAGCCGGCGGCCGTACTCGTCGTCGAAGTTCACGACGCCGACGCGGCTGCGCTCGGGGGTGAACAGCCGCGCCTTGGCCTGGAAGTAGTCCTCCATGCCGGAGTGGAACTCCATGTGTTCCGGGCTGAGGTTGTTGAAGACGGCGATGTCGAAGACACAGCCGTCGACCCGGCCGAGCACCAGGGCGTGGCTGGAGACCTCCATCGCGACGGAGTCCACGCCGCGTTCGCGCATGACGGCGAGGAGCGCCTGGAGGTCGGTGGCCTCGGGGGTGGTCCGCTCGGATTTGATGCGCTCGTCGCCGATACGCATCTCCACGGTGCCGATGAGGCCGGTGTGGTGACCGGCGCCGCGCAGTCCGCCCTCGACGAGATACGCCGTGGTGGTCTTGCCGGAGGTGCCGGTGATGCCGATCTGGAGGAGGTCGGCGCCGGGACGGCCGTAGATCTGCGCGGCCAGTTCACCCATGCTGCCCCGTGGATCGGGCGTCACCAGCACCGGCAG
Organism: Streptomyces sp. NBC_01506; assembly: GCF_045040295.1. NCBI lineage: Bacteria > Bacillati > Actinomycetota > Actinomycetes > Kitasatosporales > Streptomycetaceae > Streptomyces > Streptomyces sp. NBC_01506. The sequence continues at coordinate 7,224,965 of NZ_CP109422.1, read as the reverse complement.
ACCGGTCGCGGCGGCGCGCTCGGCGCCCGCCGGGTCGGTCAGGATCGCCGCCGCGCCGAGGTCGGCCGCCTGGGCGGCGAAGTCGGCGCCGTGGAAGCGGGCGCCGGGCAGCGCGGCGTACACGTCGCCGATACGTACCGCTCGCGAATCGTGGGTGATGCCGGTCGCCGCCCCGTCGGCCGGGTGCTCGGTGCCGAGGTCCTGTCCGGGTGGTCTTGTCGGATCAGCCCGGGGCGGCTGGTGCGGTGCATCGCAAGGCGCCGAAGTGCCCTCAGGGTGGTTTCCTGTGGGCATTTCGGCAACGCCGCGAGGTGCCGTGCCAGGCGTTCCGGGCCCGGCAAAGACCGCCCGGACGGGGCCTAGCCTGGCGGCCAGGTCCACGAGCGAGGTCGGCCGGACCTGATTGGGGCGGGGCGCTCCGGGGTGGTTCACGGGCGCGTCCTTTGTGGTGGTTCGGTAGTGATCTGCGTGGGGCACGGCGGTGAGCGTACCGGGCTCACCGGGCCGTGGGCCACGTGAGGGGCGCCCGCCGCCGGGGCCGTCTGGTGGGGTGACGGACGGGTCGTCGTGGTTCCCCGAGTCGGGGGTGATCGTTGTCACTGGGTGGTTCCCTGGGTCACTCGCCGGGTTTGAACTCGACCGGCAGCGGCGCTGCCTTCTCGCCGGTCGGTGGGACCTGGAGGCTCTTGAGAGCGAACTCCATGACCTCCTTGTAGATGGGGCCGCAGATCTGGCCGCCGAAGTAGCTGCCCTTGGTCGGATTCTGGATGGCGCAGTAGACGGTGATCTGCGGGTCGTCGGCGGGCGCGAAGCCCGCGAAGGACGCGGTGTAGCCCCGGTAGCGGCCGGTCTCGGGATCGACACGGTTGGCCGTGCCGGTCTTTCCGGCGACGCGGTAGCCGGGGATGCGGGCCTTGGTGCCGGTGCCCGCCTCGTCGCCGACGACGGATTCGAGCATGGTGGCCAGCGTCTTGGCGGTCTTCTCACTGACGACGCGGGTCTTCTCGGGGGCGGTCGCGGGGGTGAAGCGGCCGTCCGGGCCCTGGGTGCCGCGGACCAGGGTGGGCTCGATCCGTACGCCTCCGTTGGCGATGGTCGAGTAGACCGAGGCCGCCTGCATGGCGTTGACCGACAGTCCCTGGCCGAAGGGGATCGTGTACTGCTGCGAGGTCGACCAGTCCTGGGGGGCGGCGAGGATGCCCTGGGTCTCGCCGGGGTAGCCGAGGCCGGTGGGGCTGCCGATGCCGAATTTACGCAGGTAGGAGTGGAGGACCTGGTTGGCCTCGGGCTGTGTCTTGCCGAGCTGGCCGGTCGCCAGGATGGTGCCGATGTTGCTGGACTTGGCGAGGACGCCGTTGAGTGTGAGGTACCAGGTGGGGTGGTCGATGTCGTCCTTGAAGCTGCGGTCGCCCCGGTGCAGCCGGTTGGGCACGGTGACATGGGTACCGGGGGCGGCGGCCTGCTCCTCCAGGACTGCGGCCATGGACATGACCTTGCTGGTGGAGCCCGGTTCGAAGGCGTCCTGGAGCGCGGCGTTGCCCATGGCGGTGCTGTCGGCCTGCGACAGGTCGTTGGGGTCGAAACCCGGGGCGTTGGCCATGGCGAGCACTTCGCCGGTGCGGGTGTTCTGCACTATCACGTAGCCGCGGTCGGCCTTGGACTCCGTGACCTGTTCGGAGATGGCCCGCTGGGCGGCCCACTGGATGTCCCGGTCGATGGTCAGCTCGATGTCCGTACCGGGGACGGCGGGGGTCTCCTTCGAGCCCGCCGTGGGGACGCGCCGGCCGCCGGAGTGGGCGTAGGTGATCTCGCCGTCCTGGCCGGAGAGTTCCTTGTCGAGCATGGACTCCACGCCGCCGCCTCCGTGGCCGGCGGCGTTGACGTATCCCAGTATCCCGGCGGCGAGGTCCCCGTTGGGGTACACGCGCTTGCTGCTGGGCTCCTGGAAGACTCCGGCGAGGACGCTGGCCGGCGCGTCGTCGCCCTTGCCGCCTTTGGCGGTACGCGCCTTCTCGGCCTTCTCGGCGAGGACGGACTTGAGGTCGCTGATCTGGTTCCAGACCTGGGGGGTCTGGCGGTGCGCGAGCACGGTGAAGCGGGACTTGGGGGCCGAGAGCTGCTTCACCAGCGTCTCGGGCTCCTTGTCGAGGATCGGGGCCAGGAGCGCGGCGGCCTGCTCGGGGGCGTTGTCGACCTTGCTGTCCTCGGGGGTGAACATCTTGGGGTCGGCGGTGATGTCGTGCGCGTCGACGCTGGTGGCGAGGGCGACACCGGCGCGGTCGGTGATCTCGCCGCGCTCGGCGGCCAGCGTGACGCTGGTGTAGCGGTTCTTCTCCGCCTTCGCGGTGTACGCGCCGGCGTCGACGGCCTGGACCTGGAGCAGCCGGACGACGAAGACCAGCATGACCATGGTCAGTCCGAGGCTGACCAGTCGCAGCCGGGGGCGGTGGTTGCCGAGGCGGATACGGCGCGGGCCGCGAGGGGGCCGCCCACGGCCCTGTACGGGGCGCCTCGGGCGCCCGGACGGGCGCGGCGCCGGGCGCTGCGGGACACGCAGCGGGGCGCGTGACTCGGGCCGGGGGCGCCTGCCGCTCCCGGAGCGCGCGGGGCCGGGGACCCGGCGGCGCGGTGGTTGCTCGGGGGGCACTGCGTCACCTGCCGGAGGTCGTCTGGGTGGGTGCGGCGTACGTCGGTCCGGGCTGGGGCGCGGTGGGGGGCGCGCCGCGGGAGCCCGCCGGGGCGGCCGGGGTGGACGAAGGAGTGGCGGCCGGGGTGGACGAAGGAGTGGTGGCCGGGGCCGTGGACTCTCCTGAGGAGGGCGACGCCGGTCCGCCCGGGGCCGACGCCGACGGGGTCACGGACGGCGCGAGCGAGGCGGGCAGGCTGGGCGCGGCGGGTGGGGCGGCGTCCATGGCGGACGGTGCGGTGTACGGGAGCGCGCCGGCCTCGGAGGGGACGCCGCTGATCCTGCCGTCCGGGTTGAGGAAGGCGGGGCTGCCGCCGGGCACCATGCCGAGCTGCCGCGCACGGCGCTCCAGCGCGTCGGGCGCCGAGAGGTTGTCCACGTCGCGCTGGAGCGCCTGCTGTTCGTCGGTCAGGTCGGTGGTCTGCTTCTTCAGCTCGCTCAGCCTGAACGACCCGGTGTTGAGCGAGGAGTTCAGCAGGAGCAGGGTGATCAGCCCGCCGCCGAGGAGGAGTACGACCAGCAGGACGAAGGGGGTGCGCGCCGCGGTGCTCGGCCCGGTCGACGGCATCAGCCGGGCGAGCCGCGCGGCGCGCCCCCGAAGCTGCCTGGCCGGTCCGCTCACCGCACGTCCTCCCGGATCCGCTCGGCGCCGCGCAGCCGGGCGGGGGCCGCCCGGCGGTTCTCGGCGACCTCTTCCTCGGTGGGCAGTTCGGCTCCGCGCGTCAGGAGTTTGAGCCTCGGCTGGTAGCGCTCGGGCACGACGGGCAGGCCGGGGGGCGCCGTGTTGGCGGCGCCGGCCGCGAAGACCTGCTTGACCAGGCGGTCTTCGAGGGAGTGGTAGGCCAGTACGGCGATACGGCCGCCGACGGCGAGGGAGGCGACGGCGGCCGGGACGGCCTCTTCCACGGAGGACAGTTCGCCGTTGACCTCGATACGCAGGGCCTGGAACGTGCGCTTGGCTGGGTTGCCTCCGGTGCGCTTGGCGGCCTGCGGCAGGGCGTCGCGGATGAGTTCGACCAGCCGGGCGCTGTTGGTGAAGGGCTCCACGGCGCGTTCCCTGACGATCGCGGAGACGATGCGCTTGGCCTGCTTCTCCTCGCCGTACGCCCGCAGGATCCGCACCAGTTCGCCCGGCGGGTAGGTGTTCAGGACCTCGGCCGCGCTCATTCCGGCCGACTGGTCCATGCGCATGTCGAGCGGGGCGTCCTGGGCGTACGCGAACCCCCGCTCCGCCTCGTCGAGTTGCATGGACGAGACGCCGAGGTCGAAGAGCACGCCCTGGACGCGCCCGATGCCCAACCGGTCGAGTACGTCGGGCAGTTCGTCGTAGACGGCGTGCACGAGGGTGGCGCGGTCGCCGAACGGGGCGAGGCGCTCGCCGGAGAGCCGCAGCGCCTCCTTGTCCCGGTCGAGCGCGACCAGCCGCGCGGCGGGGAAGGTGGTGAGCAGCGCCTCGCTGTGGCCGCCGAGACCGAGGGTGCAGTCGACGACGACGGCGCCGGGTGCGGCGAGGGCGGGGGCGAGCAGATGGAGGCACCGGTCGAGCATCACCGGAACGTGCCGGGTGCCGGTCATTCGCGGGCCTCGCGGCCCTCGCGGGCCCCAGGCCGTGTCTGGCAAATCCCGCCTGGCGCGCACCGTCCGGCACGCACGCTCGCCGCGTTGTCGGAGTCGGCCGAGTACGCCCAGTACAAGGCCGATCCTCCGCCTTGCGACCGCACGCACCGAACGGCGCGCGCCCCGCCCTGCGGGCGGACGGCGCTATTGGTCAGACACGGCCTGGCTCGCTGGCTGCGCTCGCTCATGCGCCCTCTCAGGTCCGGCGTGGATGTGCGTACCGCCGAGCGTGGGGAAGCCGAGCCGCACGTACGCCGCACACGCGGGGGAATTTCGGGGAGTGTTCCGGTAAGTGTTCGGGATGTCCGTGAACTTCGCGTCACTTTAGTCCACAGGTCCCCCCGGTCAATCAACCGGCCAGCGCGTCGCCCGGCCCGCTGTGGCGGGACCGGTGGCGCGGATCGCGGTGCGGATCGCGGTGCGGATCGTGGCCAAGATCATGTGGGTCCGGACACGGTGGCGACGCGACGGCACACAATCGAAAACGGCGTACATCACCCGTTCGCCCTGTCGGGCTTGACCCGTGTGGCATACCTCACACCGGGCCTCGTTGACGATGTTTGTCCGGTCGTACGGCGGGCTTCCGGCACGGCTGAGCATTACCGTCTATAGGTATGTCGACATCCGCGAACCTCCCCGCCGAGTCCGCCCAGGCGTCCGCCGGTGCGGCCCGCACCGACGGTACGGTCACCGATCGACTCGTGGACGCCAACCGGCGTTACGCCAACGGCTTCGACGACCCCGGGATGGACGCCCGCCCCGTGCTGCGCGTCGCCGTGGTCGCCTGCATGGACGCCCGCCTCGACCTGCACGACGCGCTGGGCCTGGAGCTCGGCGACTGTCATACGATCCGCAACGCGGGCGGCGTCGTCACCGAGGACGTCATACGCTCACTCACCATCAGCCAGCGGGCGCTCCAGACCCGCAGCGTCGTACTGATCCATCACACCGGCTGCGGCCTGGAGGCCATCACCGAGGACTTCAGGCACGAACTGGAAATGGAGGTCGGACAGCGTCCGCCCTGGGCGGTGGAGTCGTTCAGGGACGTGGACCAGGACGTACGGCAGTCGATGCAGCGGGTACGGACCTCACCGTTCCTCCTGCACACCGACGACGTACGCGGTTTCGTCTTCGACGTGTCGACGGGCCTCCTGCGAGAAATCGATCCGTCGAACTGACCGCGCCCACCCTGTCCCGCGCACCAGAAGCACGGCAACTCCGGCAATTCACACCCACTTATCCACAGGCGAGTGACACGAAGCGGTAACGGCTACAAGAATGCGTGAGTGACAGCGGCGTTGCGGAACCTTCCGGACGCGGCGTCCGTATTTCGGGGTGGGCCGGGCCGTGAGAAAAGCCTCGGCCCGTATGAACGGGCCGAGGAGGGCCGGGTGACGACCTATGACGATCGAGCGAGCCTCACAGATCTGACCACCACAGCGGAGCGTGTCCGCGCATCGGTGGAGGGTGTGATCGAGGGCAAGCCTGAGGTCGTACGGCTTTCGCTGACAGTGCTGCTCGCCGAAGGACATCTGCTCATCGAGGATGTCCCCGGCGTCGGCAAGACCATGCTGGCCAAGACGCTGGCGCGCTCCATCGACTGCTCGGTGCGGCGTATCCAGTTCACGCCTGACCTGTTGCCCTCGGACATCACCGGGGTGTCCATCTACGACCAGCAGCGGCGCGACTTCGAGTTCAAGCCCGGGGCGATCTTCGCGCAGATCGTGATCGGCGACGAGATCAACCGCGCTTCGCCCAAGACGCAGTCGGCGCTGCTGGAGTCCATGGAGGAGCGCCAGGTCACCATCGACGGGCAGACGTACGAACTGCCCAGCCCGTTCATGGTGGTGGCGACGCAGAACCCGGTCGAGATGGAGGGCACCTACCCGCTGCCCGAGGCGCAGCGGGACCGTTTCATGGCCAGGGTCTCCATCGGATATCCCAGCGCGGAGGCCGAGTTGGAGATGCTGGACGTGCACGGCGGGGTCTCGCCGCTGGACGACCTCCAGCCGGTGGCCCACGCGCACGACATCGTGAAGCTGATCGACGCCGTGCGGAAGGTCCATGTGGCCGACTCCGTACGGCGGTACGCGGTGGAGCTGGTCGGTGCGACCCGTAACCACCCGGATCTCAGACTGGGCGCGTCACCGCGCGCGACGCTGCATCTGCTGCGCGCGGCGAAGGCGTCCGCCGCCCTGAGCGGCCGGGAGTACGCCCTGCCGGACGATGTGCAGACGCTGGCGGTCTCGGTGCTGGCGCACCGGCTGCTGCCGACCGCGCAGGCACAGCTCAACCGCCGGACCGCCGAGCAGGTGGTGCGGGAGATCCTTCAGCGCGTCCCGGTGCCGACGGCCGACGGCGGCCGGCAGACCCCCGTGGTCGCCGCGCCGCTCTACGACCGGCAGCAGCCGGGCGTCCGGCGGCTGTGATGGAGCCCGGCGCCCCCGCCTCGGACGGCGAGGACAAGGGCGGGCTGCGGGCGGCGCTGGGCGGTCTCACCACCCGCGGCCGGTCCTTCTTCGCCGCGGGCATCGCGGCGGCGGTCTGCGCCTATGTCCTCGGCCAGGCGGATCTGCTCCGGGTGGGCATGCTCCTGGCCGTCCTGCCGCTGGTCTGTGTCGGCGTGCTGTACCGCACGCGCTACCGGGTCGCGGGCAGCAGACGGCTCTCGCCGTCGCGTGTGCCCGCGGGTTCCGAGGCCCGCGTCCATCTGCGGATGGACAACGTGTCGCGGCTGCCCACCGGTCTGCTGATGCTCCAGGACCATGTGCCGTACGTGCTGGGCCCGCGCCCCCGGTTCGTCCTGGACCGGGTGGAGGCCGGCGGGCGCCGTGAGGTCTCCTACCGGGTGCGCTCCGACCTGCGCGGGCGCTATCCGCTGGGGCCGCTCCAACTGCGCCTGAGCGACCCGTTCGGGATGTGCGAGCTGACTCGGTCCTTCAGCGCCCACGACACCCTGACCGTCATCCCGCGCACCGAGCCGCTGCCACCGGTCCGGCTGGCGGGGGCGACTGCGGGGTACGGCGACGGGCGGCAGCGCTCGCTGTCGCTGGCCGGCGAGGACGACGTCATCCCGCGCGGCTACCGCCACGGTGACGATCTGCGCCGGGTGCACTGGCGCTCCACTGCGCGCTACGGCGAGTTGATGGTGCGCCGCGAGGAGCAGCCGCAGCGGGCCAGATGCACGGTGCTGCTCGACACCCGGCGGCTCGCCTACCAGGGTGCCGGTCCGGACTCGGCCTTCGAGTGGGCGGTGTCGGGCGCGGCGTCCGCGCTGGTGCACATGCTGGAACGGGGCTTCGCCGTAAGGCTGTTGACGGACACGGGCAGTTCGGTGCCGGGCGAGGGCGCCGACGGATTCGCCGGTTCGACACAGGAGTCGGCCGACGCGGCCGGGCTGATGATGGACACGCTCGCCGTCCTCGACCACTCCGAGGGGGCGGGGCTCTCCCGCGCGTACGACGTGCTGCGCGGCGGGACCGAGGGACTGCTGATCGCCTTCCTCGGTGATCTCGACGAGGAGCAGACCGCCGTGGCCTGTCGTATGCGGCACCGCAGCGGCGCCGCGGTGGCCTTCGTCCTGGACAGCTCCGGCTGGCTCCAGAGCGAGGGCGAACCTCCCGCGCGGGTCCAGGACCAACTGCGGCAACTGCGCGAGTCCGGCTGGAACACCCTGGCGGTGCCGGCCGGGGCCGCGCTCCCCGACCTGTGGCAGCAGGCGGCACGGCAGCGCACCGAGTCGGGTGTGACGCAAGGCTCGGCAGGCTTCTCCGGAGGATGGTCATGAGCGGTCGCGCGAGGCTGGCGCTGTGCGCGTTCGCCGCCACGATGATGGCGGCGGGGGCGCTGCTGCCGCTGGTCGATCCCGCCACCTGGATTCTCCAGGCGGCCTTCATGGTGGCGGTCCTGGGTGGGGTGGGCGCGCTCGGCCGGCGGGTGCCGCTGGCCAGAACGCTGACCGTGGCACTCCAGGCGGTCGCCGGGCTGCTGATGCTGACGGTGGTCTTCGCCTCGGAGCAGGCCCTGTTCGGTCTGCTGCCCGGACCGGAGGTCTTCCAGCGCTTCGGTGAGCTGCTGAGCCAGGGCGGCGAGGAGGTCGCGCGGTACTCGGTCCCGGCGCCGTCGACCAACGGCATCAGACTGATGCTGGTCGGCGGTGTGCTGGTCATCGGGCTCGCCGTGGACGCGCTCGCCGTGACGTTCCGCAGCGCGGCACCGGCCGGACTGCCGCTGCTCGCGCTGTACTCGGTCGCCGCCGGTCTCTCCGGCGGCGACGCCTCCTGGCTGTGGTTCCTGCTCGCCGCCGGCGGCTATCTGCTGTTGCTGCTGGCCGAGGGCCGGGACCGGCTCTCCCAGTGGGGCCGGGTCTTCGGCGGTGCTCCGCGGGTGCCGGGCCGTACGGCCGCCGGGATGGACACCGGGGGTGGGGCCACGGCCCCGGTCCGTACGGGCCGCCGGATCGGTGTGATGGCGCTGGGAATCGCGCTCGTCGTGCCCGCCGCGCTGCCGTCGCTGAACGGCGGACTGCTCAACGGCACGGGGGCCGGGTCGGGTTCGGGCCTGGGCGGTGGGACGATCTCCGCCGTCAACCCGCTGGTGTCGCTCCAGGACAACCTCAACCAGCCCGAGGACCGGGAGGCGTTGCGGTATCAGACCAACGCGGAGAGCACCCAGGACATGTATCTGCGGATCATGGCGCTGGACGACTTCGACGGCACGTCCTGGCGGTTCTCGCAGCGCGGTGTCGAGGACGTGCCGGACACGCTCCCCGGTCCGCCCGGTCTGAGCGGCGGCGTGAGCACCACCGAGATCAAGACGAGCATTTCCGCCGCCAGTTGGTATCGGCAGAACTACCTCCCGATGCCCTATCCGGCGTCGGAGGTGGACATCAAGGGGCGCTGGCGCTTCGAACCGACCGGCCGGACCCTGGTCGGCGACCGCGGTGAGACGACGCAGAACGCGCAGTACCAGGTCACCAGCCTGCTGGTGGAGCCGACCCGCGAACAGCTCGCGGCGGCGCCGGAGCCGCCGGACTCCCTGGTACGGGAGTACACGAAGGTGCCGGACGTCCTGCCGGACGAGGTGGAGGCCACCGCGCGCGAGGTGACCGACGGCGCGGCGAACGACTACGAGAGGGCGGTCAAGCTCCAGGACTGGTTCGCCGTGGACGGCGGCTTCACGTACGACACGCAGGTCGCCTCCGGCACGGGCGTCTCGGCCATCAGCCGCTTCCTCAAGGACAAGGAGGGCTTCTGCGTCCACTTCTCGTTCACGATGGCGGCGATGGCCCGCACGCTGGGGATCCCCGCGCGGGTGGCGGTGGGCTTCACACCGGGCACTCCGCAGTCGGACGGCTCGATGTCCGTCGGGCTCCGCGACGCGCACGCCTGGCCCGAGCTGTACTTCGAAGGTGTCGGCTGGACCCGCTTCGAGCCCACGCCGAGCCGCGGCAGCGCGCCGGACTACACCATCCCCGAGACTCCCTCGGGCGACGCGAGCGACCCGGCCCAGCCCGAGGCCAGCACGTCCTCCGCGCCGACCGCACAGCCGTCCGCCTCGGACAGTTGCCCGCCGCAGGCCGCCAGGATCGGCGACTGCGGCACGACCGCGCCGGCGGGAGCCCTGCCTCCTACGGACTCGGGAACATCGGCGGGGGCGGTGGCCGCCATCACGCTGGGTGTCCTGGCCGTACTGCTGCTGCCACTGCTTCCGCTGCTGTGGCGGGTCCGGGTCCGGGGCCGACGCCTCGGTTCCGGCGGCCGTACGCCCGCCGATGCCACGGCCCGTGTGCTGGGCGCGTGGCGGGAGATCATCGACACGGCCTGGGACCACGGAATCCTGCCGGACGATTCGCAGACCCCTCGTAGGACGGCGGCCCGGATCGTGCGGCTGGGGAAGCTGGAGGGCGATGCCGCCGATGCCGTGCACCGGCTGGCGCGTGCGGTGGAACAGGTGCTGTACGCGCCGGAGCCACGGCCTGTCACGGGTCTCGCCGACGACGCCCAGCGGGTCCGCGCGGGCCTGGGCGAGGCGGCGGGACGCTGGACCAGACAGCGCGCGCTTCTCCTGCCGCGCTCGTCCGTTCGGGTGATGTGGGGGCTCTCCGAGCGCTGGGCGGCTCTCACCGAGCGCTGGGGAGTGCGCCGCCTGGAGCTGGGCCGCCGGTGGGCGGCGCCGTTCCGCCTCCGCAGGCCGTCCCGGCAGCGGGGCTGAGCCGGGCGGGACCGCGGGACAACGGTCGGGGCGGGGGTACGGGGCGGCTTTCGGGCCCGTACCCCCGCCCCTTTCCGTTTTCCGTAGGCGACGGGCGGCACAGCGCGGCGTATGTCCGGTGGCCCGACGGTCGATCGCCGGAAGGGGACCGCCGTACGCGGATACGGGTGAGGGGCGAACGCGCTCTCGCGTTCGCCCCTCACCCGTATCCGGCGTGTGTCACGGCCGTCGCACCACTACTGCAAGCTTGGGAACCTGGGAGTCTTTACTGACCCTGCTCGTCACGACGGCGCTGCCACCGCTGCTCGATCCGGTTCATGAACGAACGGCGCTGCCGAGGTTGTCGGCGATCGGCCGTGGCCTCGCCGGATGCCTGTTGCTCACCCGGTTTCGGGGCCTTGCGCCAGCCGGTGACCGCGAGAACCGCACAGCCCAGCATGACGAGAAAACCCACCACGCCGATCCAGATCTGCTTGGCGACCATACCGGTCATGAGGAGCGCGATACCCACCAGAAAGCCAGCGACCGCCTGGTAGACCCGTCGCCGGGTGTACGTACGCAGCCCGCTTCCCTCAAGCGCTGTCGCGAACTTGGGATCTTCGGCGTACAGCGCTCGCTCCATTTGCTCGAGCATTCGCTGCTCGTGCTCCGAGAGCGGCACGGAGTCCTCCTAGTCGTCGGTCGCGGGGGGCGACCGGTATGCGGCCCCTTCAGGATAGGCAGGGAATCGCCCCCGTGAAACCCGCCCTCTACGCCATTTCGCCAATCCGGGCCGCCATGCCGACTCGGCCGTTGAGGCGTTGATTCCCCAACCGTCGACCCGTCATGCCGGAAGGCGTACCCCGATCATACGGCGCGGAACGCTTTGCCGGGGGGCCTGTGGCGCACTCCATGCGCAGCTACGTTGCTGATCAGCCCGGCGATCAGTGCTCGCGGGCGTTCCGCGTCAGGCCCGCTTCGCGCCCAGGACGTGCAACTGGCTCGCGACGGAGTGGAAGGAGGGCTGCTCGGCGGCTGCCGCCTCCAGCTTCAGAAGGGCCTCCAGAGCGCCTGGCTGGGTGTCCACCAGAACGCCCGGAACCAGGTCGGAGAAGACCCGGACGCCGTGTACCGCGCCCACGTCGGCGCCAGCCTTGTCGACCAACTCGGTCAGCAGCTCGACGGTGAACCGCCGGGGCACCGGGTCGCCCTCGCCCCAGCGTCCCGCCGGGTCCGTGAGTGCCTGCCGGGCCTCGGTGAAATGGCCGGCGAGCGCCCTGGCCAGGACGGCGCCGCCGAGGCCCGCCGCGAGCAGGCTGAGCGCACCTGCGGGCCGCAGCGCCTCGACCGCGTGGCGGACGCCTTCGGCCGGGTCGTCCACGTACTCCAGGACGCCGTGGCAGAGCACGGCGTCGTAGCCGCCGCGCCCCACCACGTCGAACAGGCCGAGGATGTCGCCCTGGACGCCGTTGACCCGGTCGGCGACGCCCGCCTCGGCGGCCCGGCGCTCCAGCGCGAACAGCGCGTTGGGGCTGGGGTCCACGACGGTCACCCGGTGGCCCAGGCGGGCGACGGGCACGGCGAAGTTGCCCGTGCCGCCCCCGGTGTCGAGGACGTCCAGGATCGCCGCGTCCCCCACCGCGGCGGCGCGGCTGTCGAGGGCGCGCTTGAGGACGTCCCAGACCACGGCGGTACGCAGGGAGCTACGGGGGCGCGACGGCGTCTCTCCGCCGAAGGCAGGGGAAGGGTCCGACACGGCAGTTGACTCCTCGGCGCGGTGCCGCCCCTGGTCGCGGGGCGTGAAAGGTGCAGGCTCCGGACAGCCTATTGCCTCTGTCGGCCGTCCCCGTCACCCCACGGCGCCGCCCTTCTCCGGCTGTTCGGCCCTGGGCTGGGGCAGTACCGGTTCGAGCACGAGCAGCCGCTCCACCAGGCGCAGGAACATGGCCACATCGCGCAGCAGATCGTCGGCGTCGCGGCTGCTCGCCGCGCCCTGTATACCGGCCTCGGCCCGCGCCCTGCGGGTGGCTCCGGAGGCGAACAGAGCGCTCCATTCGGACAGCTCGGGCACGATCTCGGGCAGCACTTCCCAGGCGCTCCTTATGCGCCTGCGGCGCGGGCCCGTCGTGGGCTCGGGCCGGCCACGGGCGGCGAGGACCGCCGCCGCGGTGCGCAGGGCGGCCAGATGGGCCGTCGCATAGCGCTCGTTGGGGGTTTCGAGGGTGGCGGCCTCGTCCAGGCCCGTACGGGCCTGGGCAAGCAGATCGAGGGCGGCGGGCGGCGCGGTCGCGCGCCTCAGGACGGGGTGGACATCGGTCGCGGCGCCGGTCAGTGAGGGGGCAGGGCCGCCTGTGCTTCGCCGGCGTGCGGCTGCGGCGTAGGAACTGGCCATGACGAACCTCCTGGTCGTCTCTGTGACGGCTCTGTGGCCGTATGTGTCCATCGTGGAGTACGCCACTGACAATCGGCCCTGACCTGCGCTTTCGCCTCGTTCGTACGTTCGGAGCAGGTTTTCGCACTGACTGGTCAGCACAGGCAGGCGTGGGCGGGCCGCGTCCCGAATCGCGCCGGTGAATCGGAGGACGGCACCGGCGCCTGTGAGAATCGGGCGCATGGACAGCAGCAGCACCCGCCGGCAGGCCACCCGACAGAAGCTCTACGAGTCCGCGGTGACGCTCATCGCCGAACAGGGCTTCTCGGCCACGACTGTTGACGAGATCGCCGAGCGAGCCGGAGTCGCCAAGGGCACGGTGTACTACAACTTCAAGAGCAAGACCGAGTTGTTCGAGGAGCTCTTACGCCACGGAGTCGGCCGGCTCACCGACTCCCTCCAGACCGCGGCCGACGAGACGGCGAAGCGCGACGGCACCAGCGTGGAGGCGTTGGACGCCATGATCCGCGCGGGGCTCGCCTTCATCGACAGCCATCCGGCCTTCACGCAGTTGTACGTGGCCGAGCTCTGGCGCACCAACCGCGCGTGGCAGTCCACGCTGCTGGTGGTGCGTCAGCGGGCCGTCGCCGTCGTGGAGAAGGTGCTCCAGGAGGGGGTCGACAGCGGTGAGCTGAGCCGTGAGATCGACGTTCCGCTGACGGCCGCCGCGCTGGTGGGGATGGTGCTGGTGGCGGCCCTGGACTGGCAGGCGTTCCAGCCCGAGCGGTCGATCGAGGAGGTGCGCTCGGCGCTCTCGCTGCTGCTGCACGGGCGGGTCGGCGGAGGCTGACGCGGGCGACGGACGCGGACACGGGCACGGACACGGCGATGCGCCGCTCCGGTCGGGCTTCCGCGTTCGGGGCCCGACCGGGGCGGCGCATTGCCTCACCCCGTTAGCGGTCGGGGTGCCACGCCGCTCCGCCGCCCCGTGTCGGCGGTTTCGGCGTCGCGCCCCTCCCGTGCCCCTCACTCTTCCGTCTCCGCAGGTGGGGGCCCATCCGCGTCTCTACTCATCTCACGTACTAGGTACGGATACTCACCACCCCGTTCGAATCCTCACCCGACCGGCCCACACGCTGGCTACGATTTCGTCCGTGTCCCTACTCCCCCTTGTCTTCACGAGTGGCTGGGCCAGCGGGATCAACGCCTATGCGGTGATTCTGCTGTTCGGTGTCTTCGGCGCGACCGGCATGACCGACGAGGTCCCCGAATCGCTCCAGCGCACCGATGTGTTGGCCGTCGTCGGCGTGCTGTTCGTCTGCGAGGCCGTGGCGGACAAGATCCCGTACGTCGACTCGGTCTGGGACTCCGTGCACACGGTGATCAGACCGTTGTCGGGAGCGGTGGTCGCGGCGCTGCTCGCCGGGCAGAGCGGTTCGCTCCCGGAGATCGCGGCGGGCGCGGTCGGCGGATCGACCGCGCTGGTGAGTCATCTGGTGAAGGCCGGCACGAGGATGGCGGTCAACACCTCCCCGGAGCCCTTCAGCAACATCGCCGTCAGCACGGCGGAGGACCTGGGCGTCGCCGGGATCATCACCTTCGCGATCTTCCATCCGCTCGCGGCGGCGATCGTCGCGGGCGGCCTCCTGCTGCTCGGCATCGTGATCATCATCTTCCTGGCCTCCAGGATCCGCCGGTTCCGCCGAAGCAGGGCGCGACGGCGCGAGGAGCGGCGCCTCGCCACGTCCTGGCCTCCCTGACGGCCCGCGGCTCCCCGACCCGGCCTCCCGGGCGCTACGCCGGAAAATCCGGCCGCTAAGGTCCACTTCATGGCACGGATTGCGGTGATCGGCGCCGGGATGGGCGCGATGGCGGCGGCTGCCCGGCTGGCGGTGGCGGGGCACCGAGTGACGGTGTACGAACGCTCGGCGACGTACGGCGGCGCCCTCGGGCGGTTCGAGCGCGACGGGTTCGCGTACGACACGGGGCCCGGCCTGCTGCATCTGCCCGCCGTGTACCGGGATCTGTTCGTCAAGACCGGCAAGCAGCCGCTCGAAGAGTGCGTACGGATGACTCAGGTCGACCCGGCGAGCAGGCATCTCCTCCCGGACGGCACCGAGGTGTCCCTGCCGAACGCGTCGCGCGGCGGTGTCGTCGCGGCCCTGGACGCCGCGCTCGGCGCGGGCGCGGGTGCCCGGTGGGGCGACTTCCTCGGCCGGGCGCGGGACGCCTGGGACCGGTCGCGGCGTCCTCTGTTGGAGGAGCCGTTGCGCGGCGACTGGCAGGTGCTGGGGCGCGATCCGTATCCGGCCGTCCAGCGGCGCAGGCTGCTGCGGACGCCCCGGATGGCGGGCACCGTCGCCGAGGTGGGGTCGTGGGAGCTGGCCGATGCCCGGCTCGCCGCGCTGTTCGAGGGGTACGTCCTGTCGTACGGACTCGATCCGCGGCGCACTCCGGCGGGCGCCGCCCTGCTGCCGTACATGGAGCAGACCTTCGGCACCTGGTACGTACGGGGCGGGATGCGGGCGCTGGCGCACGCGGTGTACGAGCGGTGTCTGGCGCGCAGGGTGGAGTTCGTCTTCCACGCCGAGGTGACCCGCATCGTGGAGAAGGACGGCCGCGCGGCCGGTGTCGAGCTGGCACCGGGGCCGGCCGCGTCCGCCCCCACGGTCGTGGAAGCGGACCATGTGGTGGCGGGCACGGCGCCCGCGGCCCTGGTGGGCCAGGAGCTGTGGCGGGACGACGATGTACGGCCCCGAGGCGGCAGCGCGGGCGGCGGCGGGGTGCCGTCGGTCCCCGGCAGGTTCACGGTGCTGCTGGCCCTGCGTGGCGGCAGGCCGCAGGGTACGGCGCACCGGACGGTGGTCCACTCCCCCGACGGCGGCGACGAGGCCGGCGCGGTGTTCTCCGGGCGGACGGCGCAGCGGCCCACGGTCACGGTGCTGCGGCCCGACGACCCGACGACGCGTCCGGACGACGAGCACGAGGCGGTCACCGTCACGGCGACCGTCGCGCCGCACGGTCCGGTGGACTGGACCGACGCCGCGCGGTGCGAGCGGTACGCCGAGGTACTGGTGGAGGCGGCCGGTTCCGCCGTGCCCGAGTTGCGGGGGCGGCTGCGCTGGCGGGAGATCCGTACGCCGGCCGACACGGCGGCCCGGACCGGGGCGCGGGGCGGTTCGGTGCCGGCGCCCTCGCTGGCGGGTGTCGGGGGCCGGTTGTTGCATCCGGGCAACAGCACACGGCTGCCCGGTCTGTATCTCGTGGGCGGCGAGGCGCACCCGGGTGGTGGGCTGGCGCACGCGGGGATGTCGGGGGCGCTGGTCGCCGGGCTGATCGTGGAGGGCGCGGACTTCCGCGGTTCGCGCTGACCCCGCGTGGCCGACCGGGCCCGCGCCGACCGCAGGTGAACTCGGGAACAGGTGGCGGGAGTTGAGCGCCCGTCAGTAGCGGTACTGCTGCTCGTCGTGGTTGGGGTCGTAGCCGTACGGCTGGGGCGCCTGCTGCGGCATCGGGGGGATGTTCTCGCCCTCGCGCTGCTGCGGGACCCAGACCCCGCCGGGCGGCGTCTCCGCGCCGTACTCGGGCCCCGCTGCCTGGCCGCCCTGGTCGCCCTGGTCGCCGTAGGGGTCCGCGTACTGCTGCCGGCCGCCGTAACTGTCGTACGCGCCGTAGGAGTCGCCGCCGGTGGTCGCGCCGCTGTACGGGTCGGTGTAGGCCGCGTACTGCTGCTGCCCCGTGCCGTAGTCGTACGGCCCGCTCTG
Source organism: Streptomyces sp. NBC_01506 (assembly GCF_045040295.1). Lineage (NCBI taxonomy): Bacteria > Bacillati > Actinomycetota > Actinomycetes > Kitasatosporales > Streptomycetaceae > Streptomyces > Streptomyces sp. NBC_01506. Next base: position 7,208,335 of record NZ_CP109422.1, on the reverse strand, counting down.
GCCGTTCTGCCCCGCGTACGCGTCCGGCCCGCCGTACACGTCCTGGCCCTGGCTCGCGTGGGCGTCCGGGGCCCCGTAGGCGTCCGCCGTGCCGTACGACGCGTCCTGGCCCTGTCCGGCGTAGGCGTCGTGGCCGGCGTGGCTGGTGTAGGTGTCCTGGCCCGTGGGGGCGTCCTGGCCGTTGTACGGGTCGTAATTGCCGTACTGGGTCGCCTGGTAGGCGGCATCGCTGTACACGCCGTACTGACCGGTCTCGTCGGGCATCGGCTCCGGCTCGTAGACGGACGCGATGTGCGAGGGCTCGTCGGGGACCGGACCCATGGGGTCGGCGGCGACCGGCTGGTACTCCAAGTCCGAGACTTCCAGGCTCGGTTCGCGTGTCTCGGCCTCACCGCCGCCCGCCCTGCGGCGGCGGCTGGCGCCGGGGCTGCCGCCGATCGCCCAGCCGGTGGAGAAGCCACGGCGGAACGACAGCGTCACATAGGTCTGGCCGATCGCGAACGCGATCGCGCCGACCGCGATGACCAGGACGGAGGCGAGCAGGACGCCCAGCACCACACCGACGAAACCCGTGAAGGCGAGCAACCGCCAACGCAGCCGCGCCTTGTACTGGAGCAGCACTTCACCCAGCAGCCACAGCGCGACGACGCCGAACGCGATGTAGAGGACCGTCCAGCCCATGCCCGCCCCTCTCCTGCGGTCACCGCCCCGGGGCGGGGCGGGTACGACCGGTCACGACTGCTCGTGCAGTCCGAGATTCTCGTAGATTTCGAGCGTCGCCGTGGAGTTGTTGAGTGTAATGAAGTGGAGTCCGGGGACACCCTCCGCGCGCAGCGTCGCGCAGAACTCCGTCGCGTACTCGATACCGATGGAGCGTACAGCGGCGGGATCCTCCTTGGCGGAGAGGATCCGCTCTTTCAGCGCCGGGGGCAGCGACGCGTTGCTGAGCTGCGAGAAGCGCTCGATCTGCCGGACGTTCGTGACCGGCATGATCTCCGGGATGATCGGGGTGTCGCAGCCCGCCGCCGACACCTTGTCCCGCAGCCGCAGATAGTCCTCGGGGTCGAAGAACATCTGGGTGATCGCGTAGTCGGCGCCCGCGCGGCATTTGGCCACGAAGTGGCGGATGTCGCTCTCCCAGTCGGGCGAGCGCGGATGCATCTCGGGGAAGGCGGCGACGCCCACACAGAAGTCGCCGGACTCCTTGATCAGACGGACCAGATCCGCCGCGTAACGCACACCCTCGGGGTGCTTGACCCACTCGCCCATCGGGTCGCCGGGCGGGTCTCCGCGCACGGCGAGGATGTTCCTGATCCCGGCGTCGGCGTACTGGCCGATCATGTTGCGCAGTTCGGCGACCGAATGGTTCACAGCGGTGAGATGGGCGACCGGGGTGAGCGTGGTGTCGGACGCGATGCGCTGGGTCGCCTTGACCGTGCCCGCGCGGGTGGAACCGCCGGCGCCGTAGGTCACCGAGACGAAGTTCGGGGCGACGGCCTCGACCCGGCGCAGCGCGTTCCACAGATTCCGCTCGCCCTTCTCCGTCTTGGGCGCCCAGAATTCGAATGAGTACGACAATTTGCCGGTCGCCAGCAGATCACGCACCGTACGGGCGTGATCCGTCCTGGTCGAAGCTGTACCGAGGGCCATACCGGAAGGTTATCCACGGTGCGGCTGTCACCCAACCAGAGCAGGCTGTTTTGTCCATTTCACGCCATGCCTGTCCACCCCTTGGACAGTACGGGCGCCGCGGGGTGTGGGCGCGGGGCGGTGCGGGGGTCCGGCGGCGCGTGTCAGGCGACCCGGTCGCGGACGCGCTTCGCGATGCCGGCCGCCGCCATGGCCGGGTCCCGCGCCTCCGTGAGGGCCCGTACGACCACGACCCGGCGGGCGCCGGCGTCCAGCACCTCTTCGAGGTTGCCGGTGTCGATCCCGCCGATCGCGAACCACGGGCGGCGGGTGGCCAGCGAGGCCGCGTACCGCACGAGGTCGAGTCCGGGGGCGGGCCGGCCGGGCTTGGTGGGGGTGGGCCAGCAGGGGCCGACGCAGAAGTAGTCCACGCCGGGCTCGCCGGCCGCCGCCATCACCTCGGCCTCGGAGTGTGTGGAGCGGCCGATCAGCAGCTCCGTACCGAGGATGGCGCGGGCGGCGGAGACAGGCAGGTCGCCCTGGCCCAGGTGCAGCACGTCGGAACCGATGGCGTGCGCCACGTCCGCCCGGTCGTTCACGGCCAGGAGTTTGCCGTGGCGCCGGCAGGCGTCGGCGAAGACCTGGAGGTGGTCCAGCTCCTCGGCCGCCTCCATGCCCTTGTCACGCAACTGCACGATGTCCACACCGGAGGTGAGGACGGCGTCCAGGAACTCGGGGAGGTCCCCCTGCCGCTTGCGCGCGTCCGTACAGAGATAGAGCCGGGCGTCGGACAGCAGATCGAGTGCGCTGGGCGCACCGGGCGCTGCGGGCATGCGGGTCTCCCCCGTCGGATCGTCGGACCGTTGTCGGGACGGCCGTGCGCGGGCCGGGACTGCCCGGTCCGCGCACGGCCGGTGTGGGTGCACTCAGACGGCGAGCGCCTGCGCGCGGCGCTTCACCTCCGTACCGCGATTCTCGCTGAGGGCCTGCGCGGGCGTGCCCGGCAGGGACGGGTCGGGAGTGAAGAGCCACTCAAGCATCTCTTCGTCGGTGAAGCTGTCGTCCCGCAGGAGCGTCAAGGTCCCCGCGAGGCCCTTGACGACCTTGTTGCCGTCGATGAAGGCGGCCGGCACCTGGAGCGCCCGATTCTCACCGCGGCGCACGGCGATCAGTTGGCCCTCCTTGACCAACTGGCGCACGCGCGTCACCTCGATATCGAGCATTTCGGCGATATCGGGCAGGTGAAGCCAGGCAGGGACGAGAGCATCGATCTTTGCGTCAATCTCAGTCACAGGACAAGCCTGCCATCTGGGACTGACAGTCGGAAGCCGAGCCGGGCACCCAGGGGGTGTCCTGCGGCCCGCCGGGCGGGCGTCCGGCCGGGAGGAACGGGGCGGGGCGCTGTCACAGAGCCGTCAGTTTGAGCGGTACGGCGGGGTCGGCGGCACGCTCCGTGTCGATCCGCGCGCCCGCCGCGACGAGCTTGCGGCCCTGTGCCAGGTCACGCGGTCTGCCGACGGCGAGCAGCGCCACCAGCGCCCCGTCCCGCAGCCACAGGACCGACCAGGCGGCGCTCGCCGGGTCGCCGCGCCACAGGAGGGTGTCGGCCCGCGCGTGGTGGCCCGCGTACTGCACGAAGCGGCCGAACTGCTCGGACCAGAAGTACGGAACGGGGTCGTAAGGCTCGTGCGACTCCCCCACGATGTCGGCGGCTACCGTGCGCGGTCCCTGGAGCGCGTTGTCCCAGTGGTGCACCATCAGCCGCTCGCCGTAGCGGGCCGAGGGGAACGAGGCGCAGTCCCCGACCGCGTACACGCCGGGCGTCGAGGCGCGCAGCCGGTCGTCGGCGGTGACGGCGCCCTCGGCGCCGGTCGCGATGCCGGAGCCCGCCAGCCAGGCCGTGGCGGGTCTGGCGCCGATGCCCACGATCACCGCGTCCGCCGCCAGTTCGCGGCCGTCGGTGAGGACCACCCGGCCGGGCTCGACGGTCGCCACGCGCGCGTGGGTGAGGAGTTCGGCGCCGCTCTCGGCGTACCAGTGCGCCATCGGAGTGGCGACCTCGGCGGGCAGGGCGCCGGCGAGCGGACGGTCCGCGGCCTCCAGGACGGTCACCGCGCAGTCGGCCTCCCGGGCCGCGGTGGTGAACTCGGCGCCGATCCAGCCCGCTCCCACCACGACGACGCGGTGCTTGGCGTCCAGGACGGGGCGCAGCCGCGCGGCGTCGTCCAGGGTGCGCAGCAGATGGACGCCGGGCACGCCTTCCGCGCCCGGCAGCGTGATCGGTTCGGCGCCGGTGGCCAGGACCAGCACGTCGTACGGAACCGGCCCCGCCGCCGTGTCCAACTCCTGGTCCCCGGGGCGCACGCCGGTCACTTCGAGGCCCAGCCGCAGTTCCACGGACAGCGCGTCGAAGTCCACGTCGAAGGCCGAACTCTCCGCCGTCCCGAGAAGGACGGCCTTCGAGAGCGGGGGCCGGTCGTAGGGCTGGTGCCGCTCGGCGCCGATGAGGGTGACGGGGCCGTCGTGCCCCAGTTCGCGCAGTGCCACGGCGGTCTGCACACCCGCCATACCCGCGCCGACGATGACCGTGCGCCGCTCGTCCGCCTGCTTCCGCTGCTCGCTCACCCGATCACCTTAAGGAACCGGCCGGGGCCACGAGTGACCACGACTCCCTTACAGGGGGCGGGGACAGGGGGTTACCCTGGCAGCCGCAAGCACTTGTCGCCGGTAGCGGACAAGAGACTTCACACCTCGCGGGAGCCCGGACGCACCGGGCTGAGAGGGAGGCTGACGCGGCCTCCGACCGTACGAACCTGATCCGGGTCATGCCGGCGAAGGGAGGAGCTGGACGCCCATGCGGTCATCTCATACAGACGTTCTCGTCGTCGGGGGCGGAATCATCGGCCTCGTCACCGCCTGGCGCGCCGCGCAGCGCGGGCTCGGCGTCGGCGTCGTCGATCCCGAGCCGGGCGGCGGCGCCGCCCAGGTCGCCGCCGGAATGCTCGCCGCCGTCAGCGAACTCGACCACGGCGAAGAGACCTTGCTGGGGCTGAACATCGCCTCCGCGCGGCTGTACCCCGACTTCGTCGCCGAACTGGAGTCGGCCACCGGGCAGGACACCGGCTACCGCGTCTGCGGCACGCTCGCCGTCGCTCTCGACACCGACGACCGGGCGCAACTGCGTGAACTGCACGCCCTCCAAAGGAGGTCGGGTCTTGAGTCGCAATGGCTCACCGGCCGCGAGTGCCGGCGGCTGGAGCCGATGCTCGCTCCGCGCGTACGCGGCGGGCTGCGGGTCGACGGTGACCACCAGATCGATCCGCGCAGGCTCGCCGCCGCCCTTGTGACGGCCTGCGAGCGGTCGGGGGTGGTCTTCCACCGGGCCTGGGCCGAACGCCTGCGAGTGGTCCGGGGCCGGGCCGCCGGGCTCACGGTCGGCGGCGGCGCCGAACTCGGCGCCGGCCAGGTCGTCATCGCCGGGGGCAGCCGCAGCGCACAGCTCGCGGGCGTGCCGGACGACGTGCTGCCGCCGGTACGCCCCGTCAAGGGCCAGGTCCTGCGGCTGACGGTGCCGCGCCAGTACGCCCCGTTCCTCTCCCGGACGCTGCGGGCCGAGGTCCGCGGCAGCCATATCTATCTCGTGCCGCGCGAGAACGGCGAGCTGGTCCTGGGCGCGACGAGCGAAGAACTCGGCTGGGACACGACGGTGACGGCGGGAGGGGTGTACGAGCTGCTGCGCGACGCCCATGAACTGCTCCCCGGCATCACCGAACTGCCGCTCACCGAGACCCGCGCCGGGCTGCGCCCGACCTCGCCGGACAACGCCCCGCTGCTCGGGCCGACCGCCCTGCCGGGCCTGCATCTGGCCACCGGGCACCATCGCAACGGGGTGCTCCTGACACCCGTCACGGGCCAGGTGATGGCCACCGTACTCACGACGGGTGAACTCCCCGACGACGCACGGCCCTTCACGCCGGGACGCTTCTCGCCCGGTCTCCCGCCCGGCCGCTCGCCGGCCTTCTCCCCCGCCGTCCGCGCAGGTCAGGAGCAGCACGCATGACCGACACCGTGAATTCCCCGGTTCCCGAAGCCGATTCCGAGTCCGTTCCGCGATCCGTTCCCGCGTCCGCTTCCGCTTCCGTGACCGTCTCGGTGAACGGAGCGGCCCGCGTCCTCGCCGGCCCCGTCACCCTCGACGTCCTCGTCGCGAGCCTCACCGCCGCCCCGTCGGGCGTCGCCGCCGCGCTCAACGAGACGGTCGTCCCGCGCGGACGCTGGTCCGCCACCACCGTGTCCGACGGAGACCGCGTCGAAGTCCTCACCGCGGTCCAAGGAGGCTAGGTCCCTATGTCCGACGACCGGCTCACCATCGGCGGCACCGTCCTCAACTCCCGGCTCATCATGGGCACCGGCGGCGCGCCCAGCCTCGACGTACTGGAACGGTCCCTGACCGCGTCCGGCACCGAACTCACCACCGTCGCCATGCGCCGGCTGGACCCCACCGTCCAGGGCTCCGTCCTGTCGGTGCTCGACCGCCTCGGCATCCGGGTCCTGCCGAACACGGCGGGCTGTTTCACCGCCGGCGAGGCCGTTCTCACCGCCCGGCTCGCGCGCGAGGCGCTGGGCACCGACTGGATCAAACTCGAAGTGGTCGCCGACGAACGGACGCTGCTGCCCGACCCGATCGAACTGCTCGACGCCGCCGAGACGTTGGTGGACGACGGCTTCACCGTCCTGCCGTACACGAACGACGATCCCGTGCTCGCCAGGAAGTTGGAGGACGTGGGCTGCGCGGCGGTCATGCCGCTCGGCTCCCCCATCGGATCGGGTCTGGGCATCCGTAACCCGCACAACTTCCAGCTCATCACCGACCACGCGCGCGTGCCGGTGATCCTGGACGCGGGGGCGGGTACGGCGTCGGACGCCGCCCTCGCCATGGAGCTGGGCTGCGCGGCCGTCATGTTGGCGTCGGCGGTCACGCGCGCCCAGGAGCCCGTCCTGATGGCCGAGGCGATGCGGCACGCGGTCGAGGCGGGCCGGCTGGCCCGCCGCGCGGGCCGCATTCCGCGTCGGCACTTCGCGGACGCCTCGTCTCCCACGGAGGGGCGCGCGGCGCTGGACCCGGAGCGGCCGGCGTTCTGAGACCCTCCCGCCACGGGCGAAAGGTGACGGCGAGGGCCGTTTGCCGCGATGTGGTGTGGGTGCTGTCACAAGACGGCTCCAGCCGCGGGTCACGCCTGACACGGGGCTGCGGGAGTGTCGGTGGCGGCTCGTAGACTCAACGGGTGGACACGACGCTTAAGGACCCTCTCGTCGGGCAGGTGCTCGACGGCCGTTACCGCGTCGACGCGCGCATCGCCGTCGGCGGCATGGCCACGGTCTACCGGGCTGTCGACACCCGGCTCGACCGGGTCCTGGCCCTGAAGGTGATGCACCCGGCCCTGGCCACCGACGTCACCTTCGTGGAGCGCTTCATCCGCGAGGCGAAGTCCGTGGCACGGCTGGCGCATCCGAATGTCGTCGGGGTCTTCGACCAGGGCGCCGAGGGCGCGTATGTGTATCTGGCGATGGAGTACGTGGAGGGCTGCACGCTGCGCGACGTCCTGCGCGAGCGCGGCGCCCTCCAGCCGCGTGCCGCGCTCGACATCCTGGAGCCGATGCTGGCCGCGCTGGGCGCCGCCCACCGGGCCGGCTTCATCCACCGGGACATCAAGCCGGAGAACGTCCTGATAGGGGACGACGGCCGGGTGAAGGTCGCCGACTTCGGTCTCGTACGGGCCATCGGCTCGGTCACCAACACCACGGGCACGATCCTCGGCACTGTCTCGTACCTCGCCCCGGAGCAGATCGAGCACGGTACGTCCGACACCCGGGTCGACGTGTACGCGTGCGGTGTCGTCCTGCACGAGATGCTGACCGGCGCCAAGCCGCACGGCGGGGACACCCCCGCACAGGTGCTCTACCTCCATCTGAACGAGGACGTGCCCGCGCCGTCCGCCGCGGTGCCCGGTATGGCGATCGAGCTGGACGAGCTGGTCGCGACGGCCACCGCCCGCAATCCGGAGATCCGCCCCGAGGACGCGGTGGCGCTGCTCGCGCTGACCCGGCGCACGCGCGCCGCGCTGGACGACGCGCAGTTGGACGCGCTGCCGCCGCGGGCCACGACGGAGACCTCGTCGCCCACCGCCGGAACGAAAGGCGGGGCGCGCGGCAGGAACGGCGCGGTCTTCGGCGGCGCGTCGTCGGAGCCGTCCCAGGACGGCCACGGCGCCTTGGCCCGCGCGGTGGCCGACCGTGCCGGGAGCAGTCCCGACGACGGCTCCGGCGACGGCTCCGACGACCGTACGAGCGTGATTCCGCGCCTCGTCCGCCCTTACCCGTCGCCGGACGGATCCGGTACGTCCCACCCGTCCGCCGCCTTCTCCCCGGGAGACGGCGAGGTCCGCCGCACCAGCCGCCTCACGATGCCCCCGCCGGGGTCCCAGGGGCCCCCGCGGCAGCCGCCCACGCGCCGCCGCGTCGGACGGATCGCCGCCGCGCCCCGCAAGGGTGTCCTGGCGATCGTGGTCGCCGCACTGCTCGTGCTCGGTGTGGGCGTCGGTGTCTGGTACATCAACTCGGGGCAGTTCACCCGCGTCCCCTCCCTCCTCGGGCAGACCGAGGAGACGGCCAAGAAGCGCCTCGGCGACGCCGGACTCGACTCGAGCGTCGAGAAGGACTTCAGTGACACGTTCGAGCGCGGCACGGTCATGCGCACCGACCCGGAGCCCCGCGCGCGGATACGGGGCAACGGATCGGTGACCCTCGTCATCTCACGCGGCCCGGAGATCGTGCGGGTCCCGGACCTGGCGGGCCGGTCGCTGGCCGACGCCAAGGACGCGTTGAAGAAGATCGGGCTGGCGCCCGGTGTCGTCACGCGGTCCTTCGACGAGCAGACCGATCAGGGCGACATCATCCGCTCCCAGCCGAAGGCGGGGACGGAGCTGCGGCCCGACGCGGGCGTGGCGCTGGTCGTCAGCAAGGGCCGGCCGGTCCATATGCCCGACGTGACGGGCCGGTCCGAGGACGAGGCGACCGCCTCGCTCGAAGACGCGGGACTCGATGTGAAGATCGCCGCCGAGCGGGTCAACTCCGCCGAGGACGCGGGGACGGTGGCGAAGCAGTCCGCGGGGGAAGGCAGCAAGCTCGCCCGCGGCGACACCGTCACGCTGACGATCTCCAAGGGCCCCCGGATGATCGCCGTCCCGGATGTCACGGGCGAGTCGATAGACGCGGCCCGTACCGAACTGACCGACGCCGGCTTCGAGGTGGAGGTCGACCGGAGCTTCCCGTTCCTGGACGACACCGTGTCGGAGCAGTCCGTCGAGGGCGGCGAGAAGGCCGCCGAGGGCAGCACCATCACCATCACGACCAAGGGAATCTGAGGCTTGACGCTCCCCGACCGCCCGCGCAATCCCGTCGGCGGCCATGTCCCGGTGGCGGGCGGTCTCGCCCGCGTGGGGCTTCCCTGGGCGCGTGACATCGGCGCCGAGACCGTACAGGTCTTCGTCGCCAATCCACGCGGCTGGGCGACACCCGACGGGAATCCCGCCCAGGACGAGCTGTTCCGGGCGGGGTGCGCCGCCGAGGGGCTGTCCGCGTACATCCACGCGCCGTATCTGATCAACTTCGGCTCCCACACGCCGGAGACGGCCGAGAAGTCCGTGCACTCCCTGCGGCACAGCCTGCGCCGGGGCCGGGAGATCGGCGCCCCGGGCGTCGTCGTCCACACCGGCTCGGCGACCGGCGGTCGGCCTCGCGAGGTGGCGCTGGCGCAGGTACGGGAGCGGATGCTGCCGCTCCTCGACGAGCTGACGCACGACGACGACCCGTATCTGCTGCTGGAGTCGACGGCCGGGCAGGGCTCCTCGCTCTGCTCGCTCGCCGAGGACTTCGGTCCGTACTTCGACGCGCTCGACTCGCACCCCAGGCTCGGCATCTGTCTCGACACCTGCCACATCTTCGCGGCGGGCCACGATCTGGCCGCGCCGCACGGGACGCACCGGACGCTGGACCGACTCGTGGAGACGGTGGGGCCGGGGAGGCTCAGGCTGATCCACGCCAACGACTCGAAGGACGTGTCCGGCGCCCGTAAGGACCGGCATATGAACATCGGCGCGGGACACATCGGCGAGGCGCCGTTCCGGGCGCTGTTCTCGCATCCGGCGACCGAGGGCGTGCCGCTGGTGATCGAGACCCCCGGCGGCAAGGAGGGGCACGCGGCGGACGTGGCGCTGCTGAAGAAGCTGCGTGAGCAGGGGCAGCCGTAGGACAGGGCGGTCGAAGACCGGGAACTCAGAGCTCGGGGCCGTCCCCGGGGCCTTCCTGGTAGGAGTAGCGCTGCTCGCCCCAGGGGTCGCCGATGTTGTGATAGCCGCGCTCCTCCCAGAAGCCACGGCGGTCGGCGGTCATGTACTCCACGCCCCGGACCCATTTCGGGCCCTTCCACGCGTACAGATGCGGTACGACGAGCCGCAGCGGAAATCCATGCTCGGCGGTGAGGAGTTCGCCGCCGTTGTGCGTGGCGAAGACGGTCCGCTCCGACGTGAAGTCGGCGAGCCGGATATTGGCGCTGTAGCCGTACTCGGCCCAGACCATGACATGGGTGACGGTCGGCGCCGGCGGTGCCAGTTCCAGAATCGTACGGGCGAGCACTCCGCCCCATTCGGCCCCGAGCATGCTGAATTTTGTGACGCAATGCAGATCGGCGACGACTGCCGAGAACGGCAGGGCCGAGAACTCCTCGTGATTCCAGCAGCGCTTGTCACCGTCGGCCGTGGCACCGAAGACCCGGAACTCCCAGCGGTCCGGTTTGAACTTCGGCACGGGCCCGTAATGGGTGACCGGCCACCCGCGCTGGAGCCGCTGCCCCGGCGGAAGCCCGGACTGCGCCGACTCCCGTTCTTCCCGGCTCCGCGGCTGACCCATGCCTTCCATGGTGACAGACCGCGAAGGGTGGTCATGACCAGGCACTGCCCTATTCGGGCAACTACTACTAAGCCGGTCCTTACTGGACGCCCATCGGGCGTGATGCAAGGATGCGCAGCCTGGCCAGTCCCCGTGTGGAAGGAGCCTCTGCGATGCAGGGCGACCCCGAGGTCATCGAGTTCCTCAATGAGCAGTTGACCGCCGAATTGACAGCGATCAACCAGTACTTCCTGCACGCCAAAATGCAGGAGAACTTCGGTTGGACGAAGCTCGCCGCGTACACACGGTCCGAGTCCTTCGACGAAATGAAGCACGCGGAGATCCTGACCGACCGAATTCTCTTCCTGGAGGGCCTGCCGAATTATCAGCGGCTTTTCCATGTACGGGTGGGCCAGACCGTCACCGAGATGTTCAACGCGGACCGGCAGATCGAGGTCGAGGCGATCGACCGGCTGCGGCGCGGGATCGACGTCATGCGTGCCAAGGGCGATGTCACGTCGGCGAAGATCTTCGAGTCGATCCTCAAGGACGAGGAGCACCACATCGACTATCTCGACACCCAGCTCGAACTGGTGGAGAAACTGGGTGAGGCGCTGTACATCGCCCAACAGATCGAGCAGCCCGACAGCTAGGCCCTGTCCGGCGGATCTTCGGGGGTCCGGGACGCCTGGCACGGCACCTCCCTGCGTTGTCGGAGTCATCCAAGTACGTCCAGTACGAGGATGACCCTCCGCCTTGCGATGCACCGCACCAGCCGCCCCGGCCTGATCCCCGAAGATCCGCCGGACAGGACCTAGCGGACCGCGGCGCGCCGGTGCCTCAGGCGGCCCCAGGCGGCCTCAGGCGTCGGTCAGGCGGCTTCCCGGCCCGCCGACGTGGCCACCGCCGCCTGTACAGCCGCTTGCGTGACGGCCGTCTCCACCACGGCGGCAGCCACCGCGGTGGTCGCCACCGCGGCCGTCCCCAGCAGCTCGCGGCGTGGGCAGCCGCCACGGCCGAGGATCGACTGGATGCTGCGCACGCACGACCCGCAGTCCGTGCCGGCCTTCGAGGCCGAGGCGATCTGGCGGGGGGTGCACGCACCCGCCTCCGCGTGTTCCCGGACCTGCTTCTCGGTGATGCCGAAGCACGAGCAGACGTACACGCGGTTCACCTCCCGGCGGGATCGTTGGGCTGGCACCGTCCCCGTTCGCACGGTGAGGCAAACCTAACCTAACCTGCCGCCCCCGGTGCGCGAAAGTCCCCCCAAGCGGGTGGGGCGCGGATCACATCGTGATCCGCGCCCCGTGTTCACACCGCGCCCGCCCTACTGCGCCCGGTACATCTCCGCCACCAGGAAGGCCAGGTCCAGGGACTGGCTGCGGTTGAGGCGGGGGTCGCAGGCCGTCTCGTACCGCTGGTGGAGGTCGTCCACGAAGATCTCGTCGCCGCCGCCCACGCACTCGGTGACGTCCTCGCCGGTCAGCTCCACATGGATGCCGCCGGGGTGCGTCCCCAGGCCCTTGTGGACCTCGAAGAAGCCCTTGACCTCGTCCAGTACGTCATCGAACCGGCGCGTCTTGTGGCCGGACGCCGCCTCGAAGGTGTTGCCGTGCATCGGGTCGGTCACCCACGCCACCGTCGCACCGGACGCGGTGACCTTCTCGACCAGCTCGGGAAGCTTGTCCCTGACCTTGTCGGCGCCCATCCGGACGATGAAGGTCAGCCGGCCCGGCTCGCGCTCGGGGTCGAGCCGGTCGATGTAGCTGAGCGCCTCGTCCACCGTCGACGTCGGACCGAGCTTGATACCGATCGGGTTGGCGATCTTCGAGGCGAACTCGATGTGCGCGCCGTCCAGTTGACGGGTGCGCTCGCCGATCCAGACCATATGGCCCGAGACGTCGTACAGCTTGCCGGTGCGCGAGTCCACGCGGGTCAGCGCCGACTCGTAGTCGAGCAGCAGCGCCTCGTGCGAGGAGAAGAACTCGACCGTGCGGAACTCCGCCGGGTCGGTGCCCGCCGCCTTCATGAAATTCAGCGCGTTGTCGATCTCGCGCGCCAGCCGCTCGTAACGCTGCCCGGACGGGGACGACTTCACGAAGTCCTGGTTCCAGGCGTGCACCTGGCGCAGATCCGCGTAACCGCCCGTGGTGAAGGCACGCACCAGGTTGAGCGTCGCGGCGGACGCGTTGTACATCCGCTTCAGCCGCTCGGGGTCCGGGATCCTGGCCGCCTCGGTGAAGGCGAAGCCGTTGACGGAGTCGCCGCGGTAGGTCGGCAGCGTCACCCCGTCACGGGTCTCGGTGGGCTTGGAACGCGGCTTCGAGTACTGCCCCGCGATCCTGCCCACCTTCACCACCGGCACGGACGCCGCGTAGGTCAGGACCGCGCCCATCTGGAGCAGGGTCTTGAGCTTGCTGCGGATCTGTTCGGCGGACACGCCGTCGAAAGCCTCGGCGCAGTCGCCGCCCTGGAGGAGGAACGCCTCACCCTTGGCGACGGCTCCCATCCGCGTACGGAGCTGGTCGCACTCGCCCGCGAAGACGAGCGGCGGATAGCTTTCCAGCTCCGCGACGGCAGCGCGCAGGGCCTCGGCATCGGGATACTCGGGCTGCTGCGCCGCGGGGAGGTCTCGCCAGGTCGCCTGCACGGCGGGTGCTCGGGTGTCAGCGTTCACGGTCACGCGGACAACATTACGGGGTCCCGGCAGCCGTCCATGCCCTCTCTCAGTGGTTGAGACGGCTGTCCACGACTGTGCCGTGGGCGGGTGACGTCGGTTATGCTCCGCGGCATGTTCGCGCAGTTGAACCAGGCTTGGTGGTGGACCGCACATCCGGCGGTCCGCTGATTCACGCGCGCAACACCGAATCGCAAGGCCGCCCGAGGGGCGGCCTTCCGTGTTTTCGGCCCGTCGGCCGACACGGACCGGGAATCGGGGCCGTTCCTCTCCTCCGGAAGGAACCCACCCCGCATGGACCCCACCGCTAGCGCCCCCGCCACCGGCATCAGCCGCACCCGCCCCGACACCGGCGGACTCCTGGCCCGGCTCCTGGACGACGACTGCCCGCCCTTCGCCCTGCTGCGCCGCCGCACGCCGGGGCGCGACCACGACACCGTGGAGCTGCTTCTCGGCGACGTACGCGAGGTCCGCCGGCTGGCCGACATCCCGGCCGACGACGAGCGCCCCTCGCTCGCCCTGATCCCGTTCCGGCAGATCCGCGAGCGCGGCTTCGAGGCGCACGACGACGGCACCCCGCTGGCGGTGCTGGTGGCGGACGAGTCTTACGAGCTGCCGCTCGCCGAAGTCCTCGCGAGCCTCCCCGACCGTCCGGTCCGGGTCGAGGACGGCGCCTTCGACATCGGCGACGAGGAGTACGCGGACATCGTCCGGCGCGTCATCGAGGACGAGATCGGCCGCGGCGAGGGCGCCAACTTCGTCATCCGGCGGACCTTCGAGGGCCGGATCCCCGGCTTCGGACGCGCCGACGCGCTGGCGCTGTTCCGGCGGCTGCTGGCCGGCGAGCGGGGCGCGTACTGGACGTATGTGGTGCACACGGGGGATGCGGTGCACACCGGAGACGAGAGAGGGCCCGAAGGGCGTTCCTCGGAAGGGCGGGGGCGGGAGACGGGCGGGCGGACCCTCGTGGGGGCGAGCCCCGAGGTACATGTGCGGATGAGCGGCGGCACCGTCGTGATGAATCCCATCAGCGGGACGTTCCGCTATCCGCCCGAGGGGCCGACCACCGAGGCACTGCTCGCATTCCTCGGCGACCGCAAGGAGACCGACGAGCTGTCCATGGTCGTGGACGAGGAACTGAAGATGATGTGCACCGTCGGGGACATGGGCGGCGTGGTGGTCGGGCCGCGTCTCAAGGAGATGGCCCATCTCGCGCACACGGAGTACGAGTTGCGCGGGCGCAGTTCGCTCGACGTCCGCGACGTCCTGCGCGAGACGATGTTCGCCGCGACCGTCACCGGATCGCCTGTGCAGAACGCCTGCCGCGTCATCGCGCGGTACGAGCCCCCGGGGCGGGACGGCGTCGGGCGCGGCTACTACGCGGGCGCGCTGGCCCTCGTGGGGCGGGACGCGGGCGGAGCGCAGACCCTCGACTCCCCCATCCTGATCCGGACGGCGGACATCGCCGCCGACGGCCGACTGCGTGTGCCGGTCGGGGCGACGCTCGTACGGCACTCCGACCCGGCGGGCGAGGTCGCCGAGACGCACGCCAAGGCGGCGGGGGTACTGGCGGCGCTGGGCGTGCACGCGGGGCGGCCGGACACCGCCTCCGTACGGAAGGTGCTCGCCGACGATCCTCGGGTGCGGGCCGCGCTGGACTCGCGGCGGGCCCATCTGGCGCCGTTCTGGCTGAAGATGCAGGAGCGGTCGGCGGCACTGACGGGGCACGCGCTGGTCATCGACAGCGAGGACACCTTCACGGCGATGCTCGCGCATCTGCTGCGGTCCGCCGGCCTGGACGTGACCGTACGGCGGTACGACGAACCCGGCCTCGGTACGGAGGCGGTGCTCGCGCACCGGGGACCCGTGGTGCTCGGCCCCGGGCCGGGGGATCCGTCCGACGCCGCCGATCCCCGGATGCGTACGCTGCGCGCGCTGACCGCCGCGCTGCTGCGCGAGCACCGGGACGGGCTGCTGGGCATCTGCCTCGGCAACGAGCTGATCGCGGCGGAGCTGGGCCTGGGGACGGCGCGCAAGCGGCAGCCGTA
Organism: Streptomyces sp. NBC_01506; assembly: GCF_045040295.1. Taxonomy (NCBI): domain Bacteria; kingdom Bacillati; phylum Actinomycetota; class Actinomycetes; order Kitasatosporales; family Streptomycetaceae; genus Streptomyces; species Streptomyces sp. NBC_01506. The sequence goes on along the minus strand of NZ_CP109422.1, from coordinate 7,193,035 downwards.
CCAGGGCACGCAGACCCCGATCGAACTCTTCGGCACGACGGAAACAGTCGGCTTCTACAACAGCTTCACCGCCCACTGCGATGACACACAGGCGGCGGAGCTGGCGACGCGCGGCATCGAGGTGAGCCGGGACGACGCGGGGGAGGTGAACGCGCTACGGGGTCCGGGCTTCGCCGGGGTGCAGTTCCACCCGGAGTCCGTACTGACGCTGCGCGGGCCCGAGATCGTCGGCGGCCTCGTCGCCGACGCGATGCGGGGCAGCGGGGCGCGGCGCCGGCGTCAGTAGAAGGTGGCCCGGTTGCCCGGTCGCGCGGGCCCTGAGCCGCGCGACCGGGCAACTGACCGACCGGTCAGCCGAAGAAGACGCCGACTTCTTGGTAGAGCTCCGGCCGGACGGTCTTCAGCTCGGCGATCGCCTCCGAGATCGGGACACGCACGATGTCCGTGCCGCGCAGGGCGACCATCTTGCCGAAGTCGCCGTCCTTCACGGCGTCGATCGCGTGCAGGCCGAACCGCGTGGCCAGCCAGCGGTCGAAGGCGCTCGGCGTACCACCGCGCTGCACATGGCCGAGGACCGTGGTCCGTGCCTCCTTGCCGGTGCGCTTCTCGATCTCCTTGGCAAGCCACTCGCCGACGCCCGACAGCCGGACATGGCCGAAGGAGTCCAGCGTCCCGTCCTTGAGAATCACCTCGCCGTCCTTGGGCATCGCGCCCTCGGCGATGACGACTATCGGCGCGTACGAGGCTTTGAAACGCGACGTCACCCAGGCGCAGACCTGGTCGACGTCGAAGCGCTGCTCCGGGATCAAAATGACGTTCGCGCCGCCCGCCAGGCCCGAGTGCAGGGCGATCCAGCCCGCGTGCCGCCCCATCACCTCGCAGACGAGGACGCGCATGTGGGACTCGGCGGTGGTGTGCAGGCGGTCGATCGCCTCGGTCGCGATGCCGACCGCCGTATCGAATCCGAAGGTGTAGTCGGTCGCCGAAAGGTCGTTGTCAATGGTCTTGGGCACGCCCACGCAGGGAACGCCGTGCACGTCGGAGAGTTGGGCCGCCACGCCCAGGGTGTCCTCCCCGCCGATCACGATGAGCGCGTCGACCTCGCTGCTCGCGAGGTTCTCCTTGATCCGGCGGATCCCGTCGGCCGCCTTGAGCGGATTGGTGCGCGAGGATCCGAGGATGGTGCCGCCGCGGGGCAGGATGCCTCGCACGGTGGGGATGTCGAGCGGTACGGTGTCGCCTTCCAGCGGTCCTCGCCAGCCGTCCCGGAAGCCGGTGAACTCGTACCCGTACTCCTGGACGCCTTTGCGCACGATGCCACGAATGACCGCATTGAGCCCTGGGCAGTCGCCGCCCCCGGTCAATACTCCGACCCGCATGGAAACACTTCCCTTCGCCGTCGGTGACGCACCTGAGCCACGCCTGAGTGACACAGGTCACCCCGGCATGGTGCGCAGGGTCATTTCCGTAGCACCAGAGGGCGGTGGGGGTGGTTTGCGGAACGGCCGTGGCCCGGCCGTTCGTCAGATGTCGTCGAGGCCGCGCTCTATGGCGTACCGCACCAGCTCCACGCGGTTGTGGAGCTGGAGCTTGCCGAGGGTGTTCTGTACGTGGTTCTGCACGGTGCGGTGCGAGATGACGAGGCGTTCGGCGATCTGCTTGTACGAGAGCCCCTTGGCGACCAGGCGCAGCACCTCGGTCTCGCGGTCGGTCAGTTGCGGCACCTTGGGGTCGTCGGACGCCGCGGGCGCGGGCTCGGAGGCGAGCCTGCGGTACTCGCCGAGGACGAGGCCGGCGAGGCCGGGGGTGAAGACCGGGTCGCCGACGGCGGTGCGCCGCACGGCGTCGGTCAGCTCGGCCGTGCTGGCCGACTTCAGCAGATAGCCGGTCGCGCCGGACTTCACCGCTTCGAGTACGTCGGCGTGCTCGCCGCTCGCCGACAGGACCAGCACCCGCAGGCCGGGCTGGGAGCCGACCAGCTCCTTGCAGACCTGAACGCCGGGCATGCCGGGCAGATTGAGGTCGAGGACGATCACGTCGGGGGTGGTGGCCGTCGCGCGGCGCACCGCCTGGGGGCCGTCACCGGCCGTCGCCACGACGTCGAACCCGGCCTCCGACAGATCGCGGGCGACGGCGTCGCGCCACATCGGATGGTCGTCCACGACCATCACGCGCGTCGCGCCGCCGGAATCGCGGTCCGCGCCCATGCCCTTGCCCTGCTCGTCGTTGTCCGTGCGGTCCGTGCCGTCCGTGCTGTGCGTGTTGTGTGTCTGCTCGCTCATCGCTCCGCCTTCCCCCGTGGAACCTTCAACTCGACTTCCGTGCCCTGGCCGGGGACCGAGATCAGCTCGGCCGTACCCCCCAACTCCCGCAGCCGCCCCCGGATCGAGAGCGCCACACCGAGCCGCCCCTCCCCCTCGGCCTGCGCGAGCCGGCCCTCCGGGATGCCGGGGCCGTCGTCCCTGACCGTCACGACCACCTCGTCCGGCGAGTCCTCGACCAGGATCCAGGATCGCGCGCCGTCCCCGGCGTGTTTGCGGACATTGTCCAGGGCGGCACTGACAGCCGCGGCCAGCTCCCTGGCCGCCGCGGGCCGCAGCAGGACCGGAGCGCCCGGCTCGGCGAGCGACACCGCGGAGCCCGCGAGCGGCGCCAGCAGCGTACGCAGATCCCATCTGCGGTCCTCGGTACCGTCCCCGGCTCCGCCGGGGACGCGGGCTCTCCCGGCCGCGTACTCCGCGTCATCGACGGTGCGCACCACCGCTCCGAGCGAGCTGTCCTCGGAGGCGCGGGTGGTCGGTACGAGACCGCTGGAGACCAGCGTCCGCAGGGCGACCTCCTGCTCCCCGGCCATCCGGCCCAGCTCCGCCGCCTCACCCCCGAGGGCCGTACCGCGCCGCTGCACCATCGCCAGGACCTGGAGCACGCTGTCGTGGATGTCGCGGGCCAGCCGCTCGCGTTCGCGGGTCGCCGCCTCGATCTCCAGGGCGCGCGCCAGGGTGCGTTCGGAGGCGCGGGCGACCTCCACGATGTAGCCGATCGCGATGGACGCCACCCACACCAGCAGCACGTTGTGCAGGGTGTCCCGGCTGGGCGTGCCGCGTCCGACCAGGTTGGCGACGGCGACGAGCGAGGAGGCGAAGGCCGCCCAGCGCCAGCCGCCCTTGACGGCGAAGGCGAGGACGGAGCCCGCGGTCCATATGGTCGGCAGGGTGGGGCCGTCCATGTGCCGCGCCTCGACGTCGACCACCGGGGTGAGCAGGATGCCGGCGAGCGCGATGGTGAGGTCGATGCCCAGGAAACGCTTGGTGCAACTGACGGCGTTGGCCACCTTGGGCAGCGTGGCGAGCGTCCAGACGACGAGGACCGCGAAGAAGGCGGCGGCGGCCCAGGGCCGCTCGAACTTGTCGCGCCCGAAGGCGAAGATCAGGACGGCGTAGACCATGGTCAGCAGGCGGTACGCGGTGAGCGCGCGCCACAGCGGCTGCTCGACCGACATGCGTACGACCCGCTCGCGTCTGGCCATGTGTCCCCCGCCCCCGTTGTCACGCCGTGTTCTCTGTACTACTGCCGGCCACCTGCCGCCGGACCGGTGCCCCACAGACCTCAGTTGCCCGACCGGCGCCCGGTCCTCAACTCGCCTTGGCCTTCGCCTCTTCGGCGATCTTGCGCTTGGCCGCCGTCGCGTAGACGTCGACGTACTCCTGGCCGGAGAGCTTCATGATTTCGTACATGACCTCGTCGGTCAGCGAACGCAGGATGAACCGGTCCCCCTCCATGCCTTGATACCGGCTGAAGTCCAGCGGCTCGCCGATCCTGATCCCCGGCCGCATCAGCTTCGGCATCACCGTGCCCGGCGGCTGGATCTTCTCCGTGTCGATCATGGCTACCGGGATCACGGGCGCGCCGGAGGCGAGCGCCACGCGCGCGAGGCCGCCCGGCTTGCCTCGGTAGAGGCGGCCGTCGGGCGACCGGGTGCCCTCGGGGTAGATGCCGAAAAGCTCGCCGCTCTCCAGTACCGCTATGCCGCTCTTGATGGCCGCCTCGCCCGCCCCGCGCGCGCCGGAGCGGTCGACCGGCAACTGACCGACTCCTTTGAAGAACGCGGCCGTCAGCCGGCCCTTCACACCCGGCGAGGTGAAGTACTCCGCCTTGGCGATGAAGGTGACCTTCCGGGTCAGGACCGCGGGAAGGAAGAACGAGTCCGAGAACGAGAGATGATTGCTGGCCAGGATCGCCGGGCCCTCCTCGGGAATGTTCTCGATGCCCTCGACCCAAGGTCTGAAAGCGAGCTTGAGCGACCCTCCGATGGAGAACTTCATCGCGCCGTAGATCAACTCGGGTGCCTCCTGTGTGCTGTCGACCGACCTTAACCCGAGGGGGGCGCGCGGGTTCCGTCACGGGGCGCCGACGGCTCTGGTCGGTGTCGGTCCGGTCGCGTACGGTGAAGTACCACTTCGAGACTCACGACGACTCATGAACAGGAGACCCTGTGCCGGTCCTGCCCGGAGCCGAGCCGTACCGCCACGAGGGCGGAGATGTCGGCGTCCTCCTCTGTCACGGATTCACCGGTTCCCCGCAGTCGCTGCGCCCCTGGGCCGAGTATCTGGCCGCCCGGGGCCTCACTGTGTCACTGCCGCTGCTCCCCGGGCACGGCACCCGCTGGGAGGACATGCAGATCACCGGCTGGCAGGACTGGTACGCGGAGGTGGACCGGGCGCTGCGGGAGATCGGCGAGCGGTGCGAGCGGGTCTTCGTCTTCGGCCTCTCCATGGGCGGGACGCTGGCGCTGCGGCTCGCGGCCAAGCACGGCCACGCGGTCACCGGCGTCGCCGTCGTCAACCCGGCGAACAAGGTGCACGGCCTTTCGGCGTACGCCCTGCCTCTCGCCCGCCACCTCGTCCGGACGACAAAGGGCGTGCGCAGCGACATCGCCCTGGAGGGCGCCGAGGAGGTCGGTTACGACCGGGTCCCGCTGCACTCCGCGCACTCGCTGCGGAATCTCTTCCGGCTGGTGGACGGGGAACTGCCCCAGGTCACCCAGCCGCTGCTGCTGATGCGCAGCCCGCGTGACCATGTCGTGCCGCCGGCCGACTCGGCCAGGATCCTCGGCCGTGTCTCCTCGACCGACATCCGGGAGGTCATCCTGGAACAGAGCTACCACGTGGCGACGTTGGACCACGATGCGGAGCGGATTTTCGAGGAGAGTCACGCGTTCGTCGGCCGACTCGCTCCGAGCGTCGGGAAGAAGGGGAGCACAACCGGTGGCTGAGCATGACGCGGACCGCGAGCCGCAGCCGATCGACGAGGACGCCGCGTGGGCGGCGATCGTCGCGGGATACGGCGATGAGCCGGCGGATCCGCCGGGAGCCAAGCCCTTCAAGTCGGTCGAGGATCTGGCGCTCCTGGAGAGCGACCGCAACAGGTCGGAGCCGGCACCGCCGAAGGACAAGGAGCCCGGGACCACGAAGGCCGATCTCGGGCCGGTGAACCGCTCGGAGGCGCCGCAGACGGCGAAGCCGGACACCGCCGGGACCGAGGCTGGCGACGTCGGCGCGGATGCCGCGGCGGAGCGCGCCCCCGAAAGCGAGCGCGAGCCGGACGCCAAGCCCGACAAGCCGTCGCTCGGCAGCTCGATCATCTTCGCGCCCGGAGTCGCCGGCGGTGGCCCGCGCGACTACTCGGTGGCGGAGCCGAAGGACGACGACCTCGACGACAGCGACGAGGGCCATTTCGTACCGCCGGAGCCGCCGCCGCTGCCCGAGGCCGACGTCACGGCCAAGTTCGCCTGGCTCGCCGTGATCGGTGGCCCGGTGCTCATGCTCCTCGCCGTGCTGTTGCAGTGGGAGATGACCTGGTGGCTGACGACGGTCTGTATCGGCGGCTTCCTGGGCGGTTTCGTCACCCTGGTGGCACGGATGCAGCACGGGGACGAGGAGGACGACGATCCGGGCCGCGGCGCGGTGGTCTGACGCACCGTCGACGCACAGTCCACCGCTGACGCGGGTTCAGGACGCGGGCACACGCAGGGCGGCCAGCACCGGAAGGTGGTCCGTGGCCGCCCTCAGGTCGCTTGCCTCGATGCCCGGCAGGCCCAACGGCACTCCGCAGCCCAGCACTTCGACCCTCTCGGTCGCGAAGATCGCGTCGATGCGCTGACGGGGATCGGCGGGCGTCGAGGTGTACTCGCTCCCCCACGGCTTGACCGCCCACCCGTCCTGAAACTCCTCGGCCAGCCGCCGGAAAGAACGCCCCGTCGGCCGGTCGTTGAGATCACCGGCCACGATCGCGTGCGGTACGTCCATCTCCCGGACCTGGTCGAGCACCATCCCGGCCTGGGCGAGGCGTTCGTCGCCCCGGAGGCTGAGATGGCAGCTCAGCAGCCCGATACGGGCGCCACCGATCCGTACGACGGCCGTGGCGAAGCCCCGCCGGTGCAGACCGGGTGTCAGGGGCAGCAGCACGTCCCGCGTACGCTCCACGGTCGCGCGCAGTGAGCACATCAGCAGGGGGCCCGCGGCCGTACCGCCACCGCTGAGGACGACGAGATCGGTCCGGGCGGCCAGCCACGCGGCCCGCTTGCGCCAGCGGAAGAACCGGGGCGCCTCCTGGACGAAGACCAGGTCGGGCTCGCAGGCCCGGATCACCCGGGCCAGCGCCTCGCGATCGTCGCGCATGGAGCGGACGTTGTAGCTGAGCACCCGGATCACGGCCGAACCGTCGGGCTCGGTACGGGAGTCGGGCAGCGAAATCATGGGGACGGGTCCACCCAGTCCACTCACCGGAGTTGTCACCGCACCACGATATGACAACGCCCGCGGTCACCCCGCGGGGCGCGGCGGGGCATGATCGCCCGGATACCGGGTCCCGCCCGGTGGCCGGTTTTGTCCTCAATCGCCGGACGGGCTACGTGTTTTGTCCTCAATCGCCGGACGGGCTTGTCAGCCGGCGATTGAGGACAACCGTACGGTCCGGCCGGCTCAGCCCTGGCGGGCCAGGTCCGCGGCGCCCACCAGCCCGGCCTTGCCGCCCAGTTGGGCGGCGAGCACCTGGGCGTGCGGACGCCACGCGCCGCCGATCAGCCAGCGGCGGAAGGACTTGCGGATCGGGTCGAGGACCAGTTCGCCCTCGTCCGACACACCACCGCCGACGATGAACGCCGACGGGTCGAACAGCGAGGCCAGATCGGCCAGGCCCGCACCGGCCCAACGGGCCAGCTCCCGGAAGGAGTCGACGGCCACCGGGTCGCCCTCGCGGGCGGCGGCGGAGATGTGCTTGCCCTCGATGCCCTCGGTTGTGCCGTCGCCGAGGCGCAGCAGGATCTCCGCGTTCTCGGGTGTGGCGTTGGCGCGTTGCTTCGCGTATCTGACGAGGGCGCGCCCCGACGCGTACTGCTCCCAGCAGCCCTGGCTGCCGCAGCCGCACAGCAACCCGTCGGGAACGACCCGGATATGGCCGAATTCCGCCGCCACTCCGAAGCGTCCACGGCGCAGTTTGTTGCCGATGATGATGCCGCCGCCGAGCCCGGTGCCCAGCGTGATGCAGATGACGTCGTCGTGGCCCTGTCCGGCCCCGAACTTGTACTCGCCCCACGCTGCCGCGTTCGCGTCGTTCTCCACGACGACCTGCATCCCGACCCGCTGCTCGACCTTGTCCTTGAGCGGTTCGTGACGCCAGTTGATGTTCGGCGCGAACAGGACGGTGGCGCGCTTGTCGTCCACGTAGCCGGCGGCGCCGATGCCGACCGCCTCGATCTCGTGTCCCTTGCCGGCTCCGGACACCGCCGCGCAGATCGCGTCGACAATGCCCTCCGCAGTTGGTGGGGTGGGCACCAGGTGCGTATCGAGAATCGCGCCCTCTTCGTCGACCACGCCCGCCGCGATCTTCGTGCCGCCGATGTCGACGCCGATGGTGAGTCCCATGTATCCCTCAGTTTTCGGTCGAGCCCCGCTGTGGCCAACCGTACCCGAGGGCGGGCGTACGGCTGGTCAGTCCAGGTCGATGCGGTTGCCGGGAGTGGGGCCCTCGTCGCGGGGATCCGAGGGGTCGTTGGCCTTTTCGTCGGTCTTGCCGAAGCTGACGTCGGGCGTATCGGCCGGTCCCCGGGTCCAGCGGCGCTCGTCGCCCTCGACGGCGGACCGGTAGGCGGCGAGCAGTTCGTTTCCGGCCGCCGCGAGATGGTCGAAGAGATCCGGATTGCGGTCGATGACCGGCTCGACGGCGGACTTCGCCTGGTTGATGAACTGCTGGACGGCGCCCTGCGCGGCCATCCCCAGCAGCGGGCTCTGGAACGAGGACACCTTGTCGGCCACGGCGTCGACGAACCGGCGCAGCTCCTCGGAGGCGGAGCCGGGCGGCGTCCCGTGGACGGCACGGCGGCGGGCCTTCTCGGCGGCCAGGTCCTCGGCGCAGGCCGTGGCCCAGGCGTCCGGGTCGGCGGCGGGACGCTCGGTCGCATCGCTCATGGGTTACTCCCGCATCAGGACAAGGCGCCTCGTCCGGGTCGGACCGGAGGCTGTGTACCTTCGACGGTACCTGAACCCGGGTGGGACGTTCAGGGTGTGCGCGGCCAGAGCCCCGGGTCCGGCGTGAAACGGACCTTCAGGACACCGTCCGTGAGCGCGGCGCCCGAGACGGTGCAGCGCCGCAGGGCGGCGGCGAGGGGCACGATGCGGTGGAACGGGCCCACGGTCAGGAGCAGTTCGTCGCCGCGCCGTATCAGTGCGACGTCCGCCTTCACGGCGCCGGGAAGTGGCAGGGACCACACCAGCAGCCCGTCCGCCTCCCGCCGGTCCTCGACCCACCACGGATCGTGATCCGGCCCCGGACCTCCGTCGAGACCGCCGAGATCCGGTCCCGGATCAGCCATGTCACCGAGATCACCGAGATCGGCGAGATCGGCGAGATCGTCCGGGCCACGCGGGTCCCGCCCCAGGTGGCGCACCGCGCGCAGCGGCCACGCGGGGGCGGTGGCGGTGGCGGTGGCGGAGCCGGAGCCGTACTCCTCGCTCCACTCGTCCAGACACTTCTGCTGCTGGGCGGCGAGCGTCGCGAGCCAGGCGTCGGGCGAATCCGTCGGCAGCACCTTGTTCGGTACGAGGGCGTCGACGCGCAGCCCGTACAGACCGAGCCCGGCGCGGGCCACCCGCAGGGCCTCCCCGGCGGCCGGGCCGGGCTCGGCGACGAGCCGTACGGTCGTGGTGCCGGCCTCGATCAGCGCCTGGACGGCGGCCAGTTCCTCGTCCTTGCGGGCGGCGGCACCGTACAGCCAGTCCGCGGGCATCGGTACGCCGGCGAGCTGCGCGATCATGGGCCGCAGCGCACGCGCGGCCTGTCGCTCGACCGGCAGGAGGCGGCCCAGCAGCCGGCGCAGCCGCTCGGGCAGGGCGAGTACGGACAGGGCGTCGCGCAGCGGCGGCAGGTCCACGACGAGCAGGTCCCAGTCACCGGCCGAGGCCCGGCGCAGCGCCTGGAGCAGGGCGAATTGTTCGCTGCCCGGCAGCTCGGTCAGCTCCTCGCCGTCGAGTCGGCGGGCGCCGAGCATGTCGAGCGCGGCGGCGGCGCGGTCCTGGAGGGCGAGGAATTCGGTGCGGAAGTAGTCGGCGGGGTCGACGCGCGCGGCCCACAGGCCGGGCGTCACCTCGGCCGGTTCGACGGTGACGGCGACCGAGGCGCCGAGGACGGCGCCGGGGCCCGCCGGGTCCGCGCAGAGCAGCAGCGTGCGGCTGCCGCGCCGGGCGGCGGCCAGGGCGGTCGCCGCCGCGACGGTGCTGCGGCCCGCCCCGCCGGGGCCGGTGACCAGGACCGTACGCATCGCGCCCGCGGGGCCTGTGCTGTGCGCGCGTTCCGTCATCAGGTGGTGGGCGTCTCGGCCGCTCCGGCGGCTCCGGCGCTGCCCGGTGCGCTCTCGACGCGCTTCTTCAGACCGGCCAGGGCGCGGTCGATGATGACCTTCTCGGCCTTGCGCTTGATCATGCCGAGCATCGGGATCTTGACGTCGACGGTCAGCCGGTAGGTGACCTCGGTGCGCTCACCGCCGGCCGCCGGTGCCAGCTGGTACGAGCCGTCGAGCGCGCGCAGCATCTGGGACTTGACCAGCGTCCAACTGACCTCGTCGCCATCGGTCCAGGTGTACGCGAGGGTGTGGTCGTCCTTGATCGCTCCCGCGTCGAGGACCAGCCTGACCTGCTCGGCCCGGCCCTCGGCGTCGGTGGACAGGACCTCGGCCTCCTTCACCTCGCCGGTCCACTCGGGATAGCGGGCGAAGTCGGCGATCACGCCCATCACGTCGGCGGGCGCCGCCTCGATCGTGATGCTCGACTTGGTGTGTTCCGCCATCGACGTGCTCCTCCAGATGGTGTCCCCCGGTGAAGCGGGGCGACGGTCACGCTTACCGGTACCGGCCGTGCAGCGTGCAGGTTATCGCGTGGTGCCGGTCACCATTCCATGGCCCAGGGCCGTCCGGTGGACGCGAAGTGTCCGACGTTCACACACTCCGTCGAGCCGACGCGCATCCGGGGGACGAGCGGCTGGTGGACATGGCCGAACAGCGCGTACCTCGGTTTCGTACGGCGGACGGCGTCCAGCAGCGCGCGGCTGCCGCGCTCGAAGCGGCGGGCGACGGTGTCGTACGTCAACTCGGGCACCTCGGGCGGGATATGGGAGCACAGCACGTCGACGTCGCCGAGCCGCTCGACCTTGGCCGCGTACTCCTCGTCGGAGATCTCGTACGGGGTGCGCATCGGGGTGCGCAGGCCACCGCCGACGAAGCCGAAGACGCGTCCGCCGATCTCGACCCGCTCGCCGTCGAGGACGGTGGTGCCCGGTCCGGCGTACTCGGGCCAGAGGGCGGGGATGTCGACGTTGCCGTAGGTGGCGTACGTCGGAGTGGGGAGGACGGCGAACATTTCGGCGTACTGGCGGCGTACCGCCGATTCGATGGCCGTGTCCCGGTCGGTCGCCAGCCCGGCCCAGAGGCTACGGCCCAGGTCACGGGCCTCCTCGAAGCGGCGGGCGGTGCGCAGTTCCACGATGCGGTCGGCGTTCTCCTTACCGAAGAGGTCGGGGAAGATACCGCGCGAGTGGTCGGCGTAGTCGAGGAAGAGCACGAGGTCACCGAGGCAGATCAGGGCGTCGGCGCCGTCGCCGGCCGTGGCGAGGTCGCGGGTGTTGCCGTGCACGTCGCTGACGACGTGGACACGGGTGCGCGCGGGGCCGTGCGCAGCGCCGTTCCCGCCCTTGTCCCGGCCGCCGTCCCGGCCGCTGTTCCTGTCGCCGTTCCCGCTGTTCCCGCCGCTCATCCCGCCGTCGCGCATGCCGTTCACCCTAGATCGCCGCCTGCCGGCTGTGTAGAGGGGTCCGGACCTGCGCTTACCCACACGTTCGTTCAGCCGTGGACTACTCTGCGCGAAGGACCGTCAAAACCAAATGTGACGCAGGGAACATCTGGCTGGGCACCCCTATCCGGAACCGAGTACTGATGGGTAACGTCCGGGCAGTCCTTCTGTGCTCACCCCCGAAGCACCTGCCCGATGTGGACCGCAGCCGGTTCGGCACAGTGCCGTGTCGCCGGCGCCCGACGAGGAGCAGCAGTCTTGCGCGAGTTCAGCCTTCCGGCCCTGTACGAAGTCCCCTCGGACGGCAACCTGACGGATCTCATCCGCCGCAACGCCGCCCAGCATCCCGATGTCGCGGTCCTTGGCCGCAAGGTCGCGGGGGCGTGGACGGACGTCACGGCCACCCAGTTCCTCGCCGAGGTACGGGCGGTGGCCAAGGGGCTGATCGCGTCCGGGATCCGCCCCGGTGAGCGGGTCGCCCTGATGTCCCGTACCCGGTACGAGTGGGTGCTGCTCGACTTCGCGATCTGGAGCGCGGGCGCCGTCACCGTACCGGTGTTCGAGACCAGCTCCGCCGAACAGGTCCAGTGGATCCTCGGTGACTCGGGCACCGCGGCCATGATCGTGGAGTCCGACGAGCACGCCGCCGCGGTGCGGTCCGTCTCGGACGGGCTGCCGGAACTGCGGCACGTCTGGCAGATCGAAAAGAGCGACGCCGACGACAGGGGTTGTGTGGCCGAACTGACCGCCGCCGGCGCGGAGATCACCGAGGCGGTGGTCGACGAGCGCAGCGCGACGGCGAAGGCCGACGATCCGGCGACGATCGTCTACACGTCGGGAACCACCGGCCGCCCCAAGGGCTGCGTGCTGACGCACCGCGCCTTCTTCGCGGAGTGCGGCAACGTGGTGGAGCGTCTGAAACCGCTGTTCCGTACGGGCGAGTGTTCCGTCCTGCTGTTCCTGCCCGCCGCGCATGTCTTCGGGCGGCTGGTCGAGGTGGGCTCCGTGATGGCGCCGATCAAACTCGGCTGCGTACCGGACATCAAGAATCTGACCGAGGAGCTGGCCACGTTCCGGCCGACGCTGATTCTCGGGGTGCCGCGCGTCTTCGAGAAGGTCTACAACTCGGCGCGGGCCAAGGCCCAGGCGGACGGCAAGGGCAAGATCTTCGACCGCGCGGCACAGACGGCGATCGACTACAGCCGGGCGCTGGGCGGCGAGCAAGGTCCGTCCCTCGGGCTCAGGATCAGGCACCGGGTCTTCGACGCGCTCGTGTACCGCAAACTGCGGGCCGTGCTCGGCGGTCGCGGCGAGTACGCCATCTCCGGCGGCGCCCCGCTGGGCGAACGGCTCGGTCACTTCTTCCGTGGCATCGGCTTCACCGTGCTGGAGGGGTACGGCCTGACGGAGACGTGCGCGGCCACCTCGTTCAACCCGTGGGACCGGCAGAAGATCGGCACGGTCGGGCAGCCGCTGCCGGGTTCGGTGATCCGTATCGCCGACGACGGCGAGGTGCTGCTCCACGGCGAGCACCTGTTCACGGGGTACTGGAACAACGAGGCGGCGACGGCGGAGGCGCTGGCCGACGGCTGGTTCCACAGCGGCGACATCGGCACGCTGGACGAGGACGGGTATCTCGCGATCACCGGCCGCAAGAAGGAGATCCTGGTGACGGCGGGCGGCAAGAACGTCGCGCCCGCCGTGCTCGAGGACCGTATCCGCGCGCACGCGCTGATCGCCGAGTGCATGGTGGTCGGCGACGGCCGTCCGTTCGTGGGCGCGCTGCTGACGCTGGACGAGGAGTTCCTGGCGCACTGGGCCAGGGACCACGGCAAGCCGCCGGGCTCGACGGCGGCGACGCTGTACGACGACCCGGAGCTGCTGGCGGCGGTCCAGCGGGCGGTGGACGACGGCAACGCGGCGGTCTCGAAGGCGGAGTCGGTACGCAAGTTCCGCGTCCTCAAGGCGCAGTTCACCGAGGACGCGGGGCACATCACACCGTCGCTGAAGCTGAAGCGCGGCGTGGTGGCCAAGGACTTCGCGGACGAGATCGAGTCGATCTACCGGGCGTAGCCGCTGGCCGTTGGCCGGGCGCCGGGACACACCGGGCTCGGCCCGAGAGCCGGGCGGCCCCGCGTACGCCTCGCGGCCACAACGGTGCGGACGGCCTACGCGTCGCGCACGGCCGACGCGTGCCGGGCAGACACGCGCCACCCAACAACCCCCACCTCCTACAGCAGCGTGCGCAGTCGCGTCGCCAGGAGGTCCCAGCGCCAGCGTTCCTCGACCCATTCCCGGCCACGGCGCCCCATCCGCCGCCGCAGCTCGGGGTCCTGGAGCAGCGTCACGACGCGGTCCGCCGACTCCTCGGCGGCGCGCGCGGCGGGGCCGCCGCGCACCACCCAGCCCGTCTCGCCGTCCAGCACGGCGTCCGGCGCGCCGCCGGAGTCGCCGGCGACCACCGGGAGCCCCGTCGCGGACGCCTCCAGGTAGACGATGCCCAGGCCCTCCACATCGAGGCCGCCGCGACGGGTGCGGCAGGGCATCGCGAAGACGTCGCCCGCGCCGTAGTGGGCGGGCAGTTCGGACCAGGGCACGGGGCCGGTGAAGCGTACGGAGTCGGCGACGCCGGTGTCGGCCGCCAGCTTCCGCAGTTCCTTGGCGTACGGTCCGCCGCCCACGATCAGCAGTACGGCGTCCGGGACCCTCGCGAGGATCGCCGGCATGGCGAGGATCAGCGTGTCCTGCCCCTTGCGCGGCACCAGCCGCGAGACACAGACGACGACGGGCCGCTCGGCGAGCCCCAGGCGCTCGCGCACCGCGTCACCGCCCGATCCCGGATGGAATGTCTTCTCGTCGACGCCCGGCGGCAGTTGGACCATGCGCCCGGCCGCATCCGGCGTGAGCGCGGCGGCGATACGTGAGCGGGTGTACTCGCCGAGGTAGGTGACCGTGTCCGTGCCCTCGCCGATACGGCGCAGCAGCCGCCGTGCCCCGGGCAGTTGGGCCCAGCCCGCCTCGTGGCCGTGCGAGGTGGCCACGATCCGCCGGGCGCCGGCCCGGCGCAGCGCGGGGCCCATCAGACCGAGCGGGGCCGCGGCGCCGAACCACACGGACTCGCAGTCGTGTTCACGCAGCAGGCCCACCGCCCGCTCGGTCACCTTCGGGGTCGGCAGCAGCATCGTCGTACGGTCGCGCACGACCGTGAAGGGCTGCTCGGCGTCGAAGGCGGCCGTCGCCTCCGCACCCTCGGCGCCACGCTTCCAGGTGGAGGCGTAGACGACGATCCGCGCGGGGTCCAGCCGTAGCGCCATGTTGTGCAGGAACGCCTGGATGCCGCCGGGCCGGGGCGGGAAGTCGTTCGTCACGATCAAGGTCTTGTGCATCGTCGCCGACAGTATCGAACGGCCCCGCCTCATCGCTCCCGCGTCCGTCTCCCCGCATGATGGCTCCCGCCACTCAAATACACATAACGGTCAAAACGGGCAGGTGGTCATGGCGGTCGGGGACGGGACGCACACGCACGGCACAGAGGCCGCAGAGGCGGCAGAGGCCGGGGAAGCCCCGGCGGGCCACGCGATCGGCGCGCTCGCGCCGATCGCGGTGTGGCTGTTCACCAGGTCCGTACTGATGCTCTGCGTCCTGAAGATCCTCCTCGCGCCCGGCGTCGACGTCACACCGGACGTCTCCGTGACCTATCAGGGCTGGTACGACATCCTGCGCACCGGCACCTTCCCTCAGTCGGACGTCACCTGGCAGTACCCGCCCGGCGCCGCCTTCGCGATCCTCTCCCCCGCCCTGCTGCCCTTCCTCGACTACGCCACCGCGTTCTTCACCCTGTGTCTGCTCTGCGACGCGCTCGTCTTCGGTCTGCTGCTCCGCACGAGCCGCCGCGCGAGCCCCGGAACCGGAACCGGGACCGGGACCGGGCGCTCGACGCGCGGCGTGTGGATGTGGGTGGCCGGCGTGGCACTGCTCGGGCCCACCGTGTACGCGCGCTACGACCTGATGGTCACCGCCGTCGCCGTCTGCGCCCTCCTCGTGGGCGTCCGCAGGCCCCAACTGCTGGGAGCGCTCGCGGGGTTCGGGGCGCTGCTGAAGGTGTGGCCGGTGCTGCTGCTGATCGGTACGCCGCGGGGCCGGGTCACCCGGCTGTCCTGGTCGGCCGCCGTCGCGACGGCCCTCGCGCTGCTGGCCGTGGTGTCCGCCGTGCTGCCGGGCGCGCTGGACTTCCTCACCGCGCAGCGCGACCGGGGTACGGAGGTCGAGTCGCTGGGCGCGCTCGTCTTCCATGTGGCCCGGCATCTGGGCTGGGACGGTGCCGTGATGTTCAGTTACGGCTCGGTGGAGTTCCGGGGGCCGTACGTCCCGCTCGTCAGCGCGCTCGCCCTGATCCTGAGTGTGGCCGCCTTCGGCTGGCTGCTCCTGTGGCGGGTCAAGGCGCGGACGTTCACGGCGGGCACCGTGTGCGACGCGGCGTTCGTCGCCGTACTGCTGTTCACCGTCACGAGCCGGGTGATCAGCCCGCAGTACATGATCTGGCTGGTGGGCCTGGCCGCCGTGTGCCTGCTGGCGCGCTCGAGCCCGATGACGCTGCCTTCGGTGCTCGTGCTGGTGGCCTCCGCGGTCACCGCGCTGGAATTCCCGCTGTTCTTCTCGCACGTGACGGCGAGCGACCCGCTGGGCGTGACCCTGCTCGTCGTACGCAACGGGCTCCTGGTCGCCGCCGCGCTGACCGCGTGCGGCCGGCTGTGGCGCGCGACGGTGCCGGGGCAACGGTCGCGCGAGCGCGAGGAGGAGGCGGCGGACACGGCCGACACAGCCCCGAGCGGGCACCGGGGCGCGGCGGACGGCAAGGAGGACGCGAACCGGCTGCTCGGCTCCTGACGGCCCGGCACAGGCCCGGCACAGGCCCCGTGCGACGCCTGTACGGGCCCCGGCCCGCCCCCGTCAGCGCAGCCGCTCGCGTATGTAGTCCCGCCACAGCGCGCCGAACTCGTCGGGCGTCACCGACAGCACCTCGTTCATCGCGTCCTCCACGGCGCCCTCCCGCCGCTCGTGCTCCCCGACCGCCCGGTAGAGGTCCGTCAGCTTCCGCTCGCCCCAGCGCTCGGCGATCAGCTCGCACGCCAGGCGCCCGCCCTCGTACGCGCGCGCCAGTTCGTCCGCCTCCGCGTCGAAGGCGAACTCCGTGTCCTCGGGGAGCGCGGCGGGCAGGCCGCCCCGGCGCAGGGACCGTTCGAGTTCCGGCGCGGCGTGCCCGTCCGTACCGCCGCCGTCCCGGTAGGCGACCCAGTCGGAGAAGCCCTCCGACAGCCACATCGGCGTTGCCTGGGAGGTGGCCGCGCGCGTCGCCACATGGGTGGTCTCGTGGGTGAGGACGATCCGGCGCCCGAAGTCGCCCAGCACGCCGTACGCGTCGGGGTTGACGATCACCCGGTCCGCCGGCGAGGAGCCCTTCGCCCCCGTCTCACCGGTCGTGACGGCGGCGATGCCCCGGTAGCCCGCCGCCGACGCGCCCAGCAGAGCGGCCATCGACGTCACCGACTCGGGCACCAGCACCACGACGCGGCCCGACCACTCGCCCGGCCACGCCTCGTCCACGGCGGGCACCGCCTCGTCGGCCGCCGCGGCGATCTCGCGGAGCCGGGCGTTGTCCTGGCCGACGCCGAGGATCAGGCTGCGCCTGCCGTGGACGACCTCGACGGCGCCCTGCTGCCAGAGCTGCTGCACGCCGCCCTCGCCGGGCCGGTCGGCGCTCACATACCAGCGCCCGTCGCGTTCCGCCAGCTCCAGCGTGCGGGAGGAGGTGACGGGCGCGGTGTCGTAGCCCGCTATCCGGTAGCGCAGCTCGGCGCGCACCGTCGCGCGGGCGCCGGAGCGCTCGACGTCCCGCAGCTCGTACTCCCAGGACCGCACGGGTACGTCGGCGAGGTTCTGATACGTGCGCCGCTCGGCGGCCAGCAGTTCACCGGCCGTCGGGTCGACGGCGGCCAGATAGCCGCTCTCGTCGCGCTCGAGCAGGGCGTCGGCCCGGCTGTCGAGGGTCCGCTGGATGGCGCCGGTGGCGGCGTCGGTCCCGGGGGGCGCGGAGCAGCCGGAGGCGACCAGCAGACACCCGAGCAGCGAGGCCACCGCACGGCGGCGCACCGTGTCGCGGCGGGTCGTACGTCCACGACCCGCCGCACGTCTCCGAGTCGTACGTCCCTGACCTGCCACCCTGCCGATCGTACGGGGCGCCGCGAGGGCGCCCCCGCGACAGCGGGCCGGGGCTCAGACGCGGGTGACCGACGAGACCGGCATCATGCCGACCGGGTCGTAGCGGACCGAGGCGCCGGGGTAGGGCGCGTGCACCACCTGGCCGTTGCCCATGTACATCCCGATGTGGCTGGCGTCGTCCCGGTAGGCGACCAGGTCGCCGGGTCTCGCCTGGGAGAGCGGCACCTGCTGTCCGGCGTACCGCTGCGCCTGCGAAGTGCGCGGCAGGGACACCCCGGCCTGCGCGTACGCCCACTGGGTCAGGCCCGAACAGTCGAACCCCGAGGGGCCGTTGGCGCCCCACACGTACGGCAGGCCGACGACGCCACGGGCCGCGCGGGCAGCCGCCGCCGCGCGCTCGGACGCGGGCGCCTCGCCGGAGAGCGACATCGGGGCGCCGTCGCGCCCCGAGCGCGAGGCCCGGTCGGCGTCCCTCTCGGCATCGGGCAGCGAGTTCAGCAGCCGCCGCGCCTCGGCGAGCTTGGCCTCGACGGTGCGCTTGTGGCGGGCGACGGCGGCCCGGCTGCGCTCCAGCTCGGCGAGGTCCTTGCCGGCCTCCTGACGCTGCTGGCCGAGCTTGCGCTGGGCCTGCCCGAGATCGCGCAGGGCCAGGGCCTGACGGTCGCTCAGCCGGTCCAGGGCCTCGGCCCTGCCGAGATAGCTGTCCGGGTCGGAGGAGAGCAGCAGCGCGAGCGCCGGATCGATGCCACCGGAGCGGTACTGGGCGCCGGCGATCGAACCGAGCGCGCCGCGCATCCGGTTCACCCGTTCCTGGCCCCGGGCGGCGCTGTCGCGCACCCGGTCCACCCGCGCGCGCAGCGCGTCGGCCCGCTCGTCCGCCTCGTTGAACCGCTCGGTGGCCTTCTCGGCCTCCTCGTAGAGCCGGTCGACGGTCGAGCGGGTCGCCTCGGTCGTGTCGCGCGGGTCCGCGCCCGCCGACGCCGTCCCGAGGGCGGTCACGGCGGTGACCGCGGCGGCGGACAGGACCGTGACCCGGGTGCCCCGGCTGTGGCCGGGGTGTGAGGAACGACGATGGGACACCACAGGAAGCCGCACTTCCTTCCGCTGGACGCAACTACACAGCCCCTGCCGCCCGACGGGCGGACGATGGCCGGGAGCTGCGGCGCAGCAGACAGTAACCGTGCGGACACTCGGTGATCAAAGACCGCGCCGGGCACAGACAGTGACGCCCCGCCGGAGACCACAGGTCACCGGCGGGGCGTGCGTCAGCGGGAGTAACCGGAGTTCGCCCGAACGGGCGGTCGCGGTCGCGTCCGTGAGGTGTGCGTACGTCACCGGGCGTATGTCACGGGGCGCACGCGTACGCCCGCGTACACACGTGCCCGTGCGTATGCGTACGCCTACGCGTCAGACGCGGACGCCGAACTGGAAGCTGCCGGCCCACTCCATGGACTCGTACCGCACCACGGTGCCCGGCTTGGGGGCGTGGATCACCTGGCCGTTGCCGACATACAGCGCGACATGGCTCAGACCGCTGAAGAACACCAGGTCACCGGGGGCGAGTTCGCCCCTGCCTATCTTCACTCCGTCGTTGACCTGGGTGTACGTGGTCCTGGTGAGGCTCACGCCCGCCTGGGCGTAGGCCCACTGGGTCAGCCCGGAGCAGTCGTAGGAGTCGGGGCCCTCGGCGCCGGAGATGTACGGCTTGCCCAACTGGGTCTTGGCGGCGGCCAGCGCGGCGGCGGCACGGCCCGAAGAGGCCGTCTCGTTGCCGAGGTCGGCGCGCTCGTTGCCACGGGCCGCGCGGTCGGCGTCCTCCTGCTCGATCTGCTGGCGCTCCTCGGCGGTCAGCGTGTTGAGCAGCTTGTTCGCCGCGTTGAGCTTGGTCTGGACGTCCTTCTTCTTCTTCGCCAGCTCCGTGCGCGTCTCGGTGAGGTCCTTCAGCTTCAGGGTCGCCTCTTCGCGCTGCTGGGCGAGCGTCCGCTGCTTGGCCTGGATCTGCTCCAGCGCGCCGACCTGCTTGCTGCCCATCTGGTCGAGTACGGACGCCTTGTCCAGATAGTCGTCCGGGTCGGAGGAGAGGAACAACTGGAGCGCCGGGTCGATGCCACCGGAGCGGTACTGGGCGCTGGCCATCGAACCGAGGCCGGTACGCAGCTCGTTGAGGTCTTCCTGACCGCGGGCGACCTTGTCCTGGATCGCCTCGACCTGCTTCTCGAGCTTCTTTTCCTTCTCCTCGGCGCCACTGGCCTTCTCGGTCGCCGCCTCGGCCTCGTGGTAGAGCTCGTCGACCTGTTCCTTGACGTCTTCCTTGGTCGGCTTGGGATCTGCCTGCGCGGCTTGGGACGTCAGGGCGACAGCGGCGGCGGCGGTCGCGGAGAGCACGGTCACGCGGGCGCGGCTCGGCTGCTTGGGACGACGGTGGGACGCCACGAAGGCGAGCTCCTTCTTCCTCGAGCCGCCTACCGGGCGTGGGGAGCGGATCCCCGGCTCCATGAGTCAGCTTTCCCGGCGGGCCGGGAATCCGGATTCGACCGGACTGAACTACACGGATTCGGCGGTTCCTTCGCCGCCACCCCGGATGGGTGATCAACCGCGCGAAGGTTCGAGCCCTGACCCTAGTGACCTTCTTGTGATCAGTTCAAATCCTGAAGAGAAAAAACTTCACCGCGGAGGGGTTTCTTCACATACATCGCACAGACAGTGATGAGCACTTGACCGTGCGAGGTGACATCGGGTGAGCAAATGCCGCATTGGCCACAGGAGTTACTAGACGCGCGAAAGCCGCTTCAGCAGCAAGGCGGACGCGACGGGTCTCGCACCGGCCCGCGCCACCCCGTCCGCGACCTCACGATCGGTGGAGACGACCACCACCGGACGCCCCGGCGGCTCCGCCCGCACGAGCTGCCGGATCAACTCGTCCGCCGTCACGCCCGGTTTGGAGAACAGCACCCGCACCCCGCGCGGCGGCGCGAGCAGTACGGGAGCGGCCAGTTCGGCACCGTCGAACACACACGTCATCTCGGCGCCCGACTGTGCCGCGAGCATCGCGAGCCCGCCGAGCAGCCGCAGCCGCTGTTTCTCCAACGGCATCGTCGGATAGCCGGTCTTGGTGACGTTGTAGCCGTCCACGACCAGATGCGCCTGCGGCAGCGCCAGCAACTGGTCCAGCAGCGCCGGATCCATGTCCGACAGCGCGCGGGCCGCGATGTCCTTGGCAGACATCCGGCCGGGCTCCACGGCGTCCACCAGATCGGCGGGGTGCGCGGCGGCCGGCGGCAGCGCCAGCTCGCGCCGCAGCCCCTGCGCCGACTCCAGGACGGTGTCCAGCAGCAGCCGCAGCCGCATGTCCCCGACCGAGCGCCCCTCGCGGGCGGCCCGCCGGCTCGACTCCACCGCCGACTCCGCCTCCGTGAGCCGGGCCTTGAGACGCCGCGTCTCGCTCTCCGCCGCGGACACCTGGGCCGCGGCCTCCGCCCGTACGGTCTCGATCTCGGCGGCGTTACGGCGCAGGGCGGCCTCGCCGCGCTTCACATCGCTCAGGGCACCGCGCAGCTTGCGCTGCGCGGACTCGGCCTCCCTGCGGGCGGCGTCCAGCTCCGTACGCAGCCGCTCCGTCTCGGCCTTCGTCGCGGCGCGGGCCAGCGTCAGCTCCTCGCGCAGCCGCTCCAGCTCGCGGCGGTTCTCCTCGTCCACGCGCTCGGCGTCGGCGCGCTGGACCTCCTCGCCCGCGGCGGCCACCAGCTTCACCCAGCCAACGGGGCGCAGGACGTACGCGGCGGCGGCGACGTCCATGGGGTCGGCGGCCGGCGGCGGTGAGCCCGATTCCACGGCGGCGGCCAGCTCGGGATCCGCCTGGGTGAACCGCTCACCGATCCGCTGCCGGAAGACGGCGTCGCTCTCCAGGGCCGCCGCCATGGCGTTGCCCGCGAACCGGGCGCGTCTGTTCGGTGTGAAGCGCGCGTACTGGCGCAACTGGGCGGGCAGTTCGGTGACGGTCAGACCGCCGAAGGCGTCCGAGACCAGCGCCACGACCCGTCGCCGGACTCCCTCGGGCAGCGGCCTGTCGAGCGCCTCGGCGTCGCCGCCGGCCGCGTCGGCCGACTCAGCGCCGCTTGCGGGCTGCTCCACGATCCGTCACCCCACTACCCTTTCGGGCGGCTCCCTCAGGAACCGGCGCCCGGCCTGTCAACCAGTTCGATCTGATCCACCGCGTTGCACCAGCGGCAGCGGACGGACTCGATGGTCTCACTGACCACGTCGCGCTCCTCGACCTTCGGCTCCCCGGCCAGGTCCAGATGGACGTACTCCACCACCTTGGAGGACCGCGTCACATCGAACCGGGTGAGATTGCCGCACAGCGTGCAGCGCCACCGGGTGGCATCGGTCGGCGAGGGAACCGTCGTCATCGTGCCGTCCTCTTGTCTCGAGCGCTGATGTCGTGCTGCCGAGCCTGCCGCACCGTTCCCCGGTGCGGCGCCGAACCGGGGAAGTGCGCGCCGTAACCCTACGGCCTCCCGCGTATCCCATGTCGCGGCGAGGCGGTCTGTACCTGTCTGTCCGCGTACGAGATGATCCATGGATGATCAATTGGCGCGCGGCGGCCGGTGCGCCGGTCGTGACCTACGGTCTGATCGGCCTGTGCGCTCTGGCCTTCCTGGCCAGTCCGCTCTCGGGGTTCAATCCCGCGTACGGGACGGGCGACGCCCTGCTCGCCGCGCAGAGCACGTACTTCGAACGCTGGGGGGTGATCCCCGACGAGCTGATGAGCGGCGACTCCCATGCGCTGCTCACCCCTCTCACCGCGCTGTTCGTCCACGGAAGCTGGCTCCATCTGCTGGGAAACCTGCTCTTTCTCTACGTCTTCGGGGCGATGGCCGAGGAACGGATGGGACGGGTGAGGTTCACCCTCTTCTATCTCGTCTGCGGCTATCTCGCCCTGCTCGCCTACGCGGCGGCGAACGCGGACTCCGGCCAGACCCTGGTGGGCGCGTCGGGCGCGATCTCCGCCGTGCTGGGCGCCTTCCTGTGTCTTCTTCCCCACGCGCGCGTCACCAGCCTCTTCCCGTTCCTTTTCTTCCTGCCGCTGCGCTTCCCCGCCTGGATCGTCCTGATCTTCTGGTTCGCCCTCCAGTGGCTGGCGGCCCACAACGCGAAACCGGGCCCCGGCGTCGCGTATCTGGCGCATCTGGTGGGCTTCAGCCTCGGCTTCGTCGCCGCGTGGGTCCTCTTCAGGCGTACGGCGTTCGCCGGGAGGGGCACTAGAGTGAAGCCCCGTTCAGCGGCCACCGAGGGAGAACGCCAACCGTGATCACCGCGATCGTGCTCATCAAGACCAGCGTCGACCGGATCCCCGAGATCGCCGAGTCGATCGCCGCGCTGGAGAGCGTCACCGAGGTCTTCTCCGTCACCGGCACCTACGACCTGATCGCCATGGTCCGCGTCGCCAAGCACGACGATCTGGCGGACGTCATCCCCGGCAGCATCAGCAAGATCCCGGGCGTCGAGGCCACGGACACGCACGTCGCGTTCCGTACGTACTCCCAGCACGATCTGGAAGCCGCCTTCGCGATCGGCCTCGACGCGTAGGACCGTCCGCGTCTCGTGGATCAGCCGCGGTCAGGGACGCAACGGCCGTCCTCCGTACGGTAGTTCCAGCGCGCCCCGTCCCGGACCAGCTCCTTGACCGCGCCGATGAACCGTTCCACGTGCTCGTCCGGTGTGCCGGCCCCGAAGCTGACCCGGATCGCGTTGAGCGACGTCTCACCGGGAGCGGCGTCCGGGGCGCCGCACTCCCCCGGGTCCCCGGCGTCGCCGCCCAGCAGGGTCCGCACGAGCGGGTGGGCGCAGAACAGTCCGTCGCGTACGCCGATGCCGTACTCCGCGGAGAGCGCGGCGGCGAAGTGCGAGCTGTTCCAGCCGCCGACGACGAAGGAGATGACGCCCACGCGGGGGGCGTCGTCACCGAACAGCGAGAGCACCCGCACTTCGGGCACCTCGGCGAGACCCGTGCGCACCCGCGCCACCAGCTCCTGCTCACGCGCGACCAGTTGGCCGAAACCCGCCTCGGTCAGCGCCTCGCAGGCCGAGGCGATCGCGTACACACCGATGACATTCGGCGAACCGGCCTCGTGCCGGGCGGCGGTGGTGTGCCACTCGACGTCCACACCGCCGTCGGCACGCCGCGCGACCTTACGGCTGGCGCCACCACCGGCGAGATACGGCTCCGACTCCCGCAGCCAGTCGGCACGGCCCGCGAGCACACCGGAGCCGAACGGCGCGTAGAGCTTGTGCCCGGAGAAGGCGACCCAGTCCACGTCCAACTCCGCGATGTCCACGGGGTGGTGCGGGGCGAGCTGCGCGGCGTCGAGGACCACACGCGCGCCGTGGGCGTGGGCGGCGGCGGCCAGTTCGGTCACGGGCCACAGCTCGCCGGTGACATTGGAGGCGCCGGTGACACACACCAGCGCCGGGCCCTTCGGGTCGCGTCCCGCGAGGGCGCGCTCCAGGGTGGCGACGGCCTCGGCGGGGGTGCGCGGCGCGTCGAGATAACGGACGCGGGCATCACGCCAGGGCAGCAGCGACGCGTGGTGCTCGGTCTCGAAGACGAACACCTCGCAGTCGGCGGGCAGCGCGGCGGCCAGCAGATTGAGCGAGTCGGTGGTGGACCGGGTGAAGACGACCTGGTCGTCCTCGCGGCAGCCGAGGAAACGGGCGACGGTGCGGCGGCTGTTCTCGAAGAGGTCGGTGGAGAGCTGCGAGAGGTAACCGGCGCCGCGGTGGACACTGCCGTAGTACGGGGCGTAGGCGGCGACGTCGTCCCAGACCCGGCGCAGGGCGGGGGCGCTGGCCGCGTAGTCGAGCGCGGCGTAGGTGACTTCGCCGCCGGTGACGAGGGGGACGGTGACGTCACAGCCGAGCACGGGCAGCGGCTGGTCGGTTCCGGTGTGGGTGAGGGTGTCGGTGGGTGCGGACATGGCGGTATCTCCCGGCAGGACGAGGCGGAAACGGCATCAGGACCCGGCAGGCGGACACACTGCCGCGACGGCGGATGCCGTGACGGCGTGCGGGATCACCTGGGGTGTGGGACTCACTGAAGAGGGCCCAAGGCCCTATCGCATTCGCTTGCTCACGAGACTGCTCCCTTGAGGACCAGGACCCCAGGGATGACGACATCCGAACGATGTCCAGGGGTCCGCGCTTGCCGCAGACCTCGCTGCCTACGGCCTGGTCTTCACCCGGGGCACCCCGCCACGGACGGAGGGTTGCCGGACAGCGGGCCGGGGCCGTAGTCGCTGTCACTCATGACCTGGGGTGAGATTACCCCACCCGTCCGCGACGGCCCAGACCGCGTCCGCGATACGGGACACGCGCCGGCCCGCACACTCAGCCCGTCCGGCGGCCGGCTTGTCCTCAATCGCCGGACGGGCTGCATTTTTTGCAGCCCGTCCGGCGCCCGCCGCTACGCGTTGCTCGCCGCCACCCAGCGCTCCAGGCTCTGCTTCGCCGCGCCCGAGTCGACCGCCTTCGCCGCCCGCGCGAATCCCGCCGCGAGCTGGTCGTTCAGCGAGCCGTCGCCCGGCTCCAGCGCCACCAGCGCCGCCGCCGCGTTCAGCAGGACCGCGTCCCGTACGGGGCCGGTCTCACCGGCCAGCAGCCGGCGCGCGACGTCCGCGTTGTACGAGGCGTCCGCACCGCGCAGCGCCTCGACCGGGACCAGCTCCAGACCGATGTCCCTGGGGTCGAAGGTCTGCTCGGTGACCCGGCCGTCACGAACCACCCATACGTGTGAAGTGGCGGTCGTGGTCAGCTCGTCCAGACCGTCGTCGCCGCGGAAGACGAGCGAGGAGTTGCCGCGCTCGGCGAGCACCCCGGCCACGATCGGCGCCATCCGGCTGTCCGCCACACCGACCGCCTGGGCGCGGACCCGCGCCGGGTTGGTGAGCGGTCCCAGGATGTTGAACGTGGTCTGCGCGCCCAGCTCCTTGCGGGCCTTGGCCGCGTAGCGCAGCGCCGGGTGGAACTTCACCGCGAAGCAGAAGGTGATGCCCGCCTCCTCGGCGACCTCCACGACCCGCTGCGGCGTCAGCTCCAGATTGACGCCGAGCTTCTCCAGCACGTCGGAGGCGCCGCTCGCGGACGACGCCGCGCGGCTGCCGTGCTTGACGACCTTCCCGCCCGCCCCGGCCACCACGATCGCGGCCATCGTGGAGATGTTGACGGTCTTGGCGAGGTCGCCGCCGGTGCCGACGACGTCGACCGTGTCGCCGGGCACCTCGATGGTCCTGGCGTGCTCGTACATGGCACGGACGAGTCCCGAGACCTCGTCCACGGTCTCGCCCTTGGCGCGCAGCGCGACGGCGAAGCCCGCGATCTGCACGTCGGTGGCCTCACCGCTCATGATGCGGTCCATCGCCCAGGCCGTGGCGCCGGTGTCGAGATCCTGGCCGCGCAGCAGCGAGTTCAGTACACCCGGCCAGGAACGCGCCGCCAGGGTGTCGCCTCCGGCCGGTGCAACAGCGCTGCTCATGCTCGCTCCTGGGATCTGGGGACGGGTGCACGGCGTTGTGGCCCGTGCTGCCAGGCGTCAGCCTATCGGCGCCACCCGCGATCCAAGACCCGCTGCCCGAACTACGGACACACCGGCCCCCGGAGCCGGTGCCGGAGCGTGGGCCGGCCGGCCGCACACCGTACGTACACCCACGTACGAAGGCCCCGGCCCGGTTCCTGGAAAGGAACCGGGCCGGGGCCGACCGTACGGTGGTGGTGCTCGATCAGTGGTGGCCGTGGCCGCTCGTGATCTCCTTGTACTCCTCGGCCGTCGGCTTGGGGATCTGGCTTCCCTCGCCGTAGTAGCCCTTGTTCAGCCTGACCCGCAGCTTCTCCGTAGGAGACGCCTTGCGCTCGACACCGTTCTCGTCGACCGTCGGCCCGATCTCGGCCGGCTTGTACTGCTCGTGAGCGGTGAGCGTGTGCAGGTCGCCCTGGTTCAGCGGCTGGTGGACCTCCACGAACTCACCGTGCGGCAGCCGCTTGATGATGCCGGACTCGCGTCCGTGCAGCACCTTCTCGGCGTCGCGGCGCTGAAGTCCCAGACAGATCCGCTTGGTGATCACGAACGCGATGACCGGGCCGACGAAGAACGCGATCCTGACGAACCAGGTGATCGTGTTGATCGACAGATGGAAGTGGGTGGCCCAGATGTCGTTCCCACCGCCGATGAGCGCGATGAAGTACACGGTCAGCCACGCCACACCGAAGGCGGTCCGGGTCGGCGCGTTGCGCGGCCGGTCCAGGATGTGGTGCTCGCGCTTGTCGCCGGTGACCCAGGACTCGATGAACGGGTAGACCGCGAGGACCACGAGGATCCCCGGGAAGATCATCAGCGGGATGAACACGCCCAGGGCGAGCGTATGACCCCAGAGGTTGATCTCCCAGCCTGGCATCACCCGGATCAGGCCCTCGGAGAAGCCCAGATACCAGTCCGGCTGTGCTCCCGTGGAGACCAGGTCCGGGCGGTACGGGCCGATGGCCCACACCGGGTTGATCGTGGCGATGGCCGAGATAATCGTGATGACACCGAAGACCAGGAAGAAGAATCCGCCGGCCTTGGCCACGTAGATCGGGAAGAACGGCGCGCCGATCACATTGTTGTTGGTCTTGCCGGGGCCCGCGAACTGCGTGTGCTTGTGGTAGAAGACCAGGATCAGATGCGCCACCACGAGCCCGAGCATGATGCCCGGCAGCAGCAGGATGTGGATGGAGTAGAACCGCGCCACGATGTCGTGTCCGGGGAACTCCCCGCCGAACAGGAACATCGAGATGTACGTGCCCACGATCGGTGTGGACAGGATCGCGCCCTGTGCGAAGCGGACACCGGTGCCGGACAGCAGGTCGTCCGGGAGCGAGTAACCGGTGAGTCCGGTGAACAGCGCCAGGAAGAACAGCAGGAACCCGAACAGCCAGTTGATCTCACGCGGCTTGCGGAAGGCGCCCGTGAAGAAGACGCGCATCATGTGCACGAACATCGCGGCCACGAAGATCAGCGCGGCCCAGTGGTGGATCTGCCGGATCAGCAGACCGCCGCGGACGTCGAAGCTGATGTCCAGCGTCGAGGCGTACGCCTCGGTCATCCGGACACCCTGCATCGGTACGTAACTGCCGTCGTACACGACCTCGTTCATGCTCGGGTGGAAGAACAGCGTCAGATACACACCCGTGAGGATGATGACGGTGAAGCTCCACAGGGCGACCTCGCCCAGCATGAACGACCAGTGGTCCGGGAAGACCTTCCGCGTCATGCCCTTGGCCGCGCCGTAGAGCCCGAGACGACCGTCCGCCCAGTCGGCGACCCGCTCTCCCGCGGGTGCCTGGCGCTTCTTTTCGTCAGTCGCAGTACTCATCCGCGCTCCCAGAACGAAGGACCGACGGGCTCGTCGAAATCGCCGAGCGCATAGAGGTAACCGTCGTCGTTCACCGCGATCCGCAGTTGCGGAAGCGCGTGACCGGCCGGGCCGAAGATGACGCGAGCGCCGTCGGAGAGGTCGAAGGTGGACTGGTGGCACGGGCAGAGCACATGGTGTGTCTGCTGCTCGTAGAGGCTGATGGGACAGCCCACATGGGTGCAGATCTTGGAGTACGCGACGATGCCGTCGTGCGACCACTCGAGTTCGCGCTTGTCCTTGATCTCCGAAGGCTGGATACGGACGATCATGAGAGCGGCCTTGGCGATCTCGTTGTTGAAGTTCGGGTCGTGGTCGTCCAGCCCCTCGGGCTGGGCGAACGTGAGCGACCCCACGGCGACGTCCTCGGGACGCAGCGGCTCGCTCGTGTTCTGGTTGATGAGCAGCAGGCCCTTCTTCCAGAACGTCTTGCGGAGCTTGTCCTCCGGCAGCGGGCCGAGGTCACGCAGCAGGACCACACCGGAGAGCGGCACCAGGGCCAGCGCGCCGAACATCGTGTTGCGGATCAGCTTGCGCCTCCCGAAGCCGGACTCCTCCGCACCGATGCGGAAGTCCTCCTTCGCCCCTGCGGCGACCTCGGGACGGGCCTCGATCGGATGGCGCTCCTGGACGATCTCCTCGTCGTTCATCAGCGTGCGGGCCCAGTGGACCGCTCCCGCGCCGATGGCGAAGAGGGCCACCCCGAGCGTGATTCCCAGCGAGAAGTTGAGCGCGCTCACATGGCCGAACGGCCAGATGTACACGATCTTGTCGACGGGGAAGGCGACGAACGAGGCGATGAAGGCGACCGTGGCCACCATCGAGAGCGTGAAGAGGAAGGCCACCGTGCGCTCGGAGCGCTTGGCCGCACGCTCGTCGATGTCCTGGATGCGCGGCCGGTGGGCCGGCAGTCCGGGGTCGGCGAACGGGTCCCGCGCGCTCTCCACCTCGCCGCCGTGCGCGGACTCCTGCTCACTCGGCAGGTTCTCGTCTGAATTCCGGTTGCTACTCATGACTTCTTGGCCTTAGCGGTGTGCGCCGCGACCCAGACGGCAACTGCGATCAGTGCGCCCAGACCGATGATCCAGGAGAACAGGCCCTCGCTGACGGGCCCGATGCCACCGAGCTTGAGGCCACCGGGATTCGCCGACGTGTCGCTGTTCACGGACTCGATGTACTTGATGATGTCCCGCTTCTCCTGCTCGGGCATCGTCGAGTCGGGGAACGAGGGCATGTTCTGCGGGCCGGTGAGCATCGCCTCGTACATGTGCTTGGGCGTTACCCCCTCGAGCCCCGGTGCGTACTTGCCGTTCGTCAGCGCGCCGCCCTCACCACTGAAGTTGTGGCACTGCGCGCAGTTGGAGCGGAACAGCTCACCGCCCTTGGCGGATTCCGCGCCTTCCGGGTTGTACTGCTTGGCGGTCGGGACCGAGGGTCCGGGGCCGAGCGAGGCGACGTACGCCGCGAGTTGGTCGATCTCCTTCTGGTCGTAGATGACCTTCTTCTTCGGTACCTGCGGGCCGGGCTGCTGCGCCGGCATGCGGCCGGTGCCGACCTGGAAGTCGACGGCGGCGGCGCCGACGCCGGTCAGCGAGGGACCGTCGGTCGTCCCCTGACCGCCGACGCCGTGGCAGCTCGCGCAGCCCACGGCGTACAGCTTCTTGCCTTCGTCGATGGCGAGGCTCTGGGCGGTGTCTGCCTGTGCCTCGCCCGCAGGAGCGAACGCGGCGTACAGCCCCCCGGTGGCCGCCAGCGCGAGGAGTAGGACGACGACCGCCGCCAAGGGATGGCGTCGTCGTGCGGAGAGCTTTTTCACGGATTACCCCGGTGTCAGGATCTTCTGCGTCGGTGCTTCTGGACTGTGCGCGATCGCTTCGGGCGCTGTGGCCCGCTACTTGATCAGGTAGATCGTGGCGAAGAGGCCGATCCAGACGACATCGACGAAGTGCCAGTAGTAGGACACGACGATGGCGGCGGTTGCCTGCTCGTGGGTGAACCTCTTGGCCGCGTACGTTCTGCCGAGAACCAGCAGGAAGGCGATGAGACCGCCCGTCACGTGCAGACCATGGAAGCCGGTGGTCAGGTAGAACGCGGAGCCGTACGCGTCGGACGAGAGCGACAGGCCCTCGTGCTTGACGAGCTCCGTGTACTCGAAGATCTGACCACCGATGAAGACCGCACCCATCACGAACGTGATCACGAACCACGAGCGGAGCCTCTTCACGTCGCCCCGCTCGGCGGCGAAGACGCCGAGCTGACAGGTGAGCGAGGAGAGCACCAGGATCGTGGTGTTCACCGCGGAGAACGGGATGTTCAGCGATTCGGCCTTCTCCGACCAGAACGCTTCCCCTGTCACCGACCGCAGGGTGAAGTACATCGCGAAGAGGGCCGCGAAGAACATCAGCTCGGAACTCAACCAGATGATCGTTCCGACACTGGTGAGGTTCGGCCGATTGACCGTCGGGTGCGCGTGCCCGGTTTCTACTGTCGTTGCTGTCGCCACGACCGACATTATGTCGGTCGCTTATCCCGCCCTCACTCCCGGGGGTCCCATTCGGAGTGTCAGCCACTTCGGACGGGAGCGCGACGGGGACCGAACGGCCCATCGCCGGGGGGCGGGGACCCGTGCTGACATGGTGTCCGACGGAGTAGCATCCGCGCAGCGGGTCTCACGACGGATGTCACGGAGGAACAATGCAGCCGACCGCCACGGTCCTGGTCTACAGCGACAACGCGAACACCCGCGAGCAGGTGCGCACGGCCGCCGGGCGCAGGCCGGCCGCCGATCTGCCGCCGGTCGAGTATCTGGAGTGCGCCACGATGCACGCCGTGCTCAAGGAGCTCGACAAGGGCGGCATCGACGCGTGTGTCTTCGACGGTGAGGCCACCCCGGTCGGCGGCATGGGCCTGTGCCGGCAGATCAAGGACGAGATCTTCAACTCCCCGCCCGTACTGCTGCTGATGGGCCGCCCGCAGGACGCCTGGCTGGCCACCTGGAGCCGTGCGGAGTCCGCCGTGACGCTGCCGGTGGACCCGGTGGGGTTCCCCGACGCGCTGGCCGCGCTGCTGCGCTCCAGGCTCGCCGTGGAGGCCTGACGGCGCCGTCCGTCCCGTCCGGTCGCGCCGTCCGTTCGCCTGGGTCCAGGTCAGTCCGGTCAGACCTGCGGGCGCAGCCGGGCGGCTTCGACGTGGCCGCCGCCGTCCTTGGTCCCGCCGATGAGGGCGCTGCCCTGGCGCCACTTCGCCCAGTCCACGTTCCAGTCGCCGAAGCCGTTGCCGAACGGATCCATGTCCTCGCCACCGCTGTTGACGACCTTGACGATGTCGCCCTGGCGGACGGTGCCGAAGAACCACTCGGCGTTGTCGGTCGACATGCCGACACAGCCGTGGCTGACGTTCGCCGACCCCTGTGAGCCGACGGACCACGGGGCGGCGTGTACGTATTCACCGCTCCAGGTCACGCGTGTGGCCCAGTAGACGGGCAGGTCGTACGACTCGCTGCTGCCGGCCGCGATGCCGACGCTTTCGCCGCGCATCCGTACGAACTGCTGCTTCTCCAGCACCACCTTGACGCCGTTGCGGGTCGAGAAGCCGGGCTTGCCGGTGGTGACCGGGATCGTGTTGATGACCTCGCCGTTGCGCAGGACCGTCATGTGGTGGCTGCCGGCGTCGGCGATGGCCTCGAGGCGGTCGCCCGTGGTGATTCTGAGCGGCTTCGTCGGGCCGCCGTAGAGCTTGTCGCCGACCTTTATCCCGTCCATGGTGCTGGTGACGTCGACGGTCGCGTTGGCGGGCCAGTACTCCTTGGGCCGGAAGTGCAGCTTCTTGTCGTCGACCCAGTACCAGGCGCCCTCGACGGCGGGGCTTGAGCGGACCTTGAGGCTCCGTTCGACGACGGCCCTGGCTTCCTTCTCCTTGACCGGTGCGCTGAGTTCCGCCGTGACGGGCTGGCCGACGCCGTACTTGCCCGCCTGCGGGCCGAACTTGACGCTCAGGTTGCGTTTCACCGAGGACGTCTCGAACTTGAACGTACGGCTGCCCGGAGCGCCGTCCTCGTCCTCCGTGGCGACCTTGACGGTGTAGCGGGCGCCCGCGGCCAGCGGAGCCGTGGAGTGCCAGCGGGCCCCGTCCGCGGCCAGCTCGCCCGCGAGGTGGTGGCCGACCTTGTCGGTGACGGTCACGTCGGTGATCCGTCCGTCGCCGCCCTTGGAGACGACTTCGAGCGGCTTGTCGGGGTTCGCCTTGGCGTCGCCCTTGGGCGCGTTGAGGGAGACCTGGTCGGCTGCGTCGTAGGGCTTGCCGGACAGCGGGTGGCCGTCCGGAGCGCCACAGCCGGTCGCTACCGCCCCGAGGGACAGGACCAGCAGAGTGCAGCCGATAACGGTGCGAAAGCGCGGCGTGTGGTTCATATGCACACGTTATGAAGAATGTCTGGTTACGGCGCGCTGTGTGACTGCAAACGAGGGGCCCGGATCCTCCTCAGGGGTGAGGGGGATCCGGGCCCTGGTCTCGGGTACGGCGTGTCGTCGCCGTATCGGCTACTGGTTCTGGTTCTCACCGCTGTAGTACTCGAAGACCCAGCCCCACAGCCCGATCAGGAGGATCGGGAAGGAGAAGAACAGCAGCCACCAGCCGATGGCGATGGACAGGAACGCGAGCGCTCCGCCGACGGCCAGCGAGAGCGGCTGCCAACTGTGCGGGGAGAAGAACCCGACCTCGCCGGCCTCGTCCGCGACGTCGGCTTCCTTGTTGTCCTGCGCCATCGCGTCGACCCGCCGGGCCGTGAAGGCCAGGTAGAAGCCGATCATGAGGCTCAGGCCGAAGGCCAGGAAGAGGGCGGTGGTACCGACCGGCTCCTTCGACCACACGCCGTAGACACCGGCGACGACGAGGATGAAGAGGCTCAGCCAGAGGAACATCCAGCCTTGGACCTTCACTTGCCGACCTCCTTGCCACCGAGCAGAGCGGCGTCCTTGTGGGCGTCGATCTCAAGGTGTTCGAGCGCCGCGATCTCCGGGTGGTGCAGGTCGAACGCCGGGGATTCGGAGCGGATGCGCGGCAGCGTGATGAAGTTGTGCCGCGGCGGCGGGCAAGATGTCGCCCATTCGAGTGAACGGCCGTAGCCCCACGGGTCGTCCACCTCGACCTTCTTCCCGTACTTGGCGGTCTTCCAGACGTTGTAGAAGAACGGCAGGACCGACATGCCGAGCAGGAACGAGCTGATCGTGGAGATGGTGTTCAGGGCCGTGAATCCGTCGGCGTTCAGATAGTCCGCGTAACGGCGTGGCATTCCTTCCGCGCCCAGCCAGTGCTGCACCAGGAACGTGCCGTGGAAGCCGATGAACAGCGTCCAGAAGGTGATCTTCCCGAGCCGTTCGTCCAGCATCTTGCCCGTCATCTTCGGCCACCAGAAATGGAAGCCGGCGAACATCGCGAACACCACCGTGCCGAAGACGACGTAGTGGAAGTGCGCGACGACGAAGTACGAGTCGGAGACATGGAAGTCCATCGGCGGCGACGCGAGGATCACGCCCGTCAGACCACCGAAGGTGAAGGTGACCAGGAAGCCGATGGTCCAGAGCATCGGTGTCTCGAAGGACAACGAGCCTTTCCACATCGTGCCGATCCAGTTGAAGAACTTCACACCGGTCGGCACCGCGATGAGGAAGGTCATGAATGAGAAGAACGGTAGGAGTACGCCGCCCGTCACATACATGTGGTGCGCCCAGACCGTCACCGACAGACCAGCGATGGCGATCGTCGCGCCGATCAGACCGATGTAGCCGAACATCGGCTTCCGGCTGAACACCGGAATGATCTCGGAGACGATCCCGAAGAACGGCAAGGCGATGATGTACACCTCTGGATGCCCGAAGAACCAGAACAGGTGTTGCCACAGCAACGCCCCGCCGTTGGCGGCATCGAAGATATGCGCACCGAATTTCCGGTCGGCCTCCAGGGCGAAAAGCGCGGCGGCCAGCACCGGGAAGGCGAGCAGGACCAGCACACCGGTCAGCAGCACGTTCCAGCAGAAGATCGGCATCCGGAACATCGTCATGCCGGGCGCGCGCATGCAGATGATCGTGGTGATGAAGTTGACCGAACCGAGGATCGTGCCGAAGCCGGAGAAGGCCAGACCCATGATCCACAGGTCGGCGCCGATGCCCGGTGAACGGACCGCGTCCGACAGCGGGGAGTACGCGAACCAGCCGAAGTCCGCGGCGCCCTGCGGCGTGATGAAACCCGCCACCGCGATGATCGAACCGAACAGGTAGAGCCAGTAGGCGAACATGTTCAGCCGGGGGAACGCCACATCGGGCGCGCCGATCTGGAGCGGCATGATCCAGTTCGCGAAACCGGCGAACAGCGGCGTCGCGAACATCAGCAGCATGATCGTGCCGTGCATCGTGAACGCCTGGTTGAACTGCTCGTTCGACATGACCTGCGTACCGGGACGCGCCAGCTCGGCGCGCATGAAGAGCGCGAGCAGACCACCGATGCAGAAGAAGACGAACGACGTGACCAGGTAGAGCGTGCCGATCGTCTTGTGGTCGGTGGTGGTGAGCCACTTGATGACCACAGCGCCGGGCTGCTTGCGCCGTACCGGCAGCTCGTTCTCGTACGAGTCGTCTGCTGCTGCGGCGGCACCCTTGGGTTCGTTGAGGATGCTCACAGTTGTTTCTTCTCCGCATTCCTGGCCGGGTCCGTCAGCTCGATGCCCGACGGGATGTAGCCGTCCTGCCCCTTGTCGGCCAGCTCCTTCAAGTGCTGCTGGTAGCGCTCCGGGGAGACGACCTTGACGTTGAAGAGCATCCGGGAGTGATCCACACCGCACAGTTCGGCGCACTTGCCCATGAAGGTGCCCTCCTTGTTCGGAGTCACCTCGAAGGCGTTGGTGTGACCCGGGATGACGTCCTGCTTCATCAGGAACGGCACGACCCAGAAGGAGTGGATGACATCACGGGAGGTCAGGATGAACCGGACCTTCTCCCCCTTCGGCAGCCACAGGGTCGGACCCGGGTTGCCGTTCTGGGGATTGCGCGTGCCCGGGATTCCGGCGTCGTAGACGCCTTCGGAACCGGCCGGGAAGTCTTCCTTGAACTTGTTGGGGATGTCGGTGAGTTCCTTGGGAATCTCAGCGCCGGTGGACGAGTCGCCGTCCACGTTCTCCACGTAGTTGAAGCCCCAGCTCCACTGGTAGCCGACCACGTTCACGGTGTGGGTGGGCTTGTCCTCAAGGGACAGGAGCTTCGACTCGTCACGTGCGGTGAAGTAGAACAGCACCGAGACGATGATGAGCGGAACGACCGTGTACAGGGCCTCGATGGGCATGTTGTAACGGGTCTGTGGAGGTACCTCCACCTTGGTGCGGCTGCGCCGGTGGAAGATGACGCTCCACACGATCAGCCCCCACACCAGGATGCCCGTGATGAGCGCTGCCGCCCACGAGCCCTGCCAGAGGGAGAGGATTCTGGGCGCCTCTTCCGTCACCGGTGTGGGCATTCCGAGGCGGGGGAAATCCTTGTATGTGCAACCGGAGGCGGTCGCGAGGATCAGGCCCGCAGTCAGCACCTGCGGCAGCTTCCGCCGCATCGGGCGCCGCGACGAGCGGTCGGAGCCGTTGGGACTCACGTAGCGCCTTCCCGAGAGTCTCGCCCGCACAGCCGGCTGCGGCCGTCACGGTCGGTCGCCGGCCCGGCGCGGGCAGGGGTTTGGATGTTTATGCGGACCAAACCCTACTGGACGCAATTTGGGGTCGCGCATGGAGGGTGCCCAACGCGCCGTCCGGCACCCCGAAGGGGTGGAATGCCTGGATCCGGGGTGCTTCTGACGCCCCGGCGGACCGGGGCCCGATCCCGTTCGAGCGGGCACGGCTTAGCGTGGTGGCGTGGCCTACTTCGACTCCGCGTCCTCCGCCCCGCTGCACCCTGTCGCACACCAGGCCCTGCAAGCCGCCCTGGACGAGGGCTGGGCCGACCCGGCCAGGCTGTACCGGGAGGGGCGGCGGGCCAGGCTGCTGCTGGACGCCGCGCGGGAGGCCGCCGCGGAGGCCGTGGGCTGCCGGCCCGACGAACTGGTCTTCACTCCTTCGGGGACGTACGCGGTGCATTCCGCGGTGGCCGGATCACTCGCGGGCCGTCGGCGTGTCGGCGCCCATGTGGTCGTCTCGGCGGTCGAGCACTCGTCGGTGCTTCATGCCGCCCGCACTCGGGTCACCGACGGGGCCGACGCGGCCGTGACGGAGGTCGAGGTGGACCGTACGGGGGCGGTGGACCCGGCGACGTACGCGGCGGCCCTGCGCGCCGACACGGCGCTCGCCTGCCTCCAGTCGGCCAACCACGAGGTCGGCACCGTGCAGCCGGTCGCGGCCGTCGCCGAGGCGTGCCGGGCGGCCGGGGTGCCGCTACTGGTGGACGCCGCGCAGTCGTTGGGCTGGGGGCCGGTGGACGGGGCGTGGTCGCTGCTGACCGCGAGCGCGCACAAATGGGGCGGACCCGCCGGGGTGGGGCTGCTCGCCGTACGCAAGGGGGTGCGTTTCGCTCCTCAAGGGCCGCTGGACGAGCGGGAGTCGGGGCGCGTACCCGGCTACGAGAATCTGCCGGCGATCGTCGCCGCCGCCGCGTCACTGCGGGCGGTGCGGGCGCGGGCCGAGGAGGAGGCGGCCAGGCTGCGCGTGCTGGTGGACCGGATCCGGGCGCGGGTGCCCGAACTGGTGCCTGATGTCGAGGTGGTGGGCGATCCGGTGCGCAGGCTCCCGCATCTCGTCACCTTCTCCTGTCTCTATGTCGACGGGGAGACTCTGCTGCACGAGCTGGACCGGGCGGAGTTCTCCGTGTCGTCGGGTTCGTCGTGCACGAGCAGCACGCTGACCCCCAGCCATGTGCTGCGGGCGATGGGGGTGCTCTCGGAGGGCAACGTCCGCATCTCGCTGCCCTCCGGTACGGCCGAGGCGGAGGTGGAGCGGTTCCTTCAGGTGCTGCCGGGGGTGGTCGCGGGCGTACGGGAACGGCTCGGCGCGCCGGCGGGTGCCGGTGCGGGTGCCGGTGACGAGGCACCGCAGGAGGCGGCGGCGTCGCTCGTCGTGGACACGCTCGGCAAGCTGTGCCCGATCCCGGTGATCGAGCTGGCGAAGGTGATCGGGGACGTGCCGGTGGGCGGCACGGTGACCGTGCTGTCCGACGACGAGGCCGCCCGCCTGGACATCCCGGCCTGGTGCGAGATGCGCGGACAGGAGTACGGCGGCCGGCGCGGCGACGCGTTTTTGGTGCGCCGCCTCGCCTGACCGCCCGCCGTCTCCCGCGCGCGCCTGGCGTGCCTACTCCAGGTGCGTACGGACCTCGGTGGCCGCCTCGTGGCCGTACGCCTTGGTGAAGCGGTCCATGAAGTGGTTGCGGCGCAACGTGTACTCCTGGGTGCCCAGCGTCTCGATGACCAGGGTCGCGACCATGCAGCCGACCTGCGCGGCGCGCTCCAGGCTCACGCCCCACGACAGACCGGACAGGAAGCCGGCCCGGAAGGCGTCACCGACGCCGGTCGGGTCGACCTTGGCCGTCTCCTCCGCGCAGCCGACCTCGATCGGGTCGTCGCCGACGCGCTCGATCCGCACACCGCGCGAGCCGAGGGTGGTGACCCGGTGGCCGACGCGGGCCAGGATCTCGGCGTCGGTCCAGCCGGTCTTGGACTCGATGAGCCCCTTCTCGTATTCGTTGGAGAACAGATACGTGGCGCCGTCGAGCAGCAGTCTGATCTCGTCGCCCTCCATCCGGGCGATCTGCTGCGAGAAGTCGGCGGCGAACGGGATGGACCTGGTGCGGCACTCCTCGGTGTGACGGAGCATCGCCTCGGGGTCGTCGGCGCCGATGAGGACCAGGTCGAGACCGCCGACCCGGTCGGCCACCGCCTTCAGCTCGATCTGCCGCGCCTCGCTCATGGCGCCGGTGTAGAAGGAGCCGATCTGGTTGTGATCGGCGTCCGTCGTACAGACGAACCGCGCGGTGTGCAGGACCTCGGAGACCCGGACGGACGCGGTGTCGACGCCGTGGCGGTCCAGCCAGGCGCGGTACTCGTCGAAGTCGGGGCCGACGGCGCCGACCAGGATGGGCGCGGTGCCGAGCTGGCCCATGCCGAAGCAGATGTTGGCGCCGACACCGCCCCGGCGTACGTCGAGGTTGTCGACGAGGAAGGAAAGCGAGACCGTGTGCAGTTGGTCCCCGACCAACTGGTCGGCGAAGCGACCGGGGAAGGTCATGAGGTGGTCAGTGGCGATGGAGCCGGTGACTGCGATTCTCACGGCGTGACTGCTCCCGTTGAGGAGAACTTGTGGACAGTTCACGCTATCCGGTCGGCGCCGGGCCTCGAAACGGCAGAACTACCCGATAGTAGGGCTTTTCTCTCGGCTCCTTCGTGCTTACGGTGCGTGCATGAGGAACCACACCGTCCACCGCGAGCGCGCCGTACGTGACTCCGACACCAGCCTGGCCGAACTGCGCGGCGACTGCGCGCGGATGGCGCCGAACTGGCTGCGGCCCGCCGCCACGGCTCCGGCCCCCGTCCCTCCGTCGCTGATCTGTGGTGTCACGGTCCCGCCGGCCTCGGCGCGACTGATCGACGGCATGTCCGAATACGGTGACTAGCGGCTGGATCTGACGGCCTGGCGGCCCGGCGGGAACCGTGTGGTCCTGTCGGCCGT
Source organism: Streptomyces sp. NBC_01506 (assembly GCF_045040295.1). Lineage (NCBI taxonomy): Bacteria > Bacillati > Actinomycetota > Actinomycetes > Kitasatosporales > Streptomycetaceae > Streptomyces > Streptomyces sp. NBC_01506. The sequence goes on along the minus strand of NZ_CP109422.1, from coordinate 7,154,348 downwards.
CCCACCGGTGTCGCGGCCCCGGCGGGGCGATCCGGTCGAAGGAGCAGACGGTGACCAGTACGGAACGACCTCAGAGCGGCGACGGCGAGCGCGCCGGGCGGCGGCGTTTCCCGTTCGCCGTCGTGTCGGTGGCCGCGGCCGTCCTGCTCGCCGGGGGCGGCGGCGCCTATTTCGCCACCGCCTCGTCGGACGGCGGCGGTGACGGCGGCGGTGACGGCAAGGCCGCCGCACGGGGCGCGAGCGATCTCGATCCACCGCCGCTGACGCTCGGCGCCGAGGCGGACGGGGCGGCGGGGGCGGATCCCGGCCTCGGTGTCGCACCCGGTGAGCCGAGCCCGTACGGGGTCGAGTACCGCGCCTCGGGCCCGCTGCCCGAGGGGCCCGATTCGGCCGCCGTGCACCGCCCCGAGGGAACCGTCGCGAAGGCCGACGTGGCGCGCCTCGCCGAGGCTCTGGGGGTGTCCGGCCCTCCGGAACTCTCCGGTACGGCCTGGAAGGTCGGCGGCGAGAAGGACGGCTCGGGCCCGCTGCTCAGCGTCGACCGACAGGCGCCCGGCAGTTGGACGTTCGCCCGGTTCGGGCCCGCGCCCGGCGGTGACAACTGTCTCAAGGGCAAGGAGTGTCCGAGCGGCGACGGCGGCGAGAGCAACCCCGTCGTGCCGCGGGACGGGGCGGGCCCGGTGAGCGAGCAGGCCGCGAAGAAGGCCGCCGCGCCCGTACTGAAGGCGCTCGGCCAGCAGGACGCCGCCCTCGACGCGGGCCAACTGATGGGCGCCGTACGGGTGGTGAACGCCGCCCCGGTGATCGGCGGGCTGCCTACGTACGGCTGGTCGACCGGTATCCAGATCGGCGCGGACGGCCAAGTGGTCGGCGGCAGCGGGAAGTTGAAGGCGCCCGCGAAGGGCGCGGAGTACCCGGTGGTGGGCGCCGCCGAGGCGTTGAAGCTGCTGAACGAGGCGACGGGCGATCCGGGCACGGGCGGGATCGGTGGCTGCGCGTCGGCGGTGCCGTACGAGGACGGGCGCGAGCCCGCCACCCCGTGCGAGGAGGGGAAGACGGAGCCCGCGCGGGTGGACGTGGGCAAGGCGGTTTTCGGGCTCGCGTCGCGTCAGGTGGAGGGGCGGGCCGCGCTCGTACCGTCGTGGTGGTTCGAGGTGGCGGGCGCCGGGGACGGACCGGCGTCGTTCGCCGTCCGGACGGCGGTGCTTCCCGAGTATCTGACGCGGGGCGCCGGGAGCGGCGACAGCGATGGCGGCGATGACGGCGCGGGCGATCCGCAGACCGGGGACAAGCAGGGGGCGCCGGTCGAGGCGTACAGCGCCGACGGGAGCACGTTGAGCGTGCGCTTCACGGGCGGCGTGTGCGGCGAGTACTCGGTACGGGCCCAGGAGAGCGGGACCGCGGTGACGGTGGAGGTGGTCGACTCCGCCCCGCCGGGCGGTGTGTGCATCGCGATGGCCAAGGCGTTCACCGAGAAGGTGACGCTGGACCGGCCGCTCGGGGACCGGAAGGTCGTGGACGCGGTCACGGGCGATGCCGTGCCGCCGCGGAAGTAGCCGCGCGCACGAAAGGCGGCGGCCCCTGGTGAGGGGCCGCCGCCTTTCACTGTCCCGTTCACGGGGCGGACGACTCGTACCGCCGAATCGCGGTCAACGATCGGCGATCAGTTGAAGGAGTCGCCGCAGGCGCAGGAACCGGAAGCGTTGGGGTTGTCGATCGTGAAGCCCTGCTTCTCGATCGTGTCGACGAAGTCGATGGAGGCGCCACCCAGATACGGGGCACTCATCCGGTCGGTGACGACCTTGACTCCGTCGAAGTCCTTCACGACGTCGCCGTCCAGCGAGCGCTCGTCGAAGAACAACTGGTAACGGAGACCGGAACAGCCGCCGGGCTGGACCGCGACGCGCAGCGCGAGGTCGTCCCTGCCTTCCTGGTCGAGCAGGGCCTTGACCTTGCCCGCGGCGGCGTCGGACAGGAGGATGCCGTCGCTCACGGTGGTGGTCTCGTCCGATACGGACATCTGCTTCTCTCCCGGGGTGGGGCCTCCCCGCCGAGGCAGGGGAAGTACGGACTCATTGCCGACAGCTAGAACCGTCACGGCCGCGGATTCATTCCGCAGCACTCTCTTCATGCTCGCACACCCGGCTCAGGAGCGGCACGGGCCCGCGTTCCTGGGAATGCGTCACATCGACGCTATCGACATCGTCAAAGTGACGTGAAGCGGTTATGATAGATAACGTCATTTAGACGAAAAGGCTACTCCGCAGAGAAGAAAGGGTGCGTGACGTGACCACGGCCCAAGCCCGTCAGGATCTCGCTGTCCAGCCGACGCCCCTCGCACTGCTCCTGCTCGGCCGCGAGGCCGACACCCGCAGCGAGCGCGGCGTGGAGTGCCCCGGTGACCTGCCGTCGCCGTCCGACCCGGATCTGGTCGAACGCGCCCGCGCGGCGAAGGAGAAGCTCGGGGAGAAGGTCTTCATCCTCGGCCACCACTACCAGCGCGACGAGGTCATCCAGTTCGCCGACGTGACCGGGGACTCGTTCAAGCTCGCCAAGGACGCCGCGGCGCGCCCCGAGGCCGAGTACATCGTCTTCTGCGGCGTGCACTTCATGGCCGAGTCGGCGGACATCCTGACGGCCGACGACCAGAAGGTCGTCCTGCCCGACCTGGCCGCGGGCTGTTCGATGGCGGACATGGCGACGGCCGAGCAGGTCGCCGAGTGCTGGGACGTGCTGACCGAGGCCGGTATAGCCGAGCGGGTCGTCCCCGTCTCGTACATGAACTCCTCCGCCGACATCAAGGCGTTCACCGGCAAGCACGGCGGCACCATCTGCACCTCGTCCAACGCCGAGCGGGCCCTCAACTGGGCCTTCGAGCAGGGCGACAAGGTCCTCTTCCTCCCCGACCAGCACCTCGGGCGCAATACGGCCGTACGGGACCTGGGGCTGTCGCTCGAGGACTGCGTCCTCTACAACCCGCACAAGCCGAACGGCGGTCTGACGGCCGAGGAGCTGCGGAACGCGAAGATGATCCTGTGGCGCGGGCACTGCTCGGTGCACGGCCGCTTCTCGCTGGACTCGGTGAACGACGTCCGCGAGCGGGTGCCCGGGGTGAACGTGCTGGTGCACCCGGAGTGCAAGCACGAGGTGGTCTCCGCGGCCGACTACGTGGGCTCGACGGAGTACATCATCAAGATGCTCGAGGAGGCGCCGGCCGGTTCGAAGTGGGCGATCGGCACCGAGCTGAATCTGGTGCAGCGGCTGGCGAATCGATTCGCCGCCGACGACAAGGAGATCGTCTTCCTCGACAAGACGGTCTGCTTCTGCTCGACCATGAACCGTATCGACCTGCCGCACCTGGTCTGGGCACTCGAATCGCTCGCCGAGGGCAAGGACATCAACGTCATCCAGGTCGAGAAGGAGACGGCCGACTTCGCCCAGCTCGCGCTGGAGCGGATGCTGGCGCTGCCGTAGACGTAGACGTAGACGTAGCCGTAGCCGTAGCCGTAGCCGTAGCCAAGTAAGGGGCGCCCGCAATGGCGGGCGCCCCTTACTCATTCACTGCTGCCGGACGCCGATCAGACGTTGACCGGCTGCGGTGCCGGCGCGTCGGAGCGCGGCGGCGTCCGGCCGTCGTCCCCGCCGTCCCCGCCGCCGGACTTCGCCGCCTTCTTCTTGGCACGGCGCTCCTTGCGGAGTTCGACCATCGTGTACAGCGTCGGCACCAGCAGCAGCGTCAGCAGCGTCGACGACAGCAGACCGCCGATCACCACCACGGCCAGCGGCTGTCCGATGAAGCCGCCCTCGCCGGTGATCCCCATCGCCATCGGAAGCAGCGCGAAGATCGTGGCCAGCGCGGTCATCAGGATCGGCCGCAGACGGTGCCTGCCGCCCTCGACGACCGCCTCGACGACGCCCATCCCCTGCGACCTGTACTGGTTGATCAGGTCGATCAGCACGATCGCGTTGGTCACCACGATGCCGATCAGCATCAGCATGCCGATCATCGCCGGCACACCCAGCGGGGTACCCGTGGCGAGCAGCAGACCGATCGCGCCGGTCGCCGCGAACGGGATGGAGACCAGCAGGATCAGCGGCTGGATCAGCGACTTGAACGTGCCGACCAGCAGCATGAAGACGATCGCGACGGCCGCCAGCATGGCGAGCCCCAACTGCATGAACGCCTCGTCCTGGTCCTCGGACACACCGCCGATGGAGGCGGTCGCCCCCTCCGGCAGGTCGAGCCCGCTGACCTTCGACTGGAGCGTGGTGCCGACCGCGCCGGTGTTGTCACCGACCGGCCTCGCCGTGATCGTGGCGGCCCTGGAGCCGTCGATCCGGGTCATCGACAGCGGACCCGGCGCCAGCTTCACGTCGGCGATGTCACCGAGCTTCACACCGCCGAGCGGCAGCGCCTTCAGCTCGGCGAGCGTCTTGGCCGGCTTCTTCGACGTGACGTACACATCGCGCTCGGTGTCCCCGAGGATCGCCTTGCCCGACGGTGTGCCGCGTACGGCCTGGCCGACGGCCACACCGAGCGTGGCGTCGTTGAACCCGGCCTCGGCGGCCTTCTCGTTGGCCCTGACCGAGATACGCGGGATGCTCTGCGCCAGGTCGCTCTGCACGTCGGTGACGTCGTCGATACCGGCGACCTCGTCCCGTACCTGCTCGGCGGCCTTCGCCAGGGTCTGCGCGTCGGACGCCTTGACGACGACGCTCAGGTCCTGGCTGCCGAAGCCGTCGCCGGCCGCGATGGTCGTGTCACCGATGCCGTCGAGCTTGCCCAGCGCCTCGTCGATGGCGTCGCTGGTCTTCTCGTACGTCCCCGAGTCCTTCAGGGTCACCTGGTAGGACGCCTGGTTGGCACCCGTACCGCCGCCGAACGCCGCCATGAAGCCGGAGGAGCCGACGGTGACCTGGTAGTCCTTGATCTCGTCGAAGCCGTCGAGGGTCTTCTCGACCTTCTTCGCCGCCGCGTCGGCCGCCTCCAGGCTGGTGCCCGGCGCCAACTCCTGCTTGACGGTGAGGACTTCCTGCTCGCCCTGGTCGAAGAAGTTGGTCTTGAGCAGCGGCGCCATGGCGAACGTGCCGAGCAGGATGACGAACGCCAGGACGACGCTGGTGACCCGGCGCCTGGTAGCGAAGCCCAGCACCCTGACATACAACCGCTGCATCCGGCTGTTGGACTCCTTCTCCTCCGCGATCCGGCGGGCCTCGGCGGGGTCGATCCCGCGTACGGCCTTCGGGGCGCGCAGGAACCAGTACGAGAGCACCGGCACCACGGTGAGCGAGACGAGCAGCGACGCCAGCAGGGCCGCCGTGATCGTCAGCGAGAACGAGCCGAACAGCTCGCCCACCATGCCGCCCACAAGGCCGATCGGCAGGAACACCGCGACGGTGGTGAGCGTGGATGCGGTGACCGCGCCCGCGACCTCCTTGACCGCGGAGGTGATCGCGTACTCCCGCTCCTCGCCGTAGCCGAGGTGCCGCTTGATGTTCTCCAGGACGACGATCGAGTCGTCCACGACGCGTCCGATCGCGATGGTGAGCGCGCCGAGCGTCAGCATGTTGAGCGACAGGTCGCGGGTCCACAGCACGATCAGCGCGAGGACGACCGACAGCGGGATGGCGACCGCTGTGACCAGGGTCGAGCGGATCGAGGCCAGGAAGACCAGGATCACGAGCACCGCGAAGACCAGACCGAGCGCACCCTCGGTCGTCAGGCCGGAGATCGACTTGGAGACTGCCGGGCCCTGGTCGCTGACCACGGTCAGTTCGGCGCCGTCTCCGAGGTCCTTACGGAGGTCCGGCAGCTTGTCCTTGACGGCGTCGGAGATGGTGACGGCGCTGCCGTCGTTGTCCATGGTGGCCATCACCGCGAGGCTGGGCTCGCCGTTCGTACGGGTCAGGGACGTCGCCTCGGACGGCTCCTGCTCGACGGTGGCGATGTCACCCAGGCGTACGGGCGCACCGCCCTGGTCGCCCGTGCCCGCCTGCGGGCCGCCGACCCGCAGGTCCTCGATCTGCTTCAGATCGGTGAAGCCGCCGCCCACCTGCACGGTGCGGCTCTTGCCGTCCTCGGAGAACGATCCCGCCGGGACGGTCGCGCCGCCGGCCTTCAGCGCCTCCGAGAGCGCCATGGTGTTGAGGCCCGCTTCCGCGAGCTTCTTCTCGTCGGGAGTGACGGAGATCTGGAGGTCCCGGACTCCGTCGATGGAGACCTGGCCGACGCCTTCGATGTCTTCGAGCGCCGGGACGACCGTACGCTCCAGCCGGTCGTTGAGCGCCTGCTGGTCCTCACCCGAGGAGGCGGCGAGGACGACGGTCGGGATGTCGTCCGTCGAGCCGGCGATGACTTGCGGGTCGACGTCCTCGGGGAGCTGCGCGCGGGCGCGGTTCACGGCCTGCTGGATGTCGGCGACGAGCTGCTTGGTGTCAGCACCGCCGAAGTCGAAACTGGCCATGATCACGGCGTTGCCCTCGCTCGCCGTGGAGGTGACGCCCGTGATGCCGTCGACGGCCTCGATGGAGGCCTCGATCGGCTCGACGACCTGCTTCTCGACCACGTCGGGCGAAGCGCCCTGATAGGGGGCGAGAACCGAGACCATCGGAAGTTCGATGGAGGGCAGCAGTTGCTGCTTGAGCTGGGGAATGGCGATCGCCCCGAAGACGATCGCGATGATCGATATCAGCCCTATCAGGGCCCGTTGCGCGAGGCTGAATCTGGACAGCCAGGACATGGGGTCTCTCTTCTGTGGTGTACGCGTGCAGAAGGGCGCAGGGGCCCTTCTATACGATCTGCTATCCATCGGGGCCGGTCGGCCAACCGCAGGTCGATTTCCTTACCCGCCGCATACCGCGCCTGGAGTACGCGACGGTGGGCCCCTAGTCCACCCTTGGCCGTACCAGGCCCGATTCGTAGGCGATTACCACCAATTGAGCCCGGTCCCGGGCGCCCAGCTTCGCCATGGCCCGGTTCACATGGGTCTTGACGGTGAGCGGACTGACCACCAGACGCTCCGCGATCTCGTCGTTGGAGTGGCCGCCGGCGACCAGGACCAGCACCTCGCGCTCGCGCACCGTCAGCGCGGCGAGCCGCTGGGAGTACGCCGCCGAGTCCGGCCGCTCCCCCGCGCTGCCGCCCTGCGCCAGGAAGGTGGCGATGAGCCCCTTCGTCGCGACCGGCGACAGCAGGGCCTCTCCGGCGGCGGCGATCCGGATGGCGTTGAGGAGTTCTTCGGGCTCGGCCCCCTTGCCGAGGAAGCCGGCGGCACCGGCCCGCAGCGACTGCACCACGTACTCGTCGACCTCGAAGGTCGTCAGCATGACCACCCTGACCCCGTCCAGCTCCGGATCGGCGCTGATCATGCGGGTGGCGGCGAGCCCGTCCGTACCGGGCATCCGGATGTCCATCAGGACGACGTCGGCCTTCTCGGAGCGGGCCAGTGCCACGGCCTCGGCCCCGTCGGCGGCCTCCGCCACGACCTGCATGTCCGGCTCCGAGTCGACCAGCACCCGGAACGCGCTGCGCAGCAGTGTCTGGTCGTCGGCGAGCAGCACTCTGATCGTCATGTGGTCTCCCGCGTGGGCCGCGTACGTGCCTTGACCGGCAGTATCGCCTGTGTACGGAAGCCGCCTCCGTAGCGGGGGCCCACGTTGAGGGTGCCGCCGAGGGCGCTCACGCGCTCGCGCATCCCCAGGAGGCCGTGGCCGCTGCCGTCGGAGGGCTCGCCGGTGCCCGTGCCGTCGTCCAGGACGGTGACCTCGATGGTCGGGCCGACCCGTACGACGCTCACCTCGGCCTTCGCGCCGGGGCCCGCGTGCTTGCGCACATTGGTCAGCGCCTCCTGGATGATGCGGTACGCCGCGAGGTCGACGGCGGCGGGCAGTCGCAGCTCCGCGTCGCCGTGGGCCACCGTGACGGGCAGGCCGGCGTGCCGGAAGGTGCCGACGAGTTCGTCGAGGAGCGCGAGGCCGGGGGCCGGTTCGGTGGGGGCCGCCGGGTCACCGGACTGGCGGAGCAGGCCGACCGTGGCGCGCAGTTCGTTCAGGGCGGAGCGGCTGGCCTCGCGTACGTGCGCCAGCGCCTCCTTGGCCTGGTCGGGGCGTCGGTCCATGACGTGCGAGGCGACGCCCGCCTGGACGTTGACCAGCGCGATGTGGTGCGCGACGACGTCGTGCAGATCGCGGGCGATCCGCAGCCGCTCCTCCGCGACCCGGCGGCGCGCTTCCTCCTCACGGGTGCGTTCCGCGCGCTCCGCGCGTTCCCGTATCGCGTCGATGAAGGCGCGGCGGCTGCGTACGGCGTCGCCGACGGCGCTCGCCATCCCGGTCCACGCGAAGATCCCCAGGTTCTCCTGCGAGTACCAGGGGGCGGGTCCGGAGAGCATCGCGGCGAGTGTCAGCGTGGCGGTGGTGAGCAGGCCGACCCGCCAGGTGGTGGGGCGGTCGGTGCGCGAGGCGACGGTGTACAGGGCGACGAAGCAGCTCAGCGTGATCGGCGACGACGCGTCGTCCGTCAGCAGTTCGGCGACGGCCGCCGCTCCGTTGACGACGAGTACCGGGAAGGGGTTACGGCGCCGGAAGACGAGCGCGCCGGCCGCCAGGACCATCAGAACCACACTGCCCAGCCCCGGCGCCTCCTGGCCGAACTCGGGCAGCGCGTCGTGGCGTGCGCGCGGGTCGGCGAACGAACTCGCCACCATGCAGACCAGCACGGCCGCGGCCAGCCCGGCGTCGAAGGCGAGCGGGTGGACCCGCAGCCACCTTCTTACGCGGTCGAAGCCGGTTCCGAGTGAGGTCACAACCGGCAATGTACGCCCGGTGGCCGGCCGGCCAGGAACAGCACGATGCCCCGTGCGCCAGGCACGGGGCATCGGGAGTGCGGGAGCGTGGTGCGGGAGCGTGGTGCTGGGGTGTCCGTCCGGAACGTCAGGGGGACGGGATCAGGCCGTCGTCGCTGAGCAGGGCGCGTACTTCCTCGAGCGTGGCACCCGGGGCGGGCAGGATCAGCCCGGACGGCTCCAAGGAGTCGTCGGGCACCGGCTCGCCCAGCTCGCGCACCTTGTCGAGGAGCGCGTGGAAGGTGCGGCGGAAGCCGTCCCCGTCGTCCGCGTTGATCTCGGCGAGAAGTTCGTCGTCGAGCTTGTCCAGTTCGGCCAGGTGGCTGTCCGCGAGCTCCACCTGGCCCTCCCCCATGATCCGTACGATCATGACGCGCCCTTAGCTCTTGTCGAATTTGTTCGGAGTCCCCGAGGACTGCGAACCGTCCTGCCGGTCGGCCGCACCGCCCTCGATGGCCTGCTGCGACGACGAACCGCCCGCCAGCTCGGCCTTCATCCGCTGAAGCTCCAGCTCTACATCCGTACCACCGGAGATCCGGTCCAGCTCGGCGGCGATGTCGTCCTTCGCCAGCCCCGAGTGGTCGTCCAGGGCACCGGAGGCCAGCAGCTCGTCGATCGCGCCGGCCCGCGCCTGCAACTGCGCGGTCTTGTCCTCGGCACGCTGGATGGCCATGCCGACGTCGCCCATCTCCTCGGAGATGCCCGAGAATGCCTCCCCGATCCGGGTCTGCGCCTGCGCCGCCGTGTAGGTGGCCTTGATGGTCTCCTTCTTCGTACGGAAGGCGTCGACCTTGGCCTGAAGACGCTGGGCCGCGAGAGTGAGCTTCTCCTCCTCGCCCTGCAACGTCGTGTGCTGCGTCTCCAGATCACTGACCTGCTGCTGGAGCGCGGCGCGACGGGACAGCGCCTCACGCGCCAGATCCTCGCGCCCGAGCGCCAGCGCCTTGCGGCCCTGGTCCTCCAGCTTGGTGGACTGGCCCTGGAGCTGATTGAGCTGCAGTTCCAGCCGCTTGCGCGACGTGGCCACATCGGCGACACCGCGCCGTACCTTCTGGAGCAGCTCAAGCTGCTTCTGGTACGAGTAGTCGAGGGTTTCGCGCGGATCCTCAGCCCTGTCAAGGGCCTTGTTGGCCTTCGCGCGGAAGATCATCCCCATACGTTTCATCACACCGCTCATGGGCTTCGCGCGCCCCCTTCTGACGGACTCCGGATCCAGCACTCCTACAGAACCCACAGTACGGGCCCTGCCTCTATTACCGCACTGTTCGGGCACGGATGGGCTCATCCCCAAGGACGACTGGCCCCCGCGTCGGTCCGGCGCAGGGAGTAGGTGATCTTCGGGGGCAGTGGGGGTTTCGTCCCCTCTGTACCAGTACAGACGTCCTCCGTTGCCGGATCGTTCCCCTCGGGGGTAGGGCGCCGAAGACGAACCCCGTACCCTTGGGCTTTGTGTTCCGTAGCCGCTCCAAGGACGAGAAGGCCCCCACCGACAAGGTGACGGCGGACCTCTCCACACAGACCCGTGACCCGCAGGCCCCGAAGGGCCGCCCGACCCCCAAGCGCAGTGAGGCCCAGACGCAGCGTCGGCGTGCCTCGACGACGCCGACCGACCGCAAATCGGCGATGAAGAAGCAGCGTGAGGCGCGCCGTGTCGATCTGGCGAAGCAGCGTCAGGCGCTGGCCAGCGGCGACGAGCGCTATCTGCCGGCCCGTGACAAGGGCCCGGTGCGCCGCTTCGTCCGCGACTACGTGGACGCGCGCTTCTGCATGGCCGAGTTCTTCCTGCCGCTCGCCGTGGTCATCCTCGTACTGAGCATGGTCCAGGTCGGTCAGCTCCAGACCATCGCGCTGCTGCTGTGGCTGGGCATCATCGTGCTGATCGTGATCGACTCCATCGGCATCTCGATCCGGCTGAAGAAGCAGATCGCCGAGCGCTTCCCGAACGAGCCCAGGCGCGGCGCCGTGGCCTACGCCCTGATGCGTACGCTCCAGATGCGCCGACTGCGGCTGCCCAAGCCGCAGGTCAAGCGCGGGGACCGGCCCTGAGCACTGGGGCATCCGGCTCCGCGGGTGGCTCGTCCGGCCGGCCGGCCGGGCTCGGAGGGCTGCGGAACGTCGTCCGTCAGGAGCTTGTGTCGCGGCAGCTCGACGAGCAGTTGACCTCGCGCTATCCGGTCGGACAGCGGCTGCGGGTCCTGGACGTCGGCATGGGCCGGGGCACCCAGACACTGCGGCTGGCGCGCGCCGGACACACCGTGACCGGGCTGGAGTCCGATCCCGCCATGATGGCCTCGGCCCGTGAGGCGCTCGAGGCCGAGCCCGCCGGGATCCGTGAGCGGGTCACGCTGGTCGAGGGCGACGGTCTCGAGACCGGGGTGCATTTCCTGCCCGGCGGATTCGACGTGGTGCTCTGCCACGGCGTGCTGATGTACGCCGAGGAGCCGGACGCCATGCTCGCGGGTCTGGCCAGGATGCTGGCGCCCGGCGGGCTGCTCTCCGTCCTCGTACGCAACGCCGACGCGCTGGCCATGCGGCCCGGTGTCGCCGGGGACTGGGCGGGGGCGCTCGACGCCTTCGACTCCCCCTCGTACACGAACAGCGACGGCCGGACGGTCCGCGCGGACAAGCTCTCCGCGCTGACGGCGACGCTCGCGGGGATCGCCGCGCCGCTGCACGCCTGGTACGGGGTGCGCGTCTTCTCGGACAACATATCCAACGACGTGGAGCCGCCCCCGGCGGCCGAACTGGAGCGGCTGCTGGCCGCGGAGGACCGGGCGGGCCGTACGGAGCCCTACCGAAGCGTCGCGACGCTGCTGCACCTGTGCGGTGTGCGCGGGTGACGGCGACAGCGGGCCGACAGCGGGCGGGGACGTGGACGGGGGCGGTCAGGTGAACGGGTCCGCGGCGCGTCCGTACTGAAGTGAGCACCACGGGGACAACCGAGAAGGTCCGCGACGCGGACGGCCAGGACAGCAGCGGGAACAACAGCGACGGCGCGAGCGGCGACAGGCCGGCGATCGACGGCGTGCGGAAGACTCCGAAGCTGTCCGCGGGGGAGACCTGGCGGGCCCTGTACGGGCATTTCAGGCCGCACCGGTGGATCGTCGCCCTCGGCGCGCTGTTCACCCTCGTCGGCGCCGCCACGGGGCTGGCGCAGCCGCTCGCGGCCAAGGCTCTGGTGGACCGGCTCGGCGAGGACAGTTCGATCACCGGGATCCTGCTGCTCCTCACCGCTCTGGTCGTGCTCGGCACGGCCGTCGAATCGGTCGGCGCCTACATCCTGGAGCGGACGGCCGAATCCGTCGTACTCGCCGCCCGGCGCAGCCTCATAGGAAGGCTGCTGCGGCTACGGCTGCCCGAGGTCGAGCGGACCCAGCCGGGCGATCTGATGTCCCGTGTCACCTCGGACACGACGCTGCTGCGTGCCGTGACCACCCAGTCGATCGTGTCGGCCGCGACCGGCGGCCTCTCCTTCGTCGCGACGATCGTGCTGATGGGCTTCATGGACCCGGTGCTGCTCGGGGTGACACTGGGCGTGATCGTGCTCATCGGCGGCGCCGTCGCGCTCGTCATGCCCAAGATCGCGCAGGCCACGCAGCGTTCGCAGGAGGCGGTCGGACGGATCTCCACCGTCCTGGAACGCGCCTTCGGCGCCTTCCGCACCGTGAAGGCATCGGGCGCCGAGGAGCGCGAGGCGGCGGTCGTGGAGGCCGCCGCGCAGGACGCCTGGCGGCACGGCATCCGATCCGCGAAGTGGCAGTCGCTGGCCTGGTCCTCGGTCGGCCTCGCCATCCAGGTGTCGTTCCTCGCCGTGCTCGGCATCGGCGGGGCGCGGGTCGCGTCGGGCGCGATCTCGATCTCGACGCTGATCGCGTTCCTGCTGTTCCTCTTCTATCTGATCGACCCGGTGTCGCGCCTGGTCGAGGCGGCGTCGCAGTACCAGGTCGGTACGGCGGCGATCGCGCGGATCATCGAGGCGGAGCGGCTGGAGACGGAGCAGATCGATCCTCCTGCCAATCCTCCTGCCGACCCTCCTGAGGAGGCGCCCGCCGAGGGGGTGTCGGCGGGCGGTCCGCCGGCCGCGGCCTCCGTCGTCTTCGACGACGTCACCTTCCGCTACCGCGACGGGCTCCCGCTCGTCCACCACGGCGTCTCCTTCGAGGTGCCGGGCGCCGGGATGACGGCCTTCGTCGGCCCCTCCGGCGCGGGCAAGACGACCGTGTTCGGTCTGATCGAGCGGTTCTACGACGCGACAGGCGGCCGGATCCTGATCGACGGCAGGGACGTACGCGACTGGCCGCTGCGCGAACTGCGCGCGGCCATCGGCTATGTCGAGCAGGACGCTCCCGTACTGGCGGGCACGCTGCGGGAGAATCTGGTCTTCGCCGCGCCCGGCGCCACCGACGAGCGGATCAGGGACGTCCTCGTACGGACGAAGCTGGAACGACTCGTGGAGCAGTTGCCCGACGGGCTGGAGACGGTGGTCGGCCACCGCGGGTCCAAGCTGTCCGGCGGTGAGCGGCAGCGGGTGGCGATCGCCCGCGCGCTGCTACGCGGGCCCCGGCTGCTGCTCCTGGACGAGGCGACGTCGCAGTTGGACGCGGTCAACGAGATGGCGCTGCGGGACGTGGTCGCCGAGGTGGCGAGAGACGTGACGGTGCTGGTGGTGGCCCACCGGCTGTCGACGGTCACACTGGCGGACCGGATCGTGGTGATGGACGCGGGGCGGGTGCGGGCGGTGGGCACCCACGAGGAGCTGGTCAGGGACGATCCGCTGTACGGGGAGCTGGCGGCGACGCAGTTCCTGGCGTCGGCCCGCTGAACCGGCCGCCTCGACGGGCCGGCCGGTTCGACGCGCCGGTCTGCGCGTCCGCGGGCGCCCGGCCGGTGCCCGCGGACGAGGACGGACCCCCTGTCAGGTCTCGTCGGGCTTGTTCTCCGGTTCGGCCTGAAGGCTCATCGGACCGTAGATCTTGGTGCCGTCGTCGAAGAGGATCACCTGGTCGGCGCCGCCCTCCAGCAGGTCCTTCCAGGCCTCACCGATCCAGGACTCGGCGTCCCCCTGCGTGGTGAACTCCTCCGGTTCCACGGCCGGTTGGACTTCCGTCCCGTCGGCCTTCTCGAACCGCCACGTCCACGCCATGTCCGCCTCCAGGGGTCCGCCGAAAATGATCTGTTTGCTGCCCGCAGCGTAGCCGGGCGCGCACCCGGCGCGGTGACACGGGAGGATCGACCGCGTGGAACTGACTCTGCTCGGCACCGGAGCCCCCGACGGACTCCCCCGCCCACACTGCCCCTGCGCCGCGTGCGCCACCGCCCGCGGCCCTCTCGCGCGGGCGGCGACCGCGCTGCTCGTGGACGGTGCGGTGCTGCTCGACCTCACTCCCGGTGCGGCGCTCGCCGCCGCGCGGGCCGGGCACTCGCTGAGCGGCGTACGACAGGTGCTGCTCACGCATCCCCACGACGGTCCGGCCGTGGAGCTGCCCGCCGGACTGCCGACGGCCGGACGGGTCGCGGACGGCCGCGTGCTGACGCTGATCAGCGGGCACCGGGTACGGGCCGTGCCGATGGACTCGCCCGGCACGGGGTACGAGGTGACGGCCCCCGGGGGCGAGCGGCTGCTGTATCTGCCGCCGGGCGGCGCCCCGGCGGGACTCCCGGAGGGCAACGGAAACGGTGACCGGGCCGACGGCGGGAACGGGAGCCGGACGGGCCGGGGCGGCACGCGCTCCGCGCGGGAGGCCGCGCCCGCGCCGTACGACATGCTCCTCGCCGATGTGATCGGCCGCCCCGACGCCCTGGCCAGGCTGCGCGCCGCCGGTTCGGTCGGCCCGACCACCGACATCATCGCCGTGCATATCGGCCACGACGTGCCACCGGGCGCCGAGTTGGACCGCAGGCTGGCGGCGGCGGGCGCGCGGGCGGTGCCGGACGGGACGACGCTGACGGTCGGCGAGTATCACGCCGTACCCGATCTGCCGCGCCGCACGCTGGTGACGGGCGGCGCGCGTTCCGGCAAGTCGTTCGAGGCCGAGCGGCGGCTGGCCGCGTTTCCCGGCGTGCTGTACGTGGCGACGGGCGGGGCCCGCGACGGCGACCCGGAGTGGCGGGCCAGGGTCGCGGCGCACCGTGACCGCCGGCCGGGGTCCTGGCGGACCGCCGAGACCTGCGACCTGGTGCCGGTGCTCACCGGTGCGGGCCCGCCGGTGCTCGTGGACTGTCTGTCCCTGTGGCTGACGGACGCGATGGACCGGGTCGGCGCCTGGGACGACGAGGCGTGGGAGGCGGGATCGCGACCGGCCAGAGCGGCGCTGCGGGAGCGTGCGGCCGAGCTGGTCGGCGCCGTGCGCGCGACGCGCCGCACGGTGGTCCTGGTGACCAACGAGGTCGGTTCGGGTGTGGTGCCCGCGACGGCCTCCGGCAGGCGTTTCAGGGACGAGTTGGGGCGGTTGAACGCGGCCGTGGCCGCCGAGTGCGAGCACGTCCTGCTGGTCGTCGCGGGGCAGGCGCTCACCCTGCGCGGCTGACGGCGGGCGGGGCGGTACCGGGGCCTGTCCGGCGGGCGGGCTGCCGGTACTGTTCGGCGAATGAGCTCGCTGAATCTCGACGACTTCTCCGATCTGATCGAGCGCCCCGACGGCGGTCTGCGGCGTGACGCCGAGGAACGCCGCGAGCGGCTGACCGTCCCGCCCGGCGCGCTGGGCCGGCTCGACGAACTGGCCGAGTGGCTGTCGGCCGCCCAGGCGGCCGTGCCCGTCAAGGCCGTCGAGCAGCCGCGCGTGGTGCTCTTCGCCGGTGACCACGGCATCGCCTCGCTGAATGTCTCGGCACGCCCGGCCGGCAGCGCGCATCTGCTGGTCCGCGCGGTGCTGGACGGCGCGAGCCCCGTGGCCGTGCTGGCGCGCCGCGCGGGGGTGCCGGTACGGATCGTGGACGCCGGTCTCGACTGCGATCCGGAGCTGCTTCCTACAGAGGTCGTACGGCACCGGGTGCGGCGCGGCAGCGGGCGTATCGACGTCGAGGACGCGCTGACGATCGAGGAGGCCGAGGCGGCGGTACGGCTCGGTATGGCGATCGCCGACGAGGAGGCCGACTCCGGTACGGATCTGGTCGTCCTCGGCGATCTGAGTGTCGGCGGTACGACTCCGGCCGCCACCTTGATCGCGGCGCTGTGCGGCACCGACGCCTCCGTGGTCACCGGGCGCGGCGGCGCGGGGATCGACGACCTGGCGTGGATGCGCAAGTGCGCGGCGATCAGGGACGCGCTGCGCCGGGCGCGGCCGGTCCTCGGTGACCAGTTGGAGCTGCTGGCGACGGTGGGCGGCGCGGATCTGGCGGCGACGACCGGCTTCCTGCTCCAGAGCGCGGTGCGGCGGATGCCGGTGATCCTGGACGGCGTCGTCTCCGCGGCGTGCGCGCTGGTCGGCCAGCGGGCGGCGTTCCGGGCGCCGGACTGGTGGCTCGCGGGCCAGGTCAGTGGGGAACCGGCGCAGGGCAAGGCGCTGGACCGGATGGCGATCGATCCGCTGCTCGACCACGGGGTGATCGTGGGCGAGGGGGCGGGAGCGCTGCTGGCGCTGCCGATGGTCCAGGCCGCGGCGGCGCTGGCGGCGGAACTGCCGGAGCGGCCGGAGCGCCCGGGGACGCCGGTGCCCGCCGAGGCGCGGAGCACCGGCATCGAGGACGTCACGTAGGACATGTCGGGGGACGTGTCCGGGGGCGTGTCCCTGAGGGCCTTCCCGGGAGCCCTGGGGGCCTGGCGCACGGGCAGGCGCGGCGGCGCGTGCGCCGACGACGGCGCGGCCCCCGGTGGCGACCGGGCCCGCCCTCGGAGCCGTACATCCTGAAAGTCCTTGACCGGTCCCCGTCCGCACCCGCTCCGCCCGTCCCGGCTAGCCTTCGCGCGATGAGCGCCCCTCGTTCCACACACGCGGCGGCCGACGGCATACGGTTCGCCTTCGGCACGCTCACCGCGCTCCCGGTCCGCGTCACCCGCTGGGACCGCGACGCCGCCCGCGCCGGGATGCTGGCGGCGCCGGCGGCCGGCCTGGTCGTCGGCCTGTGCGCGGGCGCCGTGGGCGGCCTGCTGCTGGCGGCGGGCGCGGGCGCGCCGCTCGCCGCCGTGGCCACCACCGCCGTCCCCGCCGTGCTCACGCGAGGGCTGCATCTCGACGGTCTGGCCGACACCGCGGACGGCCTCGGCAGCGCGAAACCGGCCGAAGACGCGCTGCGGATCATGAAGCGGTCCGACATCGGCCCGTTCGGTGTGATCACCCTGCTGCTGGTCCTGCTGGCGCAGGTGGCCGCGGTGGCGCATCTGTACGAGGAGGGCTGGGCGTACGGCGCCGTCGCCGCCGCCCTCGCGGCCGTCTCCGCGCGGCTCGCGCTCACGCTGGCCGCGCGTACGGGCGTGCCGCCCGCGCGGCCCGAGGGTCTGGGCGCCGCCGTCGCGGGCTCCGTGCCCGCGCGGACGGCGGTGCTCGCCGCGCTGCTGGTGACGGCGGCCGTCGCGGCGGTGTGCGGCGCCCTGTTCGGCTGGTACGGCGCCCTGCACCACGCCCTCGCCCTGGCGGCCGGTCTCGGCGCCGCGCAGGCGCTGCTCGCGCACTGTGTACGCCGCTTCGGCGGCGTCACCGGCGATGTCTTCGGCGGCCTCGCCGAGACGGCGGCCACCGCGTCCCTGGTCGTCCTGACCCTGGGCTGACGCCCTTTCGGCCGACGCCCTCAACTGAGGGCCCGCGTCCGGCCCCCCGCGTCGGTTCCGGCCGAGCACGACCGCCGCCGTGAGGGAGCGCGAGCACCGCGCGTAGGCTCGTTCCAGGTGCTCCGCAGGCCGAATTACGATGCGGTGGGCGCGGCCGGGCCTGCGAAAGACCGGCTTGAAGCCCAAGAACTTCTATGGAAGCGAGATTTCACCACCGTGACTGCTCTCACTCTCAGCACAGCCGGCGCGGCGACGTTGCGCGCCGACGCGATCGTCGTCGGCGTCGCCAAGGGAGCCAAGGGCCCGGCCGTCGCGCCGGGCGCCGAGGCCGTGGACAAGGCGTACGACGGCAAGCTCGCCTCCGTCCTGGAGTCCCTCGGCGCCACCGGTGCCGAGGGCGAGGCCACCAAGCTCCCCGCGCCGTCCGGCCTCAAGGTCCCGATCATCATCGCGGTCGGCCTCGGCACCGCCCCGGGGAAGGAAGAGGCGTACGGCGCCGAGACCCTTCGCCGCGCCGCCGGTGTCGCCGCCCGCACCCTCGCCGGTGCGAAGAAGGCCGCGTTCGCGCTGCCCGTGGAGGCGGCCGAGGACGTCGAGGCCGTCGCGGAGGGCGCGCTCCTCGGCGCGTACGCCTTCACCGCCTACCGCGGCACGGACAAGTCCGCCACGTCCGCCGGCGCGGGCGCCAGGAGCGGCAAGTCCGCCAAGGGCGACAGCGGGGTGAAGCAGCCGCTCGGCGAGGTCACGCTGCTCGGCGCGAAGCCGCGCGACAAGGCGCACAAGGCCGCCGTCGGGCGCGCGATCGCGCTGACCGAGGAGATCAACCGCGCCCGCGACCTGATCAACACCCCGCCGAACGACCTCTACCCGGAGACCTTCGCCGCCATCGCGACGGCCGCCGGCAAGGAGCACGGCGTCAAGGTCCAGATCACCGACGACAAGGCGCTCGCCAAGGGCGGCTACGGCGGTCTCGTCGGCGTCGGCAAGGGAGCGGAGCACGGCCCGCGCCTCGTACGCCTGGAGTACACGCACCCCAAGGCGGCGAAGACGATCGCCCTGGTCGGCAAGGGCATCACCTACGACTCGGGCGGCATCTCGCTCAAGCCGCCGGGCCACAACGAGACGATGAAGTGCGACATGAGCGGCGCCGCCGCCGTCCTCGCCGCCGTCGTGTCGGCCGCCCGGCTGGGCCTGAAGGTCAATGTGACCGGCTGGCTCGCGCTCGCCGAGAACATGCCGTCGGGCACCGCGACGCGCCCCGGCGACGTGCTGCGTATGTACAGCGGCAAGACCGTCGAGGTCCTGAACACCGACGCCGAGGGCCGGCTCGTCCTCGCCGACGCGATCACCCGCGCCGGCGAGGAGAAGCCCGACGCGATCGTGGACGTCGCCACGCTGACCGGCGCCATGGTCATGGCGCTGGGCAACCGGACCTTCGGCATCATGTCGAACGACGAGGCGTTCCGTACCTCCGTGCACGAGATCGCCGAGGAGGTCGGCGAGGCGTCCTGGCCGATGCCGCTCCCGACCGAGCTGCGCAAGGGCATGGACTCCCCCACCGCCGACATCGCGAACATGGGTGAGCGCATGGGCGGCGGTCTGGTCGCCGGACTGTTCCTCCAGGAGTTCGTGGCCGAGGGCATCACATGGGCGCACCTCGACATCGCCGGCCCGGCGTACCACGAAGGCGCGCCGTACGGCTACACGCCCAAGGGCGGCACGGGCTCGTCGGTCCGCACGCTGGTCAAGCTCGCCGAGCGCACCGCCGCGGGCGACCTGGGCTGATCGCGTACGTCGGCACGGCCGAAGGGCCCGCCGGGCGCCGGCCGTCGTCGGGAAACCGACCGAAGGCCGGTGCGAAGCCCATGCGAAGGCCGGTGCGCAGCCGGTCGGGAATGCGTGGCCCGCCCAGTGGGTTCCGGTGAAGTACCGGGGCCCGCGGGGCGGGCCGTTCCGCCTCCGGCGAAATCGGTCCACGCGCGTGGCGTGCGTACGAGGTGTGCGCGCGTACGACGTCTGTACGGCGCACGTGCGGGCATCCGCACGAGCACCCGTACGGCACCGTACGAGTCAATAACCCCTGATCGCGGCCGACCGGCCCGCTCAGACCCCGGCCCCGCGTCCCGCCGCCCTCCGACAAGTGCGAAGATGGGTTCTCGGCAGGACAGGGCCCCCACCACAGGGCCGACGAAACAGCGGCCGAACACCAGCCGCCGCCCGGTCATCGACCGCGCCCGGCGCACATGCATGGAGGACGTGACGTGGCGAACGACGCCAGCACCGTTTTCGACCTAGTGATCCTCGGCGGCGGTAGCGGCGGTTACGCCGCGGCGCTGCGCGGAGCGCAACTGGGCCTGGACGTCGCCCTGATCGAGAAGGACAAGGTCGGCGGCACCTGCCTGCACTACGGCTGCATCCCCACGAAGGCCCTGCTGCACGCCGGCGAGATCGCCGACCAGGCGCGCGAGTCCGAGCAGTTCGGGGTCAAGACCACCTTCGAGGGCATCGACATCGCGGGTGTCCACAAGTACAAGGACGAGGTCGTCTCCGGCCTCTACAAGGGCCTTCAGGGCCTGATCGCCTCCCGCAAGGTGACCTACATCGAGGGTGAGGGGCGGCTCTCCTCCCCGACCTCCGTCGATGTCGACGGCCGCCGCGTCCAGGGCCGCCATGTCCTGCTCGCCACCGGCTCCGTACCGAGGTCGCTGCCCGGCCTGGAGATCGACGGCCAGCGGATCATTTCCTCGGACCACGCGCTCAAGCTGGACCGCGTCCCGAAGACGGCGATCGTCCTGGGCGGCGGCGTCATCGGCGTCGAGTTCGCCTCGGCGTGGAAGTCCTTCGGCACGGACGTCACCGTCATCGAGGGTCTCAAGCACCTCGTACCGGTCGAGGACGAGAACAGCTCCAAGCTCCTGGAGCGGGCCTTCCGCAAGCGCGGTATCAAGTTCAACCTCGGCACCTTCTTCGACAAGGCCGAGTACACGCAGGACGGTGTGCGCGTCACGCTGGCCGACGGCAAGACCTTCGAGGCGGAGGTGCTGCTGGTCGCGATCGGCCGCGGCCCCGTCTCGCAGGGCCTCGGCTACGAGGAGCAGGGCGTCGCGATGGACCGCGGCTATGTGCTCGTGGACGAATACATGCGGACGAACGTGGAGACGATCTCGGCCGTCGGCGACCTCGTCCCGACGCTCCAGCTCGCGCACGTCGGCTTCGCCGAGGGCATCCTCGTGGCGGAGCGGCTGGCGGGCCTCAAGACCGTCCCCGTCGACTACGACGGCGTGCCCCGGGTGACGTACTGCCACCCCGAGGTCGCCTCCGTCGGTATCACCGAGGCCAGGGCCAAGGAGATCTACGGTGCGGACAAGGTCGTCGCTCTGAAGTACAACCTGGCGGGTAACGGCAGGAGCAAGATCCTCAAGACCGCGGGCGAGATCAAGCTCGTCCAGGTCAAGGACGGTGCCGTGGTCGGCGTCCACATGGTCGGTGACCGGATGGGCGAGCAGGTCGGCGAAGCTCAGTTGATCTACAACTGGGAGGCGCTGCCGGCCGAGGTCGCGCAGCTCATCCACGCGCACCCGACGCAGAACGAAGCCCTCGGTGAGGCCCACCTGGCCCTGGCCGGCAAGCCGCTCCACGCCCACGACTGATGTATCGGTCCGAGCGCGACGACCACTACCGCACTTCCCCTCGCTCGGCGCTGCGCGCAAGCTGGGGAAATCCCACCGTTAGGAGCAACTGAAACCATGGCGGTTTCCGTAACCCTGCCGGCGCTCGGTGAGAGCGTCACCGAGGGCACTGTCACCCGCTGGCTGAAGGCCGAGGGCGAGCGCGTCGAGGCCGACGAGCCGTTGCTCGAGGTCTCCACCGACAAGGTCGACACCGAGATCCCGGCGCCCGCCGCCGGGGTCCTGGCATCGATCAAGGTCGCCGAGGACGAGACGGTCGAGGTCGGCGCCGAGCTGGCCGTGATCGACGACGGTTCGGGCGGCGCTCCCGCCGCCGAGGCGCCGCAGCAGGCCGCGGCTCCGGCCGAGGCCGAGGCCGCGCCCGCGCCGGCTCCCGCCCCCGTTCAGGAGGCCCCGGCGGCCCCCGCCGCCGTGGTCACCGAGGCTCCGGCGCCCGCGCCGGCCGCCGAGGCGCCGGCCGGCGGCTCCGACCAGGGCACGGACGTCACACTCCCGGCGCTCGGCGAGAGCGTCACCGAGGGCACCGTCACGCGCTGGCTCAAGGAGGTCGGCGAGTCGGTTGAGGCCGACGAGCCGCTGCTGGAGGTCTCGACGGACAAGGTCGACACCGAGATTCCCGCCCCGGTCGCCGGTGTGCTGCTGGAGATCGTGGTCGCCGAGGACGAGACCGCCGAGGTCGGCGCGAAGCTGGCCGTGATCGGCGCCGCGGGTGCCGCTCCGGCGGCCCCGGCCGCACCGGCTCCCGCCGCGCCGCGGCAGGAGGCTCCCGCCTCGACCCCGGCCCCTGTCGCTCCGGCTCCCGCGCCGGCCCCGCAGGCAGCACCGCCCGCTCCCGCCCCGGCTCCGCAGCAGCAGGCCCCGGCGCCCGCTCCCGTGGCTGCCCCGGCCCCGGCCCCGTCGGCTCCGGTCGCTCCCGCCACCGCCGCCGCCGTCTCCGGTGACGAGGGCGCGTACGTGACTCCGCTCGTACGCAAGCTCGCCGCCGAGAACGGCGTCGACCTGGCCTCGGTCAGGGGCACCGGCGTCGGTGGCCGCATCCGTAAGCAGGATGTCGCCGCCGCCGCGGAGGCCGCCAAGGCCGCCGCACAGGCTCCGGCGTCCGCCGCCCCGGCTCCCGCCGCGTCGAAGGCCCCCAAGCTGGAGGTCTCCCCGCTGCGTGGCCAGACGATCAAGATGCCGCGCATGCGCAAGGTCATCGGCGAGAACCTGATGAAGGCGCTGCACGGCCAGGCTCAGCTCACGTCGGTCATCGAGGTCGACATCACGAAGCTGATGAAGCTGCGCGCGCAGGCCAAGGACGCCTTCGCCGCCCGTGAGGGCGTGAAGCTGTCCCCGATGCCGTTCTTCGTCAAGGCCGCGGCCCAGGCGCTGAAGGCGAACCCCGCCGTCAACGCCCGTATCAACGAGGGCGAAGGCACCATCACGTACTTCGACTCGGAGAACATCGGCATCGCCGTGGACTCCGAGAAGGGTCTGATGACGCCGGTCATCAAGGGCGCGGGCGACCTCAATCTGGCCGGCATCGCCAAGAAGACCGCCGAGCTGGCGGCCAAGGTCCGCGGCAGCAAGATCACACCGGACGAGCTGTCCGGCGCGACCTTCGCCATCAGCAACACCGGCTCACGCGGCGCCCTGTTCGACACGATCATCGTGCCCCCGAACCAGGTCGCCATCCTGGGCATCGGCGCGACGGTCCGCCGCCCGGTGGTCATCAACCACCCGGATCTCGGCGAGACGATCGCGGTGCGCGACATGGTCCACGTCGTGCTCTCCTACGACCACCGCCTGGTGGACGGCGCCGACGCCGCCCGCTACCTGGTGGCGGTCAAGGGAATCCTGGAAGCGGGCGAGTTCGAGGTCGAGCTGGGCCTCTAGCCTTCCGTATCCGTAACGATGACGGCGCCCCCGCCCGGAGAGATCCGGCCGGGGGCGCCGTCACGTACCGGCGGCGCGGTACCGGCAGCGCACCGTCCTCGAAGGAGGACTCGCGTAAAGGTCTCGTCCTGCCTCAGTCATGATCCCCCTGGCGCCCCGGCCGGGAGAGGTAACCTCGGCCACGCCCACCCGAAGGAGCCCCGTCATGATCCCGCCCGTCGTCCACTCGCTGCGCGAGCAGATCCGCGAGCACATCGTGGAGGGCATCGTCAGCGGGCGCTGGAAGCCGGGCGAGCGGATCGTCGAGCGGCGGATCGCGACCGAGCTGGCGGTCAGCCAGACGCCCGTACGCGAGGCGCTGCGCGAGCTGGAGTCGCTGCGGCTGATCGAGTCGGCGCCCAACAAGGGCGTACGCGTACGGAATCTGACCGCCGCCGATCTCGAGGAGAGTTACCCGGTGCGGGCCGGTCTGGAGCAGATCGCCGCCGAGCTGGCCGCCGAGAAGCTGGCCGCCGACACCTCCGCCCTGGAGCCGCACGTGACGGCGCTGTACGAGGCCGACCGGCGGGCGGACGGGACCGCGCAGGTGCGCCACACCGTCGACTTCCACCGCGAGCTGGTGCGCGCCGCCGGGAACGGCGTGCTGCTGCACACCTGGGAAGGTCTGGGCATCGAGGTGTTCACGGCGCTGTCGATCCGGTGGCTGGGCACCGTCCAGAAGTCGTACGCGGAGGAGCACCAGGAGCTGGTGGAGGCTTTCCGGCGGCGGGATCCGCGCATCGGCGCACTGGTGAAGGACCACGTGCTCGGATGTGCGCCGCGCGCCTGATCAGGCGCCCGATTCGTACCGTTTCATCGCGTCACCGCGTGCCCCGCCCACCGGCACTGAATGCCAATTTGTTCAGATCATGAAATTTTGCCGTCAACTCTTTGATCGATCATCGATCAGCGACTTACAGTCGACAGCGGGCTGTACCCCGGCCCATCGCCCTGTCCTGCCAGACAAGGCTCCTCTTCACCGACTCCACCGACTCCACCACCCCCTCCTGTGTGACCCGGAAGGCGGCGACCATGCCCGACCCCGTAGGCAAGCTTCCGAGCGAGCTCGACCAGCTCCCGGACCGCGACGCCGAGGAAACCGCCGAGTGGGCGGCCTCACTCGACGCCGTCACCGAGCACGCGGGCCCGCACCGTGCGGCGTATCTGATGCGGCGCACGCTCCAGCACGCCGAACGGGCCGGGATTCCCGTGCCCGCTCTGCTGGAGACGGACTATGTGAACACCATCCCGACCGCCGCCGAGCCCGCCTTCGGCGGCGACGAGGCGATGGAGACCCGTATCGCGGGCTGGAACCGCTGGAACGCCGCCGCGATGGTCACCCGTGGCTCACGCCTGGGCGTCGGCGGCCATATCGCCACCTTCGCCTCGGCCGCCTGGCTCTACGAGACGGGCTTCAACCACTTCTTCCGGGGGAAAGAGGGCGACGGTTCGGGCGACCAGCTCTACATACAGGGCCACGCCTCCCCCGGCATCTACGCCCGCGCGTTCCTCGACGGCCGGCTCACCGAGGCCCAGCTCGACAACTTCCGTCAGGAGGCCGGCGGCAACGGCCTCCCCTCCTACCCGCACCCGCGGCGGCTGCCCTGGCTGTGGGAGTTCCCCACCGTCTCGATGGGTCTGGGCCCGCTCTCCGCGATCTACCAGGCGCGTTTCAACCGCTACCTGACGAACCGCGGGATCAAGGACACCTCCGCCTCCCACGTATGGGCGTTCCTCGGCGACGGCGAGATGGACGAGCCCGAGTCGACGGCGGCACTGGCCCTCGCGGCCCGCGAAGGGCTCGACAACCTCACCTTCGTCATCAACTGCAACCTCCAGCGGCTCGACGGCCCCGTCCGGGCGAACTTCAAGATCGTGCAGGAGCTGGAGTCCCAGTTCCGCGGCGCGGGCTGGAACGTCGTCAAGTCGCTGTGGGGCTCCGCCTGGGACGAACTGTTCGCGCTCGACACCACGGGCGCCCTCGTACGGAGGCTGCGCGCGGTGCCGGACGCGCAGTTCCAGACGTACGCGACCCGCGACGTGGCCTACATCCGTGAGCACTTCTTCGGCGCCGAGCCCGCGCTCGCCGAGCTGGCGAAGCTGCTGACGGACGCGAAGATCGCCGAGTGCTTCCACACCTCGCGCGGTGGCCACGAGGCCCGCAAGGTGTACGCGGCCTACCGTGCCGCGCTCGCCCACCAAGGCGCACCGACCGTCGTGCTCGCCCAGACGGTGAAGGGCTACACGCTCGGCACCGGCTTCGAGTCGCGCAACGCCAACCACCAGATGAAGAAGCTCTCCGGCGAGCAGTTCCGCACGATGCGGGACCTGCTGGAACTTCCCATCCCCGACTCGGCGTTGAACGAAGACCTGGTGCCCTACGGGCACCCCGGCGCCGACTCCCCCGAAGTCCGCTATCTGCAAGAGCGGCGTGCGGAGCTCGGCGGGCCCGCCCCGGCCCGCCGAGTGCATGCCGTCGCCCCCCTGCCCGAGCCCTCCGAGAAGGCGTTCAGTGCCGTCTACAAGGGCTCGGGCAAGCAGTCGGTCGCCACGACGATGGCGTTCGTCCGGCTGGTCAAGGACCTGATGCGGGACAAGGAGACCGGCCGGCGCTGGGTCCCGATCGTCCCGGACGAGGCGCGTACGTTCGGCATGGAGGCCCTGTTCCCGTCGGCCGGCATCTACTCCCCGCTGGGCCAGACGTACGACCCGGTCGACCGCGACCAGATCATGTACTACCGGGAGGCCAAGGACGGCCAGATCCTCAACGAGGGGATCACCGAGGCCGGTTCGATGGCCGACTTCATCGCCGCCGCGACGTCGTACGCGACACACGGCGAGACGATGATCCC
Organism: Streptomyces sp. NBC_01506; assembly: GCF_045040295.1. Classification (NCBI taxonomy): domain Bacteria; kingdom Bacillati; phylum Actinomycetota; class Actinomycetes; order Kitasatosporales; family Streptomycetaceae; genus Streptomyces; species Streptomyces sp. NBC_01506. The sequence continues at coordinate 7,128,346 of NZ_CP109422.1, read as the reverse complement.
GTTCTACATCTTCTACTCGATGTTCGGCTGGCAGCGCACGGGCGACCAGATGTGGCAGCTCGCCGACCAGCTCGGCAGGGGCTTCGTCGTCGGCGCGACGGCCGGCCGTACGACCCTGACGGGCGAGGGCCTTCAGCACGCGGACGGCCACTCGCACCTGCTCGCCGCGACGAACCCGGCCTCCCTCAACTACGACCCGGCGTTCGCGTACGAGATCGCGGTCATCGTCAAGGACGGTCTGCGGCGGATGTACGGCCAGGCCGCCCCCGGCGAGGACTCGAACGTCTTCTACTACCTCACCGTCTACAACGAGCCGATGCCGCAGCCCGCCATGCCCGAGGGCGTGGAGGAGGGCATCGTCAAGGGGCTGTACCGCTTCAAGGAGGGCGTGCCCGCCAAGGCGGACTCGCCGAGGCTCCAGCTCCTCGCCTCCGGCACGGCCATCCACTGGGTCCTCGAGGCCCAGGAACTGCTCGCCGCCGAGTGGGGAGTGACGGCCGACGTCTGGTCCGCGACGTCCTGGGGCGAGCTGCGCAGGGACGCCCTGGAGGCCGACGAGGCGCTGCTGCGCGGCGAGCAGCGCACCCCGTACGTCACCCGCGCCCTGGAAGGGGCGCCGGGACCGGTGCTGGCCGTCAGCGACTGGATGCGCCAGGTGCCCGACCAGATCAGCCAGTGGGTCGAGCAGGACTACTCCTCGCTCGGTACGGACGGCTTCGGCCTCTCCGACACGCGTGAAGCGGCCCGTCGCCACTTCGGTGTCGACGCCCGCTCGATCACCGTCGCGGCGCTCGCGCAGCTCGCGCGGCGCGGCGAGGTGCCCGCGTCGGCGGTCAAGGAGGCGCGCGAGCGCTACGGGCTCTGAGCGCTACGGGCTCTGAACGACGCGTCCTCGGTAAGGAAGCGGCTTCCGCCGGACCCTCGTGGTCGTCGGTGGAGGCCGCTTCCTCATGAGGTTCCTCATGAGGTTCCTTATGAGGTCACGGCCGCGCCATGCTTGACCCTGACACCGTGTGAAGCCGTGCAGTAGGGGACGTCATGTTCACCATCGGAGATTTCGCCAGACACGGCCGCGTATCGGCCCGCATGCTGCGCCACTACGACGCGATCGGGCTGCTGCGGCCCGACCGTACCGACCCGTTCAGCGGCTACCGCTACTACACGGCGGCTCAGCTCTCCCAGCTCAACCGGGTCATCGCCCTGAAGGATCTCGGCTTCACTCTCCAGCAGGTGCGGGAGATCCTCGCGGACCGCGTGAGCCCGGACCAACTGCGCGGGATGCTCACACTGCGGCGGGCCGAGCTGGAAGCGGCGATGGCGGCGACGGCCGCCACGCTGGGCCAGGTCGAGGCGAGGCTCCGGTCGATCGAGAGCGAGGGGCGTATGCCCACCGAGGACGTCGTCGTCAAGAAGATCCCCGCGGTACGGCTCGCCGAGCTGACCGCCACCGCCGAGAGTTACGCCCCCGAGCACATCGGCCCCGTCATCGTCCCTCTGTACGAGGAGCTGTTCCGGCGCCTGGAGGCGGCGGGCGTGGCTCCCACGGGGCCCGGCGTCGCCCACTACGAGGACGACCCCGAGGGGAACGGCGCGATCACCGTCCACGCGGGGGTGACGGTCACCGTCGAACCCGCCCCCGGCCAGGACTTCGCGATCGTGGACCTGCCCGCCGTCGAGCGGGCCGCGACGATCGTGCACCGGGGCCCGATGGCGGCGATCGTGCCGACGGCCCAGATCCTGGCCCGCTGGATCGACGCGGGCGACCACCGCTCGGCGGGCTACGCGCGCGAGGTCAGCCTCGAATGCCCGGCGGACAAGGACAAATGGGTGACGGAACTCCAGGAGCCCCTGGCGTAGCAGGCCCCGTCCGGCCGGGGCGGCGTGCGTGGACAATGGCTGCATGCGCGCTGCCCGGCTGATCAAGATGGTGCTGCTCCTCCAGGCGCGGCCCGCCATGACCGGGGCCGAGCTGGCCCGGGAGCTGGAGGTGTCCGAGCGCACCGTCACACGCGACGCCCTGGCCCTCTCCGAGGCCGGAGTGCCGGTCTACGCGGACCGGGGGCGCTCGGGCGGCTACCGGCTCGTCGGCGGCTACCGCACCCGCCTCACGGGCCTGGCACGCGGCGAGGCGGAGGCCCTGTTCCTGTCCGGGCTGCCCGACGCGCTGCGTGAGATGGGCCTCGACGACGCCGCGTCCGCCGCCCGGCTGAAGGTGTCGGCGGCGCTGCTGCCCTCCCTGCGGGACGCGTCGGACTCGGCGGCGCAGCGGTTCCACCTGGACGCGCCCGGCTGGTACAAGGAGCCGCAGACGCCGAAGCTACTGCCGGCCGTCGCCGAGGCCGTGTGGGACGACCGCACCGTCGTCGCCCGCTACCGGCGCCAGGACGCCGAGGTGGAGCGGGAGTTGGCACCGTACGGACTCGTGCTCAAGGCGGGCGTCTGGTATCTCTGCGCCCACGTCGACGCGTCCTTCCGGGTCTACCGGATCGACCGCTTCACACAGGTCACGCTCTTGGACGAGCGCTTCGAACGGGACGGATCCTTCGACCTGCCCGCCTTCTGGGACGAGCGCGCGGCACAGTTCGCCCGGTCGATCCTCCGTACGGAGGTGGTGCTCCGGCTCTCCCCCGAGGGTCTGCGCCAACTGCCGTATCTGACCGACCGGGCCTCGGCCCAGGAAGCGGTGGACGCGGCCGGTGCGCCGGACGAGGACAACTGGACAACCCTCACGCTTCCGGTCGAGTCGGCCGACGTGGCGTTCTCCCAGCTCCTCGCCTTCGGCCCGGAGCTGGAGGTGCTGGAGCCGGCGGAGCTGCGCGCCCGCTTCGCCGACTCCGCCGAGCGCACCGCGCGTCTCTACCGGTAGCCGTCCATGGGGATCTGCGTGCCGGGCGCCGCCGCCTCGGCCGCCATGTACGCCCATACGTCCGGCCGGCTGCCGTCCGTGTCCGTGACGCCGTACTCCCGCGCCAACCGCCCGCTGGACAACGCCTGCCCGGCCCAGCGCTCCCGCTGCGGGTCGGCGACGAGCGCCGCGACGCCCCTGCCCAGGTACACCGGCGTCTCCGAGAGCGCGAAGTGCCGGTGGATCTTGATGCCGTCCCGCCAGTTCTCCTCGGTGATGCCGAAGCCGTCAAGCATCTCCTCGGACCGCAGGAAGCCGGGCGTGACGGCGACCGCCGTACCGCCCACCTTCTTCAGCTCCTCGGCCAGCAGATAGGCCATCCGGATAGGGGCGTTCTTGGCGAGGTCGTAGTAGAAGTTCTCGCGCGGCGTCCTGTTCGACTCGGCGGTGCCGTCGGTGACCTCGACGACCAGCCCACCCGGCCGCCGGACCAGCAGCGGCAGCGCGACGGCGCTGGTGATCAGATGGGTCTTCACCCCCAGATCGAGCATCCGCAGCCCGCGCTCGAGATCCAGCTCCCACACCGGGGTGTCGAAGTCGAGGAGCTTGTTCCCGCCCCACACATCGTTGACCAGCACATCCAGTTGGCCCCGCTCCCGGTCGATCCGCTCCACCAGCGCCCGTACCCGCTCGATCTGAAGATGGTCGGTCGGTACGGCGACGCCCTCGCCGCCCGCGCGGGTGACCAGCTCGGCGGTCTCCTCGATGGTCTCCGTGGGCCGCCCCACCTCGCTGACCTTCTCCCGCGTGGTGCGCCCCGTCACGTACACCGTCGCCCCGGCGGCGCCCAGCTCCACGGCGATCGCCCGGCCCGCGCCCCGGGTGGCCCCGGCCACCAGGGCGATCTTTCCCGTCAACGGCTTCAACGGCTTGTCGGTCATCAGCCGGCTCCCTCTCTCTCGGTCCTTCACGGCGACCGTTCCACGGAAAGGAGACATCTTCTGTCCGGCTTGGCGGGTGTCCCGCGGATCTCCCCCGCTTTCCGCGCTCCGCGTGCGCCGGCCCGCACCAAGCACGATGCTGTACCCGTGACCGACGAGACGGAGTTCTGGGAGATCATCGACGCCACGCGTGAGGCGGCCGGCGGTGACCCGGACGAGCACGCCGATCTCCTCGTGGAGCGGCTGCTCCAGTTGGACCCCGACTCGGTCCTGGACTTCGCCCGGCACTTCGAGACCCGCTACAACCGCGCGTACCACTGGGATCTGTGGGCCGCCGCCGCGATCCTGCTCGGCGGCGCGAGCGACGACGCGTTCGACTACTTCCGCTGCTGGCTCATCGGCCAGGGCCGGGAGATGTTCGAGGGCGCCGTGCACGACCCCGACAGCCTCGCCGAACTCATCGGCGAGTTCGACGAGGAGGTCGACGGCGACGGCGAGGAGCTGGGGTACGCGGCCGACGAGGCGTACGAACAGCTCACCGGCTCCGTCGCGCCCGACCTGGGGGTCGCCCCGCAGGCCCCGGAGCCCGAGGGCACCCCCGTCGACTTCGAGGACTCACAGGCGCTCGCCGACCGGCTGCCGCGCCTGTGGGAACGGTTCGGCGTCGACTGACCGCCCACGCGTCTTCAGACGTCCAGCGAACGCCCCATCAGCACGTCGTCCACGTACTGCCGGTCCAGGAAGAACTCCCCCGGCAGTACGCCCTCCACCACGAAGCCCGCCGACTCGTAGAGGGCGCGCGCCGGCTTGTTGTGCCCGAGCACACGCAGCGTCATACGCACCGCACCCTCGGCGCGCGCCCGCTCCATCGCCGCCCGCAGCAGCAGCCTCGCCACGCCCCGGCCGCGCGCCCACTCGTGCACGGCGAGCCCCTGGATCTGCCGGACGTGCGCGTTGCAGGCCAGCGGCGTGGGCGGCACCGTCCGGAGATAGCCCGCGATCCGGCCGTCGACCTCGGCGATCAGATAGTCGTCCGGCCGGTGCCGGGCGTCGAAGAACGGCTCGAACGGCGGCTCCTGCCTGGGTGCCACCGCGTGCAGAAAGGACCAGGTGTCGTGGTCGAGGCGGCTCAGGGCGCCGTCGTCCGAGGGGAGCGCGGCACGTATGTGTGGTTCGGGCATGACATCAACTGTCCCATGTGGGCGGGCAACGGCAGGATGGTCTTTATGAGGATCGCGATCACCGGCTCCAACGGGCTTATCGGCACGGCGCTCACGCGCTCCCTGCGAGCGGACGGGCACGAGGTGGTGCGCCTGGTCCGGCATCCCTCCCGGGCGGGCGACGAGGTCGAGTGGGACCCCTCCCGCCAGTACGTGGACGTGAGCGGGCTGTACGGCTGCGAGGCCGTCGTCCATCTGGCGGGCGCGGGGGTCGCGGACCACCGGTGGACCGACGCGTACAAGAAGGAGATCAGGGACAGCCGCGTCCTCGGTACGGCGGCGATCGCCGAGGCCGTGGCTTCCCTCGACACCCCGCCGAAGGTCCTGGTGTGCGGATCGGCCATCGGCTACTACGGCGACACGGGCGACCGCGCGGTGGACGAGTCGGCGCCGCCGGGCGAGGGGTTCCTGCCCTCCGTGTGCGTCGAATGGGAGGACGCGGCGGCCCCCGCGGCGGACGCGGGCGTACGGACGGTGTTCGCCCGCACGGGGCTCGTCGTGGCCCGCGAGGGCGGCGCGTGGGGGCGGCTGTTCCCCATCTTCCGGGCGGGGGTGGGCGGCCGGCTGGGCAACGGGGAGCAGTACTGGAGCTTCATCTCCCTGCACGACCACGTGGCGGCGCTACGGCATCTGATCGACACGGAGTCCCTGTCGGGCCCGGTGAACCTGACCGCCCCCGAACCGGTGACGAACCGTGAGGTCACGGCGGCGATGGGGCGCGTGCTGCACCGCCCGACGGTCTTCGCGGTGCCGTCCGTGGCACTGAAGGCGGCGCTGGGCGAGTTCTCGGCGGACGTACTGGGCAGCCAACGGGTGCGGCCGAGGCGGCTGCTGGAGTCGGGGTTCACGTTCGCGTTCCCGAAGATCGACGAATCGATTATGTCGGCGTTTCGTTGACCGTTCCGCCCGGTGGTCGGGTTGTCCTCAAGCGCCGGACGGGCTGGGTGGTTGCGGGTTTTGTTTGCCGCCTGCGGGCCGGTGGTCGTTGGCCTCAAGCGCCGGCCGGGCTTGGTGGTTGCGGTCTCGTTGCCACGGTCGGGGTGCGGGCCCTCCGGGTGGGTATGTCCGGACGGCGTGATTTACGCCGCGTGCAGGGCTCATTGGTCTCGACGGGGCCGGCATGTTCACGCGACACAAATCAGCCTGAGTGTCCGAACACCCCCACCCTCCGACCCCGCCCCCCTCCACGCCGCCCCGGCCCGCAGTTCAGGCAAACCCCACCCCCTGCGGGTTGAAGGGGGACGCGCAGGGGTCGTGTCCGGACACTAAAGCGTGATTTGTGGCGCAACCCGGACCAGCACCCTCACCAGGACCGCTGGGCGCCGTAAATCATGCCGTCCGGGCATGACCCCGGAGCGGCCCCCGGCCACCACCGCAACCACCAAGCCCGTCCGGCGCTTGAGGACGAAACGCGCCCGCAGGCGCGACCCGGCAGCACCACCGCCGGACGGCAACCCGTGCGCCCCACACGCACCCATGCCCCCGCCACTGCGCGACTGCGAACGGCCGGTTCCCTTCCTAGTCTCGAGCCGGACTCGGGTATTCCCTGAGTGGGGCCAGGGCACCAGCCCAGGACCGCACAGCCGCGCCGACCTCGGGGAGGGGCACGTGCTCAGCACTGAACATCACGCGGACGTCGTCATCATTGGCGCCGGAATCGCCGGTCTGTCGGCGGCTCACCAGCTAACCCGCGCGGGCGTAACAGTCACTGTCCTGGAGGCCGCCCCTTACATCGGCGGCAGAATGGCCACCGAGAGCCTGGACGGCTTCCGGCTCGACCGCATGGGCCAGTTGCTCAACACCTCGTACCCGGAACTGATCCGCACCCCGGCGCTCCGCGACGTCTCCTTACGGATGTTCTCGCCGGGCGTCCTCGTGCACAGCGAGGGCCGGCGCCACCGCGCGGGCGTCACCGTCACGGCGGGGAGCGCACGGGGCGCACTGACCGCCGCACGCGCCCTGGCAAGCGCCCCGCGCTCGCGGGCCGCACGGACCCGCGTCCCGAGGGCCAGGGCCGCCGGCCGGCCGGGCTCCCGCCCCCCGCTGGGCAACGCGCTCGACCAGGCCCGCCTCCACGCGGCTCTCGGCCGCCTCGCGACCACTCCGGTGAACCGTCTGCTGGCCCGCCCCGAACGCCCCGCCCTCGCCGCGCTGTCCGCGCGCGGGCTGCCCGCGCGGACGGTCGACGGCTTCGTACGCCCGTTGCTGTCCGCGCTGTTGTGCGATCCGGACCTCACCACGTCGAGCCGCTGCGCGGACCTGGCTCTGCGCAGCTTCGCCCGGGGCCGGCTGTGCGTCCCGGAGGGCGGCGCGACCGCGCTGCCGGAGCTGCTGGCGGCCACGCTGCCGCCCGGCACGGTGCGTACGGGCGTGTGCGTGACGGACGCGTCGATCAGCTCCGTCGGTACGAAGGAGCACGGCGAGATCTCCTGCCGCTCCCTGCTCGTGGCGACGGGCGCCCGCGCCGCCGCCGAGCTGCTGCCGGGCCTGCGGGTGCCCGGCTTCCACTCCGTGACGGTCCTTCACCACACGGCCCCCACACCGCCGCTGACCGATCCCGCGCTGCTGCTGGACGGGGACCGGCGCGGCGGCCCCGTCGCGCACACGGCGGTCATGAGCGCGGTGGACCCGTCGCGCGCCCCGGCCGGCCGGACGCTGATCTCCTCGACGGTGCTGGGGCTGCGTACGCCGCCTCCCGAGGCGGAGCTCGACGGCGCGGTCCGCGCGCATCTGGCCACGCTGTACGGCGTGCCGACCGCCGACTGGGAGCTGCTGGCCGTCCAGCACGACCCGGAGGCGGTCCCGGCCATGCCGCCGCCGCACGATCTGCGCCGTCAGGTGCGGCTCCTGTCGGGTCTGTACGTGTGCGGGGACCACCGCGACACCAGCACCGTCCAGGGCGCGCTCTCGTCGGGCCGCAGGGCCGCGTACGCGATCCTGGACGACCTGGGCGTACGACCGGACCACGGGACCGTCCAGCTCCCGACAGCGGCGTAGGAGGGCATACAGGGCCCCGGTCAGCCGAACGCCGCGATCCGGTCCCGGTAGTCGCGTACGGCCGGCGCGTCCCGGTACGGCTCCAGCCGCCGCTCGAAGTCCCGTACGTAGTCCACCGCACGCGCCGAGCGGATCTCCGTGGCCTGCTGCGCCGCCTCCGCTCCCAGCGCGCACGCCTGGTCCAGTTCGCCGAGTCCCAGTCGGGCGGAGGCGAGCACCACCCGGCAGAAGAGACGGCTGCGCGCGAACGCGGGTGACCGTAACTGAAGTGAGCGTTCCGCGTGTTCGACCGCCGCGCGGTACTGCTGGAGGTCGCGGTAGCAGTGCCCGAACTCGTCGGCGAGCTGTCCTTCGTCGAAGGTGCGTGCCCAGTGCGGCACGTCGTCGCCGGGCCGCGCCGACTCCAGGGCGCGCTCGGCCCGCAGGAGCGAGGCGGTGCAGGCCCGTGCCTCGCCGAGCACGCCGTGGCCGCGCGCCTCGACGGAGTGCAGCAGCGACTGCACCACGGGCGGCGCGGCGGAGCCGACGCCCTGTTGGGCGACGCGGGCGAGCTGGACCGCTTCGCGGCCGTGGCCGAGGTAGACGGCCTGGCGGCTCATGGTGATCAGGACGAAGGAGCCGTACGCCCGGTCGCCCGCCGCCTGGGACAGCCGCAGCGCCTGGACGAAGTAGCGCTGCGCGAGCCCGTGCGCCGCGATGTCGTACGAGGTCCAGCCGGCCAGCCTGGTCAGGTCGGCCGCGGCGGCGAACAGCCGCCGTCCGGTGGTCTCGCCGTACACGCCCCGCAGCATCGGCTCGCACTCGTGCTCCAGATACCGCACCAGCGCCTGCCGGGCGTGGCCGCCGCCGTACGCCTGGTCGAGGGTGCGGAACAGCTCGCTGACGGAGCGCAGGGCCGCGACGTCGCCACCGCCGACCCGCTGCCCGGCGACGCGGTCCGTCTGCCGGGCCGGCGGTACACCGGCGGGGACGGCGGCGGACTGCCGGGGCACGGTGGCGCGCCCCTGGGCGGGCACCCGTACGCCCGCGGTGTCCCCCGCGCGGACCGCACCGTCGCCGTCGCTGTCGGCGCCGCCGCCTCCGTAGGAGGGCGTGCCGTACGACGACGTCCCCGGCCCCGTGACGACGGGTCGGGGGCCGGCGGTCCGCGCCGTCGCCCGGCCGGGTCCCTGCCCCGGAAGCCGGGCCGCTCCGGCGGCCACGGACGCGGCCTGCCCGTCGTGCCCGACGCGTTCGTCGGCGCGGCCGATCAGCCAGTCGCGGCTCGGCACGACGAGCCCCGCCGGGGTGAAGGCGATCTTGCGCAGCTCCGCGTGGCTTCCCGAGTCCTTGCGCCAGAGCCCGCCGACGATGTCGACGGCTTCCTCGGGGGTCGCGGCGAATTCCAGCCCCGCGTAGACGGGCGCGCAGGCGTCCAGCCCCAGATCCTGCGCGGATAGCCGCCGGCCGAGCCGGCGTGTGAAGACCTCGGCGATCAGTGCGGGTGTGGTGCCGCGTGGCTGCTGGCCGCGCAGCCAGCGGGTTACGGATGTCTTGTCGTACCGCAGGTCGAGGCCGTGTTCGAGCCCGAGCTGGTCCACCCGGCGGGCGAGACCCGCGTTGGAGAAACCGGCTTCTGCGATGAGCGCGGCGAGCTGGCGGTTGGGGGTGCGCTGCGGAGGTCGTTCCGACATTTGCTGTACGGTCTCCTGCCTTCCGGGCCCCGGGAGCAGCCCTCATGGAACGGCGCGAATTTAGCGGTCGGAGCTGCCCGCACCGTCACGTTCGTCCCACATTCATCCGATCGTGTGAGGATTGCGATCTTCGCTGACGCGCCGCGCAGACGGCTCCGGTACGCCGCCGAGGGCCCTCCGGGCCTGCCGGGCGACCCCGCGGGACGCGGCCGTACAGTGGCTGAGGCGCGATACGTGCACCGTGCCCGGCTGTCGTGGGGACACCCTCCGATCCCGGGCGCAGAGTGAGGGAGGCAATGCCGTGAGTGAGCTGCGGTTCGTCCATCTGGGCTTCGGCGGCGACGCCGTCGAGTACCGGGAGGCGTGGCAGAGGCAGCGTGAGGTCCACGCGGCCCGCTTCGCGGACGAGGTCCCCGACACCTGCCTGCTGCTCGAACATCAGCCCGTCTACACGGCGGGGCGGCGTACGCAGGACAGCGAGCGCCCCCTGGACGGCACCCCTGTCGTGGACGTCGACCGGGGCGGCAAGATCACCTGGCACGGCCTGGGCCAGCTCGTCGGCTATCCCATCCTCAAGCTGCCGCGTCCCGTGGACGTGGTGGCGCACGTACGCCGTCTTGAGGAGGCGCTGATCCGCACGGCGACCGATTTCGGCGTGGCGACGACGCGGGTGGAGGGCCGCAGCGGCGTATGGGTGCTCGGCGATCCGGTGGAGGAGCGTCCCTCCCCGGGCGGTCTGTCGCTGGACTTCGCTCCCCGGACGGATCCCCGGGCGACCGACGGGGAGTTCGACCCCCGGCTGAACGGCCCCGAGTACGCCCCCTCCAACGCGGGCCAGCGCCGCGAGGACCGCAAGCTCGCCCAGATCGGCATCCGCGTCGCCAAGGGCGTGACGATGCACGGCTTCTCGCTGAACGTGAACCCGGACAACACCTGGTTCGACAAGATCGTGCCGTGCGGGATCCGGGACGCGGGCGTGACGTCGCTCGCGTACGAACTGGGTCACGACCTCACCGTCGCAGAGGTGCTTCCCGTGGTGGAGCACCATCTGCGCGAGGTGCTGGAGCACGCGGAGCCGAAACCCCGCGAGGCCGAGACCGGCACCTGGGCCGAGACCGGCACCTGGGCCGAAGCCGGGACCGGGGCTGTCGAGCCGGCGGTCACCTGACCGACCGGCCCGGTGACCGCCGGAGGGGGAATGCCCTTCACCGGCCACCGGTTGGCCCAATGCCATGCGATGCCATGGCCACGCAGTACCGAACAATCAACGGGCGTACTCTGGTGTTCGCCGAAGATTCGAATGCCGCGCCAGCAGAGAGAGGTGCCGGACGTGTCCGCTGTCGCACCCGACGGACGCAAGATGCTGCGCCTGGAGGTCCGGAACAGCCAGACCCCCATCGAGCGCAAGCCCGAGTGGATCAAGACCCGGGCGAAGATGGGGCCCGAGTACACCAAGATGCAGAAGCTCGTGAAAAGCGAGGGTCTGCACACCGTGTGCCAGGAGGCCGGCTGTCCCAACATCTACGAGTGCTGGGAGGACCGCGAGGCGACCTTCCTCATCGGCGGTGACCAGTGCACGAGGCGCTGTGACTTCTGCCAGATCGACACGGGCAAGCCCGAGGCGCTGGACCGCGACGAGCCGCGCCGCGTCGGCGAGTCCGTCGTCACGATGGACCTGAACTACGCCACGATCACCGGCGTCGCCCGCGACGACCTGGCGGACGGCGGCGCGTGGCTGTACGCGGAGACCGTGCGCCAGATCCACGCGCAGACCGCGCAGCGCGCGGCGGGCCGTACGAAGGTCGAACTCCTCATCCCCGACTTCAACGCCGAGCCCGCGGCGCTCGCCGAGGTCTTCTCCTCGCGCCCCGAGGTCCTGGCGCACAACGTCGAGACGGTGCCGAGGATCTTCAAGCGGATCCGTCCCGGCTTCCGTTACGAGCGCTCCCTCGACGTCATCACGCGGGCCCGCGAGGCCGGTCTGATCACGAAGTCCAACCTGATCCTCGGTATGGGCGAGACGCGTGAGGAGGTCAGCGACGCGCTGCGTGATCTGCACGACGCGGGCTGCGAGCTGATCACGATCACGCAGTATCTGCGGCCCTCCGCGCGCCACCACCCCGTCGAACGCTGGGTGAAGCCGCACGAGTTCGTGGAGCTGAAGGACGAGGCCGAGGCGATCGGCTACTCCGGTGTGATGTCGGGGCCGCTGGTCCGGTCCTCGTACCGCGCGGGACGGCTGTTCCAGCAGGCGTCCGAGCGCCGGGGCGCCCGGTCCGTGCGCCAGGCGGTGTGAATCCGGCGGCTCGCGCCCGTACGCTCCGCGCGCCCGCTGTGTGAATCCGAGCACAAGCGGCTACTTAACAGTAACGGCCGTGTCGCCGCGGCCCGTACGCTCCCCGCAGGTCGGGGGCCGCGTACGGGCCGCGGCGCTGTTCCGGGGCCCGGCTTCGGGCATTCACGGCCGTTTGACCGCTTGGTCACGCACTGGTAACACCGGTGGGTAACCCTCGTCAGTAGTCCCCGCGACAGACCCCGCCACCCGCACCAGTTCCTAGGGGGAACAGCCACCATGCAGGCCGCGCCGGTACGACCCCTCACCGAGGTGATGGCGGCAGCCACCCGCCCCACCGCCCTGCCCTCCGTCTCCCACGCCCTGCGCGCCGTGGAGTCGCTCCTCCTCAGCGGCGGCCAGCGCACGGCCCGCCGCAACGCCTGGACGGCCGTCCTGGAGGACCGCCGCCGGGCCAAGGACCGGGTCGAGGCGCAGCACGTACTGGAGGCCGTGTCGGGCCGTACCTCCTGAGCCACGTAAACTTCCGTTCATGGCGAGGAAGGAAAACGCAGACACTGCTGCGGAAACTGGGCGACTGAAGCAGATCGCTCTTACCTACAAGATGACCCGACGGGCCGACAAGAAGGTCGGTCTCGTCGTCGCGGGTGTGGGAATCGTCACCTTCGGTGTCTTCCTCGCGATCGGCTTTCTGGTCGGTCACCCCATTTATCTGGGCATTCTGGGCTTCATTCTGGCCTTCCTCGCGATGGCGATCGTCTTCGGACGCCGCGCCGAGCGTGCTGCCTTCGGGCAGATGGAGGGCCAGCCGGGAGCGGCGGCGGCGGTGCTGGAGAACGTGGGCCGTGGCTGGTCCACCACTCCGGCGATCGCGATGAACCGCAGCCAGGACGTGATTCACCGCGCGGTCGGCAAGGCCGGCATCGTGCTGGTGGCGGAGGGCAATCCGAACCGGCTGAAGAGTCTGCTGGCGGCCGAGAAGAAGAAGATGGCGCGCATCGTCATCGATGTGCCGGTGCACGACATCATCGTCGGCGACGGCGAGGGTCAGGTGCCGCTGAAGAAGGTCCGTACGACGATGCTCAAGCTGCCTCGGGTGCTCTCCGGCCCGCAGGTGACGGCGGCCAACGACCGGCTGCGGGCGATGGGCGACCTGATGAGCAACATGCCGTTGCCCAAGGGGCCGATGCCCAAGGGCATGCGGATGCCGCGCGGAGGCAAGATGCGCTGACCGGGCTTCTCCGGTCTTCGGACACATATGAGGGCGGCGTGGAACGCGAGTTCCCGGCCGCCCTCTCCTATGCCCTGTGCGTGTCAGATCCGCACCTGTACGGCGCGGGCGAGACGGTCGTGCAGCCCGCGCCCGTCGCGGTCCCAGACGAGGGCGGGTACGGCCAGGCACAGCAGCACGCTGCGGACCACGGCCCATCCGAAGCCGAGCCGGTCGTGGCGCTCGGAGATGACCCGCAGTCCGAAGAGACGCTTGCCGACGGTGGAGCCGACCGTCCCGACGGTGAGGATGTTCATGACGAGGAGTACCCCGAGCGCGTAGTTGCTCGCCGACTGCGGGTTGTCGGCGAGGAGTCCGAACGCGATCAGCATGCACAGCGCCCAGTCGACGAAGAGGGCGCCGAAGCGCCGCCCGAGAGGGGCGACGGAACCAGGGCCTTCCTTCGGCAGCCCGAGGCGCTGGCCCCGGTATCCGAAGTCCGCGCCCATCTCCTCGGCCGCCGCGCGCGGTCCGGAGAGCCACGATCCGATTGCTTCCCTGTTGTCCACCCGAACACGGTACTGCGCGTGCGCGTGCGCGCCAGGCCCCGGGGGTACGGAACGGGCCACCCGGCACGCGAGGGTCCCGCGCCGCCTCCTCGTCCCCTCGGCCCCCTTTGGCCCGACCCTCCCGGCCAATCGATTCCGGCCGCCGTGGCCTGTCTGTGGAACGGCACACACCCTGGCCGGTTAACTTCGGCGAAACAAACGGGTCATGCCTGAGAAATCCCGCGTCCCTATGGTCGGGTCCTGCGTGTGCCACCGCACTGGCCACACGACCAGTAGCGATAAACCCCCGCCCCTCCCCGGGACGGGAGGAGGAGGAGCTGGATGTTCCAGAACGCCGACGAGGCCAAGAAGTACATCGCGGACGAGGACGTGAAATTCGTAGACGTCCGATTCTGCGACCTGCCTGGCGTGATGCAGCACTTCACGATCCCGGCGAAGGCGTTCGACCCGGCGGACGAGCTGGCTTTCGACGGCTCGTCGATCCGCGGTTTCCAGGCCATCCACGAGTCGGACATGGCGCTTCGCGCGGACCTGTCGACCGCTCGGGTGGACCCCTTCCGCCGCGACAAGACAGTGAACATCAACTTCTTCATCCACGACCCGATCACGGGCGAGCAGTACAGCCGCGACCCGCGCAACATCGCCAAGAAGGCCGAGGCGTACCTCGCCTCCACCGGCATCGCGGACACCGCGTACTTCGGCCCGGAGGCCGAGTTCTACGTCTTCGACAGCGTCCGCTTCAACACGACGTCGAACGAGAGCTTCTACCACATCGACTCCGAGGCCGGCGCCTGGAACACGGGCTCGGCCGAGGACAACCGCGGCTACAAGGTCCGTTACAAGGGCGGCTACTTCCCCGCCCCGCCGGTCGACCACTTCGCCGACCTGCGCGCCGAGATCTCCCTGGAGCTGGACGCCGTCGGCCTCCAGGTCGAGCGCCAGCACCACGAGGTCGGCACCGCCGGCCAGGCCGAGATCAACTACAAGTTCAACACGCTGCTGGCCGCGGCCGACGACCTGATGCTCTTCAAGTACATCGTGAAGAACGTCGCCTGGCGCAACAACAAGACCGCGACCTTCATGCCCAAGCCGATCTTCGGCGACAACGGCTCGGGCATGCACGTCCACCAGTCCCTGTGGGCCGGTGGCGACCCGCTGTTCTACGACGAGCAGGGTTACGCGGGCCTGTCGGACACCGCCCGCTACTACATCGGCGGCATCCTGCGCCACGCGCCGTCGCTGCTGGCGTTCACGAACCCGACGGTGAACTCGTACCACCGCCTGGTCCCCGGCTTCGAGGCCCCGGTCAACCTGGTCTACTCGCAGCGCAACCGCTCGGCCGCGATGCGTATCCCGATCACGGGCTCCAACCCGAAGGCCAAGCGCGTCGAATTCCGCGCCCCGGACCCGTCGTCCAACCCGTACCTGGCCTTCTCGGCCCTGCTCCTCGCGGGCCTGGACGGCATCAAGAACAAGATCGAGCCGGCGGAGCCGATCGACAAGGACCTCTACGAACTGGCCCCGGAGGAGCACGCGGGCGTGGCCCAGGTCCCGACCTCACTCCCGGCGGTCCTGGAGGCCCTGGAGGCCGACAACGAGTACCTCCAGGCGGGCGGCGTGTTCACGTCGGACCTGATCGAGACGTGGATCGACTACAAGCGCACGAACGAGATCGCCCCGATCCAACTCCGCCCGCACCCGCACGAGTTCGAGCTGTACTTCGACATCTAGACCGCGAGGTCCGGCCACTTGGGCGGAAGGCTCACAGACAGGCGCTGACCTGCGAGGACACTTCTCACCAGTTCTCACGGCGACTGCTTGCTTTCCACCGTCTTGTGCACCGAGTGCGCACCGCCGGAGCGATTCCCTGACGTGACGTCAGAGACACTACGAGGGCCGCTGCCCCCTGCCGGGGCAGTGGCCCTCGTTGGCTCTTCATTCAGCAATGTAAGGAAGCCCCACCCCCTCGTCTCGCAGCGTCCTTTCGTAGAAGGACTTGAGCGAAGAAATCGTCGCCTGAATCTCCGCGAAAGAGAATTTGGCCTCAGCGAGATCTCCTGACCGAAGGTACCCGGAGAGCTCCTCCACAGCTTCGTGGAGAACCTTCAACGAATCGCCCTGAACTGCAACTGCCGGGTACCGTCGCCCCTCCAGGTGAACCACCGAGAAGTTCCCGGATTCAGCCAGCACCGCCGCTTGACCTTTCGACTCGTTCACTTGGTTCCTCTGGGGTAGAAGGTGATATGCGGCAGGTCATCAGCTAGCGGCCCGGTGAAGATGTCCTGTTGTCTCCCAATGCCTACAGTTATATCGGCCTTGGGTAGCGAGCTTGAAGAGGAGATCCCCTTCGTCCGCCAGAGCTGAACCTCTCGCTTGTCACAGGAGGCGGCATGGGTCTCACGCACAACGAATTCCGCGGACAGGATGGACTTGCCGGCGAACGACGAGGTCGGTAGCTGGTAGAACAGCCGTTTCGTGTCGTACGGCTTGCAGTACACCCAGCCGCTGAGGGTCGATGAAAACCGGATACACCGTGTCGGAGCCGTTCAGGAGGGACGGGTCCGGGGTCAGTACCAGTTCGCGACCGTCCTGGGCCACATCGACCTCCACCGGGGCCAACCGCCCCGACTCGCCCGCACCCGGCTCCTCCTCCCCGGGCTCGGCGGCGAGCTTCAGGCGCAGCTCTGTCAGTTCGGGATTCGTGGCCGCTTCCTGCGTCTTGACCACAAGGAGCTGGGTGAATCCGTCCGGCATCGCGCCGAGCCGGAGATCCACGGCCGGAAGGATGTCTCGGTAGGTGGCTGTGTCTCCAGCCAGTTCCGGTGCGGGAACGCCGCGGGGCCACGCCAGTTCGAGTGACCTTCCGGCGCGTTCCATGGTCACCAGCGGACCGTCGCCGCCACCGGAGAACGTGATCTCCACCGAGGCGGCCTTCGGAGCGACGGCGCCGTCCTCCGTCCTCCGTCCTGACGAGAGTGGTGTCGGTCGGCTGCCACGCACCATCGATACGAGTCCGAACCGGACGCAGGTACTCCCTCGCCTCCAACGCGCCTTCAGGTGTCGCGAACACCTCGCTGCTCTCGTCGCGCAAGGACGTGACTTCCACCTTGCCGTCGGTGCTCTTGGCCTCGGCGAGTGCGGCAAACTCCGACGCGTGTGCCGAACTCCGCGGATCGGCCACCCCTCCCCGGCTGGACGCGGTACGCCGCGGTTCTCTGCGGCCCTGAGCCACGACTGAAGCCGTACCCGGTGGGTCCCCCGGCCCGTCAGTGAGGCCGGGTACGCGATCAGTCCCCGTCGGCCGCCTCGTCCAGGGGCTGCTCCGCCCAGATCGTCTTGCCGGTCGAGGATCGGCGGGTGCCCCACTTGTGGGTGATCTGCGAGACGATGAACAGTCCGCGGCCGCCTTCGTCCGTCACTCTGGGGTGCCGGAGGTCGGGGGTCACCGAGCTGGAGTCGGCCACCTCTACCGTCAGGGACTGGTCGAGGATGAGGCGCAGGGTGATGGGTGGTGTGCCGTAGCGCACCGCGTTGGTGACCAGTTCGCTCACCAGCAGGCCGGCGGAGTCGACGCTGTCGTCGGAGGGTGGGTGGGAGAGCCCGGTCAGCCAGCGGCGCGTCCGTCGGCGGGCCTCCGAAGCGGCCCGGTCCTCCGAGGGCAGTTCCCACACCGCGGTGTGCTCGTCCGACAGACGGCGGGTGCGGGCCACCAGCGCGGTGCCGGTGTGGCGGGGACTGGTCGCCAGCCGGTTGAACAGACCGTCCGCGAGGTCCTGCGCCGACTCGCACGTGGGCAGGAGCCGGCTGATGATCTCCGCGTCGAGCGCTTCGTCCAGTTCGTCACCGGCCAGGATGAGGGTGCTCCCGCTGTCCAGGGTCCGGCCCGCCATCGCGAACGGCAAAGTCTCGGGAGCGCCCAGACGGGGACCGACCGGGGCGTCGATCCGCTCCGTACGGCCGTCCGGGCCGATCACGCGCGGCCCGCGCTGGCCCGCGCAGGCGACCAGGCAGAGCTTCCCCACCGGGTCGTAGAGGGCGAAGGTGCAGCTCGCCGTCAGAGTGGTGGTGGGGTCCTTGGTGGCCCGCCCCTCGGACAGCCTGGTCACGGTGTCACCGAGCCGGGCGAGCAGTTCGTCCGGCTGGAGTTCCAGATCGGCCAGGACGCGCAGCGCGGTGCGCAGGTGTCCCATGGCGGCCATCGCGTGGGGTCCGGCGCCGTCGATGTCGCCCACGGCCAGCGCGCACCGGGCCCCGGACAGCGGGATGACATCGAACCAGGTACGGCTCTGCGCACTCGGCGACAGCGCGACGTACGCGGTGTCGATGCCCAGTTGCGGGCTGGGCCGCTCGGGCAGGAACTTGCGGTGCACCGTGGAGGCCAGGGCGCGGTCGTGCGCGGCGCGCTGGGCGTTGTCCAGGCACAGGGCCGCGTGCGTGACGGCGTCCTCCACGGCCGCCCGGTCGAGTCTGGTGAAGTAGTCGGAGTCGCCGCACCGCATCAGCCGCAGAAGCCCCAGCACCCGGCCCCGTACGGTCAGCGGGGCCACGATCATGCTGTGGGCGCGGGCCCGTCGCAGCGCGGCGTTCCGCGACGGGAGGTCGGCGAGTCCGCCGCCGTCCTCGGCGGCGTGTACGAGCACGGCTCGTTGCCCGCGCAGGGCCTCGTTGTACGAGGTCTCGTCGCCGGCGGCGCTCACCTCGCCGGTTCCGTCGTCGGGGTCGGCCGGCCCGCCGGTGGCGAAGGCCGCACGCCGTAGCAGCAGCTTCTCGGTGTCGACGGGGTACAAGGGGGGAGGGTCACCGCCGGCGACCTGTTCGGTGAGGGCGACGAGGGCGATGTCCGCGAAACCGGGGGCCAGCGCGTCGGCCAGGTCCTGGCAGTTGTCCATCACCACCAGGGAGCGGCCCACCCGTTCGCGGACGCGGGAGACGGCGGCGGCCCGCCGGCGGTTGCGTTCCCGGCGGGTCACGTCCCGCAGGGTCATGGCCAGGGCGACCGTCTCCCGGTACGGCGGGGACAGCCGGAAGGCGGAGACGTCGAAGTACTGACGCCGACGCGGAGGCGTCGTGGTGAAGATCGTGACCAGCCGCGAGAACACCGGTGTCCCGGTCTCCAGCACCTCGCGGGCGGCCTCGATCTCGCGCTCGGGGTACTCCAGGTCGTACGCCTCGTCGACGCGCCTGCCGAGGAGTCCGTCCGGCGAGCGGCCGTCCATCGCCGTGGCCGCCGCGCTGACCCGCACCAGCCGCAGGTCATGGTCGACGACGACAAGGCCCATGCGCGATTCGACGAACAGAGCCTCTACCAGCGCGCCCTCCAGCCCGAAAAGCGCGCCGTCGGCGGGGGCGCTGGCCGGGTGGATGTCCCAGCCACCGGCGTCCGCGCGGGGAACGGCACGCAGCGGGACGGGGGATCCGGCGACTGCCTCCACCGCGGCACGGTTCAGCACACGTTCCGCCGGGTGGCCGAACAGACGTACGGCGGCGTCGCTCCACCAGGTGACCCGCCCGGCCACGTCCACGGTGAACAGCGGCTCCCGCTTCAATTCCATCGATGCCTGCCGATCTCACGTCCGACGTCGTTGTCGGGGGATCTACCGCGCCCTTCCATCATCGCCGCGAACCGGCCGTCCGTCCTGTTCGGCGTCCGGTCGCCGCCGCTTTCACCGCGTCGGGTCGGGGTGCTCACGGTCTGTCGTCAGCGCGGCGACCGGGAAGGGGGTGAAGCGGATGGCCTCGTACGGGGTGGTCGTCCCCGTCTCGTACAGGATCCCGATGTGCTCGGCGTCGATCCGTACGAGGTCGCAGTAGCCGGCCTTGGCGTCGGAGAGCCGGTAGCCGGTCGACCATGTCGCGCCGCCGTCCGCGCTCGCGCGTACGGTCATCCACGCCCGGTCGCGAGGGGCGGCGGGGGCGGCCATCAGGAGCGGGGCGTCGGCCGTCCCCTTGTCCGCCCCGGCGACCTGGAGGAGGCTGCCCTGCACGGGCGGCGCGGTGATGTCGGTCGCCGCCTCGAAAGGGGCGTCGAGCGTCGCGCCACCGTCGCGGCTCCAGGCGTGCACCCGGTTGCCGGGCGCGCTGCCCTTCTGGTCGCGGGCGTTGAAGTAGACCGTGCCGTCGGGGAGTTGGGCGACGGCCGTCTCGTTCACATGGTGGGTGCCGTCGCCGGCCGCGTCCACGTACCCGATCCGCCAGGTCTGTCCGCCGTCGTCGCTGAGCAGCGAGTGCCCGGCGTAGTGGCGGGGCTCCGCGCCCGTGTCCGTACCGTCGTCCGCCGGGGCCACGGAGTGGTTCGCGCCGACGACCAGGCGCCCCGCGTCGGGTCCGGTGGTCAGCTCGACGCCGTGGCCGGGGCCGGTGGCGTACCAGCGCCAGTCGGCCCGCTTGACCTGCCCGGTGATCTCGCGCGGCGCGGACCAGGTGGCCCCCGCGTCCGCGCTGGACTGGGCGAACACCCGCCGCCCGTCCTCCGGGGCCGCCTGCCCCGTCATGATCGCGGACTCCGTGGCGTCACCACCGTTGCGCGTGGTCAGCAGCACCACCCGGCCACCGTCCCCCACGGCCACCGGCGCGGGGTTGCCCAGCGTGTCCTGGCCGGAGTCGGCGACCGGCCGCAGCTCGGACCAGGTGCACCCGCCGTCGTACGAAAGGCGCCGCACCACATCCACGTCCCCGTGGTCCGCCTTCCCCAGCCGCCGCCCCTCCGCGAACGCGACCAGCACCTGCCGCCCGGCACCCGGCTCCCGCACCGCCACGACGGCCGGAATCCGGAAGGTGTCGTAGCCGTCCTGCCCGGAGACGAACACATCCACCGCCCCGCACTCCCCGGCCGCCGCATCGGCATCACTCGACCCCGAACCCATCTGGCACCCCACCATCAACACTCCGAGCCCGATGACGCCCAAGCGCCCCGCCCCATTCATGCCAAGCCTTCTCATCCCTCCCAGCCCATCCCGCCGCACCCACACCACCGGGAACTCCCGGCTGCCGGGGCGTGAACAGCACATGCACGGAGTACGGCGCACGCCACACGGCGCACGACACACGGCGTACGGCACGCGGCCCGTAAGATCGCCGGATGCCCGAACAGCCGTCAACACCCACCCGTCAGGTGCTGCGTTGGGCGCGCATCGTGGTCGCCGTGTTCGTCAGCGGGTGTGCGCTGATCGGGGCGGTACGGCTCTCGGCGCCCGCCACCGGGGGCGTGGACGGTGAGCCTCCCGGAGTGCGCGGTCAACTCGCCTTCATACGCACGGCGTTGGACGACGGTGCCGGAGACGAGGCCCAACAGCAGTTCCCCGAGGGGTACTTCTTCCTGCACGCGCTGTACGGGCTGAGCTGGGTCGAGTTGGGGATGCGGGAGCCTGCCGGTGAGTCGCGGGCCGAGGCGCTGCGCGAGGCGCGGTGGGCGCTGGGGCGGTTGGACTCGGCGGCCGGGCGGGCCGCGTTCAGCGCGGAACTGACCCCGTCCTACGGGGTGTTCTACCGCGGCTGGACCAACTGGCTGCGCGGCGGCGTCCTGTCGTTGCAGTCGGCCGGCTCGCGCGACGCGGCGCAGGTGCGGCGGTTCGCGGCGGATTCGGCGGCCATCGGCGCGGCGTTCGACGGCTCCAAGTCGCCCTATCTGATGGCCTATCCGGGGCAGGCGTGGCCCGTCGACTCGACCGTCGCCGTGGCCTCGCTCCGGCTGCACGACACGCTGCTGCCCGCCCGCTTCACCGGCACCGTGGAGCGGTGGCTCGACGGTGTACGGCAGCGTCTCGACCCCCGTACGAGACTGCTGCCGCACCGCGTCGCCCCCGACACCGGCGACCCCCTTGAGGTGGCCAGGGGCACCTCGCAGAGCATCATCCAGCGGTTCCTGGTCGACATAGACCCGGATTTCGCCCGTGAGCAGTACGTGCGTTTCCGCGATCGGTACGTCGTGACTCCGCTCGGTCTCGGGCCGACCACGCGGGAGTATCCCCGGGGCATGGACGGCCCGGCCGACGTCGACTCCGGACCGCTCCCCCTCGGCGTGAGCCTGTCCGCGACGGTCGTCACGCTCGGCGCCGCGCAGGTCCAGGGCGATGCCTCACTGGCCGAAGGCATCGCCAACTACGGGGAGTTGATCGGCGCACCGGTCAGCACCCCATGGACGAAGCGTTACGCGTTCGGGCTGGTCCCGATCGGCGACGCGTTCGTGGCGTGGTCGAAGACGGCCCGGCCGTGGGTCGCGGAGAGCCAGGCCCCGGCCCTGCCCCCGCCCCCGGCGCATCTGTCGTCCTGGTGGCGGGTGCCCCTGCTGTCGATCCTGCTCGTCGTCGGCACCTTGCCGTGGCTGCCCGCACTGCTGCGATGGCGCAGACGCCGGCGGGCACGGCCGAGGGCCCCGGCCCCGGCCCCGGACCCGTCGCGCACGCGCGCGCTCACGCGAGGTCCAGGGCACGGCACGCGCTTGCGTCAGCGCTTGGCGAAGATCGGTTCCCAGCGGCCCGCCGAGTAGTCCTTCGGCGTACGGGCTCCGCTGAGCGAGACCACCTTGTCGCTGCCGATGGTGATCAGCACCAGACGGTTGTCGAACTCACCGCCGCCGGGGGCGATGTCCCAGGCGATCAGGCGCTTGTCGTCGGCCCAGGCGAGGAGTTCCTGGCCCTTCAGCTTGGCCACGCGCTTGCCGGTCTCCGGGTCAAGGACCTGGGTCGCCGTCGTACGCGCTCCGCCGGCGAAGGGGCCCGCGACGAGTTCACCGTTCGGGGAGAGACCCGCCGGAGCCATGATGAGGTCGACGTGCCTCTCCTTGGGCGGCGCGGGCACCTCCTTGCCGCTCAGGTCGCGGAAGATCCGGCTGGGGGCCATGTTGATGAACTCGTACACGAGCGTGCCGTCGTCGTTGAACCGCAAGTACTCGCCGGAGCCGAAGGCCCTGTCGTACTCCGGTTCCGTGAACGCGGGCAGCTCGTGCCAGTTGGACTCGCCCGTCTCGACGTCGACGATCGCGAAGCCGGTGCGGCAGGGCACGGGTTGGGGCTCGTCGGTGTTGTTCACCGGGATCCTTTTCGACCAGTAGGTGCGGTCCGGGTTCTTGTCGTACGTCGTGGCGATCAGCTTCTTGCCGTCCGGCGAGAACTCGACCGCGCCGACACCACCCTCCACTCCCTCGAGCGGGATCCAGCGCGTCACCTTCTTGGTGAGCAGATCCAGAATTCCGATGCGCTTGGCGGGCAGTTGGCGTTCCAGGACCGCCGCCGTGCGCATGCCGGGCGCAACCGCCAGATAGGCCCAGCGCGCGTCCACCTCGTACTTTCCGGTCTTCTGGTCCAGCAGCGAGTAGGTGCGGGTCATGATCTCGTCGCGGTTGGGCTGCTTGTCCATGCGGGACGTGAAGTACGCGGCGAGTGCCTGGTCGCCGACCGCGATCAGGTCACGCGGCGGCGACTGCTCGACATTCGTGAGGGTCTTGCCTCGGGACGCCTCGCTCGCCAGCCGCGTGGCCCCGCTGTCCGAGTCGAACGCGGCGGGTACGGCCACGGCGGCGGCGATCACCAGGGCGGTCGTGGCGGCGGCACCGGCGAGGGCGCGTACTTTACGGCGGCGGCGTCCGGCGAGGACCCGGCCTGCCAGGTCGGCGGGTGCGGACGCGGTGTCGGCGGCCTGCTCACGCAGAGAGGCCCGGACAAGTTCCTCGACGTTCACGGTCGTACCTCCACGGGGGCGAAGTCACGGGACGGCGGCTGCCGCCGTTCGCTGTTCGACGGGTCAGAAGCGTCAGAAGCGTCGAGCAGCGCGAGTTCGGGCGCGAGGGCGCGCAGCCGGGCGAGCGAGCGGTGGGTGGTGGAGCGGACCGTGCCGACCGAACAGCCGAGCAGGCGCGCGACATCGGCCTCGGGCAGATCCTCGAAGTAGCGCAGCACGAGTACGGCGCGCTGTCGCGCGGTGAGCCGCGCCAGCGCGTCACGCATGACGAGGCGCAGTTCCGCGTCACCGGTGGCGTCGGTGGTGGACGCGGTCCTGGTGTCGGCGCCGAGGTCGGGCGGCTCGGCGACGGTGAGTTCCTTGCGGCGGCCCTTGAGCCGCCACCGGCTGATCTGCTGCCGGTAGAGGATCTGCCGTACGTACGCCTCCGGTTCGTCGATACGGTGCCAGCGGCCGGCGGCCTTGGCGAGCGCGTTCTGCAGCAGGTCCTCGCCCGCGTGGCGGTCGCCGCCACTGAGCAGTACGGCGGTTCTGAGCAGGGCGGTCGACCTGTTCCGCACGAATTCCAGGAAGCTCTCCTGGCTTGTGGCGTCCATCGTCACCTTCTTCTCCTGGCGGGCCGGGCGGCCCTGCCTACCCGTGCTGACGCGCGCGAGGGGCCTTCACTATGCCGGGCGGTGCGAAGGTCTCTCCACGATCCGGCCCGCGTCCCGCCCGAATCCGAATCACCCGTAAGCGATCATGATGCGCTACGCAAGAAGTCGACTCCTGACCGCAGTTGAGTCGCAGCCGTACGAAATCTGCTCGCAGGCATCTTGTGGAGCGAGGCACGGCGGTCCTAATGTCCACCTCACCCCCACGGCGTCCGCTCCGCCGAGCGTCAGCCCCACAGACGTTCGTCCTCCCCAAGAGAATCGAGCTTTAGATGTCGTGGACCTCGTTGACCGCCGCCGCAGTCGGGCTCGGTCTGACTGTCGGCCTGCTGAGCGGCGGCGGCACCGCCCTCGCCTCGCCGGACACCGCCCCGTACGCCGCGCCCGCCGCGCCCGTCGTCACCCGTGCCGCCCTCGACCCCACGCTCGTCTCCGGCCGGGGCGCCCGCGTCGGCTTCGCCGAGCAGGAGGCGGAGAACGCCGCGACGAACGGCGCGGTCATCGGGCCGGACCGGACCGCGTACACGCTGCCGTCCGAAGCCTCCGGCCGTACGGCGGTGAAGCTGACGCCCAAGCAGTACGTGGAGTTCACCCTGCCCAGCGCCGCCAACGCGATCACCGTGCGCTACAGCATCCCGGACGCGCCCGGGGGCGGCGGCATCACCGCGCCCCTCGATGTCACGGTCAACGGCAAGGGCCGTAAGACCATGACGCTCACCTCGCAGTACGCCTGGCTCTACAACCAGTACCCCTTCTCCAACGACCCCGGCGCCGACCTGCTGCACCCCGACTGGTGGATCACCGAGTGCGGGTGCGTGCCCGCCGCGACGACACCCGCACCCGTCATCACGAAGCCGTTCCGCCCGAGCCACTTCTACGACGAGCAGCGCCTCAAGCTCGACCGGACCTACCGCGCCGGTGACACGGTACGGCTGACGGTCCCGGCCGGCAGCGCGGCCAACTGGACGGTCGTGGACCTGCTCGACTCGGAGCTGGTCGGCGCGCCCCAGGTGCGGCCCGGCGCCGCGAACGTGCTGCGCTTCGGCGCCGATCCGCTCGGCCGCCGCGACTCCGCCGACGCCTTCGACCGGGCGATCGCCTACGCGAAGCGCAAGCACCTCACGGTCTACATCCCGCCGGGCACCTATCAGGTGAACCGTCACATCCTGGTGGACGACGTCACGATCGAGGGCGCGGGCAACTGGCACACCGTCGTCAAGGGCCGCCAGGTCACCCTCGACCGGCCCGCGCCGGACGGCTCGGTCCACACCGGCGTCGGCTTCTACGGCAAGGACGCGGCGGACGGCGGCAGCCGTAACGTCCATCTGTCCGGTTTCGCCATCGAGGGCGACGTACGGGAGCGGATCGACACCGACCAGGTCAACGGCGTCGGCGGGGCGATGAGCGATTCGACGATCAAGGGTCTGTACATCCGGCACACCAAGGTCGGCCTGTGGTTCGACGGACCGATGTCGAACGTCCGCGTCACCGGCAACATCATCGTGGACCAGATCGCGGACGCCCTGAACTTCCATACGGGTGTGACGAATTCGGTCGTGTCCGACAACTTCGTCCGCAACACCGGCGACGACGGACTCGCGATGTGGTCGGAGAAGACCGCCAACGCGCGGAACACGTTCACGCGCAACACCGTGCAGTCACCGGTCCTGGCCAACGGCATCGCGGTCTACGGCGGCACGGACAACACCGTCTCGGGCAATCTCGTCGCCGACCCGGTCCGGGAGGGCAGCGCCCTGCACGCCGGGTCGCGCTTCGGCGCCGAGCCGTTCGCCGGGCGGCTCGACTTCACCGACAACACGACGGTGCGCGCCGGGACTTACGAGCTGAACTGGAAGATCGGGCTGGGAGCCATCTGGCTCTACGCGCTCGACAAGGACATCGACGCGGACGTCCGGGTGACCGGCGACCACTATCTCGACAGCACGTACAACGCGATCATGCTGGTCAGCGATTACGGGGTGAAGGACCTGTACGCGATCGACGGCGTCCGCTTCAAGGACATCAGGATCGACGGGACGGGTACGTCGGCGGTCAGCGCGCGGGTTAAGGGGTCCGCGTCCTTCGAGAACGTGGACGCGCGCAATGTCGGCGCGGTGGGCGTCAACAACTGCGGCTCCTTCAACTTCCCCGCCACCGGTTCCGAGTTCGCCCTCACCGACCTCGGTGGCAACGACGGCGGCCGGGGTACGCAGTCGTGGCTGGCGCCCTGGCTGCTGCCGAACACCATCACGTGCGACGACCGCCCGCCGGTGGTCGCACCGCCCGCACCGACGACCTGGTAGCGGTCCGGCGGTCCGGCGGTCCGGGTCCCCACCGTGCGTGGCCCCGAACGGAGTTGTTCTCCGTTCGGGGCCACGCTCGTGCCGGCGTCCCGTCCGGCACGCTCGGGTCGGCGGGCTACGGGGTGATACGCAGCGCGTCCACCATCCCCACCGACGTACTGCGGTTCACGATCCTGATCGTGTGCGAACCGCGCGTGAGCCCCTGTTTCTGCCACACGACTTGTTGGACCTGTCTCGCGCCGTCGGCCCGCAGATTGACCGTCGCCTGGAAGACGTTGTCCAGATAGACATCGACCGTCCCCATGTCGCCGTTGCGCTCGGACAGATACTCGATCCCGGTGCCGGTGAACGTGTACGACGCCACCGCGTCCACCGTGTTGCTGTGGTGCGTGTCGTCGTTGTAGTCGCCGTAACCGCGGCTGTTGGTGAGATGCCAGTTGCTGTCGTACGTCAGCGCGGGGTTGTTCACCATCGGGTCGGCGGTCGCGTTCGACCCCAGCGTGGAGCTGGTGCCGGCCAGGGACTTCATGCCCTGGTTCGCGGTCCCGGTGAGCTGCGTCGAGGTGTAGGAGCTGAGCGGCTTGGCGGTCCGCTCGACGACGTAGACCTCGTTCGAACCGGTGTTGAAGGTGATCTCGGCGCTGCTGGAGGTCGTCACGACGGCGTTGTCGGAGGTTCTGCGGACCCGGACCTCCTGCGTACCCCAGGGATTGACGACGCGGGCGGCGTTGCCGAACTGGCTCTTGATTCCCACGTACTTGATCTCTCCGGCCTCCCGCTCCGAACTGACCATGAATCCGCCCTTGGCCAGCAGACTGAATTTGCCGACGAAGGTGGAGTCGGTGGGAACGGCGGGAAAGACCCGGATCTTGTCGTTGTACGACTGGAGCAGCGATTCGTTCGTCGCCGCCAGATGCACACCGAGATATTCGAAGACGCCGTTGGTGTTGCTGGTCATGCCGTTCGGATAGTTCTGGTACTTCTGGAGCATCGTCTTCATGCCCTGGAGCGTCTGATTCCCGAGTCCGAGCCGGGCGGCCTGGATCGCGTCGTTGGCCCATACGTTCCCGTACGGGAACGGCCTGACGTTCCAGGTGTTGATCGCCTTCTGCTGGTCGGGATAGCCGATACCGGTGAGGTCGTACGGCCAGATCAGTTCGGCCGCGACATTCTCGTTGTTACGGGTCTGCGCGATCGGCGGGGTGTGCGGCAGATAGGTGTTCGCGCTCGTGTCGGACGGATACGCGATCAGGTTGTCCAGGATGTTCTGCCACTGCGGACGCAAGGAGGCGTCCAGGCCGAGTTGGTTGCTCGCCTTGATGGCGAGCGGGAACAGGGTGCGTACGGCGGCCACGTCCGTGATCGCGTTCGGCACGTTCCAGTACGTCTCGTGCGAGTGGGACGACGCGACGTAGTACTTACCGGTCGAGCTGTTGAACGACAGCTTCGCCTGGTAGAACTTGGCGACCTCGCGCATGAACGGATAGGCCGTGTTCCGCAGATAGTTGGTGTCGTTCGTGTACGTGTACTGGAGATACATGTTGTACGCGGCCTCGGTGCCGGTCGACCAGATGTTGTTCGTGTAGTCGCTGTTGACCGTGCCGCGCGCGTTGCCGTCCCAGCCCATCGTCTCCGGCACCCAGATACCGTCCACGTTGTAGCGGGTGCGGGTGTATGCCTTCAGCGCGTCGAAATTGCGGCTGTAGAGCTTGTTGAACCCGGCGATGAGATCGGTGTGGTTGGAGGCGAGGAACGAGTTGTAGATGTCCCGTTGATTCCAGTACCAGTACGCGTTGCTCCATTTCGTGGCGTCCCCGGTGGCCCGGAAGACGCCGTTGATGAAGTGCGCGGGATAGTTGCCGTATCCGGCCGCCGCGATCATGTACGTGGAGAGGTAGTAGACGTTCTCCATGTAGTCCGCTTCACGGGACCCGTTGGAGTACTGGACGAACGACTTCTGCCAGAACGCGTGCCACCAGTTGAGATAGGCGGCGTTGGTGTTCGTGTAGCCGGTGGCCTTGACCGCCGCGAGCGCGCGCTTGGCCTCGGCGACCGAGTCGTGGCTCGGCGCGTTGAGCCGGCTGCTCGCGGTGAACCAGATGGTGTAGCTGGAGTCCGGCGTGATCGACAGCCGCACCTTGCGGCCGTCCACGACACGCGCGGTGTACGCGGCGCCCTCCACGGTCGCGCCGAGGGTGTAGCCGAAGTTCTGCGGGTCCGACTGGCCCCGGCTGAGCCCGGCGCCGTTGGCGTCCGCGTACGTGGACACGGTCCGCCAGGTGTTGATGTCGGGCACATCACCGCTGTTGCCGAGATTGGCGACGTCCCACAGGCTCAGATCCAGCGTGATCGCCGAGACTCCGGAGCGGGTGTCCTCCACATGGATGCCCATGACCTCGGAGTTGGGCTGTCCCATCACCGTGACGGTGCGGTTGTTGTCGTACTTGGTGGTGAGGGTGCCGTCGTAGAGGGAAAGACGCTGCTGGAAGGTGGAGTAGCCGCTGTCCATCGCGGGGGTGGTGGACAGATTGAGCAGCCCGGCGCCGAAGGCCGTCTGCTGCGAGGTGTCCACGCCGGACACCTGCATGTTGAGGCCGTTGTTCTGCCAAGCCATCGCGCCCGTACGGCCGTTGCCGACCGTGAGGCCGTGCTTGGGCTCGGTGACCGGGCGGTTGTAGACGATGTCGTGCTTGGACAGATACTTCGCGTAGT
Organism: Streptomyces sp. NBC_01506; assembly: GCF_045040295.1. Taxonomy (NCBI): domain Bacteria; kingdom Bacillati; phylum Actinomycetota; class Actinomycetes; order Kitasatosporales; family Streptomycetaceae; genus Streptomyces; species Streptomyces sp. NBC_01506. Next base: position 7,099,255 of record NZ_CP109422.1, on the reverse strand, counting down.
CCACGTTCAGCGCGCCGGCCGAGGAGTTGAAGGCGTGGTCGGTGGGTGAGGCCATGGCCGGTGACACGCCGGACACGCCCGACAGGCCGGTCACCAGGCAGACGAGGACGAGGAACGCGCCGAGCAGGCGCGCGGCAGGTGTTCTTGTTCGTGTGCTGATCGTTGCTCTTGCTGACGATCTCGCGGTGGTCACTGTGCATCACTCCCACGGCCGGTCACGGTGACGGGACGGCTGATGCCGGGCCCGGTGAAGGTGTAGCTGTCCAGATCGAGAATGGCGCCGGAGCCGCCGGTGAAGACCACGAAGAGATCGCGCGGCTGCTCCACGGCTCCCGTGACGTCCGCGCTCACCTCGGTGTACGTCTCCCAGCCGCCCGTGTTGGGCACGGTCACCCGCGCGACGACCGGGCCGGTGATGGAGTCGTAACGGAAGGTCGCCACGTTCCCCGCCTTGTCGGAGGAGACCCGCGCCTTGAGGCCGGTGACGCCCTTGAGGCTCACCGGGTGGTACTTGACCCATTCGTTGTTCTGCACATCGCCCAGGCGTTTGCCGCCCTCGGCTCCGGCGGCCGTGATGATCTGCGGTCCGGAGAGCTGCGCGTAATGCTCCGCCTGCCACTTCTTGGGCCACAGGCTGAGTTCCTTCTCGCCGGTCAGCGGTACGGTGCCGGGCGCGCCGTTGTCGGTGTAGCTCGCCCGCACCACGTAGAACTGCGTGGCGTCGAGGCCGGAGTGGATCGGTCCGGTGTTGAACGTCGTGGAGCAGCCGGTGCCTTCGGCGACCTCGTGCGCGTGTTCCTGATGGCCCAGGGCGATCCGTACGATCACCTTCGAGCAGTCGACGGGGCCGTCCTGAGAATCGGTCGCCGACGCCGTGACGGTGACGTTCTCGTTCCACTCGAACGCGCCGCCCGCCGGTGGCTGCGAAATCGTCAGCGTGGGGCGGTTGTTGCCGACGACGACCGGGATCGTCGCGGTGCCGGTGCGTCCGGTGCCGTCGCTGACCGTGAGTCTGGCCTGGAAGCCGCCGTTCGAGGGGTAGGTGAAGGACGGGTTGGCGGCGGTCGAGTCGGTGCTGCCGTTGTCGGTGAAGTCCCACGCGTAGCTGAGCGGATTGCCGTCCGGGTCGCCGCTGCCCGCGCTGGAGAACGTGACGGCCAGTGGGGCGAGTCCGTTGTCCTTGTCCACGGACGCCTTGGCGAGCGGCGACCGGCCGCCCTGCACATAGTTGATCTTGTAGAGCCCGGCGTCCTCGGCGCCCGAGAAGTAGCCGCTGCCGTATTCGAGGAGATACAGCGAGCCGTCCGGGCCGAACTCCATGTCGATCGGGTGGACGAACTTCATACCGTCGAGGACCGGCTCGATGGCGGTCGGCGTACCGGTGGCGGCGTTGCCGTTGTTGAACTGCACCTCCTTGATCCAGTTGCGGCAGTACTCGGAGATCAGCAGCTTGTTGTCGTAGTACTGGGGCCACTTGACGTCGGAGTTGAGATTCGCGTCGTAGTGGTAGACCTCGGTGTGGTTGGGCGAACCGCAGCCGCCCGGCGTGTCGAGCTGCGGCCACTCCTTGCTGCCGCCGTGCTGCTCCCACACCAACGACGGCTTGGTGGGCGGCAGTTGCTGGATGCCCGTGTTGCGCGGGGAGTTGTTGACCGGGCCACTGCCGCCGCCGCAGGGGAACCAGCCGCGTGGCTGGTCGGCGGCGAAGTCCCAGTCGTTGTAAGCCACGTCGGGGCCGCCGCAGTAGGGCCAGCCGTAGTTGCCGGGGCCGGTGGCACGGTTGAACTCGTCGTACGCCGCGGGGCCGCGCGCGGGAATGGTGGCGCCCGCGTCGGGGCCGACCTCGCCCCAGTACAGGGTGTTGTTCGCCTTCTTGTCGACCCAGACGCGGTACGGGTTGCGTACGCCCATCACATAGACCTCGGGGCGGGTGCCCGCAGTGCCCTTGGCGAAGAGGTTGCCGTCCGGGACGGTGTAGGTGCCGTTGTCCTCCGGGTGGATACGGTTGATCTTGCCGCGCAGGTCGTTGGCGTTGCCGGAGGTGCGCTGGGCGTCGAACTGGGCGTGGCGGGACGGGCGTTCGTCGATCGGGGCCATGCCCTGCGCGTCGCCGCCGGAGTTGGTGTTGTCGCCGACCGCGAAGTAGAGATTGCCCGCCGTGTCCCAGGACATGGAGCCGGCCGAGTGGCAGCACATCTCACGCTCGGTCGGCCACTCGATGATCATGTCTTCGCCGGCCGGGGCGATGGTGTTGGTGCTCCGGCTGAAGGTGAACCGCGAGATCCGGTTCACCAGCGGGGTGCTCTTGGGCGAGTAGAAAAGCATCACCCAGCCGGTGGTGGCGAACTTCGGGTGCAGGGTGATGCCGATCAGCCCGTCCTCGAAGCGGGCGTCCAGCGGGAGGGTCAGCGCGACCGTGGTGGACCGGGTGGCCGGGTCGTAGAGGCGCACCTGTCCGCCGGCGGCGCTGGTGCCCCGGTTGATGTAGAGGACCTTGCCGTCGGGCAGTACGGCCAGCTCGATCGGCTCCCCCATGCCCAGACCGCCGTCCAGCTTGACCTTCTCGAAGCCGCTGGTGGGCGGGGGCGCGGCGGCTTTCCGGTCGGCTGTCTCGGCTGCTACGGCGCCGGGGGCCAGCAGCAGGGCGGCCAGGGTCAACAAGGCGGTCAGGTAGGCGACAGCGCGCGACAACACGGAACCTCCAGGGGCCGATCGCGGGTGGGGGCGCCCTGACGGCCCGGCGCGCGGCGGACAGCCGCGCGCCGGGTGGTCCGGGCGGTCGATCGATTACTGACTTACGTGCGTGCGTGCGTGCTTGCTTGCTTGCTGCTCGCTTGTCGGCGGGGCTACTGGCGGGAATCGCCGTCCCGCTTGATGCGGACGTCGCGGTAGTTGATGTCCAGACCGGCACCGTCGTTCTGGAGTCCGACATGGCCCAGCGCGATGTCACGGGTGCTGGTGTAGTCGTTTATCTTCACGCCGTTGAGATGGATCTCGACGTGCCGGCCGTGCACCGAGATCTCGTAACTGTTCCAGGTCCCGGGCGGGTTGAGCGCGGCGGCGCGGGCCGCCGGGTCGGGGGCCTGGAAGCTGTAGACACTCCCGGTGGTACGGGTCGGGTCCCCGTCCGACGCGTCGATCTGGATCTCGTGGCCGAGGTTGACCGGCTTCCACGGGTCGCCCCGCGGGTCGGGGAAGCCGATGAAGACACCGCCGTTGTCGTCACCCGGCATCATCCAGTCGGCCTTGAGCGAGTAGTCGGCGAACGGCGTCACCGGATACCAGAGCAGGCCCATGCCCCCGACGGAGGAGAGCGTGCCGTCCGCGAGGCTGAAACTGCCCGCGCCCGCCTGCCGCCACTTGTCGAGGCTGGCCCGGCTCCCGTCGAACAGCGGTGTGTAGCCGGTCTCCGGGCGGCAGTCGGCGGTCGTGGCGCGCGCGGCCGTCCGGATGCCGCCGAGCAGCATGGTGCTGAACGCCGGGTCCGCGTACGACTCCTCGGTGTGGCCGAGGCCGGTGTACCAGGAGCGTCCGCCCTGGTAGTCCTGGCACCAGGTGATCGGATGATCGCCCATGGTGCCGCCGCTGTACGACGTCTCGTCCAGGCTCGCGAGCACCTTGACCGCCGAGCGGGGATTGGCGCGGTAGTTGTACCACTCGTCGGTGCGGGTCCAGCGCTGCGGCAGATGCGAGGTGGAGGCGGACGCGCGGTCCTCGACCTTGACGGTGGCCTGCTGGGTGGCGGGGTGGGAGGCGAAGTACGCGCCGACCAGGCCGCCGTACCAGGACCAGTCGTACTCGGTGTCGGCGGCGGCGTGCACGCCGACGTAACCGCCGCCGTTTGCGACGTACGACTCGAAGGCCGTCTGCTGCGCGGCGTTGAGCACGTCGCCGGTGGTGGAGAGCCATATCACCGCCTGGTACTGCGCCAGGTTGGCGGCGGTGAACGCTCCCGCGTCCTCCGTGGCCGTGACGGTGAACCCGTTGGCGGCGCCGAGCCGTTGGACGGCGGCGATTCCGGCCGGGATCGCCGAGTGCCGGAATCCGGCGGTCCTGGAGAAGACCAGGACCTTGGTCAGGGGCGCGGCGGCGGCCGGGACGGTGGTGGTGGATGCCGGTGCGGCCGAGGCCGCTGCGGCGGGGGCCGTCTCCGCGGGCGGAGTCCGCGGTACGGCGACGAGCGACATGGCCGCCAGGACGAGCGCGATCAGGGCGCGGGACACAGGGCGCACTATCCGGTCCTCTCTCGAGACGCCCGAGGGCGCGGCTGAGCGAAGCGGTGACGGGTGATCTACGACGAGGCGGCGGCGTCGTCAGGCGTAGTGAACATCGGAGGTATAGGGGGGTCAAGGGTCGGCGCTGAACTATCCGAAGATTAGTTTTCCTCCATGACAAAATGGCGCCCTTGACTTCTCCCCTGGCGAAGACAGCGCTCAACAGCGCGGCCGGAGACGGGAATCGGCCACCGTCGATTGATCGGATCTTCACGCCGTCGTGGGTCGCGGCGGCGCTGTCGGCGGACGCGCCCCGTTCAGCCGAGGTCGAGGACGGGACGGATGCCGAACTCGTCGCTCATGTCCGCGCCCTCGGGGCCGTTGATGAATTCGGCCATGCCGGGGTTGCGGTTGGCGGTCGCCAGGGGCAGCCACCCCACGAAGGCGCCGTATCCGCCGCAGACCGCCTCGCCGCCGTCTCCGCCGTAGACGGATCCCGGATCGGAGGTCATCTCCGCCTCGTAGACATCACGGGCTATTCGCAGACCGAAGGCGTTCGGACGGCGCCGATGACCGGTCGGGTCGTCGTGATCGCCGTACGGGGACAGCTCCAGCGGACAGTCGGAGCCCCAGCGGAACAGCGTCTGCGCGCCCGCCCCGCAGGCGTGCTCCCACTCGTCCGGACCCGGCAGCCGCAGGCCACCCTCCAGGAGGAAATCCGTGACGGAATCGGCCTCTTCGGGAAGCTCGTGCGCCTCCACCGCCATCAGCACCGTCGGCACCGTGGCCGTACGCCTCGGACTCAGATAGCGCGCGAGATGGTCCACGAGGTCGTCGTCGAAGCCGAACCCACCGGCAAGGCTCTCGGTCCGGTACGAGTCGAGCTGTTCCGGCAGGGGCCGCCAGCCCGCCAGATCGAATCCCACCGTCACCTCGCCGCCGGGTATCAGGGCGAACCGCTGTCCCCCGCGCTCGATCACCGCACGGTGCAGAAGACCGCCCAGGTGGGGCGTGGCGTCGAACTCCACCAGTCGGCCGTCCGCCAGTCGCGCGGCTTCGCGCGCATGGTGGTGCGCGGCGTCCCGGTCCAGGGTGCGCCAGCGGTCGAAAGTCAGGTCGGCGAGAGACATGATGGGAATTCTGGCACCTGCCACTGACAACCCTGTCCCCCTGTGGAAAACAGCGGAACCCGCAGACCGGACAGAGAGGACCGACGCTCGTGACACAGGACATCGACGTGGCGACCGCGCACGCCTGGAGCGCTCTCGGCGGTGCCCCGGAGTCGGCGGGGAGGGTGACGTATGTACCGGCTCCCGGCGTGCTGCCGTCCCGGTTGCCCGTACGGCGGTTGGCGCGGGCGAGCGTGGGGGTCTGTTCCCTGGCCGCCGCCGAGTTGGTGGCGCTGCGGACCGGTCGGGAGGTACCGGCGGTCCGGGTGCACGAGGCGGCTGTCGGGGCGGCGTTCGTCAGCGAGCGCCACCTGCGCATCGACGGGCGGGCCTGGTCCCCTTTCGCCCCGCTCTCCTCGTTCTGGCCCACGGCCGACGGCTGGGTGCGGACGCATGCCAACTACCCGCACCACCGGGCCCGGTTGCTGTCCTCGCTGGGCATCCCCGACGACGGGGACGACGACGCGCTGCGGGAGAAGCTGGCCGAGGTGCTGCGGGCGCGGCCGGCCCGGTGGATCCAGGAGACGGTGTACGGCGCGGGCGCGCCGGCCGTGGCGGTGGCGGAGCCCGGGACGCGGAGATGGCCACTGATCGAGAGCCGGCGGGTGGGAGGCGGTGCGGGCCGCGCCGCCCGTCGTCGACTGTCGGCGGACGGCGAGTTGCCGGCGCACGGGGTGCGGGTCCTCGATCTGACCCGGGTCATCGCGGGACCGGTGGCCACCCGCACGCTGGGACTGCTGGGTGCCGATGTGCTGCGCGTCGACCCGCCCCTGCTGCCCGAGGACCCGAAGGCGCACGCCGACACCGGATTCGGCAAGCGCTCCACCCGACTGGACCTGGGCGCCCCGGCCGATCTGGCGGTCTTCCGCGAACTGCTCGACTCGGCCGATGTCGTGGTCCTCGGCTACCGCGCCGACTCGCTGGACCGCTACGGGCTCACCCCGGACACCCTGCTGGAGCGGTACCCCGGACTGATCGTGGCGGGGCTCGACGCGTGGGGCTGGACGGGGCCGTGGCGCGAACGGCGTGGATTCGACTCCCTGGTGCAGGCGGCGAAGGGGATTTCCCTCATCGAGCGGGGAGCGGACGGCCGGCCCGGCGTACTGCCCGCGCAGGCCCTGGACCACAGCACCGGCTATCTCCTGGCGGCGGCGATCCTGCGCGCGCTCGGCGAGCGTCATGACGACGGCGCGGGCCGGCTTCTGCGGCTCTCGCTCGCGGGGACCGCGTCGTGGCTGATGCATGACATCGAGCCGGAGCCGGCGAGTGAACGCCCGGAGGCGGCGGAGGCGAACGACCCCGAGGTGTGGATGGCGCGGACACCCTCGCCGTACGGCGAACTGCGGTACGTCCGGTCGCCGGTCAATTACGAGGGTGGTCCGGGTGATTGGGCCGGTCCGCCGTCGATGTGGGGTACGGACCCGGCGCGGTGGCTCTGACCCCGGCCCGCCGAATACCCCGGTCCGCCGGGTGTCCGACCGATTGTCAGTGGTCGATGTCACGATGAGTCACATGAAGAACGTGGGGTGGGGACAGTTTCTGGAGCGGTGGAGCGCGGAGTGGGCAGCCGCGCCGAGTACGCGAGAGGAAGTGGAGGAAGACGAGGGGGAGGGCGCCCTGGCGGAGCTGATCGAGGCGGGGCTCGGGTTTCCGCCTGCCGACGAGGAGCGGATCACCGCGCTGGAGCGGCGGCTCGGTGCGAAGCTCCCGCCGTCGTACCGCGCTTTTCTCGCGGTCTCCGACGGGTGGCGGCCCGCCGGGATCGCGGTCTATCTGATGGGCACGACCGAGGGCGTCCACTGGCACGGCGACCCGATGAACATGCGGGAGATGTACGAGGGAAATCTGACGGCCACGTCATCGGAGCCCGAGGTCCTGATGGCCGGGATGTGGAGCAGAGCCCTGCAACTGTCCGTCGACTCGGACATGACCGATGTCCTGCTCGACCCCGGCGATGTGAACGCCGAGGGGGAATGGGCGCTCTATGTCTACCGCGGCTATACGGGCGAGTATCCGGAGCGGTACGAGTCGTTCGGCGCGTTCATGCGGTCCGTCTATGTGGACTTCCACCAGGGCAACGGCGCGGATCCCGGCTTCGTCAATGACACGACGCGCGAGCTGGACGCGTCCCTGGAGCGGGCGCGGGTGGCCTGTCTGGCCGGGGAGGACATCGACCGGCAGATGGAGGTGCTGGCCGAGGCGGTCACGTACGGCAGACCGCGCGCCGTGAAGCCGCACCTCCAACTGACGGCGATGCTCCACCTGGGCGGCGTGCATTTCAACGGGCGCGGTCGTCTTGAAGACCCGCTGATCGAGAAGGAGTTCATGCCCCTCGCCGCGACGGACCACCTCCGTCACTACCGGGACGACGACTGGTTCCTGAGACCGTTCGACGAGGGTGAGCGGGACCGGGCGGCGGCGCTGCTGGAGCGGATTCGCGAGCGTACGTACGCGTACGAGACACCCGGCCCGTTCGGCGAGGCGGTCATCACGGCGCGGGAGCAGGCGCGTTGGGGTGACACGGACGGTGCGTGGCGCACGGTGGAGGCGGCGCTGGCCGAGTGGGAGCCGTACGAGGACGATCATGTCGCGCCCATAGGGCTGCTCGCCGATCCGCTCCTCGGGCCGCTCATCACGCCGGAGCGCGGACGGCGCGTCCTGTCGACACCTCGGGGCCCCGAGCGGGTCGCCGCTCCTGAGAAGCAGGCCGCGGACGGGCATCCCCCGGCAGTGCCGGACGGGCTCGCGTGGCTGGCCGACCGCGCGGGGCGTGAGCACTCGTACCGCTTCGTGCTCGCCGAAGGCGTCTCCCCCACGGAGTTGGCCGAGCGGTTGGGCGGCGAGACACTGCTGCCTCCGCACAACCAGGCGGAGACCCACCCCTGGCACGGCAAAGCCCGGGACGCACTGGACCGGGTCGGCTCCTGCGGGACGACGGACCGCGAGGAGGGGGGCGAGGACTGGAGCTTCGCGTTCAGGGACGGCACGTCGTCGTTCCCCTACCGACGGGTGAGTCCGATGGGCGAGAAGGCTTCGCGGAGTGGTGGGCGGGCGGTGCTGGTGTGGTGCGAGGTGCAGAGCGAGAGGTCCGAGACGTTCCCCGACGCTTTTCACTTCTCCTACTGCGAGGACGGGCGGGAGCGGTACGGATTCACGGTGCGCGGCGGGACGACGGAGCGGTCCGGGGATCTTCCGGACGCGCTCGATCCCCGGCACTTCTTCGCCGACGCGGGATCCGGCGCGGAACCGGAGGAGAAGCAGGAGAAGCAGGGGAAGGCGCGGGAAGAGGGACACGAGGGCGAGCGGAGGGCGCTCGCGGCCGTGGCGGAGATGTTCGGGCTCTCGCTGCCGCGCTTCGCGATCCAGCACGGGCGGCTGCACGCCGTCGCGACCGCACCGTGGACCAGGCCCCCCGGCCCGGGTGAGTCCCGAGTCCAGATCATGGTGCACCAGATCCCCGCACGGCGGCCCGAGCGATGAGCCGCGTCGTGGCGGAGGTCATCGGGACGCGGCGGCTGGTGCTGGTGCCACTGGGGGTGGAGCACGCGCCAAAGATGGCGGAGGTGCTGTCCGACCCGGCGCTGCACACCTTCATCGGCGGTGAGCCGGCGACCGCCGACGAGTTGCGCTCGCGCTACGCGCGCATGGCAGCCGGGCCTTCGGATCCGGCGGTCTCCTGGTGCAACTGGGTCATCCGGCTCCGGGAGGACGAAGAAAGCCGGAAGCAGGGGCAGTTGGCGGGGACGGTCCAGGCCACGATCCACCCGGCCGCCGGGCCCGAGCCGGGGCTGGTCGCGGAGATCGCCTGGGTGGTCGGGAGCGCCTTCCAGGGACGGGGCATCGCGAGCGAGGCGGCGCGCGGGCTGGTCGGCTGGCTCGGACAGCACTCGGTGCGCGAGATCGCCGCCCACATCCACCCCGACCACGCGGCGTCGAAGGCCGTCGCGCGCGCCGCGGGTCTGGAGCCCACCGACGAGTGGCACGACGGTGAGGTGAGATGGGTCGGCCGAGAAGCCAGGTGACACCGAGGAAACCCCCGTACGGAACCGGTGCGTCCACCAGGCCCGTACAGGGGTTTCGCCGTTGCGCTGTTTCGTCGTTGGGCGGTTTCGTCGTTGGGCGGTTTCGTCGTTCCCCGACCGCCCCGTCAGCGCCCGTAGCGGATCAGGGCGCGCACCATGCGGCACGTCGTGTCCGACGGCGGATGGATACCGATCAGCGACGCCGTCGCACGTATCTTCCGGTTGGTCGCGCTCGCCGGGTGATACACGCCCGAGTCGAGCAGGGCGATGGCGAGGCGCATGGCCTTCAGGCGGCGGTTGTGGGTCTCGTACCACTCACGGGGCTGTCCCGCGGGCAGTGGCTTGCGCTGCACGGACCTGGCTGCTGGCTGTGTGATGTCGAAAAGCTTCGTCGTGATTGTGGCAACGGCCATCGGCGACCTCCCGGCACGGTGGTGGAACCCTCACGAACACTGCCGATTCTACCGCCTCCCACTGACAATCGCCCCTGGCCAGACGGTGTTTGAGGCAGCGTTGAGGCAGTTGGGATCAGGCCGTCGTCCCGCGACCGATCAAGCCTTCCGCCTCGGCGAGGATCTCCGTCAGCCGCAGGCCGAACCGCACGTCGCACGCGTGCGGCAGGCCCGTGCGCGCCGCCGTGAGCAGCGCGTCGATCGCGGTGCCGAAGATGTCCGCCGGGTCGCCCCAGCCCTCGGGCAGGACCACCGTCCCGTGCTCGCCCCGCAGTTCGAGCCCCGCGCCCGCGCCCCGCTCCGGAGCGCTCAGGCTCAGCACCGCCGAACTCGCCACCCCCGACGTGTGCGTGAGCACCAGATGCGTGAGGTCGGGCTCGGTCCGTACGGCCGTCACACCCGTCACGTCGCCCAGGATCGGCAGCAGCGCGGAGAGCGCGTGCGGGCCCACGTCCCACAGGCCGCCCTTCTCGCGGCGCCAGGGCGAGTCGGCGTACGGGCTCTTGTCGCCCGCCCCGTAGAGCGCGCCGAGCCAGTGGGCGCGTGCGGTGAACCAGCCGCCCACGGCAGCCTGTTCCTCGACCCACCGCGCGGTTCCGGGGGCGAAGCGGAGCGTGCAGAAGACGAGGGAGGCGACGCCCGCGCGTTCGGCGGCTTCCGCGACGGCGCGCGCGGCGGGCACGGTCGTCGCGACCGGCTTGTCCATGAGGAGGTGGCAGCCGGCCGCCGCCGCGCGTACGGCGAGGGGCGCCTGGACGTCCGGCGGCAGTGCGAAGGCGACCGCGTCGCTCACGGCGAGGAGCGCGTCGAGCCCTTCCAGACCGCCCGCGCCGGGCGAACCGCCCTCGCCGGCGCCCGCGTACGCCGTGGTGTCGTGTGCGGCGGCGAGCGCGGTGGCGGCTTCGGGGCGCCGCCCCCACACGCCGCTGAACGCGACGTCCGGGTGGGCCGCGATGGCGGGGGCGTGGGTGCGCTCGGCCCAGGGGCCGGTGCCGAGGAGTGCGATGCGTAGCTTGCTCATGTGGATCAGTGTGCCGTCCGCGCCCCGGCCCGGCCCAGAGCGGGCGGGGACCGGATGGCCGCCAAACCGGGTTGGCGGTGTTGTCAGTGGCCTGTGCCACAGTGATTCCCATGCTGGACATCAGGGTGAAGACGGAGAACTGGCAGGAGTACGAGCGGATTTCGGCGGACCGGCTCGGGGAGCTGGTCGCGCGGATGGGAAGTGACGACGAACAGTTCGTGACCGCGGACCGGATCCCCGACCTGCCGTGCGTGTTCATCCAGGTGGCGCGTAACACCGACCGGAGCTACACGCTGGAGCACCGGAACGGGTCGGACGTCGACATGTTCGGCACGGAGCTGCCGGACGCGGAGTCGGTGGCCCGTCTCATGGTGGCGTGGGCCCGCCAGGAGCGCGGCTGGGACGCCGGTGTGGTCTGGCGGCAGGTGGGGCTGGCGGGCGGCGGCCCGGTGCCGGAGCTGGAGCTGGACGACACGACGCGGCAGGAGATCGAGGGGTACGTACGGGGGTTGATCACCTGTGGCTACGACGGGCGGCAGCGGCTCGCGGAGGACGCCGAGGAGTGGCTGGTGAACGGGGACGAGCGGCCCGTCTCCGCCGCGCAGGCACAGCGGATCGTGGACCGACTGTGGCTGGAGCGCGTCGAGGAGCAGGCCGGATGGGAGGGCGAGACCGACCCCGAGCGGATCGCGGCGGTGTTCGCCGGGCTGGACACACGGGGCATCGTGGCCCGCGAGAATTTCACCTGCTGTCGTAGCTGCGGGCTGGCCGAGATCGGCGCCGAGAGCGAGGCCGGGGACACCGAGGCGGTGCGCGGCTTCGTCTTCTTCCACGCGCAGGGCACCGAGCGGGTGGCGGCCGGGGGTGGGCTCTCGCTCTATTACGGCGGGTTCGACGGCTCGGAGGAGACCACGACGGCTGTCGGCCGGGAGGTCGCGGCGGCCCTGACGGACGCGGGTCTGGCGGTGAAGTGGGACGGGGAGCCGGGGACGGCGATCGAGGTCACGGACCTGGACTGGCGCAAACGGCTCGGCTGACGGGGGCGGGGTGGGGTGGGGTGGGGTGGGGTGGGGTGGGGTGGGGTGGGGTGGGGTGGGGTGGGGTGGGGTGGGGTGGGCCCGCGTGAACGGGCTGTGAATCCCATGAACAGCCCATGAAATCGCCAATGGATGTCCCTGCGCGTACCGACCCTTGAGAGGGCACTCCTGCTGCGCCCGCGTTTCTGCTTCAATGAGGTCATGGCCAGCCTTCTGCACGACGCGTCGGGTCGCATCGACCTTGAGCCGTTCTGGCCGTCCCGGCAGCATCACGACTTCGACCGGGTGTGTCGCCGCGCGAGGAACGCGTCGGCCCTCTAAAGCCTGTTCCCGGGCCTTCGGCCGTCGCGAATGACGTACGTCCCGTCCTGTCGACTCGACGACATCCTTCGCGCGAAAGAGCTGACCCCTCATGGCGAACTCCCGTCCCTTCTCCACCGTCACCGCCGCCACCGCCGCGGCCTCCTCCGCCACCTCCGGCCGGCACCGACTGCGGGCCGTCGACCGTGACGAGGTCGTACCGATCGGCACGGCCGGTGCGGCCAGCGCCGCCGACCGGCTCGTCGACTCCCTGCCGCCCGGCTCCACCTGGCTGCCGGCCCCGGCGCACACCCTGCCGACGCTGCCGGGCAGGCCCCCGATGATCGGCTATCTGGTGCTCGTACCGGCCGATCAGCACCCGGTGGCCACAGCCACCGCACACACGCCCGCGCCCGCCCCGGCTCCCGGCGCCGCCGAGGGACCCGTGCGGATCGACCCCGACGAGCGGACCGTCGAGGTGGACGGCCGGCCGCTGGATCTGACGTACCTGGAATTCGAACTGCTCGCCCATCTCGTGGCCCACCCCCACCGGGTGCACAGCCGCGACCAGTTGGTGACCACCGTCTGGGGTTACGGACACGTGGGCGACGGCCGGACCGTCGACGTGCATGTGGCGCGGCTGCGCCGGAAGCTGGGCGTCGAGCACCGCCACACGATCCGCACGATCCGCCGCGTCGGCTACAAGTACGCGCCGTAGGATCCCGCGGTCGCGGCACACGTGAGGCCCCCCGCCGGGCGAACCAACCGTTCACCCCCGGCAGGGGCCTCACTCAGGTGCGTACGGGCTACGTACGGGTTACGTACCGGCTCCCACCTTCGCCTCCGCCTCCGTCTTCGCGGCGCGCGCCCGCGCCCGCGCGACCACGCCGAGCACCACGTCCAGGATCAGGAACGCCACCAGCGTGATGCCGAGCAGCGGTACGAACCAGCCGATCAGCGCCGCCGCGGCGATCAGCGGCAGCAGCACGGACAGCGGCACCTTCCGCCACGCGCCGCGCGCCATGGGCCTGCCCACGCCCAGCTTGCGGTCCTGGGTGGGCCTGCGCTGCCACCACATGCGGTAGCCCCAGACGATCATCAGGATCAGCGAGAGGGCGAGGGCGGCCAGGAGCAGTTGGTTGACGACGCCGAACGTGAGGCCCATATGGGCGTCGATACCGATCCGGGTGAGCTGGGCGAGCAACGGGTAGTCGGCGAAGCGCAGTTCGTCGAGGATCAGTCCGGTGCCGGGGTCGACCGCGACGGAGTCCAGCCGGACCGGGAACTGGTTGTCGCGCTGCGCGACGACGTACGCCGTGCCGTCGGCGGGCGGTTTCACGCTCACCGGGCCGTCGAGTCCCGCCTGGCGCGCGGCGGTCAGGGCGTTGTCGATGCCGATGTCCATGCCCTGGTGGTCGCCGCCGGTCCCACCGGCCCCGCTGTCGCCGCCGTGGCCCTCATGACCTTCGTGGCCCCCGGCACCGCCCGCCGCGCCCTCGCCACTCTTCAAGGTGGCCGAGACGACGGGGGTGGCGCCGCCCAACTGGTCCTGCACGGCGCCGATGTTGGCGCCCGCGTACGTGGACCAGGTCAGCCCGGTCGCGGACAGCAGCAGGAATCCGGTCGCCGCCCAGATCCCGAGCGCGCCGTGCCGGGTGAGTGTTCCGCGGCGGCCGGTGGCGCCGGCTTCGGGCCGCAGCAGGGCGCGCTTCGCCCCCTTCGAGGTCCTTCTGCGGCCGGTCCACAGCAGCAGTCCGCCGAGCGCGACGACCCACAGCCAGCTCGCGGCCGTCTCGCTGTAGATACGGCCGGGTTCGCCGAGGTGCAGATGGCGGTGGAGTCCGGAGAGCCAGGTGCGCAGCGGGAGCGCCCCTGAACTGCCGTAGCTGTCCAGCTCACCGCGTATCTGGGCGGTGTGCGGGTCCACGAACACCGCCAACGACTCGCTCTCCTCGCTGTCCGGCATCGTCATCAGGACGCGGGTGGACTCCTCGCTTTCGGAGGAGGGCCAGACGGCGGTGATCTTGCCGTCGGGGTGCTTGGCGCGCGCGGCCTCGACCTGCTCGGAGAGCATGGCCGTACGGTCGCTGTCCGGGGAGCGCAGCTCCTGGCGGTAGACGATCTTCTCCGCCTGGTACGAGAGCGAGTAGAGCAGCCCGGTGGTGGCGGCGATCAGCAGGAGCGGGGCGACGAGCAGGCCGGCGTAGAAGTGCAGCCGCAGCACGAGCGGGCGCACGGCGCCCCACGTCGACACGGAGGCGGGGGCGGAGCCGGGGGCGGGGGGCTTCTTGACGGGCGGCTTCTTGCCGCTCGTTTTCTTGTCGGCGCCCTGTACGGGGTCGTCAATGGCCATGACTGTCCTAGGAGTTGGCGTGGCACGGGAAATCGACCCCCGGACCCCGCTCAGCTCAGCTCAGACCATGGCGGAAGCGGCCCCGGGGGCCGTCGTACGGATCACGGACACTCGTCCGTCGGGCGGCCCGCGCCGGGACACCGCGTGGGCCAGGACCGCGCCGCGCGGCCGGTGCGGGGCACGGGTGCGGTGCCGGGGCCGTACGGGCGGCGGCGGTACGGCGAGTGGCCGGGGCACGGCGAGGAGCAGCCGCAGCGGGGTGAAGGCGAAGGCGGCGACGGTCCGGCCGAGCCGGAAGAACGCGGCCTCGCCGCGGGCCAGCCAGAGCGCGCAGACGGCGCCCGCGAGCAGGTGGGCGGCGAGCATGCCCGGCGAGATGTCACCGGCGGCGGCCAGGACGGTGCCCGCGAAGCCGCTGTCGCCCTCCCCCACCCCCATGTCCGCGCCCGCGCCCATGCCCGCCGTCGCGTGGCCGGGCCCGTGGCCCCGCGACGGCATCGCGTCGTGCGTCCCCACGGCGGAGAACGTCATATGCAGCGCGCCCTGCGCGGTGAGCACGGCGGATCCGATGAATCCGATACCCCGGCGCCGTCCGCCCGCGAGCCATGACAGGCCGGTGAGCACGGCGAATGCCGCCGTAAGCACACCAAACGAAACTTCATGGGCAGACATGAACGAATGCCCCATCGCCGCCAGCGTCACGCACACCGCCGCGAAGATCGCGGCCCGCAAGGCGCGCATCGGCGACCGGGCATCTGTCATGGTGCGCTCATGCTGCCATCCCTGTGACGCGTGCGGCAGATGGTGTTAACGGCGCTGACCTGCTATGCCCGTGGTCACTCGGCGGCTCTGCCCGCAGCAGAAGAACTCCGGTGGCCGGACAGCCCCGTGGCAGGGTTTCGCACATGAGACTTCTGATACTGGGCGGTACTGAATTCGTCGGCCGTGCCGTGGCCGAGGCCGCGCTCGCGCGCGACTGGCAGGTGACCGTTTTCCACCGAGGACACCACGAGCCGCCGAAGGGCGTCGACGTCCTGCACGGTGACCGCACGGCCCCGGACGGACTCGCGGCCCTTACCGACACGACGGGTGGCGCGGCTCCCGATTGGGACGTGGTCGTCGACACCTGGTCGGGCGCCCCCTCGGCCGTACTCGACGCGTCCCGGCTGCTCGCCGATCGGGCGAGGCACTTCGCGTACGTGTCGAGCCGTTCCGTGTACGCGTACCCGACCCCGGCAGGGCTCCCGGAGACCGGCCCGCTGGTGGAGGGCGCTGCGGCCGACGCCGGGCGGCTCGACTACGCGCGGGACAAGCGCGGCGGCGAGCTGGCCGCCGAGGCGGTCTTCGGCGACCGCGCGCTTCTGGTGCGCGCGGGCCTGATCCTCGGCCCCTGGGAGAACGTGGGGCGCCTGCCCTGGTGGCTGGGGCGGATCGCGCGCGGCGGGCCGGTGCTCGCACCGGGTCCGCGTGACAACCCGTTGCAGTACATCGACGTACGCGATCTCGCCGAGTGGACCCTCGACGCGGCGGGACGCGGCCTCGGGGGCGCGTACAACCTGGTGAGTCCGCCCGGTCACACCACGATGGGCGAGCTGCTGGACGCATGCGTCGAGGCCACCGGCTCGACCACCGGCTCGACCACCGGCTCGACCACCGACTCGGCCACCGGCTCAACCGCCGAGCTGCGCTGGACGGACCCGGACACGATTCTCGCGGCCGGGGTCGAACCGTGGACGCAACTGCCGATCTGGCTGCCGCGCGGTGACGTGCACGACATGATGCACGCCGGCGACGTCTCCAAGGCGCTGGCGGCGGGGCTGCGCTGCCGGCCCGTGCGGGAGACCGTGGACGACACCTGGGCCTGGCTCCGGTCGATCGGCGGCGCGGCCCCGCAGCGCCCGGACCGCCCGTCTGTCGGGCTCGCGCCGGAGGTGGAAGCGGCGCTGCTGGGGTCGTGACCGGAGCGGTGCGGCGGCGGGTCCGTCCGGTCCGCCGGCGGGTCCGTCCGGTCGGCCGGCGGGGATGCCGGGGGTGTCCGAGTGGTGCTAGGTACACCACCGATTGGGGGCGAAGGCAGCTCACGTCGGACGGACCGCTCCCGGCAGACTGATGGTCGTGCCCGCCGGTCGGGCCGAGGACAACGAGCCGAGGCCCGGGGCCGATGGGGCGCCGACGAGGCACGGGCGACGAGGAGAGGAACGACGATGAACAGGACGAAGAAGGCGATCGCGGAGGCGGCCACGACCGCGGGCCGGGGGCTGGTGCTCGGGGTCACCGCCATCGCGGGGTCGGTCACCCTGTTCGTTCTCTCGGTCCTGTCGATCGTCTTCATCGTTCTCGGCATCGGCGTCTTCACCACCCCCCATGTCCTGGGGGCCGTGCGGGCGCACGCCAACCGGCGCCGGCTGCTGGCGGCCACCTGGTCGGACGTCAAGATCCCCGTTCCCTACCGCCCCATGCCCGCCGATCTGCGCTCCGGCGTCACCGGCCAGGTGGAGCGGACCACGCTGATGCTGAAAGACCCGGCGACCTGGCGGGATCTGGGGTGGCTGGTGGTGGACATGACGGCGGGCGCGGTCGTCGCGCTGCTCTCCATGGCGCTGCTCGTCTACCCGCTGGAAGGTCTCGTGCTGGCGGCCGGACTGTGGCGGGTCTTCGAGGAGGGCGGCGCCTACTGGTACGGCTTCGTCCCGGTCCACAGCCAGTTCACGGGCCTGCTGGCCGCCGCGCTGGGTGTGGCGCTCGGGGCGGTGGGCATGCGCTACGCCCACGACGTACAGCGCGGCTACTTCCTGCTGGCCAGGGCCCTGCTCGCGCCCGACTACGACCAGAAGCTGGAGCAGCGCGTCGCCCATCTCACCGAGACCCGGCACGACGCCGTCGACACCTCCGCCGCCGAACTGCGCCGGATCGAGCGTGATCTGCACGACGGCGCGCAGGCCCGGCTGGTCGCCATGGGAATGGACCTGGGCACGATCGAGGCGCTGATCGAGAAGGATCCGGCCAAGGCCAAGGAGCTGATCGCCAACGCCCGTAAGTCCTCCGCCGAGGCGCTGACCGAACTGCGCGACCTGGTCAGGGGCATCCACCCACCGGTGCTCGCCGAGCGCGGTCTGGGCGACGCGGTGAAGGCGCTGGCGCTGCGGCTGCCCGTGGAGACCGACGTACACGTCAGTCTGCCGGGCCGGGCCGAGGCTCCGGTGGAGTCGGCCGCGTACTTCGCGGTCAGCGAGATCCTGACCAACGCGATCAAGCACTCCGGCGCGGACCGGATCTGGATCGACATCAATCACGAGCAGTCCATGCTGCGGGTCGCCGTCGGAGACAACGGCGTCGGCGGCGCGAAGACCGGTTCCGGGACCGGGCTGAGCGGACTGGAGCGCAGGCTCGGTACATTCGACGGCATCCTGGCCGTCAGCAGCCCCGCGGGCGGCCCCACCATGGTCACCGTGGAGATCCCTTGCGAGTTGTCCTAGCCGAAGATCTCTTCCTGCTCCGTGACGGTCTGGTCCGGATGTTGGAGGCGTACGACTTCGAGGTCCTGGCCGCCGTGGAGACCGGACCCGAACTGACCAAAGCCTTCGCGGAACTGGAGCCGGACGTCGCCGTTGTCGACGTCCGGCTTCCGCCTTCGCACACCGACGAGGGGTTGCAGTGCGCGCTCGCCGCGCGCAGGGAGCGTCCCGGGCTGCCCGTGCTCGTCCTGTCGCAGCACGTGGAGCAGTTGTACGCGCGCGAGCTGCTGGCGGACGGCAACGGCGGCATCGGATATCTGCTCAAGGACCGGGTGTTCGACGCCGACCAGTTCATCGACGCGGTGCGCCGGGTCGCCGGCGGCGGTACGGCGATGGACCCCCAGGTCATTCAGCAACTGCTGTCCCGCCGGGCCCAGGACAAGCCGATCGGCCAACTGACGCCGCGTGAGCGCGAGGTCATGGAGCTGATGGCGCAGGGGCGGTCGAACGCGGCGATCGCCGCCCAACTCGTCGTCACGGAGCGGGCGGTGTCCAAGCACACGTCGAACATCTTCGGAAAGCTGGGGCTGCCGGTGTCGGACGACGACAACCGGCGGGTGCTCGCGGTGATCGCCTATCTGGACCGGGGACAGCGATAGCGACCCGGTGGGCGGGTCGGCCCGCGTGTGGCCCAAGGGGCTGCCGGGCGGGGTGTGTTGAGGGCATCCGCCCGGTTTGTTGCTGGAGATTTCTATGAATTCCTTGTGTGGCTGAACAGGCCGCGAATGCCGTCCGTATGGAACGGAGCGCTTCCTCCCCCCGCCGGAGATCCCCCAGAACCGGCACCGAAGCTTGAGGAGTTCCATGGGACGCACGTCAAGAAAACGCTCGACAGTGGCGAACCGGGCCATAGCGGCCTCGGCGGCCTTGATTCTGGGCGGGGGTGGGCTGGTAGCGGTAAATGTCTACGCATCCGCGGGAGAAGGCTCGTCCGGTCAGGAGCAGCGGATCCAGAATGCCGGACGCCAGATGTCCACCATCGACTGTCCCGAGGTCGCCAATGCGCTCACCAAGGTGCCGAGGCGGGCCCGTGCTCAGGTCGACCGGGAACTGGCCAGGATGGATACGCAGATCACCGCCGCGTACAAACGGTTCGCCGACAACAAAGAGCTGTTGGAGTCAGATCCGAAACTTACCGAGAAGAAGATCCTCAAGCCGTTGAAGCAGAAGAGGCTCGTCAGCCTCAAGCGCATCCGTTCCGCGCTCAAGCGTGCGGGGCATCCGCAGAAGAGTCTGGATTCGCTGGCCCCTTGCACCATGCGCCCCGATGACGGCACCAACGAGGGCGACCCGGGCGGCGGCCAGAACGGCGGCCAGAACGCGGGCCAGAACGGCGGTCAGGGCGGGGGCGACGGCGGGCAGCCTCCCGGCAACGGCCCCGACGCCTCCGACTTCGTCGACATCGAGTCCGTCGAGCCGAACGTCCAGCAGCCCCAGGAGCAGGAACAGGCTTCGACCGGCACCTTCACCACCGACTGCGGGCGCAACGAGAACGGCCTCTTCAACTCGGACAACGTCATCGCCGCGCCCGGCGTGAGCAACGGCGCCCACCACAAGCACGACTACATCGGCAACCAGGCCAACAACGCGTTCGCGAGCGACGACGAC
Organism: Streptomyces sp. NBC_01506; assembly: GCF_045040295.1. NCBI lineage: Bacteria > Bacillati > Actinomycetota > Actinomycetes > Kitasatosporales > Streptomycetaceae > Streptomyces > Streptomyces sp. NBC_01506. Next base: position 7,079,564 of record NZ_CP109422.1, on the reverse strand, counting down.
CTCGCCAACGGTGAGACGACCTGCAACGAGCAGGGTGACAAGTCCACCTACTACTGGCCGGTGATCCGCCTCCAGAACGGTCAGAACGAGGGCGACGCGAACGAGGACGGCGGCGGCAAGGACGGCAACGTCGGAGAGATCCAGACCCCGTCCGAGGTCACGCTGCAATTCGTCGGCAGCGCCACGTCGAAGGTCACGGCCATGCCCCGTTTCCTGCGCATCATCACCGGTGACGCGAAGGCGTTCGTCAACGGTGACGCCAACGCGAATGCCTCGTGGAGCTGCACGGGATTCGAGGACCGCCAGTTGAAGGACAAATACCCTATCTGCCCGGCCGGTAGCCAGGTGGTGCGTTCCTTCGCCTTCCAGAGCTGCTGGGACGGGCAGAACACCGACAGCGCGAATCACCGTACACATGTGGCGTTCGCCGACGAGAACGGTCAGTGCCAGGAGGGATTCCAGGCCATTCCGCAACTCAGGCAGCGGATCGTCTACGACATCCCGCCGGGCCCCGGATTCGCGGTGGACTCGTTCCCCGAGCAGTTGCACAAGCCCGTCACCGATCACGGTGACTTCATCAATGTCTTCGACGAGAACGTGATGAACAAGATGGTCGACTGCATCAACACCGGTAAGGAATGCAACTAGCTGCGGTGTGAGGTGATCCGCTGATCCGTGGGCGCCGGAGGGGCTGTGTGTACGTGGCCCCTCCGGCGCCTGCGCGCGTCAGCCCTTCTCGGGGTGCCCCGAGTGGTCCCCACCGCCGCCGTCACCGCCGCCGCCGTCGGTCCCCACGTGGTGCTCCGGGGCCGTCTCGACCGTCCCGCCCAGCTTGCCGCGCAGCGTCGCGACCACCTTCGCGTCGCCGCTGACGACCCACTTGCGGCCGACGAGATACGAACCGCCGTAGTCGTTGGCCTCGTTGATCCACTCGCGCAGACCGCGGTCGGTCGCGAAGGTGGTGAGGACGTATCTGCCGTCGCCCGTCTCGCAGTTCGCCTGACGCAACTCCTGCGCGTCGGTCTGCACGTTCGGGTCACAGGTAACCTGCTCGGCCAGTTGTTCGAGACTCCCGGTCGCCGTCTTCGGCACCTTCGGGTCCTCGTCGTCGTTCGCGCCGCAGCCGCTCAACAGGGCCAGGGCGAGCACCACCAGTGCCAGTCGGGGTCGCTCGGTACGCATTCGGCCATCGTGCCCTCTCCACAAGCCCCCGCGCGGGTGAACGGGGCATCACATCGTTGCCCGCCCCCTTCCCCGTCATTAACGTGCGCTCCGCACGCACCTGTTGTCACACCCGTAACAGAGGACCGCTGATGACCGAGCTGCCGAGTCCCACCAGCCACGCCGCCCCCTCCAGACGCGCCCTGCTGGCGGGCGCCGGAGCGATCGGTGTCGGTACGGCACTGACCACGCACTCCGTCGCCGCCGCCCGCCCGGCCGCGCCACCGTCCGCTACGGAGCCACCGTCTGCCCCCGCGTCCGCGATCGCCGCCGCCCGCGCCGCCGTGGAACGTCTGCTGCCCCGCCACGCCGACCAGTTCCGGTGGAAGGTGACGCCCGGCCCCGAGCGGTTCCGGGTCGCCGGGTCCGCGGGCCGGATCGAGGTGTCGGGCACCGACGCCGGTGTCCTGCTCACCGGGGTGCACTGGTATCTGAAGTACGTGTGCGGCGCCCATGTGAGCTGGTCGGGCAGCCAACTCGACCTGCCCGCCACGCTCCCCGCGCCCCGCCGCCCGCTGGAGCGCTCGGCGACCGTACGGCACCGGTTCGCCTTCAACGACACCCACGACGGCTACACCGCCCCGTACGCCGACTGGCCGCACTGGGAGGCGATGCTCGACATCCTCGCCCTGCACGGCTGCAACGAGGTCCTTCTCACCACCGGCCAGGAGGCCGTCTACCACCGGCTGCTGACCGACTTCGGCTACTCCGACACCGAGGCCCGCACCTGGCTGCCCGCGCCGTCCCACCAGCCGTGGTGGCTGCTCCAGAACATGAGCGCGTACGGCGGCCCGCTCTCCCCCGAGCTGATCGCCGCCCGCGCCGCGCTCGGCCGGCGGATCACCGACCGGATGCGCGAGTTGGGCATGTCCCCTGTCCTGCCCGGCTACTTCGGCACCGTCCCGGACAGCTTCGCCGCCCGCAACCCCGGCGCGAGGACGGTGCCGCAGGGCAGTTGGAACGGGCTGCCGCGCCCCGACTGGCTCGACCCGCGCAGCCCCGTCTTCGCCGAGGTCGCCGCCGCCTTCTACCGACACCAGCGCGACCTCTTCGGCGAGGTGAACCTCTTCAAGATGGACCTGCTGCACGAGGGCGGCAGCGCCGGGGACGTCCCCGTGCCCGACGCCGCCCGCGCGGTCGAGACCTCGCTCCGCGCGGCCCGCCCCGACGCGACCTGGGTGATCCTCGGCTGGCAGACCAACCCCGTACCGGCCCTGCTCGACGCCATCGACACCGACCGCGTGCTGATCGTCGACGGTCTGTCCGACCTCGACTCCGTGACGGACCGCGAGCGGGACTGGGGCGGCGCTCCGTACGCCTTCGGCACCATCCCCAACTTCGGCGGCCGTACGACGCTGGGCGCCAACTCCGACCGCTGGACGGATCGGTTCACGCGCTGGCGCGACAAGCCGGACAGCGCGCTCGTCGGCACGGCGTACATGCCGGAGGCCGCCGAACGCGACCCGGCCGCCTTCGAGCTGTTCAGCGAGCTGGCGTGGCGTCAGGATGCGGTGGACCGGGAGAGCTGGTTCCGCTCGTACGCCGATCTGCGCTACGGCGGCGAGGACCGCGCCGCGCGGGACGCGTTCGGTGTGCTGGCGGCGACCGCGTACCGGCTGACGACCGCCGACGGCCGCCCCGTCGACTCGCTGTTCTCCCGCCGTCCCTCCCTCACCTCGTCCGTCGGGACCGCCTTCGACACCGGCGAGTTCGACAAGGCGTTCGGCTCGCTGCTCGACGTGGCCCCCGCGCTGCGCGGCTCGGACGCGTACCGGCACGATGTGACCGAGCTGGCCAGACAGGCGCTCGCCAACCGGTCCCGGCTGCTGCTGCCGCAGTTGCGCGGCGCCTTCCAAGGAGGCGACGCCGACACCTTCCGCGCGCTGGCCGCGCTGTGGCTGAGACTGATGCGGCTGAGCGACACGATGGCGGGCTGCCACCGCTCGTTCCTGCTCGGGCCGTGGCTTCAGGACGCGAAGCGGCTCGCGACCGGTCCGGCGGAGGCCGCGACGCTGGAGTGGACGGCGCGCACGCTGATCACCACCTGGGCCGACAAGTCGGCCGCCGGGCACTTGAGCAACTACGCCAACCGCGACTGGCACGGCCTGCTCGCCGACGTCCATCTGCCGCAGTGGCAGGCGTATTTGGACGAGCTGGCCGACGCCCTGGCCGCCGGACGGGAGCCCAAGGTCTTCGACTGGTATGTGGACGAGGAGGCGTGGACACGGGCGCGCGACAGCTATCCGGTGCGGGCGACCGGTGACGCGTACCGGACGGCCCTGCGCGTACGGGACACCCTGGCCACCGCCCCGTACCAGGGCACCGTCACCGTCACCGCCGACCCGCTCGCCTTCACACCGGGCAGCACGGGCACCGTGCGGGCCGACTTCCGCTACGTCAACGGACTGCGCGGCACCGGCCCCGTCGACTTCGCGCTGACCGGCATCGAGGCCCGGCCGGACGGCCCCGCGCGACTGCCCGCCGTCGACCCGGCCGGCGCCGGGTCCGTCTCCTGGTCGGTGACGGCGCCCGCCGAGCCGCTGACGGTGCCGCTGCGGCCCCTGCCGTACGCGCTGGCGCTGGAGTACGGGCCGCGCGGCGAGGAGCGCGTGAAGGCCGTCCAGCGGGGCTCCGTGTATGTCGCGGGGCCACTGGCCGGGGACTGGCGCACCTACAGCAACACCGGGGCGGTCTTCGGGCAGCTCGGCGAGCGCTTCGCGGTCAACGGCGGCGGCCAGGACCTGTGGCGGGCGACCACACAGTTCGGCACGGCCTTCAAAGAAGGCGCGTTCAGGGACGGTGCGATCGTGACGGTGCGGGTGGACGCGCAGGAGAACACCGGGGCGTGGGCCCGCGCGGGCGTCATCGTCCGCGACCGCCTGGCGACGCCCGGTTCGCCCGGCATCGTCAACCTGGCCGTGACGCCGTCCAACGGGGTGGTGCTCTCGTACGACACGACGGGCGACGGCACGCTCGACACCTATCAGCGCGTCACCGGTGTCACCGCTCCGGTGCTGCTGCGACTGGCGCGCGCGCAGGGCCGGTTCACCGGTTCGTGCTCGACGGACGACGGCGCGACGTGGCGGACGGTGGCCACGGTGCCGGTACCGGGAGCGGCCGATGTCCAGGACGTGGGGCTGTTCATGAGCGCGACGAACGGGAGCAGCGGGCTGCGCGGCACGGTGGAGTTCAGCGGGTGGGCGGTCACGGGGTAGGGGTGTCCGGGCGGGCCGTGGTGCGGCCCGCCCGGTCGACGCGAGAGTGCCCAAGCCGCCTACCGCGTACGTCAGTTGGGTGACCATCCGACGCATCGCTCGTTCTGCTGAATGTGCCCCCATCCGACGCCGCCACGGCCACCACCGCCGTCACCACGCCCACCGCCCCCGGTCCCGCCCCCGGTCCCGCGGACCCCTCCCCCATCGACGTGGAGCAGGTCGAGGCCGCGCTCGTCGAGCACTACCAGCGGCTGGCGCGGCTCGCCTATCTCGTGCTGCCGCCGTCCCTGGGCCGTAACCGCCGCGTGCTGACCGCGCACGCGGTCGTCCAGCGTTCCCTGCCGCGCGGCCGTACGGCGGCGACGCGCGACGGCGGATACGCCTACGTACGCGGCCGGGTGCTGCGGCAGGCGCTCGACGCGGGGCGCACGCTGCGCCGCGCGGCGTGGCCCCGGCGCGCCCAACTGCCGCCGCTGCTGCCGCACGTGTGGGGACTGCGGCTGTTCCCGCGCTCGGGCGGCGCCGACGAACTCGCCCTCGACCGGCGCCTGTCGGCTCTCTCCGGGGGCGCCAGGGCCGCCTTCGTACTGAGAGGGCTGGAAAAGCTGTCCGACACGGAGGTACGCCGGCTGCTGACCGCCGCCGGGGTCGAGGACCCGCACGCGGCTCTCGCGGAGGCGGACGGTATCGGTACGAAGGACGTGGCGCTGCTGGAGTCCCCCGAGTTCGACCCCTGTTCGCTCCAGGCCCGCCCCACCGATCTGCTGCGGCGGCGCCAGCACGCGCGCGCGGCGGTCGCGGGCGTCGCCGCCGTGGCCGTCTGCGGCGCGCTCCTCGGGCTGCCCGGCGGCGGCTGGGGCGCCAACGGCGCCGCCGCGCCCGCGTACGCGCGCAACTCGGCGGCGGAGGCGGCCCTGGACCCGGCGAAGGTGCTGCGCGTCCCCGCGAACGCGTGGGAGACCTCCGCGCGTACCGACTTCTCCGTGTGGCCCACGCGCGGCGCGCTGGCCACCGACCGGCCGCTGCTGCGCAGGGCGCTGGCGGCCTGGGCGAGACCGGGCGCGTCGGTACAGGTCTCCTCGACACCGGGCACACCCGTGGGGCCGCCGATGGGACCGGCGCAGTTGCTGTACGCGGGCGAGGTCGACCAGGCGCGGGTGGTGCTGCTGTACGACGGGCTGCGGATCGCCCGGTACGCGGAACCTGGCACCGGCACCGGCCCGGTGGCGCTGGACTTCGCCCGCGTCGACGGGGCGGCGGCCGACACCGCGCCCGGCGCGGCCCCGGCCACGTACGCGCTGGTCGCCGGTCGCACGGACGGCAACGTGCGCTATCTGACGGCGCCCTGGGTGGCGGCCACGTCCGTACGAGACCTGCTCGACCCGACCGGCGACGCCCGGCCCCTGCGGCGCGGCGCGGACGGTGTGACGGACCCGCTGCCGGCGCCGGGCGCGAAGGGTGAGTGCGGGGCGTGGGATGTGCTGGAGGTGGCGGAGAAGGCGGCGGGCGGCGCCGACGCCAAGGCCGGAGCCGGGGCCGGAACCGGAGCCGTACGGCTGCTGTCCGATCTTGGCGAACTCGCGCCCGCGCGGCTGACGTCGGGCCCGCCGACCGCGCCCGCCGACGTGTCGGGCGACGCGGCGCGCGCCGCCTGGGCGCGTACGGCGTGTCTGCTGCCGGCGGTGCGTTCGCACGGTGTGCGCACCGTGAACTCCTGGCAGTACGCGAGCCAGCCCCTGCCCGAGTCCAACGGCGACGCGCGATGGGTGTGCACGCGCGCCGACACATGGCGCGGCACGGACAGCAGGGTGCTGGCGCAGTTCCAGGCACCATCGGCGAAGGCCGGGACACCGCCGCCGGGGGCGGTCGCGGCGCGGGCTTCGAGCACGGCGGCGTGCGGCGCGCGCGAGCCCCATGTACTGGCGGGCGTGCTGTGGAAGTCACGCGCCGGCCGGTGGTACGTGGTGGCGGCCGGCGGCGGCGAGTTCCGCTCCGTACGCGCGACCGGCGGCGTCACGGGCGACGCGCGGGGCGCACTGCTCGCGGTACCGGCGAAGCCCGGTGACCGCGCGGAGCTGGACGGGCTGCTGGCGGACGGCACCCGGGTGGGCGCGCTGCGGTGACGGGCGGGCCCGGTCGGTCGGTCCGTCGGTCCGTCGGTCGGTCGGTCGGTCGGTCGGTCGGTCAGGGCAGGAGCAGCCAGTCCGTGGCGAGCGTTCCCGCGAGGCCGAAGCCGAGCACCCAGGTGGCGAGGCGGGTGCGACCGTGCCTGCTGAGTTCGATGACGACACCGCACAGGATCATCGCGAACCCGTAGAGGCCGACGACGAGGACGGAGCTGCGGTTGGCGAGGCGTACGGCCAACAGGGCGGCCATGGTGACCAGAAGGACCGAGGCGACGACGACGCGGATGCGGCGGGCCTGGCGTGGGGTGAGGGCGTTGTCGTCGCCGTGGGCGTCGGGGGCGGGGGTGGGGGCGGGGGCGACGTCGGCCGCCAACTCCCCCTTGACCCCGGACTCCGGCTCCCTTTTGGCCCCGGATTCCGGCTTGGACTCCGGCTCGGATTCCGGCGATTCGGTGACCTCTTCCTGGTCAGATGCGCTCATGGTCGGCGAGCGTAACCGACAGGCTTCAGCCACCGACGGTTAGGCTGTTCATATGACGACCGTGGTCCGACGCAGAATGGGCGTCGAAGAGCGTCGCCGGCAACTGATCGGTGTGGCGCTGGAACTGTTCAGCCACCGCTCGCCCGATCACGTCTCCATCGATGAGATCGCGGCGGCGGCCGGCATCTCCCGGCCGCTGGTCTACCACTACTTCCCGGGCAAACAGTCGCTGTACGAGGCCGCGTTGCGGCGGGCCGCCGACGAACTGGCCGACCGTTTCGTCGAACCGCACGAAGGTCCGCTCGGCGCCCGGCTGCTGCGCGTCATGGCGCGCTTCTTCGACTTCGTGGACGAGCACGGCCCCGGCTTCTTCGCGCTGATGCGGGGCGGCCCCGCCGTGGGTTCGTCCACGGCCAACGCGATGATCGACGAGGTGCGGCAGGCCGCGTACGAGCAGATCCTGTCCCACCTCCGCGTCCAGTCACCGCCGCCCCGGCTCGAACTCGTCGTACGCTCCTGGGTGTCGCTCGCCGAGTCGACGGCGCTGCTGTGGCTGGACGGGCGCCGGATCCCGCGCGGCGAGCTGGAGCTGCAACTGGTGCACGACTTCGCCGCGTTGGCCGCGGTGAGCGCGGCGTACGACGACGAGATGGCGCGGATCCTGCTGCCGGTACTCGCCGACGAGCCGGCGGGCGGCCCGTTCGGCGATCTGACGGACCGCCTCACGGCCCTGGCGGCGACACTGCCGGTACCAGTACCAGTACCAGTACCAGTACCAGTACCGGTACCGCTACCGGCGCCGAGGCCGGGTCAGCCCGCCTCCCCGTAGACCACCGTCACTTCCTTGAAGCCGAGGGAGGTCAGCAGCCCCCGCAGCATGCTGGTGGTGTTCTTCTCGGCACGCTCGGTCAGTCCGCTGTCCTTCGCCGCGTCCTGGATGTGTCTGGTGGCGAGCTGAGTGACGGCGCGCTCGTCGGCCGGGTTGTCGGAGAAGAAGTCACCGAGCCGGTCGAGCAGTCCGCGCTGCTTGGAGACGGCGTACGACCGGTCGGCGTCGAGCGTGGCCCCGCCCAACCGCGCGTGCGGCAGCCGCAGTGTCGCGGTGGTGCGCTCCTTGTTGACCAGCACGTTCTTGTCGCCGATCCCGCCGAGGTCAACGTACGACCCCACGCTGCCCGCGCCCACGTACAGCGTGCGGCTGCCCTTGATGCTGTCAGGCAGGTACTTGGTGTCCTTCTCCAGATCGACCACGACCTGGAAGTTCCCGGACGCCGCCTGGTACCGGCTGAGATCCTGGATGGACTTGAGCAGTGTCGGCCCGGTGCGGTCCCGCGTCTCCTCGCCGAACACGTCGCCGAAGCCGGGCAGGAGATCGAGCCGGGCGCCGATCCCGAGCAGCACGACAAGCACCACGAGTGAGACGGGCAGTCTGATCCACCAGGGCGCGCTCGGCATACGTATCCCCCGGGTCCTGGTCCGGCCCTGAGGCTGTCGGGGGCTCTGTTCGGGGCCCGGTCGGGGACTCTGTTCAGGGTCTGGTTTCACGTCGGTGGACGTCATACCTAACGGGTTACCCGTCCAGCCGTGTTCACGCCAGGACAGGGTCGCAGCAAGTTCCACCAACTCGCCTGCAGGAAGGGAACGTTGGCCGTCAGGGCATCGGCCCGCGCAGGGCCCGTGCCAGATTCCGTACGCTGTCCTCCGACAGGCCCCGGCGGAATTCCCTCTCGTACGCCCGGTCACCCGCCGCCCCGCGCGCCCGGCGTTCGCATTCCGTGCGGACCGCCGCCAGTTCCGGGGTGCCGCGCTGGGGGTGGCCGACCATGTCCCAGTACGCCTGACCGGTGCCGTAGAGGCGGGCCGCCCGCGCGCCTTCGCCCTGGGCGGCGACCGCCGCCGCCAGCAGGTCGAGGCCGAGCGCGATGCCGAAGCTGTCGCGCAGTTGGTGTTTGCCGGCCAGCATCGAGCGGGCGTGTATCTCCGCCGCGTTCGGGTGGCCGCTCAGGAGGTGGACCAGCGAGAGCTGGTAGTCGGCGTACGAGCGGGTCCAGCACTCGCCGCGTGCCGCGCACTCCGCCCGGAGGGTGGCGGCCTCCGCCCCCGCCTCCTCGAGCCGGCCGAGACCGGTGAGGGCGAAGACGCGCACGAGGCGGCAGCGCAGCTCGGAGGCGTAGGAGAAGCCGTCGCCCCCGACGGCGCTCAGCATGCTGTCGGCGACCGTGTGGCCCGTCTGCGCGCCGCCGGTCATCAGTGAGGTGAGGCCGAGGAGGTACGCAGCCGAGAGCATGGACTCGGGGTCGTCGTCCCGCTGGGCGGCGGTGCCGCACTCTTCGCCGAAGCGGTAGGCCGCCTCGTGGTCGCCCTGGAGCATGACGGTCAGCCCCAGCGCCCACATGGCGCGGGTGCGGTCCGGGCCCGGCGTGTGGTCGGCGTCGAGCGTGCGCTCCAGATAGATCCTGGCCTCGTGGAGATGGCCGCAGCAGGTCCAGAAGAAGCCGACCCGGCCCGCCATCTCCAGCGCCGCCGCCGGGTCCGTGCCGAGCAAGTGGTCGAGGGCGGCGCACAGTTCGGAGTGGCTGTCGGCGATCCTGCCGTACCAGGCGACCTGGTCGCGGCCGAGCCAGCCGGCGTGCGCGCCTCGCACGAGCGCGGCGAAGTGCGTGGCGTGGCGGTCGGCGAGGGCGCGCTCCTCGCCGAGTTCGGCCAGCCACAGGGCGCCGTACTCGCGCAGTGTGTCAAGCATCCGGTAGGAGGTGCCGTCGCGGCGGATCACGGAGCGGTCGGCGAGCCCGGTGAGAGCGCGGGTGACGTCGTCGCCGGAGAGCGGCCCGCCGGCGCAGACGGCCCGCGCGTCGGCCTCCTCGATGTCGCCGCTGAACACGGCGAGTCTGGCCCACAGCAGCCTCTCCAGCGGCGCGCACAGTTCATGGCTCCAGCCGATGGCGGTGCGCAGGGCGCGGTGGCGCCGGGGCCGGGGGCTGTCGTCGGTGAGGACGTCGAGGCGGGAGGTGAGCCGGTCGGCGATCTCCTGGACGCTGTTCTCGCCGAGGCGCGCGCAGGCGAGTTCGAGGGCGAGCGGGATGCCTTCGAGGCGGCGGCAGATCTCCTGGGCCGCCGCCACGGTCGCCGGTTCGTCGAGGGAGATGCCGGGTACCGCCGTCGCGGCCCGCTCGCGGAACAGGGCGAGCGCCAGGCCCTTCTCGTCGCCGCCGGCCAGTGGCAGGGGTGGCACCTCGACGCGTTTCTCGCCCTGGGCGCCGAGCGGCTGTCGGCTGGTGGCGAGGACGGTGAGGCCGGGTGCGGCGCCGAGGAGGTCGGCGACGAGCTGGGCGCAGGCGCTCACGAGCCGTTCGCAGCAGTCGAGTACGAGCAGCAGCTCGCGGTCGGCGAGCCATTCGCTGAGCGCTTCGACGGGCATGCGCAGCGTGTGGTCGGAGAGTCCGACGGCGTCGGAGACGGTGACCAGGAGCAGCCGGTCGTCGGCGAGCGGCGACAGGTCGACCCACCACACGCCGTCGGGGAACGCCTCGGCGGCTCTGCCCGCCGCGCGCAGCGCGACTCTGCTCTTGCCTACGCCACCGGGGCCGGTGAGCGTGGTCAGCCGGTGTGTGCGTAACGCGCGTTCGACGGTGACCAGTTCGCTCGCGCGTCCGACGAAGCTGGTCGTCTCTTCGGGAAGGTGTCCCACCACGGGGACAGTCTGGCCCAGTCGGTGACCGGGGACCGGCCCCCGTGGTGAGAATCAGTCAAAAATGGGCGGGATCGGGCAGGTTGTGGGGCTCGTTGTCGGACACGTCGCCGAACCCCCGCCCGCTGCCGTTCCCTTCGCTCACCCGCCCGCCCGGAAGACCGCCACTGTCCGCGCCGGTACGGTGAAAGTGCCCGAACTCACCTCGTACGACGCCTTTTTGACCGTGGCGTCCGAGCCCGTCCCCTGCACCGGGTGCAGGTCGTACGCCCGGTCGGCGAGCGCGGCGACCCGCTGTCGCGCGCTGTCCGGTGTGGCGTTGAAGACCACCACCAGTTCGCCGAGGCGCATCGTGATGACTCCCGGTGTCTCGTCGGGGCCGGACAGCGGGAAGGACAGGGCGGACTGGACGGCGCCCGTGGAGGAGAGGCGGAAAACCGACTCCGTGGTACGGATTCTCAGCAGATCCTGGTACGCGGCCGAGGCGCCGGAGATTTCCGGGCAGCCGGGTGTGATGCCACGCGTCCCCAACAGGGGCTTGGCGTAGGGCCACTTGTCCGCGTTGTCGGCGGCGGGCGGCAGTCCGCGCCCGAAGCCGTTGCCGTCGCGGCAGTCCCAGTTGATCGCGTTGAACCAGTCGCCGCTGTCGTACGAGTTGCGGTCCAGCGACTTGGAGCGGAGCAGGTCCGTCCCCGCCTGGGACAGCGAAGGACCCTGGGTGAGCGTCGCCGTCGCCATGGCGAGCACCTGTGCCCTGGCCCGCTCGGCGGCCGGCGTGGCGCGCGGGAGCTTGAACGCCAGTGCGTCGTAGAGGCTTTCGTTGTCGTGCGCGTCCGCGTAGGCGAGCGCGTCGCCGGGCTCGGCGGCGTATCCGGCGGGCGCGCCGTTGTAGTCGACCTCGGAGCCCTTGACGGTGCGGCCCGCGCTGTCGGTGAAGGAGTAGTCGGCGAGATTGCCGGTGAGTCCGACCTTGATCAGGTCCTGGTAGTGCAGCAGCCTTGCCCGCTGCTCGGCCGAAGTGCCGTTCGAGTCGGAGGAGTTGGGGTCGGTGAACAGTCCGGACGCGAAGCCCTGGACCCCCGGGTCCTCGTCGAAGGGGCCGCCGCCGCGTACCGCGTCGCGCGCCCGGTCGGAGAAGGTCGCGATCCCGGTGCCCGCCATGTTCTGCTGCGTGGCCTGGACGAAGCGCGCGTCACCGGCGATCTCGCCGAAGTCCCAGCCCTCGCCGTAGAGGACGACCGCTTTCCCGTCGACGCCGTCCTTCGCGACGGTCAGCGCGTCCAACGCTTCGCGCACGGCAAGGATGTTGGCCTTGGGGTGATGTCCCATCAGATCGAAGCGGAAGCCGTCGACCTTGTACTGCTTGGCCCAGGTGACGATCGAGTCCACCACGATCTTGCCCATCATGGCGTTCTCGGGCGCGGTGTTGGCGCAGCAGGTGGACGTCGCCACGGTGCCGTCGTCCAGCAGCCGCTGGTAGTAGCCGGGCACGATCCGGTCCAGTACGGATTTCGGGTCCTGGCCGCTCGCCACGGTGTGGTTGTAGACGACGTCCATCACGGTCCGCAGCCCGCTGCCGTTGATGCCCTGCACCATCCGCCGGAACTCCACGGTGCGCTTCGTGCCTTCGGGGTCACTGGCGTACGAACCCTCGGGCACCGTGTAATGCAGCGGGTCGTAGCCCCAGTTGAAGCCGTCCTTCGCCGCCGCCTTCGCGACGCACGCCTGCTGCTCGTCGGAGTCGGGGGCGTACACGGACAGATCACAGGCCGGTTTCTGCTGGTCGGCGGAGTTCTCCGGGATGGTGCCGATGTCGAACGCGGGCAGCAGATGCACGTACGACGTTCCCGCGTCGGCCAGTTGGGCGAGGTGCTTCATGCCCTTCGATCCGGCGTCGGTGAAGGCCAGATAGCGGCCGGGGTGGTCCGAGGTGCGGTCCGCGATCGAGAAGTCGCGGATGTGCAGCTCCTGGATCTGCGCGTCGCGCATCGGTACGGCCGGCGGCTTCTTCAGGGTCGACCAGCCCTTGGGCGCGAGCTTCGGGTCGGTGAGGTCGACGGCGAGACTGCGGGCCGAGTCCGTGGTCAGGGCGGTGGAGTAGGGGTCGGTGACCTTGTTGATGACCATCTTCCCTACGCTCGGCGCCCAGACGTCGACCACATAGCGGTACGGCTTGCCGGTCCAGCTCCGGCTTCCCTCGACGGACCACACCCCACTGCGGTCGTCGCGCCGCATCGGCACGCTCCTGCCGTCGAGTTCGAGCGCGACCCGCCGGGCGGTGGGCGCCCACACCGACAGGGTGGGACTTCCCTTACGGAAGACGGGACCGAGCGAGGCGCGCGTCGCGTCGGCGCTGTACACGTCGTCCAGCACACCGGGGAGTTGTACGCCGGTCGCCTCCAACAGCGCCCCGTTCGCGGCCCGTTGAGTGGCGATGAGCTGGCCGCGCAGGGACTCCTTCACCCTGTCCCGGTCGCGCGGGTCGACGGTGAAGGCCGGATAGTCCTTCAGATGCGGGTATTTGGCCTTCTGCGCGTCGGTCAGCGTGCCCGGGGCGAGCCGCAGCCACTGCCCCTCCTTGGACAGCGCGCCGTTCTCGACGGTGATGCCGCCCTCGGGCGCGTACACGAGCTGCTGGCTGGTGGCCTCGGTGGCCTTCACCTTCCACACCACGGTGTCGCGGTCGATCCACTGCGCCTCGGCCTTGCCGAGATCCGGCGTGGGTACGGCGCCGGCGGTCGGCAGCAGATACGTCGGCCGGCCGCCGAGCAGCCAGACTTCGTTGCCGTACGTCGCGAGGTCGAGCGACTGGTCGGACGGCAGGTCCTTCTCGTCGCCCTTGTGCAGGATGTAGCTGAGCGACGTGGCGCCCTCGGCGAGCGGCACCTCGTACGTCACTCCGTACGCGTCCTGCTTGACCGGCGTCAGCGGCTTCGCCCAGTCGGTCGGGTCCTTGGCACCGGTCCAGGTGTGCAGACCCCAGCCGTCGTAGTCACCGTCGGCGCGCTGGTAGTGCAGGACGGCCTTGGTCTTGTCCTGCGGCGGGTAGGCGCCGTCGGGGGCCCGCTCGCTCTGGCCGTCGCCGCCCTGCTCGATCCAGACCTCGCCGGTCTTCGCGAGGTCGACGGTGCGCTCGGGTCCGTCCGTCGCGCCGTCCTTGACGACGGTGTACGGGACGGCCGCCGCGCCCTCGGTGACGTCGACCCACGCGAACGCGCCGTACGCGTCGCGCCCGGTGAACTGCGCTGTCTGGCCGCCGGATCTGAGCTGCCACCCCTCGTACTTCCCGTCCGGGCGCTTGTAGTGCACGATCGCGTGCTCGCGCTCGACGGCCGTGGGCGGCTCGGGCGTGGGGGTCTGTCCGGCGGTCGAGGAGGCGAGGTCCGAGGCGGTACGGCCCCGGCTGTCGACCACAACAGCCTTGTAGCGCAGGGGTGTTCCGGCCGCCACCTCGGCGTCCAGATACTGGGTGACCTTGTAGGGGGCGTGGTCGGCGCTGCCGAGGGTGCGCCACTTGCCGTTGCCGACCTGGGCGGCGAAGACGACCCGGTTGAGCTGTCCGCCGTCGACGTCGGCCGCGATCTCGAAGGTGCCGGTGGCACCGGCCTCGGGGGCCGTCAGGGTGATCGTGGGCTTGGCGGCGGGCGGCGCGAGCGGTTCGGCGGCCCGCAGGACGAGCGAGGACAGCGCCGGGACGGTGACCTTGATCTTCGCGTCGGCCCCGCTGCGTACGACGGCGCCCACGTCCGAACCGCCGTACAGGGTACGGAAGTCGGCGCGCGCCGACCCGGTCGGCACCTCCACGGTCTTCGGCGTCGCGGCGTTGTTCACGGCGACGACGTACTCGACCCGCTCGCGCGCGTCGGTGCGGGAGAACGCGTACACCGAGTCGGCCGCGTACCGCTGCGTCTGCACGCCGTCCCGCAGCGCCGGGTGCTGCTTAGTGAGCTTCGACAGCTCCGCGATGGACCGGTAGAGCGGGTGCGTGGGGTCGTACGCGTCGGTGGCGTGCGTCCGGTCGGTACCGAGCTGGTCGTCGTCCAGATAGTCGCCGGTCGTGGAGGCGAAGAGGCTCTGGCGGGCGTCCTTGTCGCCGCCGGGGCCGGTGAAGCCCTGCTCGTCGCCGTAGTAGATCACCGGGTTGCCGCGCGAGAAGAACATCAACTCGTTGGCGAGGCGGGCCCGTTCGATCAGCTCGGCGTCGCCGGCCGCCGGGTTGTCCTGCTTGAGGAAGGTGCCGATCCGGCCCATGTCATGGTTGCCGAGGAACGAGACCTGCTCGTAGGCGTTGGCCTTGTCGGTGGTGTAGCGGTAGTCCTCGCCGAAGACCTTGGCCAGTCGCTCGGCGGGCGCGCCCTGTGAGGCGTAGGCGCGCGCGGCGTCCTGGAAGGGGAAGTCGAGCGTGGAGTCGAGCCGCCCGCGCGTCACATACGGCGAGGTGACGGCCGTGTCGGCGGAGTAGACCTCGCCGAACATGAAGAAGTCGTCCCGGCCGCGCTTCGCGGCGTAGGCGTCGAGCGCGGTGGCCCACCGGGTCCAGAAGTCCAGGTCGACGTGTTTGACGGTGTCGATGCGGAAGCCGTCGATGTCGAAGTCACGGACCCACTTCTGATAGATCTCCGCCATCTGGTCGACCACTTCGGGCCGCTCGGTCCACAGATCGTCAAGACCGGAGAAGTCGCCGTACTCGGAACTCTCCCCGGCGAATGTCGAATCGCCCCGGTTGTGGTACATCGTCGGGTCGTTGAGCCAGGACGGGACCTTCTTCTCGCCGGCCTTCGGGGCGGGCGTGTACGGGAACGCGTCCGCGTCGACGCGGCCGACGCCCGCACGGTCGTCGAAGGGGCGGCCGTCCTGGTCGAGATACGGATAGGCGCCCTTGGGGCGGTAGTTGTACTTCTTCTCCGCGTAGTCGACGGTGTCGGCCGTGTGGTTGGTGATGACGTCGAAGAACACCTTCATGCCCTTGGCATGGGCCTTGTCGATCAGCGTCTCCAGCTCGGCGTTGGTGCCGAAGTGCGGGTCGACCTGCGTGAAGTCGGTGATCCAGTAACCGTGGTAGCCGGCCGACATGTCGTCGCCGGTGCCCTGTACCGGCTTGTTCTTGAAGATCGGCGCCATCCAGATGGCGGTGGTGCCGAGCCCCTTGATGTAGTCGAGCCGGTCCGTGATCCCCTTGAGGTCGCCGCCCTGGTAGAAGCCCTTGTCGGCGGGGTCGTAGCCGGTCCGGCTGCGCGAACCGGTCAGCCCGCCACGGTCGTTGGACCGGTCGCCGTTGGCGAAGCGGTCGGGCAGTACGAAGTAGAACTGATCGCGTGTCAGATCGTGCCGGGCGGGTTCGCCGGCGAGCCGGGCGTCCGACGGCGGGGCCGGGGGGCGGGCGGCGACGGCCGGCAGCGCGGGCACCAGGGCCGCGCACAGGGCGGCGGCCACGACAGCGACGGCCGTTCTTCGCGGCAGCGCGGGCAGGGGCAGGCGTATCACGCGGGGTCTCCTCGGGGTACGGGAAGAGGGCCGGCCCGGCGACATGCGTCGCCGGGGCGGCCGGATGGTGCGGGGGGTGCGGGGGTGCGGGAAGGCCGTCCAGAGGGACGATCAGCAGGTGCGGGCCCCGGTGTGCAGGGCGACCGCCGTGTTGACACCGAGCGTTGCCGTGAACTGACCCGAGCCGTTCACGCTCACGCCGTTGCCGCTCTGGACGTCGCAGTAGTTGCCGGCGGGCAGCGAGGTCTGGAAGGTGCGGCTGAGCGCGGAGCCGGTGTAGTTGATGGCCACGTACGCCTTCGAGCCGCGCCCGAAGGCGATCTGGTCGCCGCCGTTGTCCCACCAGTCGGTGACCGCCTGGCCGCGTGCCGCGTTGCGGAAGCCGACCATGGAGGAGATCTCGCGCCAGTCGTGCTGGCACTTCCAGCCGTCGGAGTAACAGGCGTTCACGGTGTCGCCGTTGGGCGGCCCGGCGTCGTGGTCGCTGAACTCGTAGCCGGAGTGCACGTCGGGCGAGCCGTACGGATACGCCAGCATGAAGACGTTGGCCAGCGTGTACGTCGCGCCGTTCTTGTAGTTGAGGGTGTCGCCGCCGCGCTCGGTGTCGTGGTTGTCCACGAAGACGGCGGACCTGCCGCTCTCCATGAAGCCCCAGCCCTCGCCGAAGTTCTTCAGATAGGCCAGGTTCTCGTTGTTGAAGACCTGCTTGAGGCTTCGGCCGTAACGGAATTCCTGTACGTCTCCGTTGCCCAGGTACTCGCTCGGCGACACGGCCTCGCCGCCGCCGTAGATGGCCTCCTGCTTCCAGTACACGCCCGGATTGCTCAGCCTGGACTTGATGTTGGCGAGATCCCCGGCCGGCATGTGCTTGGCGGCGTCGATCCGGAAGCCGTCCACGCCGAGCGAGAGGAGGTCGTTGAGGTACGTGGCTATTCGGCCGCGTACGTAGTCCTCACCGGTGTCGAGGTCGGCGAGGCCGACGAGTTCGCAGTTCTGCACGTTGCCGCGGTCGCCGTAGTTGCTGATCTGCGAGCGGCAGTCGTCCATGTCGGCGCCCGAATAGATGCCGGGATACTCGTACTTGGCGTACGAGGTGCCGCCGGTGCCCGTGCCGTTGCCCGCCGACATGTGGTTGATGACGGCGTCGGCGACGACCTTGACCCCGGCGGCGTGACAGGTGTTGACCATGCGCTGGAAGGCGGCGCGGTCACCGAGGCGGCCGGCGATCTTGTAGCTGACGGGCTGGTAGGAGGTCCACCACTGGCCGCCCTGGATGTGCTCCTGAGGCGGGGACACCTGGACGTAGCCGTATCCGTCGGGGCCGAGGCTGTCGGTACACGCCTTGGCCACCGAGTCGAACCGCCACTCGAACAGGACGGCGGTGACGTCCTTCTCACCGGGCGGCGCCGCCTGGGCGGGGCTGCCGGGCGCGACGAGAACCGCCGCGCCTGCCATCAGGGCGAGCGCGAGGGCGGGGGCTCTGCGGGCCATGTTTCCTCCTGTGTGGGGGGAGGTGCGGGGGTGACGGAAGAGACCTCGCACGGCAACGCGCCCTGCCCTCAAGGCTCTTGAATGTTCTTGCTGCAAGAAAGCAAAACCTTGCCGCGCCCAGACCGTACGAGCCCCGTCGTTCCCGGTCAACCCTCTGGACATGACGGGGTAACACCGGGGAAACGTCAGGATCGTTGACCTGCAACTGCTTTCGCAAAAAATTGCCGCGAGGTACGTTCACCCCACCCGCGGCCCGCCCAACCCACGCCGGACGGCTCCTAGTGCTGCCGTTCGCGCTGGTGGGCGTGGAAGCGCGCTTTCTTCTGCCGATTCCCGCACGTGTTCATGTCGCACCATCTGCGGGTGCGACTCCGGCTGGTGTCGAAGAAGGCGGCACGGCACGTCGGCGACGCACACAGGGCCAGCCTTCCGTCCCGTTCGCCCGCGATGACACCGATCGCGTCGGCGGCGATCACGCTCAGGGCATCTTCCACGCGGGAAGCCGAGCCGAGCAGCCATCGCCGCTCACCCTCGGGCGTCAGAACAGCCGCCGCCCGGCCCTGAGCGCTGCGGTCATTGATGACGTTGACAGCGGACGCGGGGAGAGCGTCCCCGATCGCCGCCGCTGTCGCGACGGCGTGAATCGACTCCCGCAACTCCCGGGCGAGGTCGAGCTGGGCTTCCGTGCAGGAGTCCACGGCGAGGCCGTACACCGCCAGCCAGTCGATGAGCCGGTGCGGCACGGGAATGCGCTCCACAGCGTTGCCGTGCCGCTCCGACAGAGTCCCCGTGAAGCTCGTCGCCAGCACGGTACCGAGGCGGAAGTCGGGGAACTCAGCAGGCATGGAACCACCATAGCTGGTTGCATGCCGACAGACGGCGTAGTAGAACCGTCTTAGCCGGTTCGCCCCAGCTCGCGGCCGGTTCCACGACGGCCAGGAGGTCTCATGCCCCGCCCCACCAGCGACGTAGAAGCGTTCGAAGCCCACGCGACCGACGCCGATCTCGACGGTCTGCGCGCGCGACTGGCCGCGGCGCGGCTGCCGGAGGCCGAGACGGTCCGCCGCGCCGCGCCCGGCCCTCGCCGATGGGAACAGGGCGTTCCGCTCGCCGACCTCGTGGACGTCGTGGACTACTGGCGCACCGGGTACGACTGGCGGTCGTTCGAAGCGCGCCTCAACCGGATCGGCCAGTTCCGCACGACCATCGACGATCTGGGAATCCACTTCCTGCACCGCCGGTCCGCGCGCGCGGATGCCACTCCTGTGCTCCTGACGCACGGCTGGCCGGGCAGCGTCGCCGAGTTCATCGATGTCGTGGACGAGCTGGCGGATCCGAAGGACGCGGCCGCGCCGGCGTTCCACGTCGTGGTCCCGTCGCTGCCGGGATTCGGCTACAGCGACAAGCCGGCCACCACCGGGTGGGGAATCGAGAAGATCGCGGCCGCGTGGGTGGAGCTGATGGGAAGGCTCGGCTACGGCGAGTTCACGGCCCACGGCGGCGACTGGGGAGGTGTGATAACCACGGTCCTCGGCGGCAGGTTCCCCGCGCACGTTCTCGGCATCCACACGACGCTCGCGCAGGCACCACCCGGGCTGACGACGGACGGGCTGACGGCGGCCGAGCGCGAGTGGGCCGAGGAGACCCGCGATTTCTGGAGCCACCGCGCGGCGTACGCGAAGCAGCAGGCGACCCGGCCGCAGACCATCGGCTACTCGCTCGTCGACTCACCGGTCGGGCTTCTCGCCTGGATCCTCGACAAGTTCGCCGAGTGGTCGGACACCGAGGACAGCCCGTTCGAGAGGATTTCCAGGGACCGCGTTCTTGACGACGTCACGCTGTACTGGCTGACGCGGACCGGAGCGTCGTCCGCCCGCATCTACTACGAAAGCCACCACTCGCTCGATCCCGAACTGCGGGTCGACGTCCCGTCAGCCATCAGCATGTACCCCCGCGACATCGAGAAATGTCCGCGCCCCTGGGCACAGGAGCGGTACCGGCGGATCGTCCGGTGGAGGTCGCCCGAGACCGGGGGCCATTTCCCGTCGCTGGAGGTTCCCGACTATTTCGTCAAGGATCTGCGAGAGGGCCTCGCGGCCGTGCTGGCCGCCCGCCGGTGAACGCGGCTCGGCGAGGACGGCGAGCGGCGGGCGGCGGGCGTTCAGCTCCTCGCCCCCGCCGTCGACCCCCGTACCACCAGCTCCGGCTGGAACACATACTCCGTGCGCTGTACGGGACTTCCGCCGATCTCCTCCAGCAGCGCGCCCACCGCCGCCCCCGCCATCGCCTGGACCGGCTGCCGCACCGTCGTCAGCGGCGGGTCGGTGAAGGCGATGAGCTGCGAGTCGTCGAAGCCGACCACCGAGATGTCGTACGGGACCCGTAGCCCGCGCTCGCGGGCGGCCCGGACCACGCCCAGCGCCATCATGTCGCTGCCGCAGACGATGCCCGTACAGCCGCGGTCGAGCAGCGCGCCCGCCGCCACCTGGCCGCCCTCGACGCTGAACAGCGTGCAGCACACCAGTTCCTCGGCCTCCTCGCGCGAGCGCCCCAGCGAGGCGCCCAGCGCGTCGATGAAGCCCTCGCGCTTGCGCGCCGAGGGGACGTAGCGCAGCGGTCCCGTCGCGAGGCCGATCCGCCGGTGGCCCAGATCGGCGAGGTGCCCGACGGCCATGCGCATGGCCGCCCGGTCGTCCAGGGACACGAACGGCGCGCTGACCCGGTCGTTGCAGCCGTTGATCATGACGAACGGCACCCCCCGGTCGATCAGCGCGGCGTAGCGCGAGGGGTCCGCCGAGGTGTCCGCGTGCAGCCCCGACAGGAAGACGATGCCGCCCACGCCGCGCTCCACCAACTGCTCGACCAGCTCGTCCTCCGTTGCCCCGCCCGGCAGTTGGGTGCACAGGACCGGGGTGTAGCCGTGCCCGGCCAGGACCTGTTCGACGGCCTGGGCGAACGCCGGGAAGATCGGGTTGACCAGCTCCGGGGTGACCAGACCGATCAGCCCGGCGCTGCGCTGCCGCAGCCGTACGGGACGCTCGTACCCGAGGATGTCGAGCGCGGCGAGCACCCGTTGGCGGGTGCCGTCCGCGACGCCGGGCTTGCCGTTGAGCACCCGGCTCACCGTCGCCTCGCTGACCGACGCCTGCCCCGCGATGTCCGAGAGCCGTGGTGTGCCTGGTGCGCCGGCCCCCGTCGTCCTGGGCAGGGGCAGCGTCACACCGTCCACCACACCGTCGTGTCGGCGGGCAGCTCGGCCTCGGAGCCCTCGCCGGACTCGATGAACGGCCCGCTCGCCAGCAGTACCCGGCCGCGCACCGGGATCCGGACGGGCGCGCCGGTCGTGTTGACCGTGCACAGGAAGCCGGGGCGGGCGAAGACGAGCACCCCCTCGGGGGCGTCGCGCCACTCGACGGACGCCCCGGCGCCGAGCCCCGGATGCGCGCGCCGGGCGGCGATCGCCGCGCGGTACAGCTCCAGGCTGGAGCCCGCCACCCCGGTCTGCGCCTCGACGCTCAGCGCGCCCCAGTCGGCCGGCTGCGGGAGCCAGCTCCCGCCGCTGCCGAAGCCGTACGACGATCCGTCGCGGGTCCACGGGATGGGGACCCGGCAGCCGTCGCGGAAGCCGTCCTGCCCGGCCGCGCGGAAGTACGAGGGGTCCTGCCGGGCCTCGTCGGGCAGGTCGGTGACGTCGGGCAGCCCCAGCTCCTCGCCCTGGTAGAGGTAGGCGGAGCCGGGCAGGGCGAGCATCAGCAGCGTCGCCGCGCGGGCCCGGCGCGCGCCCAGTTCGCGGTCGCCCGCGTCCCGGAGCTGGGTGCCGAGGGCGACGGGGTGGGCGAAGCGGGTGGTGTGCCGGGTGACGTCGTGGTTGGACAGCACCCAGGTGGTGGGGGCGCCGACGGGACGCATCGCGGCGAGCGAGGTGTCGATGACGTCGCGCAGCGCGGCGGCGTCCCAGAAGGTGCTCAGATACTGGAAGTTGAAGGCTTGGTGCATCTCGTCGGGGCGCACGTAGTTCGCGGTGCGCTCGACGGTCGGTGTCCACGCCTCGGCGACGGCGATCCGGTCGCCGGGGTATTCGTCCAGGATGGTGCGCCAGCTCCGGTAGATCTCGTGCACACCGTCCTGGTCGAAGAACGGCATCACGTCGTTGCCCAGCAGCTTGAGCTGGCTGTCGCCGCCGGTTTCGCCGATGTCGGGCAGCCCGGCGGCCTTGACGAGTCCGTGCGCGACGTCGACCCGGAAGCCGTCGACGCCCATGTCGAGCCAGAAGCGCAGGATGGAGCGGAACTCGTCGGCGACGGCCGGATGGTCCCAGTTGAAGTCGGGCTGCTCGGGCGCGAAGAGATGCAGATACCACT
Organism: Streptomyces sp. NBC_01506; assembly: GCF_045040295.1. Taxonomy (NCBI): domain Bacteria; kingdom Bacillati; phylum Actinomycetota; class Actinomycetes; order Kitasatosporales; family Streptomycetaceae; genus Streptomyces; species Streptomyces sp. NBC_01506. Next base: position 7,057,497 of record NZ_CP109422.1, on the reverse strand, counting down.
CGCCGGGGGTGCCGTCCGGGTCGGTGGTCCGGGTCCAGGCGGGGCCGCCGAAGATGGACTCCCAGTCGTTGGGCGGCAGTTCGCCGTGCGCGCCCTTGCCGGGACGGAAGTGGTAGCGCTCGCGCAGCGCGGAGCCGGGGCCGTCCTTGAGGGCGCGGCGGAACCAGTCGTACTGGTCGGACGAATGGTTGGGCACCACGTCCACGATGACGCGCAGGTCCAGCTCGTGCGCGTCACGGATCAGCGCGTCCGCGTCGAGGAGCGAGCCGAACATGGGGTCGATGGCGCGGTAGTCGGCGACGTCGTAACCCGCGTCGGCCTGCGGCGAGGCGTAGAACGGGCTGAGCCAGACGGCGTCGACACCCAGCGCGCGCAGATACGGCAGCCGGCTCCGTACGCCTTCGAGATCGCCCATGCCGTCGCCGTTGGAGTCGGCGAAGCTGCGCGGATAGACCTGGTAGATCACCGCGTCCTGCCACCAGCCGCAGCGGTGGCCCGGAGCGTCGTCGGACGTGCCGGTGGAAGGGGCAGCGAGGTGCTGGGTCATGTCGTCCCTGGGGGGTCTGGGTGGTGGGTGGGGGCGAGTCGGGGAGGGGGCGCCGTCAACCCTTGACGGCGCCCGCGGAGACACCGGTCACCAGATGGCGCTGCGCGAACAGGAAGACGATCGCCGCGGGTATCGCGATGAGCACGGACGCCGCTGTCATCGGACCCCATTGGGCGCCGTACTGGTTGACGAACTTCTGCAAACCGCCCGCGAGGGTGAGGTTCTCGTCGCCGACCATGAACGCGGAGGCGTACGCCACCTCGCCCCAGGCGGTGACGAAGGAGTAGAACGCGGTCACCGCGAGGCCGGGCTTGGCGAGCGGGAGGATCAGCCGCCAGAAGGTGCCGAACGGGGTGAGTCCGTCGACCATGCCCGACTCGTCGATCTCGCGCGGGATGGTGTCGAAGAAGCCTTTCATCATCCAGGCGCAGAACGGCACGGCGATCGTGAGGTACGTGATCACCAGCCCGGCGGCCTGGTTGAGCAGACCGAGGCTCGACATGATGTTGTACAGCGGCACGATGAGGACCGCCATGGGGAACATCTGCGTGATCAGCAGGGTCCACATGAGGCCGCGTTTGCCGGGGAAGCGGAAGCGGCTGACGGCGTAGCCGGTGGTGGCGGCGGTGAACACGCCCAGCACGGTGGTGAGTCCGGCGATGAGCAGCGAGTTGCCGAACCAGGTGAGGAACGGCGTGTCGTCCAGCAGGTTGGTGTAGTTCTCGAACGTCGTCTCTTTGAAGAAGTCCGTCGTCGTCGCGTACGCGGCGGGCTTCAGCGACGTCAGCAGCACCCACAGCACGGGGAAGACCGCGATGACGGACGCCACGATCAAGGTGGCGTGCAGGCCGACGGACGCGGCCCTGGAGCGCTCGCCGCGGCGCCGTACCTTCGCGGTCGGCGGGTTCGAGGTGCTCGTCTGCGGACCGGTCACGGCGGTCACCAGGTATCTCCCTGCTTGCGGAGGACTCGTTGGTAGACCACGGCGAAGATCATCAGCAGTACGAGGATGAGCACGCCCCAGGTGGACGACTGGGCGAAGTCGCGTGGACTGATCTCGAAGGAGAACTTGTACGCCTGGGTCACCAGGATCTGGGTGGCCTCGCCGGGACCGCCTCTGGTCAGCAGGAAGATCACCGGGAACATGTTGAACGTCCAGATGGTGCTGAGCAGGATCACGGTCGTGCTGACCGATCGCAGGCCCGGCATGGTGATGTGGCGGAAGCGCTGCCAGGGGCCCGCGCCGTCCATCTCGGCGGCCTCGTACATCTCCCCCGGAATGGACTGGAGTCCGCCGAGCAGCGCCACGAGCATGAAGGGCACACCGAGCCAGATGTTCACGGCGATGACCGAGAACTTGGCCCAGGTGGGGTCGTTCAGCCACGGCACGGCGTCGATGCCGCCGCCCGCGAGCAGCTTGTTGAGGAAGCCGCGGTCCTCGTTGTAGAGGAAGCGCCAGGCGAAGACGGAGACGAAGCCCGGTACGGCCCACGGCAGGATGAGCATCATGCGGTAGGCGGAGCGGCCCGCGATCCGGCGGTTGAGAATGTTCGCCAGGCCGAGACCGAGGGCGAAGGTGAGGCCGACGCAAGACACCGTCCACACCAGTGTCCAGCCGAGCGTGGACAGGAACTGATTGCCCGTCAGGGCGTCGGCGTAGTTGTCGAGGCCGACGAACTCGTAGGTGGCGGGCAGGTGGTTGACGCCGATGTTGCGCTCGACGTTGCGCTCGTTGGCATCGGTCAGCGACAGATAGATGCCGCGGACCAGCGGGTACCCGACGATCACGCCGATCACGGCCACCACGGGGGCGACCATGGCCCACGCGTACCAGTGGGTCGAGACCGAGCGCCGCAGCCCGCCGGGGGTTTTGCCGGTGCCGGGGGGTTTGCCAGTGCCGCGGCTCCGGCCGCGGGCGACATCCGAGTCACCCGCGGCCTTCACCGCCGACTGGCCGGTGGGGACAGCCATCAGCCGGCCTGCCTTCCTTCCTCTCGTTCCGTCGTCCTACTTCCAGCCCTTGAGCAGATCGCGGTAGGAGTCGCCGGTCGCCTTGACGCCCTTCTCGGGGGTCGTCTGCCCGGTGAGCACCTTGGTGTACTCGGTCACCAGCGGGGCGAACAGGCTGCCGGTCTCCGGGATCCAGGGGCGCTCGATGGCCTTGTCCACGACCGGCTTGAAGAAGCCGACGATCTCGTTGCTCGCGACGTCGGGCTGCGAGTAGACGGAGGTACGGGTCGGCAGCAGGTTCAGCTCGGTGGTGATCTTCGCCTGGGACTCGGCGGAGGACATGTACTCCACGAACGCGTACGACGCGTCGAGGTTCTTGGAGCCCGCGTAGACCGCGAGGTTGTGGCCGCCCTGCGGGGCGCCCTGGCCGGCCGATCCTGCGGGGACCGGGGCGACGCCCAGGTTGGCCTTGTCCTTGAACTGCGGTCCGGCGTAGGTGTCGGCGATCGCCCACGGGCCGTTGATCATCATGGCCACGTCGCCGTCCTTGAAGGCGGCCTGCATGTTCTCCCAGCCGTCGGTGGCGTCGGTCTTGGCGGCGCCGGAGTCGACCAGGTCCTTCACGACCTCCATGGCCTTGACGCCCGCCGGGCTGTCGACGGTGACGGTCTTGCCCTTGGCGTCGACCAGGTCGCCGCCCTCGCCGTAGAGGAACGACAGGAACCAGTACGCGTCGTCGCCGCGCAGATACATGCCGGTCTTACCGGTCTTGTCCTTGATGGTCTTCGAGACGGTCTTCAACTCGTCGATGGTGGTGGGGACTTCGACCCCGGCGTCCTTGAAGATCTTCTTGTTGTAGAAGATGCCGAGGGAGTCGATGACCTGCGGGACGGCGTACGTCTTGCCGTCGTACTTGGTGGAGGCCGCGGCCTGCGGTACGAAGTCCTTCTCGTCCTTCAGCGCGGCGGTGCCGTCCAGCGGCGCGAGGTAGCCGAGGTCGGCGAACTCCGGCGTCCACGCGACCTCGGAGCGAATCACGTCGGGGGCACCGGAGTTGGACTGCGCGGCGTTCTTGAACTTGTTCTGCGCCTCGCCGAACGGCACGTTGACGTACTTGACGTCGACGCCCTTGTGCTTGGCCTCGAAGTCCTCCGCGAGCTTCTTGAAGACCTTGTCCTCGCTGCCCACGGTCGAGGTGTCCCACCACGTGACGGTTCCCGTCAGCTCGCCCGAGCTGGACTTGCCGCCGGTGGACTCCTCGTCGCCGCCACAGGCGGTCGCCGCGAGCGCCAGGGTCGCGACCAGGGCGGTGGCCGTTATGCCACGTCGCATCTGAAACTCCTTCAACTGCCGTACCGCTCCGTCGCGGCGCCGGGTCGACGTGAACGTAACAAGGATGAAAGAAGGCCGAAAGAGCTTGCGGAAGATTTCTGCAAGCATCTGTGATCGTTACATTCACGTGTCCTCACAGTTGCCGCAAGGACTCTTGACGAGAGGCGCCCGAGCTGACAAGTACGGTACGTGTCGGCCGATACCGGCTCCGTGAGCGCCCGCGAGGCTCCGGCCGGACCGTCCCGCAAGGCATTGCAAGATTTTGCCGAGCCGGCCACCGCAAGGCGCTGCAAGGCATCCGCCGCCGGCCGGCCCGCGGGCCCCGGTGGCCGATTCAGGCACCTGGTGGGCAATCCGGCACCCGCCCGGTACAGTCCACTTCCATGACCGCACGGCTAGCCGACATCGCAGCCCAGGCGGGGGTCAGCGAAGCGACGGTCAGCCGCGTACTGAACGGCAAGCCGGGTGTTGCCACGGCCACCCGTGAATCCGTACTCGCCGCACTCGACGTCCTCGGCTACGAGCGCCCCGTACGGCTGCGCAGGCGCAGCGCCGGCCTCGTCGGACTGATCACGCCCGAGCTGGAGAACCCCATCTTCCCGGCGCTCGCCCAGGTCATCGGCCAGGCGCTGACGCGCCAGGGCTACACGCCGGTGCTCGCCACCCAGACCCCCGGCGGCTCCACCGAGGACGAGTTGACGGAGATGCTGGTCGACCGCGGCGTCTCGGGCATCATCTTCGTCTCCGGGCTGCACGCAGACACCTCGGCGGACATGCAGCGTTACGAGCAACTGCGCGCCCAGGGCGTGCCGTTCGTCCTCGTGGACGGTTTCTCGCCGAAGGTCCGGGCGCCGTTCATCTCGCCGGACGACCGGGCGGCGATGCGGCTGGCCGTGACGCATCTCGTCTCGCTGGGCCACCGCCGGATCGGTCTCGCCGTCGGACCCAAGCGCTTCGTGCCGGTGCTGCGCAAGATCGAGGGTTTCCGCGCCACGATGCGCGAGCAGTTGGAGCTGACGGCCGACGACACAGAGGAGTTGATCCAGCACTCTCTGTACACCCTGGAAGGCGGCCAGGCGGCCACGACGGCGCTCATCGGGCGCGGCTGTACGGCGGTGGTGTGCGCGAGCGACATGATGGCGCTGGGCGCGATCCGCGCCGCCAGACAGCTCGGCAAGGCCGTGCCGCGCGAGGTGTCCGTCGTCGGATTCGACGATTCACCGCTCATAGCGTTCACCGATCCACCACTGACCACCATCCGCAAGCCGGTGCCGTCGATGGGCCAGGCCGCCGTGCGCACGCTGCTGGAGGAGATCGGCGGGACGCCCGCCCCGCACAGCGAATTCGTCTTCATGCCCGAGCTGGTGGTCCGCGGTTCGACCGCTTCCGGCCCGGCGCCGGGCCCCTTGGGGAATCCCCCCGGAGAAACCGGGTGGAAGTCAGGGTCGCCGGCTCGTCCGTAGGGCGTAGCGCGTGCGTTCGGGACCCACCCGAGGGATGATCGGTCGAGGGCGGAAATCTGGCAGACTCTCTCCCCATGGGTGAAACGACCGTGAAGATTCCGGAAGGCACGAAGGCCCCGCCGACACCCCCCACGGGTGCGACGGCGGACGAGTCCGGCCCGGTGTCCCCCACCGGTCGCCGGCGCCGTATCCGCTCGCCACGGCGCCCCCGTATCTGGTTCGAAATCCTGCTGATCGCGGTGAGTTACTGGACGTACTCACTGGTCCGTAACGCGGTGCCCGAGCAGAAGGCCGAGGCCCTGCGCAACGCGGACTGGATCTGGCACGCGGAGCGCACCCTGGGTCTCAATTTCGAGGAGGCCGTCAACCACGCGGTGAATTCGGTGACATGGCTGGTCGTCGCCATGAACTACTACTACGCGACGCTCCACTTCATCGTCACGATCGCCGTGCTGGTCTGGCTCTACCGGCGCCATCCGGGCCGTTACGCGGCGAGCCGGCTCATCCTCTTCGCGACCACCGCTGTGGCACTGGCCGGTTACTATCTGTATCCGCTCGCACCGCCTCGGTTGATGAACGGGCAGAACTTCATCGACACGGTGCAGCTCCACGAGACCTGGGGTTCGATGGCCTCGGGCAACTTCAAGCAGATGTCGAACCAGTACGCGGCGATGCCCTCGATGCACATCGGCTGGTCGCTGTGGTGCGGGCTGACCATATTCGCGCTGGCCAAGGCGCCCTGGGCGAAGATCCTGGGGCTGCTCTACCCGACAGTCACGCTGGTGGTGATCGTGGCCACCGCGAACCATTTCTGGCTGGACGCGGTGGGCGGCATGATCTGCCTCGCGTTCGGATTCGCGGTCTCCTACGGCTGGTACCGGGCGCTGCCGCACCAACTGCCGAGGCTGGTCGAGGACGACCGCCCGAGGCGGCGCCGGTGGCCACGCAGGGCGGGTACGTCGGGTACGTCGGGTACGGGGGCGGGAGAGGGTGCGGAGCCCCGGCCGCAGCCGGCCGGACAGAGCGCGACGGGCGCGGTGGCGGCACGGACCGCACTGCCGGCGCCCGGTGGGCCCGGTGCGCCCGGTGCGCCTGGTGCGCCCGGGGCCAAGCCCGCGCCGCCCACCCCCCGCGTCCCGCCGTCGGCCCGGACCCCACCGTCGTCACGGACGGCGCCGCCGAGTCAGCCGGCGCCCCCCGGTCAGGCCGTACCACCCGGCCATAGCGCGCCGTCCTCTCAGACAGCGCCGTAGAACAGCTCCTCCATCACCGCGCGGGCCCGCCTGGTGGTCCGGCGGTAGTCGTCGATCATGTCGCCGCTGTGTCCGTTGTACGGGCCGGCGCCGGGCGGCACCGATCCGGGGCCGTAGCCCAAGTACCGCCCCATCGCGGCCAGTTCACGGCCGTCCGAGGGGAACGTGTCGCCCGCCCTGCCGCGTACCAGCATCACGCCGTTCCGCACCCGGGTCGCCAGGACCCATGCGTCGTCAAGGATCTGGGCGTGCTCGGCGGAGATCAGGTCCGCGGCGTGCGCGGCGGCCAGGGCCTCGCGTGTGCGGGTCGTGCGCAGGCCCGGCACGTACCAGGCGTGCCGCATCTGGATCAGTTGCACCGTCCACTCGACGTCCGAGAGCCCGCCCCGGCCCAGCTTCGTGTGCAGGGTGGGGTCGGCTCCGCGCGGCAGCCGCTCCGTCTCCATCCGCGCCTTGAGCCGGCGGATCTCCCGTACGGCGGCCTCGTCCAGGCCGTCGGCGGGATAGCGCAGCGGGTCGATCAGCTCGATGAAGTCCCGGCCCAGCTCCGCGTCGCCCGCCATCGGCTCGGCGCGCAGCAGCGCCTGGCTCTCCCAGCCCAGCGACCAGCGGCGGTAGTAGGCCGCGTAGGAGGCGAGGGTGCGCACCAGCGGGCCGGTCTTGCCCTCCGGGCGCAGATCGGCGTCGATGATCAACGGCGGGTCGGACGTGGGCAGTTGGAGGAGTCTGCGCATCTCGGTGACGACGGTGCTCGCGGCCCGTGACGCCTCCTGGTCGCTGACGCCCTCGCGCGGCTCGTACACGAACAGCACGTCCGCGTCTGAGCCGTAGCCCTGCTCGTGGCCGCCGAAGCGGCCCATGCCGATGACGGCGAATCTGGCGGGGAGAGTGTCGCCCCAGCTCTGGCGCACGGCGGCGCGCAACGCGCCCGACAGGGTGGCGGAGTTGAGGTCGGTGACGGCGTTGCCGACGCGGTCGACCAGCTCGCCGGGGTCCTCCTCCGCCGGGTTCTCCTCGGTGCCGTAACTGCCGATGATGTCGGCCGCGGCGGTCCGGAACAGCTCGCGCCGGCGCACCCCCCGGGTGACGGCGACGGCGATCTCGGCGGTCTCGGCCCGCCCGACGGCGGCCAGCACCTCCAGCTCCAGATGTTCGCGCCCGCGCGGTTCGAGACCGCCCCGGTCGCCGAGGATGGCGACCGCCTCCGGCGCGCGCAGCAGCAGGTCGGGGGCGAGCCGGCCGGCGGACAGCACCCGGGCCAGATTCTCGGCGGCGGCCCCCTCGTCCCGGAGCAGCCGCAGATACCAGGGGGTCTTGCCGAGCGCGTCGGACACCTTGCGGAAGCCCAGCAGTCCGGCGTCCGGGTCGGCGGAGTCCGCGAACCAGCCCAACAGCACGGGCAGCAGGGTCCGTTGGATGGCGGCCTTGCGGCTCACACCGGACGACAGCGCCTCCAGATGCCGCAGCGCGGCCACCGGGTCCGCGTAGCCGAGGGCTTCGAGGCGCTGGCCCGCCGCCTTCGTGCTGAGCCTGATCTCGCCGGGGGCGAGCTGGGCGACGGCGTCGAGCAGCGGCCGGTAGAAGATCTTCTCGTGCAGCCGCCGGACCATCGAAGCGTGGCGTTTCCAGGCCCGGTTGAGTTCGGAGACCGGTTCGGTGCGCAGTCCCAGCGAGCGTCCGAGGCGGCGCAGATCGGCGTCGTCGTCGGGCACCAGATGTGTACGCCGCAGCCGGAAAAGCTGGATGTGGTGCTCCATGGAGCGCAGGAAGCGGTACGCCTCGTCCAACTGCGCCGCGTCACTGCGCCCGACGTAGCCGCCGGCCGCGAGGGCCCGCAGGGCGACGAGCGTGGTGCCGCTGCGCAGCGAGGCGTCACTGCGGCCGTGCACCAACTGAAGGAGCTGTACGGCGAATTCGACGTCGCGCAGCCCGCCGGGGCCGAGTTTGAGTTCCCGGTCGATCTGGCCGACGGGGATGTTGTCGACCACCCGGCGGCGCATCTTCTGCACGTCGGGCACGAAGTTCTCGCGGTCGGCGGCCTGCCAGACCATGGGCGAGACGGCTTCCACGTAATCCTTGCCGAGCGCGATGTCACCGGCCACGGCGCGGGCCTTGAGCAGGGCCTGGAACTCCCAGGTCTTGGCCCAGCGCTGGTAGTAGGCGAGATGGCTGGAGAGGGTGCGTACGAGCGGGCCGTTGCGGCCCTCGGGGCGCAGATTCGCGTCGACGGGCCAGATGGTGCCCTCGGCCGTCGTCTCCGAGCAGATCCGCATCATGTGGGCGGCCAGCCTGGTGGCGGCCTGGACGGCCTTCGCCTCGACGCTGGCGGAGTCGGCGGCGTCCTCGGGGAGCCCGTGGTCGTGCGCGGCGGCGTGGGCGGGCTCGCCGACGAAGATGACGTCGACGTCGGAGACGTAATTCAGCTCGTTGCCGCCGCACTTGCCGAGCGCCACGACCGCGAGCCGGCACAGCGCCGCGTCCTCGGGCGCGGCGGCGCGGGCGATCGCGAGCGCGGCGCGCAGCGTGGCGATCGCCAGGTCGGCCAGCTCGGCGGCGGTCTGGGCGACGTCGGTCGTGCCGCAGACGTCGCGGGCGGCGAGGGACAGCAGACAGCGGCGGTAGGCGATACGCAGCGAGTCGACGTCGTGCGCGTCCGCGAGACCGGCCTCGAACTCGGCGACGCCGGGGTGCAGATCGGCCGACTCGTAGGTGACGAGGACCTGCCAGTCGGCGGGGTGCCGGGCGAGATGGTCACCGAGCGCCTCGGAGGCCCCGAGCACCCCCAGCAGCCTGTCCCGCAGCGGCTTCGCGGCGAGCAGGGTGTCCAGCAGGGCGTGGCGGTCGTCGGGCTCGTGCGCCTCGATCAGCCGGACGAGACCGCGCAGCGCCAGATCGGGATCGGCGGTGGCGCCGAGCGCGTCGAGGAGGACGGTATCTGCGCGTACGGACCCCAGCTCGGGGACATCGAGCAGCCGCTCCGCCGCGGACGGATCGGTGAAGCCGTGCCGGAGCAGACGGGTGAAGGTACTGCTCCTGCGTCCCTGCACCGTTATCCGGCCTTTCGTCTGTCCGATCAAGGTCCGGGGCCGAGCCTAATACTCGACCGGTCCCACGGGACGGGGTTGTGCCCCCTTGGCCGATGAGTCCTGTTGTCGCGGCCGGTCATCACTTACGGAAGGGTCGTGAGCGTACTCCGCTCACGGCCGTACGGGACCTCCGAAGGGACGGCGCCATGGCGCACGACGAACCGACCAGCACCTACCTGGACACCCGCTTCAGCGATCCGCGGGCCGCGGCGGCCGACTGGGCGGACGCGGTGACACAACTGACCCGGGCGGAACTCTTCTGGCTGTCGACCGTACGCCCCGACGGCCGCCCCCATGTCACCCCGCTGCTGGCGGTCTGGTGGCGGGGCGCGCTGTACTTCTGCTCGGGCGAGCGGGAGCGCAAGGTGCTGAATCTCGCCGAGAACCGCGAGGTGGTCCTGACCACCGGCACGAACGCGCTCAACGAGGGCCGCGACCTGGTGATCGAGGGCGAGGCGGTCCGCGAGACGGACGACGCGCGACTGCGCGAGCTGGCCGGTGTGTGGGAGTGCAAGTACGGCGCCGACTGGCACTTCGACGTGAAGGACGGGGCGTTCACGGGCGCGCACGGCCCGGCCCTGGTCTTCGGGGTCACCCCCCGCACGGCGTTCGACTTCGCCAAGTCCCCGCACGGCCAGACGCGTTGGCGGTTCGCCTGAGGGGTTGATATACAGCCCGTCCGGCGATTGAGGACGAACCGGTCCACCGGACGGACCCGGTGAAGCCGACCCGGCATCGGCACGGTGCGGTCCGGCTCGCCTGAGGTGGCCTGGACACGTGGCCGTAGCATGGGTTCTCGCCATGGACACGATCAGCGTATGGGAATTCGTCGCGCTCGCCGCGGCCGCCGCTCTCGTCGGCTTCTCCAAGACGGCGGTCAGCGGCGCCAACACGGTCAGCCTCGCGGTGTTCGCCGCCGTGCTGCCGGCCCGTGAGTCGACCGGGGTGCTTCTGCCGATCCTCATCGTCGGCGACACCATCGCCGTCCTCACCTACCGCCGCCACGCGCACTGGCCCACCCTGTGGCGGCTGTTCCCGGCGGTCGCCGGGGGTGTGGTGGTCGGCGCCGTCTTCATGCTGTGGGCCGACGACGGAGCCGTACGCGTCTCGATCGGCTCGATCCTGCTCCTGATGGCGGCGGTGACGATCTGGCGGCGGCGTTACACCCCGGACGAGGACACCCCGGAGGAGACGGCGTCGCTCAAGGGGCGTGTGAAGGCCCGCTCGTACGGGGTGCTCGGCGGCTTCACGACGATGGTCGCCAACGCGGGCGGCCCCGTCATGTCGCTCTACCTGCTGTCGGCGGGCTTCCGCAAGCTCGGCTTCCTGGGCACGTCCGCGTGGTTCTTCCTGATCGTCAACACCACCAAGGTGCCCTTCAGCGTGGGCCTGGGCCTGGTCGACCGCGACTCGCTGCTGCTGGACGCGCTGCTCGTGGGCTTCGTCCTGCCCGGCGCGCTCATAGGCAAGTTGTGCGTGGACCGTATCGACCAACGGGTCTTCGAACGGCTGGTGATCGGCGCGACGATCCTGGGCGGCCTCCAACTCCTTCTGCGCTGAGGGGACCTGTTGGCAAGACAGAGCGGCGCCCGCCGTGATCGGATCTCGCTCGACAGTCATCGAGCGCGGGTGTGGGGGGATGGATCATGAGCAGTGACCGGACCGGTGAAGAGACGGTGACTCGCATACGTCCTGACGATCTCGATCCGGGCGCGGTCGTGGCGCAGTCGCTGGACAACCAGTGGGTCGGCGCGGACCTGACGCGAAGAATGATCGCGAAAGGCAAGTCCCTGAGGGATGTTCAGGACCAGCGGAACGACGAGGTGCGTGCCGAATACTTCCGCAGTCTGATCAATACCCGGCAGATCGTTGTGAACCGCGTGTACTTCTACAACAACCCCGCCATGAGCTGTGATCTGTCCGCCGGCGGCGAGGCCCGACGCGCCCATCAGAAGTTGCTGGCCGAAAGCGCCCTCGTCCCTTTCCTGCTCGGCGAGCGGGAACCCACGGATCACCCGCAGGCGCTGGATGTGGACGAGCCCGCTTTCGACGCCTGGCGTGACACACTCGCGGAAATGCCGGCCACGGAGAAGGTGACCTGTCTGCGGCTGTCCTGGAACGACCAGGAGAACGCCAGGGACGCCAAATCGGCCCTGATCAATCCGTTCGCCGCCAGGGTGCAGGGGCTGACCGCCAAGGACATCCCACTGCTCGCTTCCCAGGTCGGTGTGCCGGTCCAGCGAATCCCCGAATTCGCGGAGAAGATCGGTGAGGTCGTCGACCACAGCAATCACCAGCGGATTCGTGGCGGCGCCGTCACCCGCAATCTGCTGTACGAGAAGTTCGTGTGCGTGGACGGCACGCCCACCACCGAGGGCCGTTACGACGGCACCAAGCCTTTCGCCGCCGAGATCAAGCAATTGCTGGACCTGGTCTACAACGTCAATCTCGCCGACGCCCTGGGCATGTATCCGCTCACCCCGGCCGGCAGTCTGCGCCGGGTGGCGCTCCAGGAGTGGCGGGACGTACGCGCGAACTCGGCGGCCGGAATCATCCGGGATCCCGAGCAGTTGGTGACGTTCCTCCAGCGCCAGGCGTTCTCCGCCGTCCAGGACCGGCTCACTCCTTCGGCGATCGACACCCTGGGCCTGGAGGACATCTGGCGGCTGCGGCAGAGCGGCGCGTGGCACCGCTACATGGCGGCGTTCACCTCGCTGACAGGCGATCCGCTCGCTTTCCACGACAGTGTCGGCGACGTCTTCGACCGGTACGTGCAGCTCAATTCCGAGATCGTCAAGCTCGCCGAGACAGGTCGCGGCAGCCGGATCGAGGCGAACAACTGGTCGCCCGTGGTCGAAGTCGTCGTCACCATCGGCGGAGCCGTCTTCACCGCGGTGACCGGTGACGAGGGATGGGCCGTGGCCGCGAGTGTGGGAGCGGCGGTGATGGGATCGCGCGGTGGTTCCGTCCAGTTGGTCCTGCGCAATCGGGCGGCCGGAAAACGGGAGCAGAGATTCGCCCGCGAGATCGCCTCCGTACGGCTCGACACCGAGCGGGAGTGGGCGCAGTTCCGCGAGCTGGCCCGGCGACTTCCGGGATATACGGAGAACGGCGGATCCCCGTCCGCCAACAGCTCCACCACCATTCAGGAGACCGACGAAGTCCCGGAGTACTGACGCACCATGGAACGCACCACCCCCTCTTATGAGGACCTGCGGCGGGACCGCCCGGAGATGTTCGCCAATGTTTCGGACGGGATCGAAATCCTGCTCGACCCGGTCGATATCGAGGCGGCCCGTCATAGTGTCGGATCCGATGAGCCGGTCGGCGTGGTGTATTCCGACCGCTTCATCACCCTCATTCGTGACGCCGTCCGCTTCCCCGGTGGCGGACTGGGCCTGCACCTGCGCATCCTGACTCCGGGGAACGTCCCCGGAGTGGTGGTCCTCCCCCTGATCGACGCCGGCGCGGACGGCCCCGACGTCGTCCTGGTCGAGCACTACCGGCACGCCACCCGGGCCTGGCACCTGGAGGCACCGCGCGGCACGGGCGAACCGGGGATGACGGCACCGCAGAACGCGATCCGCGAACTCCAGGAGGAGTTGGGCGTGCGGCCCGACGAACTGACCCCGCTGGGCAAGATCCACGCCGACACCGGACTGCTCGGCGGCCACGCCGAGTTGTACGCGGCGCGCATCTCCGCGATCGGGCCGCTGGACAGCGCGGAAGGCATCCGGCGGGCGGTCGTCATGCCCGCCCCGCGGGCCGAGGAGCTGATCGGGAACGGCGAGATCACCGACGGTTTCACGATCGCGGTGATCGCCCGCGCCCGGCTGGCGGGACTGTTCACGAAGGACCAGGGACACGCGGCTCGTTGACGGATGCCCCCGGCCCGCCGTTCGCTACAGCACCGGCAGCAGGTTCTTCAGCTCGAAGGCCGTGACCTCGGAGCGGTACTCCTCCCACTCCCGCTTCTTGTTACGGAGGAAGAAGTCGAAGACGTGCTCGCCCAGCGTCTCGGCGACCAGTTCACTGCGCTCCATCAGCGAGATCGCCTCGCCGAGGTTCTGCGGCAGCGGCTCGATGCCCATCGCGCGGCGCTCGGCGTCGGACAGGGCCCAGACGTCGTCGTCGGCGCCCGCCGGGAGTTCGTAGCCCTCCTCGATGCCCTTGAGGCCGGCCGCGAGGAGCACCGCGTAGGTCAGATACGGGTTGGCGCCGGAGTCGATGGAGCGGACCTCCACGCGCGCGGAGCCGGTCTTGCCGGGCTTGTACATCGGGACGCGGATCAGGGCGGAGCGGTTGTTGTGGCCCCAGCAGATGTACGAGGGGGCCTCACCGCCCGAGCCCGCCGTGCGCGTGGAGCCGCCCCAGATGCGCTTGTAGGAGTTGACCCACTGGTTGGTGACGGCGGAGATCTCGGCGGCGTGTGTGAGCAGTCCGGCGATGAAGGACCGGCCGACCTTGGAGAGCTGGTACTCGGCTCCCGACTCGTAGAACGCGTTGCGGTCTCCCTCGAAGAGGGAGAGGTGGGTGTGCATGCCGGAGCCCGGGTACTCGCTGAACGGCTTCGGCATGAACGACGCGTGGACGCCCTGCTCCAGCGCGACCTGCTTCATGACCAGCCGGAAGGTCATGACGTTGTCGGCGGTGGAGAGCGCGTCGGCGTACCGCAGGTCGATCTCCTGCTGGCCGGGGGCGCCCTCGTGGTGGCTGAACTCCACGGAGATGCCCATGGATTCGAGCATGGTGATCGCCTGGCGGCGGAAGTCCATGCCGACGTTCTGCGGGGTGTGGTCGAAGTAGCCGGAGCTGTCGGCGGGGGTGGGGCGGGTGCCGTCGACCGGCTTGTCCTTCAGGAGGTAGAACTCGATCTCGGGGTGGGTGTAGAAGGTGAAGCCGAGGTCCGAGGTTTTGGCGAGCATCCTCTTGAGGACGTAGCGGGGGTCCGCGAACGAAGGGGAGCCGTCGGGCATCAGGATGTCGCAGAACATCCGCGCGGTGCCCGGGGCCTCCGCGCGCCACGGCAGGATCTGGAAGGTCCCCGGATCGGGTTTGGCGATCATGTCGGACTCGTAGACCCGCGCGAAGCCCTCGATCGCCGAGCCGTCGAAGCCGATGCCCTCGTCAAAAGCCTGTTCAAGCTCGGCGGGGGCGACGGCGACCGACTTGAGGAAGCCGAGCACGTCGGTGAACCACAGGCGTACGAAGCGGATGTCGCGTTCCTCAAGGGTCCGGAGCACGAATTCCTGCTGCTTGTCCATGTCTGCTGTCCTACCCATCCTTGCCGGTCAGGCCGCCTGCTCCCACGCTGCCGAGTACACCGGGGCACCCGAGCATGACACCACAGGATTTCCGGAAGGTTGCACACCGGCGTACTAAAGCATTGTCGGACACACGCCCCATGGTGCGCGCGTCCGGGTGCCCCGGTGCGGGACGGGGGAAGGCGGGCGGACCGCCCGACGTACGCGGGCGGCCCCCGGCTCAGGCGTTGTGGGCGATCTGGATGAGATTTCCGCAGGTGTCGTCGAACACGGCCACGGTCACCGGACCCATCTCGACCGGCTCCTGGGTGAAGCGCACACCGAGCCCCTGAAGGCGCGCGAACTCGGCGTGGACGTCCTCCACGGCGAAGGAGGTGTACGGGATGCCGTCGGCGACCAGCGCGTCCCTGAAGGGCTTCACGGCGGGGTGGCCGGACGGTTCGAGCAGCAGCTCGGTGCCGTCGGGCTCGGCCGGGGACACGACGGTCAGCCAGCGGTCCTCGCCCACCGGGACGTCGTTCTTCGCCTGGAAGCCGAGCACCTCCGTATAGAAGCGCAGCGCCTCGGCCTGGTCGTTGACGAAGACACTGGACAGATGGATCTTCATGGGGTTTCTCCTGATCGTTCGGGCGCGAGCCAGCGGTCGGTGAGGTGTTCCAGCGGGCCCGTGTCGAGGTGGTGGAATTTGTAGCGGCCGTCGCGCCGGGTCTCCACGAGGCCGGCGGCCTCGAGGAGCGCGAGATGCTGCGAGACGCCCTGCCGGGACAGGGCGAGGCCGTGTTTGGTGGTCAGCCGCCCGCAGATCTCGAAGAGCGTCTGTCCGTCGCGTTCGGCCAGCTCGTCGAGGATCGTGCGTCGGGTGTGGTCGGCCAGGGCCTTGAAGACATCATCGGACACACCTCCACTATAGGCAAGTCATTCCTTGCCTATCAATGTCGGTGGCCGTACCGGCCGGCTGGGGGCGTCAGTGGAGCGGGGCCGCGGTGTCCGACCAGCCCAGGGGGTACGGCTCCCCGTCGTCGCCCGGCATGGGCCGCTCCCCGCCCGCCTCGGTGAACGCCGTGAGGGCGGCCACGAGCGCCGTACGCTGCTCGGGAGCCATCCGCTGGACGATCGAGGTGATCTCCCGGTGGCGCGCCGCCGAGACGTCCGCCACGAGCGTGCTGCCCTCCCGTGTGAGCCGCAGCACGGTCTCGCGCCGGTTGCCGGGGTTGACCCCGCGTTCGGCGAGCCCGGCGGCGATGAGCCGGTCGACCATCCGTGTCGCGGTGGAGGGGTTCACCCCCAGCCAGTCGGCGAGCGACACGAGTTTGGCGCCCCCGTGGGCCGAGAGGACCTTCAGCAGCCGGAACTGGGGCAGGGTGACCCGGTCCTGGACGGTGGCCAGGGAACGCACGGAGACGGCGACGAGAAGCCGCGAGGCGATCAGCACGGCGCGGGCGACGGCGTCGACGTCGGACTCGGCGTCGGGCCCGATGACGGACGCGGTGGCGGACGCGGTGGCGGACTCAGTGGCGGGCTCTGCGGCGGCAGCGGGCTGGGGCGCGGCGTCACGCGCGCTCGGCAGGGGTTCGGGAGGGTCGGCCATGCCTCTTTGTACCGCGCCGCAGCCTCGCCGGGCCCACCCCGTACCGCCGCGCGAACGACCCCCACAGGCACGTTCCGGACTCGGAACCCCCTGCGCCCTCCTGCTCGACCACCTGTACGGACTACGATCTGCGCCCATGGGGGGACGACGGCACATACGCGACGCGCGTCCCACGGCCTTGCTCAGTGCCGTGGCGACGCTGCTCGCCGCGCTCTACATCTGTCTGGCCCCCGCAGACACACCACACCATCCGTCGCCGTCGTCGCCGACGGCGCAGGCCGCGGCGAGCGCCGGCATCACCCTCCGTACGGATGTGAAGGCCACCGGTCCCGCCTCGGCCGCCGAGTTCACCTGCCCGTACGACCGGAGCAACTGCCGCTTCGTCCCGCACCTCAGTCCGGCCGTGCTGACCGCGCCGCACCCCGCCGACCCGCTCGGCGTGGACGACGTCAGTCCCGCGCGTCTCGCGCTGCCTTCCCGCTCCGGCCAGGTGCCGCGCTCCGGAGCGTTTCCCCGCGCACCGGATCTCCACGTCCTTCAAGTACTGCGGACGTAGCCGGGCCCGCGCCCCCACCGGGTTCCCGTAACTCCCCCACCCCCGTTCCGCAGGTATTTCGAGAAGGACGAACACACACCATGGCTTCCAAGTCCCAGAGCACCGAGCGCAAGGCCCGAATAGAGCAGATGCGCAAGGCGGAACGCGCGCGTGAGCGCCGTAACCGCATCATCACGATCACGGCGAGCGCGGTCGTGGTCGTGGCGCTCGTCGCTTTCGGCGCGTTCGTGCTGAACAAAGAGTCCGAGGACCAGAAGAAGGAGGACAAGGCCGCCGCCGAGCCCGTCAAGGGCGAGAAGTCCTGGGACGCGGAGGAGCTGGGCCGCGACCATGTCGCCGAGGCGGTCGAGTACCCGCAGACGCCGCCGGTCGGCGGCAACCACAACCAGGTCTGGATGAACTGCGCCGGCGACGTCTACAAGGACGCGATCCCCGACGTGAACGCGGTCCACTCGCTGGAGCACGGCGCGGTCTGGGTGACGTACAACGACAAGGCGCCCGAGGGCGACGTGAAGGCGCTCGGCGACCTGGTCGGCAAGACGCAGTACTCGCTGATGAGCCCCGTCAAGGAGCAGGCCGGGGCGATCATGCTGACCGCGTGGGGCAAGCAGGTCACCGTGGACAGCGCGGACGACCCGCGCGTCGACCAGTTCTTCTCGAAGTACGTGCAGGGCCCGCAGACGCCTGAGCCGGGTGCGGCGTGCACCGGCGGAATGGGCGCCCAGTGACCCGCACGAACTGGGCGGCCATCACGGCGGTCGTACTGGCCCTGCTGTTCGCGGGGGCGGCCACCGTCGCCTCCGCGGGGCGCGACGACTCGCCCGGCGCGGCGGCCACACCCACGGCGGACTCGGCCGAGGCGGGCTTCGCGCGTGACATGGCGGTCCACCACCAGCAGGCGGTGGAGATGTCGTTCCTCGTGCGCGACAGCACGGACGACGAGGAGGTGCGCCGGCTCGCGTACGACATCGCCAACACCCAGGCGAACCAGCGCGGCATGCTGCTGGGCTGGCTGGACATGTGGCGACTGCCGAAGGTCGCCACCGGCCAGGAGCCGATGGCCTGGATGGCGCAGGACGGCGCACACGCCGACATGGACGGCATGGAGGGCATGGATCACGGCGCCCACGAGGTCCGTGACGGCTCGCTGATGCCGGGCATGGCGACGAAGACCGAGCTGGACGCCCTGCGGGCCGCCAAGGGCGAGAAGGCGGAGATCCTGTACCTCCAGTTGATGACCGACCATCACAAGGGCGGCGTCACGATGGCCCAGGGCTGCGCCGAGTTGTGCGAAGTTGACGCCGAACAGGCCCTGGCCAAGGGCATGGTGACGGCCCAGCAGTCCGAACTGGACCTGATGGCCGACCTCCTGAAGGCACGGGGCGCCAAGCCGCGCGCCTGACGGCGCGGTGCGCCACTCCTCGACCGCGACCGCCGGACGGGCCCGTCGAGCCCGTCCGGCGGTCGCGGACGTTCCGGCCTCGGGCTTGACCCCTCATTCACCCGTACGGCTGACAGCGGTCGCGTACGCCGGACGGCCCCATGACGATGGGGGCGCTCGGGGCGGACGGCATTCAGGAGGTAGGAACCCCATGACCACCGCCAAAGACATCATGCATCCCGGCGCCGACTGGATCCCCTCGCACGAGACCCTGGACCGGGCCGCGCAGCTCATGCGCGACCTGGGCGTGGGCGCCCTGCCCATCGCCGACACCGAGGAGCGGCTGACCGGCATCCTGACCGACCGCGACATCGTCGTCGGCTGTGTGGCGCAGGGCCACGACCCCGCGAAGGTCACCGCGGCCGAGATGGCCCACGGCACGCCGCGCTGGATCGACGCGGGCGCGGACGTGGCCGCCGTGCTCACCGAGATGCAGGACCACCAGATCCGCCGGCTGCCGGTGATCGAGAACAAGCGCCTCGTCGGCATGATCAGCGAGGCGGACCTGGCGCAGCACCTGACCGACGCGCAGATCGCGGCGTGGGTGGAGCGGGTGTACGCGTCCGGCTGAGCCACCGGACAGACACGGACAGACACGGACAAGGGTGTGCGGGCCGCCGCCCCGTGGCGCGGCCCACACACCCTCACCCGGCCCCGCCCACCCCATCGCGTCAGAAAGACGATTACACTGGCGGGGTGCCTCAACTACGTCTCGCTCTGAATCAGATCGACTCGACCGTCGGCGATCTCGCCGCGAACGCCGAGGCGATCGTCCACTGGACCCGGCACTGTGCCGAACAGGGCGCGCATCTCGTCGCGTTCCCCGAGATGGTGCTGACCGGCTATCCCGTCGAGGACCTGGCCCTGCGCTCGTCCTTCGTCGAGGCGTCCCGCGACGCCCTGCGCGCGCTCGCCGCGCGCCTGGACGACGAAGGCTTCGGGGAGCTGCCCGTCGTCGTCGGCTATCTCGACCGGTCCGAGCGGGACCGGCCGCGGTTCGGCCGGCCGGCCGGGTCGCCGCAGAACGCCGCCGCCGTGCTGCACCGGGGCGGTGTGGCGCTGACGTTCGCCAAGCACCATCTGCCCAACTACGGCGTCTTCGACGAGTTCCGCTACTTCGTGCCGGGCGACACCATGCCCGTCGTGCGGGTGCGCGGCGTCGATGTCGCGCTCGCGATCTGCGAGGACCTGTGGCAGGACGGCGGCCGGGTCCCGGCCACCCGTTCCGCCGGCGCCGGGCTGCTGCTGTCGATCAACGCCTCGCCGTACGAGCAGGCCAAGGACGACACCCGGCTGGAACTCGTACGCAAGCGCGCCCAGGAGGCCGGCTGTGTCACCGCCTATCTGGCGATGATCGGCGGGCAGGACGAGCTGGTCTTCGACGGCGACTCGATCGTGGTCGACAAGGACGGTGAAGTCGTCGCGCGCGCGCCGCAGTTCGCCGAGGGCTGTGTGGTCCTGGACCTCGACCTGCCCGCCGCCGCCGACGAACCGCCGAGCGGCACCCTGGACGACGGTCTGCGCGTCGACCACGTCGTCCTGTCCGAGGAGCCCGTCCCCGCCTACGAGCCGCAACTGGACGGCGGCTACGCCGACCGGCTGGACGACGACGAGGAGGTCTACACCGCCCTGGTGGTGGGCCTGCGCGCGTACGCCGCCAAGAACGGCTTCAGCTCCGTCCTGATCGGTCTCTCGGGCGGTATCGACTCCGCCCTCGTCGCCGCGATCGCCTGCGACGCGCTGGGCGCCGCGAACGTCTTCGGCGTCTCGATGCCGTCCAAGTACTCCTCGGACCACTCGCGGGGCGACGCGGCCGAACTGGCCCGCCGTACGGGGCTGAACTTCCGCACCGTGCCCATCGAGCCGATGTTCGACGCGTACATGGACTCGCTCGCCCTGACCGGACTCGCGGAGGAGAATCTCCAGTCGCGGCTGCGCGGCACGATGCTGATGGCGCTGTCCAACCAGGAGGGCCAGATCGTGCTGGCGCCGGGCAACAAGTCCGAGCTGGCGGTGGGGTATTCGACGCTGTACGGCGACTCCGTCGGCGCGTACGGCCCGATCAAGGACGTCTACAAGACGTCGGTCTTCCGGCTCGCCCGCTGGCGCAACCGCGCGGCCGAGGAGCGCGGCCAGACCCCACCGATCCCGGAAAGCTCGATCTCCAAGCCGCCGAGCGCCGAACTGCGCCCCGGTCAGGTCGACTCGGACTCGCTGCCGGACTACGACGTGCTGGACCGGATACTGGCGATGTACGTGGACCGCGACCAGAGTAGGGACGCGATCGTCGCGGCGGGTTTCGACCCGGCGGTGGTGGCGAAGACGCTGCGCATGGTGGACACGGCGGAGTACAAGCGGCGGCAGTATCCGCCGGGCACCAAGATCTCCGCGAAGGGCTTCGGCAAGGACCGGCGGCTGCCGATCACCAACCGCTGGCGGGAATCGCCGACCGCCTGAACACGGGGCGAGGCTCTCAGAGTTCGACGCGGGCGGCGATCGGCAGATGGTCGCTGCCCGTGCGAGGCAGCGTCCACGACGACTTCGGCTCGACGCCCTTGACCATGATCTGGTCGATCCGCGCCATCGGGAACGCCGCCGGCCAACTGAACCCGTAGCCGTCACCGGCGGCGCCCTGGGTCGAGCGCATCTGCGACGTCACGGCGTTCAGGGAGCGGTCGTTCATCGTGCCGTTGAGGTCACCGAGCAGCACGACCCGGGCGATCCGCTCGTCGGCGATCGCCTCACCGAGCGCGTCCGCGCTGTCGTCACGCTGGTTGGCGGTGAAGCCGGCGTGCAACTTCACGCGTACGGACGGCAGGTGGGCCACGTAGACGGCGACCTCGCCCTGCGGCGTCGTCACCGTGGAGCGCATCGCGCGCGTCCAGCCCATCCGGATGTCGACGGGGCCGCTGCCGGCCAGCGGGTACTTGCTCCAGAGACCCACCGTGCCCTGCACCGAGTGGTACTTGTACGTCCCGGACAGGGCCCTCTCGTAAATGGGAACCGCCGACGCCTTCAACTCCTCCAGCGCCACGACTTCCGCGCCGGAATCCGCGATCTTCCGCGCGGTTCCCTCGGGGTCGGGATTGTCGGCGTTGACGTTGTGCGTGGCGACGGTCAGATCGCCGCCGGGGCCCGACTTGCCGCTGAGCAGCCCGCCGAAGAGGTTGACCCAGACGATGGCCGGCAGCAGCAGCGCGATCAGCGCGGTGGCGGAGCGCCGTACCAGCGCGGCCACGAGAAGCACGGGGACGAAAAGCCCCAGCCACGGCAGGAAGGTCTCCATGAGAGAGCCCAAGTTGCCGATGCGGTTGGGGATCTGGGCGTGCAGGATCATCAGCAGCGCCGTCAGCACGGCGAGCACCGCGATGACGATGCCGCGCCGCCAGATGCCCCGGTCCTCGCGCCATCGGTCGGTGAGGGCCCGGAACCGGCTCGTGGGAGCGTCGTTGCCGTCGGCGCCGTCCACCCGGGACTCAGCCGTGTACTCCTGCGTCATTCCGCTGCCCTCACTGCCTTGCCGTTCACGCCCGCCATCGACCCTAGGCGATGACGGACCCTTTCCCCGCCGTTCCCCCGACGGCCGTACGGGCACAAGGACGAGTTGTGAGGGGCGGCGGGTTCCTGACATGGGCGGATAGCGGGCCGCTGTGACACAACACGCACGACCGGCGCGACCACGCGGCGACGGTCAGCTCTCGCTGTGACGGGCCGTTTTCGTGGCCGGTGCCGCGGCTGATGCCGCGTCCCTGGGGCGCAGTCCTTCCAGCAGCGCCCGCAGGATGCGCTCGGCGAGGTCGTCGTCCAGCGGCGCGTCCTTGCGGTGGACGGTGCGCACGAGCATGGGGCCGACGATGAGTTCGTCGATCAGCTCCACGTCGATGTCGTCGCGCAGTTCACCCGCCGCGACGGCGCGGCGCACCGCCGCCGTCATCGCCGCGCGCCGCGGCTCTATCACGGTCTGCTGATACGCGCCCCACAGCTTCGGATGACTTTTCATCTGCGCGAAGACGTTGTGCAGCAGGGCGGAGCTGCGCTGGGCGAGACCGCTTCTGCGCAGGGACTCCAGGCCCACGAGGATGTCGGCGAGGCCGGAGGTGCCCGACAGGGCGGGCTCGGGCGGCTCGATGGCGCGCAGGACGTCGACGAAGAGTTCTTCCTTGCCGCTCCAGCGCCGGTAGATGGTGGCCTTGCCGACGCCCGCCGTCCGCGCGATGCGCTCGATGGAGAGCCCGGCCAGCGGCTCGCCCTCTTCAAGAAGCTTCACCACGGCCTGGAGGATGGCGCGTTCGGCCGCCTCGCTGCGCGGCCGGCCGCGCCGGGGCTCCCGTTCCTGCCCCTGGTCCCGTTCCTGCCCTCGCAATGCCCCACCTTTCGCCCTGCCCTGCCCTGCCCTGCCCCGTCACGCCCGTACGCGCCCCGCACGGTCCGCACGGTCCGCACGGTCCGCACGGTCCGCACGGTCCGCCGATTCTCGCCGACGTCGGCGCGTCCGGTCGACCATCGGCTCAGTCGCGGACGGCGGGCGCGGTCACTTCGGCCGGCGGTTCGGCCTGGGGTTCGGCCGGCTCCTTCGGAGCGGGTCGCTCCGGAGCCGTACGGCCCGGCATGAAGAGGGCGACCACGACCGTGCCGATCAGCGCGACCGCGGCCGAGCCGAGGGCGGTGACATGCATCGCGCTCAGGAAGGCGTCGTTCGCGGAGGAGATCAACGGGCCGCCGGCGGGGCCGAGTTTCCCGGCGACCGCCATGGTCGCCTCGATCGACTCCCCCGCCGCGTCACGCGCGGCGGCCGGGACGGCGCCGAGGCGTCCCTCGATCTCGCCGCGGTAGGTCGTGGACAGCAGCGAGCCCAGTACGGCGACGCCCAGCGCCCCGCCGACCTGGCGGAAGGTGTTGTTGATCGCCGATCCCGAGCCCGCCTTCTCGCGCGGCAGGGCCTGCATGACGGCGACCGTCACCGGCGGCATGATGTGCGCCATTCCGGCGCCCTGGACGAAGAAGACCAGGCACAGCACCCAGACCGGTGTGGTGGCGTCGAAGAGGGCGAACGCGGCGAGTCCGGCGGCCACGAGCAGCATGCCGCCGGTGCACACCGCGCGGGCGCCGAACCGCTCGACGACCAGCCGGGCGCGCGGCGCGAAGACCATCTGCGCCACGGCGAGCGGCACGATCAGCAGGCCCGAGTCGAGCGCGCTGTATCCGCGCACGCTCTGTAGGTAGAAGGCCGAGAAGAAGGTCACGCCCATCAGGGCGAAGAAGACCAGCGCCATCGCGGCGACGGCGGCGGAGAAAGCCGGCTTCTTGAAGTAGGCCATGTCGATGGCGGGGTGGTCGCTGCGCTTCTCGTGCACGACGAACGCGGCCAGGACGGCCAGACCGCCGATGATCGAGGCCAGCACCGTGACGTCGGTGAAGTCGGCGAGTTCGCCCGCGCGGATGATCCCGTACACGAGCAGCACGAGGCCGACGATCGAGAGCAGCACGCCGACCGGGTCGACACGGCCGGGGGCGGGGTCCTTGGAGTCCGGCACCAGCGCCACCATCAGGATCAGCGCGACGATCACCACCGGGACGTTGACGAGGAAGATCGAGCCCCACCAGAAGTGTTCGAGCAGTACGCCCCCGGTGATCGGCCCGATGGCTATCGCGAGTCCGACACCACCCGCCCAGATGCCGATGGCCTTGGGCTGCTCCTCGCGCTCGAAGACGTTCATCAGTACGGAGAGGGTGGCCGGCATCACGAAGGCGGCGCCGAAGCCCATCAGGGCGCGGTACGTGATGAGTTCACCGGGCGATCCGGATATCGCGGCGAGCGCGGAGCCGATACCGAAGACCACGATGCCGAAGAGGAGCACCTTCTTACGGCCGACGCGGTCGCCGAGCAGACCGGAGGTGAACAGCAGCCCCGCGAAGACCAGTGTGTAGGCGTTGATCGCCCACTCCAGCTCGCTCTGGGTGGCGCCGATCCCGACGGGCTCCGGGCTCGCGATCGTCTTGACCGCGACGTTCAGGATCGAGTTGTCGAGCACCACGATGAGCAGGCTGAGCATGAGGACGCCGAGGACGGCCCAGCGGCGCCGGTGAATGACTTCGGGGACCCGGCGCTCGGCGGCGCGGACGCCGGGCGGTGGCCCGGACGGCGACGGCGACGGCGGTGACGACGGGGATGACGGGGATGACGGGGATGAGGACGAGGGTGGCGGTGTGGGCATGACGGCGAGCGTAGGCCCATTTCAATACGAGACCGTCTCGTATTGTAAATTCTTTACCCGGGGACCGGCGACAACGGAGTAGCCCCACTTCCCGTCGGTGGTGCGCGGATGCCACCATGGAGACGGTCCGGGGACACCGTCAGGGTGCCTCGAGATGACGAAGGAGCCGTAAGCCATGACGTTCGAGGCTGCGCAGACCCCATCACGTGACCCCAAGTCGCTCTACGGCGGCACGGGCACCCGCCGCGTCACCGTCCACGACATCGCCGCCGCCAAGCGACGCGGCGAGAAGTGGCCCATGCTCACCGCCTACGACGCGATGACCGCGTCCGTCTTCGACGAGGCCGGCATCCCGGTCATGCTCGTCGGCGACTCGATGGGCAACGTCCATCTCGGCTACGAGACGACGGTCCCCGTCACGCTCGACGAGATGACGATGCTGTCCGCCGCCGTCGTACGGGGCACCAAGCGCGCCCTCGTCGTCGGCGACCTCCCCTTCGGCTCGTACCAGGAAGGCCCCGTACAGGCCCTGCGCAGCGCCACGCGCCTGGTCAAGGACGCCGGGGTCGGCGCGGTCAAGCTGGAGGGCGGGGAGCGCTCGCTGCCGCAGACGGAGCTGCTCGTCCAGGCCGGCATCCCGGTGATGTCGCACCTGGGCCTGACGCCGCAGTCCGTGAACACCCTGGGCTACCGGGTGCAGGGCCGCGGCGACGAGGCGGCGCACCGACTGCTGCACGACGCCAAGGCCGCGCAGGCGGCGGGCGCGTTCGCGGTGGTGCTGGAACTGGTGCCCGCCGAGGTCGCCGCCGAGATCACCCGGTCGCTGGAGATCCCGACCATCGGCATCGGCGCCGGTCCCGACACCGACGCGCAGGTGCTCGTCTACACGGACATGGTGGGGCTCACGGGCGGGAAGGTGCCGCGCTTCACCAAGCAGTACACGAACCTGCGCCGGACGCTCGGGGACGCCGCGAAGGCGTTCGCGGACGACGTCGTCGGAGGAACGTTCCCGCAGGAGGAGCACACCTTCCACTAGGCCCGCCGGAGGGCCTGGCTCACCACAGCAGCCACTGCCGCACGAGAAGACAGCCCGCCGACATCCCCCATCGGCGGGCTGTCGGCGTTCGCGGTCCCCCGACAGATGGCTGTCGGTGTCCTGTCGGTCGGTTGTTCGTCGGATGTCGGTCGGTTGTCAGTGGCGGCTGCCAGGATCGACGGCATGACGCGAATCGACACAATCCCTGCCGGCGGCACCACGGCCGTCACGGTGCGGGGCCTGGTCAAGCACTACGGTGCGACCAAGGCGCTGGACGGCGTGGACCTGGACGTGCGCGAGGGCACGGTCCTCGGTGTCCTCGGCCCCAACGGCGCCGGCAAGACCACCCTCGTACGCTGCCTGTCCACCCTGATCCTGCCCGACGCCGGTACGGCGGTCGTGGCCGGTTACGACGTGGTGAAGCAGCCGCGACAGCTCCGCCGCACCATCGGCCTCACCGGGCAGTACGCCTCGGTGGACGAGAAGCTGTCCGGCTGGGAGAACTTGTACATGATCGGGCGGCTGCTCGATCTGCCCCGTACGGCCGCCCGCAAGCGGGCGGACGAGCTGCTGGAGCGGTTCTCGCTCACCGAGGCGGCGAAGAGGCCGGTGCTCCAGTACTCCGGCGGTATGCGCAGGCGCCTGGACCTCGCGGCCTCGATGATCGGGGAGCCCGCGGTGCTCTATCTGGACGAGCCGACGACGGGCCTCGACCCCCGTACGCGCAACGAGGTGTGGGCCGAGGTCAAGCGGATGGTCTCCGACGGTGTGACCGTCCTGCTCACCACGCAGTACATGGAAGAGGCCGAACAGCTCGCGAGCGAGCTGACGGTCATCGACCGCGGCCGGGTCGTCGCGGGCGGTCAGGTCGACGAGTTGAAGGCGAAGGTCGGCGGCCGGACCCTGGAGGTCCGCCCGACCGACCCCGGCCGACTGCCCGAGATGGCACGGGCGTTGAGCGAGACCGGCCTGGACGGCATCGCGGGGTCGCAGATCCACGACGGCATGCTGTTCGTGCCGATTCTCGCCGATGAGCAACTGACCGCCGTGATCGGCCTGTTGGGCGCGCGCGGCTTCGACATCGCGCACATCGGCACCCATCTGCCCAGCCTGGACGAGGTGTTCCTGGCGATCACGGGCCAGAAGACGAGCGAACAGACCGACGACGTGCGCGACGGCGCCCACGACGACGCGCAGCCGAAGGAGGTCGCGGCATGAGTGCGGTGACGACGACGAAGGTGACGGACTCCGAGCCGTCCCCCGGGCCCGAGCGGTCCCTCCGCGCCCCCCGTGGCGCCGCCGACGAGGGCCGGATCTCTCTGCGGGCCAATCTGCGGCACATCGGTGCCCTCACGCGCCGTAACGCCCTCCAGATCAAGCAGAATCCGGAGGCGATGTTCGACGTCCTGCTGATGCCGATCATCTTCACTCTGCTGTTCGTCTTCGTCTTCGGCGGGGCCGTCGCGGGCAAGGGCAACCAGTCCGAGTACGTGAGCTATCTGGTCCCCGGCCTGATGGCGATGATGGGGCTCAACGTCTCGATGGCGGTGGGATCCGGAATCAACGAGGACTTCCAGAAGGGGGTCATGGACCGGTTCCGGACGATGCCGATCGCCCGGTCGTCGGTCCTCATCGCGAAGATCGTGGTCGAGGTCGGCCGGATGGTGGTCGCCTTCGCGATCCTGCTGGCCGTGGGCTTCGTGCTCGGTATGGAGATCGAGACCTCGGCGCTCGAAGTGCTGGGCGCCATAGGGCTGTCGCTGCTGTTCGGCGCGTCGCTGATGTGGATCTTCATCCTGATCGGGCTGAGTGTGAAGACGGCGCAGGCGGTCCAGGGTGTGGGCATGCTGGTGCTGACGCCGCTCCAGTTCGGCTCCTCGATCTTCACCCCGCCGTCGACGATGCCGGACTGGCTCCAGACCTTCACGGACTACAACCCGCTGTCGAATCTGGCCGACGCGGCGCGCGGGCTGTTCATCGGCGGCCCCGTCGCCCACGACCTGTGGATGACACTGGCCTGGTCGGCGGTGATCACGCTGGTGACGGCGCCGATCGCGGTGGCCAAGTTCCGCAAGAGGACCTGACGCGCGGGCGGGCCCGGCTCCGGGGGGAGCCGGGCCCGCCCGGAGACATGTGCCCCGATGTATGCCCCGGGGACGTATGCCCCGGGGACGTGTCAGGCGCCGACGACGGCGAAAGCCTCGGCGAGGGTGAGAGCGCGGCCCTCGGCGAGGGCCTTTTCGTACGCGGCGCCGTCCAGGCCGGCGGCCCGGACGGCCGCCTCGGCCGCCTGCCGGCTCTCGCGCTCCTGCGAGGCCCGGAAGTGACCGCGCGGCAGATGCGTCTCGTACGCGCCGATCAGCCGGGCCCCGTCGCGGACCCGCTCCGGACCACCGAGCCCGGCCAACGACCAGCCCGCGACCAGCAGATGGACCGCGGCCATCTGCGGGGCCACGATCCGCGACATCGCGTCGTTCGACCGGTCCAGCGCCTGCCGCGACCAGTCGAGCCCGGCCGCGTAACGGGCCTGAAGATTCTCCAGCCAGGCGAGCAGGCCGAAGACGAATCCCTCGAAAATGGCCAGGTTGGAGTGTTTGAACTCCTCACGCAGCCGGTCCAGTTCACGGCGTGCCTCGGTGGAGCGCCCGCTGCGGCCGAGCCAGATCGCCAGAAAGAGCCGGGCGGCCGGTTCCGCCTCGTAGTCGTGCCGGTTGTGCTGGGCCAGGATCTCGCGCAGCATCGTCTCGGCCTCGTCGCCCGCGCCCGTCTCCATCATGACGCCCGCCAGGCGCGTGCGCAGGAGCGCGACCTGGGACTCCACGCCGAGCAGTCGCGTGTTCTCGATGGCGGCGAGGAAGTCGTCGGTGGCACGGGCGAAGTCACCGTTGCGTTCATGGGCTTCGGCGCGCGCCGACAGCGCCTCGGCGGCGCCCCACGCGTCACCGAGCCGGGTGAAGATCTCCAGGCTCTCATCGGCGTCCCGGCCCGCGTCGCCGACCCACTCGGTGCGATTGGCGAGGATGTTGGCCCGCACCTGGAGAGCGGAGGCCAGCTCCCACTCGTAACCGAAGTCCCGGCACGCCTTCACCCGCGCGTCGATCAACTCGCGGAGCTGGCCGGCCTGCCCTGTCAGCATGACCGCGAAGAACCAGAGCGAGCCGGGCGTACGGCAGGTCTGCGGCAGACCCGGCCGGTAGACCTCGCTGACGCGGCGCAGCCACTCCATGGCCTCGGGCGAGGTCCACTCGTCGAACTCGTGGTTCATGCTGGCCAGATGGATCAGCCGGACCCCGCGCCGCGCCTCCAGCAGCACCTCGGGCGCCATCGGCGGCGGGGCGTCCGTGCACTGCTCGTACACGGGCGGCGCGGGGACGGTCGGCGCGGCGAAGGGGTCGGGGCCGAGGTCCGCGACGGCGCGCGACCAGTGCCGCGCGTCGCCGCGCAGATCGCGGATCTGCCAGTAGAAGGCGAGCGAGTGCACCAGGCACAGCGCCTCGTGCTCGTCCCGGTCGGCGACGGCACGCCGCAGCGCGGTGCGCAGATTCTCGTACTCCTGCGTCATCCGGGTGATCCAGTGGGCCTGTTCGGGCCCGCGCAGCTTCGGGTCGGCGCCGCGGGCCAGCTCCCGGAAGTGGACGAGATGGCGGCGCTCGGCGGCGGGGCGCTCACCGGACTCGTCCAGCCGCTCACCGGCGTACTCCAGCACGGTCTCCAGCAGCCGGTAGCGCATCGTGCCGTCCGGGGCGGGGGCGGCGATCACGAGGGACTTGTCCACGAGCGAGCCGAGCAGTTCGAGCGCGTCGGGCCCGCACACGGCTTCGGCGGCGGCGAGGTCGCAGCCGCCCGCGAAGACGGACAGGGCGGCCAGCGCGCCGCGCTCGGCGGGGTCGAGCAGATCCCACGACCAGTCCACGACGGCGCGCAGCGTCTGCTGCCGGGGCAGTACGGTGCGGCTGCCGCCGGTCAGCAGCCGGAAGCGGTCGTCCAGGCGGTCGGCGATCTGCCGGGGGGTGAGCATCCGCAGCCGGGCGGCGGCCAGTTCGATCGCGAGCGGCAGCCCGTCGAGCCGCCGGCAGATCTCGTCGGCGGCGGCCGGGTCCTCGTCGGTACGGAAGCCGGGCCGGGCGGCGGCGCCACGGTCGGCGAGCAGCCGCAGCGCCATCGGTTCCGGCAGCGGGCCCACCGGGCGTACGACCTCGCCGGGCACGCCCAGCGGCTCCCGGCTGGTGGCGAGGACTCTCACGCCGGGGCAGCGGGCCAGCAACTCCTCGGTCAGTTGGGCGGCGGCGTGCACGACGTGCTCGCAGTTGTCGAGCAGGAGCAGCATGCGGCGGCGCGAGCAGTGCTCGACCAGGCGTACGAGGGGGTCGTTGGCGCCCGGATCGACTGCCCGCAGCCCCTCGGCCCCGGCGCCGCGCAGCACGGTCTCGCGGGCGCCGAGCGCGACGAGGACGACCTCGGGGACGGTCGCCGGATCGTCGACGGGAGCGAGTTCCACGAGCCACACCCCGTCGGGCCACCCGCCGTCCACGCCCTCGGCCCCGGCGGCGACCTCCTGCGACAACCGCGTCTTCCCGGCCCCACCGGCCCCGAGCAACGTCACGAGCCGCGCGTCCCGCAGATCCCCCCGAAGGGCGGCCATGTCGTCCTCCCGCCCGACAAAACTGTTGATCCGGGCCCGGAGGTTGCCGAGGGGCGGGGACGGGTGCACGGGGTTGGCCCCGGACGTGTCCGGAGCCGCCGCCGGACCGTGCGCGGCCGGCGCGGGACCGGTTCCGGAGCCAGGGGCGTCAGGGCCGGACGACGTGCCGTGCGGGGTCGACACGGGGTCGGAACCCGCTTCCTCGCGGGGCGCGGCACGCCCCGCACCGTACGGAGCGGGGGCGGGGCTGGTCGCGGAGGTGTCCGGCTCCGCCGGACCGGCAGAGCCGGGCGACGGCGGGTGACCGACAAGGCGGGACGCGTCGGCCGGACCGGACGGCCCCGCAGGGATGCGGTCACCGCCGGGGACGACGCCCGGAGCACCGTCCGGCGCGCCACCGACGGAATGAGTTCCGTCCGCCGAATCGGCACGGCGGGATTCGTCGGCCCGACCGGACGGCCCCGTCCGGTCGGCGGTGGGACCGCTCAGGTGCGACCCGTCGCCCCGGTCGCCCGCCGGGCTGCCGCCACGGCCCGCGGGGCCGTACGACCCCGCACGGGCACCGTCACCGCCCTGCGTGGCACCGTCCGCATGAGATCCACCGCCCGGCCCCACAGACCCCCGCGACGGGCCGCCGCCGGAGTGCGTCCCGCCACCGGGCCGCCCCGCGCGGTGCGTGCGGTCGTCGGCATGCCCGTACGCGTCCGGGTTCAGCAACTCCTCGTGCAGCGCCCGCAGTTCGGGGCCCGGGTCCATGCCCAGGCGGGTCGCCAGGTCGCGGCGGATGTCCTCGTACGCCGACAGGGCCTCCGCCGTGCGCCCCACCGCCCGCAGCGCGCGGACGCGCAGCGCCTGGAGCAGTTCGTCGATCGGGTGCTCGTCGCACAGCGCCGCCAGCTCCGGCAGCGCCTCCTCCGCGCGGCCGAGCGCGAGCGCCGCCGTGAGCCTGGCCCGGCGGGCGCCCAGCTTGCGGGCCTCCCAGCGCGCCGACTCCGCCCTGCGGTCGGGCAGGTCGGACAGCGCGGGACCGTGCCACAGCCCGAGCGCCTCGTCCAGCAGGTCGGCCGCCCGATCGGGGCTGCCGTCGTCCAGGGCCCTGACCCCCTCGGCCGTGAGCCGCACGAAGCGGTACAGGTCCACGTCGTCCTCGTCGGCGCACAGCCGGTAGCCGCCGCCGTCGGAGACGACCGTCCCGGCCCCCAGTGCCCGCCGCAGCCGGCTGACCAGGGCCTGGAGCGCGCCCGCCGCGTCCGCGGGTGTGTCGCCGTCCCAGACCTCGTCCACGAGCGTGGCCACCGGGATCGTCCGGCCGGGCCGCAGCGCCAGCACGGTCAGCAGCGCGCGCAGCCTGGAACCGCCGACGGCGTACGGGGTGCCGTCGGCGCGCAGTGCCCGCGTGGGGCCGAGAAGCCGGTAGCGCACCCCACCATTGTCCGTTACGGCCATTCGGTCGGCCGCCCGCTCCCCCAAGTCCGCCGTGTCCATACGCCCAGCCTCACCGGAACCAACCCCCGTACGCGAGACGTTTTCGCCGTGTCGCCTGTACGGTTACCCGTCACCGCAAGGACCGCGAAGGAGTCGCGCATGAGCATCGCATCCTCCCGTCGCGACCGGCGGATCAGTCCCGTCTTCCTCGGGATCGCCGCCGTCACGGCGGTCACGGGATGGGCGGTGTGGACGGACTTCGCCGCCGACGCCCGTATCGCGGTCTTCCTCTTCGTCACGTCCGCGTGGATCGTCTCGCTCTGTCTGCACGAGTACGCGCACGCGCGCACCGCCCTGCACAGCGGCGACATCTCCATCGGCGCCAAGGGGTATCTGACGCTCAACCCCCTCAAGTACACACACGCGTTGCTGAGCATCGTGCTCCCGGTGATCTTCGTCATCATGGGCGGCATCGGTCTGCCGGGTGGCGCGGTCTTCATCGAGCGCAGCCGCATCCGGGGCCGGTGGCGGCACAGTCTGATCTCGGCGGCCGGCCCGCTGACGAACGTCGTGTTCGCGCTCGTCTGCACGGCGCCGTTCTGGCTGGACGCGCTCGACGGCGTACCGGCGACCTTCCGCTTCGCGCTCGCGTTCCTCGCGCTGCTCCAGGTGACGGCGGCGATCCTCAACTTCCTGCCGGTGCCGGGACTTGACGGCTACGGCGTGATCGAGCCGTGGCTGTCACGCAAGTTCCGCGCGCAGGTGGAGCCGTTCGCGCCGTTCGGGCTGCTCGCGGTCTTCGGCATCCTCTTCATCCCCGAGGTGAACCGCGCGTTCTTCGACGGGATCGACGCGATCCTGAGCGGGCTCGGCATCTCCGACCTGGAGACGTACTGCGGCCAGGACTTCTACCGCTTCTGGACGACGCGTAACGAATTCTGTCAGTCGTTCGTCAGCTAGGTCCTGTCCGATGCGGCGTTGCCACAAGGTGCCCCCGCCCCGGAGGAGAGCTACTTTCGTACGGAAAGCAGCGCGTCGTCCGACGCCACCCGCGCCGTGGAAAGGCACCCCGTGTCTCGCATCACCGTCATCGGCGGCACCGGCTACGCCGGGTCGGCCATCGTCGCGGAGGCCGCTTCCCGCGGTCACCAGGTCACCTCCCTCAGCCGCTCGCTCCCCGACGCGCCGATCCCGAACGTGACCTATGTAGAAGGCGACGTCACCGACGAAGCGACGCTCTCGGCACCCATCGAGGGCGCGGACGTCGTCGCGGGCGCGATCGCCCCACGCGGCGCGCTCGCCGGCACCTTCCGCGACGCCTACAGGACCCTCGGGCGGCTGGCCGATGCCGCGGGCTCACGCCTGTTCGTCGTCGGCGGCTACTCGTCGCTGCGCCCCGCCCCCGGGGCGGACCGCTTCGCCACCGACCTCAGCCACATCCCCGCGGAGGTCCTGGACGAGGTCCGCGCCGGAGCCGGGCTCATCATCGAGGACCTGCCGGCCACGCCCGCGACACTCGACTGGGTCTTTGTGAGCCCGGCGGCGAGGTTCGGCGCGGATCAGCCCGGCGAACGACTCGGCCGCTACCGGCTCGGCGACGAGGTCGCGGTCGAGCCCGAGGACGGCGGCGCGATCTCCGCCGCGGACTACGCACTCGGGTTCGTCGACCTGATCGAGAAGAACGACCACCACAGGGCACAGGTCAACCTCTGCCACTGAGCCGCGGCCTGGACCCTAAGGGGTGTCTTGCCGGGCTTCGCGGACGCGTGCCGACCGGATGAAGTAGAACACCATGTTCGAGGACAGCCCGGCGAGCAGCACCCAGACGACGCCGAGCCATGTCTCCCCCCGCACGAAGGACACCACGGCCGCCGCGATGGCCAGGAGGCAGACAGCGAGGGCGTAGAGAGCGAGGCGGGGCATGGGGTCGGCTCCTGTCGGGGGCGTGAGGGGCGTGCGCGCACGCGCGTACGGCGCCCGTCCAGTGTCCCCCACCCGCATGTCCCGCCCGCGCTCAGGTCCGGCCGCTTTCGAGCGCCGGATCACGGGTGCCGGGCGGCCTCAGACGTCGGTGACGCGCAGGCCCGCGTGCGCCTTGTAACGGCGGTTGACCGAGATCAGGTTCGCCACCAGCGACTCCACCTGGTGCGCGTTGCGCAGCCGTCCCGCGAACACCCCACGCATACCGGGGATACGCGCCGCCAGCGCCTGCACGATGTCGGTGTCGGCCCGTACCTCGCCGAGCACCATCACATCGGTGTCGATCCGCTCGACCGCGGGGTCCTGGAGCAGCACGGCGGACAGATGGTGGAAGGCGGCGGTCACGCGTGAGCCGGGCAGCAGGGCGGCGGCCTGTTCGGCGGCGCTGCCCTCCTCCGGCTTCAGCGCGTAGGCACCCTTCTTGTCGAAGCCGAGCGGGTTGACGCAGTCCACGACGAGCTTGCCCGCGAGTTCGTCCTTGAGCGATTGAAGCGTCTTGGCGTGGCCGTCCCACGGCACGGCGATGATGACGATGTCGCTGCGGCGCGCGCACTCGGCGTTGTCGGCGCCCTCGACGGCGACACCGGCCCCGGCCCCGGCGCCGAGTTCGGCCGCCGCCGCCTCGGCGCGCTCGGCGGCGCGGGAGCCGATGATCACTTTCTGCCCGGCCCGCGCCAGCCGGTAGGCGAGCCCGCGCCCTTGGTCGCCGGTGCCGCCGAGCACACCGACGGTCAGATCCGAAACGTCGGGAAGCTCCCAGGGATCCTTGGCGGGAGGCTTCGGCGTGCTGCCACTGTCAGTAGAGGTCATGACCCCGACAGTACTTCTCGCCGATCCCGGTCCGTACGGGCGCCACCCGGCCCGGCCCGCGCGGCTCCCGCGCGGCCACGGGTGGCCCGTTCGGGTGACGCGACGCCGACCCCCGGCGCGGAGCGTGGCGCTGCGGCAGGATCCCGGCCCATGGATGCCGTACGCGTCGCCCTGCTGCGTGAAGTCCTGGCCGGTACGCGGTGGCCGGCGGCGACCCGCCGGTTCGCCGCGTCCCTGCGGTCCTCCGTCGTCCCGAACGGGGGCGGGCTGCTGCTGGTCGGGACACAGGCGTACGAGCCGTGGCACCTGGCCGCGCACCTCGTGGACGAGGCGGCGTGGTCCGGCCGCCCGGAGCTGGCACCGCTGCTCGTACGGCACCGGGTACGGCCCGCCGACCCCGCGCACCTGGCCGTCGGGCTGGGCAGGCTGGAAGGTGCGGGCCGGGGCGAGACGCTGCTGCTGGTGGCGCCGGAGCGGCCGGACGGCGGGCTGTTGGAGCGGGTGCACGACGCGCGCAGGGCGGGGGCGACGGTCCTGTCGCTGGGCAGCGGGGACCCCGAGGTGGTGGGACTGGCGCACGACGCGCTCACGATCGCCCCGGACGTACGGGCGGCGGGCGGGGAGAGGGAGGGGGAGGCGGAGGGGGAGGGAACGGTCGGTACGGACGCGGCCGACGGCGTCGACCTCGACATGGTGCAGCACCTGGTCAGCGCGGCGGCCGGCGAGAACAGCCTGCCCACGACGCGCGGCAGGCTCCGCTTCCGGGACCGACTGTCCCGGCTCGCCGACCAGTTGACGTCGCCGCCGCCGGGCCGCTGGTAATGGAGTTGCCCGGTACGACAGTCACGGCGCAGCATGGCCTCCCGTGACCAGAAAGCTCTCCGCGATCCTCCCGGACCTCACTCCGCTGCGCACACTGCGCGAGTTCCGACTCCTGTGGATCCAGGGCCTGGTGACGTACTTCGGCAGCTCCATGGCCATGATCGCGCTGCCGCTCCAGATCAAGGACCTCACGGACTCGCCGCTCGCGGTCGGCGCGATGGGCGCCGTCGAGCTGGTCCCGCTGATCGTTTTCGGGCTGTACGGCGGCGCGCTCGCCGACGCGGTCGACCGCCGCAAGCTGATCCTCCTCTCGGAGGCGGGCCTCGGGCTGCTCGCCGTCGTCCTGCTGATCAACGCGCTGCTGCCGCGGCCGGCGCTCTGGCCGCTGTACGTCGTGGCCGCGGGCGTCTCCGCCCTGGCGGGCATCCAGCGGCCCGCGCTGGACTCCCTGATCGCGCGGATCGTGCCGCACGCCCAACTGACGGCGGCGGCCGCGCTCAACGCGCTGCGCTGGCAGACCGCGGCGGTCGCCGGTCCGGCGACGGCCGGTGTGGTGGTCGCCTTCTCCGGGGCGGCGACGGCGTACGCGCTGACCGTGACCGGGTTCGTCGCCTCCGTACTGATGTGTCTGCGGCTGCGACCGGCGCCGCCTTCCAAGGAGGCGGCGAAGCCGTCGCTGCGCGGGATAGCCGAAGGCGCGCGGTACGCGTGGAGCAAGCCGGTGCTGCTGGGCACGTACGTGATCGACCTGAGCGCCATGTTCTTCGCCTTCCCGCTCGCGATCTTCCCCTTCCTGGCGGAGGACCTGGACGCGGAGTGGGCGCTCGGCCTGATGTACGGGGCGATCCCGCTCGGCTCCGTACTGATCAGCCTGACCAGCGGCTGGGCCTCGAATGTCCGGCGGCACGGTCTGATGGTGGTGCTCGGCGCGGGTGGCTGGGGTCTGGCGATGACCCTGGCGGGCCTGATGCCGAACATCTGGCTGGTGCTGTTCTGCCTGATGCTGGCGGGCGCCGGCGACATGCTCAGCGGGCTGGGCCGCTCGACGATCTGGAACCAGACCATCCCCGAGGAGCTGCGGGGCAGGCTGGCGGGCCTGGAGGTGCTGTCGTACAGCGTGGGGCCGCAGCTCGGCCAGGTCCGCGCGGGAACGGTGGCCGGCTGGACCGGGACCCGCCCCGCCGTCTGGAGCGGCGGGGTGGCGTGCGTGGTGGCGGTGGGTTTGCTGGCGGCGGTGCTGCCGAAGCTGATGACGTACGACTCGGAGACGGACGAGGACGCGGTGCGGCGCAAGGCGCGGCAGGAGGCGGAGCTTGCGGGCGGGGGCGGAGATGGGCCTGCCGCCGAGGGCCCGGCGCCCGCGTCTTCGCCGGGGGCGGCCGTCTGAAGGCGGAGCCGGCTCCGGGCGGGGCCCTGGGCGGGAGCCGGGCGGGTCCCTGGCGGGAGCCGGGCCATGGGCGGGCGGTCCGTCCTCAAACGCCGGACGGGCTGGAAACGCGGCCCCGCCCACCGGCTCAGGTCCCAGGCAGGAACCGCCCCCCCGGGCCGGCGGTCCGTCCTCAAACGCCGGACGGGCTGGAAGTGGCCGCCCGGTCCGTCCCCGGACCCCGGACGGGCTGGAAGTGGCCGCCCGGTCCGTCCCCGGACCCCGGACGGGCTGGAAGTGGCCGCCCGGTCCGTCGCCAGACCCCGGACGGGCTGGATGTGGCCGCCCGGCCCGTCCCCGGGCCCCGGACGGGCTGGAAGTGGCCGCCCGGTCCGTCCCCGGACCCCGGACGGGCTGGATGTGGCCCCCAGTCGGGCCCGAAATGGTCGTCAGGGCTTGTCAGGGGGGTTCGGGGGGTTGTCGTGCCAGCGGGGGTCCGTCTCCCAGTCGAGGTTGCGTTCGGCCGCCGTCTCCATCGCGCGTTCCGCCTCCTGTCTCGAGGCGTACGGGCCGAAGCGGTTCTTGGCCGGACAGTCGGGGCCCTCCTCGACCCGTTTGTGCTCCAGGCAGTAGTACCACTCGCCCGGCTTGCCCACCGTGCGCTTCTTGAACAGGGCCATCGTCGGCTCCTTCCTCTGAACGCCATGCTGCCCCACCGGCGGCTTCGACACGCTGGTTAGACTCGCTGGTATGTCTGGCCAGTCGCTGCTCGTGCCCGGGGAACTCTCCCCCGTCCGTTCCGTTCCCGGAAGAATCCCGCGTCCCGAGTACGTCGGGAAGCCTCTGCCGACCCCGTACACCGGGCCTGAGGTGCAGACCGACGAGACCGTCGAGCTGATGCGGATCGCCGGGCGGATCGCCGCGCAGGCGATGGAGGAGGCCGCGAGGCACATCGCGCCCGGCGTCACGACCGACGCGCTCGACAAGGTCGCGCACGAGTTCATGGTCGACCACGGGGCGTATCCCTCCACCCTCGGCTACCGCGCGTTCCCGAAGTCGCTGTGCACCTCGGTCAACGAGGTCATCTGTCACGGGATCCCGGACTCCACCGTCCTGCGCGACGGTGACATCGTGAATCTCGACGTCACCGCGTTCATCAACGGCGTGCACGGCGACAACAACGCCACCTACCTCTGCGGTGACGTCGACGAGGAGTCGGCGCTCCTGGTGGAGCGGACCCGGGAGGCCCTGAACCGGGCCATCAAGGCTGTGCGGCCCGGCCGGCAGGTCAATGTCATCGGCCGCGTCATCGAGTCGTACGCCAAGCGCTTCGGTTACGGGGTCGTCCGGGACTTCACCGGGCACGGCATCAACTCGTCCTTCCACTCCGGGCTGATCATCCCGCACTACGACAGCCCGCACGCGACGACCGTCATGCGGCCCGGCATGACCTTCACCATCGAGCCGATGCTCACGCTCGGGACCCACGAGTACGACATGTGGGACGACGGCTGGACCGTGGTGACGAAGGACCGCAGGCGGACCGCCCAGTTCGAGCACACGCTCGTGGTGACGGACACCGGCGCGGAGATCCTGACCCTGCCCTGACCACAGGCCCGACCGCTCACGGGGGTCACTCGCGCGCCAGGTGTCCCCCGCGTGGTCAAGGGGTACCTCTTTTACCGACAGGACGTCGGGAACCAGTTGACTTAGGTAAGCCTAAGTAGGAGGATCGGCGAAGGCAAGCGCCCCCGCTGGCCCCGCCGGATCTCGGTCTGGTTCTACGTCCCCCTCGGTCCCCGGAGGCCCATCTTGGACGCAACCGACGCCGCCACCACCGCGACTCCCTTCTCCACGCTCATCCGTGTCGCCACGCTGGAGAAGCACACCGAGGTGAACACCTCGACGTTCATGAGCGACCTGCTGGGCAAGCGCTACGGGGTGGAGGCGTACGCGCGCTACACGGAACAGCTCTGGTTCGTGTACCGGGCCCTGGAGAGCGCCGCCGGGATCCTGGAGCGGGATCCGGTCGCCGGACCCTTCATCCGGCCCGAGCTGATGCGCACCGACGCCCTGGAGCGCGACCTGACGCATCTGCGCGGTGCCAAATGGCACGAGGGTCTTGAGCCGCTGCCGGCCACCGCCGCGTACGCCGCGAGGATCACCGAGTGCGCCCGCACCTGGCCCGGCGGCTATGTCGCCCACCACTACACCCGCTATCTCGGGGATCTCTCCGGCGGCCAGGTCGTGCGCGACATCGCGGAGAAGACCTGGGGCTTCGCGCGCAAGGGTGACGGCGTCCGGTTCTACGTCTTCGAGGAGATCGCCAACCCGGCGGCGTTCAAGCGCGCCTACCGCGAGCTGCTGGACGCGCTGCCGGTGGACGACCTGGAGAAGCAGCGCATCGCCGACGAGTGCAAGCGGGCGTTCGATCTCAACGGGGCCGTGTTCAGCGAGCTGGGCGGCGAGTTCCCCCTCAGCGCGTAACGGAGTTCAGCGTTCAGCGGGGCGGGAGCAGCCGGACGCGTCCGCCGATCTCGATCCAGCCGTCAGGGCCGGGGGCCGTGAGGATCTGCGACCCCCGGCCCTGTGTGATGTTCAGCGCGCGGCCCAGCTCGGCGGTGAGGAGCAGGGCCGCCGCGCCCGTCGCCTCGTCCTCCATGATGCCGTCGTCACGGCGCGGGAAGCCCCGCGCCCTGACCCGGCCGGCCGACTCGTCCTCCCAGGCCCACGCGTAGAGCCAGCCCTCGCCCGGCGGCGGGGCGGGGAGCGCGTCGACCTCGGCGACCGTGTCGTAGCGGCGCAGGATGCGCGGCGGGGACCATTCGGGGCGCACCGTGATCCAGGTGAACTCGCCGTCCTGGCGCACCCACACCTCACCGACGGGCGGGTTGACGACCTCCAGGTCGAGCAGCCAGGCGGCCCCGACGAGCGGGTACCCGGCGAACAGCAGCCGCAGGCCGGGCGTGTAGATGTCCACGTTGCCGCGTTCGGGGTCGTCCACGAACACGGTCTCGCTGAAGCCGAGTTGGGCGGCGAGCGCCTGCCGGGACGTCTCGTCGGGGTAGTTTCTCCCCTCCCGTACGACGCCGAGCGGGTTGCCGTACCGGCCGTCGCCCGCGCAGAAGACACTCAGTACTTCGATGTCGCCGCTGCCGATGTCGTTCACGCTGGCATTGAAGCATCACGTGCACCGGGCGGCTGACGGGGCAGGGCCGTACCGCGATCTCCGTGCGGTACGGCCCTGCTTTCCCTGCCTTGGTCAACTCACCTGTCAGACCTCGACCTCGCCGGTGGCCGCGCTACGGCGCCGGGCGATGAAGACCGCCGCCGCGCCGGCGACGGCCAGCGCGCCGCCCGCGCCCAACAGCGCGCCGGCCGGGACCTCGGCGCCGGTGCTCGCGAGGCTGCCCGTGCCACCGGCGGAGCCGCCGACAGAGCCGCCGCCCGCCGTGCCGGTGGTGCCGCCCGTACCGCCCGTACCGCCGGAGGCGCCCGAACCGCCCGTACCGCCCGGAAGTTGGCCGTCCTTCGTAAGAGAGACGGCCGCCGTGACGGCGTCGAGCGTGTCGCCCTCCTTGTACATGCCGCCGAACGCCTTCGTGCCGTCCGCCGTGAGCGAGGCGGGCACGGCGTTCAGCGCGACGACGCCGTCCTTGGCCGTCAGCTCACCGGCCGGCAGATCGAGCGTGGCGATGGTCAGGTCCTTGAAGGTGGAGACCTTGTGGGTCGTTCGGTCCTTGGTGCTGACGTCCGCGACAAGCGTGCCCTTGCCGTTCCCGACCTCGGCCTCCAGACCACTGAGCTTGAGGTCGAGCACGTACGAGCCCGCCTCCTCGTGGCCCAGGAAGCGGACCGATCCCTCGAACTCGGCGGACAGGGTCTGCGCGTCCGCGTCGAAGGAGCCGGTGGCCTTCGGGAAGCGGTACGCCTCGCCCGACCGGGTGGCGCCGGCCGCGAGTTCGACCTTGCCGTTGGCGATGGGGCCCGTCACATACGTACGGAAGCTGTCCTTGACGCCCCAGTCGAGATTGCCGTCGACGATCGCGCCGTCCACGCCGGCCGGCGTCGTCGGTTCGTCGGTCGGCTTGTCGGTCGGTTCGTCGGTCGGCTTGTCCGTGGGCTCATCGGTGGGTTCGTCCGTGGGTTCGTCGGTCGGCTCATCGGTCGGCTCGTCCGTAGGCTCGTCCGTGGGGGCCTTTCCCGCCGTTACGGTGAGCGTCGCCGGGTCCAGCTCGGCGCCCGCCGCGTAGAAGCCCGCGAACGCCTCGGAGCCCGCGGCCGTCAGCTTGGCGGGGATGTCCTTGAAGACCATCGCGCCGTTGGCGCCCTGCCCCGGCTTGACCGCCGTCAGGTCGAGATCGGCGATCGAGACGTCGTCACGCGTCTGGGGCTTGCCCTCGGTGACGCTGGTGACGTCGGCGGTGATCTCCCCGTCCGCGCGGCCGGTGTTGACCTTCACATCGCTCAACTTGATGTCGAGTACGCCGTGATGGCCCTCGAAGTGAACGCTTCCCTTGAAGGTGGTCGCGGTCGCGTGGGTGCCGGTGTCGTAGGTGCCCTTGCCGTCCGTGAAGGTGAACACGCCGTTGCCGGCGGCCTGGGTGGCACCGTCGGCGGCCGTGATCTTCCCGGCGGCGACGGGCGAGAGCAGGTACTTACGGAAGGACTCCTTGAAGCCCCACTCCAGGGTGCCGTCCTTCAGTTCGAGCTGCGGAGCGGCGGGCGCCGCCGGGGCGGCCGGGGCGGATCCGGCCGCGAGCGCCGGGACGGCGAACGCGGTCGCGCCGATGGCCAGGACGGTGGCGACCGCTGCGGCAAGGGCTATGGGACGACGGGTGGTTGGCATGTTCGGGGGTCTCCTCGGGGGATGGAATGCGCGAACGGAACGGGGGGTGGGGAGGGGGAAGGAAAGTCAGGAGTTACGGCGCCGCACGCCGACGTACACCGCGAGCGCGGCGGCCAGCAGCACAGCGGCGCCGATGCCCACGTACGTCAGGGCGTTGGAGGACGACGAGGACGAGGAAGCAGTGGCGGCAGTGGCGGCCTTGTCCGGTTCGGAGGCGGCCTTCGGCTCGGCGGAGGCGTCGACGTCACTGCCCAGATCGGGCAGCGCGGGCAGCTTCGCCTTCTTGTCGACGGCGACGGCGAGCGAGACGGGGTCCATCACCGTGCCCGCCTTGTACATGGACCCGAAGGCTTCGGCACCGGCCTCGGTCAGCGTCGCGGGGGCCTCGGTGAGTGCGGCGAGACCGTTCCTCGGCGTGAAGTCCCCGGCGGCGAAGGTCACCAGCGGGACCGCCTTGCCCGGCGCCCGCCCCTCGCTCGCGACGTCGGCGGTCAGGGTGCCCTTCCCGCCCTTGACCTGAACACCGATCCGACTGAGCGTCAGATCCAGTTCACTTCCGGTGAAGTGCACGCTGCCCGCGAAGTCCGCGTCGAGCGTGCGCTTCTTCGCGTCGTAGGTGCCCTCGCCCTTCGGGAAGCGGAACAGCGCGCCGCCGTCCTGGGCCCCGTCGCCGAGCGTCCAGCGGCCCTTGGCGATGGAGCCGGTGACGTACTCCCGGAAGGTACGGCGTACGCCCCAGTCCACGGCCGCGTCCTGGAGTGCGCCCTTGGTTGCCTGCTCGTCCTCGCCGGCCGGTTTCTCGGCGGGCTCTTTCGACGGCTTCTTCGGCGGCTCCTTCGCGGCGGCCACGTCCACGGAGAGGCTGACGGGGTCGAGCGGTGTGCCCGCCGCGTAATACCCGGCGAAGGCGGTGGCGCCCTGCCCGGTGAGCGTCGCGGGGACGTTGCTGAGGGCCACCGGGCTGCCACCGCCCCTCATGTCGATCCCGCCGAGATCGAGCGTGGCGAGCGGGACTTGCGACGACGTGGTGACCTTGCCGCTCCCCTTGGCCTTGCCGGCCATGTCGGCGTGCACGGTCCCCCGGCCGCCGGAGATACGGACCGTGGGACGGCTGATGGTGAGGTCCAGCTCGTGCGATCCGTCGGCCTTGGTGTGGCCGACGAAGCGGACGCCGCCGCTGAATCCGGCGCGCGTCGCGCCGCTGTCGGGGTCGTACGTCCCCGAGGCGGAGTGGAACCGGAACTGGCTGCCGCCCACGGTGGCCGCGCCCCCGCTCAGGCTCCAACTGCCGCCCGCCACCGGGCCGGTGACATAGCTCTGGAAGGACGACTTGATCCCCCAGTCGAGCCTGCCACCCTGCACGGCGCGGTCCGCCGCGTGGGCCGTGGCCGCCGGGAGCAGGGCCCCCAGGAGCCCGGCGAGGAGCGCGACAGCGAGAGCGCGCACCGGTCTGGACGACAGCATCAGAAGTTCACTCCCACGGTGGAGACGGAGACACAGACAGGGCGGAGGCGGCCCACGGGCACGCCGATGAAGCCCGGTTGAGAGGGGCACCCCGGGCCTGGTCAATAAGGTAAGGCTAACCTAAGCTATCTCCAGCCTGGCCGGAACCCTTCCGTCCGTGACGGCTCAAACGGAATCCACCCAGGGCTCCACTGACGACAGGGACGGTGCACTGCGTGCGCACTCAACGCCTGGCGGGCGCAGTCATCTCGCTACTGACTCTCGCCCTGACCGCCACCGGCTGCGGCGAAAGCGGAAGCCGAAGCGAAAGCGGAAACGGAAACGGAAACGGAAGCGGAAGCAGCGGGACGGCGAAGGACGCCGGAACGAGCGTCACCGCCGACCGCGTCGAGCCGCTGGCCACCGTCCCCGAGCCGAGACTCCCGGTCACCGTGGACTCCGCCGACGGCACGGAGGTCACCGTCACCTCCGCCGACCGCCTCGTGCCCCTGACCGGATCGCTCAACGAGATCGTCTTCACCCTCGGCCTCGGCAAGCGCGTCGTGG
This sequence comes from Streptomyces sp. NBC_01506, assembly GCF_045040295.1. Lineage (NCBI taxonomy): Bacteria > Bacillati > Actinomycetota > Actinomycetes > Kitasatosporales > Streptomycetaceae > Streptomyces > Streptomyces sp. NBC_01506. The sequence goes on along the minus strand of NZ_CP109422.1, from coordinate 7,013,862 downwards.
CCCGCGACATCACCGCCACCTTCGAACAGGCGGAGAAATTGCCCGTGGTGACCCGCGCGCACGACGTCTCGGCCGAGAGCGTCCTGTCCCTGCGGCCGACGCTCGTCATCGCCGAGACGACCACCGGACCGGCGGAGGCCGTCGACCAGATACGCGACGCCGGCATCCCGCTCCTCGTGGTCGAACCGGCGAAGGGCCTGGACGACGTCGGCAGGCGCATCGCGACAGTCGCGCACGCCCTGGGCGTCGACGCGGCGGGCGACGAGCTGAGCGCCCGTACGGCCGAGCGGATCGCCGCCGTACAGAAACGGATCCCGGCACCCGAAGACGGCGAGAAGCCGCGCGTCGCCTTCCTCTATCTGCGCGGCTCGGCGTCCGTCTATCTGCTCGGTGGCCGTGATTCGGGGGCGAGTTCACTGCTCGAGGCGGCCGGTGCCGTCGACGCGGGCAAGGAGTCCGGCCTGGCCAAGGACTTCACCGCGATCACCAGCGAGGCACTGGCGAAGGCGGCGCCCGACGCGATTCTGCTGATGAGCAAGGGACTTGAGTCGGTGGGCGGTCCGGACGGTCTGGTGGAGATCCCGGGCGTGGCCGAGACGCCCGCCGGTCTCGACCGCAGATTCGTCTCCGTGGACGACGGCGTGCTGCTCAACTACGGGCCCCGTACGGACCAGGTGCTCGCGTCCCTGGTCGAGCAGCTCTACCCGGACGGCGCGTGACATGACGGCGAGTGACATGACGGCGACCGCACCCACCGTCCCCACCCCGCCGCAGGGCCGGCCGCCTTCCGAGGTCGCGCCCAAGGAGCCTCAACGACGCCGCGACACCTGGCTGTTGACCGCCGGGCTCCTCGGCGTACTGCTCCTGCTCTGTCTGCTCTCCGCCGGGCTCGGCGCGTACGACATCCCGCTCGGCGACGTCCTGTCCTCCGTCCGACACCGGATCGGCCTCGGCGGCGCCGCGCTCGACCGGGTCCCCGAGAGCGTCCTGTGGAACGTGCGGCTGCCGCGCGTCGTCCTCGCGCTGCTCGTCGGCGCCTCGCTGGGCTGCGCGGGCGCCCTGATGCAGGGCGTGTTCGGCAATCCGCTCGCCGAACCGGGAGTCATCGGCATCTCGGCGGGCGCGGCGGTCGGCGCCGTCGCGTCGATCGCGCTCGGTCTGAGCTTCCTCGGCAACTGGACGGTCACGGTCTGCGCGTTCGTCTCCGGGCTGCTGACGGTGCTGCTGGTGTACGCGATGTCCCGCTCCGGCGGCCGTACGGAGGTGGTCACGCTCATCCTCACCGGCATCGCGGTGAACGCCTTCGCGGGCGCGCTCATCGGGCTGTCCATCTTCTTCGCCGACAACGCGCAGATCAGCCAGATCACCTTCTGGCAGCTCGGCTCGCTGGCGCAGGCGACCTGGCCCAAGGTGCTCGCCGTACTGCCGTGCGCGCTCCTCGGTCTGGCCGTCGCGCCCTTCTACGCACGGAAGTTGGACCTCCTGGCGCTGGGCGAACGGCCGGCCGGTCATCTGGGCGTCGATGTCGAACGGCTCCGTGTCGTCCTCGTCCTGGTGGTCGCGCTGCTGACGGCCGCCGCCGTGGCGGTGGCCGGGATCATCACGTTCGTCGGCCTGCTTGTCCCGCATCTGCTGCGGATGGCGAACGGCCCCGGCCACCGCTTCCTGGTACCGGGCAGCGCGCTCGGAGGCGCGCTGGTCCTGGTCGCGGGCGACCTCGCGGCCCGTACGGTGGCGGCCCCGGCCGAGCTGCCGCTCGGCGTCCTGACGGCGCTGTTCGGCAGTCCGTTCTTCTTCTGGTTGCTGCGCAGGACGCGGCGCAGGCAAGGCGGTTGGGCATGAGAAGCGTCGCCCTCGGCCGGGGGTCCGGGGGTTGTCCCCCGGGAAAGCACAGTTGGTTGCTGCGCAGGACGCGGCGCAGGCAAGGGGGTTGGGCATGAGAGGCGTCACGGTGTTCCGGAGCCTGTTCGCCGTACGGAGCCGGGAGGTGCCCGCGCCCGTCGCCCACGGCGGTGTCGTCGCCGAGGTCCGAGGGCTGCGCGTACGGCTCGGGCAGCGCGACGTCCTCGGCGGTTGCTCCGGCTCCGGAGTGGACCTCGTCGTACGCGCCGGTGAGGTTCTGGCGCTCGTCGGGCCCAACGGGGCGGGCAAGTCGACGCTCCTGGCCGCACTCGCCGCCGACCTGACCGCCGAGAACGGCGAGATACGGATCGCGGACCGCCTCGCCCACGACTGGTCCGCGCCCGAACTCGCCCTGCGCCGCGCCGTGTTGCCGCAGGCCGCCACGCTCTCCTTCCCCTTCCCGGTGGAGGACGTCGTACGGATGGGCCGCGCCCCGTGGGCGGGCACGGCGTACGAGGAGGACGACGACGCGGCCGTGGCCGAGGCGATGGCGGCGACCGAGGTCGGCGAATTCGCGCACCGCCCGTTCTCCGCGCTCTCCGGCGGCGAACGCGCCCGCGTCGCGCTCGCCCGGGTCCTCGCCCAGCGCGCCCCGCTGCTCCTGCTCGACGAGCCGACCGCCGCACTCGACCTGCGCCACCAGGAGTTGGTGCTGCGCGTCTGCCGGGCCCGTGCGGCGGCCGGTGACGCCGTCGTCGTCGTCCTGCACGATCTCGGGCTGGCCGCCGCGCACGCCGACCGGGCAGCCGTGCTGCACGAGGGACACCTCGTGGCGGACGGCCCGCCGGCCGAGGTGTTCGACGGCCAACTGCTCAGCCGGGTCTACCGGCAGCCCGTCGAGGTCTTCCCGCACCCGCGTACCGGGACCCCGCTCGTGATTCCCAGGCGGACCGGTAGGGTTCGGACGGTCAGTGGGGGACACGGAGCAGAAGGCGACCGATGAGAAGGCCGATTCGGGCAGCGGCGGGGCTGGCGATGGTGACGGTGATGTCGCTGGTCGCGAGTGGGTGTATGACGGTCCACGGTGAACTGGCGGTGCTTCCGGGCGCGAAGAAGTCCGAGGCGGCCCAGGCGCTCGCGGATTTCACCGAGGCGTACAACAAGGCGGACAAGGCGTACGACCCGGGGCTGGACGCCGGGCGGGTCACCGGTGCGCTGGGCGCGATCAACCAGGCCGGACTCAAGGCCAGAAGCATCACGAGCCCGGACGGCAACGACGGGCACCAGCCGCTGGAGTTGACGGACGCGAAGTTCCTCATCCCCAAGAAGGCGGGCTGGCCACGCTGGTTCGTCGCCGACACCGACAGCAACCGCGACGAGGACGACGGCCCCGGTGACAACCGCTGGGTACTGGTCTTCGTACGCAACGGCGCGGATCAGTTGTGGGAGGTCGCCTATCTCGCGATCCTCACGCCGGACGAGATCCCGGAGTTCAAGACCGACAAGGACGGCTACGTCGAACCGGTGGCGGCGGACGACGGGTCGCCGGCGGTGGCTCCCGGGGATCTGAGCACCGAGTACGCCTCGTATCTGAAGAACGGCGAGCCGAAGCACTTCGCGCCGGGGCCGCACACCGACGAGTGGCGCGACATCCGCGCGAAGAACGCCAAGCTGCCCGGCCTGACCATCCAGTACATCGATCAGCCCCTGGACTCCGGGGACTTCGCGCCTCTCGGGCTCGCCACGAAGGACGGCGGCGCGCTGGTCTTCTTCGCGATCAAGTACTTCGACCGGGAGACGGCGGCGCGCGGTTACACCCCGAAGGTGTCCGCCGATGTGAAGGCGCTGATGACCGGTGAGGTGAAGGACACCCTCACCAAGGAGTGGGTGTCGAGCCAGGCGGCGCTGGTGAAGCCGGACGGGGCCGGCGGTGACCAGGTGAACGTGGTGAGCAGGCTGCAAGGGGTGATAGGGGCCGAAGGCTCCTGACCACCCCTCGCGGACGGTCCCGGCGTACGCGCACTGTCCTGCCGTACTGCCCTGCCGTACGCGGACGGTCCCGGCGCGCGGCCGGGACGACCGGGACCGGTCAGCGGCCGAGCGGCCAGGCCACCGGGTGCGGGTCCAGCTCGTGGTTCTCCCCCGCGTACCGCGCGCACGCGTCCGTCAGCGATTCCAGCAGCGTCAGCGGGTCGGGCAGCGGGTGTTCGGGGCCGCGCAGCCAGGTCATCGACAGTTCGCCGGGCAGTCTGGCCGGCGGTACGAGGACGTAACTGCCCCGGCAGTGCCAGCGGAAGCCCGGATGCTCGTCCATCGTCTCGGGGTGGCAGTCCAGTTCACAGGGCCACCACTCGTCCTCGTCCTCGGGCGTGCCGCGGGTGGCGGTGAAGAAGAGCATCCGGTCGCCGCCGGAGTCGGCCACCGGGCCGACGTCGATACCCGCGCCGAGCAGCCGCTCCAGCGCCCTGCTGCCCGCCTCCAGCGGCACGTCCAGGACGTCGTGGACCATGCCGGTCGCCGTGATGAAGTTGGCCTCGGGCTGGTTCCTGGCCCAGCGCTCGATCTGCGCCTCGTCGGTCGTGGACTGCGTCTGCCAGGCGAACGAGACGGGATGCCTGGCGGGGGTGGGACAGCCGATGCGTTCGCACGAACATCGGTAGCCGATGGGATGTGCGGCGGGCGAGATGGGCATACCGGCGGCGGCTACGGCGAGGAGCAGTGCCTCGCGGGCGTCGGCGTCCGTGGCGGCCCGCGAGCCGTCGTCGTGCTTCCCGGCGAGTCGGCGCAGCCACTGGGAAACCTTGCCCTCAGTGCCGCGGTAGCGGCCGAAATCGTCGCCCATCTATCCCCTCACCTCATGCATCGGCCCTCTCGGACACTTCCATGTTCGCACCATCCTGCGCTTCGGGGGGCCGCACTCCTCAACCGGGGTGGGGAGGCGGATGCCGATCACCGGGCACTATCACATGCCATTTCGGGAAATAGCCCACCGATGTGGTCGATGAGGAGCGGTGGTGTGGGACACATTCACCGGATCCGAATCTGGTCTGGGCCAAGTCGGGCCACATCCGGACGAGGCCGGGACGGGCCCCGGGTCTCGATACGGCACTCAGTGCCGCGGAGCCAGCCCGTTCAGCGCGTAGTCGACCAGCGAGTCCGCGTAGGCGTGCGTGAGCGGCAGCGTCCGCAGCAGCCAGCGGTGCAGGATCGGGCCGGTCAGCAGCTCCATCGCGGTGCGCGGGTCGATGTCGCCGCGTACGGTCCCCGCCTCCTGGGCGGCGCGCAGCCTCCGTACATAGAGCGCGGCCTGCGGCTCCAGCAGCTTCTCCGCGTACTGGGCGCCGATCCGCGCGTCCACGATGCCCTCGGCGGCGAGCGCGCGGGCCGGGGCCTCGAAGGCCGGATCGTTCAGCTCGTCGACCGTGGCGCGCAGCACCGCCTTGAGGTCCGCCGCCAGATCGCCCGTGTCGGGGATCTCGTAGTCGCCGCCGGCGTCGCGCGCGGCTTCGGCGGCCTGTTCACCGAGGTCGAGGAAGGCTTCGAGGAGTACGGCGCCCTTCGAGGGCCACCAGCGGTAGATCGTCTGCTTGCCGACGCCCGCGCGGGCCGCGATGCCCTCGATCGTCGTCTTCGCGTAGCCGGCCTCGCCGACCAGCGACAGGGCGGCGGCGTAGATCGCGCGGCGTGACTTCTCACTGCGGCGGGTGGAGTCCGGTGCCTTGCTCTCGGCCATGGCGCCAGCCTACCAGCGAAGCGAGACGCACCGTCTCGCCCTGCTGGGGCCAGGTGTCCATCGCGTGAACCACCCGATCGGATCACTGCGCGAACGGCCCGCGCGGCGGACCATGGGCTCAGCGCACACACCCCGTGCGCCCCCATCGTTCGTGAGGAGCCCTCGTTGCCTCGTGACGCCTCTCCCCGGCGCTATCTGATGTGCCCACCGGCGCATTTCAGAGTGACGTACTCGATCAACCCATGGATGGATCCGTCGAAACCGGTGGACCTTCCGATGGCTCTCGCGCAGTGGGAGGTGCTCCGCGACCGCTACCGCGCTCTCGGTCACACCGTCTCCCTGCTCGAACCCCAACCCGACCTGCCCGACATGGTGTTCGCCGCCAACGGCGCCACGGTCATCGACGGCCGTGTGCTCGGCGCGCGGTTCGCCTACCCCGAGCGCACGCGGGAGGCCCAGGCGCATCTGGCCTGGTTCCGCGCGCGCGGCTTCACCGACATCCATGAACCGGCGCACATCAACGAGGGCGAGGGCGACTTCGCCGTCACCGCCTCGTACATCCTGGCGGGGCGGGGCTTCAGGTCCAGTCCGCTCTCGCACGACGAGGCACAGGAGTTCTTCGGCCGGCCGGTGATCGGCCTGGATCTGGTCGACCCGCGCTACTACCACCTGGACACGGCGCTGTGTGTCCTGGACGACGCGGCCGACGAAGTCATGTACTACCCCGGCGCGTTCTCGCCCGGCAGCCGGGCCGTACTCGCCCGGCTCTTCCCGGACGCGATCATCGCCGAGGAGCCGGACGCGGCGGCCCTCGGACTCAACGCCGTGAGCGACGGCCGCCATGTGCTGCTCCCACAGGCGGCGGCGGGCCTGTTCGCACCGCTCAGGGACCGGGGTTACGAGCCGATCGCCATGGATCTGGGCGAACTGCTCAAGGGCGGCGGCAGCGTGAAGTGCTGCACGCAGGAGCTACGGCAGGAACAAGAGCTGGACGTACGACGGGAGTTGCTGCTCTCAGCGTGATCGCGGCGGGTGATCACGCGCGTCGTGGGGAGGCCAGGCGTCGCCCCACGACGTGTCCCGCGCCGCGCGGTAGAGCGCACCGTGCCGCTTGGTCACCGTCTCGCGCCGCAGCCCGTCCGTCTCCGTACAGAGGTCGAGCAGCATCTGCCCCTTGCGGGTCTGCGGCTTGCGGGTCACCCGCGCCCGTACCGGCTCCGCGTCGAAGCGCACGGCCGCCACGTAGCTGAACTTCTCGTCCTCGTACGCCAGCGAGCCCCCCTTCACCTGCCGGTGCAGCGAGGACCTGCTGACCCGCGCCGCGAAGTGGCACCAGTCCGTGCCGGGTTCGATGGGGCAGGCGCCGCTGTGCGGGCAGGGCGCCGCCACGCGCAGGCCCGCCCCGATCAGTACGTCGCGGGCCTCGATGACGCGCCGGTAGCCGTCGGGCGTCCCCGGCTCCACGATCACGACGGCCTGTCCGGCGCGCGCCGCCTCGGCGACGAGGGCGCCCCGGTCGCCGTCGGTCAGCTCGTTCAGGACGTACGAGACGGTGACCAGGTCGCACTCGGGCAGACTCAGGCCCGTACCGATCCTGCCGCGGCGCCACTCGACGGCGCGCAGCGCGGGCACCGGTGACTCGGCGGCCAGCTCGCGGCCGAGGGCGAGGGCGGGTTCGGCCCAGTCCAGCACGGTGGTCGTACGCGCGCCGTTCCCCTCCTCTTCCTCCCATGTCGCCTCGGCCGCCCAGACCGCCGCGCCCGTACCGCCGCCCACGTCCACGTGGCTGGCCGGAACCCACCCGGGCGCGGCCACGGCGAGCGCGTCGAGCGCGGACCGTACGGCCTCGAAGGTGGCGGGCATCCGGTACGCGGCGTAGGCGGCCACGTCGGAGCGGTCGCGCAGCAGCGGCGTGCCGGTCGGGGTATCGCCCCGGTAGTTGGCGATCAGCCGCTCGACGGCCCTCGCGGCCTGGCTCGGCGGCAGTCCGTCGAGCAGCCCGGCGAGGGCGGCGCGCAGGGCTTCGGCGGTGGGGAGGGAGGCGTTCACCGCCGAAAGTGTATGCGCCTCGGGCATGGCCGAAACCCGCCCCCAGGACACCTTCAGTACACGGAACGGGGACGGAATCGGGACGGAGCCGAACCTCTGGGGGCACAGACGCGGTTGCTACGCTGACGGCCGTTGCCGCTCCATCGCCACACCGTGCTCGCAAGGGGACCAAGTTGTCGTTTTACCGGGCTCGCGGTCTGGCGCCGATGTCCTTGATGACCAAGCGGCAGAAGATCGTGCGCGTCTCGCTCATCGCCGGGGTGCTGATCCTGGTGATGCTGCTCGTCCTGGCGAGCTGCGGCGGGAGCAAGGACGACGCCAAGCCCGCGAAGCCTGTCGTCAACGCCGGTCCCGAAACCCAGTTGAACGTGCCCGACGGCTACGACACCCGGCGCGGCTGGGAGATCACGGATGTGTCGCCGCAGTACGCGGTGGCGTCCGCGACCGGTCTCGTGGCGTATCTGGCCAAGATCGACGAGAGCCGCTACCAACTGCGCACGCGGTACGCCGAGTCCGGCAAGGCCGGCTGGTCGGGCGAGGCGTGGCGGCCGCTGGCGCCGGTGGACCGCTATCCCCGGCTGCTCTCGGTGACCAAGGGCGACAAGCAGTACTTCGTGACCTGGTCGTACGGGCGGCTCGGCGAGTACGCGGTGGCGTCGGCCGACTCGCTGGTCTCCCTCGACGTGTACGACGCGGCCACCGGTGAGCAGCGGCGGGTCGAGGTCCCCTGGGGGGACGCGCCGACGGTGACCGCCACCGGCCCCGGCATTCTGATCAGCGACGGCAAGGCCGTCAGCGCGGTGGTCGACCCGTCGACGGGCGAGGTGTCCAGGACGGCGCCCGGCTCGCTCGGCTATCCGAAGGACTGCCCGAACTGCGAGAAGCTGACCGAGGTACGCGGAGTGACCTCGAACGGCCTGCTGGTGAGCGGGGCGAAGGAGTTCTGGGTACGGGGCGGCTGGTTCAGCCGGAAGGTCGCGCCGAAGGGCACCGAGCCCAGGTCCGGGGTGCCGGCGTCCGTGTCGTCCGGCCAGGTGCTGGCCAAGTGGCAGATGAAGAAGGGCGCGAAGGACGCCGCCACCCACGAGATGTGGGTGGTGCACTCCCTGGACACCGGCAAGGCCGTGGCGCAGGTGCGGTGCCGTAAGCCCGCGATCGATTCCGGCGCCGAGCCGCAGCTCGTCGCCTCCCCCGACGGCCGCTATCTCATCGCGGGCAGGCTCGCGTTCGATCTGGACGAGAAGACGGGGTACTGCTTCGAGGAGCCGGACGGCACCAAGCCGCTGACGCTGACGTCGGTGGCGGACACGGGTATGGCGTACGGGGCGACGAGCGCCCGTACCGTGACGGACGCCCTGTCCGGCGGCGGCAATCCCGTACAGGTGAATCTCGCCACCGGTGAGCCCGAGCCGCTGGCTCTGAACGTACGGCTGCCGACCGGTGACACCAACGGGATGGGGCTGTTCCGCTGGACGGACGGCAAGGACCGCCCGCGTCTGATCGTCTACGCGCAGCGCGGCGAGAGCTGACCGCCGTCAAGGCCGCTCGAACTCGGCTCGGACTCGGCTCGGACTCGGCTCGGACTCGGCTCGGACTCGGCTCGGACTCGGCTCGGACTCGGAAGCCGGTCAGGCGCCGATCAGGAACCGTCGGGGACTAACTCGCCGACTCCCGTGTCTCCGCCCGGTGTTGCGGCTGCCACGGGCGGCACAGCGCCAGGAAGCAGACCAGCGCCCCGGCCCCGCACACCAACTGCACGACGGCCATCGGCACCGCCGTCGCCTCGCCCGCGATCCCGACGAGCGGCGAGGCGACGGCGCCGATCAGGAACGACGACGTACCGATGAGGGCCGAGGCCGAACCGGCGGCGTGCGGAGTGCGGATCAGCGCCAGGGTGTTGGTGTTGGGCATCGCGAGCCCCATCGCCGACATCAGGACGAACAGCCCGGCCGCGACCGGGAGGAGGCCGGGCTCGCCGAACACCCCGCTCGTCATCAGCAGCAGCGCCAGCCCGGCGAGCACGATGACGACCAGGCCGAAGGCCAGCACCTTGTCCATGCTGACCCGGCCGACGAGCAGCCGGCCGTTGATCTGGCCGACGATGATCAGGCCGATGGAGTTGACGCCGAACAGCAGGCTGTAGGTCTGCGGGGAGGCGCCGTAGATCTCCTGCACCACGAACGGCGACGCCGCGATGTACGCGAACAGGGCCGCGAACGCGAGCCCGCCCGCCAGCAGATAGCCGGTGAAGACCCGGTCGGCGAGCAGCCCGCGCATCGTGCCGAGCGCTTCGCCGACGCCGCCGCTGTGCCGCTTCTCGGTCGGCAGTGTCTCGTGCAGCCACTTCATGACGACGAGGGTCAGCGCGATACCGACGACCGTCAGGACGACGAAGATGCCGCGCCAGTCGGTGATCTGGAGCACCTGGCCGCCGATCACCGGGGCGATGACCGGCGCGACGCCGGAGATCAGCATCAGGGTGGAGAAGAAGCGGGCCATCTCGACGCCGTCGTAGAGATCGCGCACCACGGCGCGGGCGATCACGATGCCCGCCGCGCCGGCCAGCCCCTGGAGGAGGCGGAAGGCGATGAGGAGTTCGACGGTGGGGGCCAGGGCGCAGATCGCGGTGGCGAAGATATAGACGACCATGCCGAGCAGCAGCGGCTTCCGGCGTCCCCATCGGTCGCTCATCGGGCCCACGACGAGCTGGCCCAGCGCCATGCCGGTCAGACAGGCGGTGAGGGTGAGTTGCGCGGTCGCGGCCGACGAGCCGAGTGCGCGGGTGACGGCGGGCAGTGCCGGGAGGTACATGTCCATCGACAGCGGCGGCAGGGCGGTGAGTCCGCCGAGGACGAGCGTGACGACGATGCCGGCGCGACGCGCGGCCGGGATGCCGACGCCGGTGTCGGTCTCCCTCGGGGTGGTAGCGGTGGGTATGTGTCCTTTTCGGGCCCGTGTGGACTGGCCGCCGTCCGGCATTCGCATCTCCATGTAGTTGAAACCGTCCCTATGCTCTCAGCTCCGGCCGAGTGGTCGGGACCTTTTTGTGTAAGGGGCACATATGACGGCGGAACACGGCAGGAACGGCAGGAACGGCGGGTTCGGCACGGGCAGCGGCACCGGGTCCGAGGTGGATGCCCGTACGGTGCGGTGGGGCGTGCTGGCGACCGGCGGTGTCGCGGCGACGTTCACCGAGGACGTACGGCGCATGGCGGGCGCCGAGGTCGTCGCGGTGGCCTCGCGCGGCGAGGCGTCGGCGAAGGCGTTCGCCGACCGGTTCGACATCCCTCGGGCGTACGGCGATTGGGCCGCTCTCGTCGCCGACCCGGACGTCGACGTGGTGTACGTCGCGACGCCGCACTCCGCGCACCGCGCCGCGGCGGGGCTGGCCCTGGAGGCGGGAAAGGCGGTGCTCTGCGAGAAGGCGTTCACGCTCAACTCGCGCGAGGCACGGGAGCTGGTGTCGCTCGCGCGTGAGCGGGATCTGTTCCTGATGGAGGCCATGTGGATGTACACCAGCCCGGTCATCCGGCGTATGACGGAGCTGATCGCGGACGGCGCCATCGGCGAAGTCCGCACGGTCCAGGCGGACTTCGGGCTCCAGGGCCCCTTCGCTCCGGAGCACCGGCTGCGCGATCCCGCGCTCGGCGGCGGTGCGCTGCTGGACCTCGGGGTCTACCCGGTGTCGTTCGCGCACCTGATCCTGGGCGAGCCCGACCGCGTACAGGCCGACGCGCTGCTGTCGCCCGAAGGCGTGGATCTCAACACGGGGATGCTCCTCGGCTGGGACTGCGGGGCGACGGCGCTGCTCAGTTGCTCCGTGACGGCGGCGACGCCGTCCACGGCGACGGTGACCGGCACGGCGGGCCGGATCGAGCTGCCGAGCGGCTTCTTCGCACCGGACGGATTCACTCTGCACCGCGGCGGGCGCGAGTCCGAACAGCACACCGCCCAGAGCCCGTTGGCGGGCATGCAGCACGAGGCGGCCGAGGTGATGCGGTGTCTGCGGGCCGGTGAGAGGCAGTCGCCGCTGGTACCGCTGGAGGGCAGCCTGGCGGTGATGCGCACGCTCGACGCGGTACGTGAGCGCGTCGGCGTCCGCTATCCGGCGGACGCGGTCGCCTGAGGGGAGCGGCGGGCCGGCCCGGCGGCCCGGCGGCGCGCCGAGGGACCGCGCACCCGGGCCCTCGCGCGCCCGCCCCTCGCGCGCCGCCCCGAGCCGGACGCCCGCCTCCCTCGCGCCGCCAGGGCGGTGACATCGCTGCGCCGTACGACACGGAGAGGATGACGCCACAGGGGCGCAGACCTATTGTCCATTTATGGGTTACATCGTCCGTCACGGCTGGTGGGGATCTCCGCTCGCTCCGGTGCTTGGCCGGCCCGTTCCGTCTGCCGTCGCACCGGCAGGCGGCTCGGCGCGGTGTGCCCGCCGTCACCGGCAGGAGCAGGAGGAGGAAGCCGTGATCCGGGAAGCGGCGGCTCACCGCCGTTCCGGCCCCGTTCACCGTGCCACCGCTCCCAGCGCCAAGGCCGGCTGAGCGCCGTGCCGCAGCCCGCCGACTCCGGCCCCGACTCCGGCCCCGACTTCGACTCCGGCCCCGGGCTCGGCCCCGGCCCCGGCCCCGGCTTCGGACTCGGAGACCTGGATGAACTGATGACGGAGGTGATGCGCGACACCGGCGCGTCGATCGGCGTGCTGTACCTGTTTCCGCCGGGGGTGGACGTGTTGTGGCTGACGCTGGTGTCCGGCGTGTCACCACGGGTCGCCGCGCCGTGGGCCCGTGCCCCCCTCGACATCCCCAGTCCGATGGCCGACGCCGTTCGCCGCGGACATCCGGTGTGGCTGGGCAGCCAGGAGGAGATGTCCGCCCGCTACCCGCAAGTGGGCCTTGTGGTGCCGTACGACTTCACTCTCGCCGTCCTGCCCGTGACCGGCGGACCCCGGACCTGGGGCGGTATCGCACTGTTGTGGCCCGTCCGGCACCCGCCGCGACTGCGCCCGCACGACAGCGAGGCGATCTCCACCTTCTGCCGGAAGACCGCGCGGTTGCTGGAGGTGGCCCACGACCTGGGCCGTCCGCTGCTGCCCCCGCGCGAACCGCGGATACTGTCCACGTCATCCGGCGAGGCCGACCCCTCCCGTGCCGCGGCCGCGCTCCGCTTCACCGAACGCCTTCCCGTCGGCTGCTGCGAACTCGACCTCGACGGCAGGGTCACCTTCATCAATTCCGCCGGGGCGGACCTCGTGGGCACCGGTTGGGCCGCCCTCGTGGGGAACTACCCCTGGGACGTGCTGCGCTGGCTGAACGGTCCGGCGTTCGAAGACCGCTACAGGTTCGCGGTGATCACCCGCCGGTCCACCTCGTTCACCGCCGTCCGCCCCCCGGACACACCGCTTCACTTCCAGCTCTACCCCGGTGACGGCGGTATCAGCGTGCACATCACACCGTCCCGGCAGGAGGGCGCCACGCCCCGGGAGGCCGCGCCGTCCGACGAACCCGTCGGTGCGATGGGGCTCTACCACCTGACCCATATGTCAGCCGTACTCGCCCAGGCCGTGGGTGTCCAGGACGTGGTCGATCTCGCCGCCGACCAGATCGTGCCCGGCTTCGGCGCACAGGGCCTGGTGCTCCTGATGGCCGACGAAGGCCGCCTGCGCATCATCGGTCACCGCGGCTACAGCACCGGGTTCATCGACCGCATCGACGGCGAGCCCCTGACCACGCACACCCCGGCCGCGCGCGCCCTGTCCGCCGACGCGCCCACCTTCTTCCCCACCTTCACCGACTTCCGGCACGAGTACCCCGACGCGCCCCGCTACCGGAACAGGAGCGCCTGGGCCTTCCTTCCGCTGACCGCCTCCGGCCGCTCCGTCGGCGCTCTCGTGCTGTCCTACGACCAGCCCCGCGCCTTCGCCCCGGCCGAACGCGCCCTCCTCTCCTCGCTGGCCGGGCTCATCGCCCAGGCCCTGGCCCGCGCCCGTCTCTACGACGCCAAACAGGCCCTGGCCCACGCGCTCCAGACCTCCCTGCTGCCGCACGCACTGCCCCGTATCCGCGGCCTCGACGTCGCCGCCCGCTATCTTCCGGCCGACCACGGCACGGACATCGGCGGCGACTTCTACGACCTCGTCCGCGGAACGAGCAGCATCACGGCGGCGATCGGCGACGTCCAGGGCCACAACACCGCCGCCGCCGCGCTCATGGGGCAGGTCCGCACCGCCGTCCACGCCCACGCCACCGCGGACACGCCTCCCGGCGAGCTTCTCGCCCGCGTCAATACGCTCCTCACGGAGTTGGACGCCGGGCTGTTCACCAGTTGCCTGATCGCCCGCCTCGACCTCACCCACCACCGCGTGCACCTCGCCAGCGCCGGTCACCCGCCGGCCCTGCTCCGCCACCCCGGCGGAGCCACCGAAGTGCTCCGCGTGCCGCCCGGACTGCTGCTCGGCATCGACCCCGACCGCGAATACCCCACCACCGAGTTCCCGTTACCGCCCGGCTCGGTACTCGCCCTGTACACCGACGGGCTCGTGGAAATCCCGGGCACGGACATCGAGGACATCACCAACGCCCTCGCTCTGCGCATCGGGCAGGACCAGAGCCGGGACCTCGGCCGACTCGCCGACGCCCTCATCCACGACGCCGAACAGTCCGCCCCCCGGCTGGACGACATCGCTCTGCTGCTTCTGCGTCGGCGAGCCGTCTCGTGATCGGGCGAGCCGGCGGCCACGAGACGGGCGGGGCCGGAGCCGTCGCCGACCGAGGTCGCCGAGGGTTCCGGCCCTGTCACTTCCACGCCGGGCACGGCGTGCGGGTCAGGCGTCACGCGTCAGGCGTCACGCGTCAGGCGTCAGGCGTCAGGCGGGCTTCAGACCCGGGTCGCCCGCCTGCGTCACGAAGGACCCGGCCGTCGTCAGGGGCGCGCCGGGAGTCGTGACGGCGGACACCGTCTTGAAGTCGGCGCGCGCCTGCTCGCCGCCGAGCGTGACGGTCACAAAGCCGCGCCGCCCGTTGTAGAACTTCATGTGCGGGTTGGCGGTGGTGAGGTTGTCCCAGTTGGTGGGCTTGTCCGCGCCGTCCTTGCCGCTGGTGATGGAGGTGGCGACGATCTCGGTGCCGACGGTGCGGGAGTCGGGGTCGTCGAAGTCGGCCTTGACGTCGAAGCCGTAGCCGACGTGGACGTCGCCGGTGAGCACCATCAGGTTGTCGACGCCGGCGCCCGCGGCGCCGTCGAGGATCCGCTGCCGGGAGGCGGGGTAACCGTCCCAGGAGTCCATGGAGTACTTGAAGCCGTCCCTGGGTACGTCGCGGCGCCGGGAGAACGTCACCTGCTGCGGCACCACGTTCCACAGGGCGCGGGACTGCTTCCAGCCGTTCAGCAGCCACCGCTCCTGGGTCTCGCCGGTCATGGTGCGCGCCGGGTCCTCGGACTCCGGTCCCGGGACCTGCCAGCCGTCCCCGTACGCCTGGTTGGAGCGGTACTGGCGGGTGTCGAGGATGTCGAACTGCGCGAGGCGCCCGAAGTGCAGCCGGCGGTAGAGCTGCATGTCGGGTCCGTCGGGCCGCTGCGGGGTGCGCAGCGGCTGGTTCTCCCAGTACGCGCGGTAGGCGGCGGCCCTGCGCAGCAGGAACTCCTCCGGCGGTACGTCGTTCTCCGGCGTCTCGCCCGCGTAGTTGTTCTCCGTCTCGTGGTCGTCCCACGTGACGACGAAGGCGTGCGCGGCGTGCGCGGCCATCAGGTCCGGGTCGGACTTGTAGAGGGCGTAACGCAGCCGGTAGTCCTCCAGCGTGACCGTCTCGCGGTTGTAGTGCGCGGGCAGCCGCCGGTCGGTGTAGTTGCGGGCGCCGCCGACCGCCGTCACGGCGTACTCGTAGAGGTAGTCGCCGAGATGGAAGACGACGTCGAGGTCTTCGGCGGCGAGGTGCTTGTACGCGGTGAAGTAGCCGTCGTGGTACGCCTGGCAGGAGACGGCGCCGAACCGCAGCTCCGAGATGTTCGCGGAGCGCGCGGGGGCGGTGCGGGTGCGGCCGGCCGGGCTGATCCAGTCGCCGGTGCGGAAGCGGTAGAAGTAGACGCGGTCCGCGTCGAGGCCGGAGACCTCGACATGGACGCTGTGGTCGAACTCGGGGTGGGCGGTGGTGGTGCCGCGTCTGACGATCCGGGTGAACCGCTCGTCGTGGGCGACCTCCCACCGTACGGAGACCCTGTCCCGGGGCAGACCGCTGTCGGGCTCGTACGGGCTGGGCGCGAGGCGGGTCCAGAGCAGTACGGAGGCGGGCCGCGGGTCGCCCGAGGCGACGCCGAGGGTGAACGGGTCGCTCTTGATCTTCGCGGCGTCCAGCTCGGCGGCGCTCGCGGTGCCGGCCGTGGGCAGGTTGACGGCGAAGGCGAGCGCGGCGGCTGCGCCGGTGACGGTCAGGAATCTGCGACGGCCGAACCGGGCCGCGGCGGCGCGCAATTCGGGCGAGTGCGCGGCGGCGGTCGGGCCGGCGGGCGTACCGATGCGTGCGGGTGTCATGTGATGTGCCCCTCCCCTGACGGCTGTTGTCCTCAGAGGAAGTGCAGCCGGGCGCGACGTCCGATCGTTGTCGGGTACACAACATCGAGGTGTCCACCTGATGAGTTCCCCGTTCCGTTCGCGCGCCGCTCCCGCTCCCGTACGCTGCGGCTCCATGAATGCTCTGCGGAAGATCGCTGTGGTGACGGGAGCGGGTTCGGGCATCGGACGGGGCGTCACGCTCGCCCTGGCCGGGGCGGGCTGGTCGGTGGTGCTCGCGGGACGCAAGGCGGAACGCCTTGAGGAGACGGCGGCGCTGGCGGCGGAGGCGGGCCGGGCGCGGGAGGACCTGGTGTGCGTGCCGACGGACGTGGGGCGGCCCGAGGACGTGGACGCGCTGTTCGAGACGGTGCGTGAGCGGTACGGCCGGATCGACTTCCTCTTCAACAACGCGGGCACCTTCGGCCCCGGCGGCGTACCGCTGGAGGACCTGCCCTACTCGGCCTGGCGCAAGGTGGTCGACACCAACCTCACGGGCTCGTTCCTGTGCGCGCAGGCGGCGTACCGGCTGATGAAGGAGCAGGACCCGCAGGGCGGCCGGATCATCAACAACGGCTCGATCTCGGCGCACGCGCCACGCCCGGACTCGGTGGCGTACACGGCGACGAAGCACGCGCTGACCGGCCTCACCAAGTCGCTGTCCCTGGACGGCCGTCCGTACCGCATCGCCTGCGGCCAGATCGACATCGGCAACGCGGCGACGGACATGACGCAGCGGATGCGGCGGGGCGTCCCGCAGGCGAACGGCGAGCTGGCGGTGGAGCCGGTGATGGACGCGGCGGACGTGGCGACGACGGTGCTGCACATGGCGGAGCTGCCGCTTGAGGCGAACATCCAGTTCGCGACGGTGCTGGCGACGACGATGCCGTTCGTCGGACGCGGGTAGTGGTGTCCGCCGTCCCGGTGGTGGGAATGCCCCCGCGCCCCGTGTCGTTGGCACGCGCATGAGCGAACCCACACTGACCGGCGAAATCCTCCGGTACACCGCCTTCTCGAGCGATCCCGAAGGCGGCAACCCCGCCGGTGTCGTGCTCGACGCCGCCGGGCTGACGGACGACGCGATGCTCGCGATCGCCGCCGACCTCGGCTACAGCGAGTCCGCCTTCCTGACGGCGGCCCCGGCCCCGGACGGCGTGGGTGAGCCGGGGCGGGCGCCGGGGCAGGCGCCGGGGCGGGCCTTCACCATCAGGTACTTCAGCCCGAAGGCCGAGGTCCCGTTCTGCGGGCACGCCACCGTCGCCGCCGCGGTCGCGCTGGGCGAGCGGATCGGCGCGGGGGATCTGCTCTTCGAGACGCGCGCCGGGACCGTGCCGGTGACGGTCACGGCCGCCGGGGACGGCGGTGCGCCGCGCGCCACGCTCACCAGTGTCGAGCCGCACGTCGAGGACGTCGCCGACGCCGACCTCGCCGAGGCGCTGGCCGCGCTCGACTGGCCGGCCGCCGATCTCGACCCGGACCTGCCGCCCCGTATCGCGTACGGCGGTGCCCGCCATCTGGTCGTCGGCGCGGCGACCCGCGCGCGGCTGGCCGACCTGTCGTACGAATTCGCCCGCCTCGAAGCGCTGATGCACCGACTGGACCTGACCACGGTCCAACTGGTGTGGCGCGAGTCGGCGGACGTCTTCCACGTACGCGACCCGTTCCCGGTCGGCGGCGTGGTCGAGGACCCGGCGACGGGCGCGGCGGCGGCGGCGTTCGGGGCGTACGCGCGCGAACTCGGCCTCGTGCCGCAGACGTCGGTGCTCACCCTCCACCAGGGCGAGGACATGGGCCGCCCCGGAGTCCTGACGGTGGAGCTGCGGGCGGGCGACGCGCGCGTACGGGTGTCGGGCGCGGGCGCCCTCATCTCCGCGGAGTCGGTCTAGGCCGTGTTTCAGAAGTCCCGCCTGCCCCGCGACGCCCGGCACGCACACTCTCCCCCGTAGCCCCCGAGGGGCACGGGAGGTATGTCGCCCAAGTACACCCAGTACGGGAGCGATCCTCCGCCTTGCGATCGCACGCACCGACGCCAGTCATCAGCCGCTCCGCGGCGGGCGCGCGCCCCGCCCTGCGGGCGGACGGCGCTACTTCTAAACCACGGCCTGGCGACCGGACCCGTCCGGTGGCCGGTCGATCCTCGACCGGCCACCGGCCACCGGACGGATCGGCGGCTTCGGCTACGTCGTCTCCTTCGGGTCGGCCACCCGTGCGTACCAGCTCTCCGCCTCGTCCCGACCGAGGACGCGCTCCAGCACCAGATCGCCGCTCATGCCGGGGAAGTACCGGCCGGCGGGCCAACTCCGTTCGTACGGGGGCGGGTCGAGGACCAGCAGTCGCGTGCCGTCGACGACGGGTATGTCGGACGGAGTTCCCTCGTTCCAGATCCAACTGCCGTCCGGAGCTCCGAGGTTGTACGTGCCGGTGGTAAGGATCTGCCCCTCCTTCTCCCGGCACACGGCTATCGCCTCGGCGCTCGGGCTCTCGCCCGGCACATGCAGCCCGCCGACGAGCGCCCCGGCGAGCAGCGTGTGGAGCTGGAAGTTGTCGCCGATGCCGGTCATCCGCATCAGATATGCGGTGCGTGTCGCGCGGTGCAGGACGATCAGCGGCTCGTCGTCCAGCACGCGGAGCGCGTACACGAGACTCTTGAAGTCCTCGCCCGCGTCACCCGCCGCCGACTGGACCCGCTCCACGAGGGACCTCAACTCGCCCCCGTCCGAGGCGATCCGCCGCCGCACGGCCTTGCTGCCGAGCAGTGCGAGCGCCGCCATCCCCCACTGGGGCAGCGTCCACCAGCCGAGCGCGGGCCCGAAACCGGCACGTTCGACCGCCCGGTCGTCCAGCTCGTCCCGGCCCGGATCGGGCAGCTCGCCGCCGCCGGTGGCCGCCCACCGCTCGGTGAATTCGAGGGCGGCGGTGAATGCCTCCCGCACCGCCGCGAAGAGTGCGGGCGCGCATGGTACGGGGTCGGCGCCGCGCTCGACACAGGCGCCGACGAGCACCGCGGTCACCGCCCGCGGCCCCGGCGGGACATGCTCCAGCAGCGCGGCCAACCGGGGCGCGCCCAGGCGGAGTTCGTCCGGCCCCGCCTCCTGGAAAGCCTGGTGGACAAGCGGGAAGGCGCGGTCGCAGCGCTCGCCGTCCTGATCGCGCACGGCGGACTCGAGCGCACTCAGGGCGTCGGTGAATGTGTGTGGTGCCGAGGTCATCGGGAAACCCTATGCGACGGTCACAACCGCGTGAGTGTCGCGCCCGGTCGACGCGAGGAGCGGCGAGTCGTGCTCTATCTCGTGCTCGATCTCGTGCTCGTTCGCGGCTGACTCCTCCGCTCCCCTCGCACTCATCTCACTCCTCCGGCTCGCGCTGCTACCCGCGTCCCCCATCCCGCCCGCCTATGCTCACGGCATGGAGCAGAGCGAGGTCCTGAAGCGCGTGATCGGCATCCTGACGCAGGCCGGTGACTGGCAGCGCCGACTCGAGGAGGACACCGGTCAGGAACAGGACATGGACGCCGAGATGGGTGTCGTGACCGAACTGCTCAACGAGACGATGCCACGGGTCGAGGTACCGGCCGACGCGACCCCGGAGGAGCTGAGCGCCCTGCTCGGCCGGGAGGTCGGCGGCGCCGTGGAACAGCTCGTGGGGGCGTTCACGCTCGCCTTCGTGACGCTGGCCCGCGTGCACGACGCCGGCGGCCCCGATGTCTCGTCGGCGGACATCCTCCAGGACCTGGCACTGCGCGCCGAGGAGATCTGACGGTTCCTGGGGAACTGAACGTCGCCCGAGTCCAGTTGGTGAGGGCGCGGCGCACGGCGCGTTCGGGTACGGGCTCACGGCTCAGGCACAGGAACCGGCGCTACCGTCGGCCCCTGTCCCGCTTCTGAGCCGAAGGAGCCCCGATGTCATCTCCCCACACCCGCAGGCCCGTTGCCGTCCCTTCGCGCCGCGATGTCCTGCGCCGAGCCGCCTCGCTGGCCGTCGCCGGCCCCGCGCTGACGGCCCTCGGCGGTACGGGCGCGACCGCCGCCACGAGGACCGCCGCGTCGCTCGACTTCGAAGGCGTCACGCTCAAGGTTCTGTGCAACACCCCGCACCTGTCCATGTACAACAACTTCCTGGCCCCGGCCTGGCAGCGGTTGACCGGTGGCACCTTGCAGGCGAGGGCCGTCGACTACACCCAGTTGGCGGACACGATCATCCAGGACGTACGGAGCGGGACCGCCGAATTCGACTGTTTCGATTACTACTACTACATGCTGGGGTCGATCGCGGACGCCGGAGCACTGGTCGACCTGACCCGGTGGATCGCCGCGCAGGACGACCTCGACACCGGTGACTTCCTGCGGTCCGTCTACGACCCGTACACCGTCCACCGGAACCGGCGCTACGGCCTGCCCTACGACGGCGACCAGCACCTGGTCTTCTACAACGAGGAACTGCTCGGCACCTACGGGCTCGAGCCCCCGACGACTTGGGACGAGTACGACGCCGCGGCCAGGACGATCACCGAGGGCGGCGGTGGCGCGTACTACGGGGCCGTCCTGACGGGCCAGCCGGACCCCCTGGTGCTGGGCCCCGCCTTCATCAACCGGCTCGTCGGCCACGGCGGCGACCTCGTCAACCGCGCGGGCCGGCCGACCCTCACCACGGACGCCGCGCTCGCCGCCGCCCAGCACCTGATCGACATCGCACCGTACGCGCTGCCCACCCCCACCGAGACCGGCCTGGGCGCCGCCACCGACGCCTTCCTGACGGGCCGGGCCGCGCTGGTGGAGACCTGGACGGGCCTGGCGCAGCGGGCCGCCGACCCCACGCTGTCGAAGATCGTCGGCAAGTGGGGCGTGACGGCGCTGCCGCTCGGCGGCGGCAACACCCGCCGCCGCACACCGCTCGACGGGGGCTACGGCCTCGGCGTCTCCGCCGCGTCCAGGAACCGCGACGCGGCGCTGGAGTTCATCAAGTGGGTGACCAGCGCGGACGAGATGCTGCTGGAGACCACCCAGAAGAACAGCGCCATCGACCCCAACCGCACGAGCGTGCTCCACTCCCCCGCGTACGCCGCGAACACACCGCTCGCCGCCGACCTGATCCGCTCCGGCCTCGACGGCCCCACGATGATCTGGCCCCACGGCCCCGCCGACCCCGACAACCTGCAACGCCTCGTGGACCAACTCGCCCTGGCGATCGAGGACAAGCAGAGCGCGCCCACGGCACTACGGAACGCGCAGGCGTCCTGGCGGCTGTAGCCCACGCCCGAAAGCACACGGGTGAGAGCGTGCCGGTGAAACTCGAACGCCAGGCTCAGGCGCGGGTGGCAGATCCGGGTTGGCCGGCGCCGCTGTTCCGATCGCCAGGATGTCGGCGTGTCCCTCGTCCAGGACCCGTCGTGCCACCGCCTTCTGGTGCGGTGTCCGTTGGCCACCACGGTAAGGCCGGTGGCCTTGCGAGCGAGGTCGCTCGCCTCGGGGTCGCACGGCGGAGGGCCCCGCCGGCCGGTCGCGGAAGCGGTTGCCCTGAGCGAGGGCTCCGAAATGCATCAGTCGCAGAACGATGCGCGCTCCGGCCGCGTGTGCCCGCTGGACCGTGGGCCGCCAGGCCGCGGCCTGCGCGTCGTCGGTGATTCCCGGTTGAAGCCGGTACCCAGGAGGCGACGTGTTCGCGGCTGATCCTGACCGCTTCTTCGACGTGGTCGGTGAGGTCATCGAAACTGTCGGTCTTGATGAGAGTCCGTTCTGGGGGCAAGTCCGCGGTCAGACACAGGGTGAGAGCATCGATGCCCGGCATGTCGAGTTCATGGGCACGTAACGCACCCCAGAGTCATTGCTTGCATGAGCATGTACCCTTGCTCAAACACCAGCCCCCGAAGGACGCGCTCATGGCAACCTCACCCCGCACACCTTCGCTCATCTCCGACCAGGCGATCTGGAACCGCGTGCTGACGCTCCACGCGCACGTGGAACGAGAGCTCAGCCGGGCAATGCAGCGCCAACACGGCATCGGCCTGTCCGAGTTCCTTTCGCTGGAGCACCTCGACCAGTCCTCGACGAACGAGTTGCGCATGCAGGACTTGGCCGACAGGGTCGGTCTCGGCCAATCCTCCATAACCCGACTGGTAGGACGGCTCGAAACCGCCGGATTCGCCTACAAGGACCTCTGCCCGTCGGACAAACGGGGCGTCTACGCGGTCATTACGAACGAGGGGCGACAGCGCTACCAGGAGGCACGCGCCACCTATGCGGAGGTCCTCTCCTCCTCGCTGAACGCCTTCACCGCGGATCCCGAACTCGGCCCGATCGTGCAGGCCCTTCGCGGGGCCCACAGTCACGGCTGACCGAGCCCCACCAGCGGTCGCCATGACGCGGCACATCCCGGACGCACCTGGTGCGTCCGGGTTTTTTGTTGCTCGATCAAGCGTCACGACCTGGGTCACAACCACTTCGGCAAGTAGATGGTGTCCCGCGTCCTGTCCGCGACCGCCGAAAAAGGGCCTGGTGGCGGAACCGGTGGTGCCGAACGAGCAGGAGGCGGCGGGATTCGACACCCCCGATCCGGCCCGGACCCACCGCGTCAGTTGGTCACAGGCGGGTGCCCAGTCCCGAAGATCCGGTCGATACATGACCATGCAACCTCTTCCTCGACTCCACCTCTGCACATAGGGAGTTACCCCTCTCAATCTATTTGCACGTACAAGCAACATCTTGATAGAGTCACTCTGGCGGCTATCGGAAACAGCACTCCCCGTACGTCCTCCGAGCCGCTCGGGCACACCACACGCCCGATGCCGCGTGCGGCAGCGACGCGACCGAGCAAGGCACCACCGCCAGAAGGGACTTGACGCACCACCGCTTACGGCGCCGACAGGCCGCCGCCGCCATGAACCGCGCCGCGCGAAACCCCGCGGGCACCGCCCGTCATCGACCGTAAGGACCACTCATGCACTGGCTCTACCTCGCCATCGCCGTCATCTTCGAGGTCGCCGTCGCCATCGCGGCCGGCAAGGCCGAAGGCTTCACCAACCGCAAGTGGACTGCCACGACGCTGATCAGCGGCGCCATCGCGACCTTCTTCCTCAGCAAGGCGCTGCTGACCTTCGATGTCGGTGTCGGCTACGCCCTCTGGACGTCCGTCGCCGGTGTCGGCATCACCGTTCTCGGAGTTCTGCTCTTCGGCCAGCGCCTGGACTGGCGCAAGGGACTCGGGATCGTCGTCGTCATCGCCGGGGTCGTCGGCCTCCAGCTCAGCGGCGCCGCCTGAGCGAACCGCCGCCACCCGACTTCTTCTCCCCGAAGGGACTCACGCACATGTCCGACAACAGCACTCCCACCCCGGCTCGCTCCTGGCTCATGCTCCTGCTCGCCGGCGGATTCGAAATCGGCTACGCGCTCGCCGTGGGCGGCAGCCAGGGCTTCACCATCCTGCCGTGGTCACTGGTCGCCGTCGTGTTCTTCCTTCTGACGCTGTACGCGCTGAGCGCCGCACTCCGCACGATCGACGTCGGCATCGGCTATGCCGTCTGGGCCGGCATCGGCGCAGTCGGGGCGGCGCTGTTCGGTCCCCTCTTCTTCGACGAAACGCTGACCCCGGCCAAAGCCCTGTGGTTGGCGGTCATCATCTCCGGCGTGGTCTGGCTCAAGCTCAGTGACAGGCAGAAGGGCGCTCCGACGACCGTCGACGCTTCGCGGGGCAGCGGCCAGGAGGTCACAGGCAGGACGCGGGACACCCAGACAGTGTGACGCCGATGCCGGATCGTCGGCCGCGCGCCTGTCCCGGAACTGCGCTGAAGCTAAGGCGTGTCCCGGCCGAGCCTCGGATCTGCCGCGAAAGGGGCCTGAGGACCAGTGGGTTCGCTGGTCAAAGGCCGTGGGCGGCAGACGAGTCGGGCTCTACGCCGGATTCTGTCGCCCGGTCGCCTCGCGGCGGCCGGGGAGACGGCCATCCATCTAGGACCGACGTTGCCGTCGGCCTCTTGCGGTCTACCCGCGGACTCGGGCGGGCAGCCCTCGAACGTCCGCGCAGGGCCGTCTCGCGACGGCCCCTCTTGACCTTGCTCCAAGTGGGGTTTACCTAGCCGCCTGAGTCACCTCAGGCGCTGGTGGTCTCTTACACCACCGTTTCACCCTTACCGGGGGCCGAAGCCCCCGGCGGTCTGTTTTCTGTGGCACTGTCCCGCGGGTCACCCCGGGTGGGCGTTACCCACCACCTTGCCCTGTGGAGTCCGGACGTTCCTCGGGAAGACCCTTGAGGATCCTCACGCGGCCGTCCGCCCGGCTCGTCTGCCGTGATCGTCATGATACCCGCCCGGCAGTGCCCGCCCGGCCGGGCGATCGTCCTTGACCTTGTCGCAGCGTCAGGGTTTCTACTGGGCTCATGCGAATCGGAGAGATCGCCGCCCTCGTGGGGGTCACCTCGCGGGCGGTGCGGCACTACCACCACCTGGGGCTGCTGCCCGAGCCCGAGCGGCGGTCCAACGGATACCGCGTCTACACCGTGCGCGACGCCGTCCTCCTCGCCCGGATCCGGCGGCTCTCGGAGCTGGGGCTCAGTCTGGACGAGGTACGGGACGTGCTCGCCGACGACGCCGGGCGGGAGCTGGCCGAAGTGCTCGGTGAGCTGGACGCCGATCTGGCGCGGCAGGAGGAGGAGATCCGGGCCAGACGGCGCAGGCTCGCCGAGCTGATGGCGGGGACGCTGCCTCCCGAGGGGCCGGTGTCGCCCGCGCTGGCGCGGTTGCTGGGGGCCATGCCGCGGACCACCTCGGCGATGGCGGCCAAGGACCGCGAACTCCTCACGCTGCTCGACACCGTGGGCGGCGACGAGTCCGTCTACGACGCCCTGCACCCCCTGGCACACGACCCGGACGTCCTCGCGCTCTACCACCGCCTCGACGCGCTCACCGACGCGGCGACGGACGACCCGCGCGTCGGACCGCTCGCCGCCGCGCTGACGGCCGCCATCCCGGACGAGGTGCTGGCCGCGATGTCGGCGGCGGACGGCCCCGTGCTGGAGGGGTTCGGCGACGCGTTCCTCGCGGACTTCACCCCCGCCCAGGGCGAGGTGGCGCGACTGGTGGCACAGGCGCTCGCGAAGCGGATCGACGGAATGGACGGGACCGACGGGGAGGGAGCGGGATGAACAAGGTCCTGTGGGTGCTGGTGCCCGCCGAGATCACACTGGTCGTGTGTCTGCTGGCGGGCGTCGCCGTCCCGGCGCCGGTGATCTGGGCCGCCGAGACCGTCGTGCTCACGATGGTGGCGGTCGAGGCCGTTCTCGTACGCCGGCACTACAGGGCGGCGCGCCTGGCCGGAGCCGAGCGCCGGGCCGCCCTCGCGCGGGCCGTGGAGGCCGCCGTACCGCCCACCGTGCGCCGGCTGCTCGTCAACGAGATGCGGGGCATGACCAGTCTCGTACGGTGGGTGGCCCGGCGTACCCACGGCGTACGCGAGGGCGATCTCGCCGCCGCGTACACCGGTCCGCAGACGGCGATGATGTACGGCTTCCTCTTCGTGTCCGTGGTCGAGACGGTGGCGCTGGCGGTGCTCATCCCGTGGCCGCTGGTGCACATGATCATGCTGGTGCTGGATGTGTACGGCGTGCTGATGATGCTCGCGCTGCACGCGGCCTGCGTCACCCGGCCGCATGTCGTGGGCGCCGACGGGTCGCTGCGGGTGCGCTGGGGCGCGCTGTTCGACATGCCGATAGAGAGCGGTCAGATCACCTCCGTACGCGTCGAACGCCGCTACCCGGAAGGGTCGTTGGTCAAGATCGACGAGCCCGGCGGAACGCTCGATCTGATCGTGGGCGGCCAGACGACGGTACGGGTCGACCTGGCCGAGCCGGTCGGCTTCGTACGTCCCATGGGCGGACGCGGCACGGCGACGGCGGTCCGATTCCACGCGGACGACCCGGCGGCGCTCGTGGCCCGGCTCACGAAGGACGGGATCGCGCGCGGCGTCGCTTAACCTGGCGGCCGGGGGCCGCACCCCCGCGTCCGTACGTCCTTGAGGAGAACCACCGTGCTCGTGCTGCTGCCACCGTCGGAAGGCAAGGCCGCTTCCGGCCGCGGGGCTCCGCTGAAGCCGGAGTCGCTGTCACTGCCCGAACTGGCCGAGGCGCGGGCCGCCGTGCTGGACGAGCTGGTCGAGCTGTGCGCCGCCGACGAGGAGAAGGCCGCGGAGGTCCTGGGGCTGAGTGAGGGCCTGCGCGGCGAGATCGCGAAGAACGTGGAGCTGCGCACCGCGGGCACACGTCCGGCCGGGGACATCTACACCGGTGTGCTGTACGACGCGCTCGACCTCGCCACGCTGGACACCGCCGCGCGGCGGCGGGCCGGGAAGGCGCTGCTGGTCTTCTCCGGGCTGTGGGGCGCGGTGCGGATCGGCGACCGGATTCCGTCCTACCGCTGCTCGATGGGCGTGAAGCTGCCGGGTATCGGCGCGCTGGGCGCCCACTGGCGGCGGGCGACGGCCCCGGTGCTGCCCGAGGTGGCCGGGGCCGGGCTCGTACTGGACCTGCGTTCGTCGTCGTACGCGCCGGCCTGGAAGCCGATGGGTGATGTCGCCGCCCGTACGGCGACGGTGCGCGTCCTGCACGCGCAGTTCGTGGACGGCGTGGAGAAGCGTTCGGTGGTCAGCCACTTCAACAAGGCCACGAAGGGGCGGCTGGTCCGGGATCTGCTCATGGCGGGTGCGAAGCCGCGGAAGCCGGAGCAACTGGTGGAGATGTTGCGCGAGTTGGGGTACGTGGTGGAGGTGGCGGCGCCCGGCGGGGCGGGGCGGTCGTGGGCGCTGGACGTGGTGGTGCGGGAGATCCACTGAGAGGTGCCGCCGGGCATCCGTTGCGCAGGGCGCAACGCTCGTTGCGCGGAGCGTGGGCGGCGCGGCAGGATGGCGGCATGACCTCCGTGCTGGACCTCGCCCCCGTTGTCCCTGTCGTCGTCGTGGACGACGTCGCCGACGCCGTACCGCTGGCCCGCGCCCTCGTGGCGGGCGGACTGCCCGCGATCGAGGTAACGCTGCGCACCCCGGTCGCGCTGGAGGCGATCCGGGCGATCTCCACTCTGGTGCCGCACGCCGTGGTCGGCGCCGGGACGGTCATCTCGGCGCGGTCGGTGACCGACGCGGTGACCGCCGGGGCGCGCTTCCTGGTCAGCCCCGGCTGGACGGACACCCTGCTGGAGGCGATGGTGGCGTCCGGGCTGCCGTTCCTGCCGGGTGTCTCGACGACGTCGGAGGTCGTGGCGCTGCTGGAGCGCGGGCTGACGGAGATGAAGTTCTTCCCGGCTGAGGCGGCGGGCGGTACGGCGTATCTCAAGGCGCTGTCGGGGCCGTTGCCGCAGGCGCGGTTCTGCCCGACGGGTGGGATCTCCCTGGCGTCGGCCGGGTCGTATCTGGCGCTGGGCAACGTGGGCTGTGTGGGCGGCTCCTGGATGCTGCCGGCCGACGCGATCGCCGCGAAGGACTGGGGCCGGGTGGAGAAGTTGGCCCGCGAGGCGGCGGCCTTGCGCTGACGGGCGGCCCGGCAAGGCATGGGCCCCGTCGCGGCCGGTGCTGTCCTCAATCGCCGGACGAACGTGATGAGCCCGGCCGGCCACTGAGCACGCCCCCGCCCCTGGACAGCAGCGCGAGCGCCTCCGTCAGCAGCTCACCCCGGTCCGCCGCGCCGCCTACCCGCAGCCACTCCCGTGACGCCGCGTCCAGCGCGGACGCCGCCGCCGCCGTCAGGACATCCGAGGCGAACGGGTCGAGCGACACACCCGGCCGCTGCCTCAGCGCGTCACTCACCTCGCGGCGCAACTCGTCGCGTTTCTTGTGCAGTCGGGCCCGCAGGGACGGGGTCGACTCGATCAGCGCGAGCCCCGCCAGCTCCCCCTCCGCCGCGTGGATGTCCCCCTGCCACTCGCGCAGCGCCGCGCACAGCGACTCCCAGGGCGATTCGTCGCGGGGACGCGCCCGTACGGCGTCGGCCACCCGGGCGGCGGTGGCGTCCACGCCGCCGAACACCACGTCCTCCTTGGACGGGAAGTAGCGGAAGAAGCTGCGCTTGGACAGGCCCGCCGCGCGGGCGATGTCGTCCACCGTCGTCTCGTCGTAGCCGCGCTCGACGAACATCCCCAGGGCCAGCTCGGTCAACTCCGCCTGCATCGCGCGCCTGGCGCGCGCCCGCAGTCCGCCGTCGTTCTCGCCACTCGCGCCCGCACTACCACTCGCACTCGCACTCGCACTCGCACTCGCACTCATGCACCCGAGTCTACTTTGCATCACCGGCTGCCTATAATGTCACCAGGTGACACGACATGAATGCGACGGGAGAGGCAGCCATGACGCCCACCACGACCACGGCCACGACCATGCTCGGCAGGACGGTCCTGGTCACCGGGAGCACCGGTGGCATCGGCAAGGAGACCGCGCGCGGTCTGGCGAGACTCGGCGCACGCGTCGTACTCGTCGGCCGCGACCCCGCACGTGCCCAATCGGCGGCGGCGGAGATCAACCACGACATCGGCACCGACCGCGCGGAGTCGGTCGCGGTGGATCTGACCGTACGGCGGGGCCTGCGCCAACTGGTGGACACCGTCGCCGAACGGCACACCAGCCTGGACGTCCTGATCAACAACTTCGGCATGAATCCAGCGGCGCGCCAACTCACTTCGGACGGCGTCGAGTTGGCCTTCGCCGCGAACGTACTCGCGCCGTACACCCTCACCCTGCTCCTCGAACCCCTGCTGCGCGCGGCGCCCTCGGCCCGCGTCGTCAACATCACCGGCGGCATCCCCGGCGGACCGGTCGACCCGGACAACCTCCAGGCCGAGAAGGGTTACGTCGGCTGGACGTTCAGCCAGTACAACCACACCAAGGCGGCCTTGATGGCGGTCAGTTACGACCTGGCGCGACGCCTGACGGGGAACACGGAAGGCACAGCCCCCGGCGTCACCCTCAACGTGGCCTATCCGGGGCACGCGTACACACCGGGCAACAGGGCCATGGCGCCCAGCGCCTTCCCCCTGGTGTACCGGCCGCTCGCGCCCCTGCTGCGGGTGCTCGGCCCCGTACTGCTGTCCGACCTGGCCAAGCCCGCCCGGTCCAGCATCCTTCTGGCGGCCGGCCCCGAGGTCGAGGGGGTGACCGGTGCCTACTTCAACACCAAGGGGAAGCGGGTGCCCTGGCCCGCCTTCGTGCGCGACGAGCGGATACGCACGGCGGTGGGTGACCTGTGCGCGCGGCTCATGTGAAGGTCATGACCTGACTGTCCGTCAGCGGCCGGTATCCCAGCCGCCGGTAGAGCGCGTTGCTCGTCGGATTCGCCAAGTCCGTGAAAAGCACCACCTGTTCGGCCCCGGCCTGCCGCGCCGCCCCGCTGATCGCCGCAGTGACCGCGCCCCCGTAGCCGCGTCCGCGCAACCGCAACGGTGTGTAGACGGGTGCCACCCGCGCCTGGCCCGCGACGACCGGCGAGACCGACGCCATCGATACGGGAGCGCCCGCGACGTCCCACACCCAGAGCCGCCCCGCGGCGACGCGCTCCGCCGTGGCCCGCGCGTGGTCCCCGCCCGACTGGCCGGTGTCGGCGGCGAAGGCGCTCATCCACTCGGTGACGAGCGGCAGATCGCCGTGGGTGGCGAGCCGGGCCCGGCCGGCCGGGGCGGGGTCCGGCGGGGTGAGTTCGCCGAGGCGCAGCAGCCGTACCCGGTGCGAGACTTGCCAGCCGTCCGCCCGCCCGGTCCACTCGGCGGCGAACGCCCGCGCACTCGCGTTCTCGCCGTGCACGGAGTTCAACTCCGGGTCGACGGCGCGCAGTACGGGAACGAGTTCACGCGCCGCCCGGTCCGGCATCGGACCGAGCAGCGGGCGCAGGGGCGGCGTCTGGACGAAGCAGGCACGGACCGGGGCGCGGGCGTCCTCGGTCTCGGTCTCGCGCCAGTAGCCGAACCGCGCGGGAGGCGTGGCCCCGTTGGTACGCAGCGACTCGCTGATCGTCAGCAGCAGCGTCGAACGGGCGGGCTCCCGCGCGAGACACGCGTCGGCCGCCGTACGGAACTCCTCGACGTCCTCGGTCAGTTGCCAGCCCACCGGACCACTCCCCCGCTCACCCCGCTCACCCCGTCCGCTCAGCGCAGATGCGACGTGTCGTTCAGCAGACGCAACGACGCGTTGCCGTCCGCGTAGTAGGCGACCGCCGACAGCGACGCCGCCGACAGTTCCATCCGGAACAAGGACTCCGGCGGCGCGCCCAGCGCCAGTCTCACCAGGGTCTTCACCGGCGTCACATGCGTGACGACCAGCACCGTACGGCCCGCGTACCGCGCCAGCAGCGTGTCACGCGTGGCGGCGACGCGCCTCGCGACCGAGTCGAAGCTCTCGCCGCCGCCCGTGGGCGCCACGTCCGGCGAGGCCAGCCAGGCGCTCAGATCGTCCGCGTACCGCTCCCTGACCTCGGTGAACGTCAGCCCTTCCCAGGCGCCGAAGTCCGTCTCGCGCAGCCCGTCCTCGACGCTCACGTCCAGTCCGAGCCGGCCGGCGACGGCGCCCGCCGTCTCGCGGCAGCGCAGCAGCGGCGAGGAGACGACGGCCTGGATCGTGCCGCGCGCGGCGAGCGCCGTCGCGACGGCGTCCGCCTGCCGGCGGCCGACCGCCGACAGCTCCGGGTCGCCGCCACCGCTGCCCGAGAAGCGCTTCTCGGGGGTGAGGGCGGTCTCGCCGTGCCGCAGCAGGACGAACGTGGCGGGCGCGGCGAGGTCGGCGGCGCCCCAGCCGACGGGCGGCGCGGCCTGCTCGGGGACGGCGGCGGACAGCTCGTACGAGGCGGCCAGCGCCGCGCGCGCCTTGGCCGCGCCGGCCGCCGCGTCGCCGGGCGGCCCCTCGGGGGCGGGAGCGGCCGGGCGCGCTTTCGCGCTCAGCTCCGCCGTCGACCGCGACGGCTCCCACTGCTTGCCCTTCTTGCCCGCGTCCATCGCCTCGTTGGCGAGCCGGTCGGCGTGCTTGTTCTTCTCGCGCGGGATCCACTCGTAGCGGACCTGCCCGGTGGGCAGGATCCGGCCTGCCTCGGCGGCCAGCGGCTTCATGTCCGGGTGCTTGATCTTCCAGCGGCCCGACATCTGCTCCACGACGAGCTTGGAGTCCATGCGGACGTGTACGTCCGCGCCCGGGTCGAGCGCCTTCGCGGCCTTCAGCCCGGCGATCAGACCCTTGTACTCGGCGACGTTGTTCGTGGCGACGCCGATGTACTCGGCGGCCTCGGCCAGCGTCTCGCCGGTCACCGCGTCGATGACGACGGCGCCGTAACCCGCCGGGCCCGGGTTGCCCCGTGACCCGCCGTCCGCCTCGACGACGAATTTCGGCATCTACAGACCCGATTCGGCGGTACGGATGAGGATGCGGCGGCAGTTCTCGCACCGCAGCACGGTGCTGGGGCTCGCCGCCTTGACCTCGTTGACCTCGGTGATGTTCAGCTCCAGCCGGCAGCCCTCGCAGCGGCGCTGGTAGAGGCGCGCGGCGCCGACGCCGCCCTGCTGCACGCGCAGCTTCTCGTACAGCTTGAGGAGGTCGGCGGGGATCGTCGCCGAGACGCTCTCGCGCTCCTTGGTCGCCGTCGACTCCTCGGCGGCAAGCTTCTCGGCGGCGGCGTCGCGGCGCGCGACCGCGTCGTCCGACTTGGCCTGGACGGAGGAGACGCGTTCGGTCAGCTCGGCGGCGCGCTCCTGCGCGGCCTCGCGGCGCTCCATGACTTCGAGGACGACGTCCTCCAGGTCACCCTGGCGCTTGGCGAGCGAGACGATCTCGCGCTGAAGGCTTTCGAGGTCCTTCGGCGAGGTGACGGCGCCCGAGTCGAGGCGCTGCTGGTCGCGTACGGAGCGCTGGCGGACCTGGTCGACGTCCTGCTCCGCCTTCGTCTGCTCGCGCGCGGTGTCGCTCTCCTCGGTCTGCGAGGCGACCAGCAGGTCGCGCAGTTGCGTGAGGTCCTTGTTCAGAGACTCGATCTCGGCGTGCTCGGGCAGCGAGTCGCGCCGGTGGGCGATCTGCGTCAGCCGCAGATCGAGGGCCTGGACGTCGAGGAGTCGGATCTGGTCGGCGGGTTCGGCGTTCAGTTGGGGGCTCCTGAGGAATGGTGGGAGGACCAGGGGTCGGTGACCGTCTTCGAGACATGGACCCGCAGGTCCCAGCCGTGGCGGTCGGAGATCTCGTCGAGCTGGGTGGCCGCCAGTTCGCACCAGGGCCACTCGGTGGCCCAGTGCGCGGCGTCGACCAGCGCCAGCGGTGAGTGCTGCGTGGCCTCGGAGACCGGGTGGTGGCGCAGGTCGGCGGTGAGGAAGACGTCCACGCCCGCAGCCCGTACGTGGTCGAAGAGGCTGTCGCCGGATCCGCCGCTCACGGCGACGGTACGCACGACGGTGTCGGGGTCGCCGGCCACGCGGATGCCCTGCGCGGTGGCGGGCAGCCGGTGCGCGGCGCGTGCGGCGAAGTCGCGCAGGGTGGCGGGGCGGTCGAGTTCACAGATCCGGCCGAGACCCCGGCGGCCCGCCGGGTCGGTCGGGTCGGGCACGAGGGGCCGTACGACACGCAGGTCGAGCGCGCCGGCGAGGGC
This sequence comes from Streptomyces sp. NBC_01506, assembly GCF_045040295.1. Taxonomy (NCBI): domain Bacteria; kingdom Bacillati; phylum Actinomycetota; class Actinomycetes; order Kitasatosporales; family Streptomycetaceae; genus Streptomyces; species Streptomyces sp. NBC_01506. The sequence continues at coordinate 6,981,121 of NZ_CP109422.1, read as the reverse complement.
GTCGGAGACGCCCGGGTCGGCGCTGTCGGCGTTGGTGTGCGCGACGTGCAGGGCGATGTCGTGCTTGATGAGCGTGTGCACGACGCGGCCCTTGAAGGTGCCGGCAAAGACCGTCGTCGTCCCGCGCAGATAGAGCGGGTGGTGGGTGAGGATCAGGTCGGCGCCCAGCTCCAGGGCCTCGTCCACGACGGGCCGCACGGGGTCGACGGCGATCAGGACACGGGTCACCGGGGCGTCGGGATCGCCGCAGACGGTGCCGACGGCGTCCCACTGTTCGGCCCGCTCGGGCGGCCAGAGGGCGTCGAACTGGGCGAGGACTTCGGACAGGCGGGGCACGGGGCAAAGGCTACCTGCCGCTCATGGTGCTCCCACCATGGCCGGTCGGCCCCGGCGAAGGCCGTGCGCCCGCGCCCCAGCCCCCTGCCCCGCCCCGTGCCCCGCCCCGCGTCACTTCGCGAGATACCCGCGCAGGTCGTCCAGCACCAGCTCGGCCGCCGTGACGCCCAGGCCCAGGTACCAGGTCTCGTCCGGTACGTCGACGGCCTGGCCCGACTCGACGGCCTTGAGGTTCTTCCACAGCGGGTTCGAACGCGCGGTGTCCCGCTTGGTGGCCTTGGGGTCGCCGTACACACCGGTGAAGATCCAGTCGGCGTCCGCCTCGTCGATCTTCTCGGGGCTGACCTCGACGGCGAGATCGTTGATCTGCTGGTTCGCGGGGCGTGGCAGACCGGCGTCGTCGAGGATCGTGCCGACGAAGGACGCCTTGGCGTACAGACGGATCTTGCCCGGCATGTAGCGCACCATCGAGACGGTCGGCTTGTCGGCGCCGATGTCGGCGGACAGCGCCTTGGCCTTCGTGCCGTACGCGTTGAGCGCCTTCTCGGCCGCCGCGTCGCGGTCGAGCGCGGCGGCGTTGAGCCGGAAGTTCTCCTTCCAGGTGAAGCCGGGGCGGATGGAGAACACGGTGGGCGCGATCTTCGACAGCTCGTCGTACTTGTCGGCGGCACGGAGCTGGCTGCCGAGGATGAGATCGGGCTCGAGCGCCGCGATGGCCTCCAGGTTGAGCCCGTTGATGGTGCCGACGTTCTTCGGGCTGCCCGCGCCCTTCTTCAGATAGCCGGGTATGCCCTCGTCGCCCTCGGTGGGCGCGTAGCCGACGGGCTCGACACCGAGGGAGACGACGTTGTCGAACTCGCCGACGTCGAGGACGATGACGCGCTCGGGACGCGCCTCGAGGACGGTCTCGCCCATGGCGTGGGTGACGGTACGGGGGAACTCACCCGGCTTGGCGTCGGTGCCGTAGCCCGCGGTCTTGGTGGCCGCCTCGGCGAAGTCCTCACCACCCTGCGCGACGGCCTTCTTGTCGGCGCCGGCGCCGGGGGACGACTTCTGGTCCGATCCACCGTCGCTTCCACAGGCCGCGAGTGAGAGGGCGGCGGCGAGGGCCACCAGTGCGGCGGTGCCGCGACGTCGAACGGACATCTACGCTCCAAGCGTCTTACTTAGGGGTGCCTTACTTGCGATCCACAGGAAACTAACAGGTCAGGCCCGCGTCGCGACAACCGGTCCCTGCGCGTACCGGTCCCTGCGCGTACCGGGGGCGGGGCGGCGCGGAGCGCTCCGGACCCGCCCGCCGTCACGTCAACCGGAGAGAACATCGGTCCGCGTCTCGTGGCGTTCGGCGCGCGATCACACCCACGCGCCGGGGAGCAACGCCCGAACCGACCGGCAGCGGAGACGGAAGCGGCCCGCGTCGCCAAGTGGCCTGCTGGTGACGGCAGTCGCATGGTCGGCGTCTTGCGTCCGTCGTCGGTCCGTATGTGAGCGCGTCCGTCTCACAGCACCACGGCAGAAGGGCCCTGGCCCCTACTCTGGCTGTGACGTAGCTGCGCGAGGAGAGGCAAGGCCGTGATGTCTCCAGATGCCACCCCTGACCCCTACACCGACCCGTTGGTCTTCGGCCGGCGCCTTCAGATCCTGCGCACGCGTAAGGGCGTGACCCGTGACCAGCTCGGGGGGTTGCTCGGGCGCACCGGATCGTGGGTCAAGGGTGTGGAGAGCGGACGGCTCAAGACGCCCAAGCTCGCGGTGATTCTGCGGATCGCCGAGGTCCTGCGGGTGCGGGAACTGTCCGAGCTCACCGGGGACGAGAGCGTCCGGATAGATCTGTTCGCCGGTCCGGGGCACCCACGGCTCGCCGCCGTCAGGGCGGCCGTGGACGCGTACCCCTTCGCCGTGCCACAGGCGCAGGCACCGCCTACCGCGCACCTTCACGCACGGCTCGCCCGCGCGTGGGCGGCACGGCACTCGGCGCCCAACCACCGGGACGTGGTGGGGGCTCTGCTGCCCGACCTGATCCGGGACGCACAGTCGGGCGTCCGGCAGGCCGAGCGGGCAGTGGACCGGCGCGCGGCGCAGGCCGTGCTGTCCGAGGTCTACTCGCTGGCGCAGTTCTTCGTCGCGTACCAGCCGGACGCGCCCCTGTTGTGGCGGGTCGCCGAACGCGGCCTGGTCGCCGCGCAGGAGTCCGAGGATCCGCGCGCCATCGGCGTAGCCGCATGGCTCGCCGCACAGGCGCACCGGGACTCGGGTCCCGCGCACTTCGACGCGGCCGACGCGGTGAATCTGGAGAGTCTGCGGTATCTGCAACCCCTGCTGCCGGACGCACCGGACCCCGTGCTGGCCATCGCGGGAGCGCTCACCTTCGAAGCCGGATACACGGCCGCACGGCGGGGTGAGACGGGTACCGCATGGCGCTACTGGGACCAGGCACGGGACATGGCTGCGCGTCTGCCGGCCGACTACTTCGACCCGGTCACGTCCTTCTCCCAGTCGATCATGGGCGCCCACGCGGTGACTGTCGCCGTGGAACTTCACGCGGGGGGCGAGTCCGTACGGCAGGCTGCGGCGACCGACGCCGCGACCATTCCGTCCCGCCCGCGCAGGGCACGGCACCGTATCGAGGAAGCGCGCGGCTACCACCTCGACCGGCAGCCTGACGTCGCACTGGCCACACTCGACAAGGCGCACGAGGCGGCACCCGAGACGATCAAGTACAACGGCTACGCGAAGCGGATCGTGTTGGAGGAGGCGGAGTCGAAGAGCCCTGCCCGCAGGCGCCGTGCGTCCGCGCTCGCCGTGAAGATGGGTCTGCTCGCCGCGTGAGCGAGGGGGCACGATCTGTGCCTCCGTCAAGTCCTGGCGCTCCTAACGTCGTTGGCCCGAAGCCGCCGCGACAGCAGGAGTGATCGACGTGTACGACACCCACCTCGTCTCACGTGACCACGAGTCACGCACGCCTCTGCCACCCCCGCTCCAACCACCCCTCACCGGCAGTGAGCTGATGGTGGTGCATCGCGGGTTCTTCTGGGAGCGCGAGGTACCGCCGTGGGTGCCGAACACCTACGCCGTGCCGACGCCCGGGATCCTGCGGTCCGTCGAGGCCGCTCTCCGCCGGATGCCGACGTGACCGCCGGGACGTTCAGCCCGTACGACCAACTGGCCGCGCTGCGAGCCGTCGGCGAACAGGCGCTCACGGACTACGTGAACCACTCGCAGAGGTGCCCGCACTGCCGCACCCCCGGAGTGGTCTGCCTGACGGCCGAGAGCATCCGCGCCGCCTGGCTGGACTCCAAGCGCGCCGCCGACGCCTTCGCCTGGACCGGGTTCCTCTCCCATACCCAGAAGTGCGCCGTCTGCCGGGCCACCGGCACGCTTTGCGAGATCGCCACCGAGTGGAAGGAGACCGTCCGCGTGACGCAGAAAGCGGTGGAGGCAGTGGCGGCGGCGGACGGTTGAACGACCGTCACCCCGGCTGCTTGATGCTTTCGATGATCCGGGCGAAGCCCTCCTCGCCGTGGCCCGCGTCGATCTGGCGTTGGATCAGCCTCTGGACCATCGCGACCACCTCGGTGCTGATGCCCTGGTCCGAGCTGGCGGCCAGCAGGTCGTCCAGGCTGGAGAACTCAAGGCTCTGCTGCCCCTCGACGGTGTAGTCCCCGCCGTCGACGACCGCGGCGAGCCCCTGGAAGGCGCCGGTCATCGCCGTCAGCCACGGTGCGGCCCGCTGGGCGAACTCGCCCGCCGTCACGCCGGCCGGGGCGACCATCGCGGCGCCGTGCAGGAAGCCGGCGAACATGACGTACATGCCCGCGAGCAGGGCCAGGTCGTACAGGGACGCCAGCCCCGGGTCCTCGCCGAAGTACGTACTGGTTCCCCACACATCGAGCAGCGGCTTGTGCTGCTGGAAGACATCGGCCGAACCGCTGTAGAGGATCGAGGACTCAGGCCGGCCGATCATGGTCGGTACGGCCATGATGCCGCCGTCCAGATACGCGACCCCGGCACGGGCGGCCCAGTCGGCGAACTCCCGTGAATGCGCCGGTGATGTCGTCGTCACGTTGATCAACGTGCGTCCGGCCAGTTCGCCGGCGAGCGGGTCCAGCACCTCGTGGACCGACGCGTGGTCCAGCAGGCACGCGATCACCAGTGGGCTCGCCCGCACCGCGTCGCCGGCCGTGGCGGCGGCCTTCGCGCCCTGCGCGACGAGGTCGTCCGCCTTCCCCGCCGAGCGGTTCCAGACCGTTGTCGCGTACCCGGACTTCACGAGGGCGCTCGCGAGAGCGCCACCCATCGCGCCCAGCCCGAGAACGCTCACCTGAACTCCGCTGTTGTCTGTCACTTTCGGGTCCCTCTCCTGAAGTCCGCATGTCGTCGTCCCGCTGAATCCTCCTTGCCACCAGTGGAGTTGACCAGTACCGACTAATTTGTCAGGTACTCACTTGCGGGTAAGCACCCCGCCGCCGTGCACACCCGCCCCCTCCCCCACAGCCGAACCCTCGACCGGCCACCCGTACGTGTGAAGCGGGTGGTCACCTGTTGTTCGGCAGCGAGTGCGAACCTAGCGTCGTCGCCGGAGGTGACGGAGCGATGACAGCCTGTGTCATTGAGAGCGTGCAGAGCGGGCCGGGCGTGGACGGCGTCGCGGCGGACGGGGGCGTCCCGCGTGCGGGGCTCGTGGTCGCGGCGGACGGTTCGTACGCGGCTCGGCTGACCCTCGGGAACGGCCCTTCGCACGGTGCCGGGGCTGCGGCGTGGTTCCCCGAGCGGTGGACGCTCGACGGGCCCGAGCCGTACGCCGTACCGCTTCCGCTCGACCAGCCCGAGGAGCCCGACGCCGGTGTGCTGCCGCTGGTCGACGGGCGGGTGTTGATCCATCGGCGGGTGGCGGACCGGCAGGCGTTCTCGCTGCTGTATCCGACCGGGCCGAGGACCGGCGAGCTGCCGCTCGGCGCGGTCGAGTGCCCGGAGCTGACGCTCCTGCCGCCGTCGCCGGACGGCACGAGGGCCTACGCGCTGGCGCCCGGCGAACACGGCACGACCGTCTGGCTGGTGGCGGGCGGCGCCTTCGGCCCGGAGCCGGTCGCGACCGTGCGCGGGCGCTGCTCGGGCGGCGTCTGGCTCGACGGTACGGGGCGGCTGCTCGCCGTCGACCGCGAACTGGACGGCGTGGTCAAGGCCGTCGCCGTCGACCTGGAACGGGGCGGCGAGGTGAGCCCGTTGCTCCAGATCGCGGAGGGCAGCAACGACCGGCTGCTGCTGGCCGACGCCGACAGCGGTCTGCTGCTGATCCGTTCGGACGCGCCGGGCCACGACCGCCTCGGCTGGGGTGTGCTGGGCAGCGCGCGGCCGGTGCGCTTCCCGGAGTGTCTGCGGCCGGCCGGCCGGTCGGTCACGCCCTTCGCCGTCCAGCCGGGACAGGTGCTGATGCCGGAGAGCTGCGCGGTCGCGCTGCGCGTCGACGGGCCGGCTGGTACATGGGTGGGGACATGGCGCCCTTCGGGCCGGCGGCTGCACCAACACGCGGCGCCGGAGGGCTGGTTGGCCGGTACGGGACTGTGGTCGCGGGACGGGGTGCTCCAACTGCCGTACGCGACAGGCGCGATGCCGTGCGGCGTCGCCCAACTGGAGGTGCCGCGCGACGTCCCGCAGGACGTACCGATGGACACCTGGCACGCGGCGCCGCAGGACGTACGGCCCGAATTGCCCACAGAACCCGCACAAGTGGAAGCCGCAGGTGGGGATGGGTCCGTGCGGCGTCCAACTCGCCCCGTGTGCAAGCCCGTTCCGTTGCAGCAGGCGCCTCTCACCGGGCGTACGGCCGCCGGATAGGGCTGGTTAGTATTTTGCCGCGGGTCCGGTCGGTCGGTACGGGGACGGCCGACACCCGTGCGCAGAGCACATACGCAAGCGATAGCAGCGATTCATCGGGGTGACTTCCCACATGTCTGAAAGCCGAACAGACACGGCCAAGGACCGTCCGCACCAGGCGGCCGGCGACCGGGACGACACCGGCCACGGAAAACACCGGGGCGGGGCCGCCGCGACGGACGACTCGCAGTCGTCGGCCCACGGACGCCACCGCCGTCCCGGGGAGGACATCGAGATGGCCTGACTTCCTCCCTCCGAGCCGCCGGACGGGGCCCGGACAGCCCCTCCGGCGGCCGGGGCAGGACACCCGGGCAGGACACCGGGGCAGGACACCGGGGCAGGACATTTGTCCCGGCCGAGTCCGTACATCCGCATCTGCCGCGGCCCGCGAAGCCTCCGTAGCGTCGTCGGCATGACACATCTCGCAACCGAGCACGAGCCTGAGCCCGCGCCCGAGCACGCCGTACGCGTCGAAGGCGTCGTCAAGTCCTTCGGCGCCGTACGCGCGGTGGCCGGCGTCGATCTCGACATCGCACGCGGCGAGACCATCGCCCTCCTCGGCCGTAACGGCGCGGGTAAATCCACCACCATCAGCCTGCTGCTCGGCCTCGACGAGCCCGACAGCGGACGCGTCCGCCTCTTCGGCGACACCCCCGAGCGCGCGGTCGCCTCGGGGCGCGTCGGCGCGATGCTCCAGGAGGGCGGGCCGGTCCGCCGTACGACGGTGCGCGAGCTGGTGTCGTTCGTCGCGAGCACCTACCCGCGCCCGCTGCCCCTCGCCGAGGCCCTGGACCTCGCCGGGCTCACCGAACTCGCCGGGCGCCGCGTCGACAAGCTCTCCGGCGGCCAGTGGCAGCGCGTCCGCTTCGCGATCGCCCTCGCCGGCAGCCCCGAACTGATCGTCCTGGACGAGCCGACGGCCGCGCTCGACGTCGAGGCCAGACGCGCGTTCTGGACGTCCATGCGGGCCTACGCCCGCCGGGGCAACACCGTGGTGTTCTCCACGCACTACATGCAGGAGGCGGACGACAACGCCGACCGGATCGTCGTCATCGACCACGGCCGTATCGTCGCGGACGGCAGCGGCGAACGGATCAAGCGCGCGGTCGGCGGCCATCTCGTCGCCTTCGACCTCGCGGGGCGCGGCACGCGAGGGCTCGGCACGCTGCCGGGCGTCGTGTCGGTGGAGATACGGGGCGACCGGGCCCACCTGCGTACGGACGACTCCGACGCGACCGTCATGGCGCTGTTCGGCCTCGGCAGGGTCAGCGGCCTGGAGGTCGCCCCCGCCACGCTGGAGGACGCCTTCCTCGCGCTCACCGGTACGCGGGAGATGGTGTGATGCTGAACTACGTCAGGCTCGAAGTACGGCGCACACTGCGCGAACCCGGCTTCGTGATCTTCAGCGCCGGGATGCCCGTGGTGATGTATCTGCTGTTCACCAACCTCGGCGCCGCCGACGACGGCGGCGGCAGCGCCTGGAAGACGACCGCCATGGTCGGCATGGCCGCCTACGGCGCGCTCGGCGCCGCCGTCAGCGTCGGCACGGGCATCGCCGAGGACCGTTCGCTGGGCTGGCTGCGCCAGTTGCGCATCACCCCCATGCCGCCCCGCCAGGTGGTACTCGGCCGCGCCGTCGCCGGCTCGGTGACCGTCCTGCCCGCGATCCTGACGGTCCTCACGGCCGGTGCCGTGTCCAACGGCGTACGGCTCGACGCGTGGCAGTGGGCCGTGCTGGTCCTGCTGCTGTGGGCGGGCACGCTGCCGTTCACGCTGCTCGGGATCGGCAACGGCTACCGGCTCTCCCCGCAGACCGCCGGAGTGATCAACACGGGCGCCCTGATGGGGCTGGCGGTGGTCGGCGGGCTCTGGTTCCCGATCGAGGCGTTCCCCGGCTGGCTGCGGACCGCCGCCGAGTACACACCCGCGCACGGCTTCGCCGAACTCGGCTGGGCCACGACGGACGGCCGCGCTCCCGGACTCGGGGCGGTCGCGGTGCTCGTCGGCTGGCTGACGGTGTTCGGTACGTACGCTGTGCTGTCCTACCGCACGTCTGCGAGGACGGTATGACCGAGGACGGTATGACCAACAAAGCGACCAAGGCGCGATGCGGGCGGCGGCAGCGGCAGCGACCGGGCCCGGCCTCGGGCTTCGCCATGCTGCCGTGGCTGCTGCTGGGACTGGGCTCGCTCTCCAATCTCGTCCGGGGCGAGACTCCCAACCCCTGGCTCGGCGGCGCCGGTCTGTTCGTCTTCAACTCCCTTTACATCTATGTGGTGTTCCGCGCCTTCCACCCGGTGGCCCGGCGCAGCCGGAGCACCGGGTGGGCGCTCGCCGGGATGGCCGTGCTGACGTTCGGTCTCGGCGCCGCCTACGGCGGCAGTTGGCTGCTGTTCTTCCCGCTGTTCGGACTGGCCTGCGGCACCGTGCTGCGCGGCCGGGCCCTCGCCCTGGTCGGCGCTCCGCTGACGGCGGCGGTCGCGGTGATCGCCGCCGTCCACGACGGCTGGGGCGCGGTGGCGGTCGCGTACGGCACCGCCATCTCGATGCTGGTGACGGCGGCGATCCTCGCCCTGTCCGAGACGGTCGTACAGCTCCGCGCCACCCGGCAGGAGCTGGCGCGCTCGGCGGTCGAGGAGGAACGGCTGCGCTTCTCGCGCGACCTGCACGATCTGCTCGGCCACACCCTGTCGGTGATCGTGGTGAAGTCGGAGGCGGCGCGCAGGCTCGCGCCGCGCGACATGGACGCGGCGCTCGGGCAGATCACCGACATCGAGTCTGTCGGCCGGCAGGCGCTGACCGAGATCCGCGAGGCCGTCACCGGCTACCGCGACACCAGCCTCTCGAACGAACTGGACCGGGCGCGCTCGGCGCTGACCGCCGCCGGGATCGAGCCGGTCGTACGGCAGTCGGGGCCGCCGCCGGGGCCGCGTGCGGAGGCGCTGCTCGGCTGGGTCGTACGCGAGTGCGTCACCAACGCCGTACGGCACAGCGGGGCGAACCGGTGCGAGATCACGGTGGACGGCGCGCCGGAGCGGATCCGGCTCGTGATCGCGGACGACGGTCGCGGCGTACGCTCTGGACCGGCCGACGAGGTGGGCACCTACTTCGCGGGCACCGGCCTCACGGGACTCACCGAGCGGCTGGCCGTGGCGGGCGGTTCACTCGAAGCGGGCCCGGTGGGCTCGGCGGGACGCGGCTTCCGGGTGACGGCCGTACTCCCGGTGGCCACGGAAACGGAGCCGCAAACGGAGCCGGAAACGGAAACGGAAACGGAGCGAACCGCATGATCAGAGTCCTTCTCGCCGAGGACCAGAACATGATGCGCGGCGCCCTCGCGCTGCTGCTCGGCATGGAGCGGGACATCGACGTGGTCGCCCAGGTGTCCACCGGTGACACCATCGTGTCGACCGCCCTCACCGCGCGCCCCGACGTGGCGCTGCTCGACATCGAACTCCCCGGCCGCAGCGGTCTGGACGCCGCCGCCGACCTGCGCGACGAGGTCCCCGACTGCCGGGTGCTGATCCTCACCACCTTCGGCAGGCCGGGCTATCTGCGCCGCGCCATGGAGGCGGGGGCCGCCGGGTTCCTGGTGAAGGACGGGCCGGTGGAGGAGTTGGCCGAGGCGATCCGGCGGGTGCTCGCGGGCGAGACCGTGGTCGATCCGGCGCTGGCAGCCGCCGCGCTGAGCGCGGGTCCGAGCCCGCTGACCGCCCGCGAGCGGGACGCGTTGAACGCCTCCGTGGACGGGGCGACCGTCGCCGACATGGCGGCGAAGCTGAGCCTGTCCGAGTCGACCGTACGGAACTATCTCTCGTCCGCGATCGGCAAGACCGGCACCCGTAACCGCATGGAGGCGGTGCGGGCGGCCCGTCAGCAGGGCTGGCTCTGAAGCCCGTACCCCGCGCCGCCGTTACGTCTGCGAGTCGCGCGGCAGCCAGAAGAACATCAGCACCGCCGCCACGAGCAGCAGCCCCGCCCCGGTCCGGAAGGCCAGCGCGTACCCCTCGGTGAGCGCCGCCGGACCGCTCCCGTGGGACGTACGCGCCGCCGCGACCGTCGACAGGACCGCGAGGCCGATGGCCCCGCCCATGGTCCGTGAGGTGTTGACGAGGCCGGAGACCAGACCGTCCTCGCCGGGTGCCGCGCTCGCCGTCGCGAGGGCGGCGAGCGGTGTGATGGTCAGTCCGGCGCCGACCATCATCAGGATGCCGGGGCCCAGGATCGTCCGCAGGAAGGTGCCGTCGGCGGTCATCATCGACTGCCAGCCGAATCCCGCGGCGCCCACGAGGGCGCCGAGGACCACGACATGCCGGGCGCCGACGCGTCGCATCAGCACGGGCGCCAGCTTGGAGCCGATGACCACGGCCAGCGAACTCGGTATGAGCGCGAGGCCCGCTTCGAGGGGCGAGTAGCCGAGGACGTTCTGCGCGTAGACGGTCATGAAGAACCACATCGCGAACGACGCCGAACCGGTCACCACCATCCCGGCGTTGGCCGCCGACACCGCCCGTACGCGGAAGAGTCTCAGCGGCATCAGCGGCAGCTTCGTGCGTGCCTCCACCAGAAGAAAGACCGCGAGCAGCAGCAGTCCGCCGAGCAGTGGCACCAGGGTCGCCGCGGCTGTCCAGCCCGCCTGTTCGGTCTGCACGATGCCGTACGCGACGACGGCGAGGCCGCCGGTGACGAGTACCGCGCCCGGCAGATCCAGCTTGCGCCGCGCCTCCTTCGCCCGGCCCTCCGTCAGCCACAGCACGGCGGCGAGAAGGACCAGCGCCCCGGCGGGCACGTTGATCAGCAGCACCCAGCGCCACGACAGCACGTCGGTCAGGATGCCGCCGACGAGCCCGCCCGCCGCGCCACCGCCCGCGCCGACCGCCGCCCAGGTGGCTATGGCCCGGGTCCGCGCCGGTCCGGCGGGGACGGCGGCGGCCAGGATGGTGAGCGTCGCGGGAGCCAGTACGGCGGCGCCGAGACCCTGCACACCACGGGCGGCGAGCAGTTGCCAGCCCTCCTGCGCGAGACCGCCGGCGAGGGACGCGGCGGTGAAGACACCGAGCCCGGTGAGGAACATCCGCTTGCGGCCGAAGATGTCGGCGGCCCGGCCACCGAGGAGCATGAACCCGGCGAAAGCGATCGTGTAGGCGTTGAGCACCCATTGGAGACCGATGGTGCTGAGACCGAGGTCGGTACGCATCGACGGCAGGGCGACGTTCACCACCGAGACGTCGAGTACGACGAGGAACTGCCCGGCACACGCGGCGAAGATGACGGCCCAGGTGCGGGCCGACCGCGCGGCGTCGGCGCGCCCGAAGGCGGGTTCGCGGCTGGTTTCCGCTTCGGTTTCCGCTTCGGTTTCTGCTTCGGTGACTGCCGGGACGTGGGACATGGCGGTAATGGTCGCAGCCGTACCCCTGTCCGTACATCGGGATATCGATGTACGGGGCACCAGCCACCGGACCTAGGACGTATCGCGAACCCACGGCCGATCCGGCGCGCGCTCCCGGAATACCGGGGCCACCCCAAAGCGTTTACCCTCAGCGCGGCCCACCGCCCTGCCCACCCTTCCCCTGCCCGGAGGCTCCACCTATGCCACAAGCGACACCCGACCAGTACGCCCGATCCGGATCCGGCCCCCTCCCCGGGGCCGTTTCGCGTAAGCGGCAAACGGGCGGCGTCGTCCCGGTGCTCGCGTTCGCCGGTATCACCGTCGCCGTCATGCAGACCCTGCTCGTCCCGATCATCAAGGACCTGCCGGCGCTGCTGCGTACCTCGCCCGACAACGCGACGTGGGTCATCACGGCCACGCTCCTCGCCGGTGCGGTGTCCACGCCGATCATGGGCCGGCTCGGCGATCTGTACGGCAAGCGCCGGATGTTGCTCGCGAGTCTGGCCGTCATGGTCGTCGGCTCGCTGGTCTGCGCGTTCACCGACAATCTGACGGTGATGATCGCCGGTCGCGCCCTCCAGGGCTTCGCGATGGGCGCGATCCCCCTGGGCATCGGCATCATGCGCGACGAGCTGCCCCGCGAGAAGCTCGGCTCGGCGATGGCGCTGATGAGTTCGTCCATCGGGGTCGGCGGCGGACTCGCCCTGCCCGGCGCCGCGTTGGTCGCCCAGCACGCCGACTGGCACACCCTGTTCTTCGGCTCCGCCGGGCTCGGCGTGCTGTCGATGGTGCTGACGGTCCTGATGGTGCCGGAGAGTTCGGTACGTGCGGGCGGCCGGTTCGACTGGTTCGGCGCGCTCGGACTCTCCACCGGCCTCGTCGCCCTGCTGCTGCCGATCACCAAGGGCAGCACCTGGGGCTGGACGTCGCCCATGACGCTCACTCTCTTCGGGGTGGCCGTCGTCGTCCTCGGGCTGTGGGGCTGGATGGAGCTGCGCCTCAAGGCCCCGCTGGTCGACCTGCGTACGAGCGCGCGCCGCGAGGTGCTGCTCACCAACCTCGTCTCGATGATGGTCGGCGTCGCGTTCTACGCGGTGTCGCTGATCCTGCCGCAACTGCTCCAGCTCCCCACCTCGACCGGTTACGGCCTCGGTCAGTCGATGGTCGTCGCGGGTCTGTGCGTCGCCCCGCTGGGTCTGACGATGATGCTCGTCGCTCCCGTCTACGCCCGGATATCCGCGCGGCGCGGCCCCAAGGTCTCGCTGATCATCGGCATGGCGGTCATCGCGGTCGGTTACGGCGCCGGGCTGTTCATGATGAGCGCCGCCTGGCAGACCGTCGTCATGTCGATGGTCCTCGGCGCGGGCATCGGGCTGGCGTACTCCTCGCTGCCCGCCCTGATCGTCGGAGCCGTGGACCCGACGGAGACCGGTGCGGCCAACGGGCTGAACACACTGGCCCGTTCGATCGGTACGTCGGTGTCCAGCGCCGTCATCGGCATGGTGCTGGCGCGTACGGCGATCGGTACGGGTCCCACGGCGGTGCCCAGCCTGCACGGCTTCCGCCTGTCGTTCATGATCGCCACCGCCGCCGTGCTCGCCGGACTGGCGCTGGCGGCCTTCCTGCCGGCCCACAAGACCTCGACCCGTACCGAGTTGCGGGCGAGCAGCGAGGACGACGCGCGGTCCACCGCCCTCCCCGCAGCCCTCCCCGGCGCCCTCCCCGCCGTCCGGGGCTTCCGCGGCCGGGTGCTGGACGCCGACGGGGCGCCCGTCACACGGGCGAACGTCACGCTGCTCGACTCCGGCGGCCGTCAGGCGGGCCTCACCACGACGGACGACGAGGGCCGGTACGCGCTCGCGGCCCCGGCCGCCGGCCGGTACGTCCTCGCGGGCTCGGCCACGGGCCACGCCCCGTACGCCCACCCGGCGACGTATCTCGGCGGAGCCCTGTCGGTGGACGTCGATCTGGTGCTGGCCCGCCGGGCGGCGGTCCGGTCGTAGGACGGCGTACGGCAGCATGGCCCCACCGCACACGCGCGGCACGCAGCACGCAGCACGTCGCCCGCAACACGCAGCACGCAGCCCGCAGCACGCAGGAGGAACAAATGACCGCCGGGACCGCCCCGTACGAACCGACCCCGGCTGCCGTCCCCTCCCTCACCCCCACCCCCGACGTCCTCGCCGCCTTCGAGCGCGCCAAGGGCTTCATGCCGACCGGTGAGGGCCTTGCCCTGTACGCCGCCGCCACCGAAGCCGCCGCCCTCGGGCTGCCGCTGCTCGAAGTCGGCACGTACTGCGGCCGTTCCACGCTCCTGCTCGCCGACGCCGCCCGCGCCGCCGGTGTCACCGCGCTCACCGTCGACCACCACCGCGGCAGCGAGGAGCAGCAGCCGGGCTGGGAGTATCACGATCCGACGCTCGTCGACCCCGAGGTCGGCCAACTGGACACGCTGCCGTCCTTCCGCCGCACGCTCCACGCGGCCGGTCTGGAGGACCATGTCGTGGCGGTCGTCGGCCGCTCCCCGCAGGTGGCGGCGCTCTGGGGCGGCCCGCTGGGCCTGGTGTTCATCGACGGCGGCCACACCGACGAGCACGCGAACGCCGACTACGAGGGCTGGGCACCGCATCTCGCCGACGGCGGACTGCTGGTCGTGCACGACGTGTTCCCCGACCCGGCGGACGGCGGCCGGGCCCCGTACCGGGTGTGGCGGCGCGCGCTGGCGTCCGGCGCGTTCGCCGAGGTCTCGGCGTACGACTCGCTGCGCGTCCTGCGACGTACCGGCGCAGGAACCTGACGCTCCGGCCCGCACCAACTAGCATCGCCGGGTGTCGTACGACGAAAGCCACCCCGCCGCCCGCCGCCGGACCTCGCGCCGCACGCTCACCATCGCCCTCGCGGCGCTGGTGCCGGGCGCCTTCGCCGGGTGGCTGATCTGGCAGGCCACCGGTGGGTCCGCCGACGGGGGTCCGGCCGGTCTCCCCGCGCCGGGCGCGAGCACGTCCGCCACCGCCGGCGCGGCCGACCGGCCCGCGTCGTCGGGTCCCGAGCCGAGGCAGTCCGTCTCGAAGTCACCGTCGGCATCGGCGTCGAAGTCCGCGCCGGACGACGACGCCGCTCCGGGGGACGCGCGGCCCGCTCCCGGTGACGGGCCGCTCGCGGGACGGATCGTCGTCATCGACCCCGGGCACAACCCGGGCAACTTCAAACACACCGCCGAGATCAACAAGCTGGTGGACATCGGAACCAATCGCAAGGAATGCGACACCACGGGCACCGCCGGCAACTCCGGTTACACCGAGGCCGAATTCACCGCCGATGTTTCACAGCGTCTGCGCACTCTCCTGCGTAAAGAGGGAGCGACGGTGAAACTCACCCATGAGAACGACCGCCCATGGGGACCGTGTGTGGACGAACGCGCGGAAATCGGCAACAAGGCCGGAGCCGATGCCGTGATCTCCATCCACGCGGACGGTTCGGCCGCAGGCAACCGCGGCTTCCATGTCATCCTCCCCGCCCTGGTGAAGTCGGGCGGTGCCGACACCTCGAAGATCGTGGCTCCCTCGCGCGATCTCGGCGAACGCGTCGCGGGCAAATTCGTACGCGCGACCGGAAGCGCTCCGTCCAATTATCTCGGCGGGGGCACGGGACTTGATGTGCGTGACGATCTCGGCGGGCTCAATCTCTCGACCGTGCCGAAGGTGTTCATCGAGTGCGGCAACATGCGTGACACGAAGGACATCGCCCTGCTGACGAGCGCCGAGTGGCGGCAGAAGGCGGCGCAGGGAATGGCGGACGGCATCAGCAGTTTCCTGAACCGATAGCCACACGCGGCAGGGGAACCCTCTGCGAACAGCCGCGAATGGCAACGGAATCACAACGAAAACACCGCGATCCATTCTTCGTCGCGCACTCCCGCAACCGTTGGGGGTCCGGTCGTGGTCCCCTCATCAGGCGGCCCGCAACCAAGGAGACGCCCGGCTCGGGCAGACGATAGATTTATCCGTACGATAGGGAGCCGCCCCCGAGCTTCGCACTTCGCGCCGTCGCCCTCCGCGCCGGTGGCGACCGCCCCGACGAGACGATCTACGAAGGACTTTTCACGTGAACATCCGCTCCCTCACACGAGGCGATGGCGTGGTGATCGGAGCAGCGGTGGTGCTGTTCATCGCCTCGTTCCTCGGCCTGTCCAGCATCGACTGCCCGTCAGGGGTGGACTGTTCGGGCTTCGACAGCCCGAACGCCTGGGACGTGCTCGGCCTGGTGATGAGCATGTTCATCACCGGCATCATCGGCGCCGGGCTGATCGCCGTCGGCCGGGGCATGCCGGGCCGCAAGGTGGTCGGCCTCGACATCGGCCAGTTCGGTGTCGCCCTGACCGTCTTCGCGCTGTGGACCGCGTTCTGGACCATCATCGACGCGGACAACGTGGGCGCCGGCATGATTCTCGGCCTGCTCTCCACCATCGTGCTCGCCGCGGGCGCTCTCGCCACCCCGCTCGTTCCCGCGCTCAAGGCGCCCCTCGTCGGCGCCCCGAAGCCGCAGGTCGCGTCGCCGTACGGCCAGCCGGGCCAGCCCGGCCAGGGTTACGGCTACCCGGGCGCCCAGCAGCCGCCGTACGGTGGCGGCCAGCCGGGCCAGCCCCAGCCGGGGGCGTACGGCGGTGTCCAGCCCGGTCAGCCGGGTCAGCCCGGTCCGGGTCAGCCCTCGCAGGGCGGGCAGCCGGGGGCGCCGGGTGCGAAGCAGGACGGCGCGCCCGCCGGGAACTTCGAGCCGTTCTGGTTCGCCGTGCCGGTGGCCCGTCCCCTGTTCGGCGAGGACGGCTCGCCGTCCCCGATCGCCGAACTCGCTCCGGGTACTTGGTACTTGGCCGTCGAGCAGCGCGGTCCGGGCCTGATCGCCCAGACGCAGGACGGCCGTCGCGGTCTGCTCCAGGACACGTCGGGCATCCAGCGAGGCTGAGCGGCGCGCACGGACACCAGCACGGAGATCAACAGCGGCCCCTCGCCCTTCCCGGGCGGGGGGCCGCTGACGTGCACCGGACCCAGCGGGTGGGGTCGTCGGGGTTTCACCCGCCCGGAAGCGGCAACACGGACGTCATGGCCTCACGTCAACGCAGTGGAAGCAGCGCAGCAGCCACGGTCCTCATCGTGATCGCGGATGTCATGGCCTTCATCCTGGGCCTGTGGATCGTGATGTACCTGCTGGACGCCAACCGCGCCAACGACCTGGTGAACTTCGTCCAGGACACGGCACGCTGGCTCGCCGGCTGGTCCTACGACCTGTTCACCTTCGACAAAGCATGGGCGCGGGTGGTGTCCGGCTACGGTCTGGCGGCCGTGGTGTACCTGTTCATCGGCCATGGACTGGCCGGCCGACTGCGCCGTATCTGACGCACCGTCATCAGTCGGCGTCAGCAGTCGTCTCAACGACCCGCCTCAGCCGACCCTTTCGCAGCAGTCCGGCTCAAGTCCGGACGGCAGCCGCTCACCGCTGAACACCGCCGTGGTCGCCTCGTCCCCACCGAGCGCGGCCACGGCCAGCAGCAGCGCCGCCGCCGTCCAGCTCGTCAACTCCTCGGGCCAGACGGCCTTCTCGCCCTCGAAGACATAGCCCGTCCAGTACAGCCCGCCGTCCGCGCGCAGGTGCTTGATGGACTGGAGTACGTCCAGCGCCCGGTCCGACTCGCCCACCACCCACAGCGCCAGGGCGAGTTCACAGCTCTCGCCGCCGGTCACCCACGGGTTGGGCAGTACACAGCGCACCCCGAGTTCCGGGACGACGAAGCGGTCCCAGCCCTCCTCGATCCGGGCCTTCGCCTGCGCTCCGGTCATCGCCCCGCCGAGGACCGGGTAGTACCAGTCCATCGAGTAGCGGCTCTTGTCGAGGAACCGTTCGGGGTGCTCGCGGATCGCGTGCGCGAGCGATCCGGTCGCCAACTCCCAGTCGGGCTGGGCCTCTTCGCGTTCCTCGGCGATCGCCAGCGCGCAGCGCAGCGCCTGGTGCACGGACGAACTGCCGGTCAGTAGCGCGTCGTTGACGGCGGTGCCGTCCGCCTCGCGCTTCCAGCCGATCTGCCCGCCGGGCCGCTGGAGTTCCAGGACGAACTCGACGGCGGAGCGCACAACGGGCCACATCCGGTCGAGGAACCCCTCGTCGCCGGTGGCCAGATAGTGGTGCCAGACGCCGACCACGGGATAGGCGCAGAAGTTGGACTCGCGGCTCGGATCGGTGGGCCGGGCCCCCTCGCCGTCCTCGTAGGCGGCGTACCAGGACCCGTCTTCGTTCTGGTGCCGGGCCAGCCACGCGTACGCCCGCGCCGCCGCCTCGTGTTCGCCGGACGCGTCGAGCGCCATGGCGGCCTCGGTGTGGTCCCAGGGGTCGAGGTGGTGGCCGCGAAACCAGGGGATGGCGCCGTCGGGGCGCTGTACGGCGAGGATGCCCGCGACGGTCTCGTCCGCCTGATCCGCCGTCAGGACACCGGGCAGGACGAGGTGTTCGGTGCGGTCGGGGCCGCGACCGGGCAAGGTCACTTGCCCTCCGCGGTCGGCAGATGCGGCTTGGTGGCGTAGGCGACGAAGCTCTTGCCGACGACGGGGTTGAGCAGTTGCTCCGCGAAGCGCGTCGCGAAGGGCTTCTTCATGATGTCCCAGACGAGCAGCTTGTGGTACGCGCGAACGGGCAGCGCCTGGTCGTTGTCCACGCCGAAGGCGCACTTGAGCCACCAGTACGGCGAGTGCAGGGCGTGCGCGTGATGGGTGCCGTACGGCCTGAGCCCGGCCTCCCGTATCCGGGCGAGGAGTTCGTCGGCCTTGTAGATACGGATATGGCCGCCCTCGACCTCGTGATACGCGTCGGAGAGCGTCCAGCAGACCTTCTCGGGGCCGTACCGGGGCACGGTCACGGCGATCCGGCCGCCGGGCCGCAGGACGCGGACCATCTCGGCGAGCACGCCCTTGTCGTCGGGGATGTGCTCCATGACCTCGGAGATGATCACGACGTCGAAGGACTCGTCGGGGAAGGGGAGGTTGAGCGCGTCGCCCTCCATCGCGGTGGCGGTGGCACCGGGTGGCGCCTCACCGGCCTCCTTCATCGCGGCGAACCAGGTGGCGACCTCGCGGATCTCCGCACCGTTCCGGTCGAGGGCCACGACCTGGGCGCCGCGCCGGTAGCACTCGAAGGCGTGCCGGCCGGCGCCGCACCCCAGATCGAGCACCCGGTCGCCGGCGGCGAGCGGGAAACGGGAGAAGTCCACGGTCAGCACGAGTTCCTGCTTTCGCGGTGGGAGGGGCGTCGGGGTGTTCGGGGTGGGTGGGAACGTCGGTCAGAGAGTGGAAGGACGCAGACGGGGAGGCGGACAGGGACGCAGACAGGAACGCGGACAGGGACAGAACCGCGGCCGGGCCGGGGCCCCCATCAGCGGGCCGCCCCCGCGCGGGCGGCGACGGCCGCGCGGTACAGCTCGACGGTGCCCTCGGCGGCCCGCGCCCAGGTGAACCGGCTCAGCACCCGTTCGCGCCCCGCCGCACCCAGCCGCTCGCGCGACTCCCGGTCGCCGAGCAGCCTGTTGAGCGCCCCGGCCAGGGCGTCCGCGTCACCGGGCGGCACGGCCAGACACGTCTCGCCGTCGGCCCCAGCGACCTCGGGGATCGCCCCGCCGGTGGTGGCGACCAGCGGGGTGCCGGTGGCCATGGCCTCGGCGGCGGGCAGCGAGAACCCCTCGTACAGGGACGGCACGCAGGCGATCTGCGCGCCGCGCACGAGGTCGACCAGTTCGGCGTCGGAGATGCCCTTGACGAACTGGACCGCGTCGCCGAGCCCGTACCGCTCGATGGCGCGGTAGACGGGCCCGTCCTCGGCGCGCTTGCCGACGACGACGAGATGGGCGGCGGGATGCTCGGTACGGATCTTGGCCAGTGCCTCGACCAGGTGGACGAGTCCCTTGAGCGGTACGTCGGCGCTGGAGGTGGTGACGATCCGGCCGGGGATCTCGGGTACGGCGGGGTCCGGCGAGAACAGGCCCGTGTCGGCGCCGATGGGGACGACCCGTATCCGCTCGGGCCGTACCCCGAGGTGGTCGGTGATCTCCTGCTTCGAGCTGCCGGAGACGGTGACCACGGCGGGCAGCCTGCGCGCGACGCGCT
This sequence comes from Streptomyces sp. NBC_01506, assembly GCF_045040295.1. Taxonomy (NCBI): domain Bacteria; kingdom Bacillati; phylum Actinomycetota; class Actinomycetes; order Kitasatosporales; family Streptomycetaceae; genus Streptomyces; species Streptomyces sp. NBC_01506. The sequence goes on along the minus strand of NZ_CP109422.1, from coordinate 6,961,378 downwards.
TCTGCATGCGGGTGAAGCCGTACCAGCGGCGCATGGAGGCGCGGGCGCGCCACCCGTCGGCGGCGTCGATCTCCAGGCGCCGGTCGACGGTGATGGGGTGGTGGATGGTGGTGACGAGGGGGGCGCCGAGGTCGCCCAGGAGCCCGTAACCGAGCGTCTGGTTGTCGTGGACGACGTCGAACTCGCCCCGGCGGGCGGCCAGATGGCGGCGGGCGCGCAGCGAGAAGGTCAGCGGTTCGGGGAAGCCGCCGGTCCACATGGTGGCGACTTCGAGGGCGTCGATCCAGTCGCGGTACTCGCCGCGTTTCGGCGTCCGGAACGGGTCGGGCTGCCGGTAGAGATCGAGACTGCCGAGTTCGGTGAGCGGGACGCCTTCGTCCAGTACGGGGTAGGGCTGGGCGCCGATGACCTCGACGCTGTGCCCGAGGCGGGCCAGCTCGCGGGAGAGGTGCCGTACGTAGACGCCCTGGCCGCCGCAGAAGGGGTTGCCCTTGTAGGTGAGGAGCGCGATGCGCAGCGGCCGGTCCGGCGCGCCGGAGGTGGTGGCGGGCCCCGTGGGGCTACCCGCCTCTACGGCCTCAGCGGTCACTCTCGGCCCTCACTTCTCACTTCACTTTCGGCGGAGCGTAGCCGCTCGCGTCAGTCCGGAACAAGTTCCCGCCGGGTGGGCGGGACGACACCGCGAGCCTCGAATCTACCGGCAGGTAGCGGTACGCGGCGGGGCGGCCCTGGTGATTCGCACCACGACGGGCCGGGGCGCCGCCGGCGGAGTCGGCGAGCGCGCAGGAACGGTGACGAGGCGTCAGATGACCCGGGTGCCCGAGCCCGGCGGCGGCGTCCGGGGCGGCCGAAAAGGGGCCGGTAGAGTGAGTGGGTCGTCATCATGCCCGTACGGGGGGAAGCCGGTGCGAATCCGGCACTGACCCGCAACCGTGAGCCGCCCTCACCGGCGGCGAGTCGGAGCACCCCGGACGCGGTCGTGACCGGCTCGTGCCACCGGAAACCCCCGGTGGCCGGCACCGTCGAGGCATACGGAGCCGGAGCCTGGTGCCTCACCGTGCCTGCCCGGTTCCGCGATCGCACGTCGATCGCACGTCGATCGCACGCTACGCGTTCACGCAGGAGAGGCCACACCCGCCATGACCACCGTTCGCCGCCGCGTGGCACGCGTCGCAGCAGCGTCCGCCGCAGCCACCGCCGTCCTGTGCGTGGCCGCTTTCCCCTCCCCGGCTTCCGCCGCTCCGGCCGGCACCCCGGCCGACACCCCCGCCGTTCCGGCCGCGCCGCCGGTCGAACTCCCCGCCGGGATGTACGGCACCACGGACCCGACCTACGACGGTGTCTGGCGCCAGTCGCTCGCCATGCTGGCGCAGCGCGCCGTGAACGTCATGCCCGCCGACTCCGCCGTGACCTGGCTGCTGGGCCAGCAGTGCGACAGCGGCGCGTTCCCGGCGTACCGGCCCGACACGACGAAGCCGTGCGACGCGACGACGGTCGTGGACACCAACTCCACGGCCGCCGCCGTACAGATACTGGCCGCGCTCACCACCCACCCCGACGCCATGAACAACGGACTGAACTGGCTCACCTCCGTGCAGAACGCGGACGGCGGCTGGGGCTACAGCGCGGGCGCCCCCAGCGACGCCAACTCCACGGGCCTGGTGATAGGAGCACTGGCCGCCGGCGGCGCCCCGGTGGGCACGCGGCTGTCGACGCGGGACAGGTCCCCGTACCAGGCGCTGAACAGCTTCGCGATCCCCTGCGACGCGAAGGAGGGCGGGGGCGCGTTCGCATACCAGCCCGACAAATCCGGCGCCTTGCTTCCCAACGCGGATGCCACGGCCGCCGGTCTGCTCGGCGGGATCGGGAAGCGGATGGTCACGACGGGCGTCGAGCCCGGCCCCGCGCCCGTCTGCCAGGACCTGCACCCGCTCACGCCGGAGCGCGCGGCGCGCAACGGCGCGTCGTATCTGGTGAAGGCGCTCGCCAAAACCGGCCACCTCGACCAGCCGCCCATGCCCGGCGCCGCCGACTCGGCGCCGCTGCCGGACTACGGCAACACGGCGGACGCCGTCGTCGCGCTGACGACCGCCGGATACGGCGAGCAGGCGGCGGCCCCGATGAAGTGGCTGGAGAAGAACGCGGCGGGGTGGGCGAAGGAGAACGGCCCGGCCGCGTACGCCCAGTTGATCTTCGCCGCGCATACGACGAGCACCGACCCGCGTACGTTCGGCGGCACCGACCTGGTGAAGGCCCTGAACGCGACGGGGCCCACACCCAAATGGATCGGGCCCAAGCCGCTGACGACCGACGAGCAGCAGAAGGTGCTCGCGGAGCAGAAGGCGGAGAAGAGCAGCATGTCCGGGAACCTGTGGACGATGGGCATCGGGATGTTCGTGGCGCTCGCGATCTGGGCGCTGTACGTGCTGCGGGCGAGGCGGCGCCGGTCATGAGGCGCGCACGGATACTCGCCGTCCTGCTGGCGTTCACGGGCGCGCTGACGGTGCCGGGTACGGGGACGGCGCAGGCGGCCGGCTACCGCTACTGGTCGTTCTGGGAGGGCGACGGTACGGCGTGGACGTACGCCACCCAGGGCCCGGCGCTCGCCCGCCCGGCGGACGGCACGGTCAACGGTTTCCGCTTCGCGGTCAGCGCGGACAGCCAGGACGCGGCGAAGCCCCGCGAGACACCGGACTTCGCGGCCGTCTGCGGGTCCACGCCCGCGAAGTCCGGCAGCAAGCGGATCGCGGTGGTCGTCGACCCCGGCACACAGGCGGACGCCCCGGACGGCGAGCGGCCACCGGCGCCGCGCGCCGAGTGCGCGCGGGTGGCCCCGGAGGCGACGAGCGCGGACGCCCTGGCGGCGGTGGCGAAGCCGCTGCGCTACAACAGCGACGCGCTGCTGTGCGGAATCACCGGCTACCCGAAGTCGGGCTGCGGCGAACAGATCTCGGTCGACGGCGCCGCGTCCGCGACCCCGTCCACGTCCACGTCCTCGTCCCCGACACCCACCGCGAGCGACGCCGACGAGGCCGGCGGCACCCCGTCCCTCGGCATCCTCGCCGGAGCGGCGGCGGTACTCACCCTGGCGACAGCCGCCACCTGGCAGGCCCGCCGTCGCCGCGCCTGACCCGGCGGCGGGGATCCGGGACGACGACGAGGCGGGCGCGCCCGACAACCCCGACGCCGACCGCCGCACGGGAACACGCCCGACCCCGGGACAGTCCGAGGCCGCACCCGCGCGCGCACCCGGCGGGCCGCATTTGGAGCCCGTCCGGCGATTGAGGACACCGGGCCCACCCGCCGCAACCAACCCAGCCCGTCCGCCGATTGAAGACAAACCGCCCCACCGACCGGACCCGACCCACCCCACCGACGCACCCGCAGGCACACACAACGGCCCACCCATCAAGCCCGCCCGGCGATTGAGGACACCAGGCCCACCCGCCGCAACCAAACCAGCCCGTCCGGCGATTGAGGACAAACCGGCCCACCGGACGGACCCGGCAAACCCCTCCCCCCTCCGCGCCCCCCGCGCCACCCGTAGCAACGCCCTGCACGCCGGAGCCTGGTGGCTGTGGGCCCTCGGGTTGGCCGTGGCCGCTTCGCGGACCACCAATCCGCTGCTCCTCGGGCTGCTCGTCGGCGTCGCCGGGTACGTCGTCGCCGTCCGGCGGACCGACGCGCCGTGGGCGCGGTCGTACGGGGCGTTCGTCAAGCTCGGGCTCGTCGTCATCGTCGTGCGGCTCGTCTTCTCCGCGTTCCTCGGCTCGCCGATCCCCGGCTCGCATCTGATCGTCACGTTGCCCGAACTGCCCCTGCCCGACTGGGCGAAGGGCGTGCGGATCGGCGGGCGGGTGACGGCGGAGCAGTTGGTGTTCGGGCTGTACGACGGTGCCAAGCTCGCCGCGCTCCTCATCTGCGTGGGCGCCGCGAACGCGCTCGCCAACCCGGCCAGGCTGCTCAAGTCCCTGCCGGGCGCCCTGTACGAGGCGGGGGTCGCCGTCGTCGTCGCCATGACCTTCGCGCCGAACATGGTCGCCGACGTCCTGCGCCTGCGCACCGCCCGCAGGCTGCGCGGCCGGCCCGCCGGTGGCGTGACGGCGGTCCTCCAGATCGGACTGCCGGTCCTGGAGGGCGCGTTGGAGCGGTCCGTGGCCGTCGCCGCGTCGATGGACGCGCGCGGCTACGGCCGCACGGCCGCCGTACCGCCCGCCGTCCGCCGCACCACCACCGCGCTGACCCTCGGCGGTCTGCTCGGCGTCTGCGCGGGCTCGTACGGGCTCCTCGCCGCCGAGGGCGCCGCGTACGGACTGCCGATCCTGGGCATAGGGCTCGCCGCCGCGCTCGCGGGTCTGCGGCTCGGCGGGCGCCGTTCGGTCCGTACGCGCTACCGCCCCGACCTGTGGGGCGTCCGGGCCTGGCTGGTCGCGGGGTCGGGCGCGGCCGTCGCCGTCGTGATGATCCTGGCGGGCGCGTACGACCCGGCGGGCCTGCACCCCGGCGTCGTACCGCTCGAAGCACCCGGTCTGCCGCTGTGGCCCGCCGCCGGCGTCCTGCTCGGTCTGCTCCCGGCCCTCGTCGCACCCCAGCCACCCGCCCGCACTCCCGAGGAGAAGACCCGGTGATCCGGTTCGAGCAGGTGTCGGTGACCTACACCGACGCACCGGCCCCCACTCTCCAGGGGGTTGATCTCACCGTCCCCGAGGGCGAGTTGGTGCTGCTCGTCGGGCCTTCCGGCGTCGGCAAGTCCACCCTGCTGGGCGCGGTGTCCGGGCTCGTCCCGCACTTCACCGGCGGCAGGCTGCGCGGCCGGGTGACCGTGGACGGCCGCGACACCCGTACGCACAAGCCGCGCGAACTCGCCGATCTCGTCGGCACGGTGGGCCAGGACCCGCTCGCCCACTTCGTCACCGACACGGTCGAGGACGAACTGGCCTACGGCATGGAGTCGTTGGGCCTGGCCCCCGACGTGATGCGGCGCCGCGTCGAGGAGACCCTGGACCTGCTCGGCCTCGCCGAGCTGCGCGACCGCCCCATCGCCACGCTCTCCGGCGGCCAGCGGCAGCGCGTCGCGATCGGTTCGGTGCTCACGCCGCACCCCAAGGTGCTGGTCCTGGACGAGCCGACATCCGCGCTCGACCCGGCGGCGGCCGAGGAGGTGCTGGCCGTGCTGCAACGGCTGGTGCACGACCTGGGGACGACCGTGCTGATGGCCGAGCACCGCCTCGAGCGCGTCGTGCAGTACGCGGACCAGGTCATCCTGCTGCCCGGCCCCGGCGAGGCGCCGGTCGTCGGCGAGCCGGAGCGGATCATGGCCCTCTCCCCCGTCTTTCCGCCCGTGGTGGCGCTCGGCCGGCTGGCCGGCTGGGACCCGCTGCCACTGTCCGTACGCGACGCCCGCCGCCGGGCGGCCGGTCTGCGCGCCCGACTCGCGACGACGGAGCCCCCGTTGGCGGCCATCGGGACGCCACCCGCCGCACCCGCTCCCCGGCCCGGCGGCACGCCTCGTACCGCCCTCGGCCGGCTGCTCCACCGCCGATCCCCGGAACCCGGAATCCCGCGCACCGAGATCGCGTCGGTCACCCGGCTCTCCGTGCGGCGCGGCAGGATCGAGGCGCTGCGCGGTGTCGACCTCACCGTCACCCCCGGCGAGACCGTCGCGCTCATGGGCCGTAACGGCGCGGGCAAGTCGACCCTGCTGGCCACCCTCGTCGGCATGGTCGAGCCCTCGTCCGGCTCCGTCGGCGTCGGCGGGCGCACCCCGCACCGTACGCATCCGCGCGAGCTGATCCGCGAGGTCGGGCTCGTTCCGCAGGAGCCGCGCGACCTGCTGTACGCGGACACGGTGGGCGCCGAGTGCGCGGCGGCGGACGCCGACGCGGGCGCGGCGCCCGGCAGTTGCCGCGCGCTGGTCGACGAGCTGCTTCCGCACGTGCCCGACGCGACGCATCCGCGCGACCTGTCGGAGGGGCAGCGCCTCGCGCTGGCGCTGGCGATCGTGCTGACGGGCCGGCCCCCGCTGCTGCTCCTGGACGAGCCGACGCGCGGTCTGGACTACGCGGCCAAGGCCCGCCTGGTGGACGTACTGCGCGCGCTGGCGGCCGAGGGGCACGCGATCGTGCTGGCGACCCACGATGTGGAGCTGGCCGCCGAACTCGCCCGCCGGGTGGTGATCCTGGCGGACGGCGAGATCGTCGCCGACGGGCCGACATCCCAAGTGGTGGTCTCCTCACCGGCGTTCGCGCCACAGGTCGCGAAGATCATGGCGCCGCGGGAGTGGCTGACGGTCTCTCAGGTCCGACAGGCGCTGGCAGCCGTCGCGAAGGACCCGGCATGAGCGGCACCACACCCGACCCCGACCCCCGGGCCCGCGCCGTACGCCTCGGTCCCCGTTCCGTCGCCGCGCTCGCCCTCGTCAGCGCGATCGGCGTCATCGCCTTCGGGTGGCCGCTGCTCGCCGACTCCGCCTCCGGGCTCGCCCACTCCCAGGACGCGCCCTGGCTGTTCGCCCTGCTGCTCCCGCTCCTGGTGGCCGTCGTCGTCGCGACGATCGCCGACTCCGGTCTGGACGCCAAGGCGGTCGCCATGCTGGGCGTGCTGGCCGCCGTGGGCGCCGCGCTGCGCCCGCTGGGCGCGGGGACGGCCGGTCTGGAGCCGATGTTCTTCCTGATGGTGCTGAGCGGCCGGGTGCTGGGCCCCGGCTTCGGTTTCGTGCTGGGCTCCGTCACGATGTTCGCCTCCGCGCTGCTGACCGGCGGCGTCGGGCCGTGGATGCCGTTCCAGATGCTGTCGATGGGCTGGTTCACCATGGGCGCGGGGCTGCTGCCGGGCGCCGACCGACTGCGCGGACGGGCCGAGTCGCTGATGCTCGCCGGGTACGGGGCCCTCGCCGCCTTCGCGTACGGCACGATCATGAATCTCCAGGGCTGGACCTACCTCGGCGGGCTGTCGTCCGGCATCTCGTTCCGGCCGGGAGACGCGGTCCACGAGAATCTGGTGCGCTTCCTCGCGTACTGCGCGGCGACGTCGTTCGGCTGGGACCTGGGGCGGGCGGTGCTCACCGTCGTACTGACGCTGACGATCGGCGGCACGATCCTCAAGGCACTGCGCCGGGCGACGCGGCGGGCCGCGTTCGACGCGCCGGTCACCTTCGACGCCCCGAGGCCCGCCCCGTAAAGCTCCCGCCGGCCCTGCAGCTCCCCCTACAGCTCCAGTTCCCCCACCGTCTCGTCCCCGCTCGTCTCCCCCGTCAGCCGGAACCCGAGCCCGAGATAAAAGCGCTCGGGCCCGTCGTCCCCCGGCTCCCAGGTGGCGGTCAGCCGGGTGCCGCCGCGCCGGCGGATCTCGGCGGCCACGGCGCCGACCGCGAAGCGGCCGTAGCCGCGCCCCTGTTCACCGGCCGCGATGTTGAGGCGCCACAGGCCCGAGCGGATGTCCTTGCCCGTCCCGTCGCCCGCGAAGTCGATGTCGAGGAAGCCCATCAGGAATCCGACGGCCCGGTCACCGTCGAGGATGAGCCGGGGCCAGGCGACGTCCGGCGGGTGGACGTACGCCTCGGCGAGCGACTTCACGACAGGGGCGACCAGATGCTCCTGGTCGGGGTGGACCTTGATACCGAGCGCGGTGTCGAGGTTGTCGGGGGTGATCTTCTCCAGCCGGAGCGCTGTGGTCATACGAGAACGATAGAAGTGCGGATCAACCGATTTACCGCGCCGTCGACTTCGCGGCCCCGTCCCGCGGCCCCGGCACGGCCGATTCACTTGGACCCGGCCCCGGTACGGCCCCCGGATTCGAGTCCGGCACCGGTCCGGGCGCCCGCCGAAGTCGTCGCGGCCCGGACAGGACGTACGTGAGGGTGAAGCCCGCGCCCACGACGAGCGCGCCGCCCGCCGCGTCCAGCACCCAGTGATTGGCCGTGGCGACGATCGCGCAGACGGTGAACAGCGGATGCAGCAGCCCCAGGAGCTTCATCCACAGCTTGGGCGCCAGCAGCACGATCACGATCCCGCACCACAGCGACCAGCCGAAGTGCAGCGACGGCATCGCCGCGTACTGGTTGGTGATGGTGGTCATCGGACCGTAGTCCGGGTTCGCGAGGTCCTGCGGGCCGTGCACCGTGTCGATGTAGTCCAGGCCCGGCATCAGGCGCGGCGGCGCCAGCGGGTAGAGCCAGAAGCCGAGCAGCGCGAGCAGTGTGGCGAAGGCGAGGGAGGCGCGCGCCCAGCGGTAGTCGGCGGGCCGCCGTACGTACAGCACGGCGAGGATGGCCAGGGGCACCACGAAGTGGAACGAGGTGTAGTAGAAGTCGAAGAATCCTTCCGCCCATTTCGCCTTCACCACCGCGTGGTTGACCCAGCGCTCGACGTCGATGCCGAGGGCTTCCTCGATGGCGATGACCTGGTGGGCGTGCGATTCGGCGGCCTCGCGTCCGCCGGTGGCGGCGGCGCGGATATGCGAGTAGACGGAGTAGCCGACACGGATGGCCAGCAGTTCGAGCAGCAGGTTCGGCCGGGTGACGAGCCGCCGCCAGAACGGTGCGAGCGGGACCCGTCTCCATCGCGCCGCGACGGGCTTCGCGTACTCGGTCGCGATCGGCCGCGCGAAGTACGGGGACGTACGGGTCTGGAAAGGCACGGCGCAGACGGCGGCCAGGGCCGCGATCAGCAGCACGTTGTCCCGCACCGGGTGCAGGACCGTCATGTTCGGCAGCATCATCCTGCCGGGCAGGGTCATGACTATCACCACGACCACCGGCCACACGGGCCGGTCGGCGGCCCGGGTGCCGACCCGGCCGACGAGCGCGAGCAGCAGCCAGAGCAGTTGGTGCTGCCAGGCTGTGGGCGAGATCGCGACGGCCACGCAGCCGGTGATCGCGACCGCGAGCAGCCACTGCCCGTCCAGGGCGTAGCGCGCGGCGCGCCGCAGCCCGACGAAGCAGACGGCGGCGGCCAGCACGACGAACAGCGCGATCTCCAGCGGCCCTTCGAGGCCGATCCGCAGCAGCGCGCCGTGCAGGGACTGGTTGGCGAGGCTGTCCGGGCTCTCGCCGAGGCCCGCGCCCGCGAGATGGCGCGAGACGTACGTCCATGAATCACTCGGCAGCACCAGCCAGGCGAGCGCCGTACAGGCCGCGAACGTGCCGGCCGTGGTGAGGGCCTGGCGTCTGCGGCCGGTCAGCCACAGGAGCGGGGCGAACAGCAGGACGGCGGGCTGGAGGGCGGCGCCGAGACCGATGAGGATGCCGGGGCCCAGTTGGCCCCGGTCGCCGCGCGCGACGAAGAATCCGAGCAGGACCAGCAGCACCGGGATGATGCTGGTCTGGCCGAGGTGGAAGCTGTTGCGGACGGGCAGGGACAGCATGAGCAGGCTGATCGCGACGGGGGCGGCGAGCAGTCGCGTACGGCGTGACACGGGGCCCGGCAGGGCGCGCGCCGCGACGAGGCCGAGGGCGACGACGAGCAGCAGCGTGCCGAGGGTCCAGGCGACTCCGAGGGCCTGTTCGGCGGCCCGGCCCAGTGGTTTGAGAACGAGGCCGGCGAAAGGGGTGCCGGTGAATTTCCCGCTCTCGTACAGCGAGCCCGACACATGCAGTACGCCGTTCTCCCCGATCCAGGTCTCCAGATCGAGCAGCCGCTCGCCGGGCGGCAGCCGTAGGACGGCCACCGCCTGCCGTACCGCGAGACCGGCCGCCAGCGCCCAGAGCACCGCGCGCGCGGCCCCGAATCCGCTGCCTGCCACCGTGCTGCCCCGCACACCCTGCTCCGCATTCGCCACGCCGCGCCGACCCTCCGTTTCCAATCCCGACCCTGGGCCATGAGCCTCGCATTCCCCCACTGTGGAGACTCAGGCAACCCCCTCTTCGCCTGAGTGTCATCCCTGTTTTGTCCAAATGCCGATGAAAGCACCGATGAAAGCACCGATGACACCACAGCCGGTACCAGGAACCGGAACGGCGGCCGGTGCCGTCTGAGGCGTTGGGTTGACGCGCCGGGTGGACGGCGCGCGACACGGCACGGGGAGGGCTACGGGGGATGCGGGGGATGCGGGGCGTACGGGGGATGCGAGGCACGCGGAAGGCTCGGCGGGCGCTGCTGGTGGTGTGCGCGCTGCTGCTGACACAGCTCGGATCGCTGATCGCACCGGCGTACGCGTGCGGCTGCGGTGCGATGGTGCCGGGCGCGCGGTCCACGATGGGGGTCGAGCGGGAGACGTCGGTGGTCCGTTGGGACGGCACCACCGAGGAGATCGTGATGCGCTTCACGGTGAACGGGAACGCGCCCCAGGCCGCCTGGATCATGCCGGTGCCGAGCCGCGCCGATGTGGAGCTGGGCGATCCGGCCCTCTTCGGCGAGCTCGACACCCTGACGGAGCCGCAGCGCCGTACCCGCCACTACTTCTGGCCGCGCGACGACGACTGGCCGTTCGCCTCGGGCGGCGAATACATGTCGGACGGCGCACCGCAACCGCGGTCCACGGCGCCCCCGGTCGGTGTGGTCGGCCGCGAACGCCTCGGCGACTTCGACGTGGCACGCCTGACGGCGACGGACCCGGACGCGCTGCGCGACTGGCTCGAGACGAACGGCTTCGAGCTCCCCTCCGACCTCGCGACGGGGCTCCGGCCCTACGTGGACCAGGAGTGGGAGTACGTCGCGGTGCGCCTGGCCCCCGAGGAGGAGGGCGCGACCCTGCGCGGGACGCTGGACCCGCTGCGCCTGAGCTTCGCCAGCGACCGGCTGATCTACCCGATGCGCCTGTCCCGCCTGGCGGACCAGCCGCAGTCGCTGGGCCTGTACGTCCTGGCCGACCACCGGATGGAGCCGCGCGCGTCGATCGGCGGGGACGAGCCGGAGGTACGTTTCGCGGGCCGGGTCTCGCCGGACGGCTCACCGGCGCTGGCCGAACTGACCGGCACGGGGCGGCCGTTCCTCACGGCGATCGACCAGTACTTCCCGCGGCCCGAACGCATCGACGCGGACCACGAACTGCGCGCGACGGCGTCGGACACGCCGTACCGGCAGGTGTACTACGACGACGAGCTGCGCATGATCGCGGGCGTCCCGGCCTGGCTGGCGACGGTGGGCGGCGTGTTCCTGGTGCTGATCCTGCTGGTGGTGGCCGGGGCGGTGCGGCGGGTACGGCGCCGGGCGGGCGAAACGCGTTTCGCGCGGTGAGGGAAGCGTCCTGCTGTGGCGCGGTGACGACTCGGATGATCATTCTCAACGGCGGTTCCAGCTCGGGAAAGTCCGGGATCGTACGGTGCTTGCAGGCCGTACTGCCTCACGCGTGGCTCGCGTTCGGGGTCGACTCGCTGGTCGACGCCATGCCCGCGAAGACGCGGGGACCGGGCGATCACCAGGGCGGGGGAATCGACTTCACCTCGGATGGGGAAGTGCGGGTCGGGGCGGATTTCCGGGCGCTGGAAGCGGCCTGGATGGCGGGCGTCGTGGGGATGGTCCGGGTCGGCGCCAGGGTCATCGTCGATGACGTCTTCCTCGGCGGAACGGCATCCCAGGAGCGATGGCGGACGGCGCTCGGCGGGGCGGACAGGGTGGACGGGGCGGACGTGCTGTGGGTCGGCGTCAGGTGCGACGGCGCGGTGGCCGCCGGCCGGGAGATCGCCCGAGGAGACCGGGTCCGGGGGATGGCGGCGGCGCAGGCGGAGGTGGTCCACGAGGGCGTGTTCTACGACCTGGAGGTGGACACGACGCGCACCGAGTCCCTGGCGTGCGCACGGGCCGTCGCGGCGCGCGTCACCTGAGCCGGGTTCAGCCTCCGGCGGCAGCGGCGGCGATCGTCCGCGCGGCCCGTGCCGCTTGGGCCGCTATGCCCGCAACGCTGGACGTGATGAACGAACCGCCCCCGGCGAGGTCGCCCACCACATGCAGGCGGGGGTCGACCGGAACCAGCCCACCGGCCGGGTGCGGCTCGGCCGAGCCGTCGGCCAACAGGGCGGTGACCAGCGGTCCGGCCGCCGTGGGGATCGCCTGCGGCGGCGGATTCACGGCATTGACGACGACGTCGAAAGTGCGTCGGCCGGTGTGGCCGTCGTCGCCGTCGTCGCCGTCGTCGCCGTACACGTGGAACACCCCGCCCGCCGCCTCGATCTTGCGGACGCCCGCGACAAGTGCGAGCTGCCCGGAGTCCAACAGCCGCGTCATCGCGGCGGCGTTCACCGGAACCATCGGTGAGGCCACGCTCGTCGCCAGGCGGAAGTGACGCCGCAGCCACCCGCGTTCGGGCTCGGGCAGCAACCGCCACGCGTACGGGCCGACGCTGTGCGCCGTCTCCTGGAGGACCCGGCGGCCTATCCCGGGGTCCTCGACGGCGGCCAGTTGGGCCCGCAGGCGCCGGACCGGATCTTCGGTCCCGGCCGCGAGCAGTTCCGCCACGAACGCGTCGAAGTCCTCGCCGCTGTCGGCCAGTTCGGTGCGCAGCAGCCCGATGAGGTCGTCCAGGGTGGCGGCACCGTGCTCGTGGTGCAGCGCCGCCACCCGCTCGGCGGTCACGTGCCGGGGCCGGTGGTCGACCGGGCGCTGCCAGACGTGGGGCAGCACACCGCTGCGCGACAGCAGCGTGATGGGCCCGGTGTGCCCGCGCGCGGCGAGCGAGACGACGACATCCACCGCCGTCAGGCCGCTCCCGACGACCGCGACATCGCTGCCGGGCGGGACCCGGTCGAGTGTGCGTGCCAGCGGGTACGGATCGGCCACGAAACCGGGGGCGCCGTCGAGACCGTAGTGGTCTCGCGGCGCTCCCCCGCCCACGCACAGGGCCAGTTGGTCGGCCTCGTGTACGCGCCCGTCCGCGGTACGCAGCGAGAAGTGGGCCCCGGACCGGGCCGCCTCGGTGACGCCCGCGTGGACGACGCGCACCCGGCGGCCCGCTTCGCGCAGGGTGGACAGCGCCGTCTCGGCGGTGTGTGCCAGGTACTCCCCGTAGAGCGCGCGCGGAACCAGCGGCTGTCCGAGCCGTTCGTCGAGGTGTGCGGTGCCGCGCGTGCCCAGCCAGTGCGCGTAGTGCCCCATGTCCTGGTGGCGGATGGACATGATGGCCGGTGGTGCGTTGACGAGCACCGTGTCCAGATCGGGGCCGTAGGCGCGGCCTCGCCACAGAAGCGGGGACGGGTCGAACACCGTGACGGCACCGTAGTTGTCGGCGGTGGCCGCCAGCCTGTCCAGCATGCCGACTGCGGCGGCACCCGCCCCGACGATCGCGATGTCCATGCTTCTTCCTCTCACGTTGCGGGCCGCCGCCGGCAGGCGCATCGGCGTCTTCGAGCCTCGCCGCCGCCGACCGGGAATTGCCCCCCGCGAACGGGGGGTTGGCGCAGGACGGGACGGCGGGCAGGCTGGCCCGTATCCAGACCACGGGGGATCTCCATGTCCAAGGCGCTGTCAGCTCACGCCAAGGTGCTGTCGGGTGCGGAGCGGGCCACCGACACACGGGATCTCTTCAGCCGTACGTCCGCCGGGCTGCGACGGCTCGTGCCGTTCGACTCCGCCGTGTGGGCGGCCACCGACCCCGAGACGGGTCTGGTCACCGCGCCGATGCTGGTGGAGAACCTTGGTTCCGGCGAAGGCTGCGCCGCGTACTGGGAAAGCGAACTGCTGGAGGAGAACGTCCTCCCGTTCCGGGACCTCGCCCGCGCCGCTGTCCCGGTGGCCGGTCTGCGCGCGGCCACCGGCGACCTGCCCACGCGCAGCGCCCGCTTCCGCCGGCTGCTCGGGGGCCAGGGCGTGGACGACGAGTTACGGGCGGTGCTGCGGGTCGGCGAGCGGCCATGGGCCGTGGTGAGCCTGTTCCGTATGCGCGGTGGCGCCCCGTTCGGCCCGGCCGAGACGACGCTGCTCGCCGGCCTGTCCGGCCCGCTGGCCGCGCGCGTACGCCGGTTCGCCCGCCCGTCCACGGCACAGGGCACGACCGACGCACCCGCGCCGGGACTGGTGCTGTTCGACCCGACCGGCGAGCCGACGTCGATCAACGACGAGGCTCGGCAGCATCTCGCGCGGCTCCCTCAAGGCCCCTCCATCCCCTCTCGGTTGGGCCTGAGGCTGCCGATCTGGGTGGTCACCACCGCGCTACAGGCCCGCGCGATCGCCGGGGACCGCGAGCGGGCGGGCGGAGCGCGGACGCGCATCCGCACCGTCGACGGCCACTGGCTGACCTGCCGCGCCTCGTGTCTGAGCGGCCCCGGTGGGCAGCCGGGCCCGGTGGCACTCGTGATCGAGCCGGCCGCCGCCGCCGACCGTGCGGTCCTCGTCGCGGAGGCGTACGGCCTGACGCCGCGCGAGCTGGAGATCACCCAGCTCATCACACGCGGCCTGCCCACCACGGGGATAGCCGAGACGCTGTTCATCTCGCCGCACACTGTGCGCGACCACGTGAAGGCCGTGTTCGCCAAGGCGGAGGTCTCCAGCCGGGGCGAACTGGTGGCGCGGCTGCTGGCGGAGCGGTGACACGGGGTTGTGGGCCGGCGGAACCAGGACTGGCGGCGGGGTTCGGTCAGTCGCTCTCCTGGTAGTTCATGAACGAGTGGGTGTCGAAGTGGCGGGCCATCGTGAACCGGTGGTGCGGGTCGATGAGGATGCGGCAGACGAACTCCGCGGCCGAGCAGTCGAAGGGGACGTCCTCGCCGTCGAAGGTCTGGACTGCGACGGGCCAACGGTCGGGGTCGTCTCCGTCGACCCTCCAGCAGTAGAGGTCTTCGTCCTCAGTGCCCGCCCAGATGAGGAGGCCGTCCTCCCTGAGATTCGTCCACGGCTCCTGGTTCAGGTCCAGCCATGCGTCAAAGGCGCCCTCTCCGAACGTCTCGACCATGCGCTTGTAGTCGCTCGGCAACGCGGTGCCCAGACGCGACTCCACCGGTGCCCAGTCCACGTCCGGCCGCTGGGCGGGCTGCGTCCAACCCGTGATCCGGATGAGCCGCTCCATCCAGTCGACGTCCTCGCCCGGAGCGACCGCCAAGGGTTCTGGCACCCCCCGGCGAGCGACCACCAACACCGGCCGCTCGGCCCCCTCGGCGTCCCGCGCCGTACCCGTGCCGACCCACTGATCCCCGTACGCCCACGCCCGCATCTTCACTGCCCTGCCCCCGAAAGGGAGGAGGAGAGCCGCGCTCCCGGACACGTCGACCGTCGGATCGGTGAAGCCGTCGAGCACGAGGGTTCGCGGCACCCCGTACCTGCTGCTGAGCAGGTCGGTCAGGTCCTGCGGGTCCACGTCACCGGGCAGATACGTGTAGCTGTCCCCCGGGCAGAGCTGGGCCAGCAGGTCGCTGACATCCGCTTGCGTGAGTTCCATGGCGCACAGTGAAACGCACCGCACTGACAATGGACATGCTCACAGAGCCGCTACGAACGCACGCCAACTCACGCGAGAGACCGTGAGCACCGGCCCGCCGGTGACCTTGCTGTCCCGAACGGGGACGACGCCATGCGATTCGGCGAAGGCGGGCGACCACTCGACGCAGTTGCCGCCGTCCTGGCTGCTGTACGTCGACTTGGCCCAATCCTCGGGCGCCGGGGTGACATTCACAGCGCCTCCACGAAGGCACGCCACCCGGCGGGCGAAACCGTGAGCACGGGGCCATCGACCAGCTTGCTGTCCCGGACGGGAACGACGCCGTGCGATTCGGCGAAGGCGGGCGACCACTCGACGCAGTTGCCGCCTTCACCGCTGCTGTACGAGGACTTCACCCACAGGTGCGGGCCAGCAAAGTTGCGGGTCACAGCGCCGCCACGAACGCACGCCAACTCACGCGAGAGACCGTGAGCACCGGCCCGCCGGTGACCTTGCTGTCCCGAACGGGGACGACGCCATGCGATTCGGCGAAGGCGGGCGACCACTCGACGCAATTGCCGCCGTCCTGGCCGCTGTACGAGGACTTCACCCAACCGTGCTGCGGGACAACCGATACGGTCATGACGCCTCCATGAGATCACGGATCAAGTCTGCGGACGCGGCTGGTGACAGAGCTGATGCTGTCAGTACATCGTAGGCCCGCTCCAAGTCCCGTACCACAGCCACTTCGTCAGTGATCGTAGCGGACCGAACTCCCTCGGCGTAGACGATAGACGTCCCATCAGGACTGGTCAGGATCGACATTGAGCCGTCCATGAGACCGTGCGTCGCAGCGTGCAGCGGCAGCACCTGAAGCACGTTGGTGTGCAAGGCCCCTCGTGCGAGCAGAACACCGAGTTGTTCCTGCATCACTTCCCGGCCGCCGACGTTGCGTCGGAGCACCGACTCGCAGACGACGACTGACAGGTAGGGCGGGCTGCTCCCCTTCAGCACATCCTGGCGCGACATGCGAGCCCCGACCATCGTCGCAATCTCCCGGTCACTTGCCCGGAGATCACCGTTTCTGAGCAGTTGCTGAGCGTAGGCCGACGTCTGGAGCAATCCAGGGACGACAGTTGGTGACCACTCGGTGATCTTGACGGCGCGCAGCTCCACCTCCATCCGGCGTCGAGAATGCGCTGGAAAGTCGTCCGCCCGCGACTTCTCGTACAGAGCCTTGAACAGCCCGTCCGTCTCGAATACCTGGTCGAACAGCGGCGGCAGGTTGCTGGGGATCGGCCCCTCCCCGCGCTCCAGGCGCGAAATCGTGGACGCGGAAGTGCGCACCTCTCTGGCGAGTTGCTTTTGCGTCCATCTGCCTGCCGGGCGTAACTCGCGTGCGTCGCGCAGGGCTTCGCCGAACTGCTGTCGGGGACTGTTCATCGCATTCGCCCACCTTCCGTCAACTTCCCGCTGACGCCGCAAAGAATTCCGCCGCAACCACCGCCCCGGTAAATCGTGCTGGCCATGACATCAGCGCAGGTCAGACCGGACTGCATATGCCGTCGCAACCAGAGCACAGGTTGAACCGCGATTGCCTTCCAAAGGTACATCCACCCGTCGCACTCTGAACACCCCCGATTACTCCGCGTAGAAGGGTGCGACGTGGACGCAGCTCCCCCTCCCCCAAACGACCAACTCACCACCCTCATAGAGGAAGGCCACTTCTACCGGCTCCGCCCCCACACCCCGCCCGCCGCAGGCGAATACGCCGTGGTGACGGTCGACCTCCTCCAACAACTCCTCCACGGACTGAAAGGGCTGCCGGAATGACCCGCAGCAAAGCGCGACAGTTTCTGTCCCAGCTCTCCGAAGCGAACGGCGTGGACGGCATCGTCGTCGTACGGAAACTGGAACAGGGCCCGGAGGGGGCCGACTTGAGCCCCGGGGCCGTACTCGCGTGGCCGCCGTGCGAATGCGGGCACCCCAAGTGCCCGGATTTCAAGCCCGGTTCGGCCACCGAAGAACTCCGCTCGCGCGTGGCCGAGAGAAACAGGCTCAGTCGGCGCGACGGCAGTCAGTGAACGACGCGGCGGTTTCCAGGAGAACGTCGTCCAGTGGGGTGGGGGTCAGGCCGAAGGTCTTCGCCGTCAGTGAGGCGTCCAGGACGAACGGGCGCCGGTACTGGTACTGCATCTCCCACGTCTGCGCGATGACGGGGTCGGCGAGGCCGGCGTTGTGCAGGTCCAGGGGGGACATGCTGGTCAGTTGGGGCACGGGGGCTCCGGCCAGTTCGGCGAACCTTTTCGTCACCGCGCGGACGGGGGCGTCGGAGACGGGTGGCACATGCCAGGCCCGGCCCCACGCCCGCTCGTCGCGGCTGAGGGTGACCAACGCGTGTGCGGCGTCGCCGGGGTGGCTCCAACTGTGCGGTGCGTCCAGGTCCGCCGGTACGACCACGGGTTCGCCGGCCAGTACCGGCGGCGCGATCAGCAGATTGAACATCGATAGCTGGCCGGGTCCGATGAAGTCGCCGGGCCGCACCTCGGTGAATCGGATCCGTCCCTCGTCGTGGGCGGTGATGGCGTCCTGCCACATCTGCGCCCGGACCCGTCCCTTGATGGTGGTCGGCGACATGGGGAGATCTTCGGTCAGGGGCTCGCCGGGGGCCGCGGGGCCGTATCCGTAGGTGTTGCTCAGGTTGACGTACCCCGCGCCGCTGCGTTCGGCGGCGGTCAGCAGCGCGACGGCCAGCGCCGGGGTCTCAACGGGCAGCAGGGCGTAGGCCGGTGTGGCGCAGTTGAACAGTGTCGTGGCGCCGCTGGTCAGCTCGGTGAGCCGGGCGGCGTCGCGGGCGTCGGCGGCTATCGGTTCGATCAGCGGATGTTGGGGCCCGCCGCCACGGCGGCTGAGGATACGGACACGCTCACCGGATTCGGCGAGCAGGCGCGCGGTGGCGATACCGGAGGCGCTGGCTCCGACGACAACGTGAAAAGGCACCGTAGGACTCCTTCGTAAAGATGCAGAGTGTTCAGCCGACGTCGGACAGGACGTCGGACAGCTCGATGGCATCGGCCATGGCCCGGTATCCGGCGTCGTTGAGGTGCAGGTGGTCGCCGGAGTCGAAGGCCGGGTCGAGCCGGAGCGCGTCGTCGGGCGAGCCCACCGCGCGGTCGAAGTCGATGACCGCGTCGTACTCGCCCGAGGTACGGATCCACGCGTTGACGGCGGCACGTTTGGCCTCGCTCCTCGCTGCGCGCGGTGGAGAACGCCGAGGGCCCTGCGGGCGTCACGGTGGCCCCGACGACCCGCAGCCCTGCGGCGCGGGCCTGCTGGATCATGCCGCGGAGACCTGCGATGACCTGGTCGGCGGAGACGTCGGTGTACGGCGCGAAGATGGGGAACGGCGACGCCTCGGCCACCTCGCTGATACCGATGTCGTTGACGCCCAGCAGGATGACGACCGTCCCCACGCCCGGCCGGCCGAGGACATCGCGCCGGAACCGGGACAGCGCGCTGTCACCGAGCCAGGCCGAGTCGACCGTCACCCGGTTACCGCCGATGCCCTGGTTCAGCACGGCGCGGGGACGACCGGCCGAGACCAGGCGCTCGGCGAGCGCGTCAGGGAAGCGGCGGTCGGCGTCCGGGGTGCTGCCCACACCCTCGGTGAGGGAGTCGCCGAACAGCACGATGCCCGCGGGTCGCGCCGGGCCGCCGCCGCCCGTCACGTCCAGCCCGCTCAGGTAGTACCAGGACTGCGAGGTGTCGGCGAACGCCGTGCCGCCGGCGTCGGCGCGGTGGTCACCGTCGGCGCGGTAGCTGGTCGCATGCGCCTGGGCGTGGAATGTCGCGGGGCCGGTCGGCCCGGCCGCGTAGAACGTGATCGTCACCTTGTCCAGCGGCGCCGTCCTGAACGGCGTCAGGTCGCCGGCGACTTCCGCACCGGCCGCGATCGTGAACGTCCGCTTCCCGTCGACGGTGAGGTGCTGAAGCGTCTCCTCCCGGATGTTGGCGCCACCCGCACAGGCGGCGACGGTGGCCCCGGTGATCGTGAGCGGGCCGGTCCCGTAGACGTTCGACAGCCGGATCCGGACCGCGTCGCCGCCGATGGTGACCCGGACCACCTGACGGACCGTCTGGCCCGCGAAGCCCTCCTCGGACCAGTGCGGGGTGAAGCTCGCACTCGGACGCTGCATCGAGGTGGTCCAGGCGGCGGCCCAGGTGGTCGCGGTCGCGGCAGGAGCAAGGCCGGTGTCGGCCGTATCGGTGTTGGTGGGTTGCATGACAGACACAGGCGCAGTCCCCAGGCATCGAGATCGACGTGATCGACGTGATCGACGTGATCGACGTGATCGACGTGATCGACGTGATCGACAACGTGTTCGCGATCAACCGTAGGGAGTCGATGACAGACGCTGAATATCCTGTGGTCCAGAAAAAATGTCTCTGCGTCTAATCTGATCCTTGGTAAGTTTCGGCGGTATGGACATTCTCGGTGACATCCTCACCGCGATGCGCGCCGGACGGTCGTACGCGGCCCGCACCAGAAGTTGGGAACCCTGGGGCCTACGGTTCCCGGCCGACGACTCGGCCTGCTGCCACATCGTTCTCCAGGGCGCGTGCTGCGTGATCTCCCCGGACGGCACGCCGTTGACGCTCGGCGTCGGCGACGTGCTGTTCATCGCGCCGGGGCAGGGGCATGTGCTGGCGGACCGGCCGGGCAGCCCCGTCGTCGACTTCCGTCCCGTCCACGACAGCACATCGTTGATCACCGACTTGAACATTCCCGGCTCGGGCGCCGCCACCGAGATGCTCTGCGTCTGCTACCGCTTCGACCGCGTCCGCCCGCATCCGCTGCTCGGCGACCTGCCGCCGGTGATTCACCTGCCTGCCCGCGTCGGGCACCACCGCTCGCTCCGCGCCACCGTCGAACTCGTGGGCGACGAACTACGCGAACCCCGCGTCGGCTCCGAAGCCATCTTGAGCCCGCTCATCGACATGCTCCTGCTGTACGTCCTGCGGGCCTGGCTCGACGAGCAGTCGGGCCCCGGCGCCACCGGGTGGGTCACCGCGCTGACCGACCCGGCCATCGGCACCGCGCTGCACGACATCCACCGGCGCCCCGAACACCCCTGGACCGTCGCGGAGTTGGCCACCCGGGCCGGCGTGTCCCGCGCCACCTTCGCCAAACGGTTCGTCACGGCCGTCGGCCAGCCGCCCCTGGCCTACCTCACCTGGTGGCGGATGAGCACGGCGTCCCGACTCCTGCTCGGCACCGACGCCCCGCTCCAGACCGTCGCCGAACGCTGCGGCTACGGCTCGGAGTACGCGTTCGCCAAGGCGTTCAAACGCGAGCACGGCATAGCACCGGGCCGCTACCGCCGAGAAGTCCGGCCGGTCAGCCGGCCTTGAAAGCGGGGTGGACTTCCTCGACGCGGTCGCGCTCGGTGTACATGTCCCAGTAGAGCGCGGCGAGGTCGGCCGGGTCGACGACCGGGAACGCGGCCGTCAACTCCGACGCGCCTGATGCCGCTGCCGCCGCTGCCGCCTCTGCCGCCTCGCTGCCCGCGATGAACGCGGCGATCGAGAGGGTGCCCGCGTAGATGCCCGACTCGGTGAGTTCCCCGTTGAGGGAGTAGAGCCAGTTCCGGGCGGCGGCCATCAGCGGGCCGACCCCGCTCGCCTGCGGCATGGGGTGGACCGCGGTGGCGCCGGTGGTCATCAGGAACGCGCCGTCGCCGCGTTCCTTCCACTCCGGCAGCACGGCCTGGACGACGGCCAGCGGTGTGAGCAGGAGCAGCGGGATGCCCCGGGCCAGGGTGTCCGGGTCCAGCTCGGCGGCCGGGGTGAACCGGGCACTGGGCACCGGGCCGTACTCGACCACGTCGATCCGGCCCAACCGCTCGCGAATGGCCTCGATCAGGGCGGGGATCTCCTTGGGCGCGGAGAGGTCGGCGGTGAAGCCGGTCGCGTCGACGCCCTCGGCACCGAGCTGGTCGACCAGGGCGTCGAGGCGGTTTTTGCGACGCGCCACGAGGGCGACACGGAAGCCCTCGGCGGCGAAGCGTCGGGCGACGGAGGCGCCGAGACCAGGGCCGGCGCCGAAGACAGCGATCACTTTGGACATGGGGTGCTCCTGGAGAGATGAGTCAGGCGGCACGAGCTGTGCCGAAGGTCGTGCGGACGGTTGTGGCGAAGGTCGTGGCGAGCGTGCGGGCCGTGTCGTGGGCGGCCGTCATGGACGCCTCGTGCAGGGGAAGGAGCGGGGCCAGGGCCGGAGCCTCGGGGGCCATGGTCAGCTCGGGTGTCACGGCGGTGACGTCCAGGCCGAGGAGGTTGCCCAGGACGGCCTCCAGGGTGGGCACCACGTAGTCAAGGCCCTCGTTGGGGGTGCCGGGGCCGTAGCCGCCGCCCCGGGCGGAGATCAGCACGGCCGGACGGCCCGCGACCGGGGAGGGGCCGTTGTGGAGGATCAGGGTCCGGTCCATGACGATGATCTGGTCCAGCCATGCCTTGAACACCGACGGCATCGAGAGGTTGTACATCGGCACCGTGAACAGGTACGCGCCGGCGCCCAGGAACTCCTCGATCAACTCGTCCTGGAGCGTGGCCGCCGTCGCCTGCTCGGGAGTGTGCTGGGCGGAATCGGTGACGCGGGCCGTGACGCCCGCGGCGCTCAGATGCGGCACCGGCGAGGCGGCGAGGTCGCGGTGGACGACCGGGCCCTGCCACCGGTCACGGAAGGACTGAGCGACCTGATGGGAGACGGACGCCTCGCCGAGCGAGGAAGAGTCGATGTGCAGCAGGTACGACATGGCTGTGCGCCTTTCACACAGAGGGGGGGGAGGGGATGGGGGTGACGCGTCAGGGACGGGCCGGGACGGCGCAGCCATCCTTCCCGGCCTGACCTCCTGACCTCCAATTCCTCTTATTTGTTCGTAGCGCCATGATGCGCCAGTATGGAAGCCGGTACAAAAGGCACACGCGTGTGCGCGACGGAGAGGAATGGGTGCCATGCAGGACAGCGCCGGTACGCGGACGGCGGCCGCGATCGGGCCGTGCGCGGGCATCCCAGCCGACCGCATGGCCTTCATCCGGCAGGTCCTCGACCGGGTCGGCGACAAGTGGAGCATGCTGATCATCGCCGTCCTGGAGGACGGCCCGTTGCGTTACACCGATCTACAGCGTCAGATCCCGGGCATCTCCCAGCGCATGCTCACCCACACGCTGCGCCAGCTCCAGGAGGACGGCCTGATCACGCGCGCCGCCTACGCCGAGGTGCCGCCGCGTGTGGAGTACGACCTCGCCCCGCTCAGCCGCGGCCTGCACGAGATCGTCATGCGGCTGATCGGCTGGGCCGCCGACCACCACGACGAGATCCGCACCAACCGCGCCCAGGCCGGTACCGCGGCCTCCTCCCGGCCCTGAGTCGCGGCGGCCCCCGGAGGTTGACGGACGACGGAGCCTCAGCGACTCCAGATGACCCTTACGTAGCGGAAGGCGTACGCAGCGGGGTGCGGCCGAACTCAATGGCTTGCGCTGCCTCCTCCTCGTCGTAGCTCACAGTTCCTTCGCCGCGGCACTCGTCGCACTTGTCCCACACGAGCTCGGGTTCATCGTCGTCGGTGCCCTGAACAACTTGCACAGACCCGTCGCCCTCACATTCGTCGCAGGTGAACTCGTACTCGCCCGGCACCAGTTCCATCGCGCTGTCCCTCCCCAGGAGCGTGTGTGGGCTGTGATCCTAGTCAGCTACTGCGGTAGATCGTCACGGAGCGTACAAGCGCACGATCTGACGCGCGGGTCAGATCCACCCCTCCAACGCCCGTATGGTGCCGTCGAGATCGTCGTTGTGCAGTACGTGTCCCGCCCCCGGCACGGTCCGCACCGTGTAGCCGAGCTGTGGCAACCGCAGCGCCAGCGCCTCGGGGACCGTGGGGCTCGGGTCGGCCAGGACGACCAGGGAGGGCGCGGCGGGGGGCTCGGGCGTCACGCCGGGGAAGCCGGACTGCGCGTCGAGGGTGGCGGTGTCCCAGCGGCGCAGCGCCTCCAGCCTGGCCGCGACCGCGTCGGGGTGCCAGCGGGGGTTCGCCGCCGTCAGGGTCGCGAGGTCCCAGCGGGTCTGGTCGCGTAGCGCCTGGGCGAAGCTCTCGTCGGCCACCGGGCCCCACGACGGGTCCAGATACACGTAGCGCTCGGCGGGGATCCGGTCGCGCGCCATGAGCAGCAGCAGGCCGCCGAGGCTGTGTCCGATGGCGACGGTGTACGGGCCGGGCGCGGCCTCGGCCAGGGCGTCCGCCTCGGCGTTGAGGGTGTACGAGTCCAGCGGGCCGCTTTCGCCGTGCCCGGGGAGGTCGGGCGCCAGGGCGCGGTAGCCGCGCGCGGCCAGCTCCGGCCCCAGTCGTACGAAGCTGGTCGAGGCCGACGTGAGCCCGTGCACCAGCAGCGCGGTGCGGTCACCGTCGCCCCAGACGCGGGTGTGCAGCGGGGTGGAAGTGGGCATGTCTGCGCCTTTCGCAGCGAGGGCTTGTTTCAATGATCATTGAAGCAGTGCTGGCGGACACCGAGGACCCGACGGACGCCGGAGCTGACTCCGCCCCCGCCCCCGACCCCGACCTCTCTCCCGGTCAGTTGCTCTCCCTGCTCGCCGATCCGCATCGGCGGATCATCTTCCGGATGCTCGCGGAGCGGGGCGAGGTCTCCTGTACGCAGGCGATCGCCGACCTCGGCCTCAAACCACCTGCCGCCTCGCACCACTTCAACGTCATGCGTCTCGCGGCACTCACCGACACCCGCCGCGAAGTCACCCACCGCTACATGAGCCTGCGCCGGACCGCCCTCGACGCCCGCTTCCCCGGCCTCGTCGCGGCGCTGCTGCGAGCGATGGCCTCAGAGAAGGGGTGAGGGGCGGCGGCACCGGCCAGGCCCCTACTCCCCCACCACCGGCCCGCGAGGCGCGCTCGCCTGCCAGGCCGTGAACAGGGGCACCTCGCCCGTGCCGTCCAGGACCACCACGCCGAACGGCCGGTCGAAGGCGATCGGCACCACGCGAGGCGGCCGGGCCGCCCCCGCCGCCCGCATCACGATCGCCGTCACCGCCGCCGCCTCGACGCCCAGTTCGGCGACCTTCACCACCGCTTCCTGGACCACCTTCTCGATCTTGAGCCGTTCCGGCGACAGCGCGGAGAAATCAGCGAGGTCGCTCGTCGCGAACGTCACGCCGAGCGCGGCCAGTTGGGGGCGTGATCTCGATCGTCGTACGCAGTTCGAGCCGGGGCAGCGCGAGGGCGATCAACTCGGTGTCGATCGGGGTACGGCGCGACTCGGGCGCCCACCCGGCGGCCAGGACGTCCGCCGCCCGCGCGCCCTCCTGCCCGAGCACGAACCGCACGCGCACCGCCGACTCGCCGCCCTCGCAGCGCAGTTCGACCACGTGCGCGCCGTCCACCGTCCATCCGGAGCGCGCGCCGATGTGCTGGTGCATGGTCGGCACGTCACGTACCGACCCGGCCGCGTCCGTGAAGGGCCGGGCCACGGTGGCGCGCGCCTCGAAGGGCGTGTGCCAACGCGCTTTCAGCACGAGGACGTTGACGAGCGCGAGCAGCGAGTTCTCGTCGATCTCCGTCGGCAGTTTCTCGATCAGCCCGCCGGTCGACTCCCGTACCCACGCGTCGATCTCGGCCGGGTCCAGACGACCGAAACCGATGTCGGGAAGGGCTTCCCGATACGCGCGGTAGACGGGCGTACGGCTCCATACCCGCGTGGCCACGCCCAGTTGGTCGGTCCGGGCGAGCGCGCGGGCGCTGTCGGTCACAGCCCCGGCGACATCACCACCGCCACCGCCACCGCCACCACCGACGCCCGCACCGCCCGCACCGCCGAGCCCAAGCAGCGCCTCCAGCTCACCGGCGGTCTCCCCCCGCGCCCCGGCGGTCACCGCGCCGAGCGCCAGCCACAGCCCGGCGGGCGAACAGACGAAGTCGCCGTCCACTGCCCGCTGTTCACCGTCGCCGCGCACCCGCAGCCACCGCTCGGCGAGTGTCCGCATCGCCCCGGCGTGTGTCGTCAGTCCTGTCGCCTGTCCCATGCGCCGAGCGTACGACGGGCAGGGCACGCCCGCCGGCCCGCCGGCCCGTCACTCAGAGCCCGGCACCCACCGCCTTCCACGCCGCCGCCAACCGGTCCGCCGTCGCCGTCTGGTCCCACAAACCCGCCGGGTTGTCGGGCATGGCCGCGTCGTAAAGCTCCAGGCGGTCGACCTCCGGTATACGACGGAACCAGTCGCGGGCGTTCGCGGCATCCGCCACCTTCAGGCCCAGGGTCTTGCGCGTCTGCGCCGGAAGGAAGTTGCGGTCGTCGTTCGCGATGTGCGGGAGACCCGCCATGAGCAGGGCCGCCGCCGCCGGGTCGAGGCCGGTGGCCCCGGCGAGCCGTACGGCCGAGGCGGGATCGAACGGCACCGGTCCGACGCGCTCCAACTCACCCACCAGCCGGTGCAGTTGCTCGGGCGTGGCCCAGCCTTCCGGCACCGCCCGGATGTCGATGACACCGGCGGGGCGGGGCACGGTCCCTTGTTGTACGAACGCCGCGAGGTCCCGGGCGGCACCGGAATGAGACCGGCCCCACGCGCCATGGCGCATCGTCATGCTCAGCGGCAGCAGAGCGCCGTTCTCGCCGGACACGGCGGCCCGCTGATCCCCGTCCCACAGACCTCGCCGGAGGCCCGGCCGGGCCAGCGGCGACAGCGCCCAGAACCTCAGCAGTCGGGCCAGCGCCCGGCGGTGCTCCGCACTGGTGACGGCGCTGACCGCGCGGACCGCGAGGCCCCCGATCCGTCCCGCAAGCTCGGTCCAGTCGATGGCACTGCCGTTGTCCAGCCAACTTTCCATCGCGGTCTCGGCGTCGATCGTGCCGGTGAAGAAAGCCGAGGTCAGCTCGATCTGTGTCACCGTGCCACGGCAACCGCTGCTGTTGTATCGGCTGACCAACCCCTCCAGCGCCCCGGTCAGGTCCTCCTCCGACACCTTGATCCGCGCCAGGCGGGGCCGCTTCAAACGGGCAAGTAGGTTGTTTCGCTGGGAAATCAGCTCGGTGGCCGCCCGGACGCACCCGGCCACGCCCCGTACGAGCAGCGGGTGGCCCACCTCGGGCAGCAGCTTTCCGACGGCGGTCCGCAGCGCCTCGTCGGAAGTGGCCGCCGCCTTCAGCAGCCGCCGCACGGTGTCCTCGGTGACCTCCCGCAGGGCCCGTGATCCGGCGGGGTCGCGCGGGGTGAGGAAGTGCCAGAAGGCGGGCGGCGGGATGAGCCGGGTCCCGGCGGCCACCGGGTCGGGCTTGTTGTCCACCCAGCCGTCGTTCTTCAACTCGGCCTGCCAGTACAGCTCACCCGTTTCGGCGTCGCGGGCGAGAACCGGACGGTATTTGCCGACACCCCCGCTGAGCACCAGCCGCTTCTCGGTGCCCGGCACATCGAGCAGGCCCCAGATGGCGGTGATGCCGGCCTCGTCCAGCACGCCGTTGACGCCGTCGACACGGTGATAGCGGACCTGCCCGAACGGCCCCTCCTGGGAAACCCGCATGCCCACCCGCGTACCGTCGCTGCCCAGCGGGGACTCCTTGA
Source organism: Streptomyces sp. NBC_01506 (assembly GCF_045040295.1). Taxonomy (NCBI): domain Bacteria; kingdom Bacillati; phylum Actinomycetota; class Actinomycetes; order Kitasatosporales; family Streptomycetaceae; genus Streptomyces; species Streptomyces sp. NBC_01506. The sequence goes on along the minus strand of NZ_CP109422.1, from coordinate 6,934,476 downwards.
CGCCGTACGGCAGCGGCGCCAGGGACGAGGAATCGAACTCCCATTGCTCGCCCTCGCCGAGCAGGGCCGGGTCGAAGAAGTCCGGCAGGTCGCCCCGCTCCAGCTCGCCGGTCGCCGGATCGATACGGTCCACCCGCGATCGCAGACCCTCCGTGGTGGTCCACCAGAAGTCCCGGCCGTCATGGAACATATGGCCGTTCGGGCCGACGCGCTCCTCGTGCGGCTCGAGGACCTGATGGCCCATGAACCGCCGGCCGCTCGGCGCCATGAACGTATATCCGGGCTGGGCCCGTTCGTGCTGGAGCGACTTCCACATCCCGGGCCGTACGCCAAAGGTGTCGTCCGGCGCGTCCGACCAGTAGTGGCACTGCCTGCCGTTGACGTAATGCAGGACGAGGAACTGTCCGTCGGAGAAGTAGACCTCGGGTGTGTAGTGGAATCCGGCGGCTTCCTTCGGCACGCGCAGTCGGTGCTCCGCGATACGGCCGCCGGGCCCGATCGCGATGGCCTTCTTACGGTCGTGGACGGTCAGGACGGGCCAACTCGCCCTGCCCCAGAAGTTCTTGCCCGTCATCTCGGCGGCGGCCTCGTCCAGCGCCGCCCAGCCCAGCTCGTCCAGGATGCCCGCGCGCAGCGTACGGGTCAGCGGTGTCACCAGGTCCAGCTCCGCGATCCGGGCGGGCAGGTCGGGCATCTCCCGCAGCGTGTCCGTACGGATGTTCTCCTCCATCCAGCGAAACGCGACGGTCGCGTCCGCCAGGCCACGCGACCGGGCGCGCCGGAGGTTGCCGGCCACGATCGCGCGCATGACGGGCCGCAGAGCTTCCTTCCGCCACTGCTTGCTGAAATCGTCGCCCGTGTGCGGAACGGACCGGACCAGCACCGGCCCGAACCGTTCGTCGTCGATCAGCGCCTGGAGATCGACCCGCTCGGGCCCTTGCCAGTTCCGCAAGTACGCCTTGGGGCCGGGGTCCGCCACCGGGATCCCCGCCTCCAAGCAGCGGACCAGCGCGACCGCGTCGATCCAGCAGGTCTCCTCGGGCGCGCCGGGGCCGAACCGTACGGGCGTCCCCGCTTCCCGGACGCGGTCCGCCAGCAGGGGCATCAACCGCACCAACTCCCCGGGCACGGAGGGCGACGAGACCCCGCCGTACCGGCCGAGCATCGCGGACAGCCACCGCCCCGCGTCACCGGCGAGCTGGTCCAGCGCCCCGCTCTCCTCCAGGACGCCGCACCACCAGGCGTCCATGTCCGAGGAGTCCACGGACGCCACGGACTCCGCCTCGGTCAGCCGCCACAGCAGCCGCGTCCGCAGGGTTACGGAGGCGGCGATCGCGGGCACCAGCAGCTTGCGCTGCGTGGTCCAGAAACCGTCCGCCGTCCGCCACAGCGCCGGGGTGTCCGCCAGGCTCTCCAGCAGCGACCGGTGCTCGGTGACCACGTCCAGCCCGGCGGCCCCGGCGAGCTTGCCGATCTGTTTGAGCATGTCGGGCCAGGGGGCGAGCCCGGCGGTCGTGCGCCGCACGGCCAGCTCACGCAGCGCGCCGTACGCCTCCAGGGCGTCGGGCTCCTGGGCCAGCTCGCCCACATACGCCTTGATGTCCTTGGCCGACAGGGCTCCGGCCACCGCGAACTCCATGAACACCGACCGCCGTTGGGCCGGATCGATGCCCAGGGTGGTGTGCCGGTCGGCGGCCCGCGCCCGGCCGAACATCATCGCGCCCTGTTTGTCCCGCCCGGCCGCGAGGAACATCCGGCCGACCTCTTCCCAGAACGGCGGCAGATGGTCGGCGGGAAGCGTCGCCGCGATCCGCTCGAACTCCTCCAGCGCGGGGCCCGGCCGGGGACCGACCAACCGCCCGGCCCGCGCCATCCCGACGCCCGCCGACACCGCGACCGTGGCGTGCGCGAGGTCGTGGACCAGCGCCCAGACCGGATAGCGCGGGGCGGCCGGGCGATGCCCGGTCGCCACGGGCTCCCCCACGTCCGGCGCGGAATACCCGGCATCGGCCAGCAGCCCGTCCGATAACGGCGCGACCGTCCGCCCCGTGAGCCGGACCAAGGGGCGCGCGCCCAGCAGCGGATGGCTGTAGCGCCGGGCAGTGATGTCCTCACCACCCGGCGCCCCGGCCGGCGCCAGCCCCGCCGCCAGCGCCAGGGCCACTGCCGAAGGCGTGTCGTCACCCGGCGCGAGGCGCGCGCCGGGGCTCGTGCTCGTGCTGTGCTCTTTCGCGTCGTACGTCATCGGTGTTCAATCCCCCGTGCCTGATTTCCGCCGTACACAATCTCCGCCAACCGCCCACTGCCGACGACCAGCCCCCGCCCCACAGCGGTTCGCCGACATGCCCTCGACTGTGCCATGCCCCACTGACAACGGACCTGACGGACCAGGACGAACGAACCTGACTCACACCGAGTGATCGCCCCGCGGCTCGGCCGACCTGGGCCGCTCCTCGTCCGATCCGCACAACTCGGCGCTCAACTCCCCCACCAGCTCCACCAGATCCGTCGGCCGGTCCGGCCCCCACCAGTCGCCCAGCAGCTCCGTCAGCGACTCCTCCCGCGCCCGCGCCAGCACCTCCGCAACCTCCAGGCCGTGTGCGGTGAGCACCAGCCCCACCCCGTCGCGCCGGGCCAGACCGCGCTCCTCGATCTGCCGGGACGCCTTGTTGACGACCGTCAGCGGTACAGGGTGGTCCTCGGCGAGGCGCGCGGGCTCGACCACGCCGTGCCGTCTGATGCGCAGCAGCATCCAACTGGCCGCCGGGAGCAGGTCGTACCCCGACTTCTCGGTGATCGTCTCGTAGATCCGCCGGCGCCCTTCGCGGGTGCCGAGCACGGACAGCATGCGGGCGCACTCCTCGCGCGAGGAGCGTTCGACCGGGTTGCTGGCGAGGGTCTCGCTGACCTCGGGGGCGGTCACCGAGCCGCGCAGCGTGTCCTCCTTGAGGAACCACGCGAAGACGAAGGCCACCAGGACGACGGGTACGGCGTACAGGAAGACGCTGGTGATCGACGAGGAGTACGCGTCGAGCACCCCGGACCGCACCGCGGGCGGCAGTTGGCCGACGGTCCGGGGGTCGGCGGCGAGTTCGTCGGGGTTCACGCCGGGCGGCAGCCGCTGTCCGGCGAGCGAGTCGGTGAGTTTGTTCTTGAGCAGGTTGGCGAAGATGGTGCCGAAGATGGCGACGCCGAACGAGGCGCCGATGGAGCGGAAGAAGGTCGCGCCGGAGGTGGCGACGCCCAGGTCCTCGTAACGCACGGCGTTCTGCACGACCAGCACCAGCACTTGCATGACCAGGCCGAGCCCCGCGCCGAAGACGAAGAAGTACGCGCTCATCTCCCAGGTGCCGCTGTTCACGTCGAGCTGATGGAGCAGCAGCAGTCCGATCGCGATGATGCCCGTGCCGAGGATGGGGAAGACCTTCCAGCGGCCGGTACGGCTGACGATCTGCCCGGACCCGGTGGAGGTGATCAGCAGCCCGAGCACCATCGGCAGCATGTGCACCCCGGACATGGTGGGGGTCACGCCCTGCACGATCTGGAGGAACGTCGGCAGATAGGTCATCGCGCCGAACATGGCGAAGCCGACGATGAAGCTGATGACGGAGACGAGCGCGAAGGTCCTGATACGGAAGAGGCCGAGGGGCAGTACGGGCTCCGCGGCCCGCCGCTCGGCCCGGACGAAGAAGACCAGCAGGACGACGGCGAGGACGGCCAGTCCGATGATCTGGCCCGAGCCCCAGGACCAGGTGGTGCCGCCGAGCGAGGCGACGAGGACCAGGCAGGTGGCGACGGAGGCGATGAGGAAGGTGCCGAGGTAGTCGATGGTGTGCTTGGTGGCGCGCACCGGGATGTGCAGGACGGTGGCGATGACGAACAGCGCGACGGCGCCGATGGGCAGATTGATGTAGAAGACCCAGCGCCAGCTCAGATGCTGGGTGAACAGTCCGCCGAGCAGCGGGCCCAGGACGCTGGTGGCGCCGAAGACGGCGCCGAACAGGCCCTGGTACTTGCCTCGTTCGCGCGGCGAGACGATGTCGCCGACGATCGCCATGGACAGCACGATGAGCCCGCCGCCGCCGAGGCCCTGGAGAGCGCGGAAGGCGATCAGCTCCACCATGTTCTGGGAGATGCCGCAGAGGGCGGAGCCGACGAGGAAGATGACGATCGCCGTCTGGAACAGCCTTTTGCGGCCGTACTGGTCGCCGAGCTTGCCCCACAGCGGGGTCGCGGCGGTCGAGGCGAGCAGATACGCGGTGACGACCCAGGACAGATGGTCGAGGCCGCCGAGATCGCTGGCGATGGTGGGCAGCGCGGTGGAGACGATGGTCTGGTCGAGCGCGGCGAGCAGGAGGCCGAGCAGCAGAGCACCGATCGACACGAAGATGGTCCGCCGGCTCTGGCCCTCGCCGGGTACGGGACTCGTGGGCGGGGTGCTCACTTCCTGAGCCATCGGCATCTCCTCGCGTCTACGCCTTTCCCCATCCTTATGGCTCTGCTCGCTTATGGCCTGTTATGTCCTGCCGAACGCGGGGCGTACGGGGGCCTGGACGGTGGGCCAAGGCCGGTTCGGCGGTCGGTCTGCCGACGTGGCGCCCGGTGGCGCGGGGCGGGGCTGCATAATCGCTGACAGCCCAAGGGAGGGGACCCACGTTGACCGGACAGCACTGTCCCGAATGCGGTACGCCGCGGGACGCGTACGGCCGATCGGGCGCCAACTGCGACTGCGCGGAGCGGGCGGCGGCAGCGGCGGCCGAGGACGTCGACCCACTGCGAATACGGCCGTATGTGACGCTGGAGGACCCGTACGGAGCCGTACCGTCCATCCCGCCACCGCCACCCCGGTCGCCGTCACCACCACCGCCGCACGACGCCGTACCGTCCATCCCTCCGCCTCCGCCCGCGCCGTTCGGCGGCGGTGGCGGTGGCGGAGACCGGTCGGAGGGCACCGATCCCGCCGAGACGATGCAACTGTCGCTGCCGGGACTGCGGACGACGGCGTCGCGCCGGGCGGCCGACCCGGAGCGTACGGGCGGGCGCAAGACGTTCGCGATGGTGGCGCTGACTGCGGCGGCCGTGGCGGTGATCGGTACGGCGTCGTTCGCCGGGGGGCTGTTCACCGGTGACGACGGTGGTGACGAGTCGACCTCGGACCTGAATTCGGGGCTGTCGACGGCGAGTGTGGAGCCGGAGCCGTCCGCGTCCGCCTCGAAGCCGGCGTCGGCGTCGACGTCGCCGAGTACGAGCGCGTCCGCGCGGAAGCCGGCCACCAGCGGCCCGCCGTCGGCGAGCGCGAAGCCCGCCGCACCGAGCCGGCCACCGGCGAACGCGCCGGAGCCGGACGTGACGGCCTCCACGAAAGAGGAGACGGCGCCCGGTCTGCGGCGCGGGGACAGCGGGCCGCAGGTCGAGGAACTTCAGCGGCGGCTGTCGGAGGTCTGGCTGTACAACGGCGGTTACGACGGTCAGTACAGCGACGGCGTGGAGGCGGCGGTCCGTATCTACCAGTCGTACAAGAGCATCGAGGGCGATCCGAGCGGTGTGTACGGCCCCAACACCCGGCGTGCGCTGGAGGCGGAGACCAGCGGGGAGGGCCGGGAGCAGGGCGAGGGCGGAGGCGGAACGGGTGGTGGCGGACCGGGTCGGGACCGGGACTGAGGGGGGCCGAGGGAGAGGGCCGAGGGAGGGGACTGAGGGAGGGGACCGGGGCCGGGGTGGCGTGATCCCCCGCCGACTTTGTATAGTTGTTAAACAAAGCGGTTCCCGTCTGTGTCCCTGACCGGCGGGCGGGAGCCGCTCTTGTCTGTGCTTCCCCCTTCTTGGAGTCCGCCGATGCCGGCCAACGCCCCGACCACGACGACCACGACGACATCCGTCCTGACCGCCCGCGCGCTACTGCTCGACATGGACGGGACCCTCGTCAACTCCGACGCCGTCGTGGAACGCTGCTGGCGCCGGTGGGCGATCGAGCACGGCCTGGACCCGGAGGAGGCGCTGAAGGTCGTCCACGGCCGCCAGGGCTATCTGACGATGGCGGTACTGCTGCCGGACCGGCCGATGGAGCTGAACATCGCCGACAACCGCGTGATGCTGGCGCAGGAGACGGCGGACCTGGACGGGGTGGTCCCCATCACGGGCGCGCCCGCGTTCATGGCGGCGATCGCGGCACTGCCGCACGCGCTGGTGACCTCGGCGGACGAAGCGCTCGCCACGGCCCGCCTGACGGCGTCCGGCCTCCCGATCCCCGTGACCCGTGTCACGGCGGAACACGTCACCGCGAGCAAGCCGGACCCGGAGGGCTTCCTGAAGGCCGCCGCCGAACTGGGCGTCGACCCGGCGGACTGCGTGGCCCTGGAGGACTCCGACGCGGGCATCACGGCGGCGTTCGCGGCGGGGATGCGGGTGCTGGGAGTAGGCCCGCGAGCGGCGTCCCTGTCCCCGACGGCCCACACGCACGACCTCACGGACGTCAAGGTGACGTCGCTCCCGGACGGCACGATCGAGATCCACGTCGGCGCCTGACTCCCCCTCACCGGTCGCCGATCGCCGGACCCCGACCCCGACCCCCAGCTCCGGCTCCGGCTCCGGCTCCGGCTGTGTGACGTCGGCTCGGCTTGTCTTCGAGCGCACTCCAACTGCCGGCATGCCGGGCAGCGACGGAGGGGAAGTGCCGATGGAGGCTCGTCAGTTGGGCGGTTCGGGGCCGGCCGTGTCCCGGTTCGCGTTCGGGGCGATGACGTTCGGCGGTGACACGGACGAGGCGGCGGCCCACGAAATGCTCGACGCGTACGCCGACGCGGGCGGCACGCTGATCGATACGGCCGACAACTACGGCAACGGCACGTCGGAGCGCGTCGTCGGCCGCTGGCTGAACTCCCGGCCGGGCGTGCGCGAGCGCGTCCTGCTCGCGACCAAGGGCCGCTTCGGATACCCGGGCGCGAGCCTGACACCGGCGTACCCGCGCCGCGCGATCGACGCCAGCCTCGCCCGGCTCGGCGTCGACCAGGTCGATCTCTACCAGTTGCACGGACCGGACGACGAGCACCGGGTCGACGAGATCGTCGAGTTCCTCGCCGAGATCGTCGGCGCGGGCAAGGCCCGCCACGTCGGCGTCAGCAATTTCCCCGGGTGGCAGGTCGCCAAACTCGCCCGGCTGCTGGCGGAGCGCGGCGGCCCGCCGCTGGTCTCCCAGCGGATCCAGTACAACCTGCTGGCTCGGGCGGTGGAGTGGGAGGTCGTTCCGGCCGGTGTGGACGCCGGCCTGGGCACCCTGCTGTACGGCCCGCCGGCCCAGGGCTGGCTCACCGGGAAGTACCGGCGCGACCGGCGGCCACCGGCCGGCACACGGGTCGCCCAAGCCGGGGAACAGACGAGTGAGGCGTGGCACCGACGCGACACCGACGAGGTCTGGTCGGTCATCGACGCGCTCCGCGAGGTCGCGCGCGCACATGGTGTGACGCCTGGCCAGGCGGCCCTGGCGTGGGTCGCCGACCGTCCGGGCGTCACCGCGCCGATCGTCGGCGCGCGTACCGTCGCGCAGTTGCGCGAGTCGCTTGCCGCGGCCGCGCTGCACCTTGACGGGGAGGCGATCGCCCGACTCACCGAAGTCAGCGCGCCGCCGACGCCGAACTACCCGTACCAGATGATCGAACGGATCGCTGGTTGGCACGGTTGACACCGGCCCTGGGTCGGGGCCGGGGCCGGGGCCGGGGCCGGATCAGGCCCGGACCGGGGCCCGGCCGTGCTGGGACGTCAACCGCCGCCACGGCAAGCGATCAGCGGTCGAGGGCCCATACGCGTACAGACGCATCGCGGCGCCCCACCGTGACGGCGAGCGGCCGACCGTCCAACTCGGTGAGCCGGACGCCGATCATGCCGCCCACGTGCGCGGTGACCGGCCGTCCCAGTGCGCGACCGCGTTCCAGGTCCCACGCACGTATCAGGCTGGTGAAGTCCGGGGCGGGGTACGGGTCGTCGGTGCCGGTGACGGCGATCGGCAGGCCGTCCACGGCGCCGACGCTCACCATCGTGTCCATCTCGTCGTGCGGCTCGCTCCCGGCGAACGGCTCGCCCCACGTACCGCGGTCGAAGTCCCCCAGCACGAGAGTGCCGCACCCGCCGGCGGCGACCGGGCGAGGGCGGCCACCCACATTGGTGAGAGCGAAGGACGTCAGCATCTCCGCGCCGGCCTCGGTCGCCAACTCGGTGTCGAAGTTCCCAAGACGTGCGCGTTTGTCGAGATCCCACACCCAGATGGGACCCCCGTCTTCGTCGCGGGTCACCAGTGTCGGCCGATCGTTGAGCATGCCCGTCGCCGCGGTGCGGTCGTACCTGGCGTTGAGGTCCCCGGAACGCTCACCGGTGCCGCCGTCGGCGGCGGCGTCCCACACCGCGACGGCCTCCGCCTCGGGGGATACGAGAAACAGTGACCGGCCGGGGAGTTCCGGCGCGCCGACCGCCTCCACGCCGTAGTCGTCCGGGTCTGCGAAGACACGGACGGCACCGCTGTCCAGATCCCACTGCGCGAACGGCTGGTCGTCCGAACCTCCGCCGACCACCAACCGCCCGTCGACGACCAGGGCCCCCAGCGCCGACAGCGCGGCGGGCCCGCCCGTTTCATCCCCCGGCCGCCACGGGCTGTCGAGTCGGTGCACCGCCCACCGATCCCGCAACGGATCCCAGGTGCACACCCCGCCTGCCGGATGCGTGCCCACCAGCAGTGGCCCCGCGCCGGTCGTGACGAGATCGAAGTCCGCGAGGCGGCCGAACGGTATCTCGGCGGTCTGAACGAGTAAGAGTTCCGTCATGACCGGCAAGCCTAGACATGCCCGGCCGGGACCTCGGCACTGCCCAAGAAAGGGACGCGTACGACGAGACGAGGAGACGAACGAGACGACGAGACGACGAGACGACGAGACGAGGAAACGTACGAGGCCCCCTACGCCACATCCCGATGCACCCGCCCCCGCGCCACCAACTCCAGCACCACGCTCACCGCCACCGCCTGCACCGCCATCAGCGCCACCAGCACGAACAGTTGCACCGCCCCCGCGAACACCGGCGACGCACCTCCCAGCAGCATGCCGACGAAGGCACCCGGCAGCGTGACGAGCCCCACCGTCCGCGTCTGGTCGAGCCCCGGCAGCAGCGCGTCGGCGGCGGCCGGCCGCGCCACCTCCAGCCGGGCGTCCCGCTCGGGCAGACCGATCGCGAACCCGGCCTCCACCTCGCCCCGGCGCGCGCCGAGTTCGTCCAGCGCGCGCCGCCCGCCGAGCACCGTCGCCGTGAGCGCGCCGCCGATGAGGATGCCGGTGACGGGGATCAGGGCGATGCCCTTGACCGGTACGAGCCCGGTGAGGAGCAGCGCCGTGACCACCGGCGCCACCCCCGCCCCGATGGGCAGCGCGGCCCACCACCATGTCCGGTTCGCCGTGATGCGACGCCCGGCGGTGCGTACCGCCACCGCGTACATGAGCACGATGAAGGCCAGCAGCGCCGGTAGGGACCCGACGACCCACCCGATCACCAGGGAGACCGCGCCGAGTTGGACCGCCGCCCGCACTCCCGCCGTCGCGATCTCGCGCGCCCGCCCGAGATGCGCGAGCGCCGCGGTGCCGGCCGCGGCGACGAGCAGGACGGCCAGGACGACCCCGAACGTGACATCAACCTTCAGCAGCATGCGCCCACCCCAACCCCAATCCATGGCGGACATTTTTCTCCTGCCGCCAGATAACACCCGCGCGCGAGGCGTTGACACCCCCGGACCGACAACGGACCCGGCCAACGGACCTGGCAGCAGAACTGACGTCGGAATGCCCGAAGGTCTTGATGTGACGTGCCCATGTCGTCACCCTGTTACCTGGCGCCCACCTCACGGCAATCCGGCGCCACCACCATGGGCGCTCGGGCCCCGGCCCCAGAACGGTCTCCGAACGGTCAGCTTCCCCCCACGACAAGGGAGTTCTCATGTCAGGTATCTACGCGCGTCAAACCCGCCCCGCCGGCCGAATAGCTCTCATCGCCGCAGCCGCCGCCCTGGTGTCCGCGACCGCGCTGCTCAACGCCCCCACCGCCCAGGCCGCCCCGCCCACCCCGATCAGCGCCTCCACCGCCCGCACCTACCTCGGCCAGTTGACCGTGGCCGCCGAGGGCTCCACCAGCGGCTACAGCCGTGACCTGTTCCCCCACTGGATCACCCAGTCGGGCTCCTGCGACACCCGTGAGACCGTGCTCAAGCGCGACGGTACGAACGTCGTGCAGAACTCGAGTTGCCAGGCCACCAGCGGCAGTTGGTACTCCCCCTACGACGGCGCCACCTGGACCGCCGCCAGCGACGTCGACATCGACCACATGATCCCGCTCGCCGAGGCGTGGACCTCCGGCGCCAGCAGTTGGTCGACCGCCCAGCGCCAGACCTTCGCCAACGACCTCAGCCAGCCGCAGTTGATCGCGGTCACGGACAACGTCAACCAGTCCAAGAGCGACCGCGACCCGGCGGAGTGGATGCCGCCGAGCGCCTCGTACCACTGCATGTACGCCCGGATGTGGGTGGACGTGAAGCACCACTACAACCTGCGCGTCGACTCGGCGGAGAAGATCAAGCTCCAGAGCGTCCTGAACGGCTGCTGAGCAACCGCAACCCCGGCCACGACCGAGGGCTGAGCCGGCCGAACGCCACATCAGCCCGACCAACCACACCCGACACAACAGACCGGAACCTGGTCGGCCCCCTCCGTCGTTCCGTACCGTACGGGGCGACGGAGGAGGCACCATGACCGGGCTGCGCCTGGGACCACTGCTGCGCTATGTCGACGGGGAATCCGCCGGCACGGCCACGATCTGGGTCGAGACGGACCGGCCGTGCACGGCCGAGGTCCGCTGCGAGGGCGGCGCGTACGGCTCGTCGCGTACGTTCCTGATCGCCGGGCACCACTACGCCCTGATCCCGGTGACCGGGCTGACCCCCGGCACCGCGGTCGCGTACGAGGTGCTGCTGGACGAGGTCCGCGTCTGGCCGCCCGAGGACTCGCCGTTCCCGCCGAGCGTGATCCGCTCCCCGGCGGCACACTCCTTCTCCGAGGGAACCCGAACCCCCGCACCCGAACTCACCGCCCCCGAACTCACCGCGCCCGAACCCCCCACCCCCGCACTCCGCGTCTCCTTCGGCTCCTGCCGCTGGGCCTCCGCGCCGGTCGGCGAGCCCGACCCGGTCGGTCCCGACGCCCTGCACACCCTCGCCGCGACCCTCGCGGCCGACCCCGAAGCCGTACGCCCGGACGTCCTGCTCCTGCTCGGCGACCAGGTGTACGCCGACGAGACGTCGAAGGCCACCCGCCGCCAACTGGCCGACCGCCGCGATCTGTCCGAGCCGCCGGGCGCGGAGGTCACCGACTACGAGGAGTACACCCTCCTCTACGACGAGTCGTGGAGCGACCCCCAGGTCCGCTGGCTGCTCTCCACCGTCCCGAGCTGCATGATCTTCGACGACCACGACGTGATCGACGACTGGAACACCAGCGCGTCCTGGGTGGCCGAGATGCGTACGGAGCCGTGGTGGCGCGAGCGCATCCTGAGCGGCCTGATGTCGTACTGGGTGTATCAGCACCTCGGCAATCTCTCCCCCGCCGAGCTGGCGACGGACAAGCTGTACGCCGCCGTACGGGCCGAGCCGGACGGCACCGACCGGCTGCGGGAGTTCGCCGCCGAGGCCGACGCCGATCCGGCCGGTGTGCGCTGGAGCTACCGCCGCGACTTCGGCCGTACGAGACTGCTGATGGTCGACTCGCGGGCGGCCCGGGTCCTGGCGGAGGGGCGCCGGGAAATGCTGGACGCGGAGGAGGCGCGGTGGGTGCGTGACCAGGCGCTGACCGATCCGGGCGCCCGCGACCACCTGCTGATCGGCACCTCCCTGCCCTGGCTGCTGCCGCCGCTGGTGCATGACGCGGAGAGCTGGAACGCCGCGCTGGCCGGGGGCGTGCGCGGGCCGCGCTGGGCCCGCTTCGGCGAGAAGCTGCGCCGGGCGGCGGACTTGGAGCACTGGGCGGCGTTCCCGACGTCGTTCGAGAAGCTGGCGGGGCTGATCGCCGAGGTGGGCGACGGGCCCGAGGCGCCGGCGACGGTCTGTGTGCTGTCGGGCGATGTGCACCACGCGTACGTCGCCGAGCCCGTCTGGCGCACGGGACAGCCCCGGTCACGGGTCGTCCAGCTCACCTGCTCCCCCGTGCACAACTCCATCCCGCTGTCGATCCGCCTCGGTTTCCGGTTCGGCTGGAGCGGGGTGGGCCGGCGCGTGGGCCGCGCCTTTGCCCGGCACGGCCGGGTGGACGCGCCGTCGGTGACCTGGGGGAAGACCGGCGGGCCCTGGTTCGGCAACCAGTTGATGACCCTGACGTTGCGCGGACGCGCGGCGCGGCTGAGTCTGGCGCAGGTGCGGACGCGCGACGGCGGGCCGGGGGCGGGCGCGCGGCTCGTGACCGTCGATGAAAGGGATGTGGCCCCGGAGTGACGCCGAGGCCAGCAACTCACCCCAATTAATGCCATTTCCCCCTCTCACCCTCATTGCCTGGTTCCTCCGTACCGGTCAATGGTCCATCCCTGCCCTCCCGAACGGGATCTCCGTCGCAGTCGCGACAGGGCCATGCGAAACCGCAGGTCAGACGTTACGGTCGGAATTCGCTGCGGAGAACGGACGCGGGGCCGAGAAACACCCGTCCGCCGGATGTTGAACTTGCAAGCATTCTTGAGGGCCGCCTAACGTGAAGGCACTCGTCGGTTACGTCCCGAACCGAAGGAGACTCACCCCCCATGTCCGTACGTCTCAACCACGCGCAGCCGTACGCCGCCGGACTCTTCCGCATGGTGATCGGACTGCTTTTCGCCTGCCACGGCGCCGCGACACTCTTCGGCGTCCTCGGCAAGGACACCGTCCAGGCCGGCACCTGGCCCGGCTGGTACGCCGCCGTCATCCAGCTCGTAGGAGGCAGCCTGGTCCTCCTCGGCCTGGGAACGAGGATCGCCGCGTTCGTGGCCTCGGGTTCCATGGCATACGCGTACTTCAACGTCCACCAGCCCGACGGGCTGTTCCCCCTGGAGAACGGCGGTGAAGCCTCGGCGATCTTCTGCTGGGCCTTCCTGCTGATCGTCTTCAACGGCCCCGGCGCGCTCTCGCTGGACCGGCTCATCGGCGCGCGCGGCACACGCGAGCCGGAGCGCCGGGAGCAGCCGACGGTGGTGACCGCCTGACCGACAGTCAGCCAGTCGGCAGTCGGCAGACAGGCGGGCAGGCGGGCAGGCGGGCGAGTGGGCGACCTGGTCGATTTGTCGACCGGACAGACTCGGCCAACTCAACCGGCCCCGGCCTGCCCGGCCGGCCGGCCCGCCGAGCGGCACACGGCGCCCGGACCCCGTTTCGACGGGGTCCGGGCGCCCGCGCGTACGGAAGACGTCGGCCGCGCGCTCACATTCGGCCATTCCACGATCTCGGCCATTGAGCAAACAGGAGGTGGACAACACCCGACCCGTGGGAAGGTGGTCCACCACACAGGCGTACGCTGTATGGCTGGCAGCCACCCCCAATCGCCTTGCGCGAGGGGGCCGGTGGTCGGGGGGATACGAGGCCGGGGGATTTCGGCCTCGTCACGGAAACGGGGAATGAGAAAGTGCTGGAGAGTCTGGGCGCGCTGACCGGCAGCCCATGGATCTACGCCGTGGTGGCGCTCTCCGTGCTTCTGGACGTGTTCCTGCCGATACTGCCCAGCGGTGTACTGGTGATCACCACCGCCACGGCGGCGGCAGCGGGGACCTCGGCGGTCGCGGACGCGGCCGACAAGGTGTCGCACGTGGCCCATGTGCCGCAGGAAGTGCCCTCGTTGCTCGTGCTGATGGTGTGCGCGGCCGTCGCCTCCGTGCTCGGCGACTTCGTCGCGTACCGCCTCGCCTGGCGCGGCGGGGACAAGCTGGCCCGCGCGATCGCGCGCTCACGCCGGCTGACCACCGCACAGGAACGTCTCGGCGCGTCGCTCACCGGCGGCGGCATCCTCGTCGTGATCGCGCGCTTCGTACCGGCGGGCCGCTCGGTCGTCTCACTGAGCGCCGGCGCCGCGCACCGCAAGGTGAAGGAATTCCTGCCCTGGTCGGCGCTGGCGGCCGTGGCGTGGACGGGCTACAGCGTGGGCCTGGGCTACTTCGGCGGCCAGTGGCTGGGCGCGAGCTGGTTCGGCGCGGCGGTGTCCGTGCTGGCGCTGTTCGCGGCGGGGACGGTCGCCGCGTACGTCGTACGCCGCCCGGCGCGGATACGCGGCGCGGCGCCGGAAAAAGCGCCGACACCGGAGAACGCACCAACGCCGACGGCCGCACCCACGCTGGTCGCCTGAGACGCCCTGGCGATCCGGTCTCCAGGCGCGACGCCTCGGCACCCCTCGGCACCCCTGAGCACGCACGCGTCAGGTGCGGGCCGCCGCGCCCCGTACCTCGAGGCCGTCGAGCAGCCGCATCGTGGAGGCGGCGATCTCGTCGACGGCCTGGTCGAACACCTCGCGATTGTGGGCGGCGGGCGCGCGGAAGCCGGACACCTTGCGTACGTACTGGAGGGCGGCGGCCCTGATCTCATCCTCGGTGGCCTCTTCGGGGATGACGGGCGGACGGAGAGTCTTGATACTGCGGCACATACCTCCAGTGTGACCGATGATTGCCCATGGTGGGTTCAGAATCAGAACTGATAACTTCTGCGGCATGACGACTGTCGACCTCAGCACGATGTCCGGCCTGGAACTGCTGCGCTGGGCGGCCAAGCAGCCCACCGACCCGCCCTCCATCGGACGGCTCCTCGGCATGACCTTCGACGAGCTGGACGAGGGGCGGGTCGTGCTGTCGCTCAGCACCAAGCCCGACTTCGCCAACCCGCTGGGTGTGGTGCACGGCGGCATCGCGGCGACGCTGCTGGACTCCGCGCTGGGCTGCGCGGTGCACACGACACTGCCGGCGGGTGTCGGTTTCACCACGCTGGAGCTGAAGGTGAACTACATCCGCACCGTCACCGTGGACGCGGAACGGCTCACGGCGGTGGGCACGACGATCCATGTGGGCCGGCGTACGGCGACGGCGGAGGGCCGGGTCACGGACGAACGCGGCAAGCTGATCGCCCACGCCACGACGACCTGCATAATCCTGCCGCCCGAAGGACGCCCGGCTCCCTAGGAGTTGACCGGGCGCGCCCGCGAAGTCGCCCGGGACGCCCGGGAGTCGGCGTCGTGGTCGGCGTCGTGGTCGAGGTCGGGGGCCACGTCGGCATCGAGGTCGGGGGCAGCCCTCAGCCTCGGCCGTACGTCCCGTGGGTCGATCGTCTCGCCACAGTCCGGGCAGGCCAGTTCGGGCGTCATCGTGTGCCCGCACGTCGCGTGACGCAGGCGTACGGGCGGACCGTCGTCGCCCGTCATCCACCGGTCGCCCCAGGCGAGGAGCGAGACGATCACGGGGTACAGACCAACGCCCTTCTCCGTCAGCCGGTACTCGTAGCGCTCGGGCCGCTCCTGATACCGCACCCGCCGCAGCACCCCGTGCTCCACGAGCGTGGCCAGCCGCTCGGTGAGCAGGGGCCGTGACGCGCCCGTGTTCGCCCGGAAGTCCTCGAACCGCCGTACACCGAGGAACGCGTCGCGCAGCACGAGCAGCGTCCAGCGGTCCCCCACCACCGACAGCGCTCGCGCGACCGAGCAGTCGACCTCACCGATCTCGTTCCACCGCATGCGCCCGAGTGTAGGAGCCCGGCACCACGGCGGTCCGGCCGCGCGACCTGCCGGGACCCGGCAACCACCGCCGGCCCGACATGCCCGGCCCCGGGCCTGACGGGAGGGGCCCGGGACCGGCCATGCTCGCGCCATGGTCCATCTTCAATACACCGTGACCGTCGAATCGGTTCCACGCCGCTGGTTCGAGCAGGCGGTCGTCACGCTGTACGACCTGGTGGCGGAGACCCGCGCCGACGGCGGGCGGCTGTTCCTCGCGGACGGCCGGCAGGTGCCGGACATCCGCCTGGCGCAGGGGGGTCATCTGCGCGCGGGCGCGGTGTACGAGGTGGACGGCAACGCCCGTATCCACGTGAAGGAGTGGGACCGGCGTGCGGCGGTGCGCGTCGCGCAGAGCGTGACCGACGGCGCGGTGACGGCGGAGATCGAGGCGGAGCTGCGCGATGTCGAGCGCCCGCGAGCGGCCGAACTGCGCGGCTCGGTGCGTCCGAGCAGGACGGACGGGACGGACGGGACCCGCGACCGCTGGGCCGCACTGATGCGGGCCACCGGCACGTCGCACCTCCGCCTGGACGACTGGTGGGACGCGGCGGCGAAGGCGTGGCCGAGCCCGGAATCCGGGAAGAAACCCCCCGTACGGCAGCCGCCCTCGCCCGCGCCGTCCACGCCGACGTCCACGTCCGCGCCGCTCGAAGCGCGACTCGACCACCTCCTGGGCCGGGCGACCGTACGCGCGACGCCCGGCCAACTCCCGGACGGCCGCTGGGCGATCCGGGTCTCACTGACCGCGCGGGGCCGCTCCCTGCTGCGCCCGCTGACGGCCGTGGCCCTGCGCGTCGTCTCCCGCGCCCTGAACCGCAACTTCGCCCGCTCGCTGGACACGATGGCCGCCCGCTGGAACGGCGTGGTCCCCGATCTGGTGTCCCAGGACATGCCCCACCTGCGCGCACGCATACTCACGACGGCGCTGGAGGCACCGCAGGACGAGCGTTAGGGACGCACGGCGACGGACCAGCCCGGGTTGTACGTGTCGGGCACCGGGCGGCGCGGCCAGTCCCGGGCCCAGCGCGGCGGCTCCGCGCGGCGCAGGATCACGGCGGTGGTGTCCGCCGGATCGTCCATCCCGGCCGACGCGCAGCCCGCCGTGTACGCGACGGGGATCGCCGAGCTGTTCCCCTTGATCAGGCACGGCGGCCGTACGCCCTCCTCGCGCAGTACGGCGGTGATCCGCTGCCAGTCGCCCCGCGCCCGTTCCTGGACGCCCACGTGCGTCCGTACCTGCGTGATCTGTACGGCGCCATGCCCCAGCAGTACGAGAGCGAGCGCGACCGCGAGCGGACGCGACCCGCGCGCCCGCCGGGCCACGGCGAGCAGCCCGACGGCGGCGGGCAGCACCAGCAGCGCGTAACCGGGCAGAAGGAAACGGGGCGCCGCGTACGGGACGAGGAAGAGGTACGGCAGCGAGGCGGACGCCGCGACGGCCACCGCGAGCCACATCGGCGCTCGCGCGCGCCCCGCGCGACGCAGGCTCCACAGCCCGAGCACGACCAACAGCGGGAGCAGCAGCCACCATTCGACGACCCCGGAGGCGACGGTGTCGTCCGTGCACGGCCGGCAGAGCAACGGGCCGTCCAGGGCGGTGAGATGGGCCTTCAGTGACAGGACGGGCCGCATACCGCCCTGGGTGTCGCTCGCCTCGGAGAGCCGCCGTGCCACTCCCCCGAACCGCAGCCACGCCTCCACGACCCACGGCAGCGCCCCCGCCCCGACGCCCGCCACGACGGCCACGAGCCGCCCCCGGCCGCGCCAGGCGGGCACCAGCAGGGCGGCGACGAGCAGCGGAAGGGCCACGGCCGCACCGTCGTTGGGCCGCATCAGCGTGACGACGGCCAGCCCGGCGACGATCCCGGCGTACGCGCCACGACCGGGGTCCCGGCGCAGAAAACAGCCGGTGGCGGCGGCAGCGCCCATCGCCGTGTAGTGGTTGGGCATGGCGGAGTTGGCGTAGAACAGGGCGAACCACAGGCTCCCGTACAGCCCCGCGGCCACCCACACGCCCGCCGGCCGCCGCAGCACCCCCAGCCACGGCCGGAAGCCCAGATAGAGCGCGCCACCGGCGAGGACCGCCATCCAGAGCCGCAGAAGCACGATCGAATCGCTCCACGACGCGACGGGCACGAGCAGCAACGGCACCCCGCGCGTACGCGGCGCGCTGAACGGCACGGCGGGCCCGTAGGGACCGAACCTGCTGGCATAGACGATCTCGTCCCACCCGAGCGGCAACCCGTACGGCACGAGCACCCCGGCGACGACCACAAACCCCAGACACACCCCACCAAGCCCCCACCGCCCCCCGCCCGCCCGTCGACCACCATCCCCTGCGGCGGGTGGAACGGCAACGCCGACGGGCGGCATGAGGTCTGTCTGCACGCGTGGTACTCCCCCGTATTGCGCGACGACGCATCGCGCCGCCCCTGTCCCGCCGCGTCCCGGGGCCGGTGGTCAACCACCCCCTGCGGATCACTCCACACAACACGGCACTTCAGCCCAACTCAATCCAATTCCCCGCCATCCTGCCAGCCGCCCGACGGGGAGGCCGAACGACGGGCATCACGGAGATGTGGACTCTTGGCGGACCCGGTCATGGAAAACGGCCCCCCGTCCGTGACTGGACGGGAGACCGGAACAGGTCTCGCCTGCGGTTACCTCTGGTGGGCGCGGACGGTTTCGAACCGCCGACATTTGCTTTGTAAGAGCAACGCTCTACCCCTGAGCTACGCACCCGTGGATGAGGCAACAGGGTACATGGCACACGCCCCGCGCTCATAAACGACCTTCGCGGGCCGGGGTGCCCGGTACGGCCCCGCGCGGGGTGGCGACCGGGGGTTACCCCCACCACGGAGACGGTGGCCGACCGGATCGTTCGGGGCGTCCGGGATTCGTACGGTGGAGGCACGCCAGCAGGACCATCTTGGGGGACCGATCACCGTGGACGCACGCCGCACGCACCTTGCCCGCCACACCCGTCGCAGCCATCGCAGCCGTCGCGCTCGCGCGCTCGTCGCCGCCGGGGGCGCTGTGGTCGCCGTGGTGGCCGTCAGCGGGTGCGGGGGCGCCGACGCCGACGACGCGCCGGTGGAGAAGCGGTCGTTCGCGTTCAGCGGGGAGACGCTGACCATCGCGTCGGGGAACTCCTCGATCGAGTTGGTGCCGGCCGATGTGAAGGACATCGAGGTGACGCGGCAGGTCGACGGCTGGGCCCTGTTCGGCTCAGGGCCCGATCCCGTGTGGAAGATGGACGACGGCACCCTGACCCTCAAGGTGAAGTGCAAGGCGGTGGTGAACAATTGCGAGTCGCGGCACCGGGTGAAGATCCCGCACGGGATGGCGGTGAAGGTGCTGAACGACAACGGCAGGGTGAGCGCCGACGGCTTCGAGACCGCGCTGAACCTCCGCTCCGACAACGGCTCCGTCGACGTACGCAACTCCAGCGGCGCGCTCGATCTGTTCAGCGACAACGGCAAGGTGACGACCGAGGGTGTCTCGTCCAAGTCGGTGCACGCCCGGTCGGACAACGGAGCGGTGCGGCTGAAGCTCACCTCCGTACCCGACAAGGTGGACACGTTCAGCGACAACGGGTCCGTCACGATCGACCTGCCGAAATCCGACACCCGCTACGCGGTGAGCGCCAAGAGCAACAACGGGAGCGTCGATGTGGACGTGCCCACGAGCGACGACAGCGCCCATGTGGTGAAGGCCCGTAGCGACAACGGCAAAGTCACAGTCCGAAGCGCGAACTAACCGACCCGTGTGTTCGTCCCTTCCTGGTGGGAGAATGAACAGGGCAGGGCGTAATCGGCACGGGAGAGGGATGTGACGGCGACACACGCGCAGCCGCACGCACGAGCGAGGGCGGGTGGCGTCCGTGATGTCCTCATCCTGATGCTGCTGCCGGTGCCTTTGGTCGTCGCGACCCTGCCGGGAGCCTTCGCCGGCGGGGGTACGCGACGTTGGTTCGGCGGGCGCGGGGAGAGCCAGCGGGCCGACGCGCAGGCCGCTAAGGATGCGGCCGCCGCCGCTTTCTACGAGCTGGACACCGCCCAGCGGGACCTGCGGATCTCGATAGAGACGATCACCGCGGTGGACAGCTCGCCTGGCGCGCGGCGGGCCGTGGACGAGTTCGCCGCGCTGGGACAGCGGATCGACGAGGCCAGCAGCGGCTACATCAACGCGGTGGACGCCCACGATCTCGACAGGGACGATCTGGAACCGTCCACCGCCTCCACGGCCCGTACGGAGCTGACCAGGGCCAAGGATGAGCTGGTCCGGGTCAAGGGCGAGCTCGACCGCTTCGAGCGCGGGCTCGGTCCCCTGCTGGACAAGGCGGAGACGCAGCTCGCGCGGCTGGCACCCGCCGTAGAGCGGGCGCGGCAGACGCTGCTCGCGGCGAGCAACGCCCTGGACGCGGTGCGCGGCTCCGGGCTGCGGGCCGACGACCTCGCGGCGCGGCTCGCCACGCTCGGCCCGGAGCTGACCAAGCTCAACCAGGGCGCGGGCCGGCACGGCGTGGCCGAGACCCTTCAGCGCGCCGACCGGGTGCTGCGGGACGCGGAGGCCGTACGGGCCGAGGCCGAGCGGCTGCCCGAGCGCGCGGCGGAGATCGACCGGCGACTGGTGTCGCTGCGTACGCGCGCACAGGCCCTGACGACGCGCGCCGGGTCCGTGGAGCCCGTCCTGAGCGAGCTGCGGCGCCGCTTCAGCGCCGCGTGCTGGCAGGACCTCCAGCCCGTGCCCGATCAGGCGGCGACCGCGGTGCACCAGGCGGAGGAGAAGCTGAAGGAGGCCGCCAAGGCACGCGAGGAACAGCGCTGGCCGGACGCGACAGCCCTGCTGAGCACGGTGCGGGCGCTGCTGAACTCCACCGACGAGGCCGTCTCGGCCGCCGGTGACCGTCTGCAACGGCTCAATGCCGTCTCGAAGGACCCCCAGCAGGAGATCGACCGGACGCGGTTCGCCGTGCGGGACGCCCAGCGGCTGGCGATGGCGGGCCGCAACACGCCCGACCCCCGGCACGCGCGCCCGCTGGACGACGCCGTGGCCCGGCTGGACCGGGCCGTGGCCGCGCTGGAGGGCCGCCATCCCGACTGGTGGCATTTCCTGACGGAGACGGAAGCGGTGCGCAACACGGCGTCCCGCGTGGTCGGGGAGATCCGCGACGAGCGCGGCGCGGGCGCCTGACCGGCCCGCCCAGCCCCTCCCAGCCCCTCCCACGGCGTCCGATTTGTCCCGTGGCCGTGCCGGACGGATCCTTGATGTACGGACGCAGCACGCAGGTACGCACCGGCCGAAGGGGGCCGCTCATGTCCGGTTCAGGGACCCGTTCCCACCCCGCAAGGCAACGCCGGCGGGGGGTCAGGCTCGACGAACATCTACCCGTCGACCACCGCCTGATCCGGGTGTATCGCATCGGTGCCGGACTGATCGGCCTGGTGCTGCTCGTGTTCGGCATCCTGGGGCTGATCGACCAGATCGGTGTCTTCGGCACCGGCAGCCACACCACAGCCGGCCTGAACACCAACGGCGCGCTGAGCGTCCTGTCCATCTGCGTCGGCGCGCTGCTGCTCGTCGGCATGCTGATCGGCAAGAACTTCGCCTCGACACTGAACATGGTCCTCGGCGTGCTTTTCATCCTCAGCGGCTTCGTGAATCTCGCGCTGATCGCCACGTCGTTCAACCCCCTCGCCTTCCGCATCCAGAACGTGCTGTTCAGCTTTGTGGTGGGCCTGTTGCTCATGTTCTTCGGCATGTACGGGAGAGTCAGCGGCGGCCTGCCGCACGACAATCCGTACTGGCGCGCCCGCCACCCGGCCCAGGTGGAGGACGAACGGCGCAGCCGGGCCGCCGCCGGGCAGCGTGCGGTCCACGCCCACCGTGCCGTCACCTCCCACCGGCAGGGCGCTCACCGGGCGGCCGGATAGCCTGGCCCCATGCCTCGCTACGAGTACCGCTGCCGCCCCTGCGACACCACCTTCGAACTCAGCCGTCCCATGGCGGAGTCGTCGGCATCGGCCGCCTGCCCCGTCGGCCACCAGGACACCGTGAAACTGCTGTCCACCGTCGCCGTGGGCGGCTCGGCGAAGGGCTCACCGGCCCCCGCCCCCTCGGCCGGCGGCGGCGGAGGCGGCTGCTGCGGTGGGGGCTGCTGCTCGTAGACGAGTAGCACGAGCGGGCGGGCCCGCGGTGATCGGCAGACCTAGGTGTTCAGATAGCGCAGCACGGCGAGAACCCGGCGGCTGTATCCGCCCGTTCCGCTGATCTCCAGCGGCAAGTACTACTCCCCGCTCGCGCTCGGTGAGCCGCGACAGCGGATCCGTACGGTTGGAGCGGGCCGGCAACTGCCGTACGGCCTCCGGGTCGAAAGCCGCCTGGCCGGCCGCCACCGCACATTGCGGAAAACCTCAGCGATCCGTGCGGTCCGCCTCAATGTGCATGCCTGAGCAGGCAACTAGCGTGAAGTCATGATCGGAAGCAGTCCACAGCAATGGGTCAACACGTTGATGGACACGCTCGGAGCGCCGGGCGCGGGCATAGCCATTGCCCTGGAGAATCTGTTTCCTCCCCTGCCCAGCGAGGTGATTCTGCCGCTCGCGGGGTTCGCGGTCAGCACGGGCGAGATAAATCTGATCGCGGCCCTGCTGTGGACGACCGCGGGCTCGGTCGTGGGCGCGCTCGCCCTGTACGGGTTGGGGGCGTGGCTCGGCCGGGAGCGGACCGTAGCTCTCGCTTCCAAGGTGCCGCTCGTGAAGGCGAGCGACATGGAAAGGACAGAGGATTGGTTCAACCGGCACGGCATGAAGGCTGTCTTCTTCGGCCGGATGATCCCCCTCTTCCGCAGCCTGATTTCCGTGCCCGCGGGCGTCGAGAGAATGCCACTGCCCGTCTTTATCTGTCTGACCACGCTCGGCAGCGCGATTTGGAACACCGCGTTCATCATGGCCGGCTACGCGCTCGGCGAGAACTGGCGGAAGGTGAGCAGCTATGTCTCGACGTATTCGAAGCTCGTATTGGGCATTGTGCTGCTCGTACTTCTGACCTTCGTGGTCAGGCGGGTGGTCAAATCCCGGAAGCAGGGTCGTCGGCACCGACGGCGGCAAGACTGAGCCGTCGCAGGATCTCCTCCCCGGCGGCCACGCCGGTCTCGGTCAGCGTCTCCACGTGCGGGGCGCGCCAACCGGTGTCGGCCAATTCGCCGTGGCCGGGCCGCCAGCCACGGTCGGCGGCCAGCAGCAGATCGGCGTCGAGGAGCGAGTCCCCGGCGGCGAGGGTCAGTTCGGCGCCGGTCCGCCGGGCGACCTCACTCATGGCGGCGCTCTTGGTCAGCGGCCGGGGTACGGCGTAGATCTTCCGGCCTTGGAGGGAGACCGTCCAGCCGCGGCCGTCGGCCCACTCGGAGAGTTCCTTCACCCAGCCCTCGGGCAGCAGTGTGCGGTCGACCACGAGATACGCGAAAAGGTCCTCGGCGATCCGCTCCTTGAGCAGCCAGGCAGGGTCGGCCGCGGCGAGCAGATGTTCCCTGACTTCCTTCAGAGGGGCGCAGTTCGCGGCGAGACGTTCCCTCACCTGGGTGTGCCACGTGCGGTCGGACTCGCCGTCGACAAGGAGATGGCCACCGTTGGCGCAGATCGCGAACCGAGCGGCGGGGCCCGGCAGATGGATACGGAAGTACTGCTCGCGGGTGCGGGTCGTGGTGGGTACGAAGACCGTGGAGCCGGCGAGGTCTTCGAGCAGCCCGGCGGCGGTCTCGGTCATGTACGACAGCGGCCGGCGCTCGTAGACCTCGACACAGAGCAGTCGCGGGGCCCGCGCGTCCGGCATGGCGAGCTGGAGCGCGGCGGCCGAATAGATGAGAGTGCGGTCGAGGTCGCTGGCGACCAGGGCCGCCGAGGGGGTGGGCGCGTTCACGAGGCGGCCACCGCCGTGCCGTCGGCACCCGTGGCGCCTCGGGTGTAGCGGGGATGGATCAACCCGACGCAGGTGTAGGGAAGTCCGTCGACTTCCTCCACCGGCACACCGCGTTGCTCGGCCAGCAGCCGGACATGGTCGAGGTCGGTTCCCGCGCCGCGTTTGGCGAGGATCTTCCAGGGGACGCGGCGCAGCAGGACGCGGGTGGTCTCGCCGACACCGGGTTTGACGAGGTTCACGTCGTGGATGCCGTACTCCTCGCTGATCCGCTCGACGGCGGCCCAGCCTTCCCAGGTGGGTGCGCGGTCGGTGGAGAGGAGTTCCTTGACCTCACTGTCCACCGCATCCCTGACGTCGCCGAATCGGGCGGCGACGGTGTCCAGGAAGTAGCCGGACACATCGGCGTCGGTGAGTTCGCGGTAGTGCTTCGCCCCGTGGAAGTCGTCGGGGCCGACGAGGTCGGCACGCAGGACGGTGCGCGAGATGAGTCCGGAGACAGTGGAGTTGAGGCAGGCGGAAGGGATGAGGAAGTCCTCTCGGGTGCCGTAGGTCCGTACGCAGCCGCCGGGGTCGGCGAGTA
Source organism: Streptomyces sp. NBC_01506 (assembly GCF_045040295.1). Classification (NCBI taxonomy): domain Bacteria; kingdom Bacillati; phylum Actinomycetota; class Actinomycetes; order Kitasatosporales; family Streptomycetaceae; genus Streptomyces; species Streptomyces sp. NBC_01506. The sequence continues at coordinate 6,910,188 of NZ_CP109422.1, read as the reverse complement.
CCGCGATCTCGGGGTGGAAGCCGTCGAACTCGCTCAGTGCGTCCGCCAGTTCGCGGGTGATGGCGCCCTTGCCGGTCCAGCCGTCGACGAAGACGATGTCGGCGGGGTCGTGGTGGGCCGCGAGCCAGCGGATGGCGTTGGTGTCGATGCCACGGCCGCGCACGATGGAGATGGCGTAGTGCGGCAGATCCAGGCCGTGCCGGTGTTGGGCCCAGCGGCGCATCAGGACGCCCACCGGTGTGCCGGCTCGGGCGAGTGAGACCAGGACGGGCAGTGCCTGCGTGGCTTCACGCGAGGTGGGGTCGTCGTAGCGCTGCGGGTGCTCGGCCAGGACGGTCTCGGTGACGGTGCCGACCGCACGGGCGATACGGGCGGCGGAGATGCCGAGGGCGGACCGGAAGAGTTCCTGGTACTGGGCGCTCGGCTGGTACTCGACGGGCAGTGACTCCGCGTAGTGGGCGCCGCCGCTCTGGATCGCCTCTTCGCGTTCTTCCGTCGGGGCTTCCAGTTCCACGTCGGACAGGTCCTGGAGGAGCCAGCCGACGTCGTCGGCGGCGTACGAGGAGAAGGCGGGGCCACGGAGGGGGGCGGGCAGCATGGAGGGTTCCTGCCGGTCGGGGACGTACGAGGAAGCGGGGAGGTAGGAGGGGACGACGGCGAGCACGACACGAGGGACATGAGCGGCGAGCTGTGCGAGCAGGCCGCCGGGGGCGTGCAGCTCCGGGGAGTCCGCCAGGGAGTCGACGACCGTGACGACGGCGTCGAAGCCGCCGCCTGCGACGTTGTAGGCGTACCGGTCCCCGGTGCCGTCGCCTGCCGGGAAGGCCGCGGTGTCGTGGGCCGGGAAGACGAGACGGCTGCGTATCGCATAGCCGGGGTCGTCCACGGCAAGGACGGGCGAGCGGGTCGTGGTCGAGTAGCGGACCTCGATGCCGGTGACGGACCGCTCCAGCTCCAGGGCGAGGCGCAGGGGCGCGTACATCAGCTCCTCGAAGCCGAGGACGAGGACGCGTCGGGCATCGCCGAGTTCCTTGGCGAGCGTGGCGGCCATGCCGGGCACGGCGGACTCCAGGCGCGCGCGGTGGGCCGGTGTGAAGCCGTGACGCCCGCCGTCGGGCAGCCCTGCGGGCCAGCCGAGCGACACACGCGCGATGTCGCCGTCCGCCGTATCGGGGCGGGAGGTGGGTGCGGGGGTGGTGGGGAGGGGTGGGGGTTGGGGGGAGGGGGCCCCCACCCCAGCCCCGATGCCGCTCTCGTACCGCGCCACCAGTGCCTGGCCCCGGGCCAGGACGCCTTCCGGGAGGGTGACCGTGCCCGAGGACATCGCCACCAGGTCGACGCGGGCGCCGATGTCCTGGGCGAATTCCGCCAGCCGGCCCTGGTCGGCGGCCGAGCGCATGTCGACCAGCGCGACGATCACGTACCACCGGCGCGGGTAGCGGGCGTGCAGGGCGCGGATGGTGTTGAGGACCGTGTTCCCCGTGGAGAACTCGTCGTCCACAAGAACCAGCGGGCCCTCGCCCGCCAGCAGCGCGGGGTCCTCGGGCAGCAGCAGATGCGAGGTGGCGTGCGAGTGGGATTCCTCGAAACCACCGGCGGCGGCGACACCGGGCACCGGCCGGCGGGTGGAGTGCAGGTACGGGGCGCCTGCCACGCCGTCGGCCACCGAGTGGCCGAGGCCGGTCGCGGTCTCCGCGTAGCCGAGGATCACGGTCTGCTCGACGGTGTCGCCGAGCAGGTCCCGTACGCGTTCGCCGAGGGCGACGCCGGCGCCGTGGACGACGGAGGGCCGCTGTGGGACGTGCTTGCCGAGGACGTTCGAGACGAGGAGGTGGGCGCGCTTGGGGTTGCGGCGCAGGGCCAGGCCCAGCAGTTCGCGCAGTTCGTCCCCGCCGACGAGCTCTATGCCCAGCCGTTCGGCGACCCATGACCCCGACCACACCACGCTGACGCTCTCCTCTGACCTCTCGGATTCATTCCCGGTCCCGGTCCCGGTCCCGGTCCCGGTCCCGGTCCCAGGCCCGCTGTCTGCCACCTCCGCGCTCACTCCACCAGCCCGGCGGCCAGCAGCTCCACGAAGCCGATGTCCTCCTTGGCGACGCCGAAGACCTCGGCGCGCTGCATGGTGCGTTCGGCCCAGGCGCGGTGGGGCTTCACCTCGTTCATCTTGTTCGTGTACGAGGAGCGCAGCACCCCTCCCCCGCCCCGTTCCGGCCGCAGGATGTCCCGGGCGTCGCTGAACTCCTCGTGGCTGACGACCGACAGCGCGTGCACGGGCATGACGTGCGAGGGGTGGATGCAGGTCTTGCCCATGAGCCCGTTGGTCTGGTCGAGCTGGATCTCGCGCAGCAGCCCGTCGAGGTCGTGCTCGATGAGCGCGGTGCGCAGTTCCTCGGCCCGTCCTTCGAGGAAGGGGCTGCGGCGCAGTTGTGGTTTGAACATGCGCTCATGGAGTCGGAAGTACTCCCACACGGGGCCGGTGATCGTGAAGCCGGTGCCGTCGGCGCGGCCGAGGACGTTCACCACGTCGGCGATGACGGCGGCCACGATGCGTACATCGTACGCGGTCATGTCGGGCGAGCGGCGGAGCCCGTACGCGGAGCAGAAGTCGGTGACGCCGAGCCGCAGGGCCAGTACCCGCTCCCGGTACTTGTCGACGGTGCGGGCGATGCCGGTGAGGGTGTCGGCCCGGGTCTCCAGGTGGAGCAGTTCGGGGGATTCGAGTACGGGCATGGCGAAGAGGCGCTGCCCGCTCTCATGTTCGGCTGAAATCAGCGCTTCGAGGAAGGGGACTCCGCGCTCCTCGGTGAACTTCGGCAGTACGAATCCGGACAGGACCTGGGAGGCGGGGCCGAGTCTGCGTACGAGGTCGGGTATCTGTCCCGGTTCACGGACGCGGACGAACAGCAGCGGCAGCTCGAGTCCGCGCCGTCCGAGGTCGGCGAACTGCCGGACCAGGTTCTCCTCGGCCCATTCGACCTCGGAGTCGTCGATGGAGTCCTCAAGGCACAGCACCATCGAGACGACGCCCCGACCGGCCAGTTTGACCACGTCGTCCGCCAGCCGAGGTCTGGTGGCGGGGCTGTAGAGGGTGGCCCCGAGGGCCGCCGACAGCATGCGGGCCGGGGAGGCGGCGGTGAATTCGCTGGGCTCCTGGTGGAACAACCCTCGCCGGGCAGTGGGCGGTATGTGCCCGAAGTGACGCATTTACATCCCCCGTACTGCCACGGTGGTCGCGTTGACATGTGGCCGGTAATAGTACGTATGGACGGGAGTCAACAGTTCCACACGTGCATGAATTTCAGGTAACTCGTCCACTTCTCGCCCCTGTCTCACCGGTGTCTCCCTTCTATCCACCATGCCCCCACGTTGTCCGCGCGGCCTGCGGGAAGGCAGGATGACGGGCATGACGCACGCGATGGTGAAGGGCTCGAACGTTCCTCTCGATGCCATGGCCGTAAGGGCCGTGCTGCGCTGGACGCCGGGGGCGGGGGTGCCCGACGTGGACGCGTCGGCGCTGCTGCTGGGGCCCGAGGGACGTGTGCGCTCCGACGAGGACTTCGTCTTCTACAACCAGCCGCGTCATCCGTCGGGCCTGGTCAGGCGGCTGCCGAAGAAACAGGTGCCGGAAGGGCTCACCGACACCGTCGAGGCGGATCTGGCCGCGCTCGACCCGAGCGTCGATCAGGTGGTCCTCGCCGCGTCCTCGGACGGGGCGAGTTTCCAGTACGTGCACGACCTGCGGATCCTGCTGTACGACGCCGGCCAGGCCGACGGCGAACCGCTGGCCGTCTTCGATGTGCGCCCGGAGACGGGCGAGGAGACCGCCATCATCTGCGGTGAGCTTTACCGGCGTGGGAACCACTGGAAGTTCCGCGCCGTGGGCCAGGGGTATCCGACCGGTCTGATCGGGCTGGCGACGGCCTTCGGCATCTCGGTCGACGAGACGGACGGAGCGCAGGGACCGCGGGGACCTCAGGCAGCCAACGGGGCGCAGGGCGCGGAGGGGGCGACCGCCCAGATTCCCGGCGGGTCGGCACCGGTGCACGGCGCGCCCCAGGCGCCGCCCGAGCCGCAGCCGCGTTTCCCGGTCCAGCCGCAGGGGCAGCCGGGCTACGGGTATCCCCAGCCCGCGGCCGCCCAGCCGGCCTACGGCTATCCGCAGCCGGCGTCGGCGCGGCCCGCTTACGGCTATCCGCACGCGCCCGAGCCGGGGCCGGGCCCGCAGCCGCCACTGGCACCGCCGGTGCCGCAGGGGGCTCCGGCCTACGGCTACCCGCAGCCGGCCGCCGCGGCGGCTCCCGCACCGGACCCAAATTTCCGGCTGCCGCCGATGGGTCCGCAGTTCGTACGGCCGTAGTCCGTACGCCCCCAGTCCGTACGCCCCCAGTCCGTACGCCCAGAGTCACTACGGCCGTAGCCATTGCGGCGCCGCAGTCGCTACGGCGCCGCAGCCCTCACGTCTTCGTCTTGTATCCCCGGCCCCACTGGAGGCCCCACCCGTACAACCGGTCCAGCTCCGCCTGGAAGCCGTACACGAACTTCACCTCGCGTCGCACCACCAGGTCGCCCTTGACCGTCTCCATCGAGAACACCGCGCAGGACCGGGCCTGCGGGGCCCTTTCGTCCAGCTCGATCTCGACGCGCGGGCCGTTGCTCGGGTACAGCGTGACGTTGGCGTGTGTCCGGTCGAAGGCCGGGGTGCGGTCGTAGATGTAGACGAAGACAAGCAGCCGTTTGATCTCTTCCCGGTGGTCGAGGTTGATGAATATCGTCTCGCCGGAGGGCGCGCCGAAGCGGTCGTCGCCGCTCAGCTTCACATAGGGCGGCTCGTTGAGGCTGCCGAAGAATCCGCCCAGTGGCTGCACAACACCCTTGGTGCCGTCGGCCAGTTCGTACATGCACCCGATGTCGAGGTCGACGTTGACCACGCCCAGCGTGTGCGCCTGCACCACATCGGGCTTGAAGAGTTTGAAGGGGTGCCGCAGCAGTCCGCCGCCCTGCCTCGACCGGCCCTCGATGTCCGAAGTACGCATCCGCCAGGACAGGTTGACCCGTAGGTTTCCGGTGGCGGCCCCCTGCTTGGTGAGTGAGACCGTCGGATTGCGCTTGGTCAGTTCGATCGAGTTCGTCGAGGCGCTGCCCGAGTCGAATTGTGATGCCTTGCCTCGCCATAGGTTGTCCCAGAAGGCCATCCCCGCCCCACCCCCATCATTTCCCACGTGTCGGACGCCCAACGGGACGCCGTACAGGCCCTGCAGAACGTGAACAGCGGGGCGGCCGGAAGGCTTCCGCCTCAGGCCGCCCCGCTCAGAGCGTTCCCGCTATCCCCGCCTGGTCACACCCCGGAGGGGGTCTCAGACGTGGACTGTTGTCTTGTCTGGCGAATCTTCGCCACCTCCGGCCGCAATTCGCCTGTTGCGCATCACGGATGACCAGAAGGAGGCACCGATCAGGACGATACCCACGAGGCCGGTGATGAGCTCGTGGATCTCGTGCTCGATGGTGATGAGCAGGATCACGGCGAGCGCGCCGATCGCGTAGTGCGCGCCGTGCTCCAGGTAGACGTAGTCGTCGAGGGTGCCCTGGCGGACGAGGTAGACGGTGAGCGACCTGACGTACATCGCGCCGATACCGAGGCCCAGCGCCATCCAGAAGATGTGGTTCGTGATGGCGAAGGCGCCGATGACTCCGTCGAACGAGAAGGAGGCGTCCAGGACTTCGAGGTAGAGGAAGAGGAAGAACGCGGCCTTGCCGGCGAGGCCGACGGCCGAGACCTGCTTGCCTTCGGCCTTGGCCTTCTCCTCCTCCTCGTGTTCGCGCTCCTCTTCCTCTTCGAGTTTGTTCTCGAAGAAGCTGGAGAGCCCGTTGACGATGAGGTAGGTGACCAGACCGGCGACGCCGGAGAGCAGTACGGTGGCGGACTTGTCCTCGTACCCGGTGCTGGTGTGCGCGTTGGTGGCGAACGTCATGGCCGTGACGAGCAGGACGATCAGCGCGACGCAGACCGACAGCATGTCGACCTTGCCGAGCTTGGACAGCGGGCGCTCCAGCCAGCCGAGCCATTTGATGTCACGCTCGTCGAAGATGAAGTCCAGGAAGATCATCAACAGGAACATGCCACCGAACGCGGCGATGGCCGGGTGCGCGTCGGTGACGAGCGCCTCGTACTGTTCGGGCTTGTCCAGCGCCAACTGGACGGCCTCGATGGGACCGACCTTGGCACTGATCGCGACGATGGCGACGGGGAACACCAGCCGCATTCCGAACACGGCGATCAGGATGCCGATGGTGAGGAAGATCTTCTGCCAGAAGGCGTTCATCTTCTTCAAGATCCCGGCATTGACAACGGCGTTGTCGAACGACAGGGAGATCTCAAGGATCGACAGGATCAGTACGACCCCGAACGCCTCCCACCCCCACTGCCAGGCCGCGAAGGCAAGGCCGCCCGCCGTGATGGCGAACGACCAGCCGAAGGTTTTCAGGATCACTGGCTACCCCATCTGGTGTTTAACGGGTTATCCCCCGCGCAGAGCACTGCTTTACGAAACGTTGACCCCGAAGTCTAGAGCGATCCCGCGAAGCCCCGACGCGTACCCCTGCCCCACAGCCCTGAACTTCCACTCGCCGCCGTAACGGTAGAGCTCACCGAAGATCATCGCGGTCTCCGTCGAGGCGTCCTCGGTGAGGTCGTACCGGGCCAACTCCTGGCCGTCCGCCTGATTGACGACGCGGATGAACGCGTTGCTCACCTGGCCGAAGGTCTGGCCTCGGGCGTCGGCGTCGTGGATCGACACCGGGAAGATGATCTTGTCGACATTCGCGGGGACGGCGGGGAGGTTGACGAGCAGGGACTCGTCGTCGCCGTCGCCCTCACCGGTCAGGTTGTCGCCCGTGTGCTCGACGGAGCCGTCGGGGCTGGTGAGGTTGTTGTAAAAGATGAACCACTCGTCGCCGAGGACGCGCCCTGACTGGCAGAGCAACGCGCTGGCGTCGAGGTCGAACGGCGCTCCGGTGGTGGAGCGCGCGTCCCAGCCGAGACCGATCAACACCTGGGTGAGGTTCGGTGCGGCCTTGGAGAGGGAGACATTGCCCCCCTTGGCGAGTGTGACGCCCATGATGGTGAGTCCTCCCCGAGGTGACGTGATGCCGGGCACGGCGCGCCTGACGCCGTGCTCGTCGTGCGTGTACGTGTACCTGGTGCTCGTCCCGCGCGTAACGCGTACGTCGTGCGTGTACGGGGGCGCAACCCCGCACGGTGAGGCGCGTCCGGCGCCGCACTGGGATGTGCGGCGCCGGACGGACGGATCAACGGCTCAGACGTTGACGCCGAAGTCCTGCGCGATGCCACGCAGGCCAGAGGCATACCCCTGTCCGATGGCGCGGAACTTCCACTCGGCGCCATTTCGGTAAAGCTCTCCGAAGACCATGGCGGTCTCGGTCGACGCGTCCTCCGTCAGGTCGTACCGCGCCAGCTCGTTGTTGTCCGCCTGGTTGACGACGCGGATGAACGCGTTGCGCACCTGGCCGAAGGACTGCTGGCGGCTCTCGGCCTCGTAGATCGAGACCGGGAACACGATCTTGTTGACGTCCGCGGGGACGGCGGCGAGGTTGACCTTGATCGCCTCGTCGTCGCCCTCGCCCTCACCGGTGGTGTTGTCGCCGGTGTGCTCGACGGAGCCGTCGGGGCTCTTGAGGTTGTTGAAGAAGACGAAGTTTCCGTCGCTGGTGACCTTGCCCTCGGCGTTCGTCAGCAGGGCGCTGGCGTCGAGGTCGAAGTCGTTACCGGTGGTCGTGCGGACGTCCCAGCCCAGACCCACGGTGACCGCGGTCAGGTTGGGCGCGGCCTTGGTCAGCGAGACGTTTCCGCCCTTGCTGAGGCTGACTCCCACGAGTCCTCCCTTGATGAGTTTCACAGGGGCGGGCGGCCTCGGCCCGGCCGCCTCGGCAGCCGTCGCCGCGTCGCACGCGCCCCCTGGTGCAATTGGCATCGGATCAACGAGTAAATCCTAGTGACCGGTTCCCGCCCCTTGTGCGGTTTACGGGGTGCGACCCCGCTCCCACAAGGCTTTTCGCCGGGGACCGTGACCGTGAGTGGCGAGTTGTCGTCACAGAGCGGCGAGCGCCTTGACGTACTCGTCGACATCGCGTGCGTCGGACAGCCCGTTGACGACCGACCAGCGCACGATGCCCTTCCTGTCGATGACGAAGGTGCCGCGCAGCGCGCAGCCCTTCTCCTCGTCGAAGATCCCGTACGCCCGTGAGGTCGCGCCGTGCGGCCAGAAGTCCGACAGCAGCGGGTACTCAAGGCCCTCCTGCTCGGCGAAGATCCGCAGGGTGTGGATGGAGTCCGTGGAGACGGCGAGCAACTGGGTGTCGTCGTTGACGAAGGCCGGCAGCGCGTCGCGCAGTGCGTGCAGCTCGCCGGTGCACACGCCGGTGAAGGCGAACGGGTAGAAGACCAGCACCACGTTCCTGCCGTCACCCTCAGAGCCACCGCCACCGCTGCCGCGCAGCTCCGACAGCCGTACGGTCCGCCCGTGGTTGTCCTTCAGCGTGAAGTCGGGCGCCTGGCTGCCCACCGCGACCCCCGTGCCCGCACCCGTCCGCGCCATCCGTCACGCCCCTCGTCTCCGGTCTCTCCGGTCCCGGCCCACCGCCTCCGCCACCCTACGCAAGGGCCCCCGGCGGCTGATGCCGACGGGGGCCGTCAGTGCGTGCGAGGCTTGCGAGGCAGGTCTGCCAGGCCGCCGCTTCGGCTTTCGCGCTCGGATGCGGCGCCTGTCCTCAGCGCTTGGACTTCGCCGCCTTGGGCGTGACCAGCCGGCTGCCGGTCCAGTCCTTGCCGGCGTTGATGCTCTTGGTCTGCGCCAGGCCCGCGGTCTGGGCGGCCTCGTTGATGTCGCTGGGCTCGACGTAGTTGGCACGGCCGGTCTTCGGCGTCAGCAGCCAGACCGCCCCGCCTTCGTCGATCAGACCGATCGCGTCCACCAGCGCGTCCGTCAGGTCGCCGTCGTCGTCGCGGAACCACAGCACGACGGCGTCGGCCACGTCCTCGTAGTCCTCGTCGACGAGCTCCTGGCCGATGACGGCCTCGATGGACTCACGGAGCTCCTGCTCGACGTCGTCGTCGTAGCCGATCTCCTGGACCACCTGTCCGGGTTCGAACCCAAGCCTTGCGGCGATGTTGGTTCGTTCCTCCGCGTGGTCCGCGGTCGCGCTCACGGATTGCCTCCTGATCATGTTTCGGAAAATGCTTCAGCCACGCGCGTACGCGGGGCGCTGGCCGTAGTCCACACGGGCCGGGCGGATCGCGCAAGTACCCGACGGCCGAGACCGCCGAAACGGGTACGTTCCGGGCTGCTTCATCGCATCTCCTGACACCCCGATAACACCGGGCGTGATGCCTGCCAGGAGTTTGCGCCCTGTTTGTCATCCTACGCGGCTTCGATACGCCATTCAGGTCCGAACGACCGAACGAAACGCATAGTCGCCTTGGGCGTAAGATTGCGATTTGGCCGAACCCCGGACAGGGACCTGGAACACGGCGGACGACCGTGCGGGGGACGGGACCTCCCGGAATTCGTCGCGGTGTGAGGGTTACCCCCCGGTAGAGGTGACGTTTCCGTCGCCGCGGTACACGATGGATATGCCGTACGGCCCGCTCCTAGTGCCTGTTCCCTGGCGGCAGAAGAGGCAAGCTCCACAGACCCGAGCTCCACAGACCAGCACTTAACGACAGCAGCAGTACCCGCAGGACCCACAGGCGTGCCCAGCGTGCTGACACGACCGGTCGTACGGCCGGCCCGGACGCGGGGTGCGACACGACCCGAACAGCGAAGGAACAGTGTGGCTTCCGGATCCGATCGCAACCCGATCATCATTGGCGGCCTTCCCAGCCAGGTCCCGGACTTTGATCCCGAGGAGACCCAGGAGTGGCTCGACTCGCTCGACGCCGCCGTCGACGAACGGGGGCGTGAGCGCGCCCGCTATCTGATGCTCCGCCTGATCGAGCGCGCGCGCGAGAAGCGCGTGGCCGTGCCCGAGATGCGCAGCACCGACTACGTCAACACGATCGCCACCAAGGACGAGCCGTTCTTCCCGGGCAACGAGGAGATCGAGCGCAAGGTCCTCAACGCGACCCGTTGGAACGCCGCGGTGATGGTCTCCCGCGCGCAGCGCCCCGGGATCGGCGTCGGCGGTCATATCGCCACCTTCGCGTCCTCCGCCTCCCTGTACGACGTGGGCTTCAACCACTTCTTCCGGGGCAAGGACGGCGGTGACGGCGGCGACCAGATCTTCTTCCAGGGGCACGCGTCCCCGGGCATCTACGCCCGCGCCTTCCTCCTCGACCGGCTCAGTGAGGCGCAGCTCGACGCCTTCCGTCAGGAGAAGTCGAAGGCGCCGGACGGGCTGTCCAGCTATCCGCATCCGCGGCTGATGCCGGACTTCTGGGAGTTCCCGACGGTCTCGATGGGTCTGGGCCCGCTGGGCGCGATCTACCAGGCGCGGATGAACCGCTACATGGAGGCGCGGGGCATCGCCGACACGTCCCGGTCGCATGTGTGGGCGTATCTGGGCGACGGTGAGATGGACGAGCCGGAGTCGCTGGGTCAGTTGTCGATCGCGGCCCGTGAGGGTCTGGACAATCTCACCTTCGTCGTCAACTGCAATCTTCAGCGGCTCGACGGCCCGGTGCGCGGCAACGGCAAGATCATCCAGGAGCTGGAGTCGCAGTTCCGCGGTGCGGGCTGGAATGTCATCAAGCTGGTCTGGGACCGTTCCTGGGACCCGCTGCTGGCGCAGGACCGGGACGGGGTGCTGGTCAACCGGTTGAACACGACGCCGGACGGTCAGTTCCAGACGTACGCGACGGAGACCGGCGCGTACATCCGTGAGCACTTCTTCGGTGACGACCAGCGGCTGCGCGCCATGGTCGAGGGGATGACCGACGAGCAGATCCTGCATCTGGGCCGTGGTGGCCACGACCACAAGAAGGTGTACGCGGCGTACGCGGCGGCGAAGGCGCACAGGGGTCAGCCGACGGTGATTCTCGCGCAGACGGTGAAGGGCTGGACGCTGGGTCCGAACTTCGAGGGCCGTAACGCGACGCATCAGATGAAGAAGCTGACGGTCGCCGATCTGAAGGGTTTCCGGGACCGGCTGCATCTGCCGATCACGGACCGGGAGCTGGAGGACGGGCAGCCGCCGTACTACCACCCGGGCAAGGACTCGGAAGAGATCCAGTACATGCACGACCGCCGCAAGTCCCTGGACGGTTATGTGCCGACCCGTGTCGTGCGGTCGAAGGCGCTGACGCTGCCCGGCGACAAGACGTACGCGGCGGCGAAGAAGGGGTCGGGGCAGCAGTCGATCGCCACGACGATGGCGTTCGTGCGGGTGCTGAAGGATCTCATGCGGGACAAGGAGATCGGCAAGCGTTTCGTGCTGATCGCGCCCGACGAGTACCGCACGTTCGGTATGGACGCGTTCTTCCCGAGCGCGAAGATCTACAACCCGCTGGGGCAGCAGTACGAGTCGGTCGACCGCGAACTGCTCCTGGCCTACAAGGAGTCGCCGACCGGTCAGATGCTGCACGACGGCATCTCGGAGGCGGGCTGTACGGCGTCGCTGATCGCGGCGGGCTCCGCGTACGCGACGCACGGCGAGCCGCTGATCCCGGTGTATGTCTTCTACTCGATGTTCGGTTTCCAGCGGACCGGCGACCAGTTCTGGCAGATGGCCGACCAGTTGGCGCGCGGTTTCGTTCTGGGCGCGACCGCCGGTCGTACGACTCTGACCGGTGAGGGTCTTCAGCACGCGGACGGGCACTCGCAGTTGCTCGCCTCGACCAACCCGGGCTGTGTCAGCTACGACCCGGCGTTCGGCTACGAGATCGCGCACATCATGGAGGACGGGCTGCGCCGGATGTACGGGCAGCCGCACCCGGGTGAGGACCCGAACGTCTTCTACTACCTGACGGTCTACAACGAGCCGATCCAGCACCCGGCCGAGCCCGAGAACGTGGACGTCGAGGGCATCCTCAAGGGCGTCTACCGCTACAAGCGGGGCGAGGGCGGCTCCATCCCGGCGCAGATCATGGCGTCCGGCGTGGCCGTGCCGTGGGCCGTCGAGGCGCAGCGGATCCTCGCCGAGCAGTGGGACGTGCGCGCGGACGTCTGGTCGGCGACGTCGTGGAACGAGCTGCGCCGTGAGGCGGTCGACGTGGAGCGGCACAATCTGCTGCACCCGGAGGAGGAGCAGCGCGTTCCGTATGTGACGCGCAAACTGTCCGGCGCCGACGGCCCGTTCGTCGCGGTCTCGGACTGGATGCGTGCCGTACCGGACCAGATCTCGCGCTGGGTACCGGGGACGTATCAGTCGCTGGGCGCGGACGGTTTCGGCTTCGCGGACACGCGTGGCGCGGCTCGCCGGTTCTTCCACATCGACGCGGAGTCGATCGCTCTCGCGGTGCTCACGGAGCTGGCGCGGGAGGGCAAGGTGGACCGCTCGGTGCTCAAGCAGGCGGTGGACCGCTACCAGTTGCTCGATGTGGCGGCGGCGGACCCGGGCGCTGCGGGCGGCGACGCGTAACGAGTGAAGGTGGTCGGTGGCCGGTTCCGTGGGTACGGGACCGGCCACCGCGCGTAGGGGGCCGTACGGCGCTTGCGGCCCCCTACGTCTCCCCCGCGCTCGGTCTCCCCCGCGCTCAGCGCTCCCAGACCTTGAACGCCCGTACGCGGTACGGCGACTGGGGGACCCAGGTGCCGTCGCCGGGGTACGTCTCGAACTCGGCCGTCTCCTCGCACTCGGGCGACTGGTAGGTGGTGACGGGCCGCCCCAGCCGGTTGACCAGGGACTGGGCGTCGGTGCCGGGCGGCAGCGGGACACAGTTCTGGATCTCGGTACCGACAAGCTCATGGGTGTGGCGGGCGCCCCGGAAGTCCGGTTTGTCCCACAGGCAGAGTTCGCCGGGCCCGCAAGCCCCGCGCGGTACGGCGGCGGCGCCGGCGGTCGGGACCGCGGCCGGCAGCAGGACCGTGGCGGCGGCCAGGGTGGCCGCGGTGAGCATGGTGGCAGGCGTGGTCGTACGCATGATGGTGAACCCCCGTGTCGTGCCGATCAGTTGTCGGCACTCTCGCCCGGCGGCCCCCTCCACGGGAAGAGAATCTTGCCGCACTCCACCCGAACAGGCGACGGCCCCGCCGGGATGTCCGGGCGGGGCCGCCGTGGTCAATCGCGCTGTGTTGACGCCGCCTCGTGCGACGACGCCGGTCGCGTCAGATGTGGACGCCGCCTCCGGAGGCGTCCGCGTTGTCGCCGCGCTTGGTCTTGGTGGCGACGAACGCGGCGATCACCGCGACCCCGCCGGCGACCAGGAACGCCAGGCTCATCCCGGACACGAAGGTGTCCTGCATGACCCCGGTGATCTTGTCGAAGATGTCGGGCGTCACGCCGGGCGCCTTGGCCAGCTCGGGCGGGGCGACGCCGATCTCGGCGGCCTGCTCCAGCGACGGGTCCAGCGGCAGCGGGACGCCGGCGTCGTGCCAGTTGCCCTCGAGTTCGGCGCTCACCTTGGCGGACATGACGGCGCCGAGCACCGCCGTACCGAGCGCGCCGCCGACCTGCATGGCGGCCTGCTGGAGACCGCCCGCGACGCCGGACAGCTCCAGCGGCGCGTTGCCGACGATCACTTCGGTGGCGCCGACCATGACCGGCGCCAGGCCCATGCCGAGCAGCAGGAACCAGATCGACATCACGAACGTGCCGGAGCCGGGCGACAGGGTGGACATGCCGAACATGGCGACGGCCGTGCAGACCATGCCGCCGACCAGCGGGACCCGTGGCCCGAACTTGGTGATCAGCATGCCGGCGACGGGCGAGGCGACGATCATCATCGCGGTCAGCGGCAGCAGATGCAGACCGCTGTCGACGGGGCTCATGCCGTGGACGCCCTGGAGGTAGAACGTCACGAAGAACAGGCCGCCCATGAAGGCGAAGGCCATCAGCACCATCAGGACGGCGCCGGCGCTGAGCGGGACGGAGCGGAACATGCTCAGCGGTACGAGGGGTTCCTTGACCTTCGTCTCCCACACGGCGAACAGGACGAAGCACAGCACGGCCGCGCCCAGGAACGCCCAGGTGCCGCCCGAGGTCCAGCCCCAGGACTCGCCCGCCTTGATGATCGCCCAGATCAGGGAGAACATCGCGGCCGACAGCAGCAGGATCCCGACGACGTCGAAGGACTTGGGCGCCTTCGCCGCGCGGTGGTCCTTGAGGATCACCAGGCCGAGCACGAGGGCTGCGATGCCGACGGGCACGTTGATGAAGAAGACCGACTGCCAACTGACGTGTTCGACGAGCAGACCGCCGACGATCGGGCCGCCCGCGGTGGAGGCGCCGATGACCATGCCCCAGATACCGATGGCCATGTTCAGCTTCTCGGCGGGGAAGGTGGCGCGCAGCAGACCGAGGGCGGCGGGCATCAGCAGGGCGCCGAAGACGCCCTGGAGCACGCGGAAGGCGACGACGAACGCGACGCTGTCGGAGAAGCCGATGACGGCGGAGGCGGCGGCGAAGCCCGCGATGCCGATGAGGAAGGTCTGGCGGTGGCCGAAGCGGTCACCGAGCTTGCCCGCGGTGATGAGCGCCACGGCGAGCGCGAGAAGATAGCCGTTGGTTATCCACTGCACCTGGGCGAAGCTCGCGCCCAGGTCCGCCTTGATCACCGGGTTGGCGATCGCGACGATCGTGCCGTCGAGCGCGACCATCATCACGCCGATGGCGACGGAGAACAGTGTCAGCCAGGGGTGGCCACGCAGGCCCTTGGTGGCTCCCGGAACCGCGTCCCGCGGATCGTTCGGCGCCGATTCGACGGTGGTCTGACTAGTCATGTCGCGAGGTTAATGTCAGCGTCTGACAGTTGACAAAGCATTTCACCAGTCTGTAACTGTCACGTGGATCACATCTCATTCGGGGCCGGCATCAGCGTACAAAACGCGACTGGACCGGAAGTGACGGGAAAGAGGCGGCGCGGCGATGGACGGGCAGCGGGCGGCGGAGCATCCGGCCGGACTCCGGGAGTTGAAGAAGCGGCGGACGCACGACGCCCTGCTGCGGGTGGCTCTCGACCTGTTCACGACGCGGGGGTACGAGGAGACCACCGTCGACGAGATCGCCGAGGCGGTCGACGTCTCCCAGCGCACCTTCTTCCGCTACTTCGCCAGCAAGGAGGAGGTGGCGTTCACGATCCAGGAGCTGGTGGAGCGGCGTTTCCTGACGGGGCTGCGTCAACGTCCGCCCTCGGAGCCCCCTTTCGAGGCCATGCACCGCGCGGTGCTGGTTTCCTGGAACGACGTCAGCGAGGCGATCGAGGAGCTGGTCCCGGTCGAACTGCACTTCCGTGTCTACCGGATGATCGAATCCACCCCCTCCCTGCTGGCCGCCCATCTGAGGCGGGCCGCCGAGCTGGAGGAGCAGGTGGCCCGGGTGATCGCCGAGCGCGAGGGACTGGACGTGGAGAGCGATCCGCGTCCGCGCGTGGCGGTCGCCGCGTTCTCCGGGGTGATGCGGGTGTCGGGACGGCTGTGGGGGCAGGGCCGGGAGACCGGTCTGGACGGGCTGCTCGAGTTGACGGAGCGGTATCTGGAGCAGTTGGTGCCGGCGCTCGCGGGCGACTGGAGCGCTCCGCACAAGCCGTCGAACGGCGCCCGGCAGGCCCACTGAGCCCGTACGACCGCCCGCGCTCAGCACCCTTGCATACAGGGCCGATTCGCACCTTCCGCCCCATTATGTACGCCACGCATGTGCGCCGAAACGTGCTCCGGTGCGTGCGCGTTCCCCCGACGGAGCGTGAACAAACGCCAGTTCGCCCCTCGACCGGGGGTGATCTGTCTCACGCTCGCCCTGAGCGCCGCCGAACGTCTCCTAGGGTGTCGCGCAGTGACTTCCTTCGACTCCTCCCCGTCCCTCACCGCATGGCGCACCCTGCTGGCACTCGCGGTCGTCTTCGTGATGCTGGCGACCACCGGGTGGACCGCGCTCCAGCAGCACGGCGAGAACGGCACGGCGCGCGCCAGGGCCCTGTCGGCCTGGGACAAGGGCCGCATCGGGGCCCTCGACCTGCCGGACCCGGGGTCGTCGCCGCAGCGTTTGGCCGCGTTCTTCGCCTCGCTCACGGCCGCGCAGCGCGTCGCGCTCGCCGACCGCTACCCCCTCGTGGTGGGCAACCTCAACGGCGCGCCCCTGACGCTGCGCTACCGCGCCAACCGGCTGGCCGTCATCCAGGCCCGTGACGTCGAGCGCGAACGGACCCACGACAGCCGGCTGTCCTTCGACGGGCGGCAACAGGCGGCCCTGCGGATGCACCGCTTCGAGTCGATGGCCAACAGCGACCGCCATATCCTCGCCTTCGATCCGACCGGCAACGGCCGCGCGGCCGAGGTCTTCGGCGATCTCGGCACCGCGCAGCGGGTGTCGGTGGTCGTCCCGGGCTCCGACACGAACCTGCTGACGTTCGAGCGGACCGATCGCAGCTTCAGCGCGCCGGTCGGTATGGCCAGGTCGCTGTACGACGCGGAGCGCGAAGCCTCGCCCGGTACCCGTACCGCCGTCATCGCGTGGGCCGACTACACGGCGCCCGACGGGTTCGGCGTGGACGCGGCGATCGGGAAGCTGGCCTCGGACGGTGCCGTACGGCTCAACGCGCTCACCGCCGCGCTGCCCGGCGACTCGCGCGTCTCGCTGTTCTGCCACAGTTACGGCTCCGTGGTGTGCGGCATCGCCGCGCGCCGACTGCCCGCCCGGGTCACGGACGTGGCGGTCGCGGGCAGTCCCGGCATGCGGGTCGACTCGGCGGGGCAACTGGGCACCGGGGTACGGGTGTGGGCGATGCGCGACCAGGACGACTGGATCCAGGACGTGCCCCATCTGGAGGTCGTCGGGTTCGGCCACGGCGCCGATCCGGTGACGCCGGACTTCGGCGCGCGGGTGCTGTCCGCACGCGGCGCGGTCGGCCACAGCGGCTATTTCGAGCCGGGCACCGACAGCCTGCGCAACTTCGCGGACATCGGGGTCGGTTCGTACCGCGACACCGTCTGCGCGGACGACGGTGACGCCTGCCGGAGCGGAATCTCCGGCGCGGAAGTGATCTGACGCGCGTAGAACCCGGTGGGCCGAGGTGGGCTCCGAGGGGCGACGTGGGGTCTTTCGCCGCATACGATGAGGCACATGGGTGATGTGCTGGCCGGAATTCATGCCACCTGGGAGTTCGAAAGCGATTCCGTGCTCATCCGCTTCGAACGGGGGATACGCACGCCGAAGCTCCTCCAGGCACTGCGCGAACGGCGCGTACCGCACGAGGCGTTGGCGTCGGTGACGCTCACCGAGGGCAGACGCGGGACGGTGGTGCTGCACGCCGTGCCCCGACCGGGCGCCGACCCGCTGATGGAGGCGGCGGCCGGCCAGCTCAAGGACATCTGCGATCCGTACCGGCTGGTGCTGCCCGCCGAGCGCGAGACGCTCGCGGAGTACTACGCGGACGAGTTGCGCGCCGCCCTCAACGCGACCTCGCCGCTCGACGAACACGAACCGGCCGGCCGCTATCTGGTGGCCGCTCCCCCGGCGCCGCTGCACTTCAAGGCGTACGACGGCAAGGCGTCCTTCGACGGGTCCAAGGTGTCCTTCCGCTGGTTCTGGACGGGTGCGTCGTCGGCGAAGTGGAAAGCGGGCGACCAGCGGTTCGGCGTCTCGGAGCTGCACGGCGTCGAATGGCGCTCCCCCGAGGTCTTCGACGGCTACCTGCGCCTCCTGCGCCGCGCCGACCAGCAGCAGCCCGCACAGGCCGACCACGACCCGGCGGCCGTCGTCTTCGGTCTTGGCTACGGGCCGGTCCACGAGTCGCTGCCCTTCGCGGCGGCGGTCCTGGCCGCCGTACGGACGTCGGGCTCCGGGCCCGCCCTCGACGCCGGTCCGGTCCCGGTGCCGGTGATGGCGACGGGCCGGCGCGACCCGGCCGACATCGCCGAACGAATCCGGCATCTGGGAGAGCTGCACGACGCGGGGCTGGTGACGGACGACGAGTTCAGCGCGAAGAAGGCGGAGCTGCTGGCCGAGCTGTGACGCGCGTAGCGCGGTGCCCGTGACCTGCCGGGGCCCGCCACCCCCTACTGGGGTACGAGGCCGGGTCTGGCTCCTGGGTATGACGCCGCCGGTGCGCGCGCTGCATACGCTGAACCGGCCATGAGTACCGAAGAACCGTCCCCTCCCCCGGCGCCCCGCGCCGCCGGAGCGGTCCGCGCCCGCGAGTCGCTGCGCTCGCTCGGCAGCGCCCTGCGCACCCCGGCCGCGTCCACCGAACCACTGCTGGCCCATGCCGCCAGACCCTGGCAGCGCGTCGCCCCGTACGTCCTCGCCCTCGGCTTCGCCGCCGCGCTGCTGCCCGTCACGGTGACCGTCCTCGTCCAGGACTACCGACTGGCCGGCGGCTGGGCGGGAGCGCTCGCCACCGCGCAGGCCGCGCCGCTGCTGCTCGCCGTGACCCGGCCGCTCCAGGCGTGGTGGATCATCTTCACGGCGGACATCGTCGGCGCGGTGCTGCTCCTGACCACGGCGGACGGGCTCGACGGCCGGTCCTGGCCGTGGCCGCCGACCGTCGTCGTCGGGTACCTCCTGCTGATGGTGTGCCTGGGGCTGCGCGAGCCGCGCCGTACGCTGCTCGCCGTCTGGCTCGCGACGGGGGCGGCGGGGCTGGTCTTCGAACTCGCCTCGCAGCACCGCAGCGACGGCACCCATCTGCTGCTGTTCGTACTCAGCGGCATGATCCTGCTCGTGACGGCCGCCCTGCGCGAGCGCGGCGACGCGCAGCGCAGACTGCTGGAGCAGGAGACCATCAGCGAGGTCGAACGCGCGCAGCGCACGCTGCTGGAGGAACGGGCCCGTATCGCACGCGAGTTGCACGACGTGGTCGCCCACCACATGTCCGTGATCACCGTGCAGGCCGACTCGGCGCCGTACCGCATCGAGGGCCTGCCGGACGCGGCGCGCGAGGAGTTCTCCACGATCGCCGCCGGGGCGCGGGAGTCCCTGACCGAGATGCGGCGGCTGCTGGCGGTGCTCCGCAGCGACGGCTCGGCGGGCGAACGGGCCCCGCAGCCGGGGCTGAGCCGCGTACAGCAGTTGGTCGAGGCGACGGTAAGGGCCGGGGTGCCGGCGGAGCTGTCCCTGGCGGCGGACCTGGGGCCCGTCCCGCCGTCGGTGGATCTGTCGGCGTACCGCATCATCCAGGAGGCCCTGTCCAACGTCGTACGGCACGCGCCCGACGCACCGACCCGGGTCTCGGTGACCGGCGACGCGAACTGGCTGACCGTGCTGGTCGTCAACGGGCCCGCGAGCGCCCGCACGTCACCGCTGGAAGCCACCGGCTCCGGCACCGGTCACGGGCTGATCGGCATGCGTGAACGCGTACGGTTGACCGGCGGCACGCTGGACACCGGACCGCTGCCGGACGGCGGGTTCCGGGTCGCGGCGAGGCTTCCGCTGGCGCCGGATCCTGTCATCGACCCGACCGTGAAGGATTCGTCTTGACCATCCGCGTGATCATCGTCGACGACCAGGCCATGGTGCGGGCGGGGTTCGCCGCGCTGCTGTCGGCGCAGGCCGACATAGACGTGGTCGGCGAGGCCCCGGACGGGCGCCAGGGCATCGACGTCAGCCGCCGCACCCACCCCGACGTGGTCCTGATGGACGTCCGCATGCCGGAGATGGACGGCCTGGCGGCGGCCCGCGCGCTGCTGGACCCGCCGGTGGGGGTGGTGCACCGGCCGAAGGTGCTGATGCTGACCACGTTCGACGTGGACGACTACGTGTACGAGGCGCTGCGCGCGGGGGCGTCCGGGTTCCTCCTCAAGGACGCACCGCCGGCCGACCTGATCTCGGCGGTCCGCGTGGTCGCGGCGGGCGAGGCGCTGCTGGCGCCGTCCGTGACGCGCCGCCTGATCGCGGACTTCGCCCAGCAGCGGCCGGCACCGCGCAAGGACCGCTCGCTGCGGCTGAAGGGGCTGACGCCGCGCGAGACGGAGGTGCTGGAACTGATCGCGCGGGGCCTGTCGAACCAGGAGATCGCGGACCATCTGGTGCTCGCGGAACAGACGGTGAAGACGCATATCGGCCGGGTGCTGGCGAAGCTGGGGTTGCGGGACAGGGCGCAGGCGGTAATTTTCGCGTACGAATCCGGGCTTGTCGCGCCCGGGGGCTGACGTCGTGCGCCGACGGCGGCGCGTGAGGCTTGCGCTGTGCTGTTGCCGGTCCGCGGCCTGCGGGCCGGTGGTCGGGTGTCCTCAAGCGCCGGACGGGCTTGGTGGTTGCGGTGGTGGCCGGGGGCCGCTCCGGGGTGGCCCGGGGGTGCGTTCTCCGGGTGCGGGCCGGTGGTCGTTGGCCTCAAGCGCCGGCCGGGCTTGGGTGGTTGCGGTGGTGGCCGGGTGCCGCTCCGGGGTCATGCCCGGACGGCATGATTTACGGCGCCCAACGGTCCTGGGAAAGCACAGGGCCGGGTTGCGCCACAAATCACGCTTTAGTGTCCGGACACGACCCCTGCGCGTCCCCCTTCCCCGCGCGGGAGGTGGGGTCTGCCTGAACTGCGGGCCGGGGCGGCGTGAGGGGGGCGGGGTCGGAGGGTGGGTGTGTTCGGACACTCAGGCTGATTTGTGTCGCGTGGACATGCCGGTCTCATCGAGACCAATGAGCCCTGCACGCGGCGTAAATCACGCCGTCCGGACATACCCACCCGGAGGGCCCGCACCCCGCCCCCGGCAACGAGACCGCAACCACCAAGCCCGTCCGGCGCTTGAGGACGAAACCGACCCGCAGGGTCAACGCAACCCACCCCCTACCCCAGTCGCACGCGCGACTTGGCTCCTCGGTGTGACGTCACCCCGCCCGTCGTCTTCCTACCTTCCTCTCGCCACACCCCGTGGCCACGACGAGGGAGACGCGAAATGCGCCGCTACAGAAGGACCTTGGTCGCCACCGCGCTGATGGCCACCCTGGTGTCCGGTACCGCCGGATGGGCCGCCGGGAGTGGGCAGCGGGCGGTCGACGGACCGCCGCCCGGCACCGCCGCCTGGCGGGACGACGCGTCGTTCGGGCGCGCGCTGCCCGACCCCGCGAGTGCAACACCCGCCCAAGTCGCCGCGTTCTTCGGCACGTTGAGCGCGACGAAGCGACGGGAGCTGACCGAGCGGCACCCCTCGGTCGTGGGCAACCTCGACGGCGCTCCCGTCCAACTCCGTTACCGCGCCAACGAACTGGCCATCGCCAAGGACCCCCGCTACAGCCGCCTCGCCGAGCCCGGCCGGCAGATCCTCGCCTTCGACCCCAGAGGTCGCGGCACCGTCGCCGAGGTGTACGGGGATCTGCTGACGTCCCGTCATGTCGCCGTCGTGGTACCGGGTTCGGACATCGACGCGGGGACATACGACCGGTCGAAGGACCCGTACGGCACCCCCGCCGGGATGGCCACGTCGCTGCGGGCCGCGACCGACGGCCGTACCGCCGTGGTGGCATGGGCCGGTTACACGACGCCCGTCGGCGTCGGGATGGACGCCGCCACCGGGGGGCTCGCCGAGGTGGGCGCGCGGCGGCTGGCGCGGTTCACCGAGGGGCTGACCGCCGCCGGGGCGCGGACGCCCGCGCTGTTCTGCCACAGCTACGGCTCCGTGGTGTGCGGGCTCGCCGCGAGCGAGGTCGCGGCAAGCGACATCGTGGCCGTCGGCTCCCCCGGCATGCGCGCCGACAGCGCGGACGCGCTGCGCACGGACGCCCGGGTGTGGGCGGCGAAGGACCCTTCGGACTGGATCTCCAAGGTGCCGAACGTGGAGTTCCTGGGCCTGGGCCACGGCCCGGACCCGGCGGCGAAAAGCTTCGGGGCGCGCCGGGTCCCCGCGCGGACCGCGCACGGGCACACCGGATACTTCGCCCCGGGCACGGACTCGCTGCGCGCCTTCGCCTCGATCGCCACGGGTGGTGACGTGCGATGAGGCTCGTCGAGAAGATCGAGGCGCGCACGCCCGCGTCCCGTGACCGTGCGATCGACGGTCTGCGCGCGCTCGCGCTGCTCGCGGTGCCGACCGGGCACTGGCTGCTGGGCGGATTCACCCTGGACGGCGGCGCGTTGCGCAACGCGAGCCCGCTGGGCACGTTCGGTTTCCTGTCCCCGGTGAGCTGGGTGCTTCAGATGCTGGGCATCTTCTTCCTGGTCGGGGGTTACGCGTCGGTGCTGTCGTACCGGCGCAGGAAGGGTTCCACGGCGGCGTGGCTCCGGCAGCGCGTCGTGCGGCTGGGGCGGCCGGTGCTGGGGGTGACGGCGGTGTGGGCGGTGCTGATCCCGGTGCTGTACGCGGCCGGTGTGCCGGGGACGACGCTGCGTACGGGCTCGACGCTGGTGGTACAGCCGCTGTGGTTCGTGGGCGTGTACGTCGTGGTGACGGCGCTGACGCCGTACTGCGTGCGGGCGGCGCGGCGTCTGGGCGCGTGGGC
The DNA here is from genome assembly GCF_045040295.1 of Streptomyces sp. NBC_01506. NCBI lineage: Bacteria > Bacillati > Actinomycetota > Actinomycetes > Kitasatosporales > Streptomycetaceae > Streptomyces > Streptomyces sp. NBC_01506. Next base: position 6,887,655 of record NZ_CP109422.1, on the reverse strand, counting down.
GGCGGTGCCGTTGCTGGGGGTGGTGGCCGTCGTGGATGTGCTGCGGTACGGCCCGTGGGGCGAGGCGATGCCTTCGTGGCTGAGCGTGGTCAACATCCTGCCGGGCTGGCTTTTCGCGTATCAGTTGGGCGTGTCGTGGGGTGAGGGCAGGATCGGGCGGCGTGGCGCGCGGGTGCTGCTCGTGGGTGGCGCGGTGCTCTTCGCCGTACTGCTGCTGGTCTTCCACTACCCGGCGTCGATGGTCGGGGTGCCGGGTGAGGCGCGGACGAATTCGCATCCGCCGTCATTGCTGGTGCTGGCGCTGGCCGCCGCGCAGAGCGGCGCGGCGATCCTGCTGCGGGACCGGCTCGCGGGTGTGCTGCGCAGGCCCGCGCTGTGGGCGCCGGTCGTGGTGGTCAATCTCTCGGCGATGACGATCCTGTGCTGGCACCAGAGCGCGATGCTCGCGGCGGCGGTGCCGGGTTCGTATCTGGGGGCGGTGCCGGGGCTGACGACGGCGCCGGATTCGCTCGGCTGGATTGTGGGCCGGGTGCTGTGGATGCCGTTGTTCGCGGTGCTGCTGGTGCTGATCGCCCGGTACGCGCGGGTCTTCGAGACGCCGTGGCCCTCGGGGACGCGGGGCGCGAAAGCCCGCCGGGCGGCGGCGGGGCTGCTCGCGGCGGGCTTCGCGGTGTACGCGCTGGCGTCGTGACGTACGACGACGTGGTGCTATTCGCGGGCGACGGCCGTGAACGTCATGTCCGGGTAGCGGTCGCCGGCGACCTGAGCGGCGATCGGCTCCAGGAGCGCCAGCTCGTCGGGGGTGAGGGTGATACGGGTGGCGGCGGCGTTCTCCAGCAGGCGCGAGCGCTTGCGGGTGCCGGGGATCGGTACGACGGTCAGAGCGTGCACCTGGGCGCGCTGCTGCACCCAGGCGAGTGCGATCTGCCCGAGGGTGGCGCCGTGTGCGGCGGCGACGGTGCGCACGGGTTGGAGGAGCGCGGCGTTGCGGCTCGCGTTGTCGCCGGTGAAGCGGGGCTGGGTGTGCCGGATGTCGGCGCCCTTCAGTTCCTGGTCCGCCTGGGTGAACGAGCCGGTCAGGAAGCCGCGTCCGAGCGGTGAGTACGGCACGAGCGCGACGCCCAGCTCGGCGGCGGCGCCCACGGCGCTCGTCTTGACGTCGCGGGAGAACAGCGACCATTCGGACTGGAGCGCGGTGATGGGGTGCACGGAGTGTGCCTCGCGCAGCTCCGCGCCGGTGACCTCGCTCAGGCCGAGGTGTTTGACCTTGCCCTCGGCGACGAGTTCGGCCATCGCGCCGACGGACTCGGCGAGGGGGACGGCGGGGTCGCGGCGGTGCATGTAGTAGAGGTCGATGACGTCGACGCCCAGGCGCCGCAGGGAGCCTTCGACGGCCTGCCTGATGTAGGCGGGGTCGTTGCGGATGCCCCGGTAGGCCGGGTCGTCGGTGCGTTCGATGGCGAATTTGGTGGCGAGGGTGATCTCGTCGCGGTGTGCGGCGACGAAGGGGGCGAGGAACCTCTCGTTGGCGCCGCGACCGTACGCGTCGGCGGTGTCGATGAGGGTGACACCGGCTTCGAGGGTCGCTTCGAGGGTGTCGCGGGCAGCGGTTTCGTCGGTGTCGCCGTAGAACTCGCTGATGCCCATGGCGCCGAAGCCCTGAACGCCGACAGTGGGTCCGGCGGTGCCGAGCGTCACCGTGGTGATCTTCTGTGTGGTGCTCATCAGGAAGCCCTTTCCGACGCGCGGTGCCCACCGGCGTAGTGGTCGATCTTGTAGTCGAGTACGGCGAGGGTGTCGTGGAGTTCGGCGATCCGGGCGCGTACGTCGCGCCGGGTCCGCTCCAGCAGCTCGCGCCGCCGTTCGTAGGTGTGGTCGCCCTCCCGGACGAGTTCGGCGTAGCGGACCATGTCGGCGACCGGCATGCCGGTCAGGCGCAGTTTGCCGACGAGGGCGAGCCAGTCGAGGTCGCGGTTGGAGAAGCGCCGCTGTCCGGTGTGCGAGCGGTCGACGTGCGGCATGAGTCCGATGCGCTCGTACCAGCGCAGGGTGTGCGCGGTGAGGCCGGTGAAGGCGACGACTTCGCTGATCGTGTAGTAGTCCTGGCCGGCGGGGCGGGGATGCGTCTCGGGGGCCGTTGCGCAGGGGTCCTCGGTTTCCGTCCGGACGGGGGTGCTTTCGATCAGCGTCATGCCTTCAACGTAGAACCCTGGAGTGCACTCGAAGCAAGTGGAACCGGCGACGATTTTCCCGTGTCGCCGTACCGGGGCCGGGGTCCGGCGCCCGGCCGGGCCGGTCTACGCTCGTGGCCATGCAGAGCCTGGCGATGATCGAGAACTGGCCGGTGCCGGCCGCCGCGGCGGCCGTCGTACGGGCGGACGGCACGGTGAGCGGGTCGCACGGCCCCACGTCGCGCCGTTTCCCGCTGGCGTCCGTGACGAAGCCGCTGGCCGCGTACGCGGTGCTCGTGGCGTACGAGGAGGGGGCGGTCGAGCTGGACGAGCCGGCCGGGCCCGAGGGCTCGACGGTGCGCCATCTGCTGTCGCACACCAGTGGTCTGGCCTACGACGAGCACCGGGTGGCGGCGCCGCCCGGCACCCGGCGGCTGTACTCGAACGCGGGTTTCGAGGTGCTGGGGGACCATGTCGCGAAGGTGACGGACATCCCGTTCGGCGAGTATCTGCGCCAGGCGGTGCTGGAGCCGCTGGGCATGGCGTCGACCACCCTGGAGGGCTCGCCCGCGCGGGACGGCGTCTCGACGGTGGACGACCTCCTCGCGTTCGCCGCGGAACTCCAGGCGCCGCGGCTGCTCGATCCCCGTACGGTGCTCGAGGCGATGACGGTGGTCCATCCGGGGCTGTCGGGGATTCTGCCGGGTTACGGGCATCAGAAGCCCAACGACTGGGGCCTGGGTTTCGAGATCAGGGACTCCAAGTCGCCGCACTGGACGGGGAGTTCGTCGTCGCCGCGTACGTTCGGCCACTTCGGTCAGTCGGGCACGTTCCTGTGGGTCGACCCGGACGCGGGCGCGGCGTGCGTGGCACTGACGGACCGGGACTTCGGCCCGTGGGCGGTCGAGGCGTGGCCGCGGTTCACGGACGCGGTGCTGGCGGAGCTGCGGGACTAGGTCCTGTCCGGCGGATCTTGGGCCGCGCTTGTCCTCAATCGCCGGACGGGCTTAATAAGCCCGTCCGGCGATTGAGGACAGGGCACGCAGCCCGTCCGGCGATTGAGGACAAGACACGCAGCCCGTCCGGCGATTGAGGACAAGACACGCAGCCCGTCCGGCGATTGAGGACAAGACACGCAGCCCGTCCGGCGATTGAGGACGAACCGGCCACCGGACGGACCCGGTGAACCGGTTCCTGCGACCCGCGCTAACCCCTGTCCTGCGGATCCGGCCCCAGTTCCCAGAGCAGCACCTCGGACGGGGCCCGCGCGGTCAGTTCGAGGCCGTCGCTGGCCGTGATGCGCGCCGAGTCGCCGGGGCCCAGTTCCACGCCCGCCAGCACCACCAGGCCGCGTACCACGTGCAGATACGCGTGCGCCGCGTCGGGGATCGCGGTCCGTTCGTACGTCTGAAGGCGGCGTACGTGCAGCATGGCGCGCGCCTCGGGCAGGGCGTACGGGGTGGAGTCGGCGATGCCGCGCACGATCTCGTACCGGGGGGCGCCGCCGGGTGCGAGCGGGGCCAGCCACATCTGGACGAAGACCAGCGGGTGTTCGCCGTCGTTGCGCTCCACATGGCGCACACCGCCGCCCGCGCCGAGCCGCTGGACGTCGCCGGGCCTGACCAGCGTGGCGTTCCCGGCCGAATCGCGGTGGGTCAGCTCGCCCTCGACGACCCAGGTGACGATCTCGGTGTGGCTGTGCGGGTGTTCGCCGAAACCCGCGCCGGGCGCGAGCCGTTCCTCGTTGCAGGCGATCACCGCGCCGAACCGGAGGTTGTCGGGGTCGTAGAACTGCCCGAAGGAAAAGGCGTGGAAGGACTCGATCCCGGCGGACGGGTCACCGCCGGGATAGCGGTCGTCGGCGTACCGAACGGAAATCACGCCCCCACGGTAGACCCGCCCCGCCGCCCGGCCGTCCCGATAAGGCAGTCTTGTCCCGTGCCTGAACCCGCGAACGAAGCCCATCCGCATCCCGCGACCCTGCGCCGACTGGAGAAGTCGGCGGGCAGGCTGGCCGCGAACGCGATCGCCCGCATGGACGAGAAGCTGCCGTGGTACCGGGCGATGCCACCGGAGAACCGTTCGTGGATCGGTCTGGTGGCACAGGCCGGAATCGCGGCGTTCACCGAGTGGTTCCGGCACCCCGAGGCTCCGCAGGCCATCTCCACCGATGTGTTCGGTACGGCTCCGCGCGAGTTGACGCGGGCCATCACGCTGCGCCAGACCGTCGAGATGGTGCGCACCACCATCGAGGTGATGGAGTCGGCGATCGAGGAGGTCGCGGCGCCCGGTGATGTGTCGGTGCTGCGCGAGGCGCTGCTGGTGTACGCGCGGGAGATCGCGTTCGCCACGGCCCAGGTGTACGCGCAGGCCGCCGAGGCACGCGGCGCCTGGGACGCGCGGCTGGAGTCGCTGGTGGTGAACGCGGTGCTGTCGGGCGAGGCCGACGAGGGCGCGGTGTCGCGGGCCTCGGCGCTGGGCTGGAGCTCGCCCGAGCATGTGTGTGTGCTGCTGGGCACGGCGCCCGACGGGGACAGCGAGCTGACGGTGGAGGCGATCCGCCGGGCGGCGCGGCACGCCAAGCTTCAGGTCCTCACCGGGGTGCTGGGCGACCGGCTGGTGGTCATCGCGGGCGGCAGCGACAATCCGCTCCAGGTCGCGAAGGCGCTGATCGGGCCGTACGCGGCGGGGCCGGTGGTGGCGGGACCGGTGGTGCCCGACCTGCTGGCGGCGACGAGGTCGGCGCAGGCGGCGGCGGCCGGGTTGAAGGCGTGTTCGGCCTGGCAGGACGCCCCGCGTCCCGTACTGTCGGACGATCTCCTGCCGGAGCGGGCGATCGCGTCGGATCCTGCCGCGCGTGAGCAGTTGGTGGAGGAGATCTACAGACCGCTCGAAGAAGCGGGCTCGGCGCTCCTGGAGACTCTGAGTGTGTATCTGGAGCAGGCGAGCAGTCTCGAAGGAGCCGCCCGGATGCTGTTCGTACACCCCAACACCGTGCGCTACCGGCTTCGACGTGTGACCGACGTCACCGGCTGGTCGCCTTCCGACGTCCGTTCCGCTTTCACTCTGCGGATCGCGTTGATCTTGGGACGGCTGGCCGACGGGGAATCGCCCTCCTAGGCTTTTGTGGGACTTCAACAATTACCCCGACGGTTCTTCGTCCCTGTCCCCACGGGCGGCGAAGGCCGTCCGCAAGAGAGAGTGTGAGAGTGCTCGTACTCGTCGCTCCCGGCCAAGGCGCCCAGACGCCCGGCTTCCTGACTCCATGGCTCGACCTTCCCGGCGCCGAAAACCGGCTGCGGGCGTGGTCGGACACCATCGATCTCGATCTGGTCCACTACGGCACGAAGGCCGAAGCGGACGAGATCCGTGACACCGCGGTGGCCCAGCCGCTGCTGGTCGCCGCGGGTCTGCTGGCCGCCGACGCGGTGCGCGCTCTCGTCGGCGACGGCGCGCGGGTCGGCGCGGTCGCGGGGCACAGCGTCGGCGAGATCACCGCCGCCGCGTACGCGGGTGTGCTGAGCGAGGACGCGGCGCTGCGTTTCGTCCGTGCGCGCGGGCTGGCCATGGCCGAGGCGGCTGGCGTCACACCGACCGGCATGGCGGCGCTGCTCGGCGGCGAGCCGGACGTGACGCTGCCGCACCTTCAGAAGCTGGGGCTGACCGCGGCGAACGTGAACGGCGCCGGCCAGATCGTGGCCGCCGGCACGCTGGCGCAGATCGCCGCGCTGGAGGCCGACCCGCCCGACGGCGTACGGCGCGTGGTGGCCCTGAAGGTCGCGGGCGCCTTCCACACCGAGCACATGGCTCCGGCGGTGGCGAAGCTCGCGGACACGGCGGAAAAGCTCGACGTGTCCGACCCGGCGCTGCCGTACGTGTCCAACAAGGACGGGCAGACTGTGACCACGGGGGCCGAGGTCGTCGCGCGTCTGGTCGGCCAGGTCGCCAACCCGGTCCGGTGGGACCTGTGCATGGAGACGTTCAAGGAGCGGGGTGTGACCGCGCTGATCGAGCTGTGCCCCGGCGGCACACTGACCGGCATCGCCAAGCGCGCCCTGCCGGGCGTGCGGACCCTCGCGCTCAAGACCCCCGCCAACCTCGACGCGGCTCGCGAGATCGTCGCAGAGCACGCTTCCTAAGGAGCCCGAGAAGAGCATGGCGAAGATCAGGCCCAGCCAGGGCGCGCCGTACGCCCGAATCATGGGTGTCGGCGGCTACCGTCCGACGCGCGTGGTGCCCAACGAGGTGATCCTCGAGACGATCGACTCGTCCGACGAATGGATCCGCTCCCGCTCCGGTATCGCGACCCGGCACTGGGCCTCCGACGAGGAGACCGTGGCGATGATGTCGATCGAGGCGTCCGGCAAGGCCATCGCCGACGCCGGGATCACGCCGGAGCAGATCGGTGGCGTGATCGTGTCGACCGTCTCGCACTTCAAGCAGACGCCGGCCGTCGCGACGGAGATCGCCGACCGGATCGGCGCGGGCAAGCCGGCCGCGTTCGACATCTCGGCGGGCTGTGCCGGTTTCGGTTACGGGCTGACGCTCGCCAAGGGCATGGTCGTCGAGGGCTCGGCGGAGTACGTACTGGTCATCGGTGTGGAGCGGCTGTCGGACCTCACCGACCTCGAGGACCGGGCCACGGCCTTCCTGTTCGGCGACGGCGCGGGCGCGGTCGTCGTCGGCCCGTCGAAGGAGCCGCAGATCGGTCCGACGGTCTGGGGCTCCGAGGGCGACAAGTCGAACACGATCATGCAGACCGTGCCGTGGGACGACTACCGCAAGGGGACGGTGGAGAAGTTCCCCGCCCTCACTCAGGAGGGCCAGGCGGTGTTCCGCTGGGCCGTCTTCGAGATGGCGAAGATCGCCCAACAGGCCCTCGACGCGGCCGGGATCACCTCGGCGGACCTGGACGTCTTCATTCCGCACCAGGCCAATATGCGGATCATCGACTCGATGGTGAAGACTCTGAAGCTGCCGGAGCACGTCACGGTCGCCCGCGACGTGGAAACCACCGGCAACACCTCGGCCGCCTCGATCCCGCTCGCGATGGAGCGGCTTCTGGCGACCGGTCAGGCGAAGAGCGGCGACACCGCGCTCGTCATCGGCTTCGGGGCGGGTCTCGTGTACGCCGCGACGGTCGTTACCCTCCCCTAGTGCCGCGACCGGCGATGCTTGCCGGTCGCGGCACCAGGCACGCCGGAGCTTTCCGGACCGTGCTCGCACAAATCCCTCTGCTCACGCTGAATATCGAAGGAGCGCCCCACATGGCCGCCACTCAGGAAGAGATCGTCACCGGTCTCGCGGAGATCGTGAACGAGATCGCCGGCATCCCGGTCGAGGACGTCCAGTTGGACAAGTCCTTCACCGACGACCTGGACGTCGACTCGCTGTCCATGGTCGAGGTCGTCGTCGCCGCCGAGGAGCGCTTCGACGTGAAGATCCCGGACGACGACGTCAAGAACCTGAAGACCGTCGGCGACGCCGCCGACTACATCGCGAAGCACCAGGTCTGATCCAGGTCGCGCGGCTGACGCCACCCGGTGGTGGCGCCGTAAAAATTCCGCACCCGCACCCTCTACACGTGGAGAAAGAATTCCAGTGAGCCCGACCAATCGCACCGTGGTCGTCACCGGTATCGGCGCGACCACACCGCTGGGTGGCGACAGCGCATCGACCTGGGAGGGTCTGCTCGCCGGCCGCTCGGGCGTCAAGCCCCTGGTAAGTGAGCGGTTCGCCGACCTGCCGGTCCGGATCGCCGCGCTCGCCGCGGTCGATCCGGCCGACGTGCTGCCCCGCCCGCTCGCCCGCAAGCTGGACCGCTCGGCGCAGTTCGCGCTGATCGCGGCCCGTGAGGCGTGGGCCGACGCGGGCTACAAGGCCAAGGCGGGCGACGACGAGAACGTCGTCCCCGAACGTCTCGGCACGGTCATCGCCTCCGGCATCGGCGGCGTGACCACCCTGCTCGACCAGTACGACGTGCTGAAGGAGAAGGGCGTACGCCGCGTCTCCCCGCACACCGTGCCGATGCTGATGCCCAACGGCCCCTCCGCCAACGTCGGTCTGGAGGTCAACGCCCAGGCCGGCGTGCACACCCCGGTGTCCGCGTGCGCGTCGGGCGCCGAGGCCATCGGCTACGCCGTGGAGATGATCCGCACCGGCCGCGCCGACGTCGTGGTGGCGGGCGGCACGGAGGCGGCGATCCACCCGCTGCCGGTCGCCGCGTTCGCCAACATGATGGCGATGTCGAAGAACAACGACGAGCCCGAGAAGGCGTCCCGCCCGTACGACAAGGCCCGTGACGGCTTCGTCCTCGGTGAGGGCGCGGGTGTCGTGATCCTGGAGTCCGCCGAGCACGCCGCCTCGCGCGGCGCGCGGGTCTACTGCGAGGTGCTGGGCCAGGGCCTGTCGGCCGACAGCCACCACATCGCGCAGCCGGAGCCGACCGGGCGCGGTGTCGCGGCGGCGATGCGGAACCTGCTGGACAACACCGGCCTGAAGCCGTCGGAGGTCGTGCACCTCAACGCGCACGCCACGTCGACGCCGCAGGGCGACATCGCGGAGATCAAGGCGCTGCGCCGGGTCCTGGGCGAGGACCTGGACCATGTCGCGGTCTCCGGTACGAAGTCGATGACCGGCCATCTGCTGGGCGGCGCCGGCGGCATCGAGACGGTGGCGACGGTGCTGGCGCTGTACCACCGGCTGGCCCCGCCGACGATCAACGTCGACAACCTGGACGAGGAGGTCGACGCGGACATCGTGCGCGGCGAGCCGCGGGTGCTGCCCGAGGGCACGATCTCGGCGATCAACAACTCGTTCGGCTTCGGCGGCCACAACGTGGTGCTGGCGCTGCGCTCGGTCTGACCGACCGCTGTTTCCTCGATCGCCGGACGGGCCGCGTGTGCGGCCCGTCCGGCTGGCATCTCAAGCCCGTCCGGCGATTGAGGACACCACCCACCGGGCGGACGAATCTCAGCCCGTCCGGCGATTGAGGACAAGCCGGCACCGGACGGACCCGGTCAGGTGTCGAAGCTCGCGAAGTACGTCGCCGCCATGTCCTGCGCGCCGTGCCCCTGTTCCTCCGCCCGCGCGAAGCGGTTCACGCCCGCCTGCGCCACGTCCAGCCGGACCCCTTCCGCGGCGCCCGCCGCGACGATCAGCCGGGCATCCTTCGCGGCCGTGGTGAGAGCGAAGTTCGCGGTGTAGTCCTCCTGAAGGATCGCCGCCCCCTTGACGCGGAGGTATCCGCAGTCGAGGCCGCCGCCGGCGACCGCGTCCAGGAAGCTCATCGGGTCGACCCCGAGCCCCTTCGCCAGGGCCAGCGTCTCCGCCGTTCCATGAGTGAGCGTCAGGACCCAACTGTTGCAGACGAGTTTGAGTCTCGTCGCCGCACCGGACGCCCCGTCATCGCCCACCCACAGCGTGCGCTCCCCCACCGCCTGAAGAACTGACGTGACGGTGTTGCGCGCGTCCTCGGGCCCGGCGCCCAGGACGGTGAGTTTCCCCTGCTCGGCTGGGCCCTTGGTGCCCAGCACGGGCGAGTCGACGAAGACCAGTCCGTGCGCGTCGGCCAACTCCGCGAGCGGGGTGAGCCCTTCCGGGCCGACCGTCGTCGTCTGGAGCCAGACGGTGCCGGGCGCCAGCCCCGGGGCCGCCGCCGTCATCGTCTCCAGGGCGGCCGGGCCGTCGTACAGCATCGTCAGGACGACGGCCGCGCCGCGTACGGCGTCCGCCGGGCTGTCCGCGACGAGCGCCCCGTCGGCCGCCAGTGGCTCCGCCTTCGCGCGGGTACGGTTCCAGACCCGGACCGCGTGCCCGGTCCGGCAGAGGTTGCGGGCCATCGCGGCGCCCATGATGCCCGTGCCGAGAACAGCTACTTCGAGTTGATCAGCCATGCGCCCACGGTAGAACGCGGCCGCGCGTCGGTACGGTCCGCCCTCAGACGACCTGGTGCAGCCAGCGCACCGGGGCGCCCTCGCCCGCGTACCGGAAGGGCTCCAGCTCGTCGTCCCACGGCTTGCCGAGCAGCTTCGCGACCTCGGACTCCAACTGGGTCTCGCCGGTCAGCGACCGGGCGAGGGCGGCGCGCAGCCGGTCCTCGGGGACCAGGATGTCGCCGTGCATGCCGGTGACGGCGTGGAAGATGCCCAGCTCGGGGGTGGCGCTGTAGCGCTCACCCTCGGCCGTGGGGCTGGGTTCGGCGGTCACCTCGAAGCGCAGCATCTGCCAGCCGCGCAGCGCGGAGGCGAGTTTGGAGGCGGTGCTCGCCTCGCCGCGCCAGGAGAACTCGGACCGCCAGGTTCCGGGCGAGGCGGGCTGCCTGATCCAGTCGAGCTGGACGCGCAGGCCGAGGACGCCCGCCACCGCCCATTCGACGTGGGGGCACATCGCGCGCGGCGCGGAGTGCACGTACAGGACACCACGTGTGGTCACCGGGACCTCCAGTGTGGGACGAGGTTCGCCTTGCCCAGGCGGCCTCAGTAAACAACATCGGGCGCGAAGGCCCGCAAAACGGACAGCAGCAGACAGCATGTGACGGTATGTAACGTACCGGAACCAAGCGTCACGGTGGCTCGGGTTCGACGCCTGAAAAGCTACCTTGCGCGGGGGCCACGGGGGTGCCGTACTGTCGGTCCCAGGCGCGATATCCGCGAAGCTTTCACTCGCCAGGACGCCGCCGTACGCATGACGACGCCCACGCGGAGGGTTCAGACGATGCCGAGGAGCCCTCTGGGACGCGATGGGCGACGCTCCGGCGCACGCCCCCTGGGCCGCACTCCGTACGCACCCGTCGCCGCCGCCTGTGCCGGGCTGCTGGTCGCGGTCGTGGCCCTGGCGGGCTGCACCTCGTCGGACGGCTCCGGTGAGGGCTGGAGGACGACGAGAACGAGCCAGGCACCGCCGAAGCCGAAGCCGGTCTGGGACCGCAGTCCCACCTCGATCGCCGCCGTCGGCGACTCCATCACACGCGGTTTCGACGCCTGCGGGTTGCTCAGCGACTGCCCCGCGGCGTCCTGGTCGACGGGCACGGACGACACGGTGCGCAGTCTCGCGGTGCGGCTGCTCGGCGAGTCGGGTGTCGCGGACCGGAGCTGGAACTACGCGCGCTCGGGCGCGACGGTCTCCGCGTTGCCCACGCAGATCGGCAAGGCCGCCGCGCACACGCCGGATCTGATCACGGTGATGATGGGCGCCAACGACGCGTGCAAGGACGAGGTGGATCTGATGACGCCCGTGGACGAGTTCCGGGCGTCGTTCGAGGAGTCGATGCGCAGACTGCGCGCGGATTCCCCCAAGACACAGGTGTACGTGGCGAGCGTGCCCGATCTGAAACGGCTCTGGTCCGAGGGCCGGGACAATCCGCTGGGACGGCAGATCTGGAAGCTCGGGATCTGCGCGTCGATGCTGGGCGATTCGCAGGACATGGGCGCCGCGGCGCAGGAGCGCCGGTCGACGGTGCAGGCGCGGGTGGTGGCGTACAACAAGGTGCTGAAGGATGTGTGCGCGAAGGATCTTCGCTGCCGTTACGACGGCGGGGCGGTCTTCGACTTCCGGTTCACGGGCGACCAGTTGAGCGGCTGGGACTGGTTCCATCCGAGCAAGGACGGCCAGGGGAAGCTGGCCGACATCGCCTACCGCAACATCGTCGCGGCGAAGCCCCCGGCGTAGGGTCGGCGACCGTGGACGAGGTGACGTGTGAGCGCGCCGGTTCGGCGCCGGACGGCACCGCGGTGCATCGCTGGACCCTGGAGCGGGCCGGTGTGCGGGTGCGGGTGCTGACGTACGGCGGGATCCTCCAGTGCGTTCAGGTGCCGGACCGCGAGGGCGCGCCCGCCAACGTGGTGCTGGGTTTCGAGGATGTCGCGGGATACGTGGCCTGCCCGTCGCCGTACTTCGGCGCGCTGATCGGCCGGTACGCGAACCGGATCGCGGGCGGGACGTTCACGCTCGACGGGCGGACGTACCGGCTGCCGCGCAACAACGGGCCCAACTGTCTGCACGGCGGCGGGCGCGGCTTCGACAAGCGGGTGTGGGACGCGGCGCCGGCGGCGGACGGGCACGGGGTGCGGCTGTCGCTGGTGAGCCCGGACGGCGAGGAGGGGTTTCCGGGCCAACTGGAGGTCTCGGCGACGTACGCGCTGGACGAGGCGGGAGCGCTGCGGATCGGCTACCGCGCGGTGACGGACGCGCCGACGGTGCTGAATCTGACCAATCACGCCTACTGGAATCTGGGCGGCGCGGGCAGCGGCAGCGCCGCCGGGCATGTGCTGCGGATCGCGGCCGGTCATATCACGCCGCTGGACGGCGACTCGGTGCCGGCGGGCCCGCCGGCGCCGGTCGGCGGGACCCGTTTCGACTTCCGTGAGGCGCGCAAGGTGGGGTCGGGTTACGACCACAACTTCGTGCTGGATCAAGGGGGTTCGGTGGCGGCGGAGCTGTACGACCCGGCGTCGGGGCGGGTGTTGACGGTGACGACGAGCGAACCGGGCATGCAGGTGTACACCGGTGACCACTTCGACGCCGGGCCGTTCGGGCCCGGCGACGGCATCGCGCTGGAGACCCAGCACTTCCCCGACTCGCCGAACCGGCCGGATTTCCCGAGCACGGTGCTGCGGCCGGGCGAGGAGTTCACCTCGGCGACGACGTACGGGTTCGGGCTGCTTTAGGGCGCGGCCCGGCGTTCGACCGTCGCGCTCAGCCGGTGGTCCGTGAGGGAGCGGCCCGCCTGGATCTCGTACGTGCCCGGGACCGCCGTCCACGCGTTCGTGTCCTCGTCCCAGATCTCGTACGCGCGGGCCCTGAGCGGCACTGTGACCTCGACGCTCTCGCCGGGGCCCGCCTCGACGGAGGCGAAGCCGGCCAGCCAGCGCGCCGGGCGCTCGGGTGTGTCGGCGGCCTCCGGCGCCAGGTAGATCTGGACGGTCTCGCGGCCGGGGCGCGTCCCGGTGTTGCGCAGTCGTACGGTGGCGCGCTCGGCGGAGGCCCGCAGCGTCTCGTACTCCCAGTCGGTGTAGCCGAGTCCGTGGCCGAAGGGGTACGCGGGGGTGGTGCCGGCCCGCTCCCAGGCGCGGTAGCCGATGAACACGCCCTCGGTGTAGTGGAGTTCGCCGTCGACAGGCGTGGTGTCGCTGACGGGGACGTCCGCCAGGGCGACCGGCCAGGTGGTGGTGAGCCGGCCGCCGGGCTCCTCGGCGCCGGTGAGGACGTCGGCGAGCGCGGCGCCGCCCTCCTGGCCGGGGAACCAACTGAGCAGTACGGCGGCCACGTCCTCGCGCCACGGCAGTTCGACCGGTGAGCCGGTGTTGACGATCACGACGGTGTTCGGGTTGACGGCGGCGACGGCCGCGACGAGCGCGTTCTGGTGGCCGGGCAGCTCCAGGCTCGTACGGTCGAAGCCCTCGGACTCCACGGCCGTGGTGGTGGCGACCACGACGACGGCGGTGTCCGCGCCCCTGGCGGCCTCGACGGCTTCGGCGATCAGCTCCTCGGGGTCGCGCCGGGGGCCGAGGTGCAGCAGCGAGAAGGCGACCGCGTCCATCGGGGCACCGGGCAGCTTGGGCACGGTGAGGAGCAGCGAGACATCGACGGACTCGCCCTCGGTGAGGGCGACTTGGGCACGCTCGAGTGGGACGCCGAAGAACGCGGTGAACAGGTCGCTGCTGTCACCGAGTCCCTCCTCGCCCGCCCAGACCCGCTCGCCGTCGACGGTCAGGACGAGGGGACCGATGCCGCGTGTACCGAAGGTGTGGTCGCCGCTCTCGCGCGGGGTGAAGGTGCCGGTCAGCTCGACGGTGTGCAGCTCGTCGTAGCCGACGCCCTCGGGCAGGTCGACGCCGACCCACTGGACCAGGCCGGAGGGGACGCCGGTGGTGCCCAGCTCCCGTCCGTCCTCGGCCCGGCAGACGGCGCGCAGCTCGAATCCCTTTCCGGCGACGGCCAGTTGGTCGCTGGGGTCGGCGCCGACGTCGTAGCGCAGGGCGCCTTCGGGCAGGGCGGCGGCGAGGCCGTCGAGCGGCGAGACGACATGCGGCGGGAAGACGGTGGCCGAACCGCCGCCGAGGATCCGGGCGTCGCGGGCGGCGGCGCCGCTGAGCGCGACCGTGCGGGTCCTGGCCGGGTCGAGGGGCAGGGCGCGGTGCCCGTCGCGTACCCCGTCGCGTACCTCGTTGCGTACGAGGACGAAGGAGCGGCGCGCGATCTCACGGGCCAGCGCGTCGCCGTCGAGGGGCGCGGGCAGCGCGGACGCGGCCACCACGGCGGGCGCGTTGTCGAGGGCGCCGACGCGGGCGGCGAGCCGCAGTACGTTGCGTACGGCGTCGTCGACGAGGGACGGCGCCACCTCGCCGGCCCGGACGGCGGCGGCGAGAGCGGGGCCGTACACGGTCCTGGGGCCGGGCATCGCGACGTCGAGGCCGCCGAGGAGGGCGCCGGTGGTGGAGCGGGCGGCCAGCCAGTCGGAGACGACAAGGCCGTCGAATCCCCATTCGCCGCGCAGGACTTCGTTCTGGAGCCGGCGGTGCTCGGTCATCGAGGCGCCGTTGACCTGGTTGTAGGCGGCCATGATGCCCCAGGGGTGGGCGTCTTTGACGATGGCCTCGAACGGGGCGAGATACAGCTCGCGCAGCGGGCGCGGGGCGACGATGTTGTCGACGGTGAAGCGGTCGGTCTCGGCGTCGTTGGCGACGAAGTGCTTGACGGTCGTGCCGACGCCGCCGTCCTGTACGCCGAGGACATAGCCGGTGCCGATCTCGCCGGTGAGGTACGGGTCTTCGCTGTACGCCTCGAAGTGCCGCCCGCCGAGCGGGGACCGGTGCAGATTGACGGTCGGCGCGAGCAGGACGTGCACGCCCTTGCGGCGGGCCTCCTGGGCGAGCAACCGGCCTGCCCTGCGGGCCAGTTCGGGGTCCCAGGTGGCGGCGAGCGCGGTGGGCGACGGGAGCGCGACCGACGGGTCGTCGGCGGTCCAGCGCACGCCCCTGACGCCGACCGGGCCGTCGGACATGACGAGCGAGGCAAGACCGATCTCCGGGAGCGGGGGCAGCGACCAGTTGTCCTGGCCCGCCAGGAGCCGCGCCTTGTCGTCCAGATCCAGCTTGCCGAGCGCCGCGTCGACGGCGGCTTCGCGTGCTTGGTCGGCCCGGGTGATGGGTGCGCCGGTCACGGCGGTACCTCCTCGTCAGTGCCCCGCGTCGTGCGGACGGTTACATGGTGACCCGCCATCCTGTAGGCAAGTAGGTTTCGTTATTGGTTTGTTACTCATGTACGGTCCGGACAGACGGTCGGTGAGCGGACAGGTGCGAGGCGAGAGGAACCGGTTGGATGGTCAGGCCCAGAGGCGCGGAGCGCCGGGCGGAGATTCTTCGCGCCACGATCGAGGTGATCGCCGAACGCGGCTACCGCGGCACGACGTTGGGCGCGGTGGCCGAGCGGGTGGGGCTCACCCAGCAGGGACTGCTGCACTACTTCCCCACGAAGGAGGCGCTGCTCCTCGCCGTCATGGACGAGCGCGACCAATGGGACACCGGGGGCGGCAGCCGGGGCGCGGACGGCTGGCGGCTGGAGCTGCTGACCTCGATGGTCGACTACAACGCGATGCGGCCCGGCATCGTACAGACCTTCTCGGCGCTGCTCGGCGAGAGTGTGACGGAGGGTCACCCGGCGGGCGAGTTCTTCACCCGCCGGTATGTCCAGGTGCGGCACAACATGGCGGGGGTGCTGCGCGACGAGTTCGGCGACCGGCTGCCGAGCGGGCTGACCCCCGAGCAGACGGCGCCGCTGCTGGTGGCGGTGATGGACGGGCTCCAGTACCAGTGGCTGCTCGCGCCGGAGTCGGTGGACATGCCCGAGGCGTTCCGGGCGTTCGTGACGCTGCTGCGGGGCGGCGCTCAGGGGCCGGAGCGGTAGCGGCCGGCGGGCGGGGGAGGTGATACTTCCGCCACCCGACGGAAGGACTCCCGTGAGACTCGTGCGCACCACCGGCAACACCGCCGCGGGCCGGTTCGGACTCGTACTGCTCGCGTCGGCCGCCCTGGTCGCCGTGGCGCCTCCCCCACAGGCCACGGCCGCCGCCCCCGCCCCGGCGGTCACCGTCGAGGAGCGGCGCCTGGACGGGGACGTACCGCGGCGGATACTCGACGACAGCGGCTTCGACTCGGTGGCACCGGAGTTCGCGCGGTCGCTGCGCGGCGCCGGCTCGTACGCGCAGGCGGAGCGCGCGGCCGTACGGCATGGCGAACGGCTCTGGCAGCGCGCGGTGGACCGCGCGCAGGGGCGGGGCCCCGCGGGCGGTGAACTGAGCCGCGACGACGACCGGCCGCTGTACTGGGCGCGCCTCGCCATGACGCGTGAACTGCGCGCCTGGCACACGGAGTCGGGGCTCTCCGAGGCGGCGGGCGTACGGCTGCTGGAGCGACTGGAGAGCGCGTCGCGCGGCCAGGACTCGATGACGGTCGGCGGCGATGACCGGGCGAAGGGCGTCAAGCGGGTCGTGGTGAGCGGCTTCGACCCGTTCACGCTCGACCGGGACATCCGCATCAGCAACCCGTCCGGGGCGCTCGCGCTCGCGCTGGACGGCACGGTGATCCGTACGGCCGACGGACCGGCGCGCGTCGAGACCGCCGTGTTCCCGGTCCGCTGGGGGGACTTCGCCGACGGTACGGTCGAACGCGCCCTGAGCCGTGCGCTGCCGCGCGCCGATCTGTTCATGACGGTCAGTCAGGGACGGGTGGGCCGTATCGACGTCGAGCGGTACAACGGCGCGTGGCGCGGCGGCTTCGGCGACAACGAGAACGTGTCCGACACCGGGCTCGTACCGGTGAAGGACCCGGCCACCCAGCCGCAGTGGACGGCCACGACCCTGCCCTACGCGGGCATCGTGGCCGCCGACACGGGGCGCTTCCCGGTGTACGACAACACGTCGGTCACCGAGATCCCGGCGGGCGGCACCGCGCCCGTCGTACGGCCCGAGGGACCGACAGCGGGCTCGGCGGCCCGTGCCGGTGGCGGCGGGGACTATCTGTCGAACGAGATCGCCTACCGGGCGACGCTGCTGCGCGACCGGCTCGGGCTCGACATCCCGGGCGGCCATGTCCACACACCGGTGCTCCAGTTCGGGCCGGGCAACACCGACCCGGCGACGGGGACGGTGTCGGATCCGGTCTTCGTCCAGAACAGACTGGACATCACGGCCCAACTGCGCACGATCGTGCGGGTGGCGGTGGAGGAGTCCCTTTGAGCCCGCCCGGCGGGCCGGTTCGTCCTCAATCGCCGGACGGGCTCTTTTGAGCCCGTCCGGCGATTGAGGACACCACCCACCGGCCCGGCGCCGTGAGGACGACCCCGGCCACATCAAGCCCGTCCGGCGATTGAGGACAAGCGCGGCCCACGACCGCGCGACCCGGCGGGCGACCGCGTTCACCAGTCGCGCGGGACGCCCGCCGCGGGGCCCGAGCCACCGGGCGCCGGAGCCGTACCCCCGGCGGCCGGGGGCGAACCCGGGTCCGCCCCACCGGCACCGGCACCGGAACCCGCACCGGACCCGGCACCCGCACCCGCACCCGCCTCCGTCAGGTCCCGGGCCATCAGCGTCGCCCCCGCCACCGCCCCCGGCATCAGGAACACCGCGACGAACGGCACCAGGAAGGCCAGCGTCAGCGGGACCCCGAAGCCCAGCGTGAGCAGCCGGCGGCCCCGCAACAGCGCGAGGCGTTCCTTCAGTTCGATACCGCGCCGCTGCATCGCGACCGCGTTCAGCTCCTCGGCGAGGAAGAAGCCGGACACACAGAAGCCGAGCACGGGGACGACCGTCTGTCCGACGACGGGGATGAACCCGAGGGCGAACAGCAGCACGCCGTACAGCACCACCCGCGACAGCACCCGCACACTGTCCCGCGCGGAGATCCACAGCTCGCGCCAGAGCGTCAGTCCCGACTCCGGTACGTCCCCGCCCTCCGACCGGTCCACGGCCTCGGACAGCGATTCGTAGAAGGGCTGCCCGACCAGCAGGGTCACGGCCGTGAACATGATCACGGCGAGGAACAGCACGAGCGCCACGAGCAGCGCGGTGAGGAAGCCGCGGAACAGCCCCTGCCACGGCGAGGACCAGTCGTCGGCGAACGGCGTCGCCCAGGCCGTCAGATCGTCGGCGCCGTAGAAGAGGCCGACGAGCGCCGCCGCGTACAGAACGAGGGTCACCAGACCGGGCAGCAGTCCGAAGCCCAGCCATCTGCCGTGCGCGCCGACCCAGCGCTGGCCCTTCACCAAGTACCCGAAGCCCACACCGAGATCACCCATGCGCTCACCCTATCCGGGTTGTTCCACGGCTGTTTCGGGGCCGTTTTCGGCGGGTTCCATGAGGCGGGTGGGACGGACGAGAGTCGATCCACCTCTTGTTGTTGACACGTTCAACCGGTATGACCTGCCTATTGAACCGAACGATCGCCCCCCGCACGACCCGGAGGTACATCCGCATGGGGATGCCCAGACCCGTCCTGCTCGCGACCGCCACCGCCACCGCCGCCCTGATGCTCGCACCGCTGCCCGCGCTCGCCGTTCCCGGCGCCGACGGCGACCGGTCGTCGCACCCGGTCAGGGACGGCGGCACCACGGACTCCCGCGTCGCGTCGGCCGCGCTTCCGTCGGCCGGCGCCGCGGCGCTCTCCTCCGTGGGCACGACCTCGCTCGGTCTGCGCAAGGACGGCGGCTACCCGCGCCGCAACGTCCTTGAGACGCTGCCCGAGAACCCGGCCGACAAGGCCATCAAGCTGGGGCTGGCGCCGTACCATTCACTCGCCCCGCGCCTCAACGCCCTCCAGGAGCTGGGCAATCGGGTCAGCGTCGAGGTCACGGGGCGGTCGGCCGGCGGGCACGATCTGTACCTCGTCACGGTCACGGCGCCGGAGAGCGCGAAGGAGGCCGCCGAGCAGGAGCGGATGCGCGAGCGCATCGAGAACTCCCCCGCGTCGGCCGCCAAGGACAAGCGCATCAAGGAGAGTTACAAGACTCCGGTCTTCATCAACAACAACATCCACGGCAACGAGTGGGAGGGCACCGACGCGGCCCTGAAGCTCATCGAGGAGCTGGCGAAGGCCAAGGACAGCCGTACGAAGGAGCTGCTGTCCACGAGCCGGATCCATCTCAACGTGACGGCCAACCCGGACGGCCGAATAGCCGGAACGCGCGCCAACGGCAACGGAATCGACCTCAACCGGGACTTCATCACCGCCTCGCAGCCGGAGGCGCGCGCGATCCGGCAGATAGCCGTCGACAAGCAGCCCGCGGTCATGCTCGACCTGCACGGTTATGTCAACGGGACGCTGATCGAGCCCACGACGCCGCCGCACGGCGAGAACTACGAGTACGACCTGTTCCTCAAGAACTCCTACGCCAACGCCCTCGGTATGGAGGAGGCGGTCAACGACCTCGGTTACACCGCCGAGAAGGACGGGGTGGAGCCGCCCGTCATCCCCTTCCGTGACCAGGAGGAGGGCTGGGACGACTGGCCGCCGATCTTCACCCCGCAGTACATGGCGTTCCAGGGCGCGGTCGCCTCGCACACCATCGAGATCCCGATGCGGGTCAACAACAACGACTACAACAACCTGCCCGTCGAGGAGTTGCGCCGCAGGTCCGCGATCAACACGGCTGTCGCGGGCGCGACGATGCGCTCCACGCTCGACTTCGCACTCGACAACCGCAAGACCCTGATCGCCGACCAGATCGAGACGTTCCGGCGCGGTGTCGCGGGCGAGGAGCAGCGGGTCATCTCCGAGGAGACGGTGCCCGGTGTGCCCGGCATCGGTCCGGAGGACATCTACACGACCGACTTCCCGCGCGCGTACGTGATCCCGGCCGGTGACGGCCAGCGCTCGGCGTCGGCCGCCGCGCGGCTCGTCGACCACCTCATCGCCAACGACGTGAAGGTCGAGCAGGCGCGTAAGAGCTTCAAGCTGGCGGGGCGTACGTATCCGGCCGGTTCGTACGTGGTGGACATGGAGCAGGCCAAGCGCGGTATCGCCAACGTCATCCTGGACGAGGGCCGGGACATCAGCGCGGACGTGTCCTCGATGTACGACATCTCGGGCTGGAGCCTGGGGCTGCTGTGGGGTGCGAACGTCACCAAGGTCCAGCGGGGCTCCCTGAACTTCTCCGGGCGCGCGGTCAACGCCGCCGCGCCTGTCGGCTCGGTGGCCCGTAGCGGCGATCTGGAGCTGCGGCTGGACGACCCGAAGGAGTTCGCCGCCCTCAACTCGCTTCTCGCGCAGGGCGTTCAGGTGCGCAGGACGGCGGACGGCGCGGCGATCGTGCCGTCGTCGGCGCGTAGGAAGGCCGAGATCCTGGCCGACCGGTACGGGGTCGTCTTCGCCGCCACGAAGGACAAGGGCGTCGCGGCGCTGCGGCGTACGACGGTCGCCGCCGCCGTGAACTCGGGCGAGCTGTTCGCGCTGCGCGAGATGGGCTTCGAGGTGCTGCCGGTGTCGACGGCGACGGCGAACGCGGGCTTCGACTGGTCGAAGGCCGACGCGCTGTACGTGTCGACGGGGCTGAGCCACAAGGCGCTCAACGAGGGCGCCCGCGCGGCGCTCGGTGAATTCCTCGCCGGGGGCGCGCCGGTGGTGGCGCTGGGCTCGGGGGGTGCGACGTTCAACGCGGAGGCCGGTCTCCTGACGGCGACGCCGGTGCGGGGCAACGGGAACGCCAACGGGGTGGTGCGGGTGGTCAACACACCCGGACCGGTCACCGGCGGCACGCAGCCCCATTCGTTCGTCTACTCGCCGATCTGGTTCACCGGGCTCGGCAAGGGCGTACGGACGGAGCAGTCGTACGCGGGCGGCAACCCGCTCGTGTCGGGCCACTGGCGCGCCAACGGCGACGGCTCGGGCGGTCCGCAGGCCGCGGCGGGACAGGCGGCGATCGTCAGCGGTACGGCGGCGGCCGGTGCGCCGGTCACACTGTTCGGTACCGAGCCGCTGTTCCGTGACCACCCGAAGGGCGCGTTCGCCCAGGTGGGCCGGGCGCTGCTGAACCGTCTTCCGTAGGAGGCGCGTTCGCGAAAGGGCCGCACCCCGCTCGCGGGGTGCGGCCCTTCACGTACGTGCGGCGCGGTCGGTCAGACGACGGACAGCTTGACCTCGATGTTGCCGCGCGTGGCGTTGGAGTACGGGCACACCTGGTGCGCCTTCTCCAGGAGGTCCTTCGCGGTGGCCGCGTCCACGTTCGGGATGGACCCCACCAGCTCGACCGCGAGTCCGAAGCCGCCGGCCTCGGTCTTGCCGAAGCTGACCTTGGCGGTCACGGTCGAGCCGGAGATGTCCGCCTTCTCCTTACGGGCGACGACGCCGAGCGCGCCCTGGAAGCAGGCGCTGTAGCCGGCGGCGAAAAGCTGCTCCGGGTTCGTGCCGGCGCCGCTGCCGCCCATCTCCTTGGGCGGGTTGACGACGACGTCGAGCTTGCCGTCGTCCGAGGCGACGCGGCCGTCACGGCCGTTCTCCGCGGTGGCGACGGCGGTGTAGAGGGTGTCGATCTTCTGAATGGCCATTCGGGGGTTCCTTCGTCTTGTACGCCGCGGCTCGCGCCCACGGACCGCGACGGCCTGGGACCGAGCCTAACGGCCCGGCGGGTGGCCGTCAGTTGAGGGTGACGACCATCTTGCCGGTGTTCTCGCCACGCAGCAGGCCGAGGAACGCGTCGAAGCCGTTCTCGATGCCTTCCACGAAGGTCTCCCGGTACTTCAGCTCGCCCGAGGCGAGCCAGCCGGCCACGTCCTTGACGAACTGCGGCTGGAGCGCCTTGTGGTCGTTCACGAGCATGCCCTGAAGGCGCAGCCGCTTGCCGATGACCAGGGCGAGGTTCTGCGGGGCTGGGGTGGGCTCGGTGCTGTTGTAGAGCGAGATCATTCCGCAGATGGTGGCGCGGCCGTGCACGTTGAACGAGGAGATCGCGGCTTCCAGGTGCTCGCCGCCGACGTTGTCGAAGTAGACGTCGATGCCGCCCGGCGCGGCTTCCTTGAGCTGTTCCTTGACCGAGCCGCCGCTCTTGTAGTTGAAGGCGGCGTCGAAGCCGTACTCCTCTTCAAGAAGCTTGACCTTGTCGTCGGATCCCGCAGAGCCGATGACCCTTGAGGCGCCCTTGATACGGGCGAGCTGGCCCACCTGGCTGCCTACGGCGCCCGCGGCGCCGGAGACGAACACGGCGTCGCCCTCTTTGAAGGAGGCGACCTCGAAAAGCCCGGCGTAGGCGGTGAGGCCCGTCATGCCGAGGACTCCGAGGTAGGCGCTGAGCGGCGCGAGCGAGGCGTCGACCTTGACCGCGTACTGGGCCGGGACCTGCGCGTACTCCCGCCAGCCGAGCCCGTGCAGCACATGGTCGCCGACCGTGAACCCTTCGGCGTTCGAGGCGATGACCTCACCGACCGCGGCGCCGTCCATGGGGTGGTCGAGCTTGTACGGCGGGGTGTACGACTTCGCCTCGTTCATCTTGCCGCGCATGTACGGGTCGACCGAGAAGTGCTTGTTGCGGACGAGGATCCGGCCCTCGCCCGGCTCGGTCACCGGGACCTCGCGCAGGGCGACGTCCTCGGCCTTCGGCCAGCCGTGCGGGCGGGCGACGAGATGCCATTCGCGGCCGGACGCGGGAAGAGCGGTCATGGGTGGGGTGCCTCCTCATAAAGCTTCACTACCTGAAACAACCATGCCCCTAGATATTTCATGTTGTCAAGCAACTGGGTACTCTGGTCCGTATGGCCACTGAGCACACGGACCCCCTGACCCTCGAAGTCGTCGAACTCATCGGCACGGTCGTGGCCCGCTACTACGAGGAGTACGACCAGGCCGCCGCCGAGCACTCGCTCACCGGCGCGCAGGCGCGCGTGCTCGGGCTGCTCTCGATTCAACCTATGCCCATGCGCCGGATCGCACAGAAGTTGAAGTGCGAGCCGTCGAACGTCACGGGGATCGTCGACCGGCTGGAGTCACGCGGCCTGGTGGAGCGGCGCCCGGACCCCTCGGACCGGCGGGTGAAGCTCGCGGCGCCCACCGAGAAGGGGCGCGACACGGCGCGCCGGCTCCGGGACGGGCTGACCTTCGCGCGCGAACCGCTCGCGGACCTGTCGGTGGACGAGCGGACGGTGCTGCGGGACCTGCTGCGGCGGATGCTGGGGGACGACGCCGGGCAGTGACCGCCGGGCCCGCCTGCCCTGGCCGCCCCGCCCCGCCCCGCCCTCAGAAGCAGAAGATCAACAGGACGCAGCCGTCGTCTGTCTTTGTGGGAGTCGGCGTCGGCGTCGGGTCGGGCCGCGACGACGGCGGACGCGGCTGGTTCGGGTTGCTCGGCTTCCCCGTCGGGCCGGTGGAGCCCGTGGGGTCGGGCGAGTCGCTGGGGTCCGCGTCGCCGCTCGGCTCGGCCGAGTCGGCCGGAGAAGCCGAGGACTCCTCGTCGGACGCCCCCGCTCCCGTACTCGTGGCCGAAGGATCGGGCGAGCCGCCCCCGCCGGGGTTCGCGGAGCCGGTCGACCTCGAGGGCGTGCCCGTCACGGGGTCCGGATCCGCGGGTTTCTCCGGGCCGGACGAGGGCTGCCCGCCGTCGATCTCGATGGCCCTGTCCTCCTGTACGGAGGTGGCGTCGCCGTCGCCGCCGGATTCCAGCGCCAGCTCGGCCAGGCTCAGCGCGCCGACCGCCAGGACGAGCCCCAGCACGGTGAGCAGGACGACTCGGCCCTTGCGCCGGTGCACACCGCGCTCGGCCCGCCTCTCTCGCCGGGACACCTTGCGCTTGCGCGAGCCGCGCTGACGGCGCGGGCCCGGTGCGGGCTCCTGGCCGTTTTCGCGCGTGGCGAGGACCACCTCCGCCTCGTGCGGGACGGGGTCGTGGAGCCGTAGCTCCTCGGCGGGCGTACCGCACCCGGCGCACGCCAGGGCGCCGTTGAGGTGCCGCCGGCAGTGATGGCAGTAGTCCATGGCGCCCTGAAGATAATCCCACCGGCCTCGGTACGGGCACCCATGACGTGAAGATCCTGTGCGGAATCGGCCTTCCCACGTTTCGTCCGTCCGACCTGCCCCGAAGGGGCACGATGTCGCTATGAATGCCACGACATCAGCCGGAGCCGGTGGAACCTCCCGCCCTTTCGGACCGCGCGACTTCCAGCTCGTACTGCTGCGCCGGATGGCCGACCACCAGCCGGAGTTGGCCGAGGACGCCCGGCGTGAGCTGGGCGCCTCGCTCGCCGAGACGCGGGAGGCCAACCGGCGCTGGCAGGCCATGGTCCGCTCGCCCCGCGCCCGCGGCACACTGTCGCGCTACCGCTCGGTGCTGGGCCCGCCGGAGACGACGTTCCCCCGGCAAGTCGGCGATCTGGCGTGCGAGGTGCTGCTGTGGCCCGTACCGCTCTGGCCCACGCTCCGCTTCGAGGTAACGGCGGCGCCCGGCGGCGGCGTGTGGAACGAGTGGCTGGTGCGCGCGCCGGGCGAGCCGGGTCCCGAGCTGCGTACGGCCGGCAATCTGCGCCCCTGGTCCTGCACGGTGGACGAGGTCGCGCGCGCGTTCGCACCGGCCAGACCGATGGAGGGTACGGCGCCGACCCGCTGGGGTCTCGCGTTCGATGTGCCGGGGACGGGGCCGTGCGTCGCGGAGTTCACGTGGGGCCTGCTCCAGCGCTGGTCGCCGAGGGGCTGAGGCGGGGTGCGCGGGGCGCGCGGGGCGTCAGGGCGGGGCGGCACGGGGCCGGTTCCTGGCGGGGCGTCAGCGCCGTACCCCTGCCCGCCCTCCCTCCCCCCGACCGGCGCATCCCAGCGCGCGCGCAACCCCTCCCGCGCCCACGATACGAAGAGGACCGGCGGCCCGCCGGTGATCCACCTCAGCGCTCCCGGGAGAAGAACCCGCCGTGACCGTCAGCCTTGAGCAGTTGCGCCGTTGCCATGTCGCCGTCGACCTCGGGGCCGCCAGGACCCGGGTCTTTGTGAAGGGAGCCGGGCTCGTCGTGGACGAGCCGAGCGTCGCCGCGGTGAACACCCGCACCGGGGCGCTCATCGCCGTCGGCGCCCTGGCCGAGCAGATGACGGGCCGTACGCCGGACTACATCCGCGTCGCCCGCCCCGTCACCGGCGGCACCGTCGTGGACATCGAGATGGCCCAGCGGATGCTGCGCCATCTCCTCGGTGAGAAGCTGCGCCGCCAGTTGCGCAGGAAGCCGCGGCTGCGGGCTGCGGCGTGCACCCCCCACGACAGCGACCCGCTCGCCCAGCGCGCGGCGATCGAGACCCTGGTCGGTCTCGGGGCCCGCCGGGTCGAGCTGGTCGACACGCTCATCGCCGCGGCGGTCGGCTGCGGGCTGCCGGTGGAGAAGCCGACCGCCACCATGATCATGGTGTGCGGGGCGGCGACCACGCAGGTCGCGGTGTTGTCGCTGGGGTCGATCGTGACGGCCCAGCGGGTCCCGGTCGGCGGCAACGCCATCGACCACGCGGTCATCCAGCATCTGCGCCACCAGCACGAGTTGATGCTGCCGAGCCAGTCCGTCCGGCCGCTCCAGCTCGCGCTGCGCGGCAACGGCATCACCCCGGACGGTCCGACCTCGACGGAGATCCACGGCCGTGATGTGGCGACGGGGCTCGCCCGGTCGGTGTTCGTGGACACCGCCGCCGTACGGCAGGCCATCCACACCCCGCTCACCGCCGTGCTCGACGGCATCGGCAAGGTGCTGCGCGACTGCCCGCCGGACCTGGTGGCCGACCTCGCCGACACCGGGATCATGATGGTCGGCGGCAGCGCGCTGCTGCCCGGCCTCGACCAGATGCTGCGCGACGCGACGGGCATGCCGGTGCATATCGCCGAGCGGCCCGACGTCTGCGCGATCCTCGGGCTCGGGGCGATGCTGGACGGGAAGATCCAGCCCCTGGTGCTCAACCCGCTGGCGCACGTCGAGTGACGTGACGGACGGCGACGACGACAGCGCCAGCGGCAGCGGCAGCGGACGGCAGGACGTCCCGGACAGCGAGCCCACCCCCGGGCGCTCGCGGGTGACGGCCCCTCGGCTGCCCATGCTGCTCGACGCGGTCCTCGACGTCGGGACCGAGGTCGAGCTGGCCGCCACCCTCCAGCACGTCGTGGACAGCGCCACCGACCTCACCGGCGCGCGCTTCGGCGCACTCGCGCTCGCAGGCCCCGCCCAGGGCCTGGGACCCGACCGGGGCCGGAGCCGTATCGCCGAACTCTTCTCCGTCGGGCTCAGCGACGACGAGCGCCGTCGCATCACCCGGCTCCCCACCGGGCACACCGGGCTGCTCGGCCACCCCGGCAGCTCCCTGAGCCTCGGCGTCCCCGTCCGGGTCCACAACGACGTACTCGGCTATCTCTGTCTGGCCCGCAAACGCCACGGACCCTTCACCGAGGAGGACTTGGCCCTGCTGCGGGTGCTCGCCTCACAGGCCGGGATCGCGATCGGCAACGCGCGCCTGTACGGGACCGCCCGCCAGCGCGCCCGGTGGATCGAGGGCGCCGCCGCCGTCACGACCGCGCTGCTCACCGGCGAGAGCGCGGAGGACGCGCTGACGACGCTCGCGAAGGCCGCGCGGATCCTGGCCGGCGCCGCCGCCGGGGTGGTGCTCCAGCCCACCGACGAGGGCGGTATGGAGATCGTCGCCGCCTCCGCGCTGGACGACCCCGGCGACATCGTCGGTACGAGCATCGCGCCCGGCTCGCCCGTACTCGTCCAACTCCTCGGCGGCGAACCGGTGTACATCGACGACTCCTCGACCGACCCCCGGATGACCACGCATGTACGGACCCGCTTCGGGCCCAGCATGATGCTGCCGCTCCAGAGCGGCGGCCGGCTGATCGGCACGCTCGCCCTCCCGCGCAAGCGGGGCGGTCGCCCGTACACCACCGCGGACCGGCTGCTGGCCACGCAGTTCGCCTCCCAGGCCGCGCTCGCGCTGGTCCTGGCCGACGCCCAGCACAACCGGGAGCGGCTGGCGGTCTTCGAGGACCGCGACCGGATCGCCCGCGATCTGCACGATCTGGTCGTACAGCGGCTGTTCGCCACCGAGATGATGCTGGAGTCGACGCGCCGGCGCGCGGGCGAAGGGGAGCTGTCCGACCTGCTGGGCCACGCCGTGGACGAGCTGGACTCCACGATCCAGGAGGTACGGACCACCATCTTCGCCCTCCAGCAGCCACCCGCCGAAGCGCCGACGAGCCTGCGCGGCAAGGTACTCCGCGAGACGGCGGGCGCGGCTGCCCTGCTGGGATTCCAGCCGTCCGTGCACTTCACCGGGGCGGTGGACACCCTGGTGGGCGGCCCGCTGCACGACGACCTGCTGGCGGCACTGCGCCGCGCACTGGCCGCCGCGCACCGCCGCGAGGGTCTGACGTCGATCAACGTGGAGGTCGACGCGACGGCCCGGCTGCCGGACGGCCGGGACGGGGTACGGCTGGTGGTCCGGGACGACGGGGAACGCGAGGACGGCGACGAGGACACGTCGGTGACCTGGGAGGCGGCGCGGTAGAGCGGTGACCCGGGAGCCCTCCTACGGACGCGGCGCGACACCGGCCTCGTGGAGCAGGGTGGCGAGGTCGTCCGGGACCGGCATGGGGGTGGTGAGGCCGGCCCCGACCCGATCCGCTGCCGCGTCCTGCTCGCCCTGCGAGAGGCGCCCGCCTACCCGGCCGATCTCGCCGACGCCCTCGGGATCTCCCGCCCCCGGCTGTCGAATCACCTGGCCTGCCTGCGGGACTGCGGGCTGGTCGTCACCGAGCCCGACGGGCGCCGCACCCGCTATGAGCTGGCCGACGAACGTCTCGGTCACGCGCTGGACGATCTGCGCACCGCCGTCCTGGCCGTCGCCGCCGACCGCACATGCGCCGACGCCGAGACCGAGGGCTGCTGCTGATGCCGGACCCGGACGCAACAGGAGGCCCGGTACGACGAGTTCGTCGTACCGGGCCCGCTGCCTCATCGCCCGGACCGGGGGACCACTGGCACCCGGCTCGGGCCGTTCTCAGCGCAGTTTGGCCGCTCGCGCCGCCTCGAACTGGTTCACCCAGTACCGCGTCCGGTCAAGATACGCCGTCTCGGCCTCGGCCCCGGTCTTCCCGTACGCGCCCGAGAAGGTCTGGTAGTCGTGGCCAGCCGGCGGGGTGCTCGACGCGGGTTCGATCGAGCTTCCCTCGTGCCATTCGTTGAAGGAGGTGACGGAGACCCAGGTGGGCGATCCGCCGATGGCCGGGTCCAGCGCGTTGTTCCACTGGTTGTCGTACGCCGCACCGTCGTCCCTGGTCACGGTGGGCGTGGTGTTGCCGGGTACGGCCCGGTCGTCGATGTAGCCCGGTGCGACCGACGGCGCCCAGACCAGATCGTTCGCCGCCGCGTAGTCCCCCGCGTTCTTCCAGCCGGGAGCGGTGGCGCCGGCGATGCCGTCGTAGGTGTAGAGGCCGTTGAAGTGCGCGATCTTCGAGGTGTCGGTGGTCTGGGCCAGCACGATGTTGTTGTCGGTCACCTGGTCCAGGGCCGACCAGTCGGGCACGTTGAGGCTCTGGAAGACGTAGAACGCGTTGCTGTTGTTGCGTTCCGCGTCGCGGAAGTACGCCGGGTGGTCGCCGTACCGCTCGTTGATGTAGTTGATGTCGTCCACCGTCGACGCGCCGGTACGACCGTTGTACGGCTCCAGGTGCCAGGCGACCTTGACGCCGTGGCGCTGGGCCGCGTCCATGACGCCGTCGACCAGGGAGTCCTCGTAACTGCCCTGTCCCCACCAGCTATAGACCAGGACGTTCGCGCCGGACTGTTTGATCCACTTCATGTGTTGTTCGACGGCGCCGGTGAAATCGCCGGAGTCGTACGCGCCGAGCTTGGGGTACAGGTCGGCGCCGATGTCCTCGGGCGGGTTCTGGCCGCCCTGCTGCCAGTGCCGCCAACTGCCGTTGACCTCGGGGCTGCCGTACCAGGGGTAGTAGAACAGGTGCACGTTGGACGAGCCCTCGGCCTTGGGCTCCTCGGGCGCGCCGGAGAGGGTGAAGCTGTCGATGTCGAACAGCGCGCCCGCTCCCCCGGTGAAGCGCAGGAACAGCGCGCCCGTGCCGGTGGCGGTCAGTGTCGTGGAGACCTCGGTGAAGGTGTCCCAACTGCCGGTCGGGGCGATGTCGACCGACCCGAGGAGCGTGCCGGTGGCCGAGCCCGAGCGGATCTCGACCGTGCCGCCCGCTCCCGCCGACGAGACGTCGGCGGTGAACTTCGTGGCGCCGGCGGTCTCGACCTGGGAGTAGCCGGCCCAGTCACCGTTCTCGATATGGCCGAGGGTCTGGCCGCCGCTCGCCGAGCCGTGGTTCGCGCGCTCCACACCCGAGCCCGAGGTGTACGCCTCACCCTCCACGGTCGCGGGCCCCGGCCCCGGGTCCTCGCCGCCGCCCGACGAGCAGTCGGCGTCGACGGCGCCAGCCGCGTACTGGATGCCGCCGAGCAGTACCTGCCGGAAGGCGGGATCGGCGTACGACTCCTGGGTGTGGCCGAGCCCGGTGTAGAAGGACCGGCCCGCGGCCTGCTCGTCGCACCAGGTGATCGGGTGGTCGCCGCCCATCTCCCCACCGTTGTAGGTGGATTCGTCCAGGCTCTGGAGCACGTGCACGCTGTTCCGCGGATTGGTGCGGTAGTTGTACCACTCGTCGGTCCTGGTCCACGTCGGGTCCAGGTGCGAGGTGGCGGGGTTGGTCCGGTCCTCGTTCTTGAGCGTCGCCTGCTGGATCGCGGGGTGGCTCTTGAACCAGGCGCCGACCAGACCCTCGTACGCCGGCCACTCGTACTCGGTGTCGGCCGCCGCGTGGACGCCGACATAGCCGCCGCCCCCGTCGACGTACGACTTCAGCGCGGTCTGCTGCGCGTCGTTGAGGACGTCACCGGTGGTGCTGAGGAAGACCACCGCCTCGTAGTTCGCGAGGTTGGCCGTGGTGAAGGCGCCGCTGTCCTCGGTCGCCGTGACGGTGAACTCGTTGGCCGCGCCCAGACCTTGGATCGTCTGGATGCCGACGGGAATCGAATCGTGCCGGAATCCCGCCGTCTTGGAGAAGACCAGCACCTCGTACGGGGCGGCTTCGGCCTGTGCGGCGGCACCGGTGGGCGCCAGAAACGCGGCGCCGAGCGTGGCGGCCACTACGCAGGTCAAGTGCCGCATGCGTCGGGCGATATGGCCCTTCTTCAGGCGTCTCATCGTTCAACTCCCTTGTCGGGCTTGGCCGCCTTGGCCGCCCCACCGGTCGAGAAGGTGAAG
Organism: Streptomyces sp. NBC_01506; assembly: GCF_045040295.1. NCBI lineage: Bacteria > Bacillati > Actinomycetota > Actinomycetes > Kitasatosporales > Streptomycetaceae > Streptomyces > Streptomyces sp. NBC_01506. The sequence goes on along the minus strand of NZ_CP109422.1, from coordinate 6,857,231 downwards.
GCGTCCACGTCGAAGAGGTTGCCCTGGCCGGTCACGCCCTTGAAGACGAGGAACAACTCCGTTGTCCCGGCAGGGGCGTTGGTGATGTTCGCCGATACGTCGACGAAGTTCTCCCAGCCGCCGGTCGGGGCCACGGCCAGCGAGCCGAGCAGCGTGCCCGTCGCGGATCCGGCCCGTACCTCCAGCGTGCCGCCGACGCCGCCGGACGCGACGCGCGCCGAGACGCTGGTCGCGTTGTCGAGCGCGTACGGCTTGAAGGAGACCCAGTCACCGTTGTCGGTGAAGCCGACCGTGGCACCGCCCTCGGCGTTGCCGTGGTTCGCGACCTCGATGCCGGACTGGGCGCCGAAGTGCTCGCCCTGCCGGTGGCGGGGCTGGAGGATGCTGTCGCTGTGCGTGGTCAGACCGCCCGCGTCGGTGTACTCGGCGTCGAAGACCCCGTAGATGTTGGCGGCGGTGTCGTGCTCACCGTCGACGGGGACGTCGATGGTGCCGGTGCAGCCGTTCTTCGAGGTGATCTGGTGCCGGTGCTCGTCGTGGCCCAGCAGATACGTCACCTTGACCTTGGCACAGTCGATGGCGCCGTCCTCGGGGTCGCTGGCCGTCACGGTGAACGGGACGCTGTCACCCCAGGAGAACAACTCGCCGTCGGTGGGCGTCGTCAGCGTGACGGTGGGCGCGGTGTTGCCGGCGGTCACCACGAGGCTGGCTGAGCCGGTCAGTCCCTCGGGGTCGGTGACGGTGAGTGTCGGCCGGAATGTCCCGGCCTGGGTGTAGGTGTGGCTCGGGTTGGCGTCGGTGGACTTCGTACCGTCACCGAAGTCCCAGGCGTAGCTGAGCGCTCCGCCCTCGGGGTCGGCGCTGCCCGCGGACGAGAAGGAGACCGCGAGCGGGGTGGGTCCTGACGTCTTGTCGGCGGCGGCCTTGGCGACGGGGCTGCGGTTGCTGCCGGCGAGGTATTCGACGCGGTACAGCGCCTGGTTGTTGGAGCCGGTGCCGTAGTCCAGGACGTACAGCGCGCCGTCCGGGCCGAACGCCTGGTCCATCACCTGGGTGCCGGTCCACGGAAAGTTCTCGATGACGCCGGGGGAACCGTCCGCCTTGACCTCGATGGCCTTGATCCACTTGCGGCCGTACTCACCGGCGAAGAAGCGGCCGTCGAGGGACTGCGGGAACTTCACGGCGGAGTCGAGACCCGCGTCGTAGTTGTAGACCGGCCCGCCCATGGGCGATTCGGAGCCGCTGCCGAACTCGGGCGGGGAGCCCGCGTCGCCGGAGTAGCGGATCCAGGCGGCCTTGGCGGGCGGGAGCTTGTTCTGGCCGGTGTTGTGGAGCGAGTTGTTGGTGGCGCCGCCCCCGCAGTCGTACTTGCCGGCGGAGGGGCCGTTGGGGAACGCCCACTCGCCGTACGTCTCCGTGGCGGTGTTGGTCCCGGTGCAGTACGGCCAGCCGTAGTTGCCGGGAGCGGTGATGCGGTTGAACTCGACTTGGCCGCTGGGTCCTCGGTCCGCGCTCGTGGAGCCGGAGTCGGGGCCGTAGTCGCCGAGGTAGACGATGCCGGTGGCCTTGTCGACGGACATGCGGAACGGGTTGCGGAAGCCCATCGCGTAGATCTCGGGGCGCGTCTGCGCCGTGCCCGGTGCGAAGAGGTTGCCGGACGGGACGGTGTAGCCGCCGGCCGCGGTGGGCTTGATCCGCAGGACCTTGCCGCGCAGGTCGTTGGTGTTGCCCGAGGAGCGCTGGGCGTCGAACTGCGGGTTGCGGTCGGCGCGTTCGTCGATCGGCGAGTAACCGGCGGACTCGAACGGGTTCGTGTCGTCGCCCGTCGTCAGATAGAGATTCCCCGCCGCGTCGAAGTCGATGTCACCGCCGACATGGCAGCACTGGCCACGGTCGTTGGGGACCTCCAGCACGACCTTCTCGCTCGCGGTGTCGAGGGTGCCGTCCGCCTTGAGCGTGAAGCGCGAGAGGTTCAGGTGCCCCTTCCACGGCTCGAAGTCGGCGGCGCTGCCCGTCACCGGGGCGTCGCCGCCGGGGGTGTTGAGCTTGGGCGAGTAGTAGAGGTACAGGTACCGGTTCGTGGCGAAGTCCGGGTCCGCCGCGACTCCTTGGAGACCTTCCTCGTCATGCGTGTAGACGTCGAGCTTGCCCGCCGACTTCGTGTTGCCGGCGGCGTCCGTGAGGCGGACCGTGCCGTCCCTCGCGGTGTGCACGACCGAGCGGTCGGGCAGTACGGCCAGCGACATGGCCTCGCCCAATTCGGATCCACCGAGGGCGAGTTGTACCTGCTGGTAGTCCGATGCGGGTATCTCGGCGGCATGCTCCGGGTGACCGGGGTGCGCGACGGCCGCGGGAGCGGCGGTGAGACCGGCCGAGAGTACGAGGGTGAGCGCCGCGAAGATTCTGGACCACGGTGGTGGGCGTCGTGACATGGAGTTCCTTCCTGACCAGAGGTGGGGTGTGTCAGGCAAGGCGCGCGCCGTCGCGCTTTGCTGCCGAGCGGATGGTGCGGGGGTGGTTCGGGGTGACGCCGGGGTCGTACGGAGTGGTGCGTGGAGCTGGTTCATGAGCGGTGCGGGAGATGACGCGGTGGTACGCGGGGGGATGCCGTGCGTTCGACCGGGAGCCATGTCCGCAGTCCGAGCGTGTTGCATGCTGGCAACGCCGAATTAATTTGTCAAGGTCGTGTCAAAATAGAGTCCGGCCACCCACGCGCGACCTCGCGTACGCGCGTGGGTGCCAACTCGCCCCGCGTAGACCGGCCTTGGCCTGCCCCGTTCCACGGTCGATCTTCAAGCGCGAAGTACCGGCAACTGCCTACGTTTCGGACAGTGTTGTGTGACTGAACAAATTCCACGGAGGTTACGTGAAACGTCACCGTCACACACGGGAGTCCGCCTCCTTCCGTGGCGCGACGAACACCGTGGCCGCGAGCGCCAGGACCAGCAGCGCGGCGCAGACGTAACTGGAGATCGCCAGCCCGCTCGTCATCGCCTCGCGAGCGGCGTCCGCCACCGACGCGGTCCGCGGATCGGCCGACAGCGGCCCGATCGCCGAACCCGCGCTGTGCGTCACCGCGTCACCGAGCCGCTCCGCCTCCTCGCCCCGGATCCCCAGGTCCGCGAGCCGGTCGCGCAGGCCGGAGTTGAGCGTGCTGAGGAACAGCGTGGTGAGTACGGCGATTCCGAGCGCCGATCCAAGTTCGCGCGCCGCGCTCTGGATGCCCGATCCCTGGCCCGCGCTCCCGGCGGGCACGTCCACCAGAACAACGTTGGTGACCTGCGCCGTCGCGAACCCGACGCCCACGCCGTAGACGAACAGCGCGAGCGCGATCAGCCACCAGGCGCTGTCGGTGGCGGCGATCAGCCCCAGCGTCACCAGCCCGACGGCCTCCAGGACCAGACCGATCCGGACCTGCCCCAGCGCCGGGACCGACGCGGCCATCGAAAAGCTCGCGCCGCTCGCCGTGAAGCTGCCCACGGCGAGCGCGACCAGCGCGAGGCCCGCCTGGAACGCGCTGTAGTCCAGGGCGAATTGAAGCCAGAGCGGCAGCACGGCGATGATGCCGAACTCGCCGAGGCCGACAAGCACCGTCACGACATTGCCGCCCCGGAACGAGGCGACGGAGAACAGCCGCACGTCCATCAGCGGCTCGACACCCGCACCGGCGCCCGCACCGGCGCCCAGGCCCACCCGCCCCAGCGCCGCCTGCCTGCGCCAGAACGCGCGCAGGACCAGCGCCGACACGAGAAAGGCGACGAGCACGGGCGAGGGGCCGGCGCTCCACGAGAGTCCGCCGACGTTCAGCGGCTCGACGGTCAACAGCCAGCCGTACGTACGCCCTTCGATCATCGCGAACGCCAGGAGACCGAGCCCGACCGCCGACAGCACGGCCCCGACAAGGTCGACACTCCCTCGGGTACGGGGCGACGAGGGCAGAAACAGCAGGGCGCCGGCCATGATCAGGGCGACGAGCGGGATGTTGACGCCGAAGGCCCAGCGCCAGGAGAAGTCGGCGAGCCAGCCGCCCAGCAGCGGCCCGACGGCTGCGGCGGCGCCGATGGTCGACCCCCAGACGGCGAACGCCTGACCACGGGCCTTACCGGTGAACGTCGCGTTCACCAGCGCCAGCGAGGTCGGCAGGATCATGGCGCCGCCGATGCCTTGCAGGAAGCGCGCGACGATCAGCAGGCCACCGTTGGGGGCGACGGCGGCGAGCAGGCTGGTCACGCCGAAGACGGCGAGCCCGATGAGGAAGATCTTCCGCGCGCCGTGCAGGTCGGCGAGGCGTCCGGTGAGCAGGAGCAGGGCGGCGAAGACGATCGCGTACGACTCCTGCACCCACTGGGCCTCGACCGAGCCGATCGACAGGTCCTCGATGATCGGGGCGACGATCACGTTGACGATGGTCAGGTCCACAACGATCAGGGCCACACCGAGGGCTACGGCGACGAGGCCGAACCACTGGCGGGGGGAGGGGGGTTGGGCTGCGCCGTCCAACAGGACTCCATTCCGGTTCCGGTTCCGATTCCGGGTATGATTGCTTTCCCACAAAGCTAGTTAGCTTTGCGGCAAAGGTAAATTGGTCACGGTAGGTTGTCAAACAGCACGCGGACGGCCGTGCGCTGGGACGCGAGTCCAGGAGTTCGGGAAGTGGAGCATGTCGATGGAACAGCCGAAGGCGGAGCCGGCGTCCGGTGACCTGGAGGCCCAGCGCGACCGCCTCATGGACGGACTGCGCGCCTTCGGCGCCAACTACACCGAGTTCACGCACCGTTTCGCGACCTGGCTGGGACTGCACTCCACCGACGCGGCGGCGCTGACCGAGATCCTGTACGCGGAGGACACCGGCACTCCCCTGTCCCCCGCCCGGCTGAGCGAGCGCGTCTCCCTGTCGTCCGGGGCGACGACCATCCTGCTGAACCGTCTCGAACAGGCCGGACACATCGTCCGTACGCGCGAGAACACCGACCGCCGGGTCGTCACGCTACGCAGCAGCCCCGAGATCCGGCCGCGCGCCATCGAGTTCTTCGGCCCCTACTCGGCGCGCATGGCGGCGGAGATGTCGCGGTACACACCGCAGGAGCTGCGCCACTTCGAGGACTTCATCGGCAAGCTGCGCGGGACCATGAACTCACTGCTCGCGAACGAGTACCGCCCACCCGGCCCCTGATCGGGTCAGCTCAGATCAGGTCCTCGTTCCCAGCACGGCGCGCACCGTCCGCTCCGCCGCAGGCGGGTCGAGGGCCCGGCCCCGCGCGTACGCCGCCTCGAACTCCCCCTGCCCCAGCGCCTGTTGGACGCTCTCCGCGATTCGGTCCACATCACCGCGTTCCGCCGGCGGCAGCGGCGCTCCGGTCGCCGCGCGGGCGGTCGCCGCCGCGCCCAGCAGCACCGCCGCCGGTTCCGCGCGGCCCCCGGCCGCGAGCGCGCCCGCCAGCCCTTCCAGGCCGAGGGCGACGGCCCGTGGGTCGCCGGTGCCCAGGGCCGTCGTCCAGCCTTCGATGTGCAGGGCGAGCGACGCGCGGGCGTCGCCGCGCAGTTCGGCGATGAAGCCCAGCTCGGCGAGGATCAATGGCTCCGAACAGGGCCGTAACGCCGTCCGAGCCGTACCGTAGCCGCCGCGCCGCAAGGTGAGAACCGCTGACACGCCGACCGAAGCCCCGCATCAGGCCCAGCGCCAGCCCCAGCGCCAGCCCCAGCGTCAGAAGGAGACCGGCCCCATGCCCCACACCCTGCTCGTCCTCGCCCATCCCCGGTCCGACTCGCTCACCGCGCAGGTCGCCGGCCGCGTACACACCCGCCGCCGGGCGGCCGGCGGCAGCGTCGACCTGCTGGACCTGTGCGCCGAGGACTTCGACCCGCGTCTGACGCCCGCCGACGAACCGGACTGGGACAACCGCGACAAGGTCTACTCCCCCAAGGTCCGCGCCCATATGGACCGCGTCCTGGCCGCGGACGAAATCGTCGCCGTCTTCCCGGTCTGGTGGTTCGCCCCGCCCGCCGTGCTCAAGGGCTGGATCGACCGGGTGTGGAACTACGGCTTCGCCTACGGCCACAGCACCCTGCGCCTGGCGGCCAAGCGGATGCTCTGGCTGGGGCTGGCGGGCGGCACGGCTGCCGAGTACGAGGAGTTGGGCCTGGGCGCCTCGCTCGAACACCAACTACGCGCCGGTGTATCGGAGTTCTGCGGCGTCACGGACACCGCCGTCCGGTTGCTGTACGGGACGGAGCTCAGTGGCGTACAGGAGCCGCTGCGCCCGGCCAGGGTCGAGGAGATCCTGGCGGCGACGGACGACGTGCTGACCGCGTTCGACGTATCCACCGAAACGCGTTTGCCGGACCGGGAGAATCTGTGCGACTCTCCGATGTCATCTCTCCGAAAGGGCTGACCGTGACACTCGGCATGGTTCTCGGCGACATCTCCTCTCGCGCTTCGACGCGGGAGCGGTAGACCGGCCACACCTGCCCTCTCATTCGCGCCTGTGCCGTAGCACGCGGTACAGGCCGTTTCTCACGCTCCTCGTCGAAGTGCTCTTCGTGCCCCGCACGTTCGATCACGAGGAGTATGTGATGCCCACGATCCGCTGGACCGAAGACGGCCGCACCGACCGCACCGACCGCACCGCCGACTGGCACTCCGAGAGCGGGTCGCCGCCCCCGGAACGCGTCGTCGTCGCCGACGACCGGATGAAGGCGGACACCGCCTATCGACTGGCCCGCAAGGGCACCGCCCTGCTCTGGCGCGGCGACTTCCACAACGCGCGGCAACTGCTGTCGGCGATGAGCCGCCGCGTCGAACGCGAACCGACTCGGCCACGTGCGGACCCGGCCGAGTCGTTCCGTACGCACCGCCGCGCCCGTGGCCATCGGGCGCGAGTGCTCGGCAAGTTGCTCGTGACGCTGGAGGCCGACCACTCCCTCGCGCTGCGCCGAGCGCCCGATGTCCGCCTGGCGTGCGCGGAGGCGTACGGCCCGCCGTCCGGCGTCCGCGTGGTCGCGCTCAGCGAACTGCTCGGCGTCATCGGCGCACGGCAGTGGCGCGCCAAGGGAGTTGAGGTACCGGCGCTCGGCGCCCGCGTGCATCCCCACTACGGCGTGTTCTCCCCGGTCAGAGGGGAGTACGTCGACCTCGTCGCGCAGGCGCGGCTCAGCGCCCGGCCCCGTACCGCCTTCGATCTCGGCACGGGCACCGGCGTGCTCGCCGCCGTCCTGGCCGGACGCGGATTCGACCGTGTCGTGGCCACCGACATCAGCCCGCGCGCCCTCACCTGCGCCGACGACAACGTGCGCGCGCTGGGCCTCGCCGGGAAGGTCGAGATCGTGGGCCCGTGCCTGTACCCGCAGGGCCGCGCCGATCTGATCGTCTGCAACCCGCCGTGGCTTCCGGCGCGCCCGACCTCCACCGTCGAGCAGGGTGTGTACGACCCCGACAGCGCCATGCTCCACGCCTTCCTGGACGGGCTCACGAGCCATCTCGAACCGGGCGGTGAGGGCTGGCTCGTCCTGTCCGACCTGGCCGAACACCTCGGTCTGCGGACCCGGCCCGAACTGCTGTCGCGCATCGAGGCGGCGGGGCTGCGCGTGGTCGACAGGACCGACACGAAGCCCCGCCATCCCCGGGCGACGGACCTCACCGACCCCCTGCACGCGGCACGCGCCGCCGAGGTCACGTCGCTGTGGCGTCTGATGCGTTGACCGGTCCGTCCTCGATCGCCGGGACGTCCCGCAGCAGCACGACCACCAGCACCGCCGTCACCAGCGCGAACGCCACACTGACGAGGGCCGCCGCATGGAACCCGGCGGTGAACGCGTCCCGCGCGACCGCCAGCAGCTCGTCCCCCACCGTGTCCGGCAGCTTCTCCGCCGAGGCCACCGCCCCGCCGAGGGTGTCCCGCGCCGGCTCGGGCGCGGACGCGGGGATGTCTCCCCGGTAGACGGCGACGGAGAGGCTTCCGGTGACGGCGATGCCGAGCGCGAGCCCGAGGTCGTACGCCGTCTGCCCGGTGGCCGCCGCCGCGCCCGCCTTCTCGGGCGGGGCCGAGCCCACGGCGAGCGCCGTGCCGAGCACACTGACCGGCGCGACCCCGAACATGATCACGGCGGATCCGGCGGACAGCACCGGGGCGCCGGTGCCCGCCGCCGTCATCGCGTACCCGATCACCGAGATGAGCATGCCGCCGAGGAGCACGTACGCGGGCCTGATCCGCCGCGCCAGAACCGGCGTCAGTTGCGAGCCGAGGATCAGCCCCACCGCACCGGGCAGCAGCCACAGTCCGGCGGTCAGCGGCGACAGCCCGAGCACCGCCTGGAGATACCGCGGCAGCAGATACCCCACGCCGTTGAGCGCCGTCATCCCGAGCAGCAGCGTCAGCAAGGCCCCGGTGAACGCCCGGTTCCTGAACAGCCGCAGATCCAGCAGCGGGGTCGCGAGCACGGACTGCCTGCGCACGAACACCGTCCCGAAGACCGCCCCGGCCGCGAAGGCCAGGCCGGGCTCCGGGCCGAGCCCGACGCCGACGGACAGCGCCGTGACCCACATCGCGATCGCCGTCGCGCGCTGCCGGGTGTCGGCGAACATATGGCTGATCAGGGAGAGCGTGGACGGCACTACGGCGGCTCCCGACACGCCCAGCACGGCGCGCGCCACGATCAGCAGCTCGGCGCTCGGGGCGTACGCGGCGAGCAGCGAGGCGGCGACGAATCCGGCCGAGCCGAACATGAGGAGTCTGCGGCGGCCGATGCGGTCGCCGAACGTGCCCATGATCACGAGGGTGCCGGCGGTGAAGGGCGAGGCCGAGCCACTGGCGGGGACCGGCACGTCGGGCGCCGCCTTGAGCGCCCGTCATCGACTTCGTGGATACGGATGAGTTCATGGCTGGACAGTGCGACGCGCCGTCTCGGATCCGGCTCGGACGGTGTCGCGGTCCGGTTCGGACCCCGGATTCGCTCAGCTCAGCAGCGCGCGCAGCGAGACCACCGTCCGCGCGACGAACGCGTCGCGGGTCGTCTCGTCCAGCAGATGCAGCGACAGGAACGGGTTGAGGTCTTCCAACTCCATGAGCAGCAGCTCCCCGTCCGGCGTACGGCACGCGTCGACGCGCTGGATGCCGTGGTCCAGGGTGTTCCAGTCGATGAACTTCCGCGCGAAGTCCAGGTCCACGGCCTTGGCTTCGTACGGTACGAGTTCCCACCGCCGGTCCGGGTCGGGGGCGTGCAGCGCGTACTGGAAATCGTGGTCGACGAAATAGAAGGAGACCTCGTACCGGAAGGGGATACGCGGCTGTACGAGTACGTCTCCGAGTCCGAGTCCGAGTCCGGGTCCGGGTCCGAGACCGCCGGGTAGGTCGGCGATCCCGTCGCGCGCCACGAACCGCATGCCGATGGAGTCCGCCCCGTCCTTCGGCTTGACGACGTAATCGTCGGCCTCCGGCAGCCGCCCCAGGTCCTCGGCCCTGTCGACGGTCGGTATGACGGGAAACCCCTCGGCGCTCAGCTCCACCAGGTACTGCTTGCCCGCCATGTCCCCGCGCCCGGTCAACGGGTTGTAGACGCGCACGCCGTACGCCAGCGCCTGGTCACGGAAGGCTTCGTATCCCTCCCGGTAGTGGATCACCGGGCCGCTGTTGCGTACGACGACAGCGTCGAAATCGCCCATGAGCCGGGCGGCGTCGGCCGGATGGCAGGTGGCGACGGTGAAGTCACGCCGTAGCCGGGCGGAGAACATGATGTCCTCGTCGCAGTAGCGGCGTCCCTTCGCCTCGTAGGAGAAGTCGGTGACGTAGAGGATCCGGGGACGTACGGTGGCGGCGGACATGGTGCTCCTGAGAGAAACGGAGGGGGTGCCCGCAGATTACGCGGCGTGCGCGAGTGATCGACGGGCGGCCGGTAGAGCGCTCCGCTCGCCTCGCGCACACCTCACACAGCCACGACCGTCGCTTCCGTCGCCTTCACGCTCGTCCAGACCGGCACCCCGTCGGCCAGAGCGAGTTCGACGGCTGCCTGTGGCGTGATCTCGGCGACCAGGTCCGGTGCCTCGGGCGAGGTGATCAGTACGCGCAGCCGGCTGCCGCTGGAGGTGATCTCGCGTACGGTGCCGGGCCAGACGTTACGGGGGCTGCCGCTGGGACGTTCGCGGTGCACGGACACGGCCTCCGGCGCGATGATCGCCAGCGCGCGGGTGCCGGGATCCGGTGCCTCGGCGGTGACCAGCAGACCACCGCCGGTGAGCGCGAGCCCGTCCGCGGTCGCGGTGCCGGGCCAGGCGTTGCGGCCGAGCATCCGGGCCACCCACGGCGAGCGGGGGTGGCGGGTGACATCGGCGGGCGGTGCGTCCTGGACGACACGGCCCTCGTCCAGCACGAGGACCCGATCGGCCAACGACACGGCCTCCACCGGGTCATGAGTGACCATCAGACAGACTCCGCCGAAGCCGTCGAGGTGGGTACGCAGGGTGTGCCGTACGCGCGCGCGGGTCGTCTGGTCGAGCGCGGCCAGCGGTTCGTCCAGCAGCAGCAGCCGGGGGCGGGTCGCCAACGCCCGTGCCAGCGCGACCCGTTGGGCCTGTCCGCCGGAGACCTGGGCGGGCTTGCGGTGCGCGAGATGGCCCACGTCCAGTTGGTCGAGCCACAGTTGAGCGGCCCGGCGGGCCTCGGTGCGGGTGACTCCCTGGGCGCGGAGCCCGTACGCCGTGTTGCTCAGGGCGCTCAAGTGCGGAAAGAGCGCGCCGTCCTGGGGCACCCAGGCGACGCCCCGGCGGTGCGGCGGCAGCGCGGTGACGTCGAGCGCGCCGAGGCGCAGCTCGGCGTGGGCGCGTGGGGTCAGTCCGAGGAGCGCGCGCAGGAGGGTGGTCTTGCCGGCGCCGTTGGGGCCGACGACGGCGATGGTGGTGCCGGGTTCGGCGTCGAGGACGAGACGGGTGAAACCGGTGACGTCGGCGTGCAGGGCCCAGCGCTCGTCGACGGTCGTCGGCTCGCGGTCTTTCAAGAGAACGACGGGCGGGGCCCCGACCTCGTCGCCGCCGCCGTCGCCGCCGGGCGAAGTGTCCCGGCCCCGGCCTCTGTTGGGGTCATGGCTCGCGTCCCGTGGCGTACCGGTCCAGCGCCCGCGCAGCGCGATGAGCACGGCCATGGCGATGACGAGCAGCAGCAGTGAGACGGAGGTCGCGGCCTCGGGTGAGTTCTGGAGCAGCAGATACACCTGGAGCGGCAGCGTCTGGGTGGTGCCGGGCAGATTCCCCGCGAAGGTGATGGTCGCGCCGAACTCGCCCAGCGCCCGCGCCCAGGTCAGCGCGGCCCCGGCGAGCAGCCCGGGGGCGACCATGGGCAGGGTGACGGTGGCGAACACCCGTACCGGCGAGGCCCCGAGGGACGCGGCGGTCTCCTCGTAACTGGGTCGCAGTCCGCCCAGCGCGCCTTCGAGGCTGATGACGAGGAACGGCATGGCGACGAATGTCGCCGCCAGGACGGCTCCCGAGGTGTGGAAGGGCAGCGTGATGCCGAACGTGTCCTCCAGCCAGGGGCCGAGCAGCCCGCGCCGCCCGAAGGCGAGGAGCAGCGCGACGCCGCCCACGGTGGGCGGCAGCACCATCGGCAGCAGGACCAGGGACCGTACGAACGCCTTGCCGGGGAAGCGCACCCGCGCCAGCAGCCAGGCCAGCGGCACCCCGAGGACCAGGGAGAACGCGAGGGCCCAGAAGGAGACGAGGAGCGACAGCTCCAGCGCCTCGACGACTCCGGGGCTGGTCAGATGCGTACCGACCTCGCCCCAGGAGGTGCGGGCGAGGATCCCGACGAGCGGCAGCAGCAGGAAGGCGACGGCGAGCAGCGCGGGGACGGCGAGCGCGAAGGGCGTACGGGTACGGCCCGGGGCCCGGCGGGGGAAGCTGAGACGGCTCATCGGGCTCCTGCGACGGCGACTGCGGCTGCGACTGCGATTCCTGGACTCCGCCGCACGCGAGTTGGCGAACCCCATATCTGACGGCTCGTCAACTCACGTGCGGTTGGGTGGGGTTACGGCTGCTGGAAGCCGGCGTCCTGGAGGAGCTTCTGCGCCTCGGGGGTGCTGAGCCACGCGACGAACGCGGCTGCCGCTTCGGCGTGTTCGGACGTCTTGAGTGTGGCGGCCGGGTACTCGGCGACGGCGTTCTGCGCGTCGGGGATCTCGATCGCGTCCACCTTGTCCGTGGCGGTGGCGGCGTCCGTCTTGTAGACGATCCCGGCGTCTGCCTCGCCGAGTTCGACCTTGCTGAGGACGGCGCGGACGTTGGGCTCCTGCGAGACCGGCTTGACCTCGATCTTCTGCGCGTCCAGGACCTGTTCGCTGTAGCGGCCGACCGGGACCTCGGGCGCCGCGAGGACGACCTTGAGCTTGGTGTCGGCGAGGTCCTTCAGGTTCTCGATCTTCTCCGGGTTGCCCTCGCCGGTGGCGATGACGAGACGGTTCTTGGCGATGACGGTCGGCGTCCCGGTGTCGCCCTTGAGACCGTCCATGGTCTTGGTGTCGGCGGTGACCAACGCGTCGGCGGGGGCGCCCTGTTGGACCTGCGCGGCGAGTTCCTGGGAACCGGCGAAGGAGAACGTCACCTTGGTGCCCGGGTTCTCCTTCTCGTACGCGGCACCCGCCGTCGTGAAGACGTCGGTGAGCGACGAAGCGGCAAGTACGGTCAGTGCGGCTTTCGGGGCGCCGGTCGCCGACGCGGAAGGCTTGGCGCCGGAGTCGCTGTCGCTGTCGCCGCCATCGCCGTCACTGTCGCTGCCGCAGGCGGTCAACGAGACGAGCAGGGCCGCGGCGAGCGCGGTGGCGGCCGTGCGGCGTACGGCGGCGGAGCTGAGGGTGAAAGACATGAGGTTGAGGCTCCCTGGACGACTGAAGGACTTGAAGGATCAGACGCGGTCGATGTGCACGCTGGTCGACTTCACACGGGCGGTGGCCCGCATACCGACCTCGAGGCCCAACTCCTCGACGGCCTCCCTGGTCAGGAGCGAGACCAGCCGGTGCGGGCCGGCCTGGATCTCGACCTGGGCGGCCACGTCGCCGAGCTTGACGGCGGTGACGATGCCCGGGAAGGCGTTGCGGGCGGAGGTGTACGAGACGTCCTCCTCACCGCTGCCGCCCTGGCCGACCTCGATCGAGAACGCGGCGAGGTCACTGCCGTCGATGAGCCGCCGGCCGCCTTCGTCGCGATGGGTGGCGACCCGGCCGGCGTCGGCCCAGCGACGGGCTGTGTCGGTGCTGACGCCCAGCAGGCGGGCCGCCTGACCGATTGTGTAGGACTGCATGCGCGGAAAGATAGGCCGCCGACCCTCGCATCTGCAAGGTTTGAGTTGATTATCCATAGCAGATGCACGGCCCCTCGGAGGAACGCCCAAAGGCGACGGACGGCTCACACGACGCCGGGGCCGGCGCCGGGGCCGAAGCCGGCACCGACCCACACGCTCGTGATCGCGCTGATGTAGCGCGCCCCGCACCGGTCGGTCGGCACGACGAGCTGACTGCCCACCAGATCCAGCGGCACCCCGTCGAGCGAGGTCGCGAGCAGCGCGGGCACATCGCCGAAGTCGGGGTCGATCTCACCCCAGGACAGCACCGTGTGATGCCCGTCCCCGCCGGTGACGGCCAGCAGGAAACGGGATCGGTCCCGCCGGCGCCGTACGTCGAAGGCCGGCCGCGCGTCGCCCACGACCTCCCGGAGCAAGGGCCCTTCGAACCGGTGGCGCCGGGGCCCGCTGCTCGCACATTCGAAGACCACGTCGGCGCTGTGCTGCTCCCACCCCTGCCGCAGATCGGCAACGCTCAACGTCCCGGGCCTGCCCACCTCACCACGCAGTTCGAAGGCCCCCGTACGTACGGAAGGAGGGCTCCCGGGTGGCGTCTTGAGTCGGCCCATCGAATTTCCCCCTTCGAACGGCACACACGAAATCCGCGACGAGGTGATGCCCGGCAAACAGCAGCCGGAATCATATCTGCACCCCTTGAGGCCGCTTTCCCCTCGCTTCTGCGCCCGCGAAACGCGAAATACCCCGCGTATGCGCCACTATGCCGACCGCGCCGTCCACTCTCCCGAAGACCACCCCTCAGACGGCAGACTTGTGGACATGGTGCGTCTGCGGGTAGTCACGGCGAACGACTGGCCTCTGTGGCGCGAGGCACGCCTCGCCGCGCTGACCGACGCGCCGCACGCGTTCAAGTCCCTGCTCAGCGACTGGCACCGGGGCGGCGAGGAACAGTGGCGGACGCGCCTGGAGACCCCGGGCACGTACAACATCCTCGCGTCGGTCGACGGCCGAACCGCCGGCATGGCACGCGGCGTGCCCGTGGACACCGGTGTGTGTGAGCTGCGGTCGGTGTGGGTGGCTCCCGACGCGCGAGGTCTCGGTGTCGCGGACCGACTGATCGCCGCTGTCGAGACATGGGCACGGCGGTCGGGCGCCACGACGCTGAAGCTCGCGGTGTTCCCGGGCAACGAACCGGCCGTCGCGCTGTACCGCCGTCATGGCTTCGCCCTCACCGAACAACGAGGGGACGTGCTTCCAGACGGCGTGACCAGGGAGCGCGTGATGACGCTGCTCCTGCCCTCCAGGTATCTCTCAGGCACGTGAAGCCACCAGATCCGGGACCCTTCGGCAGCTCGGCGCCCGGTCCAGGATCGGAAGGTCGCGCCATTCGGGGTGAGTGTGGGCCAGGACCAGTAGGGACTGCCGGCCGCAGGTCAGGCCGACGCCACCGGGAACCGATCCGACGGCGGTGACCTGCAAGGAGACCGGGGAGATGTTGCAGGGTGCGGCTGGACAGATCAATGGCAGAAGGGTAGCCGAGCACGCGAAAGCTCCTGACAGACTGGCGATCTTGGTCGTGAACCCGTCTACCAGGAGCTTTGTGACAGAGGCTCGGGGCGCAACCTACCGAGGGAACCGTCAGGAAAGAGCAACTGCCCGCCGTCTATGGTGCTTGGAGGCGGACAGTCGGAGTCCCCGGTGCCGCCTATCCGAGCGACGCCTGAGTGCACTTTCCTGTGCTCTAACGGGTTTATTCACTAACCGGTGGCCAAGCTCGCGTGTCTAGATCCTCGATCATCGCGGTACTGAACAGAGTTGATGCCAGCCATGATTTGTCGAGAGGCCCATCCGGAAGAATGATCCTACGGCGAAAGGTCCACGGAGCATCAATTCCCTGCAGTTGCACTTCAGCCTCCGCCCATAGTCCTTGGTCATCCTCGCTAAATCTCAGCGAATTGAGGAACCCGTACCCCTCCGAAGCCAGGGAATCAATGACCCCTTGTCTCGCGTCGAGTTCGAATTTCTTGAGGTACTCCTCGTAGTGCTCCCGTAGTGACATGTTCCTCCACTAGCAACCACAGATGGAATAGTACGCCGTGATTATACCTACGGGGCGGCCGTCTCTGGAGTCCGAGTCCACTCGGTGCGCGAAGACGACCTTCATCTGCCGTGCTCGCGTGTTGTAGAAGGTGCTGCTGTTCAGGACGCATGTAGTTTTGCGATTACCTGAGGCGCCGGCAGTTGTACAGCTACCCCTGTCCAGGGTCTTGTCGATATCCCTCTTCATGTTGGACCAGCTCGACATTTGGTTCGCGTGCTTGTCTTCGATATGTAGCTTCCCGAAGCCCGCTGAACCCGCCACATCGCCACGTCCGTGACGGAGAGGAGCATCCTCCCCGTTAGGGCCAAAGTGAGTGGAGTAAACGTTCCAGTTCGTCAGAGCCGTGATCGTCGCCGTCTGCGCTTGCGCTGTCGACGTGATTCCGGCCACGAGCGCAACGCTCATTGCGGCGACTAATGCTCCACGCAGACGCGTGACAGTATTCCTGGACATGTTTCCCCCATGCTTTTCTGCCAATGCCACACTCTGCGGCATGCACTTAGACATCCAACACATGAGCGCGAAGTGACGTCAATCGAATTGTCAAATTCCGCATGCACGACTGCCTACTCGACGACTCCTATGAGCCACGTTCGGCCTGTATAGCAAATGCAAAGAATGCTCTGAACTGGTGTTTCCTTGTCGCTGCTGCGCAAATCAGCCGTTTGTCTTGAAGTTGGCGCTGGCGGGCTACGCCTCCGGTGCCGTTGGTCATGACACTCCGGGAGGGGCGCGGCGGTGCCGCGCCCCTGTCGAGTCGTGACCTCCGGCTGCGCCACGTCGAGGCGATGTACGACGCGATCGAGCGGGAGAACGCCGAGCGACTGCTCCACCACGCCAAGGTTGTCGAATTGCAGCGGCATCAGCGGCATGTGGCACGGCTTCATCTTCCGTGGCCCTCGGCGCGGCGAGATGTGCGCTCTGCCCTCGACTGAGGTGAGCTTGTCCGAGCCGCTGCACCCCGACCGGATCAGCCGACGGTTCAACCGGCTCGTGGAGCTGTCCGGGCTTCCGCCTATCCGCCTATCCGTCTGCACGACACACGGCATCTGTCGGCCACGCCGGCGCTTCTGGGCAAGGCAGACATCAAGGTGGTCCAGGAGCGGCTTGGACACAGCTCCCGACAGATCACCTCGGACACGTACACGAGCGTGCTGCCTCAACTCATGACCGCTGAGGCAGAGTCGACGAACGCGGTCGTGCCCCGTTCCCCGTTCCCCGCAGAAGGAGACCCCTGCGAACGGGAAGCTCAACAAGCCCGGGAGCGAGGACCGGGACACCGAACAGGTGCCCGACGCTGAGGAAGATGGGCCAGACGAGGGATTGTGTCCCGCCGCGTGACCCGCGTCCTCAATTTGTCCTCACGATCATGAAACTATGATCTCGAAGGGCCCCCAAGACCCTGCCGTGCTCGCTCCTGACGGGCTAAGACCGTGGTCAGAACGTTTCCTCAACCACTTGAAGTGGTGGGGCGGGTGGGACTCGAACCCACGGCCGACGGATTATGAGTCCGCTGCTCTAACCGGCTGAGCTACCGCCCCTAACGGCGCGTCGCGCACATTTGTGCGCGCCGTCTGCCGCAGCATAGCCGCTCATACGATCTCCTGCTTCGGATGGTCGGCAACGCCTGACCATGAGGACTTCGTCCTACGCCGGCCGGTTCCAGCAAGCCCGAAGATCACCCGGAAGGACGGTCGGCGACCGCGCCGACGGGCCGTCAGCGCGGTGGTGGGGAGCGTCGGCGGGCACAAGAAAAAGGACCCCGAAGGGTCCTCTTCCGTGCTTGCTCTCCCGGCTGGACTCGAACCAGCAACCCTCCGGTTAACAGCCGAATGCTCTGCCAATTGAGCTACAGGAGACCGCGCTCCCCCGACTGGACTCGAACCAGTAACCTGCCGGTTAACAGCCGGCTGCTCTGCCAATTGAGCTACAGGGGATTGCTGCGTATGCACCGAACGCACCCACCCCGGGTCTCCCGGGCGGCGGACGTCCGCTGCGACACATACATTAGCGCAAGCAGGGGGGTGCTCCGCCAATCGGTATCCCGCCGGGTCACACTGGGTGATCTCGGGCCTCGGGGGTAGGCGGACGTCACGGCTCAAGGTCCGATGCCAACGAACTAACGAAGGGTGGCAGGCCATGCGGCGCCTCACGTTCATCGCGGGACTGGCTGTCGGTTACGTACTCGGAACCAGGGCCGGGCGCGAGCGCTACGAGCAGCTCAAGAAGTCGGCCGGCCGGATCTCGCAGAACCCGGCCGTGCGCAACGCCGCCGAGACGGCGGCGATGTCCGGGCGTGAGTACGCGGGCAAGGCGTACCACTCGGTGAGCGAGAAGGTCCCCGGGTCCGTCGCCGAGCGGGTGCGGTCGCTGCGCTCGCGGAACCACAACGGTGAGGACGACTGGGGGACCACCAACACCTGATCCGCCCGGCGGCGGCGGGCTTCCGGCGGTCGCGGGCGGCTCCCGGGCGGTCCCGGGAGCCGCCGCAGCTTCGCGCGTGCGGCAGAATCGTGCCATGGGAATAGTCGCCGGGTTGGACAGTTCGTCGGGTTCCACGCGCATCGTCGTGTGTGACGCGGACACGGGTGCCGTGCTGCGGCAGGGATACGCGGTACATCCCGTCGAGGCCAAGGCCACCGAGGTCGATCCGCAGGCCTGGCTGCTGTCGCTCGGCGAGGCCGCGGGCGGCGGGGTGTTGGAGGGCGTGGAGGCCATCGGTGTCTCCGCGCAGCAGCACGGGCTCGTACCGCTGGACCGGTCGGGCAATCTCGTACGCCCCGCGCTGCTCGGCAACGACAAGCGCGCGCAGGTCGCCGCCGCCGATCTGATCGACGCGCTGGGCGGGCGACAGGCCTGGGCCGAGGCCGTCGGGTCGGTGCCGCAGTCCGGTCAGCCCCTGGCGAAGCTGCGCTGGCTGGCGCGGCACGAGCCGGACGCGGCGCGGCGTACGGCGATGATCCTCCAGCCGCACGACTGGCTGGTGTGGCAGTTGCTCGGCCGGCCCGCGCGGCGGACGACGGACCGGGGCGCGGCGTCCGGTTCCGGTTTCTGGTCGGCCCGTACGGGTGCGTACCGGCCGGATCTGATGGAGCTGGCGCTGGGGCACCAGGCGGCGCTGCCGGAGGTGCTCGGCCCGGCCGAGGCCGCCGGGACCACTCCCGAGGGGCTGCTGATCTCCGCGGGGACGGGCGAGACCATGGCCGCCGCCTTCGGGCTCGGGGTCGGGGTCGGGGACGCGGTCGTGTCGCTCGGGGCCTCAGGGTCGGTGATGGCCGTGCACCACGAGGCGCTGGCGGACCCCTCCGGGATGATCACGTCGTTCGCCGACGCCACGGGGATGCATCTGCCGGTCGTCCACACGCTCAATGCCGTACGGGCGCTGCGCGGGACGGCGGAGCTGTTGGGGACCGAGGATCTGGGCGAGCTGTCGGCGCTGGCGCTCAAGTCCACGCCGGGCGCCTCCGGTCTGGTGTTCCTGCCGTATCTGGAGGGCGAGAAGACGCCCCATCTGCCGCACACGGCGGGCACGTTGAGCGGGCTGCGGCGGGAGTCGATGAAGCCGGAGCATCTGGCGCGGGCCGCGTTCGAGGGGATGCTCTGCTCGCTGGCCGACGCGATGGACGTGGTGCGCGGGCGCGGGGTCGAGGTGCGCCGGGTGTTCCTGCTGGGGGCGGCGGCCGGGCTGCCCGCCGTACAGGCGGCGGCGCCGGGGATCTTCGGGGCGCAGGTCGTCGTTCCGGAGCCGGCCGAGTACGCGGCGCTGGGGGCGGCGCGACAGGCCGCGTGGGCGCTGGGGGTCTCGAAGAACACGCTGTCCCCGCACAGCCCGCCCGACTGGGGCGGCGCGGCGGGGCAGGTCTTCGAGCCGGGCGAGGACGCGGCGGTGGGGGCGGCGGTGCGCCAGCAGTACCGGGCCAGCCGCGACAACATCCACCCGGGCGCCTTCCCGCCGGCTCCGGAGGGGTAGGCGGCGGGGGCCGGGATGGTAATCGTTCTTGACCGGTCCTTTGTGGAAAACCCTTGGGTTCCTGCCGTCGGAGTGTCGCAGGATGGACGCGACCCCCGATCTTGCCGAGCCCGAGAGACAGTAAGTGCTGCTACGACTACTGAGAACGCATCTGGCCCCCTACCGAAAAGCCATCGGCCTGCTGGTGGTTCTCCAACTGCTCCAGACCTGCGCCAGCCTCTATCTGCCCACCCTCAACGCCGACATCATCGACAACGGTGTCGTGAAGGGGGACACGGGCTACATCATGGAGTTCGGCGGTCTCATGATCGCCGTCAGCGTCGCCCAGGTCCTCGGCCAGATAGGCGCGGTCTACTACGGTGCCCGCACCGCCTCGGCGCTCGGCCGTGACGTGCGGGCCGCGATCTTCGACCGGGTGCAGAGCTTCTCCGCCCGCGAGGTCGGCCAGTTCGGCGCTCCGTCGCTGATCACGCGTACGACCAACGACGTCCAGCAGGTCCAGATGCTGGTGCTCATGTCGTTCACGCTGATGGTGTCCGCCCCGATCATGTGTGTCGGCGGCATCGTCATGGCGCTCGGCCAGGACGTGCCGCTGTCGGGGGTGCTGCTGGCCGTGGTGCCGGTGCTCGGCATTTCCGTGAGCCTGATCGTGAAGCGGATGCGCCCGCTGTTCCGCACCATGCAGGAGCGGCTGGACACGGTGAACCGGGTGCTGCGTGAGCAGATCACCGGCAACCGCGTCATCCGGGCCTTCGTGCGCGACGAGTACGAGAAGGAGCGGTTCAAGGGCGCCAACACCGATCTCACCGAGATGCAGTTGGCGACGGGCCGGCTGATGGCGCTGATGTTCCCGGTCGTGATGACGGTCGTGAACGTGTCGTCCGTCGCCGTCGTCTGGTTCGGCGCGCACCGGATCGACAGCGGTGGCATGCAGATCGGCGCGCTGACCGCGTTCCTCGCGTATCTGATGCAGATCGTGATGGCTGTGATGATGGCCACCTTCATGTTCATGATGGTGCCGCGTGCCGAGGTGTGTGCCGAGCGCATCGAGGAGGTGCTGGACACCAGGTCGAGCGTCGTGCCGCCGAAGGATCCGGTGCGGATGCTGCGCCGGCACGGTCATCTGGAGGTGCGAGGCGCGGAGTTCCGCTACCCGGGGGCCGAGGAGCCGGTGCTGCGCGAGGTGTCGCTGACCGCGAGACCGGGTGAGACGACCGCCGTCATCGGCTCGACCGGCAGCGGGAAGTCGACGCTGCTGGGGCTGGTGCCCCGGCTGGTCGACGCGACGGCCGGCGAGGTGCTGGTGGACGGTGAGAACGTACGCGGGCTCGATCCGGCGCTGCTGGCCAGGACCGTCAGTCTGGTGCCGCAGAAGCCGTATCTGTTCTCGGGGACGGTGGCGACGAATCTGCGGTACGGGAATCCGGACGCGACCGACGACGAGCTGTGGCACGCGCTGGATGTCGCGCAGGCCAAGGAGTTCGTCACCGGCCTGGAGGGCGGGCTGAACGCGCCGATCTCGCAGGGCGGTACGAACGTCTCCGGCGGGCAGCGCCAGCGTCTGGCGATCGCGCGCACGCTGGTGCAGCGCCCGGAGATCTATCTGTTCGACGACTCGTTCTCCGCGCTGGACTACGCGACGGACGCGGCGCTGCGCGCCGCCCTGGCGCGGGAGACCGCCGAGGCGACGGTGGTGATCGTCGCCCAGCGGGTGTCGACCATCCGCGAGGC
The DNA here is from genome assembly GCF_045040295.1 of Streptomyces sp. NBC_01506. Taxonomy (NCBI): domain Bacteria; kingdom Bacillati; phylum Actinomycetota; class Actinomycetes; order Kitasatosporales; family Streptomycetaceae; genus Streptomyces; species Streptomyces sp. NBC_01506. The sequence goes on along the minus strand of NZ_CP109422.1, from coordinate 6,836,152 downwards.
CGACCGGATCATCGTCATGGACGAGGGCCGGGTGGTCGGTGAGGGGCGTCATCACGAGCTGATGGCCGGGAATGAGACGTACCGGGAGATCGTGCTCTCCCAGTTGACCGAGGCGGAGGCGGCCTGATGAGCGGTCCTGGTGGACGCATGATGGCGGCCGGCGCGGGTTCCCCTTCGCAGCGGTCGATGGATTTCAAGGGGTCGAGCAAACGGCTCCTGCGGCAACTGGCGCGCGAGAAGATCACCCTGTGGTGGATGCTCGCCGCAGGTGTGCTGAGCGTGGCCGCGTCGGTGGTCGGCCCGAAGATACTCGGCGCCGCGACCGACCTGATCTTCGCGGGGGTCGTCGGTCATCAGACGCAGGCGGGTGTCAGCAAGGCGGAGACCGTCTCGCGGCTGCGGGAGGCGGGCGACAACGGGGTCGCCGACCTGCTCTCCGGGGTGGACTTCACTCCGGGGCAGGGCATCGACTTCGACGCGGTCGGCCGGGTCCTGCTGATGGCGCTGGCGGTGTATGTCGCCGCCGGGCTGCTGATGCTGGTCTCGACGCGGCTGTCGATCCGGGTCATCAACCTCACCATCTACCGGATGCGTGAGGACGTACAGGCCAAGCTGTCGCGGCTGCCGCTGTCGTACTTCGACCGTCAGCAGCGCGGTGAGGTCCTGAGCCGGGCGACGAACGATGTCGACAACATCTCGCAGACGCTCCAGCAGACGATGGGGCAGCTCATCAACTCCCTGCTGACGATCGTCGGCGTCCTGGGGATGATGCTGTGGATCTCGCCGCTGCTGGCGCTGGTCGCGCTGGTGACGGTGCCGCTGTCGGTGCTGGTGGCGACGAGGATAGGCAAGCGCTCCCAGCCGCACTTCGTGCAGCAGTGGAAGTCGACGGGCACGCTCAACGCCCATGTCGAGGAGATGTACACGGGGCACGCGCTGGTGAAGGTCTTCGGGCGGCAGGACGAGTCGGCGAAGGCGTTCAAGGAGCAGAACGAGGCGCTGTACGACGCGGGCTTCAAGGCGCAGTTCAACAGCGGGATCATGCAGCCGCTGATGTTCTTCGTCTCGAACCTCAACTATGTGCTGGTGGCGGTCGTCGGCGGGCTGCGTGTCGCGTCGGGCACGCTGTCGATCGGTGACGTGCAGGCGTTCATCCAGTACTCGCGGCAGTTCTCGATGCCGCTGACGCAGGTGGCGTCGATGGCCAACCTGGTCCAGTCCGGGGTCGCGTCCGCCGAGCGGATCTTCGAGCTGCTGGACGCGCAGGAGCAGGAGAAGGACGCTCCCTCGGCCGGGCGCCCGCACGAGTTGCGGGGGCGGGTGGCGCTGGACGGTGTGGCGTTCCGCTACGAGCCGGACAAGCCCCTCATCGAGGACCTGTCGCTGTCGGTCGAGCCGGGCCAGACGGTCGCGATCGTCGGCCCGACGGGCGCGGGCAAGACGACGCTGGTCAATCTGCTGATGCGGTTCTACGAGGTGACGGCCGGCCGGATCAGTCTGGACGACATCGACATCGCCACCATGTCGCGGGAGGACCTGCGGTCCCGAATAGGCATGGTCCTCCAGGACACCTGGCTGTTCGGGGGCACGATCGCGGAGAACATCGCGTACGGCGCGGCGCGCGAGGTCGGCCGGGAGGAGATCGAGGAGGCGGCACGGGCGGCCCACGCGGACCGTTTCATCCGTACGCTGCCCGACGGCTACGAGACCGTGATCGACGACGAGGGGTCGGGGGTCAGCGCGGGCGAGAAGCAGCTCATCACGATCGCGCGGGCGTTTCTGTCGGACCCGGTGATCCTCGTGCTGGACGAGGCGACCAGCTCGGTGGACACCCGTACCGAGGTGCTGATCCAGAAGGCGATGGCCCAACTGGCGCACGGGCGGACGAGTTTCGTGATCGCCCACCGGCTGTCCACGATCAGGGACGCGGATGTGATCCTGGTGATGGAGAACGGCTCGATCGTCGAACAGGGCACGCACGAGGGGCTGTTGGCGGCGGGCGGCGCGTACGCCCGGCTGTACGCGGCGCAGTTCGCGCAGGCCGTGGCGGAGGTGGACTGACGGCGTTGTCGAAGCGGCGGCGGCGCCACGCCCGGCCGGCCGGCGAGCCGGGCGTGGTCGCACCGGGCCGGTCAGTCGAGGTAGCCACGCAGTTGGTCCGCGAACGCGTGGTCGCGGAGTTTGTTCAGGGTCTTGGACTCGATCTGCCGGATCCGCTCGCGTGTCACACCGAAGATCCGGCCGATCTCCTCCAGGGTGCGCGGGCGGCCGTCCGCCAGGCCGTAACGGAGCTGCACGACCTTGCGTTCGCGCTCGCCGAGCGTGGACAGGACCGCCTCCAGATGCTCGCGGAGCAGCAGGAACGCGGCCGACTCGACGGGTGAGGCGGCGTCGCCGTCCTCGATGAGGTCACCGAAGGCGACATCGTCCTCCTCGCCGACCGGCGCGTGCAGCGAGACGGGTTCCAGGGCGAGGCGCAGGACCTCGCCGACCCGCTCGGGGGTCAACTCCAGTTGGCCGGCGACCTCTTCGTGGGTCGGTTCGTAGCCGCGCTCCTGGAGCAGGCGGCGCTGGACGCGGACGACACGGTTGATCAGCTCGACCACATGGACGGGGACGCGGATCGTACGGGCCTGGTCGGCCAGCGCGCGGGACATCGCCTGGCGGATCCACCACGTCGCGTACGTGGAGAACTTGTAGCCGCGCGCGTAGTCGAACTTCTCCACGGCCCGGATGAGGCCGAGGTTTCCCTCCTGGACAAGGTCGAGCATCGTCAGTCCGCGGCCGACGTAGCGCTTGGCGACGGACACGACGAGCCGCAGATTCGCCTCGATGAGCCGTCGCTTGGCCATCCGGCCGAGCACGACGAGCCGGTCGAGGTCGACGGCGAGCTGCGAGTCCAGATCGGGCGTGGAGCCCAGCTTCTCCTCGGCGAAGAGTCCGGCCTCGACGCGGCGCGCGAGGTCCACCTCCTCGACGGCGGTGAGCAGCCGGATCCGTCCGATCTCCCGCAGATACTGCCGGAAGAGGTCGGACGAGGGCCCGCCGCTGTCGGCCTTGCCGCGCGGGCCGACGCGCTCGGGGACCTCGGGGATGTCCACGGGGTCCTCGGTGACGGTCTCCGGGGGCGACGCGGGGGCCGCAGCCCCGGAGGCGGTCTCCGGGGCGGTTTCCCGGGCTGTCTCCGGGGCCCTGTCGGGGGCCGTCCCGGAGGTCGCCTCGGGGTGGTGCGCGGCGCGGCTCTGCGGTGGCACCGCCGGCGCCAGGTCGGTCTCGGTCAGGGTCGGGGTCCGGGTCTGCACGGGCGCGGCCTCCAGGGTGATCGCTGCCGGATCGGGGGCGTGCGGCAGCGGGACGTGGGCGGCCGGGCCGCCGTCAGTCCCGTACACGATGAGCGGATCCGCGGGGTCGAGTGGCCCACCGTGGGTGGACCGGCCGCGCTCCGGGAACACAGGCACCGCTGCCCAGTGTGGGGTACAGCACAGGGCCGCCACGAGAGGTGTGCGAGGACTTTCTGAGTCCCGTGCGTAACCGGGCAGTTACCGAAGGATGTTTAGAACGGCGGGAGTTGGTGCGGGTGGGGGTGGAGTGGCGGGAGAGGGCGGCGGGAGGAAGCGGCGGATCAGAGCGCCGCCGCGCCGCTGTTGCGCAGCGACTGGCGGTACTGCTGGAGCACCCACAGCTCGTTCTGCACGGCCTGGTGCCGCTCGTGGTCCGCGCCCGTGCCGAGGCGGGCCAGCGTGCCGGTGACGTCGTGGATGCGGATGTCGACGGCGCGCAGCCGGACCCGTACCAACTGCTCCCCCGCGTACGCCTCGTCGATCGTCTTGCCGTGGAACACCTCCACCGCCAGCTCCGTGACCAGCGCGCGCACCGCGTCGTTCGGCGCGGCTTCGCGGACCCGGGCCAGATACTCGGGCGCGGAGGCGATGCCCTGCTCGGCGCCGCCCGCGTCCTCGACGGCCCGGCGCACGGCCGCGTACGGCGGGGCGGTGAACTCGTCGACCCCGTACGCGTCGAAGGCCGGGGAGACCAGCTCCGGGCGCTGGAGGGCGAGTTTCAGCAGCTCGCGCTCGGTGCGGTGGGCGGGGCTGCGGAGATTGAGCGCGGGGCCGGAGAGGACCGGGGAGCGGCCGGAGTCGTACGAGGACGGCGAGCCGGCCGGCCGGGCGCCGCGGCCGTCCGCCGGGCCCGCCGGACCGCGCCCGCCCCGGTCGCGGGCCCAACGGGCCATCTGTGCCACGCGCTTGACCACGAACTGGGTGTCGAGGATGCCGAGGATGCCGGCGAGCTGGACGGCGACCTCGTGCTGCGACGCGCCGTTCTTGATACGGGCCACGATGGGGCCCGCCTCGTCCAGCGCGGACGCGCGGCCCGCCGGGGTCTCCAGGTCGTAGCGGGACACGATCTGGCGGATCGCGAACTCGAACAGCGGCGTGCGTGGTTCCACCAGGTCCTGCACCGCCGCGTCGCCCTTGCTGAGCCGCAGCTCGCACGGGTCCATGCCGTCGGGCGCGATCGCGATGTACGTCTCGGCGGCGAACTTCTGGTCGTCCTCGAAGGCGCGCAGCGCGGCCTTCTGGCCCGCCGCGTCTCCGTCGAAGGTGAAGATCACCCGCGCGCTGCCGTTGTCCATCAGCAGCCGGCGCAGGATCTTGATGTGGTCGGTGCCGAACGCCGTGCCGCAGGTGGCGATCGCGGTGGTGATCCCCGCGAGATGGCAGGCCATCACGTCCGTGTAGCCCTCGACCACCACCGCGCGGCTGGCCTTGGCGATGTCCTTCTTGGCCAGATCCACCCCGTACAGCACCTGCGACTTCTTGTAGATCGCGGTGTCGGGGGTGTTCAGATACTTCGGTCCGTTGTCGTCGTCGCGCAGCTTGCGCGCGCCGAAGCCGACGACCTCGCCCGAGATGTCCCGGATCGGCCACATCAGCCGGCCCCGGAACCGGTCGATCGGGCCCCGGCGGCCGTCCTGGGAGAGCCCGGCGAGGAGCAGTTCCTTGTCGCTGAAGCCCTTCCCGCGCAGGAAGCGGGTCAGATGGTCCCAGCCCGCCGGGCTGTAACCCACCCCGAAGTGCTCGGCCGCCGCCTGGTCGAAGCCCCGCTCGGCCAGGAACTTGCGGCCGATCTCGGCCTCTTCGCCGCCGAGGCGCTCCACATAGAACTCGGCCGCCGCCTTGTGCGCCTCCACCAGCCGGATGCGCTCGCCGCGCTGGTTGGTGGGGTTGTAGCCGCCTTCCTCGTACCGCAGTGTGATGCCCGCCTTGGCGGCGAGGCGTTCGACCGTCTCGGAGAACGAGAGATGGTCGATCTTCATCACGAAGGCGATGGTGTCCCCGCCCTCCTGGCAGCCGAAGCAGTGGAAGAGACCCTTGCTCGGACTGACCTGGAAGGAGGGGGACTTCTCGTCGTGGAAGGGGCACAGGCCCTTCATGTTGCCGCCGCCGGCCGGGCGCAGTTGCAGGTACTCGGACACGACGGTGTCGATCGGGACCGCGTCCCGAACCACCTTCACGTCGTCGTCGTTGATCCTGCCTGCCACGCGAGAATTCTACGTGCGCGCACCGACAGTCCGTTACGCCCGGTCCTCGGACCGGCGCGGGGCGGGGCCTGGCAGGGCCTGACGGGGCGGGGCGGGGCGGTCAGGTGCCGAGCGCGTCCAGCGGGACCGTCGGGTCGGCGAGCGCGTCGAGATCCTGCTGGGCGCCGGAGCGGATGAGCCGCTGGATGTCGCCGGTGACGTCCCACACGTTGACGTTCATCCCGGCGAGCACCCGGCGGTCCTTGAGCCAGTACGCGACGAACTCCCGCTTTCCCGCGTCGCCGCGCACCACCACCTGGTCGTAGCTGCCGGGCGGCGCCCAGCCCGAGTACTCCAGGCCCAGGTCGTACTGGTCGGAGAAGAAGTACGGAAGGCGGTCGTACGTCACGTCCTGGCCGAGCATCGAGCGGGCGGCGGCCGGGCCGCCGTTGAGCGCGTTGGCCCAGTGCTCGACGCGCAGCCGGTCCGTCGGCAGCTCGGTGCCGGGCAGCGAGAACGGCACGGAGGCCACGTCGCCCGCCGCGTAGATGTCCGGGTCGCAGGTGCGCAGCGCCAGGTCGACGGCGATGCCGCCGCCGTGCTCGCGCCCCACCAGGTCGAGTCCGGCCGCCTCGGCGAGAGACGTACGGGGCGCGGCGCCGATCGCGGCGAGCACGTCGTGCGCCAGGTGCTCCTGGCCGTCGTCCGTACGGACGGACAGGACCATGCCGTCCTGGCCGACGATCTCGGTGAGCCGGGCGCCGAAGTGGAACCGTACGCCGTGCTCGCTGTGCAGTTCGGTGAAGAGTTGTCCCAGCTCCGGGCCGATGACCTGGTGGAGCGGCGTGGGGTGCGGCTCCACGACGGTGACCTCGGCGCCGTAACCCCGGGCCGCCGCGGCGACCTCCAGGCCGATCCAGCCGCCGCCCGCGATGACCAGATGGCCGTTGTCGCGGCCCAGCGCGGTCAGGACATGGCGCAGCCGGTCGGCGTGGGCGAGCCTGCGCAGATGGTGGACGCCCGCGAGGTCGGTGCCGGGGATGTCGAGTCGGCGCGGTTCGGAGCCGGTGGTCAGGAGCAGCTTGTCGTAGCGCACGGAGGTGCCGTCGCCGAGGTGGACGCAGCGGGTGTCGCGGTCGATCCCGGTGACCGTCTGGCCCAGGTGCAGCTCCACCTGGTGCTGGGCGTACCAGGCGGGCTCGTGGACGAAGACGCTGTCGCGCTCCTCCTTGCCCGTGAGGAAGCCCTTGGACAGCGGGGGGCGTTCGTAGGGGTGGTCTCCCTCGTCCCCGATGACGATCACTCGGCCGGTGAATCCGTCGGAACGCAGGGTTTCCGCGGCCTTCGCCCCGGCCAGCCCACCACCGACGATGACGAATGTCCGATGTGCGTCGACCACTTGATGCCTCCTCGTTACGCTGCCGCCATCTGTGAGCGTCCCGCACGGAGCGTGATGGCGAAAGAGGGGAGGCTCCACGGGCATGGTTCCGGCTTGATGTGGCTACCTTGCTACACGCGTCACCCCTTGGCGGGGCGGCTCGGCCCGCTTAGGCCGTTGGCTGAATATGACGGGTGCCCCGTGCGGGGCGTACATGTCGTGCACCACGGTGCGCCTCCAGTGCACCACCGCGCTCAGGTACGGCCCGTCAGCGCCGTATGGAGAGAGCGCGCCGCGGCGTCTGTAAGAGAGGCGATCTGGTCGACGATCACGCGCTTGCGGGCGCGGTCGTCCGACGCCGTCTCGAACAGAGCGCGGAACTGCGGGTCCAGCCCTTCGGGCGCGCGGGCCGTCAGTGTCCGGGCGAGTTCGGCGAGGACGACGCGCTGGTCCGCGCGGAGCGATTCCTGGTCGGCGCGCTGCATCACGTAGCGGTAGGCGACGGACTTCAGTACGGCGCACTCGTCGCGCGCCTCGCGCGGCACGACCAGGGAGGCGCCGTAGCGGGTGAGCCGGCCGCTGCCGTACTCCGCCCGGGTCGCGCCCTCGGCGGCGAGAGCGAACCGGCCGATGAGCTGGCTGGTGGCGTCCTTGAGCCTGGCCTGGGCGACGGCCGTGCCGTCGTAGCCGTGCGGCCACCACTCCTGGGCCATCAGCCGGTCGAGCGCGGCGGCCAACTGCGCCGGGGCGGTGTCGTGCGGTACGTAGCGGCCGATCGCGACCGCCCAGATCTCGTCGCGTTCGGGACCGGAGAGCAGCGCGTTCGGGTCGACGTGGCCGGCGTGCAGGCCGTCCTCGAAGTCGTGCACCGAGTACGCGACATCGTCGGCCCAGTCCATGACCTGCGCCTCGAAGCAGGTGCGGTTCGGCGGGGCGCCACACCTGGCCCATTCGAAGACCGGCAGGTCGTCCTCGTACACGCCGAACTTCACCGAGCCCGGATCGGTGGGGTGGGCGCCCTGCGGCCAGGGGTACTTCGTCGCGGCGTCCAGGACGGCGCGGGTGAGGTTGAGGCCGACGCTGACGAGACGGGCGCCGCCGCCGGCCGCCGCCTCGGCCTCGGCCGCCGCCGCCGCGCGCGGTGCGGCGGCCTCGGGGGTCACCGAGTCCGCGCGGACGAAGCGCTTCGGCTCGATGCGGGTGAGCAGCCGCAGCGACTGGGCGTTGCCCTCGAAGCCGCCGCAGTCCTTGGCGAAGTCGTTCAGCACCTGTTCGCCGTTGTGGCCGAACGGCGGATGGCCCATGTCGTGCGAGAGGCACGCCGTCTCCACGAGGTCCGGGTCGCAGCCGAGCGCGGCGCCGAGTTCGCGGCCGACCTGCGCGCACTCCAGGGAGTGCGTGAGCCGGGTGCGCGGGCTGGCGTCCCACTCCTGGCTCTGCGAGCCGGGTGTCACCACCTGGGTCTTGCCGGCGAGACGGCGCAGGGCGGAGGAGTGCAGGACGCGTGCGCGGTCGCGCTGGAAGGCGGTGCGGCCGGGGCGCTTGTCCGGCTCGGCCGAGAAGCGCCGGGTGTCCGCCTCGTCGTAGGCGCTGCCGTCGTGAGGTGCGGTGATGCCTTCAGTGAAGCCTTCCATGCACCGAAGGTAACCGGCTCGGTGGCCGGGTGTGCCGCCGCCTCCTCGTCACACTCGTCGTAACGGAACAGGAGGAGCCGCGCCAGGTCCGGATGGTCGCCGAGCGGGGCGGCGGCGATCCACGGCGCGTGGGCGGCCGAGCGGGTGGCGAAGTGGCCGGGCGCGGTGAAGTACGACGCGAGCGCGATACGGCTCCGGCCGCGCGCGGCCAGCTCCCGTACGGCGTCGGGGACGGTGGGCGCGGCGGCCGACGCGTACGCGGGGACGACCGGGACTCCCCCGAGCCGCGCGCCGAGCAGCGCGGCCGTACGGCGGGTGGCGGCGGCCGAGCGGGCGTCGCGCGATCCGGCGGCGGCGAGGACGACGCCGCTCTCGTACGCGCGGTGCGGTTCGTCGCGCCATCCCGCCTCTACGAGGCGGGCGTACAGCGTCTCGACCAGCAGCGGGTGCGGGCCGAGCGGCGCGGCGATCGTGGTGCGCAGTCGGGGCGCGGCAGCCGCGAGGCGCGGCAGGTCGTACGTGACGTGGTGCCCGGGTCCGAGCAGCAGCGGTACGAGGACGGCCCGGCCGTCTCCCAAGGAGGCGAGCGTGTCGGCGAGCGACGGCTGCTCGATCTCGATGTGCCCGAGCCGGACGGTGATCGAGGGCCGCTGCTCCGCGACCCGTCGCAGCAGGGCCCTGATGGTGCGTAGCGCACGCGGATCACGGCTGCCGTGGGCGACGACGACGAGAGTGGGCTGCTCATCCATGGGGCGATCCTGCGGGGCGGACGTTGCCGGGTGGTTGCGGCGTGTGTCGCGGCGGTTTTCGGGGTGCTCACAGGCGGGCGCGGGCCGCCGCGAACTCTTCGGCGGCGCCGAACGTCGTACCGAGTGCGGAGTACGTACGGATGATCGATGGAACGACGGGGGCTCAGTACATGCCGAAGATGCCACGGCTGCGGTTGCGGTTGCGGTTGCGCCAAGTACGGCTGCCCGCCGTACGGCTGCCCGCCGTACGGCTGCCGAGGACACGGCGCGGGCAGCGGCGCGCGGCACAGGCCCTCATGCTCGGGTGCGTGCTGGCGCTGACGCCCGCCACGTGGCTGTACATGAGCGCCGACGCGTACACCCGTTCCATCGCGGACGTGCCCGCGCGGGACGTCGCCGTCGTGTTCGGGGCCGGTCTGCGCGACGGCGCGCCGACGCCGTATCTGGCGCACCGCCTCGACGCCGCCGCCGAGCTGTACGAGGGCGGAAAGGTGAAGGTCGTGCTCGTGACCGGGGACAACAGCCGCGAGGAGTACGACGAACCGGACGCCATGCGGGCGTATCTGACGGCGCGTGGAGTGCCGGACGGCCGGATCGTCAGCGACTACGCGGGCTTTGACACCTGGGATTCCTGCGTCCGGGCCAAGAAGATCTTCGGGGTGGAGCGGGCGGTGCTGGTGACGCAGGACTTCCACGTACGGCGCGCGGTCGCGCTCTGCTGGGCGGCGGGCATCGATTCGTACGGTGTCGGAGTCGCCGAACGGCGTGACGCGACCTGGTACTACGGCGGGGTCCGGGAGTTGGCGGCGGCGGGAAAGGCGGTGCTCGACGTGGTGACCCGGCCCGATCCGCGCTTCCTGGGGCCGGTGGAGACGGGCGTGAGCGAGGCGCTGGCCGGGTGAGCGCGTCCTCACAGCGCGGGAGCGGGGCGCGGGAGGTGCGCGTGTCGGGGGCGTAACCGCGTACGGGCGGGGGCGTAACACCGTCAACGCACGCTGTGGCCATGACGCCCGATGCCGCCGTGGCCCCTGACGCCGTCCCGACCCACTGTCCGTACTGCGCGTTGCAGTGCGGGATGAGTCTGCGGCGTACGGCGGACGAGCCCGGTGTCGAGGTCGTGGAGCGCGCCGACTTCCCCGTCAACCGGGGCGCGCTGTGCGGCAAGGGGCGTACGGCGCCGGCCGTGCTGTCCTCGCGGGTACGGCTCACCGAACCGCTCGTGCGGCGGTCGGCCGGCGGCCCGCTCGAAGCCGCCACCTGGGACGAGGCACTGGGTGCCGTCGCCGCCGGGCTCGCGCGGACGCGGGCGGGCCATGGGCCGGACGCGGTGGGCGTGTTCGGCGGGGGCGGGCTGACCAACGAGAAGGCGTACACGCTCGGCAAGTTCGCCCGCGTCGTGCTCGGGACCTCGCAGATCGACTACAACGGGCGGTTCTGCATGTCGTCGGCGGCTGCCGCGCATCAGCGGGCGTTCGGGCTGGACCGTGGGCTGCCGTTCCCGCTGGCGGACATCCCGCGTACGGGGTGCGTGATCCTCGTCGGTTCGAATCTCGCCGAGACCATGCCGCCCGCGCTGCGCTATCTGACCGAACTGCGCGAGAACGGCGGCACGTTGATCGTCGTCGACCCGCGCAGGACCCGGACCGCCGAGCAGGCGGATCTCCATCTGGCGCCCAGGCCCGGCACCGATCTGGCCCTGGCGCTGGGCCTGTCGCACCTGGTGGTCGCGCAGGGTCGGACGGACGACGAGTTCATCCGCGGGCGTACGACCGGCTGGCCGCAGGCCAGGGCGGCGGCGATGGCGCACTGGCCGGAGCACGTCGAACGGATCACGGGGATCCCGGTGCCCCAACTCCGCGATGCCGTAAGGCTGTTCTGCGACGCGCCGACCGGCATGGTGCTCACCGCGCGCGGGCCCGAGCAGCAGTCGAAGGGCACCGACACCGTGGGCGCCTGGATCAACTTCTGTCTGGCGACGGGGCGCGCGGGCCGGCCGCTGTCCGGCTACGGCTGTCTCACCGGCCAGGGCAACGGTCAGGGCGGACGCGAACACGGCCAGAAGGCCGACCAGTTGCCCGGCTACCGGAAACTGACCGACCCGGCCGCGCGCGAGCATGTGGCGCGGGTGTGGGGGGTGGCTCCCGACTCGCTGCCGGGTCCGGGGCGCAGCGCGTACGAACTGCTCGACGCGCTCGGCGGTGACGTGAAGGCGCTGCTGCTGATGGGGTCGAACCCGGTCGTCTCGGCGCCGCGCGCCTCCCATATCGAGGGACGGCTGAGGTCGTTGGACTTCCTGGCCGTGGCGGACGTGGTGCTCTCGGAGACGGCGGCGCTCGCGGACGTCGTGCTGCCGGTGGCCCAGTGGGCGGAGGAGACGGGGACCACGACGAGCCTGGAGGGGCGGGTTCTGCTGCGGCGCCGGGCGCTCACCGCTCCGGCGGGCGTACGGAGCGATCTTCAGGTGCTGCACGGGCTCGCGGGGCTGCTCGGCCACGAGAAGGGGTTTCCGGCGGACCCGGAGGAGGTCTTCGAGGAGCTGCGCCGGGCGTCGGCGGGCGGTCCGGCCGACTACTCGGGGATCACCTACCGACGGATCGCGGCGGAGGACGGGGTGTTCTGGCCCTGCTCCGGGGAGAGCCACCCCGGCACGCCCCGGCTCTTTCTCGACCGGTTCGCGACCGACGACGGGCGGGCCCGCTTCGTACCCGTCGTCCACCGGCCGGCCGCGGAGGAGACGGACGCGGAGTATCCGGTGCTGCTGACGACGGGGCGGGTCGTCTCGCAGTACCAGTCGGGCGCCCAGACCCGGCGCGTGGACGAGCTGAACGCCGCCGCGCCGGGGTCCTTCGTGGAGCTGCACCCACGGCTCGCGGAGCGGGTGGGGGTGGCCGAGGGCGACCGGCTCGCCGTGGTCTCACGGCGTGGCCGCGCGGTCGCGCCGGCGCGGATCACGACGGCGATCCGCGCGGACACGGTCTTCATGCCGTTCCACTGGCCGGGCGAGGGCCGGGCGAACAACGTGACCAACCCGGCGCTGGATCCGACGTCGGGGATGCCGGAGTTCAAGGTGTGCGCGGTGCGGGTGGAGCGCGCGGGTGGCTAGGTGTATTGCTCATGAGCGTTGTTAACGGTGGGTGGGCTTGATCATGGCGAAGACCTCCGGTGTGGTGGAGGTGTCGAGTCTTCACCGCACGGAGGTCTTCGTGTCTCACCGTAATGCCCGGCTGACTGTTCATGGCAGGCGGTTGCTGGTCGAGCGTGTCCGTTCCGGGCGGCCGGTGGCGCATGTCGCAGCCGAGATGGGTGTTTCACGGCCCACCGCGCACAAGTGGGTGCGCCGGTGGCGGGCCGAGGGCGAAGCGGGCCTGGCAGACCGCTCCAGCCGGCCGCACACGACGCCGCACCGCACCGCGGCCGATATCGAGGCCCGGGTGTGTGACCTGCGCCGGGCCCGCAAACTGGGCCCCGCCCGGATCGGCCCCGTCCTCGGCCTGCCCGCCTCGACCGTGCACCGGATCCTCACCCGCCACCGGCTGAACCGCCTGACCTGGATGGACCGTCCGACCGGCACCGTGATCCGCCGCTACGAACGCGAACGCCCCGGCGAACTCGTCCACGTGGACGTGAAGAAACTCGGCCGGATTCCCGACGGCGGCGGCCACCGCGTCCTGGGCCGCGACGCCGGCCGCCCGATCCGCGGCATGGGCTTCGACTACGTCCACTCCGCCGTGGACGACCACACCCGCCTCGCCTACAGCGAGATCCACCCGGACGAAAAAGTCGCGACCTGCGCCGGTTTCCTCACCCGCGCCGCGGCGTTCTTCCACACCCACGGCATCACCCGCATCGAACGCGTCCTGACCGACAACGCCTGGGCCTACCGCAAAGGCCTGGCCTGGAAGAACGCCCTGGCCGACCTCGGCGCGACCGGCAAGCTCACCCGCCCCTACCGCCCCCAGACCAACGGCAAAGTCGAACGCTTTAACCGCACCCTGCTCGACGAATGGGCCTACCAGCGCCCCTACACCAGCAACACCGAACGCACCGCGGCCCTGGCAGACTTCCTCCACACCTACAACCACCACCGCAGCCACACCGCACTCGGAGGAAAGCCACCCATCACCCGTGTCAACAACCCTGCGGGTCAATACAGCTAGGCCCTGTCCGGGGCGGTGGGGACGGCCGGTTCCGCCCGGCGGACGGTTCGTCCTCAAGCGCCGGACGGGCTGAAATGGTACGGCTCGGTGGTGGGTTGTCCTCAATCGCCGGACGGGCTTGAGTTGCCCGCCGGGCGGCTGACATCCCCGCGCCCGGTGGTAGGTGTGTCCTCAAACGCCGGACAGGCTTGAGTTGCCCGCCGGGCGGCTGACATCCCCGCGCCCGGTGGTAGGTGTGTCCTCAAACGCCGGACGGGCTGAAATTGGTTCCGCCCGGCAGTCAGGTCGTCCCCAAGCGCCGGACAGGCTGGATCGGTCCCGGCCCGTGGTCAAGTCGTCCTCAAACGCCGGACGGGGTTGAGAGGCCCGTCCGGCGAGCGTCCCTAGGGGGTGTCGTCAGGTGTCGTCTCGTCCGTCAGCCAGGACAGGTACGGCGCGTTGCCCCGTACCACCGGGACCGCCAGGATCTCCGGCACGTCGTAGTCGTGGGCGGCCGTCAGATGCGCCTCAAGTGCCTCGTAGCAGGCGGCGGTTGTCTTGAAGAGCACCTGCCACTCCTCCGTCGTCTCGATCGCGCCCTGCCAGTGGTAGACGGACGTGACCGGCGCCGAGATCTGCGCGCACGCGGCGAGCCGCGCCTCCACCGCGCCCCGCGCCAGTGCATCCGCCTTCGCGGGGCTGTCGGTGGTGGTCAGTACGGTCAGAAACTCAGGCCCGGTCATGTGTGATGCCACTCCTTCGGTCAGGCCACCGCCGCCGCGAACTGCGAGGCGTAGAGGCGGGCGTAGGCGCCCCCGGACGCCAGGAGTCCGTCGTGGGTGCCCTGTTCCACGATATGGCCCGCCTCCATCACCAGGATCACGTCCGCGTCCCTGATCGTGGACAGCCGGTGCGCGATGACGAAGCTTGTGCGGCCCTCGCGCAGCGAGGACATGGCGCGCTGGATGAGGACTTCGGTACGGGTGTCGACGGAGCTGGTCGCCTCGTCCAGCACCAGGATGGCCGGTTCGACCAGGAACGCCCGTGCGATGGTGAGCAGTTGCTTCTCGCCCGCGCTGAGCCCGCCGCCGTCCTCGTCCATGACGGTGTCGTAGCCGTCGGGCAGCGTACGGATGAAACGGTCGGCGTGGGTCGCCATCGCCGCCTCGACCACGCGTTCGCGCGGTACGTCGCCGGGGACGCCGTACGCGATGTTGTCGGCGATCGTGCCGCCGAACAGCCAGGTGTCCTGGAGGACCATGCCGATCCCCGAACGCAGCTCCTGCCGGGACATCGTGGCGATGTCGACGCCGTCGAGGGTGATCCGGCCGCCGGTGACCTCGTAGAAGCGCATCAGCAGGTTGACGAGGGTGGTCTTGCCCGCGCCGGTGGGGCCGACGATCGCGACGGTCTGGCCGGGTTCGACGGACAGCGACAGGTCCTCGATGAGCGGTTCCGCCTTCTCGTAGCTGAAGGCGACCTTCTCGAACGAGACCCGGCCCGAGGTCTTGGCGGAGGTCTTGGCGGGCCCGGTGGTCCTTCCCACCGGCTCCGCCGACTCCTCCTCCGCGTCCAGCAGATCGAAGACACGCTCCGCCGACGCGACACCCGACTGGAGGAGGTTCGCCATGGACGCGATCTGGGTGACCGGGCCGTTGAATTCGTACGAGTACTGGACGAACGCCTGCACGTCACCGATGGACAGTGTCCCCGACGCGACGCGCAGCCCGCCGACGACCGCGATGAGCACGTAGTTGAGATTCCCGACGAAGGTCAGGGCCGGCTGGATGAAGCCGGAGATGAACTGGGCCCGGAAACTCGACGCGTACAGCGCCTCGTTGTGCTCCTCGAAGGTGCGTACGGCGTCGTCCTTGCGGCCGAACACCACCACCTCCGCGTGGCCCGTGTACATCTCCTCGACGTGCCCGTTGAGCCTGCCGGTCTCGGCCCACTGTCTGACGAACTGCGGCTGTGCCCGCTTCCCGATCAGTACGGCTCCGAGTACCGAGAACGGCACCGTCACCAGCACCACGAGGGCCAGCAGCGGCGAGATCCACACCATCATCGCCAGCACGCCGACGAGGGTGAGCAGCGCTCGCATGATCTGGGCGAGGGCCTGTTGCAGGGTCTGGGTGATGTTGTCGATGTCGTTGGTGGTGCGGGAGAGGACTTCGCCGCGCGGCTGCTTGTCGAAGTACGCCAGGGGCAGCCGCGAGAGTTTGCGCTGCGCCCGTTCGCGCAGTTGGTGGCCGGCCCGCTGGACGAGTTCGGCGGTGAGCCGGATCTGTAGCCAGGTGAGCCCGGCGGAGCCGGTGATCAGGGCGAGTACGAGACCGAGGCTGCGGGCCACCTCGCGGAAGTCGACGCCCTCGGGCGTCCGCGCGCCGGAGACGACGAGGTCGGTGGCGTGGCCGAGGATCTTCGGGAGGACGACGGAGAGGCCCACCGCTGCCGTACCGGCGGCGAGGATCGCGAGGAGCAGGGTGCGTTCGGCGGCTCCCGGAGTGACCGTGCGCAGCAGCCGCACACCGGAGCGGCGGAAGTCCAGGGAGCGTTCGAGGGAAGGTGTGGCGGTCATGCCGGGACCGCGCTGCGCGGCGGGGCCCCGGCGTTCGGGAGCCTGGCGTTCTCGGGCGGCACTCATGCGGCTTCCTCCTCGCTGAGCTGGGAGAGGACGATCTCCCGGTAGGTGTGGTTGTCCCGCATGAGCTGTTCGTGGCCGCCGGTGCCGACGACCCGCCCCTGGTCGAGGACGACGATCCGGTCCGCGCCACGGATGGTGGACACCCGCTGCGCGACGATCACCACGGTCGCGCCGGTGGCCCGGGTCTCCTCGGCCAGCGCGACGCGCAGCGCCGCGTCGGTCGTGTAGTCGAGCGCGGAGAAGGAGTCGTCGAACAGATACAGGGCCGGTTTCGCCACCAACACCCGTGCGATGGCGAGGCGTTGGCGCTGTCCGCCGGAGAGGTTGCCGCCGCCCTGCGAGACGGGGGCGTCGAGCCCTTCGGGCAGCGCGGCGACGAACTCCCGTGCCTGCGCGGTCTCCAGGGCCTGCCACAGCTCGTCGTCGGTCGCGTTCGGCTTCCCGTAACGGAGGTTGGAGGCGACGGTGCCGGAGAAGAGGTATGGCTTCTGCGGGACGAGGCCGACGGTGCGGGCGAGCGCCGCCGGGTCCATGTCCCGTACGTCGACTCCCCCGATCCGTACGTCGCCGGCCGTGGCGTCGAAGAGTCTCGGCACCAGATTGAGCAGGGTCGTCTTGCCGCTGCCCGTGGAGCCGATGACGGCGGTGGTACGCCCCGCGGCCGCCGTCAGGTCGATGCCGGTCAGTACCGGTTCCTCGGCACCGGGGTAGCTGAAACCGGCTCCCCGTATCTCGAGTCGGCCGGGTTCGCCGCGAGGGCCGTGCAGCGCCGTCACGGACGCGGACACCGAGGGGGACGGCGGGACGACGCTCGACTCGGTGTCCAGGACCTCCTGGATGCGTTCGGCGCTCACGGCGGCACGCGGCACCTGCATCATCAGGAACAGCGTCATCATCACGGCCATCAGGATCTGCATCAGATAGCTCAGGAAGGCGATCAGCGAACCGGCTTGCAGATCACCGGAGTTGATCCGGTGTCCGCCGAACCAGATGATCGTGACGGTCGCCAGCTCCCAGACGAGGATGACGGACGGCATCACCAGCGCCATCAGCCTGCCGACGCGCAGCGCGACGGTCATCAGCTCCCGGTTCGCACCGCCGTACCGCTCCTGCTCGTGCTCGTCCCGGACGAAGGCCCTGATCACCCGGATGCCGGTGATCTGCTCGCGCATCATCCGGTTGACGTTGTCGATGCGCTCCTGCATCCCTCGGAAGAGCGTCGGCATACGCAGCAGGATCAGTCCGACCACTCCGCCGAGGAGGGGAATGAAGACCAGCAGGAGCAGTGCGAGCGGCGGGTCCTGGTTGACGGCCATCACGATGCCGCCCACCCAGGTCAGCGGCGCGGCGACGAGCACGGTCAGGGCGATGACGGTGAGCGTCTGCACCTGCTGCACGTCGTTGGTGGTGCGGGTGATCAGCGAGGCGGTGCCGAAGTGGCTCATCTCCCGTGCGGAGAAGTCCTGTACGCGGGAGAAGACGGCGGACCGCAGATCACGGCCGACGCCCATGGCGACGCGGGCGCCGACGTAGACGGCGGCTCCGGCGCTGGTGATCTGGAGCACGGTGACGGCGATCATCACGACTCCGGAGGACAGGATGTGGCCCGTCTCGCCGCGCAGGACGCCGTTGTTGATGATGTCGGCGTTGAGGGTGGGCAGATAGAGGGTGGCCAGGGTCTGGATCAGTTGCAGCACGACGGCGAGGGCGAGCAGCCCTCTGTACGGGCGCAGTTGGGCGCCGAGCAGTCGGATCAGCATGTCGCTCCCCCATCAACCGGCGTACGCGCGGACGGATTTGGCGTCCCGCAGGGCCAGGCCCCACCAGGCGAGCTGGTCGAGCATCGAGGTGGCGGCGGAGTCGGCGCCGTCCGGGTCCCGGTGCCGGCCGTCGGTGTCGAAGAGGGCGCCGGCGTTGTGGAAGGAGACGGTGTCGCGTACGGCCACGGCGTGCAGTTCGGCGAAGACCTGGCGCAGATGTTCGACGGCGCGCAGACCGCCGGAGATCCCGCCGTAGGAGACGAAGCCGATGGGCTTGGCCTGCCACTCGTCGAAGTGCCAGTCGATGAGGCTTTTGAGGGACGCGGGGTAGGAGTGGTTGTACTCGGGGGTGACGACCACGAAGGCGTCGGCCTCGGCCAGCCGGTGGGTGACCTTGGCGAGCTGGCCCCGGACCGAGACCGGCGGATTGAAGGAGAGCGCGGTCGGCAGATCGGTGTCGGCGAGGTCGATCAGGTCGACGGTGAAGTCGGCGCGCCCGGTGGCGCGGGAGACGAACCAGTCGGAGACGACGGGGCCGAACCGCCCCTCACGGTTGCTGCCCATGATGACGGCGAGGTTGAGGGGCGGCGGCGGGGATGCCGGTGTTGCCGAGGTCTCGGGAGTCTGGGGAGTCTCCGGGGTCCGGGGAGTCTCGGGGGTCGTCAGGGTCGCGGAATCGTTCGTCGTGATGTCCATGCGGACGAGCTTGATACTTAAACCATGGTTCAGGTCAAGCTACTCTGGTCCGCATGACCCAACTCGCTTGGAACGCCAAGGAAGCCACCGTCGGTGAACTGGCCGAACGCAGTGGTGTCTCCGCCTCCGCCCTTCGCTTCTACGAGCGCGAGGGGCTGATCACCAGCCGCCGCACCACGGGCAACCAGCGGCGCTACAGCCGCGACACCCTCCGGCGTGTCGCCTTCATCCGCACCTCGCAGCGCCTGGGCATCCCGCTCGCCCTGATCGGCGGCGTACTGGGGCTGCTGCCGGACGACCGTACGCCCACCGAGGAGGACTGGGCCCGGATCTCCGAGTGCTGGCAGCAGGACCTGGAGACCAGGATCCGCACCCTCCAGCGGCTGCGCGACAATCTCGCCGACTGCATCGGCTGCGGCTGCCTCTCGCTGGACCGCTGCGCCCTGTCCAACCCCGGCGACGAGCTGGCGGCGCACGGCCCCGGACCCCGCAGGCTGATAGAGGACTGACCGGTCCTACGGTGGGCTCATGGCACCTACCGAGGCTATCGAGGTCATTGAGGTCAACGGCGAGCCCGCCACTCAGGCGGCGCTGCGGGTCCCCGCGCTCAGCGCGTACGGGCACTTCACCGCCATGCAGATCAGGGGCGGCCGGGTGCGCGGACGCGATCTGCATCTCGCCCGGCTCGACGCGGCGACCCGCGAGCTGTTCGGCGAGGGCCTGGACGGGGAGCGCGTACGGGAACTGCTGCGGCACGCGCTCGGTGACGTGTCCGACGCGTCGGCCCGCGTCTATGTGCACTGGCCGCAGGGCGACAAGGAGGCGCGGGTGATGATCACCGTCAGGCCGCCGCAGACCAAGGCGGACCGGCCGCACAGCCTGATGTCGGTGCCGTTCGCCCGCGAGGTCCCGCACATCAAGCATCTGGGCGGCTTCGGGCAGTTGTACTACCTGCGGCAGGCCGAGCGCGCCGGGTACGACGAGGCGCTGCTGACCGATTCCGGCGGGCTGGTGACGGAGGGGGCCATCACCAACATCGCGTTCTGGGACGGCACGTCCGTGGTCTGGCCCGAGGCGCCCTCGCTGCGGGGGATCACCATGGCGCTGCTGGAGCCTCGGCTGCCTTCCGTACGGCGCCCGGTGACGCTGGCCGACCTGCCCTCGTACACGTCGGCCTTCATCACGAACTCGCAGGGGCTCGCGCCGGTGGACCGGATCGACGAGGTGGAGTTCACGGTCGACGCGGAGCTGATGGGGACGGTGACGGCGGCGTACGAGGCGGTGGAGTGGGACGTGATCTGAGCCGGCGCACCACGGGCGAAGGGCCGCACGCTCCCGAACCGCGCCGCCGCCCGCGGCCGAACCGCGCCGTCACCCCTCGCCCCTCGCCCCTCGGCCCTCGCCCCTCACCCATTCAGCACGACAGGTCACCCGGCGTGTCCCCCACCCGATCACGCACCGCTGACCTGCACAAACACTGACTGGCAAGTGCGACACGCCGTAGCGAACCGACCAATCTGATCCTCCATCAGCAGGCGTACGCGCCGGGCTGCGCCTTATCTCGGAAGAGACGAGAACCGCGCGCCGCCACGGAGGAACACCATGCGCACCACCGCCCGCCTGCTGACCGGTACCGCGCTGGCGGCTGCCTCGCTCGGAGTCTCCCTCGCGGCCTCCACCGCCGCCTTCGCCGGCGACCGGGGTGAGCTGGAGCTGTATCCCTCGACGTCCGCGCCCGGCGCGACCGTCACGGTCAACACCACCGCCTGCGGGAAGGGCGGCCACGGCAAGGGGGACGCCAGCTCCGTGGGAGGCGGCGAGTTCCATCTGCGGCCCGGCGACTACAAGGACATCGTCGTCGGCCAGTTCCGGGTGTCGGAGAACACCCGGGCCGGCACCTACGGCATCTTCGTACGCTGCGAGAACGGCCGGGAGGCCCGCGGCGACGTGACGATCGAGCACCGCCGTGAACAGCAGCCGTCCGGCCACGTCCGCACGGGGGTCGGCGGCAGTGTCGGACCCGACACCACCCAGATCGCGGCGGGGGCGGCCGTACTGGCCGCTGCCGCCGTCGGCGGGACCTGGCTCCTGCGCCGCCGGGCGAGCGGCGCGCAGGGAAGCTGACGGGGCGGGGCCCGCCGTCCGGCCTGGTCCGGACGGCGGACCCCGGCGGCCTCCACCGCCCCCGTACCGCCGTGGTCCCCGCCCCCGTCACGCTCATCGCTGCCGGGGGCGGGGGAACAACTCCGGGAGGACGCATGACCGCGCAGGTCGCCCCGTGGGGGGTCGCCCCATGACCGTCAAGGGCAAGGCATGGCTGATAGCCGGCGCCGCGTGCGTCGGTGTGTGGCTCGTGCAGAACGGCTCGCAGAACATCACCCCGCCGATCCCGTCGGCCGCCCAGGCGTTCGCCGCCGGGCCCGGCTTCCACACGGACGCCGCCGCCGACCCGATGCCCGCCTCCGCGCCCGTACGTCTGCGGATCCCCGAGATCGGCGTCGACGCGCCCTTCATACGGCTGGGCCTGGCGAAGGACGGCAGCCTCGACGTGCCGCCGGCCGAGAACGGCAATGTCGCGGGCTGGTACGAGCACGGCACCACCCCGGGCGCCAAGGGCACGGCGATCGTCGCGGGCCATGTGGACAACGCGCGCGGTCCGGCCGTCTTCTACAGCCTGGGCACCTTGGAGAAGGGCCAGCGGATCGAGGTCACCCGTGAGGACCGGCGGACGGCCGTCTTCACGGTCGACGCGGTCGAGGTGTACGACAACGCCGAGTTCCCCGACCAGAAGGTCTACGGCAAGACGGACCGGGCGGAGCTTCGCGTGATCACCTGTGGCGGCGGATTCTCCGAGAAGACCGGCTATCAGGGCAACGTCGTGACCTACGCGCACCTCATCGGCGTGCGGGACAACTGACGTCAGGCCCGCCACTGGTCGAAGGCGAGCTTCGCGACCAGTGAGAACACCACGACGAGCAGCACCCCGCGGACGAACTCGCTGCCCTTCTTGAGCGCCATCCGCGCGCCGAACATGCCGCCCGCCAGGTTGAACACCGCCATCAGCGCGGCCAGTTGCCACAGTACGGAGCCCTGGTACGCGAACATCGCGAGCGCCCCGCCGTTGGTGCAGACGTTGACGATCTTCGCGGTGGCCGACGCCGTGACCAGATCGAGGTGCAGCACGGCGGTCAGCGCCAGTACGAGGAACGTGCCCGTGCCGGGACCGAACAGCCCGTCGTAGAAGCCGATCCCGCCGCCGACGAGGACGACCGCGGTGATGTGCCGGCCCCGGGAGACCGGCCCGCCCGCCTTCGCGCGGCCGAAGGCGGGCCGCAGCATCACGAAGGCGGCGACGGCGAGCAGCACGACCATGATCACGGGGCGCAGGACGTCGCTGCTGATCCCGGCGGCGAAGAAGGCCCCCGTCATCGACCCCGCGAGCGCCATCAGCCCGATCCGTACGGCGCTTTTCACGTCCACCGGGGCCTTGCGCACATAGGTCACGGCGGCGCCGGAGGTGCCGACGATCGCGACCGCCTTGTTCGTACCGAGGATGTGCGCGGCGGGGACCTGCGGCAGTCCGAGCAGCAGCGCGGGCAGGAGCAGCAGCCCGCCCCCGCCCACCACGGCGTCGATCCAGCCGGCGGCGGCTGCCGCGAGGCACAGGACGACGAGCATGGTCAGTGATATGTCGGGCATGATCGCGAGCCTATGGGACGCGGTGGGTGGCCCTCACACCCCGTACCGGCCCGTGCTGAGGGCAGCGTTCCGAGCGGGAAACAGTGGTGGTGCCGCCGGGTAACACCGGCCGCGCAGTCTGCGGGCATGGCTGCTGACGGCGGGGCGGGAGAGATCGTGGTGATCGGCGGGGGCACGGCCGGCGTACGGCTGGCACAACGAATCGCCGCCGCCGCTTCCGACACGACGGACGTCACCCTGCTCGGCGAGGAGCCGCACACCCCGTACAACCGGGTCCTGCTCGCCGAAGTGCTCGCCGGGCGGTACGGCCCCGAGGTGATCGCCCTGCCACCGGCCCCCGGCACCGTACGGCGTGGTGTCCGGGCGGTCCGGATCGACCGCGCCGACCGGCGGGTGCGGTGCGACGACGGCAGCGTCGTCCCGTACGACCGGCTGGTCCTGGCGACCGGTTCGAATCCGGTCCTGCCGCCGCTGCGCGGGCTCCGGCAGTCGGATCACGACGGTCTCCCGGCCGGCGTGCACTCCTTCCGGACCATGGACGACTGTCTGGCGCTGTCGGCGGCTCTGCGGCCGGGGGTCCGTGCCGTCGTCATCGGCGGCGGGCTCCTCGGGGTCTCGGCCGCCCGCGCGCTCGCGGAGCGTGGCGCCCAGGTCGTACTGGCGCAGCAGGGCAAGTATGTGATGGAGCGTCAGCTCGACCGTACGGGCTCGGTGTTGCTCAGGCGCCGTCTCGAGTCGTGGGGCGTGGAGGTGCACACCGAGTGCCGGGTACGCGGTGTCGTACCCGCCGCCCCCGGCCGCCCCGCCGCCGTCGAACTCGCCGACGGATTCCGGCTGGACGCCGAACTCACCGTCCTGGCCTGCGGCGTACGCCCCCGTACCGGGCTCGCCCGCGCCGCGGGGCTCGACGTCCGGCGCGGCATCGTCGTGGACGACGAGTTGCGCACGTCGGACCCGTACATCCACGCGATCGGCGACTGCGCGGAACACGGCGACCAGCTCTACGGTCTCGCCGGTGCCGCGCTCGAACAGGCCGACGCGCTGGCCCACTTGCTCACCAGCGGCGCGAACGCGGGACGGTCCGCCCGTTACACCGGCACCCGCTCGCTCACCCGGCTCACCCTCGCGGCGCCCGGCGGCCATGTGCCCGAAGTCCCCCTCGATCTCGCCGCGTTCGGCGAGACGACACCCCTGCCCGGTGACGACGTCGTCCAACTGACCGACGCCACGCGCGGCGCCTACCGCAAGGTCGTCGTCCGGGGCGACCGCCTCGTCGGCGGTGTACTCCTCGGCGACCTGACCACGATCGGCGCGCTCGCCCGCACCTGGGCGGACGACGAACCGCTGCCGCCCGCCACCCCGCCGCTCCACCTGCTCACTCCCGACGGAGGCTCCTGAGATGCCCGACACACCCTCCCGCCCCACGATCGTGGTCGTCGGCCACGGCATGGTGGGCCAGCGGTTCCTCGAAGCACTCGCCGAGCACGGCACGACCGGCAGGGCGCGGATCGTGGTGCTCTGCGAGGAGCCGCGCCCCGCGTACGACCGGGTGCGGCTCAGCTCGTACTTCTCCGGCCGCACCCCCGACGAACTCTCCCTGGTCGAACCGGACTTCATGGCCCGCCACGGCATCGAGCTGCGGCTCGGCGACCCGGCCGAAACCGTCGACCGGGCGGCACGCACGGTCACCTCACGCGCCGGTCTGACGTTCACGTACGACACCCTGGTGCTGGCCACCGGCTCCTACCCGTTCGTGCCGCCCGTGCCGGGCAAGGACGCGACCGGCTGCTTCGTCTACCGCACGATCGAGGACCTGCTGGCGATCGAGGAGTACGCGAAGACCGCCCGTACCGGCGCCGTGGTGGGCGGCGGGCTGCTCGGTCTTGAGGCGGCGGGTGCGTTGCGGGGGCTCGGACTCGACACGCACATCGTGGAGTTCGCACCGCGTCTGATGCCCGTCCAGGTGGACGACGGCGGCGGCGCCGCGCTGCTGCGCACCATCGAGGGCATGGGGCTGACCGTCCATACGGGCGTCGGCACACAGGAGGTGACGACGGACGCGGCGGGGGTCGTCAACGGCATGGCGCTGTCGGACGGTTCGGTCCTGGCGACCGATCTCGTCGTCTTCTCGGCGGGCGTACGGCCCCGGGACGCTCTCGCGCGCGACGCGGGGCTGCGGGTCGGCGAGCGCGGCGGAATCGCGGTCGACGAGCGGTGCCGTACGTCGGATCCGCGGATCTTCGCGATCGGCGAGTGCGCGCTCGCGGCCGACGGGCGGGTGTACGGCCTGGTGGCGCCGGGCTACGAGATGGCGCGCACGGCGGCGGACGCGATCGCCGAAGTCACCGAGGGGGCGGCCGAGTTCACCGGGGCCGATCTGTCCACGAAGCTCAAACTGCTCGGTGTGGACGTCGCGTCCTTCGGCGACGCGCACGGCGCCGCGCCGGGCTGCCTCGACGTCGTGTACGCGGACTCCCGCTCGGGCGTCTACAAGAAGGTCGTCGTCGGCGCTGACGGCACGCTGCTGGGGGGCGTGCTGGTCGGTGACGCCGACGCCTACGGGGTGCTGCGCCCGCTGACCGGCCGCGTACCGCCCCTGCCGCCGGAACAGCTCGTCCTGCCGCCGGGGGCCGGGACACCGGCGGCGCTCGGCCCGGCCTCACTGCCGGACAGCGCGGTGATCTGCAACTGTCACCACGTGACGAAGGGCGCGGTCGCCGCGTGCGCGACACTGCCGGAGGTGAAGAAGTGCACCAAGGCCGGTACCGGCTGCGGGAGTTGCCTGAAGGTGATCGGACAGCTCCTGCCCACGGCGGGAGACGGCGGGCTGTGCGGCTGCTTCCCGCACACACGCGGTGAGTTGTACGAGATCGTGCGGACCCTGCGCGTGACGTCGTACGCCTCGCTGCTGGACTCGCACGGCCGCCGGGGCGCGCGCGGCGGTGACGGGTGCGACGTCTGCAAGCCCGCCGTCGCCTCGATCATCGCCTCGCTCGCGCCGACGCTGGGGCTCAGCGGCCATGTCCTGGACGGCGAACAGGCCGCGCTCCAGGACACCAACGACCACTTCCTGGCCAACTTGCAGCGCAACGGCTCGTACTCGATCGTGCCCCGGATCCCGGGCGGCGAGATCACGCCCGACAAGCTGATCGTGATCGGTGAGGTGGCACGGGACTTCGGGCTCTACACGAAGATCACGGGCGGCCAGCGCATCGATCTCCTCGGTGCGCGGGTCGACCAACTGCCGCAGATCTGGGGGCGGTTGGTGGCGGCCGGTTTCGAGTCGGGGCACGCGTACGGGAAGGCGCTGCGGACGGTGAAGTCGTGCGTCGGACAGACCTGGTGCCGGTACGGGGTGCAGGACTCGGTGAAGATGGCCATCGATCTGGAGCTGCGCTACCGGGGCCTGCGCGCGCCGCACAAGCTCAAGTCGGCGGTCTCGGGCTGCGCCAGGGAGTGCGCGGAGGCGCGCGGCAAGGACTTCGGGATCATCGCGACGGCGGAGGGCTGGAATCTGTACGTCGGGGGCAACGGCGGCGCCGAGCCGCGCCACGCGGACCTGCTGGCACGGGATCTGGACGACGAGTCGCTGGTGCGGCTGATCGACCGCTTCCTGATGTTCTACATCCGCACCGCCGACCGTCTGGAGCGCACCTCGGCGTGGCTGGGCCGGATCGAGGGCGGTCTCGACCATGTACGGGATGTCGTCGTGCACGATTCGCTGGGTCTGTGCGGCGAGTTGGAGAGGCTGATGGCCGACCATGTGACGGGCTATCGCGACGAGTGGGCCGAGACTCTTCAGGACCCGGAGCGGCTGCGCCGCTTCGTCTCCTTCGTCAACGCGCCTGACGCGCCGGATCCGACGGTGCGGTTCGTGCCGGAGCGCGACCAGGTGAAGCCGGATCTGACGTTTCTGACTCTGGAAGGGGTGGCCGCGCGATGAGCCCGACCCCGACTCCGACCCCGACGACGGGTCGCGCGGGCGCGACTCTTCAACTCCTGCTCGGCGACGGGTGGTTCACGGTCTGCGACCGCTCGGCGCTCATTGCGGGCCGGGGCGTGGCCGCGCTGCTGCCGGACGGCCGGCAGGCCGCGCTGTTCCTGGACCGGGCGGGCCGTACGTACGCGATCGACAACCGCGACCCGTACTCCGGCGCCCACGTGCTGTCGCGCGGGCTGACCGGCAGCCAGGACGGCCGCGCCTTCGTGGCGTCGCCGCTGCTGAAACAGCGTTTCGACCTGGAGACGGGGCGCTGTCTGGACGACGAGTCGGTGGCGGTGACGGTCTACGCCTCCAGAATCGAATCTTGACCGAGCGTTCCATATAGCCCTAGAGTCGGCCCGTGGCCAGGACCAAGGAATTCGATCCGGACGCCGCGCTCCAGTCGGCTCTTGAGCTGTTCTGGCGGCGCGGTTACGAGGCGACGTCCATGGCGGACCTCGTCGAACACCTCGGCATCGGCCGCGCCAGCATCTACGCGACGTTCGGCAACAAGCACGAGCTGTATCTGAAAGCGCTGGACCGCTACGGCGAGACACACGACCCGTCGCTGCTCGACGTCCTGTCGAAGCCGGGGCCGGCGCTGCCCGCGGTGCGGGAGGTGGTGCGGGGGTTCGCCGCCGAGGCCACCACCGAGCCGGGGCGCGAGAAGGGCTGCTTCGTCACCAACACGGCCGCCGAACTGGGGCCGCACGACCGCGAGGCGGCGCGCCGGGTCGAGCTGAGCTGGCAGCACATCGAGACACTGACGCACGCGGCGCTCGTCCGGGCCCAGGGCCAGGGCGAGTTGGGGCCGGACCGCGACCCGCGGGCGCTGGCACGGCTGCTGCTCGTGCTGATGCAGGGCATGCGGGTGGTCGGCAAGACGTCGCGGGATCCGGCGCGGGTACGCGACGCGGCCGAGCAGGCGCTGAGCCTGCTGGACTGAGAAAGAGAGACGGACCGGGGCCGTACGGGGGTCGGCGCCCGCTTTCCACTGCTCTCACCATTGCCCTCGCACGCCCTCATACAAGAACGATCATTCCAGATAATCAAGGGAGTCACCCCATGTCCGCTCGCTTCACCGGCAGGACCGTCCTCGTCACCGGCGCCGGTTCCGGGATCGGCCGCGCCGTCGCCGTGGCGTTCGCGGCCGAAGGCGCCTCGGTCGTCCTCTCCGGCCGGGGCGCGGCCCCGCTGGAGGAGACCCGCGCCCTGATCGGCGCGGCGGGCGGCGACGCGCTCGTCGTCACCGCCGACGTCTCCCGCGCGGACGACGTACGGGCCCTGGTGCGCCGGGCGGCCGAGCACTTCGGACGCCTGGACGTCGCCGTCAACAACGCGGGGATATTCCGGGGCGGCGCGCCCCTCGCCGATCTCCCCGCCGAGGACTGGCAGGCGCTGCTCGACATCAACGTCACCGGCGTCCTGCACTGCCTCCAGGCGCAGATCGCCCATATGCGGGCCAACGGCGGCGGCGCCATCGTCAACGTCTCCTCCAACCTCGGCGCCCATCTGCGGATCCCGAACGTGGCCGGCTATCTCACCTCGAAGGCCGCCGTCTCCGCACTGAGCCGCGCCGCCGCCCTGGACCACATCCGCGACGGAGTGAGGATCAACGCCGTCAGCCCCGGCGCGTCGGACACCACGATGTCGCTGCACCCCGGCGAGAGCGCCGCCGACCGCACGGCGCGGATGAAGGAGCAGTCACCGCTCGGCCGGGTGTCGTCGACGGCGGAGGTCGCGGCGGCCGTGCTGTATCTCGCCTCGCCGGACGCGGCGTCCGTCGTGGGGGCCGACCTGGTCGTGGACGGGGGCGCGGCGGCGTAGGTGCGGCAGCGTAGGTGTTATCGCCGATGACCGGCCACGCCGCCCCGAAGTTCAGACGGCGGCCATCCACTCGCCCTACGCTGCTGCCTGCACGCGACCTCACACCCACCCCACCCCCATGGAGCGGCCCAGTGGAACGTCGCAATTTTCTGCGTGGAGCGATCGTCTCAGGCTCCGCCGTCGCACTCGGCGGCACACTCTGGCGGGGCACGTCGTACGCCGACCCCGCGCAGCCCGGCGCGGGACCGTACGGAGCGCTCGGATCCGCCGACGCCAACAGCGTCCGGCTACCCGCCGGATTCACCAGCCGGGTCGTCGCCCGGTCCGGTCAGACCGTGCCCGGCACGTCGTACACCTGGCACAACGCCCCTGACGGCGGCGCCTGTTACGCCGACGGCAGCGGCTGGATCTATGTCTCGAACTCGGAGATCAACCCGTCCGGCGGCGCGAGCGCGCTCCGGTTCTCCTCGGCCGGCGCGATCACCGGCGCGTACCGGATCCTCTCCGGCACCCGGCAGAACTGCGCGGGCGGCGACACCCCGTGGAACACCTGGCTGTCCTGCGAGGAGGTGAGCCTCGGGTATGTGTACGAGAGTGACCCGTGGGGCGTGAAAGCGGCGGTACGGCGCGACGCGATGGGCCGGTTCAAGCACGAGGCCGCGGCGGCCGACCCGGTCCGCCGGGTGATCTATCTGACCGAGGACGAGACGAACGGGTGCTTCTACCGCTTCACGCCGACCACGTGGGGCGATCTGTCCTCCGGCACCCTCCAGGTGCTGCGGGCCGGCACCGCCACGTCGGGGTCCTTCACCTGGGTGACGGTGCCGGACCCGGACGGTTCGCCGACCGTGACCCGCGACCAGGTCTCGGGCGCCAAGCGGTTCAACGGCGGCGAGGGCTGTTACTACGCGAACGGCTCCGTGTGGTTCACCACGAAGGGCGACAACCGGGTCTGGCGGGTCGATCCGGCCGCGTCCACCTACGAGTTGGCGTACGACGACTCGCTCGTCACCGGCGGCGGCGCCCCGCTGACCGGTGTCGACAATGTCACCGGCTCCTCGTCCGGCGATCTCTTCGTGGCGGAGGACGGCGGGAATCTGGAGATCTGCCTGATCACGCCGGACGACGTCGTCGCGCCGTTCCTGCGTCTCGACGGGCAGTCGGGCTCCGAGATCACCGGCCCGGCGTTCTCGCCCGACGGCTCGCGGCTGTACTTCTCCAGCCAGCGCGGTACGAGCGGCAGTTCGTCCGGCGGTATCACGTACGAGGTGACGGGGCCGTTCCGGACCTGACCCCGGTCCGGCGGATCCGCGAGGGTCCCGGCACACCCTGGGCGCCGCCGTGCAGCAGGGCGGCGCCCAGGGGCGTCAGCGTGTGCAGGACGGCGTTGCCGTGCCGCAGGGTGACCACGAGTCCCGCCTCGCGCAGGACGCACGCGTGCTGACTGGCCGAGGCGAGCGACACCCCTGCCCTGCGGGCGAGTTCGCTGGTGGTCGTGCCGTGCTCGATGGCGCTCAGGACGGTTGAGCGCGTACGGCCGACCAGTCGGCCCAGGGACCGTCCCGCGCCCCGGTCGCCGTGGCCGGCGGCGGTCGGGGCGTCCGCATGGGTGAGGGGGTAGACGAGCACCGGCGGCAGCGTCGGATCACGGTAGACGACCGGTGTCCCCCGGCAGAAGAACGACGGCTGGAGCAGCAACCCCCTTCCGTCCAGCACGAGTTCGCGATCCACCGGATAGTCCGCCTCCAGGACCGGCGCGCGCCAGCGGATCACCGGCGGGAGTGTGGCGAGCAGTTCGTCGGCGCCGCCGTCGAGCAGCGCCCGGCCCCGGGCGACACGGTCCGCCTCGGCGCGTGCCCGGATGTGCGGCCAGTACGGCTCCACGGCGGCCCCGTGGTACGCGCGCAGCGCCCCGGCGAGCCGGCCCAACTCCGCCGGATCGTCGTCCAGTTGGGCGGCGACCCGGGCAGGGAGCGCGGGCGACCCGGAGGCGAGCAGGGCCAACTCCGTACGGACCCGCTCCCCCGGCGTCGCGCGCAGCGCCGCCAGCCCCTCCTCCAGCCCGAGGCGGCTCTGAGCGGGGTTGAGGAAATCCGGGAAATAGCCGCGCTGCGGCACCAGCGCATGGAGCAGACGTGTTTCACCTTTCAACCTCACCCGCGTTTCCGTGCGCCATTCCCCGAAAACGAGCGCGCCCCGCCGGTCGCGCAATCGGTGAAAGCTGAGAATCGTTTCCCACAGCGGGTCGGGACCGGCGGCCATCCGGACACCGCCGAGGTCTCTGCCCGTGAAGTGAATTCGCAGCACTCATCCCCCACTTGTTGCGTCTGTTGCATCCGCAATCGTCCCCAGCGATGAGTATGCATGCCATCACAGGACGTCACCATGGAGTTTCAGCCACAGTTGAAACGCGTCGCGCCAATTGGGTGCGAAACGAAAGGCTGTACCAGGTCAGGCGCGAAACCCGAGCCACCGAAAAGGCGAAGTGAAGGCCGTGGGGGGCTTTGCTCGCCGGACGGCGGTCGGTGAGGGTTGCGGCTCCGTGCCCGGCCGTGAAAATGGGCTGCGGCCGGTGGGTGGGGATCCACCGGCCGCAGCCCGATTTGTTTCGGTTCCGGCCTTATCCATTGCGGGGCCGGGCGACCGTAAGCGATTTCACATTCGTACGCCGCGCGGCGTACCACTCAGTCGCTCAGCCGCTCAGCCACTCAGCCGCTCAGCGCGAGTCGCCGCCGCCGTCCGACTGCGCCGCCGCCCGCCCGGCCTCCAGGCGCGCCACGGGGATGCGGAACGGCGAGCAGGACACGTAATCCAGCCCCACCTCGTGGAAGAAGTGCACCGACTCGGGGTCGCCGCCGTGCTCGCCGCAGACGCCCAGCTTCAGATCGGGGCGTGTCCTGCGGCCGGCCTCGCACGCGCTGCGTACGAGCGCGCCGACGCCGTCCATGTCGATCGTCTCGAACGGGGACACCCCGAAGATGCCCTTCTCCAGGTAGGCGGTGAAGAAGCTCGCCTCGACGTCGTCGCGGGAGAAGCCCCACACGGTCTGGGTGAGGTCGTTCGTACCGAAGGAGAAGAACTCGGCGGCTTCCGCGATCTGACCGGCCGTCAGCGCGGCGCGCGGCAGTTCGATCATCGTGCCGAGCGCGAGCTTGAGGTCGATCCCGGTGGACTTGCGCACCTCCGCGATGACCTGCTCGGCCTCGTCGCGGACGATCTCCAGCTCCTGGACGGTGCCGACGAGCGGGATCATGATCTCGGCGCGCGGGTCGCCCTTGGCGTTCTTGCGCGCCGCCGCGGCCTCGGCGATGGCCCGTACCTGCATCGCGAACAGTCCGGGGATGACCAGGCCGAGCCGTACGCCGCGCAGTCCGAGCATCGGATTCTGCTCGTGCAGCTTGTGCACGGCCTGGAGGAGGCGCAGATCGTTCTCGTTGTGGTCCTCGCGGGACTCGGCGAGCGCGACGCGCACCGACAACTCCGTGATGTCGGGCAGGAATTCATGCAGCGGCGGGTCCAGCAGCCGTACGGTGACGGGCAGTCCGTCCATCGCCTCGAACAGCTCCACGAAGTCCTTCTTCTGGAGCGGCAGGAGTGTCTTGAGCGCCTGCTCGCGCTCGTCGTCGGTGTCCGCGAGGATCAACTTCTCGACCATGGACCGGCGTTCACCGAGAAACATGTGCTCGGTGCGGCACAGTCCGATGCCCTGTGCGCCGAAGCGGCGGGCCCGCAGCGCGTCCTCGGCGTTGTCGGCGTTGGCGCGCACCCGCAGCCGGCGGCGCCGGTCGGCGTACGCCATCATCCGGTGCACGGCCTCGACCAGTTCGTCGGCGTCGTCGGCGCCCGCGTGCATACGGCCCTCGAAGTACTCGACCACCGGCGAGGGGACGACCGGGACCTCACCGAGGTAGACCTTGCCGGTCGAGCCGTCGACGGAGACGGTGTCGCCCTCCTCGATGACGGTCCTGCCGACCGTCATCCGGCGCCGCTTGGTGTCGACCTCCAGCTCCTCGGCGCCGCAGACACAGGTCTTGCCCATGCCACGGGCGACGACGGCGGCGTGCGAGGTCTTGCCGCCGCGCGAGGTGAGGATGCCCTCGGCGGCGATCATGCCGTCCAGGTCGTCGGGGTTGGTCTCGCGGCGGATGAGGATGACCCGCTCGCCCGAGCGCGACCACTTGACGGCGGTGTACGAGTCGAAGACGGCCTTGCCGACGGCGGCGCCGGGCGACGCGGCGATACCGCGCCCCAGCAGCTCCGCTTTCGCGTGCTCGTCGAAGCGCGGGAACATCAACTGGGCGAGCTGGGAGCCGTTGACGCGCTGAAGCGCCTCCGCCTCGTCGATCAGGCCCTGGTCCACGAGCTGGGTCGCGATCCGGAAGGCGGCACCGGCGGTGCGCTTGCCCACACGGGTCTGAAGCATCCACAACTCGCCGCGCTCGATGGTGAATTCGATGTCGCACAGATCCCGGTAGTGCGTCTCCAGGATCTCCATGATCTGCAACAGCCGGTCGTAGGACTTCTTGTCGATGGTCTCCAGGTCGGCGAGCGGCACGGTGTTGCGGATACCGGCGACGACATCCTCACCCTGCGCGTTCTGGAGGTAGTCCCCGTACACACCCTGGTGGCCGCTGGCCGGGTCGCGGGTGAAGGCGACGCCCGTGCCGGAGTCCGGGCCGAGATTGCCGAAGACCATGGAGCAGATGTTGACGGCGGTGCCGAGGTCGCCGGGGATGCGCTCCTGGCGGCGGTAGAGCTTGGCGCGGTCGGTGTTCCAGGACTCGAAGACGGAGCGGATGGCGAGACCCATCTGCTCGCGCGGGTCCTGCGGGAAGTCGCGGCCCGCCTCGCGCGAGACGATCTTCTTGAACTGCTTGACCAGCTTCTTCAGGTCGGCGGCGTCGAGATCGATGTCGGTGGCGGCCTTCTTCGCCCGTTTGGCCTCCTCCAGCGCCTCCTCGAACAGGTCGCCGTCGACGCCGAGGACGGTCTTGCCGAACATCTGGATCAGCCTGCGGTAGGAGTCCCAGGCGAAACGCTCGTCGCCGGACTGCTTGGCGAGACCGGCGACGGACTTGTCCGAGAGCCCGATGTTGAGGACGGTGTCCATCATCCCGGGCATGGAGAACTTGGCGCCGGAGCGTACGGAGACGAGCAGCGGGTCGTCGGACTGGCCGAGCTTCTTGCCCATCTTCCGTTCGAGGGCGTCGAGGTGGGCGTCGACCTCCGCACGCAGGGCGGCCGGCTCCGTACCGGTGTCGAGGTAGACCTTGCACGCCTCGCTGGTGATGGTGAAACCCGGAGGGACGGGCAGGCCGAGGTTGGTCATCTCGGCGAGGTTGGCGCCCTTGCCGCCGAGGAGGCCCTTGAGATCCTTGTTGCCCTCGGTGAAGTCGTAGACGAACTTCTGGTCCTGTGGGGCGGTGTCTGTCGCTACGTGGGTGTCTTTGCTTCTCGACACGGATCTCGACTCCTCCGGGAGGCGCTGGCTGCCCTGACGGCCAGGAACATACCCAGATCGAAGGTGCCTGGACATGTCCACCTGTCCGTCATACGGCCGCAACCACCCGTCCGCCACTGGATCGAATGCGTATGCCGGGGGGTCGGCCGCCCCGCCCCCCTTCACGCCTCGAACCGGGCATGACCTTTGCATGACGTAACTCGCTCATCTGAGCCGGGTTCTCCACTTCTGAGTTCACCTCTCGAACACGGAAGGAGTGGCACCCAGTGCCACCCCTTCCGGAAGTGCAGCCGGGCGTCAACCGCTCGTCTGAGCGAAGGATCTATCAGACGTGGCGAGAATCACTACGGGGACGGGCGCCCTGGGCGTCGTTTCGTTGATTGGACTTTCGACAGTGTCGGAGCGTCCCCGCCATCCGTACGGTCGTACGGGTGAACAGCACGACGATCTCGTCCGGGAGTCTTCTGACAGCGGCAGCCGCCGTGAGCGCCGGTCTGAGCGCGGTGAGCCTGTGGTGGACCGTGCCGACGGTGATCGCCGCGTTCCTCGCGGGGCGGCGACCCGGCAGGACGGGTCCCCGGACATGGACGTCGTCGCCGAGGCCGGCGACGGACACGACGCCGTGGAACTGACGCGGCGTCACCGCCCGTCCGTGGCCGTCCTCGACTTCCGGATGCCGGGTCCGGACGGCATCGAGGCCGCCGCTCAGATCCGGGCCACCGTGCCGGACACGCACGTCATCATGCTGACGACGTTCGGCGAGGACGACTACATCCTCCGGGCGCTCGGCGGCGGCGCGGCCGGCTTTTTCATCAAGTCGGGAGAGCCGGAGGAGCTGATCGCCGGGGTCCGCGCGGTGGCCGAGGGCGCCGCGTATCTGTCACCCAAGGTCGCCGCCCGTGTCGTCGCGCATCTCGCGGCGACCGGCGCGGGCGCCATGGCGGGCCGCCGCGCCGCCGCCCGCGCCAGGGCCGACGCGCTCACCGGCCGGGAACGCGACCTGCTGATCTGCCTGGGCAGCGGACTGTCCAACGCGCGGATCGCCCGCCGTCTGCATGTGGTGGAGGGGACGGTGAAGGCGCATGTGAGCGCGATCCTGGCCCAACCGGGGGTGGCCAACCGGGCGGCGGCGGCCATCGTGGCCCACGAGGCGGGGCTCGTACCGCCCGCGTGACCGAGGCCGTCCACGGCCGGCCCCTGAGTCCGCGTCAGCGGTCGAGTTCGAGTTCGAGTTCGAGGAAGGAGCGGGCCTCGGCGAGAAAGGTGGCGTGGTCCGGGCCGTACGTGGCCGCGGCGGCGAACAGCGCGTCGACGGCCGACTGGAGCGGGTCCGGTCCCGCCGCCGCGAACACCGCCGGGACGGCCAGATGCGGCTGCGATATGGCCGTTCCGCTCCGGGGGACGTTCACCACTTTCGACGGCACCCGCTCATCGCTGAACAGCAGCTCCCACACCCGCTCCGGCTCGTCGAACGGCGGCGCCAACTCCCCTCCCCGGTCCAGGGATTCGAGGGTGGACGCGACCCAGTCCAGCTCCGCCAGGCCCGCCACCGTACAGGCGCGGCGCGCCGCCAGCCGGGCCACGGCGCGCTGGGCGTCCGGGCCCGCCGCGTCCAGCGCGTGCAGAAGGTGGACGTCAAGTTCGATCATCCCCGACACATTGCCGCGCACGGCGCGCAGCCGGTCGCTCGGCAACCGGCCGCCCCACTCACGTGCCAGCTCCTCGACGCGCTCCCGTTCGCGCTCCGCCTCGGCGAGGCGATTCGCCTCCGCCATCTCCTCGGGGGTGGGCGGGGGCGGCAACTCCCGTGCCCAGGCGTGCCAGTAGGCGGCGTGGTCGGTGGTCTGCCGCAGAACGCGGGCCTGTGCCGCCCGCGAGCACGGCCAGAACTGGAGGAGGTAGTGGTCCAGGAGCTCCCCGGACTCCCACAGCTCCGGGTCCCTCGCCGCCGCCATCCCCCGCGCGCTGTAGCGGACCCGGTAGTCGATCTGTTCGAGGTCCAGCTCCCAGGAGTCGCCGCCTCCCCATTCCACGAGCGAGACCGGGCTCGACAGCGGGCGGAACGGCACCTCCACAGCCTCCTCCCAGGAGGAGTCGAGCGGCGGCCGGTCGTCGTGCAGTTCGACGGTGAACCCGACGTTGCCCGTGTGCAGCCCGGTCAGCAGGATGAGCGAGCCGGGCACGGCGCCCCCGCACAGACCGGCGTCCTGCCCGGCGAAGGCCGCGCCGAAGTCGCCGACGCCGTACTCCTCCGGCTCGCTCACCACGTACATCTGCCCGTACTCCACGCGCACTTCGCCGAACAGCAGCGTCTCCACAGCGCCCCCCGCCTCACCGCCCCACTCGCCGGGGCCAGATGACAGATCATGTCGTACGGCACTGACAACGGAGCGATCGTGGCCCGTCAGCCGCCCGAGGTGTCCAGCTCCGCGTCCGCGCCGATCCCCGCGCAGTCGTACGGGTCCTTCAGCCAGCCGTCCGGCAGGACCACCCGGTTGTTCCCCGACGTCCGCCCGCGCGGCCCGTCCGCGCCGTCCGGCCACGGCTGGTCCAGGTCCAACTCACCCAGCAGCGCGTCCAGTTCGGCCAGCGACGAAGTGATCGCGAGCTTCTTGCGCATCTCGGAACCGACCGAGAAGCCCTTCAGATACCAGGCCACGTGCTTACGGAAGTCGATCACCCCGCGCGCCTCGTCACCGATCCACTCCCCCAGCAGTTCCGCGTGCCGCCGCATGACCCCGGCGACCTCGCGCAGCGCGGGCCGGGCGAGCTGCCCCGTACCTTCGAAGGCCGCCACCAGATCGCCGAAGATCCACGGCCGGCCCAGACAGCCGCGCCCCACCACCACACCGTCGCATCCGGTCTCGCGGACCATCCGCAGCGCGTCGTCCGCCGACCAGATGTCGCCGTTGCCCAGGACGGGGATCTCGGGGACGTGCTCCTTGAGGCGGGCGATGGCGTCCCAGTCGGCCGTACCTCCGTAATGCTGGGCGGCCGTCCTGCCGTGCAGGGCGATCGCCGTCACGCCCTCTTCGACCGCGATGCGGCCCGCGTCGAGGTAGGTGAGGTGGCCGTCGTCGATGCCCTTGCGCATCTTCATGGTGACCGGCAGGTCCCCGGCGTTCGACACGGCCTCGTGCAGGATCGCGCGCAGCAGGGGCCGCTTGTACGGGAGGGCCGAGCCGCCGCCCTTGCGGGTGACCTTGGGGACGGGGCAGCCGAAGTTCAGGTCGATGTGGTCGGCCAGGCCCTCGTCCGCGATCATGCGCACGGCCTTGCCGACGGTGACCGGGTCGACCCCGTACAACTGGATCGAGCGCGGTGTCTCGGTCGCGTCGAAGCGGATGAGCTGCATCGTCTTCTCGTTGCGCTCGACCAGCGCCCGCGTGGTGATCATCTCGCTGACGAACAGCCCCTTGCCGCCCGAGAACTCCCGGCACAGCGTCCGGAACGGGGCGTTGGTGATCCCGGCCATCGGCGCGAGCACCACGGGCGGACGCACGGCGTACGGGCCGACGGCGAGCGTGCCGGGCGGTGCCGGGGACACGGCCGGGGGCGGCACGGGAGACGGGGCGAGCGGAGCGGTCATCCCTCCATTGTCGCGCATGGCGAACGGGGGACCGCCGGGTGCCGGACTTACGATCCCCCCATGCCAGCTCCCCAGCCCCAGTCCTCACCGGAGCCGCCGAAAGAGCCGCCGCAAGGCCCCCCTCAGGGGCCACCGCACGGGCAGCCGCCAGGACCGCCGAAAGAGTCCTCCCCCGAGTGCGACGCGCGCCGGCGGATGGTGATTCTGGGGACCTGCTGCATGAGTCTGCTGATCGTCAGTCTCGACAACACGGTGCTGAACGTGGCGCTGCCGTCCATACAGAAGGACCTGCACACCACGGTCGCGGGCATGCAGTGGACCATCGACGCGTACACCCTGGTCATCGCCTCGCTGCTGATGCTGGCGGGCTCCACGGCCGACCGCATCGGCCGGCGGCGGGTCTTCAAGACCGGGCTGGTGATCTTCACGATCGGCTCGGCGCTGTGCTCGGTCGCACCGAATCTGGAATTGTTGGTCGTGTTCCGCATGGTGCAGGCGGTGGGCGGCTCGATGCTCAACCCGGTCGCCATGTCGATCATCACCAACACCTTCACCGACCCGCGCGAGCGCGCCCGCGCGATCGGGATCTGGG
Source organism: Streptomyces sp. NBC_01506 (assembly GCF_045040295.1). Classification (NCBI taxonomy): domain Bacteria; kingdom Bacillati; phylum Actinomycetota; class Actinomycetes; order Kitasatosporales; family Streptomycetaceae; genus Streptomyces; species Streptomyces sp. NBC_01506. Next base: position 6,798,481 of record NZ_CP109422.1, on the reverse strand, counting down.
GCGGTGTCGTCGGCATCTCGATGGCGGCCGGGCCGCTGATCGGCGGGCTGCTGGTGGAGACGGTCGGCTGGCGCGCGATCTTCCTGATCAATCTGCCGGTGGGGGTCACGGCGTACGTACTGACGTGGCGTTACGTCCCCGAGTCGCGCGCCGCCAAGCCGCGCCGCCCCGACCCCGTGGGCCAACTGCTGGTCATGGCCACCCTCGGCGCGCTGACGTACGCGATCATCGAGGCGCCGGCCGCGGGCTGGACGTCGCCGCTGATCGTGTCCTGCGTCGGGGTCACGCTGTGCGCGCTGACCGCGCTGATCCTGTACGAGCCCAGACGCCCCGAACCGCTGATCGATCTGCGCTTCTTCCGCAGCGCGCCGTTCAGCGGGGCGACGGTCATCGCCGTGTGCGCGTTCGGCGCTCTCGGCGGCTTCCTGTTCATGAACACGCTCTATCTCCAGAACGTCCGGGACCTCTCCGCCCTGGAGGCCGGTCTCTACATCCTGCCGATGGCGGCGCTCGCGTTCGTCTGCGCGCCGCTGTCGGGGCGGCTCGTCGGCTCGCGCGGGCCGCGCGTTCCGCTGCTGCTCGCGGGCACGGCCACCGCGACGAGCGGGCTGCTGTTCGCGGTCTTCGAGGCGGAGAGGCACACGGCGCTGCTGCTCATCGGGTACATGCTGTTCGGCGCCGGCTTCGGGATGGTTAACGCCCCGATCACCAACACGGCGGTGTCCGGGATGCCGCTCGCGCAGTCGGGGGTGGCCGCCGCCATCGCGTCGACCAGCCGGCAGATCGGGCAGACGCTGGGCGTCGCGGTGATCGGAGCGGTGCTGGCGGCGGGCGCGGCGGGGGCCACGCGCCGCGGCGGTATCGACGAGTCGGCGTTCGCCGAAGCGAGCCGGCCCGCGTGGTGGATCATCACCGGGCTCGGCGCGTCCGTGCTGGCGGTGGGCGCGCTGACCAGCGGGGAGTGGGCGCGCGGTACGGCGCGGCGTAACGCGGCAAATCTGGAGCCGGCGTCGGCACCGGGCTCGGCGGACTCGATGTGACGCGGACGGACGGGCCGCCCGGCGTTAAGGGCTACCCATTGCAGAGAGATCTCTGCGAAGACTCCTGTGCAGAGGATCCTCTGCAACATACGATGCCGCCATGCCCGACGAACCCGAGACCTCATCCCAGCCGCCCACCGGACCCACCCGCAGACCCACCCGCCGTATCGACGCCCGCAGTCTGCGCGGGCTCGCCCACCCCCTGCGGATGAGCATCTTCGAAGCGATCAGCCTCGACGGGCCCGCCACCGCCACCGGCCTCGCCGAGCGCCTCGGCGCCAACACCGGCACCGTGAGCTGGCATCTGCGCCATCTCGCCGAGCACGGCTTCATCGAGGAGGAGACCGGGCGGGGCACCAAGCGCGAGCGCTGGTGGCGCAGGACGGGCGTCCCGAACGAGCTGAACACCGCCGACTTCCGCGACGATCCCAGCACCCGGGGCGCCCTCTCCGTCTATCTCCACGAGCTGGTGGGCCAGTACTTCAACCGGGTCACGGACTATCTGAACGAGGACTGGGACGACGGCTGGCGCGCCGCCGGCACCGTCTCGGACTGGCATGACCTTCGCCTGACACCGGACCAACTGGGCGCGCTCAACGCCGAGTTGATGGCCGTCATCGCCCGGCACACCCCCGTTCCCACTCCCGCCGACGACGCGGACGTGGACGCGGACCCCGCTGCTCTGCCCGTCGTCGTACAGCTCCAGTCCTTCCCCCGCAGGGCGCGCGAGCACGGCACACCGTGATACCCGGAACCCGCGGCGGACTCCTGCGCCGCCACCATGACTTCCGGCTGCTGTGGCTCGGCGAGACCGCCGGCAAGTTCGGTACGTCGGTGACCGGCGTCGCCATGCCGCTGATCGCCGTCTCCACCCTCCACGCGAGCACGTTCGACGTCGGCCTGCTGACCGCCGCGACCTGGGCTCCCTGGCTGGTCATCGGCCTGCCGGTCGGCGCCTGGGTGGACCGCGCACCGCGCAGGCCGATCATGCTGGCGGCGGCCGCCGTCTCGCTGACCCTGTTCACCGCCGTCCCCCTCGCCGCGTGGGCGGGCCTGCTGAGCGTCGGTCTGCTGGTGGGGGTCGCACTGCTGACCGGCACGGCGGCCGTGTTCTTCCAGACCGCGTACACCGCCTATCTGCCCGGCATCCTGGCCCCCGAGGACCAGCCCGAGGGCAACGCCAAACTGCACGGCAGCGCGTCCGCCGCGCAGATCGCCGGACTCGGGTCGGGCGGACTGATCGCGCAGTTGGCGGGCGCGGTGAACGGGATGTTCGCCAACGCGGCGACCTTCCTCGTATCGCTGCTGTGTCTGTCGCGCATCCGGCACCGCGAGCCGCGCGCCCCGAAGGCCGCACGCCCGCGCGGCGCGCTGGCCGCCGAGGTCGGCGAAGGGCTGCGGCTGGTCGCGGGCGACCCCTGGCTGCGTACGCTGACCGTCTTCGGCGCCGCGTCCAACCTGGCCCTGATGGGCTACCAGTCGATCCTCGTCGTCTTCCTCGTACGGACCGTCGGCCTGGACCCGGGGCCGGTCGGCGGGCTCGTCGCCGCGGCCGGTACCGGCGGTGTGGCCGGGGCCTTCGCGGCGCGCCGGGTCGCCGCGCGACTGGGCACGGCCCGCGCGACTCTGGTCTTCGAGCTGGGGCTCGCGGTGTTCGCCCTGCTCATCCCGCTGACCGTGGGCGGCGCCGGGGTGCTGTTCTATGTCGTGGGCGGCTTCTGCGTCGCCGCGGGCGTGGTGGCGGGCAACGTCATCAAGGCGAGCTTCCAGCAGCGCTACTGCCCGCCGGAACTGCTCGGCCGCCTCACGGCGAGCACGGCCTTCCTCAACTACGGCACGATCCCGCTCGGCGCGCTGCTGGGCGGCGCGCTCGGTACGGCGCTCGGAATCCGTACGGCGATGTGGATCACCACCGCCGGTGTGCCGCTGGCGGCACTGATCCTGCTCTTCTCGCCCATCGGACGCGCCAGGGACCTGCCGACGTCCGCGAACGGGCTCTCCGCGGACGGGCTCAGCTTTCCGCGAGTTCCGCGAGCGCCAGTGTGTGAAGCCGCTCCAGACGCTCGTGGGACTCGTCGTCGACGGGGGCGTAGGACACCATGCGACTGCCGTTGCCCGGACTCAGCCAGAGATTGGTGTGCTCGAGGCGCAGCTCGCCGACCCTCGCGTTGACGAACCTCTTCGTCTTGGACGACGTGCCCACCACCTCGTGCCGCTCCCAGATCTCGCGGAACTCGGGCGACGCCGCCCGCAGCCGTCCGAGCAGCGCCTTCCAGGCGGGTTCGGCCAGATGCTCCGCCATATCGGCGCGGAACCGGGCCACCATCAACCGCACCGTCTCCGCGTGGTTGCCGAAGGCGGACCGGTACCCGTCGTGGGTGAAGGCGAGCCAGAGGCAGTTGCGGTCCTCGGGCGGCAGCGCGTCGAGGTCACACATCATCGCCCCGTACGTGCGGTTGTACGCGAGCAGGTCGTACCGCCCGTTCTGCACACAGGCCGGGATCGGGTCCAGTTGCTCCAGCATCATCCGCAAGGCGGGGGTGATGGTGGGGCACGGCGTGCCGGGCGCCGGGTCCACGGCGCCCGCCAGCGCGAACAGATGCGAGCGCTCGCTGGGATCGAGGAGCAGCGCGCGGGCCAGGGCGTCGATGACCTGGGCGGACACCTGGATGTCGCGGGCCTGTTCCAGCCAGGTGTACCAGGTGACGCCCACGGCGGACAGATGCGCGACCTCCTCGCGGCGCAGGCCGGGGGTCCGGCGCCGGCTGCCGCGCGGCAGGCTGACCTGTTCGGGAGTGATGCGCTCGCGCCTGCTGCGCAGGAAGTCCGCGAGCTCGTGTCGTCGCAGGTCCGGTTCGCGGACGGCGGTGGTCATCGGGCCAGTTTCCCTCTCCGCGCAACCAGTTACCAGGTACTTCCGCTACCAGGATAAGGACACTCTGGTACCAGGCTGCGTGCCGGGCGATCGTCAGTGGGGTGAGTAGAACTCCCGCATCGCCATCACCCTCCGCGTCCCCCTCTTCATCGCCATCACCCTCCGCATCACCTTCCCTGTCCACCGCCACCGAAGCCACTCCCGGCCGCGCGGGCGAACCGACCGCCGTCCACGACCACGGCTCCGTGCTGGGCACCCTCGGCCTGTTCACCGTGCTCCTGGGCGCCGCGCTCCCGATGATCGACTTCTTCATCGTCAATGTCGCCCTGCCGACCATCGAGCACGACCTGAACGCCGGCCCCGCCCTGCTGGAGCTGGTGGTCGCCGGTTACGGGCTCTCGTACGCCGTCCTGCTCGTCCTCGGCGGACGGCTCGGCGACATGTTCGGCCGCCGCCGGCTGTTCATGGCCGGTATGGCCGCCTTCGGTCTGACCTCCCTCGCCTGCGGGCTCTCGCCCGACGCCTGGACGCTGGTCGGCGCCCGCGTCGCCCAGGGCGCCGCCGCCGCGCTGATGCTGCCGCAGGTGCTGGCCACCATCCAGTCGACGACATCGGGGCAGCGCCGCGCGAAGGCGCTCAGTCTGTACGGCGCCACCGCCGGGCTGTCCATGGTCGTCGGCCAGATACTCGGCGGCGTGCTGGTGGCAGCCGACATCGCGGGCAGCGGCTGGCGCGCGATCTTCCTGGTGAACGTGCCGATCGCCGTCGCGGGGCTGCTGCTCACCGTCCGTACGATGCCCGAGACCCGCTCCCGGCGGCCCGCGCCCATCGACGTACCGGGCACGCTGCTGCTCGCCGTCACGCTGCTGACGCTGCTCGCGCCGCTCACGGAGGGCCGCGCGGCGGGCTGGCCGGTCTGGACGTGGGTGTCGCTGGCCGCCTTCCCCGTCGCGGCGCTCGCCTTCCTGGCCGTGGAGCGGCGCGCCGACCGGCGGGGCCGTACACCGCTGGTGCCGCCGAGTCTGTTCGCGCTGCTCTCGCTGCGCCGGGGGCTCGCGCTCGTGCTGCCGTTCTCGATCGGTTTCGGCGGCTTCATGTTCGTCATCGCGATCGTCATGCAGCAGGGGCTGCGGATGACGGCCGTCGCCGCCGGGCTGGCGCTGGTGCCGAGCGCGGTGGCCTTCTTCTTCGCCACGCTGGCCGGGCCACGGCTGGTACGGCGGCACGGCAGCCTGGTCGTGACGGTGGGCACGGTGATCCAGGCGTTCGGCGTCGGGCTGCTGGCGTTCACGGTGTGGCGTGACTGGCCGTCGCTCGGCGCGCTGGATCTGCTGCCCGGCACCGCGATCGCGGGCCTCGGCCAGGGCCTCCAACTGCCGGTCGTCTTCCGGATCGTGCTGTCCGACGTACCGCCGGAGCGGGCCGGAGTGGGCAGCGGCGTGCTGATCACGACGCAGCAGTCCGCGCTGGCGCTGGGGGTGGCGACGCTGGGCTCCCTCTTCCTGAGCGTGACCGACAGCGCGGGGATGGGCACGGCCCTGACGGTGACGCTGCTGGTGCAGTTGGCGGCGATCGCCCTGACCGGTGTGCTGAGCCTGCGGCTGCCGCGCGAGGTGCGCTGAACGACGTGACGACGGCCCGGATCACCGAGGTGATCCGGGCCGTCGTCACGCTGTGTAACGTGCTGCGTCAGGACTGGGCGGCGGGCCCGTCGGTCACCTCGGTGGTGTCCGTCGAGGCGGTGGCGTCGGTGGCGTCGGTGGCGCCCGGCGCGTCCGTGGTGCCTTCCTCGGACTCCGTACCGGTCGCGCGCTCGCGCATCTTGCGCACCAGTTCCTGCTTCTTGTCCTCGGCGACCTTGCGGTCGGCGTTACGAGTGGGGCCGTTGCCCTGCTGATCGGCACGGGACAGCTTCTTACGCTGTCCGCCCACGCCGAGAAGGTTGTTCCGGCTCTTTGCCACGGGTTCTCCCGAATTGGTGAAGTCGAAGTGATCTGCGGATGCGTCTGGTGAGAGGCGGACCGTGACCGCCGCGTTCTCACTCGTAGATCTGGAAGAACATGCCAGAGACGCTACCACCGGGCGGGTGGCACCCGTCACCTCATTTTTCCCGGCCCCGAGACGGCCCCCGAGACCACCTCCGAGGCCACCGGGCGACGGCCCTCAGCCGCTGCCGGCCACCGTCGGGTCCACCGTCGCCTGATGCACCTCGGCGAGATGTTCCTCCGCCTTGAGCCACGGCAGGAACTGCGCGTTCTTGCTCCAGTCGCAGGTGTCGCAGCTCAACGCCCGCTGCATACCGGCCTTCTGGACATGGACGACATGCTCGCGGCCGTGCTGGTCCCATCGGCTGACTTTGCTGCTGGTCGTGGGCGGCATGGTGCCTCCTGTTGACGAATGCGGCCACTGTGCAGTGTGCGACGAAGCCCCCGGCTCCGTCACGGAACCGGGGGCTTCGAGCCACGAACGTAATCAGCAGCCGAGCAGCCGCTCCCCCAGGTACCCCTGGATCTGGCTCAGCGAGACGCGCTCCTGCTTCATCGTGTCGCGCTCGCGCACCGTCACCGCGTCGTCCTCGAGCGTGTCGAAGTCGACGGTGACGCAGAACGGCGTACCGATCTCGTCCTGCCTGCGGTAACGCCGGCCGATCGCGCCCGCGTCGTCGAACTCGATGTTCCAGTTCTTCCGCAGGTCCGCCGAGAGCCCCTTCGCCTTCGGCGACAACTGCGGGTTGCGCGACAGCGGAAGCACCGCGACCTTCACCGGCGCCAGGCGCGGGTCGAGCCGCATCACGGTGCGCTTCTCCAGCACGCCCTTCGCGTTCGGCGCCTCGTCCTCGTTGTACGCGTCGAGGAGGAAGGCCAGCATCGCGCGGCCGACACCGGCGGCGGGCTCGATGACGTACGGCGTCCAGCGCTCACCGGCCTCCTGGTCGAAGAACGTCAGGTCGTGGCCCGACGCCTTGGAGTGCGCGGTGAGGTCGAAGTCCGTGCGGTTCGCGACGCCTTCGAGCTCGCCCCACTCCGAGCCGCCGAAGCTGAAGCGGTACTCGATGTCGGCGGTGCGCTTGGAGTAGTGGGAGAGCTTCTCCTTCGGGTGCTCGAACCAGCGCATGTTCTCCTCGCGCAGGCCCAGGTCCCGGTACCAGTTCCAGCGCTGCTCCATCCAGTACTCCTGCCACGTCTCGTCCTCGCCGGGCTTGACGAAGAACTCCATCTCCATCTGCTCGAACTCACGGGTGCGGAAGATGAAGTTGCCGGGCGTGATCTCGTTACGGAAGGACTTGCCCATCTGCGCGATGCCGAACGGCGGCTTCTTGCGCGATGTCACCTGCACCTGGGCGAAGTTGGTGAAGATGCCCTGGGCGGTCTCGGGACGCAGATACGCGACCGAGCCGGTGTCCTGCGTCGGGCCGAGGTGCGTGGAGAGCAGCCCGGAGAACGACTTGGGCTCGGTGAAGGTGCCCTTGTTGCCACAGTTGGGGCAGTTGAGGTCCTTGAGGCCGTTGGCCGGGGGCCTGCCGTGCTTCTCCTCGTACGCCTCCTCCAAGTGGTCGGCGCGGAAACGCTTGTGGCAGGAGGTGCACTCGGTGAGCGGATCGGTGAACGTGGCGACGTGACCCGAGGCCTCCCAGACCTCGGTGGCCAGGATCACCGATGAGTCGAGACCGACAACGTCCTCGCGCGAAGTGACCATGTAACGCCACCACTGGCGCTTGATGTTCTCCTTCAGCTCGACCCCGAGCGGCCCGTAGTCCCAGGCGGCACGCTGTCCGCCGTAGATCTCACTGCTCGGATAGACGAAGCCACGGCGCTTGCTCAGGTTGACGATGCTGTCGATCTTGTCGGCGGCCACGGTGCTCTCTTCATTACGACGGCGAACGGCGAATGCTTCAGATTAGCGGCGGGCGCACCCCCTGTATCAAATCGGTGTCCCGCAGTGGCCCTCACCACCTCTTGTTGACAATCGTTTCCAGTTTTGTTGAAAATGACTGTCATGAACGTACGACGCCTCATACCCACCGCCGCGCTCGCCGGGTCCATGACCCTCGGCCTGGTCGCGCTGTCCGCGTGCTCGCCCTCCGACGCGGCCGACGACGGGGGCGGTGCGGGCGCGAAGGGCGACGGCAAGCTCGCGGTGGTCGCGTCGTTCTACCCCATGCAGTATCTGGCCGAGGAGATAGGCGGGACGCATGTCAGCGTCTCCACCCTCACCAAGCCGGGCGTCGAGCCGCACGAGCTGGAGCTGGGGACCCGGCAGGCCGCCCAGCTCGGCGAGGCCGACTACATCCTCTACCTCAAGGGCCTCCAGCCCGCCGTGGACGAGGCCATCGGCGCCGCGGGCGTGAAGCACACCGTCGACGCGGCCACCCTCACCACGCTGGAGAAGCACGGCTCGGAGGTCGGCCACTCCCACGGCGACGAGCACGCGGGCGACGAGCACGCGGCGGACGAGCACACGGACGAGGCGCACGCCGGCGAGGGCGAGGCCGGCACCGACCCGCACATCTGGCTCGACCCCGTGAAGTACGCCGAGGTCGCCAAGGGCGTCGGCACCTCCCTGGAGAAGGCCGACCCGGACAACGCCGCCGCGTACCGGAAGAACACCACCGCGCTGGTCGACCGGCTCACCACCCTCGACACCGCCTTCGAGCAGGGCCTCGCCGACACCTCCACCAAGACCTTCATCACCACGCACTCGGCCTTCGGCTATCTCGCCGAGCGCTACGGCCTCACCCAGGAGTCCATCTCGGGCCTGTCCCCCGAGTCCGAGCCCAGCCCGGCGCGGATCAAGGAACTGCGGTCCATCGCGACCGAGGACAAGGTCGGCACGGTCTTCTTCGAGACGCTGGTCAGCGACAAGACGGCCAAGACGGTCGCCGCCGACGGCGGTCTGCGGACAGACGTTCTGGATCCCCTGGAGGGAATCACGGACAAGTCCAAGGGCGCTGACTACGTCGAGGTCATGGAGTCCAACCTCGCCGCGCTGGAGAAAGCCCTCGGCGCGAAGTGAACGAGTCGACAGCGGCAACGGAGGTACGGGACGTGGCGACGACGCAGACGACGCAGACGACGACGCGGACGACCGGGCAGACGGACGAGAACAACACCCCCGCCCCTGCCGTCGTGTCGCTGCGCGGCGCCACCGCCACGCTCGGCTCCCGCCCCGTCCTGCGCGGCATCGACCTCACCGTGCGGCGCGGCGAGGTCGTCGCGCTGCTCGGCGCCAACGGCTCGGGCAAGTCCACAGCCGTACGCTCCGTGATCGGCCAAGTCCCGCTCACCGGCGGCGAGGTGACCCTCTTCGGCACCCCGCTGCGGCGCTTTCGCGACTGGGCGCGCGTCGGCTACGTACCGCAGCGCACCACGGCCGCGAGCGGCGTGCCCGCGACCGTCCGCGAGGTCGTGGCGTCCGGGCGGCTGGCGCGCACCGGGCTGCTGCGGTGGCCCTCCAGGGCCGACCGGGCGGCCGTTCAGCGCGTCATCGAGCTGGTCGGTCTCGCGGACCGGGCGAAGGACGCGGTCGGCGCGCTCTCCGGCGGCCAGCACCAGCGGGTCCTCATCGCCCGCGCACTCGCCGCCGAGCCCGAACTGCTGATCATGGACGAGCCGATGGCGGGCGTCGACCTGGCCAGCCAGGAGATCCTGGCGGCCACGCTGCGTGACCAGGTGGCGGCCGGTACGACCGTGCTGCTCGTCCTGCATGAACTGGGCCCGCTGGAGCCGCTGATCGACCGCGCGGTGGTGCTGCGCGACGGCTGTGTGATGCACGACGGCCCACCGCCGAAGGCCATGGGCCAGCACGCGCTGCCCGGCCATGACCACGTTCATCCGCATTCGTCGGCCGGCGAGCCGCTTCGTACAGGACTGCTGACCTGATCATGGAAATCCTTGAGACCGCCCTCATGCAGCGGGCCCTGATCGCGGCCGTGCTGGTCGGCGTCATCGCGCCCGCCGTCGGTATCTATCTCGTCCAGCGGCGCCAGGCGCTGATGGGCGACGGCATCGGCCATGTCGCCATGACCGGTGTCGGACTGGGCTTCCTGCTCTCCACCAGCCCCGTGTGGATGGCGACGCTCGTGGCGATCGTCGGCTCGATCGCGATGGAGCTGATCCGGGCGTACGGCCGCACGCGCGGCGACATCGCACTGGCCATGCTCTTCTACGGCGGTATGGCGGGCGGTGTGCTGCTGATCAACCTCTCGCCGACCGGGTCCAACGCCAACCTCAGCTCGTATCTCTTCGGCTCGCTCGCCACGGTCTCCGAGGCCGATCTGGACGCGATCTGGGTCCTGGCGGCGCTGGTGGTGCTGGTCACCGTGGGGCTGCGGCGGCAGTTGTTCGCCGTCAGCCAGGACGAGGAGTTCGCGCGGGTCACCGGGCTGCCGGTGCGCGCCCTGAACCTGCTGGTGGCCGTCACGGCGGCCGTGACGGTCACCGTCGCGATGCGGGTCGTGGGTCTGCTGCTGGTCAGCGCGCTGATGGTGGTGCCGGTCGCCGCGGCGCAGCAGATCACCCGGTCCTTCGCCGTCACGTTCGTCCTGGCGGTGGCGATCGGTACGGCGGTCACGCTGGCCGGCACGGTCACCTCGTACTACCAGGACGTGCCGCCCGGAGCGACAATTGTGTTGCTGGCCATCGGCGTCTTCCTCGTCCTGACGGTGCTCGCGACGCCGCTCGCGAGACGGCGGGCACGGGCGCTGCGGTCGGTGGAGAGCGAATGCGTGCCGGACCCGGCGGGCCTTCCGGCGGACGTCCCCGCGGACGTTCCGGCGATGCGCGGACCGTCGGACGAGGCCACGGCCTGATCCGAGCTGGCAGAATGGCCCGACGGACGAGCGATTCGGGCAGAAGTAGTGGAGGCACCCGTGACGACTGCGCCTGGCGGTGGGGCGAGCACCGCCCCCGTACGCGGCCGATCGACCCGGCAGCGTGCCGCGGTGGCCGCCGCGCTGGACGAGGTGGACGAGTTCCGCAGCGCGCAGGAGCTGCACGACATGCTGAAGCACCGCGGCGACTCGGTCGGGCTGACGACGGTCTACCGCACGCTCCAGTCGCTCGCCGACGCGGGGGACGTCGACGTGCTGCGCACGAACGACGGGGAGTCCGTCTACCGGCGCTGCTCGACCGGTGATCACCACCACCATCTGGTGTGCCGGGTGTGCGGCAAGGCCGTGGAGGTCGAGGGTCCGGCCGTCGAGCAGTGGGCCGAGACGATCGCGGCCGAGCACGGCTTCGTCGCCGTGGCCCATACGGTGGAGGTCTTCGGCACCTGCGCGGAGTGCGCCTCGGGGAACGGTCCGGGGCAGCGGCCGGACCACTCCTGACCGGCGCGGGGCCGGCCCGGCCGCCCCGCCCCGCCCCGTACCTCCGCGCGCTACTCGCCCTCGCGCTCGCCCGGCGTGCCGTCGGACTGGTTGGGCAGCGCCCCGCCGAAGCGGCGGTCCCGGTGGGCGAATTCCAGACAGGCCCGCCACAGATCCCGCCGGTCGAAGTCCGGCCACAGCACGTCCTGGAAGACCATCTCGGCGTAACTGCTCTGCCAGATCAGGTAGTTGGACGTCCGCTGCTCACCGCTCGGCCGCAGGAAGAGATCCACGTCCGGCATGTCCGGGTAGTACAGATACTTGGCGAAGGTCTTCTCGTTCACCTTGGCCGGGTCGAGCCGGCCCGACGCCACGTCCTCGGCGAGCGCCCGCGCCGCGTCCGCGATCTCCGCGCGGCCACCGTAGTTGACGCAGAAGTAGAGCGTCATGGCGTCGTTGTCGACGGTCTGCTCCTGGGCGACCTGGAGCTCCTGGACGACCGACTTCCACATCTTGGGCATCCGGCCGACCCAGCGGATCCGGATCCCCAGCTCGTCCATCTCGTCGCGGCGGCGCCGGATGACATCGCGGTTGAAGTTCATCAGGAAGCGCACCTCGTCGGGCGTGCGCTTCCAGTTCTCGGTGGAGAAGGCGTACAGGGAGAGGTTCTTGACGCCCATCTCCAGGCAGCCCTTGAGCACGTCCAGCACGACGCCCTCGCCGACCTTGTGACCCTCGGTGCGCGGCAGACCGCGCTCCTTGGCCCAGCGGCCGTTGCCGTCCATGACGCACGCGACATGCTTGGGCACCAGCTCGCCGGGGATCTTCGGCGGCACCGCACCGGAGGGGTGCGGCTCGGGGACCTTGTACTCGCGGCGGGGCCGGCCCAGGATTCCGCGTCGTGCCATGCGCTCGTGTCTCCTAGTTCTTCTCTACATATCTGAGTGAGCGCAGACCGCGCTCCAGATGCCAGTGCAGATACGCGGACACCAGCCCGCTGCCCTCCCGGACATGACGAGCCTCGCACGCGTCCGCCGTCCCCCAGTCCCCGGTCAGCAGCGCGCTGAGGAGACCGACCGCCTCCGACGACGGTACGACGCTGCCCGGCACCCGGCAGTCGCCGCATATGACGCCGCCCGCCGCGACCGAGAAGAAGCGGTTCGGCCCGTCCAGGCCGCACTTCGCGCAGTCGTCGAAGCTCGGCGCGTACCCGTTGACCGCGAGGGAGCGCAGCAGGAACGCGTCGAGGATCAGATGCGGTGAGTGCTCCCCGCGCGAGAGCGTGCGCAGCCCGCCGACGAGGAGCAGATACTGCTGGACCGCGGGCTCGCCCTCATGGTCGGTGAACCGCTCGGCGGTCTCCAGCATGGCCGTACCGGCCGTGTAGCGGGGGTAGTCGGTGACGATGGCGCCGCCGTACGGGGCGATGGTCTCGCTCTGCGTACACAGCGGCAGTCCGCGTCCGACGAGTTCGCTGCCGCGCGCGAAGAACTGCACGTCGACATGGGAGAACGGTTCGAGCCTGGCGCCGAATTTGGACTTCGTACGGCGCACTCCGCGCGCGACGGCCCGCACCCGGCCGTGGCCGCGGGTGAGGAACGTGATGATGCGGTCCGCCTCACCCAGCTTCTGGGTGCGCAGCACGATGCCGTCGTCGCGGAACAGGCTCATGGCGCCATTCTCCCGCACCGACGGGGTGGTCAGGTCTGCCGCCCCGGTTTTCCCTGTCAGCCGGGGGCGGCGGCCGTGAGCGGCGGATCACCGGGGGTCACCAGCCCCGACTCGTAGGCGATGATCACGAGTTGTGCCCGGTCCCGCGCGTCCAGCTTGCCCATGATGCGGCTCACATGCGTCTTGGCGGTCAGCGGGCTCAGGCCCAGCGACTCCGCGATCTCGGTGTTGGTGAGGCCGCGTGCGACGAGGGCGAGCACCTGGCGTTCGCGCACCGACAGGCAGTCGGGGCCGACGGTCGGTGAGGTGTCCGGGACGGGGTTGCGCGCGCGCAGGACGCGGGCGATCAGGCGTGCCGTGGGGCCCGGGGAGAGCAGGGAGTCGCCGGCGGCCACCGTCCTGATGGCGGTGAGGAGTTCGGCCGGTCTGGTGTCCTTCACGAGGAAGCCGGAGGCGCCGGCGCGCAGCGCCTCCACGACGTGGTCGTCGGTGTCGTACGTGGTGAGGACGAGCACCTTGACGCCCGCGAGGTCGTCGTCGGCGGCGATCAGCCGGGTCGCCTCGATGCCGTCCATGTCGGGCATGCGGATGTCCATGACGACGAGGTCGGCGCGCGCGGAGCGGGCGAGTTCGACGGCTTCGCGGCCGGTGCCGGCCTGGCCCACGACCTCCATGTCGCCGGCGGACTCCACGAGCATCGCGAAGGCCGCCCGGACCAGGCGCTGATCGTCGGCGAGCAGGACACGGATCACGCGACGGACTCCCGCCGGGGGGCCTGGGCGTCCCGGGCGTCCCGGCCGGCCGGATCTTCTTCCGCCGGCTCACCGTGCTCCCGCAGCGGCAGCACCGCCGCCACCCGGAAGCCGTCGTCGTACGGTCCGGCGTCGAGGGTGCCCCCGACGCTGCGGGCCCGCTCGCGCATGCCGACGATGCCGTAGCCGGGGTCGACGGGCGCCGTCTTCCCTTCGGGAGCGCCCCCGTTGTCGGTCACGGTGACATGCAGCGCCCCCGCGCAGGTCTCCACCCGCACCCGCACCCGTGGGGCGGGGCCCGCGTGCCGTACGGCGTTGGTGAGCGATTCCTGCACGATCCGGTACGCGGCGGCCTCGGCCACCGGCGGTACGCGTACGCCCCGCGTCCGCACCGTGAGCTGCGTCTCCGCGCCGGCCGTCCGCGCGGCCTCCACGAGGCCCGACAGCGCGGCCAGGTCGGGCAGGGCCCCGCCCCAGGTCCCCTCCTCGCCCTCGGCCGTCCCGGCGGCGCGCAGCACCTCCAGTGTGGTGCGCAGTTCGGCGCGCGCCTCGCGGCAGGTGTCCGAGATGCCGTCGAGCGCCTGCGCGATCGCGGCCCGGTCCAGCCGGTCGGGGTCGACGCTCAGGACGTGCGAGGCGACCGACGTCTGGACGCCGATGAGCGTGATGCTGTGGGCCAGCAGATCGTGCAGGTCCCTGGCGATCCGCAGGCGCTCCTCGGCGACGCGCCGGGCGGCCTCCTCCTCCCGGGTGCGCTCCGCGCGTTCGGCGCGTTCCACGACCGCCGCGATGTACTTGCGGTAGACGCGTACGTCCATGCCGATGACGACGACCGCGATGATCCAGCCGGACGTGCGGAGCATTTCCAGGCCCCGGTCCGTGTTGAGGATGAACATCACCGTGAGCGTGACACCGACGATGCCGACACCGAGCAGCGCGGCGCGCAGCGGCGGGCCGGTGACGGCGACGGTGTAGAGAGCGACCATGGTGGCCGGAGTGGTGGCCGCGTGCGAGTAGTCCAGCGCGTGGTACGTGCCGACGAGGGGCACCATCACCAGCAGGACGGCCACCGGGAAGCGCCGTCGCCACACCAGGGCCAGCGAGACGGCGGCGAGGACCGCCCAGCCGAGGGCGTCGAGGGCCAGGCCGTCGCCGGGCACGGCGAGCCCGAGCGCGGCACCCAGCGCGCCGACGACCGCGGTGACCACCAGGTCGGTGCGCAGTTGGTTCGGCGCGTCGAGCGGGTCGCGGTTGAGCACCGCGAAGACGCGCTCGGTACGCGGTCCTCTGCGGGGGCCGGAGGTGTCTGACACGGCTTCATCCTCTCTCGTCGCGCTCCGATGCGGTACGGCGCCGTACAAAACGCCCGGTGCGGTACGGCTCCCTCCCCCTCGGGGCCGTACCGCACCGGAGACTCACCGTCGCTCAGGACCCGGTGCGCACCGACTCCCGCTCGCGGTCGCCCTGTTCGCCGTCGCCGCGTCCGGCGCCCGGCAGTGGCGCGGCCGGCGGCTTGGACAGCGCTCCCGGCCACCAGACCTTGCGGCCGAGCAGCACGCTCGCGCTCGTCACCAGATACGTACGGACCAGGAAGGTGTCCAGCAGGACGCCCACGGCCACGAGGATGCCCATCTCGGCGAGCATCACCAGCGGCAGGCTGGCCAGCACACCGAACGTCGCGGCGAGTACGACACCGGCCGAGGCGATCACACCGCCCGTGGTGCGCAGCGCGGTCAGCGCGGCGGCCTCGGGCTCGGCCCCCTTCAGGGCCTCCTCGCGCATCCGGTGCATCAGGAAGATGCCGTAGTCGACGCCGAGCGCGACGAGGAAGACGAAGGAGAGCAGCGCGAGCCCCGGATCGATCCCGTCGAAACCGAGCAGCGGCTCGAAGAGGAGCCCGCCGATGCCCATCGTCGCGCCCCAGACGACCACGACGGCGAACACCAGCATCAGCGGTGCGACGAGGCTGCGCAGCAGGGCGATCAGGATCAGCAGGACGGCGAGGACGACGAGCGGGATGACATACAGCCGGTCGCTGGCATTGGTGTCGGCGAGGTCGAGCTGCTGCGCGCTGGGCCCGCCGACGTAGGTCCCGTCGCCGAGGGTGGACCGCAGTTGTTCGATGGTGGTGGTCTCCCCCGCCGACTCGGGCGCGTCCTTCGCGAAGACGGCTATCTCGGTCCAGCCGCCGCCGCTGCGGCCCTGTTCGGCCTCGGCGACACCGGAGACCGTACGGACGGTGTCGAGCGCCGCGCCGGCCTGGCCGGTGGGCGCCATGACGCTGATGGGCTGGGCGCTCTGCTCCGGGAAGGCGGTCGCCAGGCGTGCCATGGCGGTGACCGACTCGGGCCGGTCGACGAAGCTGTCCTCCTGCTTGAGCGCGCCGGGCAGATTCAGCACACCGAGGGCGAGGGCTCCGAGCACCACCAGACCGGTGGCGAGCACGGCGGCCGGCCGGCGGGCCGCCGACGTACCCATGGCGCCGAAGAAGGAGCGGCGCTGCTTGACCTCGCTGCCGTAGGCGGGGATCAGCGGCCAGAAGACGCGGCGGCCGAGGAGCACCAGGACGGCGGGCAGCAGCGTGAGCATCGCGACGAGCGCGCACACGACGCCGATGGCGGCGATCGGTCCCATGCCGCTGCTGCTGTTGAGGTCGGCGGCCATGAGGCACAGCAGACCGGCCGCGACGGTGCCGGAGGAGGCGAGGACGGCGGGGCCGCAACTGCGCAGCGCGGTGCGCATGGCGTCGTACGGGTGGGGTACGCGGCGCAGCTCCTCGCGGTAGCGGGCGACGAGCAGCAGCGCGTAGTCGGTGCCCGCGCCGAACACGAGGACCGTCATGATCGCCGCGCTCTGGCTGGTCACGACGGTGTCGAAGGCCTGCACCAGGCCGTAGACGACCGCCATGGAGCTGACGGCGGCGGCGCCGACGACGAACAGCGGCACGATCCACAGGAACGGGCTGCGGTAGGTGATGATCAGCAGGAAGGCGACGACCAGCACGGTCGCGATCATCAGCGTGCCGTCGATGGACTCGAAGACGGCTTCCATGTCGGACTGGAGCGCGCCGGCGCCGCCGACGTCGATGTCGAGTCCGTCCCTCCCGGCGCCGTCGCCCGAGGTGACGGCCCGTACCTCCTCGACGAAGGCGAGTTGCGCGTCTTCCTTGTTGACGCCCGGCTCGTCGGTCAGGGCGCTCGCTACCGGGTACATCACCGTCGCGCCGTCCTGCGACTCGATGCCCTCGGGCGGGGCGGTGAGCTTGTGCTCGGCCGCCACCCGCGCCAGTTGCTCCTCGGCGGTCGTCCGGTCGGCGGCGGTGAGCCCGCCGTCGCGGTGGTAGACGACGATCAGATCGGTCGTCTCACCGCCGGGCAGCTCCTGGCGGACCTTCTCCACATGGGTGGAGTCGGCGCTCGCCGGGAGGTAGTCGACGGCTTCGTCGCGCTGTACGCCGCTGAGCTTCCCGGCGAACATGGCGGCGACGGCGATCACGATCACCCACAGCCCGACCACCGCCCAGGGCAGCAGTCGTCGGCGTCTGTTCTCGGGCCCCATCGCGGGCCCCCCCTTCTGCACAGCCGGTCAGAGTCTGGTCTCAGCCTCGGGCCGGGAAGGGGCGGATTCGTCGCGCGCGAGGGCGAGATGGGGATTACTGCCCCGGGTGACTGGGCCGCGTGGCTACTCCCGGGGGAGTATGCGCGGGAACACGGCTCGGTGACAACTGAGTTGACGGCGGCGACAGAGGTTCAGGAGGAGGGCGTACGGGCCGATTCGAGCAGCCGGGCCGTGTCGTCGGCGCACAACTGCAAGGCACCGCCGACGATGGAGAGCACGTCGCGCTCCGCCGCGCTGTAGGGCCCGTCGGCCAGCGCGATCCGCGCGCCCTGGAGCAGGATCGACTCCCGGCCGGCGGCGGCGAGATGCGGGGACAGCGGCTCCAGCGCCTCGTGCAGCTCGATGGCGAGCGCCGCCCCGCAGGGTCCGGGGTCGAGCAGGAACCGGCCCGTGTCGGCGGCCAGCGCCTCCACCAGCTCCGTGAGCTGGTCCGCCGTACAGTCCTCGATCCCGGCCGCCCTGACCGTGCCGACCGCGATGTCGAGGACCGTACGGGAGGAGGTGCCGCCCGCGGCGAGGACGGCGAGCGCCACCGTATGCACGGCGTCGCGGAGCATCGCGGAGAAGCGGACGGTGGTGGGGTGGTCGAGGATGTCGGTGCCGAAGTGGCCGTGGCAGGCGGCGCATTCGATGACCGGGCCGGCGGCGCCGCGCGGTACCAGCGGCACGCCGAGCACGGCGAAGCGGCGACGGCCGGTGCGTCGGCGGTAGTTGCGGTCACCGCCGCAGTCGGGGCAGAAGAACTCCCCGTCCCCGATGGTGTTCCACGCGGTGTGAATGCCGCAGATGCGCAGTTTCCTGCCGTACGTTCCCTGGCCTGGCAGCACGTCGCGCACCTCCATAACGCTTCGGCAACTTTGCCGCATTGACGTGATGTTAACCACAGCAACGATGCGGCGTCATTACCCCGGCGTGAGGTCGCCACGACATGGCCGAACCCCGCCCACCGTAAGAGGTGGACGGGGTCCCGGTTCTGCCGGTAAACGCTGAGGTCAGCGCGTTGCGCGGTTCACCGCGGAGACAACGGCCTTCAGTGAGGCACGCGTGGTGTTGGCGTCAATGCCGATACCCCACAGCACCTTTCCGTCGATCGCGCACTCGATGTACGAGGCGGCCTGCGCGCTCGCGCCCTCGCTCATGGTGTGCTCCGAGTAGTCCAGCAGCCGGGCGTCGACCCCGACTGCGGCCAGCGCGGCGAAGAAGGCCGAAATCGGCCCGTTGCCGGAGCCGGTGAGTACGGTGTCCGCGCCGTCCACGACGGCTTCCACGGTGAGGGTGTCCGTGCCGTCGTTGTCGGTGGTGCTCTGACCGGAGCGCAGTTGGATCCGACCCCAGCGGGCGTCGGAGTCGTCCGCGTTGGGCAGATACTCGTCCTCGAAGGCCGCCCAGATCTGCTTCGGCGTGACCTCGCCGCCCTCGGTGTCCGTCTTCGCCTGGATGATCCGCGAGAACTCGATCTGCATCCGGCGCGGCAGGTCCAGCTTGTGGTCGTTCTTCAGTACGTAGGCGATGCCGCCCTTGCCGGACTGCGAGTTGACCCGGATGACCGCCTCGTACGAACGGCCCACGTCCTTGGGGTCGATCGGCAGATACGGCACGGCCCACACCAGATCATCGACCGTCCTGCCCTGCGCGGCGGCGTCCGCCTCCATGGCGTCGAAGCCCTTCTTGATGGCGTCCTGGTGGGAGCCGGAGAAGGAGGTGTAGACGAGGTCGCCCGCGTAGGGGTGGCGCGGGTGGATCTCCATCTGGTTGCAGTACTCGCTGGTGCGGCGGATCTCGTCGATCTGCGAGAAGTCGATCTGCGGGTCGACACCCTGGGAGAACAGGTTCATGCCCAGGGTCACCAGGTCGACGTTGCCGGTGCGCTCGCCCTGGCCGAACAGACAGCCCTCGATCCGGTCGGCCCCGGCCATGAGCGCCAGCTCGGCGGCGGCGACGGCGGTGCCGCGGTCGTTGTGCGGGTGGACGGAGAGACACACGTGCTCACGGCGCGACAGATTCCGTGACATCCACTCGAAGCGGTCGGCGTGCGTGGACGGCGTGGAGCGCTCGACGGTGGCCGGCAGGTTGAGGATGATCTCGCGGCCCTCCTCGGGCTGCCAGACGTCCATGACGCCCTCGCAGACCTCCAGGGCGAAGTCCAGCTCGGTGTCGGTGAAGATCTCCGGGCTGTACTGGTAGCCGAAGACGGTCTCCGGGCCGAGGATCTTCTCGGCGTACTCGGAGACCAGCCGCGTACCGTCCACGGCGATCTGCCTGACCTGCTCACGGGTGCCCCGGAAGACGACGCGGCGGAAGGTGGGGGCGGTGGCGTTGTACAGGTGGACGGTGGCGCGGTGGGCGCCGACGAGCGACTGGACGGTGCGCTCGATCAGCTCCTCGCGGGCCTGCGTCAGGACGGAGATGGTCACGTCCTCGGGGATGGCGCCTTCTTCGATGATCGACCGCACGAAGGCGAAGTCGGTCTCGCCGGACGACGGGAAACCGACCTCGATCTCCTTGTAGCCCATGCGCACCAGCAGATCGAACATCTCGCGCTTGCGGGCGGGCGACATGGGGTCGATCAGAGCCTGGTTGCCGTCGCGCAGATCGGTGGAGAGCCAGCGGGGCGCCTGGGTGATGCGGTTGTCCGGCCAGGTGCGGTCGGGGATGTCCACGGCCTCGTAGCGGCCGTACTTGTGGATCGGCATCCCGGAGGGCCGCTGGGTGTGCGTGGCGTTGGTGACGGGGGTGGGACGGCCGACGGATCCGGCTACCGCGGGGTCGGACATGCGCTCAGACATTGCGTTGGGCTCCTCGTGTGTCCGCTGGGACGGCCGACGGGGCGGGAACACCGCATCACCAGACTCCGCGGGGAGGGGGTCGGCCTACGACTACAGACCCTCGCCGCGGCAGCTAAGGAGAAGCAGCCCGAAACGCATGATGCGCCGCAGCCTAGCCGAGCCGCGCGGTGCGCGCGGGGCCGTATCAGTATGCGGGATCACCGGGGGTATGGGTCAAATGCCCACAAAAGCGTGAGATTGCCCTCAGAAACCGAGCTTGCGGAGCTGCTTGGGGTCGCGCTGCCAGTCCTTTGCGACCTTGACGTGCAGGTCCAGGAAGACCGGCGTGCCCAGCAGCGCCTCGATGTGCTTGCGGGACTTCGTCCCGACCTCCTTGAGCCGCTTGCCCTTGGGGCCGATGATGATCCCCTTCTGGCTCGGCCGCTCGATGTAGACGTTCGCGTGGATGTCCAGCAGCGGCTTGTCCGCCGGCCGGTCCTCGCGCGGCAGCATCTCCTCGACCACGACCGCGATCGAGTGCGGCAGCTCGTCCCGTACGCCTTCGAGCGCGGCCTCGCGGATCAGCTCGGCCACCATGACCATCTCGGGCTCGTCGGTGAGGTCGCCCTCCGGGTAGAGCGGCGGGCTCTCGGGCAGCAGCGGGACCAGCAGATCGGCGACCAGCTCCACCTGGTCACCGCTGACGGCCGAGACCGGGACGATCTCCGCCCACTCGAAGCCCAGCTCCTTGCCGAGCTGGTCGATCGCGATCAGTTGCTCCGCCAGGACACGGGAGTCGACCAGGTCGGTCTTGGTGACGAGCGCGACCTTCGGCGTCTTGCGGATCCCGGCCAGCTCCTTGGCGATGAAGCGGTCACCGGGGCCGAGCTTCTGGTCGGCGGGCACACAGAAACCGATGACGTCGACCTCGGCCCAGGTGGTCCGTACGACGTCGTTCAGCCGCTCACCGAGCAGTGTGCGCGGTTTGTGCAGGCCGGGGGTGTCGACCAGGATGAGCTGCGCCTCGGGCCGGTGCACGATGCCGCGCACCGTGTGCCGTGTGGTCTGCGGCCGGCTGGAGGTGATCGCCACCTTCTGGCCGACCAGAGCGTTCGTGAGGGTGGACTTGCCCGCGTTGGGGCGACCGACGAAACAGGCGAAACCGGCCCGGTGGGGGGCTTCGGACGGTTCGGCGGAAGTCTCGGGAGACGAAGGGGTACGAGCGCTCATGGCGCCCATTCTCCCCGATGGTCCCGCCGTCGCCGACCAGTCGGCCCGCGGGAAGGCCCCGCGGGCGCCTCAGCCGGCCTTCACGGTTCCCCGCACACTCCCGTCCGGAGCGGCCAGCAGCACGGGTGTCGCGGGCCCGCCGAGATCCCGTACGGCGGCCCGGTCCTCGTCACTGACGGCGTCGGCCTCGGTGACGACGGCGGCGGCCTCCAGCGAGGTGGCCCCGCTCGCGACGGCCATGGCGACGGCGGTCCGCAGCGCGCTGAGCTTGAGGGAGTCGAGGTCGACGCTCCCGGCGACATAGGTCCGCCCGGTCTCGTCCCGCACGGCGGCCCCCTCGGGCACCCCGTTCCGGGCGCGCGTGCTGCGGGCCAGGGTGATGATCTTTCGGTCCTCGGGATCGAGGTCGGTGCTCTGCGTCATGGGCCCGAGCATAGAGATCCCCCGCACCGAGGGGCACTACGCGTCGAAGTCGTACTCGAGGACGTACGCCGCCGAGTCGAGGATCATCTCGTTGACCTCGACCGCCCGCCCGTCGGAGGTGAACGCCGTGCGGCAGATCAGCATGACGGGTGTCCCGGCGGACAGGCTCAACCGCGTCGACTCGTCCTGGGACGGCATGCGCGAGCGGACCTCCTCCCTGAAGTGCGCCGGTTCATGGCCGAGTTCGGCGAGGCGGGCGTAGATGCCGCCGGGCCCGGTGTCCTCCCGTGTGATCGCGGACCCCGCGACGAGAGCGGCGGGCAGGTGGCTCACCGCCAGCAGAACCGGCTTCCCGTCGAGAACGAAGCGCCGACTCCGTACGCACACGGCGTCGTCCGGGGCGAGGCCCAGCAGGTGCGCGACCCGCTCCGGCGCGGTCTCCTCGGTCACGGCGATCTGATCGACAACGAGGTCGCGGTCCTCGACATCCGCCGCCCAGATCGACCGACCGGCGCCCCACTGCTCCCCCGACAACCGCTGAATCCCGCGCCGCCTGAGCGGCCGAAACGCCCGCACGAACACACCGGCCCCCTTGCGCGACTCGGTGAGCCCTTCGCTCCGCAGCACCCCGAGCGCCTGCCGCGCGGTCATGCGCGCCACGCCGTGGGCGGCCATGAGGTCGTTCTCACCAGGCAGGCGCGCCCCGGGCCCGTACTCACCGGCCCGAATCGCCTCCCGCAGCGCATCGGCGATACGCCGGTACTTCGGCTGCCCCTCGCCGTCCTTGGTCGCCATGCGTCGACACCCTTCCGTCTTCTCTAGACAGCCTAAGTCACACCCGTAACAGCGCACCCGAACCTCGAAACCTCTCTAGACATCTCATTGACATCGCAGGCCTCGGTGAGATCCAATCAAGATGTCTAGAGAGGTTGTGCGCTGCGATGAAGCGTCAGAAGCCACCGTCGAACACCGGCCACCGGCAAGCCGGCCCTGTGCCGTACATCACCCGCTGGAGCGCGGAGCAGACTCCCGGCATACGCGTCGTCGCGAAGAACGGCGGCATCGGCTACGCGGACGAGCGACCGTACGACCGGGACACGAACGACATCCTGTGGACGCGAGTTCCCTCGCTTCCCGGCAAGGGCCGACCCGAGTTCGGCAAGGTGCACGCGCTGCGCCAACGGCGAGCCATGGAGGCGCTGCTGTGCCAGGTCTGTGCCCGCCCCGCCGACCGGACAGGCGACGGCGCGCTGTGGATGCTGGGCGAGAGCCCCGACCAACCTGGCGGCTCCGGGGCGGAGTTCGACGGACTCATCACAGCCCAGCCGCCGCTCTGCGCACCCTGCGCCGTGAAGTCTGCCCAGGTATGCCCGCATCTACGTCGGCGGTGCACCGTCCTGCGGGCGCACTCGTTCGACCTGGTCGGAGTACGAGGAGCCCTCTACCGTCCGGCTCTACCGGCCCCCATCCCTTGGAACGCGGCGGGCGTGGGCTTCGGCGACCCCCGCATCCGCTGGATCCGCGCTGGGCAGTCGCTCATGCGGCTGAGCGGGACCGTCGTCGTCGACCTCGCCGCCCCACAGGCGAGCCCTGGCACACGGAGCGCACCCCCCGCCTGACGGAGCGTGGACCATCCTGTAACCGGCTTGACACGAGAGCTAAAGATCACATGAACGGCGTCCCAACAAAGCATGAAATACCCATGTCTTCTAGCTTTTGATCTCGGGTATCGTCCCGTTCCACGCGGCCCGGTCACCTGACCCAGGACCGGTGCCGTCGGGGGAGAGCGCTTGCCGGGCTCCCAGGGGCAGGTTGTCCGAGCAAACGAGGAAGAAGGTCATGAAGCGCATACTCATACGCTCTGGTAAGAGCCCGTTCCACGTCGCCAGTCAGCAGGAGTTCATCCAGAAGGACCTGATCGGCACGAACTCGGGAAATCTGCTCTTCAGCGACGCCGCGCACAAGATCCTGCTCACCGAGCGGACCGAAGTGACGTCCAACGGGATCGGTACCGTCTCGACACCGGAGCGGGCGCGGCAGATCAATGAGGATTACGACGTCTTCGTCATCCCGCTGGCCAACGCCTTCCGAACGTCCTTCAAGCCCAATCTGAACAGGCTCGCCGCCCTCATCGAGCAACTCACCATCCCCGTCGTGGTCGTCGGGGTCGGCGCCCAGGTGCCCGAGGACTACGACGTCGCCAGACTCGCTCCCATCGAGTCCGCGGTCAAACGGTTCGTCAAGGCCGTCCTGGAGAGATCCGCCTCCATCGGCGTACGCGGTGAGCTGACCGCGTCCTATCTGGAGCGGCTCGGGTTCAAACGGCACACCGACATCATCGGCTGTCCGTCGATGTTCCTGCACGGCGACACCTTCCCCACCCCCCGGGACCCGGGCACGCTCGACGCCCACTCCCGGGTCGTGATCAACATGTCGCCGGGCGCGATAGCCGTCGGCGACATGGAGGGTTTGGCCCACCACGCGCTCGAGCGCTTCCCGCACCTGCGTTACTACGCGCAGAACATCGCCGACGCCGAAGTCCTCTTCTGGGGCGACACCTCCGCCGTGACCGGCCCCAAGACCCGCTTCCCCCGCCGGTTGACCCACCCGCTGTTCCAGCAGAACCGGGTCAGGGTCCCGCTGGATCCCAAGACATGGATGGACGAGCTGTCGACGTACGACTTCGTCTACGGCACCCGCATCCACGGCAACATCGCCCCCCTTCTCGCCGGCACCCCCAGCGTCGTGCTCGTCCATGACTCGCGGACCCTGGAGCTGTGCCGCTACTTCGGCATTCCGCACCGGATGCTCAGCGCCACACCCGCCGACATCCATCCGCAGGAGCTGTACGACCAGGCCGACTTCAGCGAGATGCTGAACGGACACAAGGAACGCTTCGACCGCTTCGTCGGCTTCCTCGACAAGAACGGTCTGGAGAACACCTTCACGCACGGCGACGGCGGCGCCGCCTTCGACCTGCGGCTCGGCGCGCTCGACCTGCCGCCGTCGCTCGGTGTGTGGGACGGCACCGACGACGGCTCGCTGCAGTACCGCTTCAGCCGACTGTACGAGCGCGGCAACGTCGCCGACCGCCGTATCGACGCCCTCACCAAGAAGAACGCCGAACTCCAGAACAAGCTCGTCGCCATGGAACGGCGGCTGTCCGACCTGGAGAAGGGCTCGCCGCTGCGGATAGGTCCCGCCGTACGGCGTCAGGTACGCCGCAGGCTGCGGCCCAACAACTGACGCGCGCCCGCCGGACGGGGCCTAGTGATCTGGTTCGGAGATGCGTGAGCAGTAGCGGCAGATGCGGTCGAGGATCTGGTCGGCGGTCTTGGTCCACTTGAACGGCTGGGCATCGTCGTTCCAGATCTTGATCCAGTTTTCGAGTGCGGCCTTGAGGTCGTCGAGGGAGCAGAACACACCGCGTTCGAGGCAGCGTCGTTCCAGCTCGGCGAACCACCGCTCGACCTGGTTGATCCATGACGAGTAGGTGGGGGTGAAGTGCAGGTGGAAGCGGGGGTGCGCGAGCAGCCACTTGTGCACCACCGGTGCTTTGTGGGCGGAGAGGTTGTCGCAGATCACGTGGACCGCCAGGCCAGGTTCCGTCTGGCGGTCGATCTCGTCGAGGAAGTCGCGGAAGTCGACGGCCCGGTGCTGCGCGGCGAGTTTCGTGATCACCTTGCCGGTCGCGGTGTTCAGGGCGGCGAACAGGTCGACGGTGCCGTGCCGGACGTAGTCGAAACTCCGCCGCTCGGGCACTCCCGGAATCATGGGCAGCACCGGCGCGGTCCGTTCAAGGGCTTGGATCTGCGGCTTCTCGTCCACCGCGAAGACAGCCGCGTTGGCCGGCGGGGCGAGACAGAGGCCGACGACGTCACGGACCTTGTCGATCAGGAACGGATCCGGGGAGATCTTGAAGGTCTCGGTCCGCCACGGCTGCAGACCGAAAGCGTGCCAGATCCGCAGCACACTCGCGGGGGAGATCCCCACGACCTTCGCCAGTTCCCGCTTCGACCAGTGCGTCCCGCCCGGTGGTGTCTCCTCCAGGGTGCGGACCACCACCTCTTCGACCTGGGCATCGGTGATGGTCCGCGGTACCCCGGGGCGCGGTTCGTCCGCGAGCCCGTCGAGCCGGTCGCGCAGGAACCGGGTCCGCCATTTCGCGACCGTGCCCCGGTTCACCCCCAGCCGGGCCGCGACCGCCAGGTTCGGCCCGCCCTCCGCGCACGCCAGCACGATCCGCGCCCGCAGGGCCAGACCCTGCGCGGTCGTCCGGCGCTTGACCCACATACTCAACACCTGCCGCTCGGCCTCGCTCAGGACCAACGGCTCCAGCCTGCTGTCACCCACAACCGACAGCAGACCGAAGCCCACCGGCACCCGTCAGCCGAACCCGCGAATTGGTGCGCAAAGCGACTCACGTGGTGCCCAACGAACTCACAACCAGATCACTAGGGCCGGTCCAGCCGAAGGCGCTCCGTCTTCGGCAGACCGGCCACCACCAGGTCGTAACTGTCCTCGATCAGCTCACGCACCGTCCGCGCGGGCAGCCCGGCGACCGTGACCGTGTTCCAGTGCCGCTTGTTGAGGTGCCATCCGGGGACGATCTCCGGGTGGGCCGCGCGCAGTTGGATCGCCTGGTCCGGATCGCACTTGAGGGAGACCGTCAACGGCTCGGCGTCCAGGGCCGTGAGCGCGAACATCTTCCCCACGACCTTGAAGACCGAACTCTCCGGGCCGAAGGGGAACTCCTCCGTCGCCGCGTTGAACTCCAGGCAGAACGCCCGCAGTTCGTCCCGCGACAGCGAGCCCCCGGCCGAGCCCCCGGCAGCGACGCTCATCGCGCCACCGGCCCCTCCGCCGGCTCCGCGAGCACCGTCACGATCTTGTTCCGCCGGCCCGCGGGGGACTCCGCCGTCAGCCGCAGCGTGCGCCCGTCCGGCAGCTCCACCAGCGCGCTGGCCCCGGCGATCGGCACCCGGCCCAGCGCCTTCGCGAGCAGGCCGCCGACCGTCTCCACGTCCTCGTCGTCGAACTCGTCCAGCCCGTACAGCTCCCCGAGATCGCCGATGTCGAGCCGGGCCGTGACCCGGTAGGAGTCGGTGCCCGCCTCCTCGACGGGCGGCAGCTCACGGTCGTACTCGTCCGTGATCTCGCCGACGATCTCCTCCAGGATGTCCTCGATCGTCACGATGCCGGCCGTGCCGCCGTACTCGTCGATCACGACCGCGACGTGATTGCGCTCCTGCTGCATCTCGCGCAGCAGATCGCCCGCGTTCTTCGTGTCCGGCACGAACGCCGCCGGGCGCATCGCCGTGGAGACCAGATCGGCCTCGGAGTCGCGGTTGATGTGCGTCTTCCTGACGAGGTCCTTGAGATAGACGATGCCGACCATGTCGTCCTCGTTCTCCCCCGTGACCGGGATCCGGGAGAAGCCCGAGCGCAGCGCCAGCGTCAGCGCCTGGCGGATCGTCTTGTAGCGCTCGATGCAGACCAGGTCCGTACGCGGCACCATGACCTCCCGCACCAGCGTGTCGCCCAGCTCGAAGACCGAGTGCACCATCCGGCGCTCGTCGTCCTCGATCAGCGACTCCTGCTCGGCCAGGTCCACCATCGCCCGCAGCTCGGCCTCGCTCGCGAACGGTCCCTTGCGGAAGCCCTTGCCCGGTGTGAGCGCGTTGCCCAGCAGGATCAGCAACTGCGGGACCGGCCCCATGATCCGGGCCAGCGGCAGCAGCACGTACGCCGCGGCGGTCGCCGTGTTCAGCGGGTGCTGGCGGCCGATGGTGCGCGGCGAGACGCCGACCGCGACGTAGCTC
Source organism: Streptomyces sp. NBC_01506 (assembly GCF_045040295.1). Taxonomy (NCBI): domain Bacteria; kingdom Bacillati; phylum Actinomycetota; class Actinomycetes; order Kitasatosporales; family Streptomycetaceae; genus Streptomyces; species Streptomyces sp. NBC_01506. The sequence goes on along the minus strand of NZ_CP109422.1, from coordinate 6,770,979 downwards.
ACCAGGACCATCACGCCGATCGCGACGAGCAGCGCCGCCCATGTCTCGCCGAACTCCTCCAGGCAGACGTACGTGACCAGCACCCCGGCAGCCATCTCGCACGCGACGCGCACCAGCAGCGCCACGTTCAGATACCGGGTCGGGTCGGCGGCGATCTGCGCCAGCTTGTCGGCGCCGCGCCGCCCGGAGCGCTCGGCCTCGGCGGCGCGGAAGGTGGAGACACGGGCGAGCCCCGCCTCGGCGCAGGCCGCCAGCCAGGCGACGACGACCAGCGCGACCGCCCCGATGATCAGTTGCGTGATCACGAGACGGTCGGCGCGGGAGAGGGACCGGTGAGGCCCTGCTCGGCCCGCCAGCCGTCCACGATGGCCGCCTGGAGGCCGAACATCTCGGCCTTCTCGTCCGGCTCCTCGTGGTCGTACCCGAGGAGGTGCAGCACGCCGTGGACGGTGAGGAGTTGAAGCTCCTCGTCCATGGAGTGCCGCGTCGGCGCTTCCTCGCCCTGGGTCTTCGCGACCTCCGGGCACAGGACGACGTCACCGAGGAGCCCCTGCGGGGGCTCCTCGTCGTCCTTCACCGGTGGACGCAGCTCGTCCATCGGGAAGGACATGACGTCGGTCGGACCGGGGAGGTCCATCCACTGCATGTGCAACTGCTCCATGGCGGCGGAGTCCACCACGATCACCGAAAGCTCGGAGAGGGGGTGGATACGCATCCGGGTGAGCGCGTAGCGGGCGGCCCCGAGGATCGCCTGCTCGTCGACCTCGGTGCCTGACTCGTTGTTGACGTCGATCGACATGGTGCGGTGTGACTCTCCCGGATAGATGCCGCCGGCTGGATGCCGCTGGGCCGCGAGGTGCCGGCTCAGCCGTGCTGTTCGTTGCCGTTGCGGCTGTCGTACTGCTCGTAGGCGTCGACGATACGGCCGACGAGCTTGTGCCGGACGACATCCTCAGAGGTGAGCCGGGAGAAGTGCACGTCCTCGACGTCGTGCAGGATGTCCTGGACCTGGCGCAGCCCGCTTTTCGTACCACCGGGGAGGTCGACCTGGGTGACATCGCCGGTGATGACGATCTTCGAGTCGAAGCCGAGCCGGGTCAGGAACATCTTCATCTGCTGCGAGCTGGTGTTCTGCGCCTCGTCGAGGATGATGAACGCGTCATTCAGGGTGCGGCCACGCATATAGGCCAGCGGCGCGACCTCGATCGTGCCCGCCGCCATCAGGCGCGGGATCGAGTCGGGGTCGAGCATGTCGTGCAGCGCGTCGTAGAGGGGGCGCAGATACGGGTCGATCTTCTCGTACAGCGTGCCGGGCAGAAAGCCGAGCCGCTCCCCCGCCTCCACCGCGGGCCTGGTCAGGATGATCCTGGTGACCTGCTTGGACTGGAGGGCCTGTACGGCCTTGGCCATGGCGAGATAGGTCTTGCCGGTGCCCGCCGGGCCGATGCCGAAGACGATCGTGTGCTTGTCGATCGCGTCCACATACCGCTTCTGGTTGAGCGTCTTGGGGCGGATCGTGCGGCCACGGCTGGAGACGATGTTCTGAGTGAGAACTTCGGCGGGGGTCTCAGGTCCGTCCGCGCCGCCGTTCTCGCTCGCCCTGAGCATGGCGATCGAGCGTTCCACTGCGTCCTCCGTCATCGGCTGACCGGTGCGGAGCACCAGCATCATCTCGTCGAACAGGCTCTGGATCAGCGCGACCTCGGCCGCGTCGCCCACGGCGCTGATCTGATTGCCCCGGACATGGATGTCGGCGGCCGGGAACGCCTTCTCGATCACGCGCAACAGCGAGTCACCGGAGCCCAGGATCGTCACCATCGGGTGCTTGGCGGGGATGGTGAAGTGGGCTCGCGCCTGACCGGGCGCGGGGGTACGGACTGTGGGTGACTGAGTCATGGGCCGGCACTGTGGCCTGCACATACCTCCCGTTGCGGGGTTCTCGCCGCTCGACAACCTCTGGGTACCAGCCTACGACTCCGCACTGACATCGCCGTAGGGCTTTTCCGCGCGCCTTTCCGTGGACCCCGCGGACGTTCGAGGAACGGGCGGCGGCCCCGGCCGGATCGGACGATCCGGCCGGGGCCGCTCACACCGCGTAGCGGGTCGGTGCCCGCCGGTTCCGCTACTTCTTCCCGGTCTCCAGCGCGCCGGCCATCGCGGGCGGCTGGTTCTTCGTACCGAGGCCCCACCGGCTGCTCGCGCCGTCGGTGGTGAGCTTGAAGTTCACCGTGCCGGCGGAGAGCAGGTCGTCGTGCGAGATCCAGCTACGGGCGGTCCTGTCGCCGTCGACGCTCAGTGTGTCGATGTACTGGATCGCCGACGCCTTGGCCCCCGGGGCGTTCAGGGTGAGCCTGGTGCCGTCGGGCTGTGTGATCACGGCCTTCGGGAACATCGGCGCGGAGAAGATGTAGTTGCCGGAGCCGGGCTGGGCCTCGAAGAAGCCCAGCATCGCGAACGCGCCCATCGCCGAGCTGGCACCGAGGTCGTCGTTGCCGGGGACGCCGTTGTACGTGTCGGTGTAGAGCGCCCGCTGGGCGCGGGTGACCGCGGACGTCTTCCAGGGGCTGTCCGTCCACGCGTACATCCACGGGGCGTGGAAGTCGGGCTCGTTGTTCGGGTTGAACTCGAAGTGGCCGTTGTAGTCGATCGGTCCGGTCACCCAGTGCTTGGTGGCCGCCGTCGAGACGTCCTCCTCGATCGCCGGGAAGGTGAAGAACGTGTCGAGCCGCTTCTCGGCCTCGTCGGCGCCGCCCATCAGCGCGAACAGTGCCTCGGGGTCCTGCTGGCCGAGCCATTGGTACTGCCAGGCGGTGCCTTCCTTGAAGCCCTTGCCGTTCACGACGGCGTCGGTCGGCACGAAGCTGCCGTCGGCGGCTCGGGCCTGCGGGAATCCGGTGTAGCCCTTGGATTCGATGTCCGCGTTCCAGATGTGTGTGAATTCGTCGCAGCGCGGGCGGAGTTGGTCGGCCTCCTTGTACTTGTGGAGACCCACGGCCATCGTGCCGAGCGCGCAGTCCGCGAGCGAGTATTCGAGACCGATGGAGGCGGACTCGTTCTGGCTCAGCTCGGCAGGAATGTAACCCTTGTCGAGATACTGCGGGTTGAATTCACGCGCCTTGATGTTGGTCGCCGGCGGCGGCACTTCGTTGACGTTCTTCCACAGCGCGTCGAAAAGCTTTCCGGCGAGTTTGTGGTCGAGCAGTCCGCGTGAATAGAGGGTGACGATGAACGGGGTGACGGGGTCACCGCTGGTGGCATTCGTCTCGGCCTGGCCGAGCGACCACCTCGGAACCCAGCCGCCCTGTTCGTAGATCGCCAGGATCGAACGGGCGATATCCGTCGCGCGTTCCGGTTCGAGAAGGGCGACGAGCTGATTCTGGGATCGGTACGTGTCCCACATGGACAGCATCTGGTAATAGTTCTCGCCCCGCGCGACCTTGTGCTTCTTTCCGTCGAAGCCCTGATAGGTGCCGTCCACGTCCTGGGCGACGGACGGGTGCAGCAGTCCGTGGTACAGCTCGGTGTAGAAGGTCTTCAGGTCCTCGGTGGAGTCACTGGAGACCCGTACGCTCCGAAGCTGCTCCTGCCACGCGTCATGGGCGTCGGCGCGCACGGTGTCGAAGGACTTCAGCTCGCCCTTGGAGCCCGTGGACAGTTCGGCGACGCGGTTCTTCTCCGCGCCCTCGACCGAGGTGTAGGAGACGCCGGTGTGGGTGACGATCGGCGCCTTGCCGCCGGGCGCGAAGGAGATCACGGCGCCGCCGGTGGCCGCCGTACGCCCGGCGACCGGGACCTTCTCGCCGCGGTTCCAGGTGGCGACGCCGGCGATCGGCTCGGAGAGGGTCATGCTGAAGTGCAGGGTGTAGCGGCTCGGGCGGTTGGGCCCGCAGAAGGATCCGCTCGTCACCGAACCCTGGATCTTGTCGCCGACGACCTTGACGTCACTGGCGAATGTCTGACCCCATACGTCCGTCACATTGACGATCAGCTTGCGGTCCCGCGCGCCCGTGTCGTAGGTGAAACGGTCCACGCCGGTGCGGGTGGTCGACGTCAACTCGGCCCGGATGTTGTTCTTCTCGAGCGTGACGCCGTAGTAGCCCGGCTTCGCCACCTCGGTGTCATGACTGAATTTCGACATGTTCGCCGACAGGGAAGTGTCGGTCACATCGCCCACGGTCGGCATCACACGGATCCAACTGCCCGCAGGACAGCCGATACCCGAGAGATGGACCTGACTGAATCCCGTCAGAGTGGTCGCGTCGTAGTTGTAGGCCGCGTTTCCCACATTCGTGTCAGGACTGTTCTGCACCATGCCGAAAGGCATCGACGCACCGGGGAACGTCATTCCCGAAGTGGTCGTTCCCACCATCGGGTTGACATAGGCCGTGGGGTCCGAGACCAAAGGCTGTGCGGCGCTGGCGGCAGGGGCTCCCAGCATGCCCGCCACCACCGCCGCCGCGACTGTTCCCACCGCCGCTCGCCAGCGCGTGCCGAATCTGGACATGTTGGGCACCTCCCATTGACAACGTTGTCTAACGACTGGTCGGATGTTTACAGTTGGAACCGCCCACGTCAAGGAAATGTTCAGCCCGAGCGGCCGAAGCCGATGGTCGGTACGGCCCTGCGCAGCGGCCATGGCCGGCTCGGCGCGGGCAACAGCCCCGCCAGGAAGGCGTATCGGCGCAGCGCCGCCGGATCCTGGTCCGACGACTCCTGGACGTAACTCCACCAGGCGGCGACCTCCGACCAGCCGGGCGCCGACAGCGATCCGCCGAACTCCTGGACCGACAGGGCGGCCGTGAGCCCGGAGAACGCGATCCGGTCGGCGAGCGGCCAGCCGGCGAGGGTGCCGGTGACGAACCCGGCGACGAACACGTCGCCCGCGCCTGTCGGGTCCAGCGCCGCCACGTCGATGGCCGGCACCTCGGCGGTGGCGCCGCTGGCGCTGTCCACCGCGTACGCCCCCTCCGCGCCCAGGGTCACGACCACCAGCGGCACCAGCTCGGCGAGCGCCCGCGCGGCGGCCCTGGGGCAGTCGGTACGGGTGTAGCGCATCGCCTCCTCCGCGTTGGGCAGGAACGCCTCGCAATGCGCCAGGTCGGGCAGTCCCGCCAGGTCCCAGCGGCCCGTGTCGTCCCACCCCACGTCGGCGAAGACCCGCGCGCCGTGCCCGGCGGCGCGGGCGATCCAGTCGTCGCTGCGGCCCGGTGTGAGCGCGGCGACGGCGGCACGCGCGCGGGGCGGGCACTCGGGCAGGGCGCCCTCCGGCGGCGGAGCCTCGTGCCCGTGGGAGACCATCGTGCGCTCGCCCTCGTACGCCATGGAGACCGTGACCGGTGAGTGCCAGCCGGGGACGGTACGCGAGCGGGAGAGGTCGATGCCCTCGCCCTGCTCCAGCGCGTCCCAGCAGTACTCCCCGTAGTGGTCGTCGCCGAAGGCCGCCGCGAGCGAGGTGCGCAGGCCGAGCCGGGCCAGCGCGCTGGCCATGTTGGCGATGCCGCCGGGGCTCGAACCCATGCCCCTGGCCCAGGACTCGGTGCCGCGCACGGGGGCGCTGTCGAGGCCGGTGAAGATGATGTCGAGGAAGACCGTGCCGGTCAGGTAGACGTCGCAGTCCGGGTCGTCCGGGGCGCGCAGGGCGCCCAGCGGGTCGACATCGGCGGTGTGGGCCTGCGGCGTTCCTTCACGTGGGGTCACGGTCGCGCTCCCGGATCGGCGTACGGATCCGGACAGTGTGCCCGATGGCACTGACAGTCGGCGTGAGCAGCGTGCCGGGCGGTCGGGTCACGTCGGTGACGGGTACAACCCCCGCGCCCGTCGGACGTCTCACACTGAAAGGGGGCATCATGAGCAACGAACATCAAATCGCCTTTTTCCTGCGGGAGTTGTCGGCGCCGCAGCCGTGGCGGCGGGCAGCCGCGGCCAAGGGGCTCGGCCGGGTCGGGAGGACCCGGGAGGTATCGGCGCTCGTCGCGGCGGGCGGAGATCCTGATCCCTCGGTACGCGCCGCCGCCGCGCTCGGCCTCGGCCGCCTCGGCGCTCCCGGCGGGACCGCCCACGGTGGCGGCACCGCGACCACCGCGACCACCGCGACCGGCACCGACATCGGCGACTTACTGACCGGTCTGATGCGCGACGCCGACCCGCGCGTACGGCGCCGGGCCTCGCTCGCCGCCGACCGGCTCGGGCTGACCGGCCCGGCCGTCACCGCGGCGTTCACGCGCCTGCTGCGGGACGAGGACCGGCACCTGCGGCTCAACGCGCTCGTCGCACTGCGGCGGCTGGGGACGCTCGGTGACATCGAGTCGGTGGTGCGGCTGCTGGGGGACCCCGAGGACATGATCTGGGGGCACGCGCGGATGCTGGTGTGGTCGCGGCCGGACGACGGCGACGTCAGGGCGGAGGTTCTTCGCTCGGCGCGGCACGGATCCGGTGCGGCCCGTGCTCGGGCGATCGACATCCTGCCCGCCCGCTGCACGCCACGCCTGTGGGACTCACTGATCGAGGGTCTGCACGACCCGGCTCCTCAGGTGCGCCGGGCGGTGGTGAGCAGACTGGGCGACGCGCCGAGGCGCGGAACCGCCGATCTGCTGCTCGCGCGCCTGGACGACGAACAAGACCCGGGTGTCGCGCGTGAGCTGATCGGGACCCTGGGATGGATGGGTGAGCACCGCGCCCTACCGGCGGCACGGCGCTGGATCGACCATCCCGACCTGGGTTGGACCGTCGTACAGGCGCTGGCCCGTATGAACACGTCGGCCGCCGTCCGGCTGCTGAGGTCCGTCCTCACGCGGTGGCCCTGCCACCCCGAACTGAGGGCGGCGGCGGCAGGGGCCGTCGGTGGGCTCGGCGACCGGCGGGACCTCGACCTCCTCCTTCCGCTCCTGCGGGACGAGGACGTACGGGTGCGGGCCGGGGCGCTGAACGGCCTTGGCCAACTGGGCCGACTGGGCCGGCACCGGCTGCCTCGCCGGGACCGCGACAGGGCGGCACGGGCGCTGATGCGCTGTCTGTTGACCGACCCCCAAGTGACCTCGCAGGCCGGTCGCGCGCTGGCCCACTATCCCGAAGTCCTGCCGTCGATAAGGCTGTTGCTGGACGAGCGATCGGTGGGGGCCGAGGTCCGCGCGGCGGCGCTGTCGCTCCTGAACGAGCCGGAGAAGACGGACGGAGCGCGCTTCGTGGCGTACCTGGACGACCCGGAGGAGGCCGTCCGCTACCAGGCCGTGCACGGCCTGGGCAGGTACGTGCGGGAGTACGGCGGCCCGCCGGCGGGCGCGGACGGGGCGATCGAGTCGCTGACCGCGCTCACGGCCGACGCCTCGCGCCGTACCCGCGACGCGGCGGCCGAGGTGCTCGACGCGTGGAGCCCGGCAACCGCCCGGCCCTGACCGGCCCACGACGCCTGGACGGCACCTCCAGTAGCCCCCGAGGGGGGCACGGGAGGTACCCCCTGCGTTGCCGGAGTCGGCCGCCTACGGCCGGGCCGTCCACGACACCGATCCTTGCGCCTTGCGAAGCACCGCACCGCACCAGCGAGACATCAGCCGTTCTGCGGCGGGCGCGGGCCCCACCCTTCGGGCGGACGGCGCTACTTCGCGGACACGCCCCGGCAGGTCAGCCGGAGCGCTTGGGCAGCGGGACGCGCACGAGGTCGGCGGCGACGGTCAGTTCGCCGTCGTAACCGGCCGCCCTGGCCTGCCGCTCGAACTGATCCGGGTCGCCGTAACGCTGCGAGAAGTGCGTCAGTACGAGGTGCCGTACGCCGGCCTCCCGAGCCACCGCCCCCGCCTGGCCCGCCGTCAGATGCCCGTGATCGGCGGCCAGTTGGGCGTCCTCGTCGAGGAAGGTGGACTCGATGACGAGCATGTCGCAGCCGTCCGCCAGCGCGTGCACCCCGTCGCAGAGCCGGGTGTCCATGACGAACGCGAAGCTCTGGCCCCTGCGCTCCTCGCTCACGTCGGCGAGCGTCACCCCGCGCAGTTCGCCCTCCCGCTGGAGGCGCGCCACGTCGGGCCCCTCGATGCCGTGCGCGGCGAGGCGCTCGGGAAGCATCCTGCGCCCGTCCGGCTCGGTGATCCGGTAGCCGTAGGACTCGACGGGGTGTGAGAGCTTGTGCGCCCGCAGGGTGTAGGAGTCGGTGCGGGCGAGTACGCCGTCGGCGTCGACGGGCGCCTCGGTGATGCCGACCGTCTCGCGGTACGCCGTCGCGTACCGCAGCCTCCTGAAGAAGACGTGTCCGCTCGCCGGGTAGTGTGCGGTGATCTCGTGCGGGACGCGGTCCAGGTTGATGCGCTGGATGACCCCGGCGAGGCCGAGCGAGTGGTCGCCGTGGAAATGCGTCACGCAGATCCGGTTGATGTCGTACGCGGCGACCGAGGCCCGCGCCATCTGGCGCTGGGTGCCGTCGCCGGGGTCGAAGAGGATGCCCTCGCCGTCCCAGCGCAGCAGATAGCCGTTGTGGTTGCGGTGCCGGGTGGGGACCTGGCTGGCGGTTCCCAGGACGACGAGTTCTCGTACGGACACGGTGTCGGCGCCTACCCGGGGGGCCAGTTGAGGCCGCGTCCGCCCAGGACGTGGGCGTGCGCGTGGAAGACCGTCTGGCCCGCGCCGCTGCCGGTGTTGAAGACGACCCGGTAGCCGCTGCCGGCGGTCTTGTCCTCGGCGGCGACCTCGGCGGACTCGCGCAGGATGTCGGCGGCGATCTGCGGCTCGGCGGCGGCGAGCGCCGCCGCGTCCGGGTAGTGCACCTTGGGGATCACCAGCACATGGGTGGGCGCCTGCGGGTTGATGTCCCGGAAGGCCACGGTGGTGTCCGTCTCGCGTACGACGGTGGCGGGCACCTCCCCGGCGACGATCTTGCAGAACAGGCAGTCGGCCTGTGGTTCTCCCGCCATGGTCCGCGTCTCCTCGCGTCGGTCGGCCGGTCGCGCCTGGTCACTTCCGTACCCCGGCATGCTATCGGCCCGCTGTCGCCCGGCGGTCAGGACCAGCGGCCGGTGCGGCTCAGGAGCAGCGCGCAGGCGGCCGTGCCGGCGGTGGACGTGCGCAGTACGGTGCGCCCGAGCCGGTACGCGCCGGCCCCGGCGTCCGCGAACAGCGCCAGCTCGTCCGGGGAGACGCCGCCCTCGGGTCCGACGACGAGCACGATGCGCCCCTCGCGGGGGAGTTCGGCGGTGGCCAGGGGTTGACTGCCCTCCTCGTGCAGGACGGCGGCGAAGTCGGCGACCGCCAGCAGCGCCGCGACCTCTTTGGAGGTCATCGCCTCCGCCACATCGGGGAAGCGCAGCCTGCGGGACTGCTTGCCCGCCTCGCGGGCCGTGGCGCGCCATTTGGCCAGCGCCTTGGCGCCCCGCTCGCCTCTCCACTGGGTGATGCAGCGCGCGGCCTGCCAGGGCACGATCGCGTCGACTCCGGTCTCGGTCATCGTCTCGACGGACAGTTCGCCGCGGTCGCCCTTGGGCAGCGCCTGGACGACGGTGATACGCGGTGCGGGCTCGTCCTCCGTACGTACGCCGGTGATCTCCACGTCCAGCCGGTCCTTGCCGTGGACGGCGGCGACCGTCCCGTGGGCGCCGGTGCCGGCGCCGTCCGTCAGGACGACCTCCTCCCCCACGCGCAACCTCCTTACGGAGACGGCGTGGCGGCCCTCGGGGCCGTCGAGCGTGACGAGGCCGGGCCGCAGACCGGCAGTGGCGTCGACGACGAAGACGGGTGCGGTCATGAGCTGTTTCCCAGGGTCAACGAGGCGCGGGCGGCTTCGAGTTCGCCGACGAGGACGTCGACGAGCTGTCCGGCGGGCAGATCGCGGGCCATCCGGTGGCCCTGGCCGGCCCACAGGGCCATGCCCTGGGGGTCGCCGACCTTGGCGGCGGATTTGCGCAGCCCGGCGGTGAGGTGGTGCAACTCGGGGTAGGCGGGCGGGGCGTAGGGGCCGTGTTCGCGCATGAAGCGGTTGACGAGACCGCGCGCGGGCCGCCCGGTGAAGGCGCGGGTGAGTTCGGTGCGGGTGAACAGCGGGTTGGTCATGGCGTGCTTGTGCAGGGCGTGGGCGCCGGACTCCGGGCAGACGAGGAACGCGGTGCCGAATTGTGCGGCGTCGGCTCCCGCGGCCAGTACTGCGGCGATCTGGCCGCCGCGCATGAGCCCGCCGGTCGCGATGATCGGCAGCCTTACGCAGTCGCGTACTTGGGTGACGAGCGACAGCAGCCCGATGCCCGCGCCGTCGGTGGCGGGGTCGTCGCGGTGGGTGCCCCGGTGGCCGCCGGCCTCGACGCCCTGGACGCAGACGACGTCGGCGCCCGACCACTCGGCGGTCTGGGCCTCCTCGGGCGTGGTCACGGTGACGACGGTGAGGGTGCCGACGCGGGTGAAGGCGTCGAGGGTGGTGGGGGTGGGACAGCCGAAGGTGAACGAGACGACCGGGACGGGATCGTCGAGCAGTATCGCGAGCTTGGCCTCGTACCCGTCGTCGCGGCCCGCCTCGGGATCGCCGAGCGGGGTCTCGTACCAGGTCGCCTCCCCGGCGAGCTGATCGCGGTAGACCTCCACGGCCGCGTGGTCGTCGTGGTGCGGCTGCGGCATGAACAGGTTGATCCCGAAGGCGCCGGAGCTGAGCCCCCGGAGCTGTTTGACCTCCTCGTACATCCCGTCGGCGGTCTTGTACCCGGCGGCGAGGAAGCCGAGCCCCCCTGCGTCACCGACGGCCGCGACCAACTGCGGGCAGGACGCGCCGCCGGCCATGGGAGCCTGCACGATCGGATACCGGCAGATGTCGGTCAACACGGAGGACATGCACGCATGGTGCCATGTCCCTCCGGGGGTGCCGAACGCGACCGCGATCGTTCACAAGCCACGCGGCCCGCGAGGCCGGGCATGTCCTCGAATCGCCGGACGGGCCGCATATGCGGCCCGTCCGGCGATCGAACGGCTCAGCGGCCGTTGAACGCGTCCTTCAGCCGTGAGAAAAGCCCCTGTTGACCCGGTTGAAACTGGCCGGTGGGCCGTTCCTCGCCCCTGAGCTTCGCCAGCTCTCGCAGCAACCGCTCCTGCTCCGGGTCGAGTTTCGACGGGGTCATGACCTCGACGTGGACGATCAGATCGCCCCGGCCGCCACCGCGCAGATGCGTGATGCCCCGGCCGTGGAGCGGGATCGACTGGCCCGACTGGGTGCCCGGACGCACGTCGATGTCCTCGACCCCGTCCAGCGTCTCCAGCGGGCACTGCGTGCCCAGCGAGGCCGCCGTCATCGGGATGGTCACCGTGCAGTGCAGATCGTCGCCGCGCCGCTGGAACACCGCGTGCGGCAGTTCGTGGATCTCGACGTACAGGTCGCCCGCCGGACCGCCGCCGGGCCCGACCTCGCCCTCTCCGGAGAGCTGGATACGGGTGCCGTTGTCGACGCCCGCCGGGATCTTGACCGTGAGCGTGCGGCGCGAGCGGATACGGCCGTCACCGGCGCACTCGGGGCAGGGGGTCGGCACGACCGTACCGAAACCCTGGCACTGCGGGCACGGCCGCGATGTCATGACCTGGCCCAGGAAGGACCGCGTGACCTGCGAGACCTCACCGCGACCGCGGCACATGTCGCAGGTCTGCGCGGAGGTGCCGGGTGCGGCGCCCTCGCCCGAACAGGTCGTACAGACGACCGCCGTGTCGACCTGGATGTCCTTCGTGGTGCCGAAAGCCGCCTCGTTGAGGTCGATCTCCAGCCGGATCATCGCGTCCTGGCCGCGCCGCGTCCGCGACCTCGGCCCACGCTGCTGCGACGTCCCGAAGAACGCGTCCATGATGTCGGAGAAGTTGCCGAAGCCACCGGCCCCGAAGCCGCCCGCGCCACCGCCCGCCTGTGAGAGCGGGTCCCCGCCGAGGTCGTAGACCTGCTTCTTCTGCGGGTCCGACAACACCTCGTACGCGGCGTTGATCTCCTTGAAGCGCTCCTGCGTCTTGGGATCGGGATTGACATCCGGGTGCAGCTCGCGGGCGAGTCTGCGGAATGCCTTCTTGATCTCGTCCTGTGATGCGTCGCGGCGTACGCCGAGTACGGCGTAGTAGTCCGTGGCCACTTACGACTCCGCCAGGATCTGTCCGACGTAACGTGCCACTGCGCGTACCGCTCCCATCGTTCCGGGGTAGTCCATGCGGGTCGGTCCGACCACGCCGAGTTTGGCGACTGCCTCGTCGCCCGAACCGTAGCCGACCGCGACCACGGACGTGGAGTTGAGGCCCTCATGGGCGTTCTCATGCCCGATTCGTACGGTCATGCCCGAGTCCTCGGCCTCGCCGAGCAGCCGAAGGAGCACGACCTGCTCCTCAAGCGCCTCCAGCACCGGCCGGATCATCAGGGGGAAGTCGTGTCCGAAGCGCGTCAGATTGGCGGTGCCGCCGATCACCAGACGCTCCTCGGTCTCCTCGACCAGCGTCTCCAGCAGCGTCGCGAGGACCGTGGCCACCGTCCCCCGGTCCTCCTGGTCGAAGGAGTCGGGCAACTCCTGCACCAGCAGCGGCACATCGGAGAACCGGCGGCCGACGACCCTGGCGTTGAGCCGGGCCCGCAGGTCCGCCAGCGACGTGTCGCCGAACGGCACGGGACAGTCGATCATGCGCTGCTCGACCCGGCCGGTGTCGGTGATCAGCACCAGCATCAGCCGCGCGGGGGCCAGCGAGAGCAGTTCCACATGCCGCACCGTCGAACGGGTCAGCGAGGGGTACTGCACGACCGCGACCTGCCGGGTCAACTGCGCGAGCAGCCGTACCGTACGGCCCACCACGTCGTCCAGGTCGACGGCGCTGTCGAGGAAGTTCTGGATGGCCCTGCGCTCCGGCGCCGACAGGGGCTTGACGCCCGCCAGCCGGTCGACGAAAAGCCGGTAGCCCTTGTCCGTCGGAATACGCCCCGCACTGGTGTGGGGCTGGGCGATGAAGCCCTCGTCCTCCAGGACGGCCATGTCGTTACGGACAGTGGCCGGGGAGACACCGAGCTTGTGCCGCTCGGTCAGCGCCTTGGAGCCGACGGGCTCCTCGGTGCCGACATAGTCCTGGACGATGGCGCGCAGCACCTCAAGCCTGCGTTCGCTCAGCATCGCGCACACCTCCAGCTCTGGTTCCTCGGATCCGGCTTGGCACTCGATGCGTAGGAGTGCCAGCATTCCCCGTGCCAGTGTACGGCCGTGAGGTACGCCCCTAGCAAGGCCGACCGGTCACGCTACCGCGCGCGGCACCGCCGCTCCCACCGATAGCGTCGCCGTATGAACGTCCGTTGGGAAGAGCACGACTGGGAACGGATCGCCCCGGGGGTCGGCAGACGGAGACTGCCTGGCTGGGATGCGACGGTCGGTCTGGTCGTGGGCGAGGACGCGGTCCTTCTGTACGACACGGGCTCCACGCTCCGTGAGGGCGCGCGAATCCGCGCGCAGGTACAGGCGCTGTGCGGCGGCCGGCGCGTCACGCACATCGTGCTCAGCCATCCCCACTTCGACCATGTCCTGGGGACGGCGGCCTTCTCGGGTGCGCGGGTGTACGGCGCGGTCGGCCTGGCGGAGCTGCTGCTCCGCGACCGCGAGAGCCTGCGCGCGTCGGCCGTACGGCACGGGGTGTCCGCCGCCGAAGCCGCCTCCGCGGTGGACGTGCTGGTCGTGCCGGGGCACCCGGTGTCCGGCGAGTGGACGCTCGATCTCGGCGGACGACAGGTACTTCTCGCCAATGTCGGCCCCGGGCACACCGGGCACGATCTGGCGCTGCTCGTCCCCGGCGACCGGGAGGTCGTCTTCTGCGGCGACCTGGTCGAGGAGTCGGGCGAGCCGCAGGCCGGGTCCGACGCGATCCCGGCGCGCTGGCCGGCCGCGCTGGACCGGCTGCTGGCGCTGGGCGGCGAGGACGCGGTGTACGTTCCCGGCCACGGCGCCACCGTCGACGCGGCGTTCGTACGGGCCCAGCGTGGCGCGCTGGCCGCGCGTTTCGGCACGGGGTGAGCGCGGCCCCGTTATCGTCTGCGGATGCGCAGTTACAGCCCCGATCTGACCCCGCCCTGGAAGCGTTCGAAGCCGGTGCCCGAGGTGCCCGCCGAACCCGATCTGGTGGTCGAGGAGGTGTCGACGGGCTTCTGCGGCGCGGTGATCCGCTGCGAGAAGACCGCCGAGGGCCCGACGGTCACCCTGGAGGACCGCTTCGGCAAACACCGGGTGTTCCCGCTGGTGGAGCGGGGGTTCATGCTCGAAGGCCGGATCGTCACCCTGGTCCGGCCGACCACCGGCGGCCCCTCGCGTCCCACCCGTACGGCCTCCGGCTCGGTCGCCGTCCCGGGCGCGCGGGCACGGGTGGCCCGTGCGGGGCGCATCTACGTGGAGGGGCGGCACGACGCGGAACTGGTCGAGCGGGTGTGGGGCGACGACCTGCGGATCGAGGGCGTGGTCGTGGAGTACCTGGAGGGCATCGACGATCTCCCGGCGATCGTCGCGGAGTTCGGCCCGGCGGCGGACGCGCGGCTCGGGGTGCTGGTCGACCATCTGGTGCCCGGCTCGAAGGAGTCCCGCCTCGCCGCAGAGGTCACCGGGGACGACGTGCTGATCGTGGGCCACCCGTACGTCGACGTCTGGGAGGCGGTGAAGCCGTCGTCGGTGGGCATCGGGGCCTGGCCGACGATCCCGCGCGGCCAGGACTGGAAGACGGGCGTGTGCCGCGAACTGGGCTGGCCGGAAAACACCGGTGCGGCGTGGCAGCGGATCCTGGGCTCGGTCCGCTCCTACCGAGACCTGGAGCCGGCGCTGCTGGGGCGGGTGGAGGAGCTGATCGACTTCGTGACGGAGTCACGTTGACCCTGCGGGCCGGTTTCGTCCTCAAGCGCCGGACGGGCTTGGTGGTTGCGGTCTCGTTGCCGGGGCGGGGTGCGGGCCCTCCGGGTGGGTATGTCCGGACGGCATGATTTACGCCGCGTGCAAGGCTCATTGGTCCCGACGGGACCGGCATGTCCACGCGACACAAATCAGCCTGAGTGTCCGAACACACCCACCCTCCGACCCCACACCCCTCCACGCCGCCCCGGCCCGCAGTTCAGGCAAACCCCACCTCCCGCGCGGGGAAGGGGGACGCGCAGGGGTCGTGTCCGGACACTAAAGCGTGATTTGTGGCGCAACCCGGACCAGCACCACACCAACACCGCTGGGCGCCGTAAATCATGCCGTCCGGGCATGACCCCGGAGCGGCACCCGGCCACCACCGCAACCACCAAGCCCGTCCGGCGCTTGAGGACAACGACCACCGGCCCGCAGGCGGCAAACAAAACCGGCAACCACCCAGCCCGTCCGGCGCTCGAGGACGAACCCGGCCCGCAGGCCGCAGACCCTCAGTCCACCAGCCCCCGCACCACCGCATCCGCCAGCAACCGCCCCCGCAACGTCAGCACCGCCCGGCCCTCCCCGTACGGGCCCTCCGACAGCAGCCCGTCCGCCAGCGCCCGGCCCGCCGCCGCGAGCCCCGCAGGCCGCAGCAGGGACAGCTCCACGCCGTCCGACAGCCGCAGTTCCAGCAGGATCCGCTCCACGCGCCGGTCCTCCGCCGTGAGGAGTTCACGGCCCGCGCCCGGCGACCGCCCCGACGCGAGCGCCGCCGCGTACGCCCCCGGGTGCTTGACGTTCCACCAGCGCACCCCGCCGACATGGCTGTGCGCCCCCGGCCCCGCGCCCCACCAGTCCGCGCCGCGCCAGTACAGCTCGTTGTGGAGGCACCGACCGGCCGGCGTGGTGGCCCAGTTGGAGACCTCGTACCAGGAGAACCCGGCCGCGGCCAGCGTCTCGTCCGCGATCAGGTAGCGGTCGGCGTGCTCGTCGTCGTCGGTCATGGGGACCTCGCCGCGCCGGATGCGCCGGGCGAGCCCCGTGCCCTCCTCCACGATCAGCGCGTACGCCGAGACATGGTCCGGCCCCGCCCCCACGGCCGCCGCCAGCGACGCGCGCCAGTCGTCGTCGCTCTCGCCGGGGGTGCCGTAGATCAGGTCGAGGTTCACATGGTCGAACCCGGCCGCACGGGCCTCCGCGACACACGCCTCGGGCCGCCCCGGGGTATGCGTGCGGTCGAGCACCTTCAGCACGTGCTGCCTCGCGCTCTGCATACCGAAGGAGATCCGGTTGAAGCCGCCCTCGCGCAGCTCCGCGAGGTACGCCGGGTCGACGGACTCCGGATTGGCCTCGGTGGTGATCTCGGCGTCGTCCGCGAGGCCGAACTCCTCGCGTACGGCGCCCAGCATCCGTACGAGGTCGGCGGCGGCCAGCAGCGTGGGCGTACCGCCGCCGACGAAGACCGTCCGGACGGGCCTGGAGTCGTCGCCCAGGACCTTGCGGGCGAGCCGGATCTCGTCGGTGAGGGTGTCGGCGTAGTTGTCGCGGGAGGCCAGCACGCCGCCCGAGCCGCGCAGCTCGGTCGCCGTGTAGGTGTTGAAGTCGCAGTAGCCGCAGCGCGTCGCGCAGTACGGCACGTGCAGATAGAAACCGAGCGGGCGGTCCGCCGCGCCCTTCAGGGCGTGCGGGGGAAGCGCGCCGGACTCGGGCATGGGGTCACCGTCGGGCAGGGCGGAAGGCATGCCCCCAGTGTCCCGCACCCCCGCGGGTAGCTACACCGCGCGCAGCACCAGCATCGCCAGGTCGTCCGAGGGCGGGCTCGGGTCGAAGTCGTGCACGGCGCGTCTGATCCGCTCGGCGACGCCCTGCGCGCTCAGTCCCGTGCAGCCCGCCAGGATCGCGGTGAGGCCGTCGTCGTCGTCCAGGAGCAGCCGCCCGGAGCGGCGCTCGGTGATGCCGTCGGTGACGCACAGGAGGGTGTCCCCGGACTCCAGGTCGAAGCTGAGGCTCTCGTACGCGACGTTCTCGTCCACGCCGAGGAGCAGTTGCGGCTCGGCCGCCACCCGTACCGTCCCGTCGGGCTTCAGCAGCAGCGGCAGGGGGTGGCCGGCGCTGGCGAGGGTGCAGCGGGCGCCGCCGCCGGTGCCGGGGAGGGGGGCCAGCTCGCCGTAGAGCAGGGACAGGAAGCGCGACTGGCCGCCGTCGGCGAGGCCGCCGCCGTGGCCGTCGTCGAGGCTTTTGCCGATGTCGCGGATGTCACCGAGCGGGCCGAGGTCGCTGAGGCCGGGGAGGCCGCTCTCGCCGCCGGAGAGGTCCTGTCCGCCGGCGACGGCGACCATCAGCGCGGCGGCCTCGGCGGCTTCCATGGCGTCGTCCAGCAGGAGCCGGTTGAGCCGGTCGAGGACTTCGCCGACGCCGTACCCCTCGCGGGCGAGGAGCCGCAGCCAGGGGCGGGCGAGTCCGGTGACGACGGCGGCCTCGGGGCCGCTGCCCTGGACGTCGCCGAGCATGAAGCACCAGCGTCCGCCGGGCGGCGCGGGGAAGACGTCGTAGAAGTCGCCGCCGACCACGCCGTCGTCGGCGGGCTCGTACACGAGGTGGCTCTCGACGCCCGGGATCCGGGCGACCTGGCTGGGCAGCAGGCTGCGTTGCAGGACGCGGCTGATGGTGGCCTGCCGGGTGTAGCGGCGGGCGGCGCCGATCGCGAGGGCGACGCGGCGGGCGAAGTCCTCGATGAGCGCGGTCACTTCGTCGGGCATCCGGGCGAGCCGCCGCCGGCCGAGGACCAGGGTGCCCAGCGGGCGGCCGTTGGCGACGAGCCGGCAGGAGACGGCCGCGCCGTCGTGCGCGCCGGTCTGGCCGGAGCCGGGCCACGGGACGGGGACGGGGACGTTGCGCCCGCTCCCCGTGCCGGTGCCCGTGCCGTCCCGCTCGCGCCGGGAGTCGAGCAGCCGGGGCGGCTCCTTCTCCAGCAGGGCGCGCAGCGTCTCGATGCGGGACTCGTCGGCGTGCCAGACGCGCGCGAGCCGGGGTGTGGCGCCCGCCCTGCCGTGTCCTTCGCCCTCGCCGTCGAGCCAGATCGCGCACCAGTCGGCGAGGCGGGGGACGAGCAGTTGGCCGGCGAGGGCGGCGACCAGGTCCTCGTCGAGCTGTCCGGCCAGCAGGTCGGAGGCTTCGGCGAGGAAGGACAGGGCGCCGCGGCTGATCCAGTCCGGGTCCTCGCGCGGCATGCCGCGCGGTGCGGGGGCGAGGATTTCGGCGGCGCGCAGACCGCGGCGCAGGGCGGGTTCGCCCACGACGCCGTTTCCGTTGACGCCCACGGCTCCGTCGGCGCCGGTGCCCGCCGCGGCCTCGGTGGTCGGCCCGTCGAGCGGGATACGGGCCCACACGGTCTTGAGGCCGGTGCGGTACGTGATGCCCCAGCGTTCGGCGAGGGCGGCGATGAGCTGGAGGCCCCGGCCGTACTCGGGGGAGCCGCCGCCCGCCGGGCCGTGCGCGTCGCTGCGTACGGAGCGGGCGGGGTGGTGGTCGGACACCTCGATGACGAGTGCGGCGGACTCCCGCACGGGGGTGGCGCCGTCACCGGACGCGGTGCGGGGGCCGGCGGCGCCCGGCCCGGTCTCGGACGTGTCGTCGGGTCCGTCGCCGTCCGGCTCCCTCAGGGCCGCTTCGAGGCGGCAGAGCAGTTCCACGTTGGTGCCCGCGTGGACGACGGCGTTGGTGACCAGTTCGCTGACGATCAGCACCGCGTCGTCGGCCGCCCCGTCGGGGCTGTGCCGGCCCGGTGGGCACACCTGGTCGCCCTGGCACAGGGCGCAGGTGGTGAGCAGCCCCAGGCTGGTCCACTCGGCGAGCGCGGCGCGCACGAAACGGCGCGCTGCGGACGGGGCGAGCGGGTTCCCCGGCAGGCTGGTGTGTCGCTCGTCGTTCCGGAACGTCCGGCTCCGTGCCGGAGTCGGCACTTCCGGATCGTCCGTGTCCCGGCAGTCCCCTATAGGCCCCACGTGCGGCTCCTGATTGTTTCTTCCGTTGCGCCGCTTACGACCCCGACAGAGTGACAGACTGAGCCTGCCCATAAGCGTCGAGTCATCGAAATGGGCGAAGAAGTGGGGCGAAGAACGGAGCTCAAGGGCCACCTCCCGGCCGCCACACCCGCATCACACTACGCACCCGGATCCCCCACACCGGGCCATCACCTACTCGGACGCCACCCACGATGAGCAACCCGATACCCACCGAACCACCCGTCGAACCACCCACGGACACCTCGGTCACCGACCGCGCGGGCATCCTCCTCGTCGACGACATGGAGGAGAATCTTCTCGCGCTCGAAGCGGTGCTGGCATCGCTCAACGTGCCGCTGGTGCGAGCCCGTTCGGGCGAGGAGGCGATACGGGCGCTGCGTCACGAGCGGTTCGCGCTGGTCCTGCTGGACGTACGGATGCCGGGCATGGACGGCTTCGACACCGCCGCCGGGATCAAGCGTCTGGACCAGGCGAAGGATGTCCCGATCATCTTCCTGACGGGGAGCGATCCCGACGGCGGCTTCACCTTCCGCGGCTACGCGACAGGGGCCGCCGACTTCATCCCGAAGCCCTTCGACCCGTGGGTGCTGCGCGCCAAGGTGACCGTCTTCCTCGAACTGCACCGCAAGAACCGCGAGTTGGAGGCCCTGCGCGACCGGGTGGCCGGGCTCGAAAACCTACTGCGGGAGTTACGGCGCGGACAGAGCCCGCGACCGTAGCGCCCGACCGCCGGCCCCGCCCGCGTCCTCGTCCACGACGCGTAGACGCGACTACGCCTCCCGCGCGCCGTCGTACATCTCGTCCAGCAGGTGCTTGTACTCCCGCTCCACGACCGGCCGCTTGAGCTTGAGGCTCGGCGTCAGCTCACCGTGCTCGATGTCCAGGTCGCGCGGCAGCAGCCGGAACTTCCTGATCGTCTGCCAGCGCTGAAGGCCCTCGTTCAGCTCGTTCACATAGCCCTCGATCAGCTCCCGGGTCCGGGGCGACGCGACGACGTCGGCGTACGACATGCCCTCCATGCCGTTCTCGGCCGCCCAGCCCAGCAGGGCCGCCTCGTCCAGCGAGATGAGCGCGGTGCAGAAGTTCCGGTCGGCGCCGTGCACCAGGATGTTGGAGACGTACGGGCACACCGCCTTGAACTGGCCCTCGACCTCGGCCGGCGCGACGTACTTGCCGGCCGACGTCTTGATCAGGTCCTTCTTGCGGTCGGTGATCCGCAGATAGCCGTCGACCGACAGCTCGCCGATGTCGCCGGTGTGGAACCAGCCGTCGGATTCGAGGACTTCGGCGGTCTTCTCGGGCAGCCCGTGGTAGCCGTCCATGATGCCGGGGCCGCGCAGCATGATCTCGCCGTCGTCGGCGATACGGACCTCGCAGCCGGGCAGCGGCTTGCCGACGGTGCCGGTGCGGTACGCCTCGCCCGGGTTGACGAAGCTCGCGGCGCTCGACTCCGTCAGGCCGTAGCCCTCCAGGATGTGGACTCCGGCGCCCGCGAAGAAGAAGCCGATGTCGGGCGCGAGCGCGGCGGATCCGGAGATCGCGGCGCGCAGCCGGCCGCCGAACGCCTCGCGGAGCTTGGCGAAGACGAGTTTGTCGGCGACGGTGTGCTTGGCGCCGAGCGCGAAGGGCACCGAAGCGGTGCCGGTGTGGCGGAAGTTGTCCTGGCTGACCTTCGCGTACTCGCGTGAGACCCCGGCGGCCCACTGGAAGATCTTGTACTTCGCGGGGCCGCCCGCGCGTGCCTTGGCCGCGACGCCGTTGTAGACCTTCTCGAAGATGCGGGGCACCGCGGCCATGTAGGTCGGCCGTACCACCGGCAGATTCTCGATGATCTTGTCGACGCGGCCGTCGACGGCGGTGACATGACCGACCTCGATCTGGCCGGAAGTGAGCACCTTGCCGAAGACGTGCGCGAGCGGCAGCCAGAGGTACTGGACATCGTCCTTGGAGATGAGTCCGGTGGCCGCGATGGCCTTCGCCATGTAGGACCAGTTGTCGTGCGGCAGCCGTACGCCCTTGGGGCGGCCCGTGGTGCCCGAGGTGTAGATGAGGGTGGCGAGCTGGTCGGCCGTGATCGCGCCGACCCGCTCCTTGACGGCCCCGGGCTGGTCCTGGAGGTGCTTCGTCCCGCGCTCCTCCAGCTCGGCGAGCGAGAGGACCCAGCCCTCGGGGTCGCCGTCGGCGGGCTTCGCGTCCGCGGCCTCGATCACCACGACATGGGCGAGGTTCGGCAGCTCGGCGCGGCGCTCGCGCGCCTTGGCCAACTGGGCGGCGTCCTCGGCGATCAGGACGCGGCTCTCGGAGTCGGCGAGGATGTACGCGAACTCCTCGGCGTTCGTCGAGGGGTAGACCGTCGTGGTCGCGGCGCCGGCGCACATCACACCGAGGTCGGCGAGGATCCACTCGACCCGGGTGGCGGCGGCGAGCGCGACGCGCTCCTCGGGCCGTACGCCGAGCGAGATCAGACCGGCGGCCACCGCGTACACGCGTACCGCGGCCTGGCCCCAGCTCAGGGACTTCCAGTCGTCGGGGCCCTGACCCGAGGCGGGCGGAACGGGATAGCGGTACGCCTCGGCGTCCGGCGTGGCCGCCACGCGCTCAATGAAGAGGGCCGCCACCGACGGCGGCCTGTTCTCGATCAAGGTCTTTGTGTCGCTCACGACGTCCTCCGGGCCCCGCGAAGCTTGCGCGACGGGCTTGTTGTTTAACTGGTGAGTAACCATCGAGCAGTGATCAGAGTAAAGCGCACCCGCCCGGTGCGTAAGGGGACGCGGGCAGCCGCTTCATAACGAACCGGACCAACGAACCGGGCCCATGAACGGGACCCGTGAACCGGACCCGTGAACCGGACCCGTGGACGGCGGCCGGGCCCACGCGTCCGCGCGCACGGGCCCGACCGGTCAGTTCCCCGCGGTCACTTCTTCTTGCTCGACGATTCGTCGCTCGAAAGCACCGCGATGAACGCCTCCTGCGGCACCTCCACACTGCCGACCATCTTCATCCGCTTCTTGCCCTCCTTCTGCTTCTCCAGCAGCTTTCGCTTACGGGAGATGTCGCCGCCGTAGCACTTGGCGAGGACGTCCTTACGGATGGCGCGGATCGTCTCGCGGGCGATGACCCGCGAGCCGATGGCCGCCTGGATGGGCACCTCGAACGCCTGGCGCGGGATCAGCTCCCTGAGCTTGGCGACGAGCCGTACGCCGTACGCGTACGCCTGGTCCCGGTGCGTGATGGCGGAGAAGGCGTCGACCTTGTCGCCGTGCAGCAGGATGTCGACCTTGACGAGCTGGGCGCTCTGCTCGCCGGTGGGCTCGTAGTCCAGTGAGGCGTAACCGCGGGTCTTGGACTTCAACTGGTCGAAGAAGTCGAAGACGATCTCGGCGAGCGGGAGGGTGTAGCGGATCTCGACCCGGTCGGCGGAGAGGTAGTCCATGCCCAGCAGCGTGCCGCGGCGGGTCTGGCACAGCTCCATGATGGAGCCGATGAACTCGCTGGGCGCGAGGATCGTGGCCCGCACGACGGGCTCGTGCACCGAGTCGATCTTCCCCTCGGGAAACTCGCTCGGGTTGGTGACGATGTGCTCCTTGCCGTCCTCCATCTCCACCCGGTAGACCACGTTCGGCGCGGTCGCGATCAGGTCGAGATTGAACTCGCGCTCCAGCCGCTCGCGGATCACGTCGAGGTGCAGCAGCCCGAGGAAGCCGACGCGGAAGCCGAAGCCGAGAGCCGCGGAGGTCTCCGGCTCGTAGACGAGGGCCGCGTCGTTGAGCTGGAGCTTGTCGAGGGCGTCGCGCAGCTCGGGGTAGTCCGAGCCGTCCAGCGGATAGAGGCCGGAGAACACCATCGGCTTGGGGTCCTTGTAGCCGCCCAGCGCCTCGGTCGCGCCCTTGTTGAGGGAGGTGATCGTGTCACCGACCTTGGACTGCCGGACGTCCTTCACGCCGGTGATGAGATAGCCGACCTCGCCGACCCCGATACCGTCGGCGGGGGTCATCTCGGGCGAGGAGACGCCGATCTCCAGCAGTTCGTGGGTGGCGCCGGTGGACATCATCCGGATGCGCTCGCGCTTGTTGAGCTGGCCGTCGATGACACGGACGTAGGTGACGACGCCCCGGTAGGAGTCGTACACCGAGTCGAAGATCATCGCGCGCGCCGGGGCGTCGGCGACGCCGACCGGCGGGGGCACGTCCTTGACGACCCGGTCGAGCAGCACGTCGACGCCGACGCCGGTCTTCGCGGAGACCTTCAGGACGTCCTCGGGCTGGCAGCCGATG
Organism: Streptomyces sp. NBC_01506; assembly: GCF_045040295.1. NCBI lineage: Bacteria > Bacillati > Actinomycetota > Actinomycetes > Kitasatosporales > Streptomycetaceae > Streptomyces > Streptomyces sp. NBC_01506. The sequence goes on along the minus strand of NZ_CP109422.1, from coordinate 6,747,849 downwards.
AGGTTCGCCAGCTCCTCGGAGAACTTCTCGGGCTGCGCGGCCGGCAGGTCGATCTTGTTGAGCACCGGGACGATGGTGAGGTCGTTCTCCATCGCCAGATAGAGGTTGGCGAGGGTCTGCGCCTCGATGCCCTGCGCGGCGTCCACCAGCAGGACCGTGCCCTCGCAGGCGGCGAGCGAGCGGGACACCTCGTAGGTGAAGTCCACGTGGCCCGGAGTGTCGATCATGTTCAGGACATGGGTGGTGCCCTGGTCAGGACCCTCGTTGGGGGCCCACGGCAGCCGGACCGCCTGGGACTTGATCGTGATGCCGCGCTCGCGCTCGATGTCCATCCGGTCGAGATACTGAGCGCGCATCTGCCGCTGGTCGACCACTCCCGTCAACTGGAGCATCCGGTCGGCGAGCGTCGACTTGCCGTGGTCGATGTGCGCGATGATGCAGAAATTACGGAGCAGCGCCGGGTCCGTACGGCTGGGCTCGGGCACGTGGGTAGGGGTCGCGGGCACGCAGGGTCCTGATTCTTGAGACGCGCGGCGTCTCGTCTCGGGTCGACATCGGATCGATACGTAGCCTCCATCGTCCCATGGGTACGGGGCTGCGCCCGGTTTGGGCCGTTCGGACGGTGGCTGGTAGCGTGGGCGGCTGTGTCTGCTGCCGTCTCGGCACGGACGCTCATTCAAAGATCATCGAACCTGAAAAGGCATTTCGTGGCGAACATCAAGTCCCAGATCAAGCGGAACAAGACCAACGAGAAGGCGCGCCTGCGCAACAAGGCCGTCAAGTCGTCGCTGAAGACCGCGGTCCGCAAGGCCCGCGAGGCTGTCGTCGCCGGTGACGTCGAGAAGGCCAACGCCGCCGTCCGTGAGGCGTCGCGCAAGCTCGACAAGGCCGCCTCGAAGGGTGTCATCCACAAGAACGCCGCCGCCAACAAGAAGTCGGCGCTGGCGTCCAAGGTTGCCGCCCTCCAGGGCTGAGCGCGTTCTCGCTCATTCTTGATCCACTCTTGATCTCAACCGCCGGAACGGACTCAGCGGGCCCTCTCTACCGCTCCTGACCGGCGTTCTCGGATCCGTACACGACTGCGTTCGCCACGCGGGTGCGGGTCCACACCAGGTTTGACGACGAAGGCCCCGGTACGGCGTACCGGGGCCTTCGTGTTGTCCGGTAGGGGCGTTCAGCGGCCGGCGCGGGCCGCTCGGGCGATCGTGACGACCGCCTTCTCCAGCGCGTACTCGGGGTCGGCGCCGCCGCCCTTGACGCCCTCGTCGGCCTCCGCGACCGCGCGCAGCGCCGTCGCCACCCCGTCCGGGGTCCAGCCCCGCATCTGCTGGCGCACCCGGTCGATCTTCCACGGCGGCATGCCCAGCTCACGGGCGAGGTCGGCGGGCCGGCCGCCGCGCGCCGACGAGAGCTTGCCGATGGCGCGCACGCCCTGCGCGAGGGCGCTGGTGATCAGTACGGGCGCGACGCCGGTCGACAGCGACCAGCGGAGCGCTTCGAGCGCGTCGGCCGCGCGGCCCTCCACCGCCCGGTCGGCGACGGTGAAGCTGGAGGCTTCGGCGCGGCCCGTGTAGTAGCGGGCGACGACGGCGTCGTCGATCGTGCCCTCGACGTCGGCGGCGAGCTGGGACACCGCGCTCGCCAGCTCCCGCAGATCGCTGCCGATCGAGTCGACCAGCGCCTGGCACGCCTCGGGCGTGGCGGAGCGGCCCAGCGCGCGGAACTCCGACCGGACGAAATTGAGCCGCTCGGCGGGCTTGGTCGTCTTCGCGCAGGAGACCTCCCGGGCGCCGGCCTTGCGGGCCGCGTCCAGCAGGGGCTTGCCCTTGGGCCCGCCCGCGTGCAGCAGCACGAGCGTGATCTCCTCGGCCGGTGCGTCGAGGTACGCCTTGACGTCCTTGATCGTGTCCGCCGACAGATCGTGCGCGTTCCGTACGACGACGACCTTGCGCTCGGCGAACAGCGACGGGCTCGTCAGCTCGGCGAGGGTGCCCGGCTGGAGCTGGTCGGAGGGGAGGTCGCGCACGTCCGTGTCCGGGTCGGAGGCGCGGGCCGCCGCCACGACCTGCTGGACGGCGCGGTCCAGCAGCAGGTCCTCCTGGCCCACGGCGAGCGTGAGAGGGGCGAGCGGATCGTCGGGGGAAGTCTTCCTGGTGGCCATCGCGGTCCAGCATCGCACGGCCCACCGACAGCGCCCCGACCACCGCCCCGACCACCGCCTGCCGTGCGGGACAATGGCCGGGTGAGTGACGTTCGACATGTACTGGTGCTGCCCGACCGCGCCGCCGCCGAGGAGGTCGCGGGTGAACTCGCGGACCGCTTCGGGGTGTTGGAGGAGCCTCAGCTCGTACGGGACGCCCTGGCCGGCGAGGACGACGCCGAGGACGCGCAGTGGCTGGTCGTGATCGAGGACACGCGGGCCCGGCTCGACCCCACGGCGCTGGACGCCTTCGCCGCCGAGTACGAGGGCTGGCTCGAAGCCGGTGACTGACGGTACGCGTGCGACGACGGCCGTAGCCGCGTCGAGCTGCTGACCGGCCATGTCGCAGCCGCGCGGCGGCACCGTATCGAGGACATCGCGGCCCGCTGAGCGCGTCGGCCCGTTTCCGGCCGGTGACTTCTCGTCAGGCGCCGGACGGGCTTCAGACCTTGCGGACGATCTGGACGTCCAGGTCGATGGCGATGCTGGAGCCGACGACCGCGATGCCGCGGGCCAGCATCGTCTGCCAGGTGAGGGTGAAGTCCTCGCGGTGCAGCTCGGTCGTGGCACGGCAGGCCGCGCGGGTCTCGCCCTCCATGCCGCTGCCGATGCCCAGGTAGCGGGTGTCGAGGGTCACCGTACGGCTCACGCCGTGCAGGGTCAGCGCACCGGTCACGCCCCAGTGGCCGCCGCCCCGGTGGACGAAACGGTCGCTGTAGAACTCCAGCGTCGGATAGTTCGCCACATCGAGGAAGTCCGCCGAGCGCAGGTGGTCGTCGCGCATCCGGACATTGGTGTCGATGGTCGAGGCGTCGATGATGACGTGCATCGCCGACTGGTCCATGCGCTCGGCTATCCGCACGGCGCCGGCGAAGGTGTTGAACCGGCCGTGGATCCGCGCCAGTCCGATATGGCGCGCGGTGAAGCCGATCTGGGAGTGCGTCGGCTCGATCTCCCACTCCCCCGGCTCGGGAAGTGCCGGGGGTGCCGCGATCCGGAGGGTCACATCGCCGAGGCCCGCGTGCGCGCCCTGGCTCACCGTGGCGTTGGCGTGGTGCGGGGTGAAGCCGTCGGCCGTGACCGCGAGTCGGTAGTCACCGGCCGGGACGGTCGCCATGACCGAGCCGAACGGATCGCTCTCCCCGCCGACGACCTTGCGCCCCGACCGGTCACTGAGAACGAACTCGGCCTGCCTGACGGGTTCACCGCCGGGATCGAGAACGCGGCAGCTCAGTACGCCCGCCATGGGCGGCACCGACACCTCCGCGAGCGGACCGGCCGCCGCGGCACCGGCCGCGCGCCCGCCGAACCAGCGTCTGAACATCTCCACACACCCCCGTGCCCTTCGGGACTACTCGTGGCCCGCACCCGGCAGCACATCGTTGCCGAATACACGGACCCTTCATGAACAGGCATTCGATCACTCTTGTGCCGTTCGGGGCAAACACGGATGGTCGGAGGGGGTTTGACCGTCCCCTACCCGCAAGTACCTGACGTCCAGTTAAGTCCCTCCCTCCCACCATGCGTCGTTCGTCCTGGCCCGCAGGGGGGGCACGGCCACCTCCGGCCCCGCGAGCCGTCCGCGCCTCCCTCCTCCCGCCCCTCACGCGGGCCCGCGCGCCACGGCCCGCAGCCCCGCACCCGCGCCCGTCACCGCGACGGCGCCGTCGGTGTCCGTACGCATCACCACCGCTCCCCCGGCCCGCAGCGCACCGACCGTGCGCGGCGAGGGATGGCCGTACGGGTTGTCCCTGCCGCAGGAGATCAGGGCCAGCCGGGGCCGGGCCGTACGCAGCAGTCCGGGGTCCTGGAAGGCCGAACCGTGGTGGGCGACCTTCAGCACATCCACCGACGGCAGCGTCGGATGGTCCCTCGACAGGCCCTGCTGGGCGGGCGGTTCGAGGTCTCCGAGCAGCAGCAGCGTCGTACCGCCCGCCGTCCGGACGAACAGGGTGACGCTCGCGTCGTTCGGCCCGCCCGCACCCAGCCCCGGCCCGGCCCTCGGCCACAGCACCCGCCAGTCGAGCGGCCCGACCCGGCGCCGCTCCCCCGGTATCGCACGCACCAGCGGGATGTCCGCCGCCTCGGCCGTGCGCCGTACGAACGCGCTCTGCTCCCAAGGCTCCTGAAGGGTCGTCGTCTGGATGGCACCGACCCTCCTGCCACGCAGCACCCCGGGCAGCCCGGTCACATGGTCGGCGTGGAAGTGGCTGACCACGAGCAGCGGTACGCGGGTGATCCCGAGGTCCCGCAGACAGCGGTCGGCCAGTTGGGGATCGGGTCCCGCGTCCACGACCACCCCCGCGCCCTCACCGGCCGCGAGCACCATGGCGTCGCCCTGGCCGACGTCGCACATCGCAAGGGCCCAGCCCGGCGGCGGCCAGCCGGTGACCATCCGGGTCAGGGGAGCCGGCCGCAGAACCACCAGCAGCAGGAGCACCGCGCAGGCGGCGGCGACCCAGGGGTGCCCCCGTATGCGTCGTACCGCCCACACGACGAGCATGGTGACCACGGCGAGCAGCGCCCCGCCCCGCCAGCCGCCGGGCCACTCGGCCTCGGCTCCCGGGAGCGCGGCCCCGGTGCGGGCGACCGAGGCGATCCAGCCGGCGGGCCAGCCCGCGCACCGGGCCAGCAACTCGGCCACCGGCATCGCCACCGGCGCGGTGGCGAGCGCCGCGAACCCGAGCACCGTCGCGGGCGCCACCGCCAGCTCCGCGAACAGGTTGCAGGGGATCGCGACGAGACTGACCCGCGCGGCGAACACCGCCACCACCGGCGCGCACACGGCCTGCGCCGACGCGGCCGCCGCCAGCACCTCGGCGAGCCGGGGCGGCACGCCGCGCCGCCGCATCGCCGCACTCCAGCGCGGCCCGATGGTGAGCAGCGCCCCGGTGGCGAGCACGGACAGCACGAAGCCGAAGCTGCGCGCCAGGGCCGGGTCCCACAGGACGAGGAGCAGGACGGCGGCGGCCAGCGCCGGGATGAGCGATCTGCGCTGGCCGGTGCCGATCGCCAGGAGGGTGATCAGTCCGCAGGCCGCCGCCCGCAGCACGCTCGGCTCCGGCCGGCAGACCACGACGAAGGCGAGCGTGAGCGCCCCGCCGAAGACGGCGGTCGACCGCAGCGAGATCCCCAGACGCGGGGCGAGTCCGCGCCGCTCGGCCCTCAGCGCGAGCCCCGGAGGCCCGATGAGCAGAGCGAGAACGATCGTCAGGTTGCTTCCGGAAACAGCGAGTAAGTGAGACAGATCGGTCGCCGTGAACGCGTCGTGCAGCTCGGGCGGGATACGGGTGGTGTCCCCGACGACCAGTCCGGGCAGCAGGGCACGGGCGTCCGGCGGCAGCCCTTGGGTCGCCTCCCGCAGCCCCGCGCGCAAGTCTCCGGCCGTGCGTTGCAGACCGGTCGGCGGCCGTACGACCTGCGGCGGCCCGCTCCCTTCCACCCGCAGCAGCGCCGCGTACCGCTCGTCCCCCTCCTTCGGCGGCGCGAGCCGCCCGGCCAGCCTGAGCCCGGTGGACGGCAGCAGCCGCCGCCACGCCCCGGCCCCGACCTCCGCCCCGGCCCCGACCTGGGCGAAGACAAGCACCGGCGTTCGGAGGGTGGTGACGGCTCCGTCGGTGGACCTCACGCGCGTGAGGTCCGCGTCCAGGACCAGGCCCGCCGACGAGAGCGAGTCGCCCCGGACTCGCGGTCTGGTGGGGCGCGGGTCGGAGGTGACCGTCAGGTCCACCGTGACGTGTGCGTACCGCTCCGCCAGTCCCGGCACCGGGCCCCGGTGCCGGTCCGCGCCGTGCAGCCAGGCGGACCCCGCCCCCGCGCCGGCGCAGAGCAGCACAGCGGCGACAGCGACCCCGTTCACCCGCCGCCGCACGCCGTCCGGCCCCGCGCCCGCCCGGCGCGCCACGAGAGCCGCCCGCACCAGCAGCACACCCACCACGGCCAGCCCGGCCAGCACCGCGCCGGCCGTCCAGTCACCCGGTGCGCCCGTCGCCACCGCCGCGGCGGCCCAGGCCGCCAGCGCGGGCGGGACCAGCCGCAGATCGGCCGGACCTTCCTGGCGGGGGTCCGCGGCACCCAGCGGGTGCCCCGATGCGGTGTGCACACCCGCGCGGGTCACGGCAGCACACGGGGCTCGATGTCGGCGAACCGGCGTTCACCGATCCCGTTCACCTCGCGCAGCTCGTCGACGGACCTGAAACCGCCGTGCTGGGTGCGGTAGTCGATGATGTGCTGCGCGAGCACCGGGCCGACGCCGGGCAGCGTGTCCAGTTGCTCCACCGTGGCCGTGCTGAGACTCACCGACGCCCCACCGGGAGCCGCGCCGCCGGCGCCCGGCCCCACCGCCGCCCCGCCGGGCGCGGCCTGTCCGGGTGGCGCGGGGCCGCCCACGACCACCTGCTCGCCGTCCATGAGCACACGCGCACGGTTGAGCCCGGTCAGATCGGCGCCGGGCTCGACGCCCCCGGCGGCCCGCAGCGCGTCGGTGACCCGCGACCCGGCCGGCAGTTGGTGGACGCCGGGCCTGCGCACCTTGCCGCCGACATCGACCACCACGCGCTTGGCCGACGACGCGGCGGTGGCGGCGGCAGGCGGGGGTGCCCCGGGCGACGGCCCCGGCTCCCCCGCCGACCCCGTCGTGGCCACCTCTTCACGGACCGTCTCCGGCGCGCTGACCGGCTGCGGCCGGCCGGACCAGAAATGCTGCGCGGCCAGGACGGCGGCGACCACGAGCACCACCGTCAGCGCGGCGAGGGTCTTCGGCTCAAGCCCACATCTGAGCTGCACCCACAACGGCAACCGCTCCCGCACGGCGAGCCACGCCCGCTCGCGCTTGTTGACGCCACCGACCGCCGCCCCGGCCGCAGTTGGGGACGGAACTGGTGGCGAAGCGGGCGGCGGAGCTGGTCGCGGCGCCGGCGGCGAAACCGGCGGCGGCACCGGCGGCGAGGCTTGGACCGGAGCCGGTGGCGGGCTCGCGCCCACCGTCGCAGCCGTCCGAGCCGCCCGCGCGTCCGCGAGCCCCACAGCCCCTGGCGGCGCGGCACCGGCCGCCGTCACGGCGAACAGGGCGTCGGCGCGGCGGCGTAACGCGGCCGTCGCGGGTGTCGTCCCCGCGCGCCGGTGGCGCGGGCGTGGCGTGCGGGAGAAACGACGAGCGCGGCCGTCGGACATCGGGGCGCGACCGGGGCCGCTGGTCACGGAATGTGATCGGAGAGTCATGCCCCAGACGGTAGGCACTCCCGCCCGATCCCGCCGAAGAGGCCGAATTACCGTGGATAACTCACCAGTTGTGGATAACTCGGCCACCCGAACGAGTGCTTCCGCCCTGCGACAACGACCGCAGCACTGACCCCGACCCCGACCCCGCCCACTACCCCAACCACCGGGAGTCCCCCACCTCAGCGCGGTGAGACCACAGCCCCCAACAGCCCCGGCCCGGTGTGCGCCCCGATCACCGCGCCCACCTCGCTCACATGCATCTCGGCCAGGCCCGGCACCCGCTCCCGCAGCCGGTCGGCGAGCGCCGCGGCCCGCTCGGGCGCCGCGAGATGGTGCACGGCGATATCGACCTGACCGGCGCCCGCCCGCTCGGCGACGATCTCCTCAAGGCGGGCGATCGCCTTCGACGCCGTACGCACCTTCTCCAGCAACTCGATCCGGCCGCCGTCCAGTTGGAGCAGCGGCTTCATGGCGAGCGCCGAGCCGAGCAACGCCTGCGCGGCGCCGATCCGGCCGCCGCGCCGCAGGTAGTCGAGCGTGTCGACGTAGAAGTACGCGTACGTCCCGGCGGCCCGCTTCTCGGCCGCCGCCACCGCCTCGTCCAGCGAGCCGTCCGCCTCCGCGGTCTCGGCCGCCGCCAGGGCGCAGAAGCCGAGGGCCATCGCGACCATGCCGGTGTCCACCACCCGTACCGGCACCGGCGCGTCGCGGGCGGCGAGGGCCGCGGCGTCGTACGTCCCGGAGAATTCCGCCGACAGATGCAGCGATACGATGCCCGTCGCACCGGCCTCGGCGGCGGCGCGGTAGGTGGCGGCGAAGACTTCGGGGCTCGGCCGCGAGGTGGTCACGGAGCGCCGTTTCTGTAGCGCGAGGGCGAGCGATCTCGCCGAGATCTCGGTGCCCTCTTCGAGTGCCCTGTCGCCGAGAACCACGGTCAGCGGCACCGCGGTGATGCCATGGCGCTCCATCGCCTGCGGCGGCAGGTAGGCCGTTGAATCGGTGACGATCGCGACATGGCGGGACATGAGCGGGAGGTTACCCGCCGCGACCACCGGCCGGGAGCCCGGCCCCGCCTCGCCGAGCGAATCCGAAGAGGTCCCCATCGGCTTCCGCCCTCTTCCTCGCTTCGACGTTCGTCATCTCGACGGGTCCACACCTCTGACGGTCCAACACCCGCCGTGCGTGTGCCCCGTCCGGCGACGCTCAACCACACGCACACGCGCGCCGTCAGATCAGTTCAGGATCAATTCAGTTCAGTTCAGTTCAGTTCAGACAGGATCAGTTCAGATCGGATCAGATCGGATCAGTTCGTCGTCTCCGGACGCGCCGACTTCTCCTGCCACGGATAGGTCGTCTGCCGGGGGTCCGGCGGCTCGATCGCCTGCGGCCCCTCACCGGCCGGCGGCGGGTCGGGCCATGTCTGATCGGCGAGCGTGGGCTCCACGCCCGCCGGGCGCGCCGCGCCCCCGCCTCGCTGCCCCGCCCGCTCCGGCCCGCTCGCGGACTCCGGGGCGGACGTCTGCTCCGGCTCCGGCCACTCCATCGGCTGCGGGCGCACCGGCTCCCCCTGCGGGTTCGACCGCGACTCGGGGTCCACCGCCGACCAGTGCCGCAGCGCGCCCGACTCGACGTCGATCTGTTCGCTCAGAAGCGTCAGCTCGTCCTCGGAGAACTTCCGCGCCCGGTCCCTCGCCGCCCACCGCAGCGAATCGGCCGACTTCGTGATCCGTTCCGTACGATCCCGCAGCTCGGGGAGGCGCCGCGCGAGCGTCGCCCGGTCCGGGTCCCGCTCCAGCCGCCTCAGCTCGTCGTCCAGCTCGCGCCCGTGCACACTCAGCCGCGCGAAGAGGCTCAGCGACTCCGACAGCGAGGCGTCCTCCGCCTCGTTCGCCCGCAGCGCCTCCTGGGTGGCGCGCATGGACGTGCGCAGTGTGAGCCGGAGCTGGGCCAGCTCGGCCGTCACTCCGGTCTGCCCGAGGCTCTTGGCTCTCAGGGTGGTGTCCTCGACGGTCCGGCGGGCCTGCGTGATCGTACGGTCCACGCCCCGCTTGGCCGCGCGGACCGCCTTGACGCTCACGTACACGCCCAGGGCCACGAATGCGACAAAGAGCAGCGCCACGATCAAAAGCACGGCCTCCATGTGGATGCCTCTCCGGTGTCGACGTCGGTACTTCCACGGTAAACGGAACGGGCAGCCTGAGGGTTCCGTCGGAACCCCCAAACTGCCCGTAGGGGAAAGCCCTGCGCCCGCGCCGAGCCTACGAAAACCCGCGCGAGCCCCACAGAGACCCGCACGAGCCCCACGAACAACCCGTGCGAACCCTATGCAAGCCCCACAAAAGCTCCCGGCGTCTACTCAGGCACGATGTTGACCAGCTTCGGCGCCCGCACGATCACCTTGCGGATGCCCGCGCCGCCCAGCGCCGCGACCACCGCCGCGTCGCCCAGCGCCAGCGCCTCCAGCTCCTCGTCCGAGATCGACGGCGGGACTTCCAGCCTCGCCTTGACCTTGCCCTTGACCTGGACGACGCAGGTGACGGTCTCGTCCACCACATACGCCGGATCGGCGGCCGGGAACGCCTCGTGCACGACCGAGCCGGTGTGCCCCAGCTTGCGCCACAGCTCCTCGGCGACATGCGGCGCCAGCGGCGCCACCAGCAGCACCAGCCGCTCCGCGACCGAGCGGGCGACCGGCCCGCCCGTCTTGGTCAGATGGTTGTTCAGCTCGGTGATCTTGGCGATGGCGGTGTTGAAGCGCAGCGCGGCCATGTCCTGGCCGACGCCGTCGATCGCCTTGTGCAGGGCGCGCAGCGTCGTCACGTCGATGTCGGCGTCCGGGACGTCGACGACCGTGACCTCACCGGTCGTCTCGTCCACGACGTTGCGCCACAGCCGCTGGAGCAGCCGGTACTGGCCCACCACCGCGCGCGTGTCCCACGGCCGCGAGACGTCCAGCGGGCCCATCGCCATCTCGTACAGCCGCAGCGTGTCGGCGCCGTAGTCCGCGAAGATCTCGTCCGGAGTGACCGCGTTCTTCAGGGACTTGCCCATCTTGCCGAGCAGTCTGGTGACCTTCTCGCCCCGGTACCAGTAGCCGTCCTCGCGCTCCTCGACCTCGGCGGCCTCGACCGCGATGCGGCGGCTGTCGCGGTAGACGTACGCCTGGATCATGCCCTGGTTGTACAGCTTGTGGAACGGCTCGACCGCCGAGACATGGCCCAGGTCGAACAGCACCTTGGACCAGAAGCGCGCGTACAGCAGGTGCAGTACGGCGTGCTCCTGGCCGCCCACGTACAGGTCGACGCCGCCGTGCGGCATGCCCTCACGCGGGCCCATCCAGTACTGCTCGACGGTGGGGTCGACCAGTTGCTCGGTGTTGTGCGGGTCCAGGTAGCGCATCTCGTACCAGCACGAACCGGCCCAGTTCGGCATGGTGTTGGTCTCGCGGCGGTAGCGCCGTACGCCCTTGCCGTCGCCCAGGTCCAACTCGACGTCGACCCAGTCCTCGTTGCGCGACAGCGGCGTCTCGGGCCGGGTGTCCGCGTCGTCGGGGTCGAACGTGCGCGGCGAGTAGTCGTCCACCTCGGGCAGTTCCAGCGGCAGCATCGACTCGGGCAGGGCGTGCGCGATGCCGTCCTCGTCGTAGACGACGGGGAAGGGCTCGCCCCAGTAGCGCTGCCGGCTGAACAGCCAGTCGCGCAGCCTGTAGTTGACGGTTCCCTCGCCGATGCCCTCGGCGACGAGCCATTCGGTGATCTTCGCCTTGGCGTCGACGACGCCCAGCCCGTCCAGCGTGAGGGCGGGGGACGACGAGTTGACGATCTTCGCGTCGTACGCGACGAACGCGTCCTCCCACTGAGAGGCGTCGGTGCCCCGGCCGTCCGTCGGCTCCACGACGCAGCGCACCGGCAGCTCGAAAGCGCGTGCAAACGCAAAGTCACGGCTGTCATGGGCCGGGACGGCCATGATCGCGCCGGTGCCGTATCCCATCAGGACGTAGTCCGCGATGAAGACCGGGATCCGCTCGCCGTTGGTCGGATTCGTCGCGTACGCCCCGGTGAAGACGCCCGTCTTGTCCTTGGCCTCGGCCTGCCTCTCGACGTCGGACTTCGACGCCGCCTGCTTGCGGTACTCGCCGACGGCGTCGGCGGGCGTGGCGTGGCCGCCCGTCCATACGTCGTGCGTGCCCTCGGGCCAGCCGGCCGGGACGATCCTCTCGACCAGCTCGTGCTCCGGCGCCAGGACCATGTACGTGGCCCCGAACAGGGTGTCCTGACGGGTCGTGAAGACGGTGATGGCACCGGCGTCGCCGACCGGGAAGTCGACGCGCGCGCCCTCGCTGCGCCCGATCCAGTTGCGCTGCTGGAGCTTGATGGCCTCGGGCCAGTCCAGCTCGTCCAGGTCGTCCACCAGCCGGTCCGCGTAGGCGGTGATACGCATGTTCCACTGGCGCAGCTTGGACTTGAAGACCGGGAAATTGCCGCGCTCGGAGCGTCCGTCGGCGGTGACTTCCTCGTTGGCCAGGACGGTGCCCAGGCCGGGACACCAGTTGACGGGGGCCTCGGAGGCGTACGCCAGCCGGTACTCGCCCAGAATGTCCGCCCGCTCGCTGTCGGTCAGCTCACGCCAGCTCCGGCCGTCCGGCGTCGCGCGCTCGCCGCTCTCGAACAGCGCCACCAGCTCGGTGATCGGGCGAGCCTTGTCGGCGTCCGGGTCGTACCAGGAGTTGAAGATCTGTACGAAGATCCACTGGGTCCAGCGGTAGAACTCGGGGTCGATCGTGGCGACCGAGCGCCGCTTGTCGTGTCCCAGGCCCAGCCTGCGCAGTTGCCGCGTCATGTTCTCCATGGCGGCCTCGGTCGACACCCGGGGGTGGGTGCCGGTGCTGATCGCGTACTGCTCGGCGGGCAGGCCGAAGGCGTCGAAGCCCAGCGTGTGCAGCACGTTGTAGCCGCTCATGCGCTGATGGCGGGCGTAGACGTCGGTGGCGATGTAGCCGAGCGGGTGCCCGACGTGCAGTCCGGTACCGGAGGGGTACGGGAACATGTCCATGACGTACTTCTTGGGGCGTGCGACGACGGCCGGGTCGCCGGCCAGGTCACCCGTCGGGTTCGGCGCCTCGTAGGTGCCGTCCGCGTCCCAGAAGTCCTGCCAGCGTGCCTCGATGTCGGCGGCCATGGCAGCCGTGTAGCGGTGCGGCGCGGTCGGCGCGGTCGTCTCCGCGCCGGCGGCGGCCGGATTCGTCTCGCTCATGTCCTCTGAAGCTCCATCGATCGTCTCTGCCGCGGGAATGAAAAAACCCCTCGCACAGGAGGGGGCAGCCACGCTGATTCCGACCGGATCTGTCTGTCATCCGTCGGTACTGATCAGCGCGGCTCGCTAAGCAGAAGGCGTACGGCACGCATGGGGGCAGGGTACCGCAGCGGGCACAGCGCCCGCACGGCGGATCGGAGGACGGGACGTCGGCGATGGCTATCACGAGGGGGGGCAGCGGCGGCGGCTGCGACTGCGACTGCGGCGAATTCGCAACGGCGACGAAGTCAGAGCCGAAGACGACGATGACGGGCCGTTCGACGGCCATACAGGATCGTTCGAAGCGGGAACAGGCCAACAACCCCTATGTGATTCATCGAACCTTCGAGCCCGGATTACTCCGCGTATCAACCCGATCCGGGGCATCCCCAGGGGCAGTTGACACTCAATCCCCTCGGTAAACCTGCAAAAAGCGTACTGCCCAGTATGGAGCGACTTAGCATGCGGCAACGGGACCGCTTTGCCGAGCCATTCGGAGTCGCCCCTATGAATCTCCAGAGCAAGATCCGTTCTTCGCTTCCCCCGAGCCACGGCATGGGCCGCTCGGTCCGGGGCGGGCTGTGGGTCGCCGCACTCGTTCTCGTCCCCCTCCTCGCCGTCGCGGGGAGTGACGGATTCCGCGCGATGCTCGACTTCACCACCGGCGTTCTTTCGCTGGTGTCCCTGACGGCCGCCGTCGCCTGGGGACTGATAGCCACCGACCGGCTGCTGCTCTCCCCGCGTCACCGGCTGCTCGCCCAGGGCATCCACCGGTTCATGGCGATGGCCTCTCTCGGCTTCCTGCTGCTGCACGCCACGGTGAAGATCGCGCTCGGACACGTGGCGCTGATCGGCGCCGTACTGCCTTTCAGCCTCGGAATCACCGGCACGAACGGTCTGATCGGCTTCGGCTCGCTCGCCGGATTCCTGATGGTGACCGCCGCCGCGACCGGTGCGCTGCGCAGTGCCTTCGCCGTCCCCGGCAAGATCGCCGGCCGCTGGCGCGCGCTGCACATGCTGGCGTATCCGGCCTGGTGTTTCGCGCTGATGCACGGGCTGTACGCGGGACGTGCCGCCGCGACCTGGGTGATGACCCTGTACTGCCTGGCGCTCATCGCCGTCATCGGCGCCGTCTCCGTACGACTGCTGCCGCGTCCGGTGCGGCGCCGTATCGCGGACACGATCCTCGAGCTGACCGGTGGTGTACGGGAGACTCCCGAGCCGGACCGGCCGGACCGGCCGGAGCGCCGCGACCCGAACCGCGACCTGGACCGCGAACCGCTGCCGGGTACGGCGGGGATGCCGCGGGTGGAGTTCGAGCAGCGGTTCCCGCGCCCGCGGCCCGCGTCCGCACCGGCCTCTCCGCCGGCGTCGGCGGTGCCGCTCGGGCCGCCGCTGGGCGCGACGCGTGTCCCACCGCGCATCGCCCCGCCATCGCCTCCTCTTTACGAGGCGGGGCGCCCGCCGGGCGCCGACCCGTTCGCCGACCCGTTCGCGGACACGTTCGCCGCCCCGGGGACGCGTACAGGCGCCGGTACGGGCCTGTCGGCCGGCTACCGGGCCGTCTCGCTCGGCGCCGAACCCCCGGCCCGCACACCGGCGCCCACGCCGTCGCCCGCACCCTTCGGCGGCCCGCCCGGCCCGCCCGACCCGCTGACGTCGAGCACGATCCCGTACGCCGAACGCGTCCCCATGACCGAGGAGATACCGGTCATCAGCGAGCCGTCGGCGGCCGGGGCCGGTCTGTGGCCCACACCGTCGCCCCCGCCTCCCGTCCAGGCCCATGCCCCGGCCCCGGCCCCGGCCGACCCGTACCAACAGGACTACCAGCAGCAGGAGACGTACCAGCGGGTTGAGACAAACCAGCGGTCGGACACGTACCTACAGTCGGCCCCCTACCCACAGCCCGACGCCGCGCCAGGGCCCGACCTGTACCAACAAGCCGATCCGTACCGGCAGTCGGACGACACGTTCCAGCAGCATCCCGCCAACGGCGGGGGAACCCCGAGTGCCGGTGAACCCTGGTACCCACCCGCAGGAGACCGACCGTGAACGCCCCTCTCCCCGATGTCCCCGAAGTCCGTGTCGTCGGCCTTCCCCAGTTGACACAGGGATTCGACCTCGTCGAACGACTCGACCTCTCCATGCACCTGAAGGTGCACGGGCCGCTGGAGCCGCTGACCGGGGAACTGCTCGCGCGACTCGCCGAGGACATCACCCTGCGCGGACGCGGGGGCGCCGGTTTCCCTTTCGGCAAGAAGCTGCGCGCCGTCGCCAAGGCGTCGATCCGGCGCGGGGTGCGCCCCGTCGTCGTCATCAACGGCAGCGAGGGCGAACCGGCGTGCCGCAAGGACACCGTGCTGCTCAACCGCGCGCCCCATCTCATCCTCGACGGCGCCCTGTTGGCGGCCGAGGCGCTGGGCGCACGCACCCTGGTCGTCGCCGTCACCCGCAACTCCACGGAGATATCCATGCGGGCCGCCCTCGCCGAACGCGGCCTGTCCGACCGGCGCGGGCAGCCCCTGCGGGCGCGGGTGGTCCGTACGCCGGAGCGCATGGTCTCCGGCGAGGCGTCGTCCGTCATCCGCGCGGCGAACGGCGGGCCCGCCCTGCCGCCCGGCCGCCGCGAGCGGGCCGCCGAGTCCGGCGTCGGGGGCGCCCCGACGCTGCTGTCCAACGCCGAGACGTACGCCCAACTGGCCATCGGCGCCAGGATCGGCGCGCGCCGCTACGGGCACACCGGGCTCGACGCGGAGCCGGGCACGGTCATGCTCACCGTCTCCGGCGCCGTCGCGCGCCCGATGGTCGTGGAGGTGCCGACCGGAGTGCCGCTGCGGTACGTGCTCCAGCTCGCCGGGGCGCCGCCGCTCCCCCAGGGCGTGCTGACCGGTGGCTACCACGGCAACTGGATCGACTCCGTGGCCGCGCACGACGCCGTCGTCTCTCGCGAATCCCTCGCCGCTGTAGGAGGTTCGCTCGGCGCGGGCGCGATCCTGCCGATCGGCCCGGAGACCTGCCCGCTCGGTGAGGCGCTGCGGGTGGCCAACTGGCTCGCCGCCGAGACCGCCGGTCAGTGCGGGCCCTGCAAACTCGGCCTGCCGGCCGCCGCGGGCGGCCTGAGCGACGTGCTGAACGGGGGCGGTCCGGCGGCCCTGGAGGCGCTGCGCGAGGTGACTCAGGCGGTACGGGGGCGGGGAGCCTGCAAGCACCCCGACGGGTCCGCGCGGTTCTTCATGTCGACCCTCTCCGCCTTCACCGACGACCTCGCCGCGCATGTGCTGGACGGCGGCTGCGGGCGTGACACCACCGGTGTGCTGCCGCTGCCGGGGCCCGGCTACCGGAGCGCCGAGGAGTCCGTCCCGAGCGGCGAGAAGCTGGCCGTGGACGCTCTGCCAGGGGCACGGGCTCTGCGCGGACATCGTGCCCGAGCTGATCCGGCTCGGCCCGGACGGCTATCCCGCGCTCGCCGACGCCTCCGTACCGATGCATCTGCGCGGCCGTGCCCAGCGTGCCGTACGGCGCTGCCCGGCGCTGGCGCTCCGTATCGAGCAGCCGGCGCCGCAGCGCGCCGCGCGGCAGGGCGGTCCGGCGGCCTTGATGCCGGGCGGCGGCAGGAAGGCCCTGGGCAGCGGGCGCTGACCCGCTCGCCTCTTAAGGAGGCCGGTCGTCAGTGCGGCCGGTAGACCGAGACGAGGAAGGAGACGGTCACCGGGAGCGGTGTGTCCAGCGACGCGACGCTGCGGTGCACGTCCTCGGCGCTCAGATGGTGCGCGCTCGGGCCCATGAGGATCAGATTCCGTATGTCCTGGTCCGTCATGGCGACCTCCCGCTCCACGACGTCCGTACGCTCCTGCCGGAAGTGACCGGACAGTGTGCGGTGCAGCCGGTCCTCCTTGGCGGCGTCGACCGACAACATGCCCAGGCCGGCGGGGAGTTCCGCGAGGTGGCGTGCGGTGGGGGTGACGACGACGAGGGCGCCGTCCGGCCGCAGGACGCGCTGGAACTCCGGACCGTTACGGGGCGCGAAGACGTTGATCACGACGTCGGCGGCGCCGCTCACGACAGGCAGCGGCTTCCAGATGTCGCCGGTCGCGGCACCGGCCCTCGGGTGGGCCCCGGCGGCCCGGCGCAGCGCGAACTTGGAGGCGTCGAGGCCCAGTCCCACGGCTTCGGGCAGGGCGTCGAGGACGGCCGCCAGGTAGTACCCCGTGCCCGCCCCGGCGTCCATGACGGTGCCGTCGGCCGGGCACAGCTCGGCGACGGTCCCGGCCAGCGCGCGGGCGAGCGGTTCGTAGTGGCCGGCCTTCAGGAACAGCGTCCGGGCCGTCACCATGTCCGCGCTGTCGGCGTTCGCCGCGTTCGCGCCGCCGGTCAGCAGGCTGAGATAGCCCTGCCGGGCGATATCGAACGAGTGACCCTCGGCGCAGCGCAGGGACTTGACCCCGCGGAGGGTCGGGAAGGACGCCGGGACGCCGTGCGGGGGTGCGAGCGGTCCGCCGCACAGGGGGCACCTGAGCACATCGAGGAGCCGGTGCCAAAGGCCGGGCGCGGCGGGTGAGTTGGACACGGCGTTCCTCCGCGACGGGCTGTCGACGAGAAGGGCTGTCGACAAGAAGGGGCTGTCAACGAGAAGAACCCGCCCGGACGCGGCGTCCGGACGGGAACTTCTGAGATGTGGAGCTAAGGAGAATTGAACTCCTGACCTCCTGCATGCCATGCAGGCGCTCTACCAACTGAGCTATAGCCCCTTGTGATGTACCGCACTTCGGGTATCCCCTCGGCGGCGGTGCCAACATTACACGGTCCCTCGGGCCCACCGCCAAATCGTTTCCGATTTGCACCGATAGGACTGCTACTGTCACCCTTCGTGACCGTATCCACTCTCGTGCTCACGCGAGTCACCGCCACTCGGCGGTCCACCCTCGTCGGCGCCGGTGTCTGTCTGTTGTCCTTCGCGGGATTCTGGATCGCGCAGCGTCTCGCCGCGGTCTCGATGATCGATCTAATGGTCTACCGGGCCGAGGGCCGCACGGTCCTCGACGGGCTCGACCTCTACGCGATGCGCGCGACCCGCGCGGGTCTGCCGACGACGTATCCGCCGTTCGCGGCAGTGCTGTTCACGCCGCTGACCCTGCTGCCCGTCCCGGAGATGCGCACCCTCGCCACGGTGGGCAATCTCCTGCTCCTCGTCGCGTTCGTCCACCTCTCACTGAAGCTGACGTTCCGCGACGCGGTGCGGCCCGGTGCCGCGCTGTGGGTGGCCGCGATCGCCGTCTGGTGCGAACCGGTGTGGACGACCCTGCGCTACGGGCAGATCAATCTGCTGATCGGCGTCCTGGTCCTGTGGGACCTCACACGCCGCGACGGCCACCGCTGGGCGGGCGTCGGCATCGGTCTCGCGGCGGCGATCAAGCTGACCCCGGCGCTTTTCGCCGTCATGCTGCTGATCACCGGCCTGCTGCGGTTCCGCGAGGCCGGCTGGAACCCCTGGCTGCGGAAGGCGGCCGTGGCGGTGGGCGCGTTCCTCACCGCGAGCGTCGCGTCCGCCGTCGTCCTGCCGTCCGACTCCTACCGCTTCTGGACCGACATCGTCTTCCAGGCGGACCGGGTGGGGCGCGTCGAGGGCGCCGCGAACCAGTCGTTGCGCGGAGTGTTCGCGCGGGCGCTGCACACCACCGATCCGTCGCAGTGGTGGCTCCCCGTGGCGACCGTGGTCGCCGTGGCCGGGCTGGCTGTCGCGGTGAGCGCCGCGCGACGCGGCAGGACGGCGGAGGCCGCCATGGCCTGCGCGGCCACGGCACTGCTGATCAGCCCGGTCTCCTGGTCGCACCACTGGGTGTGGTGCGTGCCGATGGTGCTGCTCCTGGTGGCGCACGGCAGGACGGAGTGGGCGGCGGCCATGGGGATGACCTTCTGCTCGTACGCCCTGTGGCGGGTACCGCACGGCGCGGCCGAACGGCTTGAACTCGCCCAGAACCGGTCGCAGATGGTCTTCACGGCGCTCTATCCGACGATGGCGCTGGGGCTGCTCGTCTACCTGGCGGTCGTCGGCCGCGACGAGCGTGCGCCTGCGGACAAGGAGCGGGCGCCGGCGGATTACGCGGTGGCGAAGGAGTAGAAGCGCTTGAGCGTGCAGTGCTCGTCCAGGAGCCGCCCGTAGATGGGCTCGCCCTCCAACTCCCGGTAGGTCTCGATGGGGTCGCCTTTTATGATGAGCGCGCGGGCGCATTCCTCGCACCAGTACTGGAACGAGGCGTTGAGCGGATCCATGTCCCGGACGATGGGGGTGCCGCTGCCGCACCAGTCGCATTTTCTCCTGTGTGCACCCATCACTCAGCTCCAGCAGTGGCCGCAGGCCGTGCACACGTAGGACACTCCGCCGTTGTCGCCTAGCACTTGGGCCACATGGAACGAACCGCACGAAGGGCAGCTCAGGCCGCTGACCGACTCCGCCACCGCGAGCAGTTCACCGACCGTGTCGATGCTGCTGGCGGGCATCGCGCTCTCTCCTCCCCATCCGTGCCGTCGTCCCCCTCCGGCCGTCCGATTCTGTCACGGCTTGGCAAGGACAACACCATGATCAGGCCGGGCCTTTGCCTTCAGCGCGACCTTTGCCGTCGTCGGGGACCTGCCGTCACCGCGCCGACGACCGCGGCGCCGGCCAGCGCGAGCGAGACGACCCACAGGGCCTCGCCCGAAGCGGCGGGCCCCGCCGCGTCCAGTTGGGCGAGGAACAGCGTGCCGAAGGTCGCGACGCCGATCACCTGGCCGAGCTGGGTCACGGTCACCAACAGTCCGCTCGCGTCCGCCGCGTCCTCCTTACGGACGTGGGCGAGCGCGCCCGTCAGTGTGGGGCTGAACGCGAGCGCCAGGCCCGCGCCCGTGCCGAGGAACGCGGCGTACATCCACACCCCGCCGTCGCCGCCGCCCCGCAGCACCTGTCCGATGCCCACCGCGCACAGCGCGACGAGCGCGAACCCGGCCGGGATCAGCCTCTTTTGGAGGCGGGCCGGCCAGTTGCGCCAGGTCAGGCCGACCGCTCCGAAAGCGACGGCCGTCGGCACGAAGGTCAGCCCGGTGCGCAGCGCGCCGTGTCCGAGGCCGCCCTGGAAGTGCAGGGTGAGGACGAAGAGGAAGCCCGAGTTCACCGCCATCGACGTGGTGATCCGCAGGGCGGCCGGGCCCATCCCCGCGATACGCAGCACCCGCGGCTCGATGAGCGGGGCGCCGCCGCGTCGGGCGAGCCGGGACTCGTAAGCGAGGAAGACGCCGAAGGCCATGGCGCAGGCTCCGAGTGCCAGCCAGGTCCACAGGGGCCAGTCCTGCTCCTGCCCCAGGACCAGCGGGACGGTGAACAGCGAGACGGCGGCGGCCAGCAGTACGAGGCCCGGCAGATCCAGGCCACGGGTCCGGTCCGCGGACGCGGGACGGTCGTCCGGCAGTACCCGTGCACCGAGGACGAACAGCGCCACACCGACGGGGACGTTCACGAGGAACACCGGCCGCCAGCCCATCCCCAGGAGATCGGCGCTGACCAGCACTCCGCCGACGACCTGTCCCGCCGCCGCGCCGGTGGCGAGCACCGCCGCGTACGCGCCCAGCGCCCGGGTCCGCCGCTCGCCGGTGAACTCACGCTGGATGAGACTGAGCACCTGCGGGATCAGCAGCGCCGCGCCCGCGCCCTGCACCAGCCGGAAGGCGATCAACTGGCCGGTGCCCGCGGCCAGTCCGCAGGCGAGCGACGCCGCCGTGAACACGGCGAGCCCGCCGAGATAGGCGCGGCGGTGGCCCAGCAGTTCGCCGAGCCGTGAGCCGGTGATCAGCAGGACGGCGTACATGATGGTGTAACCGGCGATGACCAGTTGCAACCCGGCCCCGGAGGCGCCGAGTTCGGTACGGATCGTAGGCGCGGCCACATTGACGATGAAGGTGTCGAGCAGGGCCATGAACTGCGCGGCGAGTACGACGCCGAGCAGCGGGCCCGGCCGTCTGTCAGTGCCACCGGCTTTACTGAGTACCGGGGTGCCGGACGAGGTGGTCGGTGAGGGGGTTCTCATGACCGCGAGCCTCACCCGGTTCGGACACGGGGACCGAGAGCCCCCCGACACGGGTACTGACAGCACCTGGCAACAGCGGGGCGGGCACCGCACGATGGGGGGCGTGACGACGATGGCGATGGCACGGGTGACGGGCCGGCGGCGCAGACCCGAGTTGGCGGCCTTCCTCCGCAGCCGCCGGGCGCGGGTCACACCGGCGGACGTCGGTATGCCGCCGGGGCTGCGCCGCCGCACCCCGGGTCTGCGGCGCGAGGAGGTCGCCCAGCTCTCCGGTGTCGGGGTGACCTGGTACACGTGGCTGGAGCAGGGCCGTCCCATCAACGCGTCGGCGCAGGTGCTGGACGCGGTGGCGCGCACGCTGCGGCTCGACCAGAGCGAGCGCGAGCATCTCTACCAACTGGCCCGGGTGCCGTACGCGCCGGACCGGGAGGCCGACACGCACGCCGTCGACGCCGAGGTGCAGGGCATCGTCGACGCGCTGGACCCGCATCCGGCCGTCGTCTACAACGCGCGCTACGACATCCTGACCGCCAACGCCGCCTACCGGGATCTCTTCGATCTCCAGGTGCTGCGGGACATCGGGGTGCGCAATGTGCTGTGGATGCTCTTCGCCGTGCCCGAGCCTGACTGTCCGCTGGTCTTCCGGGACGTGGAGCTGCCGGTGATGGTGGCGACGCTGCGCGGCGCGTACGGACGGCATGTGGGCGAGCCCGCGTGGGAGTCGTTCGTACGGCGCCTGTCGGCGGCCAGCCCGTACTTCGCGGAGCTGTGGTCGAGCGGGGACGTGGTGCCGCCCGGCCCCCGGGTGAAGACGTTCCGGCACGAGGCGGTCGGTGAGATACGGATGACGTCGGTGTCGCTGTCGATCGACGGAATGCCGGACTGCCGGATCGTGGTCTACACACCGGACGACGAGGAGAGCCGGGACCGGACGGCGGCCCTGCGGAAACTGCGCCCATCACAAGAAATCCCGCCCTCGTGACGAGGACGGGATGTCGGAGTGTGGTGCTTGTGGAACTGAGGAGACCTGTGGAGCTAAGGAGAATTGAACTCCTGACCTCCTGCATGCCATGCAGGCGCTCTACCAACTGAGCTATAGCCCCTCATGTCCGTAGCGCTCCGCGCTGTGAACAAGAAGAACTTTAGCCTGCGGCCCGCCGGAAAGTGAAATCACGTCCGGCAGGCTCCTGGCGCGGTCCTACGGCCCGCGGCAGGCATCCGGGGGCGCCGGTCAGTCGTCGTCGCCGAGCACCGGCTCGGGGAGCGTCCCCGCGTTGTGCTCCTGAAGACGCCAGCCCCGCGCGCCCTCGCCCAGGACGGACCAGCAGCAGTTGGAGAGCCCGCCGAGCCCTTCCCAGTGGTGCGCCTCGAGACCGAGCAGCCGGCCGATCGTGGTGCGGATCGTGCCGCCGTGGCTGGCCACGACGAGCGTGCCGTTGTCGGGGAGCTTGTCCGCGTGGTGGAGCACGACGGGCGCGGCCCGGTCGGCGACCTCGGTCTCCAGCTCGCCGCCCCCGCGCCGTACGGGCTCGCCGCGCTTCCACGCCTGATACTGCTCGCCGAACCGCTCCACGATCTCCTCGTGGGTCAGGCCCTGCCAGGCGCCCGCGTAGGTCTCGCGCAGCGCGGAGTCGTAACTGACGGGGAGCCCGGTCAGGGTGGCCAGCTCGTTGGCCGTGGCCACGACGCGCTGGAGGTCGGAGGCGACGATCGCGTCCGGCCGCAGCGACGCCAGCAGCCGGGCGGAGCGACGCGCCTGCGCGACACCGTCCGCCGTCAGCTCGATGTCCGTCGTGCCCTGGAAGCGGCGCTCCAGATTCCAGGACGTCTGGCCGTGCCTCCACAGGATGACGCGGCGGCCTCTGCCGCCCTTGCCGCCGTTCAGCTCAGCTCACCTTCCATGGAGCCGTTCACGTCCGCGTGCTCGGCGCCCTTGTCACGGGTCTTGACGGCGTCCTCCGGCAGCGGCAGCTCCGGGCAGTCCTTCCAGAGGCGCTCGAGCGCGTAGAAGACCCGCTCCTCGCTGTGCTGGACGTGGATCACGATGTCGACGTAGTCCAGGAGGATCCAGCGGGCGTCGCGGTCGCCCTCACGGCGCACGGGCTTGGCGCCGAGCTCCTTCTGGAGACGCTCCTCGATCTCGTCCACGATCGACTTGACCTGACGGTCGTTGGGAGCGGAGGCGAGCAGGAACGCGTCGGTGATCGACAGCACGTCACTGACGTCGTACGCGATGATGTCGTGCGCGAGCCGGTCTGCCGCCGCCTGGGCGGCGGCGTTGATGAGCTCGATGGAGCGGTCCGTGGCGGTCACAGGCGATGCTTTCGTCGGCGGTCTGGAGACCCCCAGGGTCTCACGGACCGCCGACAAGCAGACGCAGCCTTGTGATCAGCCGCTTTCGTAGTCCCCACCGAGGGTGACCGAGACATCGGCGTTGGGCAGGGCCTTGTCCTTCTTGACCGCGCTCACCGGCAGCCCGAGCGTCTTGGCGACCTCTTCCGCCTGTGCCTTGTTCTTCGTGTCGCTGTAGGTGACCTGTGACGACGCGGCCGGATCGGCCGTACCGCCGTCCACGAAGGCATAGCCGCCGTTGATGATCGAGACCCGGGCGGCGTCCCTGTCCGCCTTGTCGCCCGTGGCGTTCTTCACACTGACCCGCAGTGCGGCGCCCTGCTCGGGGGCGCTGACGGTGCCGCCGAGGATGTCCTTGACGACGGTCTCGGTCGCCTTCTCACCAAGGGTGCCGTCCTCCGCGACGGGCAGGACGGTCGTCTTGTAGTCGCCGACCTTGGCGTGCGCCGCGAGGTTCGCCAGTGCGGCGCCCAGGTCCTGCTCGGTCATCGGCGGTTCGAGGATCTGCGCCAGGGTCTCGACGGTGATCGTCGCGCCCTTCGGGTCGTCCGAGATCTTCCGCAGGACGCCCTGCATGACCGCGCCGAAGCGCTCCAACTGCTTCACCTCGGACTCGCCGGACGCGAGGTAGGTGGCGTACGCGACGGCCGCCGGCCCGTTCAGCGTCTGTTCCTCGCCCTTGGTGACCAGCGGGTCCTCGCCCTTCTTGGCGGCGGGGACCTCGGCGTTCGTGGTGATGTCGATGTTGCCGACCAGCTCGACCAGATTCTCCAGATACGGGGTGTCGAGCCGCCAGGTGCCGGAGATCTTGGTGCCGAGCAGGGTGTCGACGGAGTCGCGTGTGCCCTGCGAGCCGCTGTCGGCGAGGGACTTGGCGAGGGTGCCGGTGGTGCCGGTCTCCCCGTCGGCCACGGCGAGGGAGTTGGGCAGCAGGACGGTGGTGCCCTGCTTGGTCGTGGAGTTGTTGACGAGCAGCGCCGTGGAGGTGTCCTTGTTCTTCGTGTTGTGCAGATTCACCATGATCACGTCGCGCTTCTGCGGCCCGGTGACGGTGTTGTCCTTCTTCTCGTCGGCCGAGAAGCCGGGCAGCTTGCCCGCGTACCAGAGGTAGCCGACGCCGCCGGCGACCACCAGCGCCATGACGACGACCAGCGCGACGACGCGGCTGCGGCCACGGCGGCGGGCCTCCTCGCGGCGCTCGGAGCGGCTTTCGGTGAACTTCAGCCAGTCGATGACGTCTTCGGAGTCGGCGTCCGGCTCCTCTATGAAGGAGAACTGCTCGGTCTTGTACTCACCGTCGGGCGCGGAGCGCCGCTGGCCGGGGACGGCGGGCTCGGGGGCCGGGGCGGGTGCGGAGGCGGGTGCGGGTTCTTCGACCGGCGCCGACTGCTGCTGATGCGGCTGCTGTTGGTGCTGTTGCTGTTGCTGTTGCTGCGGAATGTTCCACTGCGTGGTGTCGACGGCCGCCGGCTGCTGGCCGGTGTCGTAGCCGTAACCCTGCTGTTGCTGTTGCTGCTGGGCGTACGGGTCGTACGGAGCCTGCTGCCCGCCGTACGGGTCGTAGCCGTATCCCTGCTGAGTCTGCTGGTCCTGCTGCTGTTGCTGCGCGTACGGGTCGTACTGCTGCGCCTGAGGCGGCTGTTGTTGCTGTGGTTCCTGCTGCTGGTGCTGTTGTTGCTGATACACCGGCTGCCCGTACTCGTCGTAGCCCACGATCTGCGGCTGCGGGTAATACGGGTCGTACGGCTGCTGGTCGTTCACCGGTGCCCCTCTCCGTGGCTCATTCGCCTCGGTACAACTGGCGCTTGTCGATGTAGCGCACCACACCGTCCGGCACCAGATACCAGACCGGATCGCCCTGCGCGACCCTTCCCCGGCAGTCGGTCGACGAGATCGCCAGCGCGGGCACCTCCACCAACGAGACGCCGCCCTTGGGCAGTCCGTCGTCCGTCAGATCGTGTCCGGGCCGGGTGACACCGATGAAGTGGGCCAGTGCGAACAGTTCCTCGGCGTCCCGCCAACTGAGAATCTGGGACAGGGCGTCCGCCCCGGTGATGAAGAACAGATCCGCGTCGCCGTGCAGGGAGCGCAGATCCCGCAGCGTATCGGTGGTGTAGGTCTTGCCGCCACGGTCGATGTCGATACGGCTGACCGAGAACTGCGGGTTGGAGGCCGTCGCGATGACCGTCATCAGATAGCGGTCCTCGGCCGGGGAGACCGCCGCCTGGCTTTTCTGCCACGGCTGTCCCGTCGGTACGAACACCACCTCGTCGAGGTCGAACAGCGCGGCCACCTCGCTGGCCGCCACCAGGTGCCCGTGGTGGATCGGGTCGAACGTCCCGCCCATCACGCCGAGACGGCGCCTGGCGCCACGCGCGGGACCGGACGCGGAACGGGCGCTGATCGGCACTTTCCGCTCTCCCATGCCCGCTGAGCCTACTGGCACGGCGTTACGGCTCCGTCTCAGCGGTCGCGGTTGAAGCGGGTGGTGATCCACAGCGCCAGAAGCAGCGCGAACAGCGCCCCACCGCCGGTGAGGTACGCGCTGAGGCTGTCGTGGTTGCCGCTGTGCTCGCCGCCCTCTGCGGCGACGGTGACCAGGTTGGCTGCGGTGCTGTAAAGGCTCATCTTCGGCAGGACCTATTCCATCGGGAGCGGAGACTTCGCGGCACATCGTATGCGGGCCCACCGGGCACGCTCACGCCGACTCGGACGTTGTCCCGGCGACGGCGCACCGCGGCCCACGCACAACCGTAGCGGCACCGCATACGGTGGGGGCTGTCAGGGGGACGAGCCGACGACTCGTACGAACAGGGGATTTCCATGACCGATGACAGCCACGAGGCGCACGAGGCAGCCAGTCACGAGAATGTGCCGAGCAGGCAGCGCAAGCGCTTCCCCGGTATCTCCTCACGTGCGTACGAACATCCGGCGGACCGCTCGGCCCTGGTCGCGCTGCGCAAGCTGAGCGGTTTCGACACGGTCTTCAAGGCGATGAGCGCGCTGCTGCCGGAGCGCAGTCTGCGGCTCCTCTTCCTCTCCGACTCGGTGCGGGTCAGCGACGTGCAGTTCGCGCATCTGCACACGATGCTGCTGGACGCCTGTTACATCCTGGACCTGGAGAAGGTCCCCACGATGTACGTCGCGCAGAATCCCATGCCCAACGCGATGTGCATCGGTCTCGACGAGCCGATCATCGTGGTCAACACGGGTCTGGTGGAGCTGCTGGACGAGGAGGAGATGCGGGCGGTCGTCGGCCACGAGGTGGGCCACGCGCTGTCCGGGCACTCCGTCTACCGCACGATCCTGCTGTTCCTGACGAATCTCGCGCTCAAGGTCGCCTGGATCCCGCTCGGCAATGTCGCGATCATGGCGATCGTGTCGGCGCTGCGCGAGTGGTTCCGCAAGTCGGAGCTGTCGGCGGACCGCGCGGGGCTGCTGGTCGGCCAGGACGCGCAGGCGTCGATGCGCGGTCTGATGAAGATCGCGGGCGGCAACCATCTGCACGAGATGAACGTCGACGCGTTCCTGGAGCAGGCGGCGGAGTACGAGGCGGGGGGCGACCTGCGCGACTCCGTGCTCAAGATCCTCAACGTCCTGCCGCGTACGCACCCGTTCACGACGGTGCGCGCCGCCGAGCTGAAGAAGTGGGGCGAGAGCCGCGAGTTCCAGCGGATCATGGACGGGCACTACCCGCGTCGTACGGAGGACAAGGACACGTCCGTCAGCGACTCGATCCGCGACTCCGCCTCGCACTACGCGGACACGGTCCGCACCAGCAAGGACCCGCTGATGAAGCTGGTCGGCGACATCGCGGGCGGCGCGGGCGATCTGGGCGGCAAGCTCCGGGACAGGTTCACGGGCGCCGGTTCGCCGGGCAACAGCCGCGGCAGCGGCAGCAACGGCGGCGAGGGCGGCAGTGGCGGCGACGGCAACGGCAGCCGGCCGGCGGACGACAGCGACGGCAACTAGCCGCCGCGAGACACGCCCCGGGGCTCTAACCGCCGGGCAGCGCGCGGCTGTCCAGTACCCCGCACAGCCCGGCGGTGGGCGGCCCCGTCGCGTACGGATCGGTGCCGGCCGGGCCCGTGGGTTTCGCCCTGCCGCCGGCCAGCAGCGGTAGCAGCGTGCTCGACGCGCCGGTCGAGCA
This sequence comes from Streptomyces sp. NBC_01506, assembly GCF_045040295.1. NCBI lineage: Bacteria > Bacillati > Actinomycetota > Actinomycetes > Kitasatosporales > Streptomycetaceae > Streptomyces > Streptomyces sp. NBC_01506. The sequence continues at coordinate 6,720,578 of NZ_CP109422.1, read as the reverse complement.
CGCCTGCGGTCCCGCCTGGACCTGGCTGGTCAGCAACTCGGCCCGGTGTCTGGCCAGATCCTCGCGGTCGAAGCGGAAGTGCAGTGTCCGGCGGACGGTGAACAGCGACGCGTCCTGCCCCGCCGGCTGCCCGGCCGGGCGCAGCGCGTAGACGAAGGTGTGGTCCGACAGCACGTCGATCGTGCCGGCCGCCGACTCCGCGAACCGCAGCGTGCCCCGTACGTGTACGGCCGGGGCGGCCATCGCCACCTTCGCCGCGTCGAAGCGCACCAGCCAGCCCGCCGGCGCGTGTCTGCCGTCGTCGGCCGGGTTGGTGAAGCTCGCGTCGAACTGGGCGAGCTGCCCCGGATCCACCATCGCCCGCACCGTGCGCCGCTGGGCGCCGGACAGGACGTCCGGATCGAGGGACGAGGCGACGAGATAGTCCTTGGCGGTGGTCAGCGCGGTCATCACCTCGTTCTCCGTGAAGTTCGGTGTGCGCCGGGCCAGGGGCAGCGGGATCCCCGAGGCGCCCGTGGCGAACTTCGCCGCGGGGCTCTGCCGCAGCAGGCTCTCGGGGGGCCCGCCCGGCACCGCGCCGGCCGGGGCGAGCGGAATGACCGTCATACGCAGCGGTTCCGCCGAACGGGTGATCGCCGGCCGGTACGGGGGCCGGACACCGACGTAGACGGCGGTGCCGAAGGCCACGGCGATCACCAGCACCAGCAGCAGCACCTGGAGCGATCCCTTGCGGGGGGTCAGCGAGCCCGCGCCGGGCCTCTCGGCGGGGTCCCGTCGGCGTACGGCGTGGGAGTGGTCGCCCATGCGCTCCCGGGCGGAGAACTCCTGTAGCCGGGCAGCTCGGATGAACGATTCGTCGAAGACGACGGACCGGTATTCGTCCTCGCCACCGCCCGGCGTTCCGTCAGGCGTGCCCTCGGGTGGGTCTCCGCGCGCTGCCATACCTTCAGGTTAGGTCGGCGGGGCCGAACATAAACGCGGACGGCGTCCTCGGGAGCGACACCCGCGACGGAGCGTCACAGCGCTCTCCGGCGGGGCCACGAGGGTCAGGGACCGCCGCGCGGAACGGCGGAGACCTCGGGGACCGAATACTGGCTCGAGGCCGCCGGACCGCCCGCGCCGTGCGGCGCGTCGACGCCGGTCGTGGCGGGCGGCGGGACCCGGTCCTGGCGGTTGCCCGAGGCGCCTCGGTAGACGGCGGTGAACGCGAGGGCGACCATCCCGATGCCCATCACCACGGCGAGGATCCAGGCGACGGGCCGGTGCCAGCGGGCGCTGCCCCGGTAGGGGCGCAGAGCGCCGCCGTGGCGTCCGTACGGGCCGAAGTCGCCGTGCGGGTCGTCCGGGTCGTACGAGGCGCCGTAGGGCCGTCGGTCGGCGTACGCGCCCGCCGGGCCGAACCCGTCCTCGTAGCGGTCGTCGTCGGACGAGCCGCCGTACGCGCGGGCGCGGGCCGCCTCGGCATCGGCCCGCGCCTGCGCGGCGGCCAGCAGCCGCTCCACGGCGGTCGGTTCATGAACGGGTGCGGACCGGATGAAGTCCTCGTCGAACACCACGGAGGCGAAGTCCTCGTCCGCGCCTCCGCGGTCGTCGTCGGGCTCCCAGCCGTCCGGGAACGGCTTGCCCCCCACGTCGTCCGGCACCTTCTCAGAGTAGACCGGGGCGGGCGTTTTCGGCAGAGACAGCGGAGATTCCCTCGGATTCCCCCACAGAACTACCGTGTGTGACCGTCGCCCGTGACGATGTACTTGGTCGACGTCAGCTCCGGCAGCCCCATCGGTCCCCGCGCGTGCAGCTTCTGTGTGGAGATGCCGATCTCGGCGCCGAAGCCGAACTGGCCGCCGTCCGTGAACCGCGTCGACACATTGACCGCGACCGTCGTGGAATCGACCAACTGGGTGAACCGGCGGGCCGCCGCCTGCGAGGTGGTGACGATCGCCTCGGTGTGGCCGGAGGACCAGAGCCGGATGTGGGCGACGGCCGCGTCCAGCGAGTCGACCACGGCGGCGGCGATGTCGTACGACAGATACTCGGTCTCCCAGTCCTCGGCGGTCGCCGCCACGACGGTGGCCTTCGTACCGCCCGCCGCCTGCGCGAACTCCAGCACCCGCTCGTCGGCGTGCACGGTGACGCCGGCGTCGGCGAGCGCGTCGAGCGCGCGCGGCAGGAACGCGGCGGCGATGTCCTGGTGGACGAGAAGCGTTTCTGCGGCGTTGCAGACACTCGGGCGCTGTGCCTTGGAGTTGATGAGGATCTCGACGGCCATGTCGAGGTCGGTCTCGGCGTCCACGTACACATGGCAGTTGCCGGTGCCGGTCTCGATGACGGGGACGGTGGACTCCTCCACGACGGTGCGGATCAGCGAGGCGCCGCCGCGCGGGATCAGTACGTCGACCAGACCGCGGGCGCGCATCAACTCGCGTACGGAGTCACGGTTCTCGCCGGGCACGAGCTGGACGGCGTCGGCCGGCAGCCCGGCCCCGCCGACGGCGTCGCGCAGCACGCGCACGAGCGCGGTGTTGGAGGAGTACGCGGAGGACGAGCCGCGCAGCAGTACGGCGTTGCCGGATTTCAGGCACAGCGCCGCCGCGTCCACGGTGACGTTGGGCCGGGCCTCGTAGATGATCCCGACCACGCCCAGCGGGACGCGCACCTGGCGCAGATCGATCCCGTTGGGGAGCGTCGAGCCGCGCACCACCTCGCCGACCGGGTCGGGCAGCGCGGCCACGTCCCGTACGTCGGCGGCGATCGCGCGCACGCGCTCGGGGGTGAGGGTCAGCCGGTCGATGATCGCCTCGCCGGTGCCCGCTTCCCTGGCACGCTCGACGTCCTCGCCGTTCGCCTTGATGATCTCCTGCGTACGGACCTCGAGGGCGTCGGCGATCGCCAGCAGCGCGTCGTCCTTGACCGAGCGCGGCAGTGGAGCGAGATCCGCGGCTGCCGAGCGGGCGCGGTAGGCGGTCCTGGTGACCGGTGTCAGGTTGTCGTACGGCGAGAGCGAGGTCATGCCCGCAGAGTAATGCGCGTGCTGCGGGCACTTCCTCCGTATCCCGTACTACGAGACGGCCGCGGCCTCCGAGGTGTAATGGCGCGGCGGTAGGACGCGCGTACGGCACGGCCGTGCGACGCGACCGTCTCGTAGTACGTAGGACATGGCCGTACGACGCGGTCTCCTCGGTCAGAACGGGTGGACTCCCACCGGCGCGGCCGGCGGCGGGCCGTAACCCTCCGCGATACGCAGGTGGTAGGTCTCCCGGTCGATGACCTCGAGACCGACGATCTCCCACGGCGGCAGCTTGGCGCTCGAGCGGTGCTCCCCCCACAGCCGTAGCGCGACCGCCGCCGCGTCGTGCAGATCCCTGGCCTCTTCCCAGTAGCGGATCTCCGCGTGGTCGTTCGCGTACCTGCTGGTGAGCAGGAACGGATGGTCGTGGGCGAGCTGTTCGAGGCCCCGTCTGACCTCGGTGAGCGGCGCCTCGGAACCCGACACGCTGAGCGTGATGTGCCACAGCTTCGACACCGCGCGGTCCTCGCCGCGCGACTGTGCCTTCCGGGACGTGCCCGGATCCTGGACGTCGTCGAAGTCGTCGAAGCCGTCGAAGTCCGGCCCCGCTCCGACGCTGGTCAGCGTCCGCTCTTCCCCCGCGGCCCTCCGGGCGTGCAAGGTGCCTCCTCCTGACCCGAGGGACCCCGCCCCCGGGCGCGTTCGTCTCACCGGCGGCCTCCTGTTGCTGCGTCGTCCTACTGCTACCCCGCCTCGTACCCCTGAGACAAAGTTGACCAGCCCGGGACGGGGCATGGGGTGCTTTCGGTAAAGGTCCCTTCCAAAAAACCGGACTTTCAGCCGTTTCAGGGGAAGTCAGGGATGCAGGATGACCAGATCGTCCCTGTGTACGACCTCCCGCTCGTAAGCGGGCCCCAGATCCCGGGCCAGATCCCGGGTGGAACGGCCGAGGAGCTGGGGGATCTCCTTGGCGTCGAAGTTGACCAGACCGCGGGCCACGGCCCGGCCGGCGGTGTCACGCAGCTCGACCGGGTCGCCCGCGCTGAACTCGCCCTCGACCGCGGCGATCCCGGCCGGCAGGAGTGACGTGCGGCGCTCCACGACGGCCCGTACGGCGCCGTCGTCGAGGGTCAGGGCGCCCTGGGGCGTGGACGCGTGGGCGAGCCAGAGCAGCCGGTCGGCCGAGCGGCGTCCGGTTCGGCCGAAGTACGTGCCCGTGTCACGCCCGGCGAGTCCGTCGCCCGCGCGCCCGGCCGACGTGAGGACGACGGGGATGCCGGCGGCGGCGGCGATCCTGGCCGCCTCGACCTTGGTGACCATGCCGCCGGTGCCCAGTCCGGCCTTGCCCGCGCTGCCCATGGAGACGCCGACCAGGTCGGCGGGGCCGTCGACGCGCGCGATACGTGAGGTGCCCGGCTTGCCGGGGTCGCCGTCGTACAGGCCGTCGACGTCCGAGAGCAGGACGAGCAGGTCGGCGCGGACGAGATGGGCGACGAGCGCGGCCAGCCGGTCGTTGTCGCCGAAGCGGATCTCCTCGGTGGCCACGGTGTCGTTCTCGTTGACGACCGGGACGGTGCCCATGGTGAGCAGTTGGTCGAGGGTGCGGTAGGCGTTGCGGTAGTGCGAGCGGCGGCTGGTGTCGTCGGTGGTGAGCAGGACCTGGCCGACGCGCAGCCCGTAGCGCGCGAAGGACGAGGCGTAGCGGGCGACGAGCAGCCCCTGTCCGACGCTGGCCGCCGCCTGCTGGCGGGCGAGGTCGCGTGGGCGGCGGGCGAGGCCGAGCGGGGCGAGGCCGGCGGCGATGGCGCCGCTGGAGACGAGGACGATCTCCTTCTCGCCGCCGCTACGGGCCTTGGCGAGTACGTCGACCAGGGCGTCGACGCGGTCGGCGTCGAGCCCGCCGGAGGCGGTGGTGAGCGAGGAGGAGCCGACCTTGACGACGATCCTGCGGGCTTCCGTTACGTACTGCCTTACCACTGTCACGCGGCGAATCTATGCCAGCGGACGGCGGCGGCGCGCGGTCGTTTCACGCGCTGGACAGGGCGGGTTCCGCCCGCCGGGCGGGTACGGGTCGTACGCCCGCGCCTGTACGGCCGGCCTGCCGGGGTGCGCCGGGCGGCGCACACGGCGCGTACCTACGTACCCGCGAGTCCGCCGGTACGCCGCCGCGCCGAGTAGGGGGTACGCCTCCAGGCGTCGTGCCGGACCTGCGGAGCTGCGTGAACGTGTCGGCACTCGCGACGCGCCCGGCGCGCGAGCTGTCCGGGGGCGTACGCCTCCGGACGTACGGTCGGCCCGCCGGGGTGCGCGAGGTGGCAGGCACTGCCCGGCGGCCCACGCACCCACGCACCCGTGAACCCGCCCGGACGTGGCGACGGCCCGGAGCGGCCCCCCTGCGAGGGGTCGTCCGGGCCGTACACGCCGGTGTGCCGGTCTCAGCGGGCGACCGGGGCCTCGGCGCCGTTCGGCTCCTCGGCGTCCGCCGAGGGCGGCGCCTGCGCCACCGCGCCCTCCGCCACCGCGCCCTCCGCCTCGGGGTCGGCGGCCGGCTCGCGCTCCGGCTCCGCGCCGGGCTGCTCCTGGGCGCTCAGCCGCTGCCGTACGCCCGCGTTACGGGCCACGGCCTTGGCGCCCAGCGCGGCCACGGCGGCGTTGAACTGCTCGATCGACGTCGGCTCGTCGGGCCCGAGCAGATACGACTTCAACTCGCGCCTGGCCGAAGCCAGTTGGTCGGCCGCCGGATCGGCGACCGCCGTCAGCAGCTCGTCCAGCTCCGCCGCGCTGTTGGACAGGACGACAGCGGCCCGTACGGCGGTGTTCTGCCGCTTGAACTCCTCGACGCCGAGCTGCGCCGAGTCCGTCACGGCGTACGGCTTGCCGCTCGCGATGAAGTCCGACACCACGCTGGAGATGTCCGAAACCATGCCGTCGGACTGGTTGAAGCAGTCGTACAGCTTGGGCTCCGCGCCCGTCACGACCTTGTGCTCCCACCAGCCGAAGGTGCGCCAGTACGCGTCGTTCCACTCGGCCCGCAGGGCCTTCGCCCGGTCCAGGCGCTCCGGGTCGGCGAGCGAGACGCGCGACTCCTCCGACTCGTCGCCGCCGGAGCGGCCGGGGGCGGTGAGCGCGGCCAGTTGGCCCTCGATACGGGTCAACTCGGCGCGCGCGGCGCTCTGTCCGGCCTGCGCCTCGGCGACCTCCTTCGCCCAGCGGGGCTCGGCGGCGCGTGTCACGTTCGCCGCGTCGACCATGGCGGTGATCCGGTCGTGGACGGCCTTGGCCTTCTTGTCGCGGATGCCGGTGAACGGATGCGGCTTGTAGATGACCCGGACCGGCTTCTCGGCCTTCAGCAGCTTCTTGACGATGTTCTCGCCGGCCAGCAGGAGCGAGGTGTTGCCGGGGTTGTCGTCCCAGCCCTCCCAGGTGGGGGCGTACAGGATCGTCGGGACGGGGCGGCCCGGCGTGCCCGAGCCGGTCTTGATCGGCGCGAGCTGCGGGCGGCCCACCTCGACGATGTCGTCGTCACGGACGCCGACGTCGGCCAGCGCGTACCGGTCGCGCCCGGCCCGGCCGGCCGTCCACACCTCGTCGTACACCTTGCTGAACGGGTTGACGCTGGCGATCTTGTCGCTGTCGCCGTGGCCGATGAAGACGTGCTTCATGGTCGGCACGCGCAGCAGGTGGATGTTCTTGCCGACGTTGGCCGCGTACAGCGCGACCTCGACCGACGACAGGTCGAGGTTCATCAGGTGCGTACCGCCGGGGACGCAGAGCACCGGCAGCCAGGTCGGGGCGAGTTGGGTCATGATGGCCCGCTCGCGCAGCACGACCAGCGGCCGGCCCTCGGACTGCTCCAGGGTCTCCAGCCACATGTTGACCTGGTAGGCGGACTCCTTGGAGCCGGAGAAGTACAGGATCACCGAAGGCTGGTACTCCCGCAGCCAGTTGTCGACGGCGCCGAGGACCACCGGCGGCGTGGGCACGCGGCGGCTGCGGCGCAGGTAGGGCACGAGCAGCAGGATGTAGATCGCGCCGAGGACGAGAGTGACGCCGAGGCCCGCGTAGCCGTACGCGTCGGTGCCGGTCTGGGCGGCGACCAGCAGACCGGCGATCGCGAACACGTCGAGGTGGAGCATCTTCTCGGCGGACCGGTTCACCAGATACTCCGGCGGGGCGTCCGGGATACGCAGGGCGTGCAGGTCCACGTTGCGGGCGACGACCGGCATGCCGCGGCGCAGCCGGATCAGGGTCGCCAGCGCGCCCTGGGGTGCCTGGAGGCCGTAGAACAGCAGGAAACCGGCGACCGCCGCGTAGAACAGGGGCTGTTCGGCCAGGTCCATCCGGGCCAGGAGCAGCACGAGCAGCAACTGGCGCACCAGGAAGCGGATCGAGAGGCCGGCCCGGACCTTGTTGAGCCGGTTGATGAGATAGCTGTTGCGCTGATGCAGGAATCGGTCCGCGCCGTAGGTCACGGCGCAGGCCGCCGCGAAGAACCAGAGGTTCGGGATCAGCGCTGCGAGCATGACGCACGGGTATCCCAGCCCCAGCAGGGCGGCCGCGGCCAGCTCGGCTCGGCTGCCCACGCGGGCCAGGCGGATGGCGGTCGAAATCACGAAGAACCTGCTCCAGGAGAGGGTGCCGGTTATTTCACAGTTAGCGGGAATTGTGAAGCCGGGGCTTCACGCACACGGGCCTCTGCAATTCACCGAAAGGTGAACACAAAGGCCCGTAAATACAAACTTGTGGAGAATTATTACACATCTTCCTGACGGTCAAGGACCGAGGCCAGCGCCTGCTCGAATCCCGACCCGGCGGTGGATGCCTCCCGGGTCGGGTCCTGCTGACGTACGTCGATCACATGACCGGTCAGCTCGGACAGCAGAACGTCGAGCGACGTACGGGCCACGGCCTCGGAGGAGAGCAGCGAGCCGGCGGGCTCGACACCGAACGCTTTCGTACGCATCGGCGTCGCGGTCCGTTCCGGATTGACGCAATTCACCCGGATGCCGTCCCCCGCCCATTCGTCCGAGAGGGCCTGGGTGAGATTCACCATGGCCGCCTTGGTGGAGGAATAGAGGCTGTATTCGGCGCGGCCTCGGGTGTAGCTGCTCGATGTGTACAGGAGCAGTTGGCCCCTGGTCTCGGCCAGATACTTGTACGAGGCGCGGGCGATCTGGACGGGCGCCAGATAGTTGACGTTCAGCGCTTCTTGGATCGTCGTGTTGTCCGTCTCGGCCAGTTTGCCGATACGCAGCACGCCCGCCGTGTTGATCACGTAGTCGATCCGGCCGGTCGCCGAGTACGCCTTCGACAGCGCGTCGTCCACATGCTCCGGGTTCTCGACATGGGTGCCGGTGGTGGAGCGGCCCAGCGCGTACACGTTCGCGCCGTACCGCTCGGCGAGGGACGCGATGTCGGCGCCGATGCCGTACGAACCGCCGAAGACCACCAGCGTCTTGCCGGACAGCAGCTCGCGGTAGGCCGCCTCGTCCGCCTGGACGGGGGCGGCGGTGGAGGCGAGCTGGAACAGCTTGTCGGCGATGAAGACGTCGACCGGCTGCGTCACCTTCATGTTGTACTCGTCGCCCGCGACCACATAGATCGGCACGTCGGGCAGATAGCGCAGGACCACCGAACAGTCGTCGGTGGCCTGGAAGTTGGGGTCGCCGGCCGCGATCTCGTACGCCTTGCGGATCGTGGACAGCTTGAACGCCTGCGGTGTCTGGCCGCGCCGCAGCCGCGAGCGGTCGGGGACCTCGGTGATGAACTCGCCGTCGCCGCCGTGGGTGCGGGTCACGATGATGGTGTCGGCGGAGGGAATCGCGACGTCGACGGCGTCGTAGCGGTCGAGCGCGTCCACACAGTCCTTGATGACGCGCTGTGACAGAAGCGGACGGACCGCGTCGTGGAACAGGACGTTACGGTCCTCGCCGTCGGCGAGTCCCTCGCCGAGCGCCGAAATGGCGCGCTCCGTGGTCTCGTTGCGGGTCTGGCCGCCCTCGATGACCTTGGTCACCTTGGTGAGACCGGCCTTGAGGATGATCTTCTCCACGTCGGGCACGAAACCCGGTGCCATCAGCACGATCACGTCGTCGATCGAGTCGGACTGCTCGAAGATCGACAGCGTGTGCTCGATGACAGCCTTCCCCGCGATCTTCAGCAACTGCTTGGGGATCGACAGGCCCACGCGCTGGCCGGTACCACCGGCGAGCACGACTGCCGTGGTGCGGGGATGGGCTGCATGCGGCACAGACACAGAACGACCTACCTTGAGACGAGTGGGGAACGCTGTGATGGTCGCACTCTCCGTGACCGTCTCGCAAGGCGGACGCCAGTTACCCCACACTCACAGGAAACCATCCGTTCACCCTCTGGCCAGCCAGATTGGGCTCGCGTCCGGCCAAGTACGGCGTGACCGACACCACATCGGCACGCCGACCCGGCATGTACCTCCACCGGACCTCTACTTCGCGTCCGCTATTTTCCGGCCGCGAAGTAAGTGCCGCGTAAGGGAGGTCCCCCGCTCGTCAGCGTCTTTGCGGTTTCCGCGCTATTTCAGCGGTGCGTCCGCCACGTTGACGACGAGGTCGTTGGTCCCCATGTACATGATCTGTACCCGCACCCACTGGGCGGGCCGGCTCCTCAGTTTACGGACCACTCTGCGCAACGGTCCCCAGGGCCTGCTCTTACGTACTTCCGTGACCGGGTATTCGTAGATCGGCCGCTTCTCCACGACATCGTCCAGCACCCGCGCGACCTTCACCGGCGCCGCGTCCGGTGCGTACTTGAGCAGCAGGTCCCACGACTCCGACCTGGCGATCTGCCGCCCGGCCGGTCCCGAGACGGGGAAGGTGAAGCGGAAGCCGCGCTCCCCCTGCCGGCTGCCCGCGTACGTCAACTCCTCGGCGGCCTTGCCCCGTCGGCGTACCACGAGCGAGGGCTCCGGGGCCATCACACCGGCACCGAACAGCTCGCCCGCGAGCGTGATGCGCTTGCCCTCCACGCGGATCTCACCGGCCTCCGCGTGGATCGGCCGGACCCAGGAGCGCAGCGCGAGCAGCTTCCCGGGCCGGGTGGCGTACGGGACGAGATGGTGGACCGGCTCGCCGTGGCGCGCGCGTTCGCAGGCGCTCATCGCGCCGCGCTGGTCGATGGAGCGGGCCGCGATCCGTACCCGCCGTCCGGATTCCGGGAGTTCGGCGAAGCACTCCCACACGCCCTCGGTGAACTCGGCGTCCGCCGCGATCGTGACCGTGCCGTTGCCGGACAGCGGGAAAACGCGCTCCTCCGTACGGATGTCGGCGCGTACGCAGACGAGTTTCAGGCCCTCGTGCACGACCGCGGCGGCCTGCGGGGCGACGAGGGTGAAGGCCAGCGCGCCGCCGGAGTCCACCACACAGTCGGCGACCGGCGCGAAGTCACCGAGGGCCGCGCGCTGGGCGGCGACGGTCCCCAGCTCGCCGAACAGCTCCTCGTACTTCTTGGCGATCTGGCCGGGGTCGAACCGTGAGGCGTTGCGTACGGCCGCCGCGCTCATCCGGCGGCGCAGCGGCTCGTCGTCGATGAGGGTGATCAGCGCCCGCGCGACGGCGTCGGGGTCCGAGACGGGTACCAACAGGCCGTCCACGCCGGGCTGGAGGATTTCCCGGGGGCCGTAGTCGCAGTCGCTGCTGACGACCGGCAGACCGCAGCGCATGGCCTCCACGAGGGTCATGCCGAAGGACTCGTGGCGCGAGGTGGACGCGGCGATGGCGCCCTTCGCCCACTCCGGTTCGATGGGCGAGACCGAGCCCATCAGACGCACGCTGTTGTAGAGGCCCAGCGCGTCGACCTGCTTGCGCAGATTCTCCTTCTCCGGGCCGCCGCCGTAGATCCGCAGGTCCCACTGCGGGCGCTCGGCGACGACCTTGGCGAAGGCGTCGACAAGCACGCTGTACTGCTTCTCGGAGGAGAGCCGGCCGGCGGCGACGATCGTGGTGCCGGATCCGGTGGACGGCTCGATCGACGGCTCGGGCACGGAGTTGGAGATGGCGAGCACCCGGGTCGCGGGCAGCGGCATCCGCTCGCGGTAGACGGCGGCGTCTCCCTCGGAGACGGTGACGTAGGCGTCGAGCGCGTCGATGTGCTGGTACATCTCGTCGCGCAGCGCGGGCTTGTGGTGGTTGTACGTCATGTGCTCCTGGCCGATGAGCACGGCGCTCGCGGGGGCGAACTGGGCGACGTACGCGGCGAGTCCGGGCCGGGTCCCGATGACGACGTCGGCGTCCGAGTGGGCGTAGTGGTTCCTGACCCGTTCGTCGGTCAGCTTGCTGTACTCGCGGTAGCGCGCCTCGTGCCGGGGGAAGTGCTCGGCGGGCTGGAGATGGAGCGGATGGTCCTTCTCGTACGTCGGGGACTCCTTCCAGGTGTGGATGAGCGGTACGAGGGTGATGCGGGGATCCACGTCGAAGAGCGGGACGGGCCGGTGCCGGAAGACCGAGACGATCTCCACCTCATGCTGGTCGGCGAACTCCTCCGCGAGGTTGAGCGTGGTGCGGATGGTGCCGCCGATGCCGTAGATGGTGTGGATGAGAAAGGAGATCTTCACTCAACGCTCCGTTCGGTGTGTGGAACCCCGGGCGGTCGTTCCCGGGTTCCCCTTGGTTCCCCTTCAGGTCCGGACGGGTTCACGCGACCCGGTTGTGCGAGCACCTGGAAAGAACCGCATGACCCATTATTCCGCCCATATCGCTCAATGTTCGTAGATGGCTTTCGGCCACCCCGCGCGTCGTGGGAGCGCATGACGAAGGCCGCGACCCGCTCCGGAGGGGAGCGGGCCGCGGCCCCGATGACCGAGACGGCACGTAACCGACTATCAGCACACAGTCACTGCTCGTTCACTGCTCGAAAACGACGCTTACGGAACCGGACGCGAACCTGGTCGAACTGGCCCACGACCGCCCTCGCACCGCTAGAACGGCTTGAATTCGTCGTACTCCTTGTCCGCATCGTCCCGTTCCGCGTCCCGGTCCCTGCGTCGTACGGCGGCCGGTCGGGGCACTTCGAGACGGTGGTCCTCGCCGCGCCGCCCCAGCATCTCGGCACCGGCCATCACGGTCGGCTCCCAGTCGAAGACGACCGCGTCGTCCTCGGGACCGATCGCGACGCCGTCGCCGGAGCGGGCCCCGGCCTTCATCAGTTCGCCCTCGACACCGAGCCGGCTGAGCCGGTCCGCGAGATAGCCGACCGCCTCGTCGTTGCTGAAGTCGGTCTGCCGGACCCAGCGTTCGGGCTTCTCGCCGCGTACGCGGTAGAGGCCGTCCTCCTCCAGCGACACGGTGAAGCCCGAGTCGTCCACGGCCTTCGGCCGGATGACGACCCTGGTCGCCTCCTCCACGGGCTTCGCCGCGCGCTGGGCGGCGATGATCTCGGCGAGCGCGAAGGACAGCTCCTTGAGGCCGGTACGGGCCACGGCGGACACCTCGTACACCCGCAGACCGCGCGCCTCCAGCTCCGGGCGGATCATCTCGGCGAGATCCAGACCGTCCGGGATGTCGATCTTGTTGAGGACCGCGATGCGCGGGCGGTCGTCCAGCCCGCCGTACTGCTTCAGCTCCTCCTCGATCGTGTCGAGGTCGGAGATGGGGTCGCGCTCGGACTCCAGCGTGGCGGTGTCCAGGATGTGTACGAGGACCGAGCAGCGCTCGACATGGCGCAGGAACTCCAGACCGAGACCCCGGCCCTGGCTGGCGCCCGGGATCAGGCCGGGGACGTCCGCGATGGTGTAGACGGTCGAACCCGCGGTGACGACGCCCAGGTTGGGGACGAGCGTCGTGAACGGGTAGTCGGCGATCTTGGGCTTGGCCGCGGAGAGCACGGAGATCAGCGACGACTTGCCGGCGCTCGGGTAGCCGACGAGCGCGACGTCCGCGACGGTCTTCAGCTCCAGGACGATATCGCCGGAGCGGCCGGGCTCACCGAGGAGCGCGAAGCCGGGGGCCTTGCGGCGGGCGGAGGCGAGAGCGGCGTTGCCGAGACCGCCACGGCCGCCTTCGGCGGCGACGTAGGTCGTGCCCTGGCCGACGAGGTCGGCGAGCACGTTGCCCCGCTTGTCGAGGACGACGGTGCCGTCCGGGACGGGCAGGACGAGGTCCTGGCCGTCCTTGCCGGAACGGTTGGCGCCCTCGCCGGGCCTGCCGTTGGTGGCCTTGCGGTGCGGCGAGTGGTGGTATTCCAGGAGCGTGGTCACCGACTGGTCCACGACCAGGATGACATCGCCGCCACGGCCGCCCGTGCCGCCGTCCGGGCCGCCGAGCGGCTTGAACTTCTCACGGTGAACGGAGGCACAGCCGTGGCCTCCGCTACCCGCGGCGACAAGCAGCTCGACGCGGTCCACGAAGGTGGTCATGGTGGTGCCTCCAGTACATCGGAAAGTCTTGCGTACACAGGTTTCAATTGGTTTCAACAAGCGAAGGGCGGACCCGCTTCCCCTACGGGAAGTGAGGTCCGCCCTCGCGAGAAACCGATCGAAATCGCTCTACGGGTACCGAATTACTCGGCGACCGGAACGATGTTCACGACCTTGCGGCCACGGCTGGTGCCGAACTCGACCGCCCCGGGGGCGAGCGCGAACAGCGTGTCGTCGCCACCACGGCCCACACCCGAACCGGGGTGGAAGTGGGTGCCACGCTGACGGACGAGGATCTCACCGGCGAGCACGACCTGACCGCCGAAGCGCTTCACGCCGAGCCGCTGAGCGTTCGAGTCGCGCCCGTTACGGGTGGACGATGCGCCCTTCTTGTGTGCCATGTCTCCTCAGTCCCTTACTTCTTCGCAGCCGCGGGAATAGCGGTGACCTTGATCGCCGTGTACTGCTGGCGGTGACCCTGGCGACGGCGGTAACCGGTCTTGTTCTTGTAGCGAAGGATGTCGATCTTCGCGCCCTTGTGGTGGTCCACGACCTCGGCGATGACCTTGATGCCGTCCAGGACCCACGGGTCGCTGGTCACGGCGTCGCCGTCGACCACGAGCAGGGTCGAGAGCTCGACCGTGTCGCCAACCTTGGCAGTGGGAATCTTGTCAACCTCAACGATGTCGTCAACAGCAACCTTGTGCTGACGACCACCGCTGCGCACGATGGCGTACACGCGGATCTCACTCTCGCTCGGAACGGAACTCCTGATGCCAGCCGCTCACGGGACCCGGGGGCCCCGCTGCATCCGGGATGGGACGAACGGCCTCCGCCGACGGCGTCGAGGACAGCCACCGGTAGGTGAGGTGCTCAGGAGCTGGCGCGCACAGAAAGCACGCCGACGATGAAGAGTACGGGGCGGCTGGGTGGGGGGTCAAACCAGGTGGGGGCTGCCCCTGCGGAAGGCGCGCGGCGTCAGGACGCATTCGCCCTCGACTCGGGGTCCGCGTTCGGGCCGGGATCGGTCAGGCCCGTGCCGGCCGTCCAGAGCTGGCCAGTGAAGCTCCCGAGAGATTCGTGCCATACGGCGGTGGCCCGGCCCTCGGGACCGCCCGCGACCTGCCCGATGGCCACGGCCGACGGCTGCCTGCTGAGCTGTACCGGCGCGCTCCAGACGCCGTCGACGCGGGCGGCGTGCAGGAACACCCGCCCGTCCTGGTCACCCGTCGCGGCGTTCTGCACCCACCCCGCCTGGACCGAGCCGTCGGGGCCTATCTCGGCGTCGAACTGCTCGGGGACGTACTGCGTCGACAGGGTCTGTACGGCGGACCAGTCGCCGGTCGTCGAGCGGGTGACGGTACGGACGCCGTAGGTGTCGCGCCAGTCGACCCACACCAGGGTGATCTCCCCGTTCGGGGCGACCAGCGGCCTGGGTACGAGGGCGTTGTCGATCGGGCCGACGGTCTCGACGGGGCCCCACTCGCCGCCGCCCGCCGGGCGAACGACCGCCTCCAACACCTCGGTCCCCGCCGTGTCGGAGCCGGTCCACACGAGCATGGCCTCACCGTTCGGGCCCGCGCCGGCCTGAACGCCACCCGCCCAGGAGGTGGGGGCGGAAAGCGTCCTGGGAGCGGTCCAACCGGTGGCCCCGGCGGGCTTGTCGACGGCCTTGACCCTGTGGTGCTCCGGGCCGTACTCGCTCCACACCGCGGTCAGCGATCCGTCGGCGGCGACGAGGACCTGCGGGACACTTTCCTGTATCTCGGCCGGAGTGTCGTCCAGGCGGACGGCGGGTGACCAGGTGCCGTTCGCGCCGTCGCGCTCGGAGGCGTAGACCTGGGTGGCACGCCCGCTGGACTGGTTCCAGACCGCGACGGCCTTTCCGGACGCGCCGATCGCCGTGGTCACGTCGAAGAACCGGGTGCCCTGCGCGATGTCGACCGGGGTGGACCAGGCGCCTTCGGTGAGCGTCGAGGTGCGGATGGTGTTCTCGCTGCCGGCACGGACCCAGGTCAGGGTGACGGAACCGTCCGGCGCGGGCAGCAGTTGCACGGTCTCCCGGCCCGCGTTCAAGGTGTCGATCACGATCGGCGCGCCCCAGGTCGCGCCGGACGCGGGGCGCACGGCCACGCGGAGTTCGAGCTCAGAGCTCCCGGCGGCCTGCCGGTACATCGCGGCGACCACGGTTCCGTCGGTCGCGGTCCGCACGTCGATGACGTCCACGCGCTCCGCGGTGCCGGTCAGCGCGGTCGGGACGCTCCACGGGCCGTCCGCGGCGGCGCGCGTGCCGGTGGTGACGGACGCCGGCGCGGCGGCGGCCGCGGTCGTCGCGACCGCCCCCGAGGCGGCGATGCCCAGGGCGAGAACCGGTACGAGTGAGGCGCCGAGGATTCTTCCCACGGTCGCACGACGCGGCTGAACGTTACTTCTCACGGTTTCCTCCGACTACCTGTCTGCGGGCATGGAGGGAACACGGCGTCACCGCCGCTGTCGTCACGCGAAGCGAGCCCCCGCCCGATCCCCCCAAGTGGGCAGAGAGTAACAGCGCGTCCACGCACTGTGTAACTCCTTTAGAGGAGGCCGTAGAGGGGCGGGCGTTCACGCGGTCGTACGGGAGAAACCCGCCTACGGTCCGATCCGAAAGGCACGCCCTAGGGTGTCCTGATGGTCTCCCCCCTCTCCCCGGCACGGACCGGCACCCCGGCGTCCGGCCCCGCTCCCACCAGTACCGGCGCCGGTGCCGGGGAGCGGGATCCGTTCTTCGACAACGCGAAGTACCTGGCCATCGTCCTGGTCGCCGTCGGGCACTCGTGGGAGCCGCTGCCGGACAGTGGGCGGGTGGTCGAGGCCCTCTACACCTTCGTGTACGCGTTCCACATGCCCGTCTTCATCGTGATCGCGGGCTACTTCTCGCGCGGCTTCGACCTGACCCCGAAGCGGGTGTGGCGGCTGGTCACCGGGGTCCTCGTGCCGTACGCCGTCTTCGAGGTGGCGTACACGCTTTTCCACCGCGCCGTGGAGGACCCCGGCTTCCCGCTGACGCCGGCGGACCCGTACTGGATCCTGTGGTTCCTGCCCGCCCTGTTCCTGTGGCGGATCACGACACCGTTCTGGCAGTTGGTGCGCTGGCCGGTGCCGCTGGCCCTGGCCGTCGCCGCGCTCGCGTCGATGTCGACCGGGATCGGGGACGACCTCCAGCTCATGCGCGTCCTTCAGTTCCTGCCGTTCTTCGTCCTGGGGCTGCGGCTGCGCCCCGAACACTTCGCGTATCTGCGCCGCGCCCGGGTGCGGATCGCGGCGCTGCCCGTCGCTCTGGTCGCCCTGCTGGTGGCGTACTGGTCGGTCCCGCGCGTGACCACCTCGTGGCTGTTCAGGAGCTACAGCGCCCGCGAGCTCGACGAGCCGGTCTGGACGGGCGCGGCGATGACCCTGCTCCTGTTCGCCGCGGCGCTCGTGCTGGGCGCCTGCTTCCTGGCGTGGGTGCCGCGCCGCCGCCTGTGGATGACCGCACTGGGCGCCGGGACGCTCTACGGCTATCTGCTGCACGGCTTCTTCATCCGGGGCGCGCGCTATCTCGGCGGCTACGAGGACCCCTTCCTGGAGACCTGGCCGGGCCGGATCGCGGTCACCCTGGCTGCGGCGCTGCTCGTGACGGCGCTGTGCACACCGCCGGTACGACGGGTGTTCCGGTATGTCGTGGAGCCCAGGATGCGATGGGCGCTGCGCCAGGAGGAGGCCGGGAAACGGGCATAGCCGGGCGCGGAACCCGACGTATGCTCAACCGTCGGAAACTTACTCGGAAATCCGGAAGGCGACAGCGTGAACTACAGGGTCCAGCCAACCGCCCAGGTCGACGAGACCGCGGTGGTCGGTGACGGGAGCAGCGTCTGGGAGCTCGCGCAGATCCGGGAGAACGCGCGCCTGGGCGAGAACTGCGTCGTCGGGCGTGGTGCCTACGTCGGGACCGGGGTGCGGATCGGTGACAACGTCAAGATCCAGAATTACGCGCTGGTGTACGAGCCCGCCGAGCTGGCCGACGGTGTCTTCATCGGGCCCGCCGTCGTCCTCACCAACGATCTGAACCCGCGCTCCGTGGACCCCGACGGCAAGTTGAAGCGCGGCTCCGACTGGGAGGCGGTCGGGGTGAAGATCGCGGAGGGTGCCTCGCTGGGCGCCCGGTCGGTCTGCGTCGCGCCCGTGCGGATCGGCCGCTGGGCGATGATCGCCGCCGGTGCCGTCGTCACGCAGGACGTTCCTGACTTCGGGCTGGTCGTGGGGGTTCCGGCCCGCCGGATCGGCTGGGTCGGGCGGGCCGGTGTGAAGCTCGTGGCGCGGGACGGGGAGCCGGGCGTGTGGGAGTGCCCGCGGACCGGCGCGCTGCACGACGAGCGGGACGGTGTCCTGACCGAGCGGGGCGCGCCCGCCCGCTGAACCGCACACGTTACGAAGAAGCCGTCACACACCAGACCGCCACCGCCACCGCCACCGCCCGTGGCCTTGCAGAAGAGTGTTCGATGAAAGTCATCAGCATCGTCGGTGCCCGCCCCCAGTTGGTCAAACTCGCGCCCGTCGCCGCGGCGTTCGCGCGGACCGAGCACCAGCACGTCATCGTCCACACCGGACAGCACTACGACGCGGACCTGTCGGACGTCTTCTTCTCCGGCCTCGGGATACCCGACCCCGATGTCCATCTGGGCGTCGGGTCCGGCAGCCACGGCGTCCAGACCGGAGCCGTACTCTCCGCGCTCGACCCGGTCCTCGAAGCCGAACAGCCCGACTGGGTGCTGGTCTACGGGGACACCAACTCCACCATCGCCGGCGCGCTCTCCGCGGTGAAGCAGCATCTGCCGGTCGCCCATCTGGAGGCGGGCCTGCGGTCGTTCAACCGCCGGATGCCCGAGGAGCACAACCGCGTCCTCACCGACCACTGCGCCGATCTGCTGCTGGCCCCCACCGCCGAGGCCATGCGTCACCTCGCGAACGAAGGTCTCGCCGAGCGCGCGGAGCTGGCCGGCGACGTGATGGTCGACATCTGCCTGCGGATCCGCGACGCGGTGCTCGCCGGTGAGTTCGCGGCCCCGGCGCTGCCGGAGGGGATCGATCCCGGCGCGCCGTTCCTGCTCGCCACCCTGCACCGCCCGGACAACACCGACGACCCCGTCAGGCTGGCGGCGATCATCAAGTCGCTGGCCGAACTGCCGCTGCCGGTCGCGCTGTTGGCGCACCCGCGCCTGGTGGCCAAGGCGCGGCTGCACGGCATCGAGCTGAACCAGGGCTCCGTACGCGTGGGCCGCCCCCTCCCGTACGCGGGTCTCGTCGCCGGCGTCCTGGCGTCGGCCGGTGTGGTGACCGACTCGGGCGGCCTCCAGAAGGAGGCGTACCTCCTGGACCGTGTCTGCACCACGATCCGGCCCGAGACGGAGTGGGTCGAGACCCTTGAGGACGGCTGGAACCATCTGGTCCCCGACCCGCACGAGCTGTCCCCGGAGAAGTGGGCGGCGCTGGCCGTACGGTCGGCCCCGACGGCCCCGCACGGCGCCCCGTACGGCGACGGAACGGCCGCGCGACGCGTCGTCGAGCTGATGGAGCGGGCCAGCGACCGGGCGGCGATTCCCGCGCAGGCGACCCGGGCCGTCCACGCCTGACCAGAAGGTGTACGAGTGAGGGCCACCCGCAGGCGGGTGGCCCTCACTTCGATACCGCGAATCTCAGCCGAGATGCTTCAACAGCCTCTCGTACAGCGTCACATACTTCTCCGCCTGCGCTTCCCAGCTCCACTCGTCCAGCATGCCCGGCCGGTCGTACGGCGCCGTGTACCGCTCCCGGTCACTCAGCACGGCCCCCACCGCCCGCGCCAGGTCCTTGCCGTCCTCGGACCGGAAGACCTCGCCGTTGCCGACCCGGTTGACCTCGTCCGACATGGCCTTCACATCGCTGACCACGACGGGCAGCCGAGCCTGCATGAACTCGAAGAACTTGGTGCTGAGGGCGACTTCGTGGTTCACCGGCCCCTTGCGCAGCGGGTGGATGCCGACGGACGCCGTCGACAGGAACCGCACCAGCACGTCGTACGGCACGTACGGCATGAAGTGCACGCGGTCCGCGGCGCCGATGCTCTCGGCGAGCGCCCCCAGCGAGCGCACGTACTCGCTCTCCAGGTTGTTGATCATGAAAGCGGCGTGCAGGTCGTCCGAGAACGCCAGCGACTCCACGATCGTGTGCAGACAGCGCTGCGGCGCCGCCCCGCCGCAGTACACGGCCAGCGGGGTGTCCGGCCCGAGCCCGCACGCCTCGCGTACGTCCCTGGCGCCGCCCTCCGTGGTCCAGTCCGAGGACTCGCCCTCGCCGGGCACCAGCTTCGGGGGCGCGTTGAGGGTGACGACCGGCAGTTCGTTCAGACCGTGCGACGTCTGAAGCATCTCCGCCAGCGCCGGCGACACCGTGACGACGGCGTCGACGTAGGGTATGTGCTCACGCTCGTAGGCGACCTGCGAGGCGAGCCACTTCTTCGAGGGGCTGGCCTGCGCGAGTCCCGGCACATACTCGTGCGCGTCGTAGACCACCCGTACGTCACGGCCCGCCGCGCGGGCGCGCACACCGGCGCGCGCCGCGACACCGATCATGCGGTAGTCGTGCGCGTGGATCAGATCGGGCTGAAGCTCCTCGATCTTGTCGCGGTAGCTCAGCTCGTAACGCAGCGGCAGCGGATCCAGCCGCCGCCACGCCCTGTCGCCCATCGTGGCACCCCAGAAGGCCGTCTCCAGACCCTCCAGCGCACCGTTCTTGTCGCCCCAGGCAGCGGCGGCGGCCTTCGTCTGGCGGCTCCTGGCCTGGATCGTGCTGCGCCGGACCTTGCCCGCCAACCGCGCCGCGATGAGCGGCAGTTGCTTGGTGGTGGGCGCCTTCGCGATACCGGTACGGGCGGCGGCGCCCGCGGCGCGCACCTCCAGCTCGGCCCAGTCGACCTTGATACGGCGGGTCTTGAGCACCGCCTTGTCCTGGTTCTCGTACGCCAGCGGATAGCGGATGCCCGTCACCCGGCGGCGCAGCGACTTGCGCGGGGGCAGCCGGCGCAGCGGCAGCCGGTGGATCCGCGCCTCGCCGAGCCGGTAGCTGTCCGGGCCGGTCGACGGCGCGCGGCCGATGAGGTGGACCTCCCACCCCGCGTCCGCCATCGACCGCGCGTGCTTCTGGACCCGTGAGTCACCGTCGATGGTGTTGTCGACAAGCATCACGACTCGTCCGGGGCGACGCTCTGGCATGTCTCTCGTTCCTTCGCTCACCGCTCAGCCGCCGATGACGACGCGGCGTACACCGCGCCAGGCGTCCGGGTCGGTGGTACGCCGGCCGTCGACCAGCACCGTGACGTCCGGCAGGTCGGCCGGCTTCAGATCGCGGTACTCGGCGTGGTCCGCCTGGAGCACCGCCGCCGTCACCTTCTCGCCCTCGTGCGGGGGCAGACCGTGCGCGGTCAGCTCCTCGGAGGTGTACATCGGGTCGGAGACGTACGGTACGGCGCCGCGCGCCCGCAGCGCGTCGACGGTCGGGAAGACACCGGAGAACGCGGTCTCCTTGACGCCGCCCCGGTAGGCCGCGCCCAGCACGAGCACGCCCACGCCGGTCAGATCGCCGTACGCGGCGGCCAGCAGGTCCACGGCGTACTCGGGCATCGCCGCGTTCGCCTCGCGCGCCGAGCGCACGACGGTCGCCGCCGGGTCGTTCCACAGATACATCCGCGGGTAGATCGGGATGCAGTGGCCGCCGACGGCGATGCCGGGCTGGTGGATATGGCTGTACGGCTGGCTGTTGCAGGCTTCGATGACCTTCTTGACGTCGATGCCGTTCTGGTCCGCGAAGCGGGCGAACTGGTTGGCCAGACCGATGTTGACGTCGCGGTACGTGGTCTCGGCGAGCTTCGCCAGCTCGGACGCCTCGGCAGTGCCGAGGTCCCACACGCCGTTGGCGCGCGGCAGGTCCTCACGTACGTCGAAGTCGAGCACGGCCTCGTAGAAGTCGACGCCGTGCCTGGCCGACGCCTCGTCGATGCCGCCGACGAGCTTGGGGTAGCGGCGCAGATCCGCGAACACCCGCCCGGTCAGGACGCGTTCGGGCGAGAAGACGAGGTGGAAGTCCTCGCCGGGGGTGAGCCCCGAGCCCTCCTGAAGCATCGGCGCCCAGCGGGTGCGGGTGGTGCCGACGGGCAGGGTGGTCTCGTACGACACGAGGGTGCCGGGCTTGAGGCCCTTGGCGATCGCCTTCGTCGCGGAGTCCATCCAGCCGAAGTCGGGCACGCCCTCGGCGTCCACGAACAGCGGGACGACGACCACGACGGCGTCGGACTGCGCGACGGCGGCGGCGGTGTCGGTGGTGGCCGTCAGCAGCCCGGCGTCGACGGTCTCCTTGAGCTTGACGTCGAGGTCGTGCTCGCCGGGGAAGGGCTCCGTACCGGCGTTGACCAGCGCGACGGTCTTCTCGTTGACGTCGGCGCCGAAGACGCGGTGGCCCTTGGCGGCGAACTGCACGGCGAGCGGCAGTCCGATCTTACCGAGCGCGACTACACAGATTTTCATCGGATTACTTTCCTCTTGAACCGTGGCAGCAGGCTTCGTACCCGCGCGCGGAAGGATGGTGTCGGCTCCCACAGCGGAGCCGTGGTGATCACCAGTCGCCCCTTGGCATTCACATTGGCCGATGCCCGGTACGGAACGGCGTCGCCCCACCGGCGGGCCAGCGGCATGGGCAGGCCCCGGGTCCGGATCGGGATCTCGTACGTCGATCCGGCGACGTCCACATAGACGCGGGCGCCCGCCTTGACCCGGGCCGCGGCGAGCGGGATCCGGGCGGTCAGTATCGTGCCGCCACCGCCGTCGGGCTCCGGTTCGCGGGTGAACTGCCCCACCGGGTCCGGGAGTTGGTGGGAGGCCGGCAGCCGGCGGGCCGCCGCCTTGTCCGCGGTCTTGGGCATCGCGGTCCGGGCCAGCCGGATCACGGCGGAGTCGGTCTGTCCGCCGACGCCGATCCGTACGACGAACACCGCGAACAGCGTGTCGCCGGTCCGCTCCCATCCGGCGGAGATCAGCCGGGTGCCGTTGGCGAGCCGGCCGGGGACCGACTCCCCCACCAACTCGTAACCACGGTCGGGCAGTTGGACAAGCGGGTCGCGCAGGCCGGGATAAGCGGCGAACGCCCGCCCGTCCTCGAGGAGGAACGGCGGCGCGCCGTGCTCGGCCTCGTCGGTGACGGCCTTGGTGAGTTCGGCCACGGCGCCGCGCTGGGCCAGCAGAATCCGCACCCGCCGTTTGACGTCGAGCGAGTCGCGCAGCTCGTCCGTCAGATAGTCGTCGGCGAGTTCGGCGATCCCCGCACACAGTTCGAGCCGTGTCCCGGGGTCGAGCGGCGGGAAGTCGCCCTGGACGAGTTTGGCCAGCTCCCAGGTGAAGTGCCGTTTGAGGACGGCGTCGCGCCGCGGGCCGGCCTCGATCAGAGCGGCCGTGTGCCGCATGATGCGGGTGGTGCAGTGCAGCCTGGTCAGGTGGTCGGCCCGGTAGGTGATGTTGCTCGCGTCGCCGCGCTTCACCGCGTAGTAGTACGTGTAGTCGCCGAGGACGGAGATCCGGCCGGCCCGGACGCACGCCTCGATCGTGAACGGCTGGTCGCTGCCGACCGGCAGGTCCTCGGGGAAGCGGAGCTTGTGCTTCTCCACCAGCTCACGCCGGAACAGCTTGGTGTTGGCGAGGGTGAACGGCAGATCGGAACCGTACAGACTGACGTCCGGATCGTTCTTCTTGTACATCGCCTGCCGTACGTAACGGCCGTTGGTGCCGACCATCTTGCCGATCACCACGTCCGACCCGTGCTCGTCGGCGCAGGCGACCATGCGCTCCAGCGCCTGCGCGCCGAGGTAGTCGTCGGAGCCGACGAAGTAGACGAAGCGGCCGGTGGCGATCTCCAGGGCGCGGTTGCTCGGTGCCGCGGGGCCGCCGCTGTTCTCCTGGTGGATCACCTTGACGGTGTCCGGGTACTCCTTGGCGAACCGGTCGAGTTCGGCGCCGCTGTCGTCGGTGGAGCCGTCGTCGACGGCGATGACCTGAAGCCGCTCCAGGCCGATGGACTGGCCGACGAGCGAGTTCAGGCACTCGGTCAGGTAGGGCATCGTGTTGTACACGGCCACCACGACCGTGACATCGGGAGTGATCGTCGTCATGGCCTGGGCTCCGACTTCTTCCGGTCCGTGACCAGCGTCGAGTACAGCTCGTCAAGCACTTCGGCCTGCGCTTCCCAGGTCCAGGCGTCGAGCAGGCCGGGCTTGTCGTACACGGCCCGGTACGGCTCCGGATCGGCGAGGACCTGCTTGATCGCGCGGGCCAGACCGTCGATGTCCTGGGCGGTGAAGACCTCGCCCTGCCCGGTGGACCGGGTGACCTCGGACATCGTCTTCACGTCGCTGACGACCAGCGGCAGCCGCGCGTGCGAGTACTCGAAGAACTTCGTGATCAGCGCGATCTCGTGGTTGGGCCAGTGGTGGATCGGGATGCAGCCCGCGTCGGCGGCCGACAGGAAGCGCACGACCTGCCAGTGCGGCACGTAGGGCACGGCGTGCAGCCGGTCGCCGGCTCCCAGCTCCTCGGCTCGGGCCAGCAGGCTCTGTATGTACGCGGCGGACGGGTTGGGCACGACGAACGCGATATGGACGCCGTCGAGCCGGGGCAGCGTCTCGACAAGATCTCCGAGACCGCGCTGCGGGCCGGGCGAGCCGCTGTAGACGATCAGCGGTACGTCGGGGCCCACACCGCACAACTCGCGCAGGTCCGGCACGGGCTCGGGTTCACCGTCGGCGTCCCCGGCGTCCCCGGCGCCCCCGCCCCCCTCCCCCGGCCGGTCCGGCGCGTTCAGGACCACCGTCGGGCGCTGGGTCAGCCCGTGCCGCTCCATCAGCAGATCGGCCAGGCCCTCCGAGACCGTGACCACCGCGTCCGCGTACGGCGCGTACTCGCTCTCGTGTGCCGTGTTGCCCGGGATCCAGTGGGCGTTGTCCTCCCACGGGCGTACGCCGGGCAGGAACTCGTGCGCGTCCCAGACCAGCTTCACCGACCGGCCGGCCGCCCTGGCGCGGACCGTCGCCCGTGCGCCGACGCCCAGCATGCGGAAGTCGTTGGCATGGATGACGTCGGGCCTGAGCGCGTCGATCTCCGGGCCGTACGTCAACTCGTAGTCCCACAGGGCGGGTTCGAGTCTGCGCCAGGCGCGTCTGCCCTTGACCGCCGTCCAGGACGCGGTGAACAGCCGGTCCAGCGGACCGCGCAGCCGGCGGCCCGCCTGCTGGGCCGCCGTGCTGTGCCGTGAGCGCAGGCCGACCCAGCGCTGGACGATGTTGGAGACCGGGCCGGCCACCTTGAGGCGGACGCCTTCGACCCGGCGGAACAGCGGTGTGCCCACCGCGGCCGGTGCCACCTTGAGCGCGGCCCGGCGCGTCGCGACGTCCGCGCGCCATGCCTTGGCCCACTGCCGCCGGTACGCGGCGATCGGGCCGGGCGGGTAGGCGAGCGGGCGGCGCAGCAGGGAGCGGTGGCGTTCGGCGTGGCGCTTGGCGAGCGGCGCCTTCAGCGGCAGGAGCCGTACCTCCGCGTCGCCGAGCCGCCATTCGCGGCCCTTGCCGGTGCGGACCAGCCCGAGCAGGGTGACGTCCCAGCCGGCCGCCGCCGCGGACTCGGCGGCCTTCTGCACCCGCGAGTCGCCGTCGACCTTGTTGTCGACGAGCATGACCACGCGTCCCTTGCCGGTCATGTCACCACCGGCACTCTGCGTATCCATCAACTGCCTTTCTGAACCGGTCACTTGAGGAAACTGGTACGGACCTGCGCCGTGCGTGTCGGGAGAAGCGGCGGGGACCCGTAAGAGGGAAAGGACGGCGCCGAGGTTTCAGCCGGGGCTGTTTTCCGGGTCGAGCCGCACGGTCGTGCCGTTCGCGGCCGACTCCAGGAGGGACGCGGCCACCTCCACCGTGCGCAGCCCCTGCCGCAGCGTGCAGATGTCGTACGACTCACCGAGTACGGCGTCGCGGAACAGCTCGTGCTCCACCAGCAGCGGCTCGCGCTTGGGGATGGCGTAGCGGATCATGTCGCCCTCGGCCACACCGCGGAACGCGCGCAGCGCCTCCCACTCGGTGGTCACCGCCGCGTTGGAGTAGAAGGTCAGGTCGGCGGTCAGGGTGTCGGCGATGAAGCAGCCGCGCTCGCCGGTGACCGAGGTGAAGCGCTCCTTGAGCGGGCTCAGCCAGTTCACCAGGTGGTTGACCATCGTGCCGTCGGAGAGCCGGCCCACGGCGGACACCATGTCCTCGTGCGGACGGCCGCTCTTGGACACCGTGTGCGCGGAGATCGAGGTGTACGTCTGGCCGGTCACCCAGCCGGTCAGGTCGATGTCATGGGTGGCGAGGTCCTTGACCACGCCGACATCGGCGATCCGGTGCGGGAACGGCCCCTGACGGCGCGTCACCACCTGGTACACGTCGCCGAGTTCACCTGCCTCCAGGCGGGCGCGCAGGCTGCGCAGCGCCGGGTTGCAGCGCTCGATGTGGCCGACCCCGGCGACGAGGTCGCGCGACTCGAACGCCTCGACCAGCCGCCGCGCGCCGTCGACCGTGTCGGCCAGCGGCTTCTCGATGAGCGCGCCGACCCCGGCCTCCGCGAGCTGGAGGCCGACCTCCTCGTGCAGGGCGGTCGGGCAGGCGATGACGGCGTAGTCGACGCCGATCGCGAGCAGTTCCTCGACGGTGGCGAGGACGGGCGCGCCCTGCGCCAGCCCGTTCTTGTCGCCGAGGGGGTCGACGACCCCGACGAGCGTGACGCCGTCGAGACCGGCCAGTACGCGTGCGTGGTGGCGCCCCATCGAGCCCAGGCCGATCAGGCCGGCGCGCAGTCCCGCGGTGGTCACAGGTTCTCTCCCAGCTCGTTCACGGCGGTCACGATCCGCTCCAGGTCCGACTGCGACAGCGAGGGGTGCACCGGAAGCGAGACGACCTCGGCCGCCGCCCGCTCGGTCTGCGGCAGGTCCCAGTTCCGTCCGGCCTTCTGGTCCGGCTCCCAGAACGGCCGCAGCCGGTGGATGGGGGTCGGGTAGTACACGGCGTTGCCGACGCCCGCCTCGGTGAGCTTCGCCATCGCGGCGTCGCGGTCACCGGTGATCCGGACGGTGTACTGGTGGTAGACGTGGTACGCGCCTTCGGCGACCGGCGGGGTCACCACACCGGGCGCGGTGATGTGCTCGTTCAGGTACGCGGCGTTGGCGCGGCGCCGCTCGGTCCAGCCGGCGAGCTTGGTGAGCTGCACCCGGCCGACGGCGGCGGCCACGTCGGTGAGGCGCATGTTGGCGCCGACGATCTCGTTCGCGTACCGCTGCTCCATGCCCTGGTTGCGCAGCAGCCGCAGGGTGCGGGCGACCTCGGCGTCGCCGGTGGAGATCATGCCGCCTTCGAGGGAGTGCATGTTCTTCGTCGGGTAGAAGCTGAAGGTGCCGCCGGAGCCGAAGGCGCCGACCGGCGTGCCGTGCAGCGACGCGGCGTGCGCCTGGCAGGCGTCCTCCACGACGGCGAGCTTGTGCTTGTCGGCGATCGGCATCAGCTTGTCCATCGACGCCGGGTTGCCGTACAGGTGCACCGGCATGATCGCAGCGGTACGCGGGGTGATCGCGGCCTCGACGGCCGCCGGGTCGAGACCGAAGGTGCCGGGCTCGATGTCGGCGAAGACGACGTCGGCGCCGACGAGCCGGACGGCGTTGGCGGACGCGGCGAACGAGAAGGACGGCACGATCACCTCGTCACCCGGGCCGATACCGAGGGCGAGCAGCAGGAGGTGGAGTGCCGAGGTGCCGGAGTTCACGGCCACGCAGTGGCGGCCGGCGACGAGTTCGGCGAAGCCTTCTTCGAACGCGGCCACCTCGGGGCCCTGCACGACCCGGCCGGTGCGCAGCACACGTACCGCGGCCTCGATCTCTTCTTCCCCGATGACCGGGCGGGCAGCGGGGATGGGTGGCACTTCACTGCTCGACATGGACGTCGTCCTCCTTGAACACCGCGAAAGCTCTCTGGGGCAGAGACCAGGGGTGCAGCGGACGTCTCACGAGGCCGCGTGTACCCCCACGGCACGATTGGCCGACGCCCTGCCGAGGAATGTGGGACCGCTGTCCCTGTACGGGCCGGTCCACGACCGCAGGTTCCGGGCGGGGACTGTCAACGGCGGGGACCGCCAGTCACATTATCAGGAATTTCTCACGGAATTTCAGGCTTGTTAACTGCCAATCACATCAATTCCGAAACAAAAGGGCCCGTATCCTGCCCTGGATTCCCAGGGCAGGACACGGGCCGTTCAACCGGCTGTTACCAAACGTTCAGATCAGCGGCTCAGCCATCCGTGGGCACGGACACCGTGGGGGCCGTCTGCTGCTCGGCCGCCGATGCCTTCTTGGCCGCGGACTTGGTGGCCGCCTTCTTGGTGGTGGTCTTCTTCGCCGCGGTCTTCTTGGCGGCCGTCTTCTTCGTGGCCGCCTTCTTGGCCGTGGCCTTCTTGGCGGTCTTTCGAGCCGCCTTCTTGGCCGGAGCAGAAGATTCCGCACTGTCGTCGCCGGACCGGTCGGCGTGTCCTTCGGATTCGGCCGATTCGGCGGACTCGGCCGCCGAATCCACCACCAGGACCGCCGCTTCCTCGGCACCCGCCGGCGAACCGGCCGGAGCCGACGCCTTACGCGTCGCCCTGCGGCGCGCCCTCGGCGGTGCGGCCTCGGGCGTGTCGCCGGCCGTCGTGTCGCCGGCCTGCTCGGCCTGTACGGCCTCCGGCTCCGCCGCGACAGGCGCCGCGACGGGCGCCGCCGACTGCTCGACCACGACCTCGGCCGCCTGCCCGGCAGCCTCGTCGGACCCGGCCGTCTTCGGCGAACCGGCCGGAGCCGACGCCTTCCGGGTGGCCCTGCGGCGGGTACGACCCTGCGGAGCCGCCTCCTCCACGGCTTCCTGCACGACCGTCTCGGGCTCGGACTCCGGCACGGACGACTCGACCGGGACGGGCACCCGCGCGGGCTCCGGCTCCGCCGAGCGCGGCGAACCGGCCGGAGCCGACGCCTTGCGCGAGGCCCGGCGGCGCGAACGCCCGCCACGGGCGGCCGTCTCGGCCTCCGCGACGCTGCTGTACAGCTCCTCGTCGGGCACGAACTCCGGCGCGGACAGCGCGACCGGCGCGGCGACCTCCGCCGCCACCTCGGCCTCCGACTCGCTCTCGGTCTCCGAGTCCGTCAGACCCTCGGCCGTCTCGTGCTCGTGCTCGTGGTCGTGGTCGTGGCCGGACCCGCCGCGCCGCTTCTTCGCACGCTTGCCGGTACCGCCACCGCCCGCGTTGCCACCGCCGCCGCCGGAGCTGGTCGGCTGCTCCATGTGGACGATCACACCGCGCCCGTTGCAGTGGACACAGGTCTCGGAGAACGACTCCAGCAGCCCCTGGCCCACCCGCTTACGGGTCATCTGGACCAGGCCCAGCGATGTCACTTCGGCGACCTGATGCTTCGTACGGTCCCGGCCCAGGCACTCCAGCAGCCGCCGCAGCACCAGATCCCGGTTCGACTCGAGCACCATGTCGATGAAGTCGATGACGACGATGCCGCCCAGGTCGCGCAGCCGGAGCTGACGCACGATCTCCTCGGCCGCCTCCAGGTTGTTCCTGGTGACGGTCTCCTCGAGATTGCCGCCCTGACCGGTGAACTTCCCGGTGTTGACGTCGACCACGATCATGGCCTCGGTCTTGTCGATCACCAGCGAGCCACCGCTCGGCAGCCAGACCTTGCGGTCCAGCGCCTTCATCAGTTGCTCGTCGATCCGGTACGAGGCGAAGACGTCGACCTCGCTCGTCCAGCGGTTGAGCCGGTCCGACAGGTCGGGCGCGACATGCGCCACGTAACCGTGGATGGTCTGCCACGCCTCGTCACCGCTGACGATGACCTTGGTGAAGTCCTCGTTGAAGATGTCGCGCACGACCCGGACGGTCATGTCCGGCTCACCGTAGAGAAGGGTCGGGGCGTTGCCGCTCTTCGCCTTCTTCTGGATGTCCTCCCACTGCGACTGAAGGCGCTCGACGTCGCGGCGCAGCTCGTCCTCGCTCGCGCCCTCGGCGGCCGTACGGACGATGACGCCCGCGTCCTCGGGGACGATCTTCTTCAGGATGGTCTTCAGCCGCGCCCGCTCGGTGTCCGGGAGCTTGCGGCTGATGCCGGTCATCGAACCCTCGGGGACGTACACGAGGTAACGGCCGGGGAGCGAGACCTGGCTGGTGAGGCGCGCGCCCTTGTGGCCGATCGGGTCCTTCGTCACCTGGACGAGGACCGACTGGCCGGACTTGAGCGCGGTCTCGATACGGCGCGGGCCGCCCGACATGCCAAGCGCCTCGAAGTTGACCTCACCGGCGTACAGGACGGCGTTGCGCCCCTTGCCGATGTCCACGAACGCGGCCTCCATGGACGGCAGTACGTTCTGCACCTTGCCCAGGTAGACGTTGCCGACGTAGCTGGTGGCCTGCTCCTTGTTGACGTAGTGCTCGACCAGGACGTCGTCCTCGAGGACGCCGATCTGGGTGCGCTCGCCGTTCTGCCGGACGACCATCACCCGCTCGACGGCCTCACGGCGCGCCAGGAACTCCGCCTCGGTGATGATCGGCACCCGGCGCCGGCCCTGCTCGCGGCCCTCGCGGCGGCGCTGCTTCTTCGCCTCCAGACGGGTCGAGCCCTTGATGGACTGGACCTCGTCCACTCCGGTGCCGGGCTCGGTGTCCTTCGCCCGGCGTTCACGCGGCTCGCGGACCTTGACGACCGTACGCTCCGGGTCGTCCACGCCGTTGTTGCTCTCGGCGTCGGAGCCACCGTCACCGCTGCGACGGCGCCTGCGACGGCGCCGGCGGCTGCTGCTGCTTCCGCCGCCCGACTGGCCGGCGGACTCGTCGTCGTCCTGCTCGTCGGAGTCGGCCTCGGCGCCGGTGTCGGCACCCTCTTCCTCCTGCGACACCTGCTTCTTGCCGCGCTCGCGGCTCCGCTCCTCGGGCACGTCGTCGGACTGCTCGTCCGACTGCTCGTCGGCCTCGGCGGACTCGCCACGACGACGGCGCCGGCCGCCCCTGCGGCGGCGGCGCGACGGACGGTCGTAGTCGTCGGAGTCGTCCGCGTCGGACTCGTCGCCCTCGGCGGAGTGCTCGGTGTCGGGCTCGTCGTCGGCGTCGCGCTCGGCGGCAGCCGCGGCGGCGGGGGCCGCAGCGGGCGCGGGCTCGGCCGCGTCGGCGGACTCGCCGCGACGACGGCGCCGGCGGCGGCCGGAAGGCTCGGGGGCGGGCGCGGCGACGGGCTCGGCCGTCGTCTCGTCCTCGACGTCGAGATCGTCGTCGTCCTCGACGTCAACGGCGGCGGCCATCGCGGCGGCCGTCTCGGGCGTCTGGAACATCGGCTCGGCGAAGACGGGCGCCTGGAAGACGGCCACGGCGGGCCGGTTGGCGCGCCGGCGCGACCGCTCGGGTACGGCGCTCTCCTCGCGCTGCTCGGCCTTGGGTTCGGCCTTGGGTTCGCCCTTGGGCTCGGCGGTCGGCTCCGGCGAGCCGCCGGCCCTGCGGCGCGTACGGCCACGGGTCGCGGCCTTCTCGGCGGCCTCGACCCGCTCCTCGTCGGCGGTGATCTGTGTGACGGCGGTCGCGGGCAGCGTCTCGCCCTGCGCGGCCCCGTCGTTCTCCTCGTCGGCCGTCTCGGCGGGACGGGGGGTGGTGGCCGGTGCGGTCACCTTCCGGGTCGCCCGGCGCCGGGCGCGGGGCGGCGCGGCCTCCTCGGCCACCGGCTCGGCGACGGCCTCGGGAGCGGTCTCGGGGGCGGTCTCGGCCACCGGCTCCGCCACGCTCTCGGCGGGGGCGGCGACCTTACGGGTCGCACGACGGCGCGCACGCGGCGGCGCGGCCTCCTCGGCGACAGGCTCCGGGGCGGCGACGGCCTCGGTGGCGGCGGGCTCGGCAACAGGCTCGACCACCGGTTCGGCGACCGTCTCGGCGGGGGCGGCGACCTTACGGGTCGCCCGGCGCCGGGCACGCGGCGGCGCGGGCTCCTCGGCGGCCGGCTCGGCAAGCGTCTCGGGTGCGGCGGCCTCGGGAGCGGGCTCGGCCACGATCTCCACGGGCGCGGCGGCCTTACGGGTGGCACGGCGCCGGGCACGCGGCGGCGCGGCCTCGTCGGCGGCGGCGACAGGCTCCGGGGCGGCGACGGCCTCGGCGGCGGGTTCGGTGCTCTCCACGTCCGCCGCGGTCGGCGGCCCCGCCGGACGCGACGCGGCGCGGCGCCTGCGGCGCGGCGGCAGCGTGTCGCTGGGGCTGTTCAGTTCTTCTTCGGTTTCCCGGTTCGTACCGGGTTCGTTCTGGGACATGCGGGCGGTTCTCCCGTCACGCTCCCGGGCGCCACGCCTGGATCCGGTCCGGCCGCGGCCCGCGCCAGTGCGCGAATGCCGCCGTCCGGGGCGCG
Organism: Streptomyces sp. NBC_01506; assembly: GCF_045040295.1. Classification (NCBI taxonomy): domain Bacteria; kingdom Bacillati; phylum Actinomycetota; class Actinomycetes; order Kitasatosporales; family Streptomycetaceae; genus Streptomyces; species Streptomyces sp. NBC_01506. The sequence goes on along the minus strand of NZ_CP109422.1, from coordinate 6,688,662 downwards.
GGCGCCGCACAGGAGCTGTTATGTCTGGGTCGCCGGTTCCGTACGTACGCGTTTGTACGTACGGCCTGGCGAAAGTCTTCGTGGTCAGCCGCGCCGCCCGACCCAGGTGGCTCCCGGGTCTGTTTTCAAGGGCTGCGCTACAACAACCGTCCCTACGCGGAACCTGCACCTTCCGGCGCCTTCGCGGCGGCGGGTCCGGCGGCCATGGATGAGCCTGCCGTGACTGCCTCGCGGTCGGGCGCGAGCGGGTCGGTCACCGTTCCGGACTCCTCGTCGAAGAGCCCCTGCGCCAGCCTGGTCACCGCTGCGGGGACCGGCGGCGCCAGGTCGGCCACAGCTCGGAGACCGGAAAGGACGTCGTCGGGTCGAACGGCGGGTGTCACGTGCCGAACAACCAGCCGCAGTATCGCACAGCGCTCAGCCTGCGGCCTATCGGCCTGTGGACGCAGCGCCCGCAGGTCTACGACGGCCTCCCGGGCGTCGAAGGTCCGCAGGCCGTTCTTGGCACGCCGCTCCACCTCCACCACCTCGGCGGCGAGGAAGGCGGTCACGGCGCGCTCGGCCTCTTCGTGCGCCACCCCGTCGAGCCGCAGCTCCCACTCGGAGGCGGTCAGCCGGTCCGCGAGCCCCGGTGTACGGGCCTCGACGGCATCGATGATGTCGAGCCCGGTGGGCAGCGACTCGTCGAGCAGTTCGCGCAGTGTGCCGGGGTCGCGCGGCGCCGCGAGGGCGATCTCCAGATACTCGGCCTCGCTGCCCGTGCCGGTGGGTGCGGCATTGGCGTAACTCACCTTCGGGTGGGGCGTGAAGCCCGCCGAGTACGCCATGGGGACGTCGGCGCGGCGCAGTGCCCGCTCGAAGGCGCGCTGGAAATCGCGGTGGCTGGTGAACCGGAGGCGGCCACGCTTGGTGTAACGCAGTCGGATGCGCTGCACGGCCGGCGCGGGCGGTGGGCCTTCGGGCTGTCGCTTGCCCAGTGGTTCTTCTCCTCGGTGCGGGGTGCGCGCGGTGGCGCACACCCTCTCAGCGCGCGGCCGACCGGGCGGTCGGCCCCGGAAAACCCGGCTCACACCTGCTTGTGCAGGGAGATCTCGGGTGCGGGTGCCGCGCCGGGGACGGTTGTTGTACTACCCAGCGTACGCGCCTCGCCGACCGGCGCCGTCACAGGCTCGGCCGGGCGGGGAGCGCCGACCAGGGCGCGCCACGCGTCGCGGCGGACCTGCCGGACGGTTTCCCCGGCGGTCCGCAGCGCGTGCCTGACCGCCCGGCCGGTCTCGACGGCGGCCTTCCTCGCCGGGGCCCAGACGCCGTCGCGCAGGACATGCCCGACCGGTGTGCACACGGAGCGGTAGAACCAGCTCACCGGCTGCCCGATCAGGATCCAGGCCAGCCATTTCAGCGCCCGGCCGACAGCGCGGGAGATCTGTCCGGCGATCCGCCAGGCGACGGAGATCGCGTCGGCGATCTCTCTCCCGGCGGGGGCGAGGACCTTCCGGTAGAACCAGCTCAGCGGGGTGATGAGCAGGGTCGTGACGAGCCACGCGAGCGCCTTCCAGATGCCGCCGATACTCAGTACGACGCCTCTGACGAGCCCGACGAGCAGCCCGGCGACGCCATGGCCGATCGGGGTGAGGACCTGTCGGTAGAGCCACACCACCGGCACCACGAGCCCGTAGTACCCGACCGGCACCAGCACATGGCGCCACAGCGCCACCCACGGCCATACGAACAGCGCCTTGCCCACCCACCCCAGGGCATGGCCGATCGGCGTGAGCAACGTCTCGTAGAGCCAGGAGCAGACGAAGGCGATGCCGTGCCCGACCGGGGTGAGGACCCGCGCGTACAGCCACACCACCGGTACGACGAAGCCGTACCGCGCCACGGGCACGACCACGTACCGCCACAGCGCCACCCACGGCCACACGAACAGCGCCTTGCCCAGCCACCCCAGCGCACGGCCGATCGGCGTGAGCAACGTCTCGTAGAGCCAGGAGCAGGCCAGTGCGACACCCCGCCCGACCGGCCGCAACACCGAGCGTTGCAGAGCCCGCGCCCCGGCGGCGAGCAGATCCCACACCATGCGTACGGGGACGACGAGAACCAGCACGACGATCCGCACCGGGATGCGGACGGCGGTGGTCAGGCAGCCCTCGCCCGGCTCGTACCGCTGCGGTGGCGGTCCGGCGACAGGGGGCTTTTCGAGGTCCATACCCGACAGGACGCGGGCGGCCCGCGTTCGGATCCCGAAACCGGCTTCGGGCCGATCGACCGCCCGCCCGGAGGGCCGGAAGCGGAAGGGGACGAACCGGTTTCTGTGGCGTGAAAACGACCGCCCGGCAGGCTCAAAAACAGCTCGGGAGATCCCGGCCCGAACGGCATCGGGGCAGGTCAGACCCGTACCTGCGAGAAGGAGTGACGCAGCTCACTCGCTTCGCGTGAATAGCCGCACAACGAACAGCTTCCCTCAACTCTCTAGCCATACGATGAATGACATTCGTGTCCCAGACGTAAGCGTGGTCGTCGGCGCCTATGAGGCGATGCCGTATCTCGTCCGCTGCCTCGAATCGGTGGAGAACCAGACCCTGGGCGCCAGACGCATCGAGATAGTCGCCGTGGACGACGGCTCGACCGACGGCACCGGGGAGTACCTGGAGAAGTTCGCCGCGAAGTCCGCCGTTCCGACCCGCGTCGTACGGCAGGCCAACTCCGGTGGGCCGAGCGGCCCGCGCAATCTGGGTCTGTCGATGGCGCGCGGACGCTATGTGTTCTTCCTCGACGCCGACGACTACCTCGGTGAGGAGGCTCTGGAGCGGATGGTCGCCATGGGCGACCGGGCCGGGACCGATGTCGTGGTCGGCAAGGTCGAAGGGGTCAATCGCGGCGCGCCCAGGTCCATGTGGGTCCGCAACGAGGAGCGCGTCGACCTATTCACCTCGCGGGTCATCTACACGCTGAGCGCGCAGAAGTTGTTCCGCCGGGATCTGCTCAGCCGTCTGGACCTGAAGTTCGACGTCGGACTCAAGACCGGCGAGGACGCCCTGTTCACCATGGAGGCGTTCCTCAGAGGGGCCGGTATCTCCGTCGTCGCCGACTACACCTGCTACTACCTGGTCGGCCGCGAGGACGGCAAGCACGTCACGAAACGCGGCGGCTACCTCCTGAGGTTCGACTCGGCGCGCACCCTGATGGAGCTGATAAGCCGCCTCGTACCCGCCGGCCCCAAGCGCGACCGGCTGATGATGCGGCCCTTCACGGTCACCCTGCTCAAGCAGTTCGGTGTGGGGCTGCTCAGACAGTCCGAGAAGGTCCAGCACCGCAAGATGGAACTCGCCGCCCCCCTGCTCGCCGAGCACTGGACCCCCGGACTGGCCAAACGGCTGCGGGTGAGTGACCGGCTGCGGCTGGAGTGCATCGCCATGGGCCGGCTCGATCTGCTGCTGGACGTCCTGACGTTCATCAAGAAGGACACCGCGCCCGAGGTCGTCCGCAAGGGCCGCGCCGGCACGACGTATCTCGCCTTCCCCCACTTCAGGGACGAGCGGGCCGGCATCACCGACGCGGCCTACCGCGTCACCGTCCCGGACTGGTCGGGCAGCCGGAAGGTCCAGCCGACCAGGACCCTGTCCAGGCGGGTCGTCCACAGACTGCGCACCCAAGTGCGGGCGCTGGCACCGAAGAAGTGACCCCGAAGGGCCGGCAACCTTACGGATCCACGTCCGTACGGTCCGCCGGCCCCCGGACTGTCACTTGACCGTCAGCGGCAGCAGCTTCTTGCCCGTCGGGCCGATCTGGATGTCAAGGTCGAGCTGAGGCCAAACACCAACTCCACAATCCACGAGAACCTTCCCTGGTCAGAGGGTTATGGGAGCTGACCTATTTGCCAACGACGGTAGACAGCGGACGCCTCACAGAAGCTGTTGTCGTTCCGATCTTGAGGGGTGCGCGTCGAACGGGAGTCTCGATCGGGTGGTTGGCGCCGGCTGCGGGCATGAAGGCAGGGCCTCTTGGTAGCTCGGGGTTGCGAAGCCAACCGGGATCCAGGAGACCCTGTTGCCGCAGTTGTACGTGCTCGCGCCGGTGGAGTTCAACTCGGTTGCACCGTCGTGTGATTGTGTCGCCCACCGGTTCGGAAACGCGGCCGATCACCCGGAACGTGTTCGGTGGTATCCCTCGGACATGACGGACGCGGAGTGGGCCGTGGTCCGACCACTGCTGCCGGTGCCGGGCTGGTTGCGTGGCCGGGGAGGGCAGCCGGAGGCGTACTGCCACCGGGCGATACTCGATCAATGCCACGAAGTTAAGGCCCAGTTGACGTTGTCAAGACCTCCGGAAGAGGGATCTTGTACGTACTCGGCGCCGTGCGGATGAGTCGGCCGTTGCGTGTCCAGTAGCAGCGCTGTGCGTTGAAGCCGCTGAGCACGCGTCCGGTGACAGTGAGGCCGAGGTTTCCTGCGATGTCACGGGCATGCGTGGCCTGGTTGGAGTTCTCCGCCAGGATCCGGCAGACCTGCCCCCAGCGGCCGGTGTCGGCCCGGTCCGGGGCATGCGCGGTGGGAAGGGCCGGTGGATGCACGGTGATCACGACGGCTGTGATCGGTGTGCTGTCTCGAGGTCGTTCGTCGCAGTTCCAGATGGCATAGCGGGACGTTCCGCACTTGACGATGCGAGCGGACAGCCGCATCCGGCGCTTGGGCAGCAACGCCCGCAGGACACGGGTGCCGTTAGGTCCGACCAGGTCGAGGCGTCCGCTCGCACCTGCGGCTGCGGACGTCCCGTCGGCGCCGCGACCCGCACCCGGGCCTCGGGCACCGACGGGTACCGCACCCGGCCGACCTGGCCCTGGGCCCAGGACACCCACAGCTACTACCTGTCCGGCAAGGACAGCGCCGCGCACTGGACCAACGACTTCCGCAGCGCCAAGGCCAACGTGCAGTTCGCGAAGGCCACCGCCGGAACATCCGGGCCCGGGGTGCAGGTCGAGTCCGACGGCCGGGACTCCGTACGCCTGGTCCCCACCCAAGCGCTCCTCGTCGACGACGCGTCCCCCGGGATCGTCTACACCGGCGCATGGACCCACGCCGACATCAGCGCCGGCTACACCGTGGGGGATCTCTTCGGCACGGAGTCGTTCACGGACGCGGCCGGGGCGACGGCGGAGCTGATGTTCACCGGCACCGGAGTCGGCTTCTACTCCGCCCTGGCCGAGAACCTGGGCATCATGAAGGTGTACGTCGACGGAACGCTCGCCGGCTCCGTCGACCTCTACGGCCCCGGGAAGTCTCCCGGCCAGCTCGTCTTCCGCAGTGCGCCGCTGCCCTACGGCGTGCACACGATCAAGATCGAGTGCACCGGCGAGAAGAACAACTGGGCGAAGGCCGCCTACGTCCTCGTCGACGCGTTCCGCGTGGTGGACCCGATCATCGACGACACCTCGCCACGTATCTCCTACAGCGGCACGTGGACGCACGCGGATGAGTCGGACGCGTGGACCAGCGGGGACCTGAACCACACCGAGTCGTTCAGCAAGACGGTCGGCGCCACCGCCTCCGCCACCTTCCAGGGCACCGGTATCCGCGTCATCCGCCCCAAGGGCCCGCGCCAGGGCATCGCCGAGATATCGGTCGACGGCGAGCCCGCGGTCCGTGTGGAGCTGCACGCCGACAACAAGCAGTACCAGCAGAAGGCGTTCGTACGGACGGGCCTGACGGACGGCGAGGAAACCATCACCGTCAAAGTCACCGGAGACAAGAACGTCAACTACCCGGACCTCGCCTGGGGCTACTACACCGATCCCTCGATCACCCTGGAGGCAGGTCAACCACGGCCCGCCTACGCCTGCTGGCCTGACGTCCAGCACACGGACAGCATCAAACACCGACCCGGACCAGGCGGACTCGGCGGGTCACCGCAGACCAGGGCCCCGAGAGCGTCCTGCGCTGGGCCGGCGAGCAGGAAGGGGGCTGCTCGCCGGCCCGCCGGGGGCTTTTCCTGACAGGGAGTCGGGAACCGGCGATCACACAGTGAAGGTCCACAGCAGATTGGTGCTGCTGTTGTAGGCCCACTGCTTGGCGACGGAGCCCTTGGCGACCTTGCCTCCACTGTCGAGGACCAGGCCGGTGGTCCGATTGGCTATCGAGTAGTGGCCGCCGCCCCGATGGGTGACCGACCACTGCTGATTGTTTCCGCCATGCCAGACGGCCTGGCGGGCGGCCGAACCGTCCACGGTGGCTCCCCAGCCATCGGCCACCATGCCGTTGGTGCGGTTGACCAGCTTGTAGTAGCCGTTTCCGACCTCCACGACCTGCCACCGCAAATTGGTGCTGCCGTCCCGTGTCCACTGCTTGAGAGGGGTGCCCGAGGGCACCTCGCCGCCCCTGTCGAGCACGAGTCCGTTCGTGACGTTGGCGATGTGGAAGGAGGACGAGGGGTCGAATTGGACCCTCAGCGAGGCGATCTGGTCATTGTTGCCCGTGACCTTGAGGTCGGGGGTGTCGGCGGTGAAGGTCCAGGAGGTTCCGGTGAAGCCGCCGCCGGAGTACCCGATGACCCTGTAACCCGAGGCGAGCTGCAAGGAGGAGAGGGAGCGTGCCGGAAGTCCGCCGGCGGCCAACTGGTCTGCGGTGTGGTCACCGACAGCGAGTGCTACATGTGCCCCCGAGTAGCCGACGTCCTGAAAGGCGACGGCACCCGTCAGCGGCTCCGGCTTGGGAATCCCGCCGGGGAAGGTCAGTTTCAGAACGTAGGCGTTGGCCTGGTAGGGCGCTGAGGACGGCAGAGCCACCCTCAGGCCGGAGGAGTCCTGAGTCGGCCGGGCCAGGTCGATGTATGTGCCGGCGGTCGTCCCGAGCAGTTGTGCGGAGGGCGGCGACGAGAGGGGGAACCGCTCCGAGCCGAGCGTCCGAATCGTCAGCGAGCTGCCCGGCCAGCCCAGGACGGTGGCGTACAGCACGTTGTTCGCCTTGTTCCGGGTGAAGCGAATGTCCTGGGCGGTTCCGGCGACGGGCTGGTGGAAGGAGCCGCCGCCCATCTTCGTCGGGCCCTCGCCGTAGACGCTCCACGCGCGGGTCTCGTAGACGGACTCCCCGAAGCGATTCAGGTGGTCGCCCATGCCGAGCAGGATGTCACGCTGCGCCTGAGGGATGGTGCCGTCGGCCTTCGGGGCGATGTTCAGCAGCACGTTGCCGTTCTTGCTGATCCGGTCGAGGAAGGAGTGCAGCATCTGCTGAATGCTGTAGTAGCGGATACCCCCTGTGTGGCTCCAGCTGTTGCTGGAAAGGCTGTCGTCCGTGAGCCAGTACGGGGTGGTGAGGTCTGCCGGGCCGCCGCGTTCGTAGTCGAAGACCTCGCCCTTGTCGTTGAAGCCGTCCTTGTAGGTGGCGACGACCTCGCGTCCCCAGTCGTCGGCCTGGTTGAAGTAGTACGACAGGAAGTTCAGCCGCTGCGTCTCGTCGACGTCGTCCAGAGCGAAGTCCTGCCACAGGATGTCGGGCTGTGCTTGGTCGACGACCTCCTTGAGCTTGTCGTACCAGAGCTGGTTCGCCTCGGCCCTGCCCTGCTGTCCGTACAGCTTCTTGAGGCTGCCGTCGGTCTGGGCGGGAGCCCATTGGTAGAAGCCGTTGAAGTTGTAGGCATGATGCATGGCCACCAGCAGCTTGAGGCCCTTGGCGCGGATGGCTGTGGTGAAGAGGCCCAGCAGGTCGAGCTTTGGCCCCTTGGCCACGGAGTTCCACTCGTTCACCTGGCTGTCCCACATGGAGTAGCCATCGTGGTGCTCGGCGACGGGACCGGCGAATCTGGCGCCGGCGTCCACGAAGAGCTGAACCCATTCGTCGGGGTCGAAATTACCGCCCTGCGACTTGAGCTTGGGGGCGAACTGGACATGGTTCCCGGACAGGTCCTTGGCTCCGTCGATGAAGTTGTGGTACGGCCAGGTCGACGGGGCGCCGTAGGTGGCGGTGTGGTGCTTGTAGGTCCCTTTGCCGAACTCGTACATGGAGCGCGGGTACCACTCGTTCCCGAATGCGGGGACGCTGAAGACACCCCAGTGGAAGTAGATGCCGAACTTGGCGTCCTGGAACCACTCGGGGGCGGGCGGGTGTTGGTCGACCGAGCCCCACGTGGGGGTGTATTCGCCTGGAGCCGCGTACGCCCCCGATGCGCCGAACACACCCCCGGCTACTGCCACCGCTGCTACGGAGGTTGCTGCGGTCAGGAACTGACGCCTGTTCATCGAACTCGACATGAATTCATCCCTTTTGTGCGGAAGGGGAGGGTGGATGAGAGCGGAGGGTGAACACGCCCGCCGTGACGGCGGCACCGCCCGACACGTACGAAGGTCGGCCATGCGGACGGCGATGTCAACGGATGTGCAGGGATGGATAACGCCGTTTGAACAGACGCGCTGACCCTTATCTAGTGACTTGTTGGCTTTCGTTCGATTTGATGCATGGGATGTTTCTTCGGAGCGCGGCACCCCGCGTCGACAGCCACCGCTCAGCCGCCTACCAATATTGGACACGCCTTCAATATCGGTAGGCTGAAGGCATGCCGAAGCCCGACAAGCGCTATGCCAAGGGCGCGCGCCGTCGTGAAGAACTCCTGGAAGCCGCAGTCGAGGTCCTGGCGGAGCAGGGCGTCGCGGGTCTCACCCACCGGGCAGTCACCGAACGAGCCGGATGCCCCTACACCTCCGTCTCCTACTTCTTCGGCACGATCGACCAACTGGCCGTCGCCGCAGTGCAGTTCATCGCGGGGAATCTCGACACCCACATGGAGACACTCGCCCAGCGGTTCGAGACCGGAGGAGTCAGCCCGGCAGACGTCGCTGCCGAGTTCTCCACGCTTCTGACCAGGTACTCGCAAGCCCTGGAACTGGCCCGCTACGAAGTGCTCCTTCATGCGGTACGGAATCCGGAACAGTCCGACGCGCTCTCCGGCATCGTCCGGAGAATGGAGCATGTTGCCGAGGTCGCCCTCCGGGCAGCGGGCGCCAGGAGGCCCGAGGCCGGCGCCCGTGCATTCGCGGCCCTGGCCGAGGGGCTCAATCTGCACCATCTCGTCAGTCCCCGACCGGACGACGTCGAGGCGGCTCAGAAGGCCTTTCACGCCATGTTCATCGCTTATGCAATGGACGATGAGGATCTGTCGTCGTGGGAAGAGCAGTTCAGGACCAGACCTTCGGAACCCCGCTCCGGATGACGGAAAGCGTTCCCCGGGCGACCTCCAGGCCGGCGGGTCGAGGATGCGATGACGCCGGGAGGCTCTCAACCATGTGGCGGGGTCTGCGGCCGGGCGGGGGAAGCTCTCTCGCCGGGCAGCAGCGCGGACGCCGCCGAAGGCGGCGGTGCACGGTGATGTATCAGGTCTCACGGCCACCCGCCGGACTCGGGTAGGCCTCGTCCGAGGAGACGAATCGGACCTCCAGCGGCATCGAACTCGCGCCGCACGGCGATGGCCATGACTGTGCGCACGGCCTCGGCGGCGTACGTACGGGGGATCGCCCGCGCCGGCGATCGACACGTCGATGTCGCCGAGGTTCGCGAACGCGAGGTCGTGGTCGTACATCAGCGCCCCGAGCGTGATCCCCACTGCGACGTGCACCGGGCCCGCCGCCCCGTCGATATCGCGTGCCGCAGCGGCGATGGCGTCGCTCGCCTCGGCCGTACCGCTCGGCCGCTCGAAGACCGCGGTGCGACAGCTCTGATCACCCGCGATGCGGACGCCGCCGCTCCGGGCGGGTCGGCGACGCGATCGCACTGACACCGTGACCCAATGTGGAAGAATCCTTCAATATTCTTCTCCTCCAGCCACCGCCGGCCGCCGCCCGCATGGGCACGACGCCGGCGGGGAGCGCTCCCGCCCCAGGATCCAGCGGCAAGACTCCAGTGCGGCTTGATTCATGGGATGGTTTACCGGGTCTCACGGGTGGACCCAAGCCCTGAAAAGTGCACATAACGCCCTCATTTACCGGCCCTGGCGCACAAGGGCTGGACAGAGACCCGCGCCTCGCCTATATATACATCCCATGTGTTCGTGGCGACTCGCTGTTGTTGCCTCGGCGAAACCTCTCCCCTCCGTTACCGAGCGAGGACACACCCATGAGACTCACCAGCCCCCTCAGATCCGCCGTCGCGGGCTTGGCCGCAGTGGCGCTGCTCAGCGCGTGCGGCAGCGGTTCCGGCAAGCCTGCCTCCGCCGACGGCAAGACGCTGGTCGGCGTCGACTACCCGCGATCCGACACCGACTTCTGGAACTCGTACATCAGGTACACGCCGAAGTACGCCAAGGAACTCGGTCTCGAGCTCAAGACCACCAACTCCCAGAACGACGTCGCCAAGCTGACCGCCAACTTGCAGACGTTCATCAGCCAGGGCGTCAAGGGCCTGGCGATGGCCCCGCAGGACACCGCCGCGATCGCACCGACGCTGGCGCTGCTGGAGGCGAAGAAGATCCCGGTGGTCACCGTCGACACCCGCCCTGACCAAGGCAAGGTCTTCATGGTGATCCGCGCCGACAACCGGGCGTACGGCGAGAAGGCGTGCAAGTACCTGGGCACCAAGCTCGGCGGCAAGGGCAAGGTCGTCATGCTCCAGGGCGACCTTTCGTCCATCAACGGCCGTGACCGCACCGACGCCTTCAACGACTGCATGAAGAAGGACTACCCGGACATCAAGGTGTTCGGAGAGGCCACCAACTGGGACGGCGCCGTCGCCGCACAGAAGCTCCAGACGGACCTGACCGCTCACCCGGACATCAAGGGCATCTACATGCAGTCCAGCTTCGCCCTGTCCGGCACGCTCCAGGTGCTCAAGCAGAAGGGCCTGCTGGTCGGCCCCGACGACAAGAAGCACGTGTTCGTCGTCTCCAACGACGGCATCCCCGAAGAGCTCCAGTCCATCGCCGCCGGAAAGATCGACGCCACCGTCTCCCAGCCGGCCGACCTCTACGCCAAGTACGCCCTGTACTACCTCAAGGCCGCGCGCGACGGGAAGACGTTCAAGACGGGCAGGACCGACCACGACAGCACCATCGTGCAGGTCCGCGACGGACTGCTCGAGGACCAGCTCTCCGCCCCGCTTGTCACCGCCGACGGCGGCACCTACGACGGCGTGCCCAGCCTCAAGAGCGACGACACGACCCTGTGGGGCAACAACGTCGGCTGAGGTACGCACGAGAATCCCCAGGCTTGCGAACACAAGGCGGTTGAAATGAGGGACGGGAAGCGAGCAGTCGCCCCCACACCCGCCCCGCCGGACGACGGACGGGCTCCAGCAGCTCCGCCCGTCGTCGAGGCGGCGGGTATTGTCAAACGATTCGGTCCGACGGTGGCCCTCAACGGCACCAGGATCACGGTCAGGCCTGGCGAGACGCACGCGCTCGTCGGCCGCAACGGTGCCGGCAAGTCGACCCTGGTGTCCGTCCTCACCGGACTTCAGGCCCCGGACGAGGGAACAGTGACCTTCGGCGGCAGCCCGGCGCCGAGGCTCACGGACCGCGACGCCTGGCGGCAGCGGGTGGCATGCGTCTATCAGAAGTCGACGATCATCCCGACGCTGAGCGTGGCCGAGAACCTCCTCCTGAACCGACACGAGCACGGCCGGGGCCGGCTGATCAGCTGGCAGGGAGTGCGGCGCCGCGCACAGGACCTGCTGTCGACCTGGTCCGTGGACGTCGATCCGCACACCCTTGCCGGCGATCTCGACGTGGAGCAGCGGCAGTTCGTCGAGATCGCCAGGGCACTGTCCTTCGGCGCGCGGTTCATCATCCTCGACGAACCCACCGCCCAGCTCGACGGCGCGGCGATCGACCGGCTCTTCGAGCGGATCCGCGAACTGCAACGCCAGGGCGTGACCTTCCTGTTCATCAGTCACCACCTCCAGGAGATCTACGAGATCTGCGACATGGTGACCGTGTACCGGGACGCGCGGCACATCCTGACCGCTCCGGTGGCCGAGCTGTCTCGTACGGAGCTCGTCGCCGCCATGACCGGTGATGCGGCGGAGGAGCGGCGCGTGGAGCGGGCGAGCACGCTCGACGCCGGCTCGACGCCGGCGCTGAGCGTCCGTGACGTCAGCGGCGACGCCTATGAGAATGTCACCTTCCAAGTGGGCGCAGGCGAGATCGTCGGGCTCGCAGGCGCCACGGGAAGCGGTCGCACCGAGCTCGCCGAGGCCGTGGTGGGACTGCGGGCCGCGGAGAGCGGCGAGATCGAGATCGCCGGTCAGCGGCCTCGCCCGGGAAGTGTCTCCGCCGCACTCGCCGCAGGCGCCGGGTTCGTCCCGCAGGACCGGCATCGCCAGGGTTTCGTCCCCGACATGTCCATCGCGGACAACGCCACGCTGTCCGTGCCGGGGCGGCTCGGCCACAGCGGCTTCATCAGCAGTAGGCGTCGGGACCGGCTGGCCGGCGAGATGATCGAGAACTTGGCGATCAAGACCCCGGGCCCCGATCTGCCCGTATCAGCTCTTTCCGGGGGCAACCAGCAGAAGGTCGTCATGGCCCGCGCCCTCGCCGACGACCCCAGGCTGCTGGTGCTGATCAACCCGACCGCGGGCGTGGACGTGCGCTCCAAGGAATTCCTCCTCGGCAAGGTCGAGGAGATCGCGGACACAGGCACCGGAGTGCTCATCGCCTCCGATGAACTGGACGACCTGCGTATGTGCGACCGGGTCCTGGTGTTGTTCCAGGGCCGAGTAACCGAAGCGATCTCCCGCGGCTGGCACGACCACGATCTCGTTGCCGCGATGGAAGGGGTGGAGCTCGATGCCTGAAACCGTCCTGGCGGACACACCAGCCGCGAAGGCCAAGGAGCCGCAGGCCAAGCGGACCGTACTGATCGGAGGCCGTATCCCGCTGGCACGGCTGCGCGACCTTGCCCTCGTGCCGGCCATCGTGGTGATCGCGATCGTCGGCCAGATCGTCAACCCGGTCTTCCTGCAGGCCGACAATCTGGTCAACGTCTTGCAGACCATGTCCGAGATCGCCCTGTTGGTCCTCGCCCAGACGATGATCCTGATCGTGAAGAAGATGGACTTGTCTCTGGAGTCCACCATGGGCCTCGCGCCCGGCGTCGCCGCCTGGCTGGTGGTACCGACCGGCGCGGGACACGGACTGGGTCTTCTCCCCGGGGGCTGGGCGATCCCTGTCACGCTTGCCGTGGGCGCACTCGTCGGCGTGCTCAACGCGTTGCTCATCAACCGCTTCGGCCTGAACGGCTTCATTGTCACACTCGGCATGCTGATCGTCCTGCGCGGTGTCCTGACCGGGATTTCCGGGGGCCAGACGTTCTTCCAACTGCCGCAGTCGATGCTCTACCTGGGCAGCGTCGCATGGCTCGGTATGCCCGCGTCGGTCTGGATCTGCCTGGTGCTGTTCGCCGTCGCCGTCGTTGCCCTGGGCTGGACCAGCTTCGGCCGCTCGCTGTACGCCATCGGCGGCAACGTCGATGCGGCCAGGGCCGCCGGTATCCGCACCGACCGGGTGCTGTGGATCGTTCTCGTCAGCGGAAGCGTGCTCGCAGCGCTCGCCGGACTCCTGCTGTCCGGGCGGCTCGCCTCGGTGGCCTCCGCGCAGGGCAACGGCTACATCTTCACCGTCTTCGCCGCCGCCGTCATCGGCGGGATCAGCCTCAACGGCGGCAAGGGCACCATGTTCGGCGCCTTCAGCGGCATCCTGCTGCTGTTCATGATCCAGAACGTCCTCACCCTGGCGGGCGTCCCCGCCCAGTGGATCGGAGCCCTCAACGGCCTGATCATCCTGGTCGCGCTGACCATCTCACGCATCACGGGCGGCAAGGTCCAAGAGTGAACCCGGCGGCCGTCGACGGCCCTCATGGGCGGGCGCACGGCCGCCGTGCACCCTGCCGCCCACCCCTCTCGACGCAGGGGACCCGCCTCCCCTGCCCCATAGGAGCTGTCATGCCCTCCCCTTCCGCTGACCCCGGGTCCGCCCGGATCACCGCCCTCGACGTCCTCGACGTGCGGTTCCCGACGTCCGAGCACCTGGACGGGTCGGATGCCATGAACCCCGAGCCCGACTACTCCGCCGCCTACGTCGTCCTGCGCACTGACGTTGGCGACGGCCTGGAGGGACACGCCCTCGCCTTCACCACCGGGCGGGGCAACGACGCACAGGCGGCAGCCATCGCGACGCTCGCCCCGCACGTGGTCGGCCTGTCCGTCGACGAGGTCTGCGCGGACCTCGGAACCTTCGCGCGCACGCTCGTCCACGACCCCCAACTGCGCTGGCTGGGACCGGAGAAGGGCGCGATCCACATGGCCACCGGCGCTGTAGTGAACGCCGCCTGGGACCTGGCGTCCAAGCGGGCGGGCAAGCCGGTGTGGCGGTTCCTCGCCGAGATGACGCCCGAGGATCTGGTGGCCCAGGTCGACTTCCGCTGGCTCAGTGACGCCCTCACCCCCGAGGACGCGCTGGAAATCCTGCGCCGTGCCGGGCCGGGCCGCCAGGAGCGCATCGCCCTTCTGCTGGAGCGCGGCTACCCCGCCTACACCACCACCCCCGGCTGGCTCGGCTACTCCGACGAGAAGCTGTCCCGGCTCGCCCGGGAGGCCGTCGCCGACGGCTTCACCCAGATCAAGCTGAAGGTGGGTGCATGCCTGGAGGACGACGTGCGGCGCCTGCGCATCGCACGCGAGACCGTCGGTGACGACATACGCATCGCCGTCGACGCCAATCAGCGGTGGGACGTCCAGCCCGCCATCGACTGGATGCGCGCACTGGCCCCCTACGACCCGTACTGGATCGAGGAACCCACATCCCCGGACGACATCCTCGGCCACGCCACTGTCCGCGAGGCGCTCGGCCCCATCAAGGTCGCCACCGGCGAGCACATCGCCAACCGGGTCGTCTTCAAGCAGTTGCTCCAGGCGCGCGCCGTGGACATCGTGCAGATCGACTCGGCGCGGGTGGGCGGCATCAACGAGAACATCGCCATCCTGCTTCTCGCCGCCAAGTTCGGCATCCCGGTCTGCCCGCACGCCGGTGGTGTCGGCCTGTGCGAGATGGTCCAGCACCTGTCGATGTTCGACTACGTCGCCGTCTCCGGCACCGTCGAAGACCGCGTCATCGAGTTCGTCGACCATCTGCATGAACATTTCGTCGACCCGGTACGCGTGGAGCGCGGACACTACCTGGCCCCTGTGCTCCCCGGCCTCGGCGCCGAGATGCACCAGGACTCGCTCAAGAAGTACACCTACCCCGACGGCCCGGTCTGGTCGTCCCGTGTCTGAGAGCAGTGGGGCGCCGGAGATGCGGCTGGGGCCGGCCGGCGGGCTGGTGGACGCACACCACCACGTGTGGAATCCGGACCGGCTGCCCCAGCCCTGGCTCGACGAGCCCGGGCACGAACCGATCCGCCGCACCTTCGGCATGTCCGACCTGCACGTCGCAGCGACGCGGGCGATCGCCGGCCGGCGGCTGGAGTGCACGGTGGTGGTCCAGTGCGTGGCCTCCGTGACCGAGACCCGGGAACTGCTCGCCCTGGCCGACACCGACCCCGACACCGACCCCGAGATCGGAGCGGTCGTGGGCTGGGCCGATCTCACCTCCCCGGCCGTCGGCGAGGTACTCGACGACCTGAGCTCCGGGCCGGGCGGCCGGTACCTGCGCGCCCTGCGGCACCTCGTCCAGGACGAACCGGACCCGCAGTGGCTGCAACGTCCCTCCGTGGAAAGAGGGTTGCGAGCGGTGCAGGAGCGCGGGCTGGCGTACGACGTGCTGATCCGTAGCCACCAGTTCGACCAGGTCGTTCGACTGGCCGAACGCTTCCCCGGCCTGCCGCTCGTCCTCGACCACGCGGGCAAGCCCCCCATCGCCCAGGGTGAACTGAGCACCTGGGCGGCGGATGTGCGCAGGCTCGCGGCGTACCCCCAGGTGCGGTGCAAGGTGTCGGGACTGGTCACCGAGGCCGACCACCGGACATGGGCGACCGACGGCATCCGGCCCGTGTGGGAGGTCCTGCTGGCAGCGTTCGGCCCCGACCGGCTGATGTTCGGTTCCGACTGGCCCGTCTGTGTTCTCGCTGGCGGCTGGGACCGGTGGGCCACCACCGTGGACGAACTGCTCGACGACTGCTCGCCTGCCGAGACCTCGGCCGTCCTCGCCGGCACCGCGACCAATTTCTACCGCCTGAAAGCGGCCCTTGAGCGGGACGGGGGGACACCATGCTCCTGACCAGCCTGCTCCACCCCGGCATCCTGCACGCATTGGCTGGCGCCGGTCACGGCGCCCGGGTACTGCTCGCCGACGGCCACTACCCCGCGAGCACCGCCACCGGGGAACGCGCCCGGACCGTCCACCTCAACCTGACACCGGGCCTGTTGGACGTCACCACCGTCCTCGACGTGCTGCTGGGCGCCGTGACCGTCGAGTCGGCCCAGGTGATGGTGCCACCCGAGGGCGAGCCGGAACCGCCGGCCGTCGCCGAATACCGGAAGCGTCTGGCGCCCGCCCCAGTCGGAGCCCTCGGCCGCTTCGAGTTCTACGACGCCGCCCGCTCACCCGACGTGGCACTGACGATCGTCACCGCCGACATCCGTACCTACGCCAACCTGCTGCTGACCATTGGCGTCAACGCGGAAAGGACCCTGAGAGCACGATGACAATTGCTGTTCGTTACACAGCCGCCTTTACCTTGGAGACCGTTCACGCCGGGGCCGGCTGCCCGGGCCCCGGTGAGGTGGAACTGGCCCCCGCCTACGTCGGCATCTGCGGCACCGATCTGCACATCTTCCACGGAGACATGGACGCCCGTGTCAGCGCCCCGGCCGTCCTCGGACACGAGATGTCCGGCCGTGTCGTACGCGTCGGACCGGGCGTCGAGGGGTGGAGCCCCGGCGACGCGGTGACCGTGATGCCGCTGCGCTGGGACGGCACCTGCCCCGCGTGCCGCGCCGGCCACCAGCACGTCTGTCAGCACCTCGACTTCATCGGCATCGACTCGCCGGGCGCCATGCAGCAGCGCTGGATCGTGCCTGCCGCCGCCCTGATCCGGCTGCCCGGTTCCCTGCCCCTGGACCAGGCCGCACTCGTCGAACCCACCGCCGTCGCCGTCCACGACGTGGCCCGCGCGGCCGTGCGGGAGGGCGAGCGGGTCGTCGTGGTCGGCGGCGGGCCCGTGGGCATCCTGATCGCGCTGGTCGCTCAAGCCGCCGGCGCCGGCGTACGGGTCGTGGAACTCAGCGCCCACCGGCGCGCGCTCGCCGGGGAACTGGGGCTGGAAACCTGGGATCCGGCAGCCGACGACGTCCCCCGACTGGTGAGCGAGTGGACCTCGGACGCCGGAGCGGACGTGGCGTTCGAGGTGTCCGGTGCGGCGGCCGGCGTACAGACGGCGGTCGACGTGCTCGGGGTGCGCGGCCGGCTGTGCCTCGTCGCCATCCACCCTCACCCCCGCGAGGTGAACCTGCACCGCTTCTTCTGGCGTGAACTCACTCTCGTCGGCGCTCGGCTGTACGACCGCTCCGACTTCGAGCGCGCCGTGGCACTGGTCGCCGACGGCACGATCCCGGCCGGGCGGCTCATCAGCAAGATCGTGCCGCTCATCGAAGCGCACACCGCCTTCCACGCCCTGGAAGGTGGCGGTGACGTGATGAAGATCCTGGTGGACTGCACTGACGACACTCAGGGAGTGGCCGCATGAACGCCTTCGACGTCAGCGGGAAGCTCGCCGTCGTCACCGGAGCCCGGCGCGGCATCGGCCGTGCCATGGCCCGGGCGCTCGCGGAGGCGGGCGCGGACGTCATCGGTGTCAGTGCGAACCTGGAGCCGACCGGCAGCGGTGTCGAGAAGGACGTGCTCGCCGCGGGTCGTACCTTCGAGGCCGTCCGCGCCGACTTCGCCGACCCCGAAGCCGTGCGAGATCTCGGTGAGCTTCTCGCCGCGCGCGTACGGCCGGTGGACATCCTCGTCAACAACGCGGGCACCATCCGCCGTGCCCCGGCCGTCGAACACACCGACGCGGACTGGGAACTGGTCCTTCAAGTCAACCTCAACGCCCAGTTCGCGCTCACCCGCGCCATCGGCGCGGCGATGGTGGCCCGAGGTCGGGGAAAGATCATCTTCACTGCCTCGTTGCTGAGCCACCAGGGTGGAGTCACGGTTCCCGGATACACCGCTGCCAAGCACGGCATCGCCGGACTGACCAAGGCACTGGCCAACGAGTGGGCCGTGTACGGCGTCAACGTCAATGCCATCGCCCCGGGATACATCGCCACCGACAACACCCAGGCCCTGCGGGACGATCCCGTACGCAGCAAGGCGATCCTGGACCGCATCCCGGCAGGCCGCTGGGGCACCGCGGACGACCTGGCGGGCGCCGCGGTCTTCCTCGCCTCGGACGCCGCCGCGTACATCCACGGCACCCTGCTGCCCGTCGACGGCGGATGGTTGGGCCGATGAGCGACACCGGCCTGGCCTCCGTACTGGCCGGCGCACGGTTCATACCGGTGCTGACCGTGCCGGACGCCACCATGGCCTGCCCCCTGGCCGAGGCCCTCAGCCTGGGCGGCGCCCGCTGCGGCGAGATCACCTTCCGCACCCCCGACGCCGAGCAGGCGCTCAAGGCGATGGCGGCACACGGCGAACTGGTCGTCGGCGCCGGCACGGTGCTCACGGCCGAACAGGCCGAGCGCGCCGTGGCGGCCGGGGCCCGCTTCGTGGTCACGCCCAGCTTCGACGAAGAGGTCGTCGCGAAATGCCGGGAGCTGGGGGTGCCCGCGGTGCCCGGCATCGCCACCGCGACCGAGCTCGCGTGTGCCCTGCGGGCCGGCGCCGACACCGTCACGCTCTTCCCCGCCGAGCCCCTCGGCGGCATCCGAATGCTGCGCGCGCTTGCGGCCCCTTCCCGCAGGCGCGATTCGTGCCGACCGGCGGCATCGGCGCCGCCCAGCTCGCCGGCTACCTCGACGAGCCTGCGGTACTCGCCGTGGGAGGCAACTGGACGGCGACCTCCGAGCACCTGGAGCGGGGCGACTACGAAGAGATCCGCCGACTGACCGCCGACGCGGTTGAAGGGAGCACGATGTGACCGACGTCGTGGCCCTCGGTGAGGTGATGCTCCGCCTCGACCCGGGCGAAGGACGTATCCGCACCGCCCGTTCCTTCCAGGTGTGGGAGGGCGGCGGCGAATACAACGCCGTCCGCGGACTGCGGCGCTGCTTCGGCCTGCGCACGGCGGTCGTGACGGCCCTGGCGGACAACGCGGTGGGCCGCCTCATCGAGGACCTGATCCTGCAGGGTGGCGTCGACACCTCTCTCATCCGCTGGGTGCCCGACGACGGGGTGGGGCGCGCTGCCCGGAACGGTCTCAACTTCGTCGAGCGAGGCTTCGGTATCCGGGGCGCGCTCGGCGTCAGCGATCGAGCCGACACCGCCGTCTCCCATCTGCGCAAGGGTGACATCGACTGGGAGGCGGTCTTCGCGGCAGGGCCGCGGTGGTTCCACACCGGTGGCATCTTCGCCGGGCTGTCGGACACGACGGCGGACGTGGCCGAGGAGGCCATGGCGACCGCGCGACGGCACGGCGTCACCGTGTCGTACGACCCCAACTACCGGCCGAGTCTGTGGCACGGCAGGGGTGGTGCGGCCAGGGCACGCGAGGTCGATCTGCGGCTGGTAAGGCATTCCGATGTCGTGGTGGGCGCCCTGGCCCTGTCAGGACCGCGGCCCGGAGAGGAACGGCTGCCCGCCGGCGCCGTACCGGAGGCGCTCGCGGAGGTGTCGGACCTGGTCCCCGGCGCCAGGCTGCCGGCAACGACCTTGCGCGGGGTGCCGTCGGCCGGCGTCAACGACTGGTCCTCGGCCGCATGGTCCGCCGAGACCGGATTCGTCGCCGGTCCCCGGATGCCGGGTCTGCACGTCCTGGACCGCATCGGTTCCGGCGACGGCTTCGCCGCCGGTCTGATCCACGGTCTGCTGACCGGGCACGGCCTGTGGCCGGGTCCGTTGACGGCTCCCTGCCTGGAGCGCGCCCTTGCCTACGGCACCGTTCACGGCGCGCTCACCATGACCACGCCCGGCGACGTCTCCATGGTCTCGCTCGCCGAGGTCGAGGCGTTCGTCAACGGTGGCTCGGCCGCAGTCAGACGCTGACCGGCCGACGCACTGCCAGATCACCGCAGTAACGAGGAGCGACGTTGCGACATCAGACAATGGGACCGCGCACGATCACGAGTACCCCCGTCGAGCTCACTCCGCTCGGCTTCGGAGCCTCCGGCATCGGCAATCTCCACAGAGTCACCCCTCCCGGCGACGCGGAGGCCGCGGTCGGGGCGGCCTGGGCGGCGGGCATCCGCTACTTCGACACGGCGCCGCACTACGGGCTCGGCCTCTCCGAGCGCCGCTTGGGCGCGGCCCTGCGGGACCGGCCACGGGACGCGTACGTCGTCTCCTCGAAGGCCGGCCGCCTGCTCGTGCCCAACGAGCAGCCGCGTGGCGTCGACGACGAGGGCTTCATAGTGCGGGACGACCTTCGCAGGCAGTGGGACTTCAGCCATGACGGAGTGCTCCGCTCCATCGAGGAGTCATTGGAGCGCACGGGCCTGGACCGCCTCGACGTCGTCTACCTTCACGACCCTGACGACCAATGGAGGCAGGCGGCCGGCGAAGCCATGCCGGCCCTGGCGGAACTGCGCGACCAAGGGGTGATCGGCGCGATCGGCGCCGGGATGAACCAGTCGGCCATGCTCGCCCGCTTCCTGCGGGAAACCGCGGCGGACGTGGTAATGCTCGCCGGGCGGTACACACTCCTCGACCAGTCGGCGCTGGACGATGTGCTGCCGGCCGCCCTGGAGTCGGGCAAGAGCGTGGTGGCGGCCGGAGTGTTCAACTCGGGACTGCTGTCCCGCGACGTGCCCGCCGCAGGTATGACGTACGACTACCGGCAGGCACCGCAGCCCCTGGTCGCGCGCGCCCTGGCGATCGCCGACGTCTGCGCCACGCACGGAACGGTCCTGCCCGCCGCCGCGATGGCCTTCCCCCGCACCCACCCCAGTATCATCAACGTCACCCTTGGCATGCGAACCCAGGAACAGGTCGAACGAAACGTGCGTCTCCACCATCAGCACGTCCCCGAAAGCCTCTGGGACGATCTCCGCGCCCGAGGACTGATCAGACGGGACGTGCCGACGCAGAGCGGCCAGGGGAGGGGGTCGCAGTGTCCCTGACCGACAAGGCCATCGCGAAGATCCGCGAGCTGATCCGCACCGGCGCCCTGCCTCCCGGATCGAAACTCCCTCCTGAGCCGGACCTGGCCGCCCAGCTCGGCCTCTCCCGTAATCTCGCCCGCGAAGCGGTCAAGGTACTGTCCGTCGCCCGAGTGCTGGAAGTCCGACGCGGTGACGGCACGTACGTGACCAGCCTGCAGCCGAGTCTCCTCCTGGAGGGCCTAGGCGGAGCGGTGGACCTCTTGCAGGGAGACTCGGCCGCCCTGCAGGACCTCATGGAAGTACGACGACTCCTCGAACCGATCGCCACCGGCCTGGCCGCCACCCGCATCTCTGACGAGCAACTGGCCACAGTGAAAACCCACTTGGACGCCATGCGCGAAGCGCACGACGATGTCGAGCAGCTCAACACCCACGATGCCGCTTTTCACCGCGCCGTCATCGCGGCCACGGGCAACGAGTCGCTACTCACCCTCCTGGAGGGCATCTCAGGGCGCACACTGCGGGCCCGCATCTGGCGTGGACTGGTCGACGACCAGGCCGCAGGCCGGACCCTGGCGGAACACGAGGCGATCTTCCAGGCCCTCTCCACCGGCGACGCCTCCCTCAGCCAGGCCGCCGCACTGCTCCACGTGAGCAACACCGAGCAATGGTTGAGAGAGCACTTGCGCTCCAACGAGAACTTCCCCTACGAAGCGATGGAACAGGACTGACTCCGGCACATCACGCGGAGGGCCGGGGCACCGGGTCGGTGGGAACCTGGCAGCGGACCCAGATGGCTCCTGCCAGGCCACGCGCCAGTGCATCGGGCTTGAGCAGGATGAGTGTGCGCTCGACAGTTTGTGCCTGATCCTGGACCATTGACTCCCTTTCGCCACCGGGCCTCTGCTTTCTCAGGAAGATCTTGGTCGATCCCCTGGATAGCAGAGGCCCGTCTCGTACACACTCGCGCTTGACAACGTCAACTGGGCCTTAACTTCGTGGCATTGATCGAGTATCGCCCGGTGGCAGTACGCCTCCGGCTGCCCTCCCCGGCCACGCAACCAGCCCGGCACCGGCAGCAGTGGTCGGACCACGGCCCACTCCGCGTCCGTCATGTCCGAGGGATACCACCGAACACGTTCCGGGTGATCGGCCGCGTTTCCGAACCGGTGGGCGACACAATCACACGACGGTGCAACCGAGTTGAACTCCACCGGCGCGAGCACGTACAACTGCGGCAACAGGGTCTCCTGGATCCCGGTTGGCTTCGCAACCCCGAGCTACCAAGAGGCCCTGCCTTCATGCCCACTGTTCGCGGAGAGCGCACTCGCGACGCGCCTCACAGTCGCATCTGTTCGGCCGCCTGTTCCCACAGGTCAGGAGCCCTTCTTGACCGTCAGCGGCAGCAGCTTCCTGCCCGTCGGGCCGATCTGGATGTCAAGGTCGAGCTGAGGGCAGACGGACACAGCCCCAAAACAAGAACAGCCCCCCATCCATCAAGGATGAGGGGCTGTTGCGTACGTCAGAACTGGTCGGCGAACTCGTCCTCACGGACCACCAATCGCTCACGCACGTCGGCGGGGATGATCAACTTCAAGTGAACCTTCGGCGCCCGGACCTTCGGCATCTTCGTGCGTGTGACCTCGCACTTGATCCCCACGCGAAGGAGGTCGGCAGACATCGCCTCCATCCCGCCGGCCTCCCACTGTTCACGGAACGTCTTGCCGTTGTGGACGCTCACCCAACGGTCCTGCGCAGTGTCGGGGTCGATCTTCTGGAGATCGCCAATCATCTTGTCGAGCGTTTCCTCAGCCTTCTCCCGAGTGAACCGCGCCTTCGTGTAACGCCCGCCCGGCTCAAGCTCCTTCATGTAGTGGGTGATCGCATCCTCCAGCCGCTTCATCTCCTTGCGCGCCTCGGCGCCTTGCGCGTACTCGCGCACCCGAACCGGCTCATCACCGAGCACCTTCAGAACGTCCGCGACGACTCGCTCGTACACCGACATGGGGTGCGGGGCTCCGAGCCCACCGCTCTTGCACTTCTGGCACCGCAGGTAGCGGTACTCGCCGTGACTGTTGCAAGTGACCTGCACAGTCATGTTCGAGCCGCAGTCCGAGCAGATCAGTACGCCCAGGAACTTCGTCGCACCCCGCGTCCGCCGCGGCTGCGTCTTCCCTCGGCGGTCGATCGCCACCTGGAGTGTGTCGAACTCCTCCTGGGTGAAGATCGGCTCCGCGACCTTGACGTAGTTACCATCGCGCCCGATCACCAGCTTTGAGCGCCGTACGCCGCCGTCCTTCTCCTCTTCTACTCGGAGCCCCAGGAGACCGGGGTTCCGAAGCCGCCGGAGCAGGGTGGTGCTGGTCAGGCCCTCGCTCATGAGTCCCGAACGCTTCAATCGGACGACCATGCGGGTGGCGGACACGCCACGCAGAGCCATGCGTCGGGCCCAGTGCAGGGCCTTGTAGGCGTCCTCGTCGATGACGAGGACGACCTTGCCCTGATCGTCATCCGCGGTTACGTATCCGTACGGCGGCTTCCCCACAAGCCACTCGTCTTGGGTCTTCGTGTAGTCCCAGAGGCTCGCCACTCGGGTGCTGGTGTTCGCCGCCTCGATCTCGGCGACTCCGCCGATGATGGTGACCATGATCTTCCCTGCCGTCGTGGTCAGGTCGATCGTGTCGTGCTTGGACACCAGGTTCTTGCCATACTTCAACGACCAGTTCATCATCACGTTCAGGTCATTCAGGTTTCGGATGAAGCGGTCGAGCTTCCAGAACCAGAGGACGTCGAACTCTGGAGTGCGGTCGTTGAGCCACTTGCCGAGCGCCTTGCGCTTCCACGGCGGAACCTTCGTGGCCGACACGTTGAGGTCGCTGGCCACACCCACAATTCGGTGCCCCTTGGACAACGCCTCCTGTCGGAGATCGAGTTCCTGACGTACGGGCGAGGTGGTGTCGTCAGTGAAGACGGACAGCCGTACCGAGAGCAGGGCGCGGAGAGCGTCGTCTGGAAGCAGCGCTTCCCGCGCCTTCAGATCCGCCAGCAAGGCGAGGTCCGACTCAGTCCATTCGTTGTCAACGCTGTAGGCGACCCGTTCCGACGCAGGCCGACGCTTCGGACGCTTCAACATGGCGTCAGATCAGACTCGGGTCGTAGGAGGACTCGTTGCCCTCGTCATCCACAACGACGATCTCGCTCTCGATCACGATGGTGCGAACCAGATCTGCGCCGCCGTCGCTCTGGTACTTCAGGTCAGGCACTGCTCAACTCCTCGCTCTCGATGTCGTCGCAATGTCGTTGCTGGTGGTGAGCCGCCTCTGCTTCGGGCAGAAGAAGAACTCGCGGTGCCCCTTCTCCGGGCATGTACCGATCGCCGAGCGGATGGAGTCACTGCACTCGCACACTCCCCGGCCCTTCTCCCACTTCACGCGACCTGCCTGGTGTCGTACGACTTGCGGTTCTCGCTGGTCAGGTGCCAGCGCCCGAGTTCGCAGTCGTAGACGCGATGCTCGATGTGCTGCCCTCGCCGAGTGCCGGCGGCGTCGGCCCTCCGGTTCCTCTTTGCTCGGGCCCGACCAAGGGCCCTCTCCGCGTCTCGCTCGGTGGCCCAGCCACGCTTGATGCCACACTTGCACATGATCCAGTCAGAGCTCATTGATCGATTTCCCCGTCCCCTTGCTGGCCGCCTTCCTGGCGGGCTTCTTCTTGTTTGGGTCGTCCTTGCGGAACTTCGAGCAGGAGCACGCCTCCAGGTGGCACTTGCCGCGGCTTGCGCCCTCGATCGCATGCGTCCATGGGGCGTGCCCGCAACCCTCCGCGTAGCAGTAGCCGGGCCAGCTCGTCTTGCCGTCGTGGTTCGCGAGCAGCACGCCCGAGGAGGTGATGGGGACCGGCCGGCCAGTGCCGCCGAACGACATCCTCTTGGCGAAGGCTTCCGCCTCGGCGATCGAGCCGAACGGGCCCATGTTCAGGCCCTTCGAGCCGCCGGCCCAGGTGTGCACCAGTACCACCAGGTCGCGCATCTGCACGATCTCGGCGACTTCCTTGATGACCGCCTTGGCCAGTTGCTCCGGGCTGTCGAAGGTCGGGTCCTCCAGGATCTCGACGACCCTCTGAATCTCGTGCGTTCTCGGGGTGAGCCTCACTCGCCGCTGACTCTCAGGTACTTCATTTCGGGGCCCCTTCCGTCCTGGCTGCCATCGTCAGGGCCGGAGCGCCATCTCCGGCCGACTCCCCTCCGGGAGTTTCGGCTCGTTACACTTGCACAGTCAACCCAACAGAGCGGACAGATCTCGCAGCAGGGCGCCGAGGTCTTCGCGGCTCTGGTTGTTGACCTCGCTTGTCGCCCCCTCCCGCGCGGCTTCGCGGGCCTGGCACATCTCGGTGAGCTTCTTGGCCTTGCCGATCAGACCTCCGAGCTCAGAGAGCAGGCTGCCGAGGTCGCCATGCGAGTCGTTCCATGCGTCGTAACTGTGCTCGTCGTACGCCTCGTAGGAGTTGCCCTCCTTCAGCTCCCCCTCGTCGTCGAGGAAGGCAAGGATGCCGGCCTCGCGATTGTCGTACGCCTCCGCATACCGTGCGGCCAGCTCCTTCATCGTCTCGGACTGCTCGCTCACTACTCGGTTCCCCTCTCGATGGCCCGCACCCCGCGGCGTCGGGTATTGACGCATGCCCAGGCATTCTGCGTGAGATCGACTGGCGATTTCAGCGACAGTATCACACGCGCTACAGTTGCACGAGATCGGCCACGCCATGCAGCTTCAAGTGCAGGTCCCGCACCGTGCCGTCGTTGACCAGGATGTGGTCGAAGCTCCAGTCGTCGAGCGATGTCTCGCTCTCGTGGACCCGGCCCACCCTGTCTCGCGCCGGCCCCACGCCGGGCCTCTCCACTCGGATCATGACGCCACCCCGATCTGCCACCGCTTGCGCCTCGTTGGGGAAGCGACAGTCCGTGATGACCAAGGCCGGGGCCCCGGCGTGGGCCCGGAACAGAGCATCCACCCACACGTCCGCGCCGAGGACTCGCCTGCCAGCCTCAGTGCCAGCGCGCTGGAGCAGGGCTCGCACCTCGGGGTACGAGTCCTTGGCGTACTCCCATCCGGCGTCAGCGATGAGGAGTTGCAGCCGAACGTTCCCGACGCCGACCGGGCCGGGGATCACGGGATTCAGGGCAAGCAGGAACTCGCGCAGCTTGTCCGCGAATCCCGCCTGGCTCCATCCGTGCTGCACCAGGGCCTCGGCCGCCTCGTTCTTGCCAGAGCGGGAGTAGCCGCTGAGCCCGACGATCAGTCGGTCACTCACTCCCGCTCCCGGTGTGGTCGAGCAGGTGATCGAGGAACTGCACCGCCTCCTGGTTGCGGTAATCGGCGATGAGGTCCCAGTTCTGCGTGTATACCCGGATCTGGAACGCCTTGGTGCTGTCGCTCCCGGACTCGGGCCCGTAGCCGAAGATCACCTGGTACGGCTCGGCGCACCGCATGTCGGCGAAGTACTGCTCGATCGCCTTTCGGAACAGGGAGTTCACTCGCCATCCTCCTCGGGGTAGTTGGGGAAGGTCAGTTCTGCCGCCTTGTTGAGCCCGAGGCGCACGCCCAGTTCCAGCTCCGGGTGCTGGCGGTACTCCCCGTACAGCTTCTCGGCCGCATCGCGCTGGGCCGCGCGCACCAGGTCTTCGAGCCGGCGCCGGATCTCGTCGTACTCGTGTCCGTACAGGCCGCCCGTGATCTCGGCCATCGCGATCTCGACGGTCGGCGCCCAGCGAGGCTGGCCACCCACGTACTCCCAGCCGTCTCGCTCTCGCGACATCAGACGGCCGCCGCGAAGGAGAACTCCTGATTGACGGCGCCTGCGCTGACGAGCTCGCCCTCCAGCCGCACGAACTCCCGGTCCACGGTGACCGCCACCGTCTGGACACGAACCCGCCCCTCGATGAAGCCGATGCCCTTCGTGGTGATTGACCAGCGCTGCTCCTCCTCGCGCTTGGCGAGTCCGAACCAGGCCAGCCGAGCGAACACCGCGTACTCCGCGTTTCCCAAGCCGATCTCCTCGCGCTTCAGGGCATCGCCGCCCTGGAGGTACAGCTTTCCGAGTCCGCTGACCTCGCGCTTGCCCAGCTTGTAGTGCTTCTCGCTCACTTCGGTTCTCCTCTTCTCATGGTCTGGCTCATCAGGACGTGGGCTACCACCTCACGCCGACCCCCGAAGGGGTTTCGCCACACTTGCACGTCAGGTCAGCGACTCACGAGTGCGACCACCGAGGTGACTGCCGCCCAGGTCAGCGCTGGCTCCCGCCTTCACGCCGTCCTTCCAGCCAGCGCCGGTCAGGCGGCGCTTCGGTGCATGCTTGACCCCCGGATGCTGGCCCTTGAAGTACGCCAAGACGGCCTGCTCGCGCTTGACCAAGACGAGTTCAGCGCCGGTCGCCCCGCCCTCATTTGCCTCCTGGGCGGCCGACTCCTCGGCCAGTTGCAGGCGTTTGCGTACCGCGCTGGAGAAGCCGGAGAGCCAACTCTTGCGGTAGGCCGTGGTCGACTCTCCGGGCTGCGGACGCCCATACTGGACGCCGTTGAGGGCCTGGAGCTGGAGTGAGGTGAACAGCACGTCGATGCGGGCCAGCGTCGAGGCGTGAGCGTAGATCCGCACGAGCCGGTATCGCTTGCCCGTGTTCCAGTTGGTCAGGTTCCAGAAGATGTTCTGCGCGCCGAGCGCGTGGCTGATGGCGAACAGGAGGGTGGCTCGATCGGGGACGTAAGTGCCCTCGATCTTGAACTCCTGGGAGTCGAGCGTGTCGGTGCCCGGTTCGGCTTCGGAGAGCATGGCCTGTTCGATCCCGTGCTTGGCCATCAGGCTCGCGGCCTTGGCGAAGTACGCTTCCGCTTCCGCGGGCGAGGCGGCCGGGTCCTCGGCCTTGGCCAGGAGCGCCTTGATCGTCGCGAGCTTGGGGTTGGTCTCGGTCATGGTCTTCACCTCGTATGGATTCGGCTTGGCTCATCAGCACGTAGGCAGCCGTCCCACGTGGACCCCCGAAGGGGTTTCGCCTGGAGGGGGAGTTCATCGCTGGATGGTCACGTCGCGCACGAGTTCTGCGCCGACGGGGTACATGCAATGCAGCAAGTTCGCCATGTATGACCGCACGTCCTCGCGAACGTCCGCGGGGTCCAGTCCGTACTCCTCGGCCCATGCCTGCTCGTCCACGTCGAGCGTGAAAGTGATGCGCTGCTTCATGGTCAGGACTCCTTCGAGGGCTTCGATCGAGGGATGTTGAGGGCGCCTGTACGGGGAGGCGGGGGCATCCACTTGGGCGGGAGCTGGTACTGGTAGGCGGTCAGCTTGGGAATCTCGCGAGGCTCGGCGACACCGTTCTCTACGGCCACGGCGTACACCTCGGCGAACAGCGCGATCGACCGCTTGATCAGGTCGCTGTTACTCAGCCCGGTTGGGGCGAGGGTTGTGATGTGACGGGCCAGTTCCTCGTCGACCCGCGCACTCAACTGCCGCGGCAGTTCGCTCACGACGTGGCCCGCTCATCGAGCTTGTCGAGCACCTGACCGGCGAACTCGCTGATCTCACCCTCTTCGGTGAGGCAGCCCGTATCGATCAGCTCGCTGGCCATCCGCCCGTAGGCGCCCTGAAGGGTCCAGGCCATACCGCTGTTGATCAGGACGCCGAACAGCTCCAGCGTCTCTCTGGCGTTCAGCTCGCCCGCCTCGTAGTCCATGAGGTCGATCGCGATGTCTTTCATCCGTCCCATCTCTGCCACACTTTCACACTTGGTTGGCTCGTCAGGGCCGGAGATCCACTCCAGCCGACCCCCGGAGGGGTTTCGCCTTGGTCACAGCTCGGTGATGCGCACGCTGTAGGTGCGCTCATCGCCCATCGGGTCCTGAGTGACGAGGTGGATCTCTACCGGCTCGCCTGGAATCGGGGGCGTCATCTCGGCCGATACGATCGCGGCCGGCCGGGCAAGGCCCGAGAGGTACTTGTAGAGCTCGTAACGGACTTCGAGACTGTTCATCCGGCGGCGCCGAGCTGATCGATGCGGGCCTGCCACTCGTCCGCCTCGCGGATGGCCTTGGCCGCCTTCTCTCGCGCGTCCTTCGCCTTGCCGTTCTGGGCGTCCCGCTGGATCTCGAAGAGGGTGCGGATGCTCTCGGTCTGCCAGTCCGGGTGATCCTCCTCGAAGCGGTTCAGCGCCCCGAACTCCAGCTCTCGGAGTGCGCCGTAAGCCTTCGTCTCGCGATTGACCTTCGCGCCGACCTCGTTGCGGAATCCGGCGAAGTACGCAGGTTCCTGGTACCACCCCTTGGTGAATCCGTGGTCGTCCAAGCGCCCCTCGCCCTCCGGAAGTCGCCGAACGGTGTCCCCGATCGCGTACTTGCGGCCCCGCAACATGACGAAGCCCTTGTTGACGTGGACCTGGAACTCGGGGTCGGTGGCGATCTCGACTCGGGGGCGAAGCTCCTCGGACTCGGGCTTCCCGTTCCGTCCATACGTTTTGAGCTCGGCTGGCAGGATTCGGATGTATACCTTGCCGCCCGCGATCTCGTACTCGTGGACCATCGCTTCTTCGCTCACCCTGTCCCACTTTCACACTTGGTTGGCTCATCAGGACTGGAGATCCACTCCAGCCAACCCCTTACGGGGTTTCGCCTTGAGTCTCGAAGGTCAGGCGTCCAGCTCGTCGATGCGGGCCTGCCACTTGGCCGCTGCGGCGTCGTCCTTGTCGGCTTCCGCGCGCTTGCTCTTGGCCTCGCGGGTCAGGCTGTCTCGCTTGTACTCAAACAGCTTTCGCGTGCTGTTCTTCACCCACTCGGAATGTTCTTCGTGGAAGCGGTCCAGCACCTCGCGCTCGATCTCCCCAAGGGAGCCCCACGCCTTCGCCGAGTAGTCCACCTTGCGACCTCGGTCGTTGCGGTATCCACCGACGTACGAGGTCTCGTACGTCCAGTGGGACGCACCACCGCGGCGACGAGCCTGCGCCTCGGGCAGGCGCTTCGAGATCTGCTCAATGCTGTACTTCCGGCCTCGCACCTTCACGAATCCGAGGGCGACTTCACCCTTCCATTCCGGGTCCGTGCCCAGATGCACGCGGGGCAGTATCTCCTCGGCAGGGAGGCTTACATCCCCGTCCCACTTCTCGATTTTCCGGCGCTCCGCCATCAGAACGCGGAGGTAGATCTTGCCGCCCGCGATCTCGTACTCGAAGTGATGCCCATTACTCATTCGCTACACCTTTACAGTCGGTTGGCTCATCAGGGCCGGAGGTCCACTCCGGCCGACCCCCGAAGGGGTTTCGCCTTGATGTGAGGAAATGCATCACTCAGCTACATTTGCACATCTACTCAAGTTCGAACTCGTGGTCGTATCCCGCGGCCTGGTTGACGATTTCCTCCAGACGATCGGCCTGCTCCTCCGAGAGGCGCGCGAACACCACGGGCTCGGCGTCGCCCTTCAAGACGATTGCCCGGTAGGTCCGAGCGATGCTGGCGCTCATCCGTAATGAACGTGGTCGAAGATGGCGACCTGAACCAGGACGTCAGCCGTACCGGCGTCGATGAGGCCCGTGTCGATCCCGTCCTTCTCGGTTCTGTCGAGCCACGACTGGACGACGTACCCGTGATACTCCCGCCCCACGTAGTCCTGATTGAGGTCGAGCAGCTTGGTGTACGCCTCGCGGATGTCGTCAGCGTTGAGGTAGTTCACGCTGTCGACCTCGCGCTTCTCCCCGAAGGTCCAGATGGGGTGCGGTTCGGTTCCCTCAACGATCGTCCAGGTCTTACCCTCGGGCAGGCCAGCGAACTGCTCGTCGTCCGGCTGGATCGCCCAGTAGGTGATGCCACCCTCGCTCGCGGTGTCGATGATGTCCTGGGCGACCTCATCCGTGACGTACTGCTTGATCTCTTCAGCGCTCGGCACTGTCGGACTCCTCAGCCCTCAGAGTGGATGACTGCCCGGTGAGTGCGGGTCGACTTGATGAACTCAGGGAAGACCCGCACGATCGCGGGCGCCCCGAGGGTGGGGTGAACGAGGCGGACCAGAACCAGCTCGCCGGTCGGGCAGCACCCGTCAATGCAGTTCTCCCAGTACGAGATCAGGCGATGGTCGTCCATCCACATCTCGTCGACCGCCAGCTTGAACTCGGCCTGTCTGGAATCCCCTTCGGGCTTCGCAAGGATCGTGCGCAGCCGGTTCGCCCAGCGGTTGAACCGCTCGTCGATCTCGGCGGACATCAGTAGTTGGCCGTGACTACGCGGGCGCCGGCCTCGTACTTGCTGAGCCGCACCCGTCGCCGGGCCAGGGTGGTGGCCTTGTCCTTGCGCTTCGAGTCGCGGACGACGTTGTCATTGGTGCGGAACTTCGGGGTCACAGGACGTTCTCCGTTCACGTTCGGCAGGCTCATCAGGAGCGGGATGCCAGCCCGCCCGACCCCCTGAGGGGTTTCGCCTTGAGTCACCCCCCGAACTCGAAGGTCTTGCCGGTGAGCTCTGAGTCTGTGGACGCGACGACCTCGGCCTCGTACCAGGCATCGCCATCTCGGCCCGTGCCGGTCTCCGGGAAGATGTGCTCGTACGCCCATTCCTCCCGCTCATCGGGGTCGATGGGATACGGGACAGGGACAGTGATGATCGCGCTGGTCTCGATCTCTGCGCCGTCGAAGTACGTGTTGGTGATGGCGAGCTGGATGGTCGCGCTGTTCACAGGCCCATCGCCTCCGCCAGCTCCTCGACGGTCGGGATCGGCTGCAACTCCCAGGGGAGTGCGGTCAGCAGGCCCTCAACCTGCTCCGCCAGGTCGATCAGGGTGTACCACTCTGTGGTGCCGGGGTCGTGCTCGTTGCGCCACTTCCCGACCTCAAGGACGAGGGCCTGGAGCTTGGTCGTGCGCTCGCGGATGTCCTCGTTGTTGGTCACGCGGCCAACTCCTCGACGTACGAGGCGATCTCGTCCGCATTCATGACGTGCCCCTCGCCGCCCTCGTCGTTCTCGTAGAGGAAGTGGGAGTC
This sequence comes from Streptomyces sp. NBC_01506, assembly GCF_045040295.1. NCBI lineage: Bacteria > Bacillati > Actinomycetota > Actinomycetes > Kitasatosporales > Streptomycetaceae > Streptomyces > Streptomyces sp. NBC_01506. The sequence continues at coordinate 6,656,494 of NZ_CP109422.1, read as the reverse complement.
ATCGCCCTCGTCGCCGCTCGCGTGGCCCTCCAGCCAGGTGACGGCCTCCGGCTTGTATCCGGTCAAGGCCAGGACGCGGGCGACCGAGTCCGCCTCAGCGCAAGTGAAGCCCGGTCCGGTCTGATCGGCGGTCATGCCGTCCCCGAACGCGCCCGCCAGTACGGCCAGGGCGCCGTTCAGCTCGTCGTGCTGGATCACTACGGTCGGGGCCCCAACGCTCTTGCGCTTGAACGGGTTCCAGTTCACTGTCACACCTTCACATTCATGGCTGCCATCATCAGGAGGTGAGAGCCACCCCACCCCGACCCCCGAAGGGGTTTCGGCTTCGCTACACTTGCACATTCACGCCACAGAAAAGAGTCCGAGTTGGTCAGGGCTGTATCCGAGTATGTTCCACCGGTAGACCTCGGTTGCCAGTTCCTCGAAGTAGGCGTCACGCGCCGCCCCGTACTCCTCGGCCACGGTCTCCCAGCTCACGTCTTCCGGGCGGCACCACTGGTTGCGGTGCGTCGTCGAGTCGTCGAGGTAGAACCGCTGCGCGATGGCCTCGTCCTCCTCAACGGTGTCCACCAGGGTGTACTCGCGTTGCGCCTGCTCGACGGCTTCCTTCATCGCCGCCTCGAACGCCTCACTCTCCCGCTCGGAGTAGTCGGAGTCGTCGAGGATCGCGCCGTCACCCTTCAAGTAGAGGGCGAGCTTGACCGCTTCGACGAACGCGGGGGTGTACGCCTGCTCGTCCGGGAGGCACTTCTCCCCGTCGCACTCGACGAGGCAGAAGTTCTGGCAGTACCACGACTCCCCATCCTCGCCGCACCCGTCCTCGTGCTCCCAGGTGGGCTCACACTCGCACTCCTCCTCGAAGGTCTCGTAGACCTGGACGTACAGGGCCCGTATGTAGCCGAGGGCGAAGTGTCGCTCGCTCCCGTCGATCACGTGCTCCCCCGCGTCGTTCCCCGCCGCTCCCGTGATCGCCTCCAGGGCGGCATGGAAGTTGGACTCGGCGAGGATGTCGCCACCACTCTCCGCCCAGTGCCACACCAGGCCGTGCGTGTCGAACAGTCGCTCGTCGTAGAACATCGCATCGCTCGGCCGGGTCAGCGCCTCCTCGGCCGCCTCCTTCAGCGTGTCGCGGTCCAACTCCACGTCTCTCCTCGATGGCTGCTCATCAGGGCCAGGCCGCCACGCCTGACCGACCACCCGGCCGACCGCGGCCGGCCGGGGGTTTCGCAAATGTGAGGTGCGCCCCTACTCACGTACTGGGGGTGCGCAAGAGGGCGTCAACCGTGGCTTGTCCTCCTGAAGAAGCCCGGCTCCCCGTTGCTGTCTTCGCGCTTTCGGCGCGCATCGAGCAACAGTGTCGTCCCCCTGATGTCCTGCATGTTTGACCCTTCGGTCTGCCGTCCGACTTGCCGGTTGGCTCGTCAGGGACCGGGAACCACCCAGCCCGACGCCCGTAGGCGTTTCGCCTTACTCGTAGCCGAGTTGGATTCGGGTCTCGTACTCCTCCGGGGCGGCGCTGGTCTTCCAGCTCGCTCCGCAGTGTGAGCAGGTGACCCCCCACGTTTGGGGCTCCCTCGGGGGGTGACTGAACGTCAGGGTTACGCCCTGATCCGCCGCAGCGCAGTACATCCCCTCGCGCCGTACGTCCTGCTCGGCCTTCTGCAACAACATCGCGCTCACTCCCTCGTTCCGGCTGGCTCATCAGGAGCCGGGAACCACCCCGACCCGACCGCCTCTCGGCGGTTTCGCCCTCACTCGTAGTGCTCTGCCGCCTTCTGGTCAGCGAGCTCCAGGACCCGACGACGCTCGGTGTATTCCAACTCGGCCAAAAGCTCGGCCAGCTCCTCGACGCTGCACTTCACTCGCTTCTCCTTGATCGATGCCGCAAACCGTCAGTTACACTTACACACCTAGAGCGACATGAACACCACGTCGGGCTCACCGGACGTCCAGTTCGGAACCCGCTCGGTCTCCGCGAACCCGAAGCGCCTGTAGTACTCGGTCAGGAACCCGTCGAAGCAGTCCAACCTCTTGGCCCCCTTGTGTGCGACCGCGTCCCACACCAGTTCCTCGCCACGCCCCTTGATGAGGGAGAACAGGCCGACCAGCGTGCCGTCCTTCGCCACGCCGAATCCAGACTGGAAGTCGTCGGTCAGGTAGTACGAGTGGTCGGCGGGCATCTCCTCCGGCCTGCTTGTCGCGCCAGCGATCAACTCGCTCAGCCTTCGAGCTTGGCGCAGCGCGCCCACGTAGATCGCATGGTGCACGTTGTAGACCTGCAAGATCACCACCTCCATCTTGAGCGGGCTGGCTCATCAGCGACCAGGGACCACCTGGCCGGACGCCCGAAGGCGTTTCGCCTTGCTCAGTGCTTGATGCACTCCTCGACGTCGCGCACCAGGCCCTCGAAGCCGTCGTCGTCGAGCTCCGCAAGGAGGTCATTCAGATCGTCCGCGACCTCGTCTTCCTCCATCTCGGCCAGCTCCGCGACAGTGACGCCCTTGAGCTCGGCCATCTCCTCGTCGGTCAGGTCGCGTCTGTGCTCGCTCGTTTCGATCCACCGCACGGTGTACACGTCATCTCCTGGAGTTCGAGCAGGCTGGCTCATCAGCAACCGGCAGCCCATGCCGGCTGGACCCCCGAGGGGGTTTCGCCTCAGTCCTCGCTGTGCGGCTGGACCCCGTAGTGCCAGTCCTTGCACTCCCCGCAGAAAGGGACGATGCCCTCGTACTGCGCTGCGGTCTCCTCGACGTGCGCCCGGCTGTAGTACGGGCGCCGCGACAGGAATTGGTCGACGTTCTCGTTCATCGGCCGCCCCTCATCCGATCTCGATGCGAGCGATCTGCGACCGCCACCCCACCCGCACCTTGATCACGGTGTCGTCGTCCGCGCTGGGGTCCACCGCATCCAGCAGCTTGCGGAGCTCACCCAGGGTCAGGCCGACCTTGCCGTCTGCGGCGTCGGTCTTGACGGTGGTGGTGATCGCCATCACGCACCGCCCTTCGAGGTCGAGCCCCGGCCCGCCTCCCACGCCATGACCTGGGGGAGGTGGGCGCGAAGCCGGAACTCCATCGACAGGGCACTCAGGCTGTTCCTGCGCACCTCCGCCAGCGTCGCAACGCGCGCCCTGCCGTAAGCGGTCGTCAGTGACGTCTTGCCGAGAAACACCATGACTGTCTCCTTGGTTGAGCGGGCTGGCTCATCAGCGACCAGGAACCACCTGGCCGGACGCCCGAAGGCGTTTCGCCTTGCTACACTTGCACATTTACGCCGCAATCAGCGGCAGGCAGGTCACACGGGTGACCTCCACCGTGACCCGGACCGCCTCCAGGTACTGAGGGTGGTGGCGGTTGTGCGCGGCGTCTGCGATCAGCCAGCGTGCCGCTTCGGTGTCGCAGGCGGCGACCGTCTCGACCCACCACTCGGCCAGCTCCTCCTCGAAGGGCCAGGTCACAGCAACCTCATCCTCGTTGCCGTCGCCGTCGTGGAAGAGGATCACGTAGCCGGGCACTCGCAGGGCCGTTCGCGGCGGCACGAGCTCGATCAGGTACTCGGGGTACCCGAACTGCTCGGCGTGGTACCCGCACCGGCCGGAGTTTTTCCCACCGGCCGTGCGGTAGTAGTGCGTGGCCCCCTCGGAACAGATCGCGCAGATCATGTCACACCCCCTTAGATTGTTACACTTGGTGCGAAAGATCGACCCGCATCGGCGGGGACCTGGCACTACCCGAGGCTTCTGACGCTCGCCCACACCGCCATCGGCGAACCGATGACCCATGGAATCGGGTAGCTCTGCGGAAGCCTTGCGACTCCCTCCGCCCGTTCGCACCGGACGGGACGTTCTCTTTCGGATCTTGCTGGCAGGGTTCCGAATCCCTTGTCACCGTTCGCCCGTCCCGGTCCGTTTGGCGTTTCCGCTTCGCGGTCCGTTCGGTTTGAACGATGAGCCCTGGTCACCTACTGGCACTGGCAGCGTTCGTAGCCCTCCGGATCGTGGCATCCCTCTCCGAAGCGTACGGCCTGAACACGGCTGCCCGATTGAACGGGCGTCGTTTGGTGGCTGTACCCCAGGGGTTCGGTCACTGCCTCACCTTCACACCTGGGTCACTGGTGTGGATACCCACACCTACCAGGTGGTCCAGATTGGGGGACCGTCGCCCTGCCTACCCACCACACCGGGAAGAATCCCGGCTGCGACGTCCCTTTCGGGGGCCGGTGAGCGTCGTTCTGAAGTTCGTGTGTTGCGGTTTTGCTGAGCTGTACGTTACCGGACTCCTCCGGGCTGTGCAAGTGTCGCTGTCTTGCGATTCGCTTGGCTGGACCGTTGCGAGCGAGCCGTTTACCACCGGTCGCAGTACGTTCCCAGGTGCATCGGTATCCCTGGTCACCCACTCGCTTGCCTGCCTTGCTGAGCTCGACTCTACGTGAGTTCTGCTCGATGTGCAAGTGTCGCGGCCGGGATGGTTTCCGGTTACCCGGTCGCCGTCCGTCGTGCTGACGAGGAGGACACTGCCACACTTGCACATCCTGGTCAAGTCTCGCAGGTCAGAGCGTGTTTGATCATGGCTGAGCGGCCGTCTCCGGGCCTGTTGGCCGGTCCGTGGCCGGTTGCTTCAAGGGAAGCCGGGCGCGCGGTGAGAAGCCGCGCAGGCGCCGCGCGAGGGCGCGCGAGAGTAGCACGAGCCGCGATGGGGTGGGGGGTGACCCCCGGAGAGCGGAAGCCGGCACCGCCGTGTCTTACCGGCCAGGATCGCGCCACGGTTTCAGGGTCGATCACTGAAGTGCGGCGACCACAGTGAGGCCGGTCGAGGCGACGCCAAGAAGTATCGCCATGACTCGGAACCTCAACTCGACCTGCTCGGCGGGGCTGACCGTCTCCTCTCGCACCTGCACGTCGATGAGGGGGGCTGCAATGCAGCGGACCGGGGTCACCGGCCCATCGACGAGCATCGAGACGCTGACCTTCTGCTTTCGCACCAGCAGGCAGGGCGGGATCTGTATGCGGCCCAACTGGGAGGGCGTCACGACTGGCGAGACGGCTCCGTCCGGGGAGGAGGCCACCTCCAGGACGGCCACTACTTCGACTCCAAGGTCGAACACGATGTTCTCGTTGGCGTGAAACTGCGCTGCCGTAATGTCACGACGCCCAGCGTTCATCAGCTCCAGCTCGATCACTCGGGGTCGCGCCACCGCCGTCCCCGAGTGAGTAACGGAGAGCGCCCCGGTCTGGGTGTGCGAAGCCACGAACAGCGACGTGTTCGCGAGAGTTCGATACGTTAGCCGGCGCTTTGGGTTACTTGCCCGCGTCGTTGCGAAGGCCCCCAGGGCGCCAAGTGCTACCGCAACGATGATGGTGATGACGAACTGCCAAAACGATCCGGACTCATACCAGGGGCTCGCGATCAACATGATTGAGATTGTAGAGAGTTGGGCGGGGCTTTCCCGCTTCCACTACAGCCGGCCGTCCTGTGCCTTCGCGATGACCTCTTCAGTCACGGCCTCCGGTCCATGCTCGGCGGCGAAGGCAAGGACGTGGGCGAGCGGGGTATCGGGAGCGGGGGGCTCGGTCGCCAACTCGGCGCCAGTGACCTGGAGGGCGAATTGAAGGCCCGTGTCGAAGTTGTCCATGGCTCCCACGGTAGCGGCTGAACAGTAAGACGTCTCTGGATTGCGGGCCGCGGAGCGGCCCCTCAGCAGCTTGCTGGCCCTACCCTGTGGCGCCCTTGGGCGCTCCTGCCGCTTCGCCCACCAGCATCTCTTCGCCGTCGCGTCTACGTCAGGTGGCCGCCGCCAGGCGGCCCAGCCTCGAAGACTCATTGTGCAAGTGTGACCACGGTCACACCGAAGGCGCCCTGACCAGCAAGGGGCGAGCTCCGTATCAGTAAGTGTAAGGGTAGGCACGAAGGACGAAGTAGCAGGCTGGAGGCCCTGTCGGGCCTCGCCTGGTAGAGCTCCTTACGTCTTACTGCAAGTGCAAGTGAGACTTCCCCTCGGGTTGACAGCGATCGAGCAGCTACCTCATCAGGTAGGGCGTCACCGAGGGGATCGGCTTCCACGTCGGGAGTGATCGATGCCGAACTGGCAAGGCTCGGAGAGGCGTTCGCGCCTGCCGGCCGACTGGCAGAAGATCCGGCTTCGGGTCCTGCGGCGAGACGGAGGGCAGTGCACCGCGCTCACAGAAGCGGGTGCGCGCTGCGACTCGTCCGCATCCGACGTGGACCACATCCAAGCCGGTGACGATCACAGCTTGAGTAACCTGCGTTCGCTGTGCTCGTACCACCACCGGATCAAGTCGAGTCAGGAAGGTGCTGCGGCGTACAACGCCAAGCGTCGTGCAATCGCCAAGCGATTCCACCGCGGCGAGCAGCACCCCGGACTCCTCTGACCCGCTCTCCAGGCCCTCACCCGCCCGGAGAGTGAGGCGCCCCCGAGACCTCCTCTCCTCGGGCGCGGCGCCCGCCCCCTGGCTCGCTCCGGCCAGCCAGGGGGCCGTGACTTCGGTCGTCGCATGTGAGTCCTCGTATGCGTTGCGGCGGCCGGCCAGACGGCAGTGATGGTGGCAACACTGACGAAAACAACTCGCCCACCCGCGCTTACCGGGCCGCGCGTCGTAACGCCCGATGAACCCGAAGGAGGTGGCCAGTTGACTGGCTTTGAAATCGCCTGGGCTGCCTGGATCGGAGCCTTCGTCGTGATCGAGGGCATCGCCCTGAAGCGCAAGGACAAGAACGACACCCTGTCTGAGCAGGTCTGGAAGATCTTCCACACCAGACAGGGCCAGAAGAAGACGAAGACCACACAGGTGCGACGCGCCGTGCTGGTCATGTTCCTGGCCTGGCTGGTCGGCCACTTCGTGACCGGCGGCAAGATCTGACTCAAGCTGGCCCGTGACGAAAAGGGGGTGACCGGTGGGCGCTCGCGGCCCCATCCCGAATCGCGAGGAAGACCTCGCACGCCCTCGGTCACGCAAGGGCACGGACGAACAGGACGCCAAGAAGGGCCTGATGCGCAAGGTCACCGTGCCTCGCGCCGACCCCGAGTGGCACCCGATCGCAAAGCAGCTCTACGACTCGCTGAAGAAGTCCGGCCAAGCCGACTTCTACCAGCAGTCGGACTGGGCGTACGCCTACGCGCTGTGCGACGACCTGTCGCACTACAAAAAGTCGGGCAAGCGGAGCGCGCAGATGGCGCAGACCCTGTATTCCGCCCTTGGGAACCTGCTGGTGACCGAAGGCGACCGGCGCCGCGTGCGCCTCGAACTCCAAGAGCCCGAGGCGGAGATGACGTCGGCGTCCGTGCTCGCCATCGCCGACTACAAAAGGGAGTTGGGCTTCTCCTGACGAGTACGGCGTAGGAACCTGAAGCGGTACTGCCTGGTTTCAACGCAGCGATCAGCCGGCGAGTTCGCCAGGTAGTCGTTCAAGCGCTGCCAGTCTCGCAGGGCGTGCGGTAGGGATTCGTACCAGCCAACACCACGCACATTGCATCCATTGCACAGCAACCCTCGGACGCACCCGCCGCATGTCGGGCGTTCGAAGCGACAGCAGTTGTGGTCGTGGTCGATGCACCAGTACGAGCGGCCTTCGTCTCCCGCCGGCCCCAAGCCACACAAGGCGCAGACGTGCCCCTGGACTTCCAAGATCTTGATGACATCATTGACCGTAAGGTTGTGCCGCCGCGCCTGGCGGGCCATGGGGCTACAGCTCAGGCAGTGCCCTCCCACCCGTCCGCGTTCGCCGTACTTGTAAGTGGCGCCGCATTGATCGCAGTTCTGCGATGTATCGGCAGTGAGCGGGATTTTGTAGTGTCCGCGATACATGCTCGAACAGTAGCGGCGGACACTGACATCGGCTCCTGAGCCAATCTCCGCCCCCATCTACTCGGTGGGGGCGGAGATTGATCACGACCGCTTCGACCTGTACTCGTCCGGCTCGGCCACTGAACAGCCGAACCCGGAGTTGGCCAGCTTCTTCACTGCCCTTCTTCGTCACCACGCAGCTCTCGGCGAACAGAACGGAGCGCGCGGATCGCCAAGACCGCCTTGCGGGCCAGCTTGGGTACTTGATCCAACAGGTGGCCGATGACCACTGCGGCGCCCGTAGCTACGGCAACACCAGTAAGGGCCCAACGTTCAACGCTCAAGTCATCCTCCCGCGTTTGAGCAGACAGAAGCAGCCAGACATGAGGACTGCTTGAACCTGCAACACGGAGAGTTCGGCGCTGAATTGGGAAGCACCGGGAGAGCCGTGGCCATTTGAATCAGTGCATCTTACAAAACCCCACGGCCCTCTACAACTTTGGGGGTGAGCCGCGTTGCCTCTTGCGCTCACCCCCAAGGAGATCGACCTCCTGGAGCCGACGTTCATCGGCCCCACCTGGCAGAAGGACGCCTTCGGGCGTTGGGTTCTGCCGACCAAGACGTTGGGCTGGCAGATCGCCGGCTGGTGCTCGGAATGGTTGAGGTCCGAGGAGGGCGGCCCCTGGAAGTTCACCAGGGAACAGCTCCGCTTCGTTCTCCACTGGTACGCCGTTGACGACACCGGGCGGTTCATCAACCGCAAGGGCGTCCTCCAGCGCATGAAGGGCTGGGGCAAGGACCCGCTTCTGGCGGTCCTCTGCCTCGTCGAGCTGGTCGGGCCGTCGCGCTTCTCCCACTGGGACGAGGCCGGCGAGCCGGTCGGCAAGGCTCACCCTCGCGCCTGGGTCCAGGTCACGGCCGTCAACCAGTCGCAGACCACGAACACGATGGCGCTCATCCCGTCCCTCATGTCGGATGACTTCAAGGCGAAGCACGACGTGAAGGACGGCGCGGTTCTGATCCGCGCCAACGGCGGCAAGGCCCGCCTGGAAGCGGTGACTTCGTCGTACCGCGCCCTCGAAGGCAAGAGAACGACATTCACCCTGCTCAACGAGACGCATCACTGGGTGAGCGGCAACAACGGCCACAAAATGTACGAGACGATTGACGGCAACGCGACCAAGCAGGACTCGCGTTACCTGGCGATCACGAACGCCTACCTGCCCGGCGAAGACTCTGTTGCCGAGCGAATGCGCGAGTCCTTCGAGAAGATCCGCGAGGGCCGCGCGGTCGACGTCGGCTTCATGTACGACTCGATTGAGGCGCACCCAGAAACTCCCCTCTCCCCAGAGGCCCTGCTCATCGTCATCCCGAAGATCCGGGGCGACGCGGTCTGGCTCATCCCGCAGACCATCGTCCAGTCTGTTCTCGACACAACCATCTCGGCCTCACGCTCCCGGCGCATGTGGCTGAACCAGGTCGTCGCCGAGGAAGACGCGATCTACGGGCCGGCCGAATGGGACCCGCTGCTCGACGAGGGCAAGAGCCTGAAGCCCGGAGACGAGGTTGTCCTCGGCTTCGACGGCGGCAAGAGCTCGGACTCAACGGCTCTGGTGGCTCTGCGCGTTCGGGACATGCACGTCGTACTGCTCAACATTTGGGAGCACCCCGAAGGCGAGGCCGGCAAGCACTGGAACGTGCCTCGGCACGAGGTGGACAGCGCCGTACACGAGGCGTTCCGCCTCTTCGACGTGAAGGCGTTCTTCGCCGACGTCGCGCTGTGGGAGTCGTACATCGCCGACTGGTCGGAGACGTACGGCGAGCGCCTGGCGGCGAAGTCGCCGGTCGGCAAGGACGCGATCGGCTGGGACATGCGTGGCTCGCAGAAGGCCGTGACGATGGCGCACGAGCGCCTGATGCGCACGGTCTTCGACAAGAAGCTGAGCCACGACGGTGATCTGACGCTTCGTCGGCACGTGCTCTCGGCTCGCCGACGCACGAACAACTACGGCATCTCGTTCGGCAAGGAGTCGAAGGACTCGCCTCGCAAGATCGACGCCTACGCGGCCCTGATGCTCGCACATGAGGCGCTGTACGAACTCCGAGTCCGCGGCAAGAAGGTGCGCAAGCGCACCGGACGCGGCTACTTCATGTAACGACGTGCAAGTGTAGCGGAAGGTGGTGAGACATGGCCGACACCAGCCCAGCATCGCTGGCGAAGGAACTCCTCGCCATCCTCGATCGCGACGAGGGCCGGCTGGAGCGGATCGACCGCTTCATCCAGGGCAAGCACGACGACCCGTACATGCCGCCCCAGGCGGACGACGAGTACCGACTGCTCGCGAAGCGGGCGGTATCGAACTGGACGCCCCTGCTGATCGGGACGCCGGCCCAGGCCCTGTACGTGGACGGCTTCCGGCCGGGCGGCTCCAGCGAGGGCCTGCCAGCGGAGTCGTCCTCCAAGGGCGCGGCCTGGAAGCACTGGCAGCGCTCCCGCATGGACGCTCGACAGGCTGCTGTCTACCGAGGCGCCCTCGGCTTCGGCCACTCCTTCGTCCTGACCGAGAAGACCAAGAAGGGGACCGTCTCCAAGGGCCTTTCGGCCAAGAAGACGGCGGCCCTGTACGAGGACCCGGCCAACGACGACGATCCGTACGCCGCGCTGACGATCACGGCCAAGCCGAAGGGCGACACCCTCGGCAAGGCCCGGATGTTCGACGCGAAGTACGAGTACGCGGTTACGTACAAGTCGCTCGCCGACCTGGACTCTGTACGCGTCTCGAAGGGCAGGCTGCACGGCGCCTCCGAGTGCCCGGTCACCCGATTCGCAGCCCAGGTCGACCTCGAAGGCCGCACGATCGGCGTGGTCGAGCCGATGATCCCGTTGCAGAACCGGATCAACCAGACGATCTTCGATCTCCTGGTCGCGCAGACGTACACCTCGCACGAGGTGCGGTACGCGACCGGCATGGCTCCGCCCATGCAGATGGAGCTCGTTGACGAGAGCGGCAACGTCACCACCGATCCGGCCCTCGCGGTCGACAGCCGGCCCAAGCTCGACGCGGCCGGCAATCCGATCCCCGCACAGATCAACCACAACGCGCGCCGGTTCCTCTTCGCGGAAGACCCGGACGTGAAATTCGGCAGCCTGCCGGCCGGGCCGATCGCACCGCTGATCGAGTCGGTCGACATGAGCATCCGGCACTGGGCCGCGATCTCCCAGACCCCGCCGCACCACATGTTGGGTCAGATCGCGAACCTCTCCGCCGAGGCCCTGCTTGCTGCCGAGACCGCACTGAGCCGGAAGATCGCTGAGTTCCAGTCCCTCTTCGGGGAGTCGTGGGAGCGGGTGTTCCGGATCGCCGCGGAGATGGACGGCAACACGGAGGCGTACGAGGACTACTCGGGCGAGGTGCAGTGGCGCGACATGGAGTCGCGCTCGTTGGCGCAGGCCGCTGACGCTCTCGGCAAGCTCGCCGACCAGCTCGGCATTCCGAAGCGCGGCTTGTGGAAGCGCGTGCCTGGCGTGACTCAGACCGAGTACGAGGACTGGGAGCAGATGGCCGAGGAGGACGACTCCGTTGGCCAGCTCGCCAGTGCCCTGACTCGGGCCACGCCGAGCGCGCAGACCTCAGCCCCCGAGGCTGAGTTGGTCGCAGCGTGACGTCCCCGGCGCGTAACGCCGAGGCCGATCGCGCCGCAGTTGCGTTCCAAGTGGCCCTCGGTCAGATCGGGGCGGGCACCATCGACGAGGCATTCCGACTGTGGGAAGGCGTGCCGGCCGCGGGCCGGACGCTCACCGCGGGGGCCTGGTTGAGGCGGGCCGTCACGATGGTGATGACCCGGCGGCGCATGAGCCGCGACCTGGCCCGCGCTTACTACCGCCTGGCCCGCGCCTTGCGCACGGGTACGACAGCGGCCGACCCCTACCACCCCGAGCCGACGTACATCACGCTCGATGTGCTTCGCAGAGAGTTCGCAGACCTGGCCGGAGTCGCTGAGAGCCCCCAGGAGGGGCGTGCAAGTGAGTCCGGTCCCAACGCTCCAGAGTCCTCCTCGTCGGCCGCGAGCGGCGCGTCCGTGGAAGCTGGCGAGGAGCTGGACGACGAGGAAGCCGATCGGATTCTCGTCGAGGAGCTTGAAGGTCTGCGCGCTGCTGAGGAACAGATCGAGCGCGAGGCGGAAGAGGAACTGAAGACGGTCCTCGAAGCCCTCGGAACGGCGAACCTTCAGCAGAGGGTCGACACCATCGACGGCGCCAGGAGCGCTGACGAGGTCGACGAGCTTCGCGAGGAGGCCCACCGCCAGGCCGGCGCACAGCAGGCGGCAGCCGCCGAACGCGTGGCCATGAACGGTGGACGCTCAACGGTCTGGAACCACACCAGCCGCGATCGACGAGCCATCGGCTACATCAGACTCTCGCGCTCCGGCACCCCTTGCGGATGGTGCGCGATGCTCATTTCCCGTGGTCCGGTCTACCGATCGGAAGCCTCCGCGACGTACGCGGACGGCGACAAGTACCACGACAACTGTCATTGCTACGCGGAGCCCGTGTTCTCCCACGAGCAGTACAGAGGCTCGTCCGCGTACGAGCTGAACCGCCGGTACGAGGAGCTGTGGCCCAAGGTCACGCGCGGCCTGTCCGGCAAGGCGGCAGTGGCCGCCTGGCGCCGGTTCATCCGGCAGGAACAGAAGGCCGCAGCCCAGGAGGCTCGGCGACCCATCGCGAGCGTCCAGGAGGCGTAACAGTGCCCGAGCAGGAGACTCCCAGCACCGAGACCAAGGAAGAGACCGTCGAGACGCCCCCGGAGGTCGAGGCCCCCAAGGGCGACGAGAGCTCGACCGAGGAGAAGCCGGCCAAGGAGACCGTCCCCGCGGAGGTGCTTCGCCAGAAGCTCACCGACGCGAACGCCGAGGCGGCCAACTACCGCACCAAGCTTCGCGAGACGGAGGCCAAGCTCAGCTCGGCCAAGACCGTCGAGGAGTTCGAGGCGGCGACCGCGGACCTGCGCGGGCAGATCGAGACGCTGGAGCGGCAAATCCTGGTCGGCAACGTGGCGGCCAAGTACGAGTTGCCGCCCGCACTGGCCAAGCGCCTGACGGGCGCCACCGAGGCCGAGTTGGAGGCGGACGCGAAGGAGCTTCAGAAGCTCGTCGTACCGAATGCCCCAGAAACGCTCAGTGGCGGCCTCACCCCCGACAGCGGGGAGGACTTCGATCCCGTGAAGGCCGCTCGCGAGGCGCGCAAGCGCCGCTACTGACCCACCAACGCGCCTCTCTGCATCCTCAACTGACAGGAGATCCAACCAGTGCCGTACACCGAGCACGATGTCATCAAGCCGGAGAAGATCGCCGCGACTGCGGCGGTTGCTCTGGAAGAGTCCCTGGTCGTTCCCGCCGTTTTCCAGCGCGAGGGCGTCGACCAGTTCAAGGGCGCCCGCGGCGACGCCATCAACATCAAGGTCGAAGGGGTCCTGCCCTACCGCACCTACGGGTGGCGCAACGACCGCTCCACGGAGCTCCAGTTCGACACCTACGCCGAGAAGACCGTCCAGGTCACCTTCGGCGACGATGTCTACTCCGCCGTCCAGCTCACCGACGAGCAGAACGACTTCGACCTCAACGGCTGGGCCAAGCTGATGGCCAAGCAGACCGAGGCGGTCGGTAAGGGCCTGGAGTACGAGGCGGTCGACTACCTCTTGGGGGCGCCGTACTCGATCACCCTCGGCGGCGCGGTCTCCGGCCGCAGCCTGCGCAAGACGCTGATCCGGGCGCGCGAGGTGCTGAACAAGCTCCGCGTCCCGAAGGAGGGCCGCACCCTCCTGGTCGGCTCCGGCTGGGAGAACGAGCTCCTGTCCGACGAGGATCTGAACCTGGCCTCCAACGTCGGCGACTCCGAGGCCGTGACCGCGCTCAGGGAGGCGACCCTCGGCCGCCGGTACGGCTTCAACATCGTCACCTCCGACGAACTGCCGGCCGACTTCGCCGTGGCGATGGTCTCCAGCGCGTTCATCTTCGCGACCGGCGCCCCCTCAGTGCCGCAGTCCGTTCCCTTCGGTGCCGCCGCCAGCTACAACGGCGTAGCGCTCCGGTGGATTCGCGACTACGACGCGACCCGCCTGGTCGACCGTTCCGTGGTCAACACCTACAAGGGCTTCCGCATCGTCGAGGACTTCCTCGTCGGGCGCGACGCCCAGACCCCGAGCCAGGGCTTCGTCTCGGAGCACCAGCACTTCGTCCGCGCGATCAAGCTTGACCTCGACGCGACGGCCGACGTGCTGCCCGACCCGGACGGCCCGGACGAGAAGGCCCAGGAGTTGGCCGCGATCACCGGCATCGCCGGTACCGCTGACGGCGCCGGCGTCTGATCGTCTGACCGAGCGGGCAGGGTGTGTAAGTGTAGCACTCTGTCCGCTCGCTGCGATCGAAGGAGGACTGTCTTGGCGGACTTCGCCACACTCGACGAGCTGAAGGGCCGCCTGGACTGGACGCTCGACGCCGACGAGGAGCGCATCGCCACCTCGGCCCTGGAGGACGCGTCCGATCTGGCCCGCATGCATGCCGGCCGCGACTGGCCGGAAGGCAACTCCGCCCCGCGCATGGTTCGGACGCTGGTCCTGAAGGCGTGCAAGCGTCACATGAACAACCCCTCGGGCTACACGCAGTCCCGAGCGGGCGACGAAACCCTGGGCTGGAGTGACGACCAGGGCGAGAACGCCGGCACCGTCTACTTCACCAAGGATGAGCGAGACATGCTCGCCGAACTCGGCGGCCGGAAGCGCGGCCTGTGGAGCGCAGAAGTCTCCGCCTGGAACTCGCAGCGCCGCCCTGTCACGGCCGGCCTGGTGCCGGTCGCCCATCCAACGCCCGATTCCAAGCTGTTTCCCCTCTTCGCGGATGAGGAGGAGCCCTGGTGAGCTCGATGCAGCGCAGGCGGGGCGTGGTCGCGAAGATCTGGAAGTCGAAGAAGCAGACCGACAACCGCGGCAACGAAGTCATCGTCGCCGACGCGGACGGCCCGCACGAAGTGCGCTGCGCCCTCATTCCGCAACGGTCGGCTCGGGCTGAGGTGCCCGGTCAGCAGCAGATCAACATCACCCGCATGATCGTGGACGCCGACCTCGAAGGCGTGACTTTGTGGTCGCGCGTCGAAGTGCTCGGGTCGCAGTGGGACATCGTCACGCCCGCGGCTTACCACCACGGAGAGCGCAAGACGAGGCACTGGTCGATCGACATCCGCGAGAGGCCGAGCTGATGGCGAAGGTGTACCTGAAGACCAACAAGGTCGTCGCCCAGCATGCCGACGTCCAGGGCGAGCTCGAAAACCGCGCCTTCGAGGTGGGCGTTCGAGCGGAGCAGATCCTCGTCGAGCACCGCCAGGACGGCCATGCCGAGATCGACATCGAGCACGGCGACATCGACTACTACGTGGTCCTGTCCGACGAGCGCGGCCAGAAGGCGGCCCTGTCCATCGAGTACGGGCGCGAGGCCGGCGAGTACGAGGTGCGCGACCCGGAGACCGGCGAGTTGGTCACCGTCGAGTACGGCGCCATGGAGGGCCTGTACGTCCTCGCCACCGCCTCGCACCTGCCGAAAAAGCGGAAGGGCAAGGTGGATCTCGACTGATGGCCGGCCTCCCCCCTGAGATCAGGGCTCTCGCCGAGCTCTCGCCTGTCGAAGACCTCCTCCTGGCCGTGCTCCGCGAGGGGCTGCCCGGCATCTCGGTGAAGTCGCTCATCTCGAAGAGTCAGACCTTCCCCTTCGTGCTGGTCCGCCGCGACCCGTCCTTCGGGGGCTGGCCTGGCGACACGCGATTCACCGACGCCGCGCGGGTCGCGGTCCAGTGCTTCTGTGCAGACCCCAACGGCGACGAAGACGCGGCGATCCTCTCCGAGGCCGTTCGGGTCGTGCTTCGCGATGCCTGGCTGAACCAGAAGGTCTACCCCGGCCGCGGTCACATCGCGAGAGTCGACCTGTCCTCTCCTCCTCGACGAGCGACCGACTGGGCCACAGCTACCGGCCCGGTCCAGTACGCCGACCTCCCCACGGGGGTCTGGCGCTACGAGGCGGCCTACGACATCCAGATCCGCAAGCCGCGCTCCCGCCCCTTCCCCATCCAGACCCCCTGAGCAGGTGTGCAAGTGTCGCGACCTGTTCGAGTAAGGAGACCTCTTCGTGCTGAACGACGCCGCCACTCTCGTCATCGGCAGTGGCAACTACCTCACAGCCCCCCTGGGCACGGACATCCCGGCTGACCTTCTGACCCCCCTCTCTCTCCCTGGGAGGCCGTAGGGCACACCAGCCTGGAGGACATCTTCTCGATCGCCTCCGAGGGCGGCGAGGCGACGGTCATCGGCTCGCTCCAGAACAAGAGCCTGCGCACGAAGTACAGCGCGCGGACCGAGACCATGGCCCTGGTGCTCCAGCAGTTCGACAAGGCCGGGCTGCGGCTGTACTACGGCTCGAACGCCCCCGAACTGCCGAGCGGCCTCATCGGAGTTCCGGACGACCCGATCCCGACCACCTGCGCGTTCCTCGCGGTCTTCGTGGACGGCGAGAACCACTTCGGCTTCTACGCCCCGAAGGCGGAGATCTACCGGGGGGACGATCTGTCCTTCGGGGACACCGAGACGCTGGCTGGCATGCCTCTCGGCGTGAAGCCGATGGTGTACGGCGCGAACAAGTGGACGTACGCGATCACCCCGCTGGGTGGTCCCACTGCGACCGGCGCAACCGCCGGTACGCCCGGCGTCTTCACTCCGTCCGGCTCGGCGGCCCCGTATGACCTGGCCGACCTGGCTCTGGTCACGGCCTCCCCAACCACCGCGTGGACCGCCGGTCAGCACGTCGTGCTCGGCGATGGCTCCAGCGCCTCGTGGGACGGCGACTCCTGGGCCGAAGGCGCCGCAGCCTGACCCCAAACTCCCTCGGTGTGCAAGTGAAGCGGACCTCCTTGTGCGCCGAGGGCCCCCTCCCAGGGGCTCCTCTCCTGACGGTCCGCGCCCACAAACCTGGAGGTCCGCACCCCATGGCCAGTTACTCCCTCGACGACATCCGAGCCGCCGCCGACGCCAAGTACGGCTCGACCGACATCGCCCTGAACGAGAAGACCACGGTTCACCTGCTCAACCCCCTCCGCCTTCCCAAGGAGAAGCGCGAGGAACTGACCGGCCTTCAGGACGAGCTCGACAAGGAGGGCGCGGACCAGGAGGAGCTTCTGTCCCGCGCGATTCTCCTGGTCGCCGACCACACGAAGAAGGGTGAGGAACTGCTGAAGGCTGTGAACGGCGACCTCGCCGTCCTCGCCCAGATCTTCGAGACCTACGGCAAGGGCACCCAGGCGGGGGAAGCCTCGGCCTCTCACGGCTGATTGACGAGTACGGGGAGGGCCTGTACGCCGACCTCCGCTTCCACTACGGCATCGACCTGGTGGACGTGATTGAGGGGCGTGGCCCCTCCCCGTTCTTCGTCATGGCGCTGGTGCGGAGGCTCCCCGACACATCTCTCACCGTCGCCCTTGCGTCGGGCGGACGTGAGCACTTCGGCTGGGGCGTGGATCGCCACATGAGGGCCGACATCTTCGACGCGCTCAACCAGAACACGAGGGCGACCGGCCAGTGGGGCAAGGGCAAGGCGCCCAAGTTCAAGCCGTGGCCGCGACCGGCCGCCACCAAGCAAAAGAAGCAGGCCGGCAAGAAGCCGGGGCGCATCTCCGTGGCGGACATCTACAAGAAGTTCACCACCCGGAGGTGAGTCATGCCCCAGGGTCAGGTAATCGGTCGCATCAGCGTCCGCGTGCTCCCTGACACGGATCGATTCCGAAACACGCTGGAGAAGCAACTCGACCGAATCGAGAAGTCCGTCAAGCCGGTTGCCGTCCAGGCCCGACTCGACATGACCGGCTTTCAGCGCCAGATGATCCAGCAGATCCGCGAGATCAACCGGGTCAACAGGACGAACGACGCCCGCAAGATCCGCTTCCGATCGATGCTGTCCACGGACGGAATGAACCAGGAGGTCAAGAAGGCCCTTCGGGCGCTTCAGGCCCGAGCTGACGCGGGCGATCGTGTGCAGTTCAAGGCGGAACTCACCGCGGGCGACCTCAAGCTGAAGATCAGCGATCAGTCCCTGCGCGACATGACCGACCAGTTGAAGGACTGGCGCGACGACAACTCCCCACTGAAGATCGTCATCGAGCCCGACCTCTCGGCGACCGGCTCCGTGCTCACGTCGAGACGCCTCGCGATCCTGACTCGACCGCGCACGGTCTCCATCATCCCGCAGCTCAACAATGCGGCGGTCGCGAAGGTGGCCGCGTCGCTGGCCGCCCTGTCCGGCATTCGTGTGCTGAACAAGCTGTTCACGAGGTTCAGCAACATCCTGAAGAACCTCGACAAGAACGTGCCGATCATCGGCTCGATCGCGACTGCCATCGCCGGCATCTCGGCATGGGGCATCACGGCGACGAGCAACCTCTTCGCGCTGTCGGCCTCGCTCGCGCAGATCGGCGCCGTAGCGCTCACCCTGCCCGGCATCCTGGGCGGCTTCGCGGTCGGACTCGGCGTCACCATCGCGGCGTTCAAGGACTTCAACACGGTCCTCCCGCAGGTCAAGCAGCAGCTCTCGGAGCTACAGAACCAGATCAGCTCGGACTTCTGGGCGCAGGCCAAGGCCCCGATCGCGGAGCTGGCTGACGTACTCCTCCCCCGCTTCGCGCAGGGCTTCCGGGAGACGGCCACCGCATCGGGCGAGTTCTTCGGCTCGTTCGCCTCGCAGCTCACCGCGGCGCTGAACCCCGAAATCGTCGACACGATGTTCGGGTACCTCAATGCGTCGATCGCGCAGGCGACGGCGGGTACCGAAGTCTTCGCCTCGATCATCGCCCAGCTCGGCGAAGTCGGCACCAGCTACCTGCCGAACCTGGCCGGCTGGTTCGTCGACATCTCCAAGCAGTTCGACGAGTGGCTGAAGAAGAAGGGGCAGCTCGGTCTCCAGCAGGAGATCGACGCAGGGATCACGTCGCTGAAGGATCTCGGCGGAGTCCTGTACGAGACAGGCGGCATCCTCGCCGGTCTCTCCCGCGCGGCCACCGAGGCGGGCGGCTCCACGCTCGGAATGCTCCGCGACACGCTCGCCAGCATTCATCAGACGGTCGATTCCCCCGGCTTTCAGGCCGGCATGGTCGACGTCTTCGAGGCTTCGCACCTGGCGATGAGCAATTTGGCCGCGCAGGCGGGCCCCGCGGTGAAGAACCTCTTCATCGAGCTCGGTCAGCTACTGACGACGGTCCTGCCTCAAGCGGGCACGATCATCGGTACGGCGATGGGGGCCATCGCTGACGCGCTCTCGCAGCCCGCCGTGACCGAGGGCGTCAAGGCCGTCTTCACTGGCCTGCTGCAAGCGGTACAGACCCTCGCCCCCGCGATGGCTCCGCTCGGCATGGCGCTCGGCGCGCTGATGCAGGTGATCGCGGCCATGCTCCCGGCCTTCGCCGCGCTCATCACGGCCGCGATCATTCCGCTGGCCAACGCCTTCGCCGCGCTTGCTCCGACGGTCATCCCGATCGTCGAGCTGCTGGCCGGCGAGCTCACTCACGCGTTCATGCAACTCGTGCCCGTGATACAGGCGTTGGTTCCGGTCGTCGGCCAGATGCTCGGCGCAGCGTTCAGCTTCCTCGGCGCGATCCTGCCGACGATCGCGCAGATCTTCATGCAGATCCTCGCGGCCGTCATGCCGCTGGCCCAGGTGCTCTTGAGCGCACTGGCCCCGATCCTGCCCGTCTTGGCTGCGGCTCTGGGGACCATCCTCACCGCACTTCAGCCGATCGTCGCGGTTGCGCTCCAGATCATCACGGCGGTCATCACTCCGCTTCTGCCGATGCTCTCGGAGATCATCCAGGCGGTTCTACCTCCGCTGGCTGAGGCGATCGGGCGACTACTCGAAGCACTTCAGCCCGTATTCGACGCGCTGCTCGGGCTCGTCAACTTCTTGATGCCGATCCTGGTTCCGGTCATCCAGTTCATCGTCGAGCTGCTGGCCAACTCGCTGGTTGCCGCAGTCGAAGGCGTCGCCCTCGTCTTCGAGGGCCTGGTGGAGATCGTGACCGGCGTCTGGGACATCATCGTCGGCGTCCTGAAGATCGCCTGGGGATTGATCAAGGGCATCTTCACCGGCAACTTCGACACGCTGAAGGAAGGCTGGTCGCAGTTCTGGGAAGGCATCCAGTCGCTCGTGAAGGGCGTCTGGGACGCGATCCTTGGCGCCCTCAAGACGTTCCTGAACATCGGAATCCTCGGCGCCTTCGGCAAGATGTTCACCGCCCTGAAGGCCGCCTGGCAGGCCGGATGGACGGCAGTCAAAACGTTCGGCTCCTCGACCTGGAGCAGCATCAAGGGCCTGTGGTCCTCGTTCGGCAGCTCACTGTCGAGCCTCGGGTCGTCGATGATGTCGGGCGTCAAGAGCCTGATGAGCTCCGGCTGGAGCGCCGTCAAGGGCGTGTTCACCTCCGCGTGGGACGGCTTGAAGTCGGCCGTCTCCACGGGCGTCAGCAGCACCGTCAGCGTGGCCCGCACGCTCCCCGAGAAGGTCAAGTCGGCCCTCGGCAGCCTGGGCAAACTCCTGGTCAGCGCCGGAAAGTCGGTGATCAAGGGATTCATCTCCGGCATCAAGTCGATGTTCAGCTCCGTGAAGGGCGCCCTCGGAAGCCTGACGGACAAGCTCACCGACTGGAAGGGCCCCGAGTCCCTGGACCGGGTGCTTCTGGTGGGCGCTGGCCAGCTCGTCATCGACGGGTTCATCAACGGCCTGGAGTCCCGCTACGACGCGGTCCGCAAGTCCCTCTCGGGACTGACTGACGACGTGGCCGGCACCGACTTCGACATCCCCGGAGTCGGAGAGATCGGCGCGGTGCGCGGCATCACGTCCGCGATCAACTCGGCCATGGCCAGCACCACAGGCGGCGGCTCGACGAAGGTTCTCAACTACTACGCAGCGCCCGGCCCGTCGATCGGCTCCGAAGAGGATCTGTTCGCCGCTGCCAATCGGGCGCGGTTTGGATGGTGATCTGTAGTTGCCGAAACTCCTCCTGGCGAGCGAGGCTGACACTCTCGACCTGAACGAGATCATGGACAAGGGCTTGGGTTACCAAGCCAAGGCGGGGGTGACGGGCCTGGGCCTGCCCCCCGTCTCCGTCCAGTGGCTCGAAGGCGCCGGAGACGGCGCCATCTACCGGCGAAGGCGAGTCCTCGCCAGGGATATCGACATTCCGCTGGAGATCCTGGCGAGAGACCGTCGCCATCTGCAAGAGCTGCTGTCCCGGCTGGCCCTCGCGCTGGCCGGGCAGTGCACCCTCACCCTGCTCGACGACGACGGCACGCGCTGGACAACCGACGTTCACCGCGTTGGCGGCGGCGAGTACACCTACGGCACCAACACGTTCGGCGAGCGGGAGCTTGAAACCGTCATCACCTTCCGGGCTGGCGACCCGTACTGGACCTCTTCGGAGGCCCAGACGCGAAGCGTTGGCGGAACGGCCGCGGCTTCCTGGCTGTCGGGCATCGCGTCCATGCCAGTCTCCGCCTCACAGGCGATCGGCGAGATCCAGCTCAACAACTCCGGCGATGCGGAGGCGTACCCGATCTGGGAGGTCATCGGCCCCGGCAGGAACTTCGAGGCTGTCTCTCCGACTGGTGAACGCCTGGCCTGGAGCGGCACGCTCGGCGCGAATGAACGGCTGACCATCGACACGCGCAAGGGAACGGTGGTCGACCAGGGCGGCACCAACCGCTACGACAAGTTGGAAGACGCTCCGCGCTTCTGGACCGTGAAGCCAGGTGTCTCCACTGCAACCGCACAACTCATCGAGATCAACTCTTCCTCGAAGATCGCCTGTTCGTGGAGGCCCCGGAAGTGGATGGTGGTGTGAGTGCGACTCGAAGACATCACCGTCGAGGTGCGCGACAAGGAGCTCGCTCGGGTCGGCCTGATCCGGCCCGAGGAGCTGCGGCTCGAACTGACCGACAACTTCAACAACGTTGGCGACTGGAAGGTGCAGCTCGGGATCGAGAATCCGCTCTGCAATGCTCTCCGCACGCCCGGCGCTGGCCTCATCATCACCGGCCCGAACGACGTCTTGATGTCCGGGCCGATGGTGAAGTCCGAGTTCGCAGCTACTCCGGAGGACCCTGGAGGCAGCGTCACCTTCGAGGGTGTGTCTGACGCGGTCTGTCTGGCCGACGCACTCGCCTTCCCCGACCCAAGCAATCCCAATGGCGCCAGTCAGACAAAGGCGCATGACGTCAGACGGGGTTCGGCGGAGGGCGTCATGCACTCCTTCGTCATGGCGAACATCGGTCCGACGGCCCCGGTCGCCCGACGCAAGGCGCGTCTCATCGACGGCGTCAGCCTCGGGCGCGGACCTACCGTCATCAAGTCCGCCCGCTTCCCCGTGCTGGGCAACCTCCTCGCCGAAATTGCCCTGTTGGGCGGCCTCGGTTTCCGTGTCGTACAGCGTGGGACAAGTCTGGTCTTCGAGACCTACAAGATCACCGACCGCACAGCGCTGATCCGCCTTGACGTGGCCAACGGGACGCTTGCCGGGCACCGGGTGGCCATCACTCCCCCCGGCGTCACACGCGCCATCGTGGCCGGTCAGGGCGAGTTGGTGAAGCGCCAGTTTCTCCAGGTGCAGACGCCTGAGTCCATCGCCGCGGAAGCGGACTGGGGCCGCCGCATTGAGCGGTTCGTCGACCAACGGAACACGGACAAGTGGGACGAGCTCCAGCAGGCCGGCGACGAGGCCATGGAGGACGCAGGCTTCACCGCCATCAACGTCCAGGCGGTCCCGATGGAGGACACCACGATGCGCTTCGGGCGCGAGTGGGGCCTGGGTGACAAGGTCTCCGTCGTGGTTGATGGCCAAGAGCTGAAGTCCACCGTGACCGGCGCGGTCCTGCGGGCAGACAACGACGGATTCCGAGTCGGTGCCCTGCTTGGTGACGCGACCGGTTTCAACGCGGACGCGGCCCTCGCGAAGCGTGTGACAAACACCGAGGCGCGCGTCTCACAACTGGAGCGAGCGTCTGACGTAGGCGCTGCGGCCGACAACCAAATGATGTCGATCATGGGGGTGTGGTAAGTGGCCACTGCGCCAAGGAACTTCTACCGCGGCGACCTGCCACCCACTCTCACCACCGTCTACACAGTGCCCGCAGGCGCCAAGGCCATCGTGACCAACATCGTCGCGGCCAACAACGGCCCCTCCACCGCAAGCGTCGCGGTCAAGATCGGCGGGACCTTCCTCATCGCCAACGCGGGCATCGCCACCAAGGGTGTCCTCACCTTGGAGTGCAGCCAAGTACTCGACGAGGGCGATTCCATCCAAGTTCAGGGCAACGCGGTTCCCGCCGCGACCCACATCAGCGGCGTGGAGGTGACGTAAGTGGGACTCAGCGTTTGGCCAGCACCGGAGAACGCCGGGGTCGTCGGACCGACTGGAGCTCAGGGCCCCAAGGGAGAAGCCGGGGCTACAGGCACCGCAGGTCCGCCGGGTACAACTGGAGCTACCGGAGCCGCGGGCCTGGTGCAGTCGGTCAACGGCAAGTCGGCCGCGAGCATCACCCTGACGGCCGCCGACGTGAATGCCATGCCCACCAGTGGCGGCGCCTTCACCGGAGATTTCAGCCTCAACGGCTCGGCCGGCGCCTACCGACAGTGGAGTCTCGACGTCGCGGGAGTGAAGCGCTGGACGTTCCAGAAGGACGACGTCGCCGAGTCCGGCGATGGGTCCGGCTCGAACTTCCGACTCTCGTCACGCAACGACGACGGCTCCTTCAGGTCGACACTCATTTACGGGGACCGAGGCACCGGCCAAGTCGCAATCGGCACCACCATTCCACTCGGCAACGCCCGGTCCACCACGGCCGGCGCCGTTGCCGTGAAGGACGTGTCCACCGACCCGGTTGCCGCGAGCGGCGGAGCCTACTTCTACTCGAAGTCCGGCAAGGCATTCGTGAGGCAGGGCGACGGCGCAGTCCTTCAGCTCGATTCACCCACAGCGGGTGCGAAGAACATCTGGACACCGCAGGCCCTCGGCTTCCAAGCCTGGTCCGTCGACCCCGCCTCGGTGGCCGCCCCGACCCTGGGCCGCGCCGTGACGATCGGACGCACGTACTACGCCGGGATGTACATCACCGAGCCAACCACGGTCGGCAAGGTGGTGGTTCTCGCGGCTGGATGGGCCGGGTCGACGACAATCCCGGCCGCCCGGTTCTTCGCGGGCATCTACAACGAGGCCGGTGCCCGAGTCGCCCACTCCGGCACGACCGCGCTGTCCAACATCGAAGCTGCGGGCCAGACGTCCGGCACGCCCACATCCGTGAAGAACAGCCACGCGGGCGCCGTCGCCTTCCCGCTCAGCACCGCAGTCACATTGCAGCCCGGCCGGTACTGGGCTTCGTGGCAGATGTCGGCCGGCCAAGCGACTGACCTGTACTACTTCCACGTTCAAAACGAGTCGGGCACGAATCCCTCGATCTTCAACCTGCTGCCCACGGCGTTCGTTCGCAACGCCTACATCGAGGGCCTGTCCGGCGTACCTACCTCGATCACCAAGGCCAACATGCTGGTCAACCACGATCAGATGATCATGGCCCTCGCCGCGTAAGAAAGGATCTCCGCATCGTGATCACCGGAGCAACGATCGATACCTCATTCGGCGACGAGAGCAAGGCGGCGCCGTACATCAGCATCGAATTCGTCGGCGTCCCCGAGGGCCTGGGCGGCTCGCTCACCACAGAGCAGCGCCAGGCGATCATCGACGCCATGGCCGGCGCTGCTCTCCCTCTGATTCCCGACGCCCTCGGCTACGTGCAGACCACAACCCTGGACTTCACGTCATCGCCTGTTGCGCTGCGCCCCTCCGCCTGACCAACCCCTCGCCCGAAGGTCCCTGAGCATCGCTCGGGGGCCTTCGTCGTTCCGACAGGGAGAACCCCGAGTGTCCATCAGCTCCTACCCGTTCGACGGTCAGGCCGTGTCCGAAGGTCAGTACAGCTACCTCTTCCGCGAGCTCGCCTCTCACTCCGGCATCGCCGACACCGAGGGTGGCCCCGACTTCCGCGTCTACGGCGACGGCTCCGGCATGCAGGTCAAGGTAAATCCCGGCTTCGCGATCGTGCGTGGCCACGCCGTCCAGTCGACTGCGGTCGAAACGCTGCCCGTTGCAGCCGCGAGTACTGCGGTCCGTTACGACCGCATCGTTCTCCGGCTGGACCCAACGGCCAACGCCATCACCCTCGCAGTCGCGCAGGGCACCCCTGGGGGAGGCGTGCCCGCGCTGACTCAGACCGACTCGGATGTCTACGAGCTTCCGCTGGCGACCGTCAACATCCCGGTCGGTGCCGCGACCATCGGCTCGGGAGACGTCTCGCTCTCGCGGCGCTACCTCGGTAACACCGTGGGTGGGTGGGCGACCTCCACGCGCCCGGAGGGCCCCCGCACTGGGCGGCTCGGCTTCAACAACTCCACGCAGATGTGGGAGTACTGGGACGGTACGCAGTGGAAGAATCTCGCCGCGACCGTCAACTGGAACACGATCGAGGGCAGGCCGACGTCGTTCACCCCGGCCGCACACGCGCACCCGTGGGCCGAGGTGACAAGCAAGCCGACCGCCTTCCCGCCAAGCTCGCACAACCACGAGTGGGACGACATCTCTGGCAAGCCGTCAGCGTTCGCCCCGTCGACTCACTCACACGCCTGGTCCTCGATCACGTTGAAGCCGACATCGTTTCCGCCGAGCTCACATTCACACTCCGGCTACCTCACGTCGGGCAGCACGATCGCCTACGCGAACGGCTCCAAGCGTCCGTACAACAACTCGGCCTCGGGCTCCGACTGGTACGCGGTCTGGGTCGAGAACGGCGGAGACTTCTGCCGCAACACTTCGGCCGCGAAGTTCAAGAAGAACATCCGGGACTTCGAGATCGACCCCGAGTCCGTCCTGAAGATGCGCCCGGTCATCTACGACCGGAAGGACACGGTCGACGAGGAGACCGGCGCGACCAAGGAGGGCCGCAAGGACGAGGTCGGCCTCATCGCTGACGAAGTCAACGAGCTCGGTCTGAAGTGGATGGTCAACTTCATGGACGGCGAGGTCGACGGCCTCCGCTACGACCTGCTGGGCGTCGCCCTGCTCCCGGTCGTCCAGCGCCAGACCGCGCAGATCGCCTCCCTGGAGGCCCGGCTGTCTGCCCTCGAAGCAGGGCGGGGTGCCTCCTGATGTTCGCCGCAGCAGAGCAGGCCGCGAACGTCGCCCTCATCACCGCAGGAGGGGGCGTCGCCGTGGCCCTCATCGGAGCCCTCGTCGAACTCCTCCGGCGTCAGCGCAACACGATCGAGGAAGTCCGCGAGAACGTCCAGGAGGCGCGCGACCAGGTCTCCAACACCCACACCACGAACCTGCGAGACGACCTCGACGACCTGCGCGAGGACGTGCGCGAAGTGCTGCGCGTCCTCAGCCAGCACACCGAGGAGATCGGCGGCCTGCGCGACGACCTGCGCCAGGAACGCCGCGAGCGACTGGCCGTCTCCGACCGGCTCGACGACCACATCACCGCGGTCTGAGCCGCACAACCACAGGAGGAATCACCCCTTGTCCGTGAACGTCATCTCCCGCTCGTCCTGGGGCGCGAAGCCCTGGAACGGAACCCCGTCCTACGTCGCGCTCTCGCAGCGCACCGAGTTCTTCATCCACTACGACGGCGCCACCCCGATCAACTACACCGGTGTGCAAGTGCCGCAAGCGATCGAGCGCACGCACATCAACCAGGGGTGGGCTGGCGTCGGCTACAACTTCGTCGTCGACCAGGCCGGCAACGTCTACGAGGGCCGGGGCTGGACCAAGCAGGGCGCCCACTGCCCCGGCCACAATGTCTCCGGCATCGGCGTGCAGATCGCCATCGGAGGAAGCCAGGAGCCGAGCGACAAGGCTCTTGCCGCGGCCCGCGCGCTGTACGACGAGGCGTGCAGGAAGACCGGCCGCACGCTCGCGAAGAAGGGGCACCGCGACGGCATCGCGACCGCCTGCCCCGGCGCCAAGCTGTACACCTGGGTCCTGGACGGAATGCCGGCCGATGGCTACGACACTCCGACCACGCCGCCCAGTTCGGGCGGGGGCTCTGGCTCGTCGGGCTGGAACGGCAAGTCCTTCCCCGGTGCGAGCGCCTTCAAGCTCGGCCAGTCGCACGCGGCCGTAACCGTCCTCGGACAGCGCCTCGTCGCCCACGGCTACGGCCGCTTCTACAAGGAGGGGCCCGGCCCGAGGTTCACCGAGGTGGACAAGGACGCAACTCAAGCGTTCCAGAAGGCGCAAGGCTGGACCGGTACGGACGCTGACGGCTACCCCGGCACCGAGACCTGGAAGCGGCTGATGACGGCCCCGGCGAAGGGGCCCTCGACTCCGCCCAAGAGCCAGATCGTCGCCTTGAACGGCGCGGTGAAGCCGGGCGCCACGCACGCCCAGGTGAAGGAGCTTCAGCAGCTCCTCGTCAAGGCCGGCTACGGCCCAATCCCCGGCGCCTACACCACCCTCTACGGCGCAGGGACGCAGAAGGCCGTCGCGCGCTTTCACACCAAGAACCCCCACCTGAAGGGTGCGGGCCTCTCGTACGACCCGGCGATCGGGAAGAAGGGGTTCGTCGAACTCCAGAAGGAGGCCGACCGGAAGTGAGCAAGCACCGGAGGGTGAGCGAGAAGGGCCTGGGCGTCATCGCTCGGGCCCTTCCCACGAGATACAGATCCAAGGCCGGACTCGCTGCGGCCATCCTCGGCGTGGCCCTGTCGGTCGCCTCTGTCGTGGCGACCGACTACCCCCAAGCGGCCATCGCGATCCAGGCGTTGACCTCACTCGGCTTCGTCGAGAAGCCCGACTCGGAATGACAGAACGCCCCCGCTGGCTTCGTGGCTGGCGGGGGCGCTTCTGTCGTCTCACGTCTTCTTCTTGCTGGCTTCGATCTCCGCCAGCGACGTGACCTTCGGACGCCGACGAGCGGCAGTCTTCTTGGTCGCCGCCTTCTTGGCGGGTGTCCTCTTCCTGGGGGGCGGTTTGGCCGCTGGCTCGACGCGAACCGCGACCTCACCTTCCGGCCCCGCCTCGCCGGACTCGGCAAGCACGGCTTCGATGGGTGCGGCATGTTCCGCACACAGGTCTTTGGTCACCTTTCGGCCGTCCTCCACCTCAATGGTGTACGTCTGGGCCGGTACTGCGCGGTCGATGTCACATGCAGTGAGTTTCATGCGCCTCCGCCTGTCGGTGTGCATCTTGTCTCGGTCTTTACCACCATACTCCCGCGATCTTGACCGCCAACGGGTATCGTGCAAGTGTAAGCGGCCGTGTGAAGGTGAGACCAAGGGACGGGAGGCTCATGGCGGCGCGAAAGATCCAGGACGAGACTGAGGTCATTCGCTGGTTCGAAGAAGGCAAGACCTACCAGTGGATGATCGACGAGTACAAGCGCAAGTACGGCATCAACACAGTCCCCTCGATGTGGAGCAACTTCCGGCGGCGCCGGGGGTTGGATCGACGGATCGCTCGGGATGACGACCTCATTCCATGGGAGGTCAAGGAGAAGCACCGCTGGCTGTACCCGGTGGCGATGCTTCGAGCAGAGGCCCGACACCGGCAGGGGTTCCCGGTGACCGACTCCGACCGGGCGCGGCTGAATTCATGGAAGGAGATGCTTGAGGAGGAGAGCGCGGTCGTTCACTACGACCCGGACACTGAGGAAGGCTTCTTCTACGTGCCCCGGCAAGAAGGAGATGACGACCTCATCCATCAGCCGAAGACCAAGACCACGGCACGGAAAAACGCCGACCGAGACTGAACGAGCAGGTGAAACAGAACCCCCCGCATCGTTACTGCGGGGGGTTCTGATGTTGCCCAGTGTAAGAGTCGCGTGAGTGAACGTTCAAACTTTTTGTGATCGCTGTGCAACCATCCGCTCACTTCCGGAGTCGTATTTTCCGGATCACCAAGATCATGAACCTCATGTGGATGATTTGTGTAGGCAAGGGTTGACACAGCGTTGCCATCCGTGCAGGATGATCACACGCCAGCGACACTTGCACACTGTAGGAGGTCGGTACATGCCGCATCGCTTGGGGGACGGCCCATCTTCAGCACTCGGAGGATGGCACGGAGAGTACAACTCTCCGGACGGACTGATCACACTCAGCGTCGATGAAGAGAACTACGACTTCCACATCGACGCGAGGCCCGGCTACCGCCCCAGCCTCATGAAGTCAGTCCTACTGATGGCGAGACGGAACGGTTTTGACCTGCTGGACGAAGACGAGGGAGATCCCGAAATCCTGGACGACGATACGATCCGCATCTACCTGACCCCGAGGCCGGCGTGCGCACCGCTCCTGAAGGTGGCCGCGTGAGCCTGAACCTGATGGAAATCCCGCAGCAGAAGCCGCTGCACCCGAACCTGTCGGTCCCCCGCGATGGTTGGGGCCGGCCTCTCATCGTTCCCGAGGGCGGCGGCAAGCCGAAGGGCCACACCCGCACAACGACGTTCATCGACTGCATCGAGGACAAGTCGAGCCTCGTCGACTGGAAGACCCGCAACGTCCTGGTCGGCATGACCAAGCGACCCGGCCTGGCGGACAAGGCGCGGAAGTTGGACCCGGAGGACGCCGCCGACAAGAAGAAGCTGAATGCCCTGGTCGAGCAGGCGGAAGACGCGGCCGGCGCGAACGACAAGAGCCGCAAGGGGACATACCTTCACGACCTCTCGGAGTACGTGGACCGAGGGGATCCGCTGCCCAAGACCATCTCGGCCGCGGATCTCGACGACATGGCCGCGTACATGATGGCCACCAGCGTGCTGAAGGTCGTCGCGATCGAACAGTTCGTCGTGGTGCCGGAGCTGAGCGTTGGCGGCACCTTCGACCGCCTCTCCTTCTACGAGGGGCCGGGCCCGGACGGCAAGCCGATCTCAGGCAACTTCATCACGGACACGAAGACCGGCTCAGTCGAGTACGGCAAGCTGAAGATGGCGTCACAGCTTGCCGTGTACTCGCGCGGCAAGCTGTACGACCACAAGCGCTTCCCCGTGGACGCGGACGACAAGAAGGCCGTCGCCGCGTGGAAGAAGCAGGACTTCACGGCAGAGCAGGCCGCCCAGGCGTACTCGCCGCTGCCTCCCGTGAATCAGGAGTGGGGCATCATCGTCCACTTGCCTGCCGGGACTGGGGTGTGTAACTTGTACTGGGCAGACCTGAGCATCGGGTGGGCGCTCGCCAATCTTGCGCTCACCATCCGCAAGGCCCGCAGCACAAAGGGGGCACTCAAGCCCTTTGTGAGCCACACCGCAACGAGCGGGGTTGAAACTTCAACCGATGTGTGAAAGTGTAGCAATACGTCACGAGAGAGGAGCGCGGTAGCCAGTGGAAACAACGGTCACGATCAAGTACGGCAAGAGCTACGACGACACCTGGGCGGTCTTCAAGGGGACTTCGGCCGAGATCCGGGCCAACATCCTGGAGTTTTTCGGGATGGACCCGACCACGCAGCAGGGTCTCAGCCTGAGCGGCGTCGTCATCAACGCGACGAACATCGCGCATGGCAAGGGTCTGATCGCGACGGCGCTCGGAGCCACGGTCGTCGAGGAGACGGCGCCGAACACCGAGCCGACCAAGCCGACAGGCGACCCGTGGGCGGCGGCTTCCGCTTCGAGCGGGAGTGCAAGTGTGACAACATCGAAGCAGGCCGACCCGAACGCGTACATCCTCGGGGAGATCGCGAAGAAGGCCACGGTCAAGGAGCTGAAGGAGCTCTGGGCCGCCAACCAGACCTTCTTCAGCGATCCGGCGGTCATGGCCGCATGGAAGGCGAAGGGCAAGGCCCTTCAAGGCGCGTAGCGCCATCCCCAGCAACCCAGCACCGAGTCACAGCGACTGCCCGACAGGGCAACGAGCAAAGGAGATCACAACAGTGGGACTCAACCTCATCGACATCCCGGTCCAGGGCGGCGGTTGGTTCAAGCCGGCGGACAACATCAACGCGGCGGCCATCCTCCTGGAGGTCCACTCCTTCGAACGCCAGCGCCCGACCCCGAACGGCCCGAAGGACTCCGTCCTCGCGGACGTCACCATCTTCAAGGACGCGGCTGCGCTCGCGGCCGGCACGCCCGAGGTGACCAAGGGCCAGAGGATCGAGCAGACCATCCTCGCTCGCGACCTGGAGACCATCGTCGACGGCGCGACCATCGTGAAGCTGGAGCAGATCCCGGCGAAGAAGCCCGGCGCGCATCCGGCGTGGGTCTGGCGCCCGATCGCCGACACGGCCGTCCGTACCGCCGTTGTCGAGTACGCCAACAAGCGTGAGGCCCAGGCGGAGGCGGCCGTCGCCGACGCCCCTGACTTCGACTGACCTCAGTGTGTAAGTGTAGCTCGCGAGAGAGGGGAGGTCGATGACGGGGCGCCAGCCCCGCGCGGCGAAAGCCGCTGACGAAGGAAGGAGGTCGGGCAAATTGCTCACCCCTGGTAGGTCTTTGTCTCTGCATGCCGAGTCTGGGCGCGAGCTTCCGCGAGTCGAAGCGTTCGCCGACCTGTACTCCATGGGCGTAAGGCCCAGGCATGGCGAGGTCGTCATGATCGCCGGCCGCTCAGGTACACAGAAGTCGGGCTTCGCCCTGTTCTGGGTCGCCCAAATGAATCTGTCCTCCCTGTACTTCTCCGCGGACATGAGTGCCTTCACGGCGTCCAGCCGGCTCGCCTCCATGGCGACGAAGGACACCTCGACGATGGTCGAGGCAGGCATGGCCGAGGGCGGGAAGTACCGGCAGGCGTACATCGACGCGCTGGCCGACCTGAACATCACCTTCTCGTTCGGCTCGCCGATCACCTGGCGGGCTGTCGACGAGGAGCTGGAAGCGTACGTCGAGCTGTGGGACCGGTATCCCGACGTCATCGTCTTCGACAACCTGATGGATTTCGAGAACGCCGAGTCGGACTACACCGAGCAGATGGCGGTCATGCAGGGGTGCACCGAACTGGCCCGTCACACGGGCGCCACGGTCATCATCCTGCACCACGCGAGCGACAAGGCGTGGGAGGCCAAGACGAGCCCCTGGAACCCGCCTTCGCGCGACCAGGTCAAGGGCGGCTTGTCGGAGAAGCCGGAGCTGTCGCTGTCCGTCGCGCTCGATCCGACGTCGATGGCGTACCACGTCGCCTGCATCAAGCAGCGCATGGGACCTTGCGATCCGACCGCGCAGCGCTACGCCACGATGATCTGCGAGCCCGAGTACACCCGCTTCCGCCGGGCGGAAGCCCGGCAGATCGTCCAGCAGGCGCAGGCGTCGGAGGACTGGAGCCCGACGAAGGTCGCGTTGAGCTTGGGCTCGTAGTCCCGCTCTTTCACAAACAACCAACCGGACAACGATCCGGTCCTACTGGGAGGTGGTGTGCAAGTTGAGCGACAACAGCATCGCGGCACGAAACCGGCGGAACAAGCGGAAGGGCGCCGACTGGGAGTCGGAGCTCCGCGACGGACTTCGGTCCGAGGGATTCGACGTCGAATCCCTTCGCCTGGCCGGCGCCGAGGACGAAGGCGACCTCGTCATCCGTGAAGACAAGGGCAGCTTCCTGGTGATCGAGGCGAAGAACGCCAAGTTCGAGCCGGGCGTCTTCCTCGGGGAGGCGATCGTCGAACGCGAGAACTTCGCCAAGCACCGCGACCTGGACCTGGAGACGGTCGAGTCGATCGTGGTCGTCAAGCGCCGAGGCAAGAACTGGCGCCAGGCGTTCGTACTCACGACCGTCGAGGACTACCTCGGGCTGGACCCGAAGTGAGAGACCTGAAGGACAACCTCGGGCCCAAGCTCATCGGTGAGTTCAACGCGGCGATCGACTTCGCGATCGAGGCGGCCATTGACTACGAGACCGGTCGGGACGTGACGCTCTGGAGCATCCCCCAGATCTACGCCACGGAGGAGATCCTGGGCGTGCCGCTGGAGATCGAACAGTGAGGTGGCATCGCGTCGAGGAGCACTCGGGCGGGGGCGACGACAGTAAGCCCTCGCTGATGGCGACGATGCACCACTTCGACGTGGACTTCAACGACCAGCGCAACACCGGCATGGCCAAGTGCGCGCTCCACGACGACAACACCCCGTCGATGTCGTTCCGGCTCGACGAGGGCCTGTGGAACTGCCACTCCTGCGGCAAGGGCGGCGACAGCTACACGCTGATCATCGAGTACCACCGCGAGCAGTTGGACAAGGAGATCGACTTCAGGGGCGCGAAGGACTACGCCCGTGAACGGGCGATCGAGGAGGGCGCGGCCGGCCCCCGCGAGGAGAGCTACACGAGCCGCTACGGAGGCGGCCACAGGCCCCCGAGCAAGCGGCCCGGACAACGACCGGGCGGCGGATACGTCCCGGCCTGGAAGAGAAGGTAAGGAGGAGAACAGTTTGTCCGAGCATGAGCCGCTGACGCCGCTCTCAACGTCCCAGAAAGAGATGCTGGAAGAGGCGGTGAGCACCTACCAGGCGCACATCACGCCCGAGGTGGCCCAGTACCTCATCGACCGCGGGATCGGGCGCGAGGAGGCCGTCTCCAATCGGCTCGGGATCGTCGCAGACCCGGCGCCGGGCCACGAGAAGTACCGAGGGATGCTCGCCATCCCCTACCTGAGCAAGGGCGGGTATCCGCTCACGGTCCGCTTCCGCTGCCTCGTCGAGCACAACCACCGTGACTACTTCCACGGCAAGTACAACACCGTCAAGGACGACATCCCTCGGATGTAT
This sequence comes from Streptomyces sp. NBC_01506, assembly GCF_045040295.1. Lineage (NCBI taxonomy): Bacteria > Bacillati > Actinomycetota > Actinomycetes > Kitasatosporales > Streptomycetaceae > Streptomyces > Streptomyces sp. NBC_01506. The sequence continues at coordinate 6,622,882 of NZ_CP109422.1, read as the reverse complement.
GGGATCGATTCCGTCCACGAGGCCGGTGACGAGATCCACGTCACCGAAGGCGAGCTCGACCGCATCGTCCTGCGGAAGATCGGCCTTCACGCTGTCGCCATCCCCGGCGCCAACATGTGGTTCGGCAGGCACCGCAGGATGCTTGCCGGCTTCAACCGCGTATGGACGTGGGCCGATCCGGACGACGCGGGCGCCGAGCTCACCGGCAAGATCACCCGGCACCTCCGTACCGCCAAGGCGGTGCGACTGAAGGCCGACGTAACCGACGAGTACCTGGCGCACGGCGCCGAGTACCTGCTCGCCAAGATCAAGAAGGAGGACTGACGCAGTGACGGAGAACGAGACCACCGAGGCAACCGGGGCCGTCGAGACCGAGGCCAAGCCCAAGCGCCGTGCTCCCCGCAAGGCTGCCACCGACAAGCCGGACCCGATGGCCGCCCTGCTCGCGGAGATGCGAGAGGCGTTCAGCCACCTGGGCCCCCTGCCGAGCCAAGGCACTCCCGAGCACCGACGCAAGCACCACGACGGCCGCGCGGCGGCCTGGGGACAGCAGTACGCCCACGAGGGCACGTCTGACTCCTTCCTCCTGTCGCTCGCCTTCGAGGCGTCGGCCACGTACGAGGCGGAAGCCCGGTACGCCCTGCTTCAGCTCGCCGGGGCGGCCCTCGCCCTGGCCGGCAAGCTGGACGACAAGTGAGAGCCGAGGACGAGGGTTTCATCCCGCCTGAGGGCTGGGAGGGGGTCGAGGCCGGAGACGCCGAGCCGATCGTCGACCACTTCGGCGGGATCAAGCGGGCCGCCTCGATCGTGGGCGATCTCCGCAAGGAGTTGCAGGCCGAGGGCTTCACCAGGGAGGAGACGTTCGAGCTGGTCAAGACCTACTGGGAGTCAGAGATGGGGGCGTTCGAGTGACCCTCTCCTTCTGGCTCGCGGAGGACGACGAGTCCTTCGAGGGCGAGCGTGACGTGATCTACCCCGGCAAGCAGCCGGTCAACGGCGAGCCTCACGTCTTGGTCGTCGAGGAGGACCCGGAGGACGGCTTCGGCATCGAGCACACGCATGACTGCCTCGACCAGTGGGGCGAAGTGGTGTGCGATGTCGGCTGGAATCAGGACTGGGTAGGACTCGACGAGTTCTTCCATCGCGCCGACACCGCGAGCGGCGAGAAGATGACGGACGGCCTGATCCCCGGCCGGTACTGGGTCGAGGCATGGTCGTCGGAGTACTACAGCTACGCCTACGGCACGACTGAGTATGAGCACGCCATCGCGCTCCTCTACCCGGAGGAGGCGGAGTGACCCCGATCGAGCTGCCCGGAGAGCCGGGCCCGACCCTGGCCGACATCCACGCGGCGATGACGCCCGGCGAGCAGGCCGCCTTCGCGCCTCACCTGCTCGGCGAGACGTCGGCCGACTGGCTGTCCGCCATCCTTCGCCGCTTCGGTCACGACGTGTCCGCAACCACCATCCGCACGTACCGCCGGGCACTCCGGCAGGAAGGGGGCAACCTCAGTGAGCGAGCTGCTTGACGAGCTCCTGGCCAAGCCGGTGGGCCCCACTGTCCCGGCCCGACAGGTGGACCCCGAGAAGGACTTCACCCGCCAGATCGAGATCAAGGGCGACGAGGCCGACGTCACCGTCCGCGGCGAGTCCTTCGAGGACAACGAGAGCGCGGCCACCAGCGTGCTCCAGGGCCAGGGCCTCAACCCGTCCGAGTGGACGGTCACCGGCCTCCGCTCCTCGGAGTGGACGATGGCGAACGGCAGCACGGGCGTGAGCACCCGCTTCACTTTCGCCCGCATGTGTGCAAGTGTAGCACGTAAGCGGCCGGCTCTCGACGAGCTGCTGACCGCGATCGAGGCGCACGACCCGCGCGCTACGAACTACCCGAGCGACGGTCGCCACACCTTCATCGTCGCCCTCGGCGACATGCAGTTCGGGAAGATCGACGGCGACGGTGTTGAGGGCACGTTGGCCCGGACGATCGACTGTCTGAACAAGGCGGCCGACCTGTTCCGGATCTACCAGGACCGCTTCGACATCGGCCACATTCACATCGCGTGGCTCGGCGATCACATCGAGGGCTTCGTCTCGCAGGGCGGGGCGAACACCTGGCGCACGGGACTGACGCTGAACGAACAGATCCGGCTGACGCGTCGGGTGATGCTGCACGCGCTCCTCACCTTCGCACCGCTGGTCCGTCGTCTCACGATGGCCGCCGTCCCCGGCAACCACGGCGAGGCCGTGCGGTTCATGGGCAAGGGCCTGACTCGGTACGACGACAGCCATGACACCGAGTCTCTGATCGCCGTCAAGGACGCAGCCGACCTGCACCCCGAACGGTTCGGTCACGTCGCCTTCTACGTGCCCGACACGGACGAGCTGACGGTCGTCGTCGAGTGCTCGGGCACGGTCGTGGCCCACGCTCACGGCCACCACTGGAGGCCCGGCAAGCACTTCGAGTGGTGGAAGGGGCAGGCGTTCAGTCGTGAGTCCGCGATGCACCAGGCGGACCTCCTCCTCGCCGGCCACCTGCATCACGAGCACGTCGACAGCGACGGGCCGCGCACGTTCATCCAGCCGCCGGCCATGGAGTCGGAAAGCACTTGGTGGCGCCACGCCAAGGGCACGACCGGCGCCCCCGGACTCATCGTCGCAGTGACCAAGGACGGGCGGGTGCCCGTGAAGGAGGTGGTGAGTCAGTGAGTCTCAACCTGATCGACGCCGAGTTCAGCGACTCCACCGAGGAGAAGCCTGACTGGGGCTTCGCCCGCCAGGACGAGGTCGACGGGATCGCCCAGCGCGCGGCCCGCAAGGCGGCCGAGTCCTACTCGGGTCTGGAGTACGAGGACGCTCACCAGGACGCCCTCATCCTGCTGGCCACCAGGCCGAGCCAGGCCAAGACCGCGCTGGAAGTGGGCCCCGGCGCCCTCAACCGATGGATCGGCCAGCGCCTTCGGGACCAGCACCTCACCGAGGCCCGGCGCCACTCGAAGGTCAAGTCCTGGGAGGCCAACCAGGAACAGCTCGAAGCCGCGGGGCGCTGAGTGGCTGGCGGCTACAACCGAGCGGTCGTCGAGAAGATCCTGCCCGCCGTCTGGGACCAGGATGCGGCGTACGGCATGAAGAACGAGCTCGCCCCCGATGCGGACATGCCGAAGGGGCATGTCGACAAGAAGAAGGGCGCGACCTTCCCCGCTCACCTCGCCGATGTGCGGCACGGATGGAGAACCGCAGACCTGACACTGATCGAGCGCCAGTCTCTCCTCCTTCGGTACGGCCTTGACTGGGGGTACGACGAGATCGGCGCTTCGCGCGGTGTCCGTAAGCAGTCAGCTCAGGAGGCGACTGAGCGGGCAGTCGGCAAGCTGACGGCCTGCCTGAACGGTGAGCAGTACATCGACGGTTACGACAGCCAGGTGGAGCCAGACTGAGTGTGACCTCCGGCAGCCTCAACGACTGCGCGATGGTCAAGTAATTGGCGCCCCCTGCTGAGACTGGGTGGGGGGCGCCTGTCGTCCATCTTCGAAGTCGAAGAGGCTGATGATCGCGACCCCAATTCCGCATACGACAGCAAAGGCGCCTCCCCCGGCGGAAGTACTCTCCAGCGCCGTCGCGCCAAGAGCCGACACGACAACACCTACGACGAGGCCGACGATGACGGCGAACATGACACAGAAGGCGACCACGATCAGCTTCTTCTTGGTGGGACTCACCGGACTTGACTCCCCGGAAGTTCGGGGGTGGCCGGTGAGGAGACGACAGACTCGACCGGCCACCTGGCTTGTAGGTGGCGTCGAAAGGCTGGCGTTGGGGGCGCCGAGCCCTTCTGGTCGAGTCCTGTCGTGCAGAAATCACACGTGACCTGAACAGGAACCCGGTGTATTACGGGTGAGGCCGTGTTTCCTTCGTGCGGGCCTCTTGCTTGGGAGCCTGTGGCAGCGAGGTGGGTCACTCGTCCTCGCGGCTGGTAGAAGCTTCGACTTGGAGGTCGATGCTTCGATTGGATTGTAACACGGAGCAATCACACGCGTACGCGGTTGACGCCGCACCAAAGAGCCCCCATCCGCGCGGATGGGGGCTCAAATCCTTACAGGGACACGGCAGTTGAGAGCGACAAGCTCAGTCGGTCAGCCCAACTCGCTTGGCCATCGCCATCAAGTCCGGCCGCGTCCTCTGATGCATGACGAAGAGAACCCTGAGCACTTCTCGGCTCATGGGGTGCACCTCCGTCATCTCCGGCGCCACCTTGAAGGCCGTTTTCAGAGACTCTTCGGAGCCGGCCACATCTCCAACGGCCAGTCGTGCCCTCGCAACGTCGATGTGAAGTCGGCCGATGCGGTTGGGCTTCAATCCCGCTGGCGGCTTGCTCAGGAGGGGCGTCGCCATGTTCACCGCCCGATCTGGCTGATCCAACTCGATGTGGGCAGCGAGCTCGTACAGCGCGGTGTTTCCTGCCCCGAAGGTCAGGTTGTGCAAGAGCACATCGCCGGCCTCGGGGAGCTTGGCAGCAAGATCGCGAGCCCGAACCAGGTGGGCCTCCGTGGCGGCAGCGTCCTTGTGCCGAGAGGCGAGAACCACCCCCCGCAGGTGGAGTGAACCAAGGACGACCGCGCGGGCGGAGGCGCTGCTGTCGAGACGTTCGTACTGGACGATGGCGCGGTCCACGATGGTGAGTCCGTCATCGTAGTGCCCGGCCGACTGGTAGGTTCCGGCCTCGTTCCACGCCGCCGCGGCCTCCGCGTCCGGGTTCCACGTCTGGTGCGCCGCCCATTGCTGCCGCGAGACGATCATGTCCGCAAGGTCGGGCTCCCCGAGCCGGTGAGCAACGGCGTAGGCACATCCGTAGAGGTCGGCGACCTGGCCCCAGGCGACAGCGTCGCCACCGGCGGCGAAGGCTGTCGCCGTTGCCTGGCCAAGCAACTTCGGCAGGACGTCGAGCAGTCCGAGGTACTGAGCCTCCGCCCGAAGGTGTGCCGCGTTCTTCAGGTCGCGGGCCAGCACCTTGGGGTCTGGCACGTCTTCCTTCGGGAGCGTGTGCCGACGCACCGCCGTACGCAGCGCATCAAGGCGCTCGGCCTCCGTGCGGGGGCGGTCGCGGAAAGGCTGACCGTAGATGCGGGCCGTGGTAACACCCAGGGCTTTCGCGCAGGCTGCTGCGACAGGCGGCGTGACCGGCCTGAGGCCGGTCTCGATCTTGCTGAGGTAGGAAACGCTCAGCAACGAGGCTCGACCGAGCTGAGCCTGCGACATCTCCCGCGCCTTGCGAAGTACGGCGATGTTCTCGCCAGCGCTTGTGCTCTCCATGCACCTCACCTTCCCACGTCAAGGGGTCCGTTCCCTCAACTGCGCTCTCCGGCACTTCCGTTGTGCAAGTTCTGTGTGAACTGATCTTGGTCCTGCGCAGTTCACTTGTTACAGACGGCGATCGGGCGAGTAACCGGAGTGAACCCAGCGATCGTCTTGAACTACAACTCCAAGCAAGGAGTTCAGCGTGAGCATCGAGTCACAGGCGAAAACACAGGCCGAGACGTACGAGCCCAAGGCCACCAGCGGCGCTGGAAGTGCAGGCATCGGCGAGCCCTCCGACCCCCAGGCTTACGTGATCGACGTGGGGACAATCCGCGACACTGTGTCCGTCGCCCGAGAGATGCCCGTCTCGCGGGATGCCCGCCCTCGTATCGCTTCCATCACGGCAACGCTGGTCGGGATGCTCGAACTCCTGCTTGGCGAAGATCTCAACTTCGATCTCGACCCGGCCGTTCGGGGCATGTACCAGGCCGCGTACCGACTGCTTCGCATCAACCGCCGGCCGATGAGCGGCGACCCCACTGTCATGGCGTGGGAGTACATGCGGGATGTGGCAGACCTGACGTCCCGACTCGTAGAGACCTACGCCGGCCAGCAGGGTGAGGCTGAGATCGATGGCCAGTGAGTCCGAGGCTCCGCCGCTCCCCGTTCGCGACCCACGAAGCTCGCTGTCGAAGCTGGCCGAGTCGCGAAGGCTGTATCTCGTGCCGTCCGGCCTTCCGCCGGTCGAGCCGGAGCCCCCGGCGGAGGAGGAGGGCACGTGAACCAGAAGGCACAGCAGGTGGCCTACATGGTGAGTGTGCTCGCTCTCGGCAGTGCGTTGGTTCTTGCGATCTGGCAGGGAGGCTGACCCGAATGATGCCGAATGGCCTGACGGTCTACCCGGCGGATGGTCGCCCCGTCCCCTCCCGCCCCGACGATGGCAGGGAGTGGATTCTGGGCGCATGTTGGCTGTGGTGCCGCCGCGTTGGCCTTCCCGTGATCTGGATCGGCCCGGTTGTGTCCGGTGGAGCCCACGCTCCGCTGTTCGCCTGCTCCTGGTGCCTTGACGAACTCGACCGCATGGTCTGGCAGTACGTCACGGCCAAAGACGCCAACCTCGACTCCCGTCTCCCTGGGTAGAAGGCCCGTCCGCGCGCCCCGCGCTGTGGTCAAGCCCCAGAGGAGGCGGGTTCAGCGCCCGGCCCGGCTGATGCCATCCCCCGAAGAAGGACAGGTCCAGCCGGGCCGGGTTGCCCACCACGAGTAGAGCCTGTGGCTCAAACAGAGTCTCCCGGTCCGGAAGCCTGTCGGTGGGCTTCCGAACCGGGTGAGTAGAACCCGGTCGTCCACTCCGAAGCATTCAAGGGCAGCACCAAGGCCCTCTGTCCGGACGCCGGCCACGCCAAGCAGTTCTCATGAGACGAAGGAGTGCTCGATGACTACCAGTCAGGTCGTGGACGTAATGGACCGCACGTTCGCCGAACAGCCCGCGAAGGCGGTTCGCCCCTTCGGGCTGACCAAGGCCGTGCCGGTTCGCCCGGTTGCCGGAGTGTGGCCCTCGCTGCGTCTCTGCTCGGAGCGGCAGATCAGCGTGACCGTGGACGGTGGCGAGCCGTTCATCCACGCCCCCTCGATGGGGTCCCAGTTCGAAACGGTGGCCCAGACCACGGAGGACAGCCAGCTCGACGAGGAGAAGGCCAACGACACCGACTGACCGACCGGTTGACTGAGCGAAGGATCTGACTGATGACTGTCCTTGTTCTGACGGGCCCCAAAGACGCGACTGCGGATCTCGTGATCGCGGAACTCACCGGACGAGGTGTGTCCGTTCACCGACTCGATCCCGGAGAGTTCCCCGAGAGCCTGATCCTTGCAGCACGTATCGGCCCTCGCCGAGCCAACTGGGACGGCGGATTACGGGGCTTGCACCGGGACTTGGACTTCGGTCGCGTTCGTTCCGTCTACTACCGACGTCCGTCGGAACACCGCTTCCACCCCGACCTGTCGGGCTGCGATGCGCGGTGGGCAGCCGCCGAGGCCCGTGCCGGCCTCGGCGGCTTGCTGGCGACACTGGAATGCACCTGGTTGAACCACCCGAAGCGAAACTCCGTCGCGGGTGTCAAGCCTGTCGCCCTGGCAACGGCCGCTCGGTGCGGCCTGAGCATTCCCGAGACACTGATCACCAACCACCCAGACGAGGCGCGCGCCTTCGTCGGGAACCTGCCTGGCCGGGTGGCGGCGTACAAAGCTCTCGGCACTCAGGGCGCCAGCGGCATCGACGGTGAACCGTACGCCCTGTGGACGACCAGGGTGGGCGTCGCGGAGATCACGGACGCTGTCCGTCTCACGGCGCACCAGTTCCAGGAGTGGATACCGAAGGCGTACGAGGTTCGCCTGACCGTCGTAGCCGGTCGCATGTTCGCGGCCAAGATCCATGCCTCGTCGGAGGCCGCACTCATCGACATCCGTACGGACTACGACAGCCATACGTACGAGCTCTGCGAGGTGCCCTGTGGTATCGCTTCCGGCGTCCGCAGACTGCTGGACGCCTTCGGGCTCCATTACGCCGCCATGGACTTCCTCGTTGATCGGGGCGGGGAGTGGCACTTGATCGACCTGAATCCGAATGGCCAGTGGGCATTCGTCCCGGAACTGCGCACCCCCATCACCCAAGCACTTGCTGACCTACTGGAAGGCACCCCATGAGCACCGCCACCCCGTCCGCCTACGAGCTGCGTCGCCTGATGACGGACCAGCTCACCGCCGCAGGGTCGTTGCATTCCGAGCGCTGGATCGCCGCCTTCTCCAGCGTCCCGCGGCACCTGTTCGTGCCCAAGTTCACCGTGCGGTCCGAGGGCAGCCTGCACGCGTACGACCAGGCTGATCCGATGTGGCTCGCCGCGGCCTACCGGGACACCTCGCTGCTTACGCAGTTCGACGCGACTGGCGTCGCCACCAGCTCCTCTACGCGCCCCTCCCTCATGGCCAGGATGCTCGAAGCCCTGGACGTGGTGGATGGCGACAAGGTCTTGGAGATCGGTGTCGGTACTGGATACAACGCCGCGCTACTGGCCCACCGTCTGGGTGACGACCGCGTTGTATCGCTCGATGTCGACCCCGACCTCGTGAGCCTGGCGCGGGACAGGCTCGGCAGGTCCGACCACATGCCCACGGTGATTGTCGGAGATGGCTTGGACGGCTGTGACGAGCACGCCCCGTACGACCGCCTGCTGGCCACCTGCGGTGTCGGCCGCATCCCCGACGCATGGCGAGAGCAGGTTCGTCCAGGCGGGGTCATCGTCGCCAACGTCGGCTACGGCATCACACGCCTGACCATCGACCGCGATCACCGCGCAGAGGGCAGATTCCTCCCCGAACTGGCCGCCTTCATGGCGGCCCGGCCGGACACGAGCACTCTCAGCGCCACGCCCCAGCAGCTCACCGACCTGACCACGACATACACGGGCTCCTCGCGGGAGATCTCCCTTCCCATCGGCCTCGGAGCCGAGATCGCCCAGTTCCTACCGTCCCTCGCGCATCCCACGGTCAAGACGATCGTCCTGAAAAACGACAGCGGACGGGAGATGCGCTGTCTGTGGGAGCCACGGACGGAGTCCTGGGCACGCATCACGCCGCTCGACGTTCGGACAGCACAGCTCGACCACCAAGGCCCGCGGGACCTCTGGGCCGAGCTGGAGCCCCTTCTCACCCACTGGGTGAGCGCCGGCCGCCCCAGCGTCGACCGCTACGGCCTGAGCGTCGACACGGACGGGGCGCACACCCTCTGGCTCGACGAGCCCGCGAACGAAGTGGGATCACTCCCAGCATCCGAATGAAAAGCCGCTCAGCTCGCCGCTGAGGGCTTGCCGACCCACTCGATGGAGCTTGTGACGTGCGGGGCCTCCCTGGGCGGCGGAAGGGGCGTGCGTGGCCTTCCGGCAGGCTTCACGTTCTGTCTCTTGGTGCCGAGGTCGCGCAGGATCGCTTCCCGCTCGACCTCGGTCAACCCTTCCAGCGCTTCCATCAAACGCTCAACTGTTTCTGCGGTCATGGTGCTACTTCCCCTGGCCGGCAGGCTGCGCGACCGTCAGCGGCAGCAGCTTCTTGCCCGTCGGGCCCGTTTGTGGCCATGTATCCATCTGAGGGCACACCCCGCAGTCGAAGCACGGCGTCCAGCGGCAGTCCTCGACCTCCGTCTCGTCCAGCGCGTCCTGCCAGTCCTCCCAGAGCCAGTCCTTGTCGAGACCGGAGTCCAGGTGGTCCCAGGGCAGGACCTCCTCGTAGGTGCGTTCGCGTGTGGTGTACCAGTCGACGTCCAGGCCGAACGCCGGGAGCGTCTTCGCGGCGCTCGCCATCCAGCGGTCGTAGCTGAAGTGCTCGCGCCAGCCGTCGAATCGGCCGCCGTCCTCGTAGACCGCGCGGATGACCGCGCCCACCCGTCGGTCGCCGCGTGAGAGCAGGCCCTCGACGATGCCGGGCTTGCCGTCGTGGTAGCGGAAGCCGATCGAGCGGCCGTACTTCTTGTCCGCGCGGATCTTGTCGCGGAGCTTCAGCAGCCGCGCGTCGGTCTCCTCGACGCTGAGCTGCGGCGCCCACTGGAACGGGGTGTGCGGCTTGGGTACGAAGCCGCCGATGGAGACGGTACAGCGGATGTCGTTCTGGCCGGAGACCTTGCGGCCCTCGGCGATGACCTTGACCGCCATGTCGCCGATCTGGAGCACGTCGTCGTCGGTCTCGGTCGGCAGCCCGCACATGAAGTAGAGCTTCACCTGGCGCCAGCCGTTGCCGTACGCGGTGGAGACCGTACGGATCAGGTCCTCCTCCGAGACCATCTTGTTGATGACCTTGCGCAGCCGCTCGGAGCCGCCCTCGGGGGCGAAGGTGAGGCCGGAGCGCCGGCCGTTGCGGGTGAGTTCGTTGGCCAGGTCGACGTTGAAGGCGTCGACACGGGTGGACGGGAGGGAGAGGCCGATCTTCTCCTCCTCGTACCGGTCGGCGAGGCCCTTGGCGACGTCGGCGATCTCGCTGTGGTCGGCGGACGACAGCGACAGCAGGCCGACCTCCTCGAAGCCCGTCGCCTTCAGCCCCTTCTCGACCATCTCGCCGATGCCGGTGATGCTGCGCTCCCGGACGGGCCGGGTGATCATGCCGGCCTGGCAGAAGCGGCAGCCGCGCGTGCAGCCGCGGAAGATCTCGACGGACATCCGCTCGTGCACGGTCTCGGCCAGCGGTACGAGCGGCTGCTTCGGGTACGGCCACTCGTCCAGGTCCATGACGGTGTGCTTGGAGACCCGCCACGGGACGCCGGACCGGTTGGGCACCGTACGGGCGATACGGCCGTCCGGCAGGTACTCGACGTCGTAGAAGCCGGGGACGTACACCCCGCCGGTCTTCGCGAGCCGCAGCAGCAGCTCCTCGCGGCCGCCGGTGCGCCCCTCGGCCTTCCAGGCCCGGACGATCTCGGTGATCGTCAGCACGGCCTGCTCGCCGTCGCCGATGACGGCGCAGTCGATGAACTCGGCGATCGGCTCGGGGTTGAACGCCGCGTGGCCGCCCGCGAGCACGATCGGGTGGTCGACGGTGCGCTCCGCCGCGTTGAGCGGGATCTGGGCCAGGTCGAGCGCCGTGAGCATGTTGGTGTAGCCCAGCTCGGTGGAGAAGGAGAGCCCGAAGACGTCGAACGCCGATACGGGGCGGTGCGCGTCCACCGTGAACTGCGGGACCTGGTGCTCGCGCATCAGCGCCTCGAGGTCGGGCCAGACGCTGTACGTGCGCTCCGCGAGGACGCCCTCGCGCTCGTTCAGGACCTCGTAGAGGATCATGACGCCCTGGTTGGGCAGCCCGACCTCGTACGCGTCGGGGTACATCAGCGCCCATCGGACGTCGCACTCGTCCCAGTCCTTGACGGTGGAGTTGAGTTCACCGCCGACGTATTGGATCGGCTTCTGCACATGCGGGAGCAGAGCTTCGAGCTGCGGGAAGACCGACTCAACAGCAGACATCACGGCGACTTTCGTGGGCTGACGGGGTGACGGGGTGGCCATCCAGGCTACCCCGGCCGTCACCCGCCCCTCACCGCGCGAACGACGCCCCTTCCGGCGCCTCTCCCGACACCCCTTCCGAAGCGCCCGCCCGCGCTCAGCCGCTCAGCGCCGTACGCAGCTCCCGCCGCGCCGACTCCCGCCAGATCTGCGGGAGTTCGCGCTCCCGGTCCGCCGCCCGCGCCTCCTCCTCGCCGTACAGCAGGCCCCAGGTGAAGGCGGACTCGCCGGCCGCGTGGGCCTGGATCGCGAGGTCGCGCAGGGCGTCGCGGGCCACCACGCTGTCCTGGTGGTCGCCGAGCACGGTCTGCACGGCCTTCATCCGGGCCGAGAAGCGCTTCGCGGGCTTCCCGAGGGCGGGCCGGGCCGCCTCGGCGGCGTAGCGGACCCGCTTGGCGGCCTTGCGGGCGTCGTGCAGCGCCAGGTCGCGCTCCTCCCCCGGCGCGAGCGCGAGCGCGTGCTCGACGCGGCCCGCGAGGCGGTCGTAGTCCTTGACGATCGCCCGGGGCAGCGCCTTGGCCGGTTCCCGGCCGGCGCCGCGCAGCAGCGGCGGATCGGCGAGCAGCGCCTCCATCGAGTCCAGCAGACGCAGATAGCGGGCGCTGTCGAGGACGGCGAGGGTGCCGGCCCGCGCGTCGGTGCGGCCCGCCGCGTCCCAGATCCGCAGCCGGGCGTGTACGGGGCCGAGCAGCAGCGTCGTGTCGTGCGCGTCGACGCTCGCGGTCAGCCGCTCGGCGAGGACTTCCTGGTCCCGGTCGACGCCCAGCTCCCCGGCGAGCCACTTCAGCTCCGCGCCGATGGGCCGGGTGACCTCCCGGTCGAGCACCTTCTTGTACGTACGGAACGCGGACCGCATCCGGCGGGTGGCGACCCGCAGTTGGTGCACCGAGTCGGGCAGGTCGCGGCGTACGGCGGGGTCGTACGAGACGATCGCGTCGGCCTGTTCGCGCAGATAGGCCAGCACATGGTCCCCGGCGGTGGCCGGGGCGCGCTCCGTCGCCTTCCCTGCCGTTTCGGCGGGCGCCGTGTCGGCCAGCGCCCTGGCGAGCTTGGACGCCGACGACGCCGGGCGGATTCCGGCTTTGCGCAGGACCTCCTCCACGGCGTCGAGCAGCGCCGGGTCGCCGTCGTCGGCCAGCTCGACCTCGACCTCGGTCCATCCGGCCGTACCGCTCCCGGCGGGCAGCCGGTCGGCGCGGACGGTGTCCACGGCCACCTCGGCGAGCGGCCGGCCCGCCTCGTCGAGCAGCAGACGCAGATCGCGCGCGGTCCGCAGCCGTACGACGGGGGTCAGTTCCGCGCCGCGCACCCGCGAGCGCACGAGTGCGGCGGTCTCGTCGGGGAGGGTGTCGGAGAGCGGGCTCCGGATCTCGTCGCGGATTCCGGGGGCGACGGGGAACTTGAGGTGCCAGCCCTCGTCGGCGCCGCCCGTGCGGCGGCGGAGCGTGAGCGAGTCGGCGGTCAGGCGCAGGTCCGGTGTGTCGTAGTAGAAGGCGTCCAGCTCGGTGACGCCCGCTTCGGTGACGCCGAAGACGGCGCGGACCTTGGTCAGGTCCGGCAGGAGGGAGCGCCCGCGTGACTTCGGGCCGGTGCCGCCGTCCACCGGCCGCGTCGGGAGTTCGTACTTGCGTTCGATCTCGCGCTTTGTGTCCACCATCTTCACCAACGTAGTCGCAGGGACCGCCGAGTGGCAGCCCCCGCGACGCCGAACGGGCAGATCAGCCGACCGTTCGGGCGCGGTTCCAGCCATGGTTCGCCCGGCGGCCCGACCGGTTGCCCGACCGCCGGATCACGCCGACATCGGCTTCTGCACCCTGATCGACTGGAGCAGGCCGACCGCGATCCAGACCGCGAACATCGACGTACCTCCGTACGAGACGAACGGCAGCGGCAGCCCCGCCACCGGCATGATCCCGAGCGTCATCCCGACGTTCTCGAAGGACTGGAAGGCGAACCACGCGATGATCCCGGCCGCCACGATCGTCCCGTACAGCTCGGTCGTCTCACGGGCGATCCGGCAGGCCCGCCACAGCACCACACCGAGCAGCAGCAGGATCAGCCCGGCGCCGAGGAAGCCCAGTTCCTCGCCCGCGACCGTGAAGACGAAGTCGGTCTGCTGCTCGGGGACGAACTGGCCGGTGGTCTGCGAGCCCTTGAACAGCCCCGTGCCGGTGAGCCCGCCCGAACCGATCGCGATCCGCGCCTGGTTGGTGTTGTAGCCGACGCCCGCCGGGTCGAGTTCCGGGTTGGCGAAGGCGGCGAAGCGGTTGATCTGGTACTCGTCGAGGATCCCGAGCGCCGCGACCGCCACCGCGCCCACGACACCGGCGCCGACGAGCCCGAAGATCCACCGGTTCGACGCCCCGGAGGCCAGCAGGACGCCGAGCACGATCACCGCCATGACCATGACCGAGCCGAGGTCCGGCATCATCATGACGATCACGATCGGGACGACCGCCAGGCCCAGGGACTTGGCGACCGTCCGGTGGTCCGGATGGACCTGATCACCCGCGTCGACTCTGGCCGCGAGCATCATCGCCATCCCCAGGATGATCGTGATCTTCACGAACTCCGAGGGCTGGAGGGTGAAACCGCCGCCGATCACGATCCAGGCGTGCGCGCCGTTGATGGTGGCGCCGAGCGGGGTCAGGACCAGCAGCACGAGCACGACGGAGAGGCCGTAGAGCACCGGCACGGCGCCGCGCAGGGTGCGGTGGCCGAGCCAGATCGTGCCGATCATCAGGGCAAGACCGATACCGGTGTTCAGTATGTGGCGCAGGAAGAAGTGGTACGGATCGCCTCCGTTGAGATCCGTACGGTTGCGGGTCGCCGACCAGACCAGCAGCGACCCGACCGCCGAGAGGGCGATCGCGGAGAACATCAGCGGCCAGTCGAGCCGGCGCGCCAGCGAGTCACGGGCCGCGATCGTGGCCCAGATGCCGCGCTCGGGGCCGTATCCGGAGACGGAGAAGCCGCTTGTGCCGGCCATCGTTCAGTCCCTCCGCGCGGGTGGGCCCGCGAGCGTTCCGTTGTCGTTCGGCGCCTGCCCGGGATCCGCCGGCGCCTGCCCGGGATCGTCGGGTGCCGGTCCGGTGTCGGGCACCTGCCCCGTACCGCCCGTATCGCCGGGCGGCTGCCCGGTGTCGTTCGGCGTCTGCGGCACCTGCCCGGTGTTGTCACCGTTCGGCGCGACCTCGTTGCCGTCCAGGGGCGTCTTGTCCGGTACGTACGGCTTGACGGCCGGCGCGTCGATCGAGCCGTCGGGCTGGATCTTCGGCAGCGACGTGCGCGGCTCGGGCATCAGGGCCTTCTTGAGATTCTGCCCGCCCTTGGCGTCCAGGCCGTACATCGCCTCGTAGATCTTGCGTACGGCGGGGCCCGAGGCCCCGGAGCCCGTACCGCCCTGGGAGATCGTCATGACGATCGTGTAGTCCTCGGTGTACGAGGCGAACCACGACGTCGTCTGCTTGCCGTAGACCTCGGCCGTACCCGTCTTGGCGTGCATCGGGATCTTGTCCTGCGGCCAGCCGCCGAACCGCCAGGCGGCCGAACCGGTGGTCGCCACTCCCGCGAGGGCCTTGTCCAACTGGTCGCGCAGTTTGTTGTCGATCGGCAGCTTTCCGTTCGACTGCGGCTTGATCTCCTCGACGCTCTTGCCGTCGGGGCTGACGATCGCCTTGCCGACGCTCGGGGCGTACATCGTGCCGCCGTTGGCGATCGCCGCGTAGATCGTGGCCATCTGGATCGGGGTGACGAGCGTGTCGCCCTGGCCGATCGAGTAGTTGACCGCGTCACCGGCGCGCATCTTGTTTCCTTCGAGGCAGCCCTCGTACGCCAGTTGCTCGACGTAGGTGCCGCCCTTCTTGCCCTGCTCGCACCAGCCGGCCTTGTTGGCCTCCCAGAAGTCCTGCTTCCACTTCCGGTCCGGGATACGGCCGGTGACCTCGTTGGGGAGGTCGATGCCGGTCTCCTTGGCGAGACCGAACTCCTTGGCGGTCTTGTAGAAGTAGTCGTTGGCGTTCTTCTTGGGCTTGTTGCCGCCGTCCTTCTGCCACTCCTTGTGGGCGAGGCCGTAGAAGACGGTGTCGCAGGAGACCTCCAGGGCGCGGCCGAGGTCGATGCTGCCGTAGCCCTGGGACTCGAAGTTCTTGAAGACCTGGTTGCCGATCGAGTACGAACTGGGGCACGGGTAGCTGCCGTTGAAGTCGTATCCGGCCTTGACCGCCGCCGTCGACGAGATGACCTTGAAGATCGAGCCGGGCGCGGCCTGCGACTGGATCCCCCGGTTCAGCAGCGGGAAGTTGGACTTCTTGCTGGTGAGCTTCGAGTAGTCCTTCGCGGAGATCCCGCCGACCCAGGCGTTGGGGTCGTACGTCGGCTGGGAGGCCATCGAGACGACGCGCCCGGTCTTGGACTCCAGGACGACGACAGCGCCCGCGTCGGCCTTGTAGTTCTCGTTGGTGTTGCGGTCCATCTCCTTGCGCGCGGCCTTCATGGCCTCGTTCAGCTCGTACTCGGCGACGGCCTGCACGCGCGCGTCGATGGAGGTGATGATGTTGGAGCCCGGCTCGGCCTGGTCGCTCTTGGCCTGGCCGATCACCCGGCCGAGGTTGTCGACCTCGTAGCGGGTGACGCCCGCGTCGCCGCGCAGGTATTTGTCGTACGTGCGCTCCAGACCGGAGCGGCCGACCTGGTCGGAGCGCAGGAACGGCGAGTCGGTGTCCTGCGCCTTGGTGATCTCCTCGTCGGTGACCGGCGAGAGATAGCCCAGCACCTGGGCGGTGTTGGCCTTGCCCGGCGCGGCGTAACGGCGCACGGCGGTCGGTTCGGCGGTGATGCCGGGGAAGTCCTCGGCGCGTTCGCGGATCTGGAGCGCCTGCTGGGTGGTGGCCTCGTCGGTGACGGGGATCGGCTGGTAGGGCGAGCCGTTCCAGCAGGGCTGCGGCGTCTTGCTGTCGCAGAGTCTGACCTTGTCGCCGACTTCCTTCGGCGTCATACCGAGGACGTCGGCGAGGCGGATGAGGACGGCTTTGCCGCTGTCCTGCATCTTCATCAGTTCGGTACGGCTGGCGGAGACGACGAGCCGGGTCTCGTTGTCGGCGAGCGGCACTCCGCGCGAGTCGAGGATCGAGCCGCGGACGGCCGGCTGGACGACCTGCTGTACGTGGTTGTTCTTGGCCTCGTCGGTGTACTCCTCGCCGTTGCGGACCTGGAGGTACCACAGGCGTCCGCCGAGCGTGAGCAGGAGCGAGAAGACCAGGACCTGGATGACGACGAGCCGGATCTGGACCCTCGGTGTCCGCCCGGTCTCCGGGATGTTGCTCACAGTCGTTTGACCCCCTTGATCCGTCCGGCCCGTGCCGCGCGGGAGCGGGCCGTCTTCAGCCGCAGTCCGCCGCGCTGTTTCCCGATCTTCAGTCCGGTCCCCGCCGCGAGCCAGCCGGAGGCGACATCGCTGCCGCCGCTCGACTTGTCGGCGAGCGGATCGTTCTCCGCGCGTCTGGCCAGGGCCATGATCAGCGGGACGGTGAACGGGGCGAGCAGCAGGTCGTAGATGGCGGAGGTGACGACCAGGTTGGTGAGGCCGACATGACGGGCGGCGGTGTCACCGACGAGGGCGCCGACCCCCGCGTACAGCAGGGTCGTGGTGACGGCCGCGCCGACGACCACGACCATCGGGCCCAGCGCGGTGCGCAGTTGGCCGTTGTCGGGCTTGGCGAGTCCGGCGAGATAGCCGATCACACAGAGCACCAGCGCGTAGCGTCCCACGGCGTGGTCGGCGGGCGGGGCGAGGTCGGCGAGGAGCCCGGCGCCGAAGCCGATGAGCGCGCCGCTGGTGTGTCCGTAGACCAGGGCGAGCGCGACGACGACGAGGAGCAGCAGATCGGGTACGGCTCCGGGGAGCTGGAGCCGGGCGAGGACGGACACCTGGACGACCAGCGCGACCACGACCAGGGTGACGGAGAGCAGCGTCCGGTTGAAGCGCATGGGGATCAGCTCTACTCCTGCTCGTTGACCTGGCCGCCGTCGCCCGGGGCGAGTTGGCCGCCCGGCGACGGGGTGACCGTGACGGTGACGGTCGGTGTGGGCTTGGGCTTGGCGGGCTTCTTGGGCAGGACCATGTCGCGCGGGTCCTCGCGCGGTGCCTGGACGACGACACCGACGATGTCGAGCTTGCTGAAGCCGACGTACGGGCGGACGTAGATGTCGCGCGTGAGGTCACCGCCGGCGGGGTCGACGCGTACGACCTGGCCGACCGGCACTCCGGGGACGAACGGCCGGTCCTTGCTGGAGCCGAAGGTGACCAGCCGGTCGCCGTTCTTCACCTTGGCCTTGCCGTTGAGGAGCTGGACGTTGAGCGGCTGGTCGCCCTGGCCGGTGGCGAAGCCCAGTTCGTCGGAGTTCTCCATCCGGGTGCCGACCGTGAAGTCCGGGTCGTTGGCGAGCAGTACGGTCGCGGTGTTCGGTCCCACGGTGGTGACGCGGCCGACGAGCCCGTCCCCGTTCAGTACGGTCATGTCGCGCTTGAGGCCGTCGGCGGCGCCCGCGTCGATGGTCACGGTCCAGGAGAAGCCCTGGGCCGCTCCTATGGCGATGACCTCGGCGGCCTTTATGCCGTACTGGCCGGCGCCCGCGGTCTTCAGGAGCTTGTCCAGCTCCGCGACGCGGCTGCGGTTGCGGGCATCGCTGCCGAGCCGCTGCTTGAGCGCCGCGTTCTCCCGTTCCAGGACGGTGACGCGGTCGTGCCGCTCACCGGAGTCCCGTACGGCGCCGATGGCGTCGCCGACCGGGTCGACGGCTTTCGCGACCCCGTTCTGCACGGGCCCGAAGACCGTGGCCGCGGCCTGCCGGGCACCGTCGACCGGTGACGCCTCTCCCCCGCGGATATCCACCGTGATCAGTGCGAACGCGATGGCGATCAGCAGCACCAGGAGCAGCCGGCTCTCTCGTGTGTCCCTCACGTGCGGCGGCCGTGCCTTCCTCGTTGGAATGCCTCGTCGGAATATTTCCCGCGAATCGAGAGAATCCCCCGGAAGGGATTCGTCTCAATTGACGCGTCGGATGCGGGAGTTATTCGCCCTTTTCATGATCTGTTTCAGTGATCACGCTTCACGGGCGGCGGATCGGGCCGAGCGCCGGCGATCCGTCGTCCGCGCGATCCGTCATCTGCGCGGTGAGGCGTCCAGCACCTGCTGGAGCGCTTCGAACTCCTCGACGCACTTGCCGGAGCCGAGAGCCACCGAATCCAGCGGGTCCTCGGCGATGTGGATGGGCATACCGGTCTCACGGCGCAGTCGCTCGTCGAGGCCGCGCAGCAGGGCGCCACCGCCGGTGAGGACGATGCCGCGGTCCATGACGTCGCCGGACAGCTCCGGCGGGCACTTGTCGAGCGTGGTCTTCACCGCGTCAACGATGGCGTTGACCGGCTCCTCGATGGCCTTGCGGACCTCGGCGGCCGAGATGACGACGGTCTTCGGCAGCCCCGACACCAGGTCGCGGCCGCGGATCTCGGTGTGCTCGTCCTTGTCGAGGTCGTAGGCCGAACCGATGGTGATCTTGATCTGTTCGGCGGTGCGCTCACCGAGGAGGAGCGAGTACTCCTTCTTGATGTGCTGGATGATCGCGTTGTCCAGTTCGTCACCGGCGACCCGGATCGACTGGGCGGTGACGATCCCACCGAGCGAGATCACCGCGACCTCGGTGGTGCCGCCGCCGATGTCCACGACCATGTTGCCGGTCGCCTCGTGGACGGGCAGACCCGAGCCGATGGCGGCGGCCATGGGCTCCTCGATGATGTGCACCTGACGGGCGCCCGCCTGGGTGGACGCCTCGATGACGGCGCGTCGCTCGACTCCCGTGATGCCCGAGGGCACACAGACGACGACCCGCGGGCGGGCCAGATAGCGACGCTTGTGGATCTTGAGAATGAAGTAGCGCAACATGCGCTCGGTGATCTCGAAGTCGGCGATCACGCCGTCCTTCAAGGGCCGGACGGCAACGATGTTGCCCGGTGTCCGGCCGATCATCTTCTTCGCTTCGGCGCCGACCGCGAGGATGCCGCCCGTGTTGGTGTTGATGGCGACGACGGATGGCTCGTTGAGCACGATCCCCCGACCCCTGACGTACACCAGCGTGTTGGCGGTCCCGAGGTCGACAGCCATGTCACGGCCGATGAACGACATCTTGTTCCCCATGAGGATGCGTCTGGCCTTCCCAAATCGAGCATTGACGGCTTTTCAGGATGGCGAGGTGGATGCTGTGGCGTGGAGGCTTCCATCGTAGTGCCGCGCGTAGTGACTCGGCGCGGTAGATCCACCTCTAATAAAGGTGACGATGTGTCGCAGCCATGCGTTCCCGATCTGGCTCCGCATATGCCGGGGAAGACCGAATTCCGCCGGTCGCCGCAGGCGCGTTCAGCGCTCTCCGGCTGACGTGTGGTCAGGAAAGACCAGGGTAAGGGGTGTCTTTCAGTGCTCGGGAAAGAAAAGTTTCAGTTCCCGAATGGCGGACTCCTCGGAGTCCGAAGCGTGGATCAGGTTCTCCCGGACGATCGTGCCGAAGTCCCCCCGAATGGACCCCGGAGCCGCGGCGATCGGGTCAGTGGGGCCCGCCAGGGTCCGTACGCCCTCGATGACACGCTCGCCCTCCACCACCAGCGCGACGACCGGGCCCGACGCCATGAACTCGATCAGCGGCTCATAGAAGGGGCGGCCCTTGTGCTCGCCGTAGTGCTGCTCCAGCGTGCTCTCGTCGAGCGTGCGCAGCTCCAGCGCGGTGATGCTCCAGCCGGCCTTGCGCTCGATGCGGCCGATGATCTCTCCCACCAAAGCGCGGCGGACTGCGTCCGGCTTGAGGAGGACGAGAGTGCGCTGGGTCATGGTGTGCGGCTCCTTGCGGGCATTCGCTGCGGGCAAACGGGTGAAGTGGTGTGAGGCTACAGGGACACGCGGGCCGTTCCGTACCCGGTCCGGGTACGGGCAGCCCCCCGTCCGTGCCTACGTCTGCGGCTCCGCCGACGTTTGCGCCTGCGCCTGCTCGGCCCAGTGCGCCTTCGCCACGTCGATCTTGCGCCCGAAGTGGACCGAGGCCCACCACAGCCCGCCGAACAGCACCCCCAGGAAGAACATCACCGGCACCACGAACCCGCCCGCGATCAGCGCGATCTGGAACGCCCAGCCGAGCTGGACCCCGCCGGGCCTGGTGATCACCGCGCACAGCAGCAGGGACAGCAGCATCGCGATGCCGCAGACCGTCCACACGGCTGTCATCGACAGGTCGTCCGACTTCATCGCGACGAGCCCGGCGAAGCCGATCACGAAGAACTCGCTGATCAGCGTGGACGCGCAGAGCGTACGCATACGGTCAGTCCCTTCCCAGAAGCAGCCGGGCCTCGCCGACCGTGATCACCGAACCGGTCACCAGTACTCCGGCGCCCGCGTACTCGTCGTCCTCCTCGGCGAGCGTGATCGCCGCCTCCAGCGCGTCGTCCAGCCGCGGTTCGACCTGGACGCGGTCGTCGCCGAACAGCTCGACGGCGACCGTCGCCAGTTCGTCCGCGCTCATCGCCCGGTCGCTGGAGTTCTGCGTGACGACGATCTCCGCGAAGACCGGCTCGAAGGCTTCGAGCAGCCCGCGCACGTCCTTCCCGGCGCTCGCGCCGACCACCCCGATCAGTCTGCTGAAGCCGAACGACTCACCGATCGCCGCGGCGGCGGCCCGCGCGCCCGCCGGATTGTGCGCCGCGTCCAGGACGACCGTGGGCGAGCGCCGTACGACCTCCAGACGGCCCGGCGACACCACGGAGGCGAACGCCCCGCGCACCGTGTCCAGATCCATCGGGCGGGCGTGCTCGGCGCCGACCCCGAAGAACGCCTCGACCGCCGCCAGCGCCACCACCGCGTTGTGCGCCTGATGGGCGCCGTGCAAAGGGAGGAAGATCTGCTCGTACTCGCCGCCGAGGCCGCGCAGCGTCAGCATCTGCCCGCCGACCGCGACCTCGCGCGAGACGATGCCGAACTCCATGCCCTCGCGCGCCACCGTCGCGTCCACGTCGACGGCCTTCTTCAGCATCACCTGCGCCGCGTCCACCGGCTGCTGCGCCAACACGACCGTCGCACCCGGCTTGATGATCCCGGCCTTCTCCACGGCGATCTCGCCCGGTGTGGAGCCGAGCCGGTCGGTGTGGTCCAGGTCGATCGGGGTGACGACGGCCACAGAGGCGTCGATCACGTTCGTCGCGTCCCAACTGCCGCCCATGCCGACCTCGACCACCGCGACGTCCACCGGGGCGTCCGCGAAGGCCGCGTACGCCATGGCGGTGAGGATTTCGAAGAACGAGAGGCGGTACTCCTGCGCGCCGTCCACCATGTCGACGTACGGCTTGATGTCGTCGTACGTCTCGATGAACCGGTCCGGGGAGATCGGTTCGCCGTCGAGGCTGATCCGCTCGGTGACCGACGAGACGTGCGGGCTGGTGTAGCGCCCGGTGCGCAGATCGAACGCGCCGAGCAGCGCCTCGATCATGCGGGCCGTGGACGTCTTGCCGTTGGTGCCGGTGAGATGGATCGACGGATACGCCCGCTGGGGGTCCCCGAGCACATCCATCAGGGCCTCGATGCGTGTGACCGACGGCTCCAGCTTCGTCTCGCCCCAGCGGCCGGCCAGCTCCCGCTCGACGGCGCGCAGCGCCTTGTCGACCTCCGGGTCGGCGGGCCGGGACGGGACGCCGTCACCCTGCGGGGGGCCCGCCTGGGCGCGCAGCGTACGGCTCCCGGCCTCGATCACGGCCAGGTCGGGGTCGCGGGTTGTCTCGGCGTGGACGATGTCGTCGAAACCGTCGTCGTGCTCGCCGGGCTGGTCTGGCTGGTCGGGCTGGTGCTCGCTCACAGGGCCAGTCTACGGAGCGGGTACGACACGTTCGCCGCCCCGCCCCGTAGGGCTCTGTCCTTGGGCCGTCAGCTCTCCGGGAGAGCCGCGAGCTGCGCCGTGATGCGCTCGATGTCCGCCTCCGCCTTGGACAGCCGGCCGCGGATCTTGTCGACCACGTTGTCCGGGGCCTTCGCCAGGAACGCCTCGTTACCGAGCTTGGCGGTGGCCTGCTGCTTCTCTTTCTCGGCCGCGTCCCGGTCCTTCGTCAGCCGCTTGCGCTCCGCCACGACGTCGATGGTGCCGGACAGGTCGAGCGCGACCGTGGCGCCCGCGACCGGCAGGGTCGCGGTCGCCTGGAAGGCGTCGCCCTCGGCCTGGAGACGCAGCAGTTGCCGGATGGCCGCCTCGTGCGCGGCGAGCGGCGTCGCGGACAGGTCGAGCCGGCCGGGGACCTTCTGCGCCGGCTGGAGCCCCTGGTCGGCGCGGAAGCGGCGGACCTCGGTGACGACCTGCTGAAGGTGCTCGATCTCCCGCTCGGCCCCCTCGTCGCGGAAGCCGGAGTCGGCCGGCCAGTCGGCGATGACGACCGACTCCTTGCCGGTCAGTGTGGTCCACAGCGTCTCCGTGACGAAGGGGACGATCGGGTGCAGCAGGCGCAGGGTGACGTCCAGGACCTCACCGAGGACGCGCCCGGACACCTTGGCCTGCTCGCCGCCCGCGAAGAACGTCGTCTTGGACAGCTCGACGTACCAGTCGAAGACCTCGTCCCACGCGAAGTGGAAGAGGGCGTCGCTGAGTTTGGCGAACTGGTAGTCCTCGTAGAGCGCGTCGACCCGCGCGACGGTCTCGTTCAGCCGCGAGAGGATCCACCGGTCCGTGGCGGACATCCGCGAGGCGTCGGGCAGCGGTCCTTCGACCGTCGCGCCGTTCATCATGGCGAAACGCGTCGCGTTCCAGATCTTGTTGGCGAAGTTGCGGGAGCCCTGGACCCAGTCTTCGCCGATGGGGACGTCGACACCGGGGTTGGCGCCGCGCGCGAGCGTGAAGCGGACCGCGTCGGAGCCGTACTTGTCCATCCAGTCCAGCGGGTTGACGACATTGCCGAACGTCTTCGACATCTTCTTGCCGTGATCGTCGCGGACCATGCCGTGCAGGGCGATGGTGTGGAACGGGGGCGTGCCGTCCATCGCGTACAGGCCCAGCAGCATCATCCGCGCGACCCAGAAGAACAGGATGTCGTAGCCGGTGACCAGGACGGAGTTCGGATAGAACTTCTCCAGGCTCGGGGTCTGTTCGGGCCAGCCCAGGGTGGAGAACGGCCACAGGCCGGACGAGAACCAGGTGTCCAGGACGTCCGTGTCCTGGTGCCAGCCCTCGCCGGTCGGCGGCTCCTCGTTCGGGCCGACGGCGACGGTCTCGCCGTTCGGACCGTGCCAGACCGGGATCCGGTGGCCCCACCACAACTGACGTGAGATGTTCCAGTCGTTGAGGTTGTCCATCCACGCGAAGTAGCGCGGCTCCATCTCCTTGGGATGGATCGTGACGCGGCCGTCCCGGACAGCGTCGCCGGCCGCCTTGGCGAGCGTGGCGACCTTGACCCACCACTGGAGCGACAGCCGGGGCTCGATGGTCGTCTTGCAGCGCGAGCAGTGGCCCACGGAGTGGACGTACGGCCGCTTCTCGGCGACGATCCGGCCCTCCGCGCGCAGCGCGGCGACGATGGTGGACCGGGCCTCGAAGCGGTCAAGTCCCTGGAAGGGGCCGGGGACCGTGATCACGGCCCGTTCGTCCATGACCGTGACGGTCGGCAGATCGTGGCGGCGGCCGATCTCGAAGTCGTTCGGGTCGTGCGCGGGAGTGACCTTGACGGCGCCCGTGCCGAACTCGGGGTCGACGTGCGTGTCCGCGACGACCGGGATCGTACGGTCGGTGAGCGGCAGCTTGATCCGCTTGCCGACCAGGTGCGCGTAGCGCTCGTCGTCCGGGTGGACGGCGACGGCGGTGTCACCCAGCATCGTCTCGGCGCGGGTGGTGGCGACGACCAGCGTCTCGTCGCCGTCCCCGTACGTGATGGAGACCAACTCGCCGTCGTCGTCCTGGTATTCGACCTCGATGTCGGAGATGGCGGTGAGACAGCGCGGGCACCAGTTGATGATGCGCTCGGCCTGGTAGATGAGACCGTCGTCGAAGAGGCGCTTGAAGATGGTCTGGACGGCGTCGGACAGCCCCTCGTCCATCGTGAACCGTTCACGGGACCAGGCGACTCCGTCGCCGAGTCGGCGCATCTGCCCGGAGATCTGGCCGCCGGACGCTTCCTTCCACTGCCAGACGCGCTCGACGAACGCCGCGCGCCCCAGGTCGTGCCGGGACTTGCCCTCCTTGGCCAGTTCGCGCTCGACCACGTTCTGCGTGGCGATGCCGGCGTGGTCCATGCCGGGCTGCCACAGCGTCTCGTAGCCCTGCATGCGCTTACGACGGGTCAGGGCGTCGATGATCGTGTGCTCGAAGGCGTGCCCGAGATGCAGGGACCCGGTGACGTTCGGCGGCGGGATGACGATCGTGTACGGGGGCTTCCCGCTCTTCTCGTCAGCCTCGAAGTAGCCGCGTTCTACCCAGCGCTCGTACAGCTTCCCCTCCACCTCGGCCGGCGCGTACTGGGTCGGCAGTTCAGGGTTGGCTGCGGGCTGCGCTTGAGAGTTCTCGGTCACGTCCACAGTTTAGAGGCGTCACAGCTCTGCACTGAAACGGGATAGTTCGGTAACGGTGCGCCCCCCGATGGTCCATGCCGCCGGTCCTTCAGTCAGGATGTCGGATACGCGTAAGCATCTGGAGGGGACAGAGCACATGAGTTACAACCAGCCGGGCCCGTACGGTGGGCAGCCGCCACAGGGCCAGCCCGGACCGTACGGACAGCAGCCGCCGCAGGGCCAGCCCGGCTACGGGTACCCGCAGCAACCGCCGCAGGGTGAGCCCGGATACGGCTACCCGCAGCAGCCGCCCCAGGGTGAGCAGCCCGGGTACGGCTACCCGCAGCAGCCGCCGCAGGGAGTCCCCCAGCAGGGCTACGGGCAGCCCCAGCAGCCGGGACCGTACGGCCAGCAGCCTCAGCAGCCCCCGTACGGCGGAGCCCCTGGCTTCCCGCCGCCGCAGGGCGCACCGAAAAAGAAGACGGGCCTGATCATCGGTTCGGTCATCGTGGCACTCGCGGTGATCGGTGGTGGGGCGTACTTCCTGGTGGGCGGAGGCAGCAGTGATGTCGCCGACGACGGCGCGCACAAGCTGATCACGCCCGCGACGGTGATCGGCGGCGAGTACAAGAAGAGCGAAAGCTCCAGCAGTGCCGACAGCGGCGGCATGACCGATGAGGACCTCAAGGACGCCGGCAAGTGGGGCGTCAAGAATCCCAAGGACGTGACCGCCCAGTACGAGGCGGGATCCGTCGAGGAGAACCCGTTCGGCGCGAAGATGATGCCCTTCGCCGGTGTCTGGGGCGAGGTCGAGGACCCGGAGAAGGCCGTCGACGGCATGTTCAAGTATCTGAAGGAGCAGGCTCAGAAGGAAGAAGGCGGTGACACTCCCACGTTCGAGGGAGACGCCAAGTCCTTCAAGCCCGACGGTCTCGACGGCGCGGTCATGAAGTGCCA
Organism: Streptomyces sp. NBC_01506; assembly: GCF_045040295.1. Lineage (NCBI taxonomy): Bacteria > Bacillati > Actinomycetota > Actinomycetes > Kitasatosporales > Streptomycetaceae > Streptomyces > Streptomyces sp. NBC_01506. The sequence goes on along the minus strand of NZ_CP109422.1, from coordinate 6,597,037 downwards.
GATGGCCAAGATGGACATGGGTGAGGCCGCGGGCCCCGCCGAGGTGAACTTCCCGGTCTGCATCTGGGGTGACTACAGCACGCTGGCCTTCGCCATGCCGGTCAACATGGCGGACGCGATGGCCGGCAAGGGTTCACTCGAGGACGCTGCGGCCATAACGGCCAAGCTGCGCAACGACGTTCGCGTCAAGGCCTGACGCGCTCGCTCGAAAGGAAGAGGGGCGCCCGGCCGGTCGAACCGGCCGGGCGCCCCTCTTCGTACGTACGACTGATGGCTACGCCGACTTCTCGTGGCGGCCGTCGTTCTTCACGATCCGCGGCTCGCGCGGGACCAGCGTCGGGTTGACGTTGTTGCGCACGACGTCCGCCGTGATGACCACCCGGGCGACGTCCTTGCGGGACGGAACCTCGTACATCACCGACTGGAGGACTTCCTCCAGGATCGCGCGCAGTCCGCGTGCGCCCGTGCCGCGCAGGATCGCCTGGTCGGCGATGGCTTCGAGCGCCGGGAGGTCGAAGTCCAGCTCCACACCGTCGAGTTCGAACAGCCGCTGATACTGCTTCACCAGCGCGTTACGCGGCTCGACCAGGATCTTCAGGAGCGCTTCGCGGTCCAGGTTGTGCACCGAGGTCAGGACCGGCAGCCGGCCGATGAACTCGGGGATCATCCCGAACTTCACCAGGTCCTCCGGCATGACCTCCTGGAACTGGTCGCTCTCCTCGATCTCGCGCTTGGAGCGGATCGTCGCGCCGAAGCCGATGCCCTTGGCACCGGCCCGTGACTCGATGATCTTCTCCAGACCCGCGAACGCGCCGCCCACGATGAACAGCACGTTCGTCGTGTCGATCTGGATGAACTCCTGGTGCGGGTGCTTGCGTCCGCCCTGCGGCGGTACGGAGGCGGTGGTGCCCTCCAGGATCTTCAGCAGGGCCTGCTGGACGCCCTCGCCGGAGACATCGCGGGTGATCGACGGGTTCTCGCTCTTGCGGGCGACCTTGTCGATCTCGTCGATGTAGATGATCCCGGTCTCGGCCTTCTTGACGTCGTAGTCGGCCGCCTGGATCAGCTTGAGCAGAATGTTCTCGACGTCCTCGCCGACATAGCCGGCCTCCGTCAGCGCCGTCGCGTCCGCGATCGCGAACGGTACGTTCAGCATCCGGGCCAGCGTCTGCGCGAGGAGCGTCTTGCCGGAGCCCGTGGGGCCCAGCAGCAGGATGTTGGACTTGGCGAGCTCGATCGCGTCCTCACGGCTTCCGCCGCCGCCGCTCTCGCCGGCCTGCACGCGCTTGTAGTGGTTGTACACCGCTACCGACAGGGCCTTCTTCGCGGGCGCCTGCCCGACGACGTAACCCTCGAGGAACTCGTAGATCTCCCGCGGCTTGGGCAGTTCCTCCCACCGCACCTCGGAGGTCTCGGCAAGCTCCTCCTCGATGATCTCATTGCAGAGGTCGATGCACTCGTCGCAGATATAGACCCCGGGACCTGCGATGAGCTTCTTCACCTGCTTCTGGCTCTTCCCGCAGAACGAGCACTTGAGCAGGTCGCCGCCATCACCGATGCGTGCCACGAGGTGCTTCCCCTTCGCCTGGGAGCAGCCTGGTTCAGCGGCTCCTGTGCCTCATACCCGACGGTACCTTGCCTGGCCCCCCGTACGGGCCCCCCTTGGCGCGGTTCAGGTGTACGTGCGACCACCCACCCCGCGCCAAGGGACGGGTCAGGCCGCCGCTGCCGCCGCCGTGGTCTTACGGGTCGAGACGATCTGGTCGACCAGACCGTACGCCAGAGCGTCCTCGGCGGTCAGGATCTTGTCGCGCTCGATGTCGTCGCGGACCTTCTCGATCGGCGTCGTGGAGTGCTTGGCCAGCATGTCCTCGAGCTGCGCGCGCATGCGCAGGATTTCGTTGGCCGCGATCTCCAGGTCGGAGAGCTGCTCGCGGCCGGTCTGGCTGGACGGCTGGTGGATCAGGACGCGCGCGTTCGGCAGGGCCAGGCGCTTGCCCGCCGTGCCGGCCGCGAGCAGGACCGCCGCCGCGGAGGCGGCCTGTCCCATGCAGACCGTCTGGATGTCCGGCTTCACGAACTGCATCGTGTCGTAGATGGCGGTGAGAGCCGTCATCGAGCCGCCGGGGCTGTTGATGTAGATGGAGATGTCACGGTCGGGGTCCATGGACTCCAGGCACAGCAACTGCGCCATGACGTCGTTGGCCGACGCGTCGTCGATCTGGACTCCGAGGAAGATCACGCGCTCCTCGAACAGCTTCGCGTACGGGTCGTACTCGCGCACGCCCTGCGAGGTGCGCTCGACGAAGCGCGGGATGACATAGCGGTTGTCCACCTGAGGGCCGGTGTAGAGGCCGCTCGCAGAGGCGCCGGGGTAATTGTTCATAGGGGTGTTCACCATCCTGGTGGCGTTCGATGGGCTGACGTGGCCGGTCGGGGGCGTGACTGCCGCCCTAGGCGCCGGTGCCGCCGCCGCCCGGAACACCCGAAGCAGCGGAGATGATCTCGTCGATGATGCCGTAGGCCACGGCCTCCTCGGCGGTGAACCAGCGGTCGCGGTCACCGTCGCGGATGATGGTCTCCTCGGTCTGACCGGTGTGCCGCGCGGTGATCTCGGCCATGCGCTTCTTCGTACGGAGCAACTGCTCGGCCTGGATCTTGATGTCGGAGGCGGTGCCACCGAGGCCCGCGGAGCCCTGGTGCATGAGGATGTCGGTGTTGGGCAGCGCGAAGCGCTTGCCGGCGGTGCCGCCGGTCAGCAGGAACTGGCCCATGGAGGCCGCCATGCCCATGCCGATGGTGATCACGTCGTTCGGGATGTACTGCATGGTGTCGTAGACCGCCATGCCCGCCGTGACGGAACCACCGGGGCTGTTGATGTAGAGGTAGATGTCCTTCTCGGGCTCGGCCGCGAGGAGAAGGAGCTGCGCGGTGATCTTGTTGGCGATGTCGTCGTCGACCTGCTGGCCGAGGAAGATGATCCGCTCACCGAGCAGTCGGCTGTAGACCTGGTCGCCGAGGCCACCACCGAGGGACGGCTCACCGGCGGCGTAAGGCATCAGATTCGTCACGTATCCACCTGCTCGTCTCTGACGGCTCCGGCCGTCTCAGCGTCTTTCGTTCCGGGGGACGGGTAAGACCCCAGCCCTCGTATTCATGGACCCTAACGCGCTGGTCGGCGGGCGCCATCCCGCTTCCTGGACTGTTCGCTGGCAGCGCAAGGTAGTTGGGTCGTGGCAGGGGGCGGGGACGGGCTCCCGCGGGCCTGGAGGGGGAACGGAGCGGGCCCCGGGCGCGAGTCGCGTCCGGGGCCCGGAGATCCGGTCGAGCGGGGGCGCTCAGCCCTCGTTCTTCACCTCGGCCTCGCCGTCGGTCTTGTCGGCGGCCTTGTCGGCGGCGTCGTCGGTGGACGCCTCGACCGCGTCGACCGTCTCGGCGGTCTCGTCCGTCTCGTCGTCCTCGAGGTCCACGACCTCACCGTTGGTGTCCGTCACCTTGGCGGCCTCGACCACCACGGCGAGCGCCTTGCCGCGGGCGACCTCGCCGACGAGCATCGGCACCTGGCCGCCTTCGACAACAGCCTGCGCGAACTGGTCGGGCGACATGCCGGAGGACTGCGCGCGACGCATGAGGTGCTCGGTGAGCTCCTCCTGGTTGACGTTCAGCTTCTCCTTGTTGACCAGCTCGTCCAGGATGAACTGGGTCTTGATGCCCTTGACCGCCTGGTCCTTGGTCTCCTCGTCGAACTCTTCCTCCGTCTTGCCCTGGATCTCCAGGTACTTCGGAAGGTCGAGGCCCATCTGACCGAGCTGGTGGTGCTCCAGGTTGTGCTTACGGGTCTTGATCTCGTCCTCGAGAAGCTTCTCGGGGATCGGCACCTCGGCCAGCTTCAGCAGCTCGTCCAGGACGCGCTCCTGGGCCTGGGTGGCCTGGTCGTACTGCTTCATGCTGCCGAGGCGCTTGCGGCTGTCCGCCTTCAGCTCGTCCAGGGTGTCGAACTCGCTCGCCATCTGCGCGAACTCGTCGTCCAGGTCGGGCAGCTCGCGGGAGGCGACCTGGGTGACCTTGACGGTGACCTCGGAGTCCTTGCCCTCGGCGGTGCCGCCCTTCAACTGCGAGGTGAAGGTGGCCTCGCCACCGGCCTCCAGGCCGGTCACGGCCTCGTCGATGCCTTCGAGCAGTTCGCCGGAGCCGATGGTGTACGACACGTCGCTGGCGACGCCGTCCTCCAGGACCTCGCCGTCGACCTTGGCCTCGAGGTCGATCGTCACGACGTCCCCCTCGGCGGCGGCGCGCTCCACGGGGTTGGTGGTGGCGAAGCGCTCACGCAGCTCGTCCACGGACTTGTCGACGTCGTCGTCGGACACGTCGACCGCGTCGACGGTGACCTCGATACCGGAGTAGTCCGGGATCTCGATGACGGGGCGGATGTCGACCTCGGCGGTGAAGGACAGCAGCTCGCCGTCCTTCAGCTCCTTGATGTCGACCTCGGGCTGTCCGAGGACATTGAGCTCACCCTCGTTGACGGCCTCCGTGTAGAACTTCGGAAGGGCGTCGTTGACGGCCTCCTCCAGCACAGCTCCACGGCCGAACCGCTGGTCGATGACGCGGGCCGGGATCTTGCCCTTGCGGAAGCCCTTCACCGTGACCTGCTCGTTGATCTTCTTGTACGCCGCGTCGAGGCTGTCCTTGAGCTCCTCGAAGGGCACCTCGACAGTGAGCCGAACCCGGGTCGGGTTCAGGGTCTCCACGGCGCTCTTCACGGTTCGGTCTCCTTGGTGGCTGATTCTGGGGTTCTGCCGCCCGCCGTGACTCCGGCGGACCAGCGGATTCGGCCCGGTTCTTCACAGTCTCTTCAGACACACGGGCACGCAGCTTGCATAGTAGCCGCAAGCAGGATGAGGCCCACAACGCGATCATGAACAGGCACGTGTACTGATGGTCGGGGTGGCCGGATTCGAACCGACGACCTTCCGCTCCCAAAGCGGACGCGCTACCAAGCTGCGCCACACCCCGTCGGTGCGACACGTAGGGTACATGCCCGCGAGCGGTCCGTCGGACGTATTAAGTGGCGCACCGGCGAGAGGGAAGCGGTGTGCGCCGAAGGCCACCGACCCGCTACGATGTTTCTCGTGCCGGAGTCCTTGTGACCTGCGGCGCGTGCGGGCGTAGCTCAATGGTAGAGCCCTAGTCTTCCAAACTAGCTACGCGGGTTCGATTCCCGTCGCCCGCTCCGTACGACTCAGGGCCGGTTGGGAGTGTGATGCTCCGAACCGGCCCTGAGTCGTTTCCGAACCGGCCCTGAGTCGTTGCCGGCCGCCTTCGATGGCGGGCTGGGCTTTCGGCCGTCAGAAGAAGACGAACATGACCACGGCGCCCGCCGAGGGCAGACCACAGATCAGGCCGAGGGCCAGGAACGGGTAGGCAAGTGCCCTGACCGCTTTGGGGCGTTGGGCGCGGCAGGCCGCAAAGGCGGTGAAGCTGAGGATCGCCAGGACCGGCAGGACGACGAAGAAGGCACCGATCGCCGGCATGGGTCAAGTCCCCTCGGCGCGCTAGAAGTTGATGTCGTTGATCATCTCGGCCAGTGAGTTCATGAAGTTGTTCACCGACGGTGCCATGTCCGTCGAGGCCAGGAAGAAGCCGAACAGGATCGCGACCACCGCGGGGCCGCCCTTCAGGGAGCCGCCGCGGATCAGTACCACGAGGACGATCGCCAACAGCAGCACCACAGACAGTGAAATGGCCACAACTGATCACACCCTCGGTCGGTCCGCCTTGCCGGCCGCGGGAGTTCACGGCCTCGTTCATCCCGCTCGCTCCATCGTGCCACCAACCTCCCCTCAGGTGTTGGCCCGTGACGAATCATCGAGGTACGGATCTCGCCAATCGACCGGCGGACGCGCCCGCGTGTGACCGATCGCACGCGGGGCGGGCGGGAAATGACGAGGCCGTTTCGATAATTCGACGCGATCATTTCTTGGTGCGCACAGCTTCTTCACAGCAAATTGCAAGGTGGCTGCCAGGTATCCCACCCGTCGAATTAACTCGCAGTCACATCGTGGGCAAAAGCCTGATGATATGCCCCATTTAAGGGGGATTAACAGGGTCATATCTACCGGTGGGCGACTCTTTCCGTGTCGAATACCCCAGTTGCTCGAGAGGTTTTACCGATCGCATTGGGCGGGGCTAGGGTTAATCAGATGTCCCACGCTCCGCACGGATATGAAAGGGCCCCGCTCCCCCGTACGCGGGAGGTGGATCCCGTCCCCCCGACGGCACACACGGCATCCGCCGCTGTGGCCGAAACCCCTGCACGGACCCCGCACGATTCCGCCGAGCCGGCGCCCCCCACGGCCAGGACGGCCACGAAGCGTGACGCGTTCTTCGACAACGCGAAGTATCTGGCCATCGTGCTGGTGGCCATAGGCCATGCCTGGGAGCCGGTGATGGAGGGCAGCCGGGCGACCAAGGCGCTCTACATGGTCGTCTACTCGTTCCACATGCCGGCCTTCATCGTCATCTCCGGCTACTTCTCCCGGAGTTACACCGGCAGCCCGCGTCAGCTCAGACGGCTGCTGACCGGTGTCGCCGTCCCGTACATCGTCTTCGAGGTGGCGTACTCGCTGTTCAAGCGGGCCGCGAACGATCCCGGCCACCCGATCAGTCTGCTCGACCCCTGGTATCTCACCTGGTTCCTGGCCGCGTTGTTCGTCTGGCGGCTGACCACTCCCATCTGGCTGTCGCTGCGCCATCCCCTGCCGGTCGCCCTCGGTATCGCCGCGCTCGCCTCCTTCACGCCGAACATCGGCGAGGACCTCAACCTCCAGCGCGTCCTGCAATTCCTGCCGCTGTTCGTGCTGGGGCTGATCCTCAAGCCCGAGCACTTCCAACTGGTGCGCCGGCGTGAGGTCAGAATGCTGGCCGTGCCGGTCTTCGTGGGCGCGATCGCTTTCGCGTACTGGGCGGCGGTCCGGATGCAGAACGCATGGTTCTACCACAACAGCGCGGCGCAGGATCAGGGGGCGCCGTGGTGGATGGGCATCGTCATGACCTTCGCGCTGTTCGGCTGCTCGGTGGTGCTGACGGCCGCGTTCCTGGCCTGGGTGCCGCGCCGCAAGATGTGGTTCACGGCGCTCGGCGCGGGCACGATCTGCGGCTATCTGCTGCACGGTTTCCTGGTCAAGGGCGCGGTGTACAGCGGGATATTCGACACGAACGCCTGGCTGGCCGAGCCGGCCGGCCGGGTCTTCCTGACGCTGCTCGCGGGCGCGGTGATGACGCTGCTGTGCACGCCCCCGGTGCGCCGGCTCCTGCGCTTCGCGACGGAGCCGGAGATGGCGTGGGCGTTCCGGCGGGACGTCGGGCGGTCATCCAAGCAGGCCAAGTAGCCGCCGTACCTTCGCGTATTTCTCGGTGAGCCTGGTCCGGGTCGCCTCGTCCAGTACGGCGAGGCGGCCCGGATCCGCGTTGTGCGCCAGGTCCGACTCCTTGACGAGGAGCGCGCCCGGTGTGGCCAGGATGCGGCGGGTGTACGTGGCGGTGTCCTCGCCCTCGACCTTCGTCACGGCCAGGACCATCTCCTTGACCGCTGTCGGCAGCGCGGCGGCGTCCAGCCACGCGCGGGAGAGCGCGTCGTCCTCGACGGAGTCGTGCAGCCAGGCGGCGGCGATCTGCTCGTCCGAGCCGCCACGCGTCCTGACCCCGTCGGCGACCGCCTGAAGGTGTTCCACGTACGGCCGGCCGGCCTTGTCCCGCTGGGTGGCGTGGGCCTCGCGGGCGATCAACTCCACCTCGGCCAGGCTGAGATACGTCATGTCTCCAACTCCGTGGTTCGGTCTCGTGGGTCGGTCAAAAGTTGCAGGGTAAACCGTTTGGTAAACTAATTACTGACGCTTCCTTGACGCTCCGTTGACTTGATGGAGGAACGGTCCCATCGGACACGCAGACACGCTCATAGCCATGGGCGGCGCCTTCCTCGCCGCCGCCTTCCTCGCCCGTCTCGGCAGCCGCATCGAGCTGCCGACCATCCCGCTGTTCATCCTGGCCGGAATCCTGCTCGGCCCGCACACGCCCGGCATCGTGCTCGTCTCCGACCCGCACGAGCTGGAGATGCTGTCGGCCCTCGGCCTCGTACTGCTGCTTTTCTACCTGGGTCTCGAATTCCATCTGGACGATCTCAAGGCGGGCGGCCGGAAGATGGCCCTCGCCGGCGGCGCCTATCTCGCGCTGAACGTGGGCGCCGGGCTCGGCTTCGGCTTCGCGCTGGGCTGGGGCACCTCCGAGGCGCTGGTCCTCGCCGGTGTGCTCGGTATCTCCTCGTCCGCCATCGTCACGAAGATCCTGGTCGACCTGGGCCGTATCGGGAATCCCGAGACCAAGCCGATCCTCGGGATCATCGTCGTCGAGGACATCTTCCTGGCGCTCTATCTGGCCGCGCTCCAGCCGATCCTGTCCGGCGCCGACAGTCTCTCGGCCGCGCTGGCGGACGGCGGGAAGGCGTTCGGGTTCCTGTTGCTGCTGGCGCTCGCCGCGCGCTTCGGCAAGAAGGTCATCGGCCGCCTCATCAACACGAAGGACGACGAACTGCTCGTCATCTCCTTCCTGGGCGCCGCGGTCTTCATGGCCGGGGTCTCCGAGTGGTTCGGTGTCGCGGACGCGATCGGTGCGTTCATGGTCGGTCTGATGCTGGGCAGTACGACCTCCGGCGACCGGATCCGCACGCTGGTGCACCCGCTGCGGGACGCGTTCGGCGCCATCTTCTTCTTCGCCTTCGGGCTGTCCATCAACCCGGGCGATCTGCCGACGGTGCTGTGGCCGGTCCTGGCCGCCGTCGTGGTGACCCTGACGATGAACATCGTGGCCGGGCTGGTGGCCGCCCGCGTCTACCGCTTCGGGTCCGGCCCGGCGGCGAACATCGCGACGACGCTGGTCGCACGCGGCGAATTCGCCCTGATCCTCGCCACGATGGCGGCGGGCGCGGCGCTGGACGAGCGCCTGGCGCCGTTCATCGCGGGGTACGTCCTGATCCTCGCGGTCCTCGGCCCCCTGGCGGCGGCCAAGTCGCCCTGGCTGGCACGGGTGCTGCCGGGCGGCGGACGCGGTGACCATGGCGGGGGCGGTGACAGCGGCGCTGATGGTCCGGCCGGCGGTGAGCTGTCGCCGGCCAAGGCGTCGGGCGCCTGAACCGCGACGTCGGGGGCCGGCGCCGACCGGCGCGGCCCCCGACTACCCCTGGAGCGCCGAGCGTTCGGGGTCCGGCTCCCGCGCGTCCTCGCGCCTCGGCAGCAGCAGCGGAGTGGCCAGGAGCAGCAGGCCGGCCAGCCCGATCGCCGTACGAGGGCTCGTCACGGCCGCCAGCGGGCCCCACAGGGCGGTCAGGGCCGCGATGGAGGTCTTGGTCGTGATCGACCACGCCGAGAGCGTACGGACCATCCGGTCCTTCGGGATCTGTTCGAGGCGGTACGTGGCGTACACCGGGTTGAACACGCCGATACAGGTGATCAGTCCCAGCTCGACCGTGATGACGAGCGCCATCCCGGCCGGACCGGGCCCGACGAGGACCAGGGCGAGCGGCCAGCACGCGCGCAGGGCCCCCGAAGTGAGCATGACCCGGTGCCAGCCGAACCGGGCGACCAGCGGCTGCGCGAGGCGTGCGCCGATGATGCCGCCGGCACAGGGCGCCGCGAACGCGACGGCGTACTGCCAGGGGGCGAACCCGAGCGGGCCGAGCATGAGCACGGCCAGCAGCGGCACCGGCGCCATGATCAGGCCGTTGACGAGGGCCGTGTTGAGGAACAGCGGGCGCAGGGTCCGGTGGGCCAGGATGTACCGCCACCCTTCGACCAAATCGGCGGCACGGAACCGCTGTTCGCCGCCGCGCGCCGCCGGGCGAGGCTCCTGACCGCCGATCGCCCGGATGCCGATGGCCGACAGCAGATAGCTGACCGCGTTGGCCACCACGGTCGTCACCGGGCCGAACATCCCGATCGCGACGCCGCCGGCCGGCGGGCCGAGGATGGTGGCGGTCCAGGTCGTGGACTCGAAGCGGCCGTTGGCGACGAGCAGATCCTCGGGTCGTACAAGAGCCTTCAGATACGCGCCACTGGCCGCCGTGAAGGTGATGTCGGCCGCCGCGACGACGACCGATACGAGCAGGAGCTGGCCGAAGCTGAGCGCGCCGAGCGCGTACGCGGCGGGGACACTCATCAGCGCGGCGAAGCGGATCAGGTCCATCGCCACCATCACCGGCCGCTTGCGGCGGAACTCCACCCACAGCCCGAGCGGCACCGCCACCACCGCGCCGACCGCGAGCCCCGCGGCGGCCAGCAGGGACACCTGGGCGGGCCCGGCGTGCAGGACCAGGATCGCGATGAGGGTGAACGAGTCGAAGGCGAGGCGGGTGCCGAACGCGCTGGCCGCGTAGGCGGCCCAGAGCCAGGCGAAGGGCCGCCCCAGCGAGTGCGTGGGCCGCTTCACCGGAGCCGCTTCATCGGGGCCGCTTCACCGGGCCGCACGGCGAGCGGCCGAAGACGCGTCAGCCCTCGCGGCAGATCAGCAGCAGCGCCCTGTCGTCGTTCACGTCCTTCGCGACCGCCTCGATCAGATGCCACGCCGCCCCCTCGAATCCCGCCGCCACATACCGGTCCGCCTCGCCCGAAAGGCGGTCGATGCCCTCGCTCAGGTCGCGGCCCGGCGCCTCGACCAGGCCGTCGGTGAACAGCATCAGCACATCGCCCGGCAGCAGGGCCCCCTTCACCGGGTCGAACTCCGCGCGGTCGTAGACGCCGAGAAGCGGACCCTCGGCGTCTATCTCCTCCCACCGGCCACTGCCCGCGTGGAGTTGGAGCGCGGGCAGATGGCCCGCCGACAGCAGTTCGTACTCACCGGATTCGAGGTCCAGGACGAGATGGATGGAGGTCGCGAAGCCCTCGTCCCAGTCCTGGCGCAGCAGATAGCCGTTGGCGGCCGGCAGGAAGGCGTGCGGCGGGAGCGAGCCGAGCAGTCCGCCGAACGCGCCGGACAGCAGCAGTGCGCGGGAGGCCGCGTCCATGCCCTTGCCGGAGACGTCCGTGAGGACGACCTCGAGCGAGCGGCCCCCGTTGGTGCGGGCCGCGACGACGAAGTCGCCGGAGAAGGACTGGCCGCCGGCCGGCCGCAGCGCCATCTCGCGGTGCCAGCCCTTCGGCAGGTGCGGCAGGGCGCTCTGGACGCGGATGCGTTCGCGCAGGTCGAACAGCATCGTGCCGCCGCGCCGCCACGGCACCCCGACGCGGGCCCTGAACTGGGCGATCAGCAGCCCGAAAAGCCCGCAGGCCGCCACCACCAGGACGGTGCCCGGCGTCACGGTGGCCGGCCCTTGGTCGTACGGGCCGAGGACGAGCGATTCGACGATCAGGGCGGTGGCCGCCACCGCGTACAGCGTGAGCAGGCTGGAGGGACGCAGCAGCAGTCCCCCGGCGACGATCGGCAGGACGAGCGCGGAGGGCGCGAACCAGACGGGGACCGCCATGGTGGCGAAGGCGATTCCCGGGACGGTCAGGAGCAGTCCGACGAGCGCGATCCAGTCGGAGCCGTCGCCCCGGAAGTAGTCGACACCGGATTTGCGCAGCGCACTGCGGGCCCGGTGCAGCGACTTGCGCATCCGGGCCGTGTACGAATCCGCCTTCGCGCCACTGACCATTGTCGTTGGACCCTATCCATCAGCGGGCTCGTCGTGCAGGGGGACCCCTGTGACATTGCGTTCGATATCGGGTCGCCTCGGCCACCCGGATCCTGGTAGGGATGGCATATGACCACAGACTTGCGAGTACTCGACCCCTCCGACTGGGACCGCTGGTTCGGGACCCTGCGGAACGCCTTCGGCGGGGCGCTCGGCAGCTCCGCCGAGGAGCGCGAGGCATGGCGCTCCGTGACGGAGAGCGAACGCTGCATCGGCGCCTGGGACGGCGACGAGTGCGTGGGGACCGCGGGGGCCTTCACCTTCGGGCTCACGGTGCCCGGCGGCGCCGTGGTGTCGGCGGCCGGTGTCACGATGGTGAGCGTCGCGGCGACGCACCGGCGGCGCGGGATCCTGACCTCCATGATGCGGCGGCAGTTGGACGACGTCCGCTCGTGGGGGCAGCCGGTCGCCCTGCTGACCGCGTCGGAGCCGGAGATCTACGGGCGGTTCGGATACGGCGTCGGCACGCGGCAGTTGAGCGCCGAGATCGACACCTCGCGCGTCTCGGTCACCGTGCCGGCCGACGACGGCGACCACGAGGAGATCCGGCTGCGCTTCGTCGCGCTCGACGACGCGCGGGAGACGATCGAGTCGGTGTACGCGCGCCTGGTCCCGGGCCGCCCCGGCATGCTGGAGCGCCGGCCCAACTGGGACCGGAAGGTGCTGATCGACCCGCCGGAGGACCGCGAGGGCGCCTCCGCGCTCAGTTGCGTACTGGCGCGGCGCGGCGAGGGCGACGACGCCGAGGTGGTGGGGTACGCGCTGTACCGGATCAAGCCGACCTGGGACGCGGCGGGGCCCAGCGGCACGGTGGTGGTGGATCAGGTCGCGGGCCTGGACCCGGTGACATACGCCACGCTGTGGCGCTTCCTCGGCGAGATCGACCTGACGTCGTCGGTGAGCGTGTCGAATCTGCCGGTGGACGACGCGTTCCAGTTCCTGGTCTCGGACGTCCGGCGCTCCAACATCCGGCTGCGCGACTCGTTGCACGTACGGCTGGTGGAGGTGGGCGCGGCGCTCGCGGCGCGGACCTATCAGGCGCCGGTGAACGTGGTGCTGGAGGTGGAGGACGCCTTCTGTCCCTGGAACGAGGGACGTTGGCGGCTGACCGGTGACGAGAAGGGCGCGTCCTGCGAGCGGACGGCGGACGCGGCCGATCTGTCGCTCTCCGTACGGGAGTTGGCCACGATGTATCTGGGCGACACCTCACCGGCCGCGCTGGCGCGGGCGGGGCTCGTACGTGAACTGCGCCCCGGCGCGCTGACGGAGGCGTCGGTGGCGTTCGCGTCGCCGGTCGCGCCGTGGCTGCCGCACGGCTTCTGAGGGCCTTACGCCTTCTGGCAGTTGGGGCACCAGAACAGGTTGCGGGCGACGAGTGACGCCGTACGGATCTCGGTGCCGCACAGATGGCACGGCATGGTCGCGCGCCGGTAGACGTACACCTCACCGCCGTGGTCGTCCACACGCGGCGCGCGGCCCATGGCCTCGGGCAGATGCTCGGGCCGTACGGTGTCGATGCGATTGTGGCGTACGCCCTCGCGCATCAGCGCGACGAGATCGGCCCAGATCGCGTCCCACTCGGCACGGGTGAGGTCACAGCCGGTGCGGTACGGGTCGATGCCGTGCCGGAAGAGGACTTCGGCCCGGTAGACGTTGCCGACGCCCGCGATGATCTTCTGGTCCATGAGCAGGGCGGCGACGGTCGTACGGGAGCGGGAGATCCGCGCCCAGGCGCGCTCGGGGTCGTTGCCGGGCGCGTCCGGCGGGCGCAGCGGGTCGGGTCCGAGCCGGTCGTGTATCGCCTGCTTCTCCGGCTCGGTGATCAGGGCGCAGGTGGTGGGGCCGCGCAGCTCCAGGTACGACGAGTCGTTGAGCAGCCGCAGCCGGACGGTGTCGGTGGGCGGCGGGGCCGGGGTGTCGCCGAGTGCGACCTTCCCGAAGAGACCGAGGTGGACATGGATCCAGCCGCTGTCGCCGAAGCCGGCGAAGAGATGCTTCCCGTGGGCGCTCGCGCCGTCGAGCACCCGGCCGTCGAGGAGCGCGGCGCTTTCGGTGAACCGGCCCTGGGGGCTGCTGACGCGGACCGGTCCGTCCTCGGCGTGGAAGCGGTCGGTCAGGTCTTGGGCAAGACGGTGGATCGTATGCCCCTCGGGCACGGGGACTCCTTGGTGCGGGGCGGTACGTAACCCGTCCGGCGTGCCGGCCGTGGGGGTGCTAGTCGTGCTTCGGGTGGTGTGCCGGGATCGGGGGCAGTTCGCCCGTCTTCTCGTACGTCGCGAGCATGTCGATCCGGCGTGCGTGGCGCTCCTCCCCCGTGTAGGGGGTGGCGAGGAAGATCTCCACGAACTTGGTCGACTCGTCCTGGGTGTGCATCCGGCCACCGACGGAGATCACGTTCGCGTCGTTGTGCTCGCGGCTGAGCGCGGCGGTCTGCTCGTTCCAGACGAGCGCGGCGCGCACGCCCTTCACCTTGTTCGCGGCCATCTGCTCGCCGTTGCCGGAGCCGCCGATCACGATGCCGAGGGAGTCCGGGTCGGCCGCGGTCCTCTCCGCGGCGCGCAGACAGAACGGCGGATAGTCGTCCTGGGCGTCGTAGATGTGCGGGCCGCAGTCGACGGGCTCGTGGCCGTGGGCCGTGAGCCATTCGACGAGGTGGTTCTTGAGTTCGAAGCCGGCATGGTCGGAGCCGAGATACACGCGCATGGGCGAAGTGTGGCACGTCGGGGGCCCTGCGGGGCGCGCCGGGGTCTTCAGTGCCGTACGTGATACCTGACGGTGGATGTCAGGTATCGGCGGGAGGGTGCCTGTGTCCGGACGCGTCCGGCGGCGCGTACGTACGACCGGCTTCGCCTATGGATGGAGACCAACGATGTCCGACCCGACCGACCCGACCGACCTGCCCGTGACCTCGCTCGACGCGCTCCCGCACGTCTTGCGGCCCGAAGACCCCGGCTACGACGAGGAGTTGTCCGGCTTCCAGCTCGGCTTCACCCCGCGCCCCGACGTGATCGTCGGAGCCACCGGCGCCGACGACGTACGGACAGCCGTCGCGTATGCCGCCGTGCACGGTCTGCCCGTCGGTGTCCGGGCCACCGGCCACGGTGTGCCGGCGGCGGCCGAGGGCGGGCTGTTGATCACGACCCGGCGGATGGACGGCGTACGGATCGACCCCGGCGCGCGCACGGCCACGTTCGAGGCGGGGGTGCGCTGGCGGCAGGTGATCGAGGCAGCCGGGCCGCACGGGCTCGCACCGCTGCACGGTTCGTCGCCGGGCGTCGGGGCCGTCTCGTACACCCTGGGCGGTGGACTGGGCCTGCTGGCAAGGGAGTTCGGCTATGCCGCGGACCATGTGCGTGCCCTGGACGTGGTCACCGCCGACGCCCGGCTGCGGCGGGTGACCCCGGACAGCGACCCCGATCTGTTCTGGGCGCTGCTGGGCGGCGGGCAGAACTTCGGTGTCGTGACGGCGCTTGAGACGAAGCTGGCGCCGGTGGCGCGGGTGTACGGCGGGGCGCTCCTCTTCGACGGTGAGTTGCGGGACGACGTCGTAGCCACGTATCTGGACTGGCTCGGGACCGTCCCCGACACGCTGACGTCGTCGCTCGCCGTGATGGTGTACCCCGACATGGAGGGGTTGCCGCCGTTCCTGCGGGGCCGGTACGCCTTGTCGATCCGGGTGGTGTTCACCGGCGACGCGGCGCGGGGCGAGCGGCTGGTGGCGCCGCTGCGGGCGATCGGGCCCACGATCACGGACTCGCTGCGGGAGATGCCGTACACGCAGTCGGACACGATCCACAACGATCCGACGCAGCCCCACGCGTACTGGGGGGACAGCGCGATGCTGACGGAGCTGGACGCCAGGACGCTGACGGAGTTGCTGGAGCTGACGGGTCCCGGCGCGCCGACGATGTGCGTCGTCCAGCTCAACCCGCTGGGCGGGGCGCTGGCGAAGGAGCCGCAGGTGCCCAACTCCGTGCCGCACCGCGACGCGGCGTTCCTGATCCGGGGGCTTTCGCCGCTGGCCGGTCCGGATCTGCCGCCGGATCTGCCGATGGTCCGGGAGCTGTACGGGAGGTTCTTCGACCGACTGGCGCCGGTGACGGTGGGCCGTTCGCTCAACTTCGTCTTCGCCGACGGTGCCAAGACTCAGGGGCTGTACGACGCGGGGACGGCGCGCCGGCTCGCCGCGCTCAAGGCGCGGTACGACCCGGCGAACCTGTTCCGCCTCAACTACAACATCGCGCCCGACAACTCGTAGTTCAGCCCTGGCGGCCGATGAGCTTCCAGGCGGCGGGCAGCAGGCCCATCGCGAGTGCGGCCTTGAGTGCGTCGCCGAGAAGGAAGGGGGTGAGCCCGGCGGCGACGGCGGCGCTCGGCGACAGGTTGGCGGCGACCGCGAGATACGGCACCCCGACCCCGTAGATGATGACGGAGCCGAGCACCATCGTCCCGGCGGTGCGCGCGACGGAGCGGTCGCCGCCGCGCCGGGCCAGCGAGCCCACGACCGTGGCGGCGAGCAGCATCCCAAGTACGTAACCGAAGGAGGCGCCGCCGGGGCCTGACGAGCCCTCGGAGAACCACGGCATGCCGACCATGCCGACGAGGGTGTAGACGGCGAGCGCAAGGAAGCCGCGCCGGGCGCCGAGCGCGGTGCCGACGAGCAGCGCGGCGAACGTCTGGCCGGTGACCGGGACCGGGGAGCCGGGGACCGGGACGGCGATCTGCGCGGCGATGCCGGTGAGCGCGGCGCCGCCGAGTACGAGCGCGGTGTCGACGGCGTACCGGTTCCGGGCGGCGGGGAGCAGATCGGCGAGGACCGCTCCGGTACGGGTGGTGGCGGCAGCAGTACTCATCGGGACTCCGCGAGGTGAGGTGAGGTGAGGTGAGGACGGGGCGTGTGTGCGAGCAGGGGAACAGGCTGACGGTAGCCCACCCGCGTACGCCCGGACATAGGCAACCGAACACAACACGGTGACCCGGCTCATGGTGGACTCCCGACAACTGGGGCACTCCATGCGACGGATGGGCGTGACGCTCGTCACGGAATTCGCTCAGGTGAGGGTCGTGCGGCCGAGGCGGAGATCGCCTCCCGTGGCGGGGCGGCGGTCGAGCGGACTGTGACTTCCCACCAAACGAACACTCCTCGTCAGGCGGAGGTCTGATCGTTGGTCGCGGCCCAACTGGCCAGCAGGTTCAGGGCGTCGCGTGCGGGCGTGGCGGGTTCGGGGCTGTAGGCCATCATGGTCAGTCCGGTGTCGGCGGGGAGTTCCAGGGCCTCGTAGCTGAGGGTGAGTTCGCCGACGACGGGGTGGTGGAGGCGTTTGACGCCGCCGCGGTGCAGGTGGACGTTGTGGGTGGCCCAGCGGGTGCGGAACAGGTCGCTCCGGGTGGAGAGTTCCCCGACGAGGTCGGTCAGGGCTCTGTCGTGGGGGTCGCGTCCGGCTTCGGCGCGCAGGATCGCGACGGTGCCAGCGGCCATGCGTTCCCAGTCGACGTAGAAGTCGGTGGCCGGGGGGTCCAGGAACATGAAGCGGGCCACGTTGGGCGGCACGCGCGGGCCGGCGAGGATCGGGCCGAGGAGGGCTCTGCCGAGTTGGTTGGTGGCGAGGATGTCCAGGCGGCGGTTGCGTACGTAGGCCGGGGTGGTGGACATGGAGTCGAGGATGCGCTGGACGCTGGGGCGCACGTGGGGCTTGGGGGTGCGTGTGGGTGTCCGTGCGGATCTCCGGGTGCCGGGGTTGGCGGCGGCGGCCAGATCGAACAGGTGTGCGCGTTCGGCCTCGTCGAGGTGGAGGGCGCGGGAGAGGGCTTCCAGGACGCTGTCGGAGACGCCGCGGGCGTTGCCGCGTTCGAGCTTGATGTAGTAGTCGGCGCTGACGCCGGCCAGTAGTGCGACCTCCTCGCGGCGCAGACCGGTCACCCGGCGGCGTCCGCCGTTGGCGGGCAGACCGGCTTGCTCGGGCGTGATTCCGGCGCGGCGGGAGGTGAGGAAGTCGCGGAACTCGGTGCGGGCGTCCATAGCTACCACGATAGGTCCGTTTCCGCGTCCGTTTCCGCGTGTGTGAGGGGGCCTGGCAGTACCTGTAACAGCAGGAATCCCCTGGTGGGAGGCCATAGGCAGCGGTTCGTGCCACGGTGGGGTGTGGAAGGCGGCCGCCTTCCGGGACACGTAGCGGGACACGTACAGGGATACGTAGCCGGACACGTACGCACGTCCGCGTCACCGAGGAGGAGCAAGCCATGGAGTACACGCGATTGGGCACGTCGGGGCTCAAGATCAGCCGGATCGCCCTGGGCTGCATGAGCTTCGGCGACCCCGCCAAGAGGGACACCTGGGTGCTCGACGACAACGCGGCCGAACCGATCTTCCGCCAGGCCGTCGATCTCGGCATCTCGTTCTGGGACACCGCGAACGCCTACGGCATGGGCACCTCTGAGGAGATCGTCGGGCGGGCGCTGCGCAAGTACACCCGGCGTGAGGACATCGTCCTGGCCACCAAGCTGTGGGCGCCGATGCACGAGGGGCCGGGTGGGGCGGGTCTGTCCCGCAAGGCCGTCATGGAGCAGATCGACGCCTCGCTGCGGCGCCTGGACACCGACTTCGTCGACCTTTACCAGATCCACCGCTTCGACCCGCAGACACCGGTCGAGGAGACGATGGAGGCGCTGCACGACGTGGTCAAGTCCGGCAAGGCCCGCTATATCGGTGCCTCGTCGATGTGGGCCTGGCAGTTCGCCACGATGCAGCACGCCGCGCAGGCCAACGGGTGGACCCGGTTCGTCTCCATGCAGGACCAGTACAGCTTGATCCACCGCGAGGAGGAACGCGAGATGTTCGGCCTGCTCGCCCACGAGGGCGTGGGAAGCATCCCGTGGAGTCCGCTGGCCGGGGGGCTGGTCACCCGCCCTTGGGGCGAACGTTCCACGCAGCGCGCGGAGTTGAATCGGAGGGCCGACCCGCAGGGCCGGCCGATCTTCCTCGACAGCGACCGGGCCACCGTCGAGGCCGTCGAGCGCATCGCTGCGGCCCGCGGTGTGTCGATGGCGCAGGTCGCGTTGGCGTGGGTGCTGAAGAACCCGGTGGTCTCCGCCCCGATCGTGGGCGCGACCAAGCCGCACCACCTCGCCGACGCCGTCGCCGCGCTCGACGTCAAGCTCACCGCCGAGGAGATCGACGCCCTCGAAGAGTCCTACGTCCCGCGCGAGCCCACGTTCTTCTAGATGATCAATTCCAAGGGATCAGTGGTCGTACCTTGTCAGCGAGCGGAGGGTGTCCTGTCCGGTGGCATCGTTGTGCCAGATCACGGCCTGGGCCCAGGCATACCGGAGCCACCTGGCCGCGTACGAACGAGGGCTCGCAGCATCGCGGCGCCCGCCCCCACCGCTGCAAGGTGCAGGACCGCCGCGAGCGCGAGGCTTTCCGGCAGGGCCGCATGGGCCGGTTGCGCGACCGCCAGGTACAGGGTGAACGGAAGCTTCCAGCCGCTCCAGGCGAACAACGAGCCCGAGCCGAGCCAGCCGAGCACCATCGGGCCCCATCGGGGGACTCGTGCGGGGCGGCCTCGGACGGCAGCCCAGGTAGCGGCGGACGCCACGAAGGCCCAGAGCCCGAAGACGCCGGACAGCACATGCCAAGCGACGTCCCGCTCGCCGTGGTGGGCGACCCCTGCGGTGCCGCCCACCGCCCAGTACAGCCAGATAAGACCGACTGCGGCGCCGACCACGGCCATCCACGGCAGCGCCCTTGGTGAGCCCTTTGCGCCGTCCCCGAGCCGACCCGCGAACGCGTCCGGCCAGCGCCGCCGCAAGTACGTGGGCAGGGCGATGGCCAGACCCAGCCCCATGCCCACAAACCCGATCTGGACCAGCGCGGCCTCCCAGTCCGGCATCGACGGGCCCGCGTCACCCCCGCTCGTCGGATCGCCGTCCTCCGAGCCCAGCAGCGAACTGAGAACGGCGTACGGCAGCACCGGTACGAGGAACCCCGTCCCAACCCAAGCGCAGAAAGCCAACGGCACTGCCGGTATGCGCATCCCCCACGGCCGCACCAACGCGAGCGCCACCGCGATCCCGATCCCTGCCATACCGATCGTGGCGCTGTTGAGCAGCACCCACTCCGTTTTGCCGAACCCGGTTCCGACAGGCAGCAGCCCCAAGAGCGAACCGACCACCCACGACACCTTGATCAGCAGGTAGGGCGTCAGCGCCAGCGCTGCCCCGTACGCCGCGACCCGCCCAGCCCGATCCCATCGATCCACTTGAACTCTCCATTCAAGTAACGGAGTTCAAGTCTCATTCGCCACTGCCCCCACGGGCGTCAACCGCCGGGCGCATCCATGTCATCACTCAGGCGGAGTGAGAATCAGCCCACGGGAGCACACGAAACCGCTGGAGCACGAGGAGCCGCCGATCCAAGCCCTCAGCCGCCAGACGCAGCGCTCAGTCGCACCCTTGGAATTGATCATCCAGTGGTGATCTTCGCCAAGGCGGTCGGGCCGCTGGTGCCGATTTCGCCTGGGTAGGGTGGCGGTCGCGGACAGCTCCGATTCGCCCTGAACCGTCCGACACCGACACACTCACCACCGAACCACCGAACCACCGAACCACCGAACCACCGAACCACCGAACCACCGAACCACCCGCTACTGAACAGAGCACCCCCATGTCACCCCCCACGCCCGTCCCCCCTCCCACCACCTCCGCCTCCGCCACCCCCGCCGCGTCCACCGCTCCCCTCCCCGACTCCGCGCTCACGCACGGACTCAAGCAGCGCCATCTGTCGATGATCGCGCTCGGCGGTGTGATCGGCGCCGGGCTGTTCGTCGGCTCGGGCGCGGGCATCGCCGCCGCCGGTCCGTCGATCGTCGTCGCGTACGGCGTCTCCGGACTGCTCGTCATGCTTGTGATGCGCATGCTGGGCGAGATGTCGGCGGCCAACCCGGCGTCCGGTTCCTTCTCCGTCCACGCGGAACGGGCGATCGGCCCGTGGGCCGGCTTCACCGCGGGCTGGGCCTTCTGGGTGCTGCTCTGTGTGGCGGTGGGACTCGAGGGCATCGGCGCGGCGCAGATCGTCTCCGGCTGGCTGCCCGGCACCCCTGAGTGGGCCTGGGTGGCGCTGTTCATGGTCGTCTTCCTCGGTACGAATCTCGCGGCCGTGAAGAACTTCGGCGAGTTCGAGTTCTGGTTCGCCTCGCTCAAGGTCGCGGCGATCGTGCTGTTCCTGGTGCTCGGCGTACTCGCGATCCTCGGCGTCCTGCCCGACACCGACGCGCCCGGCACCGCCAACCTGACCGGCGTCGGCGGTTTCCTGCCGAACGGCTCGCAGGGCCTGGTGATCGGACTGCTGGCCTCCGTTTTCGCGTACGGCGGTCTGGAGACGGTCACGATCGCGGCGGCCGAATCGGAAGACCCGGTCCGGGGTGTCGCGAAGGCCGTACGGACGGCGATGTGGCGCGTCGCGCTGTTCTACGTCGGCTCGATGGCGGTCATCGTCACGCTGGTGCCGTGGGACGACCCGAAGATCGCCGAGAAGGGCTCCGGCCCGTACGTCGCGATGCTCGACCGCCTCGCCATCCCCGGCGCGGGCCAGATCATGAACGTCGTCGTGCTGGTGGCGCTGCTGTCGGCGATGAACGCGAACATCTACGGCGCCTCGCGCATGGCCCGCTCCCTGGTGGTACGCGGCCAGGGCCCGAAGACCCTCGGCAAGGTGACGTCCGGCGTCCCGCGCAACGCGGTACTCGCCTCGTCGGCCTTCGGCTTCCTGTGCGTACTGCTCAACTACTGGCGCCCGGACGACATCTTCGCGTGGCTGCTGAACATGACGGGCGCGGTGATTCTCGTCGTCTGGGCGTTCATCGCGGTCTCCCAACTGGTGCTGCGCCGCCGCACGGAGCGCGAGTCACCAGAGAAACTGGTGGTACGTATGTGGCTGTACCCCGCGCTGACATGGCTCTCGCTGGCGGCCATGGCGACGATATTCATCCTGATGCTGGACCAGCCGAACACACGCGACCAGTTGGTGGCGACGGGGCTGCTGACACTGGGACTCGCGACGATCGGAGCCGTACGGCAGAGGCGGGCTTCGTCGGCGTCGGCGAGGTGACGCTCCGGGGCGTGGGCCCAAGGTGCCCTGGAATGGCGGGGAATTGACGGAAGTTGATCACGACATGACTCAAGGACCAGCACCTCGCCCCCTGTCCGACGACGCCCTCTCCGCCCTGCTCGCCGGGCAGCAGTTCGGGACCCTCGCCACGATCAAGCAGAGTGGCCATCCCCATCTGACCACCATGCTCTACGACTGGGATCCCGAAGCCCGCATCGTGCGACTGTCCACCACGGCCGACCGCGTCAAGATCAAACACCTGCGGCGCGCCCCCCACGCGGCGCTGCACGTACAGGGCGGCGACGTCTGGTCGTTCGCCGTCGCCGAGGGCGCGGCCGAGGCTTCCGAGATCTCGACGGTCCCCGGCGACGCGGTCGGCCGGGAACTGCTCGCGATGCTCCCGACGGCCGCGCAGCCACAGGACGCGGACGCGTTCCTCGAGCAGCAGGTCGCCGAGCGCAGGATCGTCATTCGGCTGAGGGTGGAGCGGCTGTACGGGACGGCCCTGGACATCAACGGCTAGGCAGGAGCGCGCGGGCCGTGGTCACGCTCAAAGTGCGATCAGGCCCGCTTTGGTCGGTTCGAACCCGCAGGCGTCGAAGTAGAACGCCGCCAGGTCGTCGTCGAAGTCAACGTGCAGCCATTCGCACTTCGCCGCGCGGGCCCCTCTGGCCGCTTCGGCGACGAGTTCGGCTCCGATCCCCGAACGGCGAAGCTCGGCGCTGACCATGGTGTCCAGAATGAAGGCGTGGACGCCGCCGTCCCACGCGACGTTGACGAAGCCGACGAGTTCGCCGTCGCGCCGTGCGCAGACCCAGCCGAGGCTGTGACGGTGGACCTGCGACTGCCAGCAGATGTCCAGGATCCGGTGGCTGAAGCCCTCCGCGTGCAGCGCGTTGACAGTTGCGTCCTCGAAGTCGCCTCGCCACTCGTACACGATCGTCATGCGGTGAGCGTAGACGACCGCCCGAGGCGATCACCCGTCAGGAGTCTCCGGTGTCCTCGACGTTGGCCACCATCCTGCGCAGGACCTTCAGCGCGGCCACGTACTCCTCGTCGCTGATGCCCGCGTGCACCACGGCGCGCAACTCGGTCACCAACTCGCGCAACCGCACCCTGGCGGCTTCCCCGGCATCGGTCGGGTGCAGGCGGCGGGTGTCCGCGTCACTCCGCACCCAACCACGGTGGACCAGTTGGTCGACGACCCGACCGATCTCGTGCGGCCCGGTCGTCAGTGACCGCCGGATCAGCCGGCGCCTGATTCGGTGGCGGTATCGGTAGGCGGTTTCATCCGGCCTGCTCGACGTGCCAAAAGGGAAACCCTTTCACGATCACCTGCGACCTCTGCCGCCATCGTTGTTGTCCTTCCGGCCACCACCAACAAATGCGGATATGATCCATGCCGCCAGCATGACGAGGAAGAACACGACAATGTTTGTCGGGAGTACTGACCCCACGGCTTGGCCCTCCTATGCGGTGCGTGACCGCTCCTGATCGAAGTCCGTGATATCTGAAGCGGGTTGAGGGTAGCAGGAGCTTCCTCACGGCGTGCGAGCTCGGCGGGGCCTGTCACCAGCGGTGCGTTGCAACACACCTGACGCTGAATCACCTCACCGTGGAGGAATCGGCCCAAGTGACCTCCTCTGCGCGGTAAGCCGGATCCGGTCCGAGCTTGCTGTACGAAGGAGAACCCGGCGTCGTCAGGAGTTTCCGGCGTCCTCGACGTTGGCCACCATCCTGCGCAGGACCTTCAGCGCGGCCACGTACTCCTCGTCACTGATGCCCGCGTGGACCACGGCGCGCAACTCGGTCACCAGCTCGCGCAGCCGCACTCTGGCGGCTTCCCCGGCATCGGTGAGGTGCAGGCGGCGGGTGTCGGCGTCGATCCGCACCCAGCCACGGTGGAGCAGTTGGTCGACGACCCGCCCGATCTCGTGCGGCCCGTTCGCGAGGGGTGTCAACTGGCTGACGACCTCCTCGCGGCTCGGCGCCGAGGACTCACCACCGTTCAGGCGGTTCAACACCCAGTACTGCGGCTGCGTGACGTCGATCCTGGCCATGGCATCACGCAGATGCCGGGTGACGACATCATGGGCGAGGCCGCTCCAATACCCGACAGGCTGCGTGGCGAGCATGTCGTCGGTGACGGCCGGATCGGCCGGCGCCTGATCGGTGGCGGTATCGGTAGGCGGTTTCATGATCCGACGCTAAGCGGTCACCTCTGCGGCGTAAAGCCGGGAAGCTTGCCGCACCCGAGAAGAACCCGGCCTCGGACGAGATCGGGCCCTGTTGATGCGGCGACGCCATGGACGCTTGAACTCGCCGTCCGCCAGGCCGCCTTCGGCACCGGCGCGATTTCTACCGACCGTCCAGTCGCCTCGTCACTGTGTCGAGCGTCGGCCAAGGAGGGCCCTCGCGCAGCAAGCGCAGAAGTTCCTCTCCGAATCGCCTCCCGTTCGGAAACTGGTCGCCACGCTCCCAACGCCACGCGGCGACCATCGCGACAACGAGCTGCCGACACTCGTCCAGCAACTCTTGGTCAACGCTTGGGTAGTGCGCGCAGACCGCCTCGGGAACATGGGCGAGATCGAACTCGACGGGTCCACGGCAGCACGTCTCAAGGTCGATGAACGACGGGCCGTTCTTCGTGCTGAGCACATTGCCTGGATGCGGCTCGCCGTGGAGCAACTGCTCCACGGCGCCGCGGCCGTCGATCGCTCGTCGCAGGCTCGCCAGCCTGCCGCCGAGGAACACGCGGTCCGCGCCGGTGAGTTCCGGCGAGCGATCCGGGTCGGCGACGACTTCTTCGGCCTCCGTGATCCGGTCCGTGAACCTCGGGCTCGGCATATCGACCTTGCGCATGCCGGCGTGCAGATGCTCCAGCGCCTTGGCGTAATCGACCGGTGAGGTGTGAGGTGTCACGGGCTCGTAGTAGGTCCACAGCGTCACCGCGAAGCCATCGCGCGTGTACACACGCGGGTCCGCCCGAGGCTCCAAGGGACACACCGGGCATCCGACCTCGATGAGCCGCTGAGCGAGATCGACTTCGAACTGTGCGACCTCTTGTCCCACAGGGGCGACCCGGGCAAAGACGTCGCACGGCGTCAGCCGCAGTGCCAGCTTGTTCGAGTTGTGGAGAACGATCGCATCATTGGCCCGCAGGTCCAGCGCTGCGGCGACCGAAGTCGCAGCCGCGATCGCACGCGTGACGTCGGTCATCTCCACCCTCGAATCTTGGCACGGATGAGCGAGGGCGATGCCAACCAGCCCTCGCCGGTACCCGCGTCTCGCCCTTCTCAGCGGTTCAAGTCGCGGTACTCCTCCAACAACCGCAGAGCGGGGGCGAGTACGCCCCGCCCCACGCCTGGGCACGGTCGATCATCCGGCAGTACCCACACTTCCCAGCACGACATGCAGCGCATCACCCCGCAGTGCTCCGGATCGCGCTCCGCGCCACCACCGCACAACGGGCACTGCTGCATGACAACTCCCCACGTCGATCAGGATCTACTCGCGGCCGACAACGTTACGCGGGTCATCCAGCCAAACCCGCTGCCCGTCGCCGTCGACCGACAGGCCGAAGCGGGAACGCTCCGGCTTCCCCAGCTCATGCCAACCGAGAAACGCCGTTCGCACTTCATCCCACAGCGTGCGGGGGCCATACTGCTCCGCCTCATACGTCTCCGCGTGGGGAACGTATTCGACGGTTGCCCATGATCTCCGGTCGTCGGAGATGAACCACAGCGTGGCTTCTCCGCTGTCGTCGTCCGCCTCACACCACCGGTACCACGCATCGGTCACGCTCAGGCCGGTGAAGAACGCGGGATCGTCCTGGATCACGTTCTGCGGCGCGATGTCGGTACGGCTCCGCTCCCCCTCCTCCTGGTTGTGCAGATCCGAGATGCGCCCCGCCCCCGCCCGCTGCGTGCGGTCCCACATGAAAGCCGGGTAGCCGGAGAACGTCCCCTGAGCCTTCCCTTCCACCACTTCGAGCGTCGCGTACGAGCCGCTGAAGAAGCTGCTGCCCCACGGAGTGACAATCCGCCCGTTCGGGCACTGCTCCAACCACCCTCGCGGGATATCCCGCATAGTGCAGGTACAGATGACGCGGTGGTACGGTGCACCGCCCCGGTGCCCGTCGTGACCGTTGCCGAGAACTGCGGTCGGGTGGAATCCCGCCCGCTTCAGGTTCCGCACAGCACAGGACAGCACCGACGCGTCCAGCTCCACGCTGGTCACGTTGGTTTCGCCCAGTCTGTGAGCCAGCCAGGCGGCGTTGTAGCCGGTCCCGGTGCCAACCTCCAGAACTCGTTGCCCCTCCCGCACATCGAGCAGGCCCAGCATTTCGAGCATGATCGACGGCATGGAAGAGGATGATGTGGACAGTCGGAACGCGCCTTCCGGCGCACTCTCACCATCATTCACTTGGCTCGTACGGTCGGGTCTGCCCCGGCGGCTTGTCGCGGTGGCCGTCGCTGTCGGATGTGTCGGGCTTGCCGGAGTGGTCTCCGCCCTTCTTGCTCATGGTCCCCTCGCTTCCTGCTGCTGGCTTGGTTGTGCCAAGAACGCTACGGAGCAGGGCAGTCGCCAGTCCACGTTCTTGCATGAGCTTGCATGCGGATTACTGAAGGAAGTCGACGGACTCAGTGATGAGGGCGCGGGCATCGGGGCCGTAAACGGCCATTTCCGCCAGTTGGGAAAACGCCTTGGCGTAAGTCGTGATCTCGCTTGGAGCCGAGACGTTCACGGCAGCCGTCAGAAGTTCGACGCTCGCCCGGCGGTCATCGAACAGATAGAACGCTTCCAGGGGCCATACACGCCGCTCGGCCGAGAACGGGATGATGCCAAGGCTCACGTTCGGAAGCACCATCACCGCGAGCAGGTACCCCAGTTGGCCGGCCATCGTCTCGGCGTCGCCAATGCGGTATCGGAGCACGGTCTCTTCCATGAGCAACGCGAACCGGTGGCCACCCTCATGGAGGACATGCGACCGTTCGATGCGCGAGGCCGCAGCCTCGGACGAGTCGTCCGGGGTGCCTTGGAAGGTGGCGATCGTGGACAGCAGAGCGGTCGCGTACGCCTCGGTCTGAAGCATGCCGGGCACAACGTTCGAGCAGTACACGCGGAAGTGCCGGGTCGCTTCGTACAGCGGGACGACTTCCTCCTGTGCCCGGCGCATCCCGTGCCGGTGGAGCTTCTTCCAGTGGACGTACATCTGATCGGCCTGGCGGTTCGCCGCGACGAGATCCGCGGTCTGGTCCTCCGCACCGCACGCGGTGCACCACGCGCGGATATCGGCATCGGACGCCGGCGTCTTGGCCCGCTCGATGCGCGACGACTTCGCGGGGCTCCAGCCGCACCGAAGGGCCAGGTCATGACCGGTCAACTCCGCGTCTCTGCGCAGCTCTCCGAGACGAGCGGCAAGGACTTCGCGGGCGCCCTGAGCGCTGGACGAGGGGGACGCGGACATAAGTTCCCTGTCTCAGAGTTTCACTGGATCGGACCGAGTACTTCTCGTGCGGGACGCCTCGCTCCCACACGGCCTCGAACGCGGCGGATGCCAGTCGGGCCACGGCCGGTTCGGTGCGGACCCTGGGCAGCCAGTGGACTTGCTCCCCGGATTGGAAGCGGGGTCCACGTCACGTTGTCCCGTACGCCTCCAGTTCTCGAAGTCCTCGGCTTCATCGCCGACGCCATACGAGTCGCGCATCTCCTGGTCCACCCAGATGGTGGGGGAGCCCTGCTGCCCTGTGTCCGGATCAATCCCGATGAACCGTAATGCCATGGCTGCCTCCGGGTATCGAGTTGGCTTACGTCAACTTGCACGAGCTTGACGGCGGTGAGGCATCGACGTCAAGGGCACGCACGCATCAGCGCGGGCCGGATATGCGGTACTTGGTCTACGAGAACATGGTGCGGCCCGAGGGCGGCCTCGGGTACGGCGACCCATCTCCGTCCTGACGAGCGGTCAGCCAACTCCCGGGCGTGGCGGTCAATCACACACTGTCCACGCCGAGTTCGGTACGGGCGAGGAGTGGCAACTCCTCATGAAGACGCGGGCGACCCGTACCGGGCCCTCGAAGCGCACCTCCTGGAACACCACCCATGGGACAGCCCCGAGGTGTCCGCCGTTCCCGTCGTGGCCGGCGCAGAGACCTGCCTCCGATGGGTGGCATCCAGCACGAGCCCAAGTAGTCAGGCTGCCGCCTTCGCCTGCGCGGAGTCCACGGCGTACGCAAAAGGGCCCGACCTCCGACGAGATCGGGCCCTCTTGATACGGCGGCTGCTACGGGTGCTTGAACTCGCCGTCCTGCACTCCGCCTTCGAAGGCGGCCCACTCGCCGGCGGTGAAGACCAGCGCCGGGCCGTCGCCCTGATCCTTGCTGTCACGCATAGCCACCCGGCCATCGCCGAGAAACGCGACCTCGACGCACTGGTGGTTGTCCGCCGAGCGGCTGGACTTACGCCACACCGCACCTGTCAGGTCGGCGCTGTTCACTTGAACTCGCCGTCCTGCACGCCGCCTTCGAAGGCGGCCCACTCGCCGGGAGTGAAGACGAGCGCCGGGCCGTTGCCCTGATCCTTGCTGTCGCGCATGGCCACACGCCCCTCGCTGAGGAACGCGACCTCGACACAGTTGGCATCTCCGTTGCTGCGGCTGCTCTTGCGCCAGACCGCACCTGTCAGGTCGGCACTGTTCACTTGCTTAGCTCCCTCGCTGCTTGCTTGAGGAGTCTCGTACTCCCCGCTTCGTCAAGTGTCGAGCCCCAGATGGATTCGAACACCCCGTCGTACCGTTCGACTTCGTTGGGTTTGTCGAGATAGAGCGCTCCAGTAAAGCCCTCCACGTAAACCGTGGGTGGTTCCGTGCCCCGGCCTGTGGCCGGGAACCGCAGCGTGACGAACGGGCCGGACATGATCCCAGAGTGCAAGCCGGCCGAGTACGGCACGACGCGGACAGACACGTTGCCCAACTCGTTCAATTGAACCAGGTATTCGAGCTGCTCCGTCATGACGTTCACGCCACCAACGGGGCGGCGGAGAATGGCCTCGTTGAGCGCCACGTCGACGTTCGGCGCCGCCGTCACCCTGGTGAGAAGCGCCTGCCGCGTCATGCGTACGTGGACGCGTCGCTCAACTTCGTCGTCGTCCCGGTCGGGGTCCGAGCGCGTGATGAGCGCGCGGGCGTAGTCCGGGGTCTGAAACAGGCCAGGCACAAGTTCCGCTTCATACCAAGACAGCCGTTCCGCCGCTTCTTCCAGCCCGATGTAGAGGTCGAAGCCCTCCGGGATCACGTCACCGTACGAGTGCCACCAGCCGCGCCCCTTCGTCTCCTTGGCCAGCCCCATCAATGCCTCGGTCAACTCCGGCGGCGCCCCGTACACCTTGCACATCGCTTCAACGTCAAGGCTACGCAGTGACGTCTGACCCGTCTCGATGCGCCAGATCTTCGGCTCCGACCACTCCAGTTCCTTGGCCGCCGCCCTGACGGTGAACCGCGCCTTGTTACGCAACTCGCGCAAGTGCCGCCCGAGTTGTCGACGCGGCACCGTCGAACCCGTGGTTTGTACGGTCACGCGCACACCACCTTCCTTCGATACAGAACACCCTTTCATCCAAAACGTAAGCCCCACCGTCCCCGATCCGCAATGTCAGACATTCATTCGATGAGTATTGTTCGAATCCCAAGAAATGTAGTCTTGCATAACCGGCCTTGACGGTGCTTCACTCGCTAACCCAAGAGATCGCCGCGACCACCCTCCGTGATCGCAGGCTCGGCGACGGAGTGTGCGCTGCTGTGAAAAATCCGCTGATCTACGGGTACGTACGGGCGTTGCCCGGCCTGAGCGACCAGGACATCGACCGGTTACGCGCGGACATCGCCGCGTTCGCCCACCACCAGGGCTTCGCGCCGCCGCACGTCTTCACCGAGCACACCTGGACCCGCGTAACCGCCTGGGAAGCCCTGGTCACCGCCTGCCGATGGACCCGCACCCGCAACGTCGTCGTGCCGTCCTGGCCACACCTCAACACCCAGCACTCCCTCAGCACCACCGCTCAACAGACCTTGCAGAACGCCATCCGCGGACAGGTGTGGTTCGCCTCCGCCGTCATCCGAACCGGAGACGCACCGTGAACGACACGACCAACAACCCCGCGCCGGCCTACGGATACCTGCGTGTCTTCTCCGACGCCGCCTACCGCCAGGCGCCCACACTCGAAGAGGTCATGGAGCGCTACGCGCACACCCACGGCCTGCAACTCATCGCCGTCCACCACGAGTTCGCCCGCGGCAAGCTCGACGCCTTCACCACCCTGGTCAACACCCTGCGACGCACCGGCGCCCAGCACGTACTCGTACCGTCCCTCGACCACCTCGGACACAGCGGCGCCCTGCAACGCGTGTTGCTCTCCCGCCTCGAATCCAGCCTCCGCGCCACCGTCCACACCCTCGACGCCTCATAGCGCGCCATGCCACTTCTCCGCGCCTGGGACCGGCTGACCCTCGTCGCCCTGCCCACCGCCGTGAGCTGCGCCCGCGCCTTCACCGGGTGCACCCTGCGCTGGTGGGGCGCCACCGACGTCATGGACGACGCACTGCTCGTCGTCTCCGAACTCACCACCAACGCCGTCAAAGCCACCGGGCCACAGACACCGAAACCCACCTGGGCAGATGTCACCACCCAACACCTCATCGGCGTACAGCTCCGCCTCAACGCCACGCACGTGTACGTCGAGGTCTGGGACAGCGGTCGCGCAGCCCCCGCCGCCAAGAACCCCACCACCGACGACGAGGGCGGACGCGGACTTCTCCTCGTCCAGACGCTCGCCACACGGTGGGGCACCCACCGGCCCCCCACCGGCGGAAAAATCGTCTGGGCGGAACTCACCCTGCCTCACCCGCCGTGCCTCACCACCGACGTACCACCCCTCCCCCACCGCACCCCGGAACACCTGCGCGTACCTCCGGGCAGGGCAAAGCAACACGTCGAAACCGCCCTCATGCACCGCGTGTTGGACGCACTACGCGCACTGGACTGACTTGGGCACCGCGCGGGAGCGGGGATGGCTCCTCAGGCACCACAAGGACGTGGGTGGACGAAAGTGTCAAGCACGCCCACAGCCGCACCGATATGGGCAGGGCCGCGACGCAACCGCTCTCCCGGCGGGACACGACCGGCCGGCCGTCAACCGCGCTGCGGCTCTGTGCCCTTGGCGCACCGGTTGATCTCGGGAAGACCAGAGGCGAGTGCACGACCGCGAGCAGCACAAACGCCAGCAGGAATACTGCGGCTTCGCCGGCGCTCCCGCCGAAGACCAGCCCGGTCGCCACCACTGAGCCGCAGAGCACCAGCAGTATCGGCAGGATTTACGTTCGCGTCATGACGACGCAGGCTATCGATGAGTCGAAATGCCAGAACGAACAAGCTCAGGCAGTCGGCAGGCCCAATGCGCGCAGGGTGCCAGGTGGCACCTCAAGACCTTCGAGTTCGTGGGCGAGGCGCAGCACCTGGTCCGCCACGGCGAGTTCGCGAGGTGTCTCGGGGACGGTGTCGCCGATACTCCGCAGAAACTCCGCGATCTCACGCCAGGAGTAGAAGACCGTCGCCCCCGGCGGACCGGGCAGCGGCTCCGGGAATCCTGGCAGTGCCGCGAGTGACTCCTCGCTACGGTCGCAGCGCTGCGCCGCCTCCCCCAGGGTCACCGTGTCGTCGTGGCGGACGCCGACGGCGCGCAGGCCCGGGATGAGCCGGATGTCATGGGCCACTTGGGCGACCGCGTCGAGGAGCGAGGGCGCCTCGATGTCGCAGGACACCTCGCTCAGTTCGGCGGGGTCCGTGTGAACCGCGAACTGACTCGGGTCCTCAGGGCCGAGGACGTACGACACAGATCCGTCTGCGAAGGCGTCGCAGTGGTCGAAGGCGTTGGCCTGCTCAGCGGTCAGAGGCTGGTTGAGACGAAGGATGAAACTCCGCTCGGACACAGAGCGCTTCTTTCAGTGCTGATGGCGGCGGGCGAACCGGTCGATTCGATTCGATTCGCCTCATCGCCCGCGTTCTTGGGCGTGCCAGACACGATGTAAGTGCGCCCACAGGTGCAGCACACCACCCATCCCCACCGGTGACCATTCATGTCGGGCGTGACTTTGTATCCCCTTTGGTGTCGCCCTTTGGAAATCATCCAAGAATTCCACCCTCTACTACGCGGCAATCACTCAGGGCTACGACTCGCACGGCACGTTCAACGACAGCAGCGCCGTGGAGTTGCCCGTCAGGCGGATCTCGCTCACCGCCGCGTTCCGCAGGCGCGGGAACACCCTGCGGTAGTCGCTCAGCGGGATCGACAGCAGCTCGCAGAGCACCAGCCGCAGCAGGGTGTTGTGCGCGACGACCAGCACCCGGCCGCCCTCGTGCGACGACGCGATCCGGTGCAGCGCGGCCGTTCCCCGGGCGGCGGCCGTGCGGGGGTCCTCCGCCGACGGGAAGGGGTTCAGCACCGGGTCGGCGCGGAAGGCCGCCGCGGCCGTCGGGTCCACCGCCTCGAACTCGGCCAGTGTGCGGCCCTCCACCACCCCGAAGTCGCATTCGCGCAGGTCGTGTTCGCGTTCCGGTACGAGGTCCAGTGCCCGGCAGGCGGGCTCCGCCGTGGCGATCGCGCGCGGCACCGTCGAGGTGACCACCGCGTCGATGCCGACGCCCGACGCCGCCTGCCGCCCGGCCCACCACCCCAGCTTCACCGCCTGGGCCCGGCCCTCGTCGGTGAGGCCGATGTCGCTCACGCCCGCGTAGCGGTTCTCGGCGTGCCAGAGCGTCTGGCCGTGGCGGGCCAGCAGCAGGGTCGTACTCACGAGGTCTCCAATGCGTGGGCGCGGGTGCGGGCATGGGCGGCGACGGGTGACGGGAGCCAGCCGCGCCGTTCCAGTTCGTCGACCGTCGTCAGGTACGGCTCCACGAAGCGCGCCGTACGCGCCGGGTCCGGGCGCAGGACATGGCTGAGGCCGACCATGCGCCTGGCCGCGTCCGCCAGTGCGGGCGCGGCGCCGGCGCCGTACGCGGCGAGGACCGCCATGCCGAGCGCCGGTTCGCTGTGCCGGGGGATGTGGACGGTCCGGCCGAGGATGTCCGTACGGAGCTGGTTCCAGTACGCGCTGCGCGAGCCGCCGCCGGTGAAGGTGAGCGGGCCGTCCTGCGGGGCGCCGAGGTGGTCCAGGTAGTCCAGGCAGAGGCGTTCGGTGTGGCCGACGCCTTGGAGGAGCGCCGCCCAGTGGTCGGCGTCGGAGGCGGGTTCGCCGAGGAGGAAGGGCGCGGCGTCGGGGGCCAGGAAGGGGAAGCGTTCGCCGCGCGCGACCAGCGGGTAGGCGAGCGCGGTCGACGGTTCGTGTGCGGGGGCGAGGGCGTCGAGGCGGGCCGGGTCCGCGTCGGGGAAGGCTCGGGCGAGCGCGCCCGCGCCGACGCCGGAGGCGCCGCCGGGCAGCCAACCGCCGTCCGGGGCACGGTGGTTGTAGAGCACGCCGGTGTCGTCGTGGACGGGGGCGGCGGTGACGCCCTTGAGGACGAGCGTGGTGCCGAGCACCGAGTTCCAGGAGCCGACGCTCAGTGAGCCGGAGGCGATCTGCGCCGCGCAGCCGTCCGTCATCCCCGCGATCACGGGGGTGCCGGCCGGGATGCCGGTGGCCGCCTCGCCCTCGGCGTCGACCTCGCCGAGCTTGCGGCCGGGGCGTACCACCTCCGGGAAGAGGCCCGGATCGAGTCCGAGCGCGGCCAGTTCCTCGTGCGGCCAGGCGTCCGTCATCAGGTCGTAGCCCGTCTTCAGCGCGTGGCTGGAGTCCGTGGGCGTACGGCCGCCGACCAGCCGCGAGACGATGAAGTCGGGCTGGTGGGTGAGGCGTACGCCCGGCCCCCAAGAGTGCTGGCGCAGCAGCCACATCGCTTTCGGCAGCGCCCATGTCGGCTGGACGCGCAGTCCGCGCTCGCGCGCCAGCGCCGCCTCGGCCGTGGCGCGCCCGTCGTCGTACATCAGGCCGGGGGTGAGCGGGCGGCCCGCGCCGTCCGTGAGCAGGACCGTGCCGGACGTGCCGCACACGGCGAGCGCCCGCACCGTACGGGGCGGCACGTCCCGCAGCGCCGCGCCGACCGCCGTGCGCACCGCCTGCCACCACTCGTCCGGCGACTGTTCGTGCCGTACCCCGTCACGGCTGCCGCCCAGTGGGGCCGCTCCGCTGCCGTGCATGGCCCCGGCGTCGTCGACGAGTACCGCACGCACGCTCTGTGTACCGAGATCGATACCCATCCACATATCGGCTCCTTCTGTGAAGTTCTCACTCTGCACCGAGATTTAGCGATGCGCGAGGGATTGACGCGCAACTACCGCTGTTCCAAGCTCTGTTAACCACTCGAAGGAACGCGTTATCTGGCCGGACCGTGGAGGTCACGGATGGACATGCACGGGCAGTTCGGGCACCTCGGGCACGACCGTCGGCGGTTTCTCGCGCTCACCGCGGCGGCGTCATCCGTCCCGCTGCTGAGCGCCTGCGGAGCAGGCTTCGGCGGTGGGGACGGCAGCAAGAGCGACGGATCGGCGGCCGACGACGTCACCGGGTCCTTCGACTGGCAGCGGCACAAGGGCACGACCGTCAAGGCGCTGCTCAACAAGCATCCGTACACGGACGCGCTGATAGCCGACCTCAAGGCGTTCACCGCGAAGACGGGTATCAAGGTCGAGTACGACGTGTTCCCCGAGGACAACTACTTCGACAAGCTGACCGTGGACCTCTCCAGCGGCCGGGCGTCGTACGACATCTTCATGCTCGGCGCCTACATGGTGTGGCAGTACGGCCCGCCGGGCTGGCTGGAGGACCTGGGCCCGTGGATGCGCAACGAGTCGGCCACCGGCGCCGAATGGGACCAGGACGACTTCCTGCCGAGTCTCCTCGAAGGCACCCAGTGGTCCCTGAAGCCCGGGACGCCGCTCGGGCAGGGCGGGCAGTACGCGCTGCCGTGGGGCTGGGAGGCCAACGTCGTCGCGTACAACACGGAGGTCTTCGACAAGCTGGGGCTGCGGCCCGCCGAGTCCTTCGACGAGCTGCGCGAACTCGCGGGCACCATCAAGCGCAAGGCGCCGGGGGCCGGTTTCGACGGGATGTACGGGGTCGCGGTGCGCGGCTCGCGGAGCTGGGCGACGATCCATCCCGGCTTCATGACGATGTTCTCCCGCTACAAGCTCAAGGACTTCACGGTCGACGGGGAGAGCCTGAAGCCCGCCATGAACTCGCCCGAGGCCATCACGTTCACCCGTGACTGGGCGGACATGGTCAAGAAGGGCGGGCCGCCGTCGTGGACGTCGTACACCTGGTACCAGTGCTCCAGCGACCTGGGCGCGAAGAAGGCGGGCATGCTCTTCGACGCGGACACCGCCGCGTACTTCCAGGCGGTGAAGGGTGCCTCGCCCGCCGCCGGGAAGATCGCGTTCCATCCGGGGCCGAAGGGACCTGACGGGTCGCTCGCGACCAACATGTGGATCTGGTCGCTGGGGATGAACGCCAAGAGCAAGAAGAAAAGCGCCGCCTGGCTGTTCCTCCAGTGGGCCACCGGCAAGGAGCATCTGCGCAAGGGCGCGATCGAGTACAACCACATCGATCCGGTGCGCAAGTCGGTGAGCGACGACCCCGCGTACCGGGACAAGATGAGTGAACTCCCCGGTTTCATCGAGACGTTCGAGGCCGTGCAGGACCAGACGCGGATCCAGTTCACCCCGCAGGAGCAGTTCTTCGACGCGACCACGAGCTGGGCGTCGGCGCTCCAGGAGATCTACGGAGGCAAGAGCGCGGGGCCGGTGCTGAACGGCCTGGCGGACGATCTGGCCCCGAAGGTCGGGTGACGCCCCATGTCCTCGTCGACGGAGGCCGATCACGGGGCGGCCTCGCCCGACGACGCGGCCGTGGCCGGTGCCCCTGAGAAGGCGCCGGCCACGGGGCCCGCGAACCACGGGGAGCGCGTGGTGCCGAAGTGGCGGCGCACCCTGCGGCCGTATCTGCTCATCGTGCCCGCCCTCCTGCTGACCGGCGGCATCCTCTACCCCTTCGGACTCGGCCTGTACTACACGGTGTTCGACTTCGCGGCGAGCAAGCCGCAGCCGGACTTCGTGGGCCTGGAGAACTACCGGCGGATCTTCACCGACTCCTCCTTCTGGGACTCGGCGTGGGTGACGGTGCTGTACGCGGTCGGCGCCGCCGCCGTCGAGACGGTGCTCGGCGTCGCCGTGGCGCTGCTGCTGCACCGCTCGACCCTGGTCGGGCGGGTGCTGGAGAAGGTCCTCATCCTGCCGCTGATGATCGCGCCGGTGATCGCCGCGATCATCTGGAAGCTGATGCTCCAGCCGTCGGTGGGGGTCGTGAACTATCTGCTGCGGCCGTTCGGTCTCGGCGGGGTGCAGTGGACGGACACCCCGACCGGCGCGCTGCTGTCGTCGATCGCCGTGGATGTGTGGGTCTACACCCCGTTCGTCGCGATCCTGGCGCTCGCCGGGCTGCGCTCGCTGCCCGCGTCTCCCTTCGAGGCGGCGGCGGTCGACGGCGCGGGTTGGTGGTTCACCTTCCGCAAGCTGACGATGCCGATGCTGTGGCCGTACGTCCTGGTCGCCGTGATCTTCCGGTTCATGGACTCGTTGAAGGTCTTCGACATCATCTACGCCCTGACGGAGGGCGGCCCCGGCGATTCCACGGTGGTGCTCCAGATCCGCGCGTATCTGGAGGCGATCCGTTTCCAGCGCTACTCGTTCGGGCTGAGCTACATGATCGTGCTGTGGGCGGTGGTCTATCTGGCGGCGATGGTGCTGGTGCGCTATCTGGGCCGGATCCAGAACCGGGCTGCGGAGGTGCCGAAGTGATGAAGCGTCAGCCGGGCACGAAGCCCAACGGGGCATGGAAGCGGCGGGTGTTGGGGATCGCTGCCGACGGCGCGCTGATCCTCTACTTCCTTTTCGCGCTCTTTCCCGTCGTATGGATGGTCATCCTCTCGCTGAAACCGGCGAACGAACTGTTCAGCACCTACTTCTCCTTCACCCCGACCCTGGACTCGTACCGCACGGTGCTCGGCGCCGGTCAGGACGAGGGTGTGCCGTTCGTGCGGTTCTTCGTGAACAGTCTGGTGGTGTCGCTGGGGGCGGTCGGGCTCTCCCTGGTGATCGGGCTGCCCGCCGCGTACGCCGCCGCGCGCTGGCGGTTCCGCGGCTCGGAGAATCTGATGTTCACGCTGCTGTCGTTCCGTTTCGCGCCCGAACTGACCGTGATCATCCCGCTGTTCGTGCTCTACCAGCAGCTCGGTCTCTTCGACACGTACGTCGGCATGATCTGGGTCCTGCAACTGGTCACGCTGCCGCTGATCGTGTGGATCATGCGCTCCTACTTCGCCGATCTGTCACCGGAGTTGGAGCAGGCGGCGCTGCTCGACGGCTACACCCGCAAGCAGGCGTTCTTCCGTGTCGCGCTGCCGCTGGTGAAGCCGGGCATCGCCGCCGTGTCCCTGCTGGCCTTCATCTTCGCGTGGAACAACTTCGTCTTTCCTCTCATCCTCACCTCGTCGGAGGCGCAGACCGTGACCGTGGGCGCGCTGTCGTTCCTCGGCGGCGACCGGCCCAAGTACAATCTGACGGCCGCCGCCGCGCTCGTGTCGGTGATCCCGCCGCTGCTGCTCGCGCTCACCATCCAGCGGTATCTGGTGCGGGGACTGTCGTTCGGGGCGGTGAAGTCATGACCCCGGCCGTGCCCGATACGACTTCGATCGCGCTGCGCGGCGTCCACAAGTCGTACGGGCGCACCAGCGCGCTCGACGGCATCGAACTGGACGTCGCCGAGGGCGAGTTCTTCTGTCTGCTCGGGCCGTCCGGCGCGGGCAAGACGACGACGCTCAAGACCGTCGCCGGTCTGGAGGAGCCCGACTCCGGCACCGTGGAGCTGGGTGGCCGGGACATGACCGGCGTCGAGCCGTACGACCGGGGCGTGGCCATGTGCTTCGAGTCGTACGCGCTGTATCCGCACCGCTCCGCCTACGACAACCTCGCCTCACCGCTGCGCTCGCCCAAATACCGGCTGCCCGCCGCCGAGGCCCGGGTCCGGATCCAGGAGATCGCCGAACTCCTCGGTATCGGGCACCTGTTGGAGCGCCCGGTGGGTGCGCTGTCGAACGGGCAGCGGCAGCGGGTGGCGCTGGGCCGGGTGCTCGTACGGCCCGCCCGCGCGTTCCTGCTGGACGAACCGCTCTCCCATCTCGACGCCAAGCTCCGCCAGGCGATGCGCGCGGAGCTGAAGGCCATCGGCGACGTCCGGCACACCACCACGCTGTATGTCACGCACGATTCGGTGGAGGCGCTGGCGCTCGGCGACCGGATCGGAGTGATCAGGGACGGGCGGATCGTGCAGACCGGGACCCGGGAGGACATCTGGCACCGGCCGTACGACACCTTCGTGGCCCGCGCCTTCGGGCGCCCGCTGATCAATCTGCTGCCGGGGACGGTCACCGAGCGCGGGCACTTCGGGTCGGTGGAGGGCGGTGCGGAGGGCGGTTCCGGCGGCTTCGAGCTGCCGGTGGACATACCGGCGGCGCCGGGCACCGCCGTACAACTGGGCGTACGGCCAAGGGACATCACCCTCGGCGAGGCGCACGGTGGCGCGCTGGAGCTGACCGGCACCGTGTACGTCACCGAAGTCCTCGGCCGCGCCACCGAGGTCACCGTCCGCCTCGGCTCCGGGCGGGGTTCCGGGCCCGGCTCCCGCCAACTGTCGCTCGTCGCCCCGCGCGCCGCCGCGGCCGGCCTGCGCACGGACGACCAGGTGCGACTGCGCGTCCAGCCTGAGAACCTGCTCCTGTTCGAGGCCGACCGGCCGGAGCGTCCAGGACGAAGGATCAGCAGATGAGCACCCAGCAGCAGCGCGGCCCCGCCCCGCGCCAGGCGGCGATAGCCGAGTACGTCCTCGCCCGCGGCGAGGGCACCGCCGCCGAGCTGGCCGATCGGTTCGACGTCAGCCTGATGACCATCCACCGCGATCTGGACGAGCTGGAACGCCAGGGAATCGTCAGGAAGTTCAGGGGTGGGGTGACCGCGCAGCCGTCCGGCGTCTTCGAGTCGAACGTCGCCTTCCGGCTCAAGGCGATGCACCAGGAGAAGGCGGCCGTCGCCCGGCACGCGCTCGGCCTCATCGAGCCCGGCATGGCGGTCATGCTGGACGACTCGACCTCCACCCTGGAGATCGCGCGCCGGCTCGGCTCCATCACCCCGCTCACCGTCGTCACCAACTTCTTGGAGGCGATCAATCTGCTGTCCCAGGAGCGCGGTATCCATCTGATGGCGCTCGGCGGCGACTACGACCCCCTTCACTCCTCCTTCCTCGGTGTCAGTTGCGTCGAGGCCGTGCAGTCCCTCCAGGTCGACGTCTGCTTCACCTCCACCTCCGCCGTCTCCGGGGGCTTCGCCTACCACCAGGAGCAGCACATCGTGTCGGTGAAGCGGGCGATGCTCGACTCGGCGGCCAGGAACGTCCTGCTGCTCGACCACTCCAAGCTCGGCCGGGTCGCCCTGCACAAGCTGGCCCCGCTGTCCGCCTTCGATCTGGTGCTTGTCGACGCCGGTGCCTCCGCCGAGGCGCTGCGCGACCTGGACGAGCACAAGGTCCCCTACCAAGTCTGTGAGGTGGGCGGTGACTGAACTCGCCCTGCGTGAGCTGCGCAAGACATACGTGTCACGCGGCCGGCCCGCCGTCGACGCGGTGCGCGGCATCGACATCGACCTGCGCTCCGGCGAACTGCTCGGTCTGCTCGGCCCGTCCGGCTGCGGCAAGTCGACCACGCTGCGGATGATCGCCGGTCTGGAGGAGGTCACCGGCGGCGACATCCTGGTCGGCGGCGACTCCGTCGTCGGCCGGCCGGCGCGCGAGCGCAACATCGGGGTCGCCTTCGAGAATTACGCGCTCTACCCGCCGCTGACCGTCGCGGAGAATCTCGGCTTCGGTCTCGCGGCGCGCGCCCTGCACGGCCGTGGACCGCAGGGCCGTACGGAACGGGCCCGGCGGGTCGCCGACATGGCGGAGCGGATCGGCATCACCGACCTGCTCGGCGCCCGGCCCGCCGGTCTGTCCAGCGGGCAGAAGCAGCGCGTGGCGCTGGCGAGGGCGCTGATCCGGGAACCGGACGTACTGCTCCTGGACGAACCGCTGTCCCATCTGGACGCCGCGCAGCGTGATACGACCCGTCGTGAACTCAAGCGAATCCAGCGGGACTTGGGCCATACGACGATCCTCGTCACGCACGACCAGGAAGAGGCGCTGTCGCTCGCCGACCGGATCGCGGTGATGAAGGACGGGGTGATCCAGCAGCTCGGCACGCCGTACGAGATCTACGACGCCCCGGCGAACGTGTTCGTCGCCGACTTCGTGGGCGAACCGGCGATCAACCTGCTGCCCGGTGTCGTGGAGCCTGACGGGT
The DNA here is from genome assembly GCF_045040295.1 of Streptomyces sp. NBC_01506. Lineage (NCBI taxonomy): Bacteria > Bacillati > Actinomycetota > Actinomycetes > Kitasatosporales > Streptomycetaceae > Streptomyces > Streptomyces sp. NBC_01506. Next base: position 6,556,734 of record NZ_CP109422.1, on the reverse strand, counting down.
GGATACGGCTCGGGCCTTCGGTGCGCTTCCCGTGCCCGGCGGGCGCACCCGTCGGCCGGGCGGTGGTGCTCGGCATCCGTCCGGAGGACCTGCGGCTGACCCGGGAGGGTGAGTCGGGGCCCGGGACGGGGAACACCGGGCCGGGCGGGGCGGCGGACGGCACCGTACGGGCTACGGTCAGCGCCCATGAGCCGCTCCTGGAGTCCGGAATCGCCACGCTCACGCTCGACGGCGTCGCGCAGCCGCTCGTCGTGGAGACCGGCCCGGAGATCCGCCTGGACCGGGACGACACCGTGCGCGTCACCGCCGACCCGCAGCACACGCACGTGTTCGACGCCGAGACGGGAGATGCCCTGACATGAGTGATATGCGGATCCTTGCCGCGGGCGACCACTTCGTCCTCAACTCCCTGATCACCGAGGCCCTGCGGCACGATGTCGCCGCGCCTGTCGAGATCACCGAACTCACCCTCCCCTGGCCGCTCACCCCCTTCGGCAAGGTCGCCGAGGTGGACGAGGCCAACGACTGCGAGGACGCGCTGATCGAGGCGCTGGACGGGGTCGAGGTCTGTGTGACGCAGATGGGCCCCTTCACCGAGCGGGTACTGGCCGCGTCCCCCGCGCTGCGGATGGTCGCCGTGTGCCGGGGCGGCCCGGTCAACGTCAACGTCGAGGCCGCCCGCGCGCGCGGCGTGAAGGTCTGCTTCGCGCCGGGGCGCAACGCGGCGGCCACCGCCGAGTTCACGATCGGGATGATGCTGGCCGCCCTGCGGCGCATCCCCGAGGCGCACAACTCCCTTGCCCTGGACGGGGAGTGGGACGCCACGCACTACACGTACGCGCGCTGCGGCCCGGAGCTGGAGGACACCCCGGTGGGGCTGATCGGTTACGGGGCGGTGGGCAGCCGGGTGGCCAGGGTGCTGACCGCGTTCGGCGCCGAGGTGGAGGTGTACGACCCGTACGTACGCGGCGATGTGCACGGCATGCGGTCCCCGTCGCTTCAGGCGCTGCTGTCCCGCTCGAGCGTCGTCACCCTGCACGCACGGCTCACCCCGGAGACCCGAGGACTGATCGGCGCGCCCGAACTCGCCCTGCTGCCAAGGGGATCGGCGCTGGTGAACGTGGCGCGCGGCGGGCTCCTGGACACGGACGCGCTGTGCGACGCGCTGGACAGCGGGCAGCTCGCGGCGGCGGCGCTCGACACGTACGAACAGGAGCCGCTGCCGGCCGGCTCACGGCTGCACAACACCCCCAATGTGGTGCTGACCCCGCATCTGGGCGGTGCCAGCAAGGCCGTGGCCCACAAGGCGGCGCGGATCGCGGCGGCGGAGGTGGCGCGCTACGCCAAGGGCGAGCCGCTGGCGCACTGCCTGACGTAGTGCCTGACGCAGTGCCTGACGCAGTGCTGTCACCGAGTTGAGGAGAGCGTGATGTACGTCGGTATCGATGTCGGCACGTCCATGGTGAAGGCGGCGGCCTTCGACGCCGGGGGCCACGCGCTGGCCGTCGAGTCCCGCCCGGTGCGCCTCGACATCCACGGCGGCCATGTCGAGCAGGACATGGAGGAGTTGTACGCCGCGGTGGTCGACGCCCTCGGTACGCTCACCGCCGCCCTGCCCGAGCCGGTCGAACTGGCCGGGCTCACCGGCCAGGGCGACGGGGTCTGGCTGGTCGACGCCGAGGGGCGGCCGGTGCGGCCCGCGATCTCCTGGATGGACGGCAGGGCGCACGAGTTCGTGGACGCGTGGCTGGCGTCCGGTGTCTTCGAGTCGGTGTTCCGGCGCAGCGGCAGCGCGATGTTCCCGGGCTGTCCGGGGCCGGTGCTGGCGTGGCTCGACCGCCATGAGCCGGCGGCGCTGGACGCGGCGACGACGGCGCTGTACTGCAAGGACATGGTCTTCCAGCGGCTGACGGGCGTGCGGGCGACGGATGTCTCGGACGCGTCGATGCCGTTCCTGGACCCGAGGACACGCGCGTATTCGGGCGACGTACTCGCGGAGTTGGGGCTCGCGCACCGGGCGAAGCTGCTGGTCCCGGTAAGCGATCCGATCGCGATCGGCGAGATCACGGTCGGCGAGATCACGGTCGGCGAGATGACGGTCGGCGAGCCGGCGTCGGGGGTGCGGATCGCCAACGGGCCGTACGACCTGCCGGCCTGCGCGCTGGGCGCGGGGGTCACCGAGCCGGGCGACGGGCTGCTGATCATCGGCACCTGTCTGGCCTCGCTCGTCGCGACCGACACGCTCGATCTGGACGGTGAGCCGGGCGGGCTGCACATCTCGACGGACCGGCCGGGGCACTGGCTGCGCGCGATGCCCGCGATGGTCGGCACGGCCGCGCTCGACTGGGTGCTGACCATGACCGGCACGGACCTCGCGGAGGTGGACCCGCTGCTCGACACGGTGGAGCCGGGCGCGGGCGGGGTCAGGGTGCTCCCCTACTTCGCGCCGTCCGGTGAGCGCGCGCCGTTCGTGGACCCGGCGCTGCGGGCCGAACTGACCGGTGTCTCGCTGGAGTCGACGGCGGCCGATCTGATCCGGGCCACCTGCGAGGGCATCGCGTACGCCGCCCGGCACTGTCTGGAAGCGGCGGGACTGACCGGGAGCCTGGCCGTGTGCGGCGGCGGCACCCGCAGTCCCGCGTGGATGCGGCTGTTCGCCGATGTGCTCGGCCGGCCGCTGCGGATCGTGGAGGGCGAGGTGGGCGCGCGCGGCGCGGTCCTCGCGTCGGCCGCCCGGCACGGGGTGGCGCTGGACGTCGCCGCGTGGACGGCCCCGACGTCGGTGGTGGAGCCGGACCCGGTGCGGGCGGCGTACTACGCGAAGGGGTACGAGGACCATCTGGCCCGGCTGGCGGCGGCGCGGGCGCGGCACGGTTCGTAGGGCGTGTCTTCAAAGTCCCGCCTGGCCCGCGGCGCCTGGACGGCACCTCTCCCCCGTAGCCCCCCAGGGGCACGGGAGGTACCCCCTGCGTTGTCTTCAGTCGTCCACGTACGGCCGGGCCGTCCACAACGCCGGTCCTCCGCCTTGCGACGCACCGCACCGACGAGACATCAGCCGCTCCACGGCGGGCGCGGGCCCCGCCCCGCGGGCGGACGGCGCTACTTCGAAGACACGCCCTAGCGACGCCGTCCGGGACGCGGTCCGCCCGTGCGCCCGCCCGTCACCGTGTCGGCCTGCGGCCACCGGCGGTGAACCCCGCGTGTCCACCCGCCGCACAGCCGGTGAATCCATCGTGCGCGGCGCCAACTCGCCCTGTCCGCCTGCCTATCGTGCTGGCGCCGCCCCCGGAATATGCCAACCGACCGCCGTTCACGAGCCTCACGAGGGAGACCCGTATGTCCGCACAGCCCAGACGCCGCTCGATACTCCTCGCGGCCGGTGCCGCCACGGCGGCGAGCGCCGTGGGCGCCGTCGGCGCGGTGCCCGCCGCCGCCGCTCCGCGCCCCGACCGCCCGCTGGTGATCGGCCACCGGGGCGCCGCCGGCTGGCGGCCCGAGCACACGGCGGCGGCCTACACCTACGCCGTGCAGACGGGCGCCGACTGGATCGAGCCCGACCTCGTGCCCACCAAGGACCATGTCCTTCTCGTGCGGCACGAGAACGAGATCTCGGGGACGACGGACGTCGCGAAGCACCCGGAGTTCGCCGACCGGCGTACGACGAAGACGGTCGACGCAAAGCCGGTGACCGGCTGGTTCACCGAGGACTTCACGCTGGCCGAGCTGAAGACGCTGCGGGCGGTCGAACGGCTGCCGCTGATCCGTAACCGCAACACCGTCTTCGACGGCCGCGAGCCGGTGATGACCTTCGAGGAGGTCGTGAAGCTGGCCCGTGAGCTGTCGCGGCGCTACGGCCGCCGGATCGCGGTCTTCCCGGAGACCAAGCACCCCACGTACTTCCGCTCCATCGGGCTGCCCCTGGAGCCGGAACTGGCGCGGATCGTACGGCGCTACAAGCTGGGCGCCGACGACTGTGTGGTCCAGTCGTTCGAGCCCAGCAGTCTCGCCGCGTTCGCCAAGGAGCGGCTGCGGCTGCCGCTGTGGCAGGCGCTGGGCACGTCGGGCGCGCCGTACGACCTGGTCGCGGCGGGTGACCCCACGACGTACAAGGACATGATGACGCCGGAGGGGCTGCGGAAGATCGCGCGTTACGCGGACTGGATCGGGCCGGACAAGTCGTCGGTCGTGGAGCCGTTCACCCTGCTGGCCGACGCGCACAAGGCGGGTCTGAAGGTGGGCGCGTACACCTTCCGCGCGGAGAACCAGTACCTGCCCGCGCAGTTCCGGCGGGGCACGGATCCCAACGCGTTCGGTGACGCCTTCGCCGAGTACGCCCTGCACTTCGGCCGTGGCGTGGACGCGGTGGTGACGGACTACCCGGACATCGCGGTGATGGCGCGGGACGCGGCGGACGCGGGGGCGTAGGTGCCAGGTCGTAGGACCGACGGCTGATCAACACCGGGCCCTCTTGCTGTTAGCGTGCAGTTGCATAGGATGTGCAATAAGCAGCAGGAGGGCTCGCCCATGGCCATCTACACACTCCCCGAACTCCCCTACGACTACGCGGCGCTCGAACCGGTCATCAACCCGCAGATCATCGAGCTGCACCACGACAAGCACCACGCCGCGTACGTGAAGGGGGCGAACGACACCCTGGAGCAGTTGGACGAGGCACGCGACAAGCAGTCCTGGGGCGCGATCAACGGTCTCCAGAAGAGTCTCGCGTTCCACCTCTCCGGCCATATCCTCCACTCGATCTACTGGCACAACATGACGGGCGACAACGGCGGCGGCGAGCCGCTGGCGGCCGACGGTGTCGGCGACCTCGCCGACGCGATCACCGAGTCGTTCGGCTCGTTCGCCGGCTTCAAGGCCCAGCTCACGAAGGCCGCGGCGACCACGCAGGGCTCCGGCTGGGGCGTCCTGGCGTACGAGCCGGTCAGCGGCAGGCTGATCGTGGAGCAGGTCTACGACCACCAGGGCAACATCGGGCAGGGCTCGGTGCCGGTGCTGGTCTTCGACGCCTGGGAGCACGCCTTCTACCTCCAGTACAAGAACCAGAAGGTGGACTTCATCGAGGCGATGTGGCGCGTCGTGAACTGGCAGGACGTGGCGAAGCGCTACGCGGCGGCGAAGCAGCGGGACGACGTCCTGCTGCTGGCGCCCTGACCCGGACGGGACCCGCCGCCCGCGCCGCCGCCCCCCACAGGCGTCCTGCTCGTGATCGTCTTCTCAACCTTCACCTGCGGACGGAATGACGAAGGACCCCCGCGAGGACATGACTCACGGGGGTCCTTCCATGCCCGTCGGCGCTCAGCCGAAGACCGGCGTCAGCCGAAGACCGGCGTCAGTCGAAGATCGGGCCCTGCGTGCGGGTGCGCTTGATCTCGTAGAAGCCGGGAATCGAGGCGACCATCAGCGTGCCGTCCCAGAGCTTGGCGGCCTCGTCGCCCTTGGGCGCGGGGGTGACGACCGGGCCGAAGAAGGCGATCTGCTCGCCGTCGGAGCCGGGGACCGCGATCACCGGGGTGCCGACCTCCTGGCCCACCTTGTCGATGCCTTCCTTGTGCGAGGCGCGCACCTCGGTGTCGTACGTGTCCTTGTCCGCGTAGTCGACGAGATCGGCCGGCAGACCGGCGTCGGCCAGCGCCGCGGTGATGGTCTCGCGGGCGGTGCCCTCGCCCCGGTTGTGGAAGCGGGTGCCCAGGGCGGTGTAGAGCTTGCCGACGACCTCGTCGCCGTGCAGTTGCTGGGCGGCGATCACGACACGGACCGGGCCCCACGCGGCCTTCATGTTCTCCCGGTACCGCTCGGGAAGCTCGTCGAGCTTGTCCTCGTTCAGCACGGCCAGGCTCATGACGTGCCAGTTGACCTCGACGTTCCTGACCTTCTCCACCTCAAGCATCCACCGGGAGGTCATCCAGGCCCAGGGACACAGCGGGTCGAACCAGAAGTCGACCGGCGTCTTGGCACTCGTTTCACTCATGGGCGTGTCTCTCCTAGAAAAAGGAAGGGGTGCGGTCCAACGATGGGCAACGTACGGGGCAACACCGCCGGTCGCCGGAGTCATTCCCGGAACGGGTCCGTCAGGTGCCCCGTGGGAGAATTCGAACCGTTGTAGGTAATAAGACGCACCAAGGAGTGCCCGTGCCCGGTGAGAACCTGTCCCGCGACGAGGCCCGTGACCGGGCCGAGCTGCTGTCCGTCGACCGGTACGAGGTCGCGCTCGACCTGCGGTCGGCGGTCGGTGAGGCGCCGGACGGTGCGGGTGCGCCGGGGACGGAACGTACCTTCCGTTCCGTCACGACGATCCACTTCCGCTCGGCGCGGCCGGGTGTGGCCACCTTCGCGGATCTGGTGGCGCCGAGCGTGACGTCGCTGACCCTGAACGGCCGCGCGCTGGACCCGTCCGTGGTGTTCGACGGCTCACGGATCGCGCTGTTCGGTCTGGCCGAGGAGAACGTGCTGGTCGTGGACGCGCAGTGCGCCTACAGCCGTACGGGCGAGGGCATGCACCGCTTCGTCGACCCGGAGGACGGCGAGGTCTATCTCTACACGCAGTACGAGCCGGCCGACGCGCGCCGTGTCTTCGCCAACTTCGAACAGCCCGATCTGAAGGCGCCGTTCAGCTTCGAGGTGACCGCGCCGGAGGGCTGGACGGTGTGGAGCAACGGCGAGTCGACAGGATCCACGGACGGGGTGTGGACCTTCGCGGAGACCAGGCCGATCTCGACGTACATCACGGCCGTCGTGGCGGGGCCGTACCACCACGTCAGCGATGTGTACCGGCGCGCGCTGCCGGACGGCTCCACGCTGGAGATCCCGCTCGGCGCGCTGTGCCGCAAGGGCCTCGCCCGGCACTTCGACGCCGACGACATCTTCCTGGTGACCAAGCAGGGCCTGGACTTCTTCCACGACAACTTCGACTACCCGTATCCCTTCGGGAAGTACGACCAGGCGTTCGTGCCGGAGTACAACATCGGTGCGATGGAGAACCCCGGCTGTGTCACCTTCCGCGAGGAGTACGTCTTCCGGGGCAAGGTCACCCAGGCGGCGTACGAGCGGCGTACCAGCGTCATCCTGCACGAGATGGCGCACATGTGGTTCGGCGATCTGGTGACGATGCGCTGGTGGGACGACCTGTGGCTGAAGGAGTCGTTCGCCGACTTCATGGGCGCGCTGGCGCTGGCGGAGGCGACGCGCTTCACCAACGCGTGGGTCACCTTCGCCAACAACCGCAAGGCGTGGGCGTACCGCGCGGACCAACTGCCGTCCACGCATCCGATCACGGCCGACATCCGTGACCTGGAGGACGCCAAGCTCAACTTCGACGGCATCACCTACGCCAAGGGCGCGTCGGTGCTCAAGCAACTCGTCGCGTACGCCGGGCGCGAGGCGTTCCTGGAAGGCGCGCGGCGCTACTTCAAGCGGCACGCGTACGGCAACACCCGCCTGGGCGACCTGCTGTCCGTCCTGGAGGAGACGTCGGGGCGGGACATGGTGTCGTGGTCGCGCTCCTGGCTGGAGACGGCGGGCGTCAACTCCCTCACCCCGGTGGTCACTTACGACGCCGCCGGGCGGGTGACCGAGCTGGCCGTGCTCCAGGAGGCCACCGAGTCGCACCCCGAACTGCGCCCGCACCGGGTGGCCGTGGGGCTCTACCGGCGCGAGAGCGTGGACGCCGAGCTGGTGCGGTACGCGCGCGCCGAGGTCGACGTCGATGGGGCGCGCACGGTCGTCACGGAGCTGGCCGGGGCCGAGCGGCCCGATCTGATCCTGGTCAACGACGACGACCTGACGTACTGCAAGATCCGCTTCGACGAGGGCTCGCTGGAGACGCTGCGCGAGCACCTGGGCGAACTCACCGACCCGCTGGCGCGGGCGTTGTGCTGGTCGGCGCTGTGGAATCTGACGCGCGACGGGCTGATGCCCGCACGGGACTTCATCGCTCTGGTGCTGCGGTTCGCCGGGCGCGAGTCGGACATCGGCGTACTCCAGCGGCTGCACGCCTGGGCGCAGGGCGCGCTGATCCACTACGCGGCGCCGCCGTGGCGCGAGGAGGGCGCGCGGGCGCTGGCGGAGGGCGCGCTGCGTGAGCTGCGGCTGGCCGGGCCGGGCAGCCAGCACCAGTTGACCTGGGCGCGGTTCTTCGCGTCGACGGCCACCTCGGACGCCGATTTCCAACTGCTGCGGAGTCTGTTGGGGAACACGGCGAAGATCGACGGCCTCGATGTCGATCAGGAGCTGCGCTGGAGCTTCCTGCGTCCGCTGGCCGCGCACGGACTGGCCGACGAGTCCGTGATCGCGGCGGAACTGGCCCGCGACGACACGGCGTCCGGCAAGCGCCACCAGGTCCGCTGTCTGGCCGCGCGCCCCTCGGAAGAGGTCAAGGCGACCGCGTGGGCGGACGTCGTGGAGTCCGACGCCCTGTCGAACGCGCTGGTGGAGGCGACGATCGCGGGCTTCGCGCTGCCGGGGCAGCGGGAGTTGACGGCGCCGTACGCGCGGAAGTACTTCGAGATGATCGAACGGGTGTGGGCCGAGCGCTCGATCCAGATCGGCATGGACCTGGTGGAGGGGCTGTATCCGAGCCTCCAGGACCGGGAGGAGACGCTGCGCGAGACGGACGCCTGGCTCACGGCACACGCGGACGCGCCGCCCGCCTTGCGCCGTCTGGTACTTGAGGCACGGGACGACCTGGCACGGGCGCTGGCGGCGCAGGCGTGCGACGCGACGGCGGCGATGGCATCGACCTGAGGCGCGGACCGGCCAGGCGGGCGCCTGGCCGAAGCCGCCCGCCCAGCCCTGCGGGCGTAGGGCGCATCCGGCGGAGCCTCGCAGAGCAGCCGGGCGCTGGCGCTGGCGGCACAGCGTGCGACGCGACGGCGGCGATGGCGTCAACCTGAGGGCACGGACCGGTCAAACGGGCGCCTGGCCGAAGTCGCCCGACGCACCCGGCCCGGCGCGGGCACCCGCCCAGCCCTGCGGGCGCACGGCGCCGCACCCGGCGGAACCTCGCAGAGCAGCCGGGCGCTGACGCTGGCGGCACAGCGTGCGACGCGACAGCGGCAATGGCGTCAACCTGAGGGCACGGACCGGTCAAACGGGCGCCTGGCCGAAGTCGCCCGACGCACCCGGCCCGGCGCGGGCACCCGCCCAGCCCTGCGGGCGCACGGCGCCGCACCCGGCGGAACCTCGCAGAGCAGCCGGGCGCTGACGCTGGCGGCACAGCGTGCGACGCGACAGCGGCAATGGCGTCAACCTGAGGGCACGGACCGGTCAGACCGACCGGCCAGACGGGCGCCTGGCCGAAGTCGCCCGACGCACCCGGCCCGGCGCGGGCGCCCGCCCAGCCCTGCCGGCGTAAGGCGCCGCACCCGGCGGAACCTCGCAGAGCAGCCGGGCGCGGTCGCGGTACGCCGCCCGCACGGCGAGCGTGCGGGGCAGGCGGGGCTTTCCGGACACGGCCTGGGCCGTGTTCCTGGAAAGCCCGCCTGGACGGCACCTCTCCCGTGGAGCCCCCGAGGGGGCACGGGAGGCACCCCCTGCGTCTTGCGACGCACCGCACCGCACCGCACCGCACCAGCCGGTACAGGTCCACCCCCGCGGGCAGCGGACGGCGCTGGTTTCCGGACATTTCCCGGGCGCCGCACCAGACCTTCCGGTCTCGCGAAGATCCGCCGCCCCGCTCCGCACAGGCGGACGGCGCGGGCGGCGCGGACTCACGCCCCGCTCGGCGGAGCCGAAACCGCCCCGCCTGATCGGCAGTCGAACGCCCGTACTTTAGGACGCGCTTGTCCGGATTTGTCGACGGACTCGTAACAGCGGTTAGCGGATGGGCCGTTCGCGGGGATGCCCCGGACATGAACAACTCCCCCACTTCCTTCGGCGGCGAAACCCCCTCCCCGCTCTCTCCCCGCCCCCTCAGCCACCTCGCCGGCGCGCACCGCCGCGTGCTGTCCGCCGCGCAGTTGCGCGAGCACGGTGTCAGCGCGGCCCGCGCCGCCGCGCGGTGTGCGCCCGGCGGCCCCTGGCAGCAGTTGCTGCCGGGGGTCTTCCTGCTTCGCCAGGGTCCGCCCACCAGCGAGGAGCGCCTGCACGGCGCCCTGTTGTACGCGGGCCGCCGCCCGGTCGCGGCGCGGGGCAACGTCCCCGCCCAGCCCGCCGACACCGGCACCGGCGCCCCTCGTGACACCGCCATGATCACCGGCCTCGCCGCCCTCACCCTGCACGGCCTGCCCGCCGCTCCCTCCCTGACGACGCTGGACCAGATCGACGTACTGGTCCCCCGCACCCGCCGGCTGCGCTCCACGGGCTGCGTCCGTATCGTGCGCGCCCACGCCCTGCCGGGCGCGGAGCAGATCACCGGCCTGCCCGTCGCTCCCGTGGCCCGCGCGCTGGCCGACGCGGTCGCCGGACTCACCGACCCGGCGGTCGTACGCCAACTGCTCACCGAGGCCGTGCGCTACGGGCACTGCGAACCATCTCCCGTCGTACGGGAGTTGAGCCAGGCCCGGCTGCTGTCCCGGCCGCATGTCGTGGACGCCGTCGACTCGCTCCTCGCCGCCGGACGGGCGCTCGCCGAGGGCCGGCTCTACGAGATGGTGCGTACGTACGGGCTCCCCGAGCCGGTCTGGAACGTCGACCTGCGCCTGCCGGCCGGCCCGCACCTGGGCGGGCTCGACGCCTACTGGCCCGACCACGCGGTCGCCGTGGAGCTGGACACGCGCGCGCCGCGTCACGGCGGGACGCCGCAGGACGACGTCGTGTGGTCCGAATGCGCCCGCAAGCGCGAGCACCTGGAGCGTCTTGGCATCACGGTCGTCCATCTGACGCCCAGGAAACTGCGGGACTCACCGGAGTTGCAGGCCACCGTGGTGCGTACGGCCCTGCTCGCGGCGGCGGACCGCGAGCCTCCGGCGTGGGTGGTCGTGCTGCCGAGGTGACGCCGGACGGCTGCGGCCACGGGCCACCACCCCGCCACCGCCCGGCCGAAGTAGGCCCGGATATCGGGCGATTGGTCCTCGATGGCGCGGGGCGCGCGGTGGCGGATGTACGCCACCGGCACTTCCCCATACCGGCAGCTCTCCACAAACCCTGGTCATTTACGCAAAGCTGAGCGGTCATCCGGTACCGAATTCCGGACTGTCTCTTTCACAACCAGGGATGCTGATGACCTCCGAATCCGAGAGCTCCATATCCGGGCCGAGACGCGTGGCTCGGGTCGCCGCCGCCACGGGCCTGGCCGCCGCGCTGATAGCCGGCGGCACACTGCCGGTCTTCGCTGCTCCGGCCGCCGACGACCCGGCCGCCTCCGCACCTGTGAAACCCGCCAAGTCCGCCTCCGAGAAGCTCGGTTCGGCCGACGTCGACCTGCTCGACAAGGCCGTCGCCGAGGGCGACAAGAACGTCACCGTCATGGTGGCCACGGCCCCCGGCCAGACCGAGCAGGTCTCCGACCAGTTCGACGCCGTGTCCGGCGCGGTGGTCGGCAAGACGTACGACGAACTCGGTTACGTACGGGCGACCCTGCCCACCGGCAAGGCCGAGGCCGCGCTCAAGGCGGCTCAGAAGCTCTCCTCCGTCCATGGCATCGACCTCAAGCACGAGATCGAGCTGGACGACCCGACGCCCGCCGCCGACACGGTGAAGGGCGCCGCGAAGGCCAAGGGTGCGGTGGCCGCGACGGCCCCCGGCGCGAACACCCCGGCGAAGAACCCGTACAACCCGTCCTTCGAGACCGGCGCGGTGGACTTCGTCAAGCAGAACCCGAAGGCCGACGGCCGCGGGGTCACCATCGGCATCCTCGACTCGGGCATCGACCTGGGCCACCCGGCGCTGCAGAAGACCAGCACCGGCGAGCGCAAGATCGTGGACTGGGTCACGGCGACGGACCCGGTCAACGACGGTGACGGCACCTGGCGTCCCATGCAGCTCGACGTCAAGGGCCCGTCGTTCACGGTCAACAACCGCGCGTACACGGCCCCCGCCGGGAACTACAAGTTCAACCTGTTCGCCGAGTCCGCCACGCGCGGCGGCGACATGGCCGGGGACCTGAACCGGGACGGCGACACCACCGACGTCTGGGCGATGCTGTACGACCCGGGCACCCGCACCGTCCGTATCGACCTCAACAACGACGCCAAGTTCGGCAACGACACGATCATGAAGCCGTACAAGAACGGCTTCCAGATCGGCTACTTCGGCGAGGACGACCCGAAGACCGAGATCGTCGAGCGCATCCCGTTCGTGATCGAGGTCCGCGAGGACGTCGTCAACAACGCGGGCGTCAAGTCCGACTACGTCAACATCGGTGTCATCGAGGGCTCGCACGGCACGCACGTCGCCGGTATCACCGCCGCCAACAGCCTGTTCGGCGGCCAGATGAACGGCGCGGCGCCCGGCGCCCAGTTGGTCTCCTCGCGCGCCTGCACCTGGAGCGGCGGCTGCACCAACATCGCCCTCACCGAGGGCATGGCCGACCTCGTCATCGAGCGCGGCGTGGACATCGTCAACATGTCCATCGGCGGACTGCCCGGTCTCAACGACGGCAACAACGCGCGGGCCGAGCTGTACAACCGGCTCATCGACACCTACGGCGTCCAGCTCGTGATCTCGGCGGGCAACGACGGCCCCGGCACCAACACCATCAGCGACCCCGCCGTCGCGGACAAGGTCATCTCGGTCGGCGCCTCGATCTCCAAGGAGACCTGGGCGGCGAACTACGGCTCGGTCACCACGGTCGACTACGACATGATGCCGTTCTCCGCCCGCGGTCCCCGTGAGGACGGTGGCTTCGCGCCGATCATCTCGGCCCCCGGCTCCGCCATCAACACCACGCAGACCTGGTACCCCGGCGGCCCCGTCGCCGAGGCCGGTTACCAACTGCCGCCCGGCTACTCGATGCTCCAGGGCACCTCGATGGCCTCGCCGCAGGCCACCGGCGCGAGCGCGCTGCTGCTGTCGGCGGCCAAGCAGAAGGGGATCGAACTGACCCCCGCGAAGCTGCGCACCGCTCTCACCTCCACCGCCACCAAGATCGACGGCAAGAAGGCGCACGAGCAGGGCGCGGGTCTCATCGATGTCGTCGACGCGTGGGACGCGATCAAGGACGGCGCGAAGGCCAACGAGTACGCCGTCAAGGCTCCGGTCGACACGTCGATCGACTTCGCGCTCAAGACTCCGGGCTTCGGCACGGGTCTGTACGACCGTGAGGGCGGCCTCCAGGCCGGCAAGAGCCGGACGTACGACATCACCATCACCCGCACCACCGGACCCAACCGTCTGGTGGAGCACCAGCTCAACTGGAAGTACAACGACGACGGCACCTTCAAGCTGCTGAGCGGCAAGAAGGTCAAGCTGCCGAAGAACAAGCCGGTCACCGTCACCGTGCAGGCCAATCCCGACCAGGCGGGCGCGCACAGCGCCATCCTGGAGCTGGACGACCGCTCCAGCGAGGGCGTGGACAAGCAGATCCTCACCACGGTGGTCGTCTCCAAGAAGCTGGCGAAGCCCTCGTTCACGTACTCGTCGCTGGGCTCGGTCGAGCGCAACGGCACCGAGTCGTACTTCGTCACCGTCCCCGAGGGCGCCAAGACCCTCGAGGTCGCGCTCGGCGGACTCGCGGACGGCAGCCAGACCCGCTTCATCAGCCTGCACCCGCAGGGTGTGCAGATGGAGAACAGCTCGACGATCTTCTGCTACCCGAACTACAACAACCCGGCCAACACCTGCCGTCCGGACCTGCGTTCGTACGCGGACCCGACGCCGGGCGTCTGGGAGATCGAGGTCGAGTCGCGTCGTACGTCGCCGCTGCTGAACAACCCGTACAAGCTCGATGTCACGGTGCTCGGCGCGTCCTTCGACCCGGCGGTCACCACGCTCCCCGAGGCCAAGGTCGGTACGCCGGCCCCGGTCAAGTGGACCGTCGGCAACGAGTTCGCCGCCATCGACGGCAAGCTCGCGGGCGGCTCGCTCGGCTCGGCGAAGGTCGACCGGCCTTCGATCGCCCAGGGCGAGGAGAAGGAGACGACCGTCACGATCGGAGCGGGCGTCGAACGGCTCGACGTCGCCATCGGCAACGTCTCCGACCACTCGGCGGACCTGGACCTCGCGGTCTACCGGGGCAACGTGCTCGTCGGACAGGCCGCGGACGGCGACTCCGAGGAAGCCGTCAGCCTGATCAAGCCGGCGGCCGGTGAGTACACCTTCGTGGTGGCCGGCTACGCGGTCCCGGCCGGGACCACCGCGTACGACTACCGCGACGTCTTCTACTCGGCGACGCTCGGCGAGGTCACGGTCGGCGACGCTCCGGTGAAGCTGGCCAACGGCGCGTCGGCGGAGGTCTCCGCCGAGGTGACGGTGGCCGGTCCCGCTCCGGAGGGCCGGCAGTTCTTCGGCGAGGTCCAACTGCTGAACGCGCGCGGTACGGCCGCGGGCACCGGCAGTGTCGTGATCGAGAAGGTCCTGCCGTAAGGACGTCATAGGTAAGAGGTCATAGGTAAGAGGAGGGGCGGGCGTCCGTACGGGCGCCCGCCCTTTCACGTGTGCCCTTTAGGTGTGCCCTTTACGTGTGATCAACGCCGCACAGTCCCGACCAGCGGAACGGATTGGACAAGGCGGGCTCGGACAGACGCATCATGGACGCGGCACCCGGGCCGCATGTACGTACGGAGGAGTCCCTGTGAAGGTCGGAATCGTCGGAGCCACCGGTCAGGTCGGCACAGTCATGCGCACCATCCTGGCCGAGCGGGACTTCCCGGCCGACGAGCTGCGGCTGTTCGCCTCCGCACGCTCCGCGGGATCCACGATCGACTGGCAGGGCAAGCCGGTCACCGTCGAGGACGCGTCCACCGCCGACTACACCGGCCTGGACATCGTGCTCTTCTCCGCGGGCGGCGCCACGTCCAGGGCGCTCGCCGAGAAGGTGGCGTCCCAGGGCGCCGTCGTGATCGACAACTCGTCCGCCTGGCGCGGCCACCCCGAGGTCCCCCTGGTGGTCTCCGAGGTCAACCCGCACGCGATCGCGGAGCGCCCCAAGGGCATCATCGCCAACCCGAACTGCACCACGATGGCCGCGATGCCCGTGCTGCGCCCGCTGCACGACGAGGCCGGCCTGACCGCGCTCGTCGCCACCACCTACCAGGCCGTGTCCGGCTCCGGCCTGGCGGGCGTCGCCGAACTGCACGACCAGGCCCGCAAGGTCGTGGAGAGCGCCGACCGGCTGACCTTCGACGGCGACGCGGTGGAATTCCCCGAGCCCACCGTCTACAAGCGCCCGATCGCCTTCAACGTGCTGCCGCTCGCGGGCTCGATCGTGGACGACGGCTCCTTCGAGACGGACGAGGAGCAGAAGCTCCGCAACGAGTCCCGCAAGATCCTGGAGATCCCGGAGCTGAAGGTCTCCGGGACCTGTGTGCGGGTGCCGGTCTTCTCCGGGCACTCCCTCCAGGTGAACGCCCGCTTCGAGCGCCCGATCGGCGTGGAGCGCGCGTACGAGCTGCTGAAGGACGCCCCCGGCGTCGAACTGTCCGACATCCCGACCCCGCTCCAGGCCGCCGGCAAGGACGCCTCCTACGTAGGACGCGTCCGCGTGGACGAGACGGTGGACAACGGACTGGCGCTGTTCGTCTCGAACGACAACCTGCGCAAGGGCGCCGCGCTGAACGCGGTCCAGATCGCGGAACTGGTCGCGGCGGAGCTGCGCGGCTAGGGGGTGTCCGGTCGATCATGTTCGGAGCCAGATGGTGAGGGCTGCGGCGGTTGCGGTGCCGAGGTAGACGTAGCGGCGTTTGTCGTAGCGGGTGGCGACCGCCCGGTGCTGCTTGAGGCGGTTGATGGCCCGTTCGACGGTGTTGCGTTTCCTGTACCGGTCTTCGTCGAAGCCCGGTGGCCGTCCGCCGCGTGAGCCTTTGCGCAGGCGGGCGGCCTGGCTGTCGGTCTTCTCCGGGATTGTGTGCCGGATACCGCGACGCCTCAGGTATTCGCGGCACGGCCCGTTGCTGTAAGCCTTGTCGGCCGCGACGCTGTCAGGCGTCTTGCGGGGCCTGCCAGGCCCGGTCTTCGGGATGCGGATCTTCTCCAGGACCGGCTTGAACTGGGTGCAGTCCGCTCCCTGACCTGGTGTGACGATCAGGGACAGCGGGCGGCAGCGGCCGTCTGCGCTCAGGTGGAGCTTGGTGGTGAACCCGCCGCGTGAGCGGCCCAGGCCCTCACCTCCCGCACCACCTCCACCAGGCGGGCGTGCAGACTCTGCCAGGCGGTTTCGCCCTGGTGTTCTGGACCGTCGCCCCCTTTGAGGCGGGTGCCGGCGGCGGGTCGGTGCGGGCGCCGGCCGCGTGCTGATGAGCCCGCACGATGGTGGAGTCGACCGAGATGTCCCAGTCGATCTCACCCGCCGCATCCGCGGCGGCCTGGACATGCTGGAGCAGACGCTCCCACGTCCCGTCGCCCGACCACAGCCGGTGCCGTTCGTAGACGGTCTTCCACGGGCCGAACCGTTCGGGCAGGTCACGCCACTGAACACCGGTCCGGACCCGGTGCAGGATCCCGTCGATCACCTGCCGATGGTCCCGCCACCTGCCACAACGCCCGTTGCTGACTGGCAGGAACGGCCGCAGCCGTTCCCACTCGGCATCACTCAGATCACCCCGCCCCATGCCCACACCAACGACCCGGACATGAACCAGTCACATGATCGGCCGGACAAGTCCTAGTCGGTAGATCGACGGGGCGGCGGCAACCAGTTCTCGGTTGTCGCCGCCTCTGTGCTCAGAGCGCCAGGTGCCGTCGAAGTGCCGTTGCGAGTTCGGCCATGTGTTGGCGTGGCACCGAGCCGACCCGCTGGCGGACACGCTCCACCGACTCGTCGGCACCGTCGTTGGAGACGATCACCGCTGGTCTTCTCCTGTCGGCCTCGCCGCCCCGCGCCGGCTCCAGATCGACCATGTGGATGTCACCACGCCTCATTGGTGATTCCGTCCCCGCTCGTCCGGTCCCAGAGAGCGGCGTCCTCGCTCGCACTCCACTCCGCGAAAGCCTCTGTGTACTCGGCCTCAAGCTGGGTGGCACGCAGCGACTCGATGGCAGCGTGTATCACTGCGGACCGCGACTCGGCCTCCGTTCGCCTCACATACTCGTCGACGAAGGCAACATCCTCCTGCGGAAGACTCACACTGATCTTCATATCGCCGATACTGCCCGGAGTAGGAACACTCCGGCCACCTCAGCGGCGTACCTCGAACAGGAAGCAGCCGTACTCCACCGCCCGTACGTGGACGAGCGCCACCTCCGGGTCCGCGAACGCCTCCGCGAAGGCGGCGTCGAAGCCCGTGTCCAGGCCCTCGTCCGCCGACTCGGGGATCTCCAGCAGTCGGCCGCCGACGATGCGGCCCTCGGAGTCGTAGCGGCGTACGGTGCGCAGCACTCCGGGGCGAGCGAAAGGGTGGCCGGTCCTGTCCTCGGCCGGGCCCTCGCAGGCGTCGGCGTGGATGAAGACGGGGCCCTGCTCGTCGTACGGGCCGGGCTTCGCCCAGTTCTCGGCCGCCCAGCGACGCAGTGGCGCGTACGTGACGAGGGTGATCCGCTCGCCCGCGCGGCTGCGCCGCAGACAGCAGCGCAGCGGGGCGCCGCCCTCGGGGTCGGTGTACGGGGTGCGGGTGGCGCCCGCGTCGTCGGCGTCGCGGAGTTCCTTGAGGACGGCGGGCTCGATGGGCCGTGCGGTGTGCTGTGCGGTGTGCTGAGTCATGTGTCCGAGCATCGCGCCGCGACCGCGCGCCGACCGGCGGTTTTCGGACGTCGCGGTGCGGCTCGGGGCGGCGTGTTTACTGCCGGGCGGCGGACGGGGTCCGCATGGAAGGATGAGCCAAAACGTACCGATCCGAGGAGATGACCGGGTGCCTGGCACAAATCTGACCCGTGAAGAGGCGCAAGCGCGGGCGCGCCTCCTCACCGTTGACTCGTACGAGATCGACCTCGATCTCAGCGGCGCGCAGGAGGGCGGCACCTACCGGTCCGTCACGACCGTGCGTTTCGAGAGCGCGGAAGCCGGGGCGGAGTCCTTCATCGACCTGGTGGCACCCGCCGTGCACGAGGTGGTGCTGAACGGCAAGGCGCTGAACGTGGCCGCGGTGTTCCGGGACTCGCGCATCACGCTGCACGATCTGCGGCAGGGCGCGAACGAGCTGACGGTGAGCGCGGACTGCGAGTACACCAACACCGGTGAGGGCCTGCACCGCTTCGTCGACCCGGTCGACCAACAGGCGTATCTGTACACGCAGTTCGAGGTGCCGGACGCGCGCCGCGTGTTCGCCTCGTTCGAGCAGCCGGACCTCAAGGCGACGTTCCGGTTCACCGTGACCGCCCCCGAGGGCTGGACCGTTGTCTCGAACTCCCCCACGCCCGAGCCCGATGCGAACGTGTGGCGCTTCGAGCCGACGCCGCGGATCTCGACGTACATCACCGCGCTGATCGTCGGCCCGTACCACTCGGTGCACAGCACGTACGACAAGGACGGCCAGTCGGTGCCGCTCGGTGTCTACTGCAGGCCCTCGCTCGCCGAGTATCTGGACGCGGACGCGATCTTCGAGGTCACGCGGCTCGGCTTCGAGTGGTTCCAGGAGAAGTTCGACTACGCGTATCCGTTCGCCAAGTACGACCAGTTGTTCGTACCGGAGTTCAACGCGGGCGCGATGGAGAACGCGGGCGCCGTCACCATCCGCGACCAGTACGTCTTCCGCTCGAAGGTGACGGACGCGGCGTACGAGACGCGCGCCGAGACGATCCTGCACGAGCTGGCGCACATGTGGTTCGGCGACCTGGTCACCATGGAGTGGTGGAACGACCTGTGGCTGAACGAGTCGTTCGCGACGTACACCTCGATCGCGTGTCTCGCGCACGCGCCCGGCTCGCGGTGGCCGCAGTCGTGGACGACGTTCGCCAACTCCATGAAGACCTGGGCGTACCGGCAGGACCAGCTCCCGTCGACGCACCCGATCATGGCGGACATCACCGACCTGGACGACGTGCTCGTCAACTTCGACGGGATCACGTACGCGAAGGGCGCCTCCGTACTCAAGCAGCTCGTCGCCTATGTCGGGCAGGACGAGTTCTTCCGGGGCGTACAGGCGTACTTCAAGGCGCACGCGTTCGGGAACACGCGCCTGTCCGATCTGCTCGGCGCGCTGGAGGAGACCTCCGGGCGTGATCTGAAGACCTGGTCGAAGGCATGGCTGGAGACGGCCGGGATCAACATCCTGCGGCCGGAGATCGAGCTGGACGGTGCGGGGCACGTGGTGTCCCTCGCCGTACGGCAGGAGGCGCCCGCACTGCCCCCGGGCGCGAAGGGCACACCGGTGCTGCGCCCGCACCGCATCGCGATCGGCTGCTACGACCTGGACGCGGACGGCCAACTGGTCCGCACCAGCCGCATCGAGCTGGACGTCGAGGGCGAGCTGACCCAGGTGCCGTTCCCGGCGAACACGCCGCGGCCCGCGGTGATCCTGCTCAACGACGACGACCTGAGCTACGCGAAGGTCCGCCTGGACGAGGAGTCGCTGCGGGTCGTCACCGCGCACCTGGGAGACTTCACGGAGTCGCTGCCGCGCGCGCTGAGCTGGGCGTCGGCGTGGGACATGACGCGCGACGGCGAGCTGGCGACCCGCGACTATCTGGCGCTGGTGCTGTCGGGCATCGCCAAGGAGACGGACATCGGCGTCGTGCAGTCGCTGCACCGCCAGGTGAAGCTCGCGCTGGACCTGTACGCGGCGCCGGCCTGGCGCGAGACGGGGCTCACGCGGTGGACGGAGGCGACGCTGGCGCAACTGCGGACGGCGCGGCCGGGCAGCGACCACCAGCTCGCGTGGGCGCGCGCCTTCGCGGCGACGGCCCGCACCCCGCAGCAACTGGACGTGCTCCAGGGGCTGTTGGACGGTTCGGAGTCGATCGACGGCCTGGCGGTCGACACCGAGCTGCGCTGGGCGTTCGTCCAGCGTCTGGCGGCGGTCGGTCTGCACGACGAGGAGGAGATCGCCGCCGAGTACGAGCGCGACCGTACGGCGGCGGGCGAGCGGCACGCCGCGGCGGCCCGCGCGGCGCGGCCGACCGCCGAGGCGAAGGCCGAGGCGTGGGCGTCGGTCGTGGAGTCCGACAAGCTCCCGAACGCGCTCCAGGAGGCGGTCATCGGCGGCTTCGTCCAGACGGACCAGCTCGAACTGCTGGCGCCGTACACGCAGAAGTACTTCGCGGCCGTCAAGGACGTGTGGGACTCACGCAGCCACGAGATGGCGCAGCAGATCGCGCTGGGCCTGTATCCCGCGCTCCAGGTGTCGCGGTCGACACTGGACGCGACGGACGCCTGGCTGGACTCGGCATCACCGAACGCGGCGCTGCGCCGGCTGATGTCGGAGTCCCGCGCGGGCGTGGAGCGCGCGCTGCGCGCCCAGGCGGCGGACGGCGCGGCCGGGTGACGACGCGCTGAGGTGACTCCGGCGGAGGGTGGGGCCGGTCCTGTCATTCGGGGCCGGCCCCGCCTCGTCAGAAGGGCGCGGCGCGCGGAAAGGCGGCGCGCGGAAAGGCGCCGCGTGGCACACCTGTGCCGCGCGGCGCCTTCTTCAGAAGAGGGGTCCTCAGACCCGGTGTTCCTTCTTCGACTTGTCGAGGACCATCACCAGTCCGGCGATCACCGCGAACAGCAGCAGCGGGATGCCCACGTACAGGCCGAGGGTCTCCACGACCGTCAGGCCCGGACCCGGGTCGTCGCCGTCGTCCGGGGTGGCGGCGAGCACGGGAGACGACATGAGCAGCATCATCAGCGTCGTTCCGGCCATGACAGCGCCGGCGCGCAAGGCGTTCTTCTTGTCCACGGTGCCAACGTAGCGAACGCGCGGGGCGACCGCGCGCCCGGGGTGCCGTACCAAAGGGTCAAGACACGGCAGAGGGCCGCAATACGGCCATCAGGCCGTGCAGCCGGGGCGAGGCGGCCAGTTCCTCCAGGGTCATCGGGCGGCCCCGCGCGTCGGCGACCGGCAGGCGCCAGTTCGGATACTGGTCCCAGGTGCCGGGCAGATTCTGCGGTCTGCGGTCGCCCACCGCGTCGGGCAGCCAGACACCGATCATGCGGGCCGGGGTGCGCACCAGGAAGCGGTGGAACGCGCGGATGCGCTCCTCCTCGTCGCCGCCGTCCGGCGGCAGCAGACCGAGCCGGGTGAGCGTGGCCAGCCAGTCGGCGACCTCGGCGGACTCCTCGCGCCGCTCCTGCTCCAGCGGGCGGCCGAGCAGCCCGAGGCGGTGCCGCAGCTCCACATGCTCGCCGGTGAGCCGCGCGGCGGTGGACGGCAGGTCGTGGGTCGTGGCGGTGGCGACGCAGTCCTCGCGCCAGCTCTCCGGGGCCAGCGGGCGGCCCGTGCCCTGCCAGTCGCGCTCGAACCAGAGCACGGACGTGCCGAGCACGCCGCGCCGGTGCAGTGCCTCCCGTACGCCGGGCTCGACCGTGCCCAGGTCTTCTCCTATGACGACGGCGCCCGCGCGGTGCGCCTCCAGGACGAGGACGGCGAGCATCGCCTCGGCGTCGTAACGCACGTACGTGCCTCGGGTGGGGTCCGCGCCCGCCGGGACCCACCAGAGCCGGAAGAGGCCCATCACATGGTCGATCCGCAGGGCGCCGGCGTGTGTGAGCAGGCCGCGCAGCAGTCCTCTGTACGGCGCGTAGCCGGACGCGGCGAGGACGTCGGGGCGCCAGGGCGGCAGTCCCCAGTCCTGGCCGTGGGCGTTGAACGCGTCCGGCGGGGCGCCCACGGACATGCCCTCGGCGAAGGCGTCGCGCTGCGCCCAGGCGTCGGCCCCGCCGGGGTGAACGCCGACCGCGAGGTCGTGGACGATGCCGACGGCCATGCCCGCGTCACGGGCGGCGCGGTCCGCCGCCGCGAGCTGTTCGTCGGTGAGCCAGGCCAGCCAGCGGTGGAAGTCGACGCGGTCGGTCAGTTCGTGCCGGGCGCGGCTCGTCTCGGCGGAGCGCGGGTCGCGCAGCCCCCGCGGCCAGTCGTGCCACTCGGAGCCGTACACCTCGGCGAGGGCGCACCAGGTGGCGTGGTCCTGAAGGGCCTGGCCCTGCTCGGCCAGGAAGTGGTGGTACGCGGCGCGGCGGCCGGGGCCGAGCGGGATCTCGCGCACGATGCCCAGGGCCTCGCGCTTGAGCTGCCACACGGCGTCGCGGTCGATGAGCGCGTCCTTCTCCAGGACGGCGGCGCGCAGAGCGGCGGCCCGCTCCAGCAGCCCGTCGAGTTGTGCGGTCCCGGGGCCGGTGACGTACGCGTACTCGGGGACGGCCTCGACCCGCAGATGGACGGGGTCGGGGAAGCGGCGCGAGGAGGGGCGGTACGGCGAGGGGTCGGTGGGGTCGCCGGGGACGGCGGCGTGCAGCGGGTTGATCTGGACGAATCCGGCGCCCAGCTCCCGGCCGGACCAGGTGGCGACCTCGGCGAGGTCGCCGAGGTCGCCCATGCCCCAGGAGCGGGTGGACAGCAGGGAGTAGAGCTGGACGAGGAAGCCGTGCGTACGGGGCGGGGGCTGCGGCACCTCACGCGGGGCGACGACGAGCACGGCGCCGGCCGTACGGCCGTCCGCGGCGACTGCGACGATCCGGTGGACCCCGAGGGGCAGTTCGGGCCAGGAACGGCTCTCAGGGGCGTGTGTCGGCCGGGCGTCGAGCGACGGCCACTCGACCGTGTCGCCCTGCTCGGTCTCCACACTCAGGACGGTGCCGGGCGGCAGATCGGCCAGGGCCCGGGGAAGCGCGGGCGGCGCTGCCGCCGCGTCCGATTCGGCGGGGGTCGTCCACACGACCACGGTGGGCGGCAACAGGCGGCTCTCGGCGGCGGACTCGGCCTCGGCCAGCGCGGACCGGACGGCGTCGTCGGTCGACGCGTCGACGCCCAGCGCGGCGAGCACCGCGACGACCGTCTCGTCGGGGACCGGGACGCTGACGTCGGGGCCGGGTGAGTGGACGGTGGCGACACCGTGCAGCGCCGCGAGCCTGGCCAGGCCCATTCAGACTCCTGAGAACTCCGTGCCACCGGCCGTACCGGGCGCGGTCGGCTCGCTGGTAAGTGGTGCGGCATCGGCGAGCGGGGGCTCGCTGGTGAGCGGTGCGGCGTCGGCGAGGGGCGGTTCGCTGGTGAGCGGACCCGGGATGTCGCCGGTCAGCGGTCCGGGCAGGGTGACGGCGAGGGGTTCTTCGCCGGCCGGGTCACCAGGAACCGTCTGTTTGGAAAGGGCGGTGTGACACAACTGCGCGGCTGCGGCCATGACGGCGCCTCCAAATGCTCGGACAACAGGACACAGCAGCCCTACCCAGTCGGCACGGCCGCAGACGTACTGCTGCGGTAAACGTGCCCCGGGTCACGGTGCGTTCCCCGAGCGGGAGTTGATCCCCCCTAACTATCACAACGGGCAAAACAGACACAACGGCCACACGCATTGACACCCACACCCCGGGGTGGTGGGCTCGTCGCCCATCGACCCGGACAGGGCCCAGGTGGCCACAAAGGGAGCGACCGGCATGCGACTCGGGCACAGAAGACGGACGGCGACAGCGGTCGCGGTCGCCGTGATCGGCGGACTCCTCGGTACAGCACCCGGCGCGACGGCGGCCCCACCCGATCCGGGCTCCCCGGCGGCCACCACACCCGACGGCGAGGGTGCAGGCGAGCGCGAGGGCGAGGGCGGGTCGGCGTTGCCCGAGGTCTGGCCCCGTCCCCAGTCGATCAAGGCGGGCGGCGAGGCCGTCGCCCTCGGTGACGAAGTCACCGTCGTCGCGCCCGGCGACGCGGATCCGTACGCCGTCGCCGCCCTGACGCGGGCGCTGCGCGAGGCCGGGGTCCGTACGGTGCGTACGGCCGCCCCGCCCGCCTCCGGCCGCCCTACGGCCACCACCGCGCCCGGCACCGGCCCGGTCGTCCTCGCGGGCGGCGGCGGCGCTCAGGACGCCCTCAGGGCCCTGCGGGCACGTGAGCGGACGGATCTGCCCTCCGGGGGCTACCGGATCGCCGTGGGCACCGTCTCGGGGCGCGCGACGATCGCGCTCGACGGGGTCGGCGACGACGGCCTCTTCCACGCCGCGCAGACCCTGCGCCAGTTGATCGGCGGCGCACCGGGCCGGGCGAAGGTCCCCGGCGTCCTCGTACGCGACTGGCCGGGCACAGCGGTGCGCGGAATGACGGAGGGCTTCTACGGGGAGCCCTGGGGTCATCAGGAGCGGCTGGCGCAGCTCGACTTCATGGGGCGGACCAAGCAGAACCGCTATCTCTACGCGCCGGGCGACGACGCGTTCCGTCAGGCGCGCTGGCGCGAGCCGTACCCGGCCGCGCAGCGGGCGGAGTTCCGCGATCTGGCCGAGCGCGCGGCACGCAACCATGTGACGCTCGCGTGGGCCGTGGCTCCGGCCCAGGCCATGTGCATGTCGTCGGACGACGACGTCAAGGCGCTCAACCGCAAGATCGACGCGATGTGGGCGCTGGGGGTGCGCGCCTTCCAGCTCCAGTTCCAGGACGTCAGCTACAGCGAGTGGCGCTGCGAGGAGGACCGGGACACCTTCGGTTCGGGTCCCGGCGCCGCCGCGAAGGCGCAGGCGCGCGTCGCGAACGCGGTGGCGGACCATCTCGCGCGGCGGCACGCGGGCGGTGAGCCGCTGACCCTGATGCCGACGGAGTATTTCCAGGAGGGCGCCACCGAGTACCGCACGGCGCTCGCCGGCGACCTCGACGGGCGGGTCCAGGTCGCGTGGACGGGCGTGGGGGTCGTGCCGCGCACCATCACCGGGCGTGAACTGGCCGGTGCGCGCGAGGCGTTCAAGCATCCGCTGGTGACGATGGACAACTACCCGGTCAACGACTACGAGCGGGGGCGTATCTTCCTCGGCCCCTACACGGGCCGGGAGCCCGCCGTCGCCTCCGGTTCGGCCGCGCTCCTCGCCAACGCGAGTGAGCAGCCGGCCGCGTCCCGTATCCCGCTGTTCACGGCCGCCGACTACGCCTGGAATCCGCGCGGTTATCGGCCGCAGGAGTCCTGGCAGGCGGCCATGGACGATCTCGCGGACGGCGACCTTGAGGCGCGCGAGGCCATCGGGGCGCTCGCCGGGAACGAATCGTCGTCGATCCTTGACCCGACCGAGTCGGCGTATCTGCGCCCTCTGTTGAAGGACTTCTGGAGCACCCGTACGCAGGCGGCGTCGACGACGGATCCGAAGGCCAGGGACCGGGCGGCGAGCCGACTGCGGGCGGCGTTCACCGTGATGCGTCAGACGCCGGAGCGCCTGGCCGGGACGGCAGAAGGCCGGTTGGACGACGAAGTGCGGCCGTGGAGCGAGCAGTTGGCGCGCTACGGCCGGGCCGGTGAACTGTCGGTGGACATGCTCCAGGCGCAGGCCCGGGGCGACGGCGACGCCGCCTGGCAGGCGTCGCTCGACCTCGAACCGCTGCGCGAGGCGACGGCGGCGGCACGGAGCACGGCCAGGGTCGGCGAGGGTGTGCTCGAGCCGTTCCTCGACCGCGCGGCCAAGTCGTCGGCGGCCTGGACGGGCGCGGACCGTTCGGCGGGGCCGGAGGCCCAGGCGACCCGCGGCACGGACGCGTACACCGTGGGCGTCGGGCGGGCGCGCCCCGTCGGCGTGATCACGACCATGACGGAGCCGGGCACGGGCGACGGCGCCTGGGTGGAGGCCCATGTCCCCGGCGAGGGCTGGCGGCGGCTCGGCCCCGTGTCCCAGACGGGCTGGACCCAGACGGACGCGAAGGGGCTGCTCGCCGACTCCGTACGGATCACCTGGCCCGACGTGCCGGGCGCGACGGCGCCTTCGGTGCGGCGCGTCGTGCCGTGGTTCACCGACGAGCCGCGAGTACGGCTCGATCTCGCCCGGAGCGTGGCGGACGCCGAGATCGGCGGGAAGCCGGAGACGGTGGACGTGGAGCTGGAGGCACAGCGTCCCGGCGCGATCAGCGGCGCGCTGACGGCGAAGGCCCCGGACGGCATCGAGGTGACGGTGCCCAAGCGGGTGACGGTGCCGCGCGGTGTCGTCACGACCGTGCCCGTCGAGATCAGCGTCCCCGAGGGCACCGCCGCGGGGACCTATCGGGTGCCGCTGGCCTTCGGCGGTGAGGAGCGCGTCGTGACGGTGCGGGCCTCGCCGCGTACGGGCGGAGCCGACCTCCTGAGGAAGCCGGCCGTTTCGGTGACGTCCTCCGGCGACGAGACCCCCGACTTCCCGGCGTCGGCGGCGGCGGACGGCGACCCGGCCACCCGCTGGTCGTCACCCGTCGAGGACGGCGCGTGGTGGCAGGCGGAGCTGGCGGAGCCGGTCAGGCTCGGTCAGGTCGTACTGACGTGGCAGGACGCGTACGCGAGCGGCTACCGGATCCAGGTCTCGTCGGACGGGCGCGTGTGGCGCGACGCGGTGCGGGTGACGGACGGCAAGGGCGGGCGCGAGTCGGTCCGGATGGACGCCAAGGACACCCGCTTCATCCGGATCCAGGGCGAGCGGCGCGCGACGGAGTTCGGTTACTCACTGTGGTCGGTGGAGGCGTACGCGGTGGCGGAGCCGCCTCCGTAAAGAGGCAGCGCCGTCACGGCACGCGCCTCCGGCACGACAAAGGCCCGGATCCTAGGCAGAGATGCCGTCGATCCGGGCCACCGCGTCCTCGGCGCCGAAGGGTTGCAGATACGGCATCCAGCGCGGATCCCGGTGTCCGGTCCCGATGATCCGCCAGGCGAGCCCGGACGGCGGCGCGGGCTGGTGCCGCAGCCGCCAGCCCAGCTCCCGCAGGTGCCGGTCGGCCTTCACGTGATTGCAGCGGCGGCAGGCGGCCACCACGTTGTCCCACACGTGTTTGCCGCCCCGGCTGCGCGGGATGACGTGGTCGACGCTGGTGGCGACGGAGCCGCAGTACATACAGCGCCCGCCGTCCCTGGCGAACAGCGCACGCCGGGTCAGCGGGACGGGCCCGCGGTAGGGGACCCGTACGAACCGCTTCAGCCGTACGACGCTGGGCGCGGCGACGACCTGGGTCTCGCTGTGCAGGAACGCGCCGGATTCCTCCAGGCAGATGGCCTTGTTCTCCAGAACGAGGACGAGCGCGCGGCGGAGCGGTACGACGCCGAGCGGCTCGTACGACGCGTTGAGGACCAGGACATGTGGCACGGTGCCTCCAGTTACGCCGGCGGCGCGTGGCTCGCGCCGGGACGATCTGTCTCAGTCTCTCCTCATGCCTGGTCGAAACGCCACCACGTCTTGGTAACGGGCTCGGAGTGTTTTCGACCACACCCGCCCCGCACCCCCTGACCTGGCCTGTCCGCGTCCCCGCGGCTTCCTGGGACTTCGCCCGGTGGCGGCGCGTGAGGAGTGTCTCTCCCCCGTCCGTGGCGGCGGAGTACACGCGATGCCCCGTTAGTGTGGTTGGTCCCGCCCGTGTTTCCAGGAGGTTCCCGCCGTGTCCCTGCCCGCCGCGCCGGCCCCGGACCCGTCGTCCGGGCCCGCCACATTCGACGAGGCGGCGGAACGCGCCAACGACGCCGCCGGCTGGGTGGAGCAGAACTGGTCCACCTGGCTGAGCATCGGCCTGCGCATCCTGCTGATCGTGGTGATCGCGCTCGTCCTGCGCCATGTCCTGCGCCGCACCATCACGAGGCTGATAGCGCGGATGAACCGCAGCGCCACGGCGGTGGAGGGCACGGCGCTCGGCGGCCTCCTGGTGAACGCGGAGCGGCGCAGGCAGCGCTCGGAGGCCATCGGCTCCGTGCTCCGGTCGGTGACGTCGTTCGTGATCCTCGGTACGGCGGCGCTGATGGCGCTCGGGGCGCTGAACATCAATCTGGCCCCGCTGCTGGCGTCGGCGGGTGTCGCCGGTGTGGCCCTGGGCTTCGGCGCGCGCAATCTCGTCACCGACTTCCTGTCCGGCGTCTTCATGATCCTGGAGGACCAGTACGGCGTGGGCGACACCATCGACGCGGGCGTCGCCTCCGGCGAGGTCATCGAGGTCGGGCTGCGGGTGACCAAGCTGCGCGGCGACGACGGCGAGATCTGGTACGTCCGCAACGGCGAGGTGAAGCGGATCGGCAACCTCAGCCAGGGCTGGGCCACGGCCGGTGTCGATGTGACCGTGCGGCCGACCGAGGATCTGGACAAGGTCCGCGAGGTCATCACCGCGGTCGCGGAGAAGATGGCGAAGGAGGACCCCTGGGCGGAGCGCCTGTGGGGCCCGGTCGAGATCCTGGGGCTGGACTCCGTCCTGCTCGAGTCGATGACGGTGCGGGTGAGCGCGAAGACGATGCCGGGCAAGGCGCTGGGGGTGGAGCGCGAGCTGCGCTGGCGCATCAAACAGGCGTTCGACGCGGCGGACATCCAGATCGTCGGCGGACTGCCCCTGGCGGGCACGGAGGCGGCGGTCGCGGCGGATCCGGCGGCCGGTGTGGCCGCGCCGTCCGCCCTGGCGAGCCCCACGTCGCCGCAGTCGCTCGCGGCGTCGCCGATACCGCCGCAGTCCGCGAACCCCAATCTGACGAAGTAGGGCCGCGCAACCCGGGCAGCGCTCCCCGGCCAGGGCCTGGCACCTTCTGGTCCAGGTTGCCGATCTGGAGGCGTACCGCGGTGAGGTCGGACTTGATGATCCCGAACTCGCGGTCGTGCCTCTCCGCGACCTCTTCGAAACGCCGGGTCAGGGCAGCGAGTTCACTGTGAACGAAGCTTGCCGTGCTGATCAGCTCTCTTACACCCTGGTAGTCAGCAGCGGTAGCCGTTCGGAACGTGGAGAAGGGCAACGAAGATCCAGACCATGACCGCGGCGCCGACCGTGCCACCAAGGAGGGCAACCGCGAGGTTCCAACGTCCTACGTAGCCGATGAGCGCACCCCACCACGCCGCCGAGACGATCGCGAGCAGAGCCCCGTAGAAAATCAGGGCAAGGCCGTTGGCCGCGCCGTTCACTCCGACGTCGCATGCCCGCCAGGCAGCCGCGAGAAGCACAGACCCGAGCACGCCCGTGGCCAGGCCGCCTACGGGGGCGGCCACGCAGCCCCACTGACCGCGCGTCACTTCCGGGTCCTGACCTGCGGGACGTTCTCACCGTTGCGCTGCGCTTGCTCCATCTGGTCCATCGCGTCGTTGATTCCTTGCCGGAGCTGTTCCTCGGTCAGGTCGTCTCCGTACTTCTCGTAGAGGTCGACCCCAACCCGCATCGTGATCTGATCGCCTTGGTCGTCGTCTCCCGTGAGTACAGTTTCTCCGAGGGAGGCGCCCTGGATCAGGGTGTCTGTGTCGAAGCCGGCGGCCCGGCCCACGTATCCGTAGTGAACGTTGGAGTAGATGTCGTAGAAGACTTCGCGGTTCGTACCGGGCTGCTTGAAGTAGTAGTCGTCGATGGTCTGGAGGTCGTACCGCTGCTGGAGTTGGGGCTTGTGGTCCCAGTCCTGGCCCGGGGCCACCTTCACGCCCCACATCACCATCGCCGTGTTGATGTCGGATCCATAATTCCGCCCGAACTCATACCATTCAGGCTCATCAAGCAAGGTCCTTATGTTGCCGACGGTGTCCGACTTCGCGTTCCGCTTCATCTCCTCAAAGATCCACTTCTCCGCGTCGGTGAACTTCTGCTCGCTGCGCGCCTGCCCCGTCGGGGGGATGACGGGCGTGGCGGTGGCGTTGAAGCCTCCGATCGTGCCGTCGACCAGATTTCGGATCACCGACGTGGTGAAGGCCGTTCTCGTCCTTCACCACGCGACAGCGTGAGGTTGGAAAACCCTCAATCACAATTGATGGGGCTTCAGGATCACGCCCCGGCAATCTGGCGGTGAATCTCATGCATCCCAATCAGCAAGTCACGAAAACTAGGAGCTATTGATGCTCGACCAATAGCTGCGAGCTGCGTCGACAATCTGATCATATTCGGCAGATTTCACGACGGCGACCAGCGTAGGACCCATCAACGATCCATCCTCGTCGCCCCGCGCCACCACGACTACATTCCCCTTGTATACGTATCCGTGGATCAACCAGTCGTCCAACGACTCTGCGATAGACAGGGTTGTGCGGTCGTGGAGCTCCTCCTCGTTCAGCAACACTGCGAGTAGGGCATCCCTGTCTGAGGACAAGAGATCTAGCCGATCGTCGTCCAGATGCGTCAGGTCTCCCAGCCTGGCCATGGCTGTGCCCAGAATGGATGGTTCGGTGTCCCCGATCAATTGACTGTCGATGATGAGCTGGAACCGGAACATGCCGCGACCCTTCAACGGGGTGACAAGAAATCCGAATCTAGCGTCGTCGGTCAAGAACTTCATGTCTAGCCTCTCTTGACCTGAATGGGAACACGACTCATTGGAATCGGGACCGGTGTACCCGACTTCGTCACACCGTTGGTACTGCCACTCCAGTGCCACTTACCGTTGCCGTCATTGAAGTAGCGGTAGTACTCGGCACTCTTGCCGGAACCGACCTTGGTCCACCTGGTGCGGTCGACGGCGCGTTGAGCCGGGCGCCAGGTGTGGGTGCGTCGCAGCGCACGCAGATAGCCCGGTCGCACCGAAATTCAAACACAGCAAATACAGCAAATACAGCAACCGTCGCCACGACATACCGGTGTTGCCAATTCCTCAGCGCCAGATGCCCCACCAGGAATTGACCCAACCCGGTGGGGCCTCTCGCGGCCAGCAACTGCTTGGCAAGCAATCGCAAGCGCCTCGGGCCTTGAGACGCTATTCCTGTTCAGCTTCCACGAAATAATCAAAAAGCTCCGCATCGAGGATGCTGTTCAGCCTTTTACCGAGCTCGTCTATTTTTTTCGCATCGACGGGATAGACATCCGTCAGACTCGACGCGGGTACACCCGTCAGACTTGCGAGATACCCTGCCCCCAAATGCGTGACATCGATTTCCGAGGAAGGGAAATCATCACCCTTCGCGTATGCAGTCAAAACGAATCTCAAGGCTCAACATCTCTCTTTGGGTCTGCAGGTTTCGTCCGCTCACCAGTTTGCGCATCATATTCCCCCTGATGCTTTCCGCGTTTATTATATAGCTCTACGGTTCCATGCTGGGAGTCCCATTCGTAAATGTTCCCCTTAGGGTCTTTCCAGCGTTTACGCAACCCTCCACCACCCTGGACAGACGTCTTGGGTCTCGCTCTCTGGGCCTGCGGAAACGCCGGCAAATCCTTAGGAGCTGCGACCGGCCCGCTTGGCTTCGCCGCATTGCTACCAGAACTCGAGGCCGCGTTCTCTTCGGCTTTACGGAAAGCCTGGCCGACACCACTGTTGAACCGCTGCAAACCGTCAGCAGCCGCGAAACCGCCTCCGATGGCCAAACCACCGCCCATAGCGATGGCCGGTGCGCCGGCCAGGCATCCTACGCCGGTGAGGCAGATGGCACCGCCTCCGACGACCTCCGCGCCGCCCGCGAACATCATCGCGAAACCGCGGGCCGTCTCAGCCGCGCCCCACCACACGTCAGGTGTGGTGAACAGGGCGGTGCCGTAGTTGATGACCGTGTCAGCGGCCCCTTCGAGCCAGTCCGGGACCCAACCGTCGCCACCACCGCCACTGCTGGGGGCCGATGCGGTGCCGCCTCCGCCGCCGCTGCCGCCGGGGACCGGCCACTGGTCCCTTCCGTGCTCGCCGGTGGTGGGGTCGAGGGTGTTGTGATCGCCGTGGCCGTCGTTGATCGGCTCGGAGTGACCCGTCCCGTCGTCGATCCACATTCCGGTCGGATCGCTGTGGGTTACCGGATTCTGGTTCGCGTAGGGGTAGCCGTTCATGGACTGGTGTTGATCAAGGGCCAGGACAGGGTCGATGCTGATGAACTGGCCGATGCCCGGGTCGTATTCGCGGGCTCCGATGTGGGTGAGGCCGGTGGAGGTGTCTGCGGGTTTGCCGAGGAAGCCCTTGTCGTCGGGCCAGTTGGTGGGTGCGGTGCCCCGGGGTGCGCCGAAGGGGGTGGTGTGGCGCTTGGTGAAGGCGTAGGTGGTGGAGTCGATGGCGAGGCTGGAGGTGCCGTGGTGGTCGCCGGCGAGGAAGGTGAGCTTGGTGGTGGTGACACCTGCGGTGGCTGTGCGGATGGCGACGGTCTGGCCGGCGGCCTGGTAGTAGCGAGTGCCGGTCAGGGTCTTGGTGGTGCCCTTGGTGGTGAGGCGGACCTCGGTGTTACCGAGGTAGAGCACCGTGTCGCCGTCGCCGGTGGTGTTGCGGCTGATGAGGAGTTCGCCGCCTGCGTCGTAGAGGTAGCTCGTACCGATGGCGGCCTTGGTGCTCGTGGCGGGTTCGGTGGCGGAGACGAGGGCGCCTTCGCTGTTCCAGGTCAGGGTCTGCTTGGCCTGGACTCCGGGGCGGCTGGTGGTGTTGCCCGCCGAGTCGTACTCGTAGGCGCCGGCCTTCGCTCCCGTGGTGCTCGTGAGCGCGTGCGGCTGGGCGGCCGGAGCGGGGGTGCCGTAGGTGTAGTTGGTGGTGGTGTTGCCCGCTGTGGCGTGCTGGGTTTCGGTCTTCCGCTGGCCGGCGGTGTTGTAGGTGTAGCTGGTCCAGTACGGTGCGGCGCCGTCGATGTTGGCTGTGGTGCGGCCGGCTGTGGCGCAGTCCGCTGTTTTCGGGGTCCAGGCGTCCGTCAGGCGACGGTGGCCGTCGTAGGTGAAGCACTGGTAGTCGGCTTTGGCGGTGCCGCCCTGGGTGGTGGCGTCGACGATGGAGGTGACGTTGCCGGCGTCGTCCTGGGTGAACTTGAGCTCCTGCGGCATGTAGCCGTGGACGTCGTCGGTGACGTAGGAGCGGGTGAGGCGGCGGGTGCCCGGCTCGTAGTCGTAGTTGAGGGAGACCTTGGGCGCCGAACTGGTCCCATCCTTGCCGAGGACGAGCTGGCGCAGATCGCCGACGGGGGCGTAGGTGGCGTCGAGCAGGTAGCCGCTCGTGCCACTGGCGGTCAGTTGCTGCTTGAAACCGTTGTAGGTGTTTGTGGTGATCTCGGTCGACAGGCCTGCGACCGCTGGGTAGTCCTCGCCCCTGAGGGTGCCGTCGATGGTGTTGTAGTTCGTGCCGTACTTCAGAGTCTGGGGCACTCCGGCGGTGACGAGCGGGTCCGTGGCCGGGAGGGTGAGTTGGCTGGTCTGGGGGTTGTACGCGGCGTAGGCCCGCGCCCCAAGAGGTGCCGGTCTTGTGGGTGGGGACGTCCAGCAAGTAGACGGCGTCCCGCGCCATGCGGAGGCGGGCTATCTCGTCGCTGCGCAGGCCGCTGAACAGCCAGGTCAGGGTGACCGCGCGGATCAGTTCGATCGGATAGCACGGCCCGTAGGTGTTGGTCGGGAAGTCCTCGGGATCGACGTTGAGCCCGGCCCACAACGGCTTCGCCCATATGTCGTCGGCGATCACACGGGGGTTGGGGCCGATCAGTGCCGCGATGCTCCTGGGGATGGCCAGCGCGCGAACGGGGTCGAACCGGCGGGGGATCCATTCCCACTCCTGGCAGTCCCGGAAGAACGTCCACACGAGTTCGCGTTCTGCCCCCCGGCGGCCGGAGCCCACCCGCCGGGGCCGGACCCTCCGCTCTGAAGTGTCCCGCCCGACCCGGGCTGCGCGGCTGGCCCCATCCGTGGCCGGACAGCGTCCGTCTGCCGGGCCGGTCCGTTCCTATGTCCGTGCCCAGCGACAGCTCGCCGCCAGCGACGTTGTGTATCCGGGGCTGTGCGAGCCACCTGGGGCGCTGGTGGGAGCGTACGGGCAAACTGTGCGCGAGGTCGTGGGGAAGACTGCGGGCGGATGGGTCCCCGATCCCGAGGTCACCACCTGGCTCGGCCTGGCCGCCGAACACCGCAGTCACCTCTACGAGAGCCGCCATGCCGACCAGGTCACGCCGCACGTGCTCGCTCTGCTCGACCGGCTCGGTGCTACCGCGCTCGACGTGATTCTGCTCGATGCCTACGTACGAACGGCGGCCCCTCGGACCGCGGGTGAAATAGTCGAACGACCATGCGCGGCGGCGTGCGGCCGCCGATCGCGCGCTCGGTGCCTGGGCCGCACGGCATCAACTGGTGCGTATGGGCGCGGGTGAGGCACAACAGCCCGCCAGATCCGTCTTCGAGGGAGTGGCCCGGTAGATTCTCGGCGTGCTGAGCCTCTGTGGCGAGCACGAGATCGCCCGCAGGCTGGTCGCCTCCGTCTGGCCCGATGTTCATCGCCCGTCCGCAGCGATGGGGGCCGATCCGGTCACTCTGGCGCAGATCGCCGTTCACAAGGAAGGACTGAGTTACGACTACGACGAGACGGGCCCCGACCACACAAGACCTTCCGTGCCAGGCGCTAGGTCAGGAGGTCACGCGCACCGGAATGCAGGCATTCCACACACTTTCCTGTTGGCTGTCGCAGAGTGTGACCTCCGATGGCAGGGTGTCTTCAGCCATTTCGGTCCACAGCGTCGCGTAGTAGGAGACTCCCGGTTCGGCGACCCCGGCCCAGTCGTGGGAGTCGATGTCGTCATCGATCTCGCCTGCGGCTATCTGGTCGGCGGTCAGTACGCCGGAGTACTCCAGGGGGAACGCACTGCAATCCTGCGTCGGCTGTATCCCGGCCCGGCCCGGCTTACCGCAGTGGTCGATCCCGAAGGATGTGTACTGGTCGGTGATCGTGCCGCCGCGCTGCTCGTCCTTGGCGCGGATCTCGACGTAGAGCTGGAGATAGGTCTTGCCCGCAGCGGCTGGTACGCGCGGCCCGTTCCAACTCCTGGGCAATTTGGGGGAGTACTTGGCGGTGACCACCTGAAGCGTCCATGGGTGTTCCTCGCCGCTGGTCAACACCGGTCCGCTTCCTTGTGGGGCCCCGTCTCCATCGGCCGGTGCGCTTTCTGCCGGCGCCGAGCCCTTGCTCTTCGGGGGAGGGGACGAGTCGTTTCCACAGGCCACAAGGACAGACAGCAGACCGACCATCAGGCTCCGCCGTAACCACGTTGCAGGTTTCATGGGAGCAGTATCGTCACCGGCTTCCACCGCGTGCGTGAGATGCCGGCTTCTTGCTGGAACTGAGTCCTGTGGCCCGCCTGACGGGGAACGGCTCCGGGTGCAGTCGTCTTCGGCCTCGTCGCGTTCGTGGTGTGGAGGTGACGGAGAACGCGACCTGGGCGCGGCGCGGGCCGTGCGGCGTGGGCATCAGGCGGCGGCCGGACGTGGTCGGCGGGGGGCGGCTGTCCGCTCATCGTGGCCTCCAGTGCTCGAACGGGCGTGTGCCACCACGGCATCGGCTGTGGGGCCGCTCCGCTTCACTCAGGCACCGCAGAGATCGTCCGCCGCCAGGTCCTCGTGCCGGGAAGCCTGCCGGGCGTCCTCGAGGTCGTTCGCGACGGCGCCGGTGTTCATGCCCTTCGCCCAGCGCCGTACGACGCGGCGGCCGATGCGGGCGGGGTCGACCGGCTCGCGGGGCGCGGCGACGGGTGGGGCGAGTGGACGGCGCGCAGTGTGCCGGGGGCGGTCAGGGCGTGGTCGTATTCGTGGTGCGGATTCGGGAGCAGGTCGCCGCCAGAGCGCTGCAGGCTGCCGCATGCCCTGTTCGAAGCTGTTGCGCAGGCTGCGGTCCATGGCTTCGAGGGCGGCCTGGGCCGTGGGCGCGTACTGGACGCGGTAGCGGCTCACGCGGCCCCGGCATCGGGCGCCTGGGGCACGCAGCCGGTGAAGTCGCCGACGCGCAGCCGGGCGACGACCGCGTCGTCTTCCTCGTCGGCGGCCGTGGTCGACAGCGACCACCGCGCGACGACCAGATGGAGCCGGTCCGCCGGTGCCGCGCCGATCTCCGCCTCGAACTCCGCCAGGCGCTGCGGGTCGCCGCCCAGCGCTTCACGGACTCCGTCGATCGTCGCCGGAATCCGTACGGGTTCACCGCCGATCGGCGTTGTCCACGTCGCCGCCTCATCCGCGCCCACTGGCTGATGCATGCCCATCCCCTTCCCTTGGCGCCTGACTCCTTCCCCGGCCACGCTACGCCGCCCTCCTCCCGGCCAGGCAGCGCCGGCTGATTCCGCACACGAACGAGGGACCTTCCCGTCTGGGCGCGTGAGCCCGCCGGAAGTGTCGTGCCGCGGCTTCGATTTCCGCTGGTCCTGACGGGCTCGTTTCGGGCGTCCTGTTCACCGGATTGGCGTTGCTCCGCTGTGAGTTGGCGTGATTGCCCGGCAGAGGGAGGACCACTCGGGCAGCATACGTAGCGAACACGTCTGACTACTTGCTGCAATCAGAGGGGGGCCGATGGCTCGGGGCACCAATACGGACTTCGCCACGACGCTGGGGATGCTGCACACCGCCGTCACGAACAGCGGCAACGATCTGCGGGACGCGCTCGGAAAGAGTGTCGAGAAACTGGAGGCGAGCGGGCAGGCCGCCCAGGAGGACACGACCCGGGCCGTGGTCGAAGAGCTCGGCCGGATGCGCACCAACCTCCGTGAGGCGAGGGACCGGCTGTCGGCCGGCGGTGACATGCTGAACGCGGAAGTCCGCCAGGCCGTCACCGAGCTGCGGACCGAGATGCGTGACGTTCGGACCGCGGTCGAAGGGATCACCCTGGCCGCCCAGATGCCCGTCCCCTCGGCAGTCCCGGCGCTTTCGTACGAGCCGGCCACCCACGACGCACAAGGCCCAGAAGCCTCGCGTTCCGGCGCCACCTCGCCGGATCCCGGGATGGTGGCCACCGCCCCGAACTACGACGCTCTTCCGGCGGAACTCTTCCGCGCCACGATCCCGGCTCAGCGCGACGGCAACCACACCACATCCCCGGACGCACCGCTCTGCCCGTCGATCTGATCCGACAGACCGTCCAGGACGTCCTCGCCGAAGCGCTCGCTCCCCTGACCTCCCTCCTGTCTGAGAAGACGAACGAACTGCACCAGCAGCTGGACGCGGTCCGACAGGAGGCGCGCGCCGAACTCGTGGCCTTCCGCGAAGACGTGGCCGGCCTGCAAGCCGGGCTGGAACAACTGCGCCCGCCACCCGTCGAGAACGATCCCGTGACCGCCGAGGTCACCGAAGAACACAGCGAACTGCTCAAGCAGGCCGCCCAGGTCTCCTCCGTCGACCTGCTGTGCCACCGCGATGTCTGGGAGTTCATCACCGCCGAGGCAGGCCGGCATCCGCACTTCCGGGTGCCACCGCAGATCTGCGACGAAGGCGGCGAGCGGGTCCGGGCCGCCCTGTCCGGACGCTCCCTTATCGCCCTGCTGATCAGCCTGCACGCCGTCGGGCACACCGCCCGGAGCGGCGACGGCGACCGGGAACTGGCCGCGACCCTCTATGAACGCATCGGAGCGAGCCTGACCGGCCTCACCCCACGGGGCGAGCCGGTCACCATCACCCTGGACGACCGCTCCCACCTGTCCGACGACGCCCCTGCAAACACCGTCGGCGATCACGAAGACAGCTTGGGGCGCGGGCCTACGCCCGAGAGTGATGACGACCAACCCTCCTGACGCGTGGACGTGTTTACGCGGTATGGCGCGGCTTGCTGGGCGCGTTCGGCGCGTGCCCAGCAAGCCGCGGCATGGCTCAGTAGTTCGGCCAGCGGGTACGGGCGCGGCGCGGTTTTCTCGGGACGAGCCGTTTGACCATCCGGCTCATAAGCCGGGCGGTCGGCGGGCGTTGGGTCGGCGGCAGGTCCTGATGGGCTGGCAGGCGTTCAGGGGCCGGCGAGTCCTGAACGGTCACAGGAGGATCCGACGACTCCCGGGTGATGATCCGAACTGATACTGGTGAGAGACGGACGTGTAGCCGTGAGGAAGGTGCGCAGCGCGGCGCGGCCTTCTGATGGGCAGGCCGGAGGGCGTGAGGGCGACCGGAGGGTTGGGCCGCGGACTGTGCCACGGGCCGGGCATCCGGACAAAACCCGCGGTGTCGAACAGGACTTGCGCCCGTGAGACGTCGAGTTCTCCGGTGTCGGTGGTCTCCGGGACGGGAGGCCCGTCCGGCTGCGCAGCCGGCGGGAACCCGATGAGCCGGAGTTTGACGGGGACCGGCGGTTTCCGGGCTTCGCTCTCGGTGATGCGGTCCCACGCCTTCTCCCAGAGCCGAACCCTGGCAGCGGGGACAATCAGGGCCTCGAGGAACGCGGTGAGGTGAGCACGCGAAGGCGGCTCTTCGCCCCGGAGGATGACACTGAGACTGCTCTTGGGCAGCCGGTGGTGCCGACGGTCGAGGGTCTTTCCCGCCGCGCTCTGCAGGCCCCGCAGAGACGGCTGGCCTTCCCTGGCCCGTAACTCGATCATCGCGTCACGCAGTTCGCCGAAGCTGTCGATGAGTCTCGGATGGGTCATCGCGGTGCGTACCGACGTGGCGAGGTCCCCGAACTCCGTGGAGGCCCTCTCGCGGCGCCGGCGTTGTGCTTCGGCTCTTTGTGCGGCCTTCCACCGCCGGAGCGCTTCGTCCGTGTCCGCGCCGCACGCCTTGGCGTAGGCGAGCACCACCTCGCGCGACGCCTTGCGGCCGCTGGCCCCGCGCGAGAGCGTCGCCGGGCTGAACCGGTAACCCGTCAGTTCGGCCATCATCACGTAGGTGACAGCCCGGCGCTCGCGCTGCAACCGAAGCCACAGCGCGAGCTCCTCGGACTGTCTGGTGCCCGCGACGACGGCGCCTTCACGCCGTCCCACCGGGACGGTCAGGCCGTCCCGGTGAGCGGCGGTGCCGTACGCATCGCCCGGACGGAGCGCACGGCGACGTACAGAGCGCCACCGATGAACTCGATGGCGCCGATCAGCGGCATCCCGATGGCGGCGAGCACCGTGGCGATGACGATGACGATGACCACGACGATCAGCTCCTTGGTCGTGAGTGCTCCCTGCGAGGGATCACCGCCGGGAGTCGGCGGAGGGGGGAACAAACGCATGCGTGATACCTACCTGACGTCGTGTCACGCCCCTTGCAGGGGCGCGTAGTTGGCTGCACCGTGAACCACCAGGGGCGACCCGGTCGAAAACACCTCGTACACGCACCCCCGCAGGTAACGCTTTGGTTGCCTCGGGGGTGCTCTCGTTGAACGGGTATTGACTGCTCCCTGACGTGCGGCCTACTTTCCTCCCACCGAATAGGAAACTTTCCTAACAGTGTCGTCGCAGCGCGACACCGGGAGAGCAGTCGCCGAAGGGCAGGTGCACACGTCGTGAGCGATCCGTCCACGCCGTCCCCGGGCACACCACGCGTCCTACGCGCGATGAACGACCGTGCCGCGCTGGACCTGCTGCTGGCGCACGGCACCCTGTCCCGTACCCGGATCGGCAAGCTGACCGGCCTGTCCAAACCGACGGCCTCGCAGTTGCTCGCCCGGCTGGAGGCGGCCGGTCTGGTCGTCGCCACCGGTACCACCGAGGGGCGTCCGGGGCCCAACGCCCAGTTGTACGCGGTGAACGCGGGCGCCGCCCACGCCGCCGGGCTCGACGTGACCCCGCAGCGCATCCTCGCCGCCGTCGCGGACATCACCGGCGCCACCGTGGGCCGGTTCGAACTGCCCACGCCCGGTCGCCGGTCGGCGGACAGCGTCGTGACCCAGGTGACCGACGCGCTGGACGGGGCCGTGAAGGCCGCCGGGCTGGCGCGCGGCGACATTCACCGCGTCGTCATCGGTACGCCGGGCGCCTTCGACCCGTCCACCGGGCGGCTGCGGTACGCCTCGCACCTGCCGGGCTGGCACTCCCCCGCGCTGCTCGACGAGCTGGCCGCCGCACTGCCGATGCCCGTCGAGTACGAGAACGACGTGAACCTCGTCGCCGTCGCCGAACAGCGGCTGGGGGCGGCGCGCGGCCACGACGACTTCGTCCTGCTGTGGAACCAGGAAGGTCTCGGCGCCTCCCTCGTCATCGGCGGCAAGCTGCACCGCGGCTTCACCGGCGGTGCCGGCGAGGTCGGCTTCCTGCCGGTGCCGGGCACTCCCCTCGTACGCCAGGTGGTCAAGGCCAACAGCGGCGGCTTCCAGGAACTGGCGGGCGCCCAGTCCGTGCCGCGTCTCGCCCGTAGCCTCGGCATCGAGACGCCGGAGCAGCCGTACGCGGACGTCGCCGCCGCCCTCCTCAAGAAGGCCGCCGCGGAACACCCGGCCGATCCCCGACTGGCCGAGCTGCTGCGGCTGTTCGCGCAGCGGCTCGCCACCGGTCTCGCCTCCGTGACCGCGGTGCTCGACCCCGAACTCATCGTCCTCGCGGGCGGGGTGACCGCCGCCGGCGGAGAACCGCTGCGCGCGCTGGTCCAGGCGGAACTCGCCGAACTGGCCGCCTCCAGACCCCGGCTGCTCATCGGAGAGGTGCAGGAGCATCCCGTGTCGCGCGGCGCGCTGGAGAGCGCGCTGGCGACCACCCGCGACGAGGTCTTCGACACCTCGCGCTGATCCGCCGAACCGCCCGAACCGCCGAACCGCCCGATCCGCCGAACCGCCCGATCCGCCGACCTGCCCGATCCGCCGACCTGCCGGACCGGCCCCTTCCAGCCCCCTCAAGACCCCACCACATCCCTTTCAGGACCCGACCGACACCGGGAGTTCCGTCATGCCCAGAAACCGCCGTCTGACCGCTTCCGCCGTCGCGGTCGCCGCACTGTCCGTCCTCACCGCCGCGTGTACCGGTGAGTCCGGCAACTCCGCGACGGACGACCCGAACGCCAAGACCACGATCACCTTCTGGCACGGCTGGAGCGCGCCCTCCGAGGTGAAGGCGATCAAGGACAACATCGGCCGCTTCGAGGACGCCCACCCCAACATCAAGGTCGACGTCGTCGGCAACATCAACGACGACAAACTCAACCAGGCGCTTCGCGCGGGCGGTTCGAAGGGCCCTGACGTCGTGTCGTCCTTCACCACCTCCAACGTCGGCAAGTTCTGCTCGTCCGGCGCCTTCGCCGATCTCGAGCCCTTCATAAAGAAGGACAAGATCGATCTGGCGAAGACGTTCCCGAAGGTGCTGCTCCAGTACACCGAGTTCGAGGGCGACCGCTGCGCGCTGCCGCTGCTGAGCGACGCCTACGGGCTCTACTACAACAAGGACGCCTTCAAGGAGGCGGGCATCACGGCCCCGCCGAAGACGATGTCCGAGCTGGCCACCGTCGCGAAGAAGCTCACGAAGCCCAAGGGCGACAGCTACGAGCGGGTCGGCATGATGCCGACGTACCACGGCTACGAGACGGTCGTGGACCACTACATGTCGAGCTGGGACCACACGTACTTCGACAAGGACGGCAAGTCCAACATCGCCAAGGACCCGGCGTTCGCCGAGATGTTCACGTACCAGAAGAAGCTGGTCGAGGACCTGGGCGGCTTCCAGAAGCTGGACAAGTTCCGCAGCACCTTCGGTGACGAGTGGGGCGCCAAGCACCCCTTCCACACCGGTCAGGTCGCCATGCAGCTCGACGGCGAGTGGCGGCTCGGCATGGCCGAGGAGGCGGGCGCCGACTTCGAGATAGGCGTGGCGCCGATGCCCGTCGCCGACGACGAGGCCGACAGCTACGGCAAGGGCTTCCTGTCCGGCACGATCATGGGCATCGCGCCGCAGAGCAAGAAGCAGAACGCCGCGTGGGAGCTGGTGAAGTACATGACCACCGACACCGACGCGGTCGTGCAGTTCGCCAACGGAATCCGCAACGTGCCCTCCACGCTCGCCGCGCTCAAGTCGCCCGACCTGAAGTTCGACCCCCGCTTCAAGACGTTCCTCGACATCGCCCAGCACCCGCAGTCCAGCACCCCCGACGGCGCGATCAACGGCGCGACGTACCAGCAGACGCTCCAGGACTTCGGCTACCAGTACGAGAAGGGCTCCGTGAAGGATCTCCAGGAGGGCCTGGAGAAGACCGCGCAGCAGATCGACCGCGACATCGAGCAGGCCAAGTAGCGGGCAGGGTAATCGACGATGTCCAGCAACACGCTCCGTTCGAAGCGCCGCAGAAGCGCGCTTCGGACGGTGGCGTTCATGTCGCCCTGGTTGATCGGGTTCACGGTCTTCTTCGCGTATCCGCTCGCGTCGACCGTGTACTTCTCCTTCATGAAGTACGACGGTTTCAACTCCCCCGTCTGGAACGGGGTCGGGAACTGGAGCTATGTCTTCAGCGACTACCCGATGTTCTGGCCGTCGCTGCGCAACACCCTGTGGCTGGTCCTGGTGATGGTCGCCTGCCGGGTCCTGTTCGGTCTCGGCGTCGGCATGCTGATCACCAAGATCAAGACGGGTACCGGGGTCTTCCGGACCCTGTTCTATCTGCCGTATCTGGCACCGCCGGTCGCGGCCACGCTGGCCTTCGTGTTCCTCCTCAACCCCGGTACGGGGCCGGTCAACACGATCCTCGGCGACCTCGGACTGCCCACACCGGGCTGGTTCAACGACGCCTCCTGGTCCAAGCCGGCGCTCACGGCGCTGGCCGTCTGGGGCATCGGTGACCTGATGGTCATCTTCATGGCCGCGCTGCTCGACGTACCGAAGGAGCAGTACGAGGCGGCCGAGCTGGACGGCGCGTCGTCCTGGCAGCGCTTCCGCTTCGTGACGCTGCCGAACATCTCGCCGATCGTGCTGTTCGCCGTGGTCACCGGTGTGATCCAGGCGATGCAGTACTACACACAGCCACTGGTCGCGGGCAAGGTCGCCTCCGGTGTGATCGGCGGCTCGGGCCAGGCGTTCGAGCCCGGCTACCCGGACAAGTCGACGCTGACCCTGCCGCAGCTCGTCTACAACCTCGGCTTCCAGCGCTTCGACTACGGCGCCGCCTGCGTCGTCGCGCTCGTCCTGTTCGCCCTGGCCATGGTCTTCACCGCGCTGTTGATGCGGCGTCGCGGCGGACTGATCGGAACGGGTGACTGACCATGTCCCAGCAACTCCTGGACGCGCCCGACCGGCCGCTGAAGCACTCGGACGGGGCCCTCACGCCGGCGGCCCGTACCGCGCGCCGCAAGGCCGTGCTGCACTGGATCGGCGTGCACGCGCTCGGTGTCGCGGCGGCGCTGTTCTTCGTGCTGCCGTTCGTCTTCCTCTTCCTGACCTCGGTGATGAGCGACCAGCAGGCGCTCACCCGCGACCTCACCCCGAACAGTTGGGAGTGGGGCAACTACACCAAGGTCTTCGACACACCGGGCTTTCTGACCTGGTGGAAGAACACCCTGCTGTACGCGGGTCTGGGGACCCTGCTTTCGGTGGCCTCCTCGATCCCCGTGGCGTACGCGCTGGCCAAGTTCCGCTTCCGCGGGCGGCAGTTGTCGCTGATGCTCGTCATCTCGATGATGATGCTGCCGCCCCAGGTGATCATCATCCCGATGTATCTCTTCTGGGCGAAGCAGTTCGATCTGTCGGGCACGCTCTGGCCGCTGATCATCCCGATGGCGTTCGGCGACGCGTTCTCCATCTTCCTACTGAGGCAGTTCCTGCTGACGATCCCCAACGAGTATCTGGACGCGGCCCGCGTCGACGGCTGCGGCGAGTTCCGTACCCTGATCAGGGTCGTCCTGCCGATGGCGAAGCCGGGCATCGCCGCCGTGGCGCTGTTCCAGTTCTTCTACGCGTGGAACGACTACTTCGGTCCACAGATCTACGCGTCGGAGAACCCGGCCGCCTGGACGCTCAGTTACGGCCTGGAATCCTTCAAGGGCGCGCACCACACCGACTGGAATCTGACCATGGCCGCGACCGTACTGGTCATGGCCCCCGTGATCCTCGTCTTCTTCTTCGCACAGAAGGCTTTCGTCGAGGGCGTCACACTGACCGGAGTGAAGGGCTAGCAGACATATGAAGCTCGCAGTAGTGGGTGGCGGGTCCACCTATACCCCTGAGTTGATCGACGGCTTCGCCCGGCTGCGGGACACCCTCCCGATCAGTGAGCTGGTGCTGGTCGACCCGGCGGCCGACCGGCTCGATCTGGTGGGCGGTCTCGCGCGGCGGATCTTCGCCAAGCAGGGGCACCCCGGAAAGATCGTCACGACGTCCGATCTGGACGCGGGCGTGGCCGGCGCCGACGCCGTCCTGCTCCAACTGCGCGTCGGCGGACAGGCCGCGCGGCAGCAGGACGAGACGTGGCCGCTGGAGTGCGGCTGTGTCGGCCAGGAGACGACGGGCGCGGGCGGTCTGGCCAAGGCGCTGCGTACGGTCCCGGTCGTGCTGGACATCGCCGAGCGGGTACGGCGCGCCAACCCGGACGCGTGGATCATCGACTTCACCAACCCGGTGGGGATCGTGACACGCGCCCTGCTCCAGGCCGGGCACAAGGCGATCGGGCTGTGCAACGTCGCGATCGGCTTCCAAAGGAAGTTCGCGAAACTGCTGGACGTCGCGCCCTCACAGGTTCACCTGGAGCACATCGGGCTGAACCATCTGACCTGGGAGCGCAGCGTACGGCTCGGCGGCCCCGACGGCGAGGACGTGCTGCCGAAGCTGATCGCCGAGCACGGCGACGCGATCGCGGCCGATCTGCGGCTGCCGCGCGGGGTGCTCGACACCCTCGGGGTGGTGCCCTCCTACTACCTGCGCTATTTCTACGCGCACGACGAGGTCGTCCGGGAGCTGGGCACCAAGCCGTCGCGGGCCGCCGAAGTGGCCCAGATGGAAGCACAGTTGCTCGCCATGTACGGGGACCCGGCGCTGGACGAGAAGCCCGAGCTGCTGGCCAAGCGCGGCGGCGCC
This sequence comes from Streptomyces sp. NBC_01506, assembly GCF_045040295.1. Taxonomy (NCBI): domain Bacteria; kingdom Bacillati; phylum Actinomycetota; class Actinomycetes; order Kitasatosporales; family Streptomycetaceae; genus Streptomyces; species Streptomyces sp. NBC_01506. The sequence goes on along the minus strand of NZ_CP109422.1, from coordinate 6,512,114 downwards.
TTCTACAGCGAGGCCGCGGTCGATCTCGCCGCCTCGCTGCTGGGTGACGCGAACAGCGGCGGCAGCCCCGTCCAGGTCGTCAACACGTACAACAACGGCACGCTGCCGTTCCTCGCCGACGACGCGGTGATCGAGGTGCAGGCCAGGGTCGACGCCTCGGGCGCGACGCCGCTGGCCGTGCCGGAGGTCGACCCGCTGTACGCGGGGCTGATCGCCAACGTCACCGCGTACGAGGACCTGGCGCTCCGGGCCGCGCTGCACGGGGGCCGCGACCGCGTCTACAAGGCGCTGCTGGCCAACCCGTTGATCGGTCAGTACGAGTACGCCGAGGGCCTGACCGACCGTCTGATCGCGCACAACCGGGAGCACCTCGCGTGGGCATGAGCCGGACCGAGCCGGCGGCGGGACGCGGAAGCGTCCTGGCCGTCGACGCCGGGAACAGCAAGACCGATGTGGCCGTGATCGCCGCGGACGGGCAGGTGCTCGGCGCGGCGCGCGGCGGCGGCTTCCAGCCGCCCGTCGTGGGCGTGGAACCGGCGATCGACGGGCTCGCCGAGATCGTCGCGGCCGCGGCGGCCGACGCGGGCCTTCGTACGGAGGGCATCGCCGACCATGTCTCGGCGTGTCTGGCCAACGCCGATCTCCCGGTGGAGGAGCGGGAGTTGGCGGCGGCGGTACAACGGCGGGGCTGGGGCCGCACCACGGAGGTGCGCAACGACACCTTCGCGATACTGCGCGCCGGGCTGCCCGGCGGCGCCGAACCGCGCGGAGTCGCCGTCGTGTGCGGCGCGGGCATCAACTGCGTGGGCATGCTCCCCGACGGCCGTACGGCGCGCTTCCCCGCCATCGGGCGGATCTCCGGCGACTGGGGCGGCGGTTCCGGCCTCGCGGAGGAGGCGCTGTGGTTCGCGGCACGCGCCGAGGACGGGCGGGGCGAGCCCACGGAGCTGATGCGTACGGTGCCGGGGCACTTCGGCCTCGGCTCGGTGTACGCGCTGATCGAGGCGCTGCATCTGGGGCACATCCCGTTCGCGCGCAGGCACGAGTTGACGCCGGTCCTCTTCGCGACCAGCGCGGACGGCGACGCGGTGGCCCGGTCGGTGGTCGACCGGCTCGCCACCGAGGTCGTGGCGCTGGCGGGGGTGGCGCTGGAGAAGCTGGGGCTGCTGGACGAGGAGGTGCCGGTACTGCTCGGCGGCAGCGTGCTGGCGGCCCGGCATCCGCGACTGGACGACGGGATCCGGGAGTTGCTGGCGGCGCGCGCGCCGAAGGCCGTGGTGGGGGTGGTGGTGGCGCCGCCGGTGCTGGGCGCCGGGCTGCTGGGGCTGGACCACACCGGCGCGGGCGCGCAGGCGCACGCCAGGCTGCGGGCGCACTACGACGCCCCGAAGCCCGACGCCTGACGCGGGCGCCGGCGTGGGCGCCGGGCGTGGGCGCCGGGCGCCGGCGCCCAACTCCGGTGCCCAACTCCCGGCGTACGCCCGGCGCGTACGGCTGCGGGGCCCGTGATCGGACCCTCCCGAGTGGGAACCGATCACGGGTCCGCGGCGTATTCAATGGGGGGAGCGTGGTGGGGGGATCGTGCTCCATCGGCAGGCTCCGTCCGCACAAGATCCAGTCAAGGTGTGTGTGGATGCCGGTCCCGGCGGCCATACTGCTGGCTTGGAGTCGTCCCTGAAGTCCGCCGAGGGGCGCGACGCCGTCGTCAGTGACCGAGGGGGAGGTCAAGTGTCATACCCGCCGAATGTGCGCCCAGCGCCCGTTCCGGCGCCGACGCACGCGCCCGCGCCGTCCGCTCCACCGCCCGCGCCGCCACCCGCGCCGCGTGGCGCGTGGGCCGAGGGCAGGGAGCGCCTGCGCGCCGCGGCGACGACGGAGCCCGGACGGCTCCAGATCATCGGGGCGGTCCTGGCCCTGCTGGTCGTGGTGTTCGGGGCGGTGACGGCTTTCCAGGTCTCCGACCGGTACTCCACCGCCGACGACGTCGTGGAGCGCAGCCAGCCGCTGAGCGCGGTCGCGGCGAAGATCTACGGCTCGCTGGCCTCCGCCGACACGGCCGCGTCGAGCGGCTTCCTGGCGGGCGCGCAGGAGCCGGAGTCGGTCCAGACGACGTATCGGGACGACATCACGACGGCTTCCGAGCTGCTGATCGACGCCGCGACGAGCACGAGCGGATCCAGCGACTCCGGCCGCCAGATCGCCACGATCAACGAGAAACTGCCGCGCTACACCGGCCTGATCGAGCGGGCGCGGGCCAGCAACCGGCAGGGACTGCCGCTGGGCGGCGCCTATCTGCGCTACGCCAACCAACTGATGACGAAGGAGATCCTGCCGGCGGCCGAGAAGCTGTACGCGTCGGAGACGGCCCGGCTCGACCAGGACCACAAGGACGCACGGGTGTGGCCGTTCCTGGGCCTCGCCGCCGGTGTCGTCGCCCTGGGTGTCCTTCTCTGGGCGCAGCGCCGCAACTACCGGCGGACGAACAGGGTCTTCAACCACGGTCTGCTGGCGGCGACGGCCGCCGCCACCGTGGTGCTGCTGTGGCTGGCGGTGGGCCACACGGTGGCGCGCGTCGAGCTGAACAACGCGAACGAGACCGGGCAGGCGTCGTTGAAGGTCCTCAACGACGCCCGGATCAGCTCGTTGAAGGCCCGCGCGAGCGAGAATCTGACCCTGGTCGCGCGCGGCGCCGTCCTCACCGAGAAGAAGGGCGACGAGCCGCAGAAGGATCAGTACGAGGTGGACCACCAGAGCGACATGAAGAGTCTCGGCGCGGCGCTGGCGAAGGCCCAGAAGCTCGCCGACGACGACGCGGGGAGCCGGCCGGTCGTGAAGGCCCTGGAGGCGACCGCCGAGTGGCAGAAGCGGCACACGTCGGCGAACAAGACCGACAAGGCCGGTAATTACGACGCCGCCGTGGAGATGGTCATCGGCGAGAAGGCGTCGACGGGCGAGTCGTTCGACGTCGTGGACGACGAGCTGGTGAAGGCGATCGACCACGAGCAGCGGGAGTTCACCGACTCCGCGAAGTCCGGCCGCGGCGCGCTGTTCGGCCTGGCGATCGGGGCTCTCGTGCTGGGCCTGCTGGGGGCGGTCTGCGCCATTGTGGGGATCAACCGCAGGCTTTCGGAGTACCGGTGACAGGGGGAGGAATGAAAGCCGCCACGGAGACGAACGACACGCACGGCTCGCACGAGCCGTTCGGTTCACCGGGGACCGGTGGCCGCCCGGCCGGCCGCCGTACGGGAGTCACGGTCGCCGCCGTCGTCGCGCTGACCGCGACACTCACCCTGCTGCCACCGTCCCGTGCCGACCGGGCCGACGACGGCCCGCAGCCGCAGAAGGTCGCCGCCGAGGCCGCGCCCGCCGCCGCCGAGGCCGAAGCCGAGGACTGCGTCGAGCCGGAGCGCAGTCTGCGGCCCTCGCCCCAGCTCGACGAGGGGCCGACCATCGACAAGATCAAGGATCGCGGTCATCTGATCGTCGGCATCGACCAGAGCAGCTTCCGCTGGGGCTATCGCGTCGGCAAAACGATGCAGGGCTTCGACATCGACCTCGCGCGGGCCATCGCCGAGAACATCCTCGGCTCCCCCGACGACATCGTCTTCCGCGCCATTCCCACCAACCAGCGGGTCGACGCCCTGAACACCACCACGGACAGCGGGGTCGACCTGGTCGTGCGGACGATGACGATCAACTGCGCGCGCAGCGAGCAGGTCGCCTTCTCCACCGCCTACTTCGAGGCCGGCCAGCAGGTGCTCGCGCCCAAGGAGGGCTCGGACATCACGGGGTACGACAAGTCGCTGTCCGGCAAGCGCGTCTGCTCCGCCGACAGCACGACGGCGTACGACGAGCTGGTGAAGAACTCGTTCGGTGCGGTCTTCAAGGACAAGCACGACGGAACACCGCAGGACGAGGACATCCTGACGGTGCCGAACCAACTGGACTGCCTGGTAAGGCTCCAGATGGGCGAGGTCGACGCGATCGTCACGGACAACGCGCTCGCGGCCGGCCAGGCCGCCCAGGACCCGGCGGTCGAGCTGGTGGGCGAGCCGTTCACCAAGGAGTACTACGGCATCGCGGCCAAGCTCGGCAACGACGACCTGGTGCGCCGGGTCAACCACGTGCTGGAGGAGTATCGCGCGGGCGGTGCCGACAGCCCCTGGATGACGTCGTACGAGAAGTGGCTGGAGGCCGGACTGCCCGGCATAAAGGCGCCTCCGGAGGCGAAGTACAAGGACTGAGGGCGGGGTAGCGAGAACCGAGGGATTCGACAGCCAGGAACGAAGATCGCGCACCGGCGCCAGGAACGGCGCCGGAAGCGGTCAGGGCAGAGCGGAGAGGTGATCGATGGGCGACGCGGGCTCCTTCCCCGGCTCGACGGGGAAGTCGGCCGGTCCGGCCATGGACCGGGACGAGGCGGATCGTGCCCTCGCGCGCCTCGGCGCGGAGCACGAGGCGATCGAGACGTCCCTGCTCGCCCTCCAGGACCACGCGGGCCGGCGGCTGCTGGAAGGAGCCGGCCTCACCGGAGTCACGAAGGAGCGCTGGGCCGGCACCGAGCAGACGATCACTCTGCTGTGGAGCTACTTCGACGCGTACGCCGCCGCCCTGCGCGGTGCCCGCGAGGCCCGCGCCAAGCTGCGCCGGCTCAACCAGCAGGATCTGGTGGACCTGACGGAGAGGCTGCGGGGCCGCAGCGTCACCGTCGCGGGCTCCGCCACGGCCGCCCCGTCCTTCGCGGGACCGGCGAAGCTCTCCGAGCAGTTCACGCTCGCCGAGCTGGTCGCGCGGATGAACGAGCTGTACGCGCGGTCGCTGGACATGGTCGTGGCGTCGGACTCCGTCTGGTCGGCGCTGCCCGCCCGGATAGACCTGCTCGCCGCCGAGCTGAACCGCACCCGTTCGCTGGCGCACTCCGCCGGGGTACGGCCCGGTGAGCACCCGGCCGGTGACGAGCTGGAGGCGATCACTGACGAGCTGTCCACGCTGCGCGCCCAGGTGATCTCCGATCCGCTGGCCTTCTGGCAGCCGGTGCACGGCAGTTCGGCGCCCGGCGGCGGCCGGCCCGACACCGAGCGCTACGACCGGGCGGCCCGCGCGCTGGAGGACGTACGCCGGGAGATCGACGCGGTCCTGACGGTGCGTCAGGACTCGGAGGCGCGGCTGTTGCGGCTGCGGGACGTGCTGTCGCGCGCCGACCGTACGCTCACCGAGGCCCGGTCGGCCCGCGGCGAGGTGCTGGCGAAGATCGCCGCGTCGGAGGTGCCCGCGGTGAGCGGTCCATCGACGGCGCTCCAGGAGCGTCTTTCGACGGCCGCCGAGTACCGCAGACACGCGCAGTGGCACCGGCTGTCCCCGCTGCTGGAGTCCCTGGAGCGCGAGGCCGAGGACGAACTGCACCGGGCGCGTGAGTCGTTGACGGCCGTCACGGCGCCCCTCGCGGTCCGGGCCGAGCTGCGCGGCAGGCTCGACGCGTACAAGGCGAAGGTCGCCAGACACGGGCTCGCCGAGGACATGATGCTGACCGAGCGCTACGACGCGGCCCGCCGGATGCTGTGGAGCGCGCCCTGCGATCTGCGCGTCGCCGAGCAGGCGGTGCTGCGCTACCAGCAGGCGGCGGCCGAGGCACTCGCCCAGCGGCAGTCCGGCCCCACCGACCGCGGGGGGAACGTGTGAGGACGGACAGAGCGCGCGGTACGAACGGCACGAGCGGAACGAGCGGAACGAACGGCGTGAGCGATCGGGGGGAACGATGAGCGGGACGAGGAGATGCCAGCGCCCCGGCTGCGAGGGCAGTTACGAGGACATGGGCGGCGGTGAGCTGTACTGCGACACCTGCGGTCTGGCGCCGGTCGTCTCACCGACCGGCATGCTGTCCTCCCCGCCGACCGGGATCACCGGCGGCGGCAGGGACAGCAAGGCGAGCGGCAAGGGCAGTGCCCGGGGCAGCGGTTCGACGCGCGGCGGTTCCTCACGCGCGTCCTCGCGCTCCTCCTCGCGCTCGTCGACATCGAGGCGTTCGGTCTCGGGGCGGCTGTCGCGCGCACTGTCCGGCCGGTTCTCCAGCCGGTCCGTCTCGGTCCGCAGCTCCGGCACCGCCACCGGCGCGTCGGGGCGCAACCGGCTGGGCGCGGGCCTCGTCTCCGTACCGGACGTGCCGAAGCCCGATCCGCGCTCTGCGGTGATGGCGAGCGCCGAGGTCCCGGAGCGCAAGCGGTACTGCTCGCGTTCGGACTGCGGTGCGCCGGTGGGCCGTTCGCGCGGTGAGCGGCCGGGGCGTACGGAGGGGTTCTGCACCAAGTGCGGCCATCCGTACTCGTTCATGCCCAAGCTGCGCGAGGGCGACATCGTCCACGGGCAGTACGAGGTCGCGGGCTGTCTGGCGCACGGCGGTCTGGGCTGGATCTATCTCGCCGTCGACCGCGCGGTCTCCGACCGGTGGGTCGTCCTCAAGGGTCTGCTCGACACGGGCGACCAGGACGCCATGGAGGCGGCGATCTCCGAGCGGCGCTTCCTCGCGGAGATCGAGCATTCGAACATAGTCCGCATCTACAACTTCGTGGAACATCTCGACCAGCGGACCGGCTCCATGGACGGCTACATCGTCATGGAGTACGTGGGCGGCAAGGCGCTCAAGGAGATCGCCAACGAACGGCGCGGCGCGGACGGCAAGCGCGACCCGCTGCCCGTCGAGCAGGCGTGCGCGTACGGCATCGAGGCGCTGGAGGCCCTGGGACATCTGCACAGCCGCAATCTGCTGTACTGCGACTTCAAGGTCGACAACGCCATCCAGTCCGAGGACCAGCTCAAGCTCATCGACATGGGCGCGGTCCGCAGGATGGACGACGACGAGTCGGCGATCTACGGCACCGTCGGCTACCAGGCACCGGAGGTCGCCGAGGTGGGCCCGTCCGTGGCCTCCGACCTGTACACGGTGGCGCGCACGCTCGCGGTGCTGACGTTCGACTTCCAGGGCTACACGAACGTGTTCGTGGACTCGCTGCCGGATCCGGACAACATCGACGTGTTCCGGACGTACGAGTCGTTCTACCGGCTGCTGGTGCGCGCGACGGACCCCGATCCGGCGCGGCGGTTCGCCTCGGCGCAGGAGATGGCCGAGCAACTGACCGGCGTGCTGCGGGAGGTCGTGGCGTTGCAGACGGGGCGTCCGCGCCCGGCGCTGTCGACGCTGTTCGGTACGGAACCGCGCGTCACGGACACGCGGCTGTTCGCCGACGTCTCGCACGACGTGTCGAAGCTGGGGCTGCGCCCGGAGCCGGAGCGCGCGGGGCTGTTCGGCCGCCGCGACAAGGCCGCGCGGAGCGCGAACGGTGCCGCGAAGGGTGCTGTGAAGGGTGGTGCTGTGAACGGCACCGCCAACGGCGCGGGCGCGCCCGTCCCGTTGCCCGGCCGGCCGGCGATGCCGCCGCCCCCGGCCCCCTTCGCACCCTCCCAACTCCCGCCCGGGAGCGCCGGTCAGGGCGGTGTCCCGGCACCTCGTACGGCGCCGGGCGGCGGCGTGCCCGCGTCACCCGCCTCCCCTGCCGCTCAGGTCTCCGCTGTCTCCCCCGTCCCTCCCGTCTCTCTCGTCTCCCCCGTCGGCGAGTCCCTGGAGACCGGCGCCCCGCTCGCGCGCATCGACGCCCGCGCCACCGCGCTGGCGCTGCCGGTGCCCCGGGTCGACGCGAGCGACCCCAACGCCGGCTTCCTGGCCGGTCTGATGGCGTCCGCCCCCACCGAGCTGATCTCCGCGCTCGCGGCGGCGCCCGCCGATTCCCTGGAGCGGCGGCTGCGCGAGCTGCGCGCCCGGCTGGAGATGGGTGAACTGGTCACGGCCTCCGAGGCGTTGACCGATCTGGAAGCGCGCCACGCCGACGACTGGCGGGTCGTCTGGTACCGGGGCCTCGCCTCGCTCGTGAGCGGTGAGCACGAGATCGCCGCGCTCTCCTTCGACGCGATCTACGACGCCTTCCCCGGCGAGGCGGCGCCCAAGCTGGCGCTCGGAGTCTGCGCCGAAGTGCTCGGCCAGCTCGACAACGCGGCGGAGTACTACCGCCTCGTATGGATGACGGACCCGAGCTACGTCAGCGCCGCGTTCGGTCTCGCCCGTGTGCAGAACGCGGCGGGTGACCGGACCGGAGCCGTACGGACCCTGGAGTCCGTCCCCGAGGCGTCGATCCACTACACGGCGGCCAGGATCGCGGCCGTACGGTCGCGGCTGCGCCGCCGTGACCTGCGCGCGCTGTCGCCCCTCGGCCCGCCGGGAGGCACGGCGGACACCCCGCTGATCGACGATCTGCGGGCGGCGGCGGACCAGGTTTCGCGGCTGCAACAGTTCGGTCTGGACGCGATGCGGCGCGAGCAGTTGTCCACAGAGGTTCTGGGCACGGCTCTGGACTGGGTACTCTCCGGTGGTCCAGGGAATCCGCCCGGACGGACCACGCTGCTCGGCAGTGAACTGGACGAGCGCGGTCTGCGCTTGGGACTGGAACGCTCGTACCGGGTGCTAGCCCGGCTCGCTCAGCGTGGCGAGGAGAGGATCGACCTGGTGGAGCGGGCCAACCGTTTCCGCCCCCGGACGTGGGTGTGATTGATGTCGCAGATGCACCAGCTCTCCGCCTGCCCCAGTTGCGAGGAGCCACTGGATTCGGGCGATCTGTTCTGTGGTGCGTGCGGGTACGACCTGTCGGCCGTGCCCCCGCCCCCGGACGACCACCCCACGCTGTTCATCAACGGCGCCCAGGCGGCGCTCGACGCCGCCGCGGGGGCTCCTTCGGCCGCTCCCGCGGCGACCGGCCGTGCCGCGCCCTCGGGCGCCGTCGACTGGCCCACCGCCGCCGAGCGGGACAGCACCGACACGCCCGCCCCGGTGCATCTGCCCGGCGAGCTGCCCGGCCTCGACTCGACCGGGGTGCCGCTGTCCGGGCACACGGCGGCCGGGCACCGGCCCGCGCCCGCCACCGCCACCGCATCCACTGGTGACTTCGAGCTGCCCGCGCCCGCCGCACCGGCGGCGGCCGGCGCGGCCCGGCCCTCGGTGCCTCATGTCACCGATCACCCCTCGGCGGAGCCGGCGGACCCTGCGGAGCCGGCCGACCCGCGTACGGTGCCGCCCGCCGTCCCGGCCGGTACGAAGCTCTGCGTGGCCTGCCGCGCCGGCCATGTCGACACCGACGGCTACTGCGAGAACTGCGGCCACGCCCAGCCGCGCGAACGCGACCATCTGGAACAGGAGTTGGACTCCGTGGCGGCGGTCAGCGACCGCGGACTGCGCCATCACCGCAACGAGGACGCGTTCGCCGTGTCCTCGGCCGCCCTGCCGGACGGCTCGCCCGCCGTCATCGCGATCGTCTGCGACGGTGTGTCGTCGGCGACCCGTCCCGACGAGGCGTCGGCGGCGGCCTCGGCCACCGCCAACGAGGTGCTGCTGGCGGCGCTGCCGCGCGGCACACACCCGCAGCAGGCGATGCACGAGGCGATCGTGGCCGCCGCCGAGGCCGTCAACCTCCTTGCCACCCGGCCGGGTCGGGCCGGCGAGCACGAGGCCGCGCACCGCGCGCAGAACGCGCCGGCGTGCACGATCGTCGGCGCGGTCGTGGCGAGCGGGCTGCTGGTCATCGGCTGGGTCGGCGACAGCCGCGCCTACTGGGTGCCCGACGACCGCACCGGCCCGCCCGCGCGGCTCACCGAGGACGACTCCTGGGCCGCCCAGATGGTCGCCGCGGGCCTGATGAACGAGGCGGAGGCGTACGCGGACGAACGCGCCCACGCCATCACCGGCTGGCTCGGCGCCGACGCCTATGAACTCGAGCCGCACACGGCGTCCTTCAAACCGGACCGCCCCGGTGTCGTGGTGGTGTGCACGGACGGCCTGTGGAACTACGCGGAGAGCCCCCAGGAGATGGCCCGGGTCCTGCCGCCCGACGCCGCCGGACGGCCCCTGCACAGCGCCCGGGTACTGGTCGGCCACGCGCTCGACGGTGGGGGCCACGACAACGTAACAGTGGCCCTGCTGCCGTTCGCCGTACCGCACCAGGGGGCAGGATCCGGCGGACAGCATCTGAGCCCGGCCTGAGCACCCCACTGCCCGGACCACCGGACCACCGGACCACCACCCGGAGCGGCGGTCCGGGCCGGTACACGGGCCGGCGCCCGGTCCAACCCCGGGAGCACATCGGCCCGTTGTCCCGCCCGCCGCCCGCCGTCGTCCCTCTCACGTCTTAGATTTTTTGCCAGTGGAGCGTCAAGGAGCCGATACAGATGGCGAACTTCTCCAAGTCGACCGTGCCGCAGTTCTCCGTCGAGGTGTACCAGAACGAGTTCCTGCCGGAGGGCGGGCGCGAGGTGAACGCGATCGTGACGGTCACGTCCACCGGGGGTGGTACGACCGGCGGGGTGCCGCTCGCGGAGGCGCCCCCGGCGCCGGGCCAGGGCCCGAACGCGGCCGTGGTGATCATGGTCGACTGCTCGGGGTCGATGGACTACCCGCCGACGAAGATGCGCAACGCGCGCGATGCCACGTCGGCCGCCATCGACACGCTGCGCGACGGCGTCGCGTTCGCCGTGGTGGCCGGCACGCATGTGGCCAAGGAGGTCTACCCCGGCGGCGGCCGGCTCGCGGTCGCGGACGCGAGCACCCGCGCGGAGGCCAGGAACGCCCTGCGCAAACTGAGCGCCGGCGGCGGTACGGCCATCGGCACCTGGCTGCGGCTCACGGACCGGCTGCTGGCCTCGGCCGACGTGTCGATCAGGCACGGCATCCTGCTCACCGACGGCCGTAACGAGCACGAGACCCCCGAAGACCTGCGCGCCTCGCTCGACGCCGTCGCGGGCCGCTTCACCTGCGACGCCCGTGGTGTCGGCACGGACTGGGTGGTGAAAGAAGTCACAGGCATCGCCTCGGCGATGCTCGGCACGGCGGACATCGTCGCCGATCCCTCGGGCCTGGCCGCCGACTTCACCGAGATGATGGAGAACGCGATGGGCAAGGAGGTCGCGGACGTCGCCCTGCGGCTCTGGACGCCGGTCGGGGTGGAGATCAAGTTCGTCAAGCAGGTGGCGCCGACGGTCGAGGAGCTGACCGAGCGGCGTACGGACGCCAATCCCCGTGCCGGGGACTATCCGACCGGCTCCTGGGGCGACGAGTCCCGTGACTACCACGTCTGTGTCCAGGTCCCGGAGGCGGGCGTCGGCCAGGAGATGCTGGCGGCCAGGGTCTCGCTGATCCTCCCCGCCGCCGACGGCACGTCGCAGGTGCTGTCTCAAGGGCTGGTACGGGCGGTGTGGACGGACGACATGGTGGCGTCGACGTCCATCAATCCGCAGGTCGCGCACTACACGGGCCAGGCCGAACTGGCCCAGGTGATCCAACAGGGCCTGGAGGCCCGTAAGTCGGGGGACTTCGACGGCGCGACCGCCAAACTGGGCCGCGCGGTACAGCTCGCGTCGGACTCGGGGAACGCGGATACGGCGAAACTGCTTTCGAAGGTGGTGGACGTGGTCGACGCGGCGACGGGTACTGTGCGACTGAAAGCGAAGGTCGCGGACGCGGACGAGATGACACTGGAAACTCGCTCGACCAAAACAGTTCGCGTCAAGAAGTAGCGAGCAGCGACACGAGCAACGACACGAGCAGCGACAAGCAGCGACACAGAGCGATCAGCAGCTTCTAGAGATCAACAGCGGCCTGCGGGCCGGACGAGGAGAGGGGGAAGCGCCGACATGCCGACTTGCCCGAACGGACACCAGTCGGGTTCCGACGACTGGTGCGAGGTCTGCGGCCATCGCATGGCCGGAGCCGGCGCGCCCGCCGGTTCGGTGCCGCCGCCTCCCCCACCGCCGCCCGCGCCCGGTTACGGCTACCCGCAGGACCCGAACGCGACGGCGCAGGCGGAGCTGTGCCCGCAGTGCCGCACTCCGCGCGAGGGCAACTCCCTGTTCTGCGAGGAGTGCCGGTGGAACTTCCTTACGAACACGGCGACCTCGTACACGCCGCTGGCTCCGCAGCACCAGCAGCCCGGCGGACCGGGCGGACCCGGTGGCCCTGGTGGTCCTGGTGGTCCGCCGCCTCCGGGGCTGAATCTCCCGCCGGGCTTCCAGGCCCAGCAGGGGGGACCCCCCCGGCCGCCGGACGCGTACGACTACCAGGGCTCGCGCCCCTCGCAGTTGAACCGGGCCGCCGAACCGCTGTCCCCCGATCAGCAGGGACCGCAGGGTCAGCCGGGCCCGCCCGGTGGGCCCGGCCCGCAGGGCGGACCTCCGGGACCCCCTGGACCTCCCGGACCGCACGCACCTCCCGGCCCGCACGGCCCCCCCGGACCTCATGGCTACCAGGGACCGCCGCCGCCCCCGCCGTACCAACAGCAGCAAGGCCCGCCGTCACCGCCCTCGTTCCAGCAGTCGGGGCCGCCCGCCCCGCCGCAGCAGACCGGTGGCGACGACTGGGTACTGCCGCCGCCCTCGCACGCGCAGGCTCCGGCGCCTCCGCAGCAGTTCCAGCAGGGCCCCCCGCCGCCGCAGCAGCATCACCAGCAACACCAGCCGCCGCCGCCGCCGCACCAGTACCAGCCGCCCGGCAACTGGACGGCGGTCGTCGCACCGGACCGTGAGTACTTCATGGCGATGATGCAGCGCAGCGGCCCCGAGGCGACGGGCCTCAACCTGCCCGCGTACTCACCGGAACAGCATCTTCCGATGACCGGGAACCAGATCACCATCGGCCGTCGGCGCCACTCCACCGGCGAGTCCCCCGATGTCGACCTGTCCGTCCCGCCTGAGGACCCGGGCGTCTCGCACCAGCACGCGGTGCTGGTCCAACAGCCGGACGGGAGCTGGGCGGTGGTCGACCAGAACTCCACCAACGGCACGACGCTGAACGGCGCCGAGGACCCGATCCAGCCGTACGTCCCCGTCCCGCTCAAGGACGGTGACCGCGTGCACGTCGGTGCCTGGACGACGATCACGATCCGCCGTAGCTGACTTGTCCGACCGATCTGCCCCTGATCCGCCACCGCGAGTGAATCAGGGGCGATCAGGGCGATCAGTTCGTGAGCGACCAGGCGTACGGCCCCGAGGGGTCGTCCAGCCAGGCCCACTGCCGGTCCGGGCCGACCGTGATGCCGAACCTCTCCCGCTGCGGGCGCCCCTCGCGCTCCCAGAGGGAGAGCGCTTCGTGCGGGTCCAGGCTGCCCGCCGTCAGCGAGAGCATGAAGCGGAAGAGTTCGTTCTCCAGCGCCCGTCTGGGCAGCCCGCCGATCCGCTGGAGGACCGGCAGCCCCGATTCCTGCGTACCGCCGCGCAGCGGGACGAATATGACGGGCGTGTGCAGGAAGTGCCCTTCCGCGTAACGGCCGTGGTGGTCTTCGCCGACGTCCAGCGCGATCAGCCCGGTGGCCAGCGGCGCCAGGATCCGCGCCCCGTCCGCGCACTGCGCCAGCCAACCGGACGGCACGGCGGGCAGCGTGCAGGTCGCGATGATCCGGTCGAACGGCGCCCGCCGCAGGCAGCCGATCGCGCCGTCGCCGGTGACGACCGTGGGCCGGTATCCGGCGGCGGCGAGATGGGTACGGGCGGACTCCGTGATCTCCGGGTCCAGATCGATGGTCGTCACGCGCTCGTCGCCCAGCCGGTGCGAGAGCAGCCCGGCGTTGTAGCCGGTGCCCGCGCCGATCTCCAGGACGGTCTGCCCGTCGTGCACGTCCAGCTCCGTGAGCATCCGGGCCATCAGTGAGGGCTGGCTGCTGGAGGAGATCAGTTCACCGTCCCTTACGCGGGTGGCCAGCGCCCCGTCCGCGTACGCGCCGCGCAGCCAGCGCAGCCGCCGGACCGGGTCGGGGTCCTCGCACCACAGCCGGTCGTGGCCGCCGAGCCGGCTGACGAAGTAGTACGGCACGAACAGATGGCGCGGCACCTGCGCGAACGCCGCGCGCCAGGCCGGATCGTCCAGCACCCCCTCGTCCACCATGCCCCGCACCATGGCGGCGCGTGCCTCGGCGGCGACGCCGTCGTCGTCGTGCTCGTCGCCCGGCCCGTACGCCTCGCGGTGCTCGTGGTGAACGCCCATGCCTCCATGGTCCTGTGTCACGGGCGCGGAAGCGAGCAGTACCGGGGTCCGGACCCCGGGTAATCAAGGTTCCGGGGCCGGCAGCGGGGGTCCTACACCTCAGGTACTCGGCCGGTGGGTCTGAGACGATGGAAGGGTGAACGATATTCCGCGCGGCACGCTTTCGGAGCAGACCTTCTACGAGCAGGTCGGCGGCGAGGGGACCTTCCGGCGCCTGGTGCACCGGTTCTACCAGGGGGTCGCCGAGGATCCGCTGCTGCGGCCGATGTATCCGGAGGAGGATCTGGGTCCGGCCGAGGAGCGCTTCACGCTGTTCCTGATCCAGTACTGGGGCGGCCCGCGTACGTACAGCGACAACCGGGGCCATCCCCGGCTGCGGATGCGGCACGCCCCGTTCACCGTCGACCGGGCCGCCCACGACGCGTGGCTGCGGCACATGCGGGTGGCCGTCGACGAGCTGGGGCTGTCCGAGGAGCACGAGCGTGAGCTGTGGAAGTACATGACGTATGCCGCCGAGTCGATGATCAATAGCTGAGCCGGCAGTCCCCGCGTACGCCCGGAATCCGGAACTTCCGTTCCGGACAACGGTCACGATCGGATCAAAGTACCCCCGTAAGCGGTTTCCACGGCCGGGTGCCCTCTGAAAGTATCCAGAGCTCCGGGGGAGAGCGACGGATCGGCGGGGGGACATGTGACGGCGTTGGTGTTTCTGCGCGTCCGCGCGCACCGGCTGCTGCTCGCCGCGGCCCTCCTCGCCGTCCTCCTGACCACCACCGTCCTGTCGGCCCTCACCGCCTTCTCCGGTTCCATCGGGGACGCCGCGCTGCGTCACACGCTCCAGGGGCGCGAGGCCGCCGCGGCGTCGCTCGTGATCACCGCGCAGGTCCCGCCGAGCGACCGGGTGGCCGCGAACGAGGCCGCTTCCAAGGTCGCGCGCGAGTCCTTCGACGGGCTGCCGGTCACCGTACGGAAGCTGGAGCGTTCGGGGTCGTACGCGCTCCCCCGCGCGCTTCAGCCGCCCGCCGCCCGCGAGGGCGACCCCGACCTCACGCACTTCGCGACGCTCGACCGCTCGCGCGTAAAGCTGGTGGCGGGGACGTGGCCCACGGCCGGGGACGGCGCCGGAGACGACGTGCGGACGGCGTTCCCCGAAGAGGCGGCGACCCAGCTCGGGATCAAGGCCGGAACGCGCCTCACCCTCGTCGACCGGCTGACCGACAAACCCCTCACGATCCGCGTCACCGGCATCTACCGGCCGGCCGATCTCACCGATCCCTACTGGCAGTTGGACACGGTCGGCGGCAACGGCGTCCACACGGTCACCTTCACCACCTACGGCCCGCTGCTCACCGACCCCGCCCTGTTCGACTCCGGGCGGCTCCAGGCGGGCGACCTGTCCTGGCTGGCCGCCGCCGACTTCCGGTCCGTCACCACCGGCCGTATCGACTCGCTGCGCGCCGCCGCCGAGCGCGGGCCCAAGGCACTCGCCGCGCAACCGGTCTTCGCGGACGGTGTGAACGCGCGGACCGCGCTGCCCGGTGTGCTCGACCGGACCGAACGCGCGCTGCTCGTGTCCCGCTCCACCCTGCTGATCGTCACCGTCCAGCTCGTACTGCTCGCGGGTTACGCCCTCCTGCTGGTCGCCCGGCTGCTGAGCACCGAGCGCACCGGCGAGAGTGATCTGCTGCGGGCGCGCGGCGGCTCCCGGCGCCGGATCGTCTGGCTCGCCACGATCGAGGCACTGCTTCTGGCGCTGCCCGCCGCGCTGTGCGCGCCGCTGCTCGCGGGGCCGCTGACCCGGCTGCTCGCCGACAGCGGCGCGCTCACCGACATCGGGCTGCGGCTCGGTGACACCTCCACCGCCCAGGTGTGGCTGACCGGTGGCGGGGTCGCGCTGGCGTGCGCCGCCGCTGTCGTGGCGCCCACCCTGGCCTCGGCCGGTGTGACCCGACTGCGGCGCGGCCGGGCGGGAACGCTGCCCGGCCCGGTGCGCGCCGGCGCCGACGTGGGGCTGCTGGTGATCGCCGCCGTGGCGTACTGGCAGTTGGACCGGCAGACGGCCACCTCGGGCGGCGGCGCCCTCAGCGGTGACACCCAGGGCGAACTCGGCATCGATCCGCTGCTGGTCGCCGCACCCGCGCTGGCGCTGCTCGCGGGCACCGTACTGACGCTGCGCCTGCTGCCGCCCGTGGCACGGCTGGCCGAACGGCGCGCGGCGAGCGGGGCGGGCCTGTCGTCGGCGCTGGCCGGCTGGCAGTTCAGCCGCCGGCCGCTGCGCGGCGCGGGGCCGGTGCTGCTGCTGGTGCTGGCCGTGGCGATGGGGATGCTGGCGATCGGGCAGAGCGCGTCGTGGGACCGTTCGCAGGAGGACCAGGCGGACTTCCGTACCGGCGCGTCGCTGCGGGTGGAGGCGAACCGGCCCGGTGATCCCGGACAGGCGGGGATCTACGCCGCACTGCCGGGGGTACGCGAGGCGGCCCCCGCGCACCGCGCCACCTCCGAGCTGTCGGCGAACCGGAAGGCGACCGTCCTGGCGCTGGACACCACGCACACCGACGAGCGGATGCTGCTGCGCGACGACATGTCGGGGCTGTCCGGCGACGGCGGCGCGGCGCGGCTCCTCGACGCGGTGAAGCCGCCGAGCACGGCGCTGCCGGGCGTTCCGCTGCCGGACGGCACCCGGCGGCTCCGGATCACACTGCGGCTCACCGACACCGGGGCGGCCGACGGGGTGTCGCCGACCGGCAGCGCGCCGTACACGACGGTGGTCGTCGAGGACCGTTACGGCATCGGCTACCGCATGCTCGCGGGCGAGGTGCCCGTCGACGGCCGCCCGCACACCGTCACGGTCGATCTGACGGGCGATCTGACGGGCGAGGCGGACTCCGTGCCCGGTCCCGAGGCGGCGAGCACACCGCTCACCCCGGCGCAGCCGCTCGCCCTGACCGGTCTTGAGCTGGAATCGAACGCCCCGCAGGGCCCGAACGAGACCCACCGGCTCAGCGTCGACGCGCTCCGGTCGCTGGACGCCGACGGCACCGCGCGTCCGGTCGACGTCGCCGCCGACTTCGACTGGCGGGCGACGCGCGTCAGTTCACTGGACGGCGAGGCGGACGCGGACGTGCCGCTGAAGCCGGCCGTCTCGGCTTCGGCGCCGCTCACGCTCTCGTACGAGACGGGGGTCAGCCCGCAGGCCGGGCCCTACCTCGACCCGCTGCGGCACGTCAGCGTCCACGTGGGAGTGGCACGCGCCGAGCCGCCCGCCGTGATCCCCGCGATCGCCACCGACACCTTCCTGCGCGCCGCCGGCGCCAAGACCGGGCAGAACGTGGACGTCCAGGTCTCGGGCGAACGGCTGCGGGTGAAGATCGTGCGCGCGGTGGACCAACTGCCCACCACCGGGCCCGGCGCCCTGAGCGCGCGGGCCGCGTCCGAGGCCGCCGACGGCGGTCGTACGGGCGACGGGGGCGGGCTCCTGGTCGATCTGCGCACGGTGAACCAGGTACTGGCCGAACGCCGGGACGCGTCGCTGGCCCCCACCGAGTGGTGGCTGAGCGCGGCACCGGGCCGTACGCCGGAGATAGCCGAGACGCTACGGAAACGGTCCGACGTCGACCCGGCCCAGGTCCTGGTACGTGACGAGACGGCGGACGAGCTGCTGAGCGATCCGCTGGGGGTCGGCCCGCAGTCCGCGCTGACGGCGGCAGCCGTCGCGGCGGCGGCCCTCGCGGCGGTCGGCTTCGCCGTGAGCGCGGCGGGGTCGCAGCGTGAACGGGCGGCCGAATTTGCCCTGTTGCGGGCGCTGGGCACACCACGGCGCCAACTCGCCCGGCTGATAGCCACCGAACAGGGCCTGCTGCTCACGGTCGCGCTGCTGATCGGCCTCGCCCTCGGCGCCGTACTGACCAGGGCGGTGGTGCCCCTGGTGGTCCTGACGGGCCAGGCCACCCAGCCGATACCGCGCGTCCTGGTCGAACTGCCCATCGGCCAGGTCGCGGCACTGCTGGCGGGGGTGTCCGCGCTGCCCCTGCTGATGATCGCGTCCCTGTCCCTGCACCGCCCGGACCCGACGCTCACGCTGCGCGAACGGGGAGGCAACTGAGATGCGGACTCCTTCACCGGGAGACGGAGACGCTACCGAGTCCCGTACGCCCAAGGCGAGTTCACCCCGGGCCCCCGCCGGACCGGACGACACGCCGGGCGACGGAGTCGGCCCCGGCACTGACCGGCCCCATGGCGGCACACCGACAAGCATCGGTTCCGGCACCGACCGGCCCGATGCCGCCGGTACAGCGGGCGTTGCCGCGCTACGTGGCGGCAGTCCCGACAGCGACAACGCGGACGACGAGGCCACTGGCGACGGCAGCCCGCTACACGGCGCCGAGCCCCGCAGCAACAACGCTGACCGGCGCGACGGCGGCACACCGGCAAACACCGATGCCGACGTCGACCGGCCCCACGGCAGCCCACCACGCCGCCGCGACGGCAGTCCCGCCAGCAACGACGCAGACGACGGCGACATCCGTCCCGGCGGCACGCGCAGCACGCGCGGAAGCGCCCGCCCCGACGTCGGCCCGTCCGACACCGCCAGTGGCGACGCCAGCCCGCCCCACGGCGACGCACCCCACCGCAACAACGCTGACCGACGCGACGGCCGCACACCGGCAAACACCGATACCGACATCGACCGGCCCAACGCCAGCCCACCACGCGGCAACGACGACGACGGCACGGAGCCCCGCGCCAGCCGGCCCCACAGCGGTGCGCCCGGCAACGGCGCGACCGGCGGTGGTGGTTCGGGCGACCGGACCCGCGACGACGCCCCGGGATCCGGCGCCCCCGGCGGCAGCACGCCCCACCCCCGCCCCCGCTCGCACCGCCCCGCGCGGGCCGTCGCGCCGTGGGTGCGGACGCGGTTGCGTACCGCGCCCGGTGCCGCCGTCGCCCTGGCCGTGCTCGTCGTGCTCACCGCGTACCTCGCCGCCGCGTTCCCCCGTTCCGTCGACGCGTACGAGACCAACGGCCTGCGCCACGACATCCGTACCGCCACCGCCGGTGAGAGCGTCCTGGAGGTCAGCTCGCCGGCATCCGGCCCCAGTACGCCGCAGGCGGACCGGGAGAAAACCCTGCGCGGCGCCTGGGTGGCACAGACGCATCAGAAGATCACGCGGAGTCTGCCCACACCGGTACGGGCCGACGAAGGCGCCTCGGCCTACGGCGTACGGACCTCCGAGCCGGTCGAGGGCACCGACCCCTGGCTGCCCGCGCCGAACAATCTGCCGCCCATGTTCACCCTCGCCGCCCAGGCGGACCTCGACCGCCACTCCACGCTCCGCGAGGGCCGGCTCCCCCGCGCCACCGAGGCGGTGACGGAGCGCACCGGCGAGGTGGAGGGCGCGGTCACCGCCGAAACGGCGACGGCGCTGCGTATCAAGGTCGGTTCCGTGGTGCACGTACCGGGCGTGGACCGGGGCGAGGTCGGCGTACGGATCACCGGCATCGTCGCGCCACGGGACCCGGACAACAGCTACTGGGCCTTCGAGACCACACTCGGCTCCCCCGCCCTGGTCGCCAAACCGACCAACGACCGCCCGCAGCCCCGCTACTGGCGCGCCTCCATCCTGCTGGCGCCCGACGCCGCCCCCGTACTGCTCGGCACCACCGGCGAGCCCCAGGCGTACTGGCGGCTCGCGCCCGACATCACCGCGCTCACCGCACGCGACGCCCCGCGGCTCGCCTCCGGCATCGCGGCGCTGGAGAACGGCCCGGAGCTGGCCCGACTGCGCACCACCGTCATCGGGCCATCGGCCGTGGTGGCGACGGGACTTGACGAGATCGTCACCGCGCACCGCTCGATGCGTACGGCGATCGCCCCGGTCGTCGCCGTCGCCGCGCTGGGGATCGGGGCCGTGGCCGCCGTCGTCCTGGTGATGGCGGGCGGCCTGATCGCCGCACGCCGGCAGGCCGAACTCGCCCTGCTGCGCTCACGCGGCGGTTCGCTGCGCGGCATCGGCGGCCGGCTCCTCGCCGAGACCGCGGTGATCGTCCTGCCGGCGGCGGCTCTCGGCCTGCTGCTGGCCGTCGTCACCGTCCCGCAGGCCCGGCTGTTGCCCGCCGTCGCCGCCGCGAGCGCCGCCGCGCTGCTGGCGTGCGCCGCGCTGCCGGTGCGGGCCGTCGTACGGCACCGCAGACCCCTGCCGCACGGGGGCCGCGACGATCTTGTACGGGTCCGGCCCTCCCGCCGCCGCACGATCGCCGAACTGACCCTGCTCGCCCTGGCGATCGGCGCGGTGGTCGCGCTGCGCCGGCGCGGCACGGGCGGTACGGGCGGTACGGGCGGTACGGCCGACGCCACGGCCGGCGCGGTGGGCGACGTGGACTACCTGGTCAGCTCCGCGCCGGTACTGGTGGGGCTGATCGCCGCGCTCGTTCTCGTACGCCTGTATCCGCTGCCGCTGCGCCTCGCGGGCCGCCCCGCCGGCCGGTTGCGCGGCGCGGTCGGCTTCCTCTCACTCGCACGCGCGGGCCGCGCGTCGTCGTCCGGCGCCCTGCCGCTGCTCGCCCTGCTCGTCGCGCTGACGACGGCGGCGTTCGGCGGCTCGGTACTCGCCGGGATCGACGGCGCCAGGGACCGGGCCGCCGTGCTGGCGACGGGCGCCGACGCCCGGATCAGCCTCGTCGGCTCGTCGCCGGTCCTCCCCGACGGGCTCGCGGAGGCCGTGCGGGAGAGCCCCGGGGTCGATGAAGTGACCGCGCTGCGGATCGAGTACGGCGTACCGCTCCCGTCCGACAGCAAGGGCTTCCGGACCTCGCTCGGCGTGACCATGATCGGTGTGGAGCCGCAGGCGTACGCGCGACTGGCCCGGCAGACCGGCCTCGGCGAGTTCTCCGCCGACGCCCTGAAGTCCGTGGGCGGGGGCGGTGTGCACGACGGCGGGCCGGACCGGAGCCGGGTCCTGCCCGCGATCGCCTCGCCCGCCGTCGCGGAACGGCTCGGCGACCAGCCGCGCGACATCCAGTCGCCGGCCGGGGACTTCAAGGTGCGGGTGGCGGAGATACACCGCGACACCCCGGCCTCGCTCGGCAACGACTACCTCCTCGTGAACGCCGCCGACCTGACGCAGCGGGCGCCGACCACCCTCCTGGTCAGCGGCGCGAAGCTGGACGGCACGGCGCTGCGCCGTACGGTCGCCGGATTCGGCGAGACGGGCGACGCGACGGCCGACTCAACGGCCGAGCAGCCCGAGACGGCTTTCACCGTGAAGCTGCGCACCGAGGAGCGCGAGGCGTTCGTCAACACGCCCATGCAGGAGGGCGCCGAGCGGATCTACGCGGCGGCGATCGCGGCGGGCGCGGGCTACGCCCTGCTGGCCCTGCTGCTCTCGCTGTCGCAGGCGGCCCCGGAGCGCGTCACGTTGCTGGCGCGGCTGCGCACCATGGGCCTCACGACCCGCCAGGGCCGCCAACTCCTGGGCCTGGAGGTCCTTCCGCAGGCGCTGCTGGCCGCCGTGGGCGGCGCGCTGGTCGGCTGGGCGACGGTCGTACTGCTGGCGCCGGGAGTGGATCTCGTACAACTGGCGCTCACCGCGACCTCCGACGTGCCGGTGGACGGGGCGCCGCTCCAGGCCGATCCATGGTCGCTGGTGCTGCCCGCCGTGGGAGTGCTGGCGCTCGCGGCGGCGGTGTCGGTCGTACAGGCGTGGTGGGCGGGACGGCAAGGATCGATCAAGGAACTCAGGGCAGGAGACAGCCGATGACATCGCCGACCGGGTCCGGGGCGGGGACGACGCTGGAGCAGTTGGAGAAGCGCGCCGGCACCCACCGCGACCGTCCCTCGTACGGCCACGACGCGCTCATCTCCTGCGACCGGCTCGTGCGGATCTTCACCGCGGACGGTGTGGAGGTGCAGGCCCTCCAGGGTCTCGATCTGCTGGTCGCCGAGGGCGAGTTGATGGCGCTGGTGGGCGCGTCGGGCAGCGGCAAGTCGACGCTGATGAACATCCTCGCGGGCCTGGACGTCCCGACGGCCGGCGCCGCGAAGGTGGCGGGCCGCGATCTGCTGGGCATGGACGCGAAGGCTCGGCTGCGCTACCGCCGTGAGGCGGTGGGCTTCGTCTGGCAGGAGACCGGCCGGAATCTGCTGCCGTACATGACGGCCAGTCAGAACGTCGCGCTGCCGATGCAGTTGAGCGGACGGGGTGGCGGCCGGGGTGGTCGACGCCGGCGCGCCGAACGCGCCGCGCGGGCGGATTCGCTGCTGTCGATGCTGGACGTCGCGGACTGCCGCGACCGCCGCCCGCACCAGATGTCCGGCGGCCAGCAGCAGCGGGCCGCGATAGCGGTCGCCCTCGCCAACTCCCCTTCCGTACTGCTCGCCGACGAACCGACCGGCGAGCTGGACTCGGCGACCGGGGAGCAGGTGTTCGCCGCGTTCCGGCGGGCGAACGAGGAGTTGGGCACGACGATCGTGATCGTCACCCACGACCAGGCGGTCGCGGGCGAGGTGCGCCGAACGGTCGCCATCCGCGACGGCCGTACCTCGTCGGAGGTCCTGCGCCGCACGGAGGTCGACGCGACGACGGGCCAGGAGTCGGTGGTGGCGCGGGAGTACGCGATGCTCGACCGCGCGGGGCGCCTCCAGTTGCCCGCCGAGTACACGAAGGCGCTGAACATGGAACACCGCGTGCTGCTGGAGCTTGAACAGGACCACATAGGAATCTGGCCGGACACCCCACCGGACGGCCCGAATTAAGCCCGTCCGGGGATCGAGGACTCGCCGCCCACCGGGGGCACCCCGGCAGAACCACCCCCGCCCGGCGAGCGCGGCGCTACGTCGGGGTGACGCTCAGCCCACCCGTGCCACCCGCACCCGTGCCACCCGTCCGTACGGCGATGGACCCGTACGGCGTCCGCAACCGCGTCCACGCACCGGACCTGAGCAGCGCCACCGGCGCGTCCTCCGGCATCGGGCGCAGGAAGCCCACCGACTGCGCCGCGTGTACGGCGCGCAGCGGCAGACCCGTGTCGCCGACCGTCCGCGACCAGATCTCGCGGCCGATCCGGTCCCGTTCCGCGCGGTCGCGGTGCGCGGCGGGCAACGCCTCGTCGCGCGCGCGGAATTCGGCGACGCCCGCCGCGACGGCCTCGCGCAGCGCGGCGGGTCCCGGCAGGCCGGGCACCTGCCCCCAGCCGCCGCGCGGCGGCAGCACCCCGGTCCACGGCGGACCGGTGACGGCGGCGGGCAGCGCGATACCGCCCGTCAACTCGTCGATCGCCTCGAGCAGTTCACCGGCCGATACGGTGACGTCCAACTCCACCGCAGCGCCGGGCACGGCCCCCGGCTCCGGGGACCGCAACCGCGCCGTACGGATCGCCAGCACCTCGAGCGCCGGCGGTCGCCCGAACACGGCCACCGCCCCGCCACCCGCCTGGAGACGCACCGCGGCGGCCCGGTCGTAGCGGATCAGCCGGCCGAGGAAGGCGGCGAGATCCGCCGCCTCCGCCGTGTCGGCGAGCCGCAGGGCCCGCACGGTCGTCGCCGTCATGCCGCGAGAGCCTCCGCGTCGTCCAGGTACTTCAGCAGGAAGGACTTCTCCTCGGCCGTGATCCGCCGCGGCCGGCCCGCCTGGAGGTCGTACGGCACGATGACCGTCGACGCCCGCACGTACACCTGCTCCTCGTCCTTGATCTCGTACGCGATCGTGAGCGTCGCCGCGCCGATCTTCGTCACCCACAGCTCGATGGTCACCGGCTCGTGCCGGTGGACCAGCGGCAGCTTGTAGTCGATCTCGTGCCGGGCCACGACGGACCCGCCGGAGAAGGACGTCGAGCCGTCCCCGGGCGCCAGCCGGAACATGAAGTCGATACGCGCTTCCTCCAGATAGCGGATGAAGACGACGTTGTTGACGTGCCCGAAGGCGTCCATGTCCGACCAGCGCATGGGGCATCTGTAGTGATGGCGGGCCATGTCAGCCTCGGGTCAGCTTCTTGTACGTGGCGCGGTGCGGCCGGGCCGCGTCGGCACCCAGCCGCTCCACCTTGTTCTTCTCGTACGACTCGAAGTTGCCCTCGAACCAGAACCACTTGGACTCGCCCTCGTACGCCAGGATGTGCGTGGCGACGCGGTCGAGGAACCACCGGTCGTGAGAGATGATCACGGCCGCGCCGGAGAACTCCAGCAGCGCGTTCTCCAGCGACGACAGGGTCTCGACGTCGAGGTCGTTGGTCGGTTCGTCGAGGAGCAGCAGGTTGCCGCCCTGCTTGAGCGTCAGCGCCAGGTTGAGGCGGTTGCGCTCACCGCCGGAGAGAACACCGGCCGGCTTCTGCTGGTCCGGCCCCTTGAAGCCGAACGCGGAGACGTACGCCCGCGAGGGCATCTCGACATGGCCGACGTTGATGTAGTCCAGCTCGTCGGAGACGACGGCCCACAGCGACTTCTTCGGGTCGATGTTGGAGCGGCCCTGGTCGGCGTAGCTGATCTCGACGGTCTCGCCGACCTTGATGACGCCGGAGTCCGGCTTCTCCAGGCCCTGGATCATCTTGAACAGCGTGGTCTTGCCCGCGCCGTTGGGGCCGATGACCCCGACGATGCCGTTGCGCGGCAGCGTGAAGGAGAGGTTGTCGATCAGGACCTTGTCGCCGAACGCCTTGCTCAGGTTCTCGACCTCGACCACGACACTGCCGAGCCGCGGGCCCGGCGGGATCTGGATCTCCTCGAAGTCCAGCTTCCGCATCTTGTCCGCCTCGGCGGCCATCTCCTCGTAACGGGCCAGCCGCGCCTTGGACTTGGCCTGCCGCCCCTTGGCGTTGGAGCGCACCCAGTCAAGCTCGTCCTTGAGGCGCTTGGCGCGCTTGGCGTCCTTCTGCCCCTCGACCTTGAGACGGGCCTGCTTGGTCTCCAAGTACTTGGAGTAGTTGCCCTCGTAGCCGTGCAGACGGCCGCGGTCGACCTCGCAGATCCATCCGGCGACGTTGTCGAGGAAGTACCGGTCGTGAGTGACGGCGACTACGGCGCCCGGGTACTTGGCGAGGTGCTGCTCCAGCCACTGCACGGACTCGGCGTCCAGGTGGTTGGTGGGCTCGTCGAGCAGCAGCAGGTCGGGCGCTTCCAGCAGCAGCTTGCAGAGCGCGACACGGCGGCGCTCACCGCCGGAGAGGGTGGTGACGGGCCAGTCGCCGGGCGGGCAGCCCAGCGCGTCCATGGCCTGCTCGAGCTGGGTGTCCAGATCCCACGCGTTGGCGTGGTCCAGGTCCTCCTGGAGCTTGCCCATCTCGTCCATGAGGGCGTCGGAGTAGTCGGTCGCCATCAGCTCGGCGACCTCGTTGAACCTCCTGAGCTTGCCCATGATCTCGGCGGCGCCGTCCTGGACGTTCTCCAGGACCGTCTTGGTCTCGTCCAGCGGCGGCTCCTGGAGGAGCATCCCGACCGAGTACCCGGGCGACAGGAACGCCTCACCGTTGGACGGCTGCTCCAGCCCGGCCATGATCTTCAGCACGGTGGACTTACCAGCGCCGTTGGGGCCGACCACACCGATCTTCGCACCGGGCAGGAAGCTCTGCGTCACGTCATCGAGGATGACCTTGTCGCCGTGCGCCTTACGCGTCTTGCGCATCGTGTAGATGTACTCAGCCAAGAGAAACCGTCCGGCAGATCGAGAAGGGCCAATGTGCGGCTCCGCCGCGTGAGGGCAGATAGAACCATCTTGCCGCACGTCCCTCCCTGGGGAGAAACCGAATGTCCAGGGCTCGGACACACCGTCCAGACCTGCGGCCCCCGGGACCGCTCCGCGGACGGGCCGGGCACGCGGCCCCGGCGCGCGACCGGATTCGTCCGCGCGTCGGAGCCGCTGTCAGTGGCGACGGGCCGGCGGGTCGTGCTGTCAGCAGGGGTCGTGCCGTCCTACGGGCCGGTCATTCACCGGCGTCGGCGGAGGGATCGTCCTTCTTACGGAAGAAGAAGACCGCCGCGCCGCCCAACAGGACCAGTCCGATCGCGACGCCCGCGATCATCGGGGTGGCGTTCGACGTGCCCGTCTCGGCCAGATCGAGCCCGCCCATGCCTGCGGTGCCGCCCGCCGTGGCCGGGGCCAGTTGGGTGCTGGTCTCGTCGACCGGCGGGCCGGGGTTCCCGGTGGTCCGGCAGTCGAGGACGCCCTGGAAGTTCTCGGTGAAGCCACCGGGCCCGGTGATCGTGAAGTCGTACGCCTGGTCCTCGGCGACCGGCACGGTGACGGTCCTGGACTTGCCGCCCTCGACCTCGTACTCCTCCCCGGCGAGCTCGAAGGTGAACGGCTCGTCGCCCTTGTTGGCCGCCGTGACGTCCACGCCGCCCTTCACGCAGTTCTTCTCGGCGGTGATCGCCGGTATCGCGCCCTGCTCGGCCCATGTGGCGGTGGCCGTCGCCGAGACCGTGGACTCGCTGGAGCCGGCCAGGATCTGCGTCTGGCTCTTGGTGACCCCGGCGAACGCCCTGCCCACCGGCACCGACGTGGTCGCCTGCACGCTCAGCGAAGCCGTGCCGTCGGCCGTGTCCTCGGGGACGTCGAAGTACAGCTTCGTGCCGTCGGTCGCCTCGGTGACCGGCTTGCCGTCCTTGTCGGTGACCTTGATGCCCATGGCCTCGGCGTCGGCGGGCGGGGACACCGCGACACTGTCGGCGTCGCTGCGGACGGTGATTGGCCCCAGACGCTCGCCGCTCCTGCCGGAGACCGCGCCGGGCTCCAGAGTGAGGGACGCCTTGGGCTCACCGAGGCCTTCGGCGCTGCGCTCCAGCCAGTCGGCCAGCTTCTCGGCCTGCGGATCCACGGCGTCGACGTCGGCGTTGTCCGAGTGGCGCCAGATGGCGACCTGCGTACCGGCGGCGGCGGTCCGCGCGGTCAGCGGCCCGGTGCCCGCGTCATCGGCGAGCGCGGCGAGGTCGTCGACCTGGGGGTAGGAGTTCTGGAGGATCCAGCGGATCTTCCCGGCGTTCTTGTTCGCGCCGAGCGAGGTCTGCTCCCAGGGGGTCTCCAGATACTTCGCCTGATTCTGGGTGGGGTTGTGGATGTCGACGCAGTACGTCTTGAGCTTGCCGCCGCCGTCGACGGTCATCTCGAAGAGTCCGGCGGGCAGTTCACGCTCCTCGCCGTCCGTGTGGAGCACGGCTTTGTCGAACGTCCTGAGGCCGTCGAGCGTCGCGGCGGCTCCGCCGCGGTGCTGGAGCGTGTCGTCGGCCACGGCCGCACCCGCGCCGGCCACGGAGCCCGCGACGACAAGGCAGGAGACGGCCATCGAGGCGGCGAGACGGGCGGCGCCCCGCCTGCGAGCGGTTGGAGCGAAGAACTCAGACAGCGCAGACAACACAGATTTTTCCCCTCCGGGCGAGGTCCTACGCGTGGGACGCGTGGGGGGATTGCCTCGCCAGCAGACTCAAGTGCCCCATGAGTACTCGGGAATCCTATGGATGGAGGAGAGCGCCGATGCCCGTTCGTACGTTCCGATAACCGTTCCGAATCGGAATCGTTATCGCTGGCACCTTCGAGTTCGTTCGACCATCGACAAATCTCCACAACTCCCCGGTCAGAGCGGCCCGGTCGACGCCGCGACCACCCCGGCCGGCGCCGGCGATTGGTCCGTTTCGGACAGCCACGGTTGCGTATGCACCGGTTCGCGGGCCACATCCGTGCCCGCATCCGTACCCCTGCTCGCCGCCGACGTCGCGGCCGACACATCCGCCTGACGCTCCATCAACGCCGGATTCGCCCGCGTCACCCGCTTGAACGCCGAGGTCCCCCACGTCAGATCGTGGCCGATCGACAACGCGTCGATATCCACGAACGTCCGACGCTGTCCGTCCTTCGCCTCGTCCCGCACACGCAGTCTGCCGTGCACGACCAGCGGGTCGCCGACATTGACCGACGCGGTGAGATTCGCCCCGAGATTCCGCCACGCGCAGACGGTGTAGAAGCTCGTACTCCCGTCCGTCCAGACCGAATTCCGGCGGTCCCAGCGCCGCGGAGTCACCGCGAATCTGAACCGCGCCACCCCACCCGTCGCCGTTTCCCGATACTCCACCCCCGTCGCCGCGTTTCCCACCAGCGTCACCACGGTGTCGTTCATGACAGCCCCCACTCTTCTCCGGCGCCGGCGCTCACCGACCACTTCATGCTGGCCCGGATGGAAAATGTCTGCCGACGCCTGTGGACAACTCGCCAGTTGTGGATATCTCCGTCACTCTTTCGTGGTCACGAGCACCCCGACCCCCGACACCTACCGCTCCCTACCTCGTCACCCCCGACACCGTCGAGTACTGCTCCCGCACCTCCCGGTACCGCATCAGCTCCGCCGCGATCGGATCGAGCACCTTGGCCCGCCCGCAGCCCGCCGCCGCCTCGCGCAGTTTCCGCTCCGCGTCCTGCCCGTACCGCCGCGCCGGTCCCCGCGCCGCCGCCGCGCACGCCCACTCCACCAGCGGCCCGCCGACGATCCCGGCCAGCATCACCAGCACGGGCGGGACGATGCCGGGCTCGAGCACGCCGATGATCTGGCCGACCAGCCACAGCGCACCGTAGATCTGGAGCAGCGTCATGGCCGCCTGCGCGAGCACCGCGGCCGGCCACCAGGCGGGGCGCGCCGGGCGACCGCTCGGCGGCCCGGCCGTCACGGCCAGCTCGTCCAGCGCCTCCGGCAGCCCGACAGCCCCGCGCACCGCAGCCTCGCGCACCGCCTGCGCCCACGGCCGGGGCAGCCCGGCCGCCGCGTCGTCCGCGACCGTACGCACGGCCTGCTCGACCCGTTGTCTGGCGGTGAGTTCGTCCTCCACGATCACCTCGGCGCGCGGGACGCCGCCGCCCGGCGTCCGGGTGCGTTCGTACCAGCGCCACAGCCGCAGCCAGGGCGTCCCGCACGCGCGTCCCGCGTTCCTGCGCCACTCGCGCTCGGCCGCCTCGCCCGTGGCCACCGCGCCCACCGCTCCCGCGAGCCGTTCGGCGAACTCCTCGCGGGAGCGCTCACCGAGACCGGTACGCCCGTCGGCGACGTACACCGAGCGCAGCCGCGCCGCTGCCGCGTCCACATCGGCCGACAGCCGCCTGGCGGCGGCGTTCCGCTCCTGGACGAACCGGCCGACCAGCTCGCGCAGTTCGCCCACGCCCTGACCGGTGAGCGCGGAGATCGGCAGCACGGTGGCCCCCGGCTCGCCGTGCTCACCGAGCGCCATGCCGTCCTCGTCCAGCAGCCGGCGCAGATCGTCCAGGACCTGGTCGGCGGCCTCTCCGGGCAGCCGGTCGATCTGGTTCAGTACGACGAAGGTGATCTCCGCGTGGCCCGCCAGGGGTCGCAGATAGCGCTCATGGAGCGCGGCGTCCGCGTACTTCTCGGGGTCGACCACCCAGATGACGGCGTCGACCAGGGCCAGCACGCGGTCCACCTGGTCCCGGTGCGCCACCACGGCGGAGTCGTGGTCGGGCAGGTCGACCAGGACGAGACCCTGTAGTTCCTCGTCGCCGTCGCCGCCCGCGAGCGGCCTGCGACGCAGCCTCCCAGGGATGGCGAGCCGGTCGAGCAGCCCGGCGGCGCCCTCGGACCAGACGCAGGCGATGGGCGCGGAAGTGGTGGGCCTGCGCAGACCCGTCTCCGAGATCGGTACTTCGGCGAGCGCGTTGAACAGCGTCGACTTGCCGCTGCCGGTGGCGCCGGCGATGGCGACGACCGTGTGCCGCGACGAGAGCCGCTGCCGCGTGGACGCCTCGTCCAGTACGCGTCCGGCCTCGGCGAGCGTGGTGCCCTCGATACGGGTCCGGGAG
Source organism: Streptomyces sp. NBC_01506 (assembly GCF_045040295.1). NCBI lineage: Bacteria > Bacillati > Actinomycetota > Actinomycetes > Kitasatosporales > Streptomycetaceae > Streptomyces > Streptomyces sp. NBC_01506. Next base: position 6,482,267 of record NZ_CP109422.1, on the reverse strand, counting down.
AGCCCCACGAGTTCGCGCAGGGCGTCCAGCCGTACGCGCAGCGGCCCTTCGTAGGCGCCTCCGATGGGCTGGTGCGCGTCGGCCGTGGCCGCCGTAACGCCGTCCTCGTCGATGCCCTCCACACCTACGGTGCTGAGCGCGCCGCCCGCGCCCTTGCGGCCGACCGCGTGACGGGCGATCAGCCCGTCGTCCCAGCGCCGCTCGGTGCCGTCCACAACGGCGTTGGCGCCGCCGCCCTTACCGGCCGCGCCCGCCGCCTCGGCGACACCGGCCTCCCCCGATCCGACCCGCCGCGCACCAGCACCAGCACCAGCACCAGCACGGGCACGGGAACGGGCGCCAACACCGGCACCAACACCCGCACCGGCATCCGCACCCAACTCACCGGGCCCGTCCGTCAACGTGGTCACATCCGTCACGTCCGCCATCTCGGTCACATCTCCTTCTGGAGTACGGAAAGCGCGGCGATGAGTTCCGCCTGCGGCTCCGGCGCCACTTCGAGCGCGTCGAGGGGAGCCAGCCGCCGGTCCCGCTCTCCGTGCAGTACGTCGTCGATGTACGTGGCCACCAGGTCACCGCCCTTGTCGCGCAGCCGTAGCGCCCCTTGCGCCCCGATCCGCTCGGCGAGCCGTTCCCCCGCGACCCGCGTGCGGTGCCCGCCCAGGAGGGCGGCGGCCAGGAGCGCGGCGACCGTCTCGGCGTCGGGCGCGGCGTTGCGTTCCAGGAGCCGTACCTCGTCCTCGGCCAGCTCCTCGACGACCCGGCGCCAGCGCCGTACGGCCATCCCGATCCGCTCGGACACCTCCGCGTCCGGCCCGGGTGTCAGGACCGCGCCCGAGGCCGGCTCGCGCCGCCACGCGTCGGTGATCTGCTCGTCGGCGGCGGCGACCGCGCACTGGAGCAGCGCGGCCAGGCTCTCGACCAGCGAATCGAGCAGTTCCCGCGCGGAGCTGTCCCTCGGGTAGCCGCGCCAGCGGGTCCGCGCGTCCCCGGCGAGCACGGCGCCCGCCTTGAGCCGCCCGCGTACCCGCTCACGCTCGGACGCGTACGCCTCCTCGACGGCGCCCGTGAGGCGTACGGCGGCGGCGTACTGCGCCGCGACGGCGCCCGCCAGCTCCGGCATCCGCACGTTGAGCGAGCCGATGACACCGGCGGCCGTACGGACGACGGCCTGCTGGCGCGCCGCAGGGTCCCGCACCCGGTGTGTCAGCCAGGCGAGCAGGGGCGCGACGGCGGTGGTGGGGAGCAGGCCGCTGCCGCCGCCGGCCGACTCGGGCAGTTCGGGGATGGTGAAGCGGGGTACGTCGCCCAGGCCGGCCTTGGTGAGCAGGGCCGCGTACTGCCGTGACACCTCGTCAATCACCTGGTGCGGCACCCGGTCCAGGACGGTCACGAGCGAGGCGTCGTACTCCTTCGCCGTACGCAGCAGATGCCAGGGCACCGCGTCGGCGTACCGGGACGCGGTGGTGACCATCACCCACACGTCGGCCGCACAGATCAACTCGGCGGCAAGGACCCGGTTGCGCACGACGAGCGAGTCGATGTCGGGCGCGTCCAGCAGCGCGAGGCCGCGCGGCAGCGCCACGGCGGTGTCGACTCGCAGCGCGTGCTCGTCGTCCGCGCTCCAGGCCCCGGCGCCGCCGTCCTCCTCCTGCTGTGTCAGCCAGACGCGCGTCAACTGGGGCAGGACCCGTACGCCGTCGAACCAGTGGCAGTCGTCGGGGTGGCACACCAGTACGGGGGTACGCGTGGTGGGCCGCAGCACCCCCGACTCGCTGACCCGCCGCCCCACAAGGGAGTTGACGAGCGTCGACTTCCCGGCCCCGGTCGATCCGCCCACCACGGCGAGCAGGGGCGCTTCGGGGTCCCGGAGCCGTGGCACCAGATAGTCGTCGAGCTGCGCGAGCAGCTCCTCCCTGGTCTGCCGGGCACGCGGAGCCCCGTCGAGAGGGAGTGGAAGACGCACAGCGGCGACACGGTCGCGCAGCGCGGAAAGTGCGTCGATCAACTGAGGCCGTACGTCCAAGGTCACCACATGCGAAGAATGCCCAACTTTGGCGCCTTTTTGAAGCGTATAGACATCTCCTGCGCGCCGGTCAGGCGCGGGGGACAGACGGGACGAGTGGGGCGCAGGCATAACGAGTGCACAACACCCGTCGCTCCAGAGGCGAAAAGCACTGCGGGAATCGCACCTGCCTGCGATTATCGGTTCGCTTCACCGAACCTCCACATCATGCCACGCAGGTGAAGCAACCGGGCCAGGGTGAACGGAGCCCTATCCTTGTCCCGGCACAGGTCACGGACCGCACGGACTGCCCCACCGGCACTCCGGCCACCCGGGACCACGTTCCGGCCCCCGTAGCTCAGTGGATAGAGCAGGCGCCTTCTAAGCGCTTGGCCGCAGGTTCGAGTCCTGCCGGGGGCGCACACGTAGCCTCACCAGCGGAAACGCCGGTGAGGCTCTTTTCTGTCCGAAAGCACATCGCTACTGCGCCAAGCGCCTTGACTGTCCACGATAGTGGACAGCATGGTGGGGCGCATGACCGACGAGCGATACAACCTCGGCCCGATGGCCGCCTCATGGCTCCGGGCACTCAAGTCCCAGAACAAGAGCGACAACACGATCCGCATCTACGGCCAGGCTGCAAGAGCCTTCGCCGCCTTCCTCCTGGACGAGAACAACGGGTACCGGCCCGCCGTCGACGAAGAGGGCCGGCCGGCTCCGGCCGACATCGACGCAATCCATCGCGAGCATGTCGAGGCATACATCACCGCGACTATGGAACGGACGTCTGCGAGCAATGCACACAACCACTTCCGCAGCCTAAAGACGATGTTCAACTGGCTTGTTGGAGAGGAGGAGTTGAAGTCGGGCCGCTCCCCCATGCGAACCATGAAGCCGCCAACCGTCACCGAGGCGGAGGTCCCCGTCATCAGCGACGCTGACCTCACCGCACTCTTCCGCACGTGCAAGGGCAAGACCTACGCGGACCGACGCGACACGGCGCTTCTGATGCTGTTCCTCGACACCGGTGTCCGACTCTCGGAGTGCACCGACCGGCGCACCGGGGACCTCGACCTCGACCTGATGGTGCTCCGCGTACTCGGCAAGAACGACAAGTGGCGCAGCGTGCCATTCGGAAGGGCGACCGCCACCGCGCTCGACCGGTACCTCCGGGGCGCCGCGAAGCACAAGGGGAAGGCGCTGGAGGGCGACATGTGGCTGTGGTGGGGGGACCGCAACAAGGGTCAGAGGCTCACCATCTGGGGTGTTGGCACGATGCTGAAACGCCGCTGCGCCGAGGCCGACATCCCGGCTCTGCATCCTCATCAGTTCCGGCACACGTTTGCTCATTTGTGGAAGGTGGGCGGCGGCAACGAGGACGACCTCATGAGGATCACAGGGTGGAAGAGTCGGCAGATGCTCTCCCGGTACGCCGCCTCCGCAGGCTCCGAGCGGGCCGCGCTGGCACACAAGAGGTTGAGCCCCGGCGACCGGCTCAAGTAGCCGGCCGCCAGCGTGGGGAAGCTCTACCGGCCGACCTCGATCAACACGAGGCCCCCGACAAGCCGCGGCAGTTGCACACAGAGAAGCGCGATGGCTGCCGCTTCGGCGATCTGGGCGGGGTCGTACGCCATACGAACCCTGTCGCCGTAGTCCCGATACATCACGGGGATTCCGCTGTCGAGCTCCGCCCGTTCCACACGAACGTCAGTCACATGACCCCCTGTCCCGCTGGCTCCGGGCATCCCGTGCACGTTCAGGCACACCCCGTTCGCACAAGCGTTCGATCCTGCGCGAGGTCACGTAACTGTACGACTACGCAGATGATTAGTGCAGGCGAGAGACAAAAACGGAAAGATTTCAATCGGCATTGTGACGATTCGGAAATCAATCAGCTTGTATGACAAATAGTCACAGGCTATTCGTCGTCAACCCAACTCTGCGCTACAGCTTGGGACTTGGAGGTGTCGGCCGGGCGCTCGCCAAGCTTGTGTAGGAGAGTCACGGGGGCATCTCCTGACAGTTCGGACGCCGTGTAGCCGATTACCTGAAAGTGGGCAGCAGCGGCTATCACATCCCGCGGAAGGTCCAAGCCGATCGCGAGGGCCGAAACCAGATGCGCGTTGATCGTGTAGCTGTCCCCTTTGATGATCTTCCCGATAAGAGACTTACTCGGAGACCAGCCCGTCCCAGGCTCCACGGCACGCTCGGAGAAATCGCGAGTAGACCATCGCTTGCCGGCGCCGACGTACTGCCGTACCAACTCGGTAAGCGCGTCACGCTGCTCAGGCACCACTACCGCCTCTCTTGGCGCCACGGTCCACACCTCTCGGCCGAATGCGGTTGGAAAATACCAGGTCAGGGCGCACAACCGTTTACGCTCGCGTGCCATTGTCCACGATCGGGGACGCCAAGGGGACCTGGCGACCCTAAGCGACCGAATATTGCCCAACCGCAATCTTGCCCACGATCGTGGACAGCGCTCGAACGGTGTGCTTGAGTAAGGCCGTCCACGATCGTGGACAGCTCACCGGAGGAACCAATGACGCCTGGCAGGCTCCAACTGACCGACCCCGAACTCCTCAGAAAGCTCATGCAATGGGCTCCTGCCGGACGGGTCATCAGCGGGAAGGAGCTAGGCGATCACGTGGGGCTCTCCAAGAGCAAGGTCTCCGCAATGCTCTGCGGAGAGCGGACCACAGTGGAACCCGAGATCGCCCGGCTCATCGCCGACACCCTTGGGGTTCACCAGGGCGCTCTCTTTTTTGAGCCAATGTCCACGCCCATGGGCATGGACACTCATCGGAAGGACGCCCCCCATGAACACCAGCGAGCGGTCGATGCAGATGCGCCTGGCCGCCCACCGGAGCTGGGTCAACACCCCCGACAGGGCGAGCCGTACCGCAGCCGCCCGTAAGGCCTCGCACCACACCCGCTTCATCGATCAGGCCCGCGCGCTGCACCCCACCGCGACGGAGACCCAGATCGCCCAAGTCGCCGAATCGCTCCGCAAGGTGCACTACACCGAACTCGCCTTCAAGAGCGTGCAGGCCCGCCGGCGCAAGGGCCAGGCCGTGAAGGAAGCCAAGCGGAAGGCCATTGCCGACGAGCTGGCCACCTACGAGTCCGGCACGACGACTGCCGCCTGACACACACGGGGCCGCCCGGACCGGGCCTGGTCCATGGCAGCCCCCTCGGCCCCTCACCCGACTCAGAGATCGAGGAACCGTGAACAACCCTACCGACCCCCTGGCGCCCGAGGCCGCGACCTCGGTGCCCTACCCGCAACCGCTGGTGCGTGACGCGCTGATGCACACGCTCGCTGCGACGGAGGCCGTGATCAGCCGCCTGTCCGTGATGCCGGTCTCCATTGCCCTGACCGAGCACCGCGGCGTGTACGGCATCAGCCTCCACTACTTTCAGGACCCCGGCGCCGTACAGGCGTTCGCGTCGGCGCTCGGCCTGGACGAGGTCATCACCTCGCCGAACAGGCGGACCTACAACACCTCGTTGACCGAGGCGACCACGTACATCGAGGGCATCCCGGTGCACGCGTGGACCCAGACCGAGGACCTGCCGCTCACGCACGCCGGGGAGGTGCCGGCCCCGGCCGACACGATCCCGGCTGGCGCCACGTTCTCCATCCAGACCCTCGCCCAGGCCGCCGGTCAGGTGTCGGCATGACGAACCCCGAGATCACCGCCCACCTCGCCGAGATCCAGACCATGGAGGCCACGGCGTTCCGCGTGGGCCAGGTGGGCCGCCAGCTCCTTGAGAAGCACCCGGCCCTCGCATCGGCCCGTCTGACCGCCTCGACGTACGGGGACAGCGGCTCGCTGCAACTGGACGACCCGACATCGGGCGCCGTTGAGATGGACAAGTGGGCCGCCCTGCTCGGGATCGAGCTGAGTCGCAGGCTCAAGCCGAGGACCACTGAGGAGTACCCGCAGTGGGTGGGCTCCGCGCACTACTCCGGCCAGGTCAAGGTCGACGGAGTCGACGTCGGACTGCGCGGGGTGCGTCTGCTGACCCAGGAGCAGTGGGACGCCGCCCAGGCAGCCGAGACGGCGCCCGCTGGTGGTGATGCCGCGTGAGCACCCGCGACGATCTGCTCGACACGTACGGCCGGGCCCAGACGGCTCCCCTCGGAACGTGGACAGACCTGCACCAGGCGCTCGCCGCGATCCGCGCCGAGAACCTGACCGCAGCCGCCGACTTCCTCGCTGAGATCGGCACGCCGATTTACGGCAAGCACAGCGAGCATGAACGCGGCCTGATGTACGGCGCCGAGCGCCTGCGCCGCATGGCCGAGGACACGACGGAGAAGACCACCCCGCACGGGGCTGCGGTCACTCCGTCGGTCGTCTACCGGCGGGCCGAGGCGTTCGTGCCGCGTACCGAGCGGTCGTACTGGGTGGCTATCGCCGACGCCCTCAACGCCGCGCACACGGCCGGAATGCCGGTCGGCGTGGACCTCGACGGCACCCTGACTGACCGCCGTGGATGGTCGGTGGTGTGGGACGCCGGGCGGTGGACGGTCGCCGGGTACGAGGACGGGGACACCCCCGCCCAGGCCCCGGTCACTCCGCTGGTCGTCTACCGGGCGGGCTACCAGGGCGACGCGATCCCGCTCGGCTGGTACACGACACCCGAGGCGGCCCGCGCGCACTGCGAGGCCGCAGTCAGCTCGGAGTACGCGGCGCACGTGACGCTCGTGCACGACTGGATCGGCGACGACTCCGAGCCCTTGGACCCGTGGGAGCTCGTCGCCGCCATCGATGGCGGCGACGAGCTCCCCACCGGCTACGCCGTGACGCCGCTTGAGGTCGCCACGGCGTACGGCCCGGACGCCGAGCAGTGATCCCCCAGGTGTGCCTCATCGTGCTCGGTCTGGTCATCGGCGCGCTCATCGCCGCCGGCGCCGTGGCCGAGCGCCGCGTCACCCGTACCGCCCGCCACCGCCGAGGGACTGTCTCATGACTGACCACGCCCATGAGTACGACGATCACGATGTCCACCGGGAAGAGGGGATGAGCGCCGACGAGCGGGAGGCCGACGTCGAGATGAACGGCGAGGAGCCGTTCTGATGGCCGCCGGTTTCAAGGTGCCGCAGCCCAAAAAGCGTCGTGCGGCGGCGAGTTCGGTGGACAACTGGAACGGCGGCGACCACGGCATGCCGTTGCCGGGTCGGATCATCGACTCGCCCGGTGACTGCCCGGTCGAGCGGTGCGGCGTCGTCGCGGACACGGTGGACGAGTCCGACTCGGCGCTGACGGGCTGGGTGCGGGCCGGTGTGTACGGGTCGCCCGAGCCGGACCGTATCTGGTGCTCCGGTCTGCATGCCGCGTACGGCGTCGCGCTCGCCGAGCTGCGCCTCCCACCGGATTTGGAGGCCGGTCGTGGGTGACCTGATGACGAGCGCTCCGGCGCTCGCGCTGCTGGCCGTGTTCACCGCCGGACTCCTGGCCTGGTCGGTGGCCGTCGTGCTCGCCGTCCTCGCCCTGGCCCACGGGCTCACGCGGGCGTACCGCGGCCGTCGGCCCCGGCCCCGCTGGGTTGTTGACGAGCTGCCGCCCGACAAGGCGCCGGACAACGTGCTGTGGCTGGCGTGCCACAGCACGGCGTGCGGCCACATGCAGACCCGGCACGACGTCGCTCCCGAGGGCGCGCCGGTCTGCCGGGCCTGCGGAACACCGGCGGCCAGTGCATGAGCGGATCAATCAGGCCGTGCGGATCCCTCGGGATGCCGCACGGCCTGCGCTACGCCCGCCTCTACCCGTGCGGCTGGCGCTGCTCGAAGCACACACCCTCCGCTGTGGCCGACAGGCCCGAGCCGCCGCCCGGCCCCGGCTGGCCCTCCGGCTCCTACCTCAACCTCCTTCCGCCCAACGACAGTCAGGAGCAACCCCCGTGACCACCACCGCCCGTAGGCCGAGCCCGGCAGACATGGCCCGCTCGCGACCGCGTCCCCGGCCCTCACTCGCCGACGTCGACGCCGGTCGGCACCTGATCACCCCGCACGTACGCAGTGACGGCGAGCCGCCGTTCCGCTTCCTGTACGAGCGGCTGATCCGCACCTCGGGTATGCACCGCCACCACCGCCTGGTCGCGCTCACGCTCTCGACGCACGGGGACTGGACGACCGGCGTCATCGCAGCCGACGACCAGCCGTACCTCGCCGGTCTCACCACCGAAACCGCGCTCCTGGACGCCCAGGTCGTCATCGCTCTGACGGCGCTGCTCCATCGCGGGTGGCTGCGCCGCGAGAGCCAGGGGCCGCGCGAGCGCTACGAAACCGCGCGCCTCCAACTGACCGTGCCCAAGCCGGTCATGACGCGCCTGCTCCGGGAGTGACCTCCGCCGGGGCGCGCACGCCGCGGCCCCGGCACGTCTTCCTCCTCTGCACCACCGTGAGAAAGAGAGCCCGTGAGCAGCAGCGAGAGCGACCGCGTCCAGTCCGTGCGCAACGGCTGGACGAACATGCTGCGCGCCGAGGTCCTGCGGTCGGACATCACAGACCTGCCCCGCGTCACCGCCGTCGGCGTCTGGCTGGCCACGTTCGCCGACGCCGACGGCGGCAACGCCTTCCCCTCGCGCGAGACTCTGGCCCGCCTGGCGGGATGCAGCGTCGACACGGTCACGGCCGCCGTGAATGTGCTGATGCACGTCGGCGTACTGGTCCGTCGGCGGCGTCCGAACCAGTCGGCCGTCTACCAGTTGCTGCTCCCGATGGAGAGCCCCGACTGGGCGGCACACATGCACCTGATCACCGACACCCGGCAGCGCCGCGCGCACGCGGCGAAGAAGAAGCGCGAAGCGGAAGCCCGGAAGGCGTCCACGGACGCGGTCCAGAAAGCGTCCGTGGCGGGAGTTCCGGAAGACGTCCGTGGCGGGGGTTCCAAACCCCCAGATGACACCCCGGATCGCGTCCGTGGACGCCCCCGGAAGACGTCCATGGACGCGGTCCGGAAAGCGTCCGTGGCGGGGGTGGACCATATCCCCTCTACCTACGGTAGAGACCCACTCCCTGACGAAGACGCCGCTGGCCTTTCACCTCAGCCACAGGCCGTGGGGGCGCGCGCGGACGAGGGAACGGTTCCTCCCTCCGAACAGCCGGACGCCCCCGAGCAGGACCCGCCGACGCTGCACGCCCTGCCGACGCCGCCCGGTGCCCACGCCAGGCCACAAACCGGCGGCGGCCAGAGGCCGTTACTGCTCGCTGTGCGTACGGCCGCTGCGGTCAGCCCCGAGGAACGTGCCGCGCTGCGCCGCGACGCCACGCCGGACGAGATCCGCCAGGCCATCGCCGAGCTGGGCCGCACAGAGGCCATCGCCCTGTACGGCCTCCTGCTGACCTCCCCGTACCTCATCGACCACGGCCTCGAAGGAGACGCCCGTGAGACCGCCCAGTAGCCACGTGACCACCTGCCGACGGTGCCCCGCCCCCATCTGCTGGGCGCTCACCACCGCCAACGGCCGCCGCCAGCCGGTCGACGCCGAGCCGAACTCCGCAGGCAATCTCGCCGTCTCACGAGGCCCGGACGACGTCCTGTACGTCCGCGCCCTGACCACCGACCGGCCCGAGCTGAAGGCCGGCGAGTGGCAGGCGATGCCCCATCACGCCACGTGCACGAACCCGCCGCCCAAGCGCAGCGGCAGCGGGGGGCAGCGCCGCCGTACGAGCGTGCGGCCCGCCCCGTGGCGGGGGACGGCAGCATGACGGCCGCGCCCGATGAGTCGCTGTTCGCCAAGCCGTTCCGCCTCCACCACAGCGGCCAGGTCTTCGACGGTGTCGAGTTCCCCGGCGGCCGGGTCATGGTGCTCGATGACCCTCAGTTCGGTATCTGCACCGGGGCCGAGTCGGTGGAGGCCCTGCTCGCCGGATACCACCGCAGCCACATCGAGTGGCCCGGCCCGCGTCGCTGCCGCATCCCCGGCTGCCGCAGCGACGCCGTACGGCACAGAACGCTGTGCAGCCTCCACCGCGGACGCACCTACCGCCACGGCGACCCGCTCCAAGAACGGGCGCTGCCTGATCCGTTCGTCGTCGCTGCGGCGGTGCAGGAACGCCGCGCGCTTCCCGGCATGACCCGCAAGGAACGCACGGCCGCCGGCCTGGCCCTCACTGGCCTCGGACTCCCCGCTACGGAGATTGGCCGCATTTTCAACGTCACCCCACGCACCGTCACCCGCTGGCGCGCCGCCGCCACGAAAGAGCTGACATGACCGACCAGACCATGCCCGACCCGCTCGCCTACGGCCCTACCGGATACCTGTGCGGATACGGCAAGAACGCCCACTCCAACCTCGTCCCCTGCCAGCCCGGCCCAGATCCGGATTCGCTGACTCCCGAGGTAGTTCTGCCGCAGGGCGGCGATCCGGACTGTGAACGCTGCGACGGCACCGGCCTCGACCCCGACGCCTACACCGAGCAGCAGAACCCTGACGGCGACATCAGGTACCACGCCGAGCCGTGCACCGGGCTGCTGTGCACTGCCGCCCGGCACGGTGTGGAGCAGTGACCGCGTTGCTGGACGCGCTCGCGTTCATCGCTGTGGTCATCTCGGCCACCAGCCTGCCGCTGGCCCACCATCTGATCGAATGGCGCCGCCGATGACCGCTGAACGGTTCGCCGGTGCCACACCGGTGCTGGTGATCCTCGCCTCCGGGATCGTTCTCACGGTCCTCGTCATCGGTGAGGCCCGCCGCGTCCGCCGCGCCGAGGCCCGCGCGGCCGAGCGCGCCGCCCGGCCGCACAGCGTGCATGTCGCCACCGCCGTCCAGGACGCGGCAGCCATCACCCAAGCCGCCATTGACGCCGCATCACTCGAGCACCACGGAGCACACGATGGCTGAACCCCTCGTCACACCCGCGCGCTGTCTCCTGTGCCACCGAGCGGGCGACAGCGGCTATCTGTGCGTCGGCTGCACCAAGGACACCGTCGTACGGCTCGAGGCGCTGCCGGTCCTGTACGAGGGCCTGGCGCTCTTTCTCGCTCCTGCGGTCACCGGTGGGCCGGGGCGCGGCGCTGCGCCGGTCTGTGCCCCGCTGCCCGTCGTGCTGGACATCCTCGATCTGCGCGGGCCCGGCGGCATCGTCGGCGTGGTCGAGAGCTGGCTCGGCATCATCCGGCAGGCCAGGCGCCACTCGCCGCCATCGCGAAGCCCTCTCGCCATCGAAGCCAGGGTCACGTCAGGAGTCGCCGCCCTGATCGGGCACATGCCCTGGGTCTCGGTCTCCTGGCCGGACGCCGGCGCCTTCGCTGCGGACATCCGCGAGCTGACCCGGTCGCTGTCCTCGATCATCAGGCCCGGCGAACCAGCCGACCGGGGAACGACGTTGGGACCGTGCCCGGCGGATGTCGGCGACGGCGCGCTGTGCGGCGCGGTCCTGCGGCTGTACGAGGGTGCCAAGGTCGTGACGTGCGCCTGGTGTTCGAGTACCTACCCGCCGGCCACGTGGGCGGGGCTGAAGGTCCTGATGGACGCGGACGAGAAGGCAGCGGCCGGTGCCGCCCGAGGCTGGACTATCACTGCCCCCCAGTGATACGGTTCGGGGGATGGAAGCGAAACCCTGGCGGGACCGCGTACGAGAGGAAGACGAGCTGCTGGAACAGCTCGCCACCCTCACCAGCGAGGCCGCCAAACGCAGGGCGGCAGCCCTCGCCGAGGGCGTCGCCGAACTCGGCAGCGTCTACAAGGTCGCGAAGGACCTCGGTAAGGGCTGGACCACCGTTGACCAGGCGATCAAGAAGAACGGACCCGCTGGAACGGGCTCCACCACAACCCCATAACGCAGAACGGGAGCCAGCCGACAGCTCCCCCCGGTGCTGGAACACCGGAGGGGCGCGCGCGTCGCCCGACTCCCTGACCGAAGAACCCCTGATCTCACCAGGAGGACTCGGCTATGCCGAATCGTATTGCTACAGCAACACGCGAGTCACACCCCACCGCGCCCCCGCCCGACCGACGTCTGATCGCCGTCGGTACGATCACCCGCCGCGACGGCCGCACCACCACCGTTCGCGCCACCCCGGCCGGCGTCACCGGAAGCATCACCCTGGCGGTGAAGCGGTGAACACCCCGCCCACCGTCACGGCCGCCGACGACGTCCGCGAGATTCTGCTCGCTCTCGCCGACCAGCTCGCCACCGGCCCGCACTACCGCATCCTCACCGAGGCCGACCGGCTCGCCCTGATCCTCAACGAGGTCACCACCCGCCACGGCTACGGCGTCCCCGCGCTCAACCTCGACCAGGAGGTCCGCCGGCACGCTCCGGCCGTCGACTGGGAGATCAGCCGCGGCGAGTACGCGCTCATCGTCCGCCGCGCCGCAGGGGGCGCGCTGTGAACGCGATCCCCGAGCCGACCCATGACCTGCTTACCGCAGCCCTCGAAGCGCTCGACATCCCGCACCCCGCGACGGTGGGCGATGGTGAGGCTCACGCGAAGGTGCTCGCCGACCGCGTGATGCACACCGTGATCGCACTGCGCAACGTCCTGGACGGCTACCCGCTCGGCATCGAGTGGACCACCGAATACCTGCGTGAGCGCCTGGCCGAACACCCCCCGACCGGATACCGCGCGTGGGGTGCCCCGAGGGACGGGGCTGGCCAGTGAAGCGCGACCCGCTGCTCTGGGGCGCCCTGGTGGCCGTCCTCGTCGTCCTCGCTTCCGCCGAGTACGAGCTGGCCCGCGCGTGCGGGTTCGGGAAGTACGTCGCCGCCGGCGTCCCGGCCGCGCTCGACATCTACGCCATCAAGGCGCTCCGCTCGAAGCGCGATGTCCCGCTGGCCGTGATTGCGCTGATCGCGGTGAACGCGGCGTCGCACCTCGTCGCATCCGGGCTCCTGCCCGTCGACTGGCCGCTGATCGTCGCCGTGTCCGCGATCGCCCCGCTCGTGCTGTGGCGTGTCCACCGGCTCAGCGAAGAACCCTCCGTTGCCCAGACGGCAACGGAGGTCGAGGCCAGTCGTGTCGAGTTCGACACGACAAGCGAGCGACGCAGCGATCCGGTGGTCACCTCGCACCGCCTCGAGGTGGTACCCACCGGGGTCGACCTCCTGCCCATCGTGTCCGTACGCGATACCACCGAGATGACCATCGAACGGGTCGACACCCGGCCCGAGCAGGTGGTCACCCGGCCCGCGATCGAGACCGGCTGGAAACCCCTCGAGTGGCCGATCGCGGCTACCTCGGGCCGCCTTCGCCCGGAGACCGCGGTGACCGTCTCCGTGCCCGCTGCGGATCTCCGCCAGGTGGTCACGGTGCCGGTCACCATCACACCTGCTGAACTGCGCAAACAGGCCCGGAAGCTCAACCGTGAAGCGGTCAGCGACACCGGTCGCCCCGTGACCATCGCCGCCCTCATGGACGGGCTCAACCTCTCCCGCCGGGACGCCACCGACCTTCGCCGTCACGTGGTCGACGGGAGCCGGTCATGAGCGACCCGCGCATCATCCCGCCGCCGCCGAACTACCCGCCCAACGCCGGGGTCCACCAGGCGCCCGCCGAGCCCACGATCATCGTGGTCACCTCCGAGACCGCCGCCGAGCACAAACCCGGTTTCCTCGCGAGCCTCCGACCGGTGCGCAACCTGACCGCGCTCGGGGCCGCGCTCGCGCCCGTGTTCGACGGCTACAGCCTCGCCACCACCACCGGCACCGCCCTCCACGAGATCGTCAAGGACGGTCACCTAAGCGGCGCCTGGACCATCGACGTCGCCGTCCTCGCCATCACCGCGTACCTCGACCACACCCGCGACGGCTGGGTCTACCGGGTTCTGCTGTCCGCCGCGATCCTCGGCACCCTCCTGGCCCTGCCCTTCCTCGACGCCGTGCTGTACCTCATGACTGGAGTCACCCGATGACTACGCCCCTGACCGTGGGCGGTCTCGCCGTCGGCCTCTCCGTCCTCGTCTGGTACCTGCTCCGCTGGTGGCACTCCCAGAGGGCCGGCAAGACCAAGGACTGGCGCAGCCTCGCCCCGTTCGGCTCCGGCATCGCCCTCGGCATCCTCGCCGCCTCGTGCGCCGGCGGGATCCTCGGAACCGTCGCCGGATGGATCCGCGGCCTCTCCAACACCGCAGGCGACAAGGTCGTCACCGGAGCCACCGGCACCAACGCCCAGACTCTCGGCACCGCCGGCATCCCGCAACTCACCGGCGGCGGCGCCTTGCTGACCGTCGTGGCGTTCGTCGCGCTCGCCGCGCTCTGGAAGAAGATCAAGGACCCGTCCAGGAAGCCCCTCGGGTTCGGCTCCGTCTGTGGCTGCACCCTCGGCATGTCCTCCGGCATCGCCGGAAGCATCGCCCTCGCCCTCATCCCCCTCGTCAACAGCGCGGGCGACAGCGTCCTCGGGGTGATCTGATGACCCCGCTCCAGCGCGCCACACGGCGCCTCGTCACCGGCCACCGTCTCAACATCGCCAACCTCACCGGCTGGGTGAAGGAGAAGCGCGAGACCAAGTCCACCGTCCTCCGTACCGCGGTCCTTGCCGCCACCGCCTGGATCCTCTGGCAGACCATCGGCCGAACCCCCGGCATCCTGTGGGCCGTTGTCCTCGGCTGGCTCGTCACCGCCTGGCGTACGGCCAAAAACGCGCCCGCCGAGAAGCCCACCCCGGCCGCCAAGACGCCCACCCCCGCAGACACACCCCAGCAGTCCATCGCCCGCTGGATCGCCGAACGGATCGGCGACCGCCCCGGCATCCACCTCGCCGAGCTCTACCCCGCGATGCGCGATCTGGACGGCATGGCCACGCACGACGACCAGGCGCTCCGCAGCGCCCTCCGAGAGCTGAAGATCCCCGTCGAGCGGACCATCCGCGTCGGCGACGTCGAAGGCCGCTCCGGCATCCGCCTTAAGGACTTGGCGCCTCTCCTCTCCCCCACCAGGGAGACCACCCGATCTCCGGACGGAGACGCAGGTCAGGAGAGTGGAGAGCGCCCGGAGAGCAGTGTGGAGAGCCCTGGAGACCGGTCCGGAGAGGAGGCGAAGGCCGCATGATCCGCCAACTCATCCGGGCCCTGCTCACCTTCGAGCAGCCCACTCTCGACTACTGCCCGCAGCACGGCGGCTGGTACCCGCCGTCCCACTGGAACGACCACTGAGCATCCAAACCCACCAGCACCACCGGTAACGAAAACGGGCAATCGGCTGCCCCATCACCACCACGGCCCTTACATAGAACCCAGGTCCGCACAGCACCGACCGAAAGGATCACCACGATGAGCGAGTCCTACATCGGAGACGACGCGGAGCCCGACGCCCATCGCGACACGCTCCTCGGCCAGACCTTCCCCGGCCTCAGCCCCGAGTCGTCCGACCTGGTGCGCGCGGAGATGGCACGCCGAGAGGCCGCCGGCCTCCCTGCCGTCCCCGAGATGTCCTGGGAAGACTGAACCCGCCATTGGGTTGTCAGACCCGGCCAGTACGCTGCCCGCGTCCACGTTGCTGGCTGCTGCTCGGACCCCGGCCCCGCCGCGCACCTCGCGCGGCGGGGCCGTTCTGCGAGATCATGGCCGCATGACCGCACGACTCACCACCGCCCTGGCCGCGCTCAACTGCGGCGTCCGGCCGGCCACCATCCGCGACTGGGTACGGCGCGGCATCCTCACCCCCAGCGGCGGCACCCCCAAGCGCCCGCTGTACCGCCTCGAGGACGTCGAGAACGCCCGCCGCGCACCCAAGCCCAACCGAGCCGGGCAGCGCGCCACAACCGCCGCTTGACGTGCGCCGAGCCGTGCGCCACGATTTGAGCACAACAAGCATGTCCAGACATACGGACACCAAGCCTTGACCGTCGGTCAGGGCCTTCGCCATTTCCAGTCTTGGAAGAGAAGGACGGCACACAACTCGCTTGCCTGGCGCACGCGACCCCGGAGGCGCTATGTCCGCCTGGACCCTTCACCATGGAGACGCCCTCACCATCCTCCCCAACCTCACTGGACCTGTCGACGCGGTCATCTGCGACCCCCCGTACAACAGCGGCGGGCGCACCATGACTGAACGCACCACCCGTACGGCACGCCAGAAGTACCTGAGCGACGACGGACGCAACCACGGCCACGACCTGGGCGACGTCACCGGCGACAACCGTGACCAACGCAGCTACACAGCCTGGCTCGCACTCATCCTCGCCGAGTCCTACCGCCTCGTACGGCCCGGCGGCGCCGCGCTCGTCTTCACCGACTGGCGCCAGCTCCCCGCCACCACCGACGCACTCCAGGCCGCCGGGTTCACCTGGCGCGGTATCGCCGTCTGGCACAAGCCGATCGCCCGCCCCCAACCCGGCAAACCCAAGCAGGACTGCGAGTTCATCGTCTGGGGCAGCGTCGGCGCAATGATCCCCGGCAACGAACCCGTCTACCTGCCCGGCCACTTCACCGGCAGCCAGCCCCGCGGCGACGCACGGCTACACATCACCCAGAAGCCACTCGACGTGATGCGCCAGCTCGTACGCATCGTTCCGCCCGGCGGCACTGTGTTGGACCCGTTCGCCGGATCCGGCACGACCGGGGCCGCCGCCCTCGCCGAAGGCCGGGCATTCATCGGCATCGAGGCGTCGGCGCGCAACGCAGGCATCATCCGAACTCGGCTCACCGCATCTCAGCCATAGCGTCACCTTCGCCCAGCACCCCAACGCCAATCGGGGACCTTCTCAATCCCGCCACACGCACACCGGACATGGCGGAAGATGTCCCCCTCATCACGCAACGTCCTTGGGGGGACAGCATGGGCTTCATCAACGACGCCAAGGCTCAAGAGGCCGGCAAACGCGCACGCCAGGCATTCGACAACGGCGACTACGTCCTCGTCTACAAGTTCATCGAGGCCAACACCAACAGCAAAGCCACCGCGCCCATGACCGGCATGGCCGGCCAGATACAGGCAGTCGAGTCCAACGGGTGGATGCTGTCGAACATGGCGGCCTCGGAAGGCAAGGCATTGACTGGCGAACGCGTCGCGCTCATCTGCCTGTTCCGCCGCCGCCCCTGACTCACCAGCCCCACGCAGGCCCGGCCCGCGCGCCACCACGCGGCCGGGCCTTCGCACGCCCGGAGGTGAGCGTGGCCGACCGTACCGACCTCACCAGCTACGACTACCGCAAGGCCAGGGCCCGCGTCCTCGCCGAGTCCGACACCTGCATCGTCTGCGCCCACGGTCAGGCTGACGCCGTCGACCACATCCAGCCCGTGGCACGCGGCGGCGCCAAGGCCGACCCCGACAACCTCGCCCCCATCCACGGTGTCAAGGGCTGCCCCACCTGCGGGCGCAAGTGCAACAACGAGAAGGCCGACAAGTCCCTGGCCGCCGTCACCCAACTCGCCACCTCACGCGACTGGTACGCCAGCCCCTGACCCACGGAACGCCATGCCCGAGACCGAGCCGTGGACCCTCGAACACAAGGTCACCTGGTTCGT
Organism: Streptomyces sp. NBC_01506; assembly: GCF_045040295.1. NCBI lineage: Bacteria > Bacillati > Actinomycetota > Actinomycetes > Kitasatosporales > Streptomycetaceae > Streptomyces > Streptomyces sp. NBC_01506. The sequence continues at coordinate 6,464,839 of NZ_CP109422.1, read as the reverse complement.
ACAGGTACGCACCCTCAACAGCCGTCCCGACAGCGAGGGCGCGCGCTGGCGCGAGACCGAGGCCACCGGCCTGGTCCTCGCCGTGTGCAACTGCGGACTCAACACCGGCTGGATCCCCAAGGCCGACATGACCGCGCAGCCCGCCCTCGCCGACGTCCAGCAGCACGCCGCGCTCATCGCCCAGGCCGAAACCGATAGGAGCCAGCGATGCCGGAGCTGAACACCGAGCACGTCACACACCACGTGGTCCGCCTCACCGCCACGGAGCTGGAGTCGCTGCGCGAAGCCGCACGCATCGCCCTCGACACGATCGACGGCCCGTGCGTGCACACCACCGACTGGCAGGCCCTGCGCCGACTCGGCCTCGGCCCGACACGCAAGGCACACGACCTCAACACCCTCGCGATCAACGGACTAGATGAGGCACTGCCTCGCAGATCAGAGGCATGATCACGTCCCGATCCGAGCCCGGAACTCCCTCCGTTTTTGGGGAGATCATCTTCTCAGCCCCGCGCCCAGCTTTTATTTTTCTCTCCCCGGCCCGATGAGGGGCCGCCATGATGGCGGGCGCGTGCGCCCTGTAACCGGCGGGAGGTGCCCGGATGGCGTCGCGCACCCTGCAACTGGGCCTCGTCGGCGAGCACTTGGCGACTGTGGTGGCCGAGCTGCGACGTCAGCGGACGTGGGACCAGCGCACCCTCGCCGCCCGGGTCACCAACTGCGGCCGGCCCATGAGCGCGTCGGTCGTCGGCAAGGTGGAGGCCGGCACCCGTCGGGTGGACGTGGACGACCTGGTGGCGATTGCCGCCGCGCTCGACGTCCGTGCTTCCCGGCTGCTGCCCCCCAGCGCCGACGACAACCAGGACGTGGAGCCCGACCTGTTCGCCCTGGGCCTCGTACGGGCCCGAGTGTTGGACGACATCGCCGCCCTGGGCGACCTCGAACAGCTCGACGCGACGGCGCCGACGCTGGCCGCGGTCGCGGTCCGCCTCGCGCAGCAGATCGACGCCCCCGACGCGTTCGCCCTGCACTCGCTAGCCAAGGAGCTGCGCGCGGTCCTGGCCGAGCTGCGCTCGCTCGCGCCGGAGGAGCCGGACGATGACGACGACCTTGGAGACCTGGCCTCTCCAGACTGACGGCGAGCCCTCGTGGCGCCCGCCGCCCGAGTTCGCCGAACAGTGCCGCGAGCTGTACGGGCTCACCTGCCCGCCGCTGTGGGGGACACCGCGGCGCCCGGAGTTCCCGACGCTCGGGCACAAGGTCGCCATCGTGATGGAGCGACTGGGCTACACGCCGATGCCGTGGCAGCGCTACGTCTGGGACGTCTCGCTGGAGATCAACCCGGCGACCAAGGTGTTCGCGTACCGCAACGTCGGACTCAGCGTTCCGCGGCAGCAGGGCAAGACCGGCAGCATCCTCGCCGTCAAGGTCCACCGTGCCCAGGCCTTCAAGCGACAGCGGATCGTCTACGCCGCGCAGACCCGGAGCATGGCCCGTGAACGGTGGGAGGATGAGTTCTGGGCGACGATCGAGGCCTCCCGGATCGCGCGCCGGTTCGTCATCCGCAAGGCCAACGGCCACGAGGCGATCATCAGCCGCGCGACCCGTTCGCGGATCGGCATCACGTCCAACACGGAGAAGGCCGGGCACGGCCCGCCGCTGGACCTCGGTGTCATTGACGAGGCGTTTGCCCACGAGGACGACCGGCTGGAGCAGGCGTTCTCCCCGGCGATGCTGACCCGTCCGATGGGACAGCTCTGGTGGGCGTCCGCCGGCGGCACGGAGAAGTCGGTGTTCCTGAACAAGAAGCGTGCTGCGGGGCGCGCGCTCATCGAGGAGCTGTGGCGTACAGGGGTGCACGGGCGCGCCGCGTACTTCGAGTGGTTCGCCCCCGAGGACATGGACCGAGCGGACCCGGCGACCTGGCGGGCCACGCTGCCGGCACTCGGCTACACGGTCACTGAGGAAACGATCCAGGCCGAGTTGGAGACCATGCACCCGGGCGAGTTCGACCGGGCCTATCTCAACCGGACCCGCAAGGCCGAGCCGCCGGCCGACCCGAACGTCCCCAAGGGCAAGTGGCCGGGGCTCGTTGACAAGGAGTCGAGGACCGGGCCGCGGGTGGCGTTCGCCATCGACGTGTCGAAGGACCGCGCCTCCGCGTCCATCGGCGTCGCCTCCGTGCGGGACGACGGGCGAGTGCACCTGGAGGTCGTCGACCGGCGGCCCGGAACGGACTGGGTCATCCCCGCCGTCGTGCGCCTAGCCCGGTTGTGGAAGCCGCTCGTCATCGCGGTGCCCAGCAGCGGCGCCCCGGCCGGGTCGCTGATCGACGGCCTCGTCACCGCAGGGATCACCGTCCCCGAGGACACGGACCGGCCGCACCGCGGACACCTGGTTGTCATGCGGACCAACGACAGCGTGGAGGCCTGCGGTCAGTGGGCCGACGCCATGAACCAGGGGACGGCCGTGCACCTGGACCAGACGCCCCTCACTGCCGCGGTGAACGGGGCCCGCACTCGGCGGGTGGGCGACGCGTGGGTGCTGGACCGTACGGGCTCCCTAACCGATGTCTCTCCCCTGGTCGCGGTGACCCACGCCCGTTGGGCGCTTCTCACCAAGGGACCCGCCGCAATGGACGACTACGACGTACTGGATTCAGTGCTGTGAGGAGGGATCTGTGGTGAGCCCGACTCGAGGCCCCGAGACGGCCGGTGGATGGCGCCGGGCAGGGCAGATGCTGGCGGCCCCGTTCCGGTGGCTGGCCAGCGTGAGCAAGCGCGCGATCACGTCCGTGCCGTGGACGGCGTTCGGGCAGGGCACCGGATCGGTGTCGTCCCGCCGTGCGCTGACGCTGATCCCGCTGTTCGCGTGCGTGCGGATCCTCGCGGACTCGATCGCGTCCCTGCCGATCCAGACCTACCGCAAGAACGGGGCCTCGCGGGAGATCCTGACGTTCGTCCCCTCGCTGCTGTTCCAGCCGGCCGCCCGGGACAACCTGTTCGAGTGGATCCACAAGTGCGTCATGTCGATGGCGCTGCGCGGCAACGCCTACGGGCTGATCACCGCGCGGGACGACTTCGGATACCCGACCTCGATCGAGTGGCTGAACCCTGATGAGGTGTGGGTGGACGAGCTGCGGCCGACGCAGCCGGTCTACTACTGGCAGGGCCACGTCGTGCCGCGCGAACAGATCGTCCACATCCCGTGGGTAGTCCTGCCCGGCAAGGTCGTGGGCCTGTCCCCGGTGCAGGACTTCGCCCGCACGATCGGCATCGGCCTGTCCGCCACCGAGTACGGACTGTCCTGGTTCGACAACGGCGGCACACCGCCGTGGACCATGAAGAACAGCAGCAAGGCACTGAACGCGGACGAGGCCGATGAGATCAGCGACCGCCTGGCCGCCCGCGTCCGGGCCCGCAAGCCGCTGGTCTACGGCGCCGACTGGGACTTCAACGCACTGAAGGTGAACCCCGAAGAATCTCAGTTCATCGAGACGATGCGGCTCAACGCCTCGCAGATCGCGGCGATCTACGGGGTGCCGCCCGAGATGGTCGGCGGCGACTCCGGCGGCTCGATGACCTACGCCAACGTCGAGCAGAACGCCATCAACTTCACCGGCTTCACCCTCCGGCCGTGGCTGGCCCGCCTGGAGGCCAAGCTGTCCGCGCTGATGCCGGGCAAGGAGTTCGTGAAGTTCAACGTGGACGCCATGATCCGTGTCGACCTCATCTCGCGCTACACGGCCTACGGCATGGCGCTGGGGCAGGGCTGGCGCAACCGCGACGAAGTCCGTGCGATCGAGGACCTTCCGCCACTGCCGGACGGGCAGGGGCAGGTTTACCTCCCCGTGGCCATGCTCGGCGGCCCCGAATCCGAGGCCGAGCTGGCGCCCGCTCCCCCCGCTCCACCCGTCCCCGGGCCCGAGCCCCGAACCACTCTCGGAGCGACGGCCCGTATGGCGCTGCTCGCCCGCGAGGGATCACCCAGCATTCCCATACAGTGAGGAGGCCGACCGTGGCCGATCTGGAGAGGCGCTACACGCCGGTGCCCGTCGAGCTGCGGGCAGCCACCGAGCAGCGCACCATCAACGGCTATGCAGCCGTCTTCAACCGTGAATCGTCCAACCTCGGCGGGTTTGTTGAGGTAGTCGACTCCCGCGCCTTCAACAAGTCGCGCGGCGACGGCTGGCCGGACGTCATCGCCCGCTACAACCACGACGACAACATGCTCCTCGGTACGGTGGCCGGCGGCACGCTGCGCCTGTCCGTGGACGACACGGGGCTGATGTACGACGTCGACCCGCCTGCGGCACGGTCCGACATCCTGGAACTCGTCTCGCGCGGCGATGTCCGCAAGTCGAGCTTCGCGTTCCGCACGATCACCGACGACTGGGGCATGACCGACCAGGGGTTCCCCAAGCGCACGCTCGTCGCCGCGCAGTTGGTCGACGTCGCTCCGGTCAACGTCCCCGCCTACCCCGACAGTTCGGCCGGTCTGCGGTCCCTGGCGGTGCGCATGGGCGCGGAGTTCGAGGAGGTCCGGTCGCTGGCCGCGAAGGACGAGCTGCGGAAGTTCTTCGTCCGCACCGACGGGCCGCCCGGACCGGAGAAGCCCAAGACCCTGGGCGCTGCGGCCCGTATGGCGCTGCTCGCCCGGCGGGAGTCCCCTCACGCGTAACGCCCAACCCCTGGGGCAGGCCGACAGCCACCCCAACGCCCGTTTCACCGGCCCGCCTTTGTGCGGGCCTTTCGCATGCGCGAGGCAGGCCGACAGCCACCTCGGACCCCCATCACCCAGGAAGCAAGGAGACCGGACGATGTCCGAGGTAACGAAGGCCCTTCAGGAGCGCCGGGCGCGCGTCTGGGAGCAGGCCAAGGCGCTGGCCGACACGGCGGCGGACGAGAACCGCAACTTCTCCGGCGAGGAGGAGTCGTCGTGGCAGACCCTGAACGCCGAACTCGACGCGCTCGACAGCCGTATCAAGGCGGTTGTCGACGGCGAGCAGCGCGCGAAGGACGCCGAGGACGCCATGACCAAGCTGCGCGGCGAGCCGCGCGGCCAGGGCGGTGGGCCGGGCAGCGTCGACACCGACGAGCTGCGCGCGTTCCTGCGCGGCGACACCAGCGCCCGGACGTTCGCGATCGCGGCGACCCCGGTCCACCGGCGTGACCTGAGCAGCACGACCGGTTCGGCGGGCGGCAACACCGTGCCCACGTCGTTCTACGGGCAGCTCGTTGAGCACATGACCGAGTCGGCGGCGATCCTCCAGTCCGGCGCGACGATGCTCAACACCGCCGGCGGCGAGACCCTTCAGATTCCGAAGACCACGGCGCACACCACGGCCGCGATCCAGACCCAGGGCAGCACGTTCACCGAGGCCGACCCGACGTTCGGCCTGGTCGAGCTGGGGGCGTACAAGTACGGGCGCATGGTCCAGGTCCCGCGTGAGCTGGTGGACGACACCGGCGTGGACCTGGAGGGCTACCTCGCCAAGTCCGCCGGCCGTGCGCTCGGTGACGCGTTCGGCGCGCACGCCATCGTCGGCACCGGCTCGGGCCAGCCGCGCGGCATCGTCCTGGACGCGTCGGCCGGCAAGACCGGCCCGGCCGCGGTCGGCGGCGGGTTCGGTACCCAGTCCACGGCGGGCCAGGGCGGGGACCTGCTGATCGACCTGTTCCACTCGGTCATCGCCCCCTACCGGCGCAGCGCCGCGTGCAACTGGATGATGAACGACCAGACCGCCGCGTCCGTCCGGAAGATCAAGACGACGGAAGGCGCTTACATCTGGCAGCCGTCGCTCATCGTCGGCCAGCCGGACACCATCCTCGGCAAGCCCGTCCTCATCGACCCGAACGTCGCGGACATCGCGGTGGCCGCCGAGTCGGTCCTCTTCGGTGACTTCTCCGCGTACTACGTGCGCCTCGCGGGCGGTATCGCCTTCGAGCGCTCCGACGACTTCGCGTTCGGCGCGGACATGATCACCTTCCGGGCCAGGATGCGCGCGGACGGCGCCCTGGTCGACCTGACCGGCGCCATCAAGACCTTCACCGGCGGCGCGGTCAGCTAACCGCACACCTTGCCCCTGGGGTGCGGGCCGCCTCACTGCGGCCCGCACCCCGGGGCGTCCTTGAGGAGGGACACGTGTCTGTGTACGACAGGACGATCACCAAGGTGGCAGTGGCCCCGGCGCTGCTCACGAACGGCACCGTCAACGGCACGGCCGTCGACCGCACCGCGAACGGCGGCATGCGCGACGGCATGCTCATCGTGACCACCGGTGTGATCACCGACGGGTCCCACGCCGTCGCACTCCAGGACTCCGCCGACGGCTCCACCGGCTGGACAGCCGTGGCCGCCGGGCTGTTGCAGGGCAGCGCTCCGACCGTCGTCGCCGCGAACGACAGCACGGTCTTCGAGGTCGGTTTCGGCGAGACCCGCCGCTACGTGCGCGCGGTCGTCGTCACCTCCGGCGCCACGACCGGCGGCATCGTCGGCTGCCACATCGCCCTCAGCTCCCCCCGGTACGCGCCGGTCACCCGCCCCTAGAGAGGACACCCGTGAAGATCCGCATGAAGGTCCAGATGTCCGGGACCCGCAACGGCCAGCGGTGGCCCAAGGTCGGCGAGACCGCCGACATTCCCACCGGCGAAGCGACCCATCTGGTTGCCTCCGGCATCGCCGAACAGGCCCCGGACGAGCAGCCCACGCAGACCGCGACCACCCCCGACTCGGAAGTCACCGAGCCGCCGGCCGCCGCAGTCACGGAGCCGCCGACCGCGACGAAGCGGGCGGGCCGGGGACGGAAGCCCGCTCCGGCCGGGGCCGACACCGCCAAGGGGTAAACGGTGGCCAACGAGTACGCCGACCGGGCCACGCTGAAGCAGCGCATGAACATCGAGGTGGACGACACCACCCGCGACGAACTCCTCGACGGCGTCCTCGCGGCAGCGTCGCGTGGGATCGACACCGCGACCGGCCGCCGCTTCTACCGGGACGAGACGGCCACGGCCCGCACTTTCGGGATCTCGGGCCGTCTGGTCCGCCGAGACGGCGCCGTGCGGCTGCTGGTCGATGACATCGGCGCCGACCCGGTGCTCGTAGAGACCGGATTGGGCGGCTCGTGGGCCTCCCTCTCCGACTACGACACCGCGCCGGACAACGCCCTGATCCGCGGGCGCCCCATCACCGCGCTGGCCCGTCCCTCTTCGTGGGGCAGCGCCTCGCGCGCACGCGTGACCGCGCGCTGGGGGTGGCCCGCCGTACCGGCCGAGATCACCGAGGCGACGCTCATCCAGGCATCCCGCCTCTACAAGCGCAAGGACAGCCCCGAGGGTGTGACCGGCTCGGCCGAGTGGGGCGTCGTCCGGCTCTCGCGCCGCGACCCCGACGTGTGGGCGCTGATCGAGCACTTCGTGCTCCCCGGTTTCGGATAGGAGACGCCATGCAGATGTCCGGCATTCGTGAGGCCATCGCGGAGGCGGCACGTGTGGTCGTCCTGCCCGAGGGGATCGCCAAGTTGACCTGCTCCGGGTACACCCCGGACTCGGTGACGGCCCCGCACTTCTTCGTCGGAGAGTTCTCCGTCGACTTCGACCGGGCGATGCGCCGATCCCTGGACGAGGCCGAGATCACCGCCCGCGTCCTCGTGGGGCTGAACGACGACCGGGCGGCGCAGCGCATCCTCGACGCGATGCTGTCCGGCGCCGGCCCCGCCTCGCTCAAGCAGGCGATCGAAGCGGCGCGCGGTGCCCCCGGTGAGTACGCCCTCGGCGGCCTGGCCCACGACCTGCACGTGAAGCGCGTGCAGGGATACCGCTGGTACGAGCACCAGGGGACCCAGTACATCGGCGCCGAACTGATCATCCGCGTCATCGGAGAGGGAGGCTCGTGATGGCCCACATCCTGCTCAACTGCCGCCTGTTCGCCGTGGGCGCCGACCTGTCCGGCCACTCCAACAAGATCGAACTCTCGGCCGAGGTGGAGGACAAGGACGCCACCAACTACCGTTCCGGCGGCTGGACGGAACTCCTCGGCGGCCTCGGCTCGGCCGAGATCTCCGCCGAGGGCCAATGGGAAGCAGGGGATCCGTCCCTTGTGGACGATGCGTCGTGGGCGCAGCTCGGCGGCGTCGGCCCGTGGACCGTGTGCCCGCAGGACTCCACCGTCGGGGCGCTCGCGTACTTCACCAAGGCCCTGAGCGCGGACTACCAGATCGGTGAGGCCGTCGGGGAGATCGCCCCATGGACCGGCACCGCCAAGTCCAGTTGGCCGGTGGTGCGCGGGCAGATCGCCCACCCGCCGGGCCTGGCCCGCACCGCGAACGGATCCGGCACCGCGCTGGAACTCGGCCCGCTCGCAACCGGCCGGCGCCTGTACGGCGCCCTGCACGTCCTGTCCCTGGCGGGCACAGGCACGCCGGCCATCACCGGCCGCATCGAGTCCGACGCGGACCCCGCGTTCGGCTCGCCGACCACCCGCCTGACCTTCAACGCGGCGACCACCGCGGGCGGGCAGATCCTGCGCACCGACGGTGCCGCCATCACGGACACGCACTTCCGGGCCGCCTGGACCGTATCCGGCACCACCCCCTCGTTCATGTTCGCCGCCTCACTGGGAATCAGGTGATCCGCTATGCCGAAGATGGTTCTGCTGGCCGAGTACGTCAGCCTCGCCGGGAACGACCTCTCCGAGTACACGCGCAAGGCCGAAGTGTCGGTGGAGGTGGAAGACAAGGACGTCACCACCTACGCCAGCCTCGGATGGAAGGAACTCCTCGGCGGTCTCAAGTCCGGCGAGCTGGGCCTGGAGTTCCTTCAGGACGTGGCCGCCTCGGAGATCGACGCGATCATGTGGCCGCTGCTGGGCACGGTCGTACCCTTCGAGGTCCGCCTCGACAACGCCGCGGTCGGGACCTCCAACCCGGAATACTCCGGGAGCGTTCTGATCAACGGATGGAACCCGATCGAGGGGTCCGTCGGTGACGAGGCGTCGGTGTCCGTGGGCTACCCGACGTCGGGGGCCGTGGCCCGCGCGACCGCCTGATGACCGGGAGCGGCCCGCCGTTCCAACTGAGCTGTACGCACGAGGGCCTGGACGCGCTCGTCAAGGCGATCCGCCGCGAGGCCGACGGCAAAGCGCTGCGTAAGGACCTGGCGCGCAACATGCGCGAGGTCCTGAAGCCCGCGGCCGCAGAGGCCAAGTCCTCGATCATGGCCATGGGTTCGTCCGGCACCGGCACCGGTCCCGGCCTGCGGTCGGGCATCGCGAAGAAGATCCGCCCCGAGGTCAAGCTCGGCGGCCGATGGACCGGCGCCCGCATCAAGGCGTTCAAGACCCCCGGCCTGCGGCACTTCCCCAACGCCGCGAAGCGCACCAACCGCCGCAACGGCGGGTGGCGCACCCTCTCCTACGGCCGCGAGCCGTGGCGTACCCAGGACGGCAAACGCAACTGGTTCGACAGGTCCTTCGAGGGCCGGGCGAACGAGTACAGCCAGGCCGTGAAGGACGCCATGGACGACATGGCCCGCCGGCTCATTGCCCGCATCCCATCCGGATAGGACCTGCGATGTTCCTGATCTACCAGCCCGAGGGCGCCGACGAGCCCACCAAGTGGCGCTACAACCCGAAGAAGCTCATGTCGGTGGAGCGCGAGGACATCGAGCGCCGCACCGGCAAGAACTTCACCGACTTCACCACCGCCGTCCTCCAGGGCAACTCGCTCTGTCGCAGGGCCCTGTTGTTCACGTTCCTGCGGCGCGAGCACCCCAAGACGCGCTTCGAGGACGTCGACTTCGCATGGGACGAACTGACACTGGACTACTCCCGCCAGGAGTACGAGCGGATGCGGGAGAAGGTCCTGGAAACCCAGCATGGCGACGCGCTCGCCACAGCCCTGGCCGGGATCGACAAGGCCCTCGAGGACGCGTACGACGACACGGCCGAAGAGGGAAAAGCGGGACTGCCGATCGCCGACTGAGGCAGCTCGGCAACGCCGCCCACCTCCTCGGCATCCGCCCCTGGGAGTGGGACCTCATGACCGTTGAGCAGGCGGACGCGGCCCTGAGCTGGCTCGACGCGTACAAGAAGGCCAACGACGAGGCCGCCGCCAAGCTGAAGTGACGCACAACTGACACAGGAGGTGATCCTGTGTCGGACACCTCCCTGGTCTTCAACCTCGTGGCGCGCGACCAGGCATCCGGCGAAGTGTCCGCGATGGGCGAGCGCTTCAACACCGCGGCCGCCGGCATCGGCCTCGGCTTCGCCGCCGTCCTCGGCGCGTCCGTCATGCAGGCCATGGACATGGAGGCGGCCGGGGACAAGCTGGCCGCACAGCTCGGGCTCGGACCGGCAGAGGCCGCCGAGGTTGCCCAGGTGTCCGCCGGCGTCTTCAAGGCCGGGTGGGGCGACAGCATCGAGACCGTCAACCTGGCGGTCAAGGGTGTCTACCAGAACATCGGCGACACCAGCACCGCCGAGGGCGGCCTCGAGGGAGTCACCACCAAGGCCCTGGCGCTGGCGTCGACGTTCGACCAGGACGTCACCGTGGCCACGGCCGCAGCCGGTCAGATGATGCGTACCGGCCTGGCCGACAACGCCGACGAGGCGTTCGACATCATGACCGTCGGCCTGGGCACGAGCGCCGACAAGGCCGGCGATCTGCTGGAGACGATCAATGAGTACTCCACACAGTTCCGGCGCGTTGGTCTGGACGGGCAGACCTCGATCGGTCTGATCACGCAGGCCATGGCGAACGGCGCGCGGGATGCCGACCAGGTCGCCGACGCGATCGGCATTTTCGGCGAGACCGCGCTCAAGGGCGGCACCGCCGTGGACGCCGCGTTCACGAGCATCGGTCTCAGCTCCGCCGACATGTCGACGAAGATCGGCGCCGGTGGGGCCAGTGCCGAGCAGGCGTTGCAGATGACCATGGACGCCCTGCGCGGAACCGGTGACGAGCAAGTCCGGCTCAACGCGGCAGCCGCCCTGTTCGGCGACCCGGCGAACACCATGGGCGACGCGCTGTACGCGCTCGATCCGGCGACCGCCGCTGCTGCGGCGGGCATGGACAAGGCGGGCGGCGCGGCCGACCGCATGGCCAAGCAGGTCGGCGACAACCCCAAGGCCGCGTTCGAAAGTTTCAAGCGGACCGTCATGGTCGAACTCGGCGAAGCCGCCGGGTTCATCGGTCAGTTCGCCATGGAGAACCAGGGCGCCATCAAGCCGCTCATGTACACGTTCGCCGCCCTGGCCGCCCTGGTGCTCGTCGTCAAGGGCGCCTTGATGGTCTACGCCGCCGTCTCAACGGTTGTCACGGCCGCGCACACGGTCATCTCGGCGTCCTGCTGGACCGTCATCGGCAACTGGACCCGGATGATGGCGATGGGCCTCATGGCCTACGCCCGCATCGCCGGCGCCGCAGTGCTCTCCGCCGCGACGACCGGCGCCGCGTGGGTCGGCAGCGCCCTGGTGTCGATCGGTACGTGGATCGCGGCCGTCGTCCGAGCCGCCGTCACATCGGCCGCGCAGTTCGTTCTCATGGCCGCGCGCGCCGTCGCGTGGGCCGCCATCATGGCCGCACAGTGGATCATCGCCATGGGCCCGATCGCCTGGGTCATCGCGCTCGTCGTCGGCCTGGTCGCCCTCATCATCCTCAACTGGAACAAGATCAAGAGCGCGACGTCCACCGCGTGGGCGCTGGTCTGGTCCAAGATCAAAAGCTTCGGGTCGATGATCCTGGGCGTCATCAAGGGCCTGCCCCTGGTCAGCTCCTTCATCCAGCACTGGGACCGGATCAAGTCCGGCACCGTCTCCCGGATCTCGGGCCTGATCTCCACCGTGAAATCCATCCCCGGACGGATCAAGTCCGCGATGGGCGGGCTGGGATCCCTCCTGCTCGACAAGGGCAAGGACGTCGTACGCGGACTGCTGCGGGGCATCGTCAGCATGGGCGGCTGGCTCAAGGGCCAGCTCATCTCGTTCGCGAAGAACATGGTGCCCGGCCCCATTGCCAAGGCGCTGGGCATCGGCTCGCCCTCGCGGGTCCTCGCGGACCAGGTCGGACAGTGGGTGCCGGCCGGTATCGCCATGGGCGCCGAGGACAACCGAGGCGTCCTCGACAAGGCCATGTCGTCGCTCGTCAGCATCCCCTCACCAGCGGGCGCGATGAGCATGGGCCGCGGCATGGCCCCGGCCATGGCGGCACCGATGTACGGGCCCGGCTACGGCGGCGGGCAGCAGGTCGTGCGCTTCGAATTCACCGGCGCCGACCGCGAGTTCCTGACGTTCTTCAAGAAAATCACCCGAACAGACCGGGGCTGACCCCGTCCCTGAACAGTGAAGGAGGGGGGCTGTGGCGTTCCCCCACGACCCGCTGGAGACCGACGTCAGCATCCTCATCGACGGCCAGTGGGAACAGGTCGCCGCCGAGGTCTACACCCGGTCGCCGATCTCCATCGAGCGCGGGCGCGCCAACGAGGCGTCCGCCGTCGCCCCGTCCAAGGCCACGCTGGTCTTCAACAACAGGAGCGGAGACTGGTCGCCGCGCAACCCGCGCAGCTCCCGCTACGGAAAGATCGGCCGCAACACCCCGCTGCGTATCGCCCTGCCCGGCACCGTGCCGTTCCTGGCGCTCACCGGGGACCCCGCCGACTTCGCCGCCACCCCTGACACGGCCGCCCTGGACGTCGTCGGCGATCTGGACTTGAGGGTGGAGTTCACCGCCACCCGGAACGGGCCCGCGACACAGAACCTGATCGGGAAGTGGGACGACACCGCCGGAACGCAGATGTCGTACCTGCTCCAGCTCTCCACCACCGGACAACTGCGCCTTCGCTGGTCGTCGGACGGGGCCGGTACCGGGGCCAAGAGCTACACGTGGCCCATACCCGCAGAGCTGCCGCGCCGTGTGGCGGTGAGGGCCGCTCTGGACGTCGATGACGGGGCGTCCGGTTACATCGTCCGCATGTACTGGGCGCCGTCCCTGGCGGGGCCCTGGGCCCGGTTCGACGCCGATGTGCGAGGCGCCGGGACCACCAGCGTCCACGCCGGAACCGCGCCCCTGAGCATCGCGCCCACCAGCCCGGCATCGGTCACACCGGGCGTTCCCCTGAACGGCATGGTCCACGCGGCCGAGGTCTACAACAGCGCGGGCACCCTCGTCGCCTCGCCCGACTTCACGGCCCACCCGGTCGGCACCACAACGTTCGCCGACGACACCGGCAAGGTGTGGACCCTGGCCGGCGGGGCGGAGATCACCAACCGCCGGTTCCGGCTCCACGCAGAGGTGCCGTCCTGGTCCCCGCGCTGGGACGTCTCGGGCCAGGACATCGAAACCCCGGTCGAGGTCGCGGGCATCATGCGCCGGCTACTTCAGGGCGACAAGGCCCTCGACAGTGCGCTGCGCCGCAGCGTGCCGACCTCTCAGGGGATATTGGCGTACTGGCCCATGGAGGAGTCGGCCGGCGCCACACAGGCGTACTCGCCGATGGCGGGCGTCAAGCCGATGAAGGTCACCGGCATGCAATTCGCCCAGGTCGACACCCTGCCGTCGTCGTCTCCGCTGCCCACCCTCAAGGCTCCGTCCTCGATCCTGGCTACCGCCCCGGCCCCGCCCGCCGGTTCCACCGGTTGGTGTGTGACCTGGCTCTACCGGCTGGACCAGGCCCCGGCGGTCGAGCGCACGTACATGGGCATCACCGGCAGCGGTACGGTGCGCCGGTGGGCGTTCACGTTCGCTGCCTCGATCTCCCGCATCGTCGGCTACGACTCCGAGAGCAACGAGGTCGTGAATCAGGCGGTCGCCACGTCCGGCGACTTGTTCAACCAATGGGTACAGGTGATGTTCCGCGCGCGGCAGTCCGGCGGATCGGTGGAGTGGCGCATCGACTGGCAGGACCCCGGTGGCGACGCCGGCGGCTTCTCGGCCACCTACACCGGAACGATCGGCCGGTGCACCGGAGTCACCAGCCCCTCGGCGGGCTTCCACGCGGACCTCGACGGCATGGCACTCGGGCACATCGGAATCTTCTCGCTCTACCAGCCCGCCGCCTACGCCGGCGCGGTCACCGGCTACGCCCCCGAGACGGCCCTGTCCCGGATGGCCCGGCTCACGTCCGAGGAATCGAACGTGCCCCTGTCATGGGTCGACGGCAACAACGAACAGGACTCGGAATGGATGGGCCCCCAGCGACCCGGCAAGCTCATGGACCTGCTCCAGGAGGCGGCCGACGCGGACGGCGGCGTGCTGTACGAGAACCGTGACGCGCTCGCCCTCATCTACCGGGACCGCGGCACCTTCTACAACCAGACACCCGGCCTCGTCCTTGACTACGCGGCCGACGGCGAGGTGGCCCCGCCGCTCGAGCCACTGGACGACGACAAAGACGTACGCAACGACCGCACCGTTTCACGCCTGGGCGGATCCAGCGCACGCGCGGTTGTCGAAGACGGGCCGCTGTCCGTCCACGCCCCGCCGCTGGGCGTCGGCACCTACGACGACAGCGTCACGCTCAACGTGTTCTCCGACGCACAGACCGAGCGGATCGCCAACTGGCGGGCGCACTTGGGCACGTGGGACGAAGCCAGATACCCCTCCGTCCACGTCAACCTCGCCGCCGCACCGCACCTGATCGACCACGTCCTCGACCTCGACATCGGCGACCTCATCCGCATCAACAACCTGCCCGAGTGGATGCCCCCGGGCCCCGTCGACCTGCTCATCCAGGGCTATTCGGAGGTCATCGACCAATACGCCTGGGACATCACGTTCAACTGCACCCCGGCCGGCCCGTGGGAAGTCGGTATCAGGGATGACGCGAACCAGGGCCGACGGAACACCGCAGGGTCCGCGCTGGCCACCGCAGTGGACGAGGACGACACCACCCTGTCCGTAACGACGACGGCCGGCCCGCAGTGGGTGGACGCCTCCGTCGCGTACGAGTTCCCCCTGGACGTCATCGTCGGCGGGGAAGCCATGACCGTCACGGGGATCACCGGGTTGGTGCAGGACGTCTTCGCCCGCACCGTCACATCCGGCTGGGGCATCGCTTCCAGCGGCCAGGCGTGGACCACCACCGGCGGGGCCGCCGCCGACTATGCAGTACAGGGGGCGTGACGTGGCTGACCTGTATCCCTCCTACGCGGCCCTCGCGGCGGCCGAGACCGAGGGCGTCGACTACACCCGTACGTCGGTCATCCCCTCGGGCGCGACGTGGGCGTCGATCGCGATCCACGGCGGCGGAATCGAACCCGGCTCGGGGGAAATGGCGAAGGAAGTCGCCGGGACCCGGATGAGGTTCTTCGAGTTCGCCGGGATCAAGACCAGCGGGAACGTCGACCTCCACCTGACGTCCACCGTGTACGACGAGCCGACCGGTATCGCGCTCGTCGCCGGGGCCCGCCGCTGCCTCAGCTTCCACGGGTACGCGGGGGATACGGATGTCGCGGACACGGCGGTCGGCGGTCTCGATGCGGTGCTCGTCTCCCGCGTCTCGATGGCGCTGCGGGCCGCTGGTTTCTCCGTGGTCGACGCGCCGTCGGAGATCGCGGGCACGGACCCGCTCAACATCTGCAACAAGACGACCACCGGTGCCGGTGTGCAGTTGGAGTTGTCCCGCGCGCAGCGGGCCGCGTTCTTCCCGGGCGGCGACCTCAGCAGGGCCATGAGGGACAGCGGGCAGAGAACGCCCGCCTTCTACGCCTACGCCGCGGCGGTGCAGTCCGTCTACGAGGGCCGTGGCCTGGTGTCCCTGACGAGCATCAACGTCAGCCGGTACACGCTCATCCCCGCACCGGGCGCCGATGTCGACCTGACGGCCACGGTCAGCACGGACAAGCTCGCCGTCGGCGGCAGCCACCTCCCCACCCTCGTCGCCCGCTACGCCGACGCGTCCAACTCCTACCTGGCCCGGCTCGACTTCACGGGCACGCAGACCGTGATCCTGACGCTCCGCAAACGCCTGGCGGGCACCGAGACCCTTCTCATCCAGCAGACAACCGACTTCACCCACGCCGCCGACCGGCGGTTCCGCATCCGATTCCAGATCCTGGGCACCACGCTGCGCGCCAAGACGTGGCTCGACGGCCAGGGCGAGCCGCCCGCGTGGAACACCGAGACCACCGACACCAGCCATTCGGCGGCCGGGCAGATCGGCACGCGCTCGATCCTGTCCACCCTGAACACCAACGTCCTTCCCGTCACGGTGTCGTGGGGGGACTTCCTCGTCGCCGGACCGCAGACCTTCACCGTGACCCGCTCGGTCAACGGCATCGCCAAGCCGCACGCGGCCGGGGCCGGCGTCGAGGTCGTCCGGCCCACCGTACGAGCACTCTGAAAGAGGCAGCATGCCCGATCTGCTGGCGGGGTCCACCGTGACCGGCCTGGATACGCCTGCGACGCAGTACGACGACGACCAGACCGACGTCAGTGTCAGCGGCATCGCGTTCGTCACCGGAAGTCCGGTCGTCGGCGTCGCCTTCACCGCACCCACCACCGGACGAGTACGGATCGACTGGCACTCCCGATTCCAGCCCGCCACCGCCAACCACATGCAAGTCGGGTTTGCCCTGCGCACCGGCGCCATCATCGGCAGCGGAACCCTGATCCAGGACGGATTGAACGAGACGTGCCTGGAAGCGCCTCCGGTGTCCGGCCCGTCCGGGCGGGTACAGGGCGCCATGTTCATGATCCTGTCCGGCCTGACACCAGGGGCGACGTACAACGCCGTCACCTGCCACCGCATGGTCGTCGCCGGTACCGGAACAGCCTTCTCGCGATCCATCGGCGTCACCCCCTGCACCTGACGAAAGGGCCCACTCCAATGGCGAACCATGTCCTGCTCACCGAGGCGGGCGCGCGGCTCGCGCTCCTGTCCTGCGTACTCCGCAACACAGGCAGCGGGTGGGAGATCCTGGCCGACACCGGGCACAACCCCTCGGGCGTCACGGGGGTGACGCAGCACGCCACGTACCTGGAACTCCAGCACACGACCACCGCCGCCAAGGTGTCGTCAATGCAGGTGACGCCGGACGAGACGTTCGCCGCGCGCGGACTGCGCGTCGGCGCGTCCGTGGGCTTGGCCACGACCCGCCTGTATCTGTACACCGCGCTGCCCACCGGCGGCGCCGCGGTCCCGCCGGCCGATCCGGCGACGGTCGTCGCGTCCAGCGGCAACCTCTGGGTGAGCGCGTTCATGGAACTCCCGCCCGCGCCGTAGACCCACCCCGCGTTCCGAGCCTCGAGCCGCGACGGCCGGGGCTTCCGTCATGCCCCGAGGAGGGCCCATGAAGCTCGTCACGCGCTCCCAGTGGGGGGCCCGCGCCTACCTGACACCCAACGGCGCCACCCTGTACAGCCGTTCACGGCGGGGCGTGAAGGTCCACTACCTCGGCACCGCCTACACCGACCGCGCACACGACAAGTGCGCCGCCTACGTGCGGCAGATCCAGGCGCAGCACATGGACGGCAACGGCTGGTCCGACATCGGGTACAGCTTCGTCGTCTGCACGCACGGCTACGTGTTCGAGGGTCGCGGCCTCAAGCGCCGCAACTCGGCGAACGGCAACACCGCGCTGAACGAACAGGACTACGCCGTCATGGCCCTGGTCGGCTCGTCCGGCCTCACGAAGCCGACCGGTCCCCAGCTCGACGGCGTCCGCGACGCCATCGACCACTGCCGCGAGACCGGCCCGGCCGGTAACTGGCTCGGCGGGCACCGCGACGGCTACGCGACCGCCTGCCCCGGAGCCGCCCTGTACGCGTGGGTCCAGAAAGGCGCCCCCCGCCCCACCACCAAGGAAGAGGACGACATGCCCATCAGCGATGCCGACGCCGAGAAGATCGCCACGAAGGTGCTCACCATCGACGGGGTGATCGACAACCCGAACACGGCCACCGCGAAGGCGAATCCGTACATCTCGGCGGAGACCGCGCTCCGCAACATCGAGATCGTTGCCCGCCGCACGGAGACCAGGGTCGCCGCGCTCGCCGCGACGAACACCGAACTCGTCAAGACCGTTGCGACCCTCGCCGCCGGCCTGGGCGATCTCGACCCCGAGGCGATCGTGGCCGACCTCACGGCCGCGATCGAGGGCATCGACATCCGCCTCGACGCCACCACCTGAAGAAAGGGCACCACCATGAGAGTTTCCGCCTTCGCCAAGGCCGTCGCTGCGGCGTTCGCCGCCGGTTCCGCCGCCGTCGCCACCGCTGTCCAGGACGGCACGTTCACCACCGGGGAGGGCGTGACCGTCGCCCTGGCCGTCCTCGGCGCCCTGGGCATCACCTACGCGGTGCCCAACAAGCAGCCGGCCGCCTGATGGCAACGCCCGATCCGGGCGTGTACATCAGCCCGGCGCAGACCTATCAGGAGGTACGGGACCTGGCCAGAACCGTCGACCGCATCGAAGCAAAACTCGACGGCGTCCTGGACGAACAGCGCGACATCCGCAACGACGTCGCCGACCACGAGACCCGGCTCCGCACCCTGGAGCGGGCCCGCTGGCCCCTGCCCACCGTCGCCGTACTCGCCGGAGCAGCCGGCACCGCCACCGGCGTCCTCGCCCTCCTCCGCTGACACGCACCGCGCCCCCTGTCTGGCCTCTTCGGAGGCCGGACAGGGGGCGCCTTCGTCGTGTGTGCGTGGTCAGCGGGTGCCCCGGACTCCTGCCGCGCGGCAGATCTGCCGAACCCGCTCTCGCGACAGCCCGGTGATGGCCACGATGTCCTGTTGCTTCGTCCCAGCTTTCGCGGCGTCGGCGATCGCTTCGTGAAGGGTGCGGAGCGCGGTGTCGGTGGCGGCCTTGAGCCGTTCGTGTTCTGCGTGGGCTGCGGTGACGGTGGTGAGGGGGTCTGTGGCCATGACCCCAGTATGCCACTGCCATTTGGCGTAGGCCAACTCTACTTGACATGCCAAACGGAGTTGGCATAAGATGGTGTCACACCGAGAGAGAGGGGAGGGAACAGAATGAACCGAGAGGATGTGGCCTTCATCGCCACCATCGCCGGTGCGATCCTTACAGGGATCGGCGCGATGGGGTCGGTGGTCGCCGCGTGGTTCGCCCGCGAAGCTGTCAAGCGTCGCGGACGGCACCGCCGGTGACAGGCCGGAGGGGGCGAGATCTAGTCGCCCCCTCCGGGGTCCCATCCTCTCAGACCGCACACCACCCAGCAGCAGGAAGGAGAAACCAAATGAAGCAGACGCTCATCCGGTACGGCGACGTCATCGCCGTCGCGGCCGGCGGAATCACGATCGCGGCGGCCGGCATCCTCGCGCCGGCGCACCCCGCCGTCTGGATTGCCTGGGCCGTCGCGGCGATGGCAGTCGCCGCGGCGAGGCTCTACCGGCACCAGCTCCGCCGCCGGTGACCTCAGCCCCACCTTCCGCGCCCCGCCCTCCTCGAGGGCGGGGCGCCTTCGTCGTCCATGGACGTATGCCGCCGCCGGGCGCACGCTCGTACCCTGGCTACACGCGACAGCAGACGAAGGGGCACACCGTGGACATCCCCGACGACCTCAGCACCGGCGAACGGATCAAGGTCCTGCGCGAATCGCGGGGCATGTCCCGCGCGGTCCTCGCCGGCCTCTGCTCCCGAGGTCCTGACTGGCTCAAGAAGATCGAATCGGGCGAGCGGGAGATCGACTCCCACACGCAGCTCATGCGCCTCGCCGTCGGGCTCCAACTCGCCGACCTCAGCATCCTCACCGGCGTCCCTGGCGGTGTCGCGCAACCCGTACCGCTGGGCAGGCTCAACCATCCCGGCATGCCCGGCATCTGGGCGGCCATCATGAACCGAACGCTCGCGGTTACCCTCGGCGCCCCCGAGGCCGCCACCGCACTCCAGGCACGCGTTGACCAGACGTGGAAACTGTGGCACACCTCCAGCCACAACCGCACGGAGGTCGCCGCGCTCCTGCCTTCCCTCATCCGGGACGCCGAGGCAGCCACACGTGCACACGGCGGCGGCGACCGACGTGCCGCCCTCGTCGCCCTGTCCGACGTGTACCGGCTCACCGGGCAGGCGACCGCCTACGTGGCACCGGCCGAGTTGGCGTGGGTCGTTGCTGACCGCGCGCTCACGGCTGCGCAGAACGCCGACCACCCGGCCGCCATAGCGGCAGCCGCCTGGAACATGGGCAACATCCTCCGAGAGACCTCGTATCCCCATGAGGCCCTGCGGGTGGTGAACGAGGCGGCCGACCTCATCCGCCCACATCTCGACGGCGCCCCGGACGACTGGCGCGGCGTGTACGGCGCCCTCCAACTGCACGCCGCGGTGACGGCCGCCCGCGACGGCCAGGACGGGGACGCCTGGCGGTATTGGGACGCGGGCGACCAGGTCGCCAAGTCGCTGCCGGTGTCGTACGTCCACCCGAGTACGGTCTTCGGCAGGGCCAACGTCGACTTCCATCAGGTCTCCGTGGCCGTGGACTTGAAGCAGTCTCGGAGCGCGCTCTCCCGCGCCGACGACCTGGATCCCGACATCATGCCGTCGACCGAGCGGCGCGCACGCCTGTGGGTGGAGGTCGCTCGCGGGCACCTCCAGCGGGGCGACCGCACGGCCGCGCTGAAGGTCATGCAGATGGCCCATGACATCGGCGCCGAGACGGTTGCTTACACGCCGTCCGCCCGCACAGTGGCCGCCGACCTCTGGCGCAACTCGCCGCGCTCCATGAGGGGCGAGACGGCGGCACTCGCTGAGAAGGTCGGCATTCCCACCGCCGGATAGGGGGACAGGCTGGGACAGGGGGACAATCTGTCCCCCTTCTCACCCGCTCAGCCCCTTACGGTGACGGACCGTCAATCACCCGTCACCACAAGGGGCTTTTCATGTCGTTCACCGCCTCGCACGCCTCCCCACAGCGAGCGGCCTTACCGACCGGTGATCACCTCACCGGCGAGGTACGCGTACCCCTGGCCGTGTACGCGCTCGACCAGGTCCAGGCGCACGTTCCGCTCGTCCTGTCTCGGCGTGAAGCGGAGGATCTGTTCGCGCGCCTGGCCGACCTGCTCGCGCCCGCCGGGCGTCTCGTCGGGGTACCGCGGTGACCGGGCCAGCGGCCACCGAGCTGCCTCCCGTCGAGTCCCTGACCGAGCGCCAACTGCGGGGCGTCGACTGCGTGCTGTGCCAGACGCGCCTCAACAACGCCACGGCCGTTGACCTCGGCCGACGCGAGGTCGACGCGCACGGCATGAGGACGCTGTGGTACCCCCGGACGTGCGCTGGATGTGCGCCGTGACGCGCCTCGGCTGGCAGGTGCGTGACCGGCCGTCCGGCGACGCCCTGTACCGGCAGCGCGTCACCGTTACCGGCGCCGCCGACGTGATGGTCAAGGAACCGGCGCCGGGCGAGGCGGCCCTGCACGCGCTCATGGACCACACCGACAACTGCACTGCCTGCCACGTGCGTACGGACGGCGGGTTCTGCCAGGCCGCCGCCGAACTGGTGCGCGCAGAGAGGAAAGCCAGACGATGACGATATTGGGATCCGGGACAACGCTCGGCCTCAAGCCCCTGTGCTGGGCACTCAAGCCCAGGACACAAATCCGGTGTGTGCGGATCGGCCCCAACCACGACGGCGACCACACCAACACCTACCGCGACGGCGGCGTCGCCTGGCCACAGGTGTCTGAGGAGAAGCGGTCACCGAACAGCGCGGCTGCCTGAGACTCCCTCGCCCGTGGTTGCGGCGGCGCGCCACGGGCGAGGGGCTGAACTGCCCCGGCCGGTGTCCACCCCCGTTCGCCGACCGGGGCGCTCCTTTCGGCTCGTGCGCGTATCCGAGCCGAGAGGAGTACCAAGACCCCCGCCTGGCCGGGCGTATCCCGGCCAGGGCGGTGACCGAAAGCAAGTACGTCTACGGAAGGGGACACCTCATGGGGCACACACTGAGCGCATGCGACCACGAATGGACCGAGTGGAGCGGCAAGTCCCGCTGCCGTAAGTGCGGCGAAACGCAGCAGTAACCGAGTTGGCGGGGGCGTCGGCAATCCCGGCGCCCCCCTTGCGCTACGGAGGGGACACATGATCGAGCGCGTGGAGTGGGAACAGCTACCCGCCGGCCTCCGGGTATCTGTGGAAGTACGGACGGGCGCCGTGGTCGCGGCGGAGCTGGTGCCTCAAGGGCTCAACTGCACGGTCGCGTTGGCACTGACCACACAGCGCGGGCCGCTTTTTTTCAAGGGCGTCCGCGAGGACGACACCGAAGGCGTCGCCGCGCTCCGCTGGGAGGAACAGCTCAACCCCACAGTCAGGGGCGTCAGCCCCACCATCCGCCACACCTTCCGCTCGGACGGCTGGTACTGCGCGGCGTTCGACTACATCGAGGGCAGGAACGCAGACCTCGGACCCGGCTCCGCAGACCTGGACACCGTGGCGCTCACCCTCCACCGCATGCACCAACTCCGCCTGCCCGACCTCACGATCCCGCCGCTCGCCGACCGGTTCAGCGGACATCTGCTGCCAGGCGAGGAGCAGGCACTGGCCGGCGGACACCTCCTGCACACGGACACCAACCCGCACAACATCATGATCAGTGGCGGTAACGCCTACGTAGTCGACTGGGCCATGCCCGCAGTCGGCCCGGCCTGGGTCGACGCGGCATACACCGCGGTCCGCCTCATGGAGTACGGCCAGTCTCCGGCCACGGCGCTCGCGTGGCTGAACACGATCCCCAGTTGGCGCCGCGCGGACCCGAAAGCTGTCGCGGCATTCACCTCCGCCACCTGCCGACGGTGGACAGCCACCGTCGGCGAGAAAAGCGCGGCAGCCAGCAACACCCGGATTCAACACCTCACAGCCTAAACGGGCCGCCAAACGGCGCCCTGGGCTCCGTGTGTGCTCTGCTCCCGGCCGCTGTGACGGCTGGGGTACGTCGCGGTGCGATCCTCTGCGCGAGGTGTCTTCCACCCAGATGGTGGAGCCGCGGCGGCCGGTCTGCCTCGGATCCCTGCGATGGGGTCCGAGGCAGCCCCGCTCGGGGGGCGATTCTCCGTCGAATCATTCACAAACTCAGGCCAAGCGCCTTTCCCTAGATTGGTCCGACGCCACCAGCGTTTATGCAGGTGAGCACATCGCTAAAGCTCGCACACCTTCTAAGCGCTTGGCCGCAGGTTCGAGTCCTGCCGGGGGCGCCACCGACTCTCTCGCCCGACGGGCGTTCGTGGAGTCCGGCGGGCACCGCACCGTCGGGGCCCCCGGGCTCCGGTCAGAGACGATGCGCCGCGTCGGCTTTCGCGGGTGGAGCGGGCCATGACATCAGAAGGTCGAGTGCCTCCCGGATGAGGCCGGTCAGTTTCTCCGCCGGCTCGTCCCGGCCGCGCAGCCACTGTTCTTTCGCGGTCTGCACCGCGGCGCCCACTACTCCGACGGCCAGGCGCGGGTACATGTCGGCTTCGGGGTCCACCCCCATGCGTGCGGCGAGCACACCCGCCAGCGTGTGGCCCTGCTCCGTGATCCGTTCCAGGCTTCTGGCCAGCAGAGGCGGGTTGGCCATGATCAGGCGCTGGACTCTCAGGTAACGCTCGCCGTCCTCTCCCGAACTGCCGTCGATCACGGCGAGGGTGGCGGCCCGTAGTGCCTCCAGCGGGGATTCCGTGGCCGGACGTGCGGCGAGTTCACGGAGCAGGGCGGCGTTGTTGTCGTCCTCGTACCCGAGGATCACGCCTTCCTTCGAGCCGAAGTAACGGGTGAGGGTGCGGGGCGAGATCTCCACCACCGCCGCGATGTCCTCCAGGGATGTCGCGCGGAAGCCCTTGCGCTCGAACAGGTCGGTCGCCGCTTCCATCAGCGCCCGGCGCGTGAGGAGCTTCTTCCGTTCCCGTAGCCCTGTCGTTTCCGGGGCATTCGCACTCACGAACAGCCCAGACCTTTCCTGTGTACGAGGCGTCGCCGCAAAGTACCCCCGGCCGGACACCGATGCAACCGATCCGGCCACCTCCTGGCAGTCGGGTGCGGAGCATCATCACGAGTGCTAATTTGTCGCTCGCGGACATTTTGCATCTCGTGCACCAATCTTCCAACTGATGGGTACGCCATGGCAGTTACCGCCTACAGCACCCTCTCCAACAGCGGGGCTCCGCTTCCGATGCCGGTTCCACGCGAACAGGAATGCCCCTTCGGTCCGGCTCCCGAGGTCGCCTCGCTCAGGACAGACCTCCCGGTGGCCCGCGTTGTCGGCCCCACCGGCGTCGAGGCATGGCTGGTGACCCGCTATGCCGACGTACGTGAAGTGCTCGGCGACCCCGAGCGTTTCAGCAACCGTTCCGGACAGACGCCGCACATCCTGGCCGACCCGCCGCCCGACGCACCCGTGACGGAGGGGGCGTTCTCACGGATGGACGGGGCCGATCACCTGCGGTTCCGCCGGATCCTGGGGCCCGAACTCTCCTCGGTCAAACGCATCGAGCGGCTCCGCCCCACGGTGCAACGGCTCGTGGACGAACGGCTGGACGCGCTCGGCGACTCGGCCCCGCCGATCGACCTCTACCACCAGTTCGCCGTACCGCTCACCTCCACCATCATCGCCGACCTGCTCGGAGTCCCCGCCGCCGAGCACGCGCTGTTCCAGAACGCCGGGGCCGCGCTCTTCAACGCGAGCGCCCCGGAGCGGAAAGCCGCCGCGTACAAGGCACTCTTCGACTATCTGCGCCCCCTCGTACAGCAGCGGCGACTTGAGCCCGGTGATGACGTCCTCAGCAACCTCATCGCACGCGGCGACCGCAGCGACCAGCCGTTCACCGACACCGAGTTGGTCATGGCGGCGGCCGGCCTGCTGATCGCGGGCTTCGACACCACCGCCAGCATGATCAGTTACGGCGTACTGGCACTCCTGCACCACCCCGACCAGCTCACCGCTCTGCGAGAAGACCCCGCACTGGTACCGGGCGCGGTGGAGGAACTGGTGCGGTTCCTCGGGGTCGGCGTGGGCATCATGCGCCAGGCCACCCGTGACACCGAGATCGCCGGACAGCGCATTCCGGCGGGCGATTTCGTCGTCGCCGCCATCCAGTCCGCGAACCACGACCCGGACCAGTTCCCACAGGCGCACCTCCTCGACGTGACGCGCGAACCCACCAGGCACATCGGATTCGGCCACGGCCCGCACCAGTGCGTCGGCCAGCAACTCGCCAGGCTCGAACTGAAGGTCGTACTCGACACATTGCCGCGCCGAATCCCCAGCCTGCGCCTGGCTGTTCCGTTCGCGGAGATCGAATTCAAGACCGACACCGTGGTCACCGGCCCCACCGCTCTCCCGGTCACCTGGGACGAGGTGCTCTGATGGCTCTGATGGCTCCGACGCGCGTGCGCACCGAGGCCGTGATCCGACTGGACGACGGCGCCTGAGAACGGCCCGATCTACCGAGCCACCCCACCGTTCATCGAAACCGTTCATCGAAAATAGAGTTTTCGGAAACTTGATTTTCGATGAGCTGGATGCCTACAGTTCTGATGTCGGTTACGGACGAATGGGGTGTGGCATGGCGGAGGTGCTGGCGGCGTCGGGCCGCCGCAAACTCACTCCGGAGCGGGAGCGTGAGCTGCTGCGGGTGACGGCGGAGCTGGTCGGCGAGATCGGGTACGACCAGGTGACCATGGCCGCTATCGCGCGGCGGGCCAGGTGCAGTACGGCGACGCTCTACCGGCAGTGGGAGAGCAAACCGCGGCTGGTGGTCTCGGCGTGGAGGGTCCATGAGGCCGAGAGTGGGCGTGAGCTGGCCCAGATCGACACGGGCAGTCTGCACGGGGACCTCAAGGGCGTCGTGCGGTATCTGATGGCCGGGGACCCGACCAAGGACACGTTCGCGTCGATGTCCGCCGCCCTCGTGCGGGACGAGGATCTGATGGAGATCGTCCGCGAGATCCTGATCCATCCGATCCTGCGGGATCTCGCCCAACTGCTTGACCGCGCGGTGGCCAGAGGTGAGATCTCGGCCGGCAACCCGGTGATCGCTCTGGCGCCCCAGATCCTGCTCGGCCCATGGCTCGCACAGGACATCCTCTACGGCACCCCAGCCACGCCGGAACTGATGGAGACCATTCTCGACACGGTTCTCCTTCCCGCACTGGCACCGCAGGCCGCCCCCCTGTGACCTGACCTGACCTGACCTGACCTGACCTGATCTCCGCGCCCCCCCGCTGGGGGGGCAGTCCCCCGGCGGTGTGCCGACCGTATCCGTCGGCGATCTCCGAACCCGAAGACCGGCCTGAGCGCCGCCTCTCTACTTCCGTCTGCCCTTCGAAGCCCCGCACCCGCCCCGCACCACGTGGCGTGCCGGGCTCACGGCACCGCACGTCCAAAAGCACCTCGATTGGAGACCAACCCCCCATGGCTACCTTCCTTCACGGGATCGGACGCGCAGGTACTCGGCATGATCCTCGACATGCGTCCGCCACCAGGACGGTGACGGCCACGGCCCTCACTCAAGGTGTTGCGCGGCGCACGCTCAATGACAGTGGAAGGGGCGTTGGGGTTGGTCAAGCGGTCCTGCAGAGCGCCGTCGTAGACCTCCGTTTCTCGCGCGAACGCCTGGGGCCGGCGATGCCGCTCGATCACCCCGATAAAGCCGCGTAAGCGCCCACCAAGAGGTCCTGCTCGTGCGTCAACGCGGCCGAGCCTGAATCTCCCTAACCGAATTTTCCCGAATCGTCGATCGCCTCGAAGAAGTCTCGGATACTTGATTGAATATACGGAGACTTATCATCAAGGATATCGAGAAGCTCCTTCACCTCACCGACGAGATCAGGAAAAGAGCGCCAGATTTCCGATCCGCGAGTCAGAACTGCAGTCAGCAGGTCGTCATCGTAGAAGCCACCATCGGATTGCTCCTGGGCAGTATCCTGTAGGATTTCCAGAGCTAGCGGAAGAAGCCAAGGCAGTCCCACGTCCTGCCCAATCATTCTTGCCATTTCGTGCGCACTTAGGCTACCGATGGGGCGCTTTCGCATAGCATACACAGCGCGCATCAACCCCGTCGCATTTTGAGGCACTTCGGGCCAGGAGACTCCTTCCAGGTCCTCCAGGGACTTTCCCTGGTCAGGCGTTCCATTCATTGCAGCTCCACTTCCCGTAACTGAGGCACTCACCAAGAAAGAATTCACTGAAACCGCAATGGAT
Source organism: Streptomyces sp. NBC_01506 (assembly GCF_045040295.1). Taxonomy (NCBI): domain Bacteria; kingdom Bacillati; phylum Actinomycetota; class Actinomycetes; order Kitasatosporales; family Streptomycetaceae; genus Streptomyces; species Streptomyces sp. NBC_01506. Next base: position 6,437,725 of record NZ_CP109422.1, on the reverse strand, counting down.
CAGCGCGCGACATGAATCAACGATGGCCGATCGAATGAAGGAACCCGTTGAGGTTATTGAGTAGCTTGTTCACTTCACTTCGCTTTGCCAGTAGCACATCGAGCCCTCGGTCCGTAATCGAATCCGGAACATTTCTGATCTCCAGGTCGATCACCTTCCGTATCCTGTCCAGTCCATTCCTCGCCTGAGTCAAATCAGAAATATGGTCGAAGGGAACGCCGTCCGGCCTCCTTGCGACCACCTCGCCGCTTGCCTCCCTCCTCGCCGCATCGTAATGATTGTGATTGGGCAACGAGTTTATCTCACCCAGTGGGTCTCGCCTGATATTTTCCAACTTCTCAAATGCTAGCTGTGCCGCCCTACTCAGCCCCAACCCTTCGTATGGGGCCAGCCCGAGAGGGTCGGACCAAGTTGTGGGATTCTGCACGTAGACGCAAGGATTCGCAGTAGGAAGCAACCCCAGCGGGTCACCGGTGAGATAGCGACCGGATTCCGTCTCGTAGTAGCGCAGTAGATTGTAGTGTAATCCAGTTTCGAGGTCACAGTACTGCCCCGGGAAACGGAGTGGCGTGTGGGTGCTGCTTTTTACGGCCCACGCCGTAGCTCCCCACAATGTACTCCGTGCGTACCAAGCGATCGCTCCATCCTCGTCGACAAGCTCCGTCGAAGTTCCGATCGCGTTCGTTACGATCGAGAAAAATCTCTCATTGATTGTGTGTGGCGAGGAGCCGTTGGAGAGAATCCGTTCCGTCTGCGCCAAAGGGTGCAGACCCTGATGGTCCCACGTCAAAACAATTTGGTTGCGCAACGCCTCAACTTGTTTGACTTCTTCACACAGCGTAATTCCGTCCCAGGCGAATGTCACCCGTTCCCGGACCGCTTTCCCATCCTCGGAAAGGCGCTTTTTGGCAATGCGCCGGCCCAGCGGGTCGTACTGGTAGCGCCATACCACCCCATCCGGTGTGGTCGCCGAGTGCATGCGGTCCTCGGCATCCCACTCGTATCTCCAGGTGTCCGGTTTTCTGGAGAGGCGGGTCTGCTGGCGGAGAGTGATGCGACCGAGTGCATCGTGTTCGTACCGGACGTTGCCCGCGCGGGTGATCGTGGTGCCGGAGTAAGCGCGAGAGCCTGCCGCGTCCTGGCCAGGGTGCGTTGCCGGCCATGAGGCTTCGGTCTGGTTGCCTGCTTGGTCGTATGTGTAGCTTTCCGTCCAGCCCGCCGCCCGAACGACGGTCACGCGGCCGACTGCGTCGAGGGTGAAAGTCTTCGTGCCGGAGAGTTGGTCGGTGAGGCCGGTCAGGTGGCCGTCGGAGCGGTAGGTGTAGTCGCGATGTTGGATGGTGCGGCCCGCTCCGGTGACCTGCTGGGTGGTGAGGCGGCCCATCTGGTCGAACTGTGAGGTCAGGCTGACGCTGTCGCCGATATGCCGGCCAACCTCCTGGCCCGCCGCATCGTGTTCGAATTGGAGGACTCGGCCCGATGTGGTGAGTGAGGTGCGTCGACCTGCCGCGTCATATGTCCAGGTGCTGACCGCGCCGTTGGGGGTGGTGCGGCCGATCCGGCGTCCGAGCCGGTCGTACTCGAATGTCATCGTCCGACCGTTGACGGTCTCGGAAACGAGGCGCCCGTATCGGTCCCGGAGGTATGTGACGGTCGCGTCCGCGTTGACTGCCTCGGCGAGTTGGTCGGAGAAGTCGTAGGCAAAGGTGGTGACGGCTCCGGCGGCGTTCTTCGATACCACCCGGTCCAGTTCGTCCCGCTCGTAGCGGATGGTCTGGCCGAGGGCGTCGGTGCGCGCGGTCAGGCGGCCTGCCATATCGCGGTCGTAGACCAGGGTGCGGTTGTCGAAGTCTGTTTCGGAGACGAGGTGTCCGGCCGCGTCGTAGACGTAGTTCCAGGTCAGACCTTGGGGGTTGAGGACCTGGGTGAGGCGTAGTTCGTGGTCGTGGGTGAATTCGTAACGCACGCCGTCGGGGCCGGTGCGGGACGTCATGAGGTCGAAGTGCGTGTATTCGAAGCGGGAGACGGCACCCATGGCGTCGGTGTGGGTGAGGCAGTTGCCCTCGCCGTCGTAGGTCCAGGACTGTGTGGTGCCGTCAGCGTCGATGCGGCGGGACAGTCTGCCCTCAGGAGTCCACTGGAGGCGGGTGACCGCACCGAGCGGATCGGTGAAGGTCGCGGGGCGGCCGAACGCGTCCCGCGTGAGGCGGGTGGTTGCGCCGAGCGGGTCGGTCACCTCGACGGGCAGGCCGACCGCATCACTGCGGATACGGGTTGTGTTGCCGAGCGCGTCCGTCACCGAGGTCGCGTGGCCGGCCTCGTTGTAGGTGGTGCGTGTCACGGCGCCGGATGCGTCGGTGACAGCGAGACGGTTACCGCGCTCGTCCCACTCCTGGCGGACCACGGTCCGGTCCGGATTGGTGACCCGCGCAGGGAGCCGCAGGTCGTTGTAGCGTACGGACACCTCCCGGCCGTCCGGGCGGACCGCCTTGGTCATGCGGCCTGACGCGTCGTATTCGAAGCGGTTGGTGCGGCCGAGCGGGTCCGTGCGGGACAGCAGGCGGTTGTAGCGGTCGCGTTCGAAACGGGTGGTCGCACCCAGTGGGTCGATCTCGGCGACCACCTGGTGGCTGTCATTGACCACGTAGCGGTGGACAGCTCCGCCGCTGCTGGTGACGGTGGTGACGCGCATCCCGCTCTCGGGATCGATGTTGTCGTAGTCCAGGCGCAGTGCCATGTGGCCTGCGGCGCCGCCTTCGGTAACGCACCGGTCCCGGTCGTCGTAGGCGTAGTCGTACCGGCTGTTGTTGGTGTCGGTCCAGGAGATGACCCGCCCGCGGTCGTCGTAGGCGAACCGGAGCGGGCGCCCTGAGGAGTTGATGACCTCGGTGAGGTGGCCGTCGGTGTAGCGGTAACGGAGGATTTCCTGGTCGGTACCGTCCGGGCCAGCACCCGCGAGGTGGAGTGCGGTGATCCGGCCCTCGCTCGTGGTGAGTTTCAGGTGGTAACCGCCGCCGTGGACGATCGAGGCCGGCGCTGCGGTCTCGTCGTACTCGAACTGGATCCAGTTGCCGTTACGGTCGTCGATCTGCGCCAGAAGCGCGACACTCCCAGCGGCATCCGAGGTGAAGTGCCGTATTCGCCCGCTGTCCGGATCGGTGATCCTGTAATCCCCGGCAGAGTCCAGATCCATTGGCCACCGCGGGCCATGACTGGGCATGACCGGTACACCCGGCGCGGGGTGCGGATAGGACAGCAGCAGACCGTCCTCGCAGACGAAGACGACCCCCTGGGAGTCGATCTCCAGCCGCTGATCGGCCGTGGAGGACCACGAGGGCCCGAACCACCGGCCCGCGCGGTAGTCGGAGGCGACCCTTCGGCGGAAGATCAACGGCAGCGTCCCCGGCAGGATGATGTCCGTCTGGGGCAAGTACATCGTTCCCGTGGCCAGATCGACCGGGTCCGTGGGGTCTCTCTCCACTCCCCTGTCCGGCTTCGACGACTTCGCCGGGTCCTCGGCACCCCTGCGCGCGGCGCTCTCCGCACCATCGGTCACCCCGTGCCGCAGGCCGCCTTTGATCAGGCCGCCGCCTTTGGTGCCGGCCAGTTCGGGGACGAGCCGGCCGACGAATTCCGACGGGTCGCTCTTGGCCGAGTCCAGGGCGTTCTTCAACGCGCGGTCCGGGTTGGCGACAGTGGAGACGAGGCCGGCGAGCGTCGTGTTGACGCCTTTGTTGTACTCGGCCGGGTGGGTCAGGTTGTACGGATCCTGGGGGTTGACCGAGCGGACGAAGTTCACCAGCCCCGCGGTGCCCTTGACGACACCACCCGCGAAGTGCGTCAGCTCAAGGCTCTGGCCGACCCCGAAGTCCATGAACTCCTGCTTCGCCCGGTCCAGACCGGTGGGCTCCTTCGGGGCGTGCGCCATCGCAGCGGTGACCGCCGCCTTCGCCGCCTCGGCCGCCTCATTACGCGCCCGCCGGGCACGCTCCAACATCTCCCGCGCATGCCCGCGCTTCACCGCGCCCGGGTCGGTGAACGTTCCGGGGTGGGGAAGGGGGGCGTCGCTGGTGCGGGCGGCGTTGTACGCGTCGGCCTTCTCGTTGAACGCGGCCGCCGCAGTTTCGTAGTCCGCCCTACCCTCCTTGAACAGGGCGACCGCCTCACCGGCCCTGGCCTGCGCACCGGTGACCGTCTGCGCATACGTCTCCAGCGCCTTGGCCGCGGCCTCGAACGCGTCCGCCGCGCGCAGCCAGTCCGTCGGCAGCGTCTCGAATTCGGCCCGGAAGGCATCGGCCCCCTCGCCCTTCCAACGGCCGGCGTCGAGCTTCTTCATCCCGCCGCCGACGAGATCGAACGCCTTCTGGAAGTCCCGGAGGTTCTTCACCGCCGCGGTGATCTTCTCCGGCCTGCCATGGACCAGCTCGTTCGCTTCCTCACTCTGCCCGAGCTGCCGCTCCCCGACCTGCGCGCCGAGCGCCGAGGCGGTCTCGTCCCCCCAGTCCTCGACCGCGTCCGCCCACCCCTGCGCGCCGACCCTCTCCAGACCCGAGCCGACGACATCGGTGCCCTTGTCGATGCCCTCACCGACAAGCTCCTTGCCCTTGTCGACCAGCTTGCCGGCACCGTCGTAAAGGTCTCCGCCGATCTTTCCCCAGTCCGTCATCAGCGGTCCTGCCCCCACCGCGGCTGCCCGGCCTGATCGATCGTCTCCTGCGACGGGTCGAACCGCTCCTTCAGCTCCTCGTCCACCGCCGCCCGCACCTCCGGGTCGAGGAGCCCGCTGCGTTCCATCGAGTCCAGCGCCGAGTCCTCCGCGTCGTAGATGGTGTTCTGCCAGGTCTGCTTCACCTCGGCGTCGGCCTCGCGCATCGACTCCTCGCTGAAGTCCGGGTCGTCGAACGCGGACTGAGTACTGATCGTGTCCCAGCTCATGCCCTTGACCTCGTCCTCGGACAGATGCGGATTCCCGTTCAGCGAGTTCACACCGATCTTGATCGAGTCCTTCACGTAACTCTCCTGCTCCGCGTACGAGCCCGCCGACAATCCCACCCCCTGAGCGAACCCGTTCCCCTTCAGCGTCAGCGCCCGCACACCCCACTCCCACCGCTCACAGAACGCCTTGAACTCCGACGCCAGCCCGCCGTGCCCCAACTCCAGCCCCGACAACACCAGATCCGAAAACCCCCGCCCCACCGACGCCTCACCGATCATCCCGAGATCCTTCAACTCCGCATGCGCCAGATCGATCCCCTTCACGATCGCCGCCAACGCCTCCGCAGGCACCTCAAGACCCGGACCCTCCCCACTCACCGCAAACCCCCGCCATCCACCGCGACCGCCTCCGGCACGATCCCCGCCACCGGCGGGAACAACACCCCACCACCCTCACCACCCGCATCCAGAGCCACCCCCGCCGGCCCCGGCAACAACGGCACCACCACATCCAGCAACCGCGCACCCAACACCGCCCGGTACACCCAATCCCGCCCGCCCTCACCACGCGCCCGCGCGAACCTCCCCAACGCCACCTCGTCCGAGAACGCACAAATCCAACGCACACCACCCTGCTCCGCCGACCACAAATCCCCGGCCTCATCCAACGGCACCAACACCGCCGAACGCCGAAACTCACCCAGCAACACGGCAAACTCCCGCCGCCCCACCACCACCGGATCAAACTCCACCGTCCTGACAGTCAGTTGTTCCGGTGCCTCGCGCGATGCCGGAAGCGACTCCGAACCATCGCCGTCAGCCAAATCCGCGATCTTCGAACGCCGAACAGGAAACTCCGCCACGTCATCCCCGCAATCGAACATGACCAAATGCTGTCACGACCCGAACACCAAGAGCAACGAGTCAAAGGAGCCAACCAGCCACAACCCGGATTCGGCCCCTCGGTCGGCGATCACCATCGAGTCGGAATCCGGGACGCGCCCCCTTCCCGCTCTCCTTGAAAAGGGCGATCCCACATACCTCCCACAGACCTCGTGACGCTTCGTCGGGTAGACCTATCGTCACCGCCTACGCCAGGGCGTCATCGGCGCGCAGGCAGACGCCGCCCGGGCGCCGCGGACTTCGGCGCGATCCTTGCGCAACTCGTCGTTGAAAGGCGCGGCGCGCCGGGTATGGACCTGGTGTCGTGGACGATTCCCCACCCCGCCCGGCTCTCGGACGAGGAGATCATCCACCAGCTCTACTGCTTCGTCGGAGCGGGGACCATCGGGCACCATCCCCACCGCCGCGTGGATCGCCTCGGCTCTGCCGCTCTCCTGGCCGACGACGAGGACAAGTACGAGTACGAATACACCAGGGCTCTGAGCGGCGGCACCGTCACCATCCGCCGCGCCGTGGACGAGGTGTTGTGGACGTAGTCGTCGCTCGCGAACTTCGCCGTGTACCAGGCCGTACGTCCCACGACGCCTTCGGGGACATCGCCATCCCGCCCGCCACCGATGAACCCGCCGTATCCGCAGCGTCTTCAGGAGGTCCCGCATGAGCACACCGATCATCCTCGACACCACCGGCCACCGCCTGTACGAGCAGATGGACGAACTACGCGCCGGCGGCCCGGCCGTGCGGATCGTCATGCCGCAGGGCGTCACGGGCTGGTCCGTCAGCCGGGGCGACATCGCCAGGAAACTCCTGCGCGACCCGCGGATATCGAAGGACGCCCGCAAGAGCTGGCCCGACTACCAGCCGTGGTCCATACCGTGGCTGGCCCCGTGGGTTGACGTGATCAGCCAGTTCACCTCCGACGGTGCCGACCACGCCCGGCTCAAGGGTTTAGTGGGCAAGGCGTTCACCCCGGCCCGCATCGAGGCCATGCGCCCGGCGGTCGAAGCACTCGTCGACCGGATCCTTGACGAAGTCGAGGCCCAGGCCCAGGGCGGGGACGGTGACGGGGACGGTGAGGCCGTCGACCTGCGGGCCGCATTCTCCTACCAGGTGCCGACCCGGGTGATCTGCGACCTCTTCGGCGTCCCCGAAGACCAGCGGCCCGCGATGCTGCGCGTCATCGACACGCTCCTCGACGCCGGCACCTCCGTCGAGCAGGACCAGACGACCCGTACCGACATGTTCGCCGCGATGAACCATCTCATCGACACCAAACGCGGCACCCCCGGCGACGACATGACCAGCCTCCTGCTCAGACAGCACGAAGACGAGGACCGCCTCACCCACGACGAACTCGTCAGCACCCTGGTCCTGATGATCGGAGCCGGCTCGGAGACGGTCGTCGCCCTGCTCAACCACGCCGTCCTGGAACTCCTGAGCCACCCCGACCAGCTCGCGGCCGTCCTCGCCGACCCCGCCCGCTGGAACGACGTGATCGACGAGACCCTGCGCCAGCACCCGCCGATCATGCACCTGCCCCTGCGCTACGCCACCGAAGACATCGACCTCGGCGACGGCGTCACCATCCCCAAGGGCGCCCCGGTCCTCATCGGGTTCGGCGGCCACGGCCGCGACCAGGGGGCCAACCCCGGCCCGGACAACTTCCGCATCGACCGCGAAGACCGCCAGCACCTCGCCTTCGGACACGGCATCCACTACTGCCTCGGCGCCCCACTGGCGCGCCTCGAAGCCGGTGTCGCCCTCCCCCGGATCTTCGCCCGCTTCCCCCAACTGCGCCTGGCCACCCCGCAGACACCCCTTTTACGGCGGCCCTCGTTCATCGGCAACGACTACCAGGACGTCCCCGTCGTCCCCGGACCCGCCGCCTGACCGCCTGACCGCACCGGCCCGCCTCCCACGGGCTGGGTGCCCCGGACACCCTCACGCAGGTGTCCGGGCCGCTCAGCCCGTACCGCCTACCAGTGCCTCGCCGAGCGGGGTGCGCCGGTAGAGCACCGACCGTCCGGACCGGGCGCGGACGAGCAGTCCCGCGCCTCGCAGGATGGCGAGGTGGTCTCCTACCGCGCCGGGTGCCATGGCGAGGGTTCGGGCGAGGTGGCTCGTACTGGCCGGGGCGTCCAGCACCAACAGCAGCCCGTGACCCATCCGTGTTCGCCGATCACACCCACCCGGTGCACGACGTCACGCTCACAGATCGCGCGCAGTTGCGGCCAGTCCGGGGTGAGCAGTTCGTGCCACGCCTGGTCCATCGCCTCGGCGATCCTGGAGACGGCGTCCGTCGAGTCCAGCACTGCGCGTACGCGGGGATCACGGGCGGACGGGCCGGTCGCGTTGGTGGCGATTTCGTGGCGGGCCGCTTCCAGCGGTGTGGCCCGGATCATGGCGAGGTCGTCTGCCCAGGTCTGGTTGAGGCCGCGCGGGGGCGGGGCGACGAAGTTCGGTCCGGATTGCGGGGTGTGCAGGGCGAGGGCGGCGTTCAGTTCGCTCTCGCGGCGAAGCCGTTCAAAGGCCGGCATGAGTCGGGTGGCCCAGGCTCGCGGCAGCGACCTGTCCTGGCCGGCGAGCGAGCGCAGCAGGAAGCACAGGTCCATCGCGGGCGACAGTGCGAAGCGGCTGCGCAGCAGGTCCTCGACGGAGACTTCGAAGCGGAGCACCTTGCCATGCTACCGAGGGACGTCTGTTCCGATTCGTCCAGCGACGAATCATTGGTGAGTGGCGTGAGCGCACGGCGAGGCTGCGCGTCATGACCCCAACCGCCGAACCCGCGCAAAGCAACCACCGTGCCACCTACCGGGAGGTGCTGGCCGAGCCACGATTCCGGCTGCTCTTCTCGACCCGCACCGTGGCGATCACCGCGGACGCGCTGCCCACCGCTCGGTCCACGGCCGCCTGGTCGAGGCGATGGCAGACCTTGCGGCGTCCGTTGTCGTGGACGACGGGGCGGTACCCGGCGCCCACCTCGGCCCCTTGAGCAACCGCCCGCGGTACGAAACTCCCGGTATAACTGCCGCACATCTTGACGTTAATGGTCCAGACCAATACCTTCCTGTGCGCACCGTCGAACACCGCTCCCTTCCGGCACACGCACAGGAAACGAGCCTCATGCCTCGAAAGAACCGTTCCCGGCTGACCATCGCCGCCCTCGCTCTCGGTCTGGTCGCCACCCTCGCCCCCTCCGCAGGCGCCAACTCGGCCGACTCCACCGCGTCCGCCTCCTCCGCCTCGTCCGCCTCCTCCGGCGGCAAGGGTGGCTCGCGCCCCGCGTACAAGCAGGTCGGCTACTTCGCCCAATGGGGTGTCTACGGGCGGAACTACCAGGTCAAGGACATGGACACCAGCGGGGCGGCGGCCAGGCTGACCCACATCAACTACGCCTTCGGCAACGTGAGCGCCGAAGGAAAGTGCTTCACCGGCAACACCCCGGGCGAGTCCGACGCCTGGGCCGACTACGGGCGCCCGCTGGACGCGGCCGGCTCTGTCGACGGCGTCGCCGACACCGACGACCAGCGCCTCGCCGGGAACTTCAATCAGTTGCGTGAACTGAAGGCGAAGCATCCCGGTCTCAAGGTCATGATCTCGCTGGGTGGTTGGAGCTGGTCGAAGAACTTCTCGGACGCGGCCCTGACTCCCGCCTCCCGCAAGGCGCTGGTCTCCTCCTGCATCGACCTCTACATCAAGGGCAATCTGCCCGTCGACGGCGCTCGCGGCGGCCCGGGATCCGCCGCTGGCCTCTTCGACGGAATCGACATCGACTGGGAGTGGCCCGGTTCGGCCGGCGACGCCGGCACCGTATTCCGTCCCGAGGACAAGCAGAACTTCACGGCGCTCGTACGGGAGTTCCGCAGCCAGCTCGACGCCTACGCCAAGTCCGGGAAGGGCAAGGACAAGGACAAGCGCAAGCACTACGAGTTGAGCGCCTTCGTCCCCACGGCCGCGGCCAAGATCGACGCGGGCTTCGAAGTCTCCAAGATCATGCGGGACTTCGACTTCGTGAACCTCCAGGGATACGACTTCCACGGCACCTGGGAGCCCACGACCGCCCAGCAGTCCGCGCTGTTCGCCGAGCCCGGCGACTTCAGCGTCGACCAGACGGTCAACGACTGGCTGCGGCGCGGCGCCCCGGCCCGCAAGCTCGTGGTCGGCATGCCCTTCTACGGCCAGGGCTGGACCGGCGTCTCGGGCGACGGCAACGGCATGGGCCAGCCCGCGACCGGCGCCGCCCCGGGCTCCTGGGCGAACGGCAACGAGGACTACGAGGTACTGAAGAAGCTCGCGGACTCGGGGGCGTACACCGTGCACCGCGACGTCAGGAACGGCCACGCCTGGCTGTTCGACGGCACGACGATGTGGACGTACGACGATCCGCAGGTGCTGCGCACCAAGTCGGCGTACGTCCGCGCCAAGGGACTCGGCGGCGCGATGTTCTGGTCGCTGGACGGGGACACCCCGGACGGCGAGCTGATCAAGACGGTCGACCGCACGCTCGGCCGGCGCTAATCGCCTGACGTCTCCGGCGGGGGATCCCCGGTTTCGATGACCGGGGATCCCTCGTGTCCTTGGAGGACCACCGCCAGGTCCGCGCCCGCTCGCAGAAGCGCCACGGCCCGTAGCGCGATCTGGTCAAGACGCTGCCGCAGGACGCGTTGGGCCTCGTCCAGCCCGTCGAGCCGAACCGGGCGCAGGGAGTCCATGATCTCGCGCACCGCGGGAATGCCGTATCCGGCGGTGCGGAGTGCGGCAACGATTCGGGCGGCTCGCACCGCCGAAAGATCGTAGCGACGCGCTCGCAGCGACGTCACCCGCTCGGGCGTGACAAGCCCTTCCTGCTCCCAGAACCGCAGAGTCGAGGAGCGAACGCCGAGCGCTCCGGCCAGCTCCGTGATCGTCATCGCGTCGCTCTCCCGCTCCTGCGACTGCTCCTGGGACTGCTCCTGGGACTTATGTGGGTTCGCCTCGGCCTCGATCGCGTACAGCGCTTGTTGAGCGCGCAGGGCCTCGTCTCGTTCCCGAGCGAGCCCGACGTGCACCGCGCTGATCGCCGAGGCCGCCTCCGCCAGGGTCTGTGTACGCAGCCCCGCGAGCGTCTGCCGGGCCGCGACAGGCCCTACGGCGCCTGCGAGTCCCCGGTAGGCGCGCAGCGCGTGCACGTGAATCGGTGAGAAGGAACGGTAGCCGTTGCTCGATCGAGCGGCCGGCGGAATGACCCCCAGCCGCTCCAGGTCACGGACCTGTTGCACCGAGTAACCCGACTCTCCGGCGACATCGACCGTTCGGAGCGTCGCTCCTCGCTGCGAACCGCTCGGCGGCTCCCGCATGAGCCAACCCCACATAAGCACTTGAAGGTGATCCTTGAACCATGAGTATGGAACAGATCATCGCGACAGTGCGAGGCTTCGACGGCGCGCTCGTGTTCGTCCCGGCGGCGGAAGGCGACTTCCCCGAGATCACGTGGGGGGACGCGTTCTTCTACTACGCCCCCGACGGACAGATGCCACGGAACGTCCAGCCCTACGGGACGATCGTCACCAAGAACTACCCCGACGACGCCGCCTCGGACCTTGATCCTCCGGGCCGCTGGCGTGTGAACATCCAGGTCGACCGGCCGACGTTCCGGGACCTCACCGGCGAGGAGCCGCGCGGCCTCAGCCGCCCTCGCGACCACTCGGCCGCCGACAGTGTCATGCCGCACCCGGTGTACGGGGCGCTCGGCTGGATCGCTGTCGTCAATCCCGGTGAGCGGACGACGGACACTGTCGTGCGGCTTCTGCGCGAGGCCCATGACGCCGCGCGTCGCCGGTTCGAGCGGCGGCGACATGAACGTGAGCCGTAAAGGGCGGTAGAGGGCGGTACGGGACGCGTACGGGAGCCAGTCACCGCGTCCACGGTGTCGGCCGCCGCGTCGTCCGCCAGTACTGTGGATCGCCGCATGAACCGGGGCCGGCCGGAGGGAAGGATTGCTCGTTGCTCGCACGCGTGAGATGCGATAGAGGCACAATGGCCGCGATCCGCGATCCGCGATCCGCGATCCGCGATCCGCGATCCGCGATCCGCGATCCGCGATCCGCGATCCGCGATCCGCGATCCGCGATGATCGGCATCGGGCAGGGTTACGTGGTTTCCCGGGGGCGCCGTGCACACTAGCCCGCACCTGCGCGTCCCCGTGGGCCCAGATGCCCGGCGGTGGAGTACCTTCCACGCCGAGCGGACCCTGGTCGTAGCGGCCCGTACGGTCACCTCGACCGTACGCGTCCTGGAGTGCCTGCCAACGCTGGTACGTGACGACAGCCGGATCTCCGTCGTCTTCGCCCACGATGCCACCTCGGCTTTCAGCGACGGCGTCCTGGACCTCCTGCGCGATACGGGCTGCCGCGTCATGCCCTGGTCCCAGTTGAGTGAGGCGGCGCCCGATCTCATCCTGTCGGCCAGCGAGAACATCGACGTCCCCGCGGGCGACTGCCCCGTACTCGTACTGCCGCACGGCGTGGGATTCCAGAAGATGGTGCCCGACTCACGCACGCCCGGCGTCCGGCTGTCCGGTGTGGTGCCGGACGCGCTGCTCGAGACCGGCAGGGCCTGGCTGGCGCTCTCGCACCCCGACCAGGAACGGCAGTTGCTCGCCGCGCATCCGGGGACGGCCGGACGGACTCTCCTGGTCGGTGACCCCTGCTTCGACGAACTCGTGGGCAGCCGGGCCCAACGGGCCTCGTACCGCGCCGCGTTGGGCGTCGACGGCCCGGATGGGACGGAAGACGCGCGGCGGCTGGTGATGGTCAGCTCGACCTGGGGCGCCACGTCCCTCATCGGCCGGGAGCCGGACCTGCCGGCCCGTCTGCTGGCCGCACTCCCCTACGACGAGTACCGCGTCGCTCTGATACTGCATCCCAATGTGTGGGCCGCACACGGCCCGTGGCAGATCCGCGCCCTGCTGGCGTCCGCGCTGGAAGCGGGGCTGATCCTGGTGCCGCCCGTCCATTCGTGGCGCCCTGCCCTGGTCGCCGCCGATCTGCTGATCGGCGACCACGGGTCCGTGACGCTCTACGGTGCCGCGCTCGGGACCCCCGTACTCCTGGGAACGTTCGGCAGCGACGCCGTGGCCGGTACGGCGGCCGGGGTCCTCTCCCGCGCCGTACGTCTCCTCGACTCGCGCGCGGATCTGTACCGGCAGGTCGTGGACGCCGTCGACAGCCACGACCCGCGCCCCGGCGCCGCCCTGGCCGAGCAGGCGTTCGCCGATCCGGGGAATGCCCACGCGAAGCTGCGCGAGGCCCTGTACCAACTGCTGCGTCTGTCCGAACCGCCCTGGGCACCGCCTGGGCCGCCGATCCTGAGCCCACCCGATCCGGCATCGGCGGCTTCCCGGCCGGCGCTGCGGGTCCTCACCACTGTGACCGCCGAGGCGATGACTGGCGGGCGGACCGGCGGGCGGACCGGCGGGCAGACGGTCACCGTGCGCCGTGTTCCCGCGTCGGTCGCCGGTCCCGTAACCGAGGACGACGACACCTACGGGCACTTGGCGGTCGGCGAGGCCGAGAAGGACCGGTACCTCGCCGAGAGCGCGTCCGTCGTCCTCGCCGAGCGCCCGGCACCGACCACCGTCGGAGCGCTGCGCTGGATCTCCGACACCCTCGGCCGGTTTCCCGGCTGCCTGCTGGCCGCTACCGCTACCGCTACGGCCGGCGGCGACTCCCGTACGGTCCTTGTCGGCGTACGGGACGGCCGCGTCGTCGCGGCGACGGTGACAGGTCCCGCTCCGGATCCCGGGCAGGTGGCGGCCGTCGTGTACGCGTTGCTCCGCGCCGCTCGCGCCTTCCCCGACGAGCCGGTGACACTGCGTCTTGGCGAGCGCACGGAGGACGTCTTCCTACGCGTACGCCCCACCAAGTCCCCGTAACAAGTCCCCGTAAGGGGAACGGGATTACGCTCCCGTCCCTTCGGGATCCTCCACGCGGCGCAGCCGTTCCCGCAACTCCTCGACGCGCGGGCTGCCGCCGTCCTCGTGGATCCGCAGCGCCCTCGACAGATACCCCCGCAGTCGCGTCCGCGACACCGCGCGGTCGCCGCCCGGCCGCTCCGCGATGGCGGCCAGTTCCAGCAGCGCCTCCGCCTCGTAGTGCGTCGCCTTCCGCTCCCGTAGCACCCGGGCCGCTTCGCCGAGCGCCGCGACCGCCTCTTCCGTCTGCCCGAGGTGATCGTGTGCCCGGCCGATGGCGAGGAGCGCGCGGGCCGCCATCCGCAGGTCGGGCTCCGCGCCCGCCGACTCCCCCGCCGACGTACCTGCCGACTCCCCCGCCGACAGCGCCTCGTGGGCGTGCCGCAGGGTCACCAGCGCCTCGTCGGAATTCCCGGCGGCATCCTGCGCGCTGCCCAGGAACAGCGACGCGATGGCCGCTCCTCGTACCTGGCCGGCCTCCGTACTGAGGTCGAGAGCGCGCTGGTAGATCTCAACGGCTCGCGAAGGGTCGACCCGGTCCCAGTAACGTCCGTAGAACTCCATGACCGATGCCAGCAGATCACGACGGCCGGAGACCTCCGCGCACGCGACCGCCTCCTCCAACTGAGAACGCGCCGCCTCCAGTTCGCCCAGATCCATCAGCGGACGGGACAGCAGGGCACGCAGTCGCGCCTCGGCGGCGGGGACGAGTTCGTCGGACGCCGACGCAGCCGCCACCCCCAGCTCCAGCGACTCCCTCCAGTCCGGAAGGACCCTGTTGTGCAGGAACAGCACGGTGAACGCCTCGGCGAGCTGCCACACCTGGGTATGCAGGCCAACGGCATGGCCCTCGCGCAGGACGGCCAGGATGTTGTCCCGCTCCGCGTTCAGCCAGTCCAGCGGATCGGGCGCACCGGCCGCCGCGAACGGGTCCGTGCCGCGCGCCAACAGCTCGTCCAGCTCGGCGATACGCAGCCGGTCCGCCCGGATCTTCCGGTCGGCGAACGCCGTCAGCGCGAGGTAGTGGGTGATCACTCGTTCGACGATCGCCCGCTGTGTGCCGGCCGGTTCTTCTACGGAGGCGTGTTCGCGGGCATGCAGGCGCACGAGGTCGTGGAAGCGGAAGCGGCGGTCGTCGCCGGTGGTTGTCAGCAGGCTCGCGTTCACGAGAACCGCCAGCGTCGACTCGGCGGTTGACGTGTCGGTGCCCGTCGCGACGGCGGCGGTGCCCGCGTCGAACGTACGGCAGGGCAGCCAGCCGAGCCGTCGGTAGAAGCGGGCCGCGTCGGCGGCGAGCGGGCGGTAGGCGGAGTCGAACACTGCGGACACCGAGCCCTCACTTCCCGGGGATCCCAAGGACATCGCGGTCAGTCTGCGGGCTTCGTCGGACAGTTCGTCGGCCAGGCGTGCCATGGTCAGCCGCTCGTCGGTCAGCAGCCGCGAGGCCACGACGTGCAGCGCGACCGGCAGCCCGCCGCACAGCTCGACCAGCCGCCGGGCGGCCTGCGGTTCGGCGGCGACGGCCTCCTCGTCGCACCGGTCGGCGAGGATACGCAGCGCACTGTGCGTGTCGAGGGGGTCCAGGGGCAGCGGCCTCGCCCCGTCGACGGTGAGTTCACCAAGGGTGCCGTTGCTCGTGACGATCACCGCGCTGCCCGGTCCCTGCGGCACCAACGCCCGTACCTGGGCAGGCTCGTTGACATCGTCCAGTACGAGCAGAATCCGCCGCCCGGCCGAGCGCGTACGGAAGAGACTGATCCGCTCCTCCAGGGAACGCGGCATGTACGGGTCCTTCACCCCCAGCGACCGCAGGCACTTCTCCACGGCCGCGGACACGTCACCGCCGCCCCGCTCACCGCGCCGCTCGGCGAAGTCCACGTACAACTGACCTTGCGGGAAACGCTCCCGGGACTGGTGGGCCCACCGGGTGGCCGTCGCCGTCTTGCCGACGCCCGGCGTCCCGCGCAGCACCAGGACGTCCACATGAGCCGAATCGCCGCCGAGCCGGGCGACCGCCCTGTCCATCCGGGCCAGCTCCACCTCTCGGTTGACGAACCGCACCCGTAAGGCCGGAACCTCGTCCGGCACCGCCTCGGGCGGCGCGGGCGGCTGGACGTTGTACGTGATACCGCCATGGATCTGGGAGTTCTGGAACGCCCCGTACTGCACCCCGCCTCGGATCACCGCGACGCCTGCCCCCGGCGCCGCGCCGAGATCGGCCAGCAACTGCCGTAGTTCCTCGGCTGCTTGGGGCTCCCTCGCGAGCAACTGGCCGAGCCTCAGGCGCCAGTCCGCCTCGATGCCGGCCACGGTGCCCTCGTCGTCCGCGTCCCGGGCCGCCACGAGCTGCGCGCGCCCCTCCTCAAGGGCTTGACTCGCCTGACTCGCCTCACCGGCCTCACCCGCCTCGTCCTCGGGCTCGCCTTCAGGCTCGCCCGACCGGCCGCGCCGGGCGAGGAACCGCGCCACGCGCGTCCTCGCCTGCCCCCACGACTCGGTGACCATCGCACCCACCAGCGCCGTCGCCCCCGACGCGGCGAGCGCAGCCAATTCCGCTTCCACAGGGCCCCCTTGCCTCACACCCGCACACCGACCTGCCAACTCACCCACCGTAGAGAGGTCATCACGACATGGACAGTCCGACACCCGGGACCGCCCCGCCAGGTCCTGGCAGTGAGGGGTCGCGGGCGAGCCGGACATTCCCCGCGAGCCCGCCGTGCCCGGCAGTAGTGACGGTCGTGGGTTTCGGCTCACGGTGCCGGATGCGCCGGATCGACAGAAAGGAGACCGTGAAGAAGAACGCGCCCACGACGACGGCGATCGGCGCGGTGAGGAGCGACACGAGCGCACGACCGAGCGCGGGCCCGCCGATCTGCGCGGCGGATCTGCTGCCCTCCAGCGAGCTGTTGTCGTGCCCAACTGATCGCGTTTCACCAGTCGTACGAGAGCGGCCTGGTAGGCCACGTCGAAGAACACCGTGGGTACGCCGACGAGGAAGGCGACCAGGATCGCGGCCAGCCCCGCCGCCCGCCCGAAGTCCGCAAGCACCATCAATTTGCGCGCTCGCCAACGGCCCACCCACACGCCGGCGAACAGCGAGAAGAGGAGGATCGGTATCTGCTGGGCCGCGCGGAGCGCGCCCGGAGTTGAGTGGCGTCGGCGTTCAGCGCCACACGGCGAGCTGGGGCAGCGTCACCTGGCTGGCCTGCGCCCCGAGTTCGGACGCGCTCTGGCCTGCCCAGCCTTGATCACCGGTCGGTCCGTCCTCAGCCCCAGGTGAGGGGGTCGAGATGGAGGTAGAACTTCTCCCGGTCACGGTCGAGCACGATGCCGTACCGCTCGGCGAACGCCTCGTCCGCGGAGTTGGCCTGTCCTTCGTCGACCCATGTCTCCCGGGAGTTGGCGAGAAGGAGAGCGATGTCGGCGTACGGGTCGGCCGCTCCGAGGCGGCCGAGGTCGATGAAGCCCGCCACCTTCATGGTCGCCGGGTCGAGCACGATGTTGGGCAGGCACAGATCCCCGTGGCAGACGACGCTCTCGGCGGCCTCCTGGGCGAGGCGCTGTTCGAGCTGTGGCTCGATGCGCGCGAGCAGGACGTCGGCGGGCGTCCGCCGCTGGTCCTCGGGAAGGAACTCCGGATTGACCGCACCTCGCGCGACGACATCACGGGCGGTCGCGAACATCCTGGAGAGATCGCGGGTGAACGGGCACTGCCGCACCGGCAGTTCGTGCAACCGCCGCACGACATCGGCGATCGACTCCCAGGCCGTCTGGAGTCGCGCGGCCGGAACACGGTCGGCGGGGACTCCCACGACGGTGCTGGTCACCAGGCAGGCCGCGTCGGGGGTGACACGCCAGTCGAGTACGCGCGGACCTGGAACGCCCTGCCCACTGAGCCAGTCGACGCGATCGCGTTCTTCCTCCAGTGAGGTCGCCGCGTCGGCGGGGACGCATTTGGCGTACCGCGAGCCGTCCTCGGAACGGAAGACACCGGCCTCGGACTCGCCGTCCGTGACGGGCTCCCACGCGCCGCCGGCGCCGTCGGCGGCGGCCCTCAGCGCTGCCCGATACATCGAATCGATCACGCCCCCACCCTAGCCAGCGCACCCCTCGTCGCACCCGGCATTAAACGCGGACCTGGCGGAAGCGGTACGTGGGTGGGGCCGGCCCGACGAGTCAAACCTCCGCCAAGGGTGACGCCGCTGCCTGAGCGGGTTGTGCGGGGGTACTCCGCGAATCGTGAACGCTCCCGATGCCCTCTGTGGCCCGCCACCTCAATTGACTACCTTCAGTAGCGAATCGAGCGCATACAGCGACATTCGTAAGTCGCTGCCGCGGCAACGGAATCTGTGAATCGGAATCGGAGACAGTGAGCATGAAGTCTTACAAGCGGTGGACTGTGGGCCTGGGAGCCGTCGTGGTCAGCGCCGGGCTGATGTCGAGTTCGTTCAGCCCGGCGGTCGCCGACGACGCCGCAGGAGCTTCCACAAGAGCGCCCGCGGACGCGGCCCCTCGGTCGATCGTCGCCGAGCAGTTCACGCTACGGCTGGCCAGTGACCCCAGACAGGTCGCCAACGTACGGGGAGCCGGCACGGACAACGGCGTCCCGGTCATCCAGTACCCGTGGTCGGGCAAGGCCAACGAACGCTGGGAAGCCGACTCCGCCTTGGGCGGCTACTACCGCTTCAAGTCCGTCAACAGCGGCAAGTGCTTGAACGTCGCGGGCGGCGGCACCGCCAACGGCACCGAGGTCATCCAGTACACCTGCGGAAACGCCAATAACGAACTGTGGAGGTTCGTGCCCAAGGGCATCGGCTACCAAGTCGTCGTCAAATCCAGCAACAAGTGCCTCAACGTCGCCGGCGGAGTCGGCGTGGGGAACTCCCTCATCCAGTACGACTGCACTGCCCAGGGCGCACCCAACGACGTCTGGCTACCGGTCTGGGAGCCCGCCACCCTCTGAGCCTCCGCCACCCCCACACCCCCCACATGCGGCCACGACCGCGCCGAAGCCGACACGGCGCGGTCGTGGCCCCCATTGGACCCGTATAACAGGTCACCAGTGGTCCTGGTGGCCGGGCCGCCCAGGCGGTCGGATGGAACGCGCAAGTCCCGTCCGACCTCTGGAGGACCCACACCGTGAGCAGCGCCGCCGCCGACTTCGACCGGTGGATCAGGAACGACTTCGTCGCTCTCAATACGGGGTTGGAGGAGGCGTATTTCGCGGCCGGGGCGCAGATCCTGCACGGCCGGCCGGAACTTGAAACGGCCAAGGAGAGGATCGGCCACGAAGGCGCCGAGCTGATCCGCCGAATAGCGGAAAGCGCCTCGGCGACCTCATCACCTTCGATGTCCTCGGCGTCCTCGGCGTCCTCGGCGTCCTCGGCGTCCTCGGCGTCCTCGGCGTCCTCGATGTCCTCGATGTCCTCGACGCGCTCCACCCACCCGAATCCCTCGATCCCCGTGGATGACGACGAGCGGTACGAACTCCTGGGCTCGGTGGGGCTCTACCTCGGCGCGTGCCGCCGCCATGAGATCGACGGGCCGCAGTCCGCCGCCTGGCCGCTCGCCCAGTTGCTGGCGTCGTCGCTCGGCGTCGCGCCGCGATTCGTCTTCGCCCACCAAGCTCTGTACAACCGGGCGGTCGGGGACTCCTTCCGTACGTTCACCGCGCTCGCGGACGAACATGCCTTCATCCTGTACAACGGCCTGTCGGTGCTCGCGTACCAGCGCACGGCCGCCGCGCTGCGGCGCGTCCGGACGCTCGGGGTCTCCAGCCCGCTGACGGCGTATCTGCTGCGGGAGGCGCGGTCCGGGCTGGACGACGTGCTGGACCTGGGCCGGACGCTGAGCAAGACGCTCGACGTCGACCGCTTCTTCCTCAACATCCGGCCGTACTTCAAACCGCATCGCGTCGGCGGCGTCGAGTACCGGGGGGTGAACGCGGGCGACTTCGCGGCGATCAACTCGATCGACCTGCTGCTCGGTCTCTGTTCGCCGTACGACCCCTTCTACCAGTCGCTGTTGACGGAGAAGTACCCGTACATGCCTCCGGAGGACCAGGCGCTGCTACGGACCACCGTCACCGCCGAGCCGCTGCTCGACGCCTTTCTCCGCGAGACGGCGGACGGACCGCTGACACCCCAACTGCGCGACAACGCCGAGCTGTTCCTCACCGTCTGCCGTCTGCACGGCGCCGCTTCCGCCTTCCACCACCACCGGCTCGTCGTCCCCTTCCTCCAGGCTCCCGCCGCACGCGCGGAGCAGGGCCAGGGCCAGGAACCGGAAGCCGCCGACCTCACGACGAGCGGGCCACCGCTCCACGTCGTCATGGCCACTCTGGCGCGCCTGGTCGACCTCAGGACCGCCCGGCAACGGCCAGGCACTGACGACGGCGGCGGCACCGCGCGCCCGTCACTCGACCGACTGCGGTACGCACTGGACGCCGACCGGGACGCCCATCGGGACGCTGCCCCCAACTCCCTTTAGCGGAAGGCCGGGCAGGCCAGGCAGCCCCAGCCGCCCCTCTCCGCCCTACACGCCGAGGGGCCACAGGGTGAAGCCCGCGCTTTTCGCGAGCGACACCAGCTCGTCCACACGTCGAGGGCTCACGCACGCCACCGGATAGCAGTCCGACTCGATGTCGAGGACGACCAGGGCCGTGCCGACCTCGCGGTAGTGCCGGCCGCACACCTGGAGGAAGTCATGGGTCGTCAGCTCCATCTCGCCGTCGTCGAACAGCACCCAGGGATCGACGGACGGACGTGAGGCCAGCCCGCCCATCCGCCACCGGATCTCGTCCACGCCCTCCTTCCAGTCGAACTCCGCGAGCAGCTTCCGCTCATGCAGCGCGTCGACCAGGGCTATCCAGGTCAGTCCCGGAAACGGCTCGTATATGCCACGGTCCTCCAGCCGGATCGCCCACGTACGCACATAACCCTCGGGGTCCTCGTGGGCGTGCCGCACCTGTTCGGCGACGGTCGGCTGATCGGGTGCCAGCAGTGACGCGACGGCTGTCAGAGACGAGAGGACTCCGCCGTCGGCGGGACCGGGACCGGGACCGGACATGGGTGTGCTCCTCCTGCGGCAAGGGGTCAACGGGTAGAGCGGCGCGCGTTGTTCGGCACCTGAAAACACCTTGCCACAGGGGTACGACAACGGGCCCTGACCCCCGCCACGGCTACGGTCCGGCCGGCCCCGTCGCCCCCCGGCGGGCGCCCCGCCGAGTGGTCCGCGCCACACGAAAACGTATGTGTAACCGGCGGCGCGTAGGGCAGTCGCACTCCAGGTCCCGCCGCGTATCCCCCGTCGCGGCGGGACCACTCACCCCTCCTGGCCGGGCCAGGTGATCTCGTAGAACTTCAGCCGGCCGTCGTCGGCGATCAGTCGCATGCCCGCCGCGGCCATGACGTGCTGGGATCCGATGTTGTCGTGATCGGTGTCGCCTCTTACAGAGGTGACACCGCCGGCCCGCGCGAACAACAGCAGGCCGCGCAGCGCCTCGGAGGCGTAACCCTTGCCCCGTACGGACGGAACGAGGCCGTAGCCGATGGTCACGGCGCCGCTCTCGTCCGGCGGGCCGTGGAAGTCCACCCCGCCGACCGCCTGACCGGTCTCCTTGAGGCGGATCTCGTACGTACCGAACGGCCGGGGGTCGCCGGCGGTCGCGCAGGTGGTCAGGAAGCGCGTGGCGCCGGAGACATCGCCCTCGTCGGGGTAGTCGGGCGCCCAGTGGGTGCCGCTCGTCCGGTCGACCACGACGAGGCGTACGGCCTCCGGCGGGCTGAGCGGATGGAGCAGCAGACGCTCCGTCTCCAGATCACTCACGCCTCGTTGGCTCCTGCCTCGTTGACTCCTGCGCCGTCACGCGTCCGCACCGACTCACTCTGCTCCCCTCGCTCCCCCGGCCCGGACAGCGCGGCGGGATGCGGCGCGGACGGGTCCTGCGTACGCGGCAATATGTTGGCGGTGTAGTCCGCGATGGTCGCGTCCAGCCCCACATCGTTCCCGGCGCCCTCGGACAGATACCACCGGTGTTCCAGCACCTCGTGGTAGATCTGCGCGGCGTCCGTCCTGCGGCGCAGCTCCAGCGGTACGGCCCGTACGGTCGGCCGGAACACGTCCCGCACCCAGCGGTGCGCCAGGACCTCCGGGCGGGCTCCCAGCGGGTCGCCGGGCGCGTAGTCGTCCTGGCCGGCCATCCAGGTCTCCAGGTCGCAGAGCAGTCGGCACGCCTGGTTCTCCTCCGCGTCCAGGCCCGTCAGCCGCAGCAGTTGGCGCTGGTGGTGGCCCGCGTCGACCACCTTGGGGAGGAAGGTGACGGTGTCGCCCGCCGGCGAGCGCTCTATCTGCATCTCCGCGACATCGAAACCCAGATCGTTGAGACGGCGGATCCGGCGGTTGATGTAGTGCCTCTTGTCTGCGGGGTAGACGGACTCACGCGTCAGCTCGTGCCACAGGTCCTCGTAGCGCTGGACGATCGCCGCCCCGAACGGCACCGGGTCGACGGACGGATGGAGCGAGCCGGAGGCTTCGAGGTCCATCAGCTCCCCGGCGATGTTCACGCGCGCCAGTTCTATGTCGTAGTCACGCTGGCCACGGCTGAGCGTCGGCTGGATCTGCCCTGTCTCGGCGTCCACCAAGTACGCGGCGTACGCGCCCGCGTCGCGCCTGAACAGGGCGTTGGACAGCGAGCAGTCGCCCCACGCGAAGCCGGTCAGATGCAACCTCACCAGGAGGACGGCGAGTGCGTCCATGAGGCGCTTCACGGTGCTGGGGCGCATGGTCGACTCGAACATCGAGCGGTACGGCAGCGAGCCCTCCAAATGCCGCGTGATCAGCGCGGACTCCAGCGGCCTGCCGTTCACGTCCTCCCGCCCTGTCACCACGGCGACCGGGTCGACCGCGGGTATGCCCAGCCGGTGCAGATCCCTGAGCAGCCCGAACTCGCGCACCGCCGGACGTTCGGCGATCTCCTTGACCGCCAGCACCTCGGACCCGGCGTCGGCGAAGCGCACCACATGGCGCGAGATGCCGCGTGGGAGGGCCACCAGGCAGTCCTCGGGCCACTCCTCGAGCGGGAGGCACCAGGGCAGGTCGAGGAGCACGGCCGGCCGCTCCGGGTTGGTCGCGCTGATCTGGAGCGCCATGACTCCTGCCTCCGACGTTCGTTGCCTCTTCGTGCCGTTTATTCTGCTTGTACTGTTTGTGCTGTTCGTTCATGCGGTCGACCAGGCGGCGGCTAGGGCCTGACCTGGACGAGCGCGTGCGTCCCACTCGTACGCCACGCCTGGTTCGCGCCGTCCCCCACGCCCCCGCTCGCGCCCGCGTCCTCCAGTTGCGCCACAGTGCGCGGGTGGAGGCCGACGATCACATCGGACTTCAGAGTACGCAACGCCGCCACCGGCCCCGGGAAGTGCGCCGTGCGCTCGGCGAACGATGTGGTGGGTGCCCAGAGTCGATCACCGACGAGGCGGCGGTAGTTGAGGTCGCCCTTCACGATCGTCAGGGCGGCGCCCGCGAACTCCCGCCGCAGATCGGCGGGCATCTCGCTGTACGGAAGCGGCGCGCGGTAGAAACCGTGCGCGCGTACGGCGAGCCGCCCGTCGCCCATCGCGGCCCAGAGCCGCTTCCCGGCCTCACGTGCGGCGCCTGCCGCCTGGACGAGGCGGCGCGCGCAGTCGACAACGTCGGCCATGGTGGCGTCGGAGACGTAGTACGGATACGGCTTGACGTGCAGGACGACGTCGTCCGCGCGCCCCGTGGTCAGGAAGTGGTCGATGAGGACGAGGTCGGGGATCAGCTCACGTCCGGAGTTGTCGGCGATGAGATGGACGGTCCGCGCGGTACCGGGTGAGCTGCCGGCAGGCAGCAGCGACCACAGCGCGTCGCTGTCGTCCGCGACGAGGGGCGGCGGGTCCTCACCGGCGGAGCCGCCCTCGGAGGCATCGCCGGAGTCGCCGGACCCGTCCGCGAGGCGCGCTCCGTCCGGCGAACCGACGGCGAAGCCGAGGTCCGCGCGGTTGCCCCAGAGCGAAGCCCGGAGATAGGCGGCGGCCCGCTCCTGGACCGGCCGTCGGGCGAGCGCGTCGAGCGCCGCGAGTTCGTCGTCGACGAGCGAGCCGCGCAACTCCGCCTGCTTGAAGGGCCCGAAGGGATCGACGCCCTGCCACGGCCCGGGAGCGAAGTAGCCGGTCGCGTCGAGGAGTCGGCGGTAGAAGTAGCTCTCGGACCAGAGGAACGGCACGTCGAACCACGAGCGGCCGAAATACTCGCCGCCCCACTCGTCCCACCGCTCACGGTCGTGCGCCTGCGGACCCAGCGGTTCGATCACGCCCTCCGTACAGGAGATGAGCAGCGCGTCGAGCGCCCGGTGCCGTTCCGGGGACCACGGGAAGGCGTCCCGTACCTGCTGGATGAGGGCGGGATGGCGCTCGGCCAGCACGCTCCGCGCGAACGAACCGGGCGCGTTGCTCACGATCACGGGCGCGTCATCCGCTTCAGGCATGATTCCGGTGTCCTCCGAGCTGGTGGGCGGTGTCGAACGGAGCGTACGCAGTACTACTCACGCGCCGCCCGAGTAGCCGCGCGGATACCGAGAGCCGCGTTCCGGGCCGACGCTGATGCGCATGACGAAGACCAAGGCAGAGACCAGGACGAGGAAGCAGACCCGGCCGGACGCGACCCGGACCTCGCCGGACCGGACGACGGGCCCGCTGAAGCGCGCCCGGTGGGCGGCGATGCGTGCCCTGCTCGGCACTGTCGGCCGCGCGAGCGCCGGGATCCGGATCGGATACCGGCACGGCTTCGACAGCGGTTCGATGCTGGACTACGTGTACGTCAACAAGGCCGGCGGTTTCCCGGTCGTCGGGCACCTCATCGACCGCGTGTATCTGAACGCCGTCGGATGGCGCGCCATCCGGGCCCGTCGTGAACTGCTCAAGGACGTCCTCCGTAAGGAGATCGCACGGCGCGACGGCAGCGACGGCAGCGGCAGCAGTGGCGACACGAGGGCCGGAGCCGAGGCCGCCGGCGGTGTGCGCGTACTGGACGTGGCGTCGGGGCCCGGACGGTATCTCCAGGACGTGCTCGCGGAGTACGAGCCCGGCACCCTCCATGTCGAGTGCCGCGACCTGGACCGCGCGGGTCTCGCGCAGGGCGAGCGCCAGACGGCCGAACGGGGGCTGACGGGGATCTCGTACGTGTACGGAGACGCGCTCGACCCGGCGCCCGCCTCCCCCGCGCCCGACATCGTCGTCGTGTCGGGGCTCTACGAACTGCTGCTGGACGACGCCGTCATCGCCTCGTCCGTCGCGCACCTGCGCGGCATGCTCGCCCCCGGCGGAGTGCTGGTCTTCACGACGCAGACCCACCATCCTCAGTTGGAGTTCATCGCGAACGTGCTGCCGAACCGCGACGGCGTCCTGTGGGAGATGGAGTGCCGACCCGTGGAGCTGGCCGAACAGTGGGCCGTCCGGGCCGGGTTCGCGGAGGTCACGAGCCGGCGCGAGTCCGTGGGGCTGTTCACCGTCACGACAGCGAGGCGCTGACGATCAGCGCGAACCCCGCGACGGCGAAGAACGTACGGACGGCGTGGAAGCGGTTCCAGCGGCTCTCGAAGGCCGCGCGGACGGCGCTGTCGGGGGTGGCCTCGGGCGAGGTCTCGGACGACGCGAGAGCGTTGTTGAGCGGGATGTTGCCCGCGACGGTGACGAGGTGGTTGACCACCACGCAGATCAGGCCGGCCAGCAGCAGCCACCGGTGGGTGTCCGAGCGGCCGTCGACGGGGACGGCGAGCGCGGCGACCGGGAAGGCCACTTCGGCGAGGAACACGAGCAGGAACAGCCCGCGCGGGACCTCCTCGTTCATCCGGCGCATGGCCACCACGAACTGCCCGTCCGTGAGCCGGGCCAAGGCGGGCATGATCCCGGTCAGGAAGATGAGCATCATGCCGGCGTACAGACCGGTGAAGACGACAGCGAGCGCGAGCAGGACGGTGGCCATGCGCACATCATGGACCGACGGGAGGGGGCGGCGCAGCACGGTTTCTCCGCCGTAGCACCGCCCCGCCCCGACTCAGCCCCGGACGCGGCTCGCCTGATCGATCGCGTCCGCCAGCTCCTCCACCGATCCGTCCTCCGTGGAATCGGCCAACGCGCGCGCCCGCTCCTCCAGTTCACCGAGACCGGGAGCGCCGGGCAGCGAGCCGTCGCCCGTCGACCCACCACGCAGCGCCTCGGCGAAGTACGCGGCGACGGCCGTGACCTGGAGCCGAGGCTTCGCGTCGCCCCAGAGCCGGGAGCCGACCGCGCCCGCGCCCACCGAGCCCGACCGCTCGCGCGGCGCCCGGGTCTCGGGGTCCAGCCAGCGCACCGTAGCCCTCGCCACCTCACCGCTCGCGCCGGGCCGCAGCCTGACGGCGTACAGCGCCGTCACCGTGTGCCCCGGCCCGACCTCGCCGCCGTCGACCCGGTCGTCGCGGAAGTCCTCGTCGGCGACGGCCCTGTTCTCGTAGCCGATCAGCCGGAACTGTTCCACCGCGTCACTGTCGAACGCCACTTGCGCCTTGGCGTCCCTCGCGCGCAGTTCGACGTTCATGGGGAGCTGGTCCACGAAGACCTTCCTGGCCTGCTCTGTGTCGGAGACGTATGTCGTGTGTCCGTCGCCCTTGTCGGCCAGCCGTTCCATCAGGGCGTCGCCGTAGTCGCTTCCGACGCCGACGCCGAAGAGGGTGATGCCGTGCTCGGTACGCGCGTCCGCGACGCGTTCGAGGATCGCGTCCGCCTCCGTCTCGCCGGTGTTGGCCAGCGCGTCCGACAGCAGGACGACCCGGTTGGTCGCGCCGCTCCTGCGGCCGTCCACGGCCTCGCCGTAGCCCGTCTCCACGCCCGCCCCGACGTTGGTCGAGTCGGACGGTTCCAGCTCCTCGATCACATCGTGGATCCGCGAACGGCTGTCGCCGACGCGGGTCATCGGCAGTTGGGTCTCGGCCTCGGCGCTGAAGGTGACCAGGGCGATCGAGTCGTCGCCGCGCAGCTCGTCCGTAAGGATGCCGAGCGATTCCTTGACGAGGTCGAGCCGGCCGGCCTCGGCCATCGAGCCCGAGGTGTCGATCACGAACGTGAGAGCCGCAGGCGGGCGTTCACCTCCGTGGTCGGCCTGGCGGGTGGCGAGGCCGACGCGCAGGAGCGACCAGTCGTCGTCAGCGCCGGGCGCCGCCGCGCCGTCCACCGTGACGGAGAAGCCGTCCCCCTGGGGCCGTTCGTAGTCCTGGCGGAAGCTGTTGACGAACTCCTCGGGCCGTACGGTGCCGGGATCGGGCAGCCGTCCTTCGCCGAGGGTGCGGAGTGCGTATCCGTAGGAGGCGGTGTCCACGTCCAGGGCGAAGGTCGACAGATAGTCCGGTTCCGGTGCGAACTGCCCGGCGGACCGCCCCCTGTCGTCCTGTTTCTGTTCGCCTTCCTGCCGCCCTTCGCCCTGCTCGACGCCGTCGGCCGGGCCGGCGGCCCCCGAGCCCGCCGTGGACCCCGAGTCCATCCCGGGCGCGCCCGCGCCGGCCGGCCCGTCGGCCGTCCTTTTCGTGTCCTGCGAGACGTCGCCGGAGCAGCCGGCGAGCAGCAGGCCGCCCGCCAGCAACAGGCCCACCACGCCTCGATACGTCGTTGTGTGGAGCTTCATCACGGTCCCCCCTGGAATCGTCAGCACTCGTGAATGTGACGTTCGAGGCGGCCGAGGGGACCGGCACAGGAGGTTGCGGATGAATCTCAATGCGGCAACGGGACAAGGGAGTTGCCCGTCACGTCCCGCTGTTCGCACCGCCTTCGCGTGAACTCGTGTACCGGTCGGCGCCGTTGATGCGTGATCCGACTCTGTTGGCAAGGAGTCGCCACTCTCTGAACTGGCACTTGTCACGGTGTGCAGTCTCGTGAGTACATGGAGTGGCGTACGGCTCCGAGGGGATGGCGGGGGTGGTCAGCCGTGGCACATGTTCCGGGCTCTGTACTCAACAGGTCGGCCCTACCGAGAAGCGCACTGCGGGGGGAGGCGGTGGAGACTCTGCGACCGGCCGGCCGGCCGGTCCTCGGCGCCCACCAGGTGGCCGCCGCGCTGGCCGCGCTCGTGCGTTCCGCGCGTCATGAGCTGCTGACGTTCGACGATCCGGGCCGTTCCCTGGGGAAGGGCCTGCCGCCGCCGTTCCTGGAGTTCGCCACCGCGTGCGTACGGGCTGCCGCCGAACGGGCGGATCCGGAGGCGCGCCCCGGCGCGGGGGACGGCACACCCGATGACACGGGAGCCGGTGTGCGTTCCGACGCCGGGACCGCTCCCCTGCCCGCCCACGCGCTCACGGTCCGCCGGATCGTGCCGCGCCAGGGCCTGGTGGGGCTGCCGTACGCGCTGCGGGTGCTCGCCCGGGGAGCGCGGCAGACGGAGTCGATCCCGTTCAAGATGGTGCTCGTGGACCGTACGACGGCCGCGCTCCCCCTTGACTTCGATCTCCACTTCAACGGGGTGCTGTTGATCAAGGACCCTGTCGTCGTCGGGGCCCTGGTCCGTATCCATCAGCACTGGTGGGACCAGGGCGAGGACCTTCCGGTGAAGCCGGATCTCCCGGTGGGTCCGCAGTGGGACCCGTCGACGGGCCCGGCACCGGCCGTCGCGGAGCCCGTTCCCGGGGCCGACTTCGGGACCGGTCCTGGGTCCGGCGCCCTTCCCCCTCAATTACGGCCCGTGCTCGACGCCATGCTGTTCGGCCTCACCGACGAGGCGGCGGCGGCCCGGCTCGGCATGTCGCCCCGCACCTACAGCAGACGGGTCGGTGAGCTGCTGACCGCCCTCGGCACGACGAGCCGCTTCCGCGCGGGGGCGGAAGCGGCTCGTCGGGGCTGGGTATGAACGCGGCGCGCGGGCCGGCTCACGGCGTCGGGGCACCGGCTCGCCCCGACGACCGATCGGCGCAGAACGACCGATCGGCTCACGAGGACCGCTCAGCTCACGATGTCCTTGCGGGAGAAGTTCCTGAAGGCGAGCGCGAACAGCACCAGGGCGTACGTGACCGAGATCGCCGAGCCTTTCAGCATGCCGCTCCACTCCAACTGGGGCTGGACGGCGTCCGCCCAGGCGAACTGCCAGTGCGCCGGCAGGAATTCCCGCCACGTCCCCAGCGCCGTCACCTGGTCCAGGACATTGCCGATGATCGTCAGTCCGACCGCGCCGCCGACCGCGCCGAGCGGGGCGTCGGTCTTCGTGGAGAGCCAGAAGGCGAGGCCCGCCGTGACCAGTTGGGAGACGAAGATGAAGCCGACCACGATCGCCAGCCGCGGCACGGTCTCGGCCGTGCCCAGCGACCCTCCGGTGGGCAGCTCCAGCGGCCCCCAGCCGTAGGCGGCCGTGCCCGCGACCAGCGCGACGACCGGCAGCAGCACCATCGCCGCCAGGCTCATCGAGAGCGCCACCGACAGCTTGCTCCACAGCAGACGGGCGCGCGGCACGGGCGCGGCGAGCAGATAGCGCAGGGAGGACCAGCTCGCCTCGGAGGCCACGGTGTCCCCGCAGAACAGCGCGACGGGGACGACCAGCAGGAAGCCCGCCGAGACGAAGAGGCAGGTGGCGGCGAAGTTGGCCCCGGACGAGGTCGCGGTGTCCATCAGGTTCAGCCGGCTGCCGCCCCCGCCGCCGTTCTCGTCGGCTCCCGGCGTCCCGCCGATGGCGAAGGCCACGATCAGTACGAAGGGCAGGACGGCCAGGATCCCGCCCATCGCCATCGTCCGCCTGCGCTTGAGCTGTCGTACAAGCTCCACGCGGAACGGGAGGGTGCGGCCCGCCCGGTAGCCCGGAGCCGATTCGGTCAGCGCGCTCATGCGGAGGCTCCTGAGATGAGGGTGAGGAAGGCGTCCTCCAGGCGGCGGTGCGGTCCGACGCCGGTCAGCACCACGTCCATCCGGATCAGCTCGGTCACCAGGGTGTTGGTGCCGGCCCCGTCGAGCCGTACGAGCAGCCCCTCGTCCGTACGGATGGCGGATCCGATCCCGGGCATCGCGGCGATCTTGTCCACGACCGGTTCGGGCACCTGTCCGGCCGTGGTGACGAGCACGGTGTCGCCGGAGCCGGTGATCTCGGTGACCGGACCGGCCTGGACGAGCCGGCCGCGGTCCATGACCACCAGATGCGTACAGGTCTGTTCGACCTCGGAGAGGAGGTGGCTGGAGACGATGACGGTCCGGCCGTCGGCCGCATAACGGATCATCACGTCACGCATCTCGCGGATCTGCGGCGGGTCGAGACCGTTGGTCGGCTCGTCCAGGATGAGCAGGTCCGGCAGCCCGAGCATGGCCTGCGCGATCGCGAGGCGCTGGCGCATGCCCTGCGAGTAGGTGCGCACGGCGCGGGCGAGCGCGTCGCCGAGCCCGGCGATCTCCAGGGCCTCTTCGATGTGCGAGTCCTCGGCGGGGCGGCCGGTGGCCCGCCAGTACAGCTCCAGATTGTCGCGCCCGGACAGGTGCGGCAGGAAGCCCGCGCCCTCGACGAAGGATCCGACATGGGACAGCACCGGTGCGCCCGGCCGGATGGAGTGCCCGAAGACCCGGATGTCTCCGGCGTCGGGGGTGATGAGGCCCATCAGCATGCGCAGGGTCGTGGTCTTGCCCGCGCCGTTCGGGCCGAGAAGCCCGAGCACCTGCCCCTTCTCGACACGGAAGGACAGATCCCGTACGGCGTAGCGGTCGGCGGATTTGGCGTAGCGCTTCGACAGATCCGTGATCTGGAGGGGCACGTCGGCGAGTTGCGGGTCGGGCGCCGGCGCGCTGACCCGGCGGCGCGCGGTGAGCAGCAGCGCGGCGGCAATCAGTACGCCCGCCAGGGGCAGGCCCCAGACCCACCAGGCGAGGGTGGGCGCGGCGGTGCTGAGGGCGGGCGCCGTGGGTACGGACAGATCGCCGTCCAGGGTGACGGTGTAGGTGGCGGGGGTGGCGGGTGAGGCGTAGGCGAGATCGGTCGCGGCGAAGACGACGCGCAGCCGGTGCCCGGCCTCCACCTTGTGATCGATGGCCGGCAGCGTCACGTCGACGGTCTTGCCGGCACCCGCGTCGACTCCCTCGACCCGTACGGGGGCGACGAGTTGTGAGGGCAGCACCTGCTGGCCGCCGTCAGGGCCCACGTCGTAGACCTTGGCGAAGAGCACGGCGTCGTCGGTGTCGGCCTTGACGGTGACACGGACGGTCGGTGAGCCGGTCACCTGGAGCGCTGTGTCGAGCGGCCGGGAGTCGAAGCGTGCGAACTGTCCGGGGAAGTCGAGGGCCAGACCCATACCGAACGACGACAACTGGGACAGTCCGCTGCCGAGGCCCGGCACGGTGGAGATCGCGGGCGGGCTGGCGCCGGCGGGATTGTCGAACGACTGCTCCCGCCCGGTGAGCGGGATGTTCGCTATCCCGCTCCGCAGACCCGGGTAGCTGTCACTGCTCGCGCCCCGCAACAGCGCCTGCCCGTCGGTGGAGTCGACGCCTCCGGTCCGGCTGACGCGGAACGCGGGCCCGGTGTCGGCGCCCTTGTCCTGCTTGAGGTAGTGGTCGAACCACGAGTTGATACGGCTCTCGATACGGCCGGTCTCGGCGTTCCCGCCGTCGTGGCCGCCGGCCATCCAGTCGACGGCGACGGGCGCGCCGTTGTCCTTGATCGTCTTGGCCATGGCGTCGGACTGGCCGAGCGGGAAGAGGGAGTCGGTCTGGCCCTGGATGATCAGCGAGGGCACCTTGATGCGGTCGCCGATCGCGGACGGGCTGCGCTCCGCGAGGAGTTCACCGGCCGCCGCGTCGGGCTTCCCGGCGACGGCGACCCGGTCGTACATCTCGCAGAGCTGCTTCTCGAAGGTGTCGCAGCCACCGCTGGTGGAGAAGAAGATCCCGGCCCAGAGCTTCTTGAAGACGCCGTCCGGGAAGAACGAGTCGGCGAGATTCCAGTAGGTGATCACGGGCGCGATCGCGTCGACGCGCGGGTCGTAGCCCGCGCCGAGCAAGGAGATCGCTCCTCCGTAGGAGGCGCCGCTCATACCGACGCGTGGGTCGCCGTCGGCGTCGAGTTCGACCTCGGGGCGCGCGGCGAGCCAGTCGATCATCCGGGAGACGTCCTTGACCTCGTAGGCCGGGTCGTTGAGTCCGATCTTGCCGGTGGACTCCCCGAACCCCCGTGCCGACCACGTCAGCACGGCGTATCCGTCGCGCGCCAGCTTCTCGGCCTGCTCCCGTACGTCGTTCTTGCTGCCGCCGAATCCGTGGCCGAGCAGGACCGCGGGCCTGGGGCTGTCGTCGCCGCTGGCACCCGCGGTGAAGTACGAGGTGTCGATCCGGGCGCCGGGCATGTCCATCATCTGGTCGTCGCGGTGCACGGTGGGCGTGCTGTCCGAAGCGACGGCGTTCCAGGTGCCGGCGCCGACGAGCACGGCGGCCGCGGCCACGCCCGCGAGCCATCGTCTGCGCAGCCGTGGCCGTCGGGGGGTTGGGATCTCCATGCTTGAACCCTAAACGGCCCCTCGTGCCGCCCGCGCTGACACCGGTCGGAACTCATGAGCCTCCTTGAGGAGTACGGGGTAGCGTCGCCGTACACCAGCCGTGGTACGGCGCCCCGACACGACACGACACGAGGCCCGACGCCGACGCCCGACGCCCGACGCCCGAGGAGTGACGAGCGACATGAACGGCATGGAGATCCGCCGAGCGACGACGGTCGGCGAACTCGTCGCCGCCCAGCATCTGTACGACAGCCCGGCCCGTCCGGAGTGGGCGGAGCGCTTCCTCGCCGCTCCGGGGCATCTGATGCTGATCGCCTCCGTCGAAGGCACCCCGGCCGGATTCGTCTCCGGCATCGAGATGCTGCATCCGGACAAGGGCGTGGAGATGTGTCTGTACGAGCTGTCCGTGGCCGAGCCGTACCGCCGGCGGGGCATCGGGCGGGCGCTGACCGAAGCGCTCGCGGAGATCGCCCGTGAGCGCGGCTGCTACGACATGTGGGTGGGCGTGGACACCGACAACGAGCCGGCCCTGGCGACGTACCGCGCGGCCGGGGCGCGTGACGAGGGCCGCTTCGCCATGCTGGCCTGGGAGTTCCCGAAGTCCTAGGGGCGCTCGGCGGTGACGAGCCACTGGCGGCTGGTCAGCCGTACGCCCTGCCGGGTCTCGAAGGCGTGGAACGCTTCCGTGGCGGCGTCGTGCGCCCGCGCACGGGTCCGCTCGTCGGCGTCCGCCAGGGTCAGCCAGTGTTGCAGGGGTCCCCACCCCATCAGAAAGGCGGAGGCGTCGGAGGCGTCCTTGCCCCAGTGCTGGGTCAGCGCGAGGGCGCGCAGCCCGATGCTTTTGAAGCCGGCCTCGCTCAGCACCCGCTCGGTGTGCGCGGGATCCGCGAAGGAGGCGGGCTGGTGCTTGCTGTCCTCGTTGAGCGCGGGCAGCGTGACCTGGGTGCCGATCGCGGCGAAGATCACCGCCTGATCCATGAGGCTGAACGACTGTGGGCAGACGAAGGCGAGCCGCCCACCGGGCCGTAACGCCCCCGCGATGTTGCGGAACGCGGCGGCGGGATCGGCGAAGAACATCACCCCGAGGCGGCTGACGGCGATGTCGAACGACGCCTCCTCGAAGTCGTACACCTGCGCGTCGCCCTGCACGAACGTGACGTCCTCGACCTCCTCCGCCACCGCGGACGCCCTGGCCCGCGCCAGCATCGGGGCCGACAGATCGATCCCGACCGCCCGAGCCCCACGGCGCGCCGCGAGCCGCGCGACCCGTCCGTTCCCACACCCGATGTCGAGGACCCGGTCACCGTCCTTTATGCCCGCCGCTTCGAGCAGCGGGGCGTTGGCCGCGTCGTTCAGATGGTCGTACCGATCCTGGTGTTCCGCCCAGTGCCTGCCCTCGTAGCCGTTCCACGCCTCGGCCTGGGCTGAATTCACCATGTCCGTCATGCCCTCCATACTGCCGCTCCTCCCGTCTTGCGCCCAGACCATGGCGAGAACTCGACGCACTCGGCGCGCCTGCTTCCCGACGACGGCCACGGGGCTCATACACCGCCCCCGCGGACGGGCCCGGCTCACGGGCTCGGAGGCCGAAGCGACTCACCGTCCGTCTCCGCCGTACAGGCCGCCTCCACCGGCAACAGCCCTTGTGCTGAGGTCAGCTCGCCGTCCTGGACGAGTACGCCCGGGTCTGCGAGGTGGAAGACTTCGCCGCCGTGATCCCGATCCCCGGTACGGTCCACCCCGCGGGCGTCCGCGACCCGACGCCCGCCGCCGAAGGACTCTCCGCCCCCTAAAGTGCGCAGTGGCCCGTTTGTACTGTGCAGGCCTGAACATCCGAAAGGAAAGCCGTCGTGAAGACCTTCACCATGCCCGGCACCGACATCCTCGCCCCGAACGTCGTGCTCGGCCTGATGCGTATCGCCGACAAGACGGACGACGAAGTCCGCGAACTCGTCCGCACCGCGCGTGATGCGGGCATCGACTTCGTCGACCACGCCGATGTCTACGGCGGCGAGCTGCACAACTGCGAACGCCGCTTCGCCGAGGCGATGGCGCTGAGCCCGTCGCAGCGCGACGAGATCACGATCCAGACCAAGGCCGGGATCGTGACGGACGGGCCGTACTACGACTTCTCTTACGAGCACATCGTCAAATCGGTCGAGGGCTCACTCGCGGCCCTGCGGACCGACCGCATCGACATCCTGCTGCTGCACCGCCCCGACGCGCTGGTCGAGCCCGAGGAGGTCGCCCGCGCCTTCGATGAACTCGAGTCCTCGGGCAAGGTGCGCGCCTTCGGTGTGTCGAACCAGACGCCACGCCAGATCGACCTGCTGCGCAAGTACGTGCGCCAGCCCATCGTGGCCAACCAGCTTCAACTCTCCCTCACACACGCGCCGATCATCGCTCAGGGCGTCGCCGCCAACATGCTCGCGGAGCAGCAGTCGGTCACCCTCGACGGCGGAGGGATCGTCGACTACTGCCGGCTGAACGACATCACCGTCCAGGCGTGGTCCCCCTTCCAGGCCGGCTTCTTCACGGGTGTCTTCCTCGGCTCGCCGGACTACCCCGAGCTGAACGCCGTTATCGACCGCCTCGCCGGCCGGTACGACGTCCCCGCCATCGCGATCGCGACTGCCTGGATCACCCGCCACCCCGCTCGGATGCAGGTCGTGCTCGGCACCACCAGCCCCGAGCGCGTCGCGGGCGCCGCCCAGGGCTCCGACCTTCCGCTCACCCGGGCCGAGTGGTACGAACTGTTCCGCGCCGCGGGCCACCTCGTCCCCTGACCGCCCGCCTCTTTGAGAAGGCGTCGCAACGCTGCGGCGGCCCGCGCGGAATAGGGGTACCGTGCGGGCCGCCGCGGTCTGGGGTGGAGGCGGTGTTCGTGCCTCAGTGGTTGCGGGGGAAGCCCAGGTCCACGCCCGAGGGGGCGTCCGCCGGGTCCGGCCAGCGGGTCGTGACGACCTTGCCGCGCGTGTAGAAGTGCACGCCGTCGTTGCCGTAGATGTGGTGGTCGCCGAAGAGTGAGTCCTTCCACCCTCCGAAGGAGTGGTAGCCCACCGGCACCGGGATCGGCACGTTCACGCCGACCATGCCCGCCTCGATCTCCAGTTGGAAGCGGCGGGCCGCGCCGCCGTCGCGGGTGAAGATCGCCGTGCCGTTGCCGAAGGGCGAGGCGTTCATGAGGGCGACGCCCTCGTCGTACGTCTGCGTGCGCAGCACACACAGCACCGGGCCGAAGATCTCGTCGCGGTAGGCGTCGGAGTCGGTGGAGACGTGGTCGAGGAGCGACAGGCCGATCCAGTGGCCGTCCTCGTAGCCGTCGACGCGCAGGCCGGTTCCGTCGAGGACGACTTCGGCGCCCTGCGCGGCGGCGCCCGTCACGTACGACGCGACCTTGTCGCGGTGGGCCGCCGTGATGAGCGGGCCCATCTCGGAGGCCGGGTCGTTGCCGGGGCCGATCTTGATCTTCTCGGCCCGTTCGCGGATCTTCTGTACGAGTTCGTCGCCGATCGCGCCGACCGCGACGACCGCCGAGATCGCCATGCAGCGTTCACCCGCGGAGCCGTACGCCGCCGAGACGGCCGCGTCGGCCGCCGCGTCCAGGTCCGCGTCCGGGAGGACCAGCATGTGGTTCTTGGCGCCGCCGAGGGCCTGGACGCGCTTGCCGTTGGCCGACGCCGTCGCGTGGATGTACCGGGCGATGGGCGTGGAGCCGACGAAGGAGACGGCCGCGACGTCCGGGTGGGCCAGGAGGGAGTCCACGGCCACCTTGTCGCCGTGGACGACGTTGAGCACCCCGTCCGGCAGCCCCGCCTCGGACGCCAGCTCGGCGAGCAGATTCGCCGCCGAGGGGTCCTTCTCGCTCGGCTTCAGTACGAAGGTGTTGCCGCAGGCGATGGCCAGCGGGAACATCCACATCGGCACCATCGCGGGGAAGTTGAACGGCGTGATGCCGGCGACGACGCCCAGCGACTGCCTGATGGAGGAGACGTCGACCCGGTTGGAGACCTGCGTCGACAGCTCGCCCTTGAGCTGGGTGGTGATCCCGCAGGCCAGCTCGACGATCTCCAGCCCGCGCGCGACCTCGCCGAGGGCGTCGGAATGGACCTTGCCGTGCTCGGCGGTGATCAGCGCGGCGATCTCGTCCCGGTGCGCGTCCAGCAGCGCGCGGTAGCTGAACAGGATGCCGGTGCGTGTGGACAGGGAGGACGTGCCCCAGGTGCCGTACGCGGCCTTCGCCACCGCGACGGCCGCGTCCACCTCCTGCGCCGAGGCGAGCGCCACCTGTGTGGTGACCGCGCCGGTCGCGGGGTCGGTGACCTGGCCCCAGTTGCCCGACGCGCCCTCGACGGTCTTGCCACCGATCCAGTGGTTGACGGTCTTCATTACGTCTCCTTCGGGTCCATCTGGTCCATCGGCGCGGGCGGCGCCCGGGGGTGCTCTGTCAGAGGTGGCGGCGGCGGGTAGCGGCCTTCCGGTCGTACTCCTCGCGTGCCGTGACCGCGGACGCGCGCGTCGCCGTCTCGGCCACGGGAACATCCCACCACGCCTGTGCGGGAGGCGCGCCCGACACAGTGTCTGCCGTTTCGGTCTCCGCGTAGACACATGTGGGGACGTCGGACTCACGCGCGACGGCGAGGGCTTCGCGCAGGTCACGGATGGTTTTGGTGCGGATGACGCGCATCCCCAGCGAGGCCGCGTTGGCGGCGAGGTCGACGGGGAGCGGATCTCCGGTGTACGTCGGCGAGCCGACCGTGTCGGCCTCGCGGAAGCGGTACGCCGTACCGAACCGTTCCGCGCCGACGGACTCGGAGAGCCCGCCGATCGACGCGTAGCCGTGGTTCTGGAGGATCACCAGCTTCAGTGGGAGGCGCTCCTGGACGGCGGTGACGATCTCGGTGGGGTTCATCAGATAGGTGCCGTCGCCGACGAGCGCCCAGACGGGGCGGCCCGGGTCGGCCAGCATCACACCGATGGCGGCCGGGATCTCGTAACCCATGCACGAGTAGCCGTACTCCACGTGGTACTGGTCGCGGGAGCGGGACCGCCACAGCTTGTGGAGGTCGCCCGGGAGCGATCCGGCCGCGTTGATGACGATGTCCTCGTCGGTGACGAGCGCGTCGAGCAGGCCGAGGACCTGCGGCTGGGTGGGCCGCAGAAGGTCTTCGGAGGTGTCGAACGCGGCGTCGACGCGGTGCTCCCAGCGCTCCTTGTCGTCGGCGTACTCGGTGGCGTAGGCGGCGTCGACGCGGTGGCCGGTGAGCGCCGCGGTGAGTCCTTCCAGGGCGGTGCGGGCGTCGGCGACCAGGGGTGCGGCGGCGAGCTTGTGCGCGTCGAAGCCGGTGACGTTGATGTTGAGGAAGCGGACGGACGGGTGCGAGAAGAGAGTCGCCGATGCCGTGGAGAAGTCGGACCAGCGGGTGCCGACGCCGATCACCAGGTCGGCGGTGCGGGCCAGTTCGTCGGCGGTGCCGGTGCCGGTGTGGCCGATGCCGCCGACGTCCGCCGGGTGGTCGTGCCGCAGGGAGCCCTTGCCGGCCTGGGTGGAGGCGACGGGGATGCCGGTCGCGGTCGCGAAGGCGGCCAGCGCGTCCTCGGCCGCGCTGTGGTGGACGCCGCCGCCCGCGACGAGGAGCGGACGGCGGGCCGCGCGGACGGCCTGGGCGGCGTCGGAGAGTTCGTACGGATCGGGGCCCTGCCTGCGGACCCGCCAGACGCGCTCGGCGAAGAACTCCTCGGGCCAGTCGTACGCCTCCGCCTGGACGTCCTGCGGCAGGGCGAGGGTCACCGCGCCCGTCTCGGCGGGGTCGGTGAGGACCCGCATGGCGGCGAGCGCGGCCGGCACGAGCGCCTCGGGCCGTGAGACGCGGTCGAAGTACTTCGACACGGGGCGCAAAGCGTCGTTGACGGAGATGTCGCCCGCGTGGGGCACTTCGAGCTGCTGGAGGACGGGGTCGGCGGGGTGCGTCGCGAAGATGTCGCCGGGCAGCAGCAGCACGGGCAGCCGGTTGATGGTGGCGAGGGCCGCGCCGGTGACGAGGTTGGTGGCGCCGGGGCCGATAGAGGTGGTCACGGCGTGGGCGGAGAGGCGGTTGCTCTGCCGGGCGTAGCCGACGGCGGCGTGCACCATGGCCTGTTCGCTGCGTCCTTGGAAGTACGGCATCTGCGGGCCTGCCTGGACGAGCGCCTGGCCGATGCCCGCCACGTTCCCGTGGCCGAAGATGCCCCAGGTGGCGTCGATCAGGCGGCGGCGGTTGCCGTCGCGTTCGGTGTACTGGCGGGACAGGAAGGCGATCAGCGCCTGAGCCACGGTGAGACGGCGCGTACTCATCGGGGGGTCTCCTTGTCCTCGTCCTCATAAGGAGGTTGGCTCGGCGGGCCCGGTGACAGCCGAGGCTGAGGGGCTTCGTACATCGGCAGTCGGGGGTCGACCACCTGGCCGGGCCAGGTGTCGCGGATCCAGCCGTGGTCGGGATGGTCGCGGATCAGCCACTGTCTGGTCGCGCCCGGTCCGGCCATCACGTTCAGGTAGTACATGGTGCGGCCGGGAGCGGCGATGGACGGGCCGTGCCAGCCGTCGGGGATCAGGACGGTGTCGCCGGTGCGGACCTCGGCGAGGACGTCGGTGCCGCCGGGCCTGGAGGGCGAGACGCGGTGGTAGCCGAGGCCGCCGTCCTCGATCTCGAAGTAGTAGATCTCCTCCAGCTCGGACTCGGCGCCGGGGTGGTTCTCGTCGTGTTTGTGCGGCGGGTACGAGGACCAGTTGCCGCCGGGTGTGAGGACTTCGACGGCGATCAGCCGGTCGCAGTCGAAGGTGTCGGCGGCGGCGAAGTTGTTGACCTGGCGGGAGCAGGTGCCGCTGCCCCGCAGTTCGACCGGAACCTCCGGTGCGGAGCCGTAGCGAGCGGGGAGTCGTCGCTCGCACTTCGCTCCTGCCAGGGCGAAGCGGCCTCCCGCACCGGAGGCGATCTGGGCGTGGGCGTCACGCGGAACGTACGCGAAGTCCGTGACGGAGCTGAACACGCTTTCTCTGCCCAGCAGTTCAAAGATCTCGCCCTGCGTGTGCACCGTACAACCGCCGCTGAGGGGAAGCACGATCCATTCGCTGTCCCCGCTGTCCAGCGTGTGTGTGCCGCCGGGCGGCAGATCCAGGACGCGCAGCGAGCTGTGCAGCCAGCCTGCCCGCCGCGGCTCGATGTCGAGCGCGTACGGCCCGCTCGCCGCGCTGCCCGCGCGCACGTGCCGCTCCAGGAATTCACCGTCGAAGCCCGCGTCGGTGTCGGTGTCGGTGTCCGTCGTCATGGTCGTTCCGTATCCCTCCGCACGTCTGCCTACTCTCCCCGTGTCCCCTACAACCCCCTGGCGCTACGGCGGTCCGGCGGCTGCCGCCCTACAACAGGCCCACGGCGGTGTCGACGGCCGCCGCGACGTCGCCGTCCACCGGGTAGAGCAGCGAGCGCCCCACGACCAGGCCCTGCACGGTGGGCAGCCGCAGCGCCTTGCGCCACTTCTCGTACGCGCCCTGCTGGTCGTCGCCGATCTCGCCGCCGAGCAGCACGGCGGGCAGGGT
Source organism: Streptomyces sp. NBC_01506 (assembly GCF_045040295.1). Classification (NCBI taxonomy): domain Bacteria; kingdom Bacillati; phylum Actinomycetota; class Actinomycetes; order Kitasatosporales; family Streptomycetaceae; genus Streptomyces; species Streptomyces sp. NBC_01506. The sequence goes on along the minus strand of NZ_CP109422.1, from coordinate 6,397,861 downwards.
GGACGTCTCCATCACCCGGGCCATGTCGTCCGGATCCGCGGTGACCGGCAGCTTCAGCCAGGTGTACGCGGATGTGCCGCCGAGGCCGGAGGCGATGGCGATGGAGCGGGTCACCGCCTCGGCCGAGAGGTCGTTGCTGAGCCGTCCGTCCCTGCGGCGGCAGATGAACGGCTCGACGAAGACGGGCAGCCGGCGCTGCGCCATGGCGTCGACGGCGCGGGCGGCCGACAGGAGGGTGTCGGGTGAGCGCGCGTCCTCGTAGTCGATCCGCAGGAGCAGCTTGCCCGCGTCGAAGCCCAGGCGGGCGATGTCCTCGGCGCGGTGGCCGGTGAAGCGGTCGTCGAGTTCGAAGGCGGCGCCCGCGAGGCCGCCGCGGTTCATCGAGCCGATGACGACGCGGTCCTCCAGGGCGCCGAGGAGCAGCAGGTCGTCGAGTATGTCGGCGGTGGCGAGAACGCCGTCCACGCCGGGCCGCGACAGCGCGAGACACAGGCGCTCCAGCAGATCGACGCGGTTGGCCATGGCGAGCCGGCTGTTCCCGACGGCGAGGGCGCCGCGGGCCGGATGGTCGGCCGCGACGATCATCAGCCGTCCGCCGGGGCGCAGCAGGGGACGGCGGCTGCGGCGGCCGGCCGCCTCGGCGACCGCCTCGGGGTGGTGCGTGCGGATGCGTACGAGTTCCGACGCGTCGACTCGGGTCACAGTGCGGCCTCCGGTGGCAGCGTTCCCGGTGTCGGGACGGGGCCTCCGCCGAGGACCTGGACGACTTCGCGGGCGTAGGGCATGGCGGAGGAGCAGGCGAGCCGGGCGGCGACGATGGCGCCCGCGGCGTTGGCGTACCGCATGACGCGCTCCAGGTCCCAGCCGGCCAGCAGTCCGTGGCACAGCGCGCCGCCGAAGGCGTCCCCGGCGCCGAGGCCGTTGACGACCTCGACGGGTACGGGCGGCACCTCGGCGGTGGTGCCGTCGCGGTGGACGGCGAGGACGCCCTTGGGGCCCTGTTTGACGACGGCCAGTTCGGGTCCGGCGGCGAGGAGGGCGCGGGCGGCGGCGTACGGTTCGCGCTCCCCGACGGCGACTTCGCACTCGTCCAGGTTTCCCACGGCGACCGTGGCGTGGCTCAGGGCTCGCGCGTACAGGGGCCGGGCCACCGCCATGAGCGCCCGCGGATCGTCGGATCCGTCGGATCCGTCGGATCCGTCGGCTCCCTCGGGGGCGGAGCCGCCGGTCGGGGCCGTCTGCGGTGCCTTCCAGAACATCGGGCGCCAGTCGAGGTCGAAGACCGTGATGCCCGTGCCGGGCCGCCGCCCGGAGTGCCGTTCCTCGGGGCTGTGTGCCCGCGCCTCGCTGCGCGTGCGCAGGGCGGTCAGTGTCGAGGCCCGGCTGGGCTCCTCGCACAGGCCGGTGCCGGTCATCCAGAAGATCCGCGCGGCCCTGATGGCGTCCAGGTCCAGCTCATGCGGATGGATCTCGAGATCGGGGGCCTTGGGCTGCCGGTAGAAGTACAGCGGGAAGTCGTCCGGGGGGAAGATCTCGCAGAACGTCACCGGTGTGGGCCACCGGTCGACCGGTGTCACCCACCGGTCGTCGACCTCGAACTCCCGCAGCGCGTGGTGGAGATAGTCCCCGAACGCGTCACGTCCGGTGCGGGTGATGACGGCCGTACGGCGGCCGAGCCGCGCGGCGGCCACCGCCACGTTCGTCGCCGAGCCGCCGAGGAACTTCCCGAAGGTGTCGACCTGCGCCAACGGGACTCCCGTACGCAGCGGATAGAGGTCCACGCCGATCCGCCCCATGGTGATCACGTCGTACGGCTCAGGCATGCGTGTCCCCTCGTTTCGACAGCCGTTCCCAGGTGTAGTGCTCACTCCCGACCCCTGTCAACGTTTTGTCCTTACATTCGGACGAACGCTTGACACTCTTCTCGGACGGCCGCGAGGCTGACCGGTATGACCTCCTCCGTACCCCCGCTGGACCGCATCAGGGTCGGGTCGGCACCCGATTCCTGGGGCGTGTGGTTTCCCGACGATCCGCAGCAGGTTCCCTGGCAGCGTTTCCTCGACGAAGTGGCCCGAGCCGGCTACGAGTGGATCGAACTCGGTCCGTACGGCTACCTGCCGACCGATCCGGCGCGTCTCGCCGACGAGACCGCCGCGCGCGGCCTGAAGGTCTCGGCCGGCACCGTGTTCACCGGACTTCACCATGGGCCCGCCGTGTGGGACCGGACCTGGGCGCATGTCGCCGACATCGCCGCGCTCACCAGGCGGATGGGCGCGGACCATCTCGTCGTCATCCCGTCGTTCTGGCGTGACGACAAGACCGGGCAGGTGCTGGAGGACCGGACACTCACCGCGGCGCAGTGGCGCGAGCTGACGACTCAGACCGAGCGGCTGGGCCGCGAGGTGCGGGACCGCTTCGGGCTGAACATCGTCGTCCACCCGCACGCGGACACCCACATCGACACCGAGGAGAACGTCAGCCGTTTCCTCGACGCCACCGATCCCTCGCTGGTGTCACTGTGTCTGGACACCGGGCACTACGCGTACTGCGGCGGCGACAGCGTCAAACTGATCGAGACCTACGGGGAGCGGATCGGCTATCTGCACCTCAAGCAGGTGGATCCGGACATCCTCGCGGACGTCGTCGCCGACGAGGTGCCGTTCGGGCCGGCCGTCGCACGCGGTGTGATGTGCGAGCCGCCGGCCGGAGTGCCCGCGCTGGGGCCGGTGTTGACGGCGGCTCAGAGACTGGATGTCGATCTCTTCGCCATCGTCGAACAGGACATGTATCCCTGCCCGCCCGACAAGCCCTATCCGATCGCCGAGCGGACGCGCCGGTTCCTGCGCTCGTGCGGCGCGTAACCCCCGTCCCCTGTCGAACAGTTGGACCATCGATCCCCGTTTCTCCCATGCGCGGTTTCTGTCACAGAGATCCGCCTGGCGTCACACTTGTCTCCATTACGCGGGTTTTCCGTCACAGGGGCGCGACAGCCCCTCCCTCACCATCACTCTGCGTCGTTCAACGGGCACAGGCTCAGTGATCACCAGCGTTTCAGTCGCAGCTCTTCCGACGGCCCCCCGGCCGCCGCTGCGGCGGACGCAGGGAGGTGCCACGCATGACGGACAGAAGTCTCTGGTCCTACAAGGAGATCGCCGCACACATCCGGGTACAGCCGGACACCGTCCGTTCGTACCGCAAGCACGGTCTTCTTCCGCCGCCGGACCACGTGGAGAACGGCAAGCCCTACTGGTACGCGGACACCGTCCGCGCCTGGGTGGCCAAGCGCCCGGGAAACAGAGGCCGCAGAGAGTGAGGCGCGGGATCTGACTCCGCGCCGGGTCCGCTCCGGACCGGTTCGCGAGGGCCCCGTACTCCACACCACCGGTGGATGTACGGGGCCCTCGGGCGTGAGGTCGAAGTCCCGCCCTTCGCACGGGTCAGGCTCGGAACCCGACCTTGTCCCGCTCACCCGCCCCGGCCCCGGCCCCGTCCGCGCCCTGCGTCTCGGCCGGCGGCCGGGACTCGCCCTCGCTGACCCCGAACCGCTCGTGGAAGCGGCGCAGCGGCCCCGGTGCCCACCATGTGGCCTTCCCCGTCAGCTTCATCACCGCCGGGACCAGCAGACTGCGCACCACCATCGCGTCCATGACCACCGCGAGCGCGATCCCGAGACCGAGCATCTTGGTGTTGGTCACCCGCGAGGTGCCGATGGCGACCATCACCACCGCGAGGATCACCGCCGCCGCCGTGATCAGCCCTCCTGTGCGCTGGAGCCCGTAGACGACGGACCGCTCGTGGTCACCGCCGCGGTCGTACTCCTCCTTGATCCGGGATATCAGGAAGACTCCGTAATCCATGGAGAGTCCGAAGGCGACGCAGAACATCAGCACCGGAAGGGTCGTCTCTATGTCACCTGTTGAGGTGAAACCGAGGAGTCCGGAGAGATTGCCGTCCTGGAAGACCCAGACGACCGCTCCGAACATCGCCGTCAGGCTGAGGGCGTTGAGCGCCACCGCCTGGATCGGGATGAGGACGCTGCCGGTGAGCAGGAAGACCAGCAGCAGCGTCACCACGACGATGATTCCCGCGGCCAGTGGAAGCCGGTCGGCGATGGCGTCCTTCGAGTCGACCAGCACGGCTGCCGTGCCGGTGACCGAGGTGTCGAAGGCGGCGGGCGCGGCCCGCAGTTCACGCACGAGCCGCTGGGCCTCCTGCCCCACCGCCTCGCCGCGCGGCAGCACGGTGAAGTACGCGTGGTCGCCGGAGACGACCGGACCGTCGATCCGCTCCACACCTGGCAGAGCCGCCACCCGCTCGCGGTAGTCCGCGTACTCGGCGGAGGTCGCCCCGCCTTCCCCCAGCACTTCGAGCCCACCGCCGGGGCTGCCGGGGAAGCCACCCCTGATGTCTTCCTGGACCACTCGGGCCTCGGCACTCGACGGCAGTTGCCGATCGTCCGCCGTGCCGAACTTGACGCCCAGGAAGGGCAGTCCGAGCAGCACCAGGGCCGTGGCCGTCGCGACGGCGAAGAGCGGAGCCCTGCGCATCACCAGCGCCGCCGTGCGCCCCCAGCCGCCGGTGGATCCGGCCGCTGCTCCCGGCCGGGATCCGGTCCCGGTCCCGTCGCCGCGCACCGGCTCCTTCCGCCCCCTGCGGAACAGCCGTCGCAGATCGAGGGAGTTGACCCGGTGACCGAGCAGCATCAGCGCGGCCGGCAGCAGGATCAGCGCGGCAGCGGCGGCGAGCAGCACCACCGCTATCCCCGCGTAGGCGAACGAGCGCAGGAAGTACTGGGGGAAGACCATCATGGCCGCGAGCGACACCGCCACCGTCAGCGCGGAGAACAGCACCGTCCGCCCGGCGGTGCGCAGCGTGGTGCCCACCGCGTCGCGCACCTCGGCACCCTCGGCCAGCTCCTCGCGGAATCTGCGCACGATGAACAGGGCGTAGTCCACGGCCAGTCCGAGGCCCAGAGCCGTGGTGAGGTTCTGCGCGAAGACCGAGACATCGGTGATCTCGGTGATCCCTCGCAGCACGGCATTCGTACCGAGGATGGCGACGATGCCGACACCCAGGGGCAGCAGGGCGGCGATCGCGCTGCCGAAGACCATCACGAGCAGGACCAGCGTCACCGGCAGAGCGATCAACTCGGCGCGCAGCAGGTCCTCCTGGATGATGACCTGCATCTCGTGCCGCACGGCGACCGGCCCGCCGATCGAGACCTCCAACGGCCCCTGTGTGCCCCGGAATTCGGGCGCTATCCGCTCCAGGGTCTCGCCGGCCTCTTTCTCCTTGCCCACGATCCTGGCCGCGATCAGCGCCTCACCCCCGTCCTCGGCGCGCAGCGCGGGTGCTCGCGTCTGCCAGTACGACCCGACGCCCACGACGCCTTCCTCGGCGGCAAGGCGCTCGGTGAGCCGCTCGGCCTCCGCGGCGACGGCGGGATCGTCCACCCCCTTGTCTCCCGTGTCGACGAGCAGCAGGAGATTCGGCTGGGAGGCCGGGAATTCACGCTCCAGCGCCTGTGTGGCGTACGTGGACGAGGCGGCCGGGTCTTCCCAGCCACCGCTGCCCATCCGGTCGCCCACGCCGCTCCCCGCGACGACCGCCAGCGCCGTGATCACCAGGGCGACCAGGAGCGAAAGCCGTGGGCGTGCCGTGACGAACCGGGTCCAGCCGCCGATTCGCGACCCCCCGTTGACTTCGGACATAGTGCGGTGTCCCCTTCACCGTGACCCAGCGCATGGGTCGGCGACTGCCATAGAATGACAAACACGAGTGATCGCTCGCATTAATCAAGAATGCGAGCGACGACTCGCGTTTGTCAACTGTCGTCATCCGATCGAGGGATCCTGGGGATTCACGCACCTGAAGCGAGGAGAGGCGGAGCCGTGGAGCAAGACAGCCAGGACGGCGCGGTCAAGGGCGGCCCCGGCGACGCCACGGGGAAGCCGCGCCGCCGCCAGGCCCGCGGCGAGCGCCGTATCGCCCAGCTACTCGAAGCCGCGGGCCGCGTCTTCTGCGCGAGCGGCTACACGGCGGCGAGCACCAACTCCATCGCCCGCGAGGCCGGCGTCTCCCCCGGCACGCTCTACCAGTTCTTCCCGAACAAGGAAGCCATCGCCGTCGAGCTGGGCGACGTACTGCTCAATCGCTGGCGCGCGACGTACGGCCAGGCGTTCACGCTCACCCACCTGGACTTGCCGCTCCCCGAGATGCTGGACGCCATCCTCGACCCCCTGATCACGTTCAACTGCGAGAATCCGGCGTTCGCGGTCCTGATGCACGGGTCGGAAATCCCGGGACAGGTGACGGAGGAGCACGACCTCCTGCACTCCACCCTGCTCACCCGGGTCGAGGAGCTCCTCAGCATCTACCTCCCCGACACCCCCCGGGCGGAGCGCGCCAGGACGGCGGAGTTCGCCTTCGTCCTGTTCAAGGGCGGAATGGACCTGATTCTTTCGCACGAGGGCGAGGAGCGGGATGCCTACATCGGGGAGTTGAAGAGCGCCATGTTCCGCTATTTGTGCCCTCTTGTCGGCGACGCGCTCCCGCAGTGTCCGCCGCCCCAGGAGAGCGCGAGATCGGACTCCTGACCCCGCGCGCGAACCAGGCACTGCTACCCAGGGCTCGCATTTATACCCCCTAGGGGTATAGTGTGGTGAGTGTCAGGGCGTCGCGGCTTTCCCGTCGCCCTCTGGCGCACCACGTTTCGCACGCTCGCCCCCCGGAGGAGAACGCCATGACCGCAGAGACGAAGATCGAGACGGAGACCGCCCAGGCCACCGGTTCCTGCTGCTCGCCGACGGGCTCTTGCCACGACGGCGCCACCGAGACCGCGACAGGCGCCGTCACCACGGTGTACGCGGTCACCGGCATGACATGCGGCCACTGCGAAGGCGCGGTCTCCGGCGAGATCTCCGCGCTCCAGGGCGTCACGTCGGTGAAGGCGGAGGCCGCCACCGGCCGGGTGACGGTGACCTCCGAGGCCCCGCTCGACGAGAGCGCCGTGCGCGCGGCGGTCGACGAGGCGGGCTACGAGCTGACCGGCCAGGTCTGAACGAGCACCCGCAAGGGCCGTACGCGACCGGCTTTCGTCCCGGCCGGGTGCGGCCCTTGCGCCACTTCGGCCACCCTCGACACAACAGCCCCGCCCGGCCCCGCGATCGGGCGGCGCGACGGAGACGTTGTCATGCGTTTTCGTAGTAACCAACAATTTGCGACCCCGCTCCTTCACATGAGGCACAGGACCTTCACAAAGAGATCTAGATCACATAGATTTAGGGGTAACCATCCGGGCAGCTCGCGAGTCTAAGAGGCGATGCCGAGAACGTCTTGGGGGACGTTCATGAGATGTCTTGGGGGATGTCTCAGGCAAGCGTTGGCCGGGGGACGTGCAACTGGGGAGCTTTGAGCGGCCCCCCTGGTTCCTACGTACCCCGGCAGACCGCGTGAACTGGCTTCTGCCGGCAACCGCAGACGCCCGGCCCGGATCCCGTGGGGGGAATCCGCACCGGGGATATGGGAAGCGCCCCGCTATACCGACCCGTGGGGGGATCGGGAAGCGGGGCGCTTTCTGTTGCGCGGGGGCGGCCGTCGTCCTCGCGGAGCCGTCGGCGGGACCGCGAGGACCCTTCGCCGAGGGCTCAGCGGCTCTCGACCGGGACGAAGTCGCGCAGGACCTCGCCGGTGTAGATCTGGCGCGGGCGGCCGATACGGGAGCCGGGCTCCTTGATCATCTCGTGCCACTGGGCGATCCAGCCGGGGAGCCGGCCGATCGCGAAGAGCACGGTGAACATCTCGGTCGGGAAACCCATGGCCCGGTAGATCAGACCCGTGTAGAAGTCCACGTTCGGGTAGAGGTTGCGCGAGACGAAGTAGTCGTCGGAGAGCGCGTGCTCCTCCAGCTTCAGGGCGATGTCCAGCAGTTCGTCGGACTTGCCGAGCGCCGAGAGGACATCGTGCGCCGCCGCCTTGATGATCTTCGCCCGGGGGTCGAAGCTCTTGTAGACGCGGTGGCCGAAGCCCATCAGCCGGACGCCGTCCTCCTTGTTCTTCACCTTGCGGATGAAGGAGTCGACATCGCCGCCGTTGGCCTGGATGCCTTCGAGCATCTCCAGCACCGACTGGTTGGCGCCACCGTGCAGCGGTCCCCACAGGGCGCTGATGCCGGCGGAGATCGAGGCGAACATGTTCGCCTGCGACGAACCGACCAGGCGCACGGTGGAGGTCGAACAGTTCTGCTCGTGGTCCGCGTGCAGGATCAGCAGCTTGTCGAGGGCCGAGACCACCACCGGGTCCAGGTCGTACTCCTGGGCGGGGACCGAGAAGGTCATGCGCAGGAAGTTCTCGACGTACCCGAGGTCGTTGCGCGGGTACACGAAGGGGTGCCCGATCGACTTCTTGTACGCGTACGCCGCGATCGTCGGCAGCTTGGCCAGCAGCCGGATCGTCGACAGATGGCGCTGCTTCTCGTCGAACGGGTTGTGGCTGTCCTGGTAGAACGTCGACAGCGCGCTGACCACGGAGGACAGCATGGCCATCGGATGCGCGTCACGCGGGAAGCCGTCGAAGAAGCGCTTCACGTCCTCGTGCAGCAGCGTGTGCTGGGTGATCTCGTTCTTGAAGGACGACAGCTCGTCGACCTTGGGAAGTTCACCGTTGATGAGCAGGTAGCCCACCTCGAGGAACGTCGAGCTCTCGGCCAGTTGCTCGATGGGGTAACCGCGGTAGCGGAGAATGCCCTGCTCACCGTCGAGATAGGTGATACCGGATTTATAGGCGGCGGTATTGCCGTAGCCGCTGTCCAAAGTCACCAGGCCGGTCTGGGCCCGCAGCTTCCCGATGTCGAAGCCCTTGTCGCCGACGGTGCTGTCGATCACCGGGTAGGTGTACTCGCCATCGCCGTACCGCAGTACTACAGAGTTGTCGCTCACGTCATCCCTCACCGACGTAGTGCCTCTTCTTCGAGGTGCCCTGACTGTCTCTACCATCCCCCATTTGGCTCAGGAGAGTGCACTCGGGGTCGACCATTGGGCCTATTCGCGGCACTGAGTGCCGCCAACTTTCACATCCTGCCCCCTTCGCCCCGGTTCCGAAAGTCCGGGGTGGCATTCCCGCCGCCGGACACTCCCCTGGGGGAGGACGATCCGTCTCGAAACCGCCCACCGCGTCGCCCCGGTCCCGCATGGTTTGCGAGTGATCCCGCCCGGTCGGCCGGGACTTAGAAATTCCCGGCCCGGAGGCTGCCGGACAGCCGGTGGTCCAGGGCGGTGAAGCGCCGGCCCGCGGAGACCGTACGGACCGCCTGGCCTATCGCCTTGCGGGAGCCGACCAGGACAACGAGCTTCTTGGCACGGGTGACCGCCGTGTACAGCAGATTCCGCTGGAGCATCATCCAGGCGCCGGTGGTCACGGGGATGACCACGGCCGGGTACTCGCTGCCCTGCGAGCGGTGGATCGTCACCGCGTAGGCGTGCGTCAGCTCGTCCAGCTCGTCGAAGTCGTACGGAACTTCCTCGTCCTCGTCCGTCCGCACCGTCAGGCACTGGTCGTCCGGATTCAGCGCGGTCACGACCCCGACCATGCCGTTGAAGACCCCGTTCCGCCCCTTGTCGTAGTTGTTACGGATCTGGGTGACCTTGTCTCCGACGCGGAAGACGCGGCCGCCGAGCCGCTTCTCCGGCAGCTCGGGCCGGGCGGGGGTGATGGCCTGCTGGAGCAGGCCGTTGAGGGTGCCCGCGCCGGCCGGACCGCGGTGCATCGGGGCCAGCACCTGGATGTCGCGGCGCGGGTCGAGCCCGAAGGTGGCGGGGATCCGGCGGGCCGCGACATCGACCGTGAGCTTCCCGGCCTCCTCCGTCTCGTCCTCCACGAACAGGAAGAAGTCGCTGAGGCCCTGGGTGATGGGCTGGACCCCGGAGTTGATGCGGTGGGCGTTGGTGACCACCCCCGACTGCTGGGCCTGCCGGAAGATCCGGGTCAGCCGCACCTGCGGCACGGGCCCGTCCTCGGCCAGCAGGTCCCGCAGCACCTCGCCCGCCCCGACCGACGGCAACTGGTCGACATCACCGACGAGCAGCAGATGCGCACCGGGGGCCACCGCCTTGACGAGCTTGTTGGCGAGCAGCAGATCGAGCATGGACGCCTCGTCGACCACCACCAGATCGGCGTCGAGCGGGCGGTCCCTGTCGTACGCGGCGTCCCCGCCGGGTTTGAGTTCCAGCAGCCGGTGGACGGTGGACGCCTCGGCCCCGGTGAGTTCGGCGAGGCGCTTGGCCGCGCGGCCGGTGGGCGCCGCGAGGACCACCTTGGCCTTCTTGGCCCGCGCCAGCTCCACGATCGAGCGGACCGTGAAGGACTTCCCGCAGCCCGGACCGCCGGTCAGGACGGCGACTTTACGGGTGAGGGCGAGCCGCACCGCGGCTTCCTGCTCGGGTGCCAGCTCGGCGCCTGTGCGGCCCGCGAGCCAGGGCAGGGCCTTCTCCCAGACCACGTCCTGGAAGGCGGGCATCCGGTCCTGCGCGGCGCGCAGCAGCCGCAGCAGTTGGGCGGAGAGGGACAGCTCGGCACGGTGGAAGGGCACCAGATAGACGGCGGTGACCGGCTCGCCCCCGTCGGGGCCCGGCACCTTCTCCCTGACGACGCCCTCGTCCTCGGCGGCCAGCTCGGCCAGGCAGTCGATGACCAGACCGGTGTCCACCTGGAGGAGCTTCACCGCGTCCGAGATGAGCTGCTCCTCGGGCAGGAAGCAGTGGCCCTGGTCGGTGGACTGGGACAGCGCGTACTGGAGTCCGGCCTTGGCGCGGTCCGGACTGTCGTGCGGGATACCGACGGCCTGGGCGATGCGGTCGGCGGTGAGGAAGCCGATGCCCCAGACATCGGCGGCCAGCCGGTAGGGCTCGTTCTTCACGACGGAGATCGAGGCGTCGCCGTACTTCTTGTAGATGCGGACGGCGATCGAGGTGGACACACCGACGCCTTGAAGGAAGATCATGACTTCCTTGATCGCCTTCTGCTCCTCCCAGGCGGCGCCGATCAGTTTCGTCCGCTTGGGGCCGAGGCCGGGGACCTCGACGAGCCGCTTCGGCTCCTTCTCGATGATCTCCAGTGTGTCGACACCGAAATGCTCGACGATCCGCTCGGCGATACGCGGACCGATGCCCTTGATCAGACCGGAGCCGAGATAGCGGCGGATGCCCTGGATGGTCGCGGGCAGGACCGTCGTGTAATTCTCCACCGTGAACTGCTTGCCGTACTGCGGGTGCGAGGCCCAACGGCCCTCCATGCGCAGTGACTCCCCCGGCTGCGCGCCGAGGAGCGAGCCGACCACGGTCAGCAGATCGGCGCCACGGCCGGTGTCAACGCGGGCGACCGTGTAGCCGTTCTCCTCGTTGCTGTATGTGATCCGCTCAAGAACGCCTTCGAGCACGGCCGGATTGGACATGATCCGACGCTACCGCCTGGGTCCGACAGTCGGCCCACCCTGTGGAAAACCTCGCCGTCGGTCCGCCGTGCCGGTGGACAACTCCCCGTCGGGCAGGGCGCCGAGAAGACGGCCGGAGAAGCTTTAGGGGCCCGGTCCACCGGACCGGGCCCCACGCGCTCCCCCCTCCGAACAAAGCTTCCCGATCCCCCCGGACCCCTCCCCGGAAGCCTTGATGCCCTGTACGACCGCCGTCACCGCGAAAGGGTTGCACGGTTGCGGGCAGTTATTTTCTCTGCCATCAGAAACGATGACAGAAGATGACAGACGCATCTATTTGCCTATGAGGACGGCTTCGTCGGGACAGAGGGGCGTCCCTTACAACGCATGCCTCACATACCGCCGCGCGACGTCGGCCAACAACTCCGCGCCGTCGCGCACCCACAGCGTGTCGTTGAAGAGTTCGACCTCGATCGGCCCGTCGTACCCGGCCGCGTCGACCCGTTCGCGCCATGCCCGCAGATCGATGACGCCGTCACCGATCAGACCGCGGCCGTTCAGCACCCCGGCGGGCAACGGGGTCGTCCAGTCGGCCAGTTGGAAGGAGTGGATCCGCTCCGCCGCCCTGGCGATCGCCGCCGGAGCCCGGTCGTCCCACCAGAGGTGGTAGGTGTCCACGACGACACCGACCTGCTCGGCGGGGAAGCGCTCCGCGAGATCCAGCGCCTGGTCCAGCGTGGAGACGACACAGCGGTCGGAGGCGTACATGGGGTGCAGCGGTTCGATCGCCAGCCGAATCCCGCGCTCCCCGGCGTACGGCGCCAGGACCGCGAGCGCGTCCGCGACGCGTTCACGTGCCGCGGGCAGATCACGGCTGCCGGGCGGCAGCCCGCCCGACACCAGGACCAGCGTGTCGGTGCCCAGGGTCACGGCCTCGTCGATCGCCGCGCGGTTGTCGTCCAGGGCGGCGGCCCGGTCCGCGGGATCGCTCGCCGTGAGGAAGCCGCCGCGGCACAGGGTGGTGACGGCGAGTCCGGCGTCGTGTACGAGCTTGGCGGCGGCCTCGGTGCCGTACGCCTGCACCGGCTCCCGCCACAGCCCCACGCCCGGCACACCGAGCCGTACGCACGCCTCGGTGAGTTCGGGGAGGGTGAGCTGTTTGACCGTCATCTGGTTGATGCTGAAACGGCTGAGGTCGCCCGGCGGTCGGGCCGCGCCCGCGTCGGTCGGGTCGATCTCGTAGGCCGCTTCTGTCACGTCGGTCGCCTCGTTCACGTCCGTCACTGGTCCACTCCGTACACGCCGAGCAGGGACTTCATCCGGGCTTCGGCCAGCGCCGGGTCCGGGAACAGGCCCAGCCCGTCGGCCAGTTCGTACGCCCGCGCGAGATGCGGCAGCGAACGGGCCGACTGAAGGCCGCCGACCATGGCGAAGTGGTCCTGATGCCCGGCCAGCCAGGCCAGGAACACGACGCCCGTCTTGTAGAAGCGCGTGGGCGCCTGGAAGAGATGGCGCGACAACTCGACCGTGGGGTCGAGGAGTTCCCGGAAGCCCTTCGCGTCACCCGTGTCCAGGACGCGTACGGCCTCGGCGGCCACCGGCCCCAGTGGGTCGAAGATGCCCAGCAGCGCGTGGCTGAAGCCGCGTTCGTCGCCCGCGATCAGCTCGGGGTAGTTGAAGTCGTCGCCCGTGTAGCAGCGCACGCCCTGCGGGAGACGCCGGCGCAGCTCGACCTCGCGACGCGCGTCCAGCAGCGAGACCTTGATCCCGTCGATCTTGTCCGGGTGTTCGGAGATGACCTCCAGGAATGTCTCGGTGGCCGCGTCGAGGTCCGCGCTGCCCCAGTAGCCTTCCAGCGCCGGGTCGAACATCGGGCCGAGCCAGTGCAGCACCACGGGTTCGCGCGCCTGCCGCAGCAGATGGGCGTAGAGGCTCAGATAGTCCTCGGGGCCCTCTGCCGCGGCGGCGAGCGCGCGTGAGGCCATGAGGATGGCCTGGGAGCCGGTCTCCTCGACGAGGGCGAGCTGTTCCTCGTACGCCGCCCGCACGACGCCCAGGGAGTGCGCTCCGGGCGGGAGTTGGTCGGTGCCGACCCCGCACGCGATCCGGCCGCCGGTGGACCGCGCCTCCGCCGCCGAACGGCGGATCAGCTCGGCCGCTCCCGCCCAGTCCAGGCCCATGCCGCGCTGCGCGGTGTCCATGGCCTCCGCGACCCCGAGGCCGTGCGACCACAGGTGGCGGCGGAAGGCGAGCGTGGTGTCCCAGTCGACGACGACCGGCGCTCCGGGGCTGCTGTCGGCGTACGGGTCGGCCACGACGTGGGCGGCGGAGAAGACCGTACGGGAGGCGAGAGGCGCGTCGGCGGCGCCCTTGGTGGTGAAGGCGGCCGGTTCGCGGCGCGGCTGGTAGGTACGCAGTCGGCCGTCCGCGTCCGGGAGCCGCAGCCCCTGCCCCGGCCTCCTTACGGAGGGCGGGCCGGACTCCGTGGCGGATGTGGTTCGGGTCGTCACAGTGAGAGCTCCGGTACGTCGAAACGCCGTCCCTGCGCCGAGGACTTGAGCCCGAGCTCCGCGAGCTGTACGCCGCGCGCGCCGGCGAGCAGGTCCCAGCGGTAGGGCTCGCCGAGTGTGACGTGACGCAGGAAGAGTTCCCACTGCGCCTTGAAGCCGTTGTCGAACTCGGTGTTGTCCGGGATCTCCTGCCACTGGTCACGGAAGGACTCGGTGGCGGCCAGATCCGGGTTCCAGACGGGCTTGGGGGTGGCACTGCGGTGCTGGACGCGGCAGCGGCGCAGCCCGGCGACGGCCGAGCCGTGGGTGCCGTCGACCTGGAACTCCACGAGTTCGTCGCGGTTGACCCGTACCGCCCAGGAGGAGTTGATCTGCGCGACGATGCCACCCTCGAGCTCGAAGATCCCGTAGGCGGAGTCGTCGGCGGTGGCCGCGTACGGCTTGCCCTGCTCGTCCCAGCGGCGCGGGATATGTGTGGTGACGTGCGCCGAGACGGAGTTGACCTTGCCGAACAGCTCGTGCAGGACGTACTCCCAGTGCGGGAACATGTCGACGGTGATGCCGCCGCCGTCCTCGGTGCGGTAGTTCCAGGACGGGCGCTGCGACTCCTGCCAGTCGCCTTCGAAGACCCAGTAGCCGAACTCGCCTCGTACGGAGAGGATGTCGCCGAAGAAGCCGCCGTCGATGAGGCGCTTCAGTTTCAGCAGGCCGGGAAGGAAGATCTTGTCCTGGACGACGCCGTGCTTGATGCCGGCGCTCTGGGCGAGGCGGGCCAGGTCGAGCGCGCCTTCGAGGTCGGTCGCCGTCGGCTTCTCCGTGTAGATGTGCTTCCCGGCGGCAACGGCTTTCTTGATGGCTTCGACCCGCGCGGAGGTGACCTGCGCGTCGAAGTAGATGTCGACGGTGTCGTCGGCGAGGACGGTGTCCAGGTCGGTGGACCACTCCGTGAGGCCGTGTCGCTCCGCGACTTCCCTGAGGGCGTGTTCACGGCGGCCGACGAGGACGGGCTCGGGCCACAGCACCTCTCCGTCGCCGAGGTCCAGGCCGCCCTCTTCGCGGATCGCGAGGATGGAACGCACCAGGTGCTGCCGGTACCCCATCCGCCCCGTGACGCCGTTCATGGCGATCCGCACTGTCCTGCGTGTCACGAAGTTCCCTCCATACGGCCGTAGCAAGCGCTTTCTATAGGGTATGAAGCTAGCCTGCCGAAAGCGACCGGACAAGAGTCCGGCGCCGATCCACGGCAACACCCACCTTCCGGAGGAACCGCCGATGACAGTCACCCTGGCCGATGTGGCGGCCCGTGCCCGGGTGTCGCCCGCCACCGTTTCCCGCGTGCTGAACGGCAACTACCCGGTGGCCGCGTCCACCAGGGAGCGGGTACTGCGGGCGGTGGACGAGCTGGACTACGTGCTGAACGGACCGGCCAGTTCGCTCGCCGCCGCCACGTCCGACCTGGTCGGGATCCTGGTCAACGACATCGCCGACCCGTTCTTCGGGATCATGGCCGGGGCCGCGCAGACCGAGATCGGCGGCCAGGAGGGCACCGGCCGGGCCGGCGGCGAGAAACTCGCCGTCGTCTGCAACACCGGCGGCTCCCCCGAACGGGAACTGACCTATCTCACCCTCCTCCAGCGCCAGCGGGCCGCCGCCGTGATCCTCACCGGCGGGGCCCTCGAAGACCCCACTCATATCGCGGCGATGTCGGCCAAGCTGACCAAACTCGCCGACGCGGGGACGCATGTCGTGCTGTGCGGGCGGCCTCCGCTGCCGGGCAGCAGCGCGGTCGTCGCGTCGCTGGCCTTCGACAACCGGGGTGGCGGGCGGCGGCTCACCGAGCACCTGCTGGCGCTGGGGCACCGCAGGATCGGATACGTCGCGGGCCCGGCGGAGCGCACCACCACCCGGCACCGGCTGGAGGGCCACCGGTCGGCGCTGACCGCCGCGGGACTGACGGACGACCAGGGCCCGCTGACGGTGCACGGCCCCTACGACCGGCGCTCGGGCTACGAGGCGACGCTGGAGCTGCTGCGGCGCTCGCCGGACCTGACGGCGGTGGTCGCCGCGAACGACACGGTGGCGCTGGGCGCCTGCGCGGCGGTACGTGACCAGGGGCTGCGTATCCCGCAGGACATCTCGGTCGCGGGCTTCGACGACCTGCCGTTCTCGGTCGACGCGGTGCCGGCGCTGACGACGGTGCGGCTGCCCCTGTACGAGGCGGGGGCACGGGCCGGGCGGCTCGCGATGGGCACGGAGGCGCCGCCGCCCGGCGGGATCACGACGATCGCCGCGGAGTTGATGGCGCGGGCTTCGACGGCGCCGCCGCGGGGCTGAGGGTGGGCGGGGGGCGAGATGGGGCCAAGGTCGGTCGGGGTGGGGCCGGGGCGGGCCGGGGCCTGGGTTCACCCGATCGAGTGTCTTGCCGATCTTGGCGACCCCGACGTACCGTTGACTCAGTCAAGGAAAAAACTGGATGAGCGAAGGGGGTCTGGGGGCCATGACGATTCAAGAAATCCGCGCGTTCAACCGCTTCTACACCAACCTCATCGGCGCGCTGAATTACAGCAAGCACCTCTACACGCCGTACACGCTGACGGAGTCACGGCTGCTCTACGAACTCGCGCACACGCCGCGCACGGACGCGGCCGAGCTGCGTGCCGAGCTGTCGCTGGACGCGGGCTATCTGAGCCGGATGCTCACCAAGTTCGAGCGGGACGGACTGGTGGAGCGCGCCCCGTCCGAGCAGGACGCCCGGCGGCAGCGGATCACCTTGACACGGCAGGGGCGCGGGACCGCCGCGCTGCTCGACGAGCGGTCGCGTGACGCGGTCGGGACTCTGCTGGACCGGGTCGAGCCGGATGATCGCCCGCGCCTCGTGGAGGCGTTGCGGACGGCCAGGGAAATACTGAGCGCGGGCGAGGCGTCCGCCGACGGCCGACGGGCCGCCCGCCGCGACGGCCCTGTGCTGCGGGGCCCACTCCCGGGCGATCTGGGCTGGATGGTGCAGCGGCACGGCGCGGTGTACGCGGCGGAGTACGGGTGGGACGCCCGCTTCGAGGGCCTTGTCGCCAGGATCGTCGCCGACTTCGCCGCGGATCATGACGAGCGGCTGGAGCGGGTGTGGATAGCCGAGCTCGACGGGCGGCCGGTGGGCTCGGTGATGTGTGTACGGGACGAGGCGCCCGGCACCGCGCGGCTGCGCCTGCTCCTCGTCGAGCCGGAGGCACGTGGGCACGGCCTGGGCGAGCGAATGGTCGAGGCGGTAGTGGATTTCGCCCGCGATGCGGGGTATCGGGAGGTGGTGCTGTGGACCAACGACGTGCTGAGCGCTGCCCGGAAGCTGTATGTGCGGGCGGGATTCACCCTCGTCGCCGAGAAGCCGCACCGTTCCTACGGGGCGGACCTGGTCGGCCAGGACTGGCGGCTCCCGCTTGTTGACGAGTCCGTCGTGGACTCACCCTCGTGAAAGGAAACATGGAGTGAAATTCGCCTTCTCGACCCTCGGTGTCCCCGGCCTCCCCATCCCGGAGGTCGCCGCCCTCGCCAGTGGGGCCGGCTACCAGGGTGTGGAGTTGCGCGCCCATCCGGAGGAGCCCGTGCACCCCGGTATCGGTGCGCGGGAACGGGCCGCCGTGGTGGACGAGTTCAAGCGCCACGGGGTGGAGATCCTGACGGTCGCGGGCTATGTGCGGGTGGCCGCCGAAGGCGGTGACGAGGAACAGCTCAGCCAGGAGCTGGACGAACTGATCTGGCTGGCACGCGACTTGGGTGCGTCGTACGTACGGGTCTTCCCCGGCGGCGGCGACCAGGACCCCGAGGCCGCCGACGCGACGGCCGCCCGTCGACTGGCCGCGGCGGCACCCCTCGCCGCGGAGTCGCGGGTGCGGATCCTGCTGGAGACGCACGACTCCCATCGCACGGGCGCCGATGTGACCCGGGTCCTCGGTCTTGTCGGCCACAAGCAGGTGGGTGCGATCTGGGACGTGGTGCACCCCTGGCTCGGCGGGGAACGCCCGGTCACCAGCCACGCGTCGCTGTCGCCCTACCTCGGTTACGTACAGGTCAAGGACGTCGCGTCGGCGCAGGACACCACGCCGTTGGCACTTGGTGCGGGAGTGCTGCCGTTGGGCGAGTGCGTCAGCCTGTTCGCCGGTGACGGGGACGACGGGTGGCTCTCCTGGGAGTACGAGAAGCGCTGGTATCCGGATGCGGCGGACCTCCCCGACCTGCTGATCCCGGGCCGCGAGTATCTGGAGGCGCTGCTGGCACGGGGGCACTGACCGAAGGCCGGGGGAAGTTTGGAGGGTCAGGACTGCTCAGGGAGTGGGAGTGGGGGCTTGCGGGCCAGGACGCAGGCGTGGGGGGTCGGCTCCGCGTCGTAGGGCTCGCGCAGGAGTTGGGCGGTCGGCTGGAAACCGGCCCGCTCCAGCAGCTCGGTGACCCGGTCGGGGGACAGCCTGTGGAAGTCGAGACAGACGCGGTGGCCGAACGCCTCGTCGTAGTGCCGGGGTTCGTCGCCGACCTGGAAGGCGAGCAGCAGCCGGCCACCGGGGGCCAGGACCCGGTGGAACTGCGCGAAGACGTGGGGCAGTTGCTCCGGGACGATGTGAATGATCGAGTACCAGGCGACGAGGCCGCCGAGAGATCCGTCCGGCAGATCCAGATCGGTCATCGATCCTTCCACGAACCGCAGGTCCGGGTAGGTCCGGCCGGCCATCGCGACCATCACGGGCGACAAGTCGATGCCGGAGATGTCGAGGCCGAGTGTGCGCAGGTGGTCGGTCATCTGGCCGGGTCCACTGCCGACCTCGACGACGGGACCGGCACCGTCGGCCCGTACGTACTCGGCGAAGGTGCCGAGCATGGCGCGACCCAGCGGGTCGGCCTCCGGGTGGGGCTTGCTGAGCTCGGCGTAGTCGACGGCGATGGCGTCGTAGCCGGACCGGGTGTCGCGGAGATAAGAGGCTTCATCTGTGGTCATGGGCGAGGAGGTTAGCCGCCTGCCCGACAGCCGGCGGGGAGGGGGGTACGGCTGCCCGGCCGCCTCCCTCACGGCCCAGGGAGGTCAGCCCGACACCGCCCACCAGCAAGGCAGCCGCGCACCAGCGGAGAGGGGTGATGTGCTCGTCCAGCAGCAGCGCGGCCGAGGACATGCCGAACACGGGAACCAGAAGGGAGAACGGCGCCACCGACGAGGCCGGGTAGCGGCGGAGCAGGAAACCCCAGGCGCCGAAGCCGAAGAGGGTCGTGATCCACGCGACGTAGAAGACGGTGCCTACGCCGGTGAGGTCGAGCGCGCGCAGGGCGGTGAGGCCCGCGTCCGGGCCTTCGATCAGCAGGGAAAGGGCCAGCAGGGGCAGGACGGGGACGACGGACACCCAGACCATGAAGTTCAGCGCGTCCGGCGGGGATGCCTTTCGGGTCACCACGTTGGAGGCACCCCAGCAGACGGCGGCGCCGACGACCAGGGCGAAGGCCGCCAAGGGGCCCGAAGTCCCTTCGTCCACCGCCGCGACGGCGATGCCGGCCAGCGCGACGGCCATGCCCGACAGCCGCACACGACCGGGCCGTTCGCCGAGAACGATCGCGGCGAAGACCGCCGTGAACACCGCCTGGACCTGGAGGACGAGAGAGGACAGCCCGGCGGACATGCCCTGGTCCATCCCGACGAACAGCAGACCGAACTTGGCGACGCCGAGTATCAGCCCGACGCCGACCACCCATTTCCAGGCGACCTTGGGGCGGCCCACGAAGAAGACCGCGGGCAGAGCCGCGGCGAGAAAACGAAGGGCGGAGAAGAACAGTGGCGGAAAGTGGTCGAGGCCCACCTCGACAACGACGAAGTTCAGTCCCCAGACGGCGGCGACCAGAACGGCGAGAGCCTTGTGTGCGGTACGCATACGGCGAGGATCACCGACTCTGACCATGTAGCACCAGCACGAATATCTTCATGGTTCGATTGAGCACTGCTTACTGATAAGCGCCGTCGCAGCGGTGGCGCCGAGGAGTGAACATGCTTGATCTGGGCCGGCTCCGCGCCCTGCACGCCGTCTCCGTCCACGGGTCGGTCGCGGCGGCGGCCTCCGCGCTCGGGTACACCTCGTCGGCCGTGTCGCAGCAGATCACCAAGTTGGAGCGGGAGACCCGTACGACCTTGCTGGAACGGCGGGGGCGGGGCGTCGCGCTCACCGAGGAGGCGCGTCACCTGGCCGCCACCGCCCAGGAGTTGCTCGCGATAGTCGAGCGCGCCGAGACCACTCTGGAGGAGCGCAGGGGGCGGCCGACCGGCCGGCTCACCGTCGGGGCCTTCGCGTCCGCCGCACGCGGTCTGCTTCCCGGCGTCCTGGCCGAACTGGCCCGGCGCCACCCGGGACTCGACGTACGGCTCCAGGAGGTCGACCCGCACCTGTCCGTCGATCTGGTGGCTCGGGGCATGCTCGATCTGGCCGTCGCGCACGACTGGGACATCGCGCCGCTGCCCGCACCCGACGGGGTCGAGCAGGCGGTCATCGGGGACGACGCGTGCGACGTTCTCGTACCGGAGGAACATCCGCTGGCCGCGCGGGCCGCCGTGCGGCGGGAGGATCTGGCGGACGAGCGGTGGATCACCCAGCCACCGGGCACGGTGTGCCACGACTGGCTGACGCGTACCCTGCGCGCGGCCGGCTACGAGCCGCACATCGCTCATCAGGCCGAGGAGAACCACACTCAACTCGCGCTGGTGGCGGCCGGTCTGGGCATCGCGATGATCCCGAGGCTGGGGCGTGGACCACTGCCGGTCGGGGTGCGCGCGGTCGCGCTGGAGCCGGTGCCGATGCGGCGGCTGTACGCCCTGTGGCGCACGGGCGCGGCACGCCGCCCCGCCGTCACGGCGGCGGTGGAGACGCTGCTGCGGCACTGGCCCGACGCGGAACGGGCCTAGAACGGGGGCGGGGTTGGGGGGAGGGGGAGGGGGAGGGGCCCCACCCCCCTGCGGCCTCGAGCCCCAACTCACCCCCACCCCCGCCCCCACCCGTGTGTGGCTCTGGGCTTGCCGCGGCTTTTTTGGGAAATGGGCGGAATCTTCGCTTCCCGGGAACCTCCCGCCCCGGTCGTCCGTCCTTTAAAACATGTGCTCCCGTCGGCTTTCCGCAGCGCGGTGTCGGCCCTCGTAATCACTGGCTACGATCGCTGACTCCCCTCTCCAGGCCGCCTGCGGCCGGGCAGCACACCGCCACCGGTGCGCCCCCCCTTGTTTGCGCCGGTGGCGGTCCCGTGCTCGCGGGCTACGGACGCAGCGTCGGCATCCGCTCCAGGTCCTGCTTGTCGAGCTTCGCGTCGTACGCGGCCAGCGGCTTCGCCTTGGCGGCGTCCTGCTCCACCGTGGCCGGTGTGACATCCGCCCAGTCGAGGATCCGGGCCGTGGCCTGCGCCCGCTCGTCGGCCACGAGACCGGCGACGTTGGCACCGTGGTTGGCGCCCGGCGCGGTGTAGACGTGGGTGTCGTGCGTGCCGCGGCCGGGGCGGAAGCGTTCGGCGCCCCACGGGTCGTTCTCGCCGTAGACGAACATCATCTGGTTCGCGTTCTTGCGGACCCAGTTGTCGACGGACGGCATCTCCCACGGCCTGAACTTCATGGGGATGTCCCTCGGGACGAAGTTCCGCGGCGGCTGGTAGCCGTAGCGGCTCAGGTTGCCCAGATGCGGCTGTTTGATGGAGGGCGCGCCCAGTTCGGTGCCGGCCTGGTAGTAGTACGGCGTGTATCCGGACAGGCCCTGGTCGGTGTAGAAGGAGAAGCCGGAGATCGCGTCGATGATGTTGTAGATCTCCTCGTCCGACGCGGTGGCCGGCGGGATGTCCGCGCAGTCGGCTTCCAGGCTGTACTGCCAGAAGGCCCAGACGAAGTCGAGCACCACGGCCTCGTACGCCTTGTCGAGCGAGCCGACGGTGGTGAACGTCGCGCCTTCCGCCGCGGCCCACGTCTCGTACATCTTCTCCAGTGGCTCACGCCTGATCAGCGCCTCGCGCTGCACGGCGTTGAGCTTGGCGCGGCACTCCGCGGTACCGACCTGCTCGAAGAAGCGGTCGTAGGCGGAATCCTCCTTGTTCACCACGTCGTTGGGGGCGACGTACGCGACGATGCCGTCCATGTCGCGCGGGTGGAAGCGCTCGTAGTACGTGGCGGTCATGCCGCCCTTCGAGCCACCGGTGGCGAGCCACTTCTCCGGGTAGATCTTCTTCAGCGCACTGAAGATCCGGTGCTGGTCGGCCGCGGCCTGCTCGTAGTCGAGCGTCGACCAGTCGGCCGGATCGGGCCGGGACGGTGTGAAGAAGCGGTACTCGAGCGAGACCTGGTTGCCGTCGATGATCCGGGTCGGCTCGCTGCGGCTCGGGTTGGTGGACACGCCGTACCCGCTCGTGAAGAACACGGTGGGACGGCTGGTGTCCTTGTGCAGCAGCGTGAGGCGCTGCTTGAAGGTGCCCTTCGACGGTCGATCGTGGTCGACGGGCTGGGTGTAGTTGAGGACGAAGTATCGGTAACCGGGGTAGGGCTTCTCCTCGATCAGGCTCATCCCCGGGATGGCGAGGATCCGGTCCTTGATGTCGGGGGCCGCGGATCCCGCGTTCCCCTCGGCGGCTGTTGCCGCACCGGCCGCGCCCAGCGTGCCGACGAGCAGCACGAGCGACAGCAGCCATCTCAGCGCCTTGCGCATTCACACTCCCTGTGTTCATGACAGACGCCGTGAACCTAGCCGGGGAGGTGCCCGCGCCGCCAGCCCCGCGAGGTCGTCATACCCGGATGGCGCCCGCGCAACGCGCCTCCTGACGGCACCTCCGGTGGGCATTCGACGGGACACCCACCGGGGCATCCGCCGGGCCATCCACGAGGCGGCGAACTCGTCGCTCGGCAGGAGTTCTCACGCTCCCGCGACGGTGGCGCGCTCCTCGTCGGGCTCCCCCTCCGGCTTCCCCCCGGCCCCGCCCCCGGCCTCGGCCTCGGCCTCGCCGATGAAGCTGCGCCACAGCCGCGCGTACGAGCCGTCGAGCGCCAGCAACTCCCCGTGCGTACCGTCCTCCACGACCCGGCCGTGGTCCAGCACGACCACCCGGTCCGCGCGCGCCGCCGTCGTGAGCCGGTGCGCGACGACCAGTGTCGTGCGCCGCCCCGACAGCCGGTCCGTCGCCTGGTTGACGAGGGCTTCGGAGGCGAGGTCGAGCGCGGCGGTCGCCTCGTCCAGGAGCAGGACGTCCGGGTCGACCAGTTCCGCGCGGGCCAGCGCGATCAACTGCCGTTGTCCGGCGGAGAGGTTACGGCCCCGCTCGGCGACCTCGTGCAGATAGCCGCCGTCCAGCGTGGCGATCATCTCGTGCGCGCCGACCGCGCGGGCCGCCGCCTCCACCTCGGCGTCGGTGGCCCCCGGCCGCCCGTAGGCGATGGCGTCGCGCACCGTACCGGCGAAGAGATACGCCTCCTGGGGTACGACGCCGAGCCGGTGCCGGTACGCGGTCATGTCCAGGTCGCGCAGGTCGGTGCCGTCCGCCGTGACGCGCCCGGACGTGGGGTCGTAGAAGCGCGCGACGAGCTTGACGAGCGTGGACTTGCCCGCGCCCGTCTCACCCACGAAGGCGACCGTCTGGCCCGCCGGTATACGGAGGTTGATGCCCATGAGGGCGGTCGCCTCCTGCACCGGGGTCTTCGTCAGGACCGGGGCCTTCGTCAGGACGACGGCTCCGTCCGGGGCGCCCGCGCCGCCGCCCTCCGCCAGGCCGCCGGCGCCCTCCAGGGTCCCGTACGCGAAGTGCACGTCCTCGAAGGCGATCTCGCCCCGCAGCGCCGGCACGTCCAGCGGTGCGGCCGCCTGCGCCGTGGACGTCGGCTCGCGCAGCAGCTCCTGGATGCGCCCCAGCGAGACCGTGGCCTGCTGGTAGCCGTCGAAGACCTGTGACAACTGCTGCACGGGCGCGAAGAACAGCTCGATGTACAGCAGATACGCGACGAGCGCGCCGGTCGTCAGCGTGCCCGCCTCCACCCGCCCCGCGCCGACGATCAGCACGGCCGCGGCGGCCACCGAGGACAGCAGTTGGACGAACGGGAAGTAGACGGAGATCAGCCACTGGCCGCGTACCCGCGCCTGCCGGTAGTGGTCGCTGCGGCCCGCGAACCGCCGCGCCCCGTCCTTCTCCCGCCCGAACGCCTGGACGATACGCAGCCCGGACACCGACTCCTGGAGGTCGGCGTTGACGACGCTGATCCGTTCGCGCGCCAGCTCGTACGCCTTGACGCTCTTGCGCCGGAAGAAGACGGTGCCGACGATCAGCACGGGCAGGGTCGCGAAGACCACCAGTGCCAGCTCCAGATCGATGACGAGCAGCACGACGAGGATGCCGAAGAAGGTGACGACGGAGACGAAGGCCGTGACGAGTCCGGTCTGGAGGAAGGTGGACAGCGCGTCGACGTCGGTCGTCATGCGGGTCATGATGCGGCCGGTCAACTCGCGCTCGTAGTAGTCGAGTCCGAGCCGCTGGAGCTGCGCGAAGATTTTCAGGCGCAGCGAGTACAGGACGCGTTCGCCGGTGCGGCCGGTCATCCGTGTCTCGCCGATCTGGGCGATCCACTGGACGAGTACGACGACCAGTCCCAGCAGGGACGCGGCCCACACCGCGCCGAGCGCGAGCTGTTCCACGCCGTTGTCGATGCCGTGTCTGATCAGGACGGGCAGCAGCAGGCCCATACCGGCGTCGACGGCGACGAGGGCGAGGCTGGCCGCCAGGGGCGGTCCGAAGCCGCGCAGCAGCCTGCGCAGCCCGTAGGACGACTCGGCGTCGACGGCGCGGGCCTCGTCTATGGACGGGACGTCGGTGGCCGGCGGCAACGCCTCGACCTGTGCCAGGAGTTCGGGTGTGGCGCCGGGGGCGGCCGATTCCTCGGCGGGTGTCTCCTCGCGTTCCCACAGGGCGGGGGTGATGCCGCGTTCGGCGTCGAACTCGGCGTCCATCTCCTCCTGGACGGTGCGGTCGTCCTCGGCGGCCGTGGAGGCGACGACGGCGGGGGTGTGGCCGGGGGACACGCCGCCGAGTTCGTCGGGGTCGGTGAGCAGGCGCCGGTAGAGGGCGGAGCGTTCCTGGAGTTCGTCGTGGGTGCCGATGTCGGCGAGGCGTCCCTCGTCGAGTACGGCGATGCGGTCGGCGAGTCCGAGGGTGGAGCGGCGGTGGGCGATGAGCAGGGTGGTGCGGCCGGCCATCACCGAGCGCAGCGCTTCGTGGATCTCGTGTTCGACGCGGGCGTCGACGGCGGAGGTGGCGTCGTCCAGGAGCAGCAGGCGCGGGTCGGTGAGGATGGCGCGGGCCAGGGCGATGCGCTGGCGCTGGCCGCCGGAGAGGGTCAGGCCCTGTTCGCCGACCGTGGTGTCGTAGCCGGCGGGCAGTTCGGCGATGAAGCGGTCGGCCTGGGCTGCGCGGACGGCGCGTTCGATCTCTTCGTCGGTGGCGTCGGGTTTGCCGTAGGCGATGTTGGCGCGGACGGTGTCGGAGAAGAGGAAGCTGTCTTCCGGTACGAGCCCGATGGCGGCGCGCAGGGAGCCGAGGGTCAGTTCGCGTACGTCGTGGCCGCCGACGAGGACGGCGCCGTGCGAGACGTCGTAGAAGCGCGGCAGGAGCAGGGAGACGGTGGACTTGCCGCTGCCGGAGGAGCCGACGACGGCGACGGTCTCGCCGGGGCGGATCTCCAGCGAGAAGCCGTTCAGGACGGTGCGGCCGTCTCCGTAGGAGAACGTCACGTCGTCGAACTCGACGGATGCCTCGGCGTCGGCGGGGAGGTCCTTCGTGCCGTCCTGGATGGACGGCTGGGTGTCGATGAGTTCGAGGACCCGCTCGACGCCGGCGCGGGCCTGCTGGCCGACGGTGAGGACCATGGCGAGCATCCGGACGGGGCCGACGAGCTGTGCGAGGTAGGTGGAGAAGGCGACGAACGTGCCGAGGGTGATCTGGCCGCGGGTGGCGAGCCAGCCGCCGAGCGCGAGCATCGCGACCTGTCCGAGGGCCGGTACGGCCTGGAGGGCGGGTGTGTAGCGGGAGTTGAGCTTGATCGTACGCAGCCGGCCCGCGAACAGTTTGCGGCCGGCGGCGCGCAGTTTGCCGGTCTCCTGGGCCTCCTGGCCGAAGCCCTTGACGACGCGTACGCCGGAGACGGACCCGTCGACCACTCCCGCGACGGTCGCGGCCTGTGACTGGGCGTACCAGGTGGCGGGGTGCAGCCGGGTGCGGCTGCGGCGGGCGATGTACCACAGGGCGGGGGCGACGGCGACGGCGACGAGGGTCAGGGGCAGTGACAGCCACGCCATGATGACGAGGGAGATGATGAACAGCAGGACGTTGCCGATGGTCATCGGCAGCATGAAGAGCAGGCCCTGGATGAGCTGGAGGTCGCTGGTGGCGCGGCCGATGACCTGTCCGGTGGACAGTTCGTCCTGGCGGCGGCCGTCGAGTCCGGCGATGGTGCCGTACATCTCCGTACGGAGGTCGTGCTGGACGTCCAGGGCGAGGCGTCCTCCGTAGTAGCGGCGGATGTAGGTCATGGCGTAGATGACGAGGGCCGCGGCTATCAGGAGGCTGGTCCAGACGGCGATGGACCGGGTGCCGGTGCCGATCACGTCGTCGATGACGACCTTGGTGATCAGCGGGACGAGGGCCATGACGGCCATGCCGGCGAGGGAGGAGCCGAGGGCGAGGATCACGTTGCGCCGGTAGCGCCAGGCGTAGCCGACGAGACGGCGGGCCCAGCCCGCCGTCTGCGGCTCACGCGCGGTCTGCGGCTCGCCCGCGGCCTGCGGGTCGCCGACCGTCCCCGGCTCGCCCGCCGTGCTCTCGCCGGGCTTCTCGCGCTCCGGGTCTGTCCGCTCCGCCGCCACTGTTGCCGCCTCCCGTTGCCCTGCCGCTTGCCCTGCCACGCTTGCCCTGCCGCTCGTCGCGGTACGTGGGCGTCCCCCGTGGACCCTGCGTGGACCACCTGTGTCGGTGGACCACCTGCCGGATGGCATCAACGCGGCCACGTGCGGATTTCATCCCACCGCAACAAATACCCGCCGTTGGTCGCAGGTGCTCGTCGCAGGGACCAGGACTGGTCGTAGGTCTGATGACCGGGTCGGCGCGGTCCCATCACGCGGCAGGCGGCAGGCGGCAGGCGGCAGGTGCGTGCGTCGGGCCCGTTACTCCACCGGCAGGTGCGTCGGGGCGAACAGCTTCAGCAGGGCCGGGAGCACCACCACCGACGGGCCGGGGGCCGCCAGTGCCTTGGACAGGTCCTCGCGCAGCGCCTCGGGGGTCGTACGGACGGCGGGCACCGAGAAGGACTCGGCGAGCGCGACGAAGTCCGGGCGGGCCAGCTCGGTGCCGGTGGTCTCGCCGAAGGCGTCCGTCATGTACTCGCGCAGGATGCCGTAGCCCCCGTCGTCCACGATCAGCCAGGTGACGGGAAGGTCGTACTGCCGAGCCGTGGCCAGCTCGGCGATCGAGTACATCGCGCCGCCGTCGCCGGAGACGGCCAGGACTGGTTTCGTACGGTCGGCCGCCGCCGCGCCCAGGGCCGCCGGGAAGCCGTAGCCGAGACCCCCGGCGCCCTGGCCGGAGTGCATCGGGCCCGGCCAGGCGGACCAGGCCCAGTAGGCGAGGATCGTCATGTCCCAGAAGCTGGGCGAGGTGGCGGGCAGTGCTTGTCTTACGGAGGCGAGCACCCGCTGTTCCAGTGCCAGGTCCTGGGCGTCGATCCGCGTCCGTACCTTCGCCAGCACCGTACGGACCTCGTCCCGCGCGGACTCGGCGCCCTCGCGGCCGGTGACGGATTCCAGCAGCGCGGACAGGGCCTCCCGCGCGTCCGCGTGGATGCCGAGCGCCGGGAGGTTGGACTCCAGCTTGCCGAGGTCGGCCTCGATCTGGATCAGCCGGCCGCGCGGGCGGAACGTGTAGTAGTTGGAGGACAGTTCGCCGAGCCCGGAGCCGACGACGAGCACGACGTCGGCGTCCTGAAGGAAGTCGGTGGTGTGCCGGTCCTCCAGCCAGGACTGGAGCGACAGGGGGTGCTCCCAGGGGAACGCGCCCTTGCCACCGAAGGTGGTGACGACGGGGGCGGCCAGCTTCTCGGCGAGGGCCCGCAGCTTTCCGGCGGCGTCCGCCCGTACGACCCCGCCGCCCGCGATGATCACGGGGCGCTCCGCGTGGGACAGGGCGTGCGCCGCCACGGCGATCAGCTCCGGGCGCGGCAGCAGTTCGCGCGGGGTGGCGTCGACGGCGGTGACGAGCGGCAGGGTCGTCTCCTTGAGGAGGACGTCCTGCGGGATCTCGACCCAGACGGGTCCGTGGGGCGCGGTGAGCGCGGACTCCCAGGCCGCCGCGATCGCGGACGGGATCTGGGAGGCCGTACGGACCAGGTGGACGGACTTGACGATGTCGCGGAACGACGCCTGCTGGTCGCGCAGTTCGTGGAGGTAGCCGTGCCGGCCGCCGCCGAGGCCCGCCGACGGGATCTGGCTGGAGATCGCGAGCACGGGCGAGGACGCCGCCGCGGCCTCCTGAAGCGCGGCGAGCGAGGTCAGCGCGCCCGGCCCGGTGGACAGCAGCAGGGGCGCGACCTCGCCGGTGACGCGGCCGTAGGCGTCGGCGGCGAATCCGGCGTTGTTCTCGACGCGCAGCCCGACGTAGGCCAGGTCGGAGCGGCGCAGGGCGTCGAACATGCCCAGCGCGTGCTGGCCGGGCAGTCCGAAGACGGTGGTGGCGCCGAGGCCGTGCAGGGTCTCCACGACGAGGTCGCCGCCGTTGCGTCCGGCGGGCGGGTTCAGGGCCCGCGCGGTCTGCTCGGGGGTGTAGCGGGGGATCTCGTGGTGGTGGTCGTGTGTCACTTCGCGCGGACCTCCGCGATCTGGCGGGACATGATCGTCGTCAGTTCGTACGCCGTGTGGGAGGCGGCGACGGACGTGATCTCCGCGTGGTCGTACGCCGGGGCGACTTCGACCACGTCGGCCGACACGAGGTGGCAGGAGGCCAGGCCCCGGAGGATTTCGAGCAGTTCGCGGGAGGTGAGCCCGCCGGCCTCGGGCGTGCCGGTGCCGGGGGCGTGGGCCGGGTCGAGCACGTCGATGTCGATGGAGATGTACAGCGGGCGGTCCCCGACGCGCTGCCGGAGCTGGTCGGCGACCTCGTCCACGCCGCGCCGCATGACGTCGGCGGAGGTGACGATGCCGAAGCCCATCCGGTGGTCGTCGTCCAGGTCCTTCTTGCCGTAGAGCGGCCCGCGTGTGCCGACGTGGGACAGCGCCTCCGTGTCGAGGATGCCTTCCTCGACGGCGCGGCGGAACGGGGTGCCGTGGGTGTACTCGGCGCCGAAGTAGGTGTCCCAGGTGTCCAGGTGCGCGTCGAAGTGGAGCAGCGCGACCGGGCCGTGCTTCTTGGCGACGGCGCGCAGCAGGGGCAGCGCGATCGTGTGGTCGCCGCCGAGGGTCATCAGGCGGGCGCCGGTGGCGAGCAGTCCGTCGGCCGCCGCCTCGATCGTGTCGACCGCCTCGTTGATGTTGAACGGGTTGGCGGCGATGTCACCGGCGTCGGCGACCTGCGCGAGCGCGAACGGCGACGCCTCCTGGGCGGGGTTGTACGGGCGCAGCAGCCGGGACGCCTCGCGGATCGCGTTGCCGCCGAAGCGGGCGCCTGGCCGGTAGGACACCCCGCTGTCGAACGGCACTCCGACGACGGCGACGTCGGCGGCCCCGACCTCGTCCAGCCTGGGGAGGCGGGCGAAAGTGGCGGGCCCCGCGAACCGGGGCACGCGGGAGGAGTCGACGGGCCCGCGCGGGCCGCGTTCCGGGCTCTGGGCCGCCCCGGCTTCGGGGGTGTGGGGTCCTGCTGCGCTGCTCATGCTGGTGGAGCCCTTTCGTGGTGCGTGTTCGTATCCAGCATGCCCCCGCCCACCGACAGCGCTCACAGCGGCGCTGCCGCTGGGCGGGTTGCCGGGCGTGCGGGGCATGCGGGGCATGCGGGGCATGCGGGGCTCAGCTTGTGCTTCCGGCCGGGAGGGACGGTTCCCGGGGACCGTCCCCGGCCCCGCCGCTCTCGTCCGCGCCCTCGCCCGCGAGGCGGGCGCGCCACGCGGCCAGCACGGCCGCGTCCGTGGGCTTGGTCGCCAGGCTGACGACGAGGTAGACCGCCAGCGAGGCGAGCAGCCCGTAGTAGATGGGCTCGTTGGCCAGGATGCCGTACGCCGACATCAGGGCGATCACGGTCAGTCCGCCCACGACCATCGCGGCGAGCGCGCCCTGCACGGTGCCGCGCTTCCACAGGAGGCCGCCGAGGATGGGCACCAGCAGGCCGCCGACGAGCAGGTTGTACGCGACGGTCAGGGCGCCGACGACGTCGTTGAGGGCGATGGCGATGCAGATGACGGCGAGGCCCATGACCAGGATGAATGCGCGGTTGTCCCGCACCTCGTCCCGCTCCCGCACCTCGTCCCGCTCCCCCACCGCGTCCGCCCGCCCCTCGCGCCGCCCGACCAGTTCCCGCAGCCGCGCCCAGATGTCGTTGTTGGCGACGGTGGCGCAGGCGATCAGCGCGCCCGAGGACGTCGACATCACGGCGGCGAGGGCGGCGGCCAGCACCAGTCCCCGTACGCCCGGCGGGAGTTCGTCCTTGACGATGGTGGCGAACGCGTCGTCGGCGCTCGGCAGCTTGGGGTAGAGGACCTTGGCCGCGGTACCGATGACGGCTCCGGCGATCGCGTAGAGGAGGCAGTAGGTACCGGCGACGGTGCCGCCCCAGCGGGCGGTGGTGTCGCTGCGCGCGGTGAACACGCGCTGCCAGATGTCCTGTCCGATCAGCATGCCGAAGGTATAGATCAGCACATAGGTGAAGATCGTCTCGCCGCCGATGCCCAGCGGGTCGAAGTACTCCGTAGGAAGCTTCGCCTTCATCTCGCTGAAGCCGCCCGCCTTGACGACGGCGATGGGCAGCAGGAGCAGCAGCACACCGATCGTCTTGACGACGAACTGCACCATGTCCGTGAGCGTGATCGACCACATGCCGCCGAGCGCCGAGTACGCGACGACGATCGCGCCGCCCAGGATGATGGCGACGGTGCGGTGCATGTCGAACAGGACGTCGAAGATCGTGGCGTACGCGATGGTCGAGGTGACCGCGAGCATCAGGGTGTAGCCCCACATCACCAGTCCGGAGATGATGCCGGCGCGTCCTCCGTACCGAAGGTCGAGCATCTCGGAGACGGTGTAGACCTTCAGCCGGGCGATGCGGGCGGAGAAGAACACCGACAGGGCCAGCAGTCCGAGGCCGATGGTGAAGACCATCCAGGCGCCGGAGAGACCGTACTGGTAGCCGAGGCCGACGCCGCCGATGGTGGAGGCGCCGCCGAGCACGATGGCGGCCATCGTGCCGGAGTACATCCAGGGGCTGAGCCGGCGGCCCGCCACCAGGAACTCGCTCTTGGACTTGGCGCGGCGCATGCCCCACCAGCCCATGGCGAGCATGCCGGCGAGATAGACGGCGATCACCGCGTAGTCCACAGCCATGGGGCTTCCTCCTGCTCCTGGTCAACTCCGGGGTGCTGCCTTGTGCGAGTCGACGGTAGGTGGCCGGAAAGGAACGCTGAAGTGTACGTTTCATCCATCCTTCTCCCTGCCGATGGATGGACCATCCATGCCGGAACTCTCCGCTCCGCCCACCCCGCCGGTCTCGCTGGCCGCACTGCTCGCGGACGACACGCTCGGCCTGCGCCTGATCGCGGGTCTGCCGGACGCTCCTACGGAGGGCGTCGCCGTCCACTGGGTGCACACCTCGGAGATGGCCGACCCGTACCCGTATCTGCTCGGCGGTGAGCTGCTGCTGACGGCGGGCGTGCAGCTCACGGACGCGCACGCCGACACGTATGTAAGAAGGGTCGTCGAGGCGGGCGCGGCGGCGCTCGGCTTCGGGGTCGCGCCGGTGTACGACACGGTCCCGGACAGCCTGGTCGAGGCGTGCGGCCGGCACGGGCTGCCGCTGCTGGAGATCCCCCGGCGCACCCCGTTCACCACCGTGGCGCGCGGGGTGTGGCGGCTGATGGCCGAGGCCCGCCACCGCGAGCTGCGCCGGGTCACCGAGGCCCAGCAGGGGCTCGCGGCTGCCGCCGCCCGTCCCGACCCGGTCCCGGCGGTGCTGCGCCAGCTCGCGGTACGGCTCGGTGGACGCGCGGTGCTGTTCGCCCCGGACGGCGCGGAGTTGCACGCCACGGGCCGCGACCCGGCGCCGGGATCCCGTACGGCGCTGGCCCGGCTGGCGCGCGTGGTGAACCCCCCGGGCGGAGCCCCCGCGCCCAGAGGATCCGCGTCCGCCTCCACGTCCGCCTCCGTGCCCGCCTCCGCGCCCGCCTCCGCCACCGACACCGTCGGGGACGCCCGTCTGGCCGCCTACGCGCTGGGCGGCGGCCAGGGCCTCGTCCTGGGCGTCGCCGCCGGGGGCCGGGAGGCCGGGGACCACACCGTCACAGGCATGGCCGTCGTCCTGCTGTCGCTGCTCACGGCGCCGCACCAGGGCGCGGCGGAGGCCGCGCGCTCGGCGGCGCTCGTACGGCTGCTGCTGGGCGCCACGCCCGCCGAGGCGGCGCCGCTGCTCGGCCCGGGGCCCTGGACGGTCGTGCACGCGCACGGCGGCGACACACCCTTCGCCGCGTCCGCGCTGGCGGCGGCGCTCGGCAGCGCGCTGGCCGACACGGACGGCACCACCGTCCGCGTCCTCACCGACCGCCCGGTCACCGCGCAGCCCGGCTGGACGCTCGGAGCGAGCGCCCCCGTCACCCCCGTCGACGCCGCCGCCCTGGCCGAGGCCGACACCCACGCGCGGCGCGCCCTGCGCCGCGCGGAGGCCACCCGCGCCGACGTCGTACGCCACCGTGAGCCCGGCCCCGACGCCCTCACCGCGCTCGTGCCTCCTGAAGAGGCCGCCGCCCACGCCCGCGCCCGGCTGGCCCCGATCACCGGCTCACCCGCGCTGACCGAGACGCTGCGCACCTGGCTGTCGCTGCACGGCAGTTGGGACCGTACGGCGGTGGCCCTGGCCGTCCACCGCAACACGGTGCGCCAGCGCATCGCCCGCTGCGCGGCGCTGCTGGACGCGGACCTGGACGAGGCGGACGTCCGGATGGACCTCTGGTTCGCGCTGCGCCGGCTGTGATGCCGCCGACATCCCCTCTGTCTGGACACCCGTGCGAACCGCCGGGTAACTTTGACTGAGCAAGCGCTTAGCCAGTGCCCTTGGAGCATGCTCGAAGCGTGCGCCCGCAGCGCGTTCGACAGGTCGATACAGGAGGCTTCACGTGCGCCGTACGGTGTTCAACGAGGACCACGAGGCGTTCCGGGAGACCCTGCGCGCCTTCATCGAGGCCGAGGTCGTCCCCGTCTACGACGAGTGGTACGCGGCGGGCCTGGTGCCCCGCGAGTTCTACTACAAGCTCGGCGAGTTGGGCATCTTCGGTATCGAGGTGCCCGAGGAGTACGGCGGCGCGGGCGAGGAGTCCTTCAAGTTCCAGGCGATCGTCTCCGAGGAGTGCGCCCGCGCGGGCGTCTCCTTCGGAGGTTCCAGCGTGCATGTCGCGCTCTGTCTGCCGTATGTGAAGGCGTACGCCACCGAGGAGCAGAAGAAGCGGTGGCTGCCCGGCTTCGTGACCGGCGAGACCATGTACGCCATCGCGATGACCGAGCCCGGCACCGGCTCCGACCTCGCGGGCATGAAGACCACGGCCAAGCTCTCCGCCGACGGCACGCACTACGTCCTCAACGGCGCGAAGACCTTCATCACCGGCGGCGTGCACGCCGACCGCGTCATCGTCTGCGCCCGCACCGCCCCGCCGAGCCCCGAGGACCGCAGGCACGGCATCTCGCTCTTCGTCGTGGACACCAGGTCCGAGGGGTACGCGGTGGGCCGCAAGCTCGACAAACTGGGCCTGAAGTCCTCGGACACCGCCGAACTGTCCTTCAGCGACGTCAAGGTGCCCGTCGACGACCTGCTCGGCGAGGAGAACAAGGGCTTCTCCTACCTCGGCCAGAATCTGCCGCAGGAGCGCCTGGGCATCGCCTTCGGCGCGTACGCGCAGGCGTCGGCCGCCATCCGGTTCGCCCAGCAGTACGTGCAGGACCGCACGGTCTTCGGCAAGACCGTCGCCTCCTTCCAGAACACCAAGTTCGAACTGGCCGCCTGCAAGGCCGAGGTCGACGCCGCCGAGGCGGTCTGCGACCGCGCCCTCGAAGCGCATGACGCGGGCGAGCTGTCCGCCGCCGAGGCCGCGTCGGCGAAGCTGTTCTGTACGGAGGTCGCGCACCGGGTGATCGACAAGTGCCTCCAACTGCACGGCGGCTACGGCTATATGAACGAGTACCCGATCGCCCGTCTGTACGCGGACAACCGCGTCAACCGCATCTACGGCGGCACCAGCGAGGTCATGAAGATGATCATCGCCAAGTCCATGGGCCTGTAAGAACGATCGCCGCCATGAACGCACTTCAGTCGCTTGTCGATCTGCTCGACCTGGAGCGGATCGACCAGGACATCTTCCGGGGTCTGAGCCGCCCGGCGGCGATCCCCCGTGTCTACGGAGGGCAGGTCGCCGCGCAGGCCCTGGTGGCCGCCGGCCGTACCGTCCCCGCCGACCGCCCGGCCCACTCCCTGCACTCGTACTTCCTGCGGGCGGGCGATCCGGGCGCGCCGATCGTCTACACGGTCGACCGCATCCGCGACGGCCGGTCCTTCACCACGCGCCGGGTCGTGGCCGTCCAGCACGGCCGGCCGATCTTCCATCTGTCGGCGTCCTTCCAGACGTACGAGGAGGGCCTGGAGCACCAGGCGGAGATGCCGCCGGCGCCGGACCCCGAAAGCCTGCCGCCGGCCGAGGAGTTGCTGCCCCGCTACGCGGACCGGTTCGCCGACCCGTCCGTGGCGCAGCGGCTGCTTCAGGCGCGGGCGGCGGTGGATCTGCGCTACGTGGACGCCCCGCCGTACGCCACGGCCGGGGAGCCGCGCGAGGCCCGCTCCCAGGTGTGGTTCCGCACGGCCGGCACGCTCGCGGACGACCCGCTGCTGCACGTCTGCATGGCGACGTACGTCTCCGACATGACGTTGCTGGACTCGGTGCTGCTCGCGCACGGCAGAGGCGGCTGGGCGACCGGTGACATCGTCGGGGCGAGTCTGGATCACGCGATGTGGTTCCACCGTCCCTTCCGCGCGGACGAGTGGCTGCTGTACGACCAGACGTCGCCGTCCGCGTCAGGCGGCCGTGGGCTCGGCCAGGCGCGCATCTACACGAAGGACGGGCGGCTGGCGATCTCGGTGATCCAGGAAGGCGTCATGCGCGTGCCCAGGGAGTCCGGGACGGGGCGCGACTGAGCCCGGCCGCTGTTCTTCAGCGCCGGGCTGCTGTGCTGCCTTGGTGCTGCCTTGGTGCCGCTCGGGGAATCTGGTGCGGGATCTCGTGCGGGTCTTGTGCGGGGTCTCGTACGCCGCTGCCGGGGGTGGTGCGCGGCGTCCGTCCCGTCCGGCCTCAGACGGTGTTCGTGAGGCCCGCCGCGTTCAGCAGGTACTCCGTCATGGGGTCGTAGAAGCGCGGGTCCGTCACATGGTCGTCCAGCGGGACCGTCACCTGGAGGGTGCCCTCCGCCTCGCCGATGAACAGGGCCGGGTCGTTGCAGTCCGCGTACCCGATGGAGTCGAGCCCCCGCGCGCCCGCGCAGCCCGCCCAGCCGTGGTCGGCGAGCACCAGGTCCGGCTGTGGTCTGCCGTCGCGCTCCAGACCGTCCAGGATGGCCCGCATCGGCTCCGGCGAGTGGGTGTGCCACAGCGTCGCGCCGCGCTCCAGCATCGCGACTCCAGCGAACTGGAAGACCATGCCCTCGTCGGCCATGAGCCCCCCGGGAATCCGGATAATCTCGCAGCCCGCCAGCCGCAGCGCGTCCGCCGTCTGCCGGTGCACGTCCAGCAGCCCGCCGGGGTGGCCGGTGGCGAACAGCACCCGCTCGCGGCCCGCCGCCGCCTTGCGCAGCCGCGCCGCCATCCGCTCCAGGGCGTCGACGGTCAGCTCGGGATCGATGGTGTCCTGGCCGTGCCGGTGCTCCGGATCGTCGCTGACACCGCACCGTTCGGCCATCACGGCGAGCACGTCCTGCTCGTCGGTCCAGCGGTCGCCGAGCTCCAGGCCCAGCCAGAAATGGCGGTCGCCGTTGGCGAGCTTGCGATAGTGGGAGAGGTTGTTGTCCCTGGGAGTGGCCACGTCTCCGGCGATACGCGTGCGGACGAGGTGGTCGACGAGAGCTTCGCGGCTGGGTATCGGCATGAGCCCATTGTGCCGTCAGGTGTCCGCGCGGTGCCGCTCGTCCCGGTGACTGGACGCTGACCGCACCTACCGCACTTACCGCACACCCGAACCAGCGAGGAGCTTCTTGTGGCAGCATCACCCGGCCTTGGCCGTCCGGTGGAGGACTTCGCCCTGCCCGGCGGAGTCCTGGACGCGGACGGCACCTTCGTACGGAGGGAGTACCGGCTCGAGGAGCACCGGGGCCGTCCGCTGGTCCTGGCCTTCTACCCCGGTGACGACACCAGCGTCTGCACCAAGCAGTTGTGCTCGTACTCCAGCGGCCTGGAGACGTTCACCGAGCTGGGGGCCGAGGTCTGGGGCATCAGTCCGCAGGACGTCGACAGCCACGAGGCGTTCGCCCGTAAGTACAGCCTGCGGATCCCGCTGCTCGCCGATACCGGCCGGACGGTGGCGCGGGCGTTCGGGATCGCCGCACCGGGGATCGGGCTGCGCCGCGCGGTCTTCCTGATCGCGCCGGACGGCACGCTGCACTGGAAACATGTGGCGCTGCTCGGCGCGACCTTCCAGCCGGTGGAGACGCTGGCCAGGGAGCTGGCCACGCTGAAGGACTAAGGACTGAGGACCAAGGGCTAAGGGCTAAGGGCCAAGGGCTGAAGGACCAAGGGCTGGTCAGCTCCGGCGCGTCGCGCCGTCCTCCTCCTCACCGAGGGCGGCGAACGCGCCGTGCGCCAAGCGGCGCAGGAGCGTTTCCGCGACCGCGCGCCGGGGTGTGCCGCGGCCGGTGGGGCTCAGGTGCGGGGTGGAGTTCAGCAGGCCGAAGACGGCGTGCACGGCGCCGCGCGCGACCGGCTCGGGAAGCTCCTGGTGGATCTCGCGGACGACGCCGACCCACAGCTCCACGTACTGCCGCTGGAGCTGCCGTACGAGCTTGCGGTCGCTGTCGCGCAGCCGGTCCAGCTCGCGGTCGTGCAGCGTGATCAGCGGGCGGTCGTCCAGGGCGAAATCGATATGGCCGTCGATCAGCGAGGCGAGCTGGGCCGCCGGGTCGCCGGCGACGGCCGCCACCCGCTTCCTGCCGCCGTCGAGGAGCCGGCCGCTGATGCCGACGAGCAGTTCGGCGAGCATCGCGTCCTTGCCCGCGAAATGGCGGTACAGGCCGGGTCCGCTGATGCCGACGGCCGCCCCTATCTCGTCGACGCCCACGCCGTGGAAGCCGCGCTCGGCGAAAAGCCTGGCGGCCTCGTTGAGGATCTGCTCGCGGCGGGTCGGTGCCGCGGTCCTGGTGCTCATGGAGAACCATTCTAGACAGGACGGTTAGCGGTCGTTAACCTGAGAGGGATACGTTAACGCTCATTAACCGTGCGAGGGAGCTCGACCGATGCAGCAGGCACCCGTGCTGGCGAGCGCCGCGGACCCGGCGTCCGAGTCCTGGCGCGCCAACGAGGCGGCGCATCTGGAGCTCTCCGACGCGCTGCGCGCCCGGCTCGCCGCCGCCCGGCTCGGCGGCGGCGAGAGGTCCCGCGCCCGGCACGTGGCGCGCGGGAAGCTGCTGCCCCGCGACCGGGTGGACACCCTGCTGGACCCGGGCTCGCCCTTCCTGGAGCTGGCCCCGCTGGCGGCGGAGGATATGTACGGCGGCCAGGCGCCGGCGGCCGGGGTGATCGCCGGGATCGGCCGCGTCGGCGGCCGTG
Source organism: Streptomyces sp. NBC_01506 (assembly GCF_045040295.1). Taxonomy (NCBI): domain Bacteria; kingdom Bacillati; phylum Actinomycetota; class Actinomycetes; order Kitasatosporales; family Streptomycetaceae; genus Streptomyces; species Streptomyces sp. NBC_01506. The sequence goes on along the minus strand of NZ_CP109422.1, from coordinate 6,359,926 downwards.
AGGTGGTCGTGGTCGCCAATGACGCCACGGTCAAGGGCGGGACGTACTACCCGATGACGGTGAAGAAGCATCTGCGCGCCCAGGAGGTCGCGCTGGAGAACAGGCTGCCGTGCGTCTATCTCGTGGACTCGGGCGGCGCCTTCCTGCCGATGCAGGACGAGGTCTTCCCCGACCGTGACCACTTCGGCCGGATCTTCTACAACCAGGCGCGGATGTCCGGCGCCGGTATCCCCCAGATCGCGGCCGTCCTCGGCTCCTGCACGGCGGGCGGCGCGTATGTGCCCGCGATGAGCGACGAGGCCGTGATCGTCCGCGGCCAGGGCACGATCTTCCTGGGCGGCCCGCCTCTGGTGAAGGCGGCGACCGGCGAGGTCGTCACCGCCGAGGAGCTGGGCGGCGGCGAGGTCCATTCCCGTACGTCGGGGGTCACCGACCATCTCGCCGAGGACGACGCGAACGCGCTGCGGATCGTGCGCACGATCGTCTCGACACTCCCCGGGCGCGGCCCGCTTCCCTGGAAGGTCGAGCCGGCGCAGGAGCCGAAGGTCGACCCGGCGGGGCTGTACGGGGCGGTGCCGGTCGACTCGCGCACGCCGTACGACGTCCGCGAGGTCATCGCCCGGCTGGTGGACGGCTCGCGGTTCGCGGAGTTCAAGTCCGAGTTCGGTACGACGCTGGTGACGGGCTTCGCCCGGATCCACGGCCACCCGGTGGGAATCGTCGCCAACAACGGCATCCTGTTCTCCGAATCGGCCCAGAAGGGCGCGCACTTCATCGAGCTGTGCGACCAGCGCGGTATCCCGCTGCTCTTCCTCCAGAACATCTCGGGATTCATGGTCGGCAAGGCGTACGAGGCGGGTGGCATCGCCAAGCACGGCGCGAAGATGGTGACGGCCGTGGCGTGCACGCGCGTGCCGAAGCTCACGGTCGTGGTCGGCGGTTCGTACGGCGCGGGGAACTACTCGATGTGCGGCCGGGCCTACTCCCCCCGCTTCCTGTGGATGTGGCCCAACGCCAAGATCTCGGTCATGGGCGGCGAGCAGGCCGCCTCGGTGCTGGCGACGGTCAAGCGCGACCAGATCGAGGGGCGTGGCGAGCACTGGCCGGCGGCGGAGGAGGAGGCGTTCAAGGACCCGGTGCGCGCGCAGTACGAGACACAGGGCAACGCCTATTACGCGACGGCGCGGCTCTGGGACGACGGGGTGATCGACCCGCTTGAGACCCGTCAGGTGGTGGGTCTGGCGCTGACGGCCTGCGCCAACGCCCCGCTTCCCCAGAAGGACAGCACCGCCCCCGGCTTCGGCGTCTTCCGGATGTGAGTGACAGATGACCACCAGCACCACCACGACGAGCACGACCAGCACGACCAGCACGACCACCCGGCCCGTGACCACCCGGCCGGCGACCGGCATGTTCGACACGGTCCTCGTCGCGAACCGCGGCGAGATCGCGGTGCGCGTCATCCGTACGCTGCGGGCGCTCGGTATCCGTTCCGTCGCGGTCTTCAGCGACGCGGACGCCGATGCCCGGCATGTACGTGAGGCGGACACCGCCGTGCGGATCGGCCCGGCGCCCGCCTCCGAGAGCTATCTCGCGAGCGACCGGCTGCTGGAGGCCGCGGCCCGTACCGGCGCGCAGGCGGTCCACCCCGGCTACGGCTTCCTCGCGGAGAACGCGGCCTTCGCGCAGGCGTGCGCGGACGCCGGACTGGTCTTCATCGGCCCGACCGCCGACGCCATCGCGCTGATGGGCGACAAGATCCGCGCCAAACAGACCGTGTCGGCGGCCGGTGTCCCGGTGGTGCCGGGCTCCTCCGGCAGCGGTCTGACCGACGACCAACTGGCCGACGCGGCCAGGGAGATCGGGATGCCGGTGCTGCTCAAGCCGTCGGCGGGCGGCGGCGGCAAGGGCATGCGGCTCACCCGTGTGGAGTCGGCGCTGCGCGACGAGATCGCGGCGGCCCGCCGCGAGGCCCGCGCGTCCTTCGGCGACGACACGCTGCTGGTCGAGCGGTGGATCGACCGGCCGCGCCACATCGAGATCCAGGTGCTGGCCGACGCGCACGGCAACGTGGTGCATCTCGGCGAGCGCGAGTGCTCGTTGCAGCGCCGCCACCAGAAGATCATCGAGGAGGCGCCGTCCGTCCTGCTGGACGACGAGACGCGCGCGGCGATGGGCGAGGCGGCGGTGCGGGCGGCGCGCTCCTGCGGCTACCGGGGCGCGGGGACGGTGGAGTTCATCGTGCCGGGCGACGACCCGGCCGCGTACTTCTTCATGGAGATGAACACCCGCCTCCAGGTGGAGCATCCCGTCACCGAGCTGGTTACCGGTCTGGATCTGGTCGAGTGGCAGTTGCGCGTCGCCGCCGGTGAACGGCTCTCCTTCACCCAGGAGGACATCACCCTCACCGGGCACGCGATCGAGGCCCGGATCTGCGCGGAGGACCCCGCGCGCGGGTTCCTGCCGTCGGGCGGCCGGGTGCTGTCGCTGCGCGAGCCGCAGGGCGACGGTGTGCGCACCGACTCGGGTCTGAGCGAGGGCACGGAGGTCGGGAGCCTGTACGACCCGATGCTGTCGAAGGTGATCGTGCACGCCCCGGACCGCGCGACGGCGCTGCGCAGGCTCCGCGCGGCCCTGGCGCGGACGGTGACGCTGGGCGTCCCGACGAACGCCGGCTTCCTACGGAGGCTGCTGGCCCATCCCGCCGTGGTGGCGGGTGAGCTGGACACGGGCCTGGTGGAGCGGGACGTGGACTCGCTGGTGCCCACACAGGTGCCGCCGGAGGTGTACGAAGCGGCGGCGGCGGTACGGGAGTCGGCCCTGGCCCCCGCCCCGAGCCCCGCCACCGGCTGGATCGACCCCTTCTCCGTACCGAACGGCTGGCGGATGGGGGCCGCGCCCGTCCCCGTCACCCACCATCTGCGCGTGGCGGGACATGAACCCGTCACTCACCAACTGCTCGGCACCGGCCCGTCGCACGTGGAGCCCGGCCGGGTGACCGTCACGGTGGACGGGATGACGCACACCTTCCACCGCGCGGACGACTGGCTCGGCAGGGACGGCGACAGTTGGCACGTACAGGACCACGACCCGGTGGAGGCGGCGCTGCTCGGCGCTTCGGGCGCGGGCGGCGTCGACGCGCTCACGGCCCCGATGCCCGGCACGGTCACGGTCGTGAAGGTGGCGGTCGGGGACGAAGTGGTCGTGGGCCAGGGCCTGTTGGTGGTCGAGGCGATGAAGATGGAGCACGTGATCTCGGCCCCGCACGCCGGCACGGTCACGGAGCTGGATGTGCGGGCGGGTTCCACCGTCGCGATGGACCAGGTGCTGGCGGTCGTCACCCCGGTCGCCGTCGCCGAGGCTCCTACGGCTCCCGAGGAGGCGAAATGACGCTCCCCATGACCGTCATGGACGAGGGCCTGCCGTCCCGGATCCGTATCCACGAGGTGGGCGCGCGCGACGGCCTCCAGAACGAGTCGGCGATCGTCCCGACCGAGATCAAGGCGGAGTTCATCCACCGCCTCGCCGCCGCCGGGCTCACCACCATCGAGGCGACCAGCTTCGTCCACCCCGACTGGGTGCCCCAACTGGCCGACGCCGAGCGGCTGTTCCCGATGCTGGATGACCTTCAGGACGTACGGCTGCCCGTCCTCGTACCGAACGAGCGCGGACTCGACCGCGCGCTGGCCCTCGGTGTCCGCCAGGTGGCCGTCTTCGCCAGCGCGACCGAGTCCTTCGCCAAGGCCAATCTCAACCGGACGCTGGACGAGTCGCTGGCCATGTTCGAGCCGGTCGTCTCCCGCGCCCGCGAGGCACGGCTCCATGTCCGCGGCTATCTGTCGATGTGCTTCGGCGACCCGTGGGAGGGTCCCGTCCCCGTCGACCAGGTCGCCAGGGTCGTCAGGAATCTCGTCGACATGGGATGCGACGAGGTGAGCCTCGGCGACACGATCGGCGTGGCCACCCCCGGCCATGTGCAGAGCCTGCTCGCCACGCTCATCGAGGAGGGCGTGCATGTCTCGAAGGTCGGGGTGCACTTCCACGACACGTACGGCCAGGCACTGGCCAACACCTTCGCCGCGCTCCAGCACGGGGTGACCACCGTCGACGCGTCGGCGGGCGGCCTGGGCGGCTGCCCGTTCGCCAAGAGCGCCACCGGCAATCTCGCCACCGAAGACCTCCTGTGGATGCTGCAAGGTCTCGGGATCCATACCGGGGTCGATCTCGGCCTTCTCACCGCCACCAGCGTGTGGATGGCCGAACAGTTGGGGCGGCCCAGCCCCTCCCGCACCGTCAGCGCCCTCTCCCACAAGGAGTCCTAGCCATGTCCCTGGACCACCGGCTCTCACCGGAGCACGACGAACTGCGCCGTACCGTCGAGGCGTTCGCACAGGACGTCGTCGCGCCCAAGATCGGCGACTTCTACGAGCGGCACGAGTTCCCGTACGAGATCGTGCGCGAGATGGGCCGCATGGGTCTGTTCGGCCTGCCCTTCCCGGAGGAGTACGGCGGCATGGGCGGCGACTACATGGCGCTCGGCATCGCCCTGGAGGAGCTGGCCCGCGTCGACTCCTCCGTGGCCATCACCCTCGAGGCGGGCGTCTCCCTGGGTGCGATGCCGCTGTACCTCTTCGGTACCGAGGAGCAGAAGCGCCAGTGGCTGCCGCGGCTGTGCTCCGGTGAGGTCCTGGGCGCGTTCGGCCTGACCGAGCCGGAGGCCGGCTCGGACGCGGGCGGCACGCGCACCACGGCCGTACGGGACGGCGACGAGTGGGTCATCAACGGCTCGAAGTGCTTCATCACCAACTCGGGCACGGACATCACCGCCCTGGTCACGGTCACGGCGGTGACCGGCCGCAAGGAGGACGGCAGGCCGGAGATCTCCTCGATCATCGTCCCGTCCGGCACCCGGGGCTTCACGGTCGCGGCCCCGTACTCGAAGGTCGGCTGGAACGCGTCGGACACTCGCGAACTGTCCTTCTCCGACGTCCGGGTGCCCCTGGCGAACCTGGTCGGCACGGAGGGCCGGGGGTACGCCCAGTTCCTGCGCATCCTGGACGAGGGCCGCATCGCGATCTCCGCGCTGGCGACGGGTCTGGCGCAGGGCTGCGTGGACGAGTCGGTGAGGTACGCGAAGGAGCGCCACGCCTTCGGACGCCCGATCGGCGCGAACCAGGCCATCCAGTTCAAGATCGCCGACATGGAGATGCGGGCCCACATGGCCCGCCTCGGCTGGCGCGACGCGGCCTCCCGGCTGGTCCACGGCGAGCAGTTCAAGAAGCAGGCCGCGCTGGCGAAGCTCTACTCCTCGACGGTGGCGGTGGACAACGCCCGCGAGGCCACCCAGATCCACGGCGGCTACGGCTTCATGAACGAGTACCCGGTGGCCAGGATGTGGCGCGACTCCAAGATCCTTGAGATCGGCGAGGGCACGAGCGAGGTCCAGCGGATGCTGATCGCGAGGGAGCTGGGGCTGTAGGGCGTCGTACGCTGCGTCCCGTACGCACGCGACGGACAGGAGGCCGAGGTGGCGGAGACGACGACGCCCGCCGAAGCGATGGCCCAGGCGATGGCCGCAGTGATGGCGGAGCTGGCGGACCTCGAGGACCCGAGGGCTCGCGAGGTGAACGAGAGACACGGTGACGACCACGGTGTGAACCTCGGCAAGCTGCGCGCGCTCGCGAAGCGCCTGAAGACGCAGCAGGAACTCGCGTGCCGGCTCTGGCAGACGGACGACACCGCGGCGAGACTGCTGGCGATCCTGATCTGCCGCCCGAAGGCGTTCGGGCGCGAGGAACTGGACACCATGGTGCGCGAGGCACGCGCGCCCAAGGTGCACGACTGGCTCGTGAACTACGTGGTGAAGAAGAACCCGCACACCGAGGAGCTGCGCCTGGCCTGGTCCGCCGATCCGGATCCGGTGGTCGCCAGTGCCGGCTGGGCGCTGACCTCCGAACGCGTGAAGAAGAAGCCCGACGGCCTCGACCTCGCCGCACTGGTCGACGTCATCGAGGCGCAGATGAAGGATGCCCCGGATCGCTTGCAGTGGGCGATGAACACCTGCCTGGCCCAGATCGGCATCGAGCACGCCGAGTACCGCACCCGTGCGATCGACGTCGGTGAGCGCCTGGAGGTCCTGAAGGACTACCCGACTCCCCCGGGCTGCACGTCTCCGTTCGCGCCCGTGTGGATCACCGAGATGGTGCGCCGACAGCGGGACACGTAGGAAGGTCCGCGCTCGGGTCACCGCTCCCTCAGAGCGCGGCACCCGACACAGGCCGGCCATGAGGGGCCTCACGTCACCTACGGCCGGAGAGCACGCCGCACCACCCCGGTCACCTCCGGACTCGGGGTGGTCCGGTGGTGCTTGGGCGGGGCTACAGATGAGAGCCGGACCGGTCTGCCGCGTGGGTGGGGCGTGTGTGGTGGGGCTCGTCCTGATGGCCCTCGCCCACAGGTTCGTCGTCGTCCGGTGGTGTGAGACGTGCCCCTCTGCTTTCGGCCACGCGTAGTGCGTCGCGCAGGGCCTCGCACAGTCGCGTGCTGAGGAAGCGCAACTCACGGGAACGGGTGCTGACCTTGTTCTCCAGAAGCATCGCCGCTGCGTGGACGAGCAGGGTGTCGCCTGTCTGGAGCTGGACCTCTTCCATGTCGTCGGCCAGCGTGGACAGATAGCTTTGGCCGTCGCTGGTGATGAGGTAGGAACGTTGTCCGTCTTCGCCCGGCCACGGGAGAAGACGTGCTTGTGTGCTCATCTCGGCACCGCCATCCCGTGTACGGCGCACCGCAGTCCCGCTTGGCAGCGGCATTCGTGTCGTTCGAGCCGTCGCTCCTGCGCCAGGACATACGACCTGGGCGACCGGACATCGTCGTAGCGCATCATGGGCCAGATATACGGGTCGCGTACGCGAGGCAGTGCCATCGTCGGTTCGTCCACCGGACGGCCGGCAGGGGCTGTACCTGCTGCACGGTGGTGGCCGGGCGGTGGCAGTAACAGGCTGATCAGCCGCTCGTGAACCCTGCCGATGCGATTGCGCATATGGACCTGCTTTCACCGATCGAGCCATGCCCTGAGATGCCCTCACGCATCGCCGAGGCTTCTTGTCTCGACAGTCAACGAGATTGCTTGAACGGGTGGCAGCGTTCACAAGGGGGTTCGTTTGCACACCGGGGGTTCGCGTCGTTCCGGCCGGAGGGTTCACGATGAACCCCCTTTCAGCGAGAAGTCCTGTGACAGAATGAACACTTGGCGTGATATCGGAGGTGCCACCAGGGCGTGAGCAAAGACCCGAACCATCAGTTGGCCGCTGTCATGACAGAGGCCGGAGCCTCAAACAAGGGGCTGGCCAAGAGAGTTCGCGAAGTGGCTCAGCGGCACGGCGACCGCTTGGGTACCACGCATGTCGCTGTTCAGCGGTGGTTGGACGGTGGCGGTATTCAGCGGCAGACCGCCGGATATGCGGCCGAAGCGCTGGGCGACAAACTGCGGCGGACAATCACGCCGAAGGATCTGGGTTTCCCGGATACGACGCGAGTGTCCGTAGGCGCCATCCGTTACGCGGGTTCGCCGGCCGAGACGCTGAGCATCTTGGAAACCCTCACGCACCAGCGTCCGGAGGACGGACCGGGTGACGAACCCCCATTGCCCGACAGCGATGTGCACTCGGCCGCCCTGTCGTGGCTCGTCTCGCGCCCGGACGGCCTACCCGTGGATTCGTGCGCCTCGCGCCGAGTCGGTATGCGTGACGTCGCCGCGATCCGTACCGCGGCCGGATTCTTCATGCAGCTTGATTTCCAGTTCGGCGGTGGCCACGCGCACAAGGCATTCCGCCACTACTTCCGCGAAGACGTACTGCCTTTGTTGAGTGGCAGTTACAGCGCCAGAGTCGGGGAAGCCCTTTTCCAAGCGGCATCGGAGATGGCCCAACTCCTCGCGTGGAGCGCCTACGACAGCGGCAACCACGCCTTGTTCGACCGCTACCTGATGTCGACGCTGCGTCTCACTCAGATCATCGGCGACCGGGTGATGGGCTCGCGCATCCTGACGAACATGAGCCACCAGGCCAATTACTACGGCCAGCCACCTCGGGCCGTCACGCTCGCCCGTGCCTCTGTCGAAGGCGGACGAGCCACCGCAACACCACGCGCCTTGGCCTTGTTCTCCGCACATGAGGCGCGCGCACTCGCCACCTCGGGGGATCACAAAGGTGCCGGCCGCGCGATGAACGAGGCGGAGCGGTTCTTCGAGCGCGCCGACAGTGCCGAGGACCCCGAGTGGCTGTCGTACATGGACGAGGCCGAGTTGACCGGCGAGTTCTGCCACTGCTTCCGGGATCTCGGCCGGGGGCCCGACGCCGTCCGGTTCGCCGAACGCGCAGTCGAGCTGACCGCCCCCGAGTACGCCCGCACACTGGGCTTCTGCCGCATGGTTCTCGCCCAGAGCCAGCTACTCAACGGCGACCTTGAGGCCGCCGTGACAACCGCCCGCCTCGCTGTCGAAGCAGGCGACGCCCTTCAGTCCGCCCGCTTTCAGCGGTACGTGGACGACTTCCAGCGGGCAGTCTCGGTCCACGCACACAACCCTGTCGTCCAGCACTTCAACAACGACGTACAAGCCACGATGCGACGACTGGACGACGAATAGGCGGGATCAGCCCGGGTTCCAGTCGCGTGGTGCGTCCTCGTCGCGCAGCGAGGCGATACGACGGGCGTACTCCGCCGCTGTCTCGGGACTCTGCGAGACGTTCTGCATCAACCACGTCGTCATGTTGAACTCCTGCAACGACCGCAGGGTGGCAAACCCCGCCCACGAGCGCAGATCCCGCCCGTACGCACCGACGAACGCGCCGTACTCCTGCCGGGTCTGCCAACCCAGGCTGTGATGCTCCGTGGCCGTCACCATCAGATCCCACTCAGGATGGTCGTAACTGAACCTCTCCAGATCGATCAGGATCACCCGACCAGCACGGTCCACCATGAGGTTCTGTACGTGAGCGTCCCCGTGCACAGGCCCCTTCGGCGACCCGAAACACAACTCCTCCACCCGGCCGCGGAGTTCACGCGCCCGCTTACGCAGGAACGCGCGATCGTCCGCCGGAATCGCGGCCGCCGCGCCGATACGCCGATCCGTCCGATCCAGCACCGGATACGGGAGGAGACTCAAGGAAGCGGGCAGCCTGAGCGAGTGGAGATCGCGGAGGATCGCCCCCAACTCGCCGTACGACGCCTTCCGGCCCTCCTCCTCGATCAGATGCCAGAACGTCACCGGATGACCATCGACCACCACGGGCTGCTCCAGATCATCCACAACCCGCACCGCTGGGAAGCCCTCACGAGCCAGCCAGCGAGACACAGCCACCTCACCCCGCGCGGAATCCAGATACTCGGTCGACCGAGCGATCCGAACCACCACCGGACGCGCGCCCAGACGGAACAGAGCGTTCTCCCCGAGGCGGATCAGGCGGGCGCCATCACCATCGAGCCCCGCTCGCCGGCATGCCTCAGCCGCCACCCGCGTCGCCACAGCCGAAGTGAACACTTCTCGCGGCGGCATGTCCCTATCAGCTCCCCTCGGATACCGCCGACGTGCCGCACAGTCCTCCCCGGAGAGCGGCCGGCGACAGTCGTCATCGCGACGGTACCCACACGCGATGTACGCAGGCGAGACCAGTGGGTGGCGCGGATCGTCATACAGAGAGCCGTTCAGCGGTGCTCCAGCACGTTCACGACCCGCCCGTTGGGGTCACGGACGAAGAAGCGGCGGACGCCCCATTCCTCGTCGCGCAGCGGGTGGACGATCTCCGCGCCGCTGGCGAGCATCGCGGCGTACGCCGCGTCCACGTCGTCCACCTGGACGCTGGTGTCAGGGACCACCGGCCCCGTCGCGTCGTGGGTCAGGAAGCTGACCTGGGCGCCGGGGGTGGTCGGTGAAGCGAGGGTCATGATCCAGCCCTGATTCATGACCTCCTCGAAGCCCAGCAGGCCGTAGAACTCCCGGCTCCGCTCCAGCCCTTCGGGCTGTACGTGGATGTTGGGTACGACGCGGCGAACGGACATCGCTGACTCCTGCGCGGGACGAGGTGGTGGAGTGTCGTGCCACTCTGCCGCATCCGTCCGGACACCGCCTCACGGACCGAAGGCAAGGAAGGTTAGGCTAACCTTCCCAAACATGCCCATCGGCCGGTCTCCGGCTCGTACGAAAGCGGACATCCACATGCCCAGCGCCCTCAATTCGCCCCTCAGCCGTCGCGGTGTGCTCGCCGCCACCGGTGCCGTCGGTCTCGGAGTCGCGCTCGCCGCCTGCGGGAACGGCGACGACTCGGGTACGGACGCGGGCGGCGACGCGAAGGCGGGCCCCTGGTCCTTCGAGGACGACCGCGGCGAGACCGCCGAGGCCGACAGCGTCCCGAAGAACATCGTCGCCTTCACCGGCACCGCCGCCGCGCTCCACGACTACGGGATCCAGGTCAAGGGTGTCTTCGGGCCGACCACCACCAAGGGCGGCGAGCCGGACATCCAGGCGGGCGATCTCGATGTCACCAAGGTCGAGATACTGGGCAATGTCTGGGGCGAGTTCAACGTCGAGAAGTACGCGGCGCTCGCCCCGGACCTGCTCGTCACCACCCAGTGGGTCGAGGGCGAACTCTGGTACGTCCCCGAGCAGTCCGAGGACAAGATCCTCAAGCTGGCCCCGAGTGTGGCGCTCCTGGCGGCGGAGACCACCGTCCCCAAGGCGATCCAGCGCCACGCGGACCTTGCCGAGTCCCTGGGCGCGGACCTGAAGGCCAAGAAGGTGACCGACGCCAAGGCCAGGTTCGAGAAGGCGGCCGGCCGGCTGCGGGCCGCCGCGAAGTCCAAGCCGGAGATCAGGGTGCTGATCGGCTCGGCCAGCCAGGACCTGTTCTACGTCTCCCTCGCGAAGATGTCGGCCGACACCCTCTACCTCCAGGAACTCGGGGTGAAGTTCGTCGAGCCGAAGGTCAACGCACAGGGCTTCTTCGAGGAGTTGAGCTGGGAGAACATCGACACGTACCCGGCCGACATCATCATGATGGACAACCGCTCCTCCGCCCTCCAGCCCGAGGCCCTGGCGTCGAAGCCGACCTGGGCGCGGCTGCCCGCCGTCAAGGCGGGACAGGTCGTTCCCCGTGTCACCGAGCCCATCTACTCGTACGACAAGTGCGCGCCGATCCTGGAAGACCTCGCCGCGGCCGTCGAGAAGGCCCGCAAGGTCGCCTGACCCCTGCCCTCAGCGGGTCGCTCGCGCCGGCACGGCCGGGACGGCGGCCTGCCCGGCGAGACGGCCGGCGGCGGTGCGCCACGCGGCGGTGACCGCGCGGTGGGCCTGCGCGGTGGCGTCCTGCCGGTCACCCGTCAGCCGCACCGGGGCGCCGATGTGGACGTACAGATCCGGGCGGCGCAGGGGCGCGGTGGCCAGGCCCGCCAACTGCCGCGCGGCGCCGCCCGAGGTGACGCGCCGGGCCCCCGCCTGCCCGAGGGGCACGACCGGGGCGCCGGTGGCGGCGGCGAGGCGGGCGAGACCGCTGCGGAAGGGGCGTGGCGGCAGCTCGGCGGAGCCCGAACCCTCCGGTATGCCGCCTTCGCCGTAGATGAGGACCAGCCGGCCACGCGCCAGCGCCTCGGCGGCGGAGTCGAGGCAGGCGGCGGCTCCGGGGGCGCCGCGGCGTACGGGGATGTGCCCGCCCCGGGTGAGCGCGCGCCCGAGGAACGGAACGCGCCACAGTCCGGCCGCCGCCATCACGACCGGCTCGACGCCCAGTTGACGCAGCGCGGCGAGCACGATCGCCGGATCGCTGAGGGAGGTGTGATTCGCGGCGATGATGCTCCCGGGCGCGGGCTCCCCACCCCCGTCCAGCGTGAGGGTGAGACGGCCGAAGACCGGCACCAGTGCGGAAGCGGTGCGGCTGAGCATGTGGGGCCTCCGGTGCTCCGGGCGACGACGGGCGGTGTCCCTCATGGTCACCGGCAGCACCGGCGGCGGCGTGAGTACGCGTACTCACGCCGCCCGGACGCAAGTACGGGATGGAAGAATCGGCGCATGGCGGAAATCATCCAGAAGGACGGCACCTGGACCTTCGACGGCGGCACGGTGCGCATCGTGCCCGGCAGGGACAAGCGGGTGAGTCTGCTGCGCAAGTCACTCGGCGAAGTCGCCGTACCGCTCGGGGCGTTGGCGGGCATCACCTTCGAGCAGGGCCGCAAGTCCGGGCGGCTCAGGCTGCGGCTGCGCGACGGCGCCGACCCGCTGTCGCGCGTCGCCGGGAGCAAGCTGAACGACGGCTCCGACCCGTACCGGCTCACCGTGGAGAACGACCGCGCGGGCGTCGCCGAGTACTTCGTGGACGAGGTGCGCAACTCCCTGCTGCTGGACGAGATCGACTCGGGTCCCACCGAGCGCTATCTGCTGCCCGGCCCCTCCCTGCCGATCACGATGAGCGCGGGCGACGGGACGGCCACCTTCGACGGCGATCAGGTCCGGCTGGAGTGGAACTGGAAGACCGAGGAGTCCAAGTCCTCGCGCGGCACCACCACCCTCGCTCTCGGCGATGTGGAGGCCGTGGAGTGGCGGCCGAGCGCCGGGATGGAGAACGGCTTCCTGCGCTTCCGGGTGGGCCGGGGCAATTCCCCGGCGCCCAAGTACGACCCGCACGCCGTGGAGCTGTACGGCTTCCGCAAGGACCCCCTGATGGCGCTGGTGGCCGCCGCCGTGGTCGCCCGGCTGCCGCACCCCAACGCCCACGCCCCCGAGCCCACCCTCCTCGCCAAAACGTCCGAGCCCGCCGACGCCGTCCCCACACATGCGAACGCGCCCGCACCGGCGCCCGCCCCCACGCCCTCCCCGGCGAGTGGTGACGATCATGACGCCCTGCTGCGCAGGCTGCGTGAACTGGGCGAGCTGCACCAGGCCGGGATCCTGACGGCGGAGGAGTTCACCACCGCCAAGCAGGCCGTACTCAAACGCCTCTGAGCAGCATCCCGCAAGAGATCATGACCACCCCTGCCCGAAATCGGGCACAATTCTTGCAAACCACTGCACCCACCCGCAGTATCGACGGGTGCTCGAACGCCGTTCACCCTCGTCCCACGACGACCTTGTCGACCATCTCGTACGCAGCACCGCGCTCCCGCGCGGCGAGGCGGCCCGGGTGGTCCTGGACGTCCTGGCGTACTTCGACGAGACAACCGACGAGTTCGTCCGGCGCAGACACCGCGAGCTCCAGGCCGGTGGCGGCGCCACCAACCCGGAGATCTTCGAGCGGATCGCGGCCGAACTGCCGCACCGCGCGGTCGCGCCGCCGGAGCTGTCCCTCAGGCAGCTCCGGCGCATCGTCTACGGCTGAGCACACCACTGAACGCGGATCGGCGGAGGGACAGAGACTGATATGTGCGGGATCGTCGGTTACATCGGAAGGCGTGACGTCGCTCCACTGCTGCTGGAGGGCTTGCAGCGGCTTGAGTACCGGGGGTACGACTCCGCGGGGCTGGTCATCAGCGGCAAGGCGACCGCGGGCAAGCCCGCGGCCCTGCGGATGGTCAAGGCCAAGGGCCGCGTTCGTGAGCTGGAGTCCCGCGTCCCCAAGCGCTTCGCCGGCACCACGGGTATCGCCCACACCCGCTGGGCCACCCACGGCGCCCCGAGCGACGAGAACGCGCACCCGCACCTGGACCCGGAGAACAAGGTCGCCCTCGTCCACAACGGCATCATCGACAACGCCACCGAGCTGCGCGTGAAGCTGGAGGCAGACGGTGTCGTGTTCCTCTCCGAGACCGACACCGAGGTCCTGACCCATCTCATCGCGCGCTCGCGGGCCGAGACGCTGGAGGAGAAGGTCCGCCAGTCGCTGAAGCTGGTGGAGGGCACGTACGGCATCGCGGTGCTGCACGCCGACTTCGCGGACCGTATCGTCGTCGCCCGCAACGGCTCGCCCGTCGTCCTGGGCATCGGCGAGAAGGAGATGTTCGTCGCCTCCGACGTCGCCGCGCTGGTCTCCCACACCCGCCAGGTCGTCACGCTGGACGACGGCGAGATGGCCACCATCAAGGCCGACGACTTCCGTACGTACACCACCGAGGGCTCGCGCACCTCGGCCACGCCGACCACCGTGGAGTGGGAGGCCGAGTCGTACGACATGGGTGGCCACGACACGTACATGCACAAGGAGATCTCCGAGCAGGCGGACGCCGTGGACCGGGTGCTGCGCGGCCGGATCGACGACCGGTTCTCGACCGTGCATCTGGGCGGGCTGAATCTGGACGCGCGCGAGGCGCGCGGGGTGCGGCGCATCAAGATCCTCGGCTGTGGCACCTCGTACCACGCGGGTCTCATCGGCGCCGGGCTGATCGAGTCGCTGGCGCGGATCCCGGCGGATGCCGAGCCCGCGTCCGAATTCCGTTACCGCAACCCGGTCGTGGACCCCGACACGCTCTACATCGCCGTGTCGCAGTCGGGCGAGACGTACGACGTCCTGGCGGCCGTGCAGGAGCTCAAGCGCAAGGGCGCCCGGGTGCTCGGCGTCGTGAACGTCGTCGGCTCGGCGATCGCGCGGGAGACGGACGGCGGCGTGTACGTGCACGCGGGCCCCGAGGTCTGTGTCGTCTCCACGAAGTGCTTCACCAACACGGTGGTGTCCTTCGCGCTGCTGGCGCTGCATCTGGGCCGGATCCGCGATCTGTCGGTCGCGGACGGCAAGCGGATCATCGCGGGGCTGCGCGGGCTGCCCGCCCAGATCGAGGAGATTCTTCGGTCCGAGCCCGAGATCGAGAAGGTGGCGCAGGAGTACGCGGACGCGAAGTCGATGATGTTCATCGGCCGGGTACGCGGCTATCCGGTGGCACTTGAGGCATCGCTGAAGCTCAAGGAGATCTCGTACATCCACGCCGAGGCGTATCCGGCGTCCGAGCTGAAGCACGGGCCGCTCGCGCTCATCGAGCCGGCGCTGCCCACGGTGGCGATCGTGCCGGACGACGACCTGCTGGAGAAGAACCGCGCGGCGCTGGAGGAGATCAAGGCGCGCAGCGGCCGGATCCTGGCGGTCGCGCACCAGGAGCAGCCGAAGGCCGACCAGACGATCGTGGTGCCGAAGAACGAGCCGGAGCTGGACCCGATCCTGATGGGAATCCCGCTCCAACTGCTCGCCTATCACACGGCGTTGGCGCTGGGCCGGGACATCGACAAGCCGCGCAACCTCGCGAAGTCCGTGACGGTCGAGTAGCTACGAGGGCGGGGCGGCTACGGGATGACCACGACGGGCCGTTGGGCCCGTCGTGCCAGGCGCCCCGCCACCGTGCCGAAGATGCGTCCGACGATGCCGTGCGTGGAGCCGACGACGATCGCGTCGGCGGAGTACTCCTGCCCGACCTCTTCGAGTTCGTGGCAGATGTCGCCGCCGCGCTCGACGAGGATCCACGGCACCTCGGCGAGATAGTCGGCGCAGGCCAGTTCGAGCCCGAGGACCTCGGTGCGGTGGTCGGGGACGTCCACGAAGACGGGGGGCTCGCAGCCCGCCCAGACGGTGGTGGGCAGGCGGTTGGCCACATGCACGATGATCAGGGCCGATCCGAGTCTGCGGGCCATTCCGATGGCGTAGGCGAGCGCGCGCTCGCTGGAGGTCGAGCCGTCGAAGCCGACCACCACTCCGTGCCGGAAGGCGGGGTCGCAGGACTGGCGTGTGTCTTCCGCCGCTTGCAGGTCCGACGCGGGGTCGGTCAACTGCTCGCGGTCAGCGGGTTCGGGGATTTCGTGACCGGCCATCGATGTCTCGGCGAGGGAGGTCCTTGTGTGAAGGAGCGACAATTGACGGGGCGACGGGGCTGTGTCTGGCAATCAGTCTGGGAATCATCTTCCCAACCCCTTACCCGCAAGGGTACGGCGACACTCCTCTTCTGCCCAGGCACCGCCGCCGCGTACGCGGCGTCCTTGGGGAGCATGCCCGAGCCCGTCGGGGATCGCAACGCCGGATGGCACGTACACCGGGACTGGCACGGGGACGGGCACAGGGACATCGGGGGCGGGCCACCCGGGGGGTGGTAAGTGACCGGACGGCCGGACGCCTCGTTGATCATGGGTCCCCCGTGGTCGGCGCGGTCACTCCGGTCACCACGGCCGCCCCCGTCACCAGGGAGCTCACGTGTCCGTACGACCGCACCACCACGCCTCCCCCTCGGGACCGGACTCCGCGTCACCCGCATCACCCGCGCCGGCCACGTCCACCGCGTCGACCGCGTCGGCCACGTCCACCGCGTCGGCGGCCTCCGCCGACTCCGTGAGCGATGTGGTTCGCTGGGCCGCGTTCAGTTGTCTGCTCGTGCCGGTGGTGCTCGTCGTTTTCGGCACGTCTGTCGGCGGAGCCGCCGTACCCGCGCTCGGACTTCTCGCGGTGACGGCGGTCTGCCGGCTGCTGCTGCGGCGTTCGGAGCGGTCCGTCCGGGCGCTGCGTACGGCGGGTAACACCAAGGCCCAGGGGGCGCGTCGGGGCGCACGTGCACATGACTGAAGTGCGCCGGGAGACTGACGCTTCCCGGCCCGCACACCCGTAAGTTTTCAGCCAACTTCACCCCTGCGACCGATCCTTGGCGAAATGGCCTGTCAACCCCCTTGCCACCAGGGCAGAGAGGTCCTTTCCGGCCGCGAAGGGCCTACGGGGACGGGCCATGCGCGTGAGGCGTACTTCCCTGTGGGCCCTGTGAGTGGAACGCTTCGTGATCGAATGCTTCGCGCCAAGTTGCCTTGTCGACATAGCGCCGGATACCGAACTTGTCACGCCGGCACCACGGGACACAGTAGATTCGATCATGAGTATCGAAGAGTGGGGTCCCGTGCAAAACCGAGGGGAATCGTGCAGGAGCGAAAGACCCGACACGAACGGGGAGACGCGAACACCGAGGGGGGCTTAGCGCCATGAGCCAGGACTCCATTGCCGCACCGGAGTCAGTACGGAAGCTTTCCGGCCGCCGCCGCCGGGAAGTCGTCGCCGTGCTGCTGTTCAGTGGTGGGCCCATCTTCGAGAGCTCCATCCCGCTCTCCGTGTTCGGCATCGACCGCCAGGATGCCGGGGTCCCGCGATACCGGCTGCTCGTATGCGGTGGGGAGGAAGGTCCGCTGCGCACCACCGGCGGGCTCGAACTCACCACGCCGTACGGCCTGGAGGCGATCGGCAGAGCGGGCACGGTCGTCGTCCCGGCCTGGCGGTCGATCACCTCGCCGCCACCGCCCGAAGCGCTGGACGCGCTGCGCCGCGCGCACGAGGAAGGCGCCCGGATCGTCGGACTGTGCACCGGCGCGTTCGTGCTCGCCGCGGCCGGCCTGCTGGACGGCCGCCCGGCGACCACGCACTGGATGTACGCGCCGACGCTCGCCAAGCGGTATCCGTCCGTCCATGTCGATCCGCGTGAACTGTTCGTGGACGACGGCGATGTGCTCACCTCCGCGGGCACGGCGGCCGGAATCGATCTGTGCCTGCACATAGTGCGTACGGATCACGGGACCGAGGCCGCCGGGGCACTGGCGCGCAGACTCGTCGTCCCGCCGCGGCGCAGTGGCGGTCAGGAGCGCTATCTCGACAGGTCTTTACCAGAGGAGATCGGCTCCGACCCGCTCGCCGAGGTCGTGGCCTGGGCGCTGGAGCATCTGCACGAGCAGTTCGACGTGGAGACTCTGGCCGCCCGCGCCTATATGAGCCGCAGGACGTTCGACCGCCGCTTCCGCTCGCTCACCGGCAGCGCGCCGTTGCAGTGGCTGATCACGCAGCGCGTGCTCCAGGCGCAGCGGCTGCTGGAGACCTCCGACTACTCGGTGGACGAGGTCGCGGGCCGCTGCGGCTTCCGCTCGCCGGTGGCGCTGCGCGGGCACTTCCGCCGCCAGCTCGGCTCGTCCCCCGCCGCGTACCGGGCCGCCTACCGGGCCCGCCGTCCGCACGGGGACCAGCTCGGTCCGGGGACGGTCGAACAGGTCGTACCGCCGCAGGTGTCCGTGCAGGCCCGGCGGACGGCGGCGGCCACCGCCCCGTCCGGTTCCGCGACGGCCTCTTCGACGGTGCCGGAGCAGGTCAAGTCCTACTCGGAGGCTTTCGCCTCCGGTCAGGGCCGCCCGAGCCTGCCCGGTCAGCGGAGCGCACCGTAGGGTAAGGCGTATGAACGATCGAATGGTGTGGATCGACTGCGAGATGACCGGGCTCTCGCTGACGGAGGACGCACTCATCGAGGTGGCCGCGCTGGTCACCGACTCGGAGCTGAACGTGCTCGGCGAGGGGGTCGACATCGTCGTGCGTCCTCCGGACGCGGCGCTGGAGACGATGCCCGAGGTGGTGCGGCAGATGCACACCGCCTCGGGCCTCCTCGACGAGCTGGCCGGCGGTACGACCCTGGCCGACGCCGAGGAGCGGGTCCTGGCGTACGTACGCGAGCATGTCAAGGAGCCGGGCAGGGCGCCGCTGTGCGGCAACACGGTCGGCACCGACCGCGGCTTCCTGCTGCGGGACATGCCGGAGCTGGAGGGCTACCTCCACTACCGGATCGTCGATGTCTCCTCGGTCAAGGAGCTTGCGCGCCGCTGGTACCCGCGCGCGTACTTCAACAGCCCGGAGAAGGGCGGCAACCACCGGGCGCTGGCCGACATCCGTGAGTCCATCGCGGAGCTGCGCTACTACCGTGAGGCGGTCTTCGTGCCGCAGCCCGGCCCGGACTCGGACACGGCGAAGGCGATCGCGGCGAAGCACGTGCTGTGAGGCGTACGGGCCGCGGGGCCCCTCGGCGCCCGGCACAGGCCCGGAATAACTCGGGCGCGAGCACCCTCGCGGACCCTGTACACTTTTTCTCGGCCGGTCGGGCACGGAATTGACCGGGCATGGTGGGTATAGCTCAGCTGGTAGAGCACCTGGTTGTGGTCCAGGATGTCGCGGGTTCAAGTCCCGTTACTCACCCTGAATGATCAAGGCCGGACCTGGGAAAACAGGTCCGGCCTTCGTCATGCGTTCCGGCTTCGCCGGGGGACGGTGGCGGCTACTTGACGTACCGGTAGCGCCAGGTGCCGCAGATCCCCGGTGCGAGCACGTGGGGTCGACGAGCTTGTCAGTCGTACGTGAAGGTGCCGTCGTCCCCACGTCCACGCCCGGAGGCGTGATCTTCACCCCGTAGCGGCATCCCGGCCCCGAACCGGCGGACCGGATGCCCGGCTGTCGCCGCCCTTCCGAAGGTCGCGGGCGGCCGTGCCGCCCGGTCCCTTGACTCCTCTCATGCGAGCGGGGACGCTCGACCCGTTCCATGGGAGCGCTCCCATATCTGTCCGGGGAAAGGACGTCATGCGCACACATTCCCGCACGTCCCGTCGACTGGTGGGGCTCGTGGCCGTCGTCGTGTTCGGGGCCGGGTCGGTGGGCGGTTGTGCCGAGGATCCGGCCGAACCCTCCGTCGGATCCGTCGGTGGGGCGAGCGGCGGGGGTGGGGGCGGCGGTGGGACGACGCTCACCGTGGGGGTCTTCGGGGCGTTCGGTCTCAAGGAGGCCGGGCTCTACGACGAGTACATGAAGCGCAACAAGGACGTCGTCATCAAGCAGACCTCCATCGAGCGCAACGAGAACTACTACCCGCAGCTCCTCACCCATCTGGCCAGCGGCAGCGGGCTCGCCGACATCCAGGCCGTCGAGGTCAACAACATCGCCGAGGTCACCGCCACCCAGTCGGGCAGGCTCATGGACCTGGGCCGGACCGAGGGCGTGCGCAAGGACAGCTTCCTGCCCTGGAAGTGGTCACAGGCCACCACCGCCCACGGGAAGACCGTCGGCCTGGGCACGGACATCGGACCGCAGGGGATCTGCTACCGCAGGGACCTCTTCGCCAAGGCCGGGCTGCCCACCGACCGTACGGCCGTGGGAAAGCTGTGGGCGGGCGACTGGCGCGCGTATCTGGCGGCGGGGAAGCGGTACAAGGCGCGGGCGCCCAGGGGGACGGTCTTCGTCGACTCGGCGGCCGGGGTCATGGCGGCGATCACCGGCGGGAACGAGAAACGCTTCTACGACGCGGACGGCAAGGTCGTCTACAAGACCAACCCGGCCGTACGGCAAGCCTGGGACACCGCCGCCGAGTTCGCCCGCGAGGGGCTGACCGGCAGGCTCCAGCAGTTCACGCCCGCGTGGGACCAGGGCTTCGCCAACGCGACGTTCGCCACCGTCTCCTGTCCGGCCTGGATGCTCGGCTACATCCAGGACAAGGCGGGTGAGGCGGGCCGGGGCAAGTGGGACGTGGCGGCGGCGCCCCGGCCGAGCAACTGGGGCGGCTCGTTCCTGACCGTGCCGCAGGCCGGGCGGAACAAGGCCGCCGCGGCCAGGCTCGTCGCCTGGCTGACCGCGCCCGAGCAGCAGGCGAAGCTGTTCGAGAGGCGCGGCAGCTTTCCGAGTGCGCAGGCCGCGTACGACCTGCCGGCCGTATCCGGCGCGCGGCACGCCTACTTCGGCAACGCGCCGATGGGCCGGATCTTCGCGGGCGCCGCACAGGGCGTACCGGTCCAGATCGTGGGTCCGAAGGACCTGATCATCGCCCAGAACCTCGCGGACATCGGCATGCTCCAGGTCGACCAGAAGGGCCGGTCGTCGAAGCAGGGCTGGGACGCGGCGGTCAAGGCGATCGACAACGCCCTTGACCGGTGAGCGACATGGCAGACGTGGCAGGCGTGGCAGACGTGCCAGGCGTGGCGGGCGACACCACCACGGTGGCGCCCTCCGGGTGGGAGGAGGGCACGGCGCGGCTTCCGGAGCCGACCGGCGGGCCGGCCACGCGCCCGCCACGGCGGAGCCGGTTGCATCGCTGGGACACCCGGTGGAGCCCGTACGCCTTCGTCGCCCCGTTCTTCCTCTTCTTCGCCGTCTTCGGCCTCTTCCCGCTGCTCTACACCGGCTGGGCCTCGCTGCACCGGGTCGAACTCACCGCGCCCGACCGCATGGAGTGGGTGGGGCCGCGCAACTTCTCGCGGCTGCTGGGGGACGAATTCTTCTGGAACGCCCTGACGAACACCGTGACCATCGGACTGCTGTCGACCGTCCCGCAGTTGCTGATCGCGCTGGGCGTCGCGCATCTGCTCAACTACCGGCTGCGCGGCTCGATGTTCTTCCGGGTTGCCGTGCTCACGCCGTACGCCACGAGTGTCGCGGCGGCCACGCTGGTGTTCGTCCTTCTCTTCGGCCGTGACCACGGAATGATCAACTGGGGTCTGGGGCTGGCCGGTCTGGACGCGGTCGACTGGCAGAACGGTACGTGGACGTCCCAGCTCGCGGTCTCCACCATCGTCGTATGGCGGTGGACGGGCTACAACGCGCTGATCTATCTGGCGGCGATGCAGTCGATCCCCCACGAGCTGTACGAGTCGGCGGCGCTCGACGGGGCCTCGCCGCTCCAGCAGTTCCGGCATGTGACCGTCCCGTCCCTGCGGCCCACGATCCTGTTCACCTGTGTCGTCTCGACGATCGGCGCGACCCAACTCTTCGGTGAGCCGCTGCTGTTCAACGGCGGCGCGGGCGCGACCGGCGGCGCCGACCACCAGTTCCAGACGCTGGGGCTCTATCTGTACGAGCAGGGCTGGGTGAATCTGCATCTCGGCCGGGCCTCGGCGATCGCCTGGGCGATGTTCCTGATCCTGCTGATCATCGGCGCGGTGAACTGGCTGATCGCCCGCCGGCTACGGAGGAGTTCATGATGCCGGGCGTGACTCCGGGGCGCCGCGCCGGGTGGATCACCTACGCCGTCCTGACCCTGTTCGCCGCCGGCTCGCTGTTCCCCCTCGTCTGGACCGCGATCGCGGCGTCCCGCAACACCACCCGGCTGGCACAGACTCCGCCGCCCTTCTGGTTCGGCCGCAACCTCGTCCGCAATCTCCGTATCGCCTGGACCGACGCCAACATGGGTACGGCGCTGTTCAACACGCTCCTGGTGGCCGGGACCGTGGCCGCCGGGACGGTGCTGTTCTCGACGCTCGCGGGCTTCGCCTTCGCCAAGCTCCGCTTCCGGTTCAAGAATCTGCTTCTGCTGCTGGTGATCGGCACGATGATGGTGCCGCCGCAGCTCGGGGTCGTACCCCTGTACATGCTGATCGCCGAGCTGTCGTGGACCGACCGGCTCCAGTCGGTCGTCCTGCCCACGCTGGTCAGCGCGTTCGGGGTGTTCTTCATGCGGCAGTATCTGCTTCAGGCGCTGCCGACCGAGCTGGTCGAGGCGGCGCGGGTGGACGGCGCGAGCAGTTGGCGGGTCGTGTGGCACGTCGTCTTCCCGGCGGCGCGGCCCGCGATGGCGGTGCTGGGCATGCTGACCTTCGTACTGGCCTGGAACGACTTCTTCTGGCCGATCATCGCGCTCACCCAGAACGGCAACCCGACCGTGCAGGTCGCGCTCACGGGTCTGGGCCGTGGCTACATTCCCGACCAGTCGGTGATCATGGCCGGTGCGCTGCTCGGTACGCTGCCGCTGCTGCTGGCCTTCGTGATCTTCGGCAAGCATATTGTCGGTGGCATCATGACTGGTGCGGTCAAGGGCTGACCGCCCGTTTCTCCCGGTCCGCCGAACCGCGACCGATCCCGTTCCGCGACCGACCCGCCCGCCCACTCCCCGACCCGGAGCGCACCCATGTCCCTCAGCTTTCCGTCCGACTTCATATGGGGCACCGCCACCGCCGCCTATCAGATCGAGGGCGGCGCGCGGGAGATCGGCCGTACCCCGTCGATCTGGGACACCTTCAGCCACACGCCCGGCAAGGTCGAGAACGGCGACACGGGTGACACCGCCGCCGACCACATCCACCGCCGGGCCGAGGACGTGCGGCTCATGGCGGACCTCGGGGTGAACGCGTACCGCTTCTCGGTCTCCTGGTCGCGTGTGCAGCCCATCGGGCGCGGCCCGGCCGTACAGCGCGGTCTCGACTTCTACCGCAAGCTCGTCGACGACCTGCTGGAGCGCGGCATACGGCCCGTGCTGACCCTCTACCACTGGGATCTGCCGCACGATCTGGAGACGGCGGGCGGCTGGCCGGTGCGTGAGACGGCGTTCCGGTTCGCGGAGTACGCGCGGATCCTCGGTGACGCGCTCGGTGACCGGGTCGACCGGTGGGTGACGCTCAACGAGCCCTGGTGCAGCGCGTTTCTGGGGTACGCCTCCGGGGTGCACGCGCCCGGCCGTACGGATCCGGTGCTCGCGCTACGGGCCGCGCACCATCTCAACCTCGGTCATGGGCTGGCCGCCCAGGCGCTGCGGACGGTGCTGCCCCGGCGGGCGCAGATCACCGTGTGCCACAACGCGGCGGCGGTACGGGCCCGTTCGCAGTCGCCGGAGGACCTGGACGCGCGGCGCCGTATCGACGCGCTGGCCAACCGGATCTTCACCGGGCCGATGCTGTCGGGCGCGTATCCCGAGGATCTGTTCAAGGACACCGCGCGGATCACCGACTGGTCCTTCGTGAAGGCCGACGACGCGGCGACGATCCATCAACCGCTGGACTGGCTGGGCGTCAACTACTACACCCCGCACCTGGTTTCGGCCGCGACGGGCACCGGGGCGGACGCGTCGCGCCGTGACAGCCGCACGCGAGGCGCGGGCGAGAAGTCCCCCTGGCCCGGCGCGGATTCGGTGACGTTCCATCAGCCGCCGGGCGAGGTAACCGAGATGGGCTGGTCGGTCGATCCGACCGGGCTGTACGACGTGCTGATGCGCTACACGCGCGAGGCGCCCGAGGTACCGCTGGTGATCACCGAGAACGGCGCGGCGTACGACGACAAGCCGGACGCGCAGGGCGCGGTCCACGACCCGGACCGGATCCGCTTCCTGCACGGGCATCTGTCGGCGGTGCACCGGGCGATGGCCGACGGGGCGGATGTACGTGGCTACTTCCTCTGGTCGCTGCTGGACAACTTCGAGTGGGAGCGGGGGTACGGGAAGCGGTTCGGGGCGGTGCACGTCGACTACGGGACGCAGGTACGCACCCCGAAGTCGAGCGCCCGCTGGTACGCACGCCTGACGGAGACGGGGATCCTGCCGGACGCGGCGGTGTAGACCCTGTCGTCGGGGCGCGCCCCGGCCGGGTGGGGGGTTCGGGTGGCCGGCCGGGGCGCGGGCGGCGGCGACCGGTGGGGACGGCAGCCGTGCGGTTCGTACGGTCTCGCGGCTGCACGCTAGCCGCCCCGCTCCCGACAAGTCACCCATAGCGGACGGGCGTTGCCGTTCTTGAGGTCCCCTTAAGGATCCGTTGGGAGCGGATTAATGCTCGGCCCGCCTGCGGCGCAGCCGGTGCCCGCGACGCTCCCCTGCCGACCGCGCGGACCGCGTACCCCGCGCGGAGCGCCACCCGCCGAGCCCGAGCCCGATCCAGATGCGTACCTCCGTGCCGCCGAGCACCGAGCGCCCGATGCGTACGTCTCCGCCGGTCGACTCCGCGACCCTGCGCACGATGTCGAGCCCGAGCCCCGTCGAGCCCTCGCGGGCGCCGCTGTTGCCGCGTACGAGCGCCGCCTCGGGGTCCGCGATCCCGGGTCCCGCGTCCGAGACGAGGACGATCACGGCGTCGTCGGCGTGGTGGACGTCGACGGCGAAGGCGGTGCCCTCCGGGGTGTGCCGGAAGACATTGCCGAGCAACGCGTCCAGTGCGGCGGCCAGTTCGGGTCTGGCGACCGGGATGCGCAGCGGGCGGCCGACCCCGGCCAGCCGTACTTCCCGGCCCTCGTCCTCGGCCAGCGCCGACCAGAAGTCCATGCGCTCATGGATGACTTCGGAGACGTCGCAGCCCACGCCGGGCGTCGTCGCACGGGTCTGGGGCTTGGCCTTGCGGGCCGTACGGATGATGGTGTCGACCTCGCGTTCGAGCTGGGCGACGGCCGCCCGCGTCTGGTCGGCGGCCGGACTCTCGCCCAGCGAGGCGGCGTTGAGGCGCAGCACGGTCAGCGGGGTGCGCAGCCGGTGCGAGAGGTCGGCGGCCAGCTCCCGTTCGTTGGCGAGGAGTTGGACCACCTGGTCGGCCATGGAGTTGAAGGCGATCGCCGCCGACCGCAGCTCCGTCGGACCCTTCTCCGGGACCCGGGCGCCGAGCCGTCCCTCGCCGAGGTCGTGGGCGGCGCCCGCGAGCCGCTGGGCGGGCTGGACCATCCGTACGCCGAGCCGGTCGGCCACGGCGACGGAGCCCACGATCAGCGCGATGCCCACACCCGCGAGCACCAGCCAGGCCGTGGCGACGCCGTTGGAGACCTCGTCCTCGGGGACGAACACCTCGATGATGGCGATCTTCGCGGTGGAGATCGCGATCGGCTGGAGGAGCGCCGAGCCGCCGCTGACCTCGGCGATCGAGGCCCTGCCGAGCCGCTGGGTGGCGAGCAGGTCCTTCTGCGCCGCGCGGCGGGTGCCGATCTCCATGGGCAGACTGCCGGGCTCGTCGGAAGCCGGCACATGGACGGCCAGTTGCCCCGTGTCGCCGATGGGGCTGGACCGTACGGCCCACTCCAGTTGTTCGCGGCCCTGGGCGATGGAGAGCACCGGGCCGAGGGTCGCGGCCTGCCGTTCGGCGTTGGAGAAGGCCCGGTCCTTGGCCATCTCCTTGATGACGAGACCGAGCGGGACGGCGAAGGCGAGCACGACCATCGCGGTCACCGCAAGCGAGACCCTGACCAGTGCCCATCTCATGACAAGGGCTCGTGCGCGCCGGGGCCCGCCGCCGGCGCCCGCAGGTCCGGCGGCTCCAGCTTCACGCCGACGCCGCGCAGTGTGTGCAGATAGCGGGGCCGGGCCGCCGTCTCGCCCAACTTCCGCCGCAGCCAGGACAGATGGACGTCGATGGTCTGGTCGTCGCCGTACGACTGCTGCCACACCTCGGCCAGCAGCTCCTTGCGCGCGACGACCACACCGGGCCGTACGGCGAGGAAGGCGAGCAGGTCGAACTCACGCCGCGTCAGATCCAGCCGCGCACCGTCGAGTTCGGCCTGGCGGCGCAGCGGGTCGATGGCGAGGCCGCCGACGCGGATGACACCCGAGGGCGGTTCGCCGGCGGCGGTGGCGGTGGCGCGCGAGCGGCGCAGCACGGCCGCCATCCGGGCCGACAGATGCTCCACCGAGAAGGGTTTGGTGAGGTAGTCGTCGGCTCCGTCGTTCAACAGCCGTACGATCTCCGCCTCGTCGTCCCGCGCCGTGGCGATGATCACCGGCACATCGGTGATCCCGCGCAGCATCTTCAGCGCCTCGGATCCGTCGAGATCGGGCAGTCCGAGGTCGAGGATGACCACGTCGAAACGGAAATGGGCGACCTCGCGCAGCGCCTCCAGGGCGGTGCCGACGCTCCGCACGGTGTGGGAGGCCTCGGTCAAGTGCCTGATGAGGGCGGAGCGCACGAACTGGTCGTCCTCGACGACGAGCACACTTGGCATGGGCGGCACCGTACGCCACGCGGGGCGGGTGGTGCAGTATGGCCTCGATGCGCAGAGGACTCGTACATGCGATGGCGTGGACGCTCGCGACCGGGGCGGCGGTCACGCTGTCCTGGTGGGGCGTGCACACGGTCGTGGTGGGCACGGTGTACGACAGGCCGCGGGCGCTTCCGATCACCGGGGAGAACGCGACGGCGCAGGGCGCCCGGCCGCGGGCCTCCTCGACGCACCGCCCGCCGAGCCCGCCGCCGTCGCCGTCCCCGGAGTCCCCGAAGGCCCCGGAGTCCGCCAAGTCCCCGGACCCGTCCGAGATGCCGGACGACAAGCCGTCCACGGCCGAGTCCTCGAAGTCCCCGAAGTCGCCGCAGAGCGTGCGGAGTTACCCGGTGGACGGCGGCCGGGTCGTCTTCGATCTCGGCACCGAGTCCGCCGAGTTGGTGTCGGCGACGCCGGAGGACGACTGGCAGATGCAGGTGTGGAAGCAGGACTTCTGGATCCGGGTGACGTTCACACGGGACGAGAGGGAGATCTCGGTCTTCTGCACGTGGCACGACTCGGCGCCACGGGTACAGGTGGACGAGCGGTAACGCTGTGGCCGGGAGGGTTCCAATTACAGCCCGTCCGGCGATTGAGGACAGGCGCGGCCCACGAGCCGCGTAACCCGGCCAATGCTCCCCGACCACAGCGCTGTGGACCGGTAAGCCTCGTATGCCGCACGCGCGTTCAGTCGAATGTACCCGCAGGCGGTACGGGTGACGGTTTGGCGTTCGCGTCGGTGACCACCGCCGCCCCGCCGGTGAAGTCGGTGAGCGACCGACCGTGTTCCACCCGCCCCGGATGCGGATCGCTCGCGACCCGGCGCGTCAGCTCGGCGAGAGGCAACTCCCGGTCGGACGCGAGAAGTACGGCGTTGCCGAAGCGCCGGCCGCGCAGTACGGCGGGGTCGGCGGCGAGCGCCAGTTCGGGGAAGACGGTGGCGGCGGTGGCGATCTGGGAGCGCAGATGCGCGAGCGGGGGCCCGTCGGCCAGGTTGGCCGCGTAACCGCCGCCGGGCTTGAGCACGCGCCGTACGTCGGCGAGGAATTCGGCGCTGGTGAGATGCGCCGGGGTACGGGCTCCGCCGAAGACGTCCGTGATCACCAGGTCGGCCCAGTCGTCGGGCATCTTGGCGAGTCCGGCCCTCGCGTCGGTGGAGCGGACCCGGATCCGGGCGGCCGGGTCCAACGGCAGTTCCCTGCGGACCAGTTGGACGAGGGGCGCGTCCAGCTCCACGATCTGCTGGGTGGACCGGGGGCGGGTGGCCGCGACGTAACGGGCGAGGGTGAAGGCGCCGCCGCCGAGGTGCGCGACGTGCAGCGGGCGGCCCGCGGGGGCGAGGAGATCGGCGACATGGCCGAGTCTGCGCTGGTAGGGGAAGGTGAGATGCGTCGGGTCGGCGAGATCGACGTGGGACTGCGGGGCGCCGTCGATCAGCAGCGTCCAGGCGCGGGGGCGCTCGCGGTCGGGCACCAGCTCGGCGAGGCCGCCGTCGACCGGCTCGGTGGTGGTCTCGTGCCCGGGTCCCGGCCCGGGGACACCTCGTCCACGCCGCCTGTTCTTCGCCGTCGGGTTCTTCGCCACCGGTCCATTGTCACCCGGCGGCACCATGTCGGCGATCGCCGACGGCGATCGCTACCGGTGGCCGCTACCGGTGACCGTCGGCCGCCTCGATCAGCCGGGCCGCCTCACCGAGCGCTTCCCGCAGCACCTCCGGGTCCGTGACCTCCCCGGTGTCGTCGTCGGGCGGCAGCAGCCACGCACCGCCGGTGACGGGCGGCTCGGCCGGCACCCGCAGTCCCCGGCCGGCCGTCTCCGTACACGCGCTGCCGGGCATGTCCCAGCCCGCCGCCGTGCCGGGCGGCACCAGGAATCCGAGGTTGTCGCAGTTCCCGTCGAGCAGCACCGGCCCCACCGCCGGGGCCTCGCCCGCGCCACGGCGCAGGATGTCGACGGCCTCCAGGCCCTGGCGGGCCGGGACGGTCACGAGATCGCAGGGCACACCGCCGTCCCCGCCGGAAGCCGCACCGGGCGGCAACGCGCTCGCCTCGGCCGTGGGCCTGTGCTGAGCAGTCGTCCATGAGCCGTCACTGGTCTTCATAACCGACCTCCAACTCCAACAAGGGAACCCTCCTCGTCGAGTGCAGACACGTTGCGCGTCTCCGCATGGTTCAACGCGCCACGGCGTCAACAGCTACGGCGGGAGTCCGCCGCAAAGGGTGGCAGTTCATGGCAGATCGTGGGTGAGATATCCGGTTTGTAGCCAAACTCCCTGTAGGCAACTCGTCACAACAGGTACGTTCTTGGACGCCGGACCGCCGGAACACCGGTAAACCGGCCACGAGGTGTACAGGCCGCAAGGTGAACCGGCACGCAGGACAAAGGTGTCCCAAGAGAGGTCTCGGCCATGGCGTCGACCCGGGCAGTTCCCAATCTCGCTTTCCGCCGACTGCGCGGCCGTCGCTCGCCGGGCGAGTTCGCGGCGGCCGTACGCAGGTCCGCGCGGGAGATCGGTGAGCAAGTCGCGTGCGACGCACGGTACATCGGCCGGGTGGAGGCCGGTGAGATCCGCTGTCCCAACTACGCCTACGAACGGGTCTTCCTCCATATGTTCCCCGGCCTCACCCTGGCCGATCTGGGCTTCTCGGCACGCGAGAGTGTGCGCGGCCGGGCGTCCAGAGCCACGGCCGGCGCCTGTGCGGCGCCGGCCCCCCTCCCGGGCCCCCTCCCGGCCCGGACCCCGGCCCCGACCCCGGCCCGGACCCCGGCGCGCGGCGACGGCAGTGACATCAGCGAGGAGAGCGACGTGCGGCGTCGCGCATTCATGACGAACAGCACCGCGTCGATGGCGGTGGCCTCGCTAGGCATCGGCAGCGGCATCGGCGGTGCGCCCGCCGCGGCCGCGCCCGTCCCCCGGCAGGTGGGCGAGGCCGAGGTGAGCGCCCTGGAGGAGGCGGTACGCCGGATCCGGCTGCTGGACGACCGGCACGGCGCCGACGGCCTGTACCGGCGGGCGGCGCAGCCCCTGCGGACGGCGTACGCGCTCCTCGACGCGGGCACCGCGACCCGCAGCGCCACGGCCGACCGGCTGCACGCGAGCGCGGGCGAACTGGCGATCTCGGTGGGCTGGCTGGCCCACGACTCGGGCCGGTTCGACGACGCGCGCTCGCACTACGCGGAGGCGCTGGCGACCGCGCGGGTGGCCGGTGACGCGGGACTCGAGGCGCACGCGTTCTGCAACACCTCGTTCCTGGCGAGGGACGCGGGCCGGCACCGCGAGGCGGTACGCGCGGCGCAGGCCAGCCGGCACGCGGCGCGGGACCTCGCCTCGCCGCGGCTGCTGTCGCTCCTCGCGCTGCGCGAGGCGGGCGGCTGGGCCGGGCTCGGGGACCGTACGGGCTGCGAGCAGTCGCTCGGGCAGGCGCACACCCTGTTCGAGCGCGGTCCCTCGGACGACGACCCCGAGTGGATGTCGTTCTTCGGCGAGAGCGAACTCCAGGCGCTGGAGGCGCAGTGCCGGGCGGCGCTGGGCGACTGGTCGGCGGCGGCCCGGCACGCGTACCGGGCCACGGTCCTCCAGGACCCGCACTTCACCCGCAATCTCGCGCTCTACCGGGCGGAGTTGGCCACAGATCTGGCGCGGGCGGGCTTCCTCGACGAGGCCGCGGCGGCGGGGCACCAGGTGCTGGACCTGATGGACGAGGTCCAGTCGTCGCGCATCCAGGGCATACTCGCGGGCATGGTGCGGGTGCTGCTGCCGAAGCGGCGTACGGCGGAGGTGGGCGGCTTCCTGACCCGCCACGCGTCGACGGCGGCGACGGCGCGGCGGGCGTGACGGGCCTGCTCCGACCGGGGCGCCGGACGGGCCCGCGGGCCTCAGCCCGCGAGGTGCCCCGTGTCGTTCCAGATGTCGATCGCCGGCGCCCCGTACGCCCAGTCCAGGACCGACAGCGACGTCGGCGCCAGCCGGATCCGGGAGGCGAACGACACGTCCTGGCCCAGCCAGCGCGCGCCGATCGCGCGCAGGATGTGACCGTGCGCGAAGACCAGTACGTCACGGTCGGCCGAGCGCGCCCACGCCACTACCTCGTCGGCGCGCGCGGCGACCTCGGCCAGCTTCTCACCCTCGGGGACACCGTCGCGCCAGATGAACCAGCCCGGCCGCACCGCCTGGATCTCGGCCGGGGTCATGCCCTCGTACGCCCCGTAGTCGAACTCCATCAGCGCGTCCCACGCCCGCGCCCGCCCGCCGAACCCCGCGAGTTCACAGGTGTCGCTCGCGCGCAGCAGCGGGCTGGTGCGGATCTCCGCGTCGGGCAGACCCGACCACGGCTGCCGGTGCAGCCGCTCCCCCAGCAGCTTGGCGCCGCGCCTGCCCTCGTCGAGCAGAGGGACATCCGTCCTGCCGGTGTGCCTGCCGGACAGCGACCACGCCGTCTGACCGTGCCGGGCGAGGAGGATGCGCGATGCCATGGAAACTCTCCCTGAGGTTCACAACAGGTGCCGTCCCATCATCGCGTACCTGAACACAGGGCAACCGCCGGGACGGTCTCGGCGTCCCCATGGGCAGCCGACGGTAATGCCGCGCGGGCTCCGTCGACGCACGAGGGTTCGTAGGGGGACCCCTCTCATCCGCGTGAGCGCCTACACCGTACGGTTGAACGTCGGCGGAAGGCCGCGTAAATACATTGAGGGAGACCGTCCGGATGCCGCAGATCGGCCATGCGCGCACCGCCCACCGGCCCCGCTGGTGGGCCGAACTACTGCTGCTGGCGGTGGTTTACGGGGCGTACTCGGCCGGCCGGCTGCTGGCGCGCGGCGATGTGTCGACGGCCGTGGACCATGGTCTGGCGATCCTGCGAATAGAAAAGGCGTTCTTCCTGAACGCCGAGCATCCGCTCAACAGACTCTTCACCAGCACCCCGGCCCTCGGGATACCCGCCGACTTCGCGTACGCCTCGCTGCATTACGTCGTC
This sequence comes from Streptomyces sp. NBC_01506, assembly GCF_045040295.1. Classification (NCBI taxonomy): domain Bacteria; kingdom Bacillati; phylum Actinomycetota; class Actinomycetes; order Kitasatosporales; family Streptomycetaceae; genus Streptomyces; species Streptomyces sp. NBC_01506. The sequence goes on along the minus strand of NZ_CP109422.1, from coordinate 6,328,515 downwards.
ACACCCGCCGTGCTGATCTGGCTGTTCCGCCGCCGCCCCGCGCACTACCGCGCCGCCCGCACCTGGCTGATGCTCTCCACACTGCTCGGTCTGATCGGCTTCACCCTGCTCCCGACCTGCCCGCCGCGGCTGCTCGACGCCTCGTACGGGTTCGTCGACACGATGGCGCAGTACAGCTCGTACGGCTGGTGGGGCGCCGAGGCGAGCGCACCGCGCGGGCTCGGCGGGATGACCAACCAGTACGCGGCGATGCCGAGCCTGCATGTCGGCTGGGCGCTGTGGTGCGGGGTGCTGCTGTGGCGGCACGGCAGGAAGCCGCTGCTGCGGGCCGTCGGTGCCGTCTATCCGCTGCTGACCGTGGTCGTGGTGATGGGCACGGCGAATCACTACTTCCTCGACGCGGTCGCCGGCGGCGCCGTGATGGCGGCGGGCGCGCTGCTGACGGGGCCCGCGCTGCGGGCCGCCGACCGGGGCTGGGTGCGCGCGGCCGACCGGTACGCGTTCGTGGGCAGGCTCGCGCGGCTGCCGCTTCCCGCACCCGACGCGGGACCGGGATCGGAATCGGAATCGGGATCGGAATCGGGATCGGGATCGGGATCTGGGTCGGAATCCGGGTCGGGATCGGGATTGGGATCGGAAGCGCGGTCGGGATCACCGTCGGTGCCCGGCCCGAGGCGTGAGTCCGTCGCGGTCGCGAACGCCTCGGCGAACGCCCCGGCGAAGTCCTCGGCCGCCAAGTCCTGAGTGCCCAAGTCCCCGGTCAAACCTCCGAATGTCAGTGACGGATGCGAGACTTCCGCGGGTGAGCGATTCCCCGGGCAGCGCACCCGCACCAACAGCAGCTCCGGCGTCCCCGGCGGCACCGGAGCCACGACCGACGACGCTCCGGCGGCTCCTCGCCGAGCTGCGCGGACCGGACGTCGCGCCGCATCCGCTGGACGCCCGCGCGCTGGCCGCGCTCGCCGCCAACCCCGGCTGCGGACGCCGCGCGCTGCTGGACGGCGCGGGGGTCGACAAGACGGCGCTCGCGGCGGCGCTCGGCTCCCCGGCGCCGTTCGGGCAGTCGCAGTTCGCGTTCATGCGCGGCAACGCGTTCGAGGCGCGCGTCAAGGCCGACGGCGGTGCGGAGTTGATGCGGCTCCTGCACGAACGCATGGGCGCGGGGTCGCCCGCGCCGGTGCCCGGTGAGGTGCGTGTCCCCGACCTGTCGGCGGCCGGCCCCCAGGGACGCGCCGCGCGTACGGCGCTGGCGCTGCGCGAGGCGACGGGAGCCGCCGCCGGGTCCGCCGCGTGGACGCTGCTCGTGCACCCGCTGCTGGCGCTGGAGGTGGCGGGCTCGCCCGCCTATCTGGAGCCGGACGCCGTGGTGGTGTGTCCGGACGGCCGTTGGACGGTCGTGGAGATCAAGTCCTTCCCGATGATCGACAGTTCCGCCGACCCGTCGAAGGTAGGCGCCGCCGCACGGCAGGCCGCCGTGTACGTGCTGGCGCTGGAGCGGGTCGCCGACCTGGTGTCCGGCGCCCGGGTGGACCACTCGGTGCTGCTGGTCTGCCCCAGGGACTTCTCCAACCTGCCGACCGCCTCGGTCGTGGACGTACGCAAGCAGCGGTCGGTGACCCGGCGGCAACTGACCCGGCTGACCCGGATCGAGGACATCGCGGCGACCCTGCCCGAAGGCACCAGCTTCGACCTGGAGCGGTGCACGCCGACCGAGCTGACGGCGGCGGTCGACGCGGTGACGGCGGCGTACGCGCCGGAGTGCCTGGCCGCGTGCGAGCTGGCCTTCCACTGCCGGGGCCGGGCCCGCTCGGCGGGGGCCGTGGAGGCGCTGGGACGGGGTGTACGGGGCGAGTTGGGCGGCCTGACGACGGTCGGCGCCGTCCTGGCGGCGGCGCGCGGTGAGGGCGCGCCCGGGGCCGGGGCCGCCGACGACGACGATCCGACGGTGCTGGCGCTGCGCCGGGCCGCCGCGCTGCGCGCGGAGGCGCTGAAGTCCCGCCCTCTTGAGGAAGGCGCGGTCCTCAAGGGCGCGGTCCTGGAAGGCGTGGTCGCCGGATGTCGCTGATCAGCACCCTTGCCCGGCTCGAGGCGGTGGAGAGCGGGCGCGCGCAGCCGCTGGCCACCGTGTGCCACCGGCGGCTGTCGGCGCGCCCCCTCGTGTTCGTCCCGCTCACGACCGCCGGTGAGGCCGGCGCCCCGCTCGGCGCGCTCGTCGGTACGGACCGCGACGCGCCCCGGCTGCTGACCGTGGCGCAGCCGCGCGACCGCGATCTGCGCTTCGCGTTCCTCGCCGATCTGGCGGAGGTGCTGCTGCCTCATCTGGACGCGTACGCGGACGACGTGGAGCCCGCCGAGCGCAGCGAGAGCGACCCGGAGACGGGTAAGCGCGTCAAGGTCGAGGTCGATCTGTGCGTGGACGCGCCGCAGTTGATCGTGCCGAACCGGCCGGGGGTGGACTTCGTACGGCTGCTGGGGCGTTCGATGCGGTTCCGGCGTACGGCGGAGCAGGACCCGGACACGCCGTATCCGGCGCCCGCGCGCGTGCCGCTGCTGGGCCGCTGGCTGACGCACTACGGCGAGCGGGCGCGGGTGCCCGGGTCGTCGCTGCTGCTGGCGGCGACCGATCTGCTGAACAGGCACTGGGCGACGGGGCAGTCCAGCCTGGAGGACCAGCATCTGGGGGCGCTGCTGGCCTGGATCGACCCGCCGGACGGCGAGTCGGGGCCAGGCGCCGCGCTGCGTGCCGAGACCGCGCGGGACGCCCGTGGGCAGTTGCGCTGCCCGCCCGCCGGTCCGGCGACGGACCCGGCGTTCGACAACAGGCTGCTGGCGCCGGCGATCGACGAGTACGACCGGGCGCGGCAGTCGCTGGGCGCCGCCGAGGACGGACCGGGCGCGGACGAGCAGTTGGGCCGGCTGACCAGGGCCGAGCGGGAGATCCGGGCGCTGCTGGAGAGCCAGGCGCGGCCGACGTGGGACGCGGTGTGGCGGGGGCTCGATCTGCTGCGGGAGCTGCCGCAGGGGGCGCGCGTCGCCGACCGCTGGACGCGCGACCGCTGGTCGTTCACCGGCCATCGCGACCGTGTGCGGTCCGGCGAGCCGCCGCAGCCTAGGCACGACGACGCGGTGACGGCGGCGCAGAAGCTGGCCTCGCGGGAGACGGCGCAGGCGCAGTTGGAGGCGCAGGAGGCGCTGGACGACCCGCTGGTGCTGGCCGGGCGCAGGCTGTCGGGCGAGGCGTTCATCGGCGAGGTGACGGACGTGGTGATGGCCTACAGCGAGAGCAAGCGCCCCAGCCCGCGCCCGCTGATCACGCTGTACAGCGAGGACCGTCCACAGCTCGGCGAGCGTACGAAGGTGTACCGCTCGCTGGACGGCAAGCCGCAGTCGGCCGAGTTCGTGGGCTGGGAGCCGGACGGGCACGGCCTGTTGGTGCTGCGGCTGACGGACCGGATGGGCCGTGACAAGGAGCCGGCCGAGGGGTCGCTTCCCCACAAGGGCGACCGGATCGCCTGGACGCTGTTCGAGCACGACCAGCGGGGCGGTCCGAAGCTGCCTTCCACGGAGGAGACGCCGTGGACGCACGGGGGGCCGCCGAACGCGGAGGGGGTCGTTACGGGAGCCGGGGCCGCTCCTGTCACCGGTGCCGGTGGCGCGGACGGGCCCGGTCCCGTCCTCGGAGCCGTACATCTTCCTGAATCCCGTACGCCCGCCGACGACGCGCCCGCGCCGCCACCGCCGCCCGCCGACCCGGTGACCGAGGAGGACTTCCTATGACCGCCGCCGTCGCATCGGATCGCGCCGGTTTCGACCCCGGCGCCGAGGCCGCGCGGGCGACCGACGCGATCCTGCACGACACGCTGTACGGCGCGTACCGGGGCGTGGTGGTCGACTCGCCGCCGGGCGCCGGGAAGTCGACGCTGGTGGTGCGCGCCGCGCTCGAACTGGCGTCGGCGGGGCGGCCGTTGATGGTCGTCGCGCAGACCAACGCCCAGGTGGACGATCTCGTCACGCGCCTCGCCGACAAGGCCCCCGACCTGCCGGTCGGCCGGCTGCACAGCAACGACCCGGATCCGTACGACCCCTCGCTCAACGAGCTGCCCTCTGTACGGAAGTCGGCGAAGGCGGCCGATCTGGCGGGCCTCGACGTCGTGGTGTCGACGGCGGCCAAGTGGGCGCATGTGCAGGGCGTCGAGCCGTGGCGGCACGCGATCGTGGACGAGGCGTACCAGATGCGTTCGGACGCCCTGCTGGCCGTCGCCGGGCTTTTCGAACGGGCGCTGTTCGTGGGCGACCCGGGCCAGTTGGACCCGTTCAGCGTGGTCGGCGCCGACCAGTGGGCGGGGCTGTCCTACGACCCGTCCGCGAGCGCGGTCGCCACGCTGCTGGCGCACAATCCCGAACTGCCGCAGCACCGGCTGCCGGTGTCGTGGCGGCTGCCCGCGTCGGCCGCGCCGCTGGTGTCGGACGCGTTCTACCCGTACACACCCTTCCGCAGCGGTACGGGCCCGGCGGACCGGCGCCTGAGCTTCGCCGTCCCCTCGGACGGCTCGGGCCCGGACCGGGTGGTGGACGAGGCGGCGGCGTCCGGCTGGGGCCTGCTGGAGCTGCCCGCGCGGCGTACGCCCCGTACGGACCCCGAGGCGGTACGGGCGGTGGCCCTGGTCGTCCGCAGGCTGCTGGACCGGGGCGGCGCGACGGTGGGCGAGCGCGGCCCGGACGCGGCGCCGCTGACGGCCGACCGGGTGGCGGTCGGCACGGCCCACCGCGACCAGGCGGCGGCGATCCGCGCGACGCTCGCCGAGCTGGGGGTGTCGGGGGTGGCCGTGGACACGGCGAACCGGCTCCAGGGCCGTGAGTTCGACGTCACGGTCGTCCTGCACCCGCTCTCGGGCCGCCCGGACGCGACGGCGTTCCATCTGGAGACGGGCCGCCTGTGCGTGCTCACCTCCCGGCACCGGCACGCCTGCATCGTGGTCTGCCGCGCGGGCGTCCCGGAACTGCTCGACGAGCATCCGTCCACGGAGCCGGTTCAACTGGGAGTGACGATCAAGTTCCCGGACGGCTGGGAGGCGAACCACGCGGTGCTGTCCCACCTCTCGGAACACCGGGTCACCTGGCAACCGTGAGCCCGGGACGGCGACGACGAGGCCGGCCCCCGGACACCGCACGCCGGACGGAGTCCGGCATGCCGCCGGAGGCGGCCAACGGATACAGCCCGGGACGGCCGGGAGGCGAACCACGCCGTGCTCTCGTATCTGTCGGAACACCGCGTCACCTGGCAGCCCTGGGACGCCCACTTGCGCGGGGCGGGACAATGGACGGTGGCCGAAACGGCACGTACGACCTCACGGACGACTTCACGTACGACTTCACGGACGCCCACACCAGGAGCAGCAGGAGGACCACATGGCGGAATCCGAGTCGAGTCAGCGACGGCTGCGGCCCGCCCCGCTGCTGTTCGAGCCCTCCGAGGCGGCCGCCGATCCGGAGCACTTCTTCGACCTGGAGTCGATCGACGACCCGGGCGCGCTGCTGGACCGGGCCACCGAGCTGACGCTCGCCTTCCGGGCGGCGACGGACCGGGCCGTGGAGTTCCAGGCCGTCGCCGCCGCGCAGCTCGCCGATCCGCGCCGGTTCGACCGGCTGACGCCCGCGGACATCGCCGAACGGGCCCGGTGGACCGAGGACTACGCCAAGAAGATGGTGGAGTTCGGGCGCGATCTGCTGCGAAACGGGCGCACGCCGGGAGAGTGATCACCGGCCCCCGCTCCCGCGTGGAGTGGAACACCGCCTCGCCCCCGTGTGCCGGGAGCGGACGGGCCGGGAGCCCGCCCGTCTGGCATATGCCGGGCCGCAGGTTACGCCTACCCGCACCACCCTGTCCCGGTTTCCGCCAACTCCCCGGAACGGAGCGGTTACTCCAGGTAGATGTAGTTGCCATGAGCGCATGGCTGCGAGATGAATCACCCCTGAGCCCGGGTGCCTGCGACGACGAGCGCCGGACCGACATCTTCACCTACCTCCGTGAGGAGAGCCGCCACCACACCGCGCAGGTCACCGCCGCCGGCGCCGGATGGCTCGCCTCCGCGGGGCCGTATCCCCGCTCCACGCTCTCCCTCTGGGAGGCCAGACCCACGGCCCCCGGCGTGCTGCCCTGCGGCACCGTCTTCGACGTCGTGAACGTGCCCGCGATCTTCGGCAGACGCATGCTCGACCGGCTGTGGTCCGAGGGGCCGGGCTCCGGGCCCGTCGCCACGCACCGGGGGCGCACGATGCTGTTCGCGGCCCCCGGCACGGCCCAGCGGCTGCCGTCGCTGCTGTCCTGGGAGGAGTGGGGCCGCTCGGCTCCGGAGGGCGCGGCGCCGGCCGTTCCGCCGCTGCTCTGCCACGGTTCCGGCGACGCGGTGACCGTCCCCTCGCTGGTCCCCGCCGCCGCCCCGGCGCCGCGCTGGGTGGTGGCCCCCGACACCCGCCATCCATGGCTGCCGGGTCCCGAGGTCCTGCTGTGGGCGTGCGTACGGGCGGGCCGTGCCGCCCTGCGGACAGTGGCCGCCCGGCCCCCGGCGGGCACGGTGGCCGGACTGCCGGGTTCGCGCCCCTGAGCAGCGCACCAGCCCCTTCGAGGGCCCGCTCCGGGGCCTGTCATATCGATTTTTCTTCGCACCGATCCTGGTGCTAAGGTCTACGACGTCAGCAGGCGCCGCTAGCTCAGTTGGTTAGAGCAGCTGACTCTTAATCAGCGGGTCCGGGGTTCGAGTCCCTGGCGGCGCACAGACAGGGAAAGCCCCTCGCGAGAGCGAGGGGCTTTCCTGTGTTCACGCCCCTCACGCCCCTCACGCCCCCTCGCCCCTCGCCCCCCGTCATGCCCCCGCCCGCATCCTCGTCGTCACCTTGACCGTCCAGGCTCCCGTCCGCGTACGGTCGGCCACCTCCACCTTCGTGCCCTCCCCCGGCACCGTGAACGTCTCCCCGACCTCCATCGGCGCGTCCGCCAGCGGCGGATAGACCGACTGGTCCCAGCACGCCTCGCTGTCCGGATGCGCGTCCACCACCTCGATGGGGCCCTCGCCCGACTCCGTCTCGCCCCGCACCCGGTAGATCAGCACGCCCTCGGTACAGGTGGTGGCGTCGTTCCCGGTCGAGCCGCGTGCCTCGATCGCCAGGGCCGAGTGCTCGCTGGTCCTGACGACCGCGAGCCGGGTCCCGGCGCTCGCGCCGACCGGGGGCGCGGCGTCCAGCGGTTCCAGGGTGAGCATGCTGCTGCCGGTGGGCTTCACACAGCTCACCTGCCGTCCGCCGAGCCAGCCCAGTTTCCATTTGTGCCAGCCGAACAGGTCCGGCGCCAGGCCGAACTGACTGCCCATCACATCCCAGTCGCCGACATGGGTGTCCCAGTCGCCCCTGCCGTCGGTCGGCCGGTGGTAGAGGTCGGGCAGGTCGAAGACATGCCCGGTCTCGTGGGCCAGCACATTGCGGTCCGGCGGGTGCCGTTCGAAGACGGTCACGACACGCTTGATGTCAGTGCCGTCCGCGCTCAGCGGGTGATCGAAGTTGACCACTTTCGTCGCGTCGGAATCCACGCCGGGCGCGTCCGGATCGGCGACCAGGTAGACGACGTCGTACCGCGAGAAGTCGATCACCGGATCGGCGGCCGCCAGCGCGTCGCGCAGATACGCCGTGCGCATCGCCGGCTCCCAGTCGCGCTGTATGGCGTAGTCGGAGGACGCGCGGGGCATCTTGATCCACTGGAGCCGGGGATGCGGGCGCAGCACGAATTTGCCGTAAGAGGCCCGCTCGAAGAATCTGCTGGTCGCCGGGAAGTGGTCGGCCACCAGCTCGGCGGGCTCCAGCTTCGGCGCCGCGTCCGGGAAGGACAGGAAGACCATGACCGCGTCGAGGGTCCTGGCCGGGCGCGGGTAGGAGGCGTTCCAGGTGTCGAGGCCGAGCGAGTGGTGTGCGGGGGTACGCGGCAGGGCGCACGGCCCGGCGGATGCCGCCACGGCGGGGCCGGCCACCAGAGAGGTGGCGGCCACCGCGACGAGGGAGGTGAAGGCCGCGGCCGCGCTGCGCAGGCGCGGCCGGTCCACTCCCCCGGGTGTCAGGCGACGCTCCACGTGGACCTCCGGCTGCGGAATGCGGGACAGCTCACCCACCTTGTGTCTTTTCGCTCCTTTACGCCCTGTTCCGCTGGCCCAGTTGGGTGAGCGGAACGACACCCCCGACGGATCACGGAAAGTCACAATCGATCAGGGCGAAGACAGGTCGCGCCACAGACGCGCAGAAACGATCGCCCGCCGACCGGCGTCGACATCACGCACCCGGGTTCACCACGGGGGAGCTGGAACGGCCGACCGGCCTGCCTCTATGATCGGCACACTTTCCACACTTTCCTGCGCCGAACATCGCGAATCACACCCCTGTACGACACCACTGCACTGCGGGAGCGAGCCGTGAGCGGAACCTCCGAAAGGCCCCAGCGTGCGGCAGTCGCGGCGCCCCACTCCGCCACGCCGTCAGTCACCGAGTGTCACGCTCTGGCCATACAGGACGACCGGTGCCACGCGCGCGGCGAACGGCGTGCCCCCGCGCGCCCCGAAGCCACGCCCCCCGAAGCCGCGCGCCCCGAGGCAGCACGCCCCGAGCCCACGCACCCCGAAGCCACGCACCCCGAGCCCGCCGGCCCGGCCCCCGAGGCGCGCGACCATCTGACGCTCCCCACCCACCAGGAGCACCGCGACTACCGGGCGGCCTTCAACGCGGCCCGGCTCCCCATGGCCGTCGTGGACCGGCGCGGCACCGTCGTCACCGCCAACGACGCCCTCGCCGAGCTGGTCGGCACCGAGCGCGACTCGCTGAACGACCGGGCCGCCGCCGACCTGGTCGACCTCGCCTCCGACGACCGGACCTGGCACGCGTACCAGGAAGTGCTGCGCGGCCGGCGCGCCCGCTTCCGCTGCACCCGCCGCCTCAAGCACCCCGACGGCCGCGCCCTGTGGGCGGAGGTCACCGTCGCGCCCCTGCCGGACGGCGGCAGCGTCCTGCTCTCCCTCACGGACATCAGCGAGCGGCGCGAACTCCAGGCCAGGCTCCGCCATCTCCAGATGCACGACCCGGTGACCCGGCTGCCCAACCGCACGCTGTTCTTCGAGCGCCTGTCGACCGCGCTCGAATCGTCGTACGACCATGGCAGAACAGGGCGGATCGGCCTCTGCTATCTGGACCTCGACGGCTTCAAGGCCGTCAACGACACGCTCGGGCACCGCGTCGGCGACCGGCTGCTCGCCGCCGTCGCGGGCCGGCTCACCGAGTGCGCCGACAACGACGGCCACAGCCGGGGCGGCAGCCATCTCGTCGCCCGCCTCGGCGGCGACGAGTTCGCGATCCTGGTCGAGGACTCGGCCGGTACGGAACAGCTCGCCGATCTCGCCCGCGCCGTACTCGCCGCGCTCCAGCTCCCGTTCGACCTCGCCGGGCAGCGGCTCTCGGTCTCGGCGTCCATCGGCGTCGTGGAACGGGCCGCCGATGGCACCACCCCAACCGGTCTGATGCAGGTCGCCGACACGACGCTGTACTGGGCGAAGGCGGACGGCAAGGCCCGCTGGACCCTCTTCGACCCCGAGCGCAACGCGCACCGGATGACCCGCCAGGCGCTGTCGTCCACGCTGCGCCCGGCCGTCGAGCGCGAGGAGTTCGTGCTCCAGTACCAGCCGCTGGTGGGGATGGCCGACGGAGTCGTACGGGGTGTGGAGGCGCTGGTGCGCTGGAATCACCCGCAGTTCGGCATCCTCGCCCCGAACCGCTTCATCGGCATCGCCGAGGAGGACGGCTCGATCGTGCAGCTCGGCCGCTGGGTGCTGCGTACGGCCTGTCTCCAGGCCCGTCGGTGGCAGCGCGACCACCCGGCGGACCGGCCGCTGTTCGTGAGCGTCAACGTCGCCGTACGGCAGGTCTGGGACTCCGACCTGGTGGCCGACGTCGCCGCGATCCTCGCCGAGACGGGGCTCGCGCCGCGGCTGCTGCAACTGGAGCTGACGGAGTCCGCCGTGATGGGCTCGGCGGGCCGGCCGCTCCAGGCGCTCCAGGCACTGAGCGACATGGGCGTGCGGATCGCCATCGACGACTTCGGCACCGGCTACTCGAACCTGGCGTATCTGAGCCGGCTGCCCGTCTCCGTACTGAAGCTGGACGGTTCCTTCGTCCGGGGCTTCCGTTACGACGAGGGCGTCCACCCCAACCCGGCGGACGAGACGATTGTCGAGACGCTGGTCCATCTCGCGCACCGGCTGGGCCTCACCGTCACGGCGGAGTGCGTGGAGACGGCGGGCCAGGCGGCGCGGCTGCGCCGGATCGGCTGCGACACCGGGCAGGGGTGGCTGTACTCGCGGGCGGTGGCGCCGGAGCGGATCGCGGAGATGATCGGGGTCAGCCCGCTGAAGGTCTGACCCCGGCCCCCGGGACCCGGTCACCACGGAGGTCAGCCGGGCAGCCCGTAGGCGTCGGCGATCAGGTCGTAGCTGCGCAGCCGCGCGTCGCCGCCGTGGGCGTTGGCGGTGAGCATCAACTCGTCGGCGCCGGTGCGCTTCTGGAGGTCGTCAAGACCCGCGCGGACGGCGTCCGGGGTGCCGTACACGATGTTCGTCAGCCAGCCGTTCACGAAGTCGCGCTCCTGCGGGCTGAAGCTGTACGCCTGCGCCTCCTGCGGCGTCGGGACGAGCCCGGGGCGCCCGGTGCGCAGCCGCAGCATCGACAGCGCGCCGGTCAGGACCTGGCGGTGGGCCTCTTTCTCGTCCTCGGCGGCGAGGGCGGCGACGCCGATCACCGCGTACGGGGCGTCGAGCACGGCCGACGGCCGGAAGGACTCGCGGTACAGGTCCAGCGCGGGGATCGTGTTCTGCGCCGAGAAGTGGTGCGCGAAGGCGAACGGCAGCCCGAGCCTGGCGGCGAGCTGGGCGCTGAACCCGGAGGAGCCCAGGAGCCAGATGGGCGGCCGGGCGGCGGGGCCCTGGACGGGTCCGGGGACGGCGTGAATGCGCGCGTACGGGTGCCCGTCCGGGAAGTCGTCGTCCAGGAAGCGGGTCAGCTCGGCGAGCTGCTGGGGGAAGTCGTCGGCGCCCTCGTTCAGCCGGTCGGTACGGCGCAGGGCGGCGGCCGTGGCCCCGTCGGTGCCGGGCGCCCGGCCGAGCCCGAGGTCGACGCGCCCGGGGGCCAGGGCCTCCAGGGTGCCGAACTGCTCGGCGATGACGAGCGGCGCGTGGTTGGGCAGCATGACGCCGCCCGAACCGAGCCGGATGCGCTCGGTGTGGGCGGCGAGATGGGCCAGGATCACGGCGGGCGACGAGGAGGCGACACCGGGCATCGAGTGGTGCTCGGCGACCCAGTGCCGGTGGTAGCCCCTGCGCTCGCCGAGCTTGGCGATCTCGACGCTGGTCCGCAGCGACTCGGCGGCGGTGCCGCCGCTGCCGACGGTGACCAGGTCAAGCACGGACAGCGGCACGGGCGCGCTGCCCGGAGCCGTACCTCGAATTGCGTCAACCACCGGTGCGGGCCCTTCTGAGCGGGGAGTTCGGTTACGACCCAGGGCAACAGGAGGAGGGCTCCGTTTTATTCCCGGACTCCGTTACCCGGCTCGTTCCCGCCCTGCTCCAGCTACTCCCGGCTCGCGAACAGCGTCCCCAGCTTCGGCGCCCACGCGTGCCGCTCCAGCAGACGCAGGCCCTCCCACACCGTCACCTGGTTCGCGGTGAGGACCGGTTTGCCCAGGGTCTGCTCCAGCTCCGGGAGATACGCCGCCGTGTGCAGCGCCGTGTCCGGGAGGAGGACCACCTCCGCGTCCGGGTGGTCGCCCTCGCGTGCCAGGGCGAACACCTCGTCGCGGCCCCAGGTGCCGACCTCGGCCGCCGTGATGATGCCGCTGCCGCGTGTGGAGACCACCTCGATGCCCGCCGCCTTCAAGAAGGCGGTGAAGTAACCCGCGACATCCTCCGGATACGTCGCGGCCACCGCGACCCGCCGCGCGCCCAGCGCCTGGACGGCGTGCGCGAAGGCGAAGGACGTGCTGGAGGCCGGCAGCCCCGCCTCCACCGCCAGTTGGCGTGCCTGTTCGTGGGCGCCGTCCCAGCCGTACACGAAGCTGCCGCTGGTGCACGCCCAGACCACGGACTCGGCGCCCGCCATCCGCAGCTCCTCCACGCCCTCCGCCAGCCGTCGCGCCGAGCCCATTTCCAGGAGCGCGTCGACCCGGTGGGCGTCCTCGCCGATGTCGGTGTGGACGAGGGGCAGTCTGATGTCGCTGTCGAAAAGCATCTCCAGACGGGGGTAGTCGTCCTCGGCGGAGTGGCCGGGGTAGAGAAGTCCGACGGTCGTCATGTCCACCCTTCCTGTTCCTCGGTCGGAGCGTCCGGCTGGGCGGGCTGCGCCCACTCGCCGGGCTGGACCGGCTGAACGTCCTGCATGTGCTGGACCGGTTCCATCCGCCCCAGCTCCGCGATGCCGGGGATGTCACCGATCCCGGATATCTCGGGGATCTGGTGGATCTCGGGGATCTGGTGGATCTCCGGCATCTCATGCAGCTCGGGGATTTCTCCCCTCACCTCCAGCCTAGGCACGTGGCGCACCGGAGGCGGGTCGAGGAGCAGGCCCTGGTAGGGACCGACCGCGTGGGCGCCGATTCTGCGCAGGGCCGCCCACATCGTGACCTGGTTCGCCGACAGCACCGGCATCCTCAGCTCCGCCTCCAACTGCGGGATCGCGTCGTACGTCGGCAGATTCGTGCAACTGATGAACAGCGCGTCGGCCGCGCCGACGACGGCCTGCCGCGCCATGTCCACCACCGACCGGTACGGCACCTTCCAGATGTGCCGGGTCAGCCCCAGGAAGGCGCGACCCGTGACCGTTACCCCGGCCTCGGCCAGATACTCCTCCAGCGACTGGGTGACCGACTCCGTATACGGGGTGACCAGCGCGATCCGCTTCGCGCCCAGCTCCTCGAGCGCTTCCAGCAGCGCGCCCGAGGTGGTGAGCGAGGGGACCTCGCCCGCCGTGTTCATCGCCTCGCACATGGCCCGTTCGCCGCCGACACCGCCGACGAAGCTGCCCGAGGTGCAGGCGTACGCGATCACTTCCGGTTCGGTCGCGCCAAGGGCCCGCACCGCCTCTCCGAGGGTCTCGTGCTCACTCACGAGCCTGGCAAGGTCCAGCGACACCTCGACGGGGACATAAGGGGTCCTCGTCAGGCGTAGCGAGATCTCGTCAGGCATCCAACGCCAGAGTTCACGGTCGAGAGCGAAATCAAATGGGGCGACCACACCGACACCACGCTGCGGTTGTGGCCCGCCCAGAAAGGAGACATCCATCGCACGGCCCCCTTGGCTGTTATTGACGACGGTAGGAGCACAATGCGAGCGTGGTCAATCGTCACAGGAAAGACGTTGCACCGAATTTTCCTGGGGGAAATCCCCGCCCCGATCGGAAGGGCTCTCCCGATGGCCGTACCGACCCTGCTCGTCCTGGGTGCCGACCCCCCGCCGCGCCTCGGCCGGCTGACCGGTCGGGCACACGTCCGGTACGCCGACGAGTCCTCGCTCGCCGCCCAACTCCCCCTGGCAGACGTCCTGTTGGTGTGGGACTTCACTTCCGACGCGGTCCGGTCGGCCTGGCCGGGCGACGGCCCGCGGCCGGGCTGGGTGCATACGGCGAGCGCGGGCGTCGACCGGCTGCTGTGTCCCGAACTGATCAACTCCGAGACCGTCGTCACAAACGCCCGCGGCATCTTTGAGGAGCCCATTGCCGAATATGTGGCAAGTCTAGTACTTGCCATGGCCAAGGATCTGCCGGGAACTCTTGAACTCCAGCGTCAGCGGCGCTGGCGCCATCGCGAGGGACTACGGGTCACCGGCAGCCGCGCGACCGTCGTCGGGGCGGGTCCGATCGGCCGGGCGATCGCCGTCACCCTCAGGGCGCTGGGGGTGACGGTGGCGATCACCGGCCGTACCGCGCGCCCGGGAATCCACGGCGCCGATCAGTTGGACCGGCTGCTGACCCGCTCCGACTGGGTGATCTGCGCGGCGCCGCTCACGGACGACACACGCGGCATGTTCGACGCGCGTCTGTTCGGTCTGATGCAGCCGTCGGCGCGCTTCATCAATGTGGGGCGCGGACAGCTCGTGGACGAGAGCGCGCTGGTGGACGCCGTGTCCAAGCGCTGGATCGCGGGCGCCGCCCTCGACGTCTTCGAGGCGGAACCGCTCGATCCGCAGAGCAGACTGTGGGACGTGCCGGGCCTGATCGTGTCGCCCCATATGAGCGGTGACACGGTCGGCTGGCGGGACCGGCTGGGTGAGCAGTTCGTCGGGCTTTACGACATCTGGTCGTCCGGAGAGCCCCTGCCTAACGTGGTGGACAAGAAACGTGGGTACGTCCCCATGCATGACTGACTCCATGTTCCTCACCGATCTCACCGCCCGACAGTTGATGGCCGGCTACGAGAAGGCCGACTTCTCGCCGGTCGACGCGGTGCGCGCCGCGCTGGAACGGATCGAGGCGGTCGAACCGCTCGTCAACGCCTTCGTGCGGGTCGACGCCGACGAGGCGCTGGCCGCCGCGGAGGCGGCCACCGTCCGGTGGCGGCGGAAGGAGCCGAAGGGGCTGCTGGACGGGGTCCCGGTCTCCGTGAAGGACATGTTCCTGATGCGGGGCGGGCCGACCCTGCGCGGTTCGCGGACGGTCGACCCGGCGGGCCCCTGGCCGGACGACGCCCCGGCGGTGGCGCGGCTGCGCGAGCACGGCGCGGTCCTCCTCGGCAAGACGACGACGCCGGAGTTCGGCTGGAAGGGCGTGACGGACTCGCCGCTGAGCGGGGTGACCCGTAATCCGTACGACCTGTCCCGTACGGCCGGCGGGTCGAGCGGCGGCAGCGCGGCGGCGGTCGCCCTCGGCGCGGGTCCGCTGTCGATCGGCACCGACGGCGGCGGCTCGGTGCGGATCCCCGCGTCCTTCTGCGGGATCTTCGGGCTCAAACCCACCTACGGCCGTATCCCGCTCTTTCCGTCCAGCCCCTTCGGCACGCTGGCGCACGCCGGTCCCATGGCGCGCGACGCGGCCGACGCCGCGCTGCTGCTCGATGTCATCAGCGGCGCGGACTGGCGCGACTGGTCGCAGCTCGCCCCGGCGTCGGGTGTCGGCGCCGCCCTGTCGCAGGGGGTCGCGGGGCTGCGGATCGCGTACTCGCCGTCGTTCGGCGGCCAGGTGGCCGTGCGGCCCACCGTGGCGGCGGCCGTACGGCGCGGGGTGGGGCGGCTCGTCGAGCTGGGCGCCTACATCGAGGAGGCCGACCCGGACATCTCGGACCCGGTGGAGGCGTTCCACACGCTGTGGTTCACGGGCGCGGCGCGGGTGACGCAGTCGCTCGGCGATGAGCAGCGCGCGCTGCTCGATCCGGGGCTGAGGGAGATCGTGGCGGAGGGGTCGCGGGCGAGCGCGCTGGACTATCTGGCGGCCGTGGACGCGCGGATGGAGCTGGGGCGGCGGCTCGGCCGGTTCCACGAGACGTACGACCTGCTGGTGACGCCCACGCTGCCGATCACCGCGTTCGAGGCGGGTGTCGAGACGCCGAAGGGCTCGGGGCACCGCCGCTGGACGGGCTGGACCCCGTTCACGTACCCCTTCAACCTCACTCAGCAGCCCGCGGCGACGGTGCCGTGCGGGGTGGACGAGGACGGGCTGCCGATCGGCCTCCAACTGATCGGCGCGCGCCACGCGGACGCACTGGTGATGCGGGCGGCCCACGCGCTCTACGAATCGGGAGCGACGTCCCTCCCGGCCCCCACCGGTGCGTAGCTCGTGCGGCCTGGGGACCGTTGGCCGGGCGGGCTCAGTCTGAGCCCGCCCGGCGATTGAGGGCGAACCGGCCCGCCGGGCGGATCCGGCCTCAGACGCGCCGGAAGTTGAGGGTCTCGCCGATCGCGCCCGCGCGCCACAGGTCCTGGCACGCCTCCGCCATCTCGTCCAGCCCCTCCACCACCGAGCCCCAGACGATCCCGGGGATCCACCCCGTGTCGCCGTTGATCAGCAGGTTGTTGCGCTCGTAGAACAGCGCGAGGTCCACGACCGTACGGCGGCCCCGGTGCGCGGCCTGTTCCTCGTACCCGTACGACGTGGTGCCCAGCACCGTGTCCGAGAAGGTGAAGTAGCACAGGTCGCCCGGAATGGGGGTGACCGTCGGGTTCTCCAGCGGCGGCTCCTGTGCCGCGAAGCCGGGCATCAGCGCGTAGATCTCGTTGCGCGCGTACTTCGCGTGGTAGACGTCACCGCCCAGCGGCAGCGCATCCCACACAGCGGCGCAGGTGATCGGGGCCAGATCGTCGAGGAGTTTGGCGGTGCAGCGTACGCCGCGCTTGTCCAGAGACACTTCGATGAAGCGGTCGCTCATAGGTCTTATCCACCCTTCCCGTCAGTTCGGTACAGCGGACAACGATAGGCATATCGGTCCGAAAATAATCCGCATACCCTCGGTCGATCCGGGTAGCCGCGCGCCTATGGCTCCACTACAGCGGAACACCATACGAAGCACAGGAATCGCGGAGAACACAAGAACCGGGCTCCGGCGCCGTTCGCTGCTCGCGGGTGCCGCGGCACTCGGTGTCGCGGGGGCGGTCGGGGCAACCAGCGGATGCAGCCGCGTGGCCACCGCCGACACCGGGGACGGGGGGACCCTCCTGGATCAGTTGCGCGCCAAGGGGACCGTACGCCTCGGGCTGGCCGGCGAGCAGCCGTACAGCTACATCGGCAAGGACGGTGAGATGACGGGCTCGGCCCCGGCCATCGCGACCCGCATCTTCAAGGAGTTGGGGGTGGACAACGTCCAGCCCTTCGCCACCGAGTTCGGCTCGCTGATCACCGGACTCAACTCGCTCCAATTCGACGTGGTCGCCGCCGGGATGTACATCAACCCCGAACGCTGCGAACAGGTCATCTTCGCCGATCCCGAATACCAGATGCTCGACGCGTTCATCGTGCGGAAGGGGAATCCGAAGAATCTCCACACGTACAAGGACATAGCCGACGCGGGCGCCAAGATGGCGACGGGCGTCGGCTACGCGGAGATCGGTTACGCGGAGGAGGCCGGGGTCAAGAGCATCACGACCCTGCCCGACCAACTGGCCGGGCTGCTCGCCGTCGAACAGGGCCGCGTCGACGTCTTCGCCGGCACGGCGGTCACGGTGTTCAACGTCATCGAGGAGACCGAGAGCACCAAGGCCGAGGCCACCAAGGAGGTCACCCCGATCGTCGACGGCAAGCCTGTCATCGACGTCGGCGGCTTCGCCTTCCGCTCACCGGAGACCAACCTCCGCGACTCCTTCAACCGCGAGCTGCACAAGCTCAAGCAGAGCGGTGAACTGCTGGAGATCATGCGGCCCTTCGGCTTCACGAAGGACCAGATGACGACCATCACCGCGAAGGAGAAGTGCGCGCCATGAGTGAGATGACCTGGGGCCTGTGGAAACTCCTCCTGGAAGGCGTATGGATCACCGTCCAGTTGACGGTCTTCAGCGCCGCGCTGGCCGCCGTCGTCGCGCTGGTGGTCGGCCTCGCCCGCGCCCACCGGCTGTGGATCGTGCGGTTCATATCCGGCGCCTATTTCGAGATCTTCCGCGGCACGTCCGCGCTCATCCTGATGTTCTGGATCTTCTTCGTGCTCCCGCTGGGCTTCGGCTGGCAGTTGGTCCCGATGTGGGCGGCGACGCTGGCGCTCGGGCTCACCTACGGGGCGTACGGCTCCGAGGTCGTCCGGGGCGCGGTGCAGGCCGTGGCCCCCGCCCAGCGCGAGGCGGGGATCGCGCTGAGCTTCACGCCCGCCCAGCAGTTGCGGAAGATCATCCTGCCGCAGGCGTGGCCGGAGATGATCCCGCCGTTCAACAACCTGCTGATCGAGCTGCTCAAGGGCACGGCACTGGTCTCCGTCATGGGCGTGGCCGACATCGCCTTCGGTGCGTCGCTGGTGCGCAACGCGACGGGTGAGAGCGCGCCCGTCTACACGGTCATCCTGCTGATGTATTTCGTGCTCGCCTTCGTGCTCACGCGCGGTATGCGCGCCCTCGAACGACAGGCCAAGGCCGGAATCGGGCAGCGCCCGGAGAAGAAGCGGGGCATCGGGCCCAGGTTCGGCATCGGGCGCGATGCCGGTATCCCCCGCCAGGACGCCGTCACGGCGAACACCGCGAACACCGCGAACGCCGCGAGCACGGGAGGTGAGCGCTGATGAGCTGGAACTGGTCCGCGGTCGGCGACTTCATGCCGATGTTCTGGGACGGCCTGCTCGTCACGCTCCAGGCGCTGGTCCTGGGCGCGCTGCTCGCCTTCGCGCTCGGTCTCGTGTGGGCGATGGCCCAGCGATCGAGCCTGGCGGTGGTGCGCTGGCCGGTGAACGTCATCACCGAGTTCGTCCGCAACACCCCGCTGCTCGTGCAGTTGTTCTTCCTCTACTACGTGCTCCCCGAGTGGGGTATCACGCTCAGCGCCATGGTGACCGGTGTCGTCGGCCTGGGCCTGCACTACTCGACGTACACCGCCGAGGTCTACCGGGCCGGTATCGACGGCGTCCCGGCCGGCCAGTGGGAGGCGGCCAAGGCGCTCAGCCTGCCGAGGTCCCGCACCTGGGGTGCGGTGATCCTCCCGCAGGCGATCCGCCGCGTCGTGCCCGCGCTGGGCAACTACGTCATCGCGATGCTGAAGGACACTCCGATGCTGTTCGTCATCGGAGTGCTGGAAATGCTCGGCGAGGCACGGCAGTTCGCCTCCGAGACCTTCCTGACGGTCGAGGTCTTCACCGTCGTCGGTGTGGCCTTCATCGTCATCTCCTATCCGGCATCCCTTCTCATGCGAGCATTGGAGCGTCGCCTTGTCCGCTGACAGCACTCACAGCACTCCCCCCGACACCTCGAAGGAAACGGCCAATCCGGCCACCGACGGCAGCGAGCTGATCCGCTTCGACAAGGTCACCAAGCGCTTCGGGTCCCACACGGTCCTGGACTCGCTCGACTTCACGGTCAACTCCGGCAAACACGTGACGCTGATAGGTGCCTCGGGATCGGGCAAGACGACGATCCTCAGACTCCTGATGACGCTGATCAAACCGGAGGAGGGCACCATCAAGGTGGCCGGTGACTACCTCACGCACCAGGAGAAGGACGGCAAGCTCGTCCCCGCCGGCGAGAACCATGTCCGTGAGGTGCGCAAGAAGATAGGCATGGTGTTCCAGCAGTTCAATCTGTTCCCGAACATGAAGGTGCTGCGCAACGTCACCGAGGCGCCGGTGCATGTGCTCGGTCTGTCCCAGGACGAGGCCGACGAGCGGGCGCGCGGTCTGCTCGATCTGGTGGGGCTCGGGGACCGCTGCGACGCGTATCCGAGCCAGCTATCGGGCGGGCAGCAGCAGCGGGTGGCCATCGCGCGGGCGCTGGCGATGCGCCCGCAGGTCCTGCTGCTGGACGAGGTGACCTCCGCGCTCGACCCGGAGCTGGTCGCGGGCGTCCTCGACGTACTGAGGGACATCGCCCGCACGACGGACATCACGATGCTCTGCGTGACGCACGAGATGAACTTCGCGCGCGACATCTCCGACGACGTACTGATGTTCGACGCCGGGCGGGTCATCGAGTCGGGGCCGCCGGAGAAGATCTTCAGCGATCCGGAGCAGGAGCGCACCAGGGAGTTCCTGAGCGCCGTCCTCTAGGCGTGCGCCCGGCGCGTCAAGGGGGCGCCCGCCTCGCGGAATTCGGCGGAACCCGGTCCGGTCGAGCGGACCGGGTTCCGCCGTTCCATGGGCCGGCCGCCGGGGAGTTCACCGGCAAGGTTGTGACTCTGGCATATGCCAGCACGATACGCCCCAGATGAGGCCGGTGCGTGTAGTCGTCATTCTGGTCAACAGCCGCCCCGGAAACGGCTCTTGACGGCTATCGTGGTAGGGAAGCTTGCGGTCACAACCTGGTAGGGGGAAACCGTGGCGCTGAAGCCAGAGCCGACCGCGCCGTTCCACTCGGTGCAATATGTCCTGCGCGTCCTCGAGTCGGTCTCCAAGCACACCGGCGGCGTCACCGACGTCCAGATCGCCCGCGAGACGGGCCTGCCGACCGGCCATCTCGCCTCGATGCTGGCGATGTTGCGCCGCGAGGGCTATGTGGAGCAGATCGCGGACGGCGCGTATGTCATAGGCGACTCGCTGGTCCTGCTCGGCACCGGCACCACCCGCGAGGAGGCCCTGGCGGCCAAGCTCCAGGACACACTCACCGAGCTGCGCGACTCGGTCGGCGCGGCGGTCTACATCAGCCGGTACGTCGACGGCGAGGTCAAGATCACGCAGTACGCGGACGGGCCGGACGCGCCCGCGGTGAACGAGTGGGTGGACTTCCGCTCGGCGGCGCACGCGAGCGCCGTCGGCAAGTGCCTGCTCACCCAGCTCGACCAGAACAGCCGCCGGGACCATCTCTCCCGGCACAAGATCGCACGCCTCACCTCACGGACCATCACCAGCGAGCGGCTGCTGTTCTCCAAGCTGGACAGCCAGCCGCCCACGGTCCCGATCCTGGATCTCCAGGAGTACGCGGTGGGCACGGTCTGCGCGGCGGTGCCGCTGACGGCCGGTTCGGCGGTCGGCTGTCTGGCCCTGTCGATGCCGATCGAGCACGCGCACCGGCTGCGCTCGGCGGCCGACACCCTCAACCGGGGCGCTGCGCCGATGGCGCTCTCGCTGGCCATCTGACCGGCCGGGCCCGCGCGTCGGGGCCCGGAAAGCCCAAGACCGGGCCGTGGTAAGCGGGTTGCGGCACACACCCCGCGTACGACGGCCCGGTCCGGTCAGCGATGAATCAGACCCTCGCCGGTCACATGCTGATGAAACTGGGACGGAACGGATCGATCGAACTGCGACCGATCAGACTGCGACCCGGACAGACTTCGACCGGTCAGAACTTGACGTCCGAGCAGGCGTAGAACGCGTTGGGGGTGTCCGCGACGTTCCAGACGGCCAGAACGATGTGCTTGCCCGTCTTCCCGGCGGGCATCGAGCCCTGGTGGACGAGCGTGGCCGGCGGCTGCTTGTTGCCGTACGGCACGGTCATGAACGGCTGCGGGTCGAGGGCCGCGCGGGTGAGCGGCTTGGTCGAGTCCCATCCGTTCTTGGTGATGTAGTAGTGGAAGTCGGACGTGGAGTGCCGGGCGGTGAACTGCCAGCGGAAGCTGTATGCCTGCCCGGCGGTGACGTTGGTGGCGGGCCAGTTGCCGCCACGCGGGTCGTCGAGCTGAGCGAACCCGCCGTTGCCACCCGCGCAGATCTTTCCGTCCGCGGGACCCGCGGCCGGGAAGCCCTTGAGCCCCTCGACACTCTGCGGCTCCCACTGGATGCCACCGCATCCGGTGACGGTGCCGTTCTGGCACAGCTTCTGCCGGCTGATCGGTGAGTCGGTGTAGCCGTGGCTGTTCGCGCTTCCGGTGGCGAGCAGGGACACACCTGCCACCGCGAGACCGAGTACGGCGGCGCTGATTCTCTTCTTTCGCATGCTCTCGCTCCAGGGACCGTGGGGAGTTCGGGCGGGGATTCCTGACTGCGCAATCAGGTCTAGACCAAGTCCCACAGTATTGACGGAAGTTGACCGTGTCCATATCAACGACCAAGAAAGGTCCAGACCAATCAAACGCGAGTGGAACCGTCAGTTCCCCTCGTTCAGACCGTGTCTGCCGGTGTAGAACGCGACGGTCAGGTCCTTCACCAGGGCCTTGCGCTCGTAGTCGTCCAGCTCCACGAGCCCCCGCGACGTCAGCCGGTGCACGGTGTCGTCCACCGCGTCGACCACCGACGTCAGCACGGTGTCCCGGTGCCTGGCGTCGATCGCCGCGATCCGGCTGCGCTGCATCGCCGCCGAGATCTCCGGCGCGTACTCGATCCGCGTCGGCTGCGCCGAGAAGACGTCGAGCCCGACGGGCCGGCACTCGGCCGACAGCATCCGGGTCAGCGCCTCACCGACGACCTCGGCGTTACGCAGCGTCGGCGCGGCCTCGTGGAAGGCGTCGGCGGGCAGTTGGGAGAGCACCCGGGCCATCGCCGCCTCGACCTGCTCGCGCAGATACTCCTCGTGGTCGCGCACCCCGAGCGCCGCCCGGACGGTGTCCCTGACCCGCCAGACCACCAGGACGACGACCCGCAGCGCCGTACCGTTCGCGTCGACGGCGGGCATCGGCTCGCTGCGCCAGTGCCGCAGCCGTACGTCCACACGCCGGCGCAGCAGGAGCGGGCTCACCCACAGAAGTCCCGTACGGCGCACGCTCCCCCGGTACTCACCGAAGAGTGTCAGCACCCAGGCGTGCCCGACCCGGCCACGGCCGAGCCCGCCGAAGGCGAAGAGTGTGAGCGTCACGGCGGCGGTGAGCAGCGCCCACATGCCGATACCGATGCCGCTGTACGGATTCGAGTCCAGCCCGAACATCTCCGTCAGCGTCTCGGGCACGGCCCCGACCCACCAGAGCACCACCAGACACGCGAACAGCCCGCCGACACCGACGAGCGCCGCCGTCCAGCCGGGCAGCGTCGGACCGGGCCGCTCGACCAGCTTCGTATCGACGGGCGTCGCGGGCCGCGAGACCGATGCGGGGGCGAGCACGACCGGCGCGCGCCGGGCCCTCGGGCGCGCGGCCACCACCGGGCCGGTGGTCTCGTCGTCGCGGAAGAGGAGATGGACGGGAATCTCGTGGGTGGCCTCGCCGACGATGAGCGGGCTGCTCCACCGGTGGCTGTCGAAGGTGAGGGCGGCCCGCGTGGGCACGGCGTCCCCGGAACCGGCGCGCACGGAGACGTTCCACACGGGGGCGGGGATGCCACTCGGCGCGGTGTCCGTTGCCGGTGCGTCGTGGCTGGTCACGGTCGTGTCCGTGGCCGTGGTCGCGACCACGGCCACGTCGTGGACGCGCGGGTCGTTCTCGGCCGGTTCGGCCGGTTCGGTGCCCGGGGCCGACGGACCGTCAACGGCCTCGGCGGCCGGCTCCGTGACACCCCTCGTGAGCAACGCCCAGGACTCACCGCGCGAATGCGGTACGTCGGCGGCCTCGGGCACCGGTTCCGGCTCACCATGCGCGCCGCCCCCGGTCCGGACGGACTCCAGGACATCACCCGCCGGTTCCCGCTCGGGGCGGGTCTGCGGGCCGGCGTACGTGGTCGAGACCGCTGCGGTCTCCGACGCCGCCCCGGCCTCCGGCTCCACGACAGGCTCGCGCCCGGCGTACCCGGCCGGCGCCGAAGCGCCCGTCCCGGTCCGTACCGCCTCCAGCGCCTCGCCCGGCTCGGCCCCGGCGTACGCGGCCGGCTTCGCCGTGCCGGTCCCGGCCGGTACCGACTCCCGCACGTCACCCGCCGCCGACCCCGGCTCGGCGCGAGCCGTGACCACCGGCGCGGACTCCAACTCCCGCTCCGGGCGGGTCTGCGGGTCTACGTCCCCGGACTTGAGCAGCGCGGCACCCGTCGCCACCGGCAGCTCCACCGAGACCAACTCCGGCTCCGACGCCCACTCCACCACGTCGGCGGCCTCGGGCACCGGCCCGCCGTAGCAAGCCTCCGGCCCTGGCCCGAAGGCGGGCTCGGGCTCCTCCTCGTGCACCGGCTCGAGCTCGGACTCGGGCGCGGGCGGTGGCTCCTTCAGCAGGCGTACGTTCTGGTGCCAGCCGGCCTCGTTCCAGCCTGGCGGCTCGGCCGGCCGGGGCTCCGCCGGGACCTCGGGCCCGGTGGACGCGCCCGGACCCGCCGGATCCGCCGGTCCTCGTGCCGTCAGCGCGTTACGCGCCGCCGCCCGGAGCGCCGGCGCGCCTCGCAGCATCTGCCCGTCGCCGTTCGGTTGCGATGTCTGTGTGGTCATCCTTGCCTCCGTCGTCATGCGTCATGCGAAGAGTCGTCGCCAAGTCTCGGGGCCCGGGTACCCGTCGGCCGCGCTGCCGCGCCAGCCCTGCGCCCGTTGGAAGGCTTCGACGTTGCGCCGGTCGGCCTCGCCCCACCTCGGGCCGGGGCCCGAGACGTAGTGGCGGCCGTAGCCGCGCTTCACCAGCCGCTCGCCGAGTTGGGTGACGTACGTACTGGAGCGGCCCGGCCGGAACCGGTCCGCGCCGGGGAACGCCGGCCGCGCGCCCGTACCGCCGGGGCCGGCCGCGCCCGCCTTCGGGATGTCCTTGCCACGCCCCTCCACGAGGTACCGCCAGGTGTCCGGCCCCGGCAGCCCGTCCGCCTCCGCGCCCCGCCAGCCCTGCGCCCGCTGGAACGCCTCCGTGGCACGCCGGTCGGCCTCGCTCCAACGAGGTCCGGGACCCACCTCGTAGAAGCGCCCGGCGCCCCGGCCGACGAGCATGACGCCGAGCCGGGTCACGTGCGCGCTGTCGGCGCCGGGCCCGAAGGACTTCGCACCGGGGAAGGCCACCGACGCCGGTGTGCCCGTCGGACCGCCGGCGGTGCCGCCGGTCACGCCGTTGTAGCGGTACGCCACGTAATTCGCTGAATTGTTCCAGTAGGCCATCGGCGTGGACTGCGTACGCGCGTTCGGCTTCGTCTGCTCGTACGCGAGGTAGTAGGTGTGCGTGTAGTCCGTCCAGCCGCCGAAGATCGTCACGTGTGACCCCTTGGTGGGGTCTGACGGGTTGTGGAACAGCAGGATGTCGCCGGGCTGGAGGTCGCCCCTGTCGATACGGGTGCCGAAGCGGGACAGGGTTCCCGTCCACTCGTTGCCGTCCAGGTTCCAGGCCATCGAGACATAGCCCGAGCAGTCCTGGCGGTAGCCGTCGGACCAGTACTCCGTCATGGAGTAGGGGACCTTCGCGCCCACCCACCGCTTGGCGCGGTTGATGATGTCGGCGCGGCTGGTCCTGCGCAGCGTGTCGACGGAGTGGTTCGGCGACGGTCCCGCCGACGGGGGCCCGTACAGCGGGCCGCTCTCGCCCTGCGGGGTCGCCGGATCCGGTTCGGCCACCGACGCGGTCCCGCCCGCCGTCGTATCCGCGTCGGCCTCCCCCGCCCCCGCACCGCTGACGCCGAGGGCGACGCCGGCCGCGGTGACGAGGACCAGGGCGCGGCGCGCGCCGTGTGCGGCGGGGTGGCCGCCGGCGCGCAGGGACAGACCCCGGGCCAGTCGGCGGCGCTGCTCGGCGCATCCGTCACAGGGACAGTCGCAAGCGGGTTCGTACTCCTCGAAGACCGGTGCGGTCATGCGATCCCCTCCACACTCGACAAGATGCTGTGCGGTGTTGCACGCGCGTCGGACGTCAACGATCATGACTAATCACATTTTGACGGATCAAAGGTAAAAAACGACCATCCGACAGGCCACATCACTCATCAAATGGTTGGGAGCACTCCGGAGCGTCGGGTAGAGTTCTCCAGGTCAGCAGGCGCCGCTAGCTCAGTTGGTTAGAGCAGCTGACTCTTAATCAGCGGGTCCGGGGTTCGAGTCCCTGGCGGCGCACGCACGGCTGAGGCCCCTTCGCATCACGCGAGGGGGCCTTGCTCGTTCCCCGGCATCACCGCGCGGGAGCGGGAGACCTTCGCGGCAACTTCACAGTACGGCCACAGCTCGACCTCCGACGGACCCCCCAATGGGGGCATATGACACGCAAGTAGTATCTTTCACTCTTGCGATCATGACGGGGGTCGTAGAACCTATCCTGAAGCCGACGAGTCCAACGAAGCACGCGTTTCTTGCAGTTGGGGCAGCAGAATAATTTGCTCCGGTTTGCATAGTGATCGGGGTGGGGGTCCCGTTCATGGGCTGATGTCGCGAACGGCATCATGCAACCGGAAGGTCCCGATGTGTGTCTGTACTGACGGCGGGGCGCGACCGGGCGGGCCATCACCGGGCGGCCCGCCACCGACACGTCCGGGACGGGTGGTCTGCGGGGGCCCTCTCCGGACGAACCGACCGACCAATCACGCAGCCGGTCTGCGTGCGGGGGGATGACTGATGACGTCGACGCCGAACGGCGAGCGGCCGAACAACGACGCGTCCCGGACCACTCAGCTCCGGGTTCCCCCGCAACTCAGGAGAGCCCGGCCGCGGCCCAGGCACGACAAGAACGAACTGCCCAAGTACGACTACGAGCACTACAGCCGGCTCGCGGGCCCGCTCACCCAGCCGGACCCGGACAAGCCGTACAAGGTGCAGTACCGCTCGCTGCTCTCGCAGGAGCCGCACCGGATCCGCGCCGCCCTGCTGCTCGGCGCCGCCCCGCTGCTGTCGCTCGGTCTCTTCGCCTGGCTGATGCAGCCTCAGCACTGGACCGAGCGCGACCCGAATCTGAAGAACGACACGCTGCTCGTCCTCGACATCGTGATGCTCGTCTCGATCGGACTGATCGAGCTGTTCCGCACGATGAACGTGCTGTCCAACGCGCACGCGACGCTGGTGGCACGTGACCCCGTCCCCGTCGTACCCGCGAACGGCACCCGCGTCGCCTTCCTCACCTCCTTCGTACCGGGCAAAGAGCCCCTGGAAATGGTGACGAAGACGCTGGAGGCCGCGGTGAAGATCCGGCACCGGGGGCTGATGCACGTCTGGCTCCTCGACGAGGGCGACGACC
Organism: Streptomyces sp. NBC_01506; assembly: GCF_045040295.1. Taxonomy (NCBI): domain Bacteria; kingdom Bacillati; phylum Actinomycetota; class Actinomycetes; order Kitasatosporales; family Streptomycetaceae; genus Streptomyces; species Streptomyces sp. NBC_01506. The sequence goes on along the minus strand of NZ_CP109422.1, from coordinate 6,301,917 downwards.
CCGCCGTCAAGGAGGTCTGCGCCCGGCTCGGTGTGCACCACTTCTCCCGCAAGGGCGTGGCGAAGTGGAACCAGGCGAAGGGCGCGCACCGCGCGAAGACCAAGCACGGCAACTACAACGCCTGGCTCGACGCGCACGGCGACGACTACGACTTCTTCGCGTCCGTCGACACCGACCACATCCCGATGGCCAACTACCTGGAGCGGATGCTCGGTTACTTCCGTGACCCGGACGTCGGCTTCGTCATCGGCCCGCAGGTGTACGGCAACTACGACACGTTCGTCACGAAGGCGGCCGAGTCGCAGCAGTTCCTCTTCCACGCCCTGATCCAGCGCGCGGGCAACCGCTACGGCTCGCCCATGTTCGTCGGCACGAGCAACGCCGTACGGATCTCGGCGCTCAAACAGATCGGCGGGCTGTACGACTCGATCACCGAGGACATGGCGACCGGCTTCGAGATGCACCGCGCCAAGAACCCGCAGACGGGCAACAAGTGGCGTTCCGTGTACACCCCGGACGTGCTCGCCGTCGGCGAGGGCCCGACCGCCTGGACGGACTTCTTCACCCAGCAGTTGCGCTGGTCGCGGGGCACGTACGAGACGATCCTCAAGCAGTACTGGCGGGGCTTCACCACACTGCCGCCCGGCAAGCTGTTCAACTACACGATGATGATCATCTTCTACCCGATGTCGGCGCTCAACTGGATCCTGGCGGCGCTGAGTTGTGCGCTGTTCCTGGGCATGGGCGCCTCGGGTGTGCAGATCGACCCGGCGATCTGGATGATGCTGTACGGCAACGCCTCGGCCCTCCAGATCGGTCTGTACATCTGGAACCGGCGGCACAACGTCTCGCCGCACGAGCCCGAGGGGTCCGGCGGGCTCGCCGGCATGGCGATGTCCGCGCTCTCGGCGCCGATCTACGCGCGCTCGCTGCTGGATGCCGTACTGCGCCGCAAGAGCGGCTTCGTGGTGACGCCCAAGGGTGACTCGTCCAGCCCGGACACGCTGTTCGGGACGTTCCGGATCCATCTGTTCTTCATTCTCGTCTTCGCCGGATCGCTGGGCTCGTCCTTCTACTTCGGGCACGACCATCCCGCGATGATCACCTGGGCGTCGCTGGCGCTGCTGATCACGGCGTCACCGATCATCGTCTGGCGGCTGGGCATGCGCGCGGAGAAAAAGAAGAAGCGCCATCAGCCGGGGCCGCCGACGCAGCCGAACTCGCGGCCCGCGCCACAGCAGGCGCCACAACCGACGCCCCCCGGGGCCCTCGACCAGACCATACAGATTTCCCTTGGGGGACCTAAGCAATGAGTGCGCTTCCCGTCCGGCCGAATCACCGCAAGAACCGCGCCCGTCGGATGGCGATAGGCGCGGCGGTGATCGTCGTGGTGGCCGGGATGAACGGGCCGGCGATGTGGCGGTTCGGTTCGGAGCAGTACCACGAATACAAGATCAACCGGCCCGAGTACAAGGCCGAGAACGGCCACTGGGGCTTTCTCGACATCCCGTCGAAATTCAAGATCAATTCGATTCACGCGGCACTGCTGCACACCGGCAAAGTGCTGCTGATAGCCGGGTCGGGCAACAACCAGAAGAACTTCGACGCGAACAAGTTCGAGTCGGTCCTGTGGGATCCGGCGACCAACGACTTCAAGATGATCCCGACGCCCAAGGACATGTTCTGCGCCGGGCACACCCAACTGCCCGACGGCAATCTGCTGGTGGCGGGCGGTACGAAGCGGTACGAGAAGCTGAAGGGTGACACCACCAAGGCCGGCGGCCTGATGGTGGTCCACAACGAGGACCCCGACAAGCCCATGACACTTCCGGCGGGCACGATGTTCACCGGCAAGGAGAACGGCAAGACCTTCGAGTCCAAGGACCCGGTCCTGGTCGAGAAGGCGGAGAAGATATTCGACCCGGTGACCGGGGCCTTCCTGCGGACCGAGCCGGGTCTGGGCCGTATCTACGTCGAGGCCAAGGAGTCCGGGAAGAAGTACGAGACCGGCACCGAGGACAACTACCGGGTGCAGGGCATGAAGGGCGCCGACGCCCGTAATGTCTACGGCATCGCGCAGAAGCTCGCGCTCGACAAGAAGGATTTCCAAGGCATCAAGGACGCCTTCGAATTCGACCCGGTCGCCGAGAAGTACATCAAAGTGGACCCGATGAACGAGGCCCGCTGGTATCCGACACTCACGACGCTGGAAGACGGCAAGGTGCTCGCGCTGTCGGGCCTCGACGAGATCGGGCAGATCGTCCCCGGCAAGGACGAGATCTACGATCCCGAGACCAAGGAGTGGGAGTACACGGGGATCATCAGGAAGTTCCCCACCTACCCGGCGATCTTCCTGATGGACAACGGCAAGCTGTTCTACAGCGGTTCCAACGCCGGATACGGCCCCGCCGACGTCGGCCGCCGGCCCGGCGTCTGGGACCTGGACACCAACAAGTTCGACAAGATCCCCGGTCTGAGCGACGCGGACACGATGGAGACGTCGGCGACCGTCATGCTGCCGCCCGCGCAGGACCAGAAGTTCATGGTCATCGGCGGCGGTGGCGTGGGCGAGTCCGAGAAGTCCAGCGAGAAGTCCCGGCTGGTCGATCTCAAGGACGACAACCCGGAGTTCAAGGACGGCGCGGCGCTCGACAAGGGCACCCGCTACCCCAGCGCGTCACTGCTGCCGGACGATTCGGTGCTGGTCACGGGCGGCGCCGAGGACTACCGGGGACGGGGCGGCTCCAACATCCTCGAAGCGCGGATGTACGACGCCAAGGCCGACGAGTACAAGCGCGTCGCCGATCCCGAGGTCGGCCGCAACTACCACTCGGGCTCGCTGCTGCTGCCCGACGGCCGCGTCATGATCTTCGGCTCCGACTCGCTCTACGCCGACAAGGCCAACACCAAGCCGGGCGTCTTCGAGCAGCGGATCGAGATCTACACCCCGCCGTATCTCTACCGGGACTCCAAGCCGGCGCTGAGCGACGGACCGAAGAAGATCGAGCGCGGCGAGTCCGGGGTCTTCAAGACCAAGGACGCCGCGTCGCTCACGTCCGCGAAGCTCATGCGGCCGAGCGCCGTCACCCATGTCACGGACGTCGAACAGCGGTCGATCGCGCTGGACATGGAGAAGACGGCGGACGGGATCGAGGTGACGGTGCCGGACAACCAGGCGCTGGTGCCGGCGGGTTGGTACATGCTCTTCGTGACGGACGACAAGGGGACGCCGTCCGAGGGTGTGTGGGTCGAGGTGCCGTAGGCCCGTATACCCGTATGTACGTGACTGAACGCGCAGGCCCCGGAGCGGAAGCAGCCCCGGGGCCTGTTCGTTCTGCCGTACGTACTGCGTGGCGTCTCTACTTGGCGTTGCGCGCCAGCTCCAACGCGTACTGCGGATACCAGTCGCCGGCCTTGGGTCCGCCCTTGCAGTCGCCGTCCGACTCCCCCGGGCGCTTGACCCACAGATACGCCTTCACCAGCGGGTCGCCGGTCTTCGTGGTCGGCGGCTCGCCGAGCGCGCGGCCCGGCGGGTTGCACCAGTTCTCGCTGGGATCGCCCGCCGTGTAGGGGCCGTTGCCGTTGCGGCTGGTGTCGATCACGAACGGCTTGTTCCCGACCTTCGCCGACAGCTTCTTGCCGAACTCCTGACTCACCTCGGTCGGGAAGAAGTTGGAGACATTGACCGAGAAGCCGTCCGCCTTGTCGATGCCCGCCCACTGGAGCGGTTCGAACAGCGAGTCGGGCGACTGCCAGCCGGCGTTGCCCGCGTCCAGGTAGACCGTGGTGGCCGGCTGCTGCTTGAGCCGTTCGACGGCCCCCTTCAGCAGGTCGTACCGCTCCTCGTGGAACTCCTCGGGCGTACACCCGTCCACCAGGTGCAGCAGCGCGTCCGGCTCCAGGACGACCGTGGCCCGGCGGTCGCCGATGCCCTTGGCGACCTTGTCGACCCACTCGCGGTACGCGTCGCCGTCCGCGGCGCCGCCCTTGGAGAACTGGCCGCAGTCGCGGTGCGGGACGTTGTAGAGGACCAGCAGGGCGTCCCGGTCGGCCTTGGTGGCGGCTTCCGTGTAACCGCGGGCCTCCGCCTCGGGGTTGTCCGGGCCGATCCACTCGCCCACGGGCTGCGAGGAGATCTTCTTGATCAGTTCGGCGTTCTTGTCGTCGCCGTCCTTCGTGTACTCGGCGACCTGCTTGGCCGCGTTTCCGTCGGGGTTGACCCAGTACGGATCGGTCGCCTTGGGCTGCTGGCTCGAGGCGGCGGCGTTCTTCTCGCCCTTGTCCTCGCCGTCGGAGGAACAGCCCGCGACGAGCAGAACCGCCCCCGCGGTCGCCGCGCATGCCGTCACTCGTAGGTTGCGACCGGAATTACTGCCGTACATCCACTCCCCCTCGGTGCCTGTTCGTCGGAGCCGCCCCCCAGGCGCCCCGTTCCTGCCCTGCCTGCTGTCTTCCTGTCTGACTGCCTGCCCGGACAAGACGGTCGAATCCATCCTGGCACACGGCCCGGAGCCGTAACGCCGCCCGCTCGCCTTCGTGTACGAGCTGTGACAGCGGGGCTCCCGGGACGCCCGGGAGAGCGGGATCAGCCATCGTGATGCGCCTCTCGCACATCGGTGAGGTACGCCGAGACCACCACGTTCGCCGTGTACGTACCGCTCTCGCGGTCGAAGGTCCCGCCGCAGGTGATCAGGCGCAGCTCGGCGCGGTCCGGCTCGTGGGAGCCGTACACCTTCCGCGCGTCGAACTTCTCCCGCGAATAGACCTTCACGTCGTCGATGGTGAACTCGGCGACCGAGTCGTCCGCTCTGGTCACCCGGACCTTCTCGCCGGGCCGGGCGGCGCTCAGCCCGTAGAAGACGGCCGGTTCGGTCTGGGTGTCGACGTGGCCGACGAGGAGCGCGGTGCCGGTGGCGCCGGGCCGGGCGCCGCTGTCGTACCAGCCGACCGTGCCCGGTTCTTCGTACGGCGGCGGCTCGACCGCCCCCGTGACGTCGAGGCCGCGGGAGACGATGGGCGCCTTTATCCCCACGGAGGGGACCTCGACGCGGCGCGGATCGGCGGGCTCCAGCGGGTCGCGGGCCGCAGGGCGTTCCTCGACCGGGCGGCCCACGGCGGCGATGTCGCCGGTCATGGGCCCGGAGGTGCCGACGACGCCGTCGTGGCCCCAGGCCCAGAGGCCGAGCAGCAGGAGGGCGAAGAGGATGCCGGTGAGGAGCCGGCCGGCTCCGGTGTGGTGGTGGGTGCCGGTCTTCGTACTGGTACTGGTACTGGTTCTGGTTCTGGTGGTCGACATCTCAGCCATGCCAGCCGTCTCAGTCGGAGTCCCGCGCGGCGGAACGCCTCCGGCGCGCGCTGCGGAAGGCCACGGCCACGGCGGCGACACCGGCGAGGACGAGACCGATCACGGTGTGCGGGGTGCTGGGGCCCGCCTCGTCGGCGGCGGCGGTGCTGGTCGTCCTGCCGCCACCCCCGGCCCGCACGGGCGCGACGGGCGACGCCTGGCTCGCGCTCGGGCTGGCGTGGGCCTGGGGCCGGGGCTGGGAGGACGGCGGCGGTGTCGGCCGGCCGGTCCGGGCGGGCTTCGGCTCGGATTCGGGCTTGGGCTCGGATTCGGGCTCGGATTTGGGCTTGGGCTCGGATTTGGGCTTGGGCTCGGACTCCGGCTTCGCGGAGGCCGTGGCGGAGGTCTTCGGCTGCGGCTTGGGCTTGGGCTTCGTGGAGGGCTTCTCCGAAGCCTCCGTCGGCTGGGGCTTCGGCTTCGGCTTCGGCTTCGGGTCGTGATCCACCTCGAAGACAGTCGCGCCCCGATGGTCGTGCCCGTCGCACCAGACGTCGACCTTGTACTTGCCGTCCTTGGCCGACGACTTGACCTTCGCCTCGCCGTTCAGCGCCTTGCGGTCACCGCCCCGGCCGGCCGCGAGTTCCGAGTCGGCGACGAAGACGTCCGACCGCGCCGCCGCCGCGCGGAGGTTCTTACAGCCCGTGACCTTGATCTTCACCTCACCGCCGGGGCGGACGGGCGCCGGCGTGACCTTCACCTTCACGGAGTCGTGGGCGTCGGCGGCGGTGGTACCGAGGACCGGGACCGCCACCATGGCGGCGACCAGCCCTGCGGCACGGAGAGCGAGCAAGCCTGAACGCATCGTGAACCTCCTGATGAGGGAAGCCTCACGCGTCCAGCCCGATCCCGCATCCGCAGCGGACCCGAAAATGCCCCGTACGCGGCTGTGACCAGCGAGTATTCAGTCAGATCCGGTCAGACCAGATCGACCAGATCGGCGATCGAGTCGACGATCGTGGAGGGCCGGAACGGATAGCGGTCGACATCGGCCGGCTTGGTCAGTCCGGTCAGCACCAGGAAGGTCTCCATCCCGGCCTCAAGACCGGCCAGGACATCGGTGTCCATCCGGTCGCCGATCATCGCGCTGGTCTCGGAGTGCGCCCCGATGGCGTTCAGCCCGGTGCGCATCATCAGCGGGTTCGGCTTGCCCGCGAAGTACGGGTCCTTCCCGGTCGCCTTGGTGATCAGCGCGGCGACGGAGCCGGCGGCGGGCAGCGGCCCCTCGGCCGAAGGGCCCGTCTCGTCGGGGTTGGTGCAGATGAAGCGGGCGCCGTCGTTGATCAGCCGGATCGCCTTGGTGAGTGATTCGAAGCTGTACGTGCGCGTCTCACCGAGCACCACATAGTCCGGGTCGTGGTCGGTGAGGATGTAGCCGATGTCGTGCAGCGCGGTCGTGAGGCCGGCCTCGCCGATGACGTACGCCGTGCCGCCGGGGCGCTGGACGTCCAGGAACTTGGCGGTCGCCAGCGCCGAGGTCCAGATGTTGTCCACGGGCACGGCGAGACCCATCCGGGACAGCCGGGCCTGGAGGTCGCGCGGGGTGTAGATGGAGTTGTTGGTGAGGACGAGGAAGGGCTTGCCGGAGTCCCGCAGCCGCTTGATGAAGGCTTCGGCGCCGGGGATGGGGGTGCCTTCGTGGACGAGGACACCGTCCATGTCGGTGAGCCAGGATTCGATCGGCTTGCGCTCTGACATGTGACGGACTCCTGCCGTACGCAGTGTGCTGGTGGCGCCGCGGGCACTGCTCCGTGCCGCTCGGCGACCCCAGCCTAATCAGGTACTGATGATGGTGGCTCCCGGGAGGCGGGGCCGGGGTGGGACGGGCGTCAGTTGCCGGTGGCGGACTTCCAGCCGTCGACGTAGCCGTCGAGGCTGGGCTCGATCTTCTGCCAGTTGGGCTCGAACAGCGTGACGCCGTCGATCAGCTTTTCCAGTTCGATGGCGTTCTCGTCGGTGGGCTTGACGTCCGTACGGGCGGGGAAGCCGCCGCCGATGCCGCTGACCTGCTTCTGTGCCTTCTCGGTCAGCATGTAGTCGAGCAGCTTCTTGCCGTTCGCGCTGTGCGGGGCGCCCTCCATGAGGCCGGCCCCGTAGTACATGGCGAACGTGGTCGGCTCGCCGCCCTCCTTCGCCGGGAACCAGATCGCGATGTTCGACAGGGTCTTGGACTGCTCGAAGTTGGTCTGTACGTCGCCGTTCGCGACAAGGATCTCGCCCTTGTCGACCTTGGGCGCGAGCTTGAAGGTGGAGGGGGTGGGGCCGACGTTGTTGTCTTCGAGCTTCCGCAGATACTCCAGCGCGGGCTTCTCGCCGCCGAAGTCGTTCATGGCCTTGATGAGGAGGCCCGTACCGTCGCCCGCGACTCCGGGGGTCGAGTACTGGATCTTGTCCTTGTACTTGGCGTCCAGCAACTCTTCCCAGGTGGCCGGAGGGTCCGTCAGTTCCTTCTTGTTGTATATGAAGCCGAAGTAGTTGTTGACGACCGACGTCCATCTGTTGTCGACGGACTTCCACGAACCGTGCACCCGGTCCGCGCCCTTGGGGTCGTACGACGCCAACAGCCCCTTCCGCTCCGCCTGTTGGATGTACGGCGGCAGGGCGACTATGAGATCGGCGCGGGTGTCGTCCTTCTCGCGGACCGCCCGGTCCACCATCTCGCCCGAACCGCCCTCCTCGTACATCACCTTGATGCCGGTCTCGTCCTCGAAATCGGCGAAGACCTTGTCGTACCAGCCGTCGAAGTCGACCCCCTTGAGCCCGTCGGCGCTGTAGACGGTGACGATCCTCTCCCCGGAGTCGCCCGAGCCGCCGCCGCACCCGGCGAGCGAGGCGGTCAGGACGAGGCTGCCGGCGACGGCCGTGAGCGGGGTGCGACAGGATCGAGTGGTGCGGGAGTTGGGGGAGTTGGGGACGTTGCGGGGCATGACGGCTCGTATCTCCTAGCGGGAGGTGGCTCGGGGCGGCGCCGGGCGGTGTCCCGTACCTCTGTACACCGACACGCCGCTCACCACCCGTAGATCGCACAGGGACCCGCGGAAATGGCGAAATCGAGGACCACGCACGCGACTTCGTGGGTCACGGGGATGGTCGGACTCCAGAATCGCTTCGTTCAGGCCCAGGACGAGCACGAGAGTACCGCTCCGTGCGCGCCCTGGCAGCGGCCGTGCCAGGAATCGAGACTGGGTCAGTGACGGCGGCGCAGACGGCGGACGCCGACGATCAGGGCGACGCCGGAGAGGACGAGCACTCCGGCGGCGATCGCGGGGCCGGTGAAGGAGCCGGAGCCGGTGTCGGCGAGCGCGCCGATGCCGAGGGGAGGCGAAGAGTCTTTGTGGCCTTGGGAGTTGGGGGACGTGCCGGGGGTGGGGTCCCGGGTGGGGTCGGGGGTACGGGGGCGGTCGCCGGTGCCGGGGGCGGTGCCCGAGTCGGGGTCGGGGGCGGGGTCCCGATTGGCGTCGGGGGCCGTGTCGGGGTCCGTTCGCGCTTCCGCGCCGCGTACCGAGAAGCGGTAGTCGTTCGACTCGCCCACCCAGTCGCCGTCACCGCCCCGCCGCTGCACCGTCGCCGCGTTCGCCACGACCTTGTTCGTGTCGGCCGCGGCCGTGAAGGCGAGCCTCGCGCGCACGGTGACGGTCTGCCGGCCCGGAACGGCGAAGCCGGGGAAGCCGCCTTCGAGGACGGCGATCGTCTCGTCCTCGTCCGACTTCTCCAGGGACATGGCCCGCCAGCGTCCCTTGTCGTCGGTGAGCTGGAGCCGGACCTGGGCCGCGGTGAGGGACCGGTGCCGGTCGCTGAGAACGATGACCGGGTGGATGTTGTGGCACGCCTCGTCGGTGCTGTTGGTGAGATCGATGGACCAGGTCGCCGGCGGACCGCCGGGGCGGTACTCGTCCGGGCCGCCGTGGATACGCGTATCGATGGGGAAGTCCGGGTCGGACGGCTTGCCACAGCTCGGCTGCCGGTCGGCCCCGGGCCCCGAACCGGGCCCGTCGCCCGCGTCCGCGTCCACCTCCGAGACGACGGCGACAGCGGTCGTCACGGGCAGCACGGTGGGCACGATCGTGCCCACCGTGATGCCCACTGCTCCGATGGCTCCGGAGATTCCGTGGATTCCGGTGGCGAGGACGGGGCGCAGTCGCATGGATCGCATGGGGGGGGTGCCTTTGCTGATCGCGAAGCGGTCGGGCATGGGGGACGGCCCCGACGCTGCCATGGGCCGGTCACGTGCCCGTGACGCCACGTCCGCCCATAGTCCGAAAATCTCATGAATACGCCCCAACGGCCCCGTCCGTCCCCGCCGTACAGCGCGATTCCCGAATCCGGCTTGACCCTCACGTCGCGTGAGGCTGGAGGGTGAGGTGCGTGACCGACTACTACAACGCGTTCGAGACGAGTCCCGTACCCGCTCCCGGCCCGGACGCGGCTGCGCCCGAGCTGTTCCGCGGCATCTACGGCATGCCGGCGTTCGTGACGATCCCCACGAGCGATCTGGCGGCGTCCGTGGACTTCTGGATCCGTGGGCTCGGGTTCTTCGAACTGTTCAGCATCCCCGGCCAGTTGGTGCATCTGCGGCGGTGGGCGTTCCAGGACGTACTCCTCGTCCCGGCGGCGAGCGCCCCGAAGGAGCCACCGGCGATGAGCGTCAGTTTCGCGTGCGTGCTCAGCCAGGTCGATTCCCTGGTCGAGGACTGCCGGGCGCTGCGCCCGGACTCGGTCGACGGTCCACGGGACACCCCCTGGAACACCCGCGACGTGGCGGTGATCACCCCCGAGAACGCACGGATCGTCTTCACCGCGGCGAAGCCCTTCGATCCGGCCAGTGAGGAGGCACGGAATCTTGCGGCCGTCGGGATCACCCCACCGGACGACGTCGGCCACGGCGACAATGAGACGCATGCCTGATGCCACCGAGGCCACAGACGCCACTGTCGCCACTGCCGCCGATGGCCTGACCGTCGGCCAGGTCTCGGCGCGGCTGGGCGTGACAGTCCGGGCGCTGCACCACTGGGACGAGATCGGTCTCGCGCGACCGTCGCTGCGCACAACTGCCGGATACCGGCTCTACACCGCCGGTGATCTGGAACGCCTGCACCGCATCGTCATCTACCGTGAGATCGGCCTCGGCCTGGACCGGATCCGGGCCGTCCTGGATGACCCGGCCACGGACGTGCCCGCCGCGTTGCGTGCGCAGCGCACCCAGGTCGCCGAACGGATCGACCGGCTTCGGCAGCTCAGTGCCGGGCTGGACCGGATGATCGACGCCCACGAGCGCGGCTTGCTGCTGACCGCCGAGCAGCAGGCCGCGGTCTTCGGCCCCCGGTGGAACCCGGACTGGCCCGCCCAAGCCCGTCAGCGCTACGGAGACACGACGCAATGGCAGCAGTACGCCGAGCGCTCGGCCTCCCGCGGTCCGGCGGAATGGCAGGACATCTCCGACGCCGTGGCCGGTCTCGACCGCGCCCTCGGCGACGCGATGGACGCCGGTGTCACACCCGGTAGCCCGGAAGCGAATCAACTCGTCGAGAGACACCGCGAAGTCTTCGCTTCGTACTTTCCCCTCACCCGGCACATGCAGGTCTGTCTCGGTCGCAAGTACGAGGCCGATCCGGGATTCGCCACCCACTACAACAGCATCCGCACCGGCCTTGCCTCGTGGTTCCGTCGCATCATCGACGCCAGTGCGCACGCCCACGGCATCGACCCCGACACCGCGACCTGGCAGTAGAGCACGGGTCCGCAAGCCCGCACCGGACTAGCGGGCAGCCGCCTCCGGCCCTCCTGGCCCCCGCCCTCGCCCGAAGACCCGCGCGTGGCCGAACACGGGCGCCAGTACGAGTTGCGCCGCGCCCTCGGCGACGGGATGCGCACCGCCGTCGGCCATGGTCACCGGTACGACGGGACCACGCGCGCGCTCCGTCAGTACGGCTCCGACTCCCGTGACGAAGCGTTCCGCCGCGGCGGCGACCGTGCGGCCACCGAGCAGCACCCGGTCGATGTCCAGCAGCCCGACGAGATTCGCCGCCCCGGCGCCCAGCACCCGCGCGGCCTCAGCCAGGTCGCCGCGCGCGACGGCCGCCATGCACAGCGCCTCGATGCAGCCGCGGTTCCCGCAGTCGCACGGCGGCCCGTCGAGCTGGATGACCTGGTGCCCGAACTCGCCCGCGCCGGTGCGGTCGCCCCGGTAGAGGGCACCGCCGAGTACGAGGCCGGCGCCCAGCCCCGTACCGAGGTGGAGATACGCGAACGAGTCGCCGGGTCCGCGCAGCGCCAGGCCGAGGGCGGCGGCGTTGGTGTCCTTGTCCAGGACGACGGGCAGGCCGAGGCGGGCGGCGAGCGCGTCGCGCAGCGGGAAGCCGTCCCACCGGGGGAAGCCGGTGACGCGCCCGAGCACTCCGGCGGTGTGGTCGAGCGGGCCGGGCAGGGCGACACCGACGCCCAGCAGCCGGCCGGGGCCCGCCGTGCCGGGGGTCGCCGTGCCGGGGGGCTCCGCACCGGGGATCGCCATGCCGGAGCCTGTCGCGCCGGGGCCCGCCGCGCGGAGCCGCGCCGCCGCCCGTACCGCCTCCACCTGCCCGGCCGCGGTCTCGACCACCTCGGCCGCCGCCGCGCCCAGGTCGAAAGGCGCCGTACGGACCGCGACCGGTGTGCCCGCCAGGTCGACCACGACGGCTGTCAGTTCGTCGCGGTCCAGATGCAGGCCCACGGCGTGGGCGGCGGAGGGGACCAGGCGCAGCACCGTCCGGGGTTTGCCGCCGGTGGACGCCCGTTGGCCGGCGCCGGCCGCCAGGCCCTCGGTGCGGAGCCTGGCCGTGATCTTGCTGACCGCCTGGGGGGTGAGGCCGGTGGATTCGGCGAGTTCGAGGCGGCTGATGCCGCCTTTCCCCGCCGTACGGAGCAGGTCGAGGACCAGCGCGGAGTTGTGGCTGCGCAGGGAGGGCAGATTCGCACCGGCGTGCGGGCTCGGGTGCGCGCCGGAACGGATGCCCGCCGACGCGCCCCCGTCCCCGTCCCCGTCCACCTCCCCGTCCACCTCCCCGTCCACCTCCACGCGCGCACCTCTGTCTCTGTCGCCGCTGTCACCCACGCTGTCATTGTCCCGCACGCTTGCACTATGGCAACACCGTTGCTTAAGTGGAAGCCATGACTGGCACCGGTACCCCTCTGCGCGTCGCACTCGTGGGCTACGGCCTCGCGGGCTCCGTCTTCCACGCCCCGCTGATCTCCGCGACCGAGGACCTGGTCCTCGACACGGTCGTCACCTCGAACCCGGAGCGCCAGGCACAGGCGCGCGTCGAGTTCCCCGACGTCCGCTTCGCCGCGTCGCCGGACGAACTCTGGTCGCGGGACGACGAGTTGGACCTGGTCGTGATCGCGTCGCCGAACAGGACGCATGTCCCGATCGCGACGGCCGCGCTCAAGGCGGGCCTGCCGGTCGTCGTGGACAAGCCGATCGCCGGCACCGCCGCCGAGGCGCGCGGCCTCGCCGCTCTCGCCGAGGAGCGCGGCCTGCTGCTCTCCGTCTTCCAGAACCGCCGCTGGGACAACGACTTCCTCACCCTGGCCCGCCTCGTCGCGGGCGGCGAGCTGGGCGACGTACAGCGCTTCGAATCGCGTTTCGAGCGGTGGCGGCCACAGACGAAGGGCGGCTGGCGCGAGTCGGGAGCGCCGGAAGAGATCGGAGGGCTGCTGTACGACCTGGGCAGCCATGTCGTGGACCAGGCGCTGGTCCTGTTCGGTCCGGCGGCGCTGGTGTACGCGGAGTCCGACGTACGCAGGCCCGGTGCCGCGGCCGACGACGACACGTTCATCGCGCTCACGCACACCGGTGGTGTGCGCTCGCACCTGTACGTCAGCGCCACCACGGCCCAACTCGGCCCGCGCTTCAGGGTGCTGGGCTCGAAGGCGGGCTATGTGAAGTACGGCCTGGATCCCCAGGAGGCCGACCTGCGCGGCGGTAAGCGGCCCAACACCCCTGAGTGGGACGGTAATTGGGGTGTGGAGCCCGAGTCGCTGTGGGGCCGTATCGGGGCCGGCGAGTCCCCGGCGACGGGTGGCGGCCACCCGGTGGAGAGCACGCCCGGCGACTATCCGGCGTTCTACGCGGGTGTCGCGCGAGCGCTGCGCGACGGTACGGCGCCGCCGGTGACCGCGCACGAGGCGGCTTCGGCGCTGGACGTCCTGGAAGCGGCGCGCCGCTCCGCCCGCGAGGGCGTCGCGGTCGCGATCGGGGCCTCGTCATGACGGCGGCCCAGGGCACGCCCCCGCCGACGGTGGCCGAACTGGAGGCGCAGGAGGCCCGGTTGGTCCTGCCGCACTTCACGTACGACGACGCCTGGGCGCTCGGCAGCCTGCTGGTGGAGCTGTCGCGCGAGCGCGAGGCACCGGTCGCGATCGACATCCGCCGGGGCTCTCAGCAGTTGTTCCACTGCGCGCTGCCAGGGTCGTCGGCGGACAACGACGCCTGGATCGACCGCAAACGGCGGGTGGTTGAGCGCTACGGCGCGAGTTCGTTCCTGGTCGGTACGCGCTTTCGCGCCAAGGGCGGCACGTTCGAGGACTCCTCGCGTCTGGACCCGGACCGGTACGCGGCCCATGGCGGCTCGTTCCCGATCACGGTGGAGGGGGCGGGAGTTGTCGGTACCGTGACGGTCTCGGGCCTTCCGCAGGAGGCGGACCACGCGCTGGTGGTGCGGGCTCTGGAGCGGACGCTGGAGCGGATGTCTTCCGGCCCTCGGGACTGACGTACCGTCAGGTCTTGATCTCGCGGAAGCCCGGCACGCTCGCGACGAGGAGTGTCCCCTCCCACAGCCGCAACGCGTCGTCGGGCCCCGGCGTCTCGGTGACGACAGGGCCGAAGAACGCGTGCCGGGCGCCGGAGGGGTGGGTGACGGCGAGGATCGGCGTACCCACCTCCCCGACGACGAGGCTCATCGCTTCGGCGTGCGAGGCGCGCAGCGCCGCGTCGTGGTCGGTGGACAGGCCCTCCTCGGCCAGTGCCGCGGGCAGCTCCGCGGCGCTCAGGGCCTCGGCGATGTCGCCCATCCACTCACGGCACCCGCCGTCATCGGCGGTCCACAGGGCGTCGTAGAACCTCCCGAGCGCCGCGTACCCGTGCGCCGCCCGGATCGCGACGCAGACGCGGGCGGGGATCCAGAGGTAGCCCTCCTCGTCGCCCTCGGGGTCGACGTCCTTGCCCTCGTTCAGCACCGAGAGGCTCATCACACGCCAGTGGATGTCGATCGGGCGCTGTTCGGCGACGGCGACGAGCCACGACGCGGTGATCCGGCTGAGCGGGCAGGCGGGGTCGAACCAGAAGTCGACGGTGTGTCGTTCCGTGACGGTGACCGTGACCATCGCAGTGCTCCCTCTCGTCGGCCCGTCCCCGCCAAACCCTTTCACGGACAGGGCGGTTACGCGTCCTTGAGTTGCTGCCGCTGCCGCCCCAGCCCCTCGATCCCCAGCTCGACCACGTCGCCGGCCCGCAGATACGGCTTCGGCTCCGGCTGCCCGAGCGCGACGCCCGCCGGCGTTCCGGTGTTGATGACGTCGCCCGGGTAGAGCGTCATGAACTGGCTGACGTAGCGCACCACTTCGGCCACCGGGAAGATCTGCTCGGCCGTCGTCCCGTTCTGCTTCCGTTCCCCGTTGACGGACAGCTCGAGCGACAGCGCCTGCGGGTCGGGCACCTCGTCGGCGGTCACGAGCCACGGGCCGAGCGGGTTGAACGTCTCGCAGTTCTTGCCCTTGTCCCACTGGCCGCCGCGCTCGTTCTGGAACTCGCGCTCGGAGACGTCGTGGGAGACGGCGTAGCCCGCGACATGCGTCAGGGCCTCCGCCGCGGAGTCCAGATAGCGGGCGGTGCGGCCGATGACGACGGCCAGCTCCACCTCCCAGTCCGTCTTCACGCTCTTGCGCGGTACGAGGACGGTGTCGTCCGGGCCGACCACCGTGTCCGGGGCCTTGAAGAAGATGATCGGCTCGGTCGGGATGTCCGCGCCCGTCTCGCGCGCGTGGTCGTAGTAGTTCAGCCCGATGCACACGATCTTGCCGATCCGGCCGACCGGCGGTCCGGTGCGCAGTCCGGCGGAGTCGATGACGGGCAGCTCGCCCGACGCGGCGGCGGACCGTACCCGCTCCAGCGCGGCCTCGTCGGCGAGCAGCGCGCCGTCGATGTCCGTGACCAGGGCGGACAGATCCCTGAGGGTTCCGTCCTGGTCGAGCAGCGCGGGGCGCTCCGCACCCGCCGTACCGACACGCAGCAGCTTCATGGTCTGTTCTCCCTGTGGTCGAGCGGGGCACCGCCGACGGGTCGCGGCCATCGGCGGACCGGCCGATCCTCCAAGACATCGGATCACTCCGCAAGACCCCGTTCACACCCTGGACCGGGCCGCGGCGCCTTCCCTGCCGCGCGTCGGCGGTCCCTGCCGCGCTTCGGCGGCCGTTACACCGCGGAGGCCAGCGCCCCCGTCGCCGGGACGTCCCGGTACAGGAAGTACCGTTCGACGGCGGTCCATGTGGTGCTTGTCACGACGTACAGCGCGGCGGCCAGCGGCACCACCCCCACCGTCATGAGCGTCGCGAAGGACAGCAGCGGCATCACCTTGGTCATGGCCCCCATCCCGGGCATCCGCTGCCCGTCCGCCCCGGCCGTGGATGTCGGCATGGCGGCCATCATCCGCTTCGTACGCCGGTAGTTGAAGGTGGCGACGGCCACGACGATCGCGAAGAGCACGACGTACACCAGGCCCGCTCCCCCGAAGATCCCGCCGTCCGCGAGCGCGTCCTTCCAGCGGTGGCCGAGCGGCGCGGCGCCGAGGGAGTGGCCGAGCAGTTCGTTCGGCTTGCCGCCGATCTCCTGGCTCGAGAACAGGTGGTACATCAGGAAGAACGCGGGGATCTGGAGCAGGCTGGGCAGGCAGCCCGCGAGCGGTGAGACCTTCTCCTTCTTGTGCAGCTCCATGATCGCCTTCTGGAGGCGTTCGGGGTTCTTGGAGTGCTTCTTGCGCAGCGCGGCGAGCTGCGGCGCGAGCTTGGTACGGGCCTTCTGGCCGCGGGCCGCCGCCCGGGAGAGCGGGTGTACGGCGAGCCGTACACAGGCGGTGAACAGGATGATCGCCACGGCGGTCGCACCGCCCTGGAAGAGCGGCTGGAGCAGGTCGGCGAAGTAGCCGACCAGGGAGGCGAAGCCGGACAGGAAGACGGACATGGGTGAGCCCTCCGGGGGGTCTCGTCGTGCCGGACGGAAGGCGCGGCACCGCTGGTGCGGCACGGCGCGGCTCGGCATGACGACCCACGTGGGGCCGGATCGCTGAGGAGGTGGCCCTACGCGGTCGTCAGGACGGGACGACCGGGGGCTCGGGGCCTGGTGCGGCCCCGTGCGTCGGGATCTCGCTGCGGCAGGAAGGCTGTTCGCTGCTCGCGGTCGCGGATCGCCGTACGGACCCGGGTGGGCGGTACGGCGGGGGCGCACCGGGCCGAGATGACGGCGGAGGTGGCGAACGCGGTGGAGGCCGCGGCGGTGGCGGCGAGGGCGACGGCGGCGGAGAGGCTGCCGGCGTCGACGAGCAGGATCTGGGCGAGGCCGAAGATCAGGAAGAGGACCGGGGCGGCGGAACGGGGCAGCCGCGTGGCGCGTCGTGCGGCGCGTCGGATCATGCCCTGCCCTCTCCCGGTGTCGTACGACTCGGCTTACTCGGCCTACTCGCTCTGTCCAGAGCCTTCCAGGCCCTCCAGCCGTTATACACGATCCGTTTCGAGAGGCTGAAGCAGCCGTCGGGGAGCGAGCAGCGCCCGCCCCACCGGATCCTGCGGTTCCGGATCGAGGCCGGGCCCCGGCCGCATCGCCACGTCGCGCGGCGGTACGGCCATGCCGCAGGCCGGGCACTCGCCGTACGAGCCCAGCTCGGTCCCGCAGACGGTGTGTGTGAACACGCGCAGCGGGGGCCCGCCTTCGATGTGCTCACGGCCCCAGAGGCCGAGGGAGCGCAGGACGGGCCACAGCGCGATGCCGCGCTCGGTCAGGACGTACTCGTCGCGCGGCGGCGACTGCTGATAGCGCCGCTTCTGAAGGACGCCGGCCTGCTCGAGGCTCTTGAGGCGGGTGGCGAGGACGGCGCGGGGCATGCCGAGATGGCTGAGGAAGTCGTTGTAGCGGCGCACTCCGTAGAAGGCGTCGCGTACGACGAGCAGCGTCCAGCGCTCGCCGACGACCTCCAGCGCGCTGGCGATCGAGCACTGCTGGGTGGAGTAGTGCTTGCCGAGAGCCATGGCCTCACCTTAACAAAATCCAGGTTCAATGAACGAACTCACCATGCTACGGTCGGACCGCCTCGTGAGTTCATTCACCGAACCTTGAAGGGTGGCACCTCGCCATGTCCTCAACACCCGTGGCCGCGAGCCCCGCCGACTCCCCTGGCCGCGCTTCCCACGGCCCCGGCGGCGCCGCGGCCACGCTCGCCGTCACCAGCGCGGCCACGACCGTCGCGCTCATGAACTACACCGCCCCGATCCCCGCGCTCCCCGACCTGACCGCCGACTTCGGCACCGCGATATCCGCCCAGGCATGGCTCCTGAACGGCGCCCCGCTCGGCCTCGCGGCCCTCCTGCTGGTCGCGGGCAGCCTCGCCGACGACTACGGCCGGCGCAGACTCTTCCTCGCGGGCACCCTCGGCCTCGCGCTCACCAACGCACTGGGCGCGCTGGCCGGCTCCACCCTCACCTTCACCCTCGCGCGGATCGCGCAGGGCGCCTCCAGCGCGGCGATCATCGCCAGCAGCCTGGGCCTGCTCGTGCACGCGTTCCCGGCCGGGCCGGGGCGGATCAGGGCCACCGGCGTCTGGGGAGCGTTCGTCAGCGCGGGAATCGCCACCGGGCCGCTGCTCGCCGGGGCGCTGGGTACGTACGGCTGGCAGCAGCCGTACGCCGTACTCGCCACGGCCTCCCTCGTCATCGCCGTCCTCGCCTTCCGCACGCTCGACGAATCCCGCGCCCCGCGCCGCGGTCGCCCCGACCTGGCGGGCGCGGTCGTGCTCGGCGCGGCCATGACCGCGCTGCTGAGCGCGCTGACGCTGGGCCGCGACGGGTGGCTGCGTACGCCCGTCGTCCTGCTGCTGGTGGCCGCCGCCGTACTGGCCGGGGTCTTCGCCGCCGTGGAGCGGCGCGTCGGCGCACCGCTGATCGATCCGGCGCTGGTGGGCCGACGGCCCTTCCAGGCGGCCACGTCGGGCGCGCTGTTCACGGGGGTGGCGGTGATCGGGCTGTTCAGCTACCTGCCCACGCTGCTCCAGCGCACGCTCGGCATCTCCCCGATGGGCGCCGCGTCGCTGTTCCTGCTCTGGTCGGGCACCGCGTTCCTGGTCGCCTTCCAGGCCCGGCGCCTCGCGGGCCGCGTGACCACCCGCCACCAACTCGTCCTGGGCTTCGCCCTGCACGCGGCGGGAATCCTGTCGATGCTGGGCGCGGTGGGCGCGAACTCGTGGGGGCGGCTGGTGCCGGGACTGCTCGTCGCGGGCGTGGGCAGCGGCCTGCTGAACACCGCGCTGCCCCGCCTGTCGGTCGAATCCGTCCCGCAGGAACGCGCGGCGATGGGCTCGGGCGCGAACAACACGGCCCGGTACACCGGCTCGTCGGCCGGAGTCGCGCTGATGATCGCGGTGGTGACATCGGCGGACACCCCGCAGTACGGCACGGACCTGGCGATCCTGGTGTCGGCGGGGGTGACGGTGCTGGGGGCGGCGCTGGTGCTGGCGCTACGGGACGCCCCGAGGACGCGCCCCTGAACGAAGGGCCCCCGCTCCCTCCTCCCCCTCCCCGCCCGGTCTCCGAAGGCCCTCCGCCCCGAACGGCGTACGGCAGTACGGTGTGGACCATGCGCCCCGACATCCCTGCCGACCACACCACTGAAGCCGAGCGCCTGCTGCGCACAGCGGCCCAGTACCCCGAGGACCGCGAGCCCCTGCTGCTCCAGGCCGCCGCCCACCTGGAACTGGCCGGCGCCCGCGACCGCGCCACCGGCCTCTACGACGACCTCCTCACCGGCGCCCCGGACCACCCCCACCTGGTGAAGGCGCTGAAGGCCGCGAACCTGTGGGAGTACGGCCACGAGGCCGAGGCCCGCGCGATCATCGACGGCCTGCGCATCGCCGAACCGCTGGAGCCCGCGCCGTGGGAGATCGTGGCTCAGACGCTGGAGGCCCACGACGAACTCGAAGCGGCCCACGACTCCTACACAACGGCCCTCAACCTGCTCCTGACCCCGGGCGAGGAAGTCCCGTACTCCGCCGGCTCTCTCCTCCTCGGCCGCCACCGCCTGCGCCGCCTGCTGGGCCTGGAGCACGACGACTGGGACGCCCTCGGCGACCAGGTGAACAAGACGTCGGTCCCCCTCGACGAACTCCACGACCCCAAACGCCTCTGGGCCCTCGGCTCCGACAACCCGGCCGAACTCCAGGCCGAGATCGCCCGCCTGCGCGCCGAACTGGGCTCGTACCGCTCGGCCCTCTCCCGCCCGTTCCCGGTCGCGGTCCTGCACTGGCCGGCGGCGGAACTGGACGAACTCCTCGCGGCGTACCCGAACCTGCGCACCGAGTACCCCTCCCGCGAGACCCACCTCGCCCAACTGGAGTCCTCCCTGCGCGAACTGGCCACCACGGGCACCCCGAACCTGGGCATCGTGACGGGCACGGTCCCCTCCTACGAGGCCTTCGCCGCCTCCGAAGCCGCCTCCCCCGCGGACCCCAACCTGCTCCCCCAATACGCCACCACCCTGGCCGCCCGCGGCCGCGCCACCGCCTGGCCCCCGGCCCGCAACGCTTCCTGCTGGTGCGGCTCGGGCAAGCCGTACAGGGACTGCCACGGGGCGGGTTAGGGGGCGGGAACGGATCAGGTCCGCGGTCATGAACACAGCGAAGCCCTCATCAGCCGGCGTCTCGGCCCGGATGAGCCGTCAGGCTCGCCGGGACACCGCACCCGAGGTGGCGGTCCGCAAGCTGCTGCACGCCTCCGGCCACCGATACCGGGTCAACGCGCGCGTTCCCGACATGCCTCGCCGGACCGTCGACATCATGTTCACCAAGGCCAAGGTCGCCGTCTTCCTCGACGGTTGCTTCTGGCACGGTTGTCCCCTCCACGCGACACAACCCAAGGCGAACGCCGAATGGTGGCGCGAGAAGCTGGACAAGAACATCGCCCGGGACAAGGAGACTTCGGCCCATCTGGAAGCGGCGGGCTGGACGGTTCTGCGGTTCTGGGAGCACGAGACACCGGAACAGATCTCGGCAGAGGTGGCGGCAAACGTGGCCCGCATCAAGTCCCGACAAGCCCGACGACCCGAGGACGGAAACCCGTGAAGAAGCTGCGTTCCCTGGATGTGTGCGCCGGAGCGGGTGGCTTGGCACTCGGGCTCGAACAGGCCGGATTCGAGCCGGTGTTGCTGATCGACAAGAAGTCCGTCGCGTGCGAGTCACTACGACTGAACAGACCTTCCTGGCAAGTCCTGGAAACGGACCTCCTGGACTTCGACCCGGTGAATCACCAGCAGTGCTACGACGTCGACCTCCTCTCGGCCGGTCTGCCCAGAGTGAAGTCGACCGCAACGCGCGGACGGACGACCGACGGCGACGAGGAGGTACGTCTCCTGGAGGCCACCATCTACCTCGTACACGCAGTACAACCGAGGGCGCTCCTGATCGAGAACGTTCCCGGGCTGGCCGGCGCGCCCGAGTTCGCCGAGTTCCGCGACTTCGCCCACAAGGAGCTCGTCCATCTCGGATACACCTTCAACTGGTTCGTACTCAACGCCGCCGACTTCGGAGTCCCGCAGGATCGCAAGCAAGGTGTGTTGGTCGCGATGAAGAGGGACGGCTCGCGCGACTACCGACCGCCCGAGGCCACTGTGAGTCGCCATGTAAGCGTGGGCCAGGCCCTGCACGCCTCGATGTCCGCCCGTGGTTGGACCGACGCCGACGACTGGGCCGCGTCGGCCGACGTCGTGGCCCCGACCGTCGTGGGGGGCTCCGAGAAGCGTGGAGGCGCTGATGTGGGCCCGACCGGAACCAAACGTGCTTGGGCCCGGATGGGAATCAACGGCGGCGCTTTCAGCGAAGAGGTACCCGGCCCCGACGGAGTCCAGGAGTCGGACACGTCCGGCTCCCCGCTCAAGAAACTCACCGTGGCACAGACCGCCGTCCTGCAATCCTTCCCGGCAGGTTGGCAGTTCGCCGGCGGCAAGACCGCCCGCTACCGGCAGATCGGCCACGCCTCGCCGCCACCCGTGGGGCACGCTCTGGGGATGTCCATCGCCGAGGCCTTGATCTGACGCGCGGGTCCCGAGAGGTGATCGAGTCTGCACGTGGCCCACTCCCTGGCGGTGGCACCGGCCGGGCGCGGGTATCCTGTCCGACGGCGATCTTCGTGGATCGGGCACGCCGACCGACCACGTGACGTCTGCCCAACAGCTACTTCGACAGCCTGGAGATCATGTGCGTGCCGTCGAAATCGTGGATCTGTTCGCAGGTCCGGGCGGACTGGACGTGGCCGCGAGGGACCTGGGGCTGACGGTCAACGGCATTGAATGGGATGACAACGCGTACGCCACACGCCAGGCCGCAGGCCTCGCCGGGCCTCAAGGTGATGTGCGGGAATACGGCCCTGCGCATTTTCCGAACGCCACGGTTCTCGCAGGTGGTCCACCCTGTCAGACCTTCACCGTGGCGGGCACCGGTGCCGGACGTAGGGCGCTGGACACAGTCCTGAAGTTCGTCCGGCGAATGGCCGGCGACGACGACGTCACCGCTGATCTGGCCGAATTGGACGACGAACGCACGGGCTTGGTGCTGCAACCGCTCCGATGGGCGCTTGAGGCCAAGAAGGCCAACAAACCGTATGACGTGATCGTGCTGGAACAGGTGCCGTCCGTACTGCCGGTTTGGGATGCCTACGCCGAGGTGCTCAGAGAACGTGGCTATTCGGTAACTCTCGACGTGCTACGTGCGGAGGAGTACGGCGTTCCTCAGACCCGTCGTCGCGCCATTCTGATCGCACGCCGGAACGGCGTCGCCAAGCTGCCTGATCCGACCCATCAGCCCTACCGCAAGGGAACAAGGCCGGCCCCGCGTCACCCAGGTCGTCCGGATCCGTGGGTGGACATGCGTCAGACACTGGATCGGACAGAACCGTTCGTCGTCGTCTCCAACTACGGCACGGGTGGTGACCCAAAGGAACGCGGCCGACGGAGCTGGGACGAGCCCTCGGCAACAGTGACCGGGAAAATCTCCCGGAACCGTGTGATGACGCTCGACGAATCGCGGGAGTTGCCCCGATTCACCCACTCCGAGGCAGGACTCCTTCAGACGTTTCCACGCGACTATCCGTGGAGCGGCAAAGACATCGCGCAGCAGATCGGCAACGCCATCCCACCACTTCTTGCCAAGCGCGTCCTTGAGGCCGCACTGGGCCTTTCGAAGCCGTCCCCCTCCGAGGCCGAGCCCGGCATGCTGGACTTCGTCGTCGCTCGTTGAGCCACAGACTGCCGGTCGGTCCGCAGGGTCACCCTTCGGCCGGTGCGGTCCTCCCCCGTACCGGAGCGTCCTGGAACAGTTCACGGAAACGTTCGGCGAGCGTATCCACAGCCAGTTCCGGGACCGGGTCGTCGGCCGGTCCGTCCGGCAGGTGCCGTCGAGACACCACCTGCGCGGAGTCGGCTCCGGCGACCCATGCCTCCAGAGCGTCGCCGTACCAGTCGTCGTCCTCCGCCAGAACGTCGTAGAGCAGCGTGCCGGCCGCCGCGTTCGCCACGGTGGCGAGCGCGTTCACCTCACGGCCTGTGCGGGCGACGCCGTTCTCCACCAGTCGGATCATCGCCTGAGCGGTGGGGCGATGATCGATGATGTCGAGGCGCAGGAGCGTGTTGAGTACGTCCTGGTTGCCGCAGGCCACCACCGCCGGGGCGTAGTCGGCACCGTTCCTGAACAGCTCCGCCGCCCACCAGAGGCGGGAGAACGCCTGGGTGTAGTGGGCCCCGCGGAAGCGGCTCGCCGACACCATCGGTGGGAGCCCGTCCTTGCCCTTGTGCGGCAGGTGACGCCACACCAGGTAGTCCGGGGCGACGGCAAGGGCGAGGTGATTCCACATCCCCTCGTCGGCGGCCTCCCTACGGGTCAGTCGGAGAGTCGCGTGCAGCCGAGGCGCGAGCCAGGCGTCGGCCCTGGTGCGCTCGTCGGCCGGGTAGAGGTGCATCACGTCGTCGATCAGGTCCCGCACCGGCTCGACACGTAGGCGAACGTCGTCGTCGGGCAACGACGTCACCTGGCGGCCCAGTTCGATGTACGGCGGATTCTCGCGGCCGGACCGGACACCCATGCCGATGTGCTTGACCGCATTGATGTCGGAGAGCAGAGCCAACCGGTCCGGGAGCGGTTCGGGCTTGTCGGTCATGCCTTGCTCGCCTTCTGGGACGCGTCGAGTACACGGATTGCGGTGCTGAGGTTCCTGGCCACCTTGGCGCGGCGACCCGCCGCGTAACTGATGCGCGGTTGCAGCTCGTTCCAACCGGAGGACTCCAGGCGCCTGGCGTGGATCTCACTCAAGGCGTCGATTCCGGACATTCCGGGGAGCACGTCGGAAAGCATCACGCGGAGTACGGCATCACGCCAGCCGCCCGGCCATTCGGGATTGCCCTCGTCGTCCAACTCCAGGTCGCTGACGGCGGAGTGGAACACCGCTGTCCAGGTGTCGGTGGCGATCTGGGTGGCGAGCATGTCCCTGACGGCCCGCTCCGCAGGGCTTCCGCCGGAGTTGAGCAGCTCGGAAACGCCTTCGAATCCGGTGTTGAGGTGCACGGTCGGGAGGTCGCCCGACGTCTCCACGATCCACGGGGCGTCCTTGAAGGGGCGGAGCCACTCCTCGGCGCCGGTGGCGAAGTCGACCTCGTTGATCTGGAGTTCCCTGCGCCGTACGGGCGTTCGGGCCATGAGGTCGACGACCCAGTTCTCCTCGGACCCACCGATGATCCGCCCCGGTACGCCGTCGACCGTAGCCACGACCGACACGGCCAGCTCGGCCTGGCTCCGATGCGCGGCCCGCCACAGCCTGATCCGCCCCGTCCACTCCCCGTCGGCGCCGCCACGAGGATGAAGAACCGCCGTGGTACGTGCGTTGGTCGCCTTCTCCGTCAGGACGAGAACCACGGACACGTCCTGCCAGGGCCCCTCTCCGAGCTCCTTCACCGGGAGGGTGGCGACAACGCTGATCCTCGCGTACTTCCAGTCGTCCCTTTCCACCTGGTGAAGTGCGACCACGCGCTCGTCCCCGGAGAACACCGACGTGTGGAGGTCCTTCTGGTCCTGCTTCACGGCCGTCACTCGCAGGACGACCTCACCGGCCAGCGTCCGGTAGGGAAAGACCTTCACGCCGGGGCACCTTTCGTCTTCTGGAGGTCGACGATCAGCCCGGCCAGCGCCGCACGGACCGGATGGGTGGACGCGTCGGTGGTTGCGGTGAAGGTCGCGCTGCGCGCGCCGGCCTTGAAGCGCAGCGCGCCGTCCACGAACTCGCAGTTGGCACCGGCGACGACCCGTGACCAGCCGACCGTCGGCCGACCACCGGATCTGACGTCGAATCGGGCAACGGGGTTCATGACCCAAGGATCCTGACGCAGAGGCAGCTTGACCTCGGCGTCGATCTGCCAGGCACCTGCTTCGTCCACGAACGCGTCCACGTCGAGAATCGTGGGGAAGCCGCCGCCCCGGGCGGCGGCCGGCGGGGCCCCGTCCAGCCCCAACAGGTCTCGCAGTGCCTTCGGGCCACCCTCGCTCCGCTCCTTGCGTTGTCCGACGAGTTCTCGCACCGCGTTGTTCGCGGCCCTGGTGAACTCGGAGATCCGCCGGTGTGCGGTGGGTGAGTAAGTGGCACGCAGCTCCTCGGTCTGTGCCCACTTGTTGTGCTCGGGAGGTTCGGACGCCCGGAGGAACGCCTCGGCCCGATCGGCCTCGACGGCGTCCCCGCCGGCCGCGTGCCCGGCCAACAGCACCGCCTGGAACGAGTTGGTGCCCAGAGGAAGATCGGGGACGCGTGCGGATCGCACCTTCATCCGGCTGCCCCGCATGGTGACCATGTGGTTGGGCTTGCCCTCGTCCGCGTCCTCGGCGGCTGTCACCAGAAGCACCGCCTCATGCTCGGCGGCCTTGCCACGGCCCCTCACGGCAGGGACCTTGAGAGGCACCTTGGCCATGGCGACCTGACCGGTCTCGGTGAGTTCGTCGACGGTCCGACCGTCGAAATACGCCTTGAGCGCCCGGGTTCGTGAAGGCTGCACGAGTTGGGGATCGACGCGCTGCTCCTTCATGACGACGACGCCGTTGCGCAACGTGCGTACCGAGGCCTCCAGCAGCGGCGAGGTGGTCTCGCCGGAGGTCATCGCGGCCCAGAAGTTGTTCGCGAGTGCGATCAGGAGCTTCTTGTGCATCGCCTGGACCGACTCCTCCTCGTCGCCCTCGTCACCCGTCGTCGACTCGTTGATCCCGCTCGCGACGTCGTGGGCCCCGACGACGAGGAAGGAGGTGCCCGGCTCGTCGTTCTCACGGGTGAGGTACAGACGCTCGACCGTTTCCTCGTCGGCCCACCAGGATCGCGCCACGTTCTCGCTGCCCGGCACCGTGTCGGGCTCACCGAACCAGGCGGGGCCAGCGCAGGCCTTACCGTCCACCACGCGCCACGGCAGGTCGAGACGTCCGATCAGCCGACGTTCGGTACGGCCTTCGTGCGCAACGGACAAGGTGGAATTGATGAGCACCAGGCCCAACCTGCTGGTGGCCCAGAGTGTGGCCTTGCCGAGTCCGTACGAGCCGCCGGCCCCGTCGTCCGACTTGTTGCTGTCGAGTTGACGTCGGACGACGGCGGCGAAGCGGCCGTCGTCGTAGTCATCGCCGGTGAGGCCCGACGCGTTGTAGTCGTCGACCCGCAACAGCACCAGCCGGTCCCGCTCGTTCATGTCCCGCAGACCTTCGGCGATGACCCTCCCCACCTTCTGCTCCTGGGCGGCGGCGGCTTCGTAGTGCGGTCGGAGGTAGGCCCAGCCGATCGACTCCCTGAAGCGCGCGAGGGGTTCGCCGCTCAGCTCGTGCAACGTGTAGCGAACGCGAACCGGTCGCGTACGGTCAAGACGCTCGTCCAGGCTGTTCTGGGTCGCTTCGCGTGCCAGCACCTCGACATCTGCCTCGAAGGCGAACGCGGCGGCGTTGCCGAAGTCTCGTCCGCCGTCGGTGTATGCCGGTCGGTGGTACCAGGAGACGGGGCGCCCGGTCACGGTGTCCGTGGTGCGGGTGTGGACGGTTCCGGTGTCGGTACCGATGGCCTCCGCGATGCGGCGCATCATGTCCTCGCGCGGCACCGCCCTGCCGGTGATCCACGCGGAGACGGCCGCGCGAGTCAGGCCGACGCGCTGCCCGAGCTCCGCCTGACTGATGCCCTGCCGCCGTAGCTGCCGCGCGAGCCAGGGACCGAAGTCCTCTCCGTCCACGTCACACCACTCCTCAGCTCAGGTTCTGCACATGCTGTGAGGTTCACTCTACACTGTTATTTGACACACTCCAGCTCCGACAATATTGATTGACACGCACACCTTCAGTCGAGACGGTTCCCTCGGTTCAGATTTTTCGCCCAGGGATAACAACCCATACGCGAATTACGTCCATGATGACCGTCTTGCCCGAATGTGGAATCCCGCTCAGAGGGCGAGAGATCGACCCGTTCACTCGAACGAGCGTCAACGGGTGGGGAGTTGACGGATGGGGAATCGCAATCTAACGTCGTGGCACAGCCGAATACCGGCAGCCGAGAAACCCTCGAATCGCTGCCCTCTACTTGCTGTGCCCAACAACAGAAGACTCCTCTCGCCGCCCACAACGTGACGAGCGGAACCGACCTGCTCGAAAAGTCTTCAATTCGACTCGGGAGAACCGCCCTCATAAGAGGTGGAGCCCAGTTGCGCTCGGTTCCATCTCTCCTCCAGGCCCGTACCTCATGGGAGCTCCTTCCCTACGGGTGCACTCGGCCGCTCCATAGACGTGCCATCGCTTCACCCTGCCCGAAAACATAGAGAACGGGGCCTCCCATGCCGGAAGACTTCTCGCACATCGACCTTTACGACTCCATCGAAGAGCCGGAACTCCGCTCCGAGTTCCTGGACGCGATCGGGAAGACACTTCCCTACATCAAGAGCGCTCGGCGCAGGCGTGAGGCTGCTCGGTGTGCTGCAGCCGAGCAGAAGAAGACCACGGAGCGGAGCGAGGTTCCGGTGACCGCCGCCTCGCGCCGCAAGCGCGGCATCCGTCGGCGTCGTCCCACGTCAACACGGAAGTCAACGACCGGACCGCGCAACAGGAATGCTCCTCGTCCCCGCATCCGGCGGTCCCCGTCCCGCCGCAGGATCATCCTCATCATCATCGAGCTGTGAGCAACCCGATACACCGTCAGACCTGACGTCTATCGTCTCACCCGGGGGGCCGGCCCCACAGCGGTCGGCCCCTTGCTCTCCTCGCGTCCGGCGATCGGCCCCAGAAACGGAATTCACTGTGAACCAAGCCTCTGCGACGGGCACTTCGGCCGCTTCCCCCGTCATCCAGAAGATTCTTGCGCAGTCGGCTCGCGTACTGGAGACCTACCGTGTCGATCCCGGCCTCATTCTGGAGCATGCCAACGGCGAGCGTCGGATCACCCAAGGGGGTTACGGGGACCGCCAGTTGTTCGAGCTGGTCCAGAACGCCGCGGACGAGGTCGCCGCCGAGCCCGGCGGGAAAATCCATGTAGTCCTCACGGATTCCCATCTCTACTGCGCGAACGAGGGAACCGAAGTCACACCCGAGGGCGCCGAGACCATTCTCCGCATGAGCGTGTCAAAAAAGCGTGGCGGCCAGATCGGCCGATTCGGCGTGGGTGTGAAATCGATCTTGGCTGTAACCGACACGCCCCAGTTCTTCAGCAGTTCAGGCTCCTTCGGGTTCGACCGGGCCTGGTCCTACGAAGAGATCCGGAAGGCCCGTGGGGCCGGGCCCGACGAGCAGTTCGAGGCACCCGTTCTTCGGATGGCCCGCCCGCTCGACGCCGCCGAGGAGCGTCTGGCCGACGCCGTGCTCGACCAGTTGCTCGACTGGGCGACCACGGTGGTGCGGCTTCCGTTGCTCGGCGGCGCTGCGGAACGGCTCGGGCGCGACATGCATCGGACGAAGGCGAAGGACGACGAGGACCGTAAGGAGTTTCCCGCCGGCTTCCAGCTCTTCTCGCACCATGTGGGGACGGTCGTTCTGGAGGATCGCCGCTCGGTGCCCCATGCCCGCCGTGAGATCACCGTCGAGCACGACGAGTACCGGCACACGATCCACGAGACCCGGACAGGGCAGGCCCTGGTGAAGAGCGACTGGAGAGTCTTCACACACGCACACCGGCCCACCGAGGTCGCGCGGCGCAGTGCCGGAGAGATGCATGACCGCGGAACGATCGACATCGCCTGGGCCGTGCCGGAGTACACCGGCGACACCGTGCTCGCGGCTCAGCGAGGGCGGGGCGAATTCTGGTCCTTCTTCCCGACCAAGTACCCCATGACCTTGAGTGGGGCACTCAACGGTGCTTGGAAGACAAATGAGGACCGGCAGAATCTGCTGGACGCCAGCCCCTTCAACCAGGAGATCATCCAGGTCGCCGCTCGGCTCGTCGTCGATTCCCTCCCTCTTCTCGCGCCGCCTCAGGACCCCGGCGCCTACCTGCCGTTGCTGCCGGGCCGTGTCAGGGAGGCGCTGAACTGGGCCGACAAGTATCTGACCGAGCAGGTATGGAAGTTGGCGGGTCAACGCCCTTCACTGCCCGACCAGGACGGCGTCCTGCAGTTCCCCCGAGACTTGCGACTGCACCCGAGCATGGGTCTCAAGGGGAGTCTGAAACTGCGGTGGCTTCGCATGTGGAACGCCTATCCGGGTCGTCCCACGAACTGGATCCACCCCTCCACCCAGGAGGACGGGCTTCGTATCGGCAAGGTCGAGCACATTCTCGACGAGACGAAGCAGCAACGTGCGACCGTACGCGAATGGTTGGAGGCACTGGTGTCCGACGGCACCGCCGAGGCCTCGGCGGTCGCCATCCGTATTCTCGCCGAGATGATTCGCGAGGATTCGCCCTTCGCGGCGGAGGCTCGCCGGGCCCACATCGTGCTCACCGAAGAACACGGCATGGTTGCCCCGGTGGCCGGCAAGGTCTTCCGTAGGACGGTCCAGGACGGTCTCAAGGACGACCTGGTGTATGTGGACACACAACTCTCGCAGGACATGTCGCTGACCGGTGACCTCAACGAGATCGGCATCCGGGAGGCGGACGCCCGTGGCCGCTTCGTCGGTGTTCTCGACCAAGGCTTCGACAGCTACGGGCCGCAGGACTGGACCCGTTTCTGGGAACTGTTCCACAGCGCCGGCGGCAGCCATGTCTCCATGGAGGTCAAGTCACGGATCTCCGCCCCGATGACCACTCTCTTCGTGCGCACGGTGGACGGGCGCTATCACCGGATGAAGGACTGCTTGCTGCCGGGCCCTGTCGTCCCCGGTGACGGGAGCCGCGACAAGTCCGTCGCGGTGGATCTGAGATTCCACTCCGACGACATGCCCGTCTTCCGCGAGTTCGGCCTCAGTGATCGGCCGGTCGGCGGACATCAGCCGACGGAAGCCCCCTGGTTCGAGGAGTACCGCGCGTCGGTGCACGAGGCCTACTGCAAAACCTTGGACAGCAGCTCCAGCCGGCCCGCGCTCAACCGGCTCAAGT
Organism: Streptomyces sp. NBC_01506; assembly: GCF_045040295.1. Lineage (NCBI taxonomy): Bacteria > Bacillati > Actinomycetota > Actinomycetes > Kitasatosporales > Streptomycetaceae > Streptomyces > Streptomyces sp. NBC_01506. The sequence goes on along the minus strand of NZ_CP109422.1, from coordinate 6,271,775 downwards.
TGGAGGGTGCCGCGCCCGGCGGGCCGCTGCATCTCCTGGCCCATCTCTCCGACGACGGGAAGGCCGCCTTCGTCAAGGCCCTGCCCGACGAAAGCGTCATCGACTCATGGACCATGCAGATCGGCGTCCAGGGGTCGACCCGACGGCCGGTCCTCTCTCCCCTGCGCTGGATGCTCAACCATCACGGCATGCTTCCGACGTCCCAAGGGGTCGTCCGGATCAGCGCCGCCGTAGGACCACAACTCCACGCGTACAGTGACGTTCTGCCCGTGGCGGACATCAGCGCGGAGAAGGCCCGCAAGTTGCATCTGCCCGTCGTCGTGGCCGACGTCCCACCGAGCCAATGGGCCAAACTGCTGGAGGAGTTGGCCACGAGCGTGGACGACGCTTTCGTCGGACGCACCTATGTGATGCTCACCCGCCTGGAAGTGCCGTTTCCCGAAGACACGCTCACGCGCTGTCGTATCGGCTCCGAGTGGGCCACCCGCGAGGACGGTGAGATCGCGGTGGCCGCGGGTGACGACGAATACCGGGCCCTTCGCGCCGAGCAGATCCCGGCTCTGCTCACCGACACCCAGGCGGACGCCGATCTGCTGGTCCGCTCCTGGGGAATGCTGCGCCACTCCGACGTCATAACGAAGGAGACCCGACATGTGGGGGTGGGCGAGCCGATCCTCCTGCGGGACGAGTACCCCACGCTGCGCCAACGGCTCGGCAACTCCATCAACAACTTGAGTCTTCTGCGATGCTCCGAGTTGGAGGAGCTGACCCGTACAGCGCAGGGGACCCGCGCGACGCCACTGACTGGCGCCCTGCACGGCACCACCGTGCTCGTGCTGGAGTCCAGGTCCCGACTCGAGGCGCTGATCACCGCCGACAGCGTGCTGCGTTGGGGGTTGAACGAGGCAGGCTGCCGCGCCGTGCTCGACGCCCAGGAACGTCAGGAGGCCGATCAGCAGTTGCAGAGCGCGCTTCGCAGGGTCCGCGAGGCGGAGACCGTCGAGGAGAAACTGGAGCTGCTCATCGGTCCCAAGGCGCTACGGGCCGGCCTGCCTCCAGGTCTTCTGGAGAGCGAGCGTGTCGCACTCCGTGATGCCGAGCCGTCGCCCCGCCGGATCGCCCGTATGGCGTACAACGCCCATGGGGACGGTGTGTTGCAGATGCATGCCAGGGACCTCGTGGCCGCGTACCCGAGCCATGCGCCCTCCTCCTTCACCGGCTCCTCCCCGGCCGTGAAGTTCGTGTCCGAGTTCGGCTTTCCCGATTCCTTCGCCGGTGCCCGGACCCCGACCCTGGAACCGAGGATCGACGTCTCCGGCCCCACGGAGTTCCCTCGGCTGCACGACTACCAGGAACGGCTGGCCACCAATGTGTTCGCGATGCTGGACCGACTGACCCCGCAGCGGGGGATGCTGTCCCTTCCCACCGGTGCCGGCAAGACACGGGTGGCGGCCGAGGCCGTCATCCGGTGGGTCAAACAGATGGGGGAGTTGGCAGGACCCATCCTATGGATCGCCCAGACGGAGGAGCTGTGCGAACAGGCCGTGCAGAGCTGGAGTTTCGTCTGGTCCAAGGTGGGGGCCGACAGCCCTCTCGCGATCAGCCGGCTCTGGTCGTCGAACGAGGCCGGTCCGGTGAACGACCGACCGCACCTCGTCGTGGCGACGGACGCGAAGCTCCGCAACTGCCTCGGGACGGACGGTTACAGGTGGTTGCGATCGGCCTGTCTGGTCATCGTCGACGAGGCCCATATGGCGATTGCCAAGCAGTACACGGAGATACTTTCCGAACTCGGCCTCACGGCGCGTGAGACGGAGCGGCATCTGCTCGGGTTGACCGCCACGCCGTTCCGTAACACCAACGCCGAGGAGACACGCCGGCTCGTCCAGCGCTTCGGAGGCCGGCGTCTCGACGACGGGATCTTCACTTCGGGCAACGCCTACGCAGAGCTCCAGGAGTTGGGCATGCTCGCAAGGGTCACTCATCGTGAACTCACCGGCGGCACCATCGAGCTGACGTACGACGAGAAGCAGCGTGCCGACCAACTGAGTCTGTTGTCCAAGGCGGCGGAACAACGACTCGCCGACGACCACGACCGCAACGGTCGCATCATCGACGAGATCCGCACCATGCCGGCCGACTGGCCCGTCCTGGTCTTCGCCACTTCCGTGGGGCACGCCAAGTTCCTGGCCGCCAAACTCAAGGATCTCGACATCACGGCCGCCGCGGTGGACTCGGCCACCCCGACCGGTGAACGCAGGCAACGTATCGAAGCCTTCCGTCGGGGCTCGACCCGTGTCCTCACCAACTACGGAGTCCTCACTCAGGGCTTCGACGCCCCGGCCACCCGTGCCGTCGTGGTGGCCCGCCCCACGTACAGCCCGAACGTCTACCAGCAGATGATCGGTCGTGGCCTGCGCGGGCCGCGCAACGGGGGCAAGGAGACCTGCCTGATCCTCAATGTTCGGGACAACATCACGAACTACGGGAAAGCACTTGCCTTCACAGGCTTCGAGCACCTGTGGGGAACCAAGTGAGCGACATCTATCTCGACAGTCCACAACTCACGGCCGAACAACGGGTGGTTGTCGAACAGTCCTGGGACACAAGGCTGTTGGTCACCGCAGGTGCGGGGGCCGGCAAGACCCACACTCTCGTCCGTCGCCTCGACGCGCTCATGAGTGACGAGGAGGAGGCCCTGGAAGCGCGGGAGATCCTCGTTCTCAGCTTCTCCCGGGCGGCGGTTCGGGAATTGCGCGAACGGATCGCGCAGCATGCCCGCGAAGCCCGGAGAGTCCGGGTGCAGACCTTCGACTCGTGGGCGTACACCCTGTTGAGGGGCGCCTGTCCGGACCGTGACTGGAGCGGGCTCCGCTTCGACGAGCGCATCCAGGAGGCCACCGAGGCCATCATGCAAGGAGCCGTCGAGGCCGGTGAATCCGGAGCGCCGGCCCATGTCGTCATCGACGAGGTCCAAGACCTGGTCGGTGATCGCAGAGACATGGTGGAGACACTCCTCGACCGCTTCCAGGACGGCTGCGGCTTCACCGTGGTGGGCGACGGCGCGCAGGCCATCTTCGGCTTCCAGGTGGCGGACGACGATGCCCGCGCGGCGGAGACGAACTACTTCTTCGACTGGCTCAGGGCGTCGTACCCGGACGATCTCGTCGAACTGCATCTCTCCGCGAACTTTCGGGCCCGCACCGACGAGGCCCGTACGGCGCTCTCCCTCGGCCCCACGCTCCGGCGGCTGCCCTCCGAGGCCGAGGAATCCGACGCCGCCGGTGAGCTTCTCCACCGCGAGCTTTCCGACCTGTTGCGTGCCTGCCCCGATTTCGGACCGCTCGACAGCGACTTCGCCCTCGCTTCACTCCAGGATTTCCCCGGTACGTGCGCGATCCTCTGCCGGGACAACCGGCAGGCACTCGTCCTTTCGGACACGCTGCACTCACGGGGTGTCCGTCCCCGGTTGCAGCGGTCGTTCCAGGACCGCCCCGTGCCCGCCTGGGTGGCGTCCGTACTACGTGCCACCGGCTCCACGACCTTGGTCGAGGAGCGCTTCCGGGACCTGCTTGCCGCCGGCTCGACGCCGGACATTCAGGACCCGGGCCGGATCTGGCGCTCACTGCGCGGTGCGGCGCGTGCGCCCCGCGGCCTGATGGACGTCACGGCCGTGCGCCGGCTGATCGTCGAGGGGCGCTTCCCGGACGACCTCGTCACGACAGAACCGGCCGGGCTGGTCGTGTCCACGGTTCACCGCGCCAAAGGACTCGAGTTCGACCGCGTCATCGTGGTGGAGCCTCCGACCACGAGGGAGCTACGCAGACAGCACACGCACATCGACCCGGCCGCCGAGGCAAGGGCGCTCTATGTCGCGATGACTCGCCCCCGGGACGATCTGTTCCGCATCACAGCACCCGATACGGCCCTTGTCCGAAGGGAGAGGTCCAGCGACCGTTGGTATCTGGGCGGCGGACAGTCGTACTTCCGTAACGGGTTGTCGGCATCCGGTCAGGATGTCTCTCAGGAACACCCTCCGGGTACGGACGGCTTCGAAGCGGATCCGTCGATGATTCAGAGCTATCTGGTGTCCGCGGTTCGGCCCGGCGACGAATTGGTACTGCGTGCCCAGCATGAAATGCCGATGGCCGCGGACGAGAGCCCCCCGTACACGGTTCTCCATCGGGACAGGCCGATAGGTGTGGTGTCGGAGAAATTCCGTCGGGATCTCTATTCGTCCTTGAAGATCAACCGCACATGGAACATCAACTGGCCTTTGGAGATCACGGGCTTCAGGGTCGACTGTCTGGAGAGCGTCGCCGGCAGTACGGCATCCGGCGCACGCGCCGGCCTCGGCGACCACGGAGTCTGGATCGTGCCCCGTATGTCCGGGCTCGGCCGATACAAGCGGGCCGCCATGAACTCCCAGGAAAGCCGTAACAAATGACGATCGACGAAGGCCGACATGCCCAGCACTACGCGATGCGTGACGAACTCGTCACTCAACTCCGCAAAGATCTTCTGGGACCTGGTAGAGACGACGAGGTCCTGACACAGGACCCACCCATCACGGCCTACCCCATCGGCGTGCTCTTCCCCCGTCCCTCGACGGAAGCGGCGGAGGAAGAGTTCGCCTCCCGGAGGGCCGAAGACGACGGACCCGATGACGTTCCCGTGCTGCGAGGCAGGGACATCGAGGACACCGGGCCGGATCTCGGCGTCGCGCTCGCCAACAACCGTCGGCCGTCCTCCATGGGGCTCACCTTCGCTGTCGACCCCGCCGTGTCGCGCACGATCGTCGTCACCGCCGAGGCCGCCGTCTACGATCCGATCGATCCGCAGGGCCGGCCGATCTCCGCGAAACGCGCGGAGGCCCGGAGCACCTCCGAACAGTCCGAACATTGGCGACGTCGGCTGTTGGCGCTGCGTCCTGTGACGATCGATGTGACACGCCCCGGCATGTACCGGCCGGACCCTCTCGGCGACCAAGTGGAGCTTCGGGCACTCGTACGTCGCCCCTCGGGACCCGACCACACCGTCACCGTGACTCTCACCTTGATCAACGAGAAGCGGGTCGGCGAGCGCGAACTGCAGGACGCCTTCTCCCTCTATCAGCCTCGCCTCACCGTGACCTGCCCTGCCGGTGAGCGGGCGTTCGTGGAGCGTCCGGCCACACAGGGACCGGTCGATTCGGAACAGAGTGTGAGCAGGCTGCTCCACCGGCATGCGCCCACTTTCGCCGTGGGCCACGGCTGTGCCGCCGACTGGGACTGGACCCCACCCCCCGTCGGTTCTCCACCTGCCGAGCGGTCGGCCGTCAAGGAAGTGCGGACCGAGTTCGTACCGGCCCATGACGTACTCCTGACCGACTCCAACCCGGAGATCGACGATTCGGCACTCACCATGCACGGTCTGGGGACCGGAGCGGATTCCCAAGTGCTGGCCGCGCTCGAGGATCTGATGGCGGGATACGAGAAGTGGATCGAGCGCAGGGACAGGGAAGCCACGGCGCTGAACGGAACGTCCTTCGAGGCCGCCGCCGTGGAGCAGGTCGAACAGTGCCGTGTGGCGCTGGGGCGCATGCGAGCGGGCATCCATGTGCTGAGCACGGAAGCCGATGCCATGAAGGCGTTCCGCCTCGCCAACCTGGCGATGGCTCGGCAGCGAGCCCGCGGTGAGTGGATCAGGAACGAGCGCGTCGGATCACCCGACGACAGGGCGGGACGATGGCGCCCCTTCCAGGTGTCGTTCATGCTCCTGTGCCTCGAAGGAATCGTCGATCCGGAACACGGGGACCACGAGATCGCCGACCTGCTGTGGTTCCCCACCGGAGGCGGCAAGACGGAGGCGTACCTCGGACTCATCGCCTTCACCACATTCCTGCGTCGCATGCGGCTGAACGAACGTGGCGCGGGTGTCACCGTACTCATGCGCTACACCCTCAGACTGCTCACCCTGCAACAGTTCGAGCGCGCCACGGCCTTGATCTGTGCCATGGAATGCATCCGTCTCGACGACGAAGCGACTCTGGGGGGCGAGCCCATCTCCATCGGAATGTGGGTCGGCCAATCCGCGACCCCGAACACGCTCTCAGTCGCCGATGCCAGTCTGGCGGACCTACGGAGCGGCAAGACGCTCCAGGAGAAAAACCCCGTTCAACTGCACGCCTGCCCGTGGTGCGGTACCCGCCTCGACGCGTACCAGTACGAGGTGGACGAGGAGGCGCACCGGATGTACGTCCGCTGCCCCGACGGGAGCTGCGACTTCCGGAACGGCCTCCCCGTCCACCTCGTCGACGAAGCCGTTTACCACGCCCGTCCCACACTCGTGATCGCGACGGTCGACAAATTCGCCGCCATGCCTTGGCGCGAGAGGACGGCAGCCCTCTTCAACCGTGATCGCTCGGACGGAACCCCGCCGCCCGAACTGATCGTCCAGGACGAGCTGCACCTCATCTCGGGACCTCTCGGCACACTCACCGGTCTGTACGAAACGGCGGTGGACCTCCTCTCCGACCGTCCGAAAGTCATTGCTTCCACAGCCACCATCCGACGAGCGGCCGACCAGGGCAAGGCACTGTTCGACCGCAGCGTTTCCCAGTTCCCGCCGGCTGGACTCGACGCCCGCGACTCCTGGTTCGCCGTCGAGACCCCCCGGGAACGAAAGGCCAGCCGCCAGTACATCGGTCTCCTCACGCCGAGCACGAGCCAGTCCACGTTGCTCATCCGTACCTATGCGACGCTTCTGCACCAAGCGATGCGGACCGACACGACCGATGAAGTACGCGACGCCTACTGGACGCTCGTCGGGTACTTCAACAGCCTCCGGTTGTTGGCCGCGGCCGAACTCCAGGTCCACGACGATGTCGAGGCGTATCTGGAGTACCTCGCGGACAGGGACGGCGTCGAAAGGCGGAAGATCAAGGAACAGACCGAGCTGACCAGTCGTGCCAACTCCAGCGAGGTCCCGGCCCGTCTCAAGCAGATCGAGCGGCGGCTGCCTCACGACGAGACCGTGGATGTCCTTCTCGCCACCAACATGATCTCCGTCGGCGTCGACGTGGACCGGCTGGGACTGATGGCCGTGATGGGTCAGCCGCAGACGACCGCCGAGTACATCCAGGCCACAAGTCGGGTCGGTCGACGGCACCCGGGACTGGTGGCCGTCATGCTCAACTCGGCCCGTTCTCGAGACCGTTCGCACTACGAGAATTTTTTGCACTTCCATTCGGCCCTCTACCGCGAAGTGGAGTCCACCAGCGTGACACCGTTCTCCGCTCGCGCCCGCGATCGTGGTCTGCACGCGGTGATCGTCGCCCTGACCCGCCTACTCATCCCCATCGCCCGGCCCGACGACGGCGCGGGCAGGATCGGTGAGTTCCGCGAAGAACTCGACCGGAGGGTCAAAGGCCCGCTGCTGGCCCGGGTTCTCCGGGTCGACGAGGACGAGTACGAGGCGACGTGTCAGGCGTTCGACGAGTTCGTCGATGATTGGTCCGATCAGGCCGAGGCGAACGGGGGGCTGGCATACGAACCTCAACGTGGCAGGAGGGCACCCTCACTTCTGTGCGCCTTCGACGACGAGACGAACCTGGCTGCTTGGCACACCTTGTGGAGCCTGCGTGATGTCGACGCCGAGTCCGCTCTCTTCATGGAGGCATCCCGATGACCCCGCCGCCTGCCCGACGTCGCCGAGGAAGCGCGCCCGAGCGCAGTTTCCCGCGACGTGGCTCGGTCCGACGCTCACAGATGATCACGACGTACGGAGTCGGCTCACTGGTCGCCGTCGACAACGAGTCGTTCATCGTGTCCGGGACCGACTCCTGGAACGTGAGTGACGCACCGAAAATCCACGAACACCGGCTCGCGCGCATTCTCGGGGTGAAGTACTTCCGACTTCCTCCCGCCTCCGACGAAACCAGCAGGGACGGTGTAAGGGTCCGCCGTTTCCCTCTCTGGCACTCGTGCCCCAAGTGCGGCACCTTGCAGCATGTGCGGGGCTTCAACTCTCCACCGGGGAAGAACGAGTGCGGGGAGTGCGAGGAGGAATTGGTCCCCTCCCGCTTCGTCATGGCCTGCGCTCACGGACACATCGACGACTTTCCCTACTGGAAATGGGCGCACCGCAACAACCGCCAGGTCGGGGAAACCGGTTTGTGCGGGGGAAAGATGCATCTGCGCACCAGTGGGAAGACCGCGTCGCTGCGCTCCATCCTGATCTCCTGCACCTGCGGAGTCCCCCCGGTGTCCATGGAAGGTGCGTTCAGGGGCAGAGCGCTCTCGGATCTCAAGGTCCGCTGCGACGGCAGGCGTCCATGGCTCAAGAACGCCCCTGCCGAGGCTTGCTCCGAATCGCCGAGAACCCTCCAACGAGGTTCGTCCGTGGCATGGCAGGCGATTGTGAAGACAGCCCTGTCGATCCCGCCATGGAGCGGCGGTCTCGCCTCACGCTTGGCGGACCACTGGGACGAATTGCGCGTCATGACGCGCGATCAGATAAGGATCTATCTCAAGGCCATCACCATGAAGGAGTCCTACGAGTTCTCCTTGGACGCCGTGGTCGCGCTCCTCGAAGCGGAGAATCACGAGGACGGGGGAGACGAGAGCGAGCAGAGTAAGGACAGTGCCTACGTCGCCCTTCGCAAAAAAGAGTACGAGCGACTGAGCGAAGGAAATCCGGAGAAGTCCGCCGATCGGGACGAGCAATTCATCTGCGAGCCGCCGAAGGGGTCCGCGTCGGCCCTGCTGCCCTACGGAGTGTCGACTCCGATGCTGGTCAAACGACTTCGTGAGGTTCGAGCGCTCAAGGCGTTCTCCCGGGTCGGCACCCCGGACACACATTCCGACATCTACGAGGCGCAGTTGTCACTGACTCCACAGGAGTGGCTTCCCGCCATGGAGGTCCAGGGTGAGGGGGTGTTCCTCCGACTCGACGAGCGGCGGCTCGATGCGTGGGCACAGAACGTCGCGGTGGCAGCCCGGGTGGAACGGATCAGGAACAACCAGCTACGCCAACTACGCGAGCGAGCCAAAGACCCGAAGGCCGTGCCCGTATCTCCTACGACTCCCCGCTCCGTGCTGCTGCACACACTCGCACATGCACTCATCAACGAGTGGAGTCTGGACGGCGGTTACCCGGCATCGTCGCTCCGGGAACGGTTGTACGCCGACGACAACATGGCCGGTCTCCTCATCTACACCGCAACCAGCGACTCAGCCGGCAGCCTCGGCGGCCTGGTAGCCCAGGGTGAACCGGTCAAACTGGAACATTCCCTGCCGTCGGCCCTGAGTCGCGCCCGATGGTGCTCAGCGGATCCGCTCTGTGTGGAGTCGGAGGCGAGCGGTGCCGGCAGCATCAACCTCGCCGCCTGTCACGCCTGCGTCCTGCTGCCCGAGACGAGCTGTGAATTGAACAACGGGCTGCTCGATCGGGCCCTGCTGATAGGGACACCGGAGGACCCCTCGATCGGCTTCTTCCACGACACGCAACCTCTCTGAGCCGAAGGCGAGCGTGACGTCTTCAAACTGGAGGCACGCTCCGGGGGCGGGCTGAATGCGCCGCAGGGCCAATTTCGTCGGCGCGCTGCGCGTATCACGGCTTTCCTGATCAAGGGCAACCCCGGCGATCCGACGGTCGCCGTGGTCGGTGGCGCGATATAGCCTTGAGTGGAGGAAAGACGTTCGCTTGGTGGAGAGGAAGTGATCGCCATGGCGGGCCGTAGTCGAAGCGAGGTTGAGTCGGAGATCAAGGAGACGCTTGGTCTCGTACCGCATTTCTTGGCACAGATCCCCGATGACCTGCTGGATGCCGAGTGGGAGATCTTCAAGAAGATCGAACTCGGCGAGACGCTTATCCCGAACAAATACAAGGAACTGATGGGGATAGCGTTGCATTCGGAGACGAAGTGCCGTTACTGCACGCTCTTCCACACGGAGGCCGCGAAGATGTTCGGGGCCACCGACGAGGAGATTCAGGAAGCTGTCCACTACGCGAAGAACAGCGTCGGTTGGAGTGTGTACCTGAACGGTACTCGTGAGAACTACGACCACTTCGCGGAGGAACTCGGGCAGATGAAGGACTACATGGCAGCGAAGGGCTGAGACCATGCGCCTCGAGTGGGCCCGGCCGGGTGTCGTGCGGGCGACTGCTCACGCTTACGAGTTCGCCGCGCTCGTGTCCGCAGCCCGGTTGGTGGCTGAGTCCGCGTCGCCCGAGATCCCTCCGGAGGCGTTGGAACACCTCCGTCAGATTCTCGATGAGTACGACGCCCAGGCGGTGCGTCTGCGCGAAGCGCCGTCCCCCGTGGATGGCGCTTGAGCGCAGGTGCTCTCTGCGGTCCCATGAGGTCGGGCGCAGCCCTGCGACTTCAACCGCCGAGCCGAGGAAGCACGTTGGCAGCACGGCATGACATGGACGTGGAGCGTGAGCTGTGGGATACGTATGCCGAGAGCAGCACCCGGGGCGATGTGCTCGACGGCGAGCCCGTTTTTCGGTGGACTCAGTACGCCGGGCATGGGCCGGGAGTTGAGCTGTTGGGGGAGCCCGGGTCCGCGCTCGAGGTCGGGTGTGGCACCGGGCGGGCGGTGGCCCTTCTCGCTCAGCGGGGTGTGAAGGCGACCGGAGTTGATCTCTCCCCCGTCATGGTCGGGCGTATCAGGGAGCGTTGGGGGTATACCGGAGCGCGGTTCGTCTGTGCCGGGGCGCTCGATCATCTGCGGGACAGTGCGGAGACGTATGACGCCATCTGCTCGATCTTCGGGGCTGTGTGGTTCGCCGATCCGGTGCGGCTGCTTCCGCTGATCGCTCGGCGTCTCAATCCGGGTGGGGTTCTCGTCTTCTCCCATCCCCCGGCCATCCCCGGAGCCTATGGGCCCCAGGGGATGTACAAGGGTGGCTTCGCGGGCAAGGCGATGTTCACCTATCGGTACAGCTATACGCCTCGAAAGTGGCTCGGCCTGCTCAGCGGGAGCGGATTCGCGCATGCCGAGGCGGAGATCCTGGACGCCCCGAAGCCCGGTCATATCGGGACGCTCGTCGTACGGCACAGTGCCCTAGCTGTAGTCGTCCGGGTGGTCCTGCATCCAGGTGTTGATGTTGTCGCGGGTGGTGATCAGGTCCTTGCGGTGGGTCTCCAGGTTTGGGGTGGACGTGTCGTTGCCCAGGGTCTTTTGGAGGTTGGCCGTCCATTTCAGGGGGTCCTTGAAATGGGCCGGGCCCTTCGGGTCGGCCTTCATCGCGGCGTCGAGGCCCATCAGTTCGTCGTGCACGCGGCCGAGGAAGTAGGCGCAGTCGCCGGGGGTGCAGTCGTCGCCCATGGTCGCCTGGAGGGTGGCGAAGGCGTCGCGGACCTTTTCGACCGGTGGTGTCGTGTCGTCCGCTGCCGGCTCCGCGATGGTCGGGTCCGCCGGTGCGGTCCGGGGTGGGGAGGACGCGGCCGCGTCGTCCTGGGGTGGGTTCTCGGAGCTGGAACAGGACAGCGTCAGCGCTGCCAGAAATACGACCAGTGCGGCCGTGCGACGGCCTTGGCGTATGGACATGTGGGCCCCCCTCGGGCTTGATCCGGATGAGCTTAACCATGACGGCGTCTCAGCGGCGGAGAATGACCCGGGGGGCGGGTGGGGCCGGTGGTGGCGTGGTGGAGTTTGGTGAGGACGGCGGAGATCAGTTCTTGTGGGTGGTCGCGGACCAGGGACGGGGTCACGCTCAGGACCGATACTCCGTGGGATTCCAGCAGGAGACGGCGGCGCAGGGTGGCGCGGTACTCGGTGATGCCCAGGTGGTATTCCGCCGAGTCGACCTCCAGGGCGACGCCCTCGTAGGGCCAGTACGCGTCGGGGCAGGCCAGAAAGGCGCCGGACGGGGTGTGGAGGGTGGCGTTCCAGAGGGGGTCGGGGATGCCGGCGCGCAGGAGGGTGTCGCGGGTCTCGCCCTCGGCGAGGGAGCGGATGCCGACGCGGAGGTCGTCCAGCACCGCGCGGACCGCCGGGTTGCGCAGGGCGTGGGACGCGTGGAGTTCGGCGCGGAGGTCGTCCGGGTGGCAGCGGCCCTTCTGGACCGTGCTCACCAGGAGCGAGCGGACGCGGTCGGGGGACGGCTCGTGCGCGGCGAAGTCCGAGGCCGCGCGGACCGCCCGGACGCAGGGGATGCCCTCGCCGCGGAGGGTCGGCGGCCACCGGCGGGTGGGGTGCAGGTGGACGTACGACCGGTCGCGCAGCCGGCGGCCGGCGCCGACCAGGACGTCGGCCCGGTCGGTGCGGGCGCCGCGTACGCCGTAGATGGCCAGGACCGCCTCGCCCGTCAGCACGGCGGTACGGCCCGACATCACGCAGGCGCCCCGGGCCGCGAACAGGACCGCCGCCAGCAGCCGTTGCCAGACGTCCGGCTTGCCTGTCTGTATCAGGACGACCCCCGGCAGCGGTCGCTGCCAGGGACCGCCCGTCGCGCAGCGGCGCACCGCCGTGCTGGCGGCCAGGCCGGTGGCGCGCAGTTGTCCGGTGGTCGCCAGCCGCATCTGTGTACGGGCGAGGCGGTCGATGGCCGTGGTGTCCGCTGTCGTGGGTTTCGGCATGGGTGAGTTCTGCCCACCGGTGACTCTGTGTAGTGGCAATCACGGAATGTTGTTGCCTTGTGTGGTGTGGGAAGCGTTCAACGCCTGGTCGACCCTCGGTGTGATCCGTGTCAATGGCCCGATCACGCCTGGTGGTTGTGATCCGGACGGCCCTAACGTGCCAGGACCACAAGCACGCTGATCCGTACGTGGAACGGGGGATTCTTGAGACGCAAACGGAAGTTGGCGGCGGCACTGACAGCGGTGGCGGCCGTGATCGCGGCCGTGTTCGCGGCCGGTGCCGGTGCCGGTGCAGTTGAGGGTCCGGAGCTGGTGCCCACAGGGGCGGCCACCGCGGCGGCCACGAGTCTGAAGGTCATGGACTGGAACATCCAGGGCGGGAACAGCTCGGACGGGGACGCGAACTGGGACAGCATCGTGAACACGATCGCCGCCGAGGCCCCGGACATCGTCACCCTTCAGGAAGTGCACAACGACAAGGGCCACCTGGTCGACGGCCGTCCCGGAATCAACCAGTACCAGACCCTGCTCGACAGGTTCCCGCAGTACGAGGGGCACTTCGCCAGGAGCGACACCAACGCCTACGGAGGGTCGGCCGGGCAACTGATCCTCTCCAAGTACCCCATCAACGAGAAGGTCAGCTACACACTGCCGAACGACAACAGTGGTGCAGTCGACCGCAGCATGGGCGGCGTCAATGTCGGCGTCGCCGGCACGGCTGTGCGCGTCTACAGCACCCATCTGTCCGCCGGTGAGGGCGCGGCGGCCGTCGCCCGCCGCGAGGCGCAGGCCAGGTACATCCTCGGCAAGCTCCCCGCCGACAAGATGACCACCCCGATGCTGTTCACCGGGGACCTCAACGTGCGGCCGGACGCCGCCATCCGGTCCTGGATCGCCGGTGCCGGGTGGGTCGACACCTGGACGCAGGTCAATGCCAACACCGGTGCCGCCGTGGTCACCCACCCGGGCAGCGGCGACGACGCGCGTATCGACTACGTCTACGGCTCCGGCGCGATCGATGTGTCCGACGCCCGCACCCGCACCACGACGGCCTCCGACCACCGGCCTGTGGTGGCCGACGTGACCATCCACAGCCCGTCCGTCGCCAAGTCCGGAGCTGTGCTCGCGGGCGCGGACTCGCTGGCGGGCTCGGCCGACGTCGCGGTGTATTCGGACGCCGCCGCCAAGGTCCGGGTGTGCGACAACAAGGCGGACGGTTGGGGCGTACGGGCCTACGTCTACGGAAAGGCCGGCGGCCCTCTCGTCGTGACGGGCCACGACGGGGCGTACGCGGATCGCTGTGGAACGTTCAACGTCGCCCCGGGCACGACCACTTCGCCCGTTGTGAAGGTATGTCTGTACAAGGCGGGCGAGGAGAAGGACTGCAGGCAGAAGACGATCACCTAGGGACGTCTGCCGGACGCCCGTTCAGCGCGGGGAGCAGATGTTCCTCCTCGTACGTGAAGTGGTCGTCCAGGTCCTTCGCCAGGCGTTCCAGCTCCTGCCGCAGGGCGTCCGGCGAGGCCGGCGGCTCGTCGCGCAGCTTCGTCAGCGCCGCCGAGACCGCGCGGTGTTCCGCGCGCAGGCGCTCCAGCACCGGGGCCAGCTCCGGGAATTGCCGGTCGAAGGCGGAGAACGCGCCGTCCTCGGCCGTGTGGTGCATGCTCAGCGACTCGCAGAAGCTCAGGCAGTGGCGCAGCAGCCCCCCGTCGAGAGTGGCGGGGGTGGCGGGGGTGGCGGAGGTGGCGGGGGTGGCGCGCAGCGTTGCCAGCTCGGCTCGCAACTGGGCGTGGACTCGTACGAGTTCCTCCCCTATCGCCCGGTTCCGCGCCGGGTCCGTCAGATTCAGGGGGTGCAGGGCGATCACCGGGATCGTACGGTCGGTGCCCGCCTGGTACGCGGCGAAGCCCGGGTCCCGCGCGGCCTGGAGGGCGTACTGGTGATCGCGCTCCTCGCCCTGGAGCGGTTCGGCGCGGGCCGAGAACGTCATGACGCCGCCCTCCTCGGTGCCGATCTCGACGGTGACCCGGTTGTCGGCGAGCAGGTTGAAGTACCAGCCCGGATGCGCCGGGCCGCCCGCGTTGGAGGCGAAGACGAGGAGGCGTTCGCCGTCGCGCGCGTACGCGGCGGGGTTCGTGCGCCGCTTGCCGCTCCGCGCGCCCAGCGTCGTCAGCAGCACGAGCGGAGCGCCCTCGAACATGCCGCCCACCCGGCCGCCGTTCGCCCGGAACTCCTCGATGATCAGCCGGTTGAATTCCTGGATGTCCTGCCGCTGTTCGGGTTCGGTCATGGGGTGGCCCTCTCCGGATACTCTCGATCAGAAGACGTGTTTGCTTTATAAGCAAAGATGCTTTGGATTCAAAGCTATTGAGAGGGTGGTACGGATGTCAACCGACGGCCGACATGACGAGGAGGCCACCGGTCTCGGCGTCGAGGACGGAATCCGTACGTTGTTGCTGCTCATGCCCCGGATGGTCGGGCGCGTGAAGCGGATCAAAATCCCCGCGGAGCTGGAGGCGTTCTCCCTCGCCCCCCGCCATCTGTCGCTGTTCGCCTTCCTCCTCTTCGACGGCCCGATGACCGTCAACGCGCTCGCGGCACGGCTCGAGGTCGCCCCGGCGACGGTGAGCCTGATGGTCGGCGAGCTGAGCCGGCAGGGGATCCTGCGGCGCGAGGCCGACGACAGCGACCGGCGTCGCACGATCGTCAGCATCAGCGACGAGCACCGGCCCTCCATCGACAACTGGCTCGCGCGCGGCGCCGGGGCCTGGCGCAGGGCACTGGAGCCGCTGACACCCGAGCAGCGGCGGATGTTCGTCGACACCCTTGAGGCGTACGAGCAGGGGCTGGAGTAGACGCCCCCGGAGCGCCTAGCCGGGCGTCGGGGGCAGGAACTCCTCGATCAGCGCGTGCAGTTCGGCCGGTCTGTCCAGGTGTACGTCATGGCCCGCCCCCGCCACCACCTCGACCCGCGTCCCCGCCGGGCGGCGTACGCGCATCTCCTCGGCCTCCGACGCCGGCATGGCGCCCGACTCGCCCCGCACCACCAGCGTGGGGCAGCGCACCTGCTCCCACTCCCGCCAGAACGAGCGGACGGCGCTCTCCGCCACGCAGCCCACCATCACGTCCCGGTCGACGCGCGGATACAGACCGTCGGAACGGGCCTCCAGGCCCGCCGCCCAGGCCAGACCCGCCGGGCCGCCGCCGAAGAAGCGCGCCGCCGCGTCGGCCGACGCGAACGGGACCGGCCAGGAGTCCAGCCAGGTCCCGATCTTGCCGGGCAGTTCGGGGGCCGGGCCCCTCGGTCCGGCCTCCAGCAGGACCAGCGCGCGGACGAGTTCGGGGTGGGCGGCGGCGGTGAGCAGGGCCGTAAGTCCGCCGAGGGACTGGCCGATCAGGACGGGGCGGGTCAGGGCCAGTTCCTCGATGACGGCCACGGCGTCGCGTACGTGCGCCGCGCGCGAGACATCTTCAGGAAGACGGTCGCTCATGCCGTGGCCCCGCGCGTCGTAACCGATCAGGCGGTAGCCGGGGCCGAGGAGGCCCGCGAGTGCGTCCCACTCGGCCGTGTGGCCCGCGAGGCCGTGGAGCAGCAGGACGGGGACCGCGGATTGCGCGGCGGGCTCCGGTCCGTACGCCGTGCACGTCAGTCGTACGCCGTCGCCCGTCGTGATCGTCGTGACCGTGGTGATCGTTCGTTCCTCCTTCGCTGAACGCCTGCGTGGGTGAACCGGGCAGTCCCGGCGGACCGCCCGGCGGACCGGCTCACCCGGTCAGCGCGTGCGAGATCGTGTAGATCAACAGGCCCGCCAGCGCGCCCACCACCGTGCCGTTGATACGGATGAACTGGAGGTCGCGGCCGATGTGGGCCTCGATCTTCTTGGACGTGTGCTTGCCGTCCCAGCTCGCGACCGTCTCGGAGATCACGGAGGTGATCTCGCCCCGGTACGTCGTCACGACGTAGTCCGCCGCGTCCTCCACCCAGCCCTCCAGCTTCCGCTGGAGCCTGCCGTCCGTCGCCAGGCGGGCGCCGAGCGACAGGAGGGAGGCGCGGGCGCGCAGCCGCAGTTCGCTGCGGTCGTCCTCGGCCGCGGCGATGATCATCGCGCGTACGGAGGACCACGCCGAGGCGATGATGTCCTGCACCTCGGGGCGCGCCAGCAGGTCCGACTTGAGACGTTCGACGCGCGCCCGGGTCTCCGTGTCCGACTGGAGGTCGGAGGCGAAGTCGTTGAGGAAGCGGTCGATCGCGCCGCGCGCCGGGTGGGTCGGCATGTCGCGCATCTCCGTGACGAAGCGCAGCAGTTCCTTGTAAACGCGGTCGCCGATCCTGCGGTCGACGAAGCGCGGCGTCCAGCCGGGCGCGCCGCCCTGGACCGCGTCCATGACCGAATCGCCGTGCTCGACCAGCCAGTCGTGCGCGCGCGTGCAGATCAGGTCGACGGCGCGGTGGTGGGCGCCGTCCTCCACGACGCGCTCCAGCATCTTCCCTATGCCGGGGGCGATCTCCGCGGCGTCCGCGCGGCGGGTGATCGCCTCGCCGACCACCGCCTGGACGTCGCCGTCCCGCAGGACGGTCAGCGCGCCGCGCAGGGCCGTGGCCAGTTCGGCGGTGACGCGGTCGGCGTGGGCGGGCTCGGCGAGCCAGGCGCCGAGCCGGCCGCCGATGCCCAGCCCGCGCAGCCGCTTCCGTACGACGTCGGAGGAGAGGAAGTTCTCTCCTACGAACGAGCCCAGCGACGCGCCGAGTTGGTCCTTCTTGTTCGGGATGATCGCGGTGTGCGGAATCCGCAGGCCGAGCGGGTGACGGAACAGCGCCGTGACGGCGAACCAGTCCGCGAGCGCGCCCACCATGCCGGCCTCGGCCGCCGCCGCGACGTAGCCGGGCCAACCGGTGACGCCCGAATTCTCGGCCCAGGTGGCGAGGACGTAGACGACCGCGACAAAGAGCAGCAGGCCGGTCGCGGTGGTCTTCATACGGCGGACGCCGCGCTGCTTCTCCTCGTCGGCGGCGGTGAAGCCGAGGGCTCCGCGCGCGGAGAACGGCGAGGGCTTGCCGGGGCCGGAACCGGGACCGGAGCCCGCACCGGAGCCCCCTCCGGAGCCCGAGCCCGAGCCCGCACCAGAGCCCGCTCCAGCACCGGCGCCAGCACCCGTTCGTGAGCCCTGCTCGGGCTCCGGACGGGCGGTGAGGGCCGTCGCCGACCTGCCGGGGCGGCCGGCGTCACCCGCCGCCGAGTCCGTACGTGACACATCGGCCCCGGGCACGAGCCCGTCGGGCACGGACCCACCCGCACCCCTCACTCCGTCCGGATCAGCCGGATCAGCCGGATCGCGTCGTTCCATTCAGTCCACCCATCCGCGTACATACCGCCGTGCCACCGAGCCCTGCCCTGCCTGCCCTACCGTCCCGCACCCCGCCCGTACGCATTGTCCCTACCTCTGGTACTCCCGGGGCGCATCCCGAGTTCCCGCGGCATGCCGGATGATGTCCTTTGTACGTAGGTGAGGGAGACACGGGGGACATGACCAGACAACGGGGATTCGCCCTGCTCGCGGGCCTTCTGGCGGTCGTGGCGCTGGTGTGCGCCACGATATTCGCCGGGGTCGGCGCGCTGGGCGGCGCCGGTCGCAGCGACACGGGCAGCAGTGCCCAGGCCGCCGGATCGGGGAGTGGAGCGGCGGGCGGGCGCGGCCGTACGTCCGTGGGGTCCGCGGCGCCCGCGTCCGCCGACGCGTGGATCGGGACCTGGGCCGCCGCGCCGGCCGGGGTCGAGCCCGGCGTACCCCACGGCCACGTCGGGCGTTCCATCCGTAACGTCGTGCACACCAGCATCGGCGGCACCGCCGCCCGCATCACCCTCTCCAACCTCTTCAGCCACGAGGCCCTGCTCATCGGCCGCGCCTCGATCGCCGTCGCCGCCGCGAACCACGAGGAGAACGCCGCGGCCGCCGCCGGCACCCTGCGGGCCGTCACCTTCAGTAAGAGGACGTCCGTGGTGATCCCGCCGGGCGGGCGCGTCGTCAGCGATCCCGTACGGCTCCAGGTGCCGCCCGACACCGACCTGCTGGTGAGCGTCCACACGCCCGAGCCCGGCGGCCCGGTCACGTACCACCCGCGCGCCCTGCGGACCTCGTACACGGCCCCGGGGGACCGTACGCGGGACGTCAGCGGCGCCGCGTACACCGACCGCGCCCCGGTCTGGCGTTATCTGACCGCCGTCGACGTGCTCAACCGGCAGGCGCGGGGTTCGGTCGTCGTCATCGGCGACTCGATCACGGACGGCATCGGCTCCTCCTACGACGCCGACCACCGCTGGACCGACACACTGGCCGACCGGGTGCGCGGCAGCGGTCTGGGGGTGCTCAACGCGGGCATCAGCGGCAACCGTCTGCTGCGACAGAGCCTTGCCGTAGGCAAGGGGCCGAGCGGCGTCTCCCGCTTCGGGCGCGACGTCCTGGGGCAGGCGGGGCCCGAGGTCGTCTTCGTCGAGCTGGGCATCAACGACATCATCCGCCGGCCGAACGAGACCGACCCGGACCGGATCACCGCCGGTCTGAAGGCCCTCACCCGGCAGGCGCACGCCCGGGGGCTGCGGGTCGTCGGCTCGACGCTCACGCCCTTCGGCAGCAACTCGCGCCACACCGACGAGCTGGAAGCCGTACGGGACCGGGTCAACGACGCCATCCGGTCGGGCGACGTCTTCGACCGGACCGTCGACTTCGACCGGTTGCTGCGCGACCCGTACGCCCCCGACCGGCTGCGTCCCCATTACGACTCGGGCGACGGTCTGCATCCGAGCGACGCCGGTTACGAGGCCATGGGGCGCTTCGTCGAGCTGGAAGACCTGGTCGGCGAGAAGCCCGCCCAGCTCTGAGCGCGCGGGCCGCAGGGGCGCCGGGCCGCCGGGCCGCCGGGCCGCCGGCTCAGCCGACCACCCCTCCCCCGGTCCCCCGGTCACTCGGCGAAGCGTCAGTCCAGCTCCTTGCGGAACCTGTCTTTCTCCCTACGGAGCCGGTCCTTCTCCTCCAGTTCCGCCTTCTTGCGCTCCTCTTTAAGACGACGCTTGTCCGCCGCCCTCATCTTGCGCTCCACACCCACGCCGCCCATCATCACGAACCCCGTGATGATCACCCGCGGCGATCCGGGACTCACGTCGACCGCCTCGCCGTCCTCACCGAAGCCACCCATCAGACCGAAGCCGCGCACCGTGACATCCATGTCCGGCGGTACGACGACATGGATGCCGCCCATCAGCGCGAAGCAGCGGATGACCACGTCCCGCTGCTCGAACCGCGCCTCGCGCAGGTCGATCTCACCGCCTGCCTGGATGGTGCCTCCGGTGAAGGACGGGCCCACGGTCCAGGTGCCCTTGCGGCTGAAACCTCCCCAGAAGGCGAAGCCGAACTTCGATGTCGCGCGGCTCTGCCCGATCCGGGAGCCCCAACGGCCCCCGACAGCGGAGGAGTCGGAGATCGACGGTGCGAGGTCCGCGGTCGTACCGGGGGCGGGCAGATCGCGCACCAGGGGCTGCAACTCCCCATGCGTACGGGCTCGGTACGCCGCGTCGAGACGGGTGTCGAACTCCGCCATGTCGATGCGCCCCTCGGCCACGGCCTCCCGCAGCAGTTCGGCGACGCGCTCGCGCTCGGAGTCGGAAGCGCGCATCTCAGGAAGTTCACTCGTCATGTTGTCAGCCTAGTCAAAGGTGAGTCGGACGTCACAGCGCTGGGCCGCAGACCCTCCAGGCTCCCGCGCGCACGGCGCCGCGTCCCCGCGCGCACGGCGCCGCACGCACGGCGCCGCGTCCCCGCGCTCACAGCGTCGATCGCTCCGCAGGCTCCGGGACCTTCCCCCTGGAGAGCATCTTCGCGATCACGGACTCGATGTCCGGCTCCCGCACCGACAGGTCCATCAGCGGATACTCCGCCGCGATCCGCGCCACCAGGGGCGCCGCCGACTCCGCCGCCGGGAAGGCCAGCCACTGCCGCGGCCCGTCCACCTTCACCACCCGCGCCCCCGGCAGCTCGACCGGCGGCAGCTCGCGTTCGAGGTCGACAACCAGGGTCCGCTCGCTCTCGCCCACCTCGTGCAGCCCGGCCAGCGCCCCGTCGTACATCAGCCGGCCGTGGTCGATGACCATGACCCGCTCGCAGAGCTGCTCGATGTCGGTGAGGTCGTGCGTGGTCAGCACCACCGTCGTACGGCGCTCGGCGTTCAGATCGCGCAGGAATTCGCGGACCCGGGCCTTGGAGATCACGTCCAGGCCGATCGTCGGCTCGTCCAGATACAGCACCTCGGGGTCGTGCAGCAGCGCCGCCGCGATGTCGCCGCGCATCCGCTGGCCGAGTGAGAGCTGCCGTACGGGGACCTCCAACAGCTCGCTCAGTTCGAGCAGTTCGACGCAGCGCTCCAGATTCTCCCGGTACCGTTTGTCCGGGATGCGGTACATACGGTGCACCAGTCGGTACGAGTCGATCAGCGGCAGGTCCCACCACAGGGTCGTGCGCTGGCCGAACACCACACCGATACGGCGCGCCAGCTTCGTACGCTCCCGCGACGGGTCGATCCCGGCGACGCGCAGCCGGCCCGCGCTCGGCGTCAGGATGCCGGTGAGCATCTTGATGGTGGTGGACTTGCCGGCGCCGTTGGGGCCGATGTAGCCGACCATCTCGCCGCGCGCCACTCGGAAGGTGATGCCGTCGACCGCGCGCACCTGCTGCTTCTCGCGGCGCAGCAGGCCCGCCCTGCGACGGACGTCGAAGACCTTCTCGATGCCGTCCAGTTCGATGAGGCCGGAGCCGTCCGAATCCATGTCGTGTCCCTTTCCGGTGTCCCTCTCCAGTCCGCGGTGCGGCTCTGTCCGTGGCCCTGACTTCCCTAACTTCCCGTGCTGCGGTACATGCGCAGCCCCACCCGCCACGCCAGCCCCGCCACCACGCAGAACCCCACCGCCACCAGCGGCGGCAGGAACGCCACCCAGTCCGGCAGCCCCAGCGGATCCTCGCGGTCCATCACGTACAGCGCGGGCATCCAGTTGACGAAGGCGAGCGGCACCACGAACGTCACCCCGCGCACCAGGTCCGTCGCGAAGACCGTGGGCGGGTACTGGAGCAGAGTGGTACCGCCGTACGTGAAGGAGTTCTGCACCTCGGCGGCGTCCTGCGCCCAGAACTGGAACGCCGCGCCCGCCACGAACACCGCCGCGAAGATCACCGCGCCGCTGAGCAGCATCATCGGGATCATCGCCACCTTCAGCGGCGTCCAGGCGATGTCGAGCGACGTCAGCGCGTATCCGAGCACGAGTACGCCCTGGGTGATCCGGCCGAGGCGCCGCAGCGCGAACCGGTCGGCCGCGACCTGCGCGAGCACCGGCACCGGGCGGACCAGCAGCGTGTCCAGAGTGCCGTCCCTGACCCGGCGGCCCAGCCTGTCCGTCGAGCCCATGACCAGGTCGGCGAGGCCGAAGGACGTACCGGCGGCGCCGTACAGGAAGGCGACCTCGGGCAGCGAGTAGCCGCCCAGTCGGTCGACGTGGGAGAACATCAGCAGGATCGCGATGAAGTCGAACGCGGTCACCGCGAAGTTGCCGAAGGCCGTCATGGCGAACGACGCGCGGTAGGTCATCGTCGACCGGATCCACATGGCCGCGATCAGGCCGTACGCGCGCAGCCCCTCCCACAGAGGCGAGCGGGACCACTCCCCGGCGACCGCGACCGCGACCGGGCCCCCGCCGCCGGCCGTTTCGCCGGCCGTTTCGTCGGCCACATCCGTACTCAGCTCGTCAGCCACCCTGCACCACCACCCGTCGCGTCGCCACGGACTGGAGCAGCCGCCCGAGCGCCAGCAGCGCCAGCGCCCAGCCCGCCTGGAAGGCGAACGCCCCCAGCAGCCCCCACCCGGTGTGACGGCCGAGGAAGACGTCCGCCGGGACCTGGAGCAGCGACGACCACGGCAGCGCCCTCGCGACCTCGCCGAGCAGACCGGGAAAGAGCGTCAGCGGCAGCAGCATCCCGGAGAAGAACAGCCCCATCAGGAAGGCGATCTGGCCCACGCCCGCGCCGTCCAGCAGCCAGAAGGCCGACAGGGCGACCAGGAAGCGCAGGGCGAAGCTGACCACGACTCCCAGGAACACGGAGAAGAGGAAAGCGAGCCAGATCAGCGGATCGCCGGGCAGCGCCAGATCGAAGGCGAGCGCGCCGAGCGCCATCGGTACGATCCCGCGCCCCATCAGATGGAACGCGGCGCGCCCCAAGTCGGAAGCCATCCACCACAGTTGGAGATCCACCGGCCGGTAGAGGTCGATCGCGACGTCGCCGGTGCGGATGCGCTCCATCAGCTCGTTTTCGAAGCCGCCGCCCATCATGGCGCAGGTCATCAGCAGCGCCTGGCCGAGCCATACGTAGGTGAGGGCCTGCGAGAGGTCGTAGCCGCCGAGCTGGGGCCGCTGGTCCCACAGGGCCGTGTAGGTGTACGCCATGATGAAGCCGAAGACGGTGTTGGTGAACACCCCGGCTGCCGTGGCGATCCGGTACGTCGCATAGCGGCGAAAGCCACCCGCCGCGACGACCGCGTACAGACGCACGTCAGCACTCCCCCTCGGCCCCGTTACGTGTGGTCTCCCGGCGCCGTTTCCGCTGTACGGCACCAAAGCGCACGAGCCTAGCCCAGGGGGGTCAGCCACCGCGAGCGGTTATCCGGTCGGCGGCCCGGCACCGGTTCGAGCGTGTTTCATGGTGCCTCAGACGAATCACCCGTAACACCCATCTAGCTCGTACCGCCCCATATGACCCGGCCGAGGAGCCTCCGCACACATGAGCGACGCGCAGCAGCAGGGCTGGGCCCCGCGCGACCCGACGGACCACGGCTCCGGATCCGACACCGGCTCCGACACCGGCTCCGGGCCCGGCGCGAAAACCGGTCGCCAGGGCGGCAAGGGCCCCAAGGGCCGCAAGGAGCGCAAAGGCCGCCGCAAGCGCACCGGTTGGCGCCGGGCCCTGCCCACCTGGCGGATGCTGCTCGGCGCCTTCCTGATCTGCGCGTTCCTCCTCATCGGCGGCTTCATCACCGGCTACACCCTCGTCAAGATCCCGGCCGCCAACGTCGCGGCCGTCGCCCAGTCCAACGTGTATCTGTACGAGGACGGCAGCCAGCTCGCACGCGACGGCGAGGTCAACCGCGAGAACGTGCCCCTCTCCCAGATCCCGCCGCACGTGCGCCGCGCCGTACTGGCCGCCGAGGACCGGGACTTCTACAACGAACCCGCCATCGACCCCCAGGGCATGATCCGCGCCGCCTGGAACACCATGACCGGCAAGGGCACCCAGGGCGGCTCCACAATCACCCAGCAGTACGTCAAGAACTACTACCTCGCCCAGGAACAGACCGTCGTCCGCAAGTCGAAGGAGTTCTTCATCTCGATCAAGCTCGACCGCGAGGTGAGCAAGACGCAGATCCTCGAGGGCTATCTCAACACCAGCTACTTCGGGCGCAACGCGTACGGCATCCAGGCCGCCGCACAGGCCTACTACAGCAAGGACATCCAGGACGTCGACCTCGCGGAGGGCGCCTTCCTGGCCGCGCTGCTCAACGCGCCCAGCGCGTACGACGTGGCCACGCACCCGGAGAACAGGCCGCAGGCGCAGGGACGTTGGGAGTACGTCCTGAACGGAATGGTCACCGAGAAGTGGCTCTCCCCCGCCGACCGGGCCGCCCTGGCCTTCCCGGTGCCCGGCAAGGCCAAGCCGTCCACCGGCCTGTCGGGGCAGCGCGGCTACATCGTCCAGGCGGTCGAGGACTACCTCACCAAGAACAAGATCATTGACGACAGCACCCTCGCCACCGGCGGCTACCGGATCACCACCACGCTCCAGCGGCCCAAACAGAACGCCCTGGTCGACGCCGTGAACGACCAGGTGATGTCGAAGGTCGACGACACACGCGCGGCCGACCGCAACGTACGGGTCGGCGGCGTCTCCATCGACCCCGCCACCGGCGGCGTCGTCGCCATGTACGGCGGCGTCGACTACACCCGGCAGTACGTCAACAACGCGACCCGCCGCGACTATCAAGTCGGCTCCACCTTCAAGCCGTTCGTGTTCGCCGCCGCCGTCGAGAACGACTCGCGGACGCAGGACGGCGAACAGATCACCCCCAACACCGTCTACGACGGCACCAACAAGCGCATGGTGGAAGGCCCCAACGGGTCCACCGGCTACGACCCCGCCAACGAGGACGACGTCTCCTACGGCCCCGTCACCGTCAGCGAGGCCACCGACAAGTCCATCAACGCCGTGTACGCGCAGATGGCGCAGGACGTCGGGCCCACACAGGTACGCGCCACGGCCGTCGACCTGGGCATCCCCGACGACACCCCCGACCTCACCGCGTCGCCGTCCATCGCGCTCGGGCCGGCCACGGCGAGCGTGCTCGACATGACGGAGGCGTACGCGACACTCGCCAACCACGGCGCGCACGGCACGTACACGATGGTCACGAAGATCACGAAGGACGGCGCGACCGTCGAACTGCCGCGCGGCCGACCGGGACAGGCCGTCAGCCGCCAGGCCGCCGACACCACCACGGCGATCCTCCAGAGCGTCGTGGAGGGCGGCACGGGCACGGCGGCCCAGTCCGCGAACCGACCGGCGGCCGGCAAGACGGGCACGGCGGAGGACGACAAGGCGGCCTGGTTCGCCGGCTACACGCCCGACCTCGCGACCGTCGTCGCGATCATGGGCGCCGACCCCAAGACGGCGCAGCAGCGGCCGCTGTACGGCGCGCTCGGTCTGGCGCGCGTCAACGGCGGCGGGCCGCCCGCGCAGATCTGGGGCCGGTACACGGCGGCGGCGCTGGAAGGCACCGACGCCACCGGGTTCGAACTGGTCCTGGAGGACGGCGTGGAGGACATCTCCCCACCGCCGGACGGCGAGTCCGGCCGGCCCGAACGGTCCTCGTCACCGGGGCAGTCGCGGAGCCCCGGCGCATCGGGACAGCCCGACGCGCCGGGCCGCAGCTCGGGACAGAGCGCGGGCGCGGCGCAGGGGCGCGGCGAAGGCGCCACCACCGGCGGGAGTCAGGGACAGACGCAGGGCCAGACACCGGGACAGACCGGCGGCGGCGGTACGGACGGGGGCCAGGGCGACGGCGGGACGCAGGGCCAGAGCCAGGGGCAGGGGCAGACGAACGGACTGACCGACGGACTCCTCGGAGCCGGCGGCGGAGGTGGTGGAGGTGGCGGCGACGGAGGCGGGGGTGGCGGCGCAGGCGGTACGGCGGACGGGGGTACGGGCAACGGCGCGCCCCGCACCCCACATCCGCCGCAGTGACACCGCTCGGCGGCGGATTCTCGGTGACCGATCCTCAGTGACCCGACGTCGCCTTCAGACCGACCACGGCCACCAGCAGCAGACTGACGAAGAAGATCCGGGCGGCGGTCGTCGGCTCACCCAGTGCCACCATGCCGACGATGGCCGCACCGGCCGCGCCGATCCCGACCCATACGCCGTAGGCCGTACCGATCGGCAGCGTCTTGGCGGCCTGCGACAGCAGCACCATGCTGACGACGATTCCGGCACCGGTGAACACGCTCGGCCACAGCCGGGTGAAACCTTCGGTGTACTTCATCCCGATCGACCAGCCGACTTCGAGCAGACCGGCGATGATGAGCAGGACCCAGGCCATGACGGCACCTCCGAGAAGAACGCGGACAACAGGTGCGTCGTCTTTCGATTGACCCGGTACGGCGCGTCTCGGCGGGTCCCTCAAACGTAGCAAAGAGACGGCGGAAGGGCCCGGTGACGCTGGTCACCGGGCCCTTCCGCCGTCTGCCGTCTTGCCGTCTGCCGTCTGCCGTCTGCTAGAGGTAGAGCCCCGTGGAGTCCTCCGACCCCTCGAAGCGGTCGGCCGCCACCGCGTGCAGGTCGCGTTCGCGCATCAGTACGTAGGCCACGCCCCGCACCTCGACCTCGGCACGGTCCTCGGGGTCGTACAGCACCCGGTCCGCGGGCTCCACCGTCCGCACGCTCTGGCCGACCGCGACCACCTCGGCCCAGGCGAGGCGCCGCCCGACGGCGGCGGTCGCCGGGATGACGATGCCACCGGACGAACGCCGCTCGCCCTCCGGGATGTCGGTCCTGACCAGCACCCGGTCGTGCAGCATCCGGATGGGCAGCTTGTCATGGGAGGTGTCGAGGGTGTTGTCGCTCACACCCACGAACCTACCCGCCCGAACACGCGCCCCACGACGGACCCCGCACTCAGGGCCGGCGGCGGCGCGCCGACATCGCGAGCAGACCCACCACACCGACGACGACCAGCGCCACCGGGACAAGCCGCTCCAGCCGCGGAGCGCCGTCGTCCGAGACGAACCTGTCCTTCACACCCGCCACCGTGCGATTCACCGCGACAAACGCCTTGCCCGCGGTCTGGTCCACCCGGGAAACCATCCGGGCCTTCGCGTCGCCCACGATCGTCTGCGGGTGCACCCGCACCCCGATCTCGTCCAGCGTCTCGGCGAGCTGGTCGCGCCTGCGGACGATGTCCGCCTCGATCTGCGCAGGGGTCCTGGCATCCGACACCGCGCTGCCTCCGTCGTCGTGTCCGATTGATTGGTCCTTCGATCCTTCGCCTTCACCGACAGTCTGTCAGCTCGGCGGCTCTCGCACCCCGCGGCGCCCCTACTACGCTCGGCCCGATACACCCGGGCGACCTGCCCGCCCCCGTACCGAGGAGAACCATGAGCGAGCGACTTCAGCCGGGCGACACCGCCCCCGCCTTCACCCTGCCCGACGCGGACGGCAACGACGTCTCGCTCGCCGACCACAAGGGACGCAAGGTCATCGTCTACTTCTACCCCGCCGCCCTTACCCCCGGATGCACCAAGCAGGCCTGCGACTTCACCGACAACCTCGGCGTGCTGGCCGGCGCCGGCTACGACGTCATCGGCGTCTCGCCCGACAAGCCGGAGAAGCTCGCCAAGTTCCGCGACAAGGAGAACTTGAAGGTCACGCTGGTCGGCGACACCGACAAGGCCGTCCTCACCGCGTACGGCGCCTTCGGCGAGAAGAAGCTCTACGGCAAAACGGTGACGGGCGTCATCCGTTCGACCGTCATCGTCGACGAGGAGGGCAAGGTCGAGCGCGCCCTGTACAACGTCCGCGCCACCGGCCATGTCGCGAAGATCATCAAGGACCTCGGTATCTAGGTCGTGTCTTCGCGAGCCGGAGCCCCGCGACGCCACCACCGCCGTGGCTCCGGCTTGCGGCCCCACCCGCACGGTGCTGAGGCTTTCCCGAGGACTCACGTCCCCGAGGAAAGGACCCCGGACCATGGCGGCACCCGAGCACGAACAGGCTGTCGACTCCCCGGCGGCCCGCCGGCACCCGACCCTCTTCCGAGCGCTCGAACGCCGTAAGAACCCACGACTGCGCAGGTCGGACATCACCATCACCGACGAAGCGGCCGTCAAGCGGGCCGTGAAGGCGGCCTCGCTGGGCAATGCCATGGAGTGGTTCGACTTCGGCATCTACAGCTATCTGGCCGTGACCATCGGCCATGTCTTCTTCCCCACCGGCAACGACACGACCGAACTGCTCTCCTCCTTCGCGACCTTCGCGGTGGCCTTCCTCGTACGGCCACTCGGCGGCATGTTCTTCGGTCCTCTGGGCGACCGGATCGGCCGCAAGAAGGTCCTCGCCACGACCATGATCATGATGGCCATCGGCACCGGCACGATCGGGCTGCTCCCCTCGTACGCCGCGGTCGGCTTCTGGTCCCCCGCTCTGCTGATCCTCTTCCGGCTGATCCAGGGCTTCTCCACCGGCGGCGAGTACGGCGGCGCGTCCACCTTCATCGCCGAGTACGCCCCCGACAAACGGCGCGGATTCTTCGGCAGCTTCCTCGAATTCGGCACTCTCGCCGGCTACATCGGCGCGGCCGGGCTCGTCACCGCGCTCACCGCGTGGCTCGGTCCCGGCGGCATGGACGACTGGGGCTGGCGCGTACCGTTCCTCGTCGCCGCGCCGCTGGGACTCATCGGCCTCTATCTGCGGCTGAGACTGGACGAGACCCCCGCGTTCGCCAAGATGGAGCAGGGCGGGGTCCACGCGTCCGAGGCCGCCGACGCGGTCGAGACCAGCACCACCTCGGACCTCCGGAAGATCTTCCACGACCACTGGCCGAGACTGATCCTGTGCGTCTGCCTCGTCGGCGCGTACAACGTCACCGACTACATGCTGCTGTCGTACATGCCGACCTACCTCTCCGACCAACTCGACTACAGCGACACCCACGGGCTGCTCATCCTGCTCGGCGTCATGGTCGCCCTGATGGCCGTCATCAACCAAGTGGGCCGTCTCAGCGACCACTTCGGCCGCAAGCCCCTTCTGATGACCGGCATGCTCGGCTTCCTCGTCCTCTCCCTTCCGGCGTTCCTGCTGATCCAGCAGGGCGCCGTCCCCGCGATCATCGCCGGGATGGCGATGCTGGGGCTGTCCCTGGTCTGTCTCCTCGGCACCATGTCGGCGGCCCTGCCCGCGCTCTTTCCCACGAGCGTCCGCTACGGCTCCCTGTCGGTGGGCTACAACCTCTCCGCGTCGCTGTTCGGCGGGACGACCCCCTTCGTGATCACCGGCCTGATCGGACTCACCGACAACAAGCTGATGCCCGCGTACTACGCGATGTTCGCGGCACTGATCGGTGTCGGCGCGGTGGCCTGCATGGAGGAGACGGCACGTCAGCCGCTGGAGGGATCGCCCCCGTCGGTGGAGACGGCGGAGGAGGCGGCGGCGCTGGTCCAGGCGCAGGCGTCGGGGCTGAGGTTGTGAGGTTGTGAGGTTGTGAGAGCCGGGGCCGGCTGTCCCGGGCGGGCAGCCGATTTTCGCTCACCTCGACCGTGAGCGGTGCGAGTTATCCACATTTCGGACGTGACAAACCGATTAGCGGCTCGTTGGGCTGTACGGGACCGCGAACACGCGGTCGGATACGGAGCGAAAACATGCCGGTGAGTCCCTACACGCGGCAGCGCCTCGCCCAAGCGGCGGCCTCGTCGCGGACGTTGTCGGATGCGCTGGTCAAGTTGGGCGTGGATCCGAAGAGTTCGACACGGCGCTACATACAGGAACGCATGAGGACGATGGGCATCTCGACCGCACACTTCCAGCGAGAGGGAACGCGCTGGACCGAAGACGTACTCTCGCCCGCCGTCGCGGCCTCGGCGACCATGTGTGAAGTGCTGCGACGCCTTGGACTCGATGTGGTCGGCGGCCACCACACCCACATCAGCCGACGGGTGCGATCCCTCGGAATCGATACGTCGCACTTCGCTCGCCCGTCAGACGCGGGAAAGCCGAGGCGTCGGCGGACATCACGAGAACTGCTCGTGGAACAGGAAGCGGCCGTCGCGCGTCGTGTTCCGGGCGCGCGGCTGAAGGCCGCGATGGCCGCGCTCGGCGTCCCCGAGCGCTGTGCGTTGTGCGGTACGGACCCTGTCTGGCAGGGCCGGCCGCTCCCGCTCGAAGTGGACCACATCGACGGAAACTGGCAGGACAACCGATTGCGGAATCTCCGCCTCCTGTGCCCCAACTGCCATTCGACGACTGACACTTACCGGCGGCGCGCGAAGGGACGCCAGGGAGCGGCGGCACTTCCCGCACCGCGAAGGGCGGGCGGCCGGTGAGCGGGGGCGGCCGCTACTCACGTGCGCGTCTGGTCGAGGCGGCGGAGCGGTGCGTCGATGTGGACGAGGTCATCGCCTTCTTCGGCACACGCCCCTACGGCCATCTGCGCCGGTATCTGCTCAGGCGCTTCGCGCACTTCGGTATCGACGTCTCGCACTTCCGACGCCCCGGGGACATCCGGCGAGGGGAGGCGCGTCCGGACCCGGCCCGACTCGGCGAAGCCGTACGCCGGTCCCGTTCCGTCGCCGAGACTCTTCGCCGGCTCGGGATACCGGACAACGGCCGTCAGCGAGCCCGGCTCCGCGGCTGGCTGGCCGACGACGGCCTCGACACCTCCCACTTCCTGGGGCAGGCGCATCGGCGCGGCAAAGGCTCGCCGACCCCGGCGAGGAGCCCGGAGGACATTCTCGTCAAGCACCGGGGAAAGACCCGTACCAGAACCGTTCTCCTGCGCAGGGCGCTCCTCGAGACCGGCGTCGAGCTGCGATGTGTGGGGTGCGGGACAGGGCCCGAGTGGAACGGGCAGCCGATGACACTTGAGATCGACCACATCAACGGCGACCTGAGCGACGACCGCGCCGAGAACCTGCGGCTGCTCTGCCCGAACTGCCACGCGGTGACAGCCACGTGGTGCCGTGGTGGCGGAAGGCGCTCCTCGTACAGCTCGGCGGAGGGCGTGCGGGGCATGTAGGGCGCTATCGCGTATCGGAACATTCGCAGGCCCGATACCATGGCTGGCGACCAGCGGCCGTTGCTGAATTGGTATAAGCGCGACACTTAGGATGTCGTGGGAGAAATCCCATGTGGGTTCGAGTCCCACCGGCCGCACATGACCGATGGCCCCGTCCCAGCGGGGAGGGGGCCATCGGCGCGACTCAGCCCAGCAGTTCCCGCACCGCCGGTACCAGTGACCGGAACGCCTTGCCGCGGTGGCTGATCGCGTTCTTCTCCGCCGGGGTCAGTTCCGCGCAGGTGCGGGTGTCGCCGTCCGGCTGGAGGATCGGGTCGTAGCCGAAGCCGCCCGTGCCCGACGGGGTGTGGCGCAGGGTGCCGCGGAGTTGGCCTTCGGCCACCCGTTCCGTGCCGTCCGGGAGGGCCAGGGCCGCCGCGCAGGCGAAGTGAGCCGTGCGGTGGGGGGCCGTGATGTCGGAGAGTTGGGCCAGGAGCAGGTCGAGGTTGGCGCGGTCGTCGCCGTGGGTGCCCGACCAGCGGGCGGAGAAGATGCCGGGGGCGCCGCCGAGGACGTCGACGCACAGGCCGGAGTCGTCGGCGACGGCCGGGTGGCCGGTCGCGCGGGCCAGGGCGTGGGCCTTGAGGAGGGCGTTCTCGGCGAAGGTGACGCCGGTTTCCTTGACGTCCGGGATGTCGGGGTAGGCATCCGCGCCGACGAGGTCGTGGGTGAGACCGGCGTCGGCGAGGATGGCCTTGAGTTCGGTGATTTTCCCGGCGTTGCGGGTGGCGAGGATCAGACGCGTCATGCGTCGATTATCCGCCGGTGAAGCGGTGGGCCCGCGGTGGGTCCGTTACGGGGTGCAGACCTTGCCGATCTCGGTGGCCGCGTCCGTCACGGGGCTGAGGTCGGGGGTGGCGTCGCCGTTCTCGATGGCCTCGCGGACGGTGCCGACGCCGGTGTCGAGGTCGTCGACCGCCTTACTGAGGTCCGCGTTGTCGGTCTTGTCCTTGAGCTTGCCCAGCTCGGTGTCGATGTCGTTCAGCGCTTCCACGGCCTGCGTCGGGTCGTCCGCCGCGCTGGAGGCCGCCTGCTGGAGCTTGTCCACACTGGTGGCGATGGCGTCGGCGGTCTGGACGCAGTCCAGGGCCTTGTCGAGTGCGCCACAGCCGGCCGTCCCCGTGAGCGTGAGCAGGACGGCGGCTATGGTCACCGCGGTGCGTCGGCGCGAGGCCATGGGTGGGTTCCCTCCCTTGGTGCGGAAGGGCGTACGGGCAAGTCCGTACGCCTTTGAGAGTCGCGACTGTAACGACGCCCGCACCAGGGCTCTTGGTTGCCTCTTTACCTGACGAGCCGACTGACGAGCTATCTGGCCAGGGTTTCTTCCAGGACTGCGGTCTGGAGGGCGGCGAGGTCCGCGCAGCCGCCGGTGGCGAGGTCGAGGAGCGCGCCGAGTTCCTTGCGGTCGAAGGGTTCGGCCTCGGCGGTGCCCTGGACCTCCACGAAGCGGCCGTCGCCGGTGCAGACGACGTTCATGTCGGTGTCGGCGCGCACGTCCTCCTCGTAACAGAGGTCGAGCAGGGGCGCGCCGTCGACGATGCCGACGCTGATCGCGGAGACCGTTCCGGTCAGGGGCTTGCGGCCGGCCCTGACGATCTTCTTGGTCCTGGCCCATTCGACGGCGTCGGCGAGGGCGACGTACGCCCCGGTGATGGCGGCGGTGCGGGTGCCGCCGTCGGCCTGGAGGACGTCGCAGTCGAGGACGATGGTGTTCTCGCCGAGCGCCTTGTAGTCGATGACGGCGCGCAGCGAGCGGCCGATGAGGCGGGAGATCTCGTGGGTGCGCCCGCCGATCTTGCCGCGTACGGCTTCGCGGTCGCCGCGGGTGTTGGTGGAGCGGGGCAGCATCGAGTATTCGGCCGTGACCCAGCCTTCGCCGCTGCCCTTGCGCCAGCGCGGGACGCCCTCTGTTACGGAGGCGGTGCAGAAGACCTTGGTGTCGCCGAAGGAGATGAGTACGGATCCTTCGGCGTGCTTGCTCCATCCGCGTTCGATGGTGACGGGGCGGAGCTGTTCGGGGGTGCGGCCGTCGATTCGAGACATGGGTGTGAGCCTAGCGGGACGTGGGTGAGGGGCCTCGTTCCGGTTCTCCGCTGTACGTACGGCGCTTGCGCGGTGCTGTACGGCGGTTGTCCGGATCGGGCCCCTCTGTAGAAGGCCGTCCGAGCGGTTACATCATGTCTTCGATGTCGGCGGCGATCGGGTCGGCGTCGGTGCCGATGACGACCTGGATCGCGGTCCCCATCTTGACGACGCCGTGCGCGCCGGCGGCCTTCAGGGCGACCTCGTCGACCTTGTTCGGGTCGACGACCTCGGTACGGAGGCGGGTGATGCAGCCTTCGACCTCTTCGATGTTCTCGATCCCGCCGAGCCCGGCGACGATCTTCTCAGCCTTGCTGGCCATGTTGTGCTCCCTGCTGTCCAAGGGGTGTTGTCCCGGTGCACCGTGGGTCCGATTTTTCACGGTAACTCACGGTTGGCCCATCTTCACGGGCGGGTGACCGCCTCGTACCGAAAGATGACGGTCACCGGCGGTACGCCGTCCGTGGCCCGGCCTCGGGAGCGTATCGCAACTGGTCTACACCACTGTGCCACGGGAGGACGCGGATGAGTTCGACGGGTGCCGACGCGTCGGCCGTCCCTCCGGCGGTGCCCCCGCGGCGGTGGTGGAACGGTCTGTTCCAGGGGCTTCAGAAGGTCGGGCGCAGCCTCCAGTTGCCGGTGGCGGTGCTGCCCGCGGCGGGTCTGCTGGTCAGTCTGGGCAATCTCTTCGCGGCGTATCTGCACGGCCCCTTCTGGGACAAGACGACCAAGGTCTTCCTCCAGGGCGGCAACGCGATCCTGGACGGGAGTTTCGGGCTGCCGCTGCTGTTCTGCATCGGGGTCGCGATCGGCTTCGCCAAGAAGGCGGACGGGTCCACGGCGCTGGCCGCCGTCGTGGGCTTTCTCGTCTATCACAACGTCCTGGCGGCGTTCCCCGCCGACAACACGGTCACCGACGCGCTGCCGGAGGGCACGCCGCAGAATCCGGGGGTCCTCGGCGGCATTCTGATCGGGCTGCTCACGGCGGTGGTCTGGCAGCGTTTCCACCGTACGAGGCTGGTGGACTGGCTCGGCTTCTTCAACGGCCGTCGTCTGGTGCCGATCCTGATGGCGTTCCTGGGGGTGATCCTCGGGGTGCCGTTCGGGCTGCTGTGGCAGCCGGTGGGTGACGCGTTGACGTCGTTCGCGAAGCAGTTGATCGATCTGGGCGCGTGGGGCGCGGGCATCTTCGGTGTGGCGAACCGGCTGCTGATCCCGATCGGGATGCATCAGTTCCTGAACACGTTCTTCTGGTTCCAGGCGGGCGAGTTCACGACGAAGGACGGGACCGTGGTCCAGGGTGACCTGACGCGGTTCTTCGCCGGGGACCCCACTGCGGGTCAGTTCATGTCGGGCTTCTTCCCGATCATGATGTTCGGTCTGCCGGCCGCCGCGCTCGCGATCGCGCACTGCGCGCGGCCCGAGCGGCGCAAACAGGTGGCGGGGCTGATGGTCTCGGTCGCCCTGACGTCGTTCGTGACGGGCGTCACGGAGCCGCTGGAGTTCTCGTTCATGTTCGCCGCGCCGCTGCTGTACGGGCTGCACGCGCTGCTGACGGGTGCGTCGATGGCGATCACGTGGGCGCTGGGTGTGCACGCCGGGTTCAGCTTCTCGGCGGGGTTGATCGACTATGTCGTCAACTGGCATCTGGATACGAAACCTTGGCTGATCATTCCGATCGGGCTGTGCTTCGCGGTCGTCTACTACGCGCTGTTCCGCTTCGCCATCGTCAGGTTCAACCTGCCGACGCCAGGCCGGGAGCCGGAGGCGGTGGAGGAGGAAGTCGAGCGGGAGAACATGGGGAAGTGAGCCGGCGAGAAGTGAGCTAGGGCAGCGTTTCGCCAGGCCCTCCTCAAGGACCCTCGGACCCTTGGTCCGGGGGTCCTTGCGCGTGCCGGAACCGTGCCGGAACCATGCCGGAACCCGCCCGGATCCATCGAGTCCGGATCGAAAGAATTCGAAGGTTCCTTATTCAACCCTCACCATGCTACAACTGGTCTACACCACTCATAGGTGTAGACCACATGGCCGCGCGCCGTGTTCCGCAGGTCGCCGCCGCTCCCCATTGTCCCTGCTCACGGCGGTGCCTTGTCCTCTGGAGGAAGTTGATGTCCACGGCCAGCGCCGCCCCCGCGGCACAGAAAAAGGGCTCCGGCGTGATGTCCGTCATGCAGCGCATCGGCCGCAGCCTCATGCTGCCGGTCGCCGTGCTGCCCGCCGGCGCCCTGCTGGTACGCCTCGGCAACCCCGACATGCTCGGGCGCGAGTCGTTCCCCACCTTCATCACCAAGATCGCCGGCTACATGGCGGCGGGTGGCGGCGCGATCCTCGACAACATGCCGCTGCTGTTCGCCGTCGGCATCGCCATCGGCTTCGCCAAGAAGTCGGACGGCTCGACCGCGCTCGCCGCCGTCACCGGCTATCTGGTCTTCCAGAAGGTCCTCGCCACCTTCACGGACAGCAACCTCCCGCAGGTGGCGAGCGTCGTCGACGGCAAGATAGTCATGTCGGACGCCCCGGTGAACGCGGGCGTCCTCGGCGGTGTCGTCATGGGCGTCGTGGTCGCCCTGCTCTACCAGAAGTTCTACCGGACGAAACTGCCCGACTGGGCGGGCTTCTTCGGCGGCCGGCGGCTCGTCCCGATCCTGTCGGCCTTCGCCGGTCTGCTCATAGGCATCGTCTTCGGACTCATATGGCCCGTCCTCGGCGCCGGTCTGCACAACTTCGGTGAGTGGCTGGTCGGCTCGGGCGCGGCCGGCGCCGGTATCTTCGGTGTCGCGAACCGCGCGCTGATCCCGATCGGCATGCACCACCTGCTCAACTCGTTCCCCTGGTTCCAGGCCGGTTCGTACGAGGGCAAGAGCGGCGACATCGCGCGCTTCCTCGCCGGTGACCCGTCGGCCGGACAGTTCATGACCGGCTTCTTCCCGATCATGATGTTCGCGCTGCCCGCCGCCTGTCTCGCGATCGTCCACTGCGCGCGCCCCGAGCGCCGCAAGGTCGTCGGCGGCATGATGTTCTCGCTCGCGCTCACCGCCTTCGTCACCGGTGTGACGGAGCCGATCGAGTTCACCTTCATGTTCATCGCGCCGGTGCTGTACGCGATCCACGCCGTGCTGACCGGTGTGTCCATGGCCCTGACCTGGGGGCTGGGCATGAAGGACGGCTTCGGCTTCTCGGCGGGCGCGGTCGACTTCTTCCTCAACCTGGGGATCGCGACCAACCCATGGGGTCTCGCGCTGGTCGGGCTGTGTTTCGCGGCCGTCTACTACGCGGTCTTCCGCTTCGCCATCGTCAAGTTCAACCTGCCGACGCCAGGCCGGGAGACGGACGAGGAACTGGCCGAACTCCAGAAGGCCGAGGCCAAGTAGCCGCCCGGCAGAGGTTGTTGTACACGACGGTGCCCCCCGGCCTTCCGAAAGGCCGGGGGGCACCGTCACGTGCGCGTCGGGAGGACCCGTCTCAGACCTCGTACACCGCGCCCGGCGTGGCGAGTTCGGCCGGTCCGCCGTACACCGCCCGCGCGTCGTTCAGATTCCGCTCGGCGTCCGTCCACGGCGGGATGTGCGTGAGGACGAGTCTGCGCGCCCGCGCGAGGGCGGCGTGCTCGCCGGCCTCGCGGCCGTTGAGGTGGAGGCCGGGGATGTCTTCCTTGCCGTAGGTGAACGCGGCTTCGCAGAGGAACAGATCGGTGTCCTCGGCGAGTTCGACCAGTGCCTCGCTGACGCCGGTGTCGCCGGAGTAGGTGAGCGATCTGCCGTCGTGCTCGACGCGGATGCCGAACGTGTCGACGGGATGGGCGACCTTCTCCGTACGGACCGAGAA
The DNA here is from genome assembly GCF_045040295.1 of Streptomyces sp. NBC_01506. Taxonomy (NCBI): domain Bacteria; kingdom Bacillati; phylum Actinomycetota; class Actinomycetes; order Kitasatosporales; family Streptomycetaceae; genus Streptomyces; species Streptomyces sp. NBC_01506. Next base: position 6,234,891 of record NZ_CP109422.1, on the reverse strand, counting down.
GGGCCCGATCTCGAAGGAGCCCGGCTTGAGCGTGTGGAAGTCGAAGACCTCGCTCATGGACTTGTCCGTCGGGGTGTCGGCGTGCGCGGTGGTGAGGCGCTGCTCGGTGCCGTCGGGACCGTAGACCGGGATGGTGTCGCAGCGTCCGCCGTCGTGACGGTAGTAGCGGACGACGAAGTAGCCGCACATGTCGATGCAGTGGTCGGCGTGCAGATGGCTGAGGAAGATGGCGTCGAGGTCGTAGAGACCAACGTGACGCTGCAACTCGCCGAGGGCACCGTTGCCCATGTCGAGGAGCAGCCGGAAGCCGTCGGCCTCTACGAGGTAGCTGGAGCAGGCCGATCCCACGGAGGGGAAGGAGCCCGAGCAGCCGACGACGGTGAGCTTCATGGAGCGTGAACCTCCGTGGCGTGGAAGGGGGGCGACGGGGGTCGTTCGGTCTGTCGAGCGTAAGGCGCTAAACGGCTGGTCGCTCCTCCACACCGGCCTGTTGTGGGGGAACTCACCTGCTCTGTCACCGGTTCGGGCGGACCTTGTCGCGGACGGCGCCCGGGGCCGTCCGGCGAGCGCGGGGGTACGGTCTGGGGCATGAACACGACCTGGTGGGTGGCTCTGATCGCCGTGGTGGTGCTGGCCATGATCGCCACGGTCGTGGACGGGCGCGGTCGCGGTCCGCGGCCTCCCCGCGGGCGCTCGCGGCGCCCCCGGCCGCCGGGCCGGACGGGCGGAGGGCCACCGCGCGGGCCCGCCGGGCGGAAGACCGAGGGCGGGAGCGGGGCCGGGGGCCGCGGGCCGCGGCCCGGCGAGATCTGGTGGGCGATGGTGCCGTACGAGGACGGGCCCGGGGCCAAGGACCGGCCGTGTCTGGTGCTCTCGGTACGGGGCCGTACGGTGCTGGTCGCGAAGATCACCAGCAAATCCCGCAGCAAATCCCGCGAGGAGCGCCCCGGCGTGATCGCGCTGCCGCCGGAGGCGGTGGGCGACACGGACGGACGACGCAGCTTCCTGGAGACGGACGAGCTGCGGCGGGTGGACACGAAGGCGTTCCGCCGCCGCGTGGGGCCCGCGGATCCGGGGCTGTGGCGGCAGGTCAGGCATCTGGCTCGCTGAAGCGTGTCGCGGCAGGCAGCGGCGCGGCAGGCGGTGGCGCGCGCCGCGCTTCAGGGCAGCGGGGCCGGTGGGTACTGGGGTGTGGCGTACGGGCGTGGGGTGTGCCGGGTCAGGACGATGGCCACCAGCATCGCCACGGCCGCCGCGAAGGCGCTGGTGACGTTCCAGCCGGTGGTGGTGTCCCGGTAGTAGTCGGAGAGCTGGTCGTACTGGATGCCCGCGAGGTCGCGGAGCTGGAGGTACGTGGCGATGCCGAGCAGCGTGAGCGCCGCCCCGCGCGCGGCCGGTGCGTTGCGCAGCAGCAGTACGCCGACGACGAGGAACGCCGCGATGAGCGCGCTGTGGTAGTACGTGAAACCGGGTGAGATGCCGTACGAACCACGGGACTTGATGTTCAGCAGCTCGTGCCACCACTCGGAGAACGCGCCCCGGCCACCCTCCGGACCGATGGCCTGGTCGAAGTCCCGCAGGGTGCGGGCGAACCAGAAGCCCTGGAGCGCACCGATCAGGATGAGCAGGACACCGGCCGCGCGCCGGCCGCCGGTCGCGGGCTCGCGGGGTACGTCGCGTTCGCGGGCCATCAGCATCAGGACGAGCACGGTGGCGGCGGCGAGGAACGCGAACACGTAGGTGAGCACGATCAGCGGGCCGTTCTCGGCGTCGAACATGCCCTCGCGGTAGTCGGCCCTGGTCAGGCCGCTGATCTGGCGGGCGCCGACGCCCAGGAGCAGGAACGCCAGGAGCAGGGTGGCGCCGCGCGCGGTGCGGCGCAGGGTGAGGGCGACGATGCCGACGACGAGCAGGGCGGCGGCGAAGGCCCATTCGTGGGCGGTGAACACCAGCAGCGGCGGGCCCGCGTCGACTTTCACGAGGCTGTCGAGGAACAGGTCCACGTCGGGGTCCAGCCGGTTCCACATGGAGACGAACCAGGAGACGAGGACGCAGGCGAAGACGAGGAGCAGGATGCCGGAGGTGACGTACGCCCCGAGGTACCGGCGCGACGCGCGGTCGGTGGTTCCCGGCGGCGCGAAGGGCTCGGGCGGGCCGAAGCCCGGCGGAGGGGAACCGGGCGGGGGGTAGCCGGGCGGGGGATAACCCGGCGGAGGGTAGCCGTATCCGGGGGCGGGTGCCGGTGCCGGGCCCGAGCCGGGGGCGTGTCCGGGCGCGGGTCCCGGGCCTTTCGGGCCGCCCGTACCACCCGCGCCGCTCCAGCGGTCGTCCATCTCTGCCCCCGTCGCCGATGTGTGCCGATGCGCGCTGCGTGCGCCAGCCGACACCGATCGTCACTGCCGGGAGCGGTGGTGCAACAGCCCCCTGCGGGGACTGTTGCACCACTGTTGCCCGCTCAGGCCCAGAGCTGGCCCTGAAGCGTCTCGATGGCCTCTTCGTCCGTGGCCGCCGTGTAGACGCCCGTGGAGAGGTACTTCCAGCCGCCGTCCGCGACGACGAAGACGATGTCGGCGCTCTCCCCCGCCTTGACGGCCTTGTTGCCGAGGCCGATCGCCGCGTGCAGGGCGGCTCCGGTGGACACTCCCGCGAAGATGCCCTCCTGCTGGAGGAGTTGACGGGTACGGGTGACGGCGTCGGCGGAGCCGACCGAGAAGCGGCTGGTGAGGACGGACGCGTCGTACAGCTCGGGGACGAAGCCCTCGTCCAGATTCCGCAGGCCGTAGACCAGGTCGTCGTAGCGCGGTTCGGCCGCGACGATCCTGACGTCGGGCTTGTGCTCGCGCAGATAGCGGCCGACGCCCATGAGGGTGCCGGTGGTGCCCAGGCCGGCCACGAAGTGGGTGACGGACGGCAGGTCGGCGAGGATCTCGGGTCCGGTGGTGGCGTAGTGCGCGCCCGCGTTGTCCGGGTTGCCGTACTGGTAGAGCATCACCCAGCCCGGGTTCTCGGCGGCCAGCTCCTTGGCCACGCGTACGGCGGTGTTGGAGCCGCCCGCCGCCGGGGACGGGATGATCTCGGCGCCCCACATGGCGAGCAGTTCGCGCCGCTCCTGCGAGGTGTTCTCCGGCATCACGCAGATGATCTTGTAGCCCTTGAGCTTCGCGGCCATGGCCAGCGAGATACCGGTGTTGCCGCTGGTGGGCTCCAGGATGGTGCAGCCCGGTGTGAGCCGGCCGTCCTTCTCGGCCTGCTCGACCATGCGCAGCGCCGGGCGGTCCTTGATGGAGCCGGTCGGGTTGCGGTCCTCCAGCTTGGCCCAGATCCGGACGTCGTCGGACGGGGAGAGGCGGGGCAGCCGTACGAGGGGGGTGTTGCCGACGACCGCGAGCGGGGAGTCGTAGCGCATCAGAGCGTGTACGTGTCGGACATCAGCGCCTCGCGTGCGCCGCCCGCGACGGCCGGGAGGATCGTGACGCTGTCGCCGTCCGCGAGCTGGGTGGAGATGCCGTCCAGGAAGCGGACGTCCTCGTCGTTGAGGTAGACGTTCACGAAGCGCCGCAACTGGTCGCCGTTGGCGCCGTCGACGATGCGCTCGCGGATACCCGTGTGGCGGGATTCGAGGTCGGTGAGCAGCGCCGCGATGGTGTCACCGGTGCCTTCGACGGCCTTGGCTCCGTCGGTGTAGGTACGGAGGATGGTCGGAATGCGGACCTCGATGGCCATGGCGTGGGCTCCTGTCGGAAAAGAGGCGTGACGGGCGCGCGGCTCGGCCCCCGCGCGGGGGGTGGTGCTCGGGGCAGGCGTCCGGGCCGTGACTCAGGCCGCGGCGCCGGCCGTACACATGGCGCTGGCAAGGCGGCACAGGTCGACGTGCAGGCGCGCCACCAGCAGATCGCCGGGCGTCTTGTCGCTCACGTCGTGGGAAACCATGGGGTCATCGTATCGATTCCCGGTCCGCATCCCGGTATGGCATCTCGCATGATGGACGTTCGGTGTTCGTCAGGTGGACAGGGCCGGGGACTCGGGCAGATAGACGACGGTGGGGGCGCCGGTCCGGGGATGGGGTGTGACCTCGGCAGCCACCTCGTAGACGGCGGCCAGGAGGGCGGGGGTCAGGACCTCGGTGGGGGTTCCGGAGGTGACGACGGTGCCCGCTTTGAGTACGTACAGGCGGTCGCAGTAGTACGCGGCGAGATTCAGGTCGTGCAGGGCGAGCAGCTTGGTGGCCCCCAACTCCTTCATCAGGGTGAGGACTTCGAGCTGGTGGCGGATGTCCAGGTGGTTGGTCGGCTCGTCCAGGACGAAAAGCGCGGGCCTCTGTACGAGGGCGCGGGCGACGAGGGCCCGCTGGCGTTCGCCGCCCGAGAGGGACGGGAAGGCGCGGCCGGCCAGTGAGGTGATGCCGACCCGCCTCAGCGCGGCGTCGGTCAGCGCGGTGTCGGCCGCCGTGTCCGCCTCCCAGAAACGCCGGTGCGGGGAGCGGCCCATGGCGACGACCTCGCGGACGGTCAGCTCGAAGTCGGTCTGCCCGTCCTGCGGGACGGTGGCCATGCGGCGGGCGCGCGCCTTGGCGGTCATGGTGTGCAGGTCCTCGCCGTCCAGCAGGGCCCGGCCGTGGGTGGGGCGCAGCGCGCCGTACACGCAGCGCAGCAGGGTGGTCTTGCCGCTGCCGTTGGGGCCGACGAGTCCGACGGTCTCGCCGGGGGCGGCGGTCAGGTCGACGGCGTCGACAAGATGACGGCCGTCTCCTACTCCGTAGGAGACCCCCTTCACCTGGAGCGTGGCAGCGCGATCGCTCGTACCGGTGCTCATACCGGTGCTCATACCGGGGCTCGTACCGGCGCTCATACCGGGGCTCCTTCGGGGCGGCGGCGCATCAGCCACAGGAAGAACGGGCCGCCGATGAGCGCGGTGAGGACACCCACGGGGATGTCCTGCGGCGCGGCGACGGTACGGGCGGCGAGGTCCGCGACGACGAGCACGAGGGCCCCGCCGAGCGCGGCGACGGGCAGCAGCGGCCGGTGCGCGGCCCCGACCACCATCCGCGCGGCGTGCGGCACGAGCAGCCCGACGAAGCCGATGGCGCCGCTCGCGGCCACCATGACGCCGGTGACCAGCGAGACGAGGACGAACACGGCCGCGCGGAAGCGCCCGGTGTCGAGACCGAGTACGGTCGCGCCCTCCTCCCCCACCAGCAGCAGGTCCAGCGGTCGGGCGAGCGCCATGAGGACGGCGGTGCCCGCGACGAGGACGACGGCCGGGACGGCGAGCGTGCCCCAGCGGGCGCTGCCGAGCCCGCCGAGCGACCAGAACAGCGCCTCCTGGAAGTGCTCGGGCCGGGCGGAGACGACCAGGACGAGTGTGGTGAGGGCGGACAGGATGTACGAGACGGTCACCCCGGCCAGTACGAGCCGCCCGCCGGTCATCGCGCCGCCGCGCCGGGCCAGCGCGTAGACGAGGGTCATCGCGACGAGCGAGCCCGCGAAGGCGGCGGCCGGCATGGCGACGGTGGTGGTGATCCCGCCCCCGATCCCGCCGCCGATCCCGAAGACCAGCACGATGACGGCCCCGGTGGACGCCCCCGAGGAGATCCCGAGCAGGAACGGATCGGCCAGTTGGTTGCGTACGAGGGCCTGGAGGACCGTCCCCACGACGGCGAGACCGGCGCCGACGACCGCGCCGAGCAGCACGCGCGGCAGCCGTACGTCCAGGACGATCGTGCGGAAGGGGCTGGGCTCCGCGCCGCCGGTGAGGATCGTGACGACCTCACCGGGCGGGATACGGACGGAGCCGAGCGCGAGCCCGGCGACGACGGCGCAGCCGAGGGCCACGGCGAGAGCCGCGAGCACGAGGACGTGCCGCAGCCGGCGGTGACCGGGCGGGGTCCGGCAGGTCATGGCGGGAAAGCCCTACTCGCCTGCCTCGGGGTGGAGTTGGGGGTGGAGTTGGGCCGCGAGGCGTTGGACGGCGGCGGGGGCGCGGACGCCGAGCACGGCGTCGGAGAGCGGCAGGACGGCGAAGCGCTTGTTCCTGATCGCCGGGACGTCCTTCAGTACGGGGTCCTGAAGCAGCCGCTTCTTCTTCTGCGCGACGGTGGTGGCGCCGTAGTCGTAGATGAGAATCGTCTCGGGCTTGCGCGCCACGACCTGCTCCCAGGTGGCGTCGCCGAAGGACTTGTCGAGGTCGGCGAAGACGTTGTGCCCGCCGGCCCGCTCGATCAGCTCGTTGCCGATGCCCTTGCCGCCCGCGGTGAACGCGGTCTTGTCGCCGCTGTCGTAGACGAAGACGGAGACCGGTTTCACGTCCTCGAGCCCGGCGGCGGTGGTGGCCAGGGTGGTGCGTGCCTCGGCGGTCCACTTCGTGGCGCGGTCGGCGACGCCGAAGGTGCGACCGACCTCCCGCACCTCGCGGAACACGTCGTCCATGGAGGTCCGGCCCTCGGCGCAGTTCTCCAGGTTGAGCCGGGTGTCGATGCCGGCGTCCTTCAGGTCGTCGCGGGTGCGGCCGTCCTTGGCGGCGAAGGCGCTGTTGTAGCCGCCGTAGACGAAGTCGGGGTTCGCGGCGAGAAGTCGCTCCTTGGAGGGGTACTCCTCGGCGATGACCGGGACGCTGTCGTACGCCTTCCGGTAGGCGGGCAGGACCGCGTCGTCGAGCCAGGCGGTGCCGACGAGGGTTTTGGTGAGGCCCAGCTCGATCATGATCTCGGTGACGTGCTGGTTCATCGTGACCACGCGCTTCGGGGGTGCCTCGAAGGTGGTCTTCACACCGCAGTTGGTGACGGTGTACGGGAATCCGGCGGCCGGCGCTCCGGCGTCGCGGACGGGGTCCGGGGCGGTGGAGCAGGCGGTGAGCGGGAGCAGCAGCGGTAGCAGGACCGCCGGTATGAGGGCGTGGCGCCGCGAGGACATGGCTGGGCCTCCTCCGGGGGATTTCCGCGTCCCCTGGCATGGTGGGAGAAGGGCGACAGGTCAGTTCCTGGCTTCCGGGCTCCCGCTCGCGCGGGGCCCGGTCACAGTGGCGGGACCGTGCCGGATTCACACCGGCTTCCTGGGTCCTGCCGCCCTGGATCGCGTCAGTCTCTCAGACGACCTCGACCTCTTCTTCCGTGACCTCGCCGTCCACGATGCGGTACGAGCGGAACTGGAACGGGCCCATGTCGTCGGTGTCGGCGGTGGAGACCAGTACGTAGTGGGCGAACGGCTCCATCGCCAGGTCGATGTCCCGGCGGGAGGGGTACGCCTCGGTCGCGGTGTGCGAGTGGTAGATGACCACCACGTCCTCGTCGCGCGCCCGCAGCTCGTTGTCGAGCTGCTTGTGCTCGGTCGAGTCGAACTCGTAGAACGTGGGCGAGCGGGCCGCGTTGAGCATCGGGATGAAACGCTCGGGCCGGTCGCTGCCCTCCGGGCCCGCGATCACGCCGCACGCCTCGTCGGGGTGGTCCGCCCGCGCGTGGGCGACGATCCGGTCGTACAGCGCCTGGGTGATGGTCAGCATGAAGTGAAGGATAAGCAGATGGCCTCCGCGGTTGAGATGCGGAGGCCACCTGGTGAGACGCGTGCTCCACAACCTGGTCCGGGCCGGGGTTGAGGCCCAGGTTCAGGCCCAGGTTCAGGCCCGGGTTCAGGCCGGGTTCACCGGGTCCGGCCGGGCCGGTTCCTCCTCGATCGCCGTACGGGCCCGCGCCGGGCTCCTGACCAGCGACCACCCCGCGCCCAGGAACACCGCCCACACCGCGCCGACGTACAGCGACACCCGGGCGTCGGAGTCGTACGCGATCAGACACGTCACGAACGCCAGGAAGACCAGCGCCACCCAGCTCAGGGCCGAGCCGCCCGGCGCCGGGAACGAGGACGCCGGAAGCCGGCCCGCGACCACGGCGGAGCGGTACTTGATATGGCTGACGAGGATCATCATCCAGGTCCAGATACCGGCGGCGGTGGCCACCGAGGTGACGTACAGGAACGCCTTCTCCGGGACGATGTAGTTCAGGAGGACGCCGACGCCCATCAGCGCGACGGACGCCGTGATCCCGGCGGCGGGTGTGCGGCGGGTGTTGAGCCGGCCCAGGGCCTGCGGCGCCTCCTTGTTGGCCGAGAGGTCGCGCAGCATCCGGCCGGTGGAGTACATGCCGGAGTTGCAGGACGACAGGGCCGCTGTCAGCACGACGAAGTTGACGATTCCGGCGCCGAGGGGAATGCCGATCTTGGCGAAGGCGTGGACGAACGGGCTCTCGCCCTCGCTGAATTCGGTCCACTTCACGACCGCGAGGATGACGGTGAGCGCGCCTACGTAGAAGACGATGATGCGCCAGGGCAGCGTGTTGATCGCCTTGGGGAGCGTCTTCTCCGGATTCTCGGACTCGCCCGCCGTGACGCCGACGAGTTCGACGGCGAGATAGGCGAACATCACGCCCTGAAGGGTCATCAGGCTGGAGCCGATGCCGTTGGGGAAGATGCCGCCGTGCTGCCAGAGATTGCCGGTGGCCGCGGTGTCGCCGGCGTTCGAGAAGCCGAGGGTGAGGACGCCGAGGCCGATGACGATCATGCCGATGATGGCGGTGACCTTGACCATCGAGAACCAGAACTCGACCTCGCCGAAGATCTTGACGGAGATCAGGTTGACGCCGAAGAGGACGACGAGGAAGACGAGGGCGCTGACCCACTGCGGGATCGTGGGGAACCAGAAGTGGATGTAGATCGCCGCCGCCGTCAGCTCGGCCATGCCGGTCACGATCCACATGAGCCAGTACGTCCAGCCGGTGACGTAGCCGAAGAACGGGCCGAGGAATTCGCGGGCGTACTCCGCGAAGGAGCCGGAGACCGGCCGGTAGAGCAGCAGTTCGCCGAGCGCCCGCATGATGAAGAAGATCACCACGCCGGCGAGGGCGTACATCAGGATGATGCTCGGTCCCGCCTTGGCGATGTTCGCGCCCGCGCCCATGAACAGACCGACGCCGATGGCGCCGCCGATCGCGATCATCTGGACCTGGCGGCTGCCGAGTCCGCGTTCGTAGCCCTCCTCCGAGGTGTTCACGGAGGGCTCGTCGGAGGGCCTTTTCGGGGGCTTTCCCGAGGTGTTGTCGACCTGTGGGGAGGTCATGGTGATGCGCCCTTTCTCCTGCCTGTGCCGGTGGTCGTGAAGATTTACCACGGGCGGGGCGGCGATCCACGGAGGACGCTGTGGCGCGGCCCACAGGAAGGAGCGGACGAATCTCGCCCCGGATCGCAGAGCATGCGGGGGCGCTGACGCGATCGGGCCCGTCAGGGCATCATCGTCTCGACCAGCGTCTCCTGGAGCGCCCCGAGCCACAGATACGCCATCACCATCGGCTTGCGCGGATCGGAGTCCGGCAGCCGGTACAGGCTCTCGCCCTCGTCCTCGTCGGAGACGTCCAGCCTGCTGCCGATCGTCAGGCGCAGGTCGTTGAGCGCGCCGAGCCAGTGCCGGCAGTCGTCGGGGGTCAGCTTCAGTACGGCTCCGCCCTCGCCGGCGGCGGACAGGGCGTCCAGCGTGCGGACGAGGGCGAGACCGTCCTCGCGCTTGCGGGTCCGCAGGTCGTTCTCGGTGAAGCGCCTGAACTCGGAGGCGTACTCGCGCAGTTCGTCGTCGGTGTCGTCGCCGAAGCCGTACGCGTCGGGGAAGAGACGGGCGAGCGCGGGGTCGGACGGCGGCTTGCTGGGGCCCTCCGCGAAGAGGGCGGCGAGGGGGTCCTCGCCCTTGGCCGGTTCGTCGCCGGGGCCGATCAGCTCCAGGAGCTGTACGGCCAGGGAGCGCAGGATGGAGATCTCGACCTCGTCCAGCGCGACCGCGGCGCCACCGCCGGGGATCGCCTCGAACTGGCCGGCCATCAGTTGGTGTCCTGGGAGAGCGTGGCCCACAGACCGAATCCGTGCATCGCCTGCACGTCGCGTTCCATCTCCTCGCGGCTGCCGCTGGAGACGATGGCGCGGCCCTTCTGGTGGACGTCGAGCATCAGCTTGTGCGCCTTGTCCTTGGAGTAGCCGAAGTACGTCTGGAAGACGTACGTCACATAACTCATGAGGTTGACCGGGTCGTTGTGGACGATCGTCATCCACGGCACGTCGGGCTGCGGGACGGTGAACGTCTCCTCGGCCGACTCGGGAAGTTCGATCTCTGTCGGGGCAACACTCACGGTTCGGGACGACCTTCTTCTACTCCGCCGGGGGTCCCGGGACATGCCCCGGGATGCACAGCCTCACTGCCCCCATGCTGCCACCTGGTGGGGTCTGTCGCACAAACGGCGATCGAAATCGTCACTCTGACGAGATGCACGGTAATATCGTCCGTATGAACTCTGCGGACCTTGAGAAGGACCTCGCCGGGGGCCCCGCGAACGACGAGGGCGGCCGGCGGATCGGCGTCCCGTCGACCGCGCTCTTCACCGACCAGTACGAGTTGACGATGCTGCGCGCGGCACTGCGGGCGGGCACGGCCGGACGCCGCTGCGTCTTCGAGGTGTTCACCCGGCGGCTGCCCGAGGGGCGGCGTTACGGAGTCGTCGCGGGCACCGGCCGGGTCCTGGACGCCGTCGAGAACTTCCGCTTCGACGCGGACGTCGTCGCCTTTCTGCGCGAGCGCGGGATCGTCGACGGACCGACGCTCGACTGGCTCGCCGACTACCGCTTCAGCGGCGACATCTGGGGCTACCGGGAGGGCGAGGTGTACTTCCCCGGCTCGCCGATCCTGCGCGTCGAGGGCTCCTTCGCCGAGTGCGTGCTGCTGGAGACCGTGATCCTGTCGATCCTCAACCACGACTCGGCGATCGCCGCCGCCGCGTCCCGGATGTCGGCCGCCGCCGGCGGGCGCCCGCTGATCGAGATGGGCGCGCGCCGTACGCACGAGCTGGCCGCCGTCGCCGCCTCGCGCGCCGCGTACATCGGCGGCTTCGACACCACGTCCGACCTGGCGGCCGGGTTCCGCTACGGCATCCCGACGGTGGGCACCAGCGCGCACGCCTTCACGCTGCTGCACGACAACGAGCGCGACGCGTTCCAGGCGCAGGTGGACGCGCTCGGCAGCGGTACGACGCTGCTCGTGGACACCTACGACGTGGCCGAGGCGGTCCGTACGGCCGTGGACGTCGCCGGGCCCGAGCTGGGCGCGGTACGCATCGACTCCGGCGATCTGCTGCTCGTCGCGCACCGGGTGCGCCAGCAGTTGGACGACCTGGGCGCGGTGAACACCCGGATCGTGGTCACCTCCGACCTGGACGAGTACGCGATCGCCTCACTGGCCGCCGCGCCGGTGGACGCGTACGGGGTCGGCACCCAACTGGTCACCGGCAGCGGCAATCCCACCTGCTCGATGGTGTACAAAATGGTCGCCCGTGCCCAGTCCGCCGACCCGAGGGCACCGCTGCACGCGGTGGCGAAGAAGTCGCTGGGCGGCAAGACGTCGATCGGTGGCCGCAAGTGGGCGGCGCGGCGGGTGGACGCCGAGGGGTACGCGGAGGCCGAGGTCGTCGGCACCGGTCCCGTGCCCCCGGACCTGCTGGACCGGCAACTGCTGGTGGAGCTGGTCAAGGGCGGTGAGACCGTCGCGCGCGAGCCGCTGGACGCGGTCCGCGAGCGGCACGTGGCGGCGCGGGCGGGGCTGCCGATGTCGGCGATCCAGCTCTCGCGCGGTGAGCCGGTGATCCCGACCGTGTACATGTGACCGTGTACACGCGACCGCGGACAGTGACCGACCCTCCTTCCAGGACGGACACGAGGTATGGGAGAGGCGTGGGAGGCATGAACGCAGACCCACCGGGAACGCCAGCCAACGAGAGGCCGACCACGGCGAGACACCTTAGGCTCGGTGGCCCGCTCCCGCTCCCCACCGAAGGACACCCGCCATGCACCGCGCACTGATAGTCGTGGACGTTCAGAACGACTTCTGCGAGGGCGGCAGCCTCGCGGTGCCGGGCGGCGCCGACGTGGCCGCCGCCATCACCGATCTGATCGGCCAGACGACGGCCGGCTACCGCCATGTGGTCGCGACGCGTGACCACCACATCGACCCCGGTGACCACTTCTCCGCGCGCCCCGACTACGTGCGCTCGTGGCCGGTCCACTGTGTCGCGGGTACGGAGGGTGTGGGCTTCCACCCCAACTTCGCGCCCGCCGTCGCCTCCGGGGCGATCGACGCGGTCTTCGACAAGGGCGCCTACGCCGCGGCGTACAGCGGCTTCGAGGGCGCCGACGAGAACGGGGTGCGGCTCGGCGACTGGCTGCGGGCGCGCGAGGTGGCCGAGGTCGACGTGGTCGGCATCGCCACCGACCACTGCGTACGGGCCACGGCCCTGGACGCGGCGCGTGAGGGATTCACCACACACGTCCTGCTGGATCTGACGGCGGGCGTCGCCGAGGCGACGACGGACCAGGCACTGACGGAGCTGCGCGCGGCGGGCGTGCTGCTGACCGGCAAGCCGGTGGTGTAGCACCCGCCGGCGACCGGCGAAGCCGGACAGGGCTTAGGTCCTGTCCGGCGGATCTTCGGGGATCAGGCCGGGGCGGCTGGTGCGGTGCATCGCAAGGCGGAGGATCATCCTCGTACTGGACGTACTTGGATGACTCCGACAACGCAGGGAGGTGCCGTGCCAGGCGTCCCGGACCCCCGAAGATCCGCCGGACAGGGCCTATGCGGCGCTGCCGCTGTCGGTCCGCAGTCCCGGCCGCCGCCACGAGGGCGACCCCGGGGCCGGGAGTGCCTGGGGCGCCGCGAGCACCCCTGTGCGGCCGTGGCGCGGCTCCGCCGGGCCGTAGCGCCGGGACGGGCGCAGCAGGGTCCGTATGGGCTGCCACAGCTCGTGGGCGCCGTGCGGGGTGCCCCGCCACAGGAGCCCGTCCGGATGGTGCAGGACCGCCGTGATCTCGTCCAGGGTCGGCGGTTCCGCGTTACCGCGCAGATAGACGGCCCGCAGTCCGAGATTCCGCAGCCTGGTCAGGGCGCGGGCCCGGTTCATCGCATGCACCAGGATCCGGACGGAACGGCCTTCGGCCACCGGGCTGGGCACGGTCAGCGCCACCACCACGGTCCCGTTCGGGAGTCTGCTGAAACCTCCACCTGCCATGTGTCCTCAATCCCCCCGTAAGACGTCGTGTCAATAAGAGTCGGTAGGACGCACCTAAACACGATCGGCCGCCGCCCCGCTAGGGGGCGACGGCCGATCATGGCTTGACCTGCGACGATGTCCTTTACTTGGTCGAGCGGTCCACCTTCAGCGTGATCGTGGAGCCGTCGCGCGGCTCCTTCACGATGGAGATCTTGGTGTTGGTGTCAGGAACGTCGACACCACCGGTCGGGTTCTCCGGGTACCAGTAGGTGCCCTTGCGGTCGTCGAAGACCGAGGTGCCCGGCTGCGTACGGATCCGCTGCGCCGTGTCGGCCTTGTGCAACTGGAACGAGTCGGTCGGGTACAGGCTGAACGACGAGTCGAACGTCTGGATCTTGTTGCGCATCAGCGTGCCGTCGGCCCACTTCAGGGGCTTGGCGTGGGCGTCGACCGGCAGGATCAGACCCTTGCCGGGGTGGACCCTGGTGTTGTTGTCCTTCTGCGAGGTGTCCCAGAGCCAGATCATGAGGCCGTTCTGGTACGCGTAGTGCTCGACCCAGCCGTCCTTCGGCGCCTTGAAGCCGAAGTTGTACGGGCCCGACTTGAGGGTCTTGTCGTAGCTGACGTACTGCCGGTTCTCCGCGATGTAGAACTGCTCGTAGTCCTTGGTGAAGGACTCACCGACGCGCGAGAAGCCCTTCGCGGTCCAGCCCGCGTCGTCCGCCTCGGCGTTGTCGGTGAACAGCGGGGCGCCGTCGGCGACGACACTGATCGTGTCGGCCGTGAAGCCCTTGCCGCCCGCGCCGCCGTCCGTCTGGTAGCGGAAGCGGACGTCGACCTTGCCGCCCGCGTACGCGTCCAGCGAGTACACGAGCTTCTTGTGGGCGCCGGAGACACCGGTCAGGGCCGGCTTGTCGCCCGCGTCGCGCGTGATGGCCTTGCCGTCGGCGGTGCCGTCGACCGGGGTCCAGTTGGCGCCGCCGTCCTGCGACACCTCGGCGTACAGGTAGTCGTAGTTGGCCTCGATGTCCCACCAGCCGTCCAGTTCCAGCGACGCCTTGGACTTGCCGGTGAGGTCGACGGACCGGGTCAGGGTGTTCTTGAGGTCGTCGCCCATGTCGCTCCACCACTGTTTGGAGCCCTCGGCGGGCTTCACGACAGTCGTGGTGACCGGCTTCTTCGGCAGCTCTACGACGAGCGCCTGCGGGTTCTTCGTGTTGTACGCCGACACGCCCAGCTTGTGGGTCGACGCCGTCGCGGCCTTGGCCTCGTCGTAGTCGAGCCAGCCCAACTGGAGCTTGTCCCAGGCGGTCATGTCGCCCGGCAGGTCGCCGATCTCGCCCTTGCCCCGGCCGAGCCAGGAGCCGGCGGACATCAGGGTCCAGTAGCCGGTGGAGTTCTCGCCGCCCGACGTGTCGTACAGGTCGGGCAGACCGAGGTCGTGGCCGTACTCGTGGGCGAAGACGCCGAGTCCGCCGTTCTCCGGCTGCATCGTGTAGTCGCCGACCCAGATGCCGGTGTCACCGATCTGCGTGCCGCCGGACTTGTTGTCCGCGGGGCCCGTCTTGCCGGCGTCGGTGCCGTACGCGTACCAGCGGTGCGCCCACAGGGCGTTCTCGCCCTCGGCGCCGCCGCCGGCCGACTCGTCCTCGCCCGCGTGGACGATCTGGAAGTGGTCGATGTAGCCGTCGGGCTCGTTGAAGTTGCCGTCGGCGTCGAAGTCGTAACGGTCCCACTCGTCGTAGCTCGCGAGGTCGGCCTTGATCTGCGCGTCCGTACGGCCCTTGGCCTTCTGGTCGGCGGCCCAGGCGGCGGTGCCGTCGCGTACGGCGTCCCAGACGTTGGCGCAGTTGGAGTCGCCGCAGTAGTTGGAGCCGTAACGGGCCTCGTTGTACTGGACCTTGACCCAGTCGGAGACCTCACCGTCGACCGAGTAGCGGCCGGAGGAGGTCTTCTCGTAGTAGGTCTTCAGCGACTCCTTCGGCTGGCCCTTGGCGTCGGTGCCCTCGCCGAAGTAGAGGTCCTGGAAGTGCGCCTGGTTGTAGTCGGCCTGCCAGGCGGTGGAGTTGTCCACCGTCCGGTCGGGCTCGGCTATCTCGTTGTGCTGCGGGCCGGGCTCGCCGCCGTACTTCGTGATGGGGGCCTCGGGGCCGTCCGCGCCGTCCGGGTCGTACTGGGTGGTGTTGTCGACCTCGTCGCCGAACTCCACCAGGATCGTGAAGATCTTGTCGGTCTTCTCCCGGCCCAGCTCGACGTACTTCTTGTTGTCGAGCTTCACGACCTGGGAGCCGCCGCGGTTCTGGATCTCGGCGTCGCCGGCCAGGACCTGCTCCAGGGCGGCCTTGCGCTGCTGCTCCTGCTGCTTGCTGAAGGGGCCTTCGAGGTCGTGCTCGACGTCGCCCTTCTGCGGCGCCGGATCACGGCGCTCGATGCTCGCCGGACTCGCTGTGGTGTTGCCCTCGGCCTGCGCCGGGGCGAGCGTGGACGCCGTCGCGGCTGCCGTGGCGAGGGCCACGAACACCGCGGAGGCTCTGATCGCCCGTCGATTGATGGTCACTTGACGTTTCCTCTCCCCGCACCCGGAGTCCGCGGACCTGCTGTGTGGGGATCCGCGCGCGGGGTGCGCGTCACAAGTGACGACATTCGACCGGAGTTGAAGAAGAAAAGACAGTCCTTGACTTGCGCAGGCCAAGTGCACTATGCACAAGTCGAGTTCCGGTATGCGGACAGTGGGGGGCCGGACAGCGGGCGCACCAAGGTGTCATACAGCGGGGGCGCGTGACTCCGTGCGCCCCCCATGCTCCGGCCTCGTGGGTTAGGTCACGCTTACTGTCGGTTCCTGCCGGGCATTCACCGTCGTAGGGTCGTTTGACAGAGCGACTTCGCGCAGACACGCGAGACATCCTCAACACCCCCGAAATCACTCCCGATTGCCCTGAGGGACGGATACAGCCATGCCGCGTCCGACTGCCGCACAGCTTGCCTACGGTTCCGCCACCGTCGTCCTCGCCACCCTCGCGATGCTGCTGCTCTCCGGCATCACGTCGGCCGTCGGCATCGCGGTGATCGCGCTCGTCTCCCTCTGTCTCGGCCTTGTGGTGTCGCTCAAGGCGGTGCGGCCACGGATTTCCACCGCCGCACGCCCGGTCCGTACGAGCCGTACGAGTCACGCCGCTACCTCCGTCACCACTGCCTCGGGTCCTGCCGTCGGGTCGCCGTCCGCCGCGGAGGCCCGGATTCCGGCGTCATTGCGCCGCTGACACCACCACGGTCTTCGCCGCCTTGTCGTGCAGACCCTGCCGATAGGGCCGGTCGAGCAGGATCAGAATCAGGATCAGCAGCGGCCAGAAGCAGGCGCAGCAGACGAGTGCGGGCACCCAGAGCACGAGTGCCCGCAGGAGCGAGGTCCGGGAGTCGGGCACCCGTCCGTCGTTGAGCATGGCGACGCGGATCTTGAACAACCTTTTGCCGAGGGTCTGGCCGCCCCACTGCGTCATCACCGCGTCATAGCCGACATACGCGACGATGGTGATGAGCCGGAAGACCCACTGCCCGCCGCCGTTGACACCGTTGACCGCGTCGTCCCAGTTGTCGGAGCTGTCCGACCAGCGGTGGTAGACGTTGAACGGGATGCTGATGAGCGCGAGCGGGATCGCGACGATGATCCAGTCGACGATGCGCGCCAGGATGCGCTTGCCCATGGCCGCGAGCGGCGGCATCCCGCGCAGCGGATCGTTTCCGCCGTACGGATCGCCGGGGGGTGGTGGCCCGGATCCGCCGTACGGGTCACCCGGCGGGGGTGGGTTGGAACCGCCGTACGGGTCACCCGGCGGGGGCGGGTTGGAACCGCCGTACGGGTCACCGTAACGAGGCGGCGGGCCGCCCGGCGTACCGCTGCCCGGGGGTGGGCCGCCGCCCGGCGGCGGCCCGTCGGGCGGCGGCTGCTTGCGGAACGGGTCGTCGTCAGGCGGCTGACCGGGCGGCGGCTGATCGTTGCTCATGGGGGCAGTGCACCGCGCCGTGCGGGTAGCCGCAACGGCTCACCCGCCGTTCGGACGAGCCGCCGCCACCCGGCGGATGACCCCGCGTCACCCCGCGCCCCTCACCCCGCGCCTCACCCCGCGCCTCACCCCGCGACGAAGGTGTGCGCCGCCTTGTCGTGCCAGCACTGCCGCCACGGCCGGTCGAAGACGCACCACAGCACGTTCAGTACGCCGATGACGAGCACCCCGAGCACTCCGTACACCAGCCAGCGGCGCAGTGCCGAGCCGAAGGACGGGGCCTCGAACGACTCGATGCCGCGCACCTGGAGACCGAACAGCTTCTTGCCGAGTGTGCGGCCCCACTTGGCGGTCGGCAGCGCCTCGTACAGCACGCCGATGACCAGCAGCGCGGCGAGCACCCCGCCGAAGTAGCCGGCCGTGGTGCCGTCGATCAGCCAGACCGTGACGGTCTCGCCGGTCTGCTTCGCCGCCTCGACCTTGTCGTCGATGTGCGCGAGCGCCTTGGACAGCAGAGGTACGGAGACGGCCCCGACGATCCCCAGCAGGACGACGGTGTCGATCAGCCGGGCGGCGAACCGCTTGCCGAGCGGGGCGGGGCGGGCCGACGCCTGGGTCTGGGCGGCTTGCAGGAACGGGTCGTTGACCGGTGGCTTCCACGGCAGGACCGGCAGGCCGGTGGCGGGGTCGACGGCGGGGCCGGGACCGGGGCCGGGACCGGCGGACTGGGTGGCCGGTGACTGCGCGAGCTGGTGCACCTGCTGCGGCCAGGAGGCGGAGCCGCCGCCGGGGCCGGGTGCGAGCGGGCCGGGGGTGGCGGGGGGCTGCATGGAGCGGGACTGGAGCGGGTCGGGTTGCTGCGGAGTGTGTGGCTGCTGCGGGGTGTGGGGTTGTTGAGGTGCCTGGGGCTGCGGCGGGACGGGTGCCGGGCCGCCGGGGCGGGGCCGCATGGCGCGGATGGCCATGGTGCCCTCGGTCTGCCCTGTCCGGCCCGTGGCCTGCTCGCCGCGCGCGACGCCGCCGGTCGGGCCGGCGGGACCGACCGGGCGGATGGTTACGGTGCCGTCGGTCGGCGCCTCGCCGCCTCGCGGTGCGGGCGCCGGGCCCTCGTCCGTACGACCCTGGCCGCCGCGTCCGGGACGCGGCAGGCGGATCACGGCCGTGCCCTCGGGGGCTGAGTCGCCGTCACCCTGGCCCGTCCCGGCGCCCGGTCCCAGGGCCCGTACGCCGGGCAGCGCGCCGCCCGTGGGATCCACCGGGTCGGCCGCCTGGCCCGGCACCCGGGGGTCGCGCGAATCGCGCGCGTACCGGGGGTCCCTGGCATCGTCCGATTCCGGCGCGCCCCGCGCGTCCGGCGGGCCGTCGCCCCAGGAGACCCGGGCGTCACGCTCGCCGCCGAAGCCGCTCTGCCGGCGGGTGTCCGCCTGCCAGACGGAGGCCGGTTCCTGACGGGGCTCCTCGGCGGGGTCCTCGTCGAAGAACATCGGCCCCGTCTCCTCGACCGCGGGGGTCGCCGGGTTCGCGGGGGCCGGGGTCCGCCCGGCCGTCGTCGCGGGGGGCGCCGCGGGCACCCCCGCGGGCGGTTCCGGCATGGCCTCGCCGGCCTGCGGCGCCGGCCGGCTGGTGCCGGGTACCCAGGACCCGCCGTTCCAGTACCGGACATAGCCGGGGATGGACGGGTCCGGGTAGTAGCCGGGGGAAGGGCTGCCGTCTCCGGTTGCCGAGGTCGGGGCGCTCATCACCGTGGTCCCGTATCTCTTCGATGGGCTCAACTCAAGGGTCCACATCTATCAGACCACCGGACGGCCCTGTGTCCATCCGGCCGTTTGGACCTCGATTCGGTCACGAAAGAGTCACGGTACGTCGTGGGAGCAAGTTCTTGCCCGAAGTCGCGTAATGGCGGCGGGAGTCGGCGCTCTCCATCGGTACGGCCCGCTCCCGGGCGTCGTACGAGGAAGGGAAGCACCTGATATGCACACCGTGGTGGAACGCGAGCTGGAGCTGAATCTGGTGCTCTCGCCCGAGCGCAGCGTCCCTGTCCCTGCCCGGCTGACCTACCGCACGGCGGATCCGTACGCGGTCCACATCACCTTCCACATCAGCTCGGACTCCCCCGTCAACTGGACGTTCGCGCGCGAACTTCTGGTCGAGGGGGTGTTCCGGCCGTGCGGCCACGGTGACGTACGGATCTGGCCCACGAAGGCCGACGGCCGCGCCGTCCTGTGTGTGGCGCTCAGCTCCCCCGACGGCGACGCGCTGCTGGAGGCGCCCTCGGGGGCGGTGTCGGCGTGGCTGGAGCGGACGCTGAGACTGGTGCCGCCGGGCACCGAGACGGACCGGCTGGGGATCGACGCGGGACTCGCCCTGTTGCTCGCCCCCATGCCGGCCGACGATCTGTGGCTGCGGGACCCGTGGCCGTCCGACGAGTCGGCGGAGGGCGAGTCCTGAACACCCGCCGCGAGTGGCGCCGTTGGTCGGCGCGTCCTCACATCGGCGGTTCAGAACAGCTTTCCGGGGTTCAGCAGGTTCAGCGGGTCGAACGTCTTCTTGATGCCGCGCTGCAACTCCATGCCCACCGGGCCCAGTTCGCGGGCCAGCCACTCCTTCTTCAGGACGCCGACACCGTGCTCCCCGGTGATGGTGCCGCCCAACTCGAGCCCCAGCGCCATGATTTCGTCGAACGATTCGCGGGCGCGCCGGGACTCGTCCGGGTCCGAGGCGTCGAAGCAGACCGTGGGGTGGGTGTTGCCGTCGCCCGCGTGGGCGCAGACGCCGATCGTCAGGCCGTACTTCTCGGCGATGCGGTCGATGCCCTCAAGGACCTCGGCGAGCCGGGAGCGCGGGACGCACACGTCGTCGATCATGGTGGTGCCCTTGACCGCCTCCAGCGCGACGAGCGCCAACCGCCGTGCCTGGAGCAGCATTTCGGACTCGGCGGGGTCGTCGGCGGGGACGACCTCGGTGGCGCCGGCCGCCGTACACAGTTCGCCGACGGCGGCGAGGTCGGCCGCCGGGTCGGCGGTGTCGAAGGCGCAGAGCAGCAGGGCCTCGGTGGTCTCGGGCAGGCCCATGTTCGCCAGGGAGTTGACGGCCCGGACGGTGGTGCGGTCCATCAGCTCCAGCAGGGACGGGGTGTGGCCGCCCTCCATGATGCGGCAGATGGCGTCGCAGGCGGCGGCAGCGGAGGCGAACTCGGCTGCCAGGACGAGCTGTTGGGGTGGTGCCGGCTTGAGCGCGAGGACGGCCTTGACGACGACGCCGAGGCTGCCCTCCGAGCCGACGAACAGCCGGGTGAGGTCGTATCCGGCGACGCCCTTGGCCGTGCGGCGGCCGGTGGTCAGGAGCCGGCCGTCGGCGAGGACGACGTCCAGGCCGAGCACGTACTCGGCGGTGACGCCGTACTTCACGCAGCACAGTCCGCCGGACGCGGTGCCGATGTTGCCCCCGATGGTGCAGGTCTCCCAGCTCGAGGGGTCCGGCGGGTAGTAGAGCCCGTGCTCGCCGACAGCGCGTGAGAGGACCGCGTTGACGACACCGGGCTCGACGACCGCGATCCGGTCGACCGGGCTGATCTCAAGGATCTTGTCCATCTTGACGAGGGACAGCACGACGCAGCCGTCGGAGGCGTTGGCGGCGCCGGACAGTCCCGTACGCGCGCCCTGCGGCACCACGGGTACGCGCAGTGCGGTCGCGGTGCGCATCACATGCTGGACCTGCTCGACGGTGCGCGGCAGTACGACCACGGCCGGGGAGCCCGCCTCGCAGAAACTCGCCATGTCGTTCGCGTAGGACGCCGTGATGTCCGGGTCGGTGATCAGGGCCTCGGCGGGCAGACCGGCTCGCAACTCCGCGAGGAGGTCGTCCGTGGCTACGGGGGCGGGGGAGGCGGTGGGCGCGGCGGCGAGGTCATCCATGATCCCAGCGTGGCACTCCGGGGCCATCGGTGTGAACCCGTCTGCGATCCACACCACAAGGCCGGGTGTGGTCTTCGTATTGACGCACAGTAATCACATGAACGCCAAGAACCCCTTGAACAGGCAGCACATGAGGCACATCCGAAGGGCCGCGCTGGCCACAGGTGTGGGGGCGGTCCTCGTCGCGGGCGTCCTTGTGTTCGTACCGGACACGGACGACGGGCCACCGCCGCCGAGCCCGGAGGCACGGGCACGGGCCGCCGTGGGCGCGGGCGCGCCCGCCGCGCTGCCGGACGTGGCGGCGCTGATCCGGGACCGGGAGGCCTGGCTGCGGAAGAACCCGAAGGACGCGGGGTCCTGGGCGGTGCTGGGCGCGGCGTACGTGGAGCGCGGCGGGCTGCGGGCGGACACGGCGTACTACCCGAAGGCCGAACGGGCGCTGCGGCGCTCGCTCGACATCACACCGGGTGAGCGGCGCAACCCGGCGGCGACGGCGGGCCTGGCGTCGCTGGCCAACGCGCGGCACGACTACGCGTCGGCCAGAAAGTGGGGCGAGGCGGTACGCAAGGCGGACCCGGCGCGCTGGACGACGTACCCGGTCCTGATCGAGGCGTACAACGGACTCGGCGACTACGTGGCGGCGGGCAAGGCCCTGGACAAGCTCCGGGCGCTGCGCTCCGACGCCCGGGTGCTGTCGGTGTCGTCGCTGGTCTACCGCGACCGGGGATGGCGCGAGGACGCGGCGGCCAAGGCGGACGAGGTGCTGATGAAGGCCAGGACGCCGGTCGAGAAGGCCGCCGCGCTCCACGCGCTGGGCGGGCTCGCCTGGGAGCGCGGTGAGCCGAAGGAGGCGTTGAAGCACTACGACGCCGCGCTGAAGGCGGCGTCGGACCACCATCCGTCGCTGGCGGGCCGGGCGCGCGTGCTGGTGGCGCTGGAGCGGACGGACGAGGCCGTCCAGGACTACCAGGCGGCGCTCGCGCAGCGCCCGCTGCCCGAATACGCCCTGGAGCTGGGCGAGTTGTACGACTCGCTGGGGCTGGACGGGGACGCGCGGAGCCAGTACGACGTGCTGCGGGACCGTACGGCGAGGGCGGCGGCCGACGGCGTGAACGAGGAGTTGCTGCTGGCCCGCTTCGAGACCGACCACGGCGATCCGCCGGCGGCCGTGGAGCGGCTGGAGTCCCAGTGGCGGCGCGGTCACCGGAGCATGCAGGTGTGCGACGCGCTGGCCTGGGCGCTGTACCGGGCGGGCGACGCGGAGAAGGCGCTGCCGTACGCGAAGAGGGCGACGGACCAGGGGATGCGGAGCGCGCTGTTCGCGTACCACCGGGGGGAGATCGAGCGCGCCCTGGGGATGGACGGCCCGGCGCGCCGCCATCTGGAGGAGGCGCTGCGGACGAACCCGCGGTTCTCGCCGCTGCTGGCGCCGAAGGCCCGTGAGGCGCTGGAGGAGTTGGGTGAGCTGCCGGACGGTGGTCCGAAGGACATGTACGGGAACGGCGAGTACACGCCGCTGACGCCGAAGCCCACAGCGCCGTCGGCCTCGGCTTCGGCCTCGCCTTCGGCGCCCGTGTCGTCCGATCCGGCCGCGCGGCCGTCCGCGTCACCGGCCCGGCCGGAGCCCGTATCAACGCATACCGCGCCCGTATCGACACCATCCGCCGCCCGCAACTGAATAATCGCCTCCGGTGGGCCCGCGACTGGGCCCAGAGGCCCTGCGTCTGGGCCTGCCCTCGTCCTTAGTCTCCATTTCGCTCGGGGAAATGGCTGACGGCTTGGGCGAGGAGTCCGGATGAACGGCACGCAGTGCGTACGCGGATCGGGGCGGCGGCGCGACAGAGGGCAGGGCGGTGTCGAGTACGTCGCGCTGATAGGTGTCGTCGCCGCGATCGTCGGCGCGATCCTGGCGCTGACCGTTCCCGACGACACCTCCGTGGCGCTCAAGGACGCGGTGTGCCGAATAGTCAACGCCGGTGACGGCGACCAGAGTTGCGACTCCGGGGACGGCGGAGGCGGCGATGGCGACGAGGGCGACGGCGGCGGCGGGGACGGCGACATACCCGACGCCCCGCCGGGCGACCCCTTCCAGCCGGCCAAGTGTTTGCTCGCCCAGGATCAGACCAAGACCACGGTCGTCGTCGACATCGTTTTCATCGAGATCAGCGGCTCGGAGACGGTCAAGCTTCAGCAGTGGTCCGACGGCACCGTCACCCTGGAGCGCGTCGGCGAAGGCAGTATCGGCGTGAAGGGCAGCATCTCGGCCGGTATCCCCGGTCTGAAGGACTGGGGCGGCAGCGCCTCGCTGAGCGGCAGTTACAAGAACGGCAGCGGCAGCGGCGGCCAGTGGATGTTCAACGGAAACAAGACCGGCGACCCGCAGAAGGACCTGGAGCTGAACCTCGCGGACGCCAAGAAGTTCGCCGCGTACCTCAAACAGAACGACAGTTGCCGCTACCAGAGCGGCTACAACCCCGGGGCGAACATGGGCGCCTGCCAGTCGAGCGCGGCTTCCAACAAGCCCGCTCTCGAACCGGAGTTGGCACCGGACGTCGACATCACCAAGACCAGCACCTCGGTGGCAGGTGGAGTGAGCTTCGGCAAGTCCTTCACGAAGGGCAAGGGCGGCAAGGACAAGGACGGCAAGCCGACCGATCTCGGCAGTATCTCGGGCGAGTTCGGGACCGGGACGATGACCGAGGACGTGGTGGTCATGCGCGCCAACACCGGCCCCGACGCCGGGAAGATCACCTTCATCTACACCTTCAGCGTCGACGCCAAGGGCGGCGAACTCGCCCAGGGCAAGGCCACCCGCATGCAGCAGGTCGCCGTCACCTACGACGCGAAGACGTTCGACCAGGAGGAGAAGGACGGCAAGGAGCACCGCCCGGAGAAGCTGGTGATCACCACCAGCCAGGAGAACGGCGAGGGTGCCGGTGTGCAGGTCGGGGCGGGGGCCAATGTGCCCGGCACGCCGGTGACGATCGATGTCGGCGGCGGTGGCGGCACCATCAACTCCAAGATTCACACCGAGTCCGCCGAGGTCGTCCTCGACAACGACGGTGACAGCAAACTGGTCGAGGACTGGCTGCGCGGCCGGGGCGACTTCCCCGCGTCGGACGCCCTGCCCACCCCCTCGGACGCGGCGGAAGCACCCGGCGACGACGCCGGACCGCTGGAGCGCCTGCTCTACAACAAGGGCAAGCTGTCGCGCCTGGACTACAACGCCAACACCGACTGGTGGAACGCCTCACTCGGCATCGGCTTCGGCATCTCCGCCGGCCAAGTGACCGCGGGCTTCAAACTCTTCGGCATCGACATCACCCACGAAGAGAAGAACCAGACCATCACCGGTGACCCCACCTACGCCACCGGCCCCAAGAACGGCGGCGCGCGGCCGTGGGTGGAGTGGAAGAACTGCACGCAGACGACACCGATCGCGTGATTCACACCGTACGGCCGCGCGCCGTCACGCCCCCGTGACGACCTGGTTAACCCCGCCCCCGGTGAGGAGACATCCTTGACCACCGGTGGCAAGATCGGCCCAACTCACACACCATGTGGGCTGTTGTCCGTCCCCCGCCCTGGAGGCGTCTTGTCCACGCGTACGCGAATCGTGTTGCCCGTCATAGCCACCACAGCCGCCCTCGTCGCCATGACGGGATGTACGAGCACCGAGTCCTCCGGGTCCGACGGCTCAAAGCTGGAGCTGGTCAACTCCGGCAAGCTCACGACCTGTACCCATCTGCCGTACGAGCCCTTCCAGTCCCGCCAGGACAACAAGATCGTCGGGTTCGACGTGGATCTGGTGGATCTGGTCGCCAAGGAGTTGAAGGTCACCCAGGAGATCGTCGACACGCCTTTCGAGGGCATCCAGACAGGCGAGGACCTCAACGCCCGTAAGTGCGACGTAGCCGCCGCCGGCATGACGATCACCCCCGTACGTGAGGAGAATCTGGACTTCTCCGCCCCCTACTTCGAGGCCACGCAGGCGCTGATCACGAAGAAGGGCTCCTCCTACGACTCACTGGCCGCTCTCAAGGGCAAGAAGCTGGGAGTCCAGCAGGGCACGACGGGTGAGGAGTACGCGAAGAAGAACGGGAAGGACGTGGAGACCGTCCAGTTCGAGGACCTGGCGCTGCTGCTGACGGCGGTGAAGACCGGCCAGGTCGACGCCGCCGTCAACGACAACGGTGTCCTCTTCGAGTACGTGCGCACGAACCCGGACACCGAGGTCACCGCCGAGTTCGAGACGGGCGAGCAGTACGGCGTCGGAGTGCGTACCGGCAACGACGCGCTGCGCACGGAGATCGACAAGGTCATCAAGGCGGCCAAGTCGGACGGCCGTTACGACGAGATCTACAAGAAGTGGTTCCCCGCCGCTCCCAAGAGTTAAGGAACCACCACCGATGTCCATGACCCGCCGACAACGGACCCGCGTCATACGTGGCGTTCAGTACGCCGTCCTGGTCGCCGTGCTTCTCGCCGTCGCCCTGGCCGCCGACTGGGGCGAGATCCAGCGAGCGTTCTTCGATGTCGAGGTGGCAAAGGCGCAGTTCCCCGACATCATCACCACGGCACTGGTCAACACCGTCATCTACACCCTGCTCGGCTTCGGGTTCGGGCTGGCGCTGGGGCTGCTGCTCGCGCTGATGCGGCTGTCGCAGGTGCCGCCGTACCGCTGGCTGGCCGTCGCCTACATCGAGTTCTTCCGCGGCATTCCGGCACTGCTCGTCTTCATCGCCCTCGGCTTCGGTGTGCCGCTCGCCTTCCAGGTGGCGCTCAACCAGTACGTGACCGTGATGCTGGCACTGGGTCTGGTCGGAGCCGCCTACATGGCGGAGACGATCCGGGCGGGAATCCAGGCCGTGCCCAAGGGGCAGACGGAGGCGGCGCGTTCGCTCGGTATGTCGCAGGGGCGGGCGATGGTCTCGATCGTCATTCCGCAGGCCCTGCGGATCGTACTGCCGCCGCTGACCAACGAGTTGATCCTGCTGACGAAGGACTCGTCGCTGGTCTATCTGCTGGGGCTGTCCCTGTCGCAGTACGAGCTGGCCAAGTTCGGCCGGGACGCCCTGAATCAGAATCGCAGTCTCACCCCGATCCTCATCGCCGGTCTCTGCTATCTGGTCATCACCCTGCCGCTGGGCCATCTGGTCCGGCGGCTCGAAGCGCGTACGGCAAGGGCGAGGTGAGCGCGGTGGCGGAACAGGCGGAACAGGGCGACGAGGCGCCCGCGATCGAGGTACGCGCTCTGCACAAGTCGTTCGGCACGCTGGAGGTCCTGGCCGGCATCGACTTCACGGTGGCGCGCGGTGAAGTGGTGTGTGTCATCGGCCCGTCGGGCTCCGGCAAGTCGACGCTGCTGCGCTGTGTGAACCGGCTGGAGGAGCCGACATCCGGCACGGTCATGGTGGCCGGCGCCGAGGTCACCGACCCGGACGTGGACATCGACAAGGTGCGCCGTGGCATCGGGATGGTCTTCCAGTCGTTCAACCTCTTCCCGCATCTGACGGCGCTTCAGAATCTGACGCTCCCTCAACGCCGGGTACTGGGGCGCGACAAGACGCAGGCGGCTCGGATCGCGCGCGAACGCCTGGCCCGCGTCGGTCTGACCGACAAGGAGGCTTCGTATCCGGCCCAGTTGTCCGGCGGACAGCAGCAACGGGTCGCGATCGCACGGGCGTTGGCGATGGACCCGCAGCTCATGCTGTTCGACGAGCCGACGTCCGCGCTGGACCCGGAGCTGGTGGGTGACGTGCTCGCGGTGATGCGTGTCCTCGCGGACGAGGGGATGACGATGCTCGTCGTCACGCACGAGATGAGCTTCGCCAAGGAGGTGGCCGACCGGGTCGTCTTCATGGACGGCGGGGTGATCGTGGAGGAAGGCCCCCCGGCGCGGGTGATCGGCGCGCCCAGCCATGCCCGTACGAAGTCGTTCCTGTCCCGCGTGCTGGACCCTGCGGCGGCGAAGATGAGCCCGTCCGGCGATTGAGGACGAACGCGGCCCCACGGATCAGCTCCGGTGGGGCCGCGTACCGCCGCCTCAGAGATTGCCGCGCTTGTCCTGCTCCCGCTCGATCGCCTCGAACAGCGCCTTGAAGTTGCCCTTGCCGAAGCCCATCGAACCGTGCCGCTCGATCATCTCGAAGAACACGGTCGGCCGGTCCTGGACCGGCTTGGTGAAGATCTGGAGCAGATAGCCGTCCTCGTCGCGGTCCACGAGGATCTTCAGCTCGCGCAGGGTCTCCACGGGCACCCGGGTCTCGCCCGCCCACTCGCCGAGGGTGTCGTAGTACGAGTCGGGGGTGTCGAGGAACTGGACACCGGCCGCCCGCATCGTACGGACGGAGCTGACGATGTCGTTCGTCGCGAGCGCGATGTGCTGGACGCCCGCGCCGCCGTAGAACTCCAAATACTCGTCGATCTGCGACTTCTTCTTCGCGATCGCCGGCTCGTTGATCGGGAACTTCACCTTCAGGGTGCCGTCGGCCACGACCTTCGACATGAGGGCGGAGTACTCGGTGGCGATGTCGTCGCCCACGAACTCCTTCATGTTCGTGAAGCCCATGACCTTGTTGTAGAACGCCACCCACTCGTTCATCCGGCCCAGCTCGACGTTGCCCACACAGTGGTCGATCGCCTGGAAGGTGCGCTTCTGCGGGGGCGCGACCATCGGAGCGGCGGCGGAGAAGCCGGGCAGATACGGGCCGTCGTAGCCGGTCCGCTCGACCAGGGTGTGGCGGGTCTTGCCGTACGTGGCGATGGCCGCGAGTACGACGGTTCCGCTCTCGTCCTTCAGCTCGTACGGCTCCTGGAGGCCGGTGGCGCCGTTCGCGGTGGCGTAGGCGTACGCGGCGCGGGCGTCCGGTACCTCGATGGCGAGATCGATCACACCGTCGCCGTGCTCGGCGACATGGTCGACAAGGAAGCGGCCCCACTCGGTGGACGCCTTGATGACGGAGGTGAGGACGAAGCGGGCCGAGCCGTTCGTGAGCACGTAGCTCGCGGTCTCGCGGCTGCCGTTCTCGGGGCCGGAGTAGGCGACCAGTTGCATACCGAAGGCCGTCGAGTAGTAGTGGGCCGCCTGCTTGGCGTTGCCGACGGCGAAGACGACGGCGTCCATTCCCTTTACGGGGAAGGGGTCGGCGTCGCGCGCGGTGGACGGGGCGGAATCGAGGTTCACCGAGGTATCTGCCATGAGGGCAGCGTCTCGCCGTTCCGCAAGGTGCGCAACAGTTCGTGCTTTCGCTGGGCAGTCTGTACAGCCAGGGGTGAGGATGACCGGACCATCTGCACAGGATGACCAGCAGGATAACCACCGCGAACCACCTCAGGAGGCGCCATGGGAATCGACGGGCTCGACGGCAGACTCATCGCCCTGCTGGCTCGGGAGCCGCGTATCGGGGTCCTGGAGGCGTCGCGCCGGCTGGGGGTGGCGCGCGGGACCGTACAGGCCCGGCTGGACCGCCTCCGGACGAACGGCGTCATCCGGGGCTTCGGTCCGGACGTCGATCCGGCCGCTCTCGGCTACCCCGTAACGGCGTTCGCAACCCTGGAGATCAAGCAAGGACAAGGTTCGGATGTTCGAACACATTTGAGCAACGTTCCAGAGGTGCTTGAGCTGCATACCACGACAGGAACCGGGGATATGCTCTGCCGACTCGTCGCTCGTTCGAACGCCGATCTTCAACGGGTGATCGACCGGGTTGTCGGTTTCGCGGGTATTCAGCGGGCCTCCACGGCGATCGTCATGGAGAACCCCGTTCCGCTGCGGATCATCCCGCTGGTGGAACAGGCCGCGCGGGACACCGACGGCGACGGACCCGAACCGGCCTGACCCGGCCGATCCGACCCACCCGAACCGGCCTGACCCGGCCGACCGACCGACTCCGACCCACCGAGAGGAGCGCCGTGGACTTCTGGGACTATCTGGCCAACCGCCACCAGCAGTTGCTCACCGACTCGTTCCAGCACGCCAGCGCCGTCTTCCAGTGCATGGTGATCGCCACCGTCCTGGGTGTCGTCATCGGCGTACTGACCTACCGCAGCCCCTGGGGCGGCAATCTGGCGATCCTGTCCACCGCCTCCATCCTGACCATCCCGTCTCTCGCGGCCATCGGTCTGCTGATCCCGCTGGTCGGTCTCGGCGTCGCGCCCACGGTGATCGTCCTGACGCTGTACGGGCTGCTGCCCATCGTCCGTAACGCCGTGGTCGGACTGCGCGGTGTGGACCCGGACCTGGTGGACGCCGCCAAGGGCATCGGGATGTCACGTACCGCCCGGCTGCTCAAGGTCGAGCTGCCGCTCGCCTGGCCGCCGATCCTCACCGGCATCCGGGTCTCCACCCAGATGCTGATGGGCATCGCCGCCATCGCCGCGTACGCGTCGGGGCCCGGCCTCGGCAACGAGATCTTCCGTGGCATCGCCTCGCTGGGCAGCGCCAACGCGATCAATCAGGTGCTCGCCGGGACGATCGGCATCGTTATTCTCGCCCTGCTCTTCGACGCCGCGTATGTGCTGCTCGGCCGACTCACCATCCCGAGGGGGATCCGTGTCTGAGACCGCTGAGACCGCTGACCAGAAGACGGCCGACGCCGTGAGTGTGGTCCCGAACGGCGCCGCGGGGGGCGCCGGATCGGGGTCCGGCTCCGGCTCCGGCTCCACGAGCGGCGCCACCATCCAGCTCGACGGCCTCACCAAGCGCTATCCGGGCAGTGCGAACCCGGCCGTGGACAACGTCTCGATGGAGATCAAGGCGGGCGAGACCGTCATCCTCGTCGGCCCGTCCGGCTGCGGTAAGTCCACCACCCTCAAGATGATCAACCGGCTGATCGAGCCCTCGTCCGGGCGGATCAGGATCAACGACGAGGACGTCACCGACATGGACCCGGTGAAGCTGCGCCGGCAGATCGGTTACGCGATCCAGTCGTCCGGTCTCTTCCCGCACATGACGGTCGCCGAGAACATCGCGCTCGTACCGAAGATGGTCGGCTGGTCCAAGTCCAGGGTGAAGGACCGGGTCGAGGAGATGCTCGACCTCGTCGGGCTCGACCCGCGCGAGTTCCACGGCCGCTATCCGCGCCAGTTGTCGGGCGGCCAGCAGCAGCGTGTGGGGGTGGCGCGGGCGCTCGCCGCCGATCCGCCGGTGCTGTTGATGGACGAGCCGTTCGGCGCCGTCGACCCGATCACGCGTGACCATCTCCAGGACGAACTGATCCGTCTCCAGCACGAGTTGCACAAGACGATCGTGTTCGTGACGCACGACTTCGACGAGGCGATCAAGCTCGGCGACCGCATCGCGGTCCTGCGGGAGCGTTCACACATCGCGCAGTTCGACACCCCGGAGGCGATCCTCACCAACCCCGCCGACGACTTCGTGTCGGGCTTCGTGGGCGCGGGGGCGGCGCTGAAGCGGCTCAACCTCACCCGCGTACGGGAGGTGGAGATCGCCGAGTTCCCGACGGTGACGGTCGAGGACCCGCTCCAGTCGATCTTCAACAAGCTGAGCAGCGGCCCGCACAACGAGCTGCTGATGCTGGACCGGAAGAACCGCCCGTACAAATGGCTGCGCCGGGGCGACCTGTCGCGCGCCAAGGGCTCGCTCGCCAACGCGGGCCAGCTCGTCCACGACACCGTGACGCGGGACGCCACCTTGCACGACGCGCTGGAGGCGGTCCTGACCGACAGCGGCGGCCGGGTGGCCGTGACCGGCAGACGGGGCGAGTACATCGGTGTCGTCGACATGGAGACGCTGATGACGTCCGTGCAGGAGATGCTGGAGGCGGACAGGCTCACCGCCTTCGAGCACCAGCACGAGCTGGCGGAGCAGCGCCGGGAGCGGTCCGGGCAGGACTCGCGGGGCGGGCAGGAGCCACGGGGCGCTCAGCAGTCACGGGGCGCTCAGGAGTCCGGCACCGGGCGCGAGCCGGCGGGCGGCGGTGCCGACGTATGACCGCTCCCGCTCAGAAACAGCGCCCGCCGGGCGAGCACGACGTCAAGGGACACGCCTTCCGCGACGAGGAGTCGGAGCCGGTCGCGCCGCCCGCCGCCCCGAAGCGCCGGATCACGGTCGCCAAGCTGGTGACGGTGCCCGCCGTGGTGGCGGTCGTCCTGCTGCTCACCTTCGTATGGATCACGAATGTCTCGCTCGACTCGATCGCGCGGAACTCGCTCGCCGGCGGCAATGTGCAGTTGCGCCTGTGGCAGCACATCGAACTGACCGCGATCTCCACCTTCTGGGTGCTGATCATCGCGATCCCGCTGGGCATCGCGCTGACCCGGCGCGGTCTGTCCAAGGCGGCCCCGGCGGTGACCGCCCTGGCCAACATCGGTCAGGCGACCCCGGCCATCGGGCTGCTGGCGCTGCTGGTGATCTGGCTGGGCATCGGCCCGTCGACGGCGATCGTCGGCATGGTCATCTACGCGGTGCTGCCGGTGCTCGCCAACACCGTGGCGGGTCTGAAGGCCATCGACCCCCGGCTCGTGGAGGCGTCGCGCGGCATAGGGATGTCCGCGCTCGGGACGCTGAGCCGGGTCGAACTGCCGCTGGCCGTACCGCTGATCCTGGCGGGCGTACGGACGGCGCTGGTGCTCAACGTGGGCACGGCGACCCTGGCCACCTTCGGCGGCGGTGGCGGGCTCGGTGACCTGATCACCTCGGGCATCCAGACGCAGCGCATGCCGGTCCTGATACTGGGCTCGGTGCTGACGGTGACGCTGGCGCTGCTGATCGACTGGCTGGCGTCGCTGGTCGAAGTGGTCCTCACCCCGCGCGGACTGGAGGAGCGCTGATGCGCACGACGACCATGCGATACCGCAGGCTCGTGACGGGCGGGGTGGCGCTGCTGCTGAGCGCCGCCACCCTCGGCGGCTGCGGCCTCAAGAGCGGGTCCCCGATGGTGGACAACGTCGTCCCGGGCTCGGTCGGCCAGGGCGAACCCCTCAAGGGCGCCTCGCTGACGGTCACGTCGAAGAACTTCAGCGAGAACATCATCCTCGGCCAGATGATCGGCCTGATCTTCAAGGCGGCGGGCGCGGAGGTCGTGGACCGGACGAATCTGCCGGGGTCGATCAGCGCGCGCGAGGCGATCGTCAAGGGCGACGCGGACGCGATGTACGAGTACACGGGCACGGCCTGGATCACGTACCAGGGCAACACGAAGCCGATCGTCGACCCGGGCGACCAGTGGACGGCCGTACGGGACGAGGACCGCTCGCACGACGTGACCTGGCTGCCGCAGTCCACGCTCAACAACACGTACTCGCTGGGCATCAGCAAGAAGAACAACGAGAAGTACAAGCTCAAGACGATGTCGGACGTCGCCGAGCTGTCGAAGAAGGATCCGGGCGCGGTCACGATCTGTGTGGAGAACGAGTTCGCGTCGCGGGACGACGGGCTGCCGGGGATGGTGAAGGCGTACGGGATGGACATCCCCGCGTCCAGCGTGAAGAAGATGGACGCCGGCATCATCTACACGCAGGTGTCGGAGTCGGACTCCTGCCTGGTGGGTGAGGTGTTCACGACGGACGGCCGGATCAAGGCCATGGATCTGGACACGGTCGCCGACGACAAGCACTTCTTCCCGAACTACAACGCGGCGCCGGTGATCCACAGTTCGACGTACGAGAAGTACCCGGAGATCGCCGGTCTGCTGGACCCGCTGAGCAAGCGGCTGAACACGTCGATCGCACAGGAGCTCAACGCGAAGGTGGATGTGGACGGCCAGGATCCGCACGAGGTGGCGAAGGACTGGCTGGTCGAGGAGGGCTTCATCAAGGAGGGCTGAGCCCTCGCTCGTACTCGCACCCGACTTACAAAGAAGTAGTTGCAAAGAATCCCTTGCAACTACTTCTTTGCATGTCTACGCTAGTCCCATGTCCGAGACCCCCGACGTCCCCTCTCCCTCCCCCGGCACCGCCTTCACACCCGAGCCTGATGTCCGCACCCTGGACCCGCGCTCGCTGCGCGGCCTCGCGCATCCCCTGCGGATGCGGCTGCTGGTCGCCCTGCGGCACTACGGCCCGGCCACCGCGTCCCAACTCGCCGAGCGGCTGGGCGAGTCGAGCGGTGCCACCAGCTATCACCTGCGGCAGCTCGCGAACCACGGGTTCGTCGCGGACGACCCCGAGCGGGGCAAGGGCCGGGAGCGGTGGTGGAAGGCGGAGGACAAGGGGGTCATGGTCGACAACGCGCTGTACCACGACCCCAACCCCGAGGTACGCGGGGCGCTGAGCACCTTCATCCACGAGACCGCCTCCATCCACGGCCAGGAGCTGAGCACCTGGCTGGCCACCACGCACGACTGGCCGGAGGTCTGGACGACCAAGGCCGACCTCAGCGACTTCACGCTGCGGCTCACCCCTGAACTGCTGGCCGAACTGGACGGCCGGGTACACGACTTGATCAACAGCTACCGGGACCGCGCGGCGTCCGAGGGTGACGAGTCCGTGGCGCAGGTACGGATCCATCTGCACGCGTTCCCGCAGAAGAGGTTCGACACCCCGGACGCCTGACCCCGGACGCCTGACCCGGACGCCCGACCCGGACGCCCGACCCGGACGCCTGACCCACCCTTTCTCCGGCACCACCACACCCAACGCGCGAAGGGTCGATTTGTCATGCCATTTTCCGATGTGCACCTCCAGCTCCACGCGATACGCGCCACCGCACTCCGCGCGGAGGCCGCCGCGTACTCCCACCCCCACAGCACCCCCGTCCTGCGGGCCCGACTGGGCTGGCTGCTGGTCGAGTTGGGCCTGCGGCTCGTCAACCAGCCCGCGGTGGCCCGGGTCCGCCCCGTATGAGCACGGTGCCGGTACGGCGGTGGCCGCTCACCGCCGTACTGACCGCCAACGCGATCTCCGCCACAGGCAGGACCCTGAGCCTGATCGGCATCCCCTGGTTCGTCCTCCAGACCACCGGCAGCGCCGGCCGCGCGGGAGTGGTGGCCTTCTGCGCCACCCTCCCGGTGGTGCTCGCGGCGCTCATCGGCGGCCCGGTCATCGACCGGATCGGGCGGCGCCGCGTCTCGATCGTGTCCGACGTGCTGTGCGCGCTCTCGGTCGGGGCGGTCCCCCTGCTGCACCGCGCCGACGCGCTCCCGTTCTGGACGCTGTGCGCACTGGTGGCGCTGCACGGCCTGGCCCACACACCCGGCGACACGGCCCGCTACGTGCTCGTACCGGATCTCGCCGAGCACGCGGGCACCTCGCTGACCCGCGCCGCGAGCCTCTTCGACGCGGTCGAGCGCGGCGCCCGGATGCTCGGCGCGGCGCTCGCGGGCCTGGTGATCGCGCTGCTCGGCGCCGAAGTCGCCCTGCTGCTCGACGCGTTGACATTCCTGCTCTCCGCGCTGCTGATCGGCGCCGGACTGCGCGGCGTACGGGGAGCGCAGCCGGTCAAGGGCCTGGCGCCGGTGTCACTGCGTACGTACGGCACCGAACTGCGCGAGGGCTACGCCTACTTGGCGCGCACCCGGCTGCTGGCGGCGGTCGTCCTCATGGTGATGTTCATGAACGGTATCGACCAGGGCTGGAACGCGGTCCTGCTCCCCGTCCACGCCGAACGGAACCTGGGCGGCGCCGCCGAACTGGGCCTGGTGACAGCGGTGTTCGGGGCCGGAGGACTGCTGGGGGCGCTGCTGTACGGCGCGATCGGCCACCGCTTCCGGCGCCGTACGGTCCTCACGGTCGCCGTCCTGCTCTGCGGCACCCCGCGCTTCGCGGTCGCGGGCCTCACCGACTCGACGGTGGCGCTCGCCGTCGTCATGGGCGCGGCGGGGCTGGCGGGCGGCATGATCAACCCGATCCTGACGACGGTGATGTACGAACGCGTCCCGGACCACCTCCGCAGCCGCGTGACCGGCGCGATGACAGCGGGCTGCGAACTCACCATGCCCCTGGGCGCCTTGACGGCGGGCCTGCTGGTCGAATCCTCCGGTCTGTCCCCCGCCCTGCTCCTGATGGGCGCGGCCTACCTGCTGGCCACCCTGAGCCCGGTACTGCTCCCGGTGTGGCGCGACCTGGACACCGTGCACAAGGTCACCGCGCCGGCGCGGCGGGTACCGGCGTGATGTGCCGGGTGAACGCCCACAGCGCGAGTCCGAGGCCGCTGAACCCGGCGCCCAGTGCGCAGACGGCGCCCCAGCCGGCCACCGTATAGAGGGAGGTGGCGGCGATGGCGCCGGTGGCGCTGCCGATCGAGTAGAAGACCATGTACCCACCGATCAGCCGGCTGCCCGCGTCCGGGCGCAGCTCGTAGATCAGCGTCTGATTGGTGACATGGACCGCCTGCACGGCGAGGTCGAGAAGGATCACTCCGACGACCAGGGCCCAGAGCGAACCGCGGGTGAAGGCCAAGGGCAGCCACGAGGCGGTGAGCAGCGCCAGGGCGATGCCGGTGGTCCGCCGGGAGAGTCCGCGGTCGTTCAGCCGGCCCGCCGCGGTCGCGGCCAGGGCACCGACGACACCGATCAGCCCGAGCGCCCCGATCGCGCTGTGCGACATGAAGTACGGGGCCTCGCTGAGCGGCAGCGCGACGCCGCTCCACAGGGTGCTGAACGCGGCGAAGATCAGCAGACCGAACAGGGCCCGGAGCCGCAGCAGTCGTTCCCGTGCGAACAGGGTGATCGTGGAGCGCAGGAGTTGTCCGTAGCGCAGGGTTGTCGGCGCGGCGTCACCGTGGCGCGGCAGCACCCGGTACAGGACGAGGGCGAGCAGCGCGGTCAGCGACGCCGAGGCGAGGTACACGGAGCGCCATCCCGCGAGATCGGCCAGGAGCCCGGACACGGTGCGGGCGAGCAGGATTCCCACGACCACGCCGCTGGTGACCAGACCGACGACCCGTCCGCGCCCGGCGGGAGGGGCCAGTGATGCCGCGAAGGCCAGCAACGTCTGCGTGACGACGGCGAGAAGCCCCGTCGCCGCCATGCCCGCGAGCAGGATCGCCGCCGTGCGGGCGGCGGCCACCACGGCCAGCGCGACCACCAGGAGCAGCAACTGGGCGACGATCAGCCGTCTGCGGTCGGCCACGTCGCCCAGCGGCACAAGGAGGAAGAGTCCCAGCCCGTATCCGACATGCGTGAGCGTGACCACGCTGCCGACGAGTGCCGGGCTCATGGCGAGGTCGTGGCCGATGGTCACCAGGAGCGGCTGCGAGAAGTAGACGTTGGCCACCGCGGCCCCGCAGGCGACGGCGAACAGCAGGACGACACCACGGGACAGCGCGAACGCGGAACTTTCCCCGCTTCGCGCCACGACCTCACCGCTGCCGGGCATCGGCACCCCTCCACACGCTTGGTTTCATCTTGCTACCAGCAGCGACGGTAGCTTTCTTGGTAGCATGTTGCAACCAGCATGAGAGAGAGGAACGCCATGGTGAGCAGGACGCGCTTCGACGACAGCGAATGCCCCGTCGCCCGGTCGGTGGACGCGATCGGCGACTGGTGGTCCCTGCTGATCGTGCGGGACGCCTTCGACGGAAGCCGCCGCTTCGGAGAGTTCCAGCGCAGCCTCGGCGTCGCGAAGAACATCCTCACCGCCCGCCTGCGCGCCCTGGTCGCCGGCGGCGTCCTCGAATCCGTCCCCGCCTCGGACGGCAGCGCCTACCGCGAGTACGTACTGACTCCGAAGGGCAAGGCGCTGTTTCCCGTCATCGTGGCGCTGCGCCAGTGGGGCGAACAGAACTTCTTCGCCCCCGGCGAACCACACTCACAGTTGGTGGACCGCCAGGAGGGACAGCACCTGCGCCCCCTGCACGTACTGTCCGCGGACGGCCGACACCTGAACCCCGACGACACCACGGTCCACAAGGTCTCCACCCACGCCGGTCCTTCTGCCGGCT
Organism: Streptomyces sp. NBC_01506; assembly: GCF_045040295.1. Lineage (NCBI taxonomy): Bacteria > Bacillati > Actinomycetota > Actinomycetes > Kitasatosporales > Streptomycetaceae > Streptomyces > Streptomyces sp. NBC_01506. Next base: position 6,198,075 of record NZ_CP109422.1, on the reverse strand, counting down.
CCTGATGGAAGCGGTCCGGACGGGGTGCACCCGCCTTCGGCCGTGAGCGTGGGGAAAGCCGCTTGATCTACGCCGTCCGCCAGCCGTTGAGGGAGGCATCGACGTTCCCGACGGCTACCGCTGCGGGAGTTCGGGTCTCAGGCCCTGCGGGTGGACGTGGGTGGCGGTGCACTCGACGGGATCACCGATGTCCGCGAAGTGGTCGAACGGATCGGTGAACCGGCCGTGCGCACCTACCAGGAGCTGGTGCGTCGCAGCGCCGTCCACACCGAGGCCGACGTCACCCGCACCCGACAGCGCGTCGCCACGGCACGCGGCATCATCGACGCCTGATCGCGTCGTCCGCCGCATCTGTGCGGAACCGGCGGCATGACGACGTCAGCAGCCCGGCACCTTGCCCCCCTGCTCCAGCGCCTTCAGCGACGACACCGCGTCCTTCAGGGTCCTGACGGGGATCAGCCGCATGCCGGCGGGGAGTTCGGACTGGGCGTCGGCGCATTCCGGCTCCGGGACCAGGAAGACCGTCGCGCCGTCGCGGCCCGCCGCCTGGGTCTTGAGCGAGACGCCGCCGACCGCGCCGACCTCGCCCGTCGCGCTGATCGTGCCGGTGCCCGCGATGTCGCGGCCGCCGGTGAGGTCGCCGCCCGAGCCGTCGCCGTCGAGCATGTCCACGATGCCGAGGGCGAAGAGGAGGCCCGCGCTGGGGCCGCCGACGTCGGCGAGGTGGAGGGTGACGTCCACGGAGTCGCGTTTGCGGCCGAGTTGGGCGAGTGCCGCGTCCACGGCGGAGTTCTGCGACTTCACCATCTCGTCGGTGTTGTGCTTCTGGATCTCCTTGTCGGACTGGCCCGCCGGGTAGACGGAGTCGCGCGGCAGCACCGCGCGGTCGGTGCGGATCCAGCCGTCGAGGACGTCGGTGAAGTCGACGTCGGCGGAGGGGCCCGTCGCCAGGATCGTCGTCATCCGCAGTTGCCCCTGCGTCTTACGGGTCGGCACGCCCTCGATCGAGATGACGGGGGTGCCCCGGTAGTCGCCGAGGACGTTCGCGGTCAGGCCGGGCTGGGCCACCGCGTACGGCAGCGGGGCCACGCCGACGACGACGAGCAGCGCGACGATCGGCACCGCGGACAGGGCGAGGGTGCGGGGACGCGAGAGACCGGCGAGACGAGAGAGCACAGCGCCAATCTATCGGCCCCACGGGCACCCGAATCCCCGGGCCCCGCCGCCCTCAGCGCAGTGCGTCCGCCACCTCGCGCGCCGCGTCGACCACGCGCGGGCCCACCCGCTCCGGCACCGAGTCGGCCAGCATCACCACACCCACGCTGCCCTCGAGCCCGGTCACCCCCACGAGCGCGGCGGCGGCGCCGCTCGCGCCCGCCTCCAGTTCGCCGTGGGTCAGCGTGCACCGCGCCTCGGTGTACGAGCCCTGCCGCGCGGCCAGGATGGCCTTGCCCGCGGCCCCCCGGTCCAGCGGGTGCCGGAAGCCGGCGCGGTACGCGACGTGGTAGTCCGTCCAGGTCGGCTCCACGACGGCCACGGCCAGCGCCTCGGCGCCGTCCACGAGCGTGAGATGGGCGGTCGCGCCGATGTCCTCGGCGAGCGAGCGCAGGGCGGGCAGCGCCGCTTCCCGTACGAGGGGATGCACCTGGCGGCCCAGGCGCAGCACCCCGAGACCCACTCGGGCGCGTCCGCCCAGATCGCGGCGGACCAGCGCGTGCTGCTCCAGGGTGGCGAGAAGGCGGTAGACGACGGTGCGGTTGACGCCGAGTTTGTTGGACAACTCGGTGACGGTCAGCCCGTGGTCGGTGTCGGCGAGCAGTTTGAGGACGCGCAGTCCCCGGTCGAGCGTCTGGGAGGTCTCCGCGGTCACGACGCCCTCTCCTTCGGAGTTTCGGAGTGAGCCGCCAGGCAGGCCATGGCGCACCGGCTGCGCTCCGCGGCGGTGCTGCCACGGCGCGTATGTATTGCCGGGACATTACTTATCCGTACCGCTCAGCGGAAGACCTCGTCCAGAATCCGGTCATGGGCGGCCAGTTGCTCCCTGTTCGCGCCACAACAAGCGGCGAAAAGGGGTACCCGCTGACTATTCATCCGATTTCCCATGAATGGACGCGCGTAGAAACCTCTCGGAAGCGCTTCACGGAGACGTCTCGGACGTCGAAACGGGGTTCGACAGGCGCGAAAAAAACCTTCGCGCTCAGCGCATCCGGGTCGCCCATTCCTGGACTTTTCGGATCCGCTCGCGGAGTTGGCCCCCGGTCGCCTCCGCGCTGGGCGGTCCGCCGCACACCCGGCGCAGCTCCGTGTGGATCACTCCGTGCGGCTTGCCGCTCTGGTGGACGTACGCGCCGACCATCGTGTTGAGCTGTTTGCGCAGTTCGAGCAGTTCCTTGTGGGAGACCACGGGGCGCCGGTCGGCCGGCAGCTCCAGCAGATCCGCCTCGGCGTCCGGCTTCTTGCGGCTGTGCGCGATCTGCCGGGCCTGCCGCTTCTGGAGCAGCATCTGCACCTGGTCGGGCTCGAGGAGGCCGGGGATGCCGAGATAGTCCTGCTCCTCCTCACTGCCGGGGTGCGCCTGCATGCCGAACTCGGCGCCGTCGTACAGCACCCGGTCGAAGACCGCGTCGGACTCCAGCGCCTCGAAGGGCAGCATGTCCTGCTCGCCGGTGTCCTCGTCCTCCTGGCGCTCGGCCTCCGCCATCTCCTTCTCGGACTCGGCGTACGGGTCGTCCTCGCCCTCCTTCTTGGGCTTGTCGAGGACGTGGTCGCGCTCCAGCTCCATCTCGTTGGCGAAGCCGAGGAGGTTGGGGATGGTGGGCAGGAAGACGGACGCGGTCTCGCCGCGCCGCCGGGAGCGGACGAAACGGCCGACTGCCTGCGCGAAGAACAGCGGCGTGGAGATGGTCGTGGCGTACACGCCGACCGCCAGGCGTGGTACGTCGACGCCTTCCGACACCATGCGTACGGCGACCATCCAGCGCTCCGTGCTCGCGCTGAAGTCGTCGATGCGCTGCGAGGCGGCGGCCTCGTCGGAGAGCACGACGGTCGCCTTCGTCCCGGTGATCTCGCGGACGATCTTGGCGTACGCGCGCGCCGAGTCCTGGTCGCTGGCGATGACCAGACCCCCGGCGTCCGGGATGGACTTGCGTACTTCGGTCAGCCGCTGGTCGGCGGCGCGCAGCACGTTGGGCATCCAGTCGCCGCGCGGGTCGAGCGCGGTGCGCCACGCCTGCGAGATCGCGTCCTTCGTCATGGGCTCGCCGAGCTTGGCGGCGACCTCGTCACCGGCCTTGGTGCGCCAGCGCATGTTGCCGCTGTAGCTGAGGAAGATGACGGGGCGCACGACGCCGTCGCCCAGCGCGTTGCCGTATCCGTAGGTGTAGTCGGCGGACGATCGGCGGATGCCGTCGTTGCCCTCCTCGTACGTGACGAAGGGGATCGGGTTGGTGTCGGACCTGAACGGCGTGCCGGTCAGCGTGAGCCGCCTGGCGGCCGGCTCGAAGGCCTCGAGACACGCCTCGCCCCAGGACTTCGAGTCACCGGCGTGGTGGATCTCGTCGAGGATCACCAGGGTCTTGCGCTGCTCGCAGCGGTTGCGGTGGAGCATGGGGCGTACGCCGACGCCCGCGTACGTCACGGCGACCCCGTGGTACTCCTTGCTCAGCGGTCCCGCGCTGTACTCCGGGTCGAGCTTGATCCCTATCCGCGCGGCGGCGTCCGACCACTGCTTCTTAAGATGCTCGGTCGGCGCGACGACGGTGATCTGCTGCACGACATGGTGGTGCAGCAGCCAGGACGCGAGGGTCAGCGCGAAGGTGGTCTTCCCGGCGCCGGGGGTCGCGACGGCGAGGAAGTCGCGCGGCTGCTCCTGGAGATAGCGCCCCAGCGCCTTCTCCTGCCAGGCGCGCAGCTTGTTGGCGGTGCCCCAGGGGGCGCGGCCGGGGAAGGCGGGTGAGAGGTGGTGGGAGGCGGTAGTAGTCACGGTCTCCGGTTCGCGGACGCTCGGGTGCACGGGCTGGGGCGGGGGGCTCGGTAACGGACCGGGCCCCAGGCTCAGATACGACAACCGGGCCACCCTACCGGCGGCCCGGCCCGAACCTCGTACGAACAAGCCGGGGCCGGCCAGGTGCGACCCGGGTCACATACCGTCGTGCAGAGCGCGCAGTCGCCGCGCGATCTCGCCGGCTTCCCTGATCGTGCCGGAGGCCACACCGATGACCAGTTCGTACGCCGCGTCCTGATCGATGTCGATCATCTCGGTACCGTTGACGTCGAGGAAGACAGCCGTCGACATCCAGGCCATCCGCTTGTTCCCGTCCACCAGCGGATGGTTCACGGCCAGTGACTGGAGCAGCGCCGCGGCCTTCTCGAAGAGGTCCGGGTACGCCTCGACTCCGAACATCCGCGATTCGGGGCGGTGCGTCGCCGAGTTGAGCAGACCGAGGTCTCGGACCGCGATCCGCTGCCCGTCGCAGCCGAGTTCCGCGAGGTCGAGGCTCTCCTCGACGGTCAGGTACTTCATGTGCCTACTCCCCCAGCCGCCGCAGCAGATCGGCATGGCTTACCGCGTACTTGGCACCGATTCGGCGGACGGCGGCACGATCCCCCTCCTGTTCCAGGAAGCGGTCGACCGCTTCCTGGACGATCGACTGCACAGTGCGCCCCTCCGTCTCGGCCTGGCGCCTCAGCGCCTCTTCCTGGTCGTCACGGAGACGCAGGTTCATGGTCATACCGGAACGGTATCGACGGATCGGGCCTCAGCGGTACCAATTACCGCACCCGCACCCTCGTCGCCACCCACACCCCCGCCAGCGCCACCGCCGCCATCGGGAGGAACACCGCCGCGAACGCCGCCGGGTGGGAGGCGTCGGCCGAGGTGAGGTCGTGGGCGCCCACCGCGCCGCCGCCCAGGGCCGCGAACGCCGCGCCGCCCGCCGCCAGCAGCAGGACGTTCGACAGGCCGTCGGATATCTGGAGCGCGGCGGAGTTCGTGCCCGCCTCCTCAGGAGGTGAGAGCTTCAGCAGCAGCACGCTCGTGGACGCGATCACCGCGCCCATGCCGAGGCAGCCGACCGCCCAGGCGACGCCCAGGGTCCACACCGGGACCGACTCGATCAGCACGGCCGGCGCCGCGGCGATGGCGGCGGCGACCAGCACCATGCCGGCCATCAGCAGCCGTTCGCGGTGCGGCTCCATGCGGGGGCGGGACTGGATGTACGAGCCGAGTGCCCAGGTCGCGCCGCCGACGGCCAGCGAGAGCCCCGCCATCGTCGGGGACAGGCCCCGCTGGGTGACCAGCATCAGCGGCACGAAGCTCTCCGCCGCGATGAAGGAGCCCGCCGCGACACCGCGCAGCAGGATGACCGACGGCATGCCCCGGGCGGCCCGGTAGGTGCCGCGCGGCAGCAGGCCGAGGACGGCGGGAACGATCAGCGCGGCACCGGCCGCGGCGGGCAGCAGGGACCACCAGTTCAGGTCCTGGCCCGCGTACTGGAGCAGCCCCGCGCCGAGCGAGATCGCCAGCGCGAGACGGATCCGGCGCCGGTCGAAGGCCGGTACGGACTCCGATGGGTCGGCGGGCTGGGCGGGCCCGCTCGCCATCTGCCGTATCGCCGGCAGCGCGGTCGCCAGCGGCAGCACCACCAGCACCGGGATACCGATGAACACCCAGCGCCAGCCGAGGTGTTCGGTGACGGTGCCGGAGGCGAGCGGTCCGACGACCGAGGGGATCACCCAGCTCGCGGCGAACGCGGCCATGATCGCGGGCCGCAGCCGCTCCGAGTAGGCGCGGCTGACCACGACGTACAGCGCGACGATCACCAGCCCGCCGCCGAGCCCCTGGACCGCGCGGCCCGCGATGAACAGCCACATGGCGCCGGCCGTGCCGGAGAGGAGCAGGCCGACCGCGAAGGCGGTGATCCCGGTGACGAGCGGCCTCAGCGGGCCGCTGCGGTCGGCCCACTGCCCGGAGAGCACCATCGCGAAGAGGCTGGTGGTGAAGTACGCGGAGAAGGCGAACGCGTAGAGCGAGACGCCCCGCAGCTCGCGCGCGGCGACCGGCATCGCCGTACCGACCGCCGTGGCCTCGAAGGCGATCAGCAGGACGACGCTGATGATGCCGATGCTCAAGCCCCGGTGGGTCCTGCCGAGGATGCCGTCCTGGCCGGCGGCAGCGGGTGGAGTGGCTTCGGTGGCGACCTCGGCGTCGCTCGGGTCCAGGGCGGTCATGGACTCAGGGTAAGGGGCGTCGACCCCTTTGGGCCCTGTCGCTGGTCGCGGACGTCCTGGTCCGTTGGGCCTAGGTCCCCCATGAACGGCGTGTGGCAGTCGTGTTGCGTGGTGCGCCGCCCTCTTGAGGGGCGTACGTCGGCCCGCCTACGGTCGGGTCAGCGCTACGCACACGGCCGTGTGCCCGAGTGGTTCAGGGGCTCGACTGCAAATCGAGTTACGTGGGTTCGATTCCCGCCACGGCCTCCTAAGAAGGTCTCGTCGGAAGGCTTCCTCTTCAGGAGGGGGCCTTCTCTCACGATCGCCCCGGCGCGCCCACCCTCACGCCTCCACCCTCACGCCCCCGCCGTCACCACGGCCGACTGCGGCCTGATCGGCAGCCTGTTCACCGGGCGGCCCGTCGCCGCGCGTACCGCCGCCGCGACCGCCGCCGGGGAGGTCACCACCGGCGCCGCGCTCGCCGGCTTCGCGCCGAACGGGGCCACCACGTCGCGCTCCTCGACCAGTTTGACGATCCGGATGTCCGCCGCGTCCAGGGACGTCGGCAGTGCGTAGCCGGTGAGGTCGGGGCGGCGTACCAGACCGCGTGTCGTACGAAGGTTCTCCGTCAGGGCCGTACCGATGCCCTGGGTGACGCCCGCCTCGATACGGGTCGCGAGCTGCGCCGGGTTGAGAACCCGGCCGACGTCCTGCGCGACGGCCATCTCCACGACGCGGATCGAGCCGAGTTCGATGTCGACGTCCACGACCGCGCGGATCGCGCAGAAGGCGAGCCCGACGAACGCGTCGCCCTGGCCGGAGTCGTCCAGCGGTTCGGTGGGGTGCGGGCGGCACTGGGCGGTGGCCCACAGTTCCTTGCCGTCCATCGCCTCGGTGACGGTGGTCGACAGCACACCGTCGTAGGAGGTGATCTTTCCGTCGGTGATCTGAAGCAGCTCCGTCGACATCCCGAACTGGTGCGCCAGCGGCTGGAGCAACTGCGTACGGACCATCTTCGCCGCGCGCTCGACCGCGCCGCCGGAGACCCAGGTATGCCGGCCGTGCGTGGCGGGGCCCGCCGGGGGCTGGTCCGTGTCGACCGAGGCGACGTGGACCTCCTCGATGCCCAGCGTCTCCTGGACGATCTGGCGGGCGAGCGTGGAGAAGCCCTGCCCGGTCTCGACGGCCGCGCAGATGACCGTGGCGACGCCGTCATGGACCTTGACGGTGGCCGTGGAGACCTCGTCGGCACCCTCGGCGCCGAGCATGTGGACCATGCCGAGCGCGTAGCCCACGCCCCGGCGTACGGCGCCGGGCTCGCCCGCGCCCTCCGGGCCGCCCGGCAGCAGCCAGGACGACTCGGGGATGTCCTTGGGCAGCGCGGGCAGCGGGAAGTCCCGTACGGCGCGCAGCAGTTCGGCGACGGGCGCCGGGCAGGTCACCGTCTGCCCGGTGGGCAGGATGTCGCCGGTCGCCAGCGCGTTGCGCAGGCGCAGTTCGGCCGGGTCGATGCCGAGCTTGGCCGCCAGCTTGTCCATCTGGCCTTCGTACGCGGCGCACACCTGCATCGCGCCCTCGCCCCGGACATGGCCGGAGGGCGGGTTGTTGGTGCGTACGGCCCAGCCTTCGATGAAGGCGTGCGGGACGATGTACGGGCCGCAGGCGAACGCGACGGCCGCCGCGAGGGATTCGGACGACGCGTCCGCGTACGCGCCCGCGTCGAGCAGGATCTGCGCCTCGACCTTGACGAGCCGGCCCTCGCTGTCGGCGTGGTGGCGGTAGCGCAGCAGCGTCGGGTGCCGGTGGGCGTGGCCGAGGAAGGACTCCTCGCGGGTCGCGGCCAGCTTCACCGGGCAGCCGGTGCGCAGCGCGAGCAGGCCGAGCGGGATCTGGAAGCCGGGGTCCTCGCGGTCGCCGGTGGCGCCGGGGACGCCGGTGACGACGACCTTCACCTGGTCGGGGTCGAGGCCGAAGCAGGCGGCGGCCAGATCGCGGTCGGTGTGCGGGTCGGTGGAGCCGGTGTAGATCTCCACGCCGCCGTCCGGGCGCGGTACGGCGAGTCCGGCCTCGGCGCCGATGGGGGCCGGGTCCTGGCGGCCGATGCGGTACAGGCCCTCGACGACCACGTCGCCCGTGAGGTCCGGGTCGCCGTAGCGCAGCGGGATGTGCCGGATCAGATTGCCGTCGGGGTGCAGCGGCTCCGCCTCGAACGCCTTCTCCGGGTCGGTGACGGGGTCCAGGATCTCGTACTCGACGGCGATGGCGGCGGCGGCCAGGCGCGCGGTGTCGGGGTGGTCGGCGGCGACGGCGGCGATGGCCTCGCCGTGGTGGCGTACGACCTCGGAGGCGAAGACGGGGCGGTCGGCGACGAGCCTTCCGTAGGAGGGGTCGCCGAGGACGTCGACATGGGTCACCACGGCCCGTACGCCCGGCATTTCCGCCGCCGCGCTCGTGTCGATCGACAGGATCCGGGCGTGCGGGTGCGGTGAGCGCAGCAGCGCCGCCCACAGCAGTCCCTCGGCCCAGAGGTCGGCGGCGTACGGGAAGGTGCCCTCGGTCTTGGCGCGGGCGTCGGCCGGTGGGAGTGAGGCGCCCAGACCCAGCGCGGGCGGCTCCTGCCGGGGGCCGTCGAGCGCCTGGGTCTCGGTGGCCGCGTCGTTGCTCACGCCGCTCACGCCATGCCTCCGTCGTGCGGGTCGAGAGGTGCGGGGTGGGCGCCGCCGGCGCCCGGTGGTGCCTGGTGCGGGATACGGGCCTCGTCGGCGGCGTCGGCGCTCGCCGCGCTGGCCGCGCGCTCGGCGACGACCTCGCCCACGGCGTCGAGCACGCCTCGGTATCCGGAGCAGCGGCAGAGGTTGCCGCACAGCGCCTGGCGGGTCTCCAGCTCGCTGGGGGCGTGGTTGCCTTCGAGCAGGTCGTGGACGGTCATGGCCATGCCGGGGATACAGAAGCCGCACTGGACGGCGCCGCAGTTGGCCAGCGCGCGCTGGACGTCGGACGGTTCGCCGTCGGAGGCCAGGCCCTCGACCGTACGGACCTCGGAACCGGCCGCAGTGGCCGCCGGGACGAGGCAGGAGGCGACGAGACGGCCGTCGACCTGGACGTTGCAGGCGCCGCACTCGCCCTGCGAGCAGCCGTCCTTGGCGCCGGCGAGGCCAAGGCGCTCGCGCAGGACGTAGAGCAGGGACTCGCCGATCCAGGCGTCGGTGACGGGGCGGTCGCCGCCGTTGACGCGCAGGACGTAGGAGTTGGCGGGGTGTTCGGCGCTGTCGTTGCTGCTGGTGAGGGGGGCGGGCTCGGGTTCGGCCTCAGATTCGGGCTCCGGCTCCGGTACGGCGCCGGGGGCGGGTTCCGCTTCCGCCACCGCTTCCGCCGCCGTTTCGGCTTCCGCATCCGCTTCCGGCTCGGCGTCCGTCTCCGCTCCGGCCGGTACTTCGGCCTCGGTGACGGCGGTCGCCTCGCGCTCGGCCTCCGGCGCCGGTTCCGACTCCGGTTCCGGCCGCTGTTCCGTTACGGGCTCCGCAACCGGTTCCGGTTCTGGTTCCGGTTCGGGCGCCCACGGAGCGCGCGCGCCACCCGGAAGTGTGGCGGGCGGAGCGCCGCCCGACCACTGCGAGGTGGTGGGCATGGACGTGGTGAACTCGCCCGATTCGTCCGGAAGATCGTCCGTGACGACCGGGATGACCCACTGCCCGGTGAGCTGCGACGGAGCCGGCGGCGCCGCCTCCGTACGAATGTCGTCGATTCCGGCGGCGGCGCCCGCGCCCGCGCCGACACCGGAACCGGCACCGTCCGTATCGGTGAAGGACCACTGACCGGTCGCCTGCGGGTCGTGCGGCACGTCGGGGCCGCCGGCCCCGCGCGGGTCGTACCCCTGCGGGTGGCCCTGCCCGTAGCCGTACGGATCGGGCTGCGCCTGCGGCGTGTGCGGCGCCCACTGCCCGGCACCCGCCGGACCGCCGGGCGCCACGCCGCCGCCCGGCTGCCGCTGGTCGATCGTCGGTGGTACGTACCCGTGTCCCGGCGCGGCCAGCGGCGCGTCCGCCCGGTCCTCGGGCGGCAGTTGGACGAAGGCGGTCGACTCGGCGTCGTACTCGCCGCCCTGCGGGATCGGCTGCCACGCGCCGCGCCCCTGCGGATGTCCGTAAGCGTGCGCCTGCGGACGCCCCTCCGGATTCCCGGAGTTCTCGTTCTCGTCGGTGGTCACGGCAGCGCCCTCCCCAGTGCTCGTCGAGCCAGCGTGGCGACGGTACGCCTCAGGTGCAGTACGGCGGGCGGCAGGGCGGGCGGCTCGCTCCCGTCCGCCGCCGGAGCCGGGTCGGGGATACAGGCCGCGGCGACGTACTCCCCGAAGGCGGCCAGCGCCTCGGGCGCCAGCCCCCGGTCCGCGTCCCAGTCGATCAGCGAGGCGATCCAGCGCTCGGCCTCCAGCGGACGCAGCGGCATCGGCGCGATCGCGCCGACCGCGCAGCGCACCCCGCGGCGCGCCGGGTCGAGCACGACGGCGACGGACGCGGTGGCCCGGCCGGGGCCGGTGCGGCCGGTCGCCTTGAGGTAGACCTGCGGGGCGTGCAGCAGTGGAACCCGTACGAAGCCGATGAGTTCGGCGGGCGCCAGCATCTCGCGGCCCGCCAGCAGATGCGAGACGGGGATCTCCCGGCGCGCGCCGCCGGGGCCCGCGACGACGAGGTCCGCCTCCAGGGCCGCCAGCACGGGCAGTGAGTCGCCGGTGGGGGCCGCGCTGGCGATGTTCCCGCCGAGCGTGCCCGCGTTACGGATCTGGGGCGGGCCCGCGGCGCGCGAGGACGCGGCCAGCGCGGGGATGAGGGCGGCGAAGTCGGGCCGTCCCATGCGCGCGTGGGTGAGTCCGGTGCCCAGCAGGGCGTGTCCGTCCTGGTAGTGCCAGCCGCGCAGTTCGCTGATCCGGCCGAGTCCGACCAGGCCGGCCGGTCTGAGAAGGCCCTTGTTGACGGCCGCCATCAGATCGGTGCCACCCGCGACAGGCACGGCGGCGGGCATGGCGCTCAGTGCCGCCACGGCCTCGTCGAGCGAGACCGGCAGCGTCACGGACTGCGCCGTCTGCGGTGCGTGCGTGGTCAACCCCACTGCCCCTTCCCGGTGTCCCGGCTGTCCGCCTGTGTTGGCCGTACCGTACGTGCTCACAGGCCGGACGAGGCAACTCTGGCACATCTTCCGGGCCTACCGGTCCGAGGGTCCATGAAGGACACATCCGCCCTCGAACGAGGTGAAGATCCCTTTTCGCGCCTCTTCACCGACACATACGGAATGCCATCTTTCGGCATTCATGTACGGCTTTGCCGTACGGACAACCCCGGTCGGGGGGTGCTCGGTTCACCGGGTTCACGGTCTCAGCCGGACGTGCGCGGGGCACGTACGCCGGCGCGGGCTCACACGTTCGGGGGCGGTCCCTCGATCGGACGTCCGAGACTGGCGGAGTCCCCGTTCGGCGCCGGGCGCTTCTGCCAGGGCAACGGGCCGCCGGGCGGCCGATAATCGACCCCGAGGGCGTCAAGGCGCTTGTAGTGCGCGGTCATTCGCCGTTCGAAATCGGTGAAGTCGCGGTCCGGGGAGGCGGGCAGCGCGGACCAGGCGACCTCGGCGAACGCGGAGAGGCGCGGGAAGAGTTGGTAGTCGACGCGGGAGCGGTCCTGCATCACCTCGGTCCACACATTGGCCTGGGTGCCCAGGACATGGGCGGCCTCGGCGCCCTCGAGCTGGGGCGGCACGGGCTCGAAGCGGTAGACGTCCTCCAGCGTGCGGACGTATCCGATGGGCATCGGCTCGTCCGCGCCCGCCGCCTGCCGGTGGTCCATGTACACATGCTGCTCGGGGCACATGACGACGTCGTGGCCGGCCTTGGCCGCCGCGATCCCGCCCGCGTATCCGCGCCAGGAGGAGACGGCGGCGCCGGGCGCGAGACCGCCCTCCAGGATCTCGTCCCAGCCGATGAGGCGCCGGCCGCGCGCGGAGAGCCAGCCGTCGAAGTGCCGGATGAACCAGGACTGGAGCTCGTCCTCGTCGGCCAGGCCGAGTTCACGGATCCGCTCCTGGGCGGCGGGCGAGCGCTTCCACTGGTCCTTGGGGCACTCGTCGCCGCCGACGTGGATGTACGGCGAGGTCGAGGCGGGGAAGAGGTCGAGCAGCTCCTCGAAGACACCCTCGAAGAAGCGCAGGGTGTTGTCGGTGGGGGCGAGCACGTTCGGGTTGATGCCCCAGGTGTCCCAGACCTCCAGCGCCGAGGTGTCGATGATGTCGGTGTTGCCCAGCTCGGGATAGGCGGAGATGGCGGCCTGCGAGTGGCCGGGGATGTCGATCTCGGGGACGACGGAGATATGCCGCTCGGCGGCGTACGCGACGATCTCGCGGATGTCGTCCTGGGTGTAGAAACCGCCGTGCGGCTTCTCGTCCCACAGGTCCGAGAACCGGTGGCCGTACTTGGTCCGCGACCGCCACCCGCCGACCTCGGTCAGCTTCGGATACCGCTTGATCTCAACGCGCCAGCCCTGGTCGTCGGTGAGATGGAAGTGAAAGACGTTGAGCTTGTGCGCGGCCATCAGGTCCAGGAAGCGCAGGACGCCGTCCTTGGGCGTGAAGTGCCGTGACACGTCGAGCATGACACCGCGCCAGCCGAAGCGGGGGTGGTCCTCGATGACCTGACGGGGGATCTCCTGCCGTACGCCGGGGGACACGGGCGCGCGGCGGAACGCCTTGGGACCGAGGAGCTGACGCAGCGTCTGGGCGCCCCAGAAGACACCGGCCGCGCTGCCGCCGTGGATCTCCGCGCCCCACTCGGCGGTGATGTCCAGCCGGTACGCCTCCGGGGCCATCGACTCGTCGATGCGCAGCGACACGGCGTTGCTGCCGCCGGGCGGGCCGGGGGCGAGCGGGAGTCCGAGGGCCGCCCCGAGGGTGGCGCGCAGCCAGCGCTCGGTGCTCTCGGTCCCGGGCGCGGCCCAGAGCGTGGTGGTCGAGTCGGGGACGAAGCCACCGCTCTGCGGGCCTTCGACACTGACAGGCGCGGGGATCAGGTCCATCACGTCAGTCCTCAGTCCTCAGTCCTCGTTCGGCTGGCATATGCCGGAGTCAACAGGTCGTTGAATGTCCAGGCTGGACACTAGGCCCGGCCACGACGAACGGACAAGTGGTCTCGACCATTCGGTGACCCGGCACACGTGTACCCCCCACCGGCCCGCGTACCCCCACGTCTACCCGCTCGCGCCGCCGTGAACGCGAACTGCCCCGGGGCGCCGTCTTCGCGCGCCCCAGGGGCAGTTGTGAGCCTGTCCGGCGATCAGAATGGAAGCAGCAGGGCCCAGCTCCGGCTCAGCTCTTGCCCTTGCCGCTCTTGTCCTTGCCGCCCTTGTCCTTGTCCCCGCCGGGGCCCATGGACTCGTAGATCTCCTTGCACATCGGACAGACCGGATACTTCTTGGGGTCGCGCCCCGGTACCCAGACCTTTCCGCACAACGCCACCACCGGAGTGCCGTCGAGGGCACTCGCCATGATCTTGTCCTTCTGGACGTAATGGGCGAAGCGCTCGTGGTCGCCGTCGCCGTGCGACACCTTCGGTGTCGGCTCCACGAGGGTGCCCGTACCTGCCCCGCGCTCGGGCTCAAGAGTGCTCATAACCGCCAAGGGTACCCACGCTCGCGCCATCCTGAGGGCGCCGGGCACAGCTCCGGCTCCGAGCACTGCGCGACCGCCCGCTCACGCGTCGCGCCGACGCAGCGTCGCGAGCCCTCCGCAGAGCGCCACGGCCGTCCACAGCAGCAGCACACCGAGGGCGCCCCAGGCATCCACGTCGATCCGGTCGTCGGGCGTGACCCGCATGAGCTGGACCCCGGCGACATTGGGCAGATACCGCGCGACGGCGCCGACGCCGGGCAGGCTCGCGAGGATGTCCGAGACGATGAAGAACAGCGGGACGAGGATGCCGAGGGACAGAACCGTGCTGCGGAGCATCATCGTGACAGCGGCGGAAATCAGACACAGCAGGGTCAGGTAGACGGCGAGCCCGACGACCGCGCGCAGCGCGCCGGGGTCGCCGAGCGAGGCGTTCTGGCGCTCCCCCATCGCCGTCTGCGCGACGGCGAAGGTGAGGAAGGCGGTCGGCAGGGTCACCGCGAAGGCGGTCACGGCGACCGCGGTGAGCTTCGCCGCGCCGAACACGCCCCGGCGCGGTACGGCGGTGAGCGAGGCCCGGACCGTCCCGGCCGAGTACTCGGCGCCCACCGCGAGCACCCCGAAGCAGACGAGGGCGAGCTGCGCGACGTTGGTGCCGGCGAAGCCGTAACCGACCGCGTCGAACGCGGGTTTGGCCCCGAAGTCGGCGTAATTGCCCTTGATCACCGAGCCGTAGAGGAACCCGATCCCGACGGACAGGGCCACCACGGCGGCCAGGTTCCACCAAGTGGAGCGGAGCGTACGGAGCTTGAGCCCCTCCGCCGAGAGGACGGCCAGGAAGTGGGACATCCGACCGCTGCCGGGCTGATCGTCGCGTACCGCGCTCATCGCACACCGCCCGACGTCAGCCGCATGAACGCCTCTTCAAGAGAGCCGGCCGGGCCCGCGTGCGTACGGACGATGTCGTCCACGCCACCCTCCGCGAGGAGTCTGCCGCGCCCGATGACCACTACGTGGTCGACGGTCAGCGCCGCCTCGCTCATCAGGTGGGAGGAGACCAGGACGGTACGCCCCTCGGCGGCCAGCTCCCGCATCAGGGTGCGGATCCAGACAATGCCCTCGGGGTCGAGCCCGTTGACCGGCTCGTCCAGCAGCAGCACGCCCGGATCGCCGAGCAGCGCGGCGGCGATCCCGAGCCGCTGCCCCATGCCCAGCGAGAACGTCTTCACGCGGCGGCCGGCGACGCCGTCGAGTCCGGTCATGCCGATCACGTCGTCCACCCGGCTGTCGGGAATGCGATTGGTGCGTGCGAGACAGCGCAGATGGGCACGGGCCGTGCGCCCGCCGTGCACGGAGGAGGCTTCGAGCAGCGCGCCCACCGCGCGCAGCGGATCGCGCAGTTGCCCGTAGGGCTCGCCGCCGATCAGGGCGCGGCCGTGGGTCGGGCGGTCGAGGGCCAGCAGCATGCGCAGCGTGGTGGACTTGCCGGCGCCGTTGGGGCCGAGGAAGCCGGTGACACGGCCCGGTTCGACCGTGAAGGACAGCGCGTCGACGGCGGTCGTGGAGCCGTAGCGTTTGGTCAGGTCAGACACTTCGATCATGCGCCGTACGGTCCCGCCCGCGCCGCCGTCCGCGCATCGGGCCGGGGGCGGAGCGCCACCGTCTCCCTCTCGCGAGGGACGCGGTGGCCCGCCCGCCGCCGCTACGGTCGGTGCATGACCGTCGACAGCCGCGCACGAGCGGTGTTCGGGCGCGGCGTCCCCGCACTTCTCGGGCGTGACGTCGCGGCCGAGCGTGCCGTCCTGGGGCGCGACGCGCTCGTCGTTCTCGTGTACGTCCTGCTGCTCACCGCCACCGGCACCCCCGACGCCTCCGTGCCGGGCGGGACGGGCGGGACGGGCGGGACGGCGGCCGGCGACCGGTACGTGCCGTTCTGGCTCCAGTTGTCGCTGATGGCCGCCGCGACGCTCCCGGTGGCGCTGCGCCGGCTCGCCCCGCTGCCCGTCTTCTGCTGGGTGACCGGGGTGTCCGCCGTCGCCGTGGCCTGCGACGCGCTGTGGGACCCGTTCCTGCCGGCCGCGTTCGCGCTCTACGCGGTCACCGTGACCCGCGAGGGCCGCCGCTGGTGGGAGCGCTGGCTGCCCGGCCTGGCGATCCTCCTGCTGACGGTCGCGGCTCTCTTCGCGCCGGCGGACGTGGCGGACACGTACTGGTGGTCGGCGGGCCCCGGCCAACTGCTGCTCGGCTTCGCCGCGCTGCTGGCCGCCGGGGAGCTGGGCCGGGTCGTACGGGAGCGGCGCGCCCTGGTCCTGCGGACCGGGCAGCAGATGGCGCAGCGCGCCGTCACCGAGGAGCGGCTGCGGATCGCCAGGGAGCTGCACGACGTCGTGACGCATTCGATGGGCCTGATCGTCGTCAAGGCGAGCGTGGCCAACCATGTCGTACGGACCCGCCCCGAGGAGGCGCACGACGCGCTGCGGATCATCGAGGCCACCGGCCGGGGAGCGCTCACGGAGATGCGGCACATGCTCGGCGTGCTGCGCTCGGACACCACCGGCGAGCGTCTGCCGGCCGCCCTCGGCCCGGCCCCCGGCCCCGGCGCCCTGCCCGAACTGGCGCGCCGCGCGGGCGCGGAGCTGACCGCCGAGGGGCTGGACGCTCTGCCGGAGGGCGCGGGTCTTGCCGTCTACCGGATCGTGCAGGAGGCGCTGACGAACGTGCTGCGGCACGCGGGGCCCACGGCGGCGTGCCGGGTGCGGGTCACGGCCGCGGAGGGCGTGATCGGTATCGAGGTGGTGAACGACGGGCCGCCGGTCGAGCACGCGGAGCGTCATCGGCGCGAGGGCCACGGCCTGGTGGGCATGCGCGAGCGCGTCGCCCTGTACGGCGGCACGTTCACGGCCGGCCCCCGGGACACCGGCGGCTTCGCGGTACGGGCGACCCTCCCGTACGCCAGAGCCACAAGCACACCCACCGCGCGCGTGGAGAGCGCCCGGTGATCCGGGTGCTGGTCGCCGACGACCAGGCGCTGCTGCGCGGCAGTCTGCGGCTGCTCGTGGACGCCGAGCCGGGACTGGTCGCCGCCGGGGAGGCGGCGGACGGCGCCGAGGCGGTCCGGCTGACCGCCGAGACACGCCCGGACGTGGTGCTGATGGATGTACGGATGCCGGGCATGGACGGGATCGAGGCGACCCGCCTGATCTGCGCCCCACCCGAAGCCCCGCCCCCCGGCATCCCGCGCGTACTGATCCTGACCATGTTCGACCTGGACGAGTACGTGTACGGCGCGCTGCGCGCGGGCGCCAGCGGCTTCCTCCTCAAGGACGCCCCGCCCGCCGAACTCCTCGCCGCGATCCGGGTGGTGGCGGCCGGCGAGGCGCTGCTCGCCCCTGCCGTGACGCGCCGGCTGATCGCCGAGTTCGCCCGCCGCCCCGGCCCGGCCCGCCGCGACAGCGCGGGCCTCGACGGCGTCACCGACCGCGAGCGCGACGTCTTGGAACTGGTCGCGCGCGGTCTGACGAACACCGAGATCGCCCGGCGCCTGTTCGTCGGCCTGTCGACGGTGAAGACCCATGTGAGCCATCTGCTCACCAAGTTCGGCGCCCGGGACCGCGCCCAACTGGTGATCGTGGCGTACGAGACGGGCCTGGTCACCGCCGGAATCGCGGACCCGGCCCCCGACGGCCCGCGCGCGGCGCGTCAGTTGAGCGAGGGGTCGTCCGGATAGGTGGCCACCATGGCGAGTTCACTGCGCTGTCTGCGCAGCACCGCGCGCCACAGGCTCTCGGGGCGCGGCGACGACACGTCCCCGGGCTCCGACTCGACCACGTACCAGGCGCCTTCGCGCAGCTCCTCCTCCAACTGGCCCGGCCCCCACCCCGCGTATCCGGCGAAGATCCGCAGCGAGCCGAGCGCCCGCGCGAGCAGTTCGGGCGGGGTCTCCAGATCGACCAGGCCGATCGCGCCGTGCACCCGCCGCCAGCCCAGCGGCCCCTCGTCACCGGGGATGACGGCGACACCGAGCGCCGAGTCGAGGGAGACGGGGCCGCCCTGGAAGACGACACCCGGGTCCCCGGCCAGGGCGCCCCAGGACGCCAGAATGTCCCCGACGTCCACCGGGGTGGGCCGGTTGAGGACCACGCCGAGGGAGCCCTCCTCGTCATGGTCGAGCAGGAGCACCACGGCGCGGTCGAAGTTCGGATCCGCCAGGGCCGGAGTCGCGACGAGCAGCCGCCCTGTGAGCGAGGACACCTCGGTCATGCGAGACATGATCCCGCACATTGGCCTTCCTTGGGGCCCGCGCGGCAGAGTGTGCGTGATCGCAGATCAGGCGCACAGCGGCACGGGGAGCGCAAGGACGCGCCGTAACCGGCACCGAAGTGGGCATGAAATGAAAGGTGACTCACGGCAAGTGGTGGCGAACAGAAAGTGTTCCGCCACCTTCGATACGGCTCCAGGACGCCCGATGCCTTACGGGAGAGGGGCCCGAGCCCCTTACCCTTTTGCTTTGGCCCCCTGTCCGACGACTCCCGGAACGCGAGATTCATGACCGGCACAGACGATGTAATGCTTGTCCACGGCGGAACCCCGCTGGAGGGCGAGATCCGCGTCCGCGGCGCGAAGAACCTGGTGCCGAAGGCCATGGTCGCCGCCCTTCTCGGCAGCGGGCCCAGCAGACTGCGCAACGTGCCCGACATCCGTGACGTACGGGTCGTCAGAGGGCTGCTCCAACTGCACGGTGTGACCGTGCGCCCCGGCGAGGAACCGGGCGAGCTGATCCTCGACCCGTCGCACGTGGAGAGCGCCAACGTCGCCGACATCGACGCCCACGCGGGCTCGTCGCGTATCCCGATCCTGTTCTGCGGCCCGCTGCTGCACCGGCTCGGCCACGCGTTCATCCCCGGTCTCGGCGGCTGCGACATCGGCGGCCGGCCGATCGACTTCCACTTCGAGGTGCTGCGCCAGTTCGGCGCGACGATCGAGAAGCGCGCGGACGGGCAGTATCTGGAGGCCCCGCAGCGGCTGCGCGGCACGAAGATCCGGCTGCCGTACCCCTCGGTCGGCTCGACGGAGCAGGTGCTGCTGACGGCCGTTCTGGCCGAGGGCGTCACCGAGTTGTCGAACGCCGCCGTGGAGCCGGAGATCGAGGATCTGATCTGCGTGCTCCAGAAGATGGGCGCGATCATCTCGATGGACACCGACCGGACGATCCGGATCACCGGTGTCGACAAGCTCGGCGGCTACAACCACCGCGCCATCCCGGACCGGCTGGAGGCCGCCTCCTGGGCGTCGGCGGCGCTGGCGACCGAAGGCAACATCTACGTACGCGGGGCCCAGCAGCGGTCGATGATGACGTTCCTGAACACCTTCCGCCGCGTCGGCGGGGCGTTCGAGATCGACGACAAGGGCATCCGCTTCTGGCACCCGGGCGGCCCGCTCAACGCGATCGCCCTGGAGACCGACGTACACCCCGGTTTCCAGACCGACTGGCAGCAGCCGCTGGTGGTGGCGCTGACACAGGCGGCGGGCCTGTCCATCGTCCACGAGACGGTGTACGAGTCACGGCTCGGCTTCACCTCGGCGCTCAACCAGATGGGCGCGCACATCCAGTTGTACCGGGAGTGCCTGGGCGGCTCGGACTGCCGCTTCGGCCAGCGCAACTTCCTGCACTCGGCGGTCGTGTCGGGCCCCACGAAGCTCCAGGGCGCCGATCTGGTCATCCCCGACCTGCGCGGCGGCTTCTCGTACCTGATCGCGGCGCTGGCGGCGCAGGGCACCTCGCGGGTGCACGGCATCGACCTGATCAACCGCGGCTACGAGAACTTCATGGAGAAGCTGGTCGAGCTGGGCGCGAAGGTCGAACTGCCGGGCCGCTCGCTGGTCTGACGCCTCGTCCGGCGCCTCGTCCTCATGTGACAACTCATGTGACAACTCATGTGACAAGGGCGGTCACCCCGACCGGGGTGACCGCCCTTGCGCTCTGCCTGAGGGTGTTACTTGCCCTTGGCGGCTTCCTTGAGCTTGGAGCCCGCGGAGACCTTGACGCTGTAGCCGGCCGGGATCTGGATCGGGTCGCCGGTCTGCGGGTTACGAGCGGTGCGAGCGGCACGGTGGGTGCGCTCGAAGGTCAGGAAGCCGGGGATGGTGACCTTCTCGTCGCCCTTGGCGACGATTTCGCCGACCGTCTCGGCGAGGGCGGCCAGCACGGCGTCGGCATCCTTGCGAGTCACCTCGGCGCGGTCGGCCAGGGCGGCCACCAGCTCACTGCGGTTCATGTTGTTACTCCCGTGTTCTTCTTGCGTGTGAGGCGTGAGATCGAAGCCGATGCTGCCAGGACCCTCTGACAGTCCCTGTGACCGGGTCTGTCCTTCAGGTCTTCGCGCCCCAGTGGGGTATCCCCTGGACATAGTCCTTGAGAAAGCATCCTGCCCCCACCAGCGGCGGGAAAGCCAATCCGGGCCCTGAAACCCCCTTGGAGCAGCGGGCTCATGGTCCGCCACCCTAGAGGTGGGTGCACGGTGCCGCTAATCGCGACGCGCCGGGCGTCAGACGGACGTGGCGCCTGTCACAGCGTCACCGGCGGCCTTGGCGGCGGTGCGTACGGCTCCGGCGACGGCTCCCGCGACCTTGTCGTTGAAGACCGAGGGGACGATGTAGTTCGGGTTGAGTTCGTCCCCCGTGACGACGTCCGCGAGGGCCGTCGCGGCGGCCAGCATCATGTCCGTGTTGACGGCGCGTGACTGCGCGTCGAGCAGGCCGCGGAAGACGCCGGGGAAGACCAGGACGTTGTTGATCTGGTTGGGGAAGTCGGAGCGGCCGGTGGCCACAACTGCCGCTGTCTCACGGGCGATTGCCGGGTCGACCTCGGGGTCGGGGTTGGCCAGCGCGAAGACGATCGCACCGTCCGCCATGGCCGCGACGTCCTCGCCGTTCAGCACGTTCGGGGCCGACACGCCGATGAACACGTCGGCGTCGACAACAGCCTCCTTGAGGGTGCCGGTGACGCCCTCCGGGTTGGTGTTGTCGGCGATCCAGCGCAGCGGTGATTCGGCCGCCGCGGACACCAGGTCGGCGCGTCCGGCGTGCACCACACCGTGGATGTCGGCGACGACGGTGTGCTTGACACCGGCCGCGATAAGAAGTTTGAGAATCGCTGTACCGGCCGCACCCGCGCCCGACATGACGACCCGTACGTCACCGATCGACTTGCCGACCACGCGCAGGGCGTTGGTCAGCGCGGCGAGCACCACGATGGCCGTGCCGTGCTGGTCGTCGTGGAAGACCGGGATGTCCAGGGCCTCGCGCAGCCGGGCCTCGATCTCGAAGCAGCGCGGCGCGGAGATGTCCTCCAGGTTGATACCGGCGAAGCCGGGGGCGATCGCCTTGACAATCTCGACGATCGCGTCGGTGTCCTGCGTGTCCAGGCAGATCGGCCACGCGTCGATCCCCGCGAACCTCTTGAAGAGGGCGGCCTTGCCCTCCATGACGGGCAGCGCGGCCATCGGGCCGATGTTGCCGAGGCCCAGCACCGCGGAGCCGTCGGTGACGACCGCGACGGAGTTGCGCTTGATGGTGAGCCGGCGGGCGTCCTCGGGGTTCTCGGCGATCGCCATGCAGACCCGTGCCACACCCGGCGTGTAGATCATGGAGAGATCGTCACGGTTGCGGATGGGGTGCTTGGACTGCATCTCGATCTTGCCGCCGAGGTGCATCAGGAACGTACGGTCGGAGACCTTGCCGAGGGTGACACCCTCGATGCCCCGCAGTTCCTCGACGATCTCGTCCGCGTGGCTGGTGGAGCTGGCGGCGATCGTGACGTCTATCCGCAGCTTCTCGTGGCCGGACGCGGTGACGTCCAGACCTGTCACCGAGCCGCCGGAGGATTCCACGGCAGTGGTGAGCTGGGACACCGCCGTACCGCTCGCGGGCACTTCCAGCCGGACCGTCATCGAGTACGAGACGCTTGGCGCCGTTGCCATGACCGTGTTCCTCTGCTTTCACTGGCTTCACTTGCCGCTCCGCCTCGCGCCTGGCGACCGGCGGGACCGTCCGATGGTCGCACCTACCCGCAGGTAGGCGGTAACGGGGGTGGAACCGGGAAGCCGGGAGAAACAGGAGCGGGTCCGCGTCAGTGTGTGACGCGGACCCGCTCCTGTGAAGACGTTCTCCGGTGAATGTCCGTGAACACTAAGAAGAAAACGCTCCTGTTGACGAAGGGTGGCACCGACCCGCCATGCTCGCCTCGCGGCAAGTGGTCGCTCGAAGCGACGAAGGTTGGGCCCGGGGGCTTGGATCGGGCCGGTGCCATCACCAAGGCTAACAAACGACCCCGGAAAGCGATTCCCGTACGAGAGTTGACTTCACGGTCGATCCCTGACCCGCCCCGGCGGGCACCGCGGCCCACGGTCGTCCCGCCGCGCGGATCAGTCCCTGAGGAGGTCGGGAACTCCCTGCGCGTCCGGGTCGTCGCGGCCCGCCGAGACGACCGTGAGCTGTTGCGTCGCCCGGGTGAGGGCCACGTACAGCACCCGTAGTCCGGCGGGCGACTCGTCGGCGATCTCCGCCGGTGAGACGACCACCGTGGCGTCGTACTCCAGCCCCTTCGCCTCCAGGCTGCCCAGCGCCACCACCCGGTCGCCGAGCCCCGCCAGCCAGCGCGCCGCCTGTTCCCGGCGGTGCATCGCGACGACCACGCCGATCGTGCCGTCCACGCGCCGAAGCAGGCGCGCGGCCTCCTGGCGTACGGCTCCGGCCAGATCGCCGTCCCGTACGGCGCTGAAGCGCGGCTCGACGCCCGTGGAGCGGACGGCGGCCGGGGACTCCATGCCCGGCATCGCGAGGGCCAGCACCTTGGCGGCGAGGGCCGCGATCTCGGCCGGGTTGCGGTAGTTCACCGTGAGGGTGAAGTGGCGGCGCGGGCGGTTGCCCAGGGCCTCGTCGCGCGCCTCGGCCGCCTCGTCCGGGTCGGACCAGGACGACTGGGCGGCGTCGCCGACCACCGTCCAGGTGGCGTGCCGGCCGCGGCGGCCGACCATCCGCCACTGCATCGGGGTGAGGTCCTGCGCCTCGTCCACGATGACGTGCGCGTACTCCGTACGCTCGGCCGCCAGCCGCTCCGCGCGCTCGCGCTGTGTCTCCTCGCGCTGCGGCATCAGCTCCTCGAGCCCGGTCAACTGCTCCAGCGGGTCCAGGTCGCGGCGCTTGCGCGGGCGCGCGGGGGTGCCGAGCAACTGCTCCAGCTCGTCCAGGATCGCCACGTCGTGCACCGACAGCGGTCCGGTGCCGTCGGGGCCGACGCGCCGCAGCGAGCGGGCGACCTTCCTGGTCTCGTTCGGGTTGAGGATCCGGCGGGCCCAGCGGCCGAGGCGGCGCTCGTCGGCCATCGCGGCCAGCACCCCGCGCGCGGTCAGCTCGGGCCACCAGGCGTCCAGGAACTCGATGAAGCTGTCCTCGGACAGCACGTCCTCGTCGAAGCCGCCGCGCAGCTCGGCGGCCAGCTCGGCGTCGCCCTTGGCCAGATGGTCCCCGGCCCGCGACGCGGCGCCGGACTTCGCCCACAGGGCGTCCAGGAGCAGTCTGCGGGCGCGTGGGCGCAGCAGGTTGACGGGTGCGGTGCCGCCGAGGACGGACTGCCGGATGCGGTGCAGTTCGTCGGACTCCAGCTCCAGCCGGCGCCCGAACGCGACGACCCGCAGCTTGGTGGGGGTGGCGGCGCGCCCGGGTGCGGCGGGCGAGGCGCCGGTGGCGCTGTTGCTGCCGCTGTCGTCACCGGAGTCACCGGAGTCACCGGAGTCACCGGAGTCACCGAAGGCGAGCTGCCCGGTGGGCCGGCTTGCCGCCGTACGGCTGCCACGCCCGCCGGACGAACGGCCGCCGGCGGGCGGCCGGTCCCCCTCCAGGGCGCCGCGTGCCGCCTTGCGCAGCACCTTGAGCATCCGCGCCGAGCCCTTGACGCGGGAGACGGCGGGCTCGTCGTACGCGGTGGCCTCCGCGCCGTCCACGAGCGAGCCGACCGCGCGGATCGCGACCTGCCCCTCCTCGCCCAGGGACGGCAGCACGCCTTCGGTGTACGCGACGAGCAGCGGGGTCGGCGAGACGACGAGGATGCCGCCCGCGTACCGCCGCCGGTCCTGGTACAGCAGGTAGGCGGCGCGGTGCAGCGCGACGGCGGTCTTGCCGGTGCCGGGGCCGCCCGACACCTCGGTGACGGACGCGGCGGGCGCCCGGATCACCAGGTCCTGCTCGGCCTGGATGGAGGAGACGATGTCGCGCATGGTGTGGCTGCGGGCCTGGCCGAGGGCGGCCATCAGCGCGCCGTCGCCGATGACGGGCAGGGCGGCGCCGTTCAGTGTGGCGGTCAGCTCCGGGCGCATCAGGTCGTCCTCGACCCCGAGGACCTTGCGGCCCTTGGAGCGGATGACCCGGCGCCGTACGACCCGGCCGGGGTCGACGGGTGTCGAGCGGTAGAACGGCGCGGCGGCCGGCGCGCGCCAGTCGATGACCAGCGGCGAGTAGTCGGAGTCCAGGACCCCGATACGGCCGATGTGCAGCGTCTCGGCGATGTCGGCGGTGTCGTCGGCGCGTACGGCGTCGTCGGCGGGCTCGACGGAGGTGTACGCGCCGTCCGGGCCCTTCTTGCCGTCCTTGCCGGGCAGCAGGTCGACCCGTCCGAAGAGGAAGTCCTCGAATTCGTTGTTGAGCCGGTTGAGATGGATTCCCGCCCGGAACACCTGCGCGTCGCGTTCGGCGAGCGCGCCGGGGGTGCCGACCTGGCCGCGTTTGGCGGCGTCGTTCATCAGGAATTCCGCCTCGTCGATCTTCTCTTCGAGGCGGCGGTAGACCTGGTCGAGATGTTCTTGCTCGACCGCGATCTCGCGGTCGCGGACGGAGTCGGCGCCCGCGGCCGGCGCGGGGTCGTTGCCGGGCTCCCGCGCGGGGTGGCTTATGGCGTCGTTTCCCTTGTCCCGTACGGGATCGACTACCGATCCAGCGGATTCAACAGCGGCATCCTGCGCGGCCACCGAGGCCCCCTTCTGACGTGCACTGGGCAGCCGTCAACCGTACGCGAAGGGGGCGGGTATGTCAGGCCGCGACCTCCACCAGACGTTTTCCGTCGAATGTCCGGACCTCGAAATGGTCGATGTCGTCGCGGTCCATGGCCGCGCCGCCGTGTACGTACAGCGGGTTCTTCGCCATTTCGTGGGTGCTGTCCGGGAGGCCGTAACCCCACTTCGGCACGGCCCACGAGGTGACGATCTCCTCCTCGCCGGTCTTGGACACGGCGATGAGGCTGCACTTGAGCGGCCCCTTGACGTTCGTCAGCTCCAGGGCCGCGTGGGTCCCCCAGCCCTTGCTCTCCATGCCGATGGTCGCGCTGACCTTGGTGGTGGGGTCCGTCGCCTCGACCTTCTCCGGCATGTGCTCCATGAAGGCGTCCTCGGCGGGGCTGGTGGGGTGCGGGTCGGCGGCCTGGTTGCTCGTGCCACCGTCACCGGAGGTGGCGACGACCGCGACGGCGGGACCGCCGATGACCATCGCCGCCACGGCGGCGACCAGATACATCGAGCGGCGCCTGCGCTTGGCGCGCTTGACCGCGACCTCGTCCACAAGCCGGTCCAGCAGCCGGGGGCTGGGCTGCACGGTGACGGCGGGCGCGGGCACGGGCACGGGCGCCGGTGGCGGGCTGGGCGCGGCGGCGGGCGCCTGGGCGAAGGGGTCGGACCGGCCGAACGGCGAGGACTGTCCGAACGGGTCCGGATTGTCCGCCAGCATGGCCAGCATCGGCTCCATCCCGGCGAACTCCTCCAGATGGAGCGCGCAGATGTGGCAGCCCGCCAGATGCGCCTCGAAGGCGGTGGCGTCGGCCTCGTCCAGGATGCCGAGCACGTACGCCGCCGCCGCGTCGTGCGCGGTCGTGCCGTCGCCCTGCCCGGACTGCTCGTACGTGGTCATGCCGAGACCCCCCTCTCCTCCAGCGCGAGCTTCATGGAACGCAGCGCGTAGAACACCCGCGACCGCACGGTCCCACTGGGTATGCCGAGCGTCTCGGCGGCCTCGTTGACCGTACGTCCCTTGAAGTACGTCTCCACCAGAACTTCCCGGTGGGCGGGGGTCAAATCATCGAGGGCAGCAGAGAGCGTCATCAGCCACAACGCCTTGTCGATCTCGTCCTCCGCGGGCATGACCTCCAGCGGCGACGGGTCGACCTCCTGCGGCCGGGCCTGCCGGCTGCGGTGAGCGTCGATGACGATACGCCGGGCGACCGTCACCAGCCAGGGTCGGACAGAGCCGGTCGCCCGGTTGAGCTGACCGGCGTTCTTCCAGGCACGGATGAGCGTTTCCTGCACGACATCCTCGGCCCGCTGGCGGTCGCCCGCGACGAGACGCAGGACGTAGGCGAGCAGGGGTCCGGCATGTTCCCGGTAGAGGGCGCGCATCAACTCCTCGTCGGGAACAGGGATGTTGGTGCGCTGTCCCTCGCTCCGGTGCCGGGCCCGGTGAGGTCGGTCATCGGCCACGGCCGCATCCTTGCGCACCTGAACCTCCCGGTCGAGACCTTGAGATGGCTGCTTGTTCCCATCACTGGTGACTTACGGACCGGTGGGGAGATGCACTCAACGGCGCAGCGGAAATCTTTCAAGATCTTTTACGGGAGCGGGGACGGCCCGCCGCCGGGCGCGGGCCCGACCTCACGCCCGGCCCGGCCGGGAATCGCGCCGGGCCCGGCCGGGAATCACGCGCGGGCGACCGCCGCGCGGCGGCGGTGTCGGGCCACGCGCTCTCTGTTGCCGCATACCTCGCTGGAGCACCAGCGCCGCCGGCGCCCGCGTGAGGTGTCCAGATAGACCCGCCGGCAACTGTCGCCCTCGCACTGCCGCAGCCGCGCCCGTGCGTCAGGGTCGGTCAGCAGGTCCACGGTGTCCCTGGCCACGACCGCGAGCAGCGCGCCGCACTCGGGCTCGGCGCTCAGCGCGCGCACGAGGGCGCCGCCCGGTTCGCGTACGGCCCTGATGCCGGGCGGGGCGTCGGCGGCGATCGCGTTGACGCGCTCCAGTGCGACCGCCGCGTACCGCCCGTCGATCTGCGCGCGCACCAACTGGCCGACGCAGTCGCGCAGTTCGGCGAAGCGCTGGACCCAGTTGGTGTCGACGCCGGTGAGCGGGGTGCCGGGGGGCACCAGGCCGGAGCCGGTGAGCCAGCGGCCGAGGAGTCCGGCGCCGTCGGTGCGCGGCTGTTCCTCGAAGCCCCTCGGGGCCGGCTCCCCGGTGGCCACCAGATCCAGGCACAGGCGCCCGGAGTCGAATCGCCACTCGTACGAGCCCATGGCCGTAGTCATGTGCCTGTCACCACCTCGGTCACCGTCCTGCCGCGTTCATCCCAGAGTGCCTGCCCCGGAACGCGTCGGGAACCCCTCCGGGGAGCCCTCAGTTCAACCGCGCTCATGGAATTCTCACGCGTGGTGCGGAACCCGGTCCACCGGAACACCCTCTTATCTTCTTACGGACGCTTCGGGCCGCCTACGGCGCGGTGTTCGGCGGGCCGTCGTGCAGGATCCGCTGGAAGAGGTGGTGGTCGCGCCACGCGCCGTCGATGTGCAGATAGCGCGGCGCCGTCCCGATCAGCTCGAACCCGCATTTGCGCAGGACCCGTTGCGAGCCGGTGTTGACCGGCATCGTGCACGCCTCGACGCGGTGCAGCCCCAGATCCTCCAGCGCCGCCCGGCAGACCTCGTCGACGGCGCGGGTGGCCAGTCCGCGCCCGGTGTACTCGGCGTCGATCCAGTAGCCGAGGCTCGCGCTGCGGAACGGACCGAGGACGAGGGTGGAGAGCGTGGCCTGGCCCACGACGTTCCCCCCGTCGATGAAATGCCAGCGCAGGGCGGCGGGGTCGGCCAGCAGTTGGGCCTGCGCCTCCGGGGTGTAGTAGTCGGCCGTACGGTACGGCGACCAGGGACGCATATGGTCCCGGTTGCGCAGATGCGCCTCGGCGAGCGGGCCGGCGTCTTCCGCTCGCGCGGGCCGGAACGGAAGGGAGTCGTTGACCATCCGATTAAAATAGACGGCCCCGTTCCGGTTCAGGTACCGGAATGGTCACGGTGATCGACGGACCGTCACCCGGCACCCGTCGTCCGGCACCCGTCACCCGTCACCCGTCGTCCGACCCGTACTTCGTCCCGGCCGCCGGGTCCAGCGCCAGCCGGTAGCCCCGCTTGACGACCGTCTGGATCAGCTCCGACGCGCCGAGCGCCGTACGCAGCCGGGCCATGGCCGTCTCGACGGCGTGCTCGTCGCTGCCCGCCCCGGGCAGCGCCCGCAGCAGGTCGGCCCGCGAGACCACCCACCCCGGCCGCTTGGCGAGCGCGTTCACCAGGGCCATCCCGGCGGGCGGTACGGGCCTCAGCCCGCCGTCCAGCAGCACCGCGTGGCCGCGGATCTCGAAACGGCGCCCCGCGACCGTCAACGTGCGCGTACGGCCCGGCAGTTCGAGGCAGAGCACCTGAACGAGCGGGCCCAGGCGGAAGCGTTCGGGCTGGACGGTGTCGATGCCGTGCTCCTGGAGCGGGAGGGCGGTGACGGGGCCCACGCAGGCGGCGAGCACATCGTGGTGCAGGGCCTCGACCAGAGCGTGAAGCAGACCGCGTTCACGGGCCCGGGAGAGCAGCGAGGCGGCGGCGGGCGCGCTGGTGAAGGTGACGGCGTCCAGGGCGCGTGCGACGGTCGCGTCGATGAGCCGGTCGACGGGGGCTATGTCCTCGGGCGCCATCCAGCGGTAGACGGGTACGACGACGACATCGGCACCCCCGGCGCGCAGCGCCTCCACGAAGCCGGGCAGCGGCTCCCCGTGCAACTGGAGCGCGACGCGGCGCCCCTCGACGCCCTCGGTCAGCAGCCGGTCCAGCACCTCGGCCATGGACTCGGAGTCCGGCGACCACTCCTCGGTCAGTCCGGCGGCGCGGATCGCGCCCTTCACCTTCGGCCCGCGCGCCAGCAGTTCGGTGCCGCGCAGACAGTCGAGCAGGTCCTGGCCGTGGCCCCAGCCGTCGGCCGCCTCCACCCAGCCGCGGAAGCCGATGGCCGTCGTCGCGATCACCACATGGGGTGGGTTGCCGATCAACTCCTTGGTGGCGGCGAGGAGTTCGGTGTCGTCGGAAACCGGCACGATACGCAGGGCGGGGGCGTGCGTGACGGCGGCGCCGCGCCGCGTGAGCAGCGCCCCCAGCTCGTCGGCGCGCCGGGCGGCGGTGACCCCGACGGTGAATCCGGCGAGGGGGCCGTGCTGCTGCTGATCGGACATCGTCTTTCGTCCCGCTCTCTTGGTCCGTACGGCTCCAGGGCCCGGCCCCGCGTGGAGCGCCCCGCGTGGAGCCGGGCTCACACTCGCCGTACCGGCTCACACCCCGCCGTACCGGCTCACACCTGCGCGTAATCGAGCCGGTGCCGCGCATCGGTGCCGGTCCCCGGCTCCGCCTCCGTCGCCGGTCGGGGCGCCCTCTTCCGAAGGTATACCGCCCAGGTGAGCGCCGAGCACACGGCGTAGAAGCCGAGAAAGGCGACGAACGCGGCGGTGCCCGTGCCCGCCTCCCCCTGGAAGGACTGCCGGAAGGCGAGGTTGACCCCGAGCCCGCCCAGCGCGCCGACCGCTCCGATGAGCCCCATGGAGGCGCCGGAGAGCCGCCGCCCGTACCGTGCCGCCGCCTCCCCCGTCATCCCCCGCGCCAGGGCCTTGGTCTGGAAGATGCCGGGGATCATCTTGTACGTCGAGCCGTTGCCGATGCCGCTGAGCAGGAACAGCGCGGTGAAGCCGACGAGGAAGACGGGCAGCGACTCGCGCACCGAGGCGAAGATCACCACGACCGTCGCCGCCGCCATCCCCGCGAAGTTCCACAGCGTGATGCGGGCACCGCCGTGCCGGTCGGCGAGCCTGCCCCCGACAGGCCGTACCAGCGAGCCGAGCAGCGGACCCATGAAGGTCAGCGAGGCGGCCTCCAGGGGCGTACGCCCGAACTGGGTCTGGAGCACCAGGCCGAAGGCGAAGCTGTAGCCGATGAAGGAGCCGAACGTCCCTATGTACAGCACCGCCATGATCCAGGTGTGCCGGTCGCGTACGGCTTCCTTCGCCGCCCCGGTGTCGTTCCTGACCGGCGCCAGATTGTCCATGAACAGCGCGGCGCAGACGGATGCGGCGACGATCAGCGGCAGGTACACCGCGAGCACGATCCGGGGGTGCGTGGCGCCCGCCGTCCCGATCACCAGCAGCCCGACGAGCTGTACGACCGGCACGCCGACGTTCCCGCCGCCCGCGTTGAGGCCGAGCGCCCAGCCCTTCTCGCGCAGCGGGAAGAAGGAGTTGATGTTGGTCATGGACGAGGCGAAGTTGCCGCCGCCGAGCCCGGTGAGCGCGGCGACGGCCATGAAGGTGGCGTACGAGGTCCCCGGCTCCATCACCGCGTACGCGGCGCCGGTCGGCAGGAGCAGCAGCAGGGCGCTGACGACGGTCCAGTTACGGCCGCCGAAGCGGGCGACGGCGAAGGTGTACGGGACGCGTACGAGGGCGCCGACGAAGGTGGCCGTGCCGATGAGGAAGAACTTCCCGGCCGGGTCGACCCCGTACTCGGGCCCCATGAACAGGACCATCACCGACCAGAGGGTCCAGATGGAGAACCCGATGTGCTCGCTGAGCACGGAGAAGAGCAGATTGCGCCGCGCGGTCCGGCGGCCCGTCCGCTCCCAGAAGCCGGCGTCCTCGGGATCCCAGTGCTCGATCCATCGCCCCCGTCCGGCGCCGGGTGCCGCATCGGTGTTCGTCGGGCCAGTCATCGCGCCTCCACTGACGGTGCGGTTCGGTGACCCCTGACGGTAGGGAAGGCGCGTTTCGCCGGGGTTTTGCGAGATGACCGGCGCGCAACCTTGCTCTCACCGGGGGGTGGGCAGGACTGTGAGCCGTTGGCCCTTGTGCTGATGGCTGTTGCCCATCAACAGAAGGAGTCCCGTTGAGCCTGACGACGATCGACCTTGACGACGAAGCCGTGGCCGACGCGATGCGCGTGTCCGGCGCAGGGACGAAGGAGCAGGCGGTGAACACCGCCCTGCGCGAGTTCACCGCTCGGCACCGTCGCGTCGCGACTCCGGAGGAGTACGCCTCGCTCGCCCAGGGCTGGGACCACGAGTCGTGGGAGCGGCAGCGGGCCTCCGAGAAGCGGGGCGGGCGGTGATCCGCCGACTGATCCGCGCGACGGCGGCGCACCGCGACGTGATCGTCCGCCGTCACCAGCGTGTGGCCGTGAAGTCGACCGGCTGAGGTCGCAGCGTCGCGGTACGGGTGGCCAGCGCGCGCATACGCCGCTGCGCCTCGGCGGCGGGCAGGTGCTTGCGGTCGCCGTGGCCGGGGAGCAGCCACTCGAAGCGCAGCGCGCCGGCGGTACGGGCCAGGGAGGCGGCCAGCGCCTCGATGGAGTACCAGGTGACGTTCTCGACGACCTCGATGTCACCGGTGGTGCGCGACCAGTAGAAGCTGTCGCCGCTGAAGCAGTACCGCTCGTCGGCGACGTACACCACGCTGCCGCGCGTGTGGCCGGGCAGCGGGTGGGCGACGACACCGAGGGTGATCTCCACGGCGTCGGTGCCCCGCAGGATCCGGTCGGCGTCGGGCGCGGCGGCGAGGTCGCCCTCGTGGATCCAGAGCCGGGCGCCGAACCGGTCGGCGTACGCGCGCCCGTGCGCCGCGTGGTCCTGGTGGGTGAGCAGGACGTCGGAGACGGGCCCCAGCGCCTCGAAGCGGGCGGCCAGCGCCTCGCTCCAGCGCGGGGTGTCCACCATGACCTGGCTCCCGGACGGGCGCCGGACGAGATAGGAGTTGGCGGCGGCGGTCATCGGGGCGTTGTGTCCGCAGAGGGACACGGTGGCGTCGAACGGCAGGGGGTACGGGTCGAGTTCCCGGTCGAGCCGGCGGCCGGACGGTGGGCGTACGGAGCGGGTGTGGCAGGCGAAGGCGGCGGCGTGGAGCCGCCGTTCCTCCGCGGCGTCGCGCGGCTGGCGTACGACGGCGGAGCGGCCGTCGACCTGGTCGATGAGGCCCGGCGCCAACTGGCGGGAGACGTCGCAGTCGGTGCAGCGGTCGTCCACGTACCAGCCGTGGTCGGTGGGGGTGTGGTCCGTGGTCTCGTCCGTGGTCTCGTCCGTGGTCTCGTCTGTGATGTCGTTCAAGGTGTCGCTCCTGTGCGGCTCGGCCCGGTCCCGTATCGGTCATGTACGGGACGGCGTACCGGCCGCGCGGCGTACGAGCGCCGTACCGGCCGGGACGTCCACAAGACTCGTCTGCCGCCGGGGAAAAGCGGAAGAGGGTCCTGACCTTGTTTCTCGCCGCCGGGGCCACTCTCACGGGCCGGTGCGGCACTCCGCCTTTGGCGCGTACATGACACTGTTACCGCCCACCACCAGCCTCGGCCCGCCCCCGCCGCACGGCTCCAGCCAGACCCGCACCCGCCCGCAGGCGCACCGTGTGTAGACGACGGTCCCCTCGGCGACGGTGTGGCGTGACGCCTCCTGGAGCGGGGCCTCGACGGGCCAGCCGCAGTCGGCGCAGACGGCGACGGCCTCCGGACGGATGTCTCTCGGCTGGATGTCTCCCGGCTGGATGTCTCTCGGATCGGCTTCCATACGGCCCAGCGTCGGCCCTCGGACCGTGCGCGTCCATCGCGTCTTTCGGCACGGAACCATGCCGAAACGGCGTACGAATGACGGACGATGGACAGCGTGATCAATCTGCGCCTCCTCCAGACGCTGCGCGTCATGCACGCGCAGGGCACCGTCGCGGCCACCGCCCGCGCGCTGAATCTCTCGCCCTCCGCCGTCTCCCAGCAGTTGCGGCAGCTCTCCCGCGAGGTCGGCGCCGAGCTGTGGGAGCCGGACGGCCGCCGGATCCGCCTCACCACGGCGGGCTGCGTCCTGCTGCACCACGCCGACCTGCTCAGCGCCCAGTGGGAACGGGCCAGGGCGGACCTCGCCGACCACGGCGGCGGCTCGTACCGGACGCTGCGTATGGGCGGCTTCGCCACCAGCATCGGGCCGCTGCTCGCGCCCACCGCCCAGAAGCTGCGGGAGGCCATGCCGTCGACGCGCACGACCGTCGCGGACATCGACACGCGCCACTGCTACGAGCATCTGCTGGCCGGGAAGCTCGACATCGCCGTCCTGACCCCGCTGCCCGGC
This sequence comes from Streptomyces sp. NBC_01506, assembly GCF_045040295.1. NCBI lineage: Bacteria > Bacillati > Actinomycetota > Actinomycetes > Kitasatosporales > Streptomycetaceae > Streptomyces > Streptomyces sp. NBC_01506. Next base: position 6,165,016 of record NZ_CP109422.1, on the reverse strand, counting down.
AGCCCCACCATGGACGATCCTCGCTTCGACCAACAGCCCCTGATGGACGACTACTTGGACCTCGTCGTCCCGGCCGGGCACCCGCTGGCGGGTGGCGGGCGCGTCGAGCTGTCCAAGACGGCCGACGACGACTGGATATCGCCGCACCACGACCAGAGCCGGCTCATCGAAGCGCTCTGCGCCGCCTCCGGTTTCGCCCCGCGCATGGTCCACCACGCCGACGAGTGGTCGGCGGTGCTCTCGCTGATCAGCCATGGGCTCGGCATCTGCCTCGTGCCCCGGCTGGTCTCCCTCACCACCCATCCGGAGCTGGTGCGGCTGTGCGTCAGCGGCGACCCGCCGCCCTTCCGGCGGGTGCTGACCTGCGTACGGCGCGGCAGCGGGACCCAGCCGACGATCAGCGACGGTCTGGCGAGCCTGCGTGCGCGGGCGGCGCTGGGCCCGTGGACGTAGGCGGCCCGGCCGACTCTTTCGAGGAGCCGCCGGAGCCGTTCGGCCACAGCCTCGGCCGGCGCTTGGCCGCCACGTCCTCGACCCACCCGAAGGCCAGGATCGCGACCGCGATCAGCGGCCAGACCAGCACCAGCATCAACGCCGGGTAGGCGGCGTCCAGTTGGTCCCCGTACTTCCAGATATTGGGAATCTTCCAGAGCTGGTCGATGATCGGTATCGTCGCCATGATCAGCAGGTTGTGCCAGAGATAGATCGTCACGGCACGGTTGTTGGCGAGCGTGATCGTGGAGTCGAACTGCGCCAGCTTTCCCGGCAGTTGCCGCCACGACGGCGAGTACTGGAGCAGGATCGCGCAGAACCCGAGCGACCAGGTCGCCTGGGCCAGCGGGATCTCGTCCAGATTCCAGCCCTCCTCGGTCAGATGCCCGGACGCCCACCAGATCCCGAAAGCCATCGTGAACGCGGCCAGCGAGACCGTGATGTAGCGCGGCACCTTCTTGAACATGCCGTCGTTGTGCGCGAAGCCGAGGATCCAGCAGGCGCCGTAGACCGCGAAGTCCGTGAGCGCCATGCCCGCCTCACCGGGGATCTCCACCAGACCGGTGCCGATGACGGCGGTCAGCGCGAGCGGCGCCAGCAGCGTCACCCATGGCACCCGCCGGAAGGCCCACAGCAGCAGCGGCGACGCCAGCACGAACCAGAGATACGCGCGGATGTACCAGAGCGGCCCGGCCGCCTGGCTCGCCCACGACACGTCCAGCCAGCCGCCCTGCGAACCGCTCTCCCACGGATAGGGCGGCGCCCCGACCGGGAACAGATAGTTGGCCAGCTTGAGGAACCACCACAGGCCCTCCTCCTTGACCGGCTGCCAGCCCATCGCGAACATCACCGGCACCACGCCCAGCGCGAACGCCCACATCGGCGGCAGCAGCCGCCGCATCCGGCCCCGGATGACGCCCAGCGAGGGCCGGTTGAGCGAGCGCGCCATCAGCGAGCCCGCCAGCGCGAACATCACGCCCATGGACGGGAAGAGGATCGTCAGCCAGGCCCAGCCGAAGATGTGGTAGATCACCACGCGCCCCAGCGCGACCGCGCGCAGGAGGTCGAGATAGCGGTCCCGGCCGGACGGTCGCGAGGTGTCCACCGTGCTGCCCCCCGCCTTGTGCCGGGCACGCGGCACGCCCCCGGTGCCGACAGAAAAGCCGCTCATGCCACTGGCCTCCGGATGTCGTCGCCCCGCCGGCCTGTCGTGGACCCCGGCGCCTCCACCGCGCCCGTGCGGCGCAGCTTCTGCCAGCGCAGCCGGCCGCCGGTGAGGGCCGTGATCCAGGACTGGAGCAGTACGACGTACATGAGTTGTCGGTAGAGAATCTGCTGGAGGGGCAGCGAGATCAGATGGATCATGCGTTCGCCGTCGAGCCGGAAGGCGTACGCGGCACAGACCGCCTGCACGGCCAGCACACCCAGCCAGGCGATGATCGTGTTCCGCGTGGGGCCGAAGACCAGCCCGTACAGCAGGAACACATCGATGAGCGGCGCCAGCAGCGGGAACAGCACCATGAACAGCGAGACCAGCGGCAGTCCCACGCGGCCGAAGCGGCCCGAAGGACCGCGCTCGATCACCGCGCGGCGGTGCTTCCAGATCGCCTGCATCGTGCCGTAACTCCAGCGATAGCGCTGGGACCACAGCTGCTGGACGGACTCCGGCGCCTCGGTCCAGGCGCGGGCCCGCTCCGCGTACACGACCCGCCAGCCGTCGCGGTGCATCGCCATGGTGATGTCGGTGTCCTCGGCGAGGGTGTCCTCGCTCATCCCGCCGACCCGCTCCAGGGCCGTACGGCGGAAGGCGCCGACCGCGCCGGGGATGGTGGGCATGCAGCGCAGCAGGTCGTACATGCGGCGGTCCAGATTGAAGCCCATCACATACTCGATGTGCTGCCAGGCGCCGATGAGGGTGTCGCGGTTGCCGACCTTGGCGTTGCCCGCGACGGCCCCCACGCCCGGGTCGCCGAACGGCTGGACCAGCTCACGCACGGTGGACGGCTCGAAGACGGTGTCGCCGTCCATCATCACGACGAGGTCGTGACGGGCGTGCGCGATGCCGTTGTTGAGGGCGGCGGGCTTGCCCCCGTTGACCTGCCGTACGACACGCACGTTCGGCAGCCACATGTCGTCGACAAGGTCCGCCGTGCCGTCCGTCGAGCCGTCGTCGATGACGATGACCTCGATGGGATGGTCGCTCTCCATCAGGGAGCGGACGGTGTTGGCTATGCACGCGCGTTCGTTGTACGCGGGCACGAGCACCGTCACCGGTTCGGTGACCGGCGCGCCCCAACTGAAGCCGCGCCGCCGCACCTTGCGCGCGTGCGCGAAGGACAGCACCAGCATCAGCCCGAACCGCCCGATGACCAGCACACCGATCGCGGCGAGCCCGGCCACCAGCACGGCGGTGGTGCCCTCCGAGACGGCGACGGCGCCGACGAACGCCTTGCCCTGGACCAGTTCGACACCGGTGACGGGCGTATGGGCGCTCGGGGCGCCCAGCGCCTCGGTGAGGTTGGTGAACTCGTATCCCCGGTCCTGCATCCTCGGCAGGAAGCGGCCCAGCGCGGTGACGGTCTGCGAGCGGTCACCGCCGGAGTCGTGCATCAGCACGATGGAGCCGCGGGTGCCCTTCGGTGTGGCCCGCTTGACGATCTCGCGGACACCGGGGCGCTTCCAGTCCTCGCTGTCGGTGTTGTTGAGCACGGTGATGTAGCCGAGGCCGCCGATGTACTCGGTGACGGGCCAGGACTTGTCGTCCAGCGCGTGCGAGAAGGAGGAGTACGGCGGCCGGAACAGCGACGTGCGGATACCGGCCGCGCCCGCGAGCACGAGCTGGTTCTGCGTCAGCTCCCAGTCGATACGGGACTTGGTCTGGTACGCGAGATCCGGGTGGTTGAAGGTGTGCAGCCCGATCTCATGACCCTCGGCGACCATCCGCCGTACCAGGTCCGGATGGCGCGAGGCCATGGTGCCGGTGACGAAGAAGACCGCGTGCGCGTCGTACTCCTTCAGCTTGTCGAGGACCTGGGGCGTCCACTCGGGATCGGGTCCGTCGTCGAAGGTGAGCACGAGCTTGTGGTCGGGGACCTTCAGCGCCTTGGGCGTGGTCGTCCCGCGCGCGTCTATGACCGGGCCGCCCTTGAGGATCCGGTTGGGCACCTGGTCGTTGGAGGCCGGGGGGCGTACGCGGTGGTCCGCCAGGATCTCGCTGTGCACATAGCCGCGCAGCATCAGCATCGCGAGCAGGGCGACGAGAAGCAGCGAGGGCAGCAGATAGCGCATCGGCAGTCTGCGTCCGGCGACGCGTCCCCGCTTCTGCTTGTGCTGACCGTGCTTGTGGGACGGGGCCCGTCTGCCAGAAGTCATTTTCTACGGGGTGCCTTCCGCGACTGCCTGCTGGACTTCCTGCACGGGTGGATCGACGGGCGGTGTGTCCGAGGGGCTGGGATCCGGGGGATCGACCGGTCCCGGATCGACCGGTTCCTCGGACTCACCGGGATTGGGCTCGGGGTCCGGGTCGCCCGGTCCCGGATCGAGACCGCCGGGGTCCGGCTTCGGATCGGGGTTCCCGGGCTTCGGGTCGGGGTCCGGCTTGTCGGAGGCCGACTTCGACGGGGCCGGATCGTCCGAGGCGCCGGCGCTCGGGTCGGGTGTGGACGGCGAGCCGGAGACGGAGCCGGACGGGCTGGGGTCGAGGCCGCCCGCGCCGGGTGTGCCCACCGTGGTGGGCTCCTTGCTGGGCGGCGGCTGTATCTCGACCTTCTCGGAGTCACGCTTGTCGCTGACGCCGGGTATCTGGAGCCAGGGGGCGCTGGAGCTGCCGCCGATCAGGGCCGCGCCGAGGGCGACGGCGTAACAGGCGCTGACGATGGCGAGCACCCAGCCGAGCCGCCGCAGGTTCTTGCTCCGCCGGCCGCTGGCGTCGACGAACACGGGACCGTCGGCGCTGTCCGCGGTACGCGCCGCGGATGTGCCGGTGGCCTCGGATGCCTCGGAGTGCGGGCCGTGAGGGCCGTGCGCGCCGGGAAGCTCGGAGAGCTGACGCCCCAGACCGTCGAGCTCGACGGTGACGTCCATCGGCTCATGCGCATGCCCCTTTTGGGCATCTTCTCGCCAATTGTCCACTGCTGAACGCACATCCCCCACAGAATCACTGGGTGCGTGCATGAAAATGGCCGGAATACGGCCGTCGGTCGGGCCCCCACCCGAACCGAGCGCCCCCACCACTTGCACCCGGACCCAGAATGTAGCGCACCATCACAACACCCGCGCACCAGCTTCACGAGTTGATGGACATCCGCGAGAGCTCGATACCGAAGGGGCGATCTCGCGGAAAACATTCCGGCCACGCGGTCCGATCCCCCGGCACGGCCGCAGGTCCCCTGAACTGCCCTTGCGCCAGGGCGTTTCGCCCGGAAGCGCCGGACCGGCCGCCACGTCGCCGCCGGCGAACCGTACCCCGCCGGGACGTTGTGGCCGACATCACCACGGCGGACAAGAGAAAAGCCTCCGCCCCGCGAACGTACTCGCGGGGCGGAGACCTCTACATGGGGTGGTGGAGATGGCGGGAATCGAACCCGCGTCCAACGGTGCGGAACCAGGGCTTCTCCGAGTGCAGTTCGCTGCGCTTTTCTCGGCCCCGGAGATCACACGAACAAGTCTCCGACGGGCCCAGTCACTGTTTGGTTTCCCACCGTGCCCCGTGACCGAACACGGTGGTTTAGTTCCCTAGTTGATGCCAGGATCCGGGTCGGGAACACTCCCGGGCTGACACTCCACGGAGTCTTCGCTAGCTGCTAATTAAGCAGCGAGAGCGAAGGTGGAGGAATCGCGCTTGGAATTGGCGATTATTGTTTGCGACATATGGTTAACGAGATCATTGCCGCTTCCTCGACTCGCTTCCCCTGCCTCGACATCCGCTGTCGAAACCGATCATCCCCATGTTGATTTTTCAAACGCCGTCCCTGCTGTGCGGGACAACACCATCGTACGTGACCAACGAGGGCCGCGGCCACCTTATTCCGCCCGTGGGGCGACCGGAGGCGGCCCGCGAGCGACCCGTGGGGCGACCCGTACGGCGGTGATCAGGCCCGCTGCCGGCGGCGTACGGCCGAGACCGCGCGGTCCGTCTCACGCCGGTCCTGCTTCTCGCGGAGCGTCTGGCGCTTGTCGTACTCCTTCTTGCCCTTCGCCAGCGCGATCTCGATCTTGGCCCGGCCGCCCTTGAAGTAGAGGGCCAGCGGCACGATCGTGTGGCCGGATTCGTTCGACTTCTGCTCCAGCTTGTCGATCTCCACCCGGTGCATCAGCAGCTTCCGCTTCCGCCGCGCCGAGTGGTTGGTCCAGGTGCCCTGCGTGTACTCGGGCACATGCACGTTGTGCAGCCATGCCTCGTGGTCGTCGATCTGTACGAAGCCGTCCGCCAGGGAGGCGCGTCCCTGGCGCAGCGACTTGACCTCGGTACCTGTCAGCACGAGACCGCACTCGTAGGTGTCGAGAATGAGGTAGTCGTGCCGCGCCTTCTTGTTCTGCGCGACCAGCTTGCGCCCTGTGTCCTTTTCCTTTGCCATAGTGCGTTCATTTTCGCACTACGACCCGCCCCCGAGGCCACTCAATACTGTGCGGGCCCGCTCCTGGGCCTGTTCGTCCACCACCAGATCGGGTGTGATGCCCTTGTCGTCCACCTTGTGACCGGCCGGTGTGCGGTAGTGCCCGACCGTCAGCTCGGCCACGGAACCGTCCGGCAGCTCGCTCGGCATCTGTACGGAGCCCTTGCCGAACGTGGGTGAACCGACCGTGATCGCCCGGCCACGGTCCTGGAGGGCGCCGGTGACCAGCTCGGCGGCGCTCATCGTGCCGCCGTCGACGAGCGCGACCACGGGCCGCTCGGTGTCGCCGCCCGGGTCCGCGTACAGAGAGCGCTGCTCACCCCGTATGTCGTACGTGGCGACCAGACCGCCGTCCAGAAACGCGGAGGCCGTCTGGACGGCCTCGGTGACCAGTCCGCCCGCGTTCCCCCTCAGGTCGAGCAGGACGCCGGCGCCCCTGGGGGCCTGGCGCACGGCGTCCCTGATCTGCTTGCCGCTGCCCTTGGTGAAGGCGGACACCTTGATCACGAGCGCGCCGTCCGCGCCGGTGTCGAACGTGACGGCGTCCGTACTGAGGCTGGCCCGGCGCAGCGTCCGCGTCCAGTCCCGTCCGTCGCGCGACAGTCCCAGGACGACGGTGGTGCCCGCGGACGCGTCCTCGGATTCTCCGGTGTCCCGGTCCGTACCGTCGCCGCGCAGCAGCGCGACGACCTCCGTCACCGGCCGTGTGCCCACCGCTTCGCCGTCGATCGTACGCAGGATGTCGCCGGCCTTGATCCCCGCCAGCGCCGCGGGGCCGCCCGGCTGGACCTTGCTCGCCGCGATCCGGCCGTCCGCCAGCCGCTTGGCCGACAGACCCACCCCGGTGTACTTGCCGTCGAGGGCCTGCTCGAACTCCTCGTACTCACCCTTGTCGTACACAGCGCCCCAGCGGTCACCGCTGCGGCTGACGACGTCCTCGGCGGCCTCGGTGGCGGACTTCCCGTCCGCCATGGCTTCGGCGGCGGCGCGGGCGACCTCGTCCTTGTCGGCCGTGGAGGCGACGGAGCGGGTGCTTATGCGCTCGGCCTCCTCGTCGGCGCGAGGCAGCGAGCCGGTCGCCGCGGCGGTGGCGAGCACGCTCGCGAACAGCAATGTCAGGGCCGCCCCGCGGTAGAACCCGTGGGGCCTGAGGCGATTTTCGTGGCCCGGCATGGCGACGAGTGTAGGACAACCCCCGGCGCCGCAGAGCGGCTTGGCGAGACGACGCCAGGGGCCATTGTCACACCTTGAGGTACTTGCGCAACGCGATGGAAGCGGCCACGGCCGGCATCAGCAGACCGATCACCAGTACCAGCGGAAGGACGGCCAGCACGGCGTCCCAGCCGATGAAGTTGACCAGTTGCATCTTGTCGGCGAGCGCGAGTCCGCCGTCGATCAGGAAGTAACGCCCGGCCAGCAGAAGGACGCAGGCGACGACGCCGCCGATCAGTCCCGCGAACGCGGCCTCCATGATGAACGGCATCTGGATGTAGAAGCTCGACGCTCCCACCAGCCGCATGATGCCGGTCTCCCGGCGTCTGCTGAACGCGGACACCCGGACGGTGTTCACGATCAGCATCAGGGCGATGACGAGCATCAGCGCCATCACTCCGAGCGCGGCGACATTCATGCCCTGCATCAGATTGAAGAGGTTCTCCAGGATGTTGCGCTGGTCCGCGACGGACTGCACACCGTCCCTGCCCTCGAAGGCGGTTGCGACCACCTTGTACTTCTCCGGGTCCTTCAACTTCACCCGGAACGACTCCTGCATCTGGTCCGGGGTGATCATCCCGGCGATGGGCGTCTCGCCGTACTGCTCGCGATAGTGCTTGTACGCCTCGTCGGCCGTCTCGTGGTAGACGTTGTCGACGATGTCCATCTTCTTGAGATCGGTCTCGATGGCCTTCCGCTGATCCGCGGTGACAGGCCCCTTCTCGCACTTTTCGGTGGTCTCGGCGTCACCCTTGTTGCACAGGAATATCGAGACGTTGACCTTGTCGTACCAGAAGTCCTTCATCACGCTGACCTGCTCGCGCATGAGCAGTGCGCCGCCGAACAGCGCGAGCGAGAGGGCTACGGAAATGATGACGGCGAACGTCATCGTCAGATTTCGGCGGAGACCGACGCCGATCTCCGACAGGACGAACTGGGCGCGCATGGCGTCCTTTCAGCTTTCGATGCTCTTCGCGTTGCTCAGTGCTGGTAGCCGTAGACGCCTCGCGCCTGGTCTCGCACGAGGCGGCCCTTTTCGAGCTCGATGACACGCTTACGCATCTGGTCGACGATGTTCTGGTCGTGCGTCGCCATCACGACGGTCGTGCCGGTGCGGTTGATGCGGTCCAGCAACTTCATGATGCCGACGGAGGTCTGCGGGTCGAGGTTGCCCGTGGGCTCGTCCGCGATCAGCAGCATGGGGCGGTTGACGAAGGCCCGCGCGATCGCGACGCGCTGCTGCTCACCACCGGACAGCTCCCCGGGCATCCGGTCCTCCTTGCCGCCCAGTCCGACGAGATCGAGAACCTGGGGGACGGATTTACGGGTCTCGCCGCGGGACTTGCCGATGACCTCCTGCGCGAAGGCGACGTTCTGCGCGACGGTCTTGTTCGGCAGGAGGCGGAAGTCCTGGAAGACCGTGCCGAGTTGGCGGCGCATGCTCGGCACCTTCCAGTTGGAAAGCCGCGCGAGGTCCTTGCCGAGGACATGCACCATGCCGTGGCTGGCGCGCTCCTCACGCAGGACGAGCCGCAGGAAGGTCGACTTGCCGGAGCCCGACGAGCCCACCAGGAAGACGAATTCCCCCTTCTCGATGTCGAGGGACACATCGCGCAGGGCGGGTCGGTTCTGCTTCGGATATGTCTTGGAGACGTTGTCGAATCGGATCACGGGTGCACCACGTCGGCCGGGGGTAGGTGAGCGAGACCTTACGCGAACCGGCGAGGGCCGCGCAGTCGGCCGCCGGGGTTGGTCCGGGCATGGGTGATTTATCACGGCTGACGGCCGGCCGCACGCGGGGACGGACCGGGTGTAATCCGACGGGGCGCGCCGAATCGAGCGGGAGCTGGCACAGTGGTAGGGGAACGGTCGTGTTTCCCGGAGCGTTGAGCGCAGAGACAGTGCCCGCGGCTCCGCGGCGCGGGAGGAGGAGAGCGCATGACCTTTGATCGGCTGGTGTGCGCCAACTGCGCGGGACCCGTCAGCGAGGGCCGGTGCCGGGTGTGCCGTGCGAACAGGGAGCGGCTGGAGCAGCAGGGCCCTCTCGGCGGTCTGAGTCCGGTGGCGCTGCTGACCCTGCTGGTGGTGCTGATAGCGGCGGTGGCGCTGGTGGCGGTGGGGCAACAGACGGCCTGAGCCGTCCCTGAGCATGCGGAAGGGCCCGGACACTGGTTTCAGTGTCCGGGCCCTTCCTTGTGCGCTTTTACGTGCTGCCTAAGGCGTCTTGGGTGTCCTAGGCGGCGGTGGCGCGGCTGCCGACCAGACGCGGGAGCATCCGGAAGCCGATGCCACCGGCGATCATGGTCGCGGCACCGATGAGCAGGAACGTGGTCTCGGCGGCGCCGGTCTCCGCCAGCTCCTCCTTGGCCTCGCCCTGCTCGACCGGCTGCGAACCGGCGTTGTCGGTGTCGGTGCCACCCGTGGTGTCGGTACCGCCGGTGGTGTCGGTGCCGCCCGTGGTGCCCGCGCTGGTGCCGCCGTTGCCACCGGTCTGGCCCTCGTCGGCGCCGCCGCTCTGGCCCTCGGTGGCGCCGTCGGACGTGCTGCCGTCGCTGGTGCCCTCGGAGGTGCCCTCCGACGTACCCTCGCTGGTCCCCTCCGAGGTGCCTTCCGAGGTGCCTTCCGAGGTGCCTTCCGACGTACCTTCGGAAGTTCCCTCGCTGGTGCCCTCCGAGGTGCCCTCGGACGTACCTTCGCTGGTGCCTACGGAGGTGCCCTCCGACGTACCCTCGCTGGTCCCTACGGAGGTGCCCTCCGACGTACCCTCGCTGGTGCCCTCGGAGGTGCCCTCCGACGTACCCTCGCTGGTGCCCTCGGACGTACCTTCGCTGGTCCCCTCGGAGGTGCCCTCCGTGGTGCCGACGACGGTGTTGCCGCCGTCGGTGCCCTCGGTGTCGCCGAGGCCGAGGCCGACGTCCAGACCGTTCTGGTTGACATCCGCGTTGGCGCTCAGACCACCGACGTTGACGTCGATGCCCACGGCCGAAGCGGCGCCCGCGGCGGTCAGCGAAGCACCGGCGGCGATAACCGCGCCGGCGGCGATTCGCGCTACGCGGATCCGCGTCTTCTTGGTCATGTGCTTGCTACCCCCAGTAGCTAATCGTGAATGGTGCAGCGGTCCGGGGCCGGCCGGTTGGGGGTCCATGCGTGCGGGTCCCCCGATCACACGCGCCCCGGAAATACGCATGCCGCGCGTTACCATTCCGAGTTTTCAGATTAGCGTCAAGGTCGTTGCGCGAACGATGCCCGGTTTTCAAGTCAGTTGTCCGCCGAGCGAGCAGTAACTGTGACATAAACGGGAACTGCCGCCTCCAGGGCGGCAGTTCCTTTGTCGACAAAGCGAGTCCCTTGTCAACGTGCGCAGTTGGGCCGCGACCTCGGCCGGAACCGCGGGAAGTGACTTAGCGTTCCTGCTGCTTGCGCCAGCGAATTCCGGCCTCCAGGAAGCCGTCGATCTCGCCGTCGAGCACGCCCTGGGGATTACCCACCTCGAACTCTGTACGGAGATCCTTGACCATCTGGTAGGGGTGCAGGACGTACGAACGCATCTGATTGCCCCACGAGTTGCCGCCGTCGCCCTTGAGGGCGTCCATCTTGGCCTGCTCCTCCTGGCGGCGGCGTTCGAGCAGCTTCGCCTGAAGGACGTTCATGGCGCTGGCCTTGTTCTGGATCTGCGAGCGTTCGTTCTGGCACGAGACGACGATGCCGGTGGGGAGGTGCGTGATCCGGACCGCGGAGTCCGTGGTGTTGACGCCCTGCCCGCCGGGGCCCGACGCGCGGTAGACATCCACGCGCAGCTCGGTCTCGTCGATCTCGACGTGGTCGCTGGACTCGACGACGGGAAGCACCTCGACACCCGCGAACGAGGTCTGACGGCGCCCCTGGTTGTCGAACGGCGAGATACGGACCAGCCGGTGGGTGCCCTGCTCGACGGAGAGCGTGCCGTAGGCGTACGGCGCCTTGACGACGAAGGTGGTCGACTTGATGCCGGCCTCTTCCGCGTACGACGTCTCGTAGACCTCGGTCGGGTAGTTGTGCCGCTCGGCCCAGCGGATGTACATGCGCTGAAGCTGCTCGGCGAAGTCCGCCGCGTCGACGCCGCCGGCCTCGGCCCGGATGTTGACGAGCGCCTGCCGCTCGTCGTACTCACCGGACAGGAGGGTGCGGACCTCCATCTCGTCGAGCGCCTTCTTCACGGAGGTGAGTTCCGACTCGGCCTCGTTACGGGCGTCGGCGTCGCCCTCGCTCTCGGCCAGCTCGAAAAGCACCTCGACATCGTCGATCCGGCTCCGCAGCGCCTCGGTCTTGCGCAGCTCGGCCTGGAGGTGCGACAGCTTGCTGGTGATCTTCTGCGCCGCCTCGGGGTCGTCCCAGAGGGACGGGGCGGCGGCCTGGTCCTCCAGGACAGCGATCTCGGCCCGCATCCTGTCGAGGTCGAGGACGGCCTCGATCGACCCCATGGTCGAGGAAAGGGACTTCAGCTCTTCGGATACATCGACGACTGCCACGCACCCAGCCTAACGGCTGCCGGATAAAACCCCGCCGCCACGGTTTGCCGTCCGGCGGGGAGCGGTGTGCCCCTTGCCGCGCCGGGCCGGGAGCGGCGTGAACCGGACCACGCCCGCCCGCCCGCCCGCAACGACCGGCCGGGCACGCGCCCTGTCCCCGAGTCGCGGGACATGCACGTGCTCTGTGCCCAAGCGCCGGACGGGCACGGGGTCTGTCCTCAAACGCCGGACGGGGCACGTGCTGTGTCCTCAAACGCCGGACGGGCTTCTACACGCCCCACCCGGCGCCCATCTCAAGCCCGGCGGGCACTTCAAGCCTGTCCGGCGATTGAGGACGCCACCCACCGGCCGGTGGAATCCCAAGCCCGTCCGGCGCCCACCCCAAGCCCGTCCGGCGCTTGAGGACGAACCGACCACCGACCGAACCCGTCTCAAGCCCCGCCCGGCCGGCACTTCAAGCCCGTCCGGCGATTGAGGACACCACCCACCGGCCGGTGGAATCCCAAGCCCGTCCGGCGCTTAAGGACGAACCAACCACCGACCGAACCCGTCTCAAGCCCCGCCCGGCCGGCACTTCAAGCCCGTCCGGCGATTGAGGACACCACCCACCGGCCGGTGGAATCCCAAGCCCGTCCGGCGATTGAGGACGAACCGGCCACCGGACGGACCCGGTCGCGTCAGCCCGGCCTACGGAACCGGCGGAGCCGACCGCGTGTCGGACGGGGCACGCTCCGCGCCGTCGCTGCTCGTCGCCAGCCACCCACCCACGCCCAGGACGGCGATCAGCAGCACAGCCGTCACGCCCAGCGTGATCCGGCGCTTGCGGACGGCCTCCGCCTTGTGCCGCGCCGATCCCGGCCTGCGCTGGCCGGCCGCGCGCGGGGCCCGCGCCGTACCGCGCGCGCCGCCCGCCAGCTCGTCGGGGGCGGGGACCCGCATGCTCGTGTGGGTGTCGCGGTTGGAGTCGGGTGCCGCTCCGGGCACGAGCGGGACGGCGCCCCGGCGGCGCGGCTGCTCCGCCGCCGGAACCTGCGCGGCCTCGGTGTCGGCGTACGACCGCTCCTCCTCGGTCAGCTCGGCGTCGGGCTCGTCCACCTCCAAGGAGGGCATGCCGGCGAGCTGCGGAAGCTGCTCCCGCAGCCGCGCGGCCAGCTCGGAGGCGCGCAGCCGGGAGGCCGGGGCCTTGGCCAGGCACTGGACGAGGAGCTGCCACAGCTCGTCGGGGATGCCCGGCAGCGGCACCACGGTCTCGGTGACATGGCGGCGCAGGACGGCTCCGGGGTGCCCGCCCCCGAAGGGCGTGAAGCCGGCCAGCAGCTCGTACAGGACCGTCGCGAGCGCGTAGATGTCGACGGCGGCGCGCGGCGGCAGGCCCTCGACGATCTCGGGCGCCAGATAGTCGGGGGTGCCGATGATCCTGGTCGCCTTCGTACGGCGGGGGGTGTCGATCAGCTTCGCGACGCCGAAGTCGGTGAGCAGCGCGGGGTGCGAGCCGCCGGGGCCGATCGGGCCCTCCATGTCGAGCAGGATGTTCTCGGGCTTGACGTCGCGGTGTACGACCCCGGCGGCGTGCGCGGCGGCGAGGCCGTCGGCGACATCGGCGACGACGGCGACCGCGGCCTCCGGTGCGAGCCGGCGCTCGCGGTCGAGGCGGGTGCGCAGGTCGGTGCCGCGGACCAGCTCCATGACGAGTGCCAGGTCGTTGCCGTCCACGACGAGGTCGCGGACGGCGACCACGCGCGGGTGGTCGAGTCCGAGCAACGCGGTGCGCTCCTGTACGAAGCGCCCGACCAGTTCCTGGTCGGAGGCGAGGTCTTCGCGCAACAGCTTGATGGCGACGGGGCCCTCGGGGCCCTCGCCGAGCCACACCGTGCCGGCGCTGCCCCGCCCCAGGATCTGATGGGCGGTGTACCGGCTGCCGATATTCCGTGCCAAGACTGCTCCCTCAGCGGCTGGCTTTGCCCATCAAAGTACGCGGGTATCGGGGTGTTCAATGCCCGGTACCGCGTCAACGTTCACTTCTACGGGGGAATTGATCCCGCAGGTATCGACAAAGCGACTGAAGTACCTGAACCGCGCCGGTGCCGGCGGGAAGCCCCATCGGCACCGGTCACCGGCACCGGTCACCGGCACGGGTCTCAGTTGGCTCCGGAGCCCGAACCGCCGAGGTCCGAGACCCAGCCCGACACCGTGTCGACGGTGTCGGTGATCGTCTGCCAGTAGCTCTTGCCCTCCCCGATCCAGTCCTGGAGCGGGGTCAGCTCCCACACGAGCCAGCCGGCGACGAACAGCAGGACCAGCGTGAACAGACAGCCCTTGAGGCAGCCGAGGCCGGGGATCCGCATCGGGTTGGAGCTGCGCTGCCGGGGCTGCCGCGGTGCGGGCGGCTGGGGCTGCTGAGGCACGGGCGGTGGCTGCGGCGGGGCGTACCGCTGTTGCTGCTGCGGAGGCGGTGCGTAGCGCTGGTGTTGGGGCGGCTGCGGCTGCTGCGGCGGATAGGGCTGCGGGGCGCGCTGCGGCTGCTGGGGCGGCGGGGCCTGGCGCTGGCCGCCCTGGCCCTGGGGCCGCTGGGGCCGGCGCCTGAGCGGGTCCTGGCTCGGGTCCAGATACTGGACCTGGGTCTGTTCGTTGCGGTCGCGCGCGGCCCTGAGCTGGTTCTGCCAGGGGTGCGGGTCCTCGGGGCGCGGTCCGGCGCCGGGAGCGCCGGGGCCGCCGGGGCCGACCGGCATGACCGACGTCGGGTCGGCGCCGCCCGGCGCGCCGGGCGCGTTCGGCGCGTTGGTCGGCAGGACGCTCGTCGCGGCGGCCGGGTCGTACGATCCGGCGTTGCTCGGCAGGACCTGGGTCGGGTCGGCGGCGCCGGGCTCACCGGGCACCGTGGTGGGCGACGGATCGGGCAGCAGCAGGGCCGCCACCCCCATCGCCGCGTTGACCTGGGCGGACGTCGAGTGCACACCGATGCCGGAGGCGACGGTGCGCAGGGCGCGGGCGAGATTCACGGCGCTGGGCCGCTCGTCGGGCTCCTTACGGAGGCAGCGCTCGATGACCGTCCACAGCGGATCGGGGACGGTGGAGGGGCGCCGGGGCTCCTCACTGAGGTGCCGGTGGAGCACTTCGAGGGCCGTGCCGCCGGCGAACGGCGGGCGGCCGGTGACCAGCTCGTACAGCAGGATGCCGGCGCCGTAGATGTCGACGGCGGAGGTCTGCGGGCGTCCCTCGGCGGACTCCGGCGCGACATAGGCGGGCGTGCCGACGAACTCGTGTGTCCGGGTCAGCCCCGGGGAGTCGGCGAGCCGGGCGATGCCGAAGTCGGTCAGCATCGGGTGGAGCTGGTCGCCGTCGTCCTTCAGCAGGACGTTGGCGGGCTTGAGGTCGCGGTGTACGACGCCGTCGGCGTGGCTGGCGGCCAGCGCGTCCGCGATCTGGGCGGTGAGCAGCGAGGCGGCGACCGGGCTGAACGGGCCGTTCTGCCGCAGGTAGTGGTGCAGGTCGGGGCCCTCGACCAGATCCATGACGAGGGCGAGCAGGTCACCCTCGACGACCAGGTCGCGGGTCCGCACGATGTTGGGGTGGGTCAGACGGAGCAGGACGGAGCGCTCGCGGAGGAAGCGCATCACCACGTCCGCGTCGTTCGCCAGCTCCTCCTTGAGAACCTTGATCGCGACGGTCTCGCCGGGCTGCCCGGCCACCGCCGCCTCGGCGCCCGCGGTCTCCCGCTGACGGGCTCGCCAGACGGTGCCCGTGGCCCCGCGCCCGATGGGCTCCTCGAGGAGGTACTTGCTGCCTACCGGCCGCACGTCATGCGCTCCCTGCTGCTGGTGGTCCTTGCATGGCCCCGGGCCCACCCGGGTGTCCGACCTACTTTAGGGCCTGTCGTTCGGATCCTGCCGGGCTCGCGGTCCCTGGCACGCACGCTTGCCGCGTTCGCACGCACCAACGTGACATCGGCCGCTGCCGCGGCGGGCGCTCCCTGATCCGGCCTGATCCGAAAGACAGGCCCTAAAGGTCTCGCGTACTTTTCCGTCGCGGTCATGTTCGAGAGGAAGACGCGCCCCTCCTGCGGATGGTTGCCAGTCAGGTGTACCCGCGAGGTCCACGGATGATCCCAACCCGCTCCCAACCATGCACTTTTGCACCCACAGCCGACCATTCAAGATCACTTACCCCCGGTCCGTGGGCGTGTTGTCGGTGGCAGGTGCGAAGATGCCACCCAGCACTCGATGTGTGGGGTCGTTCGCTCACCGTCCGTGCCGACCTGTACCGGACGATGTGTCGGTGCCGGGTGGGGGGATTCACACAGGGCAGCACCCCTGCCGGGCACCCCGCGCAGAAGGGACCGCTGACGGCGATGCAGATCCGGCTGACCGTCCTCGCGCCGCGCAGCGGCCATCCTGCGGGGCGCGCGTGCGACGTGCTCGTCACCGCCCCGGCGGGGACGGCGCTCGCCACCGTCGCCTCCGCCCTGGCCACGGCCGTCTCCGGTCCGGACGTCTCGGGCGCCGTTGTGCTGTACGCGGGGCGGGAGCGGCTGGACGCGCAGCGCCGCACGCTGGGCGAGCCGCCGCTGGTGGACGGCGCGGTGCTCTCCCTCCAGATCCCCGGCGAGGACGACGCGCCTACGGACGACGTCCCGGCCCAGCTCCATGTGGTCGCCGGTCCGGACGCGGGCGGGGTCCATCTGCTGCACGGCGGCCAGGTCAGGATCGGCCGCTCGGCCGAGGCCGACGTACCGCTCGACGATCCGGACGTGTCACGGCTGCACTGCTCGGTGACGGTGGCCGACGACGGCCATGTCTCGGTGGCCGACCTGCATTCCACGAACGGCACGACGCTCGAAGGCGTGCGGGTCGGCTCCCGCGCGGTCCCGCTGCCGGCGGGTGCCCTGCTGCGGCTGGGCGAGTCCGCGCTGCGGCTCACCCCGGGCGGCCGGATGCCGACGCTGGCGGTGACGCCGGACGGCGAGGGACATCTGCGGATCACGCGCGGAGACGGGGACGTGGACGGCGCGGGCGGCAAAGCCTCCGGCGCGGCAGGATCGGGGACGCCGGGGTCGGGGACGTACGGCGGCCCGCGGTCCGGCCAGGACTCGGGGGCGTACGGAACGGGCGCCCCCGGCGGTCGTACGGTCCACGCGTACACCCAGGGCGGGCAGGGCGGGCAGGGAGGTTACGGCGGCCCGGCCGTCACACCCCGGGTGCCCGATCCGCGCACGCCCCGTTCCGACGCCGACACCCGCTACGGCGACGCCCTGTACGCGCCGGTGCCCGGCGCCGCCGGGCACCTCGCGCACGACCGCGCGGACAGCGACGAGGCGCACGGCGCGGCCGACGACGGCCCGCAGGGGCACAGCAGGGCGCCCGGCTCCCGCCGGCAGGGCACGCCCACGCGCGGCACGGAGCTGCCCGAGGGCCCCGGCAGACGGCGCGGCGGCGGCATAGGCGCCTGGGCCCGGCGGCTGGCCGGCACCCGCGGTGAGGAGTTCCCCGGCGAGGACGGTCTCCCGGCGGCCACCGGCTCCGACGATCTCGCACCGGGCCGCGCGCCCCTGGACGACACCTGGCCCGACCCCGCCTCCGTACTGATGACGGCGCTGGGCCCCGGCCCCCGGCTGTGGGAGCGCGGCCCCGGCCACCCCGAATCGCTCGTCCTGCGGCTGGGCACCACCGAGCGCCTGTCCCCGGACGGCTCCGGTCCGCTGCCCTCCGTACCGGTGACGGTGAGCCTGCGCGAAGCCGGTTCGCTCGGTCTCGCGGGTCCCCGGGAGCGGCTGACCGGTCTGGCCCGGTCGGCCGTGGCGCAGCTCGCCGCGCTGCACTCGCCCGCCGATCTGGAGATGGTGCTGATCAGCGCCGACCGGGCGAGAAGTCTGGAGCAGCGCAAACGGGAGTGGGGCTGGTTCGGCTGGCTGCCGCACGCGCGCCCGGCCCACGGCCAGGACTGCCGGCTGCTCCTCGCCTACGACCGGGAGCAGGCCGCCGCCCGGCTGGGCGAGTTGACGCGCCGGCTGGACGACGGGCCGCTCGGTACGGCGTGGGCGTCGGCCGACAGCCGCTCCGTCGCCGAGGCCGCCGCGCGGTACGAGGGGACGTCCACCCTGGTGGTCGTGGACGGCGATCCCGGCTCGGCCGCGCTGCGCGAGATCTCGGCGCGGCTGGCGGGCGCGGGCTCCGTGGCCGGTGTGCATGTGATCTGTCTGGCCGAGACTCCGGCGGCCTCGCCCGTCTCCCCGGTGGCCGCGACGTACGAGACGGCGTGCGCGGCCTCGCTGGCTTTCCGGGAGTGCGGGGCGGTGGCGATGCTGAGCGGTGATGTGGCGACGGCGCTGCGGCTGCTGCGGACGGCGGTGGGACAGCCCGCCGGGCAGGGCACGGTCGCTACGGTGGACGCGGTGTCCCCGGCGTGGGCCGACCGTTTCGGCCGGGCGCTGGCCCCTCTCCGTACGGAGGCGGGCAGTGCCGCCTCGGCGGGACGGCGCAGGCAGGCCGCGGTACTGCCGCGTTCGGCGCGGCTGCTGGACGAGCTGGGGCTGGCACGGGCGACCCCGGCGTCCCTGATGGCGCGCTGGGCGGCGTCGGCGGCGGGCAGCAGCGCGGTGCTGGGCACGGGGCCGCACGGCCCGGTGACGGTGGATCTGGTGGAGGAGGGCCCGCATCTGCTGATCGAGGGTCCCGCGGGCAGTGGCCGTACGGAGCTGCTGCGGGCCGTCGCGGCGTCCCTGGCGGCGGGTGGCCGCCCGGACAGACTCGGTCTGCTGCTGGTGGACGGCGCGGGCGGTGAGCGCGGCGAGGGGCTGCTGGCCTGTACGGAGCTGCCGCATGTGACCGAGCATCTGGTGGCGTCGGACCCGGTCCGGATGCGGGAGTTCGCGCAGGCGCTGAGCGCGGAGTTGAAGCGCCGCGCGGAGGTGCTGGGGCGGCTGGACTTCGCCGAGTGGCACAACAGACGTGAGGTCGCCGAGCGGATGGTGGGCCAGCGCGCGCCGAGCCCCGCCGAGCGCCAAAGCGCGCAGGGCACGCTGGGCGCACCAGGCGCGCAGGCCGCTCCGGGTGCCCGGCCCGGCGACCCGGAGCGCCCGGCCACGGCGGGCGACGGCACCCTGCGGCTGCGGCAGACCTCGTCCCGTACGCGCGGCGAGCCCGGCCCCGGCCCGGTCCTCCCCAGGCTCATCGTCCTCGTCGACGACTACGACGCCCTGGTCGCGCCCGCGTTGGGCAGTCCGGGCCGCCCGGCGGCCGGTTCGGTCGTACGGGCGCTGGAGGCGGTGGCCCGGGACGGCGAGCGCCTGGGCGTCCATCTGGTCGCGACGTCCGCCCGCCCCGAACGGACATCGGAGACGGAGCTGGCGGGCCGCGCCCGGCTGCGGGTGGTGCTGGACATGCCACCGGTGGCGCCCGCCCCGGACGATCCGCTTCCCGGTCGCGGCAGGCTCGGGCATCCGGACGGCCGGGTGACCCCGTTCCAGGGCGGCCGGGTGACGGGCCGTATCCCCCGTACGGCGACACTGCGGCCCACTGTCGTCCCGCTGGAGTGGGAGCGTATGGGCGACCCGCCGGCCCGCCGCCCTGTACGCGAGTTGGGCAACGGCCCGACAGACCTGGCGCTGCTCGCAAGTGCCCTGGAAAGGGCGGCCCGTTCGGTATCGGCGGTGCCTGTGGGACCACTGGGACCGGTCTGACAGGGCCTGTTGGCGCGGCGTCACCGGAGCGGTCACCGGAGAGTCCGCCGGAGCGGTCGCCGGAACGTCCGCCGGAGCGGTCACCGGGCAAATCCAACGACGGCCACATAGCCCCCACTTGGTCGGTTCACAGTGCCCGAAAGCGGACATCCTGAAGTCAGGAGCCGTTATTGGTTCAGACCTCGACGGCTCTCCATGCCTTCACACCTCTGAAATTACCCCTACGTCCGTAAACGACGTCACAGGCCCATCACGATCTTCGAATTGAAGCCCAAGACAGTATTGCGGCCTACGGTCCCGGCGCGTAGGACTTACCGCACGGGACAAGGACGGCGTCGTCGGCTCGCTCGGGGCGCCGGTCCGCATGCGTAAACATGCGTCAAGATCCGCACGCGCACGGGAGAGACGGGGCAGTCATGCGTACAACTCTTAACGGCCGCAAGGTCATTGGAGCACGCTCAGCAGTACGAGGTACACACAGAGCGGTGGTGGCGGCCGCGGTCGTCGGCGCGGTGGTGCTCACCGGATGCAGTGGCGACTCGGAGAGCGACAAGGGGGACGGTGGGAGCGAGAGCAAGAAGCCCGCGACCACGGTCGAACTGCCCAAGCTGGACGGCGAGAAGATCCAGGTGGCCGCCGTCTGGACCGGGCAGGAGCAGAAGAACTTCACCAAGGTCCTGGACGAGTTCGAGAAGCGCACCGGGGCGACGGTCACGTTCGTCCCCGCGCAGGACCCGATCGTGAACTTCCTCGGTACGAAGATCGCCGGTGGCAGCCCGCCCGACGTGGCGCTGCTCCCGCAGGTCGGCGCGCTCACGCAGGCGGTCGAGAAGAAGTGGGCCAAGCCGGCCGGCGCCGAGGCGAAGGCGCAGTTGGCGAAGAATTACGGCAAGGGCTGGGCGGACCTCGGCGCTGTCGACGGCGAGCAGTACGGCGTGTACTACAAGGCCGCCAACAAGTCGCTGGTCTGGTACAACAACACCGTCTTCGAGAACGCGGGCGCGGCCGAGCCGAAGACCTGGAAGGAATTCCTGACGACCGCCGAGACGATCTCGGCGTCCGGCGTCACCCCGGTCTCGGTCGGCGGCGCCGACGGCTGGACCCTCACCGACTGGTTCGAGAACATCTACCTGTCGCAGGCCGGCCCGGAGAAGTACGACCAGTTGGCCAAGCACGAGATCAAGTGGACCGACCCGTCTGTGGCCACCGCGCTGACGACGCTCGCCGAGCTGTGGGGCAAGCCCGCCCTGATCGCCGGTGGCGCGAACGGCGCGCTCCAGGTCGAGTTCCCCGCCTCCGTCACACAGACGTTCACCGGTGGTGACACCCCGAAGGCCGGCATGGTCTTCGCCGCGGACTTCGCCGGCGTGAACGTGACCGAGGCCGGTGCCGCGGTCGGCACGGACGCGAAGATCTTCCCGTTCCCGGCCGTGGGCGCCGACTCCCCGGTGGTGACCGGTGGCGACGCGGCCGTCGCGCTGACGGACAGCAAGGGCGCGCAGGCGCTGCTGGCCTTCCTGGCGTCCACGGACGCCGCGGAGATCCAGGCGAAGGCGGGCGGCTTCATCTCGCCGAACAAGGCGGTGGACAGCGCGGCGTACCCGAACGACGTGCAGCGTGACATCGCCAAGGCGCTCATCGACGCCGGCGACGACTTCCGCTTCGACATGTCGGACCAGATGCCGCAGTCGTTCGGCGGTACGCCCGGCAAGGGCGAGTGGAAGGCCCTCCAGGACTTCCTGAAGAACCCGAAGGACGTCAAGGGCGCTCAGGAGCAGCTCGAGTCGGACGCCGCCAAGGCATTCAAGAGCTGACGCGGTGACTTCCGCGACAACAGGGGGCGCCGTCACCAAGGCGCCGGCGCCCCCGCCCCCCACCAAGGGGAAGCGCAAGAGTGTGACAGGCACACGTAAAGGGCTCGCGGTGGCGTTCATGCTGCCCGCGCTGGTGCTGCTGGGCGCGCTCGTGGTCTACCCGATCGGGTTCTCCGTCTACAGGTCGTTCTTCGACCAGTCCGGCGACGGCTTCGCGGGCTTCGACAACTATGTGGAGATATTCACCGAGGACACCATCCGGACGGCGATCAAGAACAACTTGATCTGGGTGATCGTGGCCCCGACGGTCGCCACCGCCCTCGGTCTGATCTTCGCCGTACTCACCGAACGGGTGCGCTGGGGAACGGCGTTCAAGCTGATCGTCTTCATGCCGATGGCGATCTCGATGCTCGCGTCGGGCATCATCTTCCGGCTGGTGTACGAGCAGGCTCCGGAGCGCGGCATCGCCAACGCCGTCGCCGTGGGCGTGCACGACACCTTCTCCGAATCGGCCGGCTATCCGAAGGCGCGCCCGCTGCCGGTGCATCCGCTGAAGGCGGGCGAGGCCAAGGGCTCGTTCGTCACCAAGACACCGGTCACGGCGGGCACGCCGGTGCTGATCCCGCTGGTCGGCGTGCCCCCGGACAAGATGCCGTCGGACGCGAAGCTCGCCAAGGCGGACAACGCCGGCGCCACCGACAGCGGCGGCGAGATCACCGGCACCGCCTGGCTGGACTTCACCAAGGGCGGCGGCGGCAAGCCGAACATCGTCGACCCCAAGGAACTGGGCCTGCCCGGCCTCAAGATCGAGGCGGTCAAGGACGGCAAGGTCGTCGGGTCCGCCACCGCCGGGTCCGACGGTACGTTCAGCCTGCCGGCCTCGGCGGACGGAGCCGTACTCCAGTTGCCCGAGAGCAACTTCCGGGAGCCGTACAACGGTGTGGACTGGCTCGGCCCGAACCTCGTCACCCCCGCGATCATCGGCAGCTATCTGTGGATGTGGGCGGGCTTCGCGATGGTGCTGATCGGTGCCGGTCTGGCGAGCATGCCGCGTGAACTGCTGGAGGCAGCGCGGGTCGACGGCGCGAACGAGTGGCAGGTGTTCCGCCGGATCACCGTCCCGCTGCTCGCACCGGTCCTGGCCGTCGTCATGGTCACCCTGATGATCAATGTGCTGAAGATCTTCGACCTGGTGCTGATCATCGCGCCGGGCTCCTCCCAGGACGACGCGAACGTGCTGGCGCTCCAGCTCTACCGCTCGTCGTTCGGCACGGACGCCAACGTCGGCGTGGGCAGCGCGATCGCCGTGTTCCTGCTGCTGCTCGTGATCCCGGTGATGCTCTTCAACATTCGCCGGATGCGACAGGAGAACCGCCGATGACCACCACCGACACTCCGGTAAGGGCGAAGCGGTCGCTGCCCGCCGACACGACGGTCAAGGCGAAGCAGTCCCTGCCGGCCCGGCTGGCCTCCAAGGTGAGCGGCGGGGCCGTCCAGGTCTTCCTCGTCCTGATCGCCCTGTTCTGGCTGATGCCGACGATCGGTCTGCTGTTCTCCTCGCTGCGCGGCTCGTCCGACATCGCGGCGAGCGGCTGGTGGGAGGTCTTCACCAAGCCGGCGCAGCTCACCACCGAGAACTACTCGGAGCTGCTGTCCAACGACATCATCACCAACTCCCTGTGGTCCACGGTGATGATCACGGTCCCGTCGACCGTGCTGACCGTCGTGATCGGCTCGCTCGCCGGCTACGCCTTCGCGTGGATGGACTTCCCGGGCCGCGACTGGTGGTTCATGCTCGTCGTGGGACTGCTGGTGGTCCCGGTCCAGGTCGCGCTGATCCCGGTCTCCGAACTCTTCGGCAAGATCGGGATCTTCGAGACGACGTTCGGCGTGGTGATGTTCCACGTCGCCTTCGGACTGCCCTTCGCGATCTTCCTCCTGCGGAACTTCTTCGCGCAGATCCCACGCGAACTCCTGGAGGCGGCCCGCCTCGACGGCGCGGGCGAGATCCGGCTGTTCACCCGGGTCGTGATGCCGCTCGGCGGTCCCGCGATCGCCTCGCTCGGCATCTTCCAGTTCCTGTGGGTGTGGAACGACATGCTGGTGGCCCTGATCTTCGCGGACTCCGAGAATCCGCCGATCACGGTCGCTCTCCAGCAGCAGGTACGGCAGTTCGGCAACAACATCGACGTGCTGGCGCCCGGCGCCTTCCTGTCGATGATCATCCCGTTGGCCGTGTTCTTCATGTTCCAGCGGCAGTTCGTCTCGGGGGTCATGGCGGGGGCGGTCAAGTAGGGCCGCTTCGGGCACCCGTTCGACGGAAAAGTACGCCAAAAGGGGCGGGCCGGTTCAACTACCGGCCCGCCCCGCGTATTTGTCCCCCGTATGCCACGTCTGGCGTAACCAGGTCACTCAATCGGCCGTTCCCGAGCCATGGCCCGGTTCAGCATCATCGTCCCCGCGTACAAGGTCCAGGCGTACTTGCAGGAGTGTCTGCGGTCGGTGCTCGACCAGACCTACGAGGATTTCGAACTCGTCGCCGTGGACGACGGATCACCCGACGCCTGCGGGACGATCATCGACGAATTCGCCGCCGGCGACCCGCGCGTCGTCGCCGTACACCTGGCGGAGAACGAGGGCCTGGGCCCCGCCCGTAACGCCGGCATCGCACGGGCCACCGGCGACTACCTGATCTTCCTCGACGGCGACGACACCCTCACCCCCGGCGCGCTCCAGACGATCGCCGACCGGCTCAAGGAGACGGCCGGCCCCGACGTCCTCGTCTACGACTACGCCCGTACGTACTGGTCGGGCGAAGTGGTCCGCAACATCCTCTCCGACCTGCTCGACGAGTCCGGCCCCGCGCCGTTCCGACTCACCGACAGACCGGGCCTGTTGAGGGTGCTGATGGTCGTCTGGAACAAGGCGTACCGCCGCGAGTACATCGAACGGCAGGGCTTCGCCTTCCCGCCCGGCTTCTACGAGGACACGCCCTGGACCTTCCCCGCGCTGATGGCCGCGGACTCGATCGCGACGCTCGACCGCGTCTGTGTGCACTACCGGCAGCGGCGCCAGGGCAACATCCTGTCCACCACCAGCCGCAAGCACTTCGACATCTTCGACCAGTACGACCGGGTCTTCGCGTTCATCGACTCACGGCCCGCGCTGGACGAGTGGCGCCCCGTGCTGTTCCGGCGGATGCTCGACCACTTCTCCAAACTCGTCGCCGCCCGGGGGCGGTTGCCGCGCCGCAGCCGCCCCGAGTTCTTCCGCCGGGCCCGCGCCCACCACCGCCGCCACCGCACGCCGGGCTCGGCACCGCTGCGCCGGGACCGACTGCGCCACACCCTGCTGCGGTTCGGCGCCCACCGCACGTACCGCGCGCTGTGGACGGCGCAGCGCGCGCAGATCGGCGCCCGGCGGGTCGCCACGGCCCTGGGCGCGGCCGTGCGCGCCGGGGCGCTGAACCTGCACTACCGGATCCAACGGTGCCTGCCCGTACGGGAGAACCGGGCGGTCTTCGCGGCGTACGACGGCCGGGGTTACGCCTGCAACCCGGCGGCCATCGAGGAGAAGGTCCGCGAACTCGCCCCGCACATCGGCACGTCGTGGATCGGCCGCGCCGAGTACCACCACACCGTGCCCACCGGCACCCGCAAACTGCGCCCCGGCAGCTTCGGCTACTGGACGGCGCTCGCGCGCGACAAGTACCTCGTCAACAACGTCAACTTCGACCGGCGCCTGATCAAACGCCCGCAACAGATCCTCCTCCAGACGCACCACGGCACCCCGCTCAAATCGATGGGCCTCGACCTCCAGGACCACCCGGCGGCGGCCCGCCGTACCGAGTTCGACCACCTCCTCGCGGGCGTCGACCAGTGGGACTTCTCCCTCTCGGCGAACCGTCACTCCACCCTGGTGTGGGCGAAGGCGTATCCGGCCGGCCACACGGCGCTCGAGTACGGCTATCCCCGCAACGACGTGTTCCAGCACGCCACTTCGGCCGATGTCGCCCGGCTGCGGGAGTCCCTGGACATCCCCGAGGGCTTCACGGCCGTGCTGTACGCGCCCACACAGCGCGACTACCGGCGCACCCCGTACGTCCCGCTGGACCTGGAACGCCTCGTCCAGGCCCTGGGCCCGCGCTTCGTGGTGCTGACCCGCGCCCACCACACGTACGAGGCACCCCTGCCGCACACCCCGCACCCGCGCATCATCGACGTCTCGGGCCACCACCGGGTCGAGTCGCTGTGCCTGGCCGCCGACGCGCTCATCACGGACTACTCGTCGCTGATGTTCGACTACGTGAATCTGGACCGCCCCGTCGTGATTCACATCGACGACTGGGAGGCGTACGAGGCGGCCCGCGGCACCTACTTCGACGTCCGCGCCTTCCCACCGGGCGCGGTGGCGCGCGACGAGGACGACCTGATCGACATCTTCACCACGGACCACTGGCGCGGCTCCCGCTCGGCCCAACTGCGCGCGGCGTTCCGGGCCCGCTTCTGCCCGTACGACGACGGGCTCGCGGCGGAACGGGTGGTCCGCCGCGTCTTCCTGGGCGAAACGACGGGCCTCCCGACCCCGGTCCCCCTGGAGTCCCGCACCCCGGCACCGTCGCCGCTGTCGCTGCCGCAGCAACGGCAGGGGCGGAACATGTCGGAGGTACGGCGCTGATCCGGCGGACCGGCCCATTCCTCATCACAGTAACGTGACGGAATCTCCACCCGAGCTCCAATTACCTTCACGACGTCTTCACTTACTGTCATGCTGCTCCGGCTGAGACAACAACCAGCAAATGGAGCACCTCACATGGCCGATTTCCAGCCCAGTACCGCGTCCAGCCAGAGCGTCCCGACCTCGGCCGGAGGCGCCGTCGCACCCAGCGCCGCCGGCGTACCCGGCGCGATCCGGTTGTCCGGACTGGCCATGAAGCGCCGCGGACCCGTCGCGGTGTGGCTTGGCCTGCCGCTCGTCACCCTCGGGATCTACCAGTTGGTCTGGTACTTCAAGATCCACAAGGAGCTCCAGGAGTTCGACCGCCGCCAGACCCTCAACCCGGCGGGCAGCATGCTGGTCCTGCTCTTCCTGGGCTGGACCGTGGTCGCGGCGCTGATCTCCTTCAACAACACCGGAAAGGCCATAGCGAACGCCCAGCGCGCGGCCGGCCTGCCGGTGACGTGCAGCCCTGCCGCGAGCACGTGGCTGGTGTTGGTCTTCGGCCTGAACATCTGGTACATGCAGCGCCAGCTCAACCTGGTGGCCGACGCCTACCCGGGGGCCGCACCGGGCACCGAGGTGTCTCTCTCTGCCTGAATTCCGCGGCCGGTCTTCTGAGCGGCACTCCGCCGACCGGCCGACCGCCCAACGGACGAAGCCCTCGGCATCTGACCGGATCAGATACCGGGGGCTTCTGCGGAATCCTGGACTGAGCGCTGCCGGTGGGGGCTTTCGTCAAGCGGGCACCAGCTCGGGACGGACGACGGTTCGTGCGCGCTCGTACAGGGCTTGCGCATCGTGATTCTTCAGGTGCGGACCGATGCCCGGGACATGATCGACCACGCGCTCAACGTCGGTCTCAAGGTCGAGTCCTTCAGCAACCTGGTACACGTCACCGACGACCCGGCCGGTCAGGCTGCCGCGCTCTGGCTGCCCAACCACTCACGTACTTCCGTGAGATGGCTCAACTGAAGGCCGTGGTACGGGTCGGGCTGGACGAGCATGGTGGGCGCGCCGTGAGCGGTACGCTCGGCGGCCCAGGTGTGGTCGAGAGTGGTGAAGTCGTCATCGATCCAGACTGCGGGGGCCGAGCCGAGCCAGCGGTCTACGTAGTCGCGTTTCCAGAGGTAGCCGTCGGGGTGGCTGGTGGTGATCCGGGCGCGGGGCAGGTCGAGGTGGGGGAAGCGGGGAAGACCGAGCAGGGCACCGATGATGGTGGTGGCGTCCTCGCGCCAGCTCGTGCACCACACGGGGGTGATGAGGCCGCTGGCCAGGAGGGCGGTGAGGACATCGCCGTGGTTCGGGTCGAGCCAGACGTCGACGGGTTTGTCGGGCGGCCGGCCGGTGGGCAGGACGGTGTGGTGGACATGGGTGGGTGGGGTGGTGCCGTCGGCTGCCGGGAACGGTATGAGCACGCCGTCGATGTCCAGGAGGAGGTAGGGCAGGTGCATCGGTGCCTCCGTTGGTCAGCGTTTGCGGGCGGTGATCAGGAGGGTGGTGGGCCACGGGGCGCGGTGCGGGTGTCGCAACTCCTGTGCGGAGGTGATGCGCAGGCCGGTCCGGGAGAGGTGGGCGGCCCATGTGCGGGTGTCGAACTCCCATCGGGCGACGGGAAGTCGGGTGCGGTCGGGCATGGTGACGTAGTCCTCGCGCGGACGGCCGTCCGTGGATGGATGTCTTCCGGCCCGTGCCGGGTGCGGTACTGAGAAGGCCAGGACGCCGCCCGGCTGGAGGCGCCGGGAAATGGCGGCGAGCAGGAGTGCGGGGGCGACCAGGCCGACGGCGCCGAACACGGAGTAGATCGCGTCGAAGGTCCGGCCGGTGGCCTGAAGATGGTGCAGTGCGTGGCCCGCGGCGAACGTGGCACCGGCGATGTGGCCGTAGTGGGAGCGGGCACGGCGCACCTGGAGTCCGATCAAGTCCACGCCGGTGACGTGGGCTTGTCGGTGTTTCGCGAGGTGGGCGACGTTGTGGCCGGGGCCGCAACCCAGCTCCAGGATGTGCTTGCCTCGCAGGTCGCGGCCGAGAATCTCGGCGCCCGGACCGAGGCCCGGACAGGTGCTCCATTCCATGCGCGCGGGTGCGGTGAGCGCGTGGGCGGGGGCGGCGGCCAGGCGCTGGGCCGCGTGGGCGTACCAGGGGGAGACCTGGGCGAGCATCTAGACCTCCAGGAGTTGGACCACGTCGTTCAGGTGGCGGCGGACGACGGGGATGTACGCGGGGTCCTTGGCCGGGGCGTTGATCCAGCGGATGGCCTGCTCCATGAACCACTCCACGGCCCACATGCGGTGCCAGCCCAGGGCCCATGCCTCGGCGGCCAGGCCGCCCCGGGGGGCGAGGGCGTCTTCATGGCCGCCTGCGGTGACGTACTGCTCCAGGAACACCCGCAGTCGCATGGGACTCGGCGCGTCGGTGGTGCCGTGGTAGGAGGCGAGGTCGATCAGGCCGGGACCCGTAAAAGCGCGGGCGAAGTCGAGGAGATGCCGGCCGTTCTCCCCGATGTGGACGCTCGTGGGGTGGAACTCGGAGTGGACCCAGCCGAACGGGTCGAGCGTCGCTCCGCGGACGCGGGCCCCGGCCGATGCGGAGACCTTCGCCAGAGCGGTCTCGATGTCGTCGCAGTCCGTCCACCGGTCGGCACTCCGCAGTCGCCGTAGGTGATCGAGTGCCCGACCGGGCAGGGCCGCGAGGCCCGCCCCGTCGAGCAGGGGCAGGCCGCCCGCCGGGCGGGCGGCGTGCAGCATCACGGCGGCGGCGACGCCGTCGAGGTCGTCGGCATCCCGGACCGGGGTGCCGAGGTCGTCCATGAGCATCCCGAGCCACTTGTCCCGCATGGCGGTGGCATGCAGCTCGGGGACAGGCAGCCCGCGCCGGAGTGCCATGCGCAGGGCTTGGGCCTCACGGTCGAAGGGTTCCTTGGCGTACTTGAAGACGGCGGTGGTGCCATCGGGGAAGGTGACGCGTTCGACGCCGGACATGCTCCAGACGCGGATCTCCGTACGTTGGGGTGTGGGCTTGCCGACGAGGGTGCACAGGTCGTCGAGCAGGGCGGCGGTCAGGCTCTGGTCCATGGGGGTTCTCCAGGGCTGGGGCTCCGGGGCGAGCGGGCGCTCCGGGCCGGCCCGCCCCGGAGCCGTACGGGGGTTGGGACTACTCGACTGCGGTCACGCGGTGGGCGTAGACCCGCTTGATCCAGCCCGCCTTGAACTCGGCAAGGTCGTCACGGAAGTTGGCCATCGAGGCACCGTAGGGCGCGACGACACCGCCGGTCTGGTCCGGCACGGACTGGCAGCCGTGCACGAGCCGGCCGCCGAGGGCGGCGTGGGCCTTGATCGACTCGATCCGGCGGTGCTCGTTGAACCAGCCTCCGTGGTAGACCTCGTCGAGCATTCCACCCGTCTCGTCGTCCAGGTCGAAGACGACGGAGGTGGCGGCGGGGAAGAACCAGCACGGACCGACGTTGGAGATGTGCCCGTCCAGCTCGACCTTGTTGAGCGCCATCAACGTGGCCGCCTCGCGCAGCATGCGCAGGTGAGCGGCGGTGATCTGCGGCAGGCCGAGGCCGGCCAGGTACTCCTCCCGGAAGAGGTACGAGTACACCCCGTACGCGGTCCTCAGCACACGGGCGGTATCCGACGTGGACTCGCCGTGGCTCTTGATGAAGTCGAGCGCAAGCTGCTCGACCGCGCTCCCGGTCGTCTCGTCCACGTGGAGGAGCTGAGCCTTCACGAGCTCCCAGTCGGCGACCAGCCAAGTGTGGGACTCGAAGCGGAAGAAGTACTCGGCCGGGTCGATGGTGATGCGTGGGCCGTCAACCTGGATGCCGGGCAGGCGGCTCCAGCGCGGGTCGAAGGCGTCGGGCAGCTCGACTGTGATGGTCGCGGTGTTGGTCGCGGTGTCGATGGATGTCACCGTTTCTCCGTCTCTGATCGTCCGGAGCCAGGGCATAGGAATGCCCGAACCCGGTAGGGCGTACGGAACTTGGGGCCGCCCGGCCTGTGGGTGGGGCGGGGGCGGGCTTGCGATAAGTGAACCGCTCGTCACGCTCAGTGGGTACGGTGTGACCGAGGCCAAGCGGTATACGCGGTTTACAACTTGGAGCGGAGGAGACCGTGTCGGCGACGATCAACCCCAACTCCCGCCTGCGCGACACGATCAACGCTGCCGATTGCACGTACGAAGCGCTCGCCAAGGACGTACGCCGGATCGCCGCCGAGAACGGCGAACTCCTCCAGACCAACAAGTCGGCCATCTCCCACTGGGTGGGTGGCGCTCGGTCGCCGTCCGGCAGGGCGGGGCAGTATGTGGCCGAAGCCCTGTCCCGCCGGTTGGGTCGTGTCGTCACGCAGACGGAGATCGGCCTGCAAAGCTCGGGTGCAGAGCCCCTGGACAACGGCGACCCGGTCACCACAGTCACCGACCTCGGCCGCGCGGATGTCGAACGGCGCCGCTTCCTCGCCATCGCCGCCTTCACCACGGCCGGCGTCGCCATGCCGCTCATCCACGACCAGGAAGCCACCTCCCGGATGCTCCGCGCCCGCACGGGCCGTTCCGTCGTCGGCAGCGACGACATCGACGTCGTACGGCAGATCACGGCCGCCTTCAGTGCCGCGGACGAACGCCTGGGCGGGGGCCACGGTTTGACCACCGTCTCGGCCTACCTCGCTGATACGGCAGCACCCATGCTGCGAGGTCGCTTCGCTTCGGAAGTCCTACGCCGGTCAGCCTTCGGCGCCGTAGCCGAACTTTCCTACCTCGCCGGGTGGAAGCACCACGACCTCGGCAATGAAGGCGCCGCTCAGCGCTACTACCAGGTCGGCTACCAACTCGCCTGCGAAGCCGACCCGTACGGCCACGCCGCGTGGATGATGCGCGCCCTCGCCCATCAGGCCCTCAGCCTCAAACAACCGCACCACTGCGTCGACCTTGTCGAAGGTGCCCTCGCCCGTGGCCTCGGCCACGTGGACGGCCAGACCGAAGCCCTTCTGCACATCACTCACGCTCGCGCGTACGCGGCAGTCGGCGAGAACTCGTCGGCCGTGCGCGCCCTTCTCGCCGCCGAAGACGCGCTTCTGCGCGACGACGTCTCGCAGCCCAGCTTCTCCCGCGTCAGCGGCCCCGCCGCCGGCACCGTGGCCAGTCACACCGCTCGCACGCTGACCGACCTCGCTGACCACATCGGCACCGAACAGCAGCACCGTGACGCCCTGACTCGATGGGACCCGGAGAAGTACAAGCGCGTCCACGCCCTCACCCACGCCGACCTCGGCGACAGCCTCGCCGCCCAGGCTCGTGCGGATGAAGCTGTGGCCGCCTGGACCCGGGCACTGGTCCTCATGGAGGGCATGACCTCGGACCGAACCCGTAAGGCGATCACCTCGATCCGCTCCACACTCGCGGTCTACCAACGCCGCCACGTTCCTGGCGCGGCCGATCTCGCCCGCCGCGCCCGTGAAGCCCTCGCCTAACATGCCCAACAACCAGCCCGACGAAGGGAACCCTGTGGCTCAGCAGACCGACGACCGCTCCCAAGCCCTCAAGCCGGCGCTTGAATCGATGACCCTGCTGGTCGCGGCCGTCATCGTCCACGACAAGGCCACCAACCGACTCGTGCTTCTCCAGCGCAGCGAGAACGCCAAGTTCGCCCAGGGCATGTGGGACCTACCGGTCGGCAAGAGCGAACCGGGCGAACCCATCACGGAGACGGCGGTCCGTGAGCTGTACGAGGAAACTGGCCTCACCGTGAAGCCGGACTCCCTCCAAGTCGCCCACATCATCCACGGCGCCTGGGGCGTCGAAGCACCCAACGGATTCCTCACCGTCGTGTTCGCCACCCATGAGTGGACCGGCGAACCGGAGAACCGCGAACCCCGCAAGCACTCCCAAGTCCGCTGGATCGACGCCGACGCCATCCCGGACGCTTTCGTGGACACCACCGCCAACGCCCTCCACCACTACCTGAACGACGGGCCTCAAGTCTCCCTCAACGGCTGGCGAATGGCATAGATCAAGCCGCCCACCCAGGACGCTAACGGTCCAGCAGCGCGAACAACTCGTGCCAGCGCCGCAGGATCTCGTCCTGCGAGTATCGCTGGACGTTCACCCGGGCCCGCTCCCCCAGGGTGTCCCGCAGCCGGGGGTTCCCCGTCAGCCGTAGCAGGCGGTCGGCCAAGGCGTCCGTGTCGCCCGGCGGTGCCAGGAGGCCGTCCTCGCCGTCCGTGACGATCTCCCGGACGCCCGGCGCGCAGTCGAACGCCGCGCACGGTACGGCGCTGGCCATCGCCTCCATGAGCGCCAGCGGGAAGCCCTCGCCGCGCGAGGACTGGACGAAGACCGAGCACTCGGCCAGCGCGCCCGCCACGTCGTCCGTACGGCCCATCCAGTCGACCGTGCCGTCCAGACCGAGCGCGGTGCAGCGCTTCTTCAGGGCGCGCTCGTCCTGGCCGGCGCCGTAGATCCGCAGCTTCCAGTCGGGGCGCTCCCCCGTCACCGCCGTCCAGGTCTCCAGGAGCAGGTCGATGCCCTTCTGGTCGTCCAGTCTGCCGATGCTGGCGACCGTCTTCTCCGTGCGCGGGGAGGGCAGTTCGGGCAGTGCGCCGAGCGCGTTGGGCATGGCGCCGACGTTGTCGAAGCCCTCGGCGATCCAGGCGTCCGCGTCCTCCTGGGTGAGGGTGAGCCAGCGGTCGACGTGCGGATAGTTGGTCTTGATCCAGCGGAAGCGGTGGCAGCGCTTGCTGTACTCGTACGACTCGTGGCTCATCCCGATCAGCCGCACCCCCGTGGTGTCGGCCTCCAGGACCCACTCCATCGGCCAGACCTGGGTGACGATCACCAGCGCGCCGGGCCCGGCCGCCCGGAAGATCTCCGAGAGGCGGGCGACGGCCCGTCGTTTGTCCGCGACCCTGGCCGCCTCGCGGCGGCGCGCGGCGAGGTCGAAGAAGGCGAGCGGCGAGCGCGGGCGCCAAGGGGTGGGCGGGTGGGCGGGGTAGAGCGCCGTCACCGGGTATGCCGGCGGCTCGGGGAGGGTGAGCTTCAGCTCCGCCTCGTGGATGCCGACAACCTGGACGCGGTGACCGTGCGCGCCGAAGAGGCGGGCCATCTGGTGGGTCCAGGCGGTGACACCGCCCAGGACGTCCGTGGCGTTGGCGAGGAGGATCAGCTCGCGGGGCACAGTCGAAGTGGTCACCTGCGGGGCCTTCCTGCGAAGAGCACGTCCACGGCGGTACGCGCGGCCTGGCCGCTCTCGTAGCCGCCGAACTTCTCGGCGAAGCGGGCCCGGTCCGTCCGGTGCGCGGCGTCGGTCTTCTTCAACTCACCCATCACCCGCAGGAGTTCGTCCTCGGTCTCGACCACCGGCCCGGGGGCCTGCGCCCGCAGGTCGAAGTAGCTGCCGCGCGAGGCCACGTACGCGTCCAGGTCCGGCGCGAAGAAGACCATCGGCCGGTCCAGCAGGGCGTAGTCGAACATGATCGACGAGTAGTCCGTGATCAACACGTCGGCCAGACAGAGCAGTTCGCCGACTTCGTGGTGACCTGACACGTCGATCACGGTGCCGGGCGGGCAGACGGGCAGGACGGCGGACTCCAGATAGTGGGCCCGTACGAGCAGGACGTACTCGTCGCCGAACCGCTGCGCGAACTGCCTTACGTCCAGCGGCAGTCGCGTCGTCCGGCCTTTCTTCGGCATCCCCCGGAAGGTCGGCGCGTAGAGCACCACCTGCCGGTGGTCGGGGATCCCGAGTTCGGCCGCGAGCGCGGGGCGCGGGAAGCGCCCCCGGCTCTCGTCGGTGGCGCGGGCCCGCACGAGGCGGTCGTTGCGCGGATAGCCGCACCGCACGAGGGATTCGGCGGGCAGTCGGTAGTCGCGCGCCAGGGTGGTTACGTCGTGCTCGGACCGTACGAGGAAGTGGTCGAACCGGCTCAGCGCGGCGCTCAGCTTCTCTCTCTCGGGCGCGTTCTGCGCCTTGATCCGGCTCTCGGCGAAGCCCATGCGCTTGTACGCCGAGCCGTGCCAGGTCTGGAGATACGTGGTGGCGGGCGGCTTCCTCAGGTCCAGCGGGAAGCCCTGGTTGTCGACCCAGTACTGGGCGCGGGCCAGGGCCCACAGATAGCGCCAGGACAGCCGCCGGACCAGCCGCGCGTCACTCGGGAACCCGTCGGCGGACGACGCGTACGACCAGGTGTGGCGCACACCGCGCCGTCCCTGCGCGCGCAGCTCCTCGTGGATGGCGCGCGGGCTGTCGCCGTAACACTTGCCCATATGACTCTCGAAGACCACCGAGCCCTTGCGGACGGGGAGTTGGATCAGCAGCCGGTTGTAGACGCGCGTCTTGACCGAGCGCGCGGAGAGCCGGTCGAAGCGCCGGCGTACCGCCTTGGCCAGCCGCTTCGCCTTGCGGGCCGGGCGGAAGTGGGTGAGGTAGTGGACGGCTGAGGCGGCGAGGCGTCCGGGGCGGCGGCGCGCCTGAAGTTGCAGCGCGAGGTGGTGTTTCACCGTGACGTACGGCTTCCATGTGTCGCCGAACAGCCGTCCCCGGCGCGGGCGCGCGGGGAAGTGGCCCGCCGCCTCGGCGCGGTCCCGCTCCAGGAACAGCGGGCCGGTGGTGGTGCCGTTGGGGGTGTGCAGGGCGAAACGGGGGTCGCACACCCGGTCGCGCGCGCCGCCGACGCGCAGCAGCGCGCCGATGTCGACGCAGGCGCGCCAGCGGACGGCGTCAGTGTCGGTGTCGGTGTCGGTGTCGGCCCCGCGCCAGACCTCGTCCACGGGGGTACGGAAGACGAGCCGCCCGTCGCTGCCGCGTGCCACGAACTCCAGGGTGGCCGTCAACGGGTCGTCGGCGGGCAGGAGTTGGAGCGGTGCGGGCAGCCGTCCTTCGAGGACGAGGCGGTCGCCCTCCTGACCGCAGTGGGTGAGGTGGTTCAGCAACGGGGTGTCGGCGAGCGGCCGGTACTGGTGGCCCAGCTCCGTGACGTCGAGCGCCGCCCGCGCCCCGGGATCGTCGGGCGGTGTGTTGGGCGGTGCGGCGTGCCAGTACACCCGGCCGTCGCGCTCGCTCAGCGCGGAGGCGACGGCGCCCGGCCTGCCGAGTGCGTAGCCGGCGGCCAGTACGCCGTCCGCGTCGCCGTCGGCGAGGAGTTGGAGGCAGACCCGTTCCACGGGCGGCAGGTTCAGCCGTAGGTCCGGGGAGGTCCGGGCGGCGGGCAGTGCGGCGACAAGGGCGGCGGCGCGGGTCCGGGCGTCCGCGTCCAGCTTGGGGAACTGCCGTGCGAGCGGCACGAGTTGATCGGCGAGGAAGACACGGTCCCGCGCCTCGCACAGCGCCGTACGGCCCTGGAGTGTGAGCAGTTCGGCGACCCGTACGTGCGCGGCGAGCTGTCCCTCCAGTGTGGCGGCCGGGTCGTCGGGCGCCCGGCCGCTGACGATCAGGTTGGGAACGAGCGCGATCCGCCGTGCGGCGGTGGCCACTTCGGCGCCGAACAGGATCTCGCTCTGGTCCAGGTCCTCGGCGTAGCGCGGCCCTGTCCGCTCCAGGGGGGCGGTGCGCACACAGAATCCGGTCAACAGGGCATCGGCGGTGAGGAGTTCGGGGGCGTCCGCCAACTCTTCGAGGGTGCGGGAGCGCGCGTACAGCTCGCTCTCCACGAGCCGGGCCGGGGTCTGCTCCTTCGCGCGGCGGCCGGCGCGCCGGGTCCACCGGCCGGCGACGAGTTCGGCGCCGGAGCGCTCGGCCGCCTCCCACAGATTGCGGCAGGCGTCCCGCTGGAGCCGTTCGCCCTCGCCGAGCACCATGACGTACCGGCCGCGCGCCTGGTCGAGCCCGTGGTTGCGCAGCGCGGCGGTGGTCGGGGCCTCGGCGCCCGAGGTGACGATCCTGACGCGCGCCGGGTCGAGCGCGGCGAGTTCGTCGGCCACGGCGCGTACGTCATCGGCGGCCGACTCGGCGTCGCCCGGTCCAACGTCCAGCCCCACGGCCGTCAGACCCAGCACCACCACCGCTTCGGTGGCACGCATGGTCTGCGCGACGACGGACTCCACCGACCTGCGCAGCGCCTGGGCATCCACCCCCGCGGTGACGACACAGCTCATCTCGACCGCGCTCATGCGCCGCCCCCCACGGGCATCAGGTCCGCGACACGGGCGGCGGCGGTGCCGTCGTCCAGATCGCAGAACGTCTCCCGGAATCGGTCGTACGCGGCGCCGGGCACCCGAGTCCCAGGGGCCCGCAGAGCCGCCACGAGCGCGGCGGTGTCGGTCACGACAGGCCCGGGTGCCACGGACTCGAAGTCGAAGTAGAAGCCGCGCAGCGTGTCCCGGTAGTGCTCCAGGTCGTACGCGTGGAAGTACATCGGCCGCCCCGTCTGCGCGAAGTCGAACATCAGCGACGAGTAGTCGGTGACCAGCGCGTCGCTGATCAGCATCAGCTCGGCGACGTCCGGGTGACGGGACACGTCCCGTACGAATCCGGCCGCGCCGCGCCCGGCGCCCGGGACCGTGCCGCCGACCAGATAGTGGCGGCGTACGAGCAGGACGTGGTCGTCCGCCAACTCCTCGGCGGCCCGCGCCAGGTCGAGTTGGAGGTCGAGCCCGTACCGCCCGCCCTTCTTGGGCTGGTCCTCGCGCCAGGTCGGCGCGTAGAGGATCACGCGCTTGTCCTCGGGAATCTCCAGCGTCTCGCGCAGGGCGTCGGCGACCTTCCCCCGGTCGGGGGCGTGCAGCAGGTCGTTGCGCGGATAGCCGGACTCCAGGACCGTGCCCTCGTAGCCAAAGGCGCGGCGCATGATCGGTGTGGAGAAGCTGTTGGGCGAGACGAGCACGCTCCACTGGGCGGCCCGGCGCGGCAGGGTCGCGATGTACGCCTCGTCGGCGTGCGCGCTGCCCGACAGATCGCGGCCGATGCGCTTGAGCGGGGTGCCGTGCCAGGTCTGGACGACGAACTGGCCGTCCGCCCGCTCGAACCACTCGGGCAGATGTGTGTTGCTGACGACGCATCGGCTGCGGGCCAGCGCCTCGTGCCAGTCGGAGCTGTGCAGTTCGACGGCGCGGACGCCGCGCGGAAGGGTCACCTGCCGGTCGCGTACGACCCACAGGTGCTCCACCGGGGCCTGTCTGCGCACCAGTTCGTCGTGGACGGCGCGCGGCGAGTCGGAGTACTGGCGGCCGTCGAAGCTGTTGTAGAGCACGGCGTCGCGCAGCGGCCCGGCGGCGCGGGCGCTCGCGTACACGCGGCGCAGCCGCTGTTGCCGGTAGGCGCCGCGGTCCTGCTCCGGCAGGACGGAGCCGGAGTGCAGTTGGAGCATGTCCTGGTGGTGCCGGTCCAGGGTGAACTCGCGGCTGTCCAGGGTCCGTACGAGCGGCAGTGTGTGGTGCCGCGAGGGCTGGAGGCGTACGGGGGCGTAACGCTCGGGGTCGCTCTCCCCCGGCTCGCGCACGTACAACAGCCAGCGGCCCTCCGCCAGTTGGCGCACACCGTGCAGCCCCGCGACGGCGGTGGGCAGCAGCGACGTACGGAACCGGCCCTCCGGGAGGGTGTCGAGCGGGAAGATGTTCTCCTCGTGGTGGCCGCTGTGCCGGAGCACCAACTCGGCGCCCGTCAGGGGCGGTTGACTGCCCTCGAGGACCAGCTCGCCGTCCGCCGTCCAGTCGAGGGTGTCGACCACCGGCTGCTCGGTCTGGTCGCTGAGGACGAGATCGCCGGCCGCGTTGGCGGTGACGTACACCTCGCGTCCGTCGCCCAGCGCGTAGTGTCCGGGCCGGATCGTGCCACGGGCGGCCACGGCGAAGCGGCTGCCGTCGGCCCGTACGAGATGCACGCCCCAGGGCACGGTGGCGCGCGGGCGGGTATCGGGTTCGCCGAAGACGGTCAGCGGGACGTCGGCGGTGAAGGTGGCGCCGTCCACGATCCGCAGCGGAACCTCGTGGACGTCCTTGGTGTACCAGTTCTGGACGGCCAGCGCGCTCGGCGGCGGGCCGCTCGTGGCGTGCAGCAGACCCTCGATGCGTACGGAGTCGTCGCCGGTCTCCTCATGGCCGGTGAGCAGCGCGCGTACAGGCTCGACGCGCAGTTCGAGCTTGTTGCCGGAGAGCGTGGGCACGACGCGCGTGGTGTCGTCCACGTAGTGCACGGCCGGTACGGCGGGCGCCGCGCCCGCACCCGCACCCGCACCCGCGCCCGCGCCCGCGCCCGTCAGCCGCAGCGGCCCCCGGCGCAGCCGGCCCGCTCCGAACACCCCCATCTCCAGCTTCCAGACGGTGCGTCCGGCGCCGGAGCCCCGCGTCCTGGCGAGGCGGCGCGGATCGACCACGGTCTCGAAGCCGGCCCAGTCGTACAGATGCAGGCCCTGCTTCGACTCGTACGTCGCCGCCGGCATCCGTACGGTCCGCGTCCGCAGCGGCAGCACGCGCCGCCTCCCGCTCCGCAGCCAGGCCGCCTTCACGGACTTGCGGCGCGCGTCGGCGGGCACGTTGCGTACGTACGCGTAGCCCTTGAGGTGCAGTCGCCCCTCACGCCACACCACCTCGGTGAGATGCGAGGTCACCGGCAGTTCCTTGGGCTTGAGGGTGGCGACGGCCCGGGGCAGACCGCCGGTGAGCACCGGATACTCGGCGCGGGACCTGCGCAGTCCACGGATACCGAAGGCCCCGGGGTCGGCCTTCTCGTGCGCGAGCAGCGCGAGGAGTTCGGGCATCCGGCGCTCGCGGATCAGATGCCATTTCACGCGCAGATGCAGCGGCAGGGCGTCGA
Organism: Streptomyces sp. NBC_01506; assembly: GCF_045040295.1. Taxonomy (NCBI): domain Bacteria; kingdom Bacillati; phylum Actinomycetota; class Actinomycetes; order Kitasatosporales; family Streptomycetaceae; genus Streptomyces; species Streptomyces sp. NBC_01506. The sequence goes on along the minus strand of NZ_CP109422.1, from coordinate 6,126,239 downwards.
AGACGCTCTGGTGGACGGTGGCCGCGAAGGTGTTGGTGTGGTCGAGGAAGGCGGCGTGGAAGTCGGCGTCGCCGTCGGGCAGCGCCTCGATGAACAGCCACAGATCGCCGGAGAGTACGTGCTGGTGGTAACGGCCCAGCGCGTCACCCCAGTTGGTGTCGCCGACGCCCGAACTCTTCTGTTCCGCAAGGAAGTCAGCGACCGCCGACACGGCGGTGACCCGGTCCCGGATCCCCTTCGGCACGGCGCGCTTCGCGGTGATCGAGCCGTCCCTGGTCCGCCAGTGGTAGACGGGCCCCGACAGCACGTCCACGCCGTCAGCGAGGAAGTACGCGGGCAGCACCACCGCGATGTCCTCGTACAGCACCCCGGAGGGAAAGGCGAAGGAGTGCCGGTCCCAGAACGACTTCCGGAAGACCTTGTTGCAGGCGATACGGTCCCCGAGCAGCACCCAGTCACGGGTGAGCCGGGTCCCGGAGCGCTCCGTCGCCATCGGCTTGCGGAACATCGGCGCCTGCGTCAGCACGCCGCCGGGACCGAGCCTGAGCACATTGCCGGTCGCGAAGTCGGAGCCCGAGGCGTCGAGCGCCGCGAGCATCCGCTCGTACGCGTCGTCCGGCACGACGTCGTCGCTGTCGACGAAGGTGATGAACTCCCCCCGGGCGTACCGGACTCCGGTGTTGCGCGCCGCGCCGAGCCCGGCGTTCTCCTGCTCGACCAGCCGGAAGCGTTCGTCCCGCTCGGCGAACCGTCTCGCGATCCGTGCGCTCCCGTCCGTGGAACCGTCGTTCACCATGACGATCTCGGAGTCGGCCATGGTCTGTCCGGCCAGTGAGCGTAGGCAGTCGCCGAGATAGTCCTCCACGTTGTAGATGGGCACGACGACGGTGAGGCGGGGGGTCATGCGCGGTGCACGGTCCTTTCGGACTTCCGAACTTCAGAACACTTCACAACTGCGGTGGAGGACTCAGGGCTTGACCGCGATCCGGCCCTCGTCCATGCGCAGCAAGAGCAGCCGTTCGCCCGTCTTCTCCAGGAACTCGTCCACGGCCTGGCGCGAGCCCTGCCAGTAGCCGTAGTCGTCGATGAGCAGCACACCGCCGCTCACCAACCGGGGGTAGAGAAACTCCAGTTCATGCTTGGTGGAGGCGTACCAGTCGGTGTCCAGGCGCAGGATGGAGATCTGCTCGGGCGCCTGCTGCGGCACGGTGTCCTCGACCATGCCCTGCACGTAGTGCACCCGCTCGCCGGGGTACGGCACGCTCTCGAAGCCCGCCTGTACGTCCTCGAGCGAGGCGACGGCCCAGATCGGCCGGTCCTTGCCCTGTGCCGCGAGCAGGTCCTCGGCGGACTTGCCGTCGCGCCGCAGGTCCTCGGCGGTGGGCGGCGGCATGCCCTCGAAGGTGTCGAAGAGATGCAGTCCGCGGTCGGTCTCGCCGAGCGCGAGCAGCGTCTTGGCACAGGCCTGCATCGAGCCGCCGCGCCAGACTCCGCACTCCACGATGTCACCGGGGATGTTGTGGCGTACGACATGGCGGGTGGCGAGGATGAAGGCGTTCAGCCGCTCCGGGGAGGTCATCGTGAACGGCTTGACCGCTCGGATGATCGCCTTCGCCTCGTCGTCGTAGTCGGCGGGGAGTGCCGCCGGCTTCGGCTTCGCTTTCGGCTTGGGCGCTGGGGCTGGTACGGCGGGGGGCACCGGCGCTTGCAGGGGCGCCTTCGCCTGTGCCGCTGCCTGCGTCGACGCTGCCGACGATGTCGACGCTGCCGCCGACGAGCGCGGGGCGGGGACCGGGATCCGCCTGAGCTGATATCCGGTGAGCTTTTCGAGTGCGCCGTTCACTGCGCTTCGCCATGCCATGCGGACGGACGGTACGCGGAGAACTCAGCCGATGTCATCTTTCGTCAACTCACCTGCATTTATGCCTCTTTCGTGTGCATCTCGGCCGCTACGGGCCGTACGGCTCCGGGCTGTGCCTCCGAGGCCGGAGCGGGTACGGCGGGTACGGCCCGCGCCCCCCGCCCGCACACGTCGCGCCCCGCGACCGGCTCGGGCAGCGGGATGCCGTCGACGCCGCCGACGCGGTTGGCGTAGCGGACCGTCAGTTCCCGTACCGCGTACTCCCACAGCCGCCTCCTCGGCCGACGCGGCCTGCGGAACACGCCCACCGAATCGCCCCAGTAGGCGCGCTTGCCGTCGATGGCGGCGTAGTCGAACCGGATGCCCTTGATCGGCGGGAAGTCCGTGTACGCCTCGGCCAGTTCGAGCCCGGTGAACGCGGCCATGGCCCTGAATCCGTCGGGGTAGTACCGCCAGCAGTCCTGCGCGTCGTGCACATGGCCGCGCGAGGGCGCGGTGACGAACGCCAGACCGCCGGGCCGCAGCACGCGGGCGATCTCCATCATCGACGCCCAGAAGAACGGGATGTGCTCGAACGCCTGGCCCGAGATCACGAAGTCGGCGCTCCGGGACCGCACCGGAATGCGGTACGGCCTGCGCATCACGATGTCGACGTTGGGACCGTCGAGGACATCGACGCCGATGTAGTCGACATCGCGCCCGTCGAGCAGAGCGCGGTGGGTGAGGGACTGCTTGGGCGAGACGCGTGAGCCCAGGTCGACCACCCGTTGGCGGCCGGACGCGGGCATGTACTCCTTGACGCAGAGTTCCATCTGTTCGTACGCGGACCTGTGCACGGTGACTCACGTTCCAATCCGGCTCGTTGGGTGCGGCGCTCCCCCGACGTTCGAGGACATCAACGCCCGTACGGCCGTATGGTCACGTGGTCGCGTAGTCACGGTCACGTGGTCGCGTAGTCACGCGTCGCGGTCAGGTCGCGGTGGCCCCCGCCGGATCGCCGGGCTCCGTCTCCTCCGGCTGTGGGATCGCCGCGACGGCGGTCGCCTCCGCCGGGGCGGCCAACAGGCTCCCGTAGACGCCGTCGAGGATGTCGGCCTGCGCCTCCCAGGTCCACTCCGCCAGCAGGCCGGGGCGTTCGTACGCCTGGCGGTAGGCGGCCGGATCGTCGAGCACGGCGCGCACGGCCCGTACGAAGTCCGCCGTGTCCTCGGCACGGAACACCTCACCCTGCCCGGTCTCCCGCACCTGCGCCGCCATCGTGCGCACGTCGCTGACGACGATAGGCAGCTTGGCGTGCGCGTACTCCATGAACTTGGTGATCAGGGCGAGTTCATGATTCGGCCAGTGGTGGATCGGGATGACGCCGATGTCGGCGGGGGCCAGGAAGGGCACGATCTGCCAGTGCGGTACGTACGGCAGCGGGTGGACGCGGTCGGCGACGCCGAGGTCGGCCGCGTGGTCGAGCACCCGGCGTACGACCCACCCGTCGGGCGCGGGCACGACGAGCGCCGCGTGCGCGCCGGGCAGTTGGGGCAACGCCTCGATGAGCGTGGTGAGTCCGCGTTGCGGGGCGAGGGCGCCGCTGTAGACGAGCAGGGGCGTATCGGCGCCGATCCCGCACAACTTCCGCAGATCCGGGACCGGTTCACCGGCGTGCTCGGCGGGCGGGCCGCCGCCGGGGGCGTTGAGCACGACGGCGGGCGGGCGGGGCAGCCGGTGCTCCTTGTGCAGCAGCTCGGCCAGCGTCTGGGAGACGGTGACGACGGCGTCCGCGTAACGTCCGTATTCCCGCTCGTGCGCGACATGCGCGGGCATCCAACGGCGGTACCCGGCACGGGGCTTGATGCCCGGCAGATACTCGTGCGCGTCCCAGACCAGCTTCACGCTCCGGCCCCTGCCCCGCGCGCGGTGGACGGCGCGGGCGCCGACGCCGATCATCCGGAAGTCGTTGGCGTGGATGAGATCGGGCTCCAGCGCGTCGACCACGGGGCCGAAGGCGAACTCGTAGTCCCACAGGTACGGTTCGAGCCTGCGCCAGCAGCGGTCGCCGAGCAGGGCGCGCCACATGGCCGTACGGAGCCGCTCCGGCACCGAGTCGGGATTGCGTCTGCCCTCCACCAGGGCGAGTTGGCGGTGCCGGAAACCGACCCAGCGGGCCAGCATGCGCGCCGCCGTACGCCGGATCAGGAACCGCCGGCCCTCGGCGGACCTGCGCGCCAGCAGATCGGCGCGCCACGCCTTGACCCACTGTCTGCGGTGCTGCGCGATGCCACCGCGCCGGTAGGCGAAGAGGCGGGGCAGTACGACTCTGCGGTAGTCCCTTCGGCGTTTGGCGAGGGTCATCACGACGGGGACCAGCCGGACTTCGGCACCGCCGATGGTCCAGCGGTGGCGGTCACGGTCCGGGGACTGACCGAGCAGCACGACGTCCCAGCCGGCGTCGGCCATGGAACGGGCGGCCTTCTGGACGCGGGAGTCGCCGTTGACGGCGTTGTCGACGAGCATGACGACCCGTCCCCGGCCACGCCCTCCTGGGCGCCGCCCGGGATCCGGTGTGGAAGCGACACTCATGGGGCCCGTCCTTCGACTCGTCTTCGCGGAGGGCCCTGCCCTGGCCCTCCCCAACGGGCAACGAAGGTTCACCCACCAGGGCTACGGAGACACCCCCCATGTCACCCGTTCGGCGGCTACGAGCCCCCTCCGTACCGGCGAGCATTCAAGCCCGCCCGGCGCTTGAGGACACCCCACCCCAGCCCATCCGGCGGCGTTTCAAGCCCGCCCGGCGATTGAGGGCAACTTCAGCCCGTCCGGCGCTTGAGGACACAACTCAGCCCGCCCGGCGATTGAGGGCAGCGCACCCGGCCACTCAGCCCGCCCGCCCACCCTTCATCGCAGCGACCGCCGACTCCGCAAGATCGTCCAGATACCCCGCAGGCAAATCCCCCCGTACGACGACCAGCCGCCAGTACAGCGGCCCCGCGATCAGATCCAGCGCCCGGTCGGGGTCCGTGCCCTCGGGCAGCTCGCCACGGGCGACCGCCTCGCGTACGACAACCGCCGCGATGCCCTGGCGCCCGTCCAGCAGCGCCGACTTGATCGCCTCGGAGATCTCCGGGTGCCGCGCGGCCTCCACCAGCAGATCGGGGATGACCCGCGAGGCCAGCGGGTGCCGCAGGGCGTGGGACGCCACTTCCAGCAGGGCGCGTACGTCTCCGTACAGCGAACCGGTCTCCGGTACGGGCAGCCCCTGCGCCGCGACGGCCGAGACCAGGTCGAGGACCAGCGCCAGTTTGGATTTCCAGCGCCGGTAGACGGCGGTCTTGCCGACGCCCGCCCGGCGGGCGATTCCCTCGATCGACATCCGGGCGAAACCGACGGCGGCCAGCTCCTCGAAGACGGCGGAGCGGATGGCGTCGGTCACGTCCTCACGGAGCACTGCGGCTCCCGCTGGGGCGCGGCGTGAGAGGCGGGGATCCGTGGGCATGGCGACGAGCATAGCGTCACGCACGTCACGACGAAACGGTTGCGTTGCGACGTGATTCCGTTCTAACCTCTGCGTTACGACGAAACGGCCCCGTTCCATCGTTCGCCGCCGCCTCCGCTCGATGTCCCTCGTCGAAAGCGACCCTCGTGAGCCAGCCGACCGCATCCCCCACCCGTGTCCGGGCCCCCGCCCCACCGGCCCCGGCCCCGCAGGCCCTGGACCTGCGCGCGCTCGCCGGCCGGCACGGTCTGACCGAGAGCGGGGCCCGGCCCCCGCTCCCCACGTATCTGCGCGAGCTGCACTCCCGCCGCCACTTCGTCACCGCGTTCGCCACGGCCCGGCTGACCTCGCAGTACAGCAAGGCGAAGCTCGGCCAGCTCTGGCAGATCATGACGCCGCTGCTCAACGCGACCGTCTACTACTTCATCTTCGGTGTCCTGCTCAACACCAAGCACGGGGTGCCGGACTACGTACCGTTCCTGGTCACCGGCGTCTTCATCTGGACCTTCACCGCCGGCACCGTCACCGCGGGCACCCGCGCGATCTCCGGCAACATCGGCCTCGTCCGCGCCCTGCACTTCCCGCGCGCCTCGCTGCCGCTCGCCTTCGCCCTCCAGCAGTTGCAACAACTGCTGTTCTCCCTGGGCGCGCTGACCGTGATCCTGGCCGTCTTCGGGCAGTACCCGAATCCCGCCTGGCTGCTGGCCGTACCCGCCCTCGCGCTCCAGACCGTCTTCGGCACCGGACTCGCGATGATCTTCGCGAGACTGACGGCGGCGACGCCCGACATCGCGCAGTTGATGCCGTTCCTGCTGCGCACCTGGATGTACGCGTCCGGTGTGATGTGGAGCCTGGACACGGTCTTCAAGAACCAGAACGTGCCGGAGCTGGTCCGGCTGGCCCTCGAATGCAACCCGGCGGCCGTCTACATCGACCTGATGCGCTTCGCACTCATCGACAGTTTCACCGCCGGTCAACTCCCGCCCCACGTCTGGCTGGTCGCCACCGGCTGGGCGGTGCTCGTCGGGGCCGGCGGATTCCTGTTCTTCTGGCAGGCGGAGGAGAAGTACGGCCGTGGCTGAGACCGAGCGTGTTCCGACCGTCGTCGTGGACGGCGTCCACATCACCTACAAGGTGCACGGCACCAAGGGCGGGAAAGGGAGCGCCACCACGGCGCTCAGCCGGATCGTCTCGCGCCGGGCGGCCCCCGGAGTGCGCGAGGTGCACGCCGTACGGGGGGTGAGCTTCGTCGCGTACAAGGGCGAGGCGATCGGCCTCATCGGCTCGAACGGCTCCGGAAAGTCGACTCTCCTGAAGGCGGTCGCCGGGCTGCTGCCGCCGAGCGAGGGCAAGGTCTACACACAGGGCCAGCCGTCGCTGCTCGGCGTCAACGCGGCGCTGATGAGCGATCTGACGGGCGAGCGCAACGTGATACTGGGCGGGCTCGCGATGGGCATGACGCGCGAGCAGGTCAAGAGCCGTTACGCCGGCATCGTGGAGTTCTCCGGGATCAACGAGAAGGGCGACTTCATCACGCTGCCGATGCGCACCTACTCCTCGGGCATGGGCGCCCGGCTCCGCTTCTCCATCGCGGCGGCCAAGACGCATGACGTGCTACTGATCGACGAGGCGCTGTCCACGGGGGACGCGCGGTTCCAGAAGCGCAGCAAGGAGCGCATCGCCGAGCTGCGCGGGGAGGCGGGCACGGTCTTCCTGGTCAGCCACAGCAACAAGACGATCACCGAGACCTGCGACCGCGCGATCTGGCTGGAGTCGGGAACGCTACGGATGGACGGCCCGGCGGCGGAAGTGGTGGCGGCGTACGAGAAGTCCACCACCACCCCGAAACCCCCCAAACGCTAGCCCACCCGCCACCCGACACCTATCCCACCCCCCCCGACCGGCCACTTCAGCCAACCCCGGGCGAGCACTTCAAGCCCACCCGGCGGCCACTTCAGCCCGCCCGATACCCAACCCGGCCCACCCGGCGAGCTTTCAAGCCCGTCCGGCGATTGAGGACACCCCCCACCGGCCGGACCCATCCCAACCGACCGCGGCCCAGCCCAAGCCCCGTCCACCCGGCCACTTCAAACCCACCCGGCAAACTGTCAAGCCCGTCCGGCGCTTGAGGACACCCCCCACCGGCCGGACCCATCCTCATCGACCCGCGCCCACTCAAGCCCGTCCGGCGATTGAGGACACCACCCACCGGCCGGACCCGTCCCCACCGGGCCGCGGCCCAGCCCAAGCCCGTCCGGCGCTTGAGGACACAACCCCAGCCCGTCCGGCGCTTGAGGACAAAGCCGCGCCCCGGCCCCCCGCTACGCGTGCGTCCGCAACAACGTCCGCATCGTCCGCATCGCCACCGACAGATTCGCCAGGTCGAACGAGTCCGAACTCTGAATCTCCTCCAGCGTCGTCCGCGACCGCCCCAAAATCGCCGCGTTCTTCTGCTCCCACGCCTTGAACCGCTCCTCCGGCGTCGACGTCCCGTCACCGACCGACAGCACGTCCGACGCCAGCGCGGCATGCGCCGCGTACAGGTCCTCGCGGATCGACGCGCGGGCCATGGACTGCCAGCGGTCGGCCCTCGGCAGCTCGATGATCCGGTCCATCAACTGCGTGATCCGCAGCCGGTCACCGAGGTCGTAGTACACCTCGGCGACGTCCAGCGGGTCCTTGCCCATACGGTCCGCGATCCGCACGATGTCGAGCGTCGGGAACGCCGCCGAGAATCCGGCGACCCGCAGCGCCAGCACATCCGGCACACCCACCCCGGTGAGCTCGTCCACGATGTTCTGGTACCACTCCAGGTCCGCGCCGCGCAGCAGCCGAGGCAGTTGCTGCCACACCCGCTCCACGCCTTCGGCGAAGAACTCGACCGTCCCGGCGATCTCCACCGGCTGCGGCCGGTTGCCCAGCAGCCAGCGGGTGCCGCGCTCGACCAGCCGCCGCGAGTGGAGCCGGATCCGGGTCTGGACGTCGGCGGCGACGCTGTTGTCCAGCGCCTCGACCGCGTCCCAGACCGCGCCGAGCCCGAAGATCTCCCGGGCGGCCGTCTGCGCCCGTACGATCTCCTCGATCGACGCCCCGGTCTCCTCGCGCAGCCGGTGCAAGAAGGTCGAACCGCCCGCGTTCACGGTGTCGTTGACCAGCACCGTCGTGATGATCTCGCGGCGCAGCGCGTGCCCCTCGATCTGCTCGGCGAACTTCTCGCGGAGCTGCGCGGGGAAGTACGCGTACAGCAGCTTGCGCAGATACGGGTCGTCGGGCAGCTCGGTGGAGATCAGCTCGTCCGCGACTGTGATCTTGGTGTACGCGAGCAGGACGGCGAGTTCGGGCTGTGAGAGCCCCTTGCCGCCGTTGAGCAGTTCCTTGATCTGGCGGTCGGTCGGCAGGAATTCGAGCGCCCTGTCGAGGCTGCCGTCCTGCTCCAGGCGGCGCATGAAGCGCTGGTGGGCGTGGAGCAGGGAGGGCGCCTGGAGGACCGCGTTGGCCAGTGCGACGTTCTGCGCGTAGTTGTTGCGCAGCACGAGCGTGCCGATCTCGTCGGTCATGGCCGCCAGCAGCTTGTTGCGCTGCTTGACGGTCATGTCGCCTTCTGTCACAAGGCTGTTGAGCAGGATCTTGATGTTCACCTCGTGGTCGGAGGTGTCCACGCCCGCGCTGTTGTCGATGGCGTCGGTGTTGATCTTGCCACCCTGGCCGTCCGCCCCGCGCCGGGCGAACTCGATCCGGCCGAGCTGCGTCGCGCCCAGGTTGCCGCCCTCACCGACGACCTTGGCCCGCAGGTCCTCGCCGTTGATGCGGATGGCGTCGTTGGCCTTGTCGCCCACGTCCGCGTTCGACTCGGCGGACGACTTGATGTACGTACCGATGCCGCCGTTCCACATGAGGTCGACCGGCGCCTTGAGGATCGCGCGCATCAGATCCGCCGGCGTCAGCTTGGCCACGCCCGCCTCGATCCCCAGCGCCGCCCGCACATGCGCGTTGACGGGAATCGACTTCGCCGTACGGGGGTGGATGCCGCCTCCCTGGGAAAGCAGCGACTTGTCGTAGTCGGCCCAGGAGCTGCGCGGCAGCTCGAAGAGGCGGCGGCGCTCGGCGAACGAGGTGGCCGCGTCCGGGTTCGGGTCGATGAAGATGTGCCGGTGGTCGAAGGCGGCGACCAGCCGGATGTGCTCGGAGAGCAGCATGCCGTTGCCGAAGACGTCGCCGGACATGTCGCCGACACCGGCGACGGTGAAGTCCTCGCTCTGGGTGTCGTGGCCCAGCTCGCGGAAGTGCCGCTTGACGGACTCCCAGGCGCCGCGCGCGGTGATGCCCATGCCCTTGTGGTCGTAACCGGCGGAGCCGCCGGAGGCGAAGGCGTCGCCGAGCCAGAAGTCGTAGGCGATCGCGACCTCGTTGGCGATGTCGGAGAAGCTGGCGGTGCCCTTGTCGGCGGCGACGACGAGATAGGTGTCGTCCTCGTCGTGCCGCACCACGTCGGCGGGGTGCACGACCTCGCCGGCCACCATGTTGTCGGTGATGTCGAGGAGGGCGGAGATGAATGTCTTGTAGGAGGCGATGCCCTCGGCGAGCCAGGCGTCGCGGTCCACGGCCGGATCGGGGAGCTGCTTGGCGACGAAGCCGCCCTTGGCGCCGACCGGCACGATCACCGTGTTCTTGACCATCTGTGCCTTGACCAGGCCCAGGATCTCCGTACGGAAGTCCTCGCGCCGGTCGGACCAGCGCAGACCGCCGCGCGCGACCTTGCCGAAGCGCAGGTGCACGCCCTCGACCTGTGGCGAGTAGACCCAGATCTCGTACGCCGGGCGGGGCGCGGGCAGATCGGGGATGGCCTGCGGGTCGAACTTCATCGACACATAGCTGTGGTGCTTGTCGGCCGTGGGCTTGCGGCCCGCCGCCAATTCGGTCGCCTTGCCCGTGCCCTGGCCCCCCTTGATGGTTCCCTCGCCGGCGCTCTGGAAGAAGTTGGTCCGCAGCGTGGCCTTGATGACGGTGAGGAACGAGCGCAGGATGCGGTCCTCGTCGAGGCTGGCGACCTGGTCGAGCGCGCCGGTCAGCTCCTCCAGGAGCCCTTCGATCAGCTCTGTGCCGGCCCGCTGGCGGTTGGGCGCCATCCGGGCCTCGAAGAGGGAGACGAGCAGCCGGGTGGTGTGGACGTTGTTACGGAGGGTGTCCTCCATGTAGTCCTGGCTGAAGGTCGCCCCGGCCTGGCGCAGATACTTCGCGTAGGCGCGCAGCACCATCGCCTCACGCCAGTTGAGGCCGGCGCGCAGGACGAGGGAGTTGAAGCCGTCGTTCTCCGCCTCGCCCGTCCAGACGGCGGCGAAGGCGTCCTGGAAGCGCTCACGGGCGTCCTCGGCGAGGTGGTCGTCCTTGGCCTGGCCGTTCTCGCCGCGCGGCATGCGCAGCCCGAAGTCGTAGATCCAGGCGTGGGCGCGGTCCGGGCAGCGCAGCTCGTACGGCCGCTCGTCCACGACCTCGACGCCGAGCTGCTGGAGCACCGGCAGGACGGCGGACAGCGAGACCTGCTCGCCCGTGCGGTAGATCTTGAACCGTCGCTCGCCGGGGCCGGCGCCGACCGGCTCGTAGAGGGAGAGCGCGAAGTCCTTCTGATCGCGGCTCAGCTCCTCGACGCGCACGAGGTCGGCGACGGCGGAGCGCGGCGAGTGGTCGGCCTTGTAGCCCTCGGGGAACGCGTTGCCGTAGCGGCGCAGCAGCTCGGCCGCGCGCTCCTCGCCCAGCTCGGCGTTGAGTGCTTCACCGAAGCCGTCGGCCCAGGAGCGGGCGGCCTCGACGAGCCGTCCCTCGATGCGGTCGACGTCCGCGTCGGTGAGCCCGGTCAGCTCGGTGCCCTGCGGGACGCGGACGACGAAGTGGAGCCTGGAGAGGATCGATTCTGTGTTCCAGGCGGTGAAGTCGACGCTGGTGCCGCCCAGCTCCTCTTTAAGGATGTCGATCAGGCGCAGCCGGACGCCGGTGGTGTAGCGGTCGCGCGGCAGGTAGATGAGGGCGGAGTAGTAGCGCCCGTACTCGTCCTGCCGGAGGTAGAGGCGCAGCCGGCGCCGCTCCTGGAGGTACAGGACGCTGGTGACGATGGAGCGGAGCTGTTCGACGGGCGTCTGGAACAGCTCGTCGCGCGGGTACGTCTCCAGGATCTGCATCAGGTCGCGGCCGTCGTGGCTGTTGGGCGAGAAGCCGGCGCTCTGAAGGACCTCGGCGACCTTGCGCCGTACGACGGGCACGCGGCGTACGGACTCGGTGTACGCCGCCGAGGAGAACAGGCCCAGGAAGCGGCGCTCGCCGATGACCTCGCCCTTTTCGTCGAACTTCTTCACGCCGACGTAGTCGAGATAGCTCGGGCGGTGCACCGTGGAGCGGCTGTTGGCCTTCGTAAGGATGAGCAGCTTGTGCTCACGGGCCTTGGCGCGCGCGTCGGCCGGCAGCCGGTTGAACGACGGGCTCACCGGGTGGGCCTCGTCGTCGGTGTGGCGCGGGTCGGAGCGCAGGATGCCGAGGCCGGTGCCGGGCACGGCGGTCAGGGCGTCGTCGCCCGTCAGCTCGTACTCCCGGTAGCCGAGGAAGGTGAAGTGGTTGTCGGCGAGCCAGCGCAGCAGCTCACGCGCCTCTTCGACCTCCTGGTCACGCAGGTCGTCGGCGGTCGGCTCGCTGGGCAGCTCGTCGGCGATGCGCAGCGCGGACTCGCGCATCTTGCCCCAGTCCTCGACGGCCTCACGGGCGTCGGACAGCACGCGCAGCAGGTCGGCGGTGATCTGCTTGAGATCGGCGCGGTCGGTCTCGCGGTCGATCTCGACGTGGATCCAGGACTCGATCAGGGTGTCGTGCGTCTGCTCGACGCTCTCGCCCCGGCCCTCGGGAAGGACCTCGATGAGCTTGCCGGTGATGTCGCGGCGCACCAGGATCTGCGGGTGGATGACGGCGTGGATGCCGCGGTTCTGCCGGGAGAGTTCGTTGGTGACCGAGTCGACGAGGAAGGGCATGTCGTCGGTGACGACCTCCACGACGGTGTGCGTGCACATCCAGCCGTTCTCCTCGACGGACGGCGTGTGGACGCGCACGTTGGCCGTGCCCTGCGGACGGTTCTCGGCCAGCCGGTAGTGGGAGAGCGCCGCACCGTAGATGTCGACCGGATCGCGGTCGGCGAGGTCGTCCGGGGCGGTGTGCAGGTAGTACTTCTGGAGAAAGGCGAGCAGTGTCTCGTTGTCCGGACGCTTCTCGTCGTACGCCTCGTCGTCGGTCGCCTTCGCGGCCGGGTTGTTCCGGGAGGTGCCCCCCAGACCCCCAGCCCCCCCGGCTGGGCTGTTCTCAGCGACCCGGGCCGCCCGTGCGAGCAGCTCGGCCTTGGCTTCGTCCAGCTTGGTCTGCATGTCCTCTGGCTCCTGTCGCGCGCCGTTGCGTGACGTCGATGAAAGAAGCGACACAACGCCACGACGCGGGGTCTCCGGTCGATGTCGACGCTATGCCGCGATGAGAGATCTCCGGGACGTTATTGGCCAAACTTGACGGCCACGCCGGATTGTGGGGATCAGCGAGCCCCGGGGCGCTGTGGCACTCCGGGAGCGGGCCGGGAGCTTCGCTGCTCCCACGGCATATCGCACTGATCACGGCCCCAGGCTATCCCGCCGCACCCCGGACCCGTCATGAACCGCATATGTACAAAAGAAGGGCGCGAAATTTGCCGGTCCGGCCAGTGACAAGCGGCGATCACCGCCTGATGACTACTGGTCAGCGCGCGACGCTCTGGGCGAGGTCCACGGCCTCGGCGAGAGTGTCCACGACGGGAACGCCCGCCGCCTCCAGGCTCTTACGGCTGTGCGAGCCCCCGGTGTAGAGCACCGCGCGGGCCCCCACATGGGCGGCGGCCAGGGCGTCGTCGGCCGTGTCACCGATCACCACCGTGTGCGCGGGGGCTATCCGGCTCTCCTTGGCGAGCGCGGCCAGATGGCGCTCCATGTGCACGGCCTTCGTACCGCCGGACGGCCCCGTACGCCCGTCGACCCGGACGAAGTGCTGATGAATCCCGTAGTCCCGCACCACGGGCACCAGTTGCTCATGCTCGTACATGCTGAGCAGCGACTGACTGCGGCCGGCCAGTGCCCACCCCGTCAGCAGCTCCTCGGCCCCCTCGGTCAGCCCGCACCCGGCGCGCCGCTCCACGTAATGCCGGTGGAAGGTCTCGTCCATGACCAGCCACTCGGCGTCCGTGGGCAGGCGGCCCATCAGACGCTCGTAGAAGGCCGGGATCGGCATGCAGTACAGCTCCCGGTAGCGCTCCCGCGTGATCGACTCCAGGCCGATCTCCCCGAAGGCGGCGTTGGTCGCCCCGATGACCGCCTCGAAGTCGTCGAGCAGTGTGCCGTTCCAGTCCCAGACCAGATGTGTGTCGTGCGTCCCCATGCCGGAAACGTTACCGGCCGGGTCTGACAACGCGCCGCGGAACCCTACGCGACGATGCCCGGGATCTCCTGCACCCCGAACCAGAGCAGTTCGTGGTCATCGGCCCCGTCCACCGTGAACTGCGCGTCGTCGTCACCGTGGTCGGCCGCGCCCAGCGCCTCGGCGGCCGCGGACACGTCGCCCTCGGCGCCGTCGGCGTCGATGTGCACGGCGGCGGCCTCGGCCAGAGGGACGGCCGAGGCGATCCGCACCTCGCCGAGCCCGGCGGAGTCCACCCCGCGGTCAGGGTCGGCGGCGGCGTCCTTGTCCGGTACGTCGACGGCGACCACGACCCGGCGCCGCGCGGCGGACGGATCACCGGCGAGCTGTCGCAGCGAGGCGGCGGCGGCGCGGTTGAGGGCCGCGTACTCCAACTCCTCGATGTCGTCGGAGAGATACCACTCGCGCAGTCCAGGGGTCACCGCGTACGCGGTCAGCGGCCCGGGGCCCAACTCGCCCGTCTTGTGCGCCTCGGCGAGACCGGGAAGGGTCAGAGGGACGTAGACGCGCATGCGATGACCGCTTTCGTAGTCGGAAGAGCGGTTCAAGGATACGTCCGGGGTGACCGGCCGGTCCCTCGTCGGGGTGACACTGCGGAGCCGTTTCACGTCCACTCACATACACAGAGTGACGCTTCCGGCCCTGGTCCGGCCCGCCTCGCCACTCGGACAGGTGACATCCGACATGCGCGCCGCCCGAAATCCGGCTCTTGCGACGGCCGGAGATCACCCGTAGAAGATCCCCAACACAAGTTACCGCCCGGTAATGCGATACGGACCGGGCCGGCGGAACGGGGGCGATCTGCGTGAGCGGTACACAGACCAGCAGGACGTACGACAGGGCGGCGGCCCGGACGGTCGCCACCACCCGGCCACCGACCAGGCGCGACCCACGCAGGCCGGGGCGAGTGGTCCCCCAGCGCCACCGACCCTCGCTCAAGCCGCACGAGCGCTTCGCGGAACAACTGCTCGCCGTCCTCAGCGGCATGCGCCCGGTGCACTCGATGCTGGGCCAGACGGTCGGCGAGGCGTACGACCAACTCGTCCACCTGGCCCCGACGACCCCACTGCGCGCCCGCAACACCACCCCGGTGATCCGCACCTGCCGGGCCTTCCACCCCCGCCCGGGAGTGGTCGAGGCATGCGCGAGCATCGCGGCGGGCGACCAAATCCGCGCGATGGCCTTCCGCCTGGAACAAACCCCCGACCTCCGCTGGCGCTGCGCAGCGGTAGAGGTGGCCCCGCGCCCACCGAGGTAGCCGGACGAACAAGCCTCCACGCCCACCTCAGCCCGTCCGGCGATTGAGGACACCACCCACCGGCCGAGCCCGTCTCAACCGGGCCGCGCCCCACTCAACCCTGTCCGGCAGCCACTTCAAGCCCGTCCGGCGATTGAGGACAGCCACCCACCGGCCAACCCCATCCCACCCCGCCCAGCGGGCACTTCAAGCCCGTCCGGCGATTGAGGACACCACCCACCGGCCGGGCCCATCCCAACCGGCCCGCGCCCCACTCAAGCCTGTCCGGCGGTCACTTCAGCCCACCCGGCAGCCACTTCAAGCGCCGGACGCGCTTCCAAGCCCGTCCGGCGCTTGAGGACACCACCCACCGGCCGGACCCATCCCAACCAACCCCCGGCCCCATCAAGCCCGTCCGGCGATTGAGGACACACCCCGCTGCGGCGGACAGCTTCCCAACCCGCCCAGCACGCCGCACGCACCCAGCCCGTCCGGCGCTTGAGGACAACCCACCGGGCCGGGCGTGGCCGGGCCGGCCCATCGCAGCCCGTCCGGCGATTGAGGACGAACCGGCCGCCGGACGGACCCCGGCACCCACCCCGCCGCCCACAACGTCGGCCGGGGCCGGACACCTGGTGTCCGGCCCCGGCCGACGTACACGTGGAGAACTTCCGCCGCTTACTTCTTGCGGCGCCGCCCCCCACCCTTCTGCGCCTTCCGACGCTCCGCGCGAGTCGTCCCCGAACCGGAACCGGAACCCGCCCCCGCCTCCGTACGATCCGCCCCGCCGTTGCTCTCGAAGTCGCCTTCGACGACGCCGCCTTCACCGTCCACCGTCGGCGCCGAGAAGTGCAGCCGGTCCCGCCGCTGCGGAGCGTCCAGGCCCTTCGCCCGGATCTCCGGACGCGCACCCCCCGCACGGGCACCCGCACCCGCACCCGCCGGCGCATCCGCCTTCTCCAGCGACGTACGCTCCGCCGCGTCCTGCACCGGGACCTCCTCGACCTGCTGCTCGACCTGGACCTCCAGGTTGAACAGGTAGCCGACGGACTCCTCCTTGATGCCCTCCATCATGGCGGTGAACATGTCGAAGCCCTCGCGCTGGTACTCGACCAGCGGGTCCTTCTGCGCCATGGCGCGCAGCCCGATGCCCTCCTGGAGATAGTCCATCTCGTACAGGTGCTCGCGCCACTTGCGGTCCAGCACGGACAGCACCACGCGCCGCTCCAGCTCACGCATCACGTCCGGGCCCAGCGACTTCTCGCGCTCGTCGTACTGCTCGTGCGCGTCGTCCTTGATGGACTCGGCGATGAACTCCGCCGTGATGCCGGCACGGTCGCCGGTCGCCTCTTCCAGGTCCTCGACGGTGACCTTCACCGGGTAGAGCTGCTTGAAGGCGCCCCACAGCCGGTCCAGGTCCCACTCCTCGGCGAAGCCCTCCGCCGTCTCCTGGCGGATGTAGTCGTCGATGGTGTCGTCCATGAAGTGCCGGATCTGCTCCTGAAGGTCCTCGCCCTCCAGGACCCGGCGGCGCTCGCCGTAGATGACCTGACGCTGCCGGTTCAGCACCTCGTCGTACTTCAGGACGTTCTTACGCGTCTCGAAGTTCTGCTGCTCCACCTGCGACTGCGCCGAGGCGATGGCACGGGTCACCATCTTGTTCTCGATCGGCACATCGTCGGGGACGTTCGCCATCGACATGACGCGCTCGACCATCTGCGCCTTGAACAGCCGCATCAGGTCGTCGCCCAGCGACAGGTAGAAGCGGGACTCGCCCGGGTCGCCCTGACGGCCGGAACGACCGCGCAACTGGTTGTCGATCCGGCGCGACTCGTGACGCTCCGTACCGAGGACGTACAGCCCGCCGAGGTCCACGACCTCCTCGAACTCCGCCTTCACCGCCTGCTCGGCCTTCTCCATCGCGGCGGGCAGCGCGGCGGCCCACTCCTCGACGTGCTCCACCGGGTCGAGCCCGCGCTGACGCAGCTCCGCCTCGGCGAGGTCGTCGGGGTTGCCGCCGAGCTTGATGTCCGTACCACGGCCGGCCATGTTCGTGGCGACGGTGACCGCGCCCTTGCGCCCGGCCTGGGCGATGATCGGCGCCTCACGGTCGTGCTGCTTGGCGTTCAGCACCTCGTGCTGCACGCCCCGCTTCGAGAGCTGCTGCGACAGGTACTCGGACTTCTCCACGGAGGTCGTGCCGACCAGGATCGGCTGGCCCTTCTCGTGCTTCTCGGCGATGTCGTCCACGACCGCCGCGAACTTCGCGACCTCGGTGCGGTAGATCAGGTCGGGCTGGTTGACCCGGACCATCGGCCGGTTCGTCGGGATCGGCACGACGCCCAGCTTGTAGATCTGCTGGAACTCGGCGGCCTCCGTCATGGCCGTACCGGTCATGCCGGACAGCTTGTCGTAGAGGCGGAAGAAGTTCTGGAGGGTGATCGTGGCGAGCGTCTGGTTCTCGTCCTTGATGTCCACCCCTTCCTTCGCCTCGATCGCCTGGTGCATGCCCTCGTTGTAGCGGCGGCCGGCGAGGATACGGCCGGTGTGCTCGTCGACGATCATGACTTCGCCGTCGATGACGACGTAGTCCTTGTCGTTCTTGAACAGTTCCTTGGCCTTGATGGCGTTGTTCAGATAACCGACGAGGGGCGTGTTCACCGACTCGTAGAGGTTGTCGATGCCCAGCCAGTCCTCGACCTTCGCGACCCCGGACTCGTGGATGGCGACGGTGCGCTTCTTCTCGTCGACCTCGTAGTCGCCGGTCTCCTCGATGCCCTTGAGCTGATTGCCCGCCTCACCCTTGGTGAGCCGCGTCACCAGCTTGGCGAAGTCGCCGTACCACTTCGTGGCCTGGTCGGCGGGGCCGGAGATGATCAGCGGCGTACGGGCCTCGTCGACCAGGATCGAGTCGACCTCGTCCACGACCGCGAAGTTGTGACCGCGCTGGACAAGCTCCTCCTGGGACCACGCCATGTTGTCGCGGAGGTAGTCGAAACCGAACTCGTTGTTCGTGCCGTATGTGATGTCGCTGCTGTACTGCTCACGGCGCTGCGCGGGCGACATGTTGGCGAGGATGCAGCCGACGGACAGGCCCAGGAACTTGTGGACCCGGCCCATCATCTCGGAGTCGCGCTCGGCCAGGTAGTCGTTGACCGTGATCACGTGAACGCCCTTGCCGGACAGCGCGTTCAGGTAGCAGGGCAGCGTGCCGACGAGGGTTTTGCCCTCGCCGGTCTTCATCTCGGCGACATGGCCGAGGTGCAGCGCGGCGCCGCCCATCAACTGGACGTCGTAAGGGCGCTGGCCGAGGACTCGCTTGGCCGCCTCACGGACGGTCGCGAACGCCTCGGGGAGCAGGTCGTCAAGGGTCTCACCGTCGGCATAACGCTGCTTGTACTCGTCGGTGAGGGCCCGCAACTCGGCGTCGGAGAGGGCAACGAAGTCCTCTTCGATGGAGTTGACCTGGTCCGCGATGCGGTGCAGTTTGCGCAGGATCTTGCCTTCGCCTGCACGCATGAGCTTGTTGAAGACGGACACTGAGGTTGGTCTCCTTGCCGGTCGGGCCTGGCACTGGGTCTGGTGAGGGACACTGGCGCGGGCGCGGCAGGCCGACCCCACCGCAACGGCCATCGTAAGCGAGGACCCGGCCGCCTCGGGAGGTCCACGTGCCGCCGGCCTGCTGTCACCCGCCATGAGAACGCGCGGGACGCGTGGAAGGTGCCGGTGAGGTACGAAAAGCGCTCGCTCCGGGGAGAGCCGGGTCCCCACAATCCCCCCATGGAGCCACTCACCCCCTCGGCGGCCCCGCCGGACGCCTCGACCACCTCCTTGATCACCGAGCGGCTGCGACTGCGGCCCCTGGTTCCGGACGACATCGACGCGGTGTACGCGGCCTGCCAGGACCCCGACGTCCAGCGGTGGACGACGATCCCCTCTCCGTACGAAAGGCGGCACGCGGAGCACTTCATCGAGCGGATCGTCCCGCGGATGTGGCAGGCCGGGAGCAACTTCGTCTTCGCGGTCGAGCCGGTCGGCGGCGGCCCGCTGCTGGCCTCGGTCAACGCCCACAACCAGTCCGGGGTGTGGGAGGTCGGCTACTGGACGGTCAAGGAGCACCGCGGCCGGGGCTACACGACGGAGGCGCTGCGCGCGCTGACCCGCTGGATGTTCACGGAGCTGGGCGCCGAGCGGGTCGAGTGGCGGGCCGAGGCCGGCAACGAGGGCTCACGGGCCGTCGCGCTGAAGGCGGGTTTCGTGCTGGAGGGCACTCTGCGCGCCGCTCTGCTGGCCAGGGAGACGACGCGTGACGCCTGGATCGGGGCGCTTCTGCCCTCCGATCTCGGCCTGCCGTCCAGGCACCCGTATCTGCCCGCGCGGCCCTGACTGCGGCTCTGACTACGGCCCTGGCAACGCCCCGCCGGCGGCCCTGGCAGCGGCGGTCACCGGCCCCGGCCGGCTGTCAGTGGCGCCGTCTATCGTTCGGGGCATGACCACTGTGCCGCCCGCCACCGCCGAGCTGTCCGCCGCCGAAGCCCGCCGTATCGCGCTGCACGCCCAGGGATTCCTCGGCGCCCCCGACCGCCGGGGAGGCGTGCGCGGTGTGCTGCGCCATCTCGGAGCCGTACAGCTCGACACGATCTCGGTGCTGGCGCGCTCGCACGAGCTGATTCCGTACGCACGGCTGGGCGCCGTGGGCCGCAGGACGGTCGAGGAGGCGTACTGGACACCGGCGGCCACGGCCGGCGCCCCGCCCCGACCGCACGCCTTCGAGTACTGGTCGCATGCCGCCTGCATCCTCCCGGTCGAGGAATGGCCGCATTTCGCCTTCCGGCGCCGCGCCTACCGGGCCCGCCCGCACTGGCACCACGATCTGTCGGACGGGGCGTACGACGCGGTGATCAAGCAGTTGCGGACCGAAGGCCCCCTCACGGCCACGGAGTTGGGCGGCGCCAAGAACGGCGGCGAGTGGTGGGACTGGTCCGAGGCGAAGGTCGCCGTCGAGCGGGCGCTGATGCACGGCGAGGTGGTGTGCACGGAGCGCCGGAGCTGGAAGCGGGTGTACGACCTGGCGGAGCGCGCCATTCCCGACGAGGTGCTGCACGACGATCTGGACGACACCGAGTGCCTGCGCCGGCTCGTCCGGCTCGCGGGGCAGTCGCTCGGTGTGGGCACCCGCTCTGACATCGGGGACTACCACCGCATCAAGGGCGAGCAGGTCGACGCGGTGATCGCGGACTCGGGTCTGGTGCCGGTGACGGTCGAGGGCTGGACGAAGCCCGCCTGGGCCGATCCGCAGGCGCTGGCGAGCGTCCCGCGCGGCCGGCACCGGACGACTCTGCTCTCGCCGTTCGACTCGCTCATCTGGGAGCGCGCCCGCACCGAGCGGATCTTCGGCTTCACCCACCGCCTGGAGGCGTACGTGCCCAAGCCCAAGCGGATTCACGGGTACTTCGCGATGCCGCTGCTGTCGGGCGGGAAGCTGCTGGGCCGTGTCGACCCGGCGCGTGAGGGCAGCACGCTCGTCGCCCGGCAGGTGTCGCTGGACACCCCCGCCGCTGTCGAGCCCATGGCGCGGGCGCTGCGGGAGGCCGCCGAGTGGGTGGGCTGCGACTCCGTGCGGATCGAGCGCGTCGACCGCCCCGAGTTGGCGGCGGCCCTGACGCGGGCCGTCATCTGATTTCGAGGATCTTCTCCCGCATCGCGTAGACCACGGCTTCCATCCGGGAGTGCAGTTGCAGCTTCTCCAGGATGTTGCGGACATGGTTCTTCACGGTGTTCTCGGAGATGAACAACTCCTTGGCGATATCACGGTTGTTCATTCCCGTGGCGACCAGCTTGAGGACTTCCAGCTCGCGGTCGGTGAGCTTCGGCGCCGGGACGAGTCTGCGCTCGTCGGTGCGCTGAATCATCGACTTGAACTCGGTCAGAAGCTTGGAGGCCATGGAAGGGCTGATCTGTGACTGCCCGTCGGCCACGGCGCGAATCGCGGTGGCCACCTCGTCCGTCGAAATCTCCTTGAGGAGATAGCCGGTGGCGCCCGCCTTGATCGCGTCGTAGAGGTCGGCCTCCTCGTCGCTGATCGTCAGCATGATGATCTTGGCACTGGGAGCCACCTCCTTGATGGAGGTGCATGCCTCGATGCCGCCGCGCTTGGGCATCCGGACATCCATCAGCACGATGTCGGGGAGCAGGTCGGCGGCCTTGTCGACGGCCTCCGCGCCGTCTCCGGCCTCCCCCACGACCTGGATGTCCTCCTCCTGGGCGAGGACGATCTCCAGCCCCCGGCGGAAGAGGGCGTGGTCGTCCACGACAAGGACCCTGATCGGTTCCTTCCCGGGGTCGTCCGGGTCCGCGCCGGTGTCCGGTCCGGCACCGCCGGTCGTACCGCCGGTACCGCGCGCGTGGTGCACCGGCCCGAAGCTGTCCGCCATCGTTCCTCCCCCTGAAGGCCATGGGCCGAAGTACATGCGAGCTACACCAACCCCCGGTCAGGGACCGTGGGTTGGCGTGCGTGGCCATGATTTCATGCCCGGCCGACAGAGCGGTGATCCAGTAGTCGCGCGGTGGTGCCCCCGCGGCCGGATCAGGCACTGCGGGGGCACCACCGAGGGGGCGTGTTCTGTCAGCCGCCGAGCGCGCCACCGGCGCCCGCGGCCTCGGACTCGGCCAACTGGTCGGTCCTCAGATGGATGACGCCGTAGTCGTAGGCGTGCCGTCGGTAGACGACGCTCGGCTCCTTGGTCTCCGAATCCACGAACAGATAGAAGTCGTGTCCGACCAACTCCATCTCGTAGAGCGCCTGGTCGAGGGTCATCAGAGCGGCGGTGTGCGTCTTCTCGCGGACCACCAGCGGTCCTTCGCCCTGTACCTCGAGCGAGCCGATCCTGGTGGTGGGAACGCCGTTCGGCGACTCGCTCGCGGGCGCCGGGCCCGATCCGTTCAACTGGGCCACGCCGGGAACGACGTCCACGACCTCGGCGGCCGAAAGCCTGCCGTTGCCACGGCGGTTGAAACGCTTCTCGTGCTGCCGGCGCAGCCGCGCCTCCAGCTTCCCGGTGGCCAGGTCGAGTGCGGCGTACGGGTCGGCGGCGGCGGCTTCGGCCCTGATGACGGGACCGCGGGAGTGGAGCGTGATCTCCACCCGGTCGCAACGGTCCGCCTGACGCGGGTTGTGCTCCTTGGACACCTCGACGTCGAGGCTGATCACCTTGCCGTCGAGCTTCTGGATCTTGTCCAGCTTCAGCTTCTCGGCCACGTGCTTGCGGAACCGCTCGGGTACCTCTGTCTTGCGGCCCTTGACGACGATGTCCACGCAGAACTCCGTTCCCGGATTCGCTCCGCCGCGTTGCGGAGTTACTCCCTCTTGCACCAGACCTCGATGTGCACCGAGGTCTCGGACTTGGTGACTTTCACCTCCTCCTCCCCCGTCGGCAAGATCCCCATTCCCTCAGACTTCGAGGTTCTGGAAAACGCTCCGCACGTCACTGCTTATCGATGAGGTACAGCTTTCGCTTTTCCTCACAACCGAACATAGCTCGCTCGGACGGTTGTCGGCACCCGCTACCAGTGCGTACGTCCGATCCGGTGTTTTATGACCCTCACTACCTGCAACGAAGCCAACTCTCGATCAGTTCCGGTTTATTTCGAAAGACAGCGGAGGTGCGGCGACCACAGCGGCGCTCACCTGTACGAATCCCGCATACCCCGGTCCTGTCGCGGCACGCATCGCACGGGACGCCTCGACGAGCGAGGCGCCGGTCGTCATGAGATCGTCCACCAGCACCACCCTGCCGCCCTCCAGAAGCCCCGCGCCCCCGACGGCGACCTCCAGAGCCCCGGCCAGATTGGCGAGCCTCTGACGGGCGCCCAGGCCCGTCTGGTCGGCCACCGCCCGCCGCTGCCGCAGCACCGGCAGCACCCGGGCCGACCGTCCCGTACGCCGCAGCTCCCCGGCCGCCGAAAGAGCGATACGGCGCGCGGCGTCATGCCCGCGCGCACCGACGGCGCGCTTCGTCGACGGAACCGGCACGAGAATCAGCGGGCCGACGCCCGTACCCGGCGGGACGGCGGCCCGGACCGCCCCGGCCAGCGCCCGCCCCAGGGGCGCGGCCAGCCCGAGGGCGCCACGCTCCTTGTGCGCCAGCAGCACGGCCCGTACGGCGTCCTCGTACGGAGCAGCGGCATGCACCACCGGCAGCCCCACGGGCTCGGGAACCGGCCGCACCCGGCACGGCCACGTCCCGTACAACGCCCTTCCGCACGCGTCGCACAGCGGCGTCCTGGGGCTCCCGCAGCCGCCGCAGGCGACCGGCAGCACCAGCCCGGTGATTTCTCGCCACCACCCCCGCATGTCACCCACTGTGCCAACGACTCGGACCTCCGGCCACCCCTGTGGATAACCGGGATCGAGATCCGGCCCGAATGTGTGCGCCGGGCGTCACCCGGGGTACGCGACCAGCCCCTGTCCGAGGCCGGAGCTAACCCGGGTAGACCGGTGACGAACCCTCTTTCACCATCGTCTGCCAGTTCGCGCCGGTCGGCAGCCGCACGATCCCCGCGTCGTCCGAATCGGCCACCAGCGGCTGCTGTTCGTCGTCGGAGGCGGCGATCCCGGTGACCTGGTTCAGCCCCGGCAGCACACCCGCCGCCGACGTCGAACCGTCCGTCTGCACGTAGCTCACCTGCTGCACCCCGCCGGCCTCCTTGCCGACCACGACGAGCCGGCTGGGACCGGCCCACGACACGGCGGTCACCGTCTCCATACGAGGCGCCACGGCCTTCAGCTCCGTGACGGACACCGTCTGCTCCCCGGCCGGCCCGCGACGCTCCACGCGGCCGATCTGGAGGGTCGTACGCCCGTCCTCGGCGAGCAGCAGCGCCACCCGTACGCCGTCGGCGGACACCCGCAGCGCCTCGATGCGCGCGTCGCCGAGTCCGTCGACCGTGACCTCCCGGGGCGCGTCGGCGCCGTCTGCCAGACGCAGCAGCCGGGGCTGCCGCGGGTCGCGGTCGGCTATCCACAGATCGCCGTTGCCGTCCCAACTCGGCGCCGACAGCCGGTCGTCCTTCTTCTCCGCCTTGCTGACGACCAGGGCGTCGCCCACGTCGCCCGCCGAGATGATGGACCCGACGTACAGGTGCTTCGCGTCCTGCGAGACGCCCGCCGCGTGCTTCTCGTCGCGCGCGACGGCGACCTGGCTCAGCGGCATCGTGCCGTCGCCGAACGGGCCCCGCACACGCGGCGGGTCGATCGGCTCCTTGCTGCTCGCCGACAGTTGTGCGAGCCGGCCCTTCGCATCGATGAAGTACGGGCTGTCCGCGCTGCCGGACGTGCGGTCGGCGGCGAACTCCTCCGCCTGGTCACCGCTCAGCACGCACAGGGAGGAGCCGTCCTGCCTCAGCAGCTCGACCCGTTCGCCCCGGGTGGACGTCAAGTCCCGGAGGGTGAAAAGCAGTTGCGCCGCCATCTTGCGGCACTGCTCACGCCCGACGTTGTCGACCTTCTCGTTGAGCGGCACCTTGAGCGCGTTCCGGTCGTCGAATTCGAGAGTCCGGGTGCCGCTCTTGAGCTGCGTACCGCCCGGGAAGGGCGAGTCGACCACGGGCCGCATCCAGTCCGTCGGCCCGTCGAGCAGCACCTTGACGGCCTGGGTGACCGGGTCCATGCGTGTCACCGGGTCTATGCGCTGGCGGATGTAGACGGGGTCGGCGACGAGCCAGTCCTGTCCGGAGGCGAAGTAGTACTTGTTCACGGCACGGTAGTTGCGCTGGAAGTCGGACTCACCGAGCACGAGCCCCTGAGGGAGGTCGTCGATGCGCCACTCCTTGCCGTCCAGCACCTTCTCCTGGACGAGGTGGATGGTGCGGTTGTACGTCTCCGGCGCCATCGGCTGGTAGGCGTGCCCGGCGTCGACCGCGGCGATCTGCTCGCCGTACAGCGGGTAGGTGAGACCGGGGCCGTCGGGACCGGACGGCCCCTGGGGGTCGGCCGGGTCGGGCGCGGCGGCCAGCACCGTCGTACGGTCGGCGGGCTGCCAGCTCTGCGACGCCTGCTTGGTCAGATACTTCCTTGCGACCGCGAAATCAGGGTCGTCGCTGGTCATCGCTTCGAGGAAGCCGTCGACGATCTCGTTCGGATCGGCCCCCTCGGCGGGGGCGACGGGATACACCCGCACCTGGGAGTCTCCGCGCGGGGTCGCCTTGACGGGTTCGACGTCCCCGCTGTCGGGGATCGACGCACAGCCGGCCAGCAGCAGGGCGAAGCACCCGAACAGGACGGACAGCCGCACGGCGCGTCCTCGGCCGTGCCGAAGGCGGTCAACGCCCACGAGTGTCCTCCCGCTCCGGTGCCTGGTGCGCGGACGTGACCGCGGCGGCAGTTGACGACGGTGTATTCGATGACCGGGGCGGTGTCGAAGCCGTGGCGGGATCCCGTTCCACGGGCTCCCCGGTGGAACGCGGCACCACCCGGGCGCCGTTGCCGGGCAGCGCCGTCGGGTCGACCACACCCGAGGGCGGCGGCACCGGCATCCTGGGCGGCACCGCGAGCGAGGAACTCGACGCCGACTGGGAGGGCACGCTCGTCAACCGGTGCGCGCTCTCCTTCGGGTCGCCGAAGGCCGAGCGCTCCCGGCTGCGCCGCGAGTCCTCCGGCTCCAGCGGTATGGGCGAGCCCCGCAGCGGCTCGTCGGCGGTACGCGGCAGCGTCAGCCGGAACTGCGACCCGCCGCCCGGCTCGCCCCACGCCTGGAGCCAGCCGCCGTGCAGACGCGCGTCCTCGACGGCGATCGACAGGCCGAGGCCCGTACCGCCGGTGGTACGCGCCCGCGCCGGATCCGCCCGCCAGAACCGGTTGAAGACCCGGGTCGCCTCGCCGGGCTTGAGGCCCACTCCGTAGTCGCGTACGGCCACGGCGACGGCTCCGCCCGCCACCGCCATCCGCACCACCACGTCCCGCCCCTCGCCGTGCTCGACGGCGTTGACGACCAGATTGCGCAGGACCCGCTCCACACGCCGGGCATCGGCCTCGGCGACGACCGGCTGCTCGTCCCCCATGACCCGGATCCGGGTGCCCTTGCGCTCGGCGAGCGGTTCGGCTCCGCCGATCACACGGCGTACGACCACCCGCAGGTCTATGGGCTCGGCCTCCAGAGCCGCCGCACCCGCGTCGAACCGGCTGATCTCCAGCAGATCCGAGAGCAGGGACTCGAAACGGTCGAGCTGGTCACCCAGCAGTTCCGCGGAGCGCGCGGTGACGGGGTCGAAGTCGACACGGGCCTCATGGATGACGTCGGCGGCCATCCGGACGGTGGTCAGCGGGGTGCGCAGCTCGTGCGAGACGTCCGACACGAAGCGGCGCTGCATCCTGGAGAGTTCTTCCAGTTGCTGGATCTTGAGCTGAAGATTCTGGGCCATCTTGTTGAAGGCTTCACCGAGGCGGGCGATGTCGTCCTCGCCGGTGACCTTCATACGTTCCTGGAGCCGGCCGGTGGAGAGCCGTTCCGCGATGCCCGCCGCCATCCGTACGGGCGTCACGACCTGCCGTACGACGAGCCAGGCGATGGCCCCCAGGAGCACGACGACGAACAGCCCCGCCGTGGCGAGGGTGCCTTTGACGAGGTTGAGCGACTGCTCCTCCTGCGTCAGCGGGAACAGGTAGTACAGCTCGTAGGAATTGCCGTCGACATCGGTCAGCCGCTTGCCGACCACCAGTCCGGACTCGGGCTCCCGCCCGTCCGTGTACTGGATCAGGGTGTACCGCTGGAACGTCCCGGTGCCCTTGGAGACGGCGGACCGCAGATCCGCGGGAACGCTCGCGATGTGGTCCACGCCGCCGGAGGCGCGCGGGAAGCGGCTGCTGGAGCCCGCGCCGTGCTCGTCTGCGCTCAGGGCCACCACGTTGAAAGCGCTCTGGCCTCCACTGGCCAGTTGTACGACCAGGTCGGAGCGCCAGTTCACGGAGTTACGGCTCGACCTGCCGTCCCCCGCGCCGCCTTCCTGCCCGCCCGGCTCGACCGGCGCGTCGGCCTTCTCCTTGGCGACGGTGAAACCACCGGCCGCCTGGCTCTGGGCCGCCTTCTCCTTGGCGTCCAGCAGACCGTTACGGACCTGGCCGATCACGACGAAACCCAGCAGCAGTACGACGCCGAGCGACATCAGCAGCGTCGTGGTGACCACCCTGAGCTGGATGTTCCGTCGCCACAGCCGCACAGCGGGCAGCACCGGACGCCTGGCCCAGCGCACGACAAGCCGCAGCACAGGGCTGCCCGCCGCCCCGTCCTGGAGCAGCCTGCCGCCCTGGAAGAGCCTGCCGAGACGTGAGCCCCCGCGTCCCTGGCCGGCGGTCCGCCCCGTACGGACTCCCGGCTCCCCGGGCTTCGGGGCAGTACTGCCGCTGGACATGTCAGCTCGGTCCGGCCTTGTAGCCGACACCTCGGACGGTCACGACGATCTCCGGGCGCTCCGGGTCCTTCTCGACCTTGGAGCGGAGCCGCTGGACATGCACATTGACCAGACGGGTGTCGGCCGCGTGCCGGTAGCCCCACACCTGCTCCAGCAGCACCTCACGGGTGAAGACCTGCCACGGCTTGCGGGCCAGCGCGACGAGCAGGTCGAACTCCAGCGGCGTCAGGGCGATGGACTGGCCCTCACGCTTCACCGAATGACCGGCCACGTCGATGACCAGATCACCGATGGCCAACTGCTCCGGCGCCGGCTCCTCGGACCTGCGCAGCCGCGCCCTGATCCTGGCGACCAGCTCCTTGGGCTTGAACGGCTTGACGATGTAGTCATCGGCGCCCGACTCGAGCCCCACCACCACATCGACCGTGTCGCTCTTGGCCGTCAGCATGACGATCGGTACGCCGGACTCGGCCCTGATGAGCCGGCACACCTCGATACCGTCGCGGCCAGGCAGCATCAGATCCAGCAGTACCAGATCCGGCTTGGCCTCACGGAAAGCGGCGAGGGCCTTGTCGCCGTCCGCGACGAACGACGGCTCGAACCCTTCACCTCGCAGCACGATGCCGAGCATCTCGGCCAGTGCGGTGTCGTCATCGACGACAAGGACGCGTCCCTTCATATCGACATCATCCCATTTTCATTTCCGTTACGTAGACTTGCGTGATCCAGCTCACTGACCTGGGACGACGTGGACGAATGTCCTTCATGGACCGTCGCGGTTCGTTGCTGTTGACGTCAACCACAGATGTCACACCCTGCCTCGTTGACCTGGTCCTCCGACAGGAACCATAGCGAGCCGCCCGCCCGGCGAAGCCGACAGCGCCTCTCCTCACTCCTTGGGGCACATGTCCCGTCAGCCCCGCGCCTCCTGTCGTGCCTGGGCGCACAGCTCAGCGATCCCGTCCCGGGTCACCGGGGACAACGCTCCGTACTCGGTGACCAACGCCGTCACCAGTTCCGGGGGTGTCACGTCGAAAGCCGGGTTGTACGCCTGCGTCCCCAGCGGCGCCACCGGCATCCCACCGCCCAGCTCCACCCCGGCCCCGGCCGCCTGCGGAGCCGTGAGCTCGGTCACCTCCTGCCCCGGCCGCTGCTCCACCTCGATCGACGCACCGTCCGGGGTGCCGAGATCCAGGGTGGTGGTCGGCGCCACCACGATGAACGGCACGTGGTGGTACTTCGCCTGTACCGCGAGCGGATAGCTGCCCACCTTGTTCGCCACCGAGCCGTCCGCGGCGATCCGGTCCGCCCCGATGAGCACGGCGTCCACCTCGCCCGCCGCGAACAGCGAACCGGCTGCGTTGTCCGTGAGCAGCGTGTACGCCATCTCGTGACGAGCCGCCTCGTACGCCGTCAGCCGCGCCCCCTGGAGCAGCGGACGTGTCTCGTCCACCCACAGCTTCCTCAGCCGCCCCGCCCGGTGCGCCGACAGCGCCACGGCGAACGCGGTGCCCTCGCCGCCCGAGACCAGTGCCCCGGTGTTGCAGTGGGTCAGGATCCGGTGGTTTCCCCCCGGCAGCAACTCGTCGAGAAGCGCCAGCCCGGATGCCCCCATCCGTGCGCTGGCCAGGGCGTCCTCGCGGTGCAGCTTCTTCGCCTCCGCCAGTGTGGCAACGGCCGCCCCCTCCTGATCGGCGCCTGCGGCGATCGCCGCCCGGTGGGTCTCCAGCGCCCGCCGCACCCCGTACCCGAGATTCACGGCGGTGGGCCGGGCACTCTCCAGCAGCGCCGCCGCCTCGTCCACGTCGTATCCGCGGGTGGCGGCGAGAGCGACACCGTAGGCACCGGCGATACCCAGGAGCGGCGCCCCGCGCACGGCGAGCGTCCGTATCGACTGGACCAGGGCCGGCACATCCGTGCAGACCAGTTCGGCCTCCTCGACCGGCAGTTTCGTCTGGTCGAGGAGGACCAGTACGGGCCCTTCCGGCAGCTCGTCCCAGCGCAGTGCCGCAGACATGGGAGGCTCGGCCGCGAGCGGGGATGGTGCGTACTGATCAGTCATCCGCCCAGTCTGCCCGCTGCCGCCCGGACTATGAAGGCGAGAAGGAGATGGCGCACCCCGCCCACCAGTGGGCCACGCGTGGCACGATGGCTGCCAGCCTCCCGCTCTGCTTCGCAGACAGGCACCGTTGAAGCGCCGGCTCCCCGAGCCTGCCTCCGTAACCAATCCACGAGGTGGACGACCGTGAACGACACTCCGGGCTGGGCCTCGCCCGGATCTGCCCCGTCCGACGACCAGGACGCGAGCGTGCCCCGGCCCGCCGCACCCGTCGACGACACCGGCACGCCCCCGGACTCCCCCTCGAAGTGGTCCAAGACCCAGCCGCCGGCCGGACAGTGGTCCGCGCCCACCGCCCCCGGTCCTGTTCCGCCCGCTCCCAGGCCCGCCCCGGGCTGGGGCGGCCCCGGCCCCGGCCCCGGAGGACGGCACCCCGGCTGGGGACACCCGCCCCTCGCGGCCAAGCCCGGCGTCATCCCGCTGCGCCCCCTGGGCGTGGGGGAGATCCTTGACGGGGCCGTGTCGACGCTGCGCGCCCACTGGCGCACCGTCCTCGGTGTCACGATCGTCGTCGCGGTCATCTCGCAGATCGGCGACATACTCGTCCAGCGCTACCTCCTGCCGGAGCCGGTGGACATCGACCCGAACGCGAGCCCGACAGAGGCCCTGAACCAGGCCGTGGACTCGATGCAGTCCAGCCTCCTCGCACTGGCGCCGTCGCTTTTCATCACCATGATCGGCACGCTTTTCACCACGGCCGTGCTCACCGTGGTCATCAGCCGCTCCGTCCTCGGCCGCAGCGTCACGCTGTCGGACGCCTGGGCCGAGGCCCGGCCCCGGCTGCTTCAACTCCTCGGCCTGACCCTGCTGTTGCCGGTCATGGGCGCCCTGCTCGTGACCGTCGGCATCCTTCCGGGGCTGCTGATCGGCTCCGGTGCCGGGATCGCGCTGACGATGCTCGGCGGACTGGCCGCGGTCGTCCTGCTGATCTGGCTGATGGTCAGCTTCAGCCTCGCCTCGCCCGCCCTGATGCTCGAACGCCAGGGGATCGTGGCATCGCTGCGCCGCTCCGCCAAGCTGGTGAAAGGCACCTGGTGGCGGATCTTCGGCATCCTGTTGCTGACGATGCTGCTGACCTTCGTCGTTTCCATGATCATCGCGGTGCCGTTCAGCCTCGTCGCCATGGCCGTGGACGGCGAAGGCGTCAGCGGCCTGTTCTCCGGCAACGGTCCGGACTTCGGCTGGCCCTTCCTGATCATCACCGGCATCGGCACGGTGATCAGCACCTCCATCACCCTGCCGATCTCCGCGGGCGTCTCGGTGCTCCTCTACGTGGACCAGCGCATCCGGCGCGAAGCCCTGGACCTCGAACTCGCACGCGCCGCCGGCGTACCGGGCTACGGCTCCGAGCGGCCTGGCAACGACGCCCCCAGGGGCTGATGCGGTGTTCGGCACGGGGGGCACGGCCACGGCGTGGCTGACTGCACGCACGAGCGACGACATACCGGTGGACACCTCGCGCGTCCCGGCCCGTGAGGCGGCCGAGGACGAGCTGTCCAAGCCGATGTACCACGAGAACGACCCGAATCTGCTCGAGCGCGCGATGGACCGCTTCTGGGAGTGGATCGGGGATCTCTTCAACTCCGTGGCCGGTTCCGGAGTGGCGAGCCCGGTCGGCCTCGCCGTCGTCGCGCTGCTCGTGGCGGCGCTCGGCGCCGCCCTCTGGTGGCGACTGGGCACCCCCCGGCGCAGCACCCGCCCCAAGGACGCCCTGTTCGACTCCGGCCCGCGCGGCGCGGCCGAGCACCGCGCCAACGCCGAGGAACACGCCGCGGCCGAACGCTGGAACCAGGCCGTCCAGGAACGGATGCGCGCCGTGGTCCGCTCCCTGGAGGAGCGCACGGTGCTCGAGCCGCGCCCCGGCCGTACCGCCGACGAGGCCGCCGCCGACGCCGGCCGGTCGCTCCCGGAGCACGCCACCGCGCTGTGGGCCGCCGCCAGAGCCTTCGACGACGTCACGTACGGAGGACGCTCGGCGAACCGGCAGACATACCTGCGCCTGCGCGAACTGGACCTCGGCCTGGAGAGCAGCAAACCCCAACTGAGCAGCGCCACCCAGGGAGCTGCCGAGTGACCGGCACCACGACGACCGCCCCGCCCCGGCCATCGACCAGCGCCACCTCGATGTCGCCCAGCGCCCAGCAGGTCTGGAGGCGCGCCCGAGGGCTGCTGATCGCAATCGCCGTTCTGCTCGTGGCGGGGATCGCCCTCGCGGCCGTACGCTCCGGCGACCAGCACGGCCGCCTCGACCCCCGCTCGGCCGACCCTCTGGGCAGCCGCGCCGTCGCCGAACTCCTGAAGGACCACGGGGTCTCCACCCGCGTCGTCACCACACTCGCCGAAGCGACCGCGGGGACCGGGCCGGACACCACCCTGGTCGTCACCTCCCCCAACCTGCTGACCTTCCATCAACAACGCACCCTGCAAAGCGCGACAGAACCCTCCGGCGGTCGCACGGTCCTGCTGGCGGCGGGGCCGCCCTCCGTCGACATGCTCGCGCCGGACGTCACCTCGACCACCGACACACCGGTGGCCGCGCGTGCCCCCCACTGCTCCCTGCCCGCCGCCCGTAACGCCGGCGCGGTCGACATCGGCGGGGTGCGCTACACCACCGACTCGCCGAACAGCGACGCCTGTTACCCCTCCGACGGGCTGCCGACCCTTCTCAGGGTCGACACCGCGACCGGCGGCGACACCGTCCTGCTCGGTTCCCCCGACCTTCTCTACAACGAGCGCCTGGCCAAACAGGGCAATGCCTCGCTGGCCCTTCAACTCCTCGGCTCCCGGCCTCATATCGTCTGGTACCTCCCCTCGCTCAGTGATCCTTCCGCCACCGAATCCGCCAGCGGCAGTGGTGGCGACAACAGTGGTGACAGCGGCGGCGACAAGGAGAACCAGGACGCAGGAGGCAATGAGTCAAGCTTCCTTGACCTGATCCCCTCCGGCTGGCTCTGGGGCACTCTCCAACTCACCCTCGCCGCCCTACTCGCCGCCGTCTGGCGCTCCCGCCGGCTCGGCCCCGTCGTCGCCGAACGGCTCCCGGTCGCCATCCGCGCGTCCGAGGCCACCGAAGGCCGTGCCCGTCTCTACCGCAAGGCCAACGCCCGCGACCGCGCCGCCTCGGTCCTCCGTACGGAGACCCGCACCCGTCTCGCTTCCCTCCTCGGTGTCCCACCGTCCGAGGCCCACACCCCGGAGGCCCTTGTCCCCGCCGTCTCCGCGCAACTCACCGACAACTCGCGGGATCCCCGCACGCTGCTCTTCGGCCCGGCGCCGGCCGACGATGCCGCTCTCATCCGCCTGACGGATCAACTCGACGCCCTCGAAAGAGAGGTACGCACCTCATGAGTGCCCCGACCCCCGAGACCGCTGAGACCTCGGACAGCGCCCGCGCCTCCCTGGAGGCCCTGCGCGCCGAGATCGCGAAGGCCGTGGTCGGCCAGGACCCCGCCGTGACCGGACTCGTCGTCGCCCTGCTCTGCCGGGGCCACGTCCTCCTCGAAGGAGTCCCCGGCGTCGCGAAGACACTCCTGGTACGGGCCCTCGCCGCGTCTCTCGAACTCGACACCAAACGCGTCCAGTTCACCCCCGACCTGATGCCGAGCGACGTGACAGGCTCTCTCGTCTACGACGCGCGTACTTCCGAGTTCTCCTTCCAGCCCGGTCCCGTCTTCACCAACCTGCTGCTCGCGGACGAGATCAACCGCACCCCGCCCAAGACCCAGTCGTCGCTGCTCGAGGCGATGGAGGAGCGCCAGGTCACGATCGACGGAACGCCCCGGATGCTCCCCGATCCCTTCCTGGTCGCCGCCACACAGAACCCGGTCGAGTACGAGGGCACCTATCCCCTGCCCGAAGCACAGCTCGACCGCTTCCTGCTCAAGCTGACGGTGCCCCTGCCGTCACGCGACGACGAGATCAGCGTCCTGACCCGCCACGCCGACGGCTTCAACCCACGCGACCTCCGGGCGGCCGGTGTACGCCCCGTCGCAGGCCCGGCCGACCTCGAAGCGGCACGCGAGGCAGTCGCCAAGACCTCCGTGTCCCCGGAGATAGCCGGCTACGTCGTTGATATCTGCCGTGCCACTCGTGATTCCCCCTCGCTCTCCCTCGGCGTCTCCCCGCGAGGCGCCACCGCCCTGCTCTCCACCGCACGCGCCTGGGCCTGGCTGACCGGCCGCGACTACGTCACGCCGGACGACGTGAAAGCCCTGGCACTGCCCACCCTGCGACACCGCGTCCAACTCCGCCCCGAGGCGGAGATGGAGGGAGTCACCGCGGACTCCGTCATCACCGCGATCCTGGCCCATGTCCCCGTACCCCGATGAGGCGATGAACCATGGCCCTCACCGGACGAGCGGCACTCCTCGCCGCTCTCGGCTCGCTTCCCGTCGGCCTCCTCGCCCCAAGCTGGGCGGGGATGCTGGCGGTCAACGCGCCCCTGTCCCTCGCAATTCTGTGCGACTACTGCCTGGCCGCGCCAGTGCGATCGCTCCAGTTCACTCGAAGTGGTGATACGTCAGTTCGACTCGGCGAAAGCGCCGAGGTCCAGCTCACCGTCACCAACCCGGCACGTCGCACACTGCGCGCCCATATCCGCGACGCATGGCCCCCGAGCAGTTGGCCGACCGGCACCGAACAAGCCGCCTCCCGGCACGAGTTGACAGTGCCCGCCGGTGAACGCCGCCGTATCTCCACACTCCTGCGCCCGACCCGCCGCGGCGACAGGCATACGGAGCGAGTGACCGTACGCTCCTTCGGCCCCCTCGGCCTGGCGGCCCGCCAGGGAAATCACGACGTCCCGTGGACGGTGCGTGTCCTGCCGCCCTTCACGAGCCGCAAGCACCTGCCGTCCAGGCTCGCCCGGCTCCGCGAACTCGACGGCCGGACAAGCGTGCTCACCCGCGGCGAAGGCACCGAGTTCGACAGCCTCCGCCCCTACATACCGGGAGACGACACCCGCTCCATCGACTGGCGCGCCACCGCTCGCCAGTCGGCGGTCACGATTCGTACCTGGCGGCCCGAGCGTGACCGCCACATCCTCGTCGTCCTCGACACCGGCCGCACGTCGGCCGGCCGCGTGGGCGACGTCCCCCGCCTCGACGCCGCGATGGACGCCACGCTTCTGCTCACCGCACTCGCCACCCGCGCCGGCGACCGGGTGGACCTACTGGCGTACGACCGCCGGACACGCGCCCAGGTCCGGGGCCGCTCGGCGAGCGACGTACTGCCCGCGCTGGTGAACGCACTCTCCACGCTCGAGCCCGAGCTGGTGGAAACGGACGCACGCGGCCTGGCCGCCACGGTCCTGAAAAGCGCCCCACGCCGTTCACTCATCGTGCTCCTGACCAGTCTCGAAGCGGCACCGGTGGAGGAAGGGCTCCTGCCTGTCCTCCCTCAACTCACCCAGCGGCACACGGTGCTTGTCGCCTCGGTGGCAGATCCGCACGCCCAGACCATGAGCACGGCACGCGGCTCGGTGGACGCGGTGTACGAAGCGGCCGCCGGCTCTCAGGCACAGTCTCAACGACGCCGTACGTCGGAAAAGCTCCAGCGCTACGGCGTCACCGTCGTGGACGCCGTGCCCGACTCATTGGCACCGGCGCTGGCAGATGCCTATCTGGCACTGAAAGCTGCGGGCCGCCTCTGAATGGCCGGATACGGGGAGAGGAAATGCCCCGCACCCGCAAAAAGGCTTTTGAACGCAGAAATGCCCCGCACCAGAAGGTGCAGGGCATTCCCCAAAAATTGTTCGGCGGCGTCCTACTCTCCCACAGGGTCCCCCCTGCAGTACCATCGGCGCTGAAAGGCTTAGCTTCCGGGTTCGGAATGTAACCGGGCGTTTCCCTAACGCAATGACCACCGAAACACAATGAAACACTGAACCAACCGGAAAAACACACAGTCGTTCGTTGTCTCAGAACTAACACAGTGGACGCGAGCAACTGAGGACAAGCCCTCGGCCTATTAGTACCGGTCAACTCCACACCTCACGGTGCTTCCATATCCGGCCTATCAACCCAGTCGTCTACTGGGAGCCTTACCCCATCAAGTGGGTGGGAGTCCTCATCTCGAAGCAGGCTTCCCGCTTAGATGCTTTCAGCGGTTATCCCTCCCGAACGTAGCCAACCAGCCATGCCCTTGGCAGGACAACTGGCACACCAGAGGTTCGTCCGTCCCGGTCCTCTCGTACTAGGGACAGCCCTTCTCAAGACTCCTGCGCGCGCAGCGGATAGGGACCGAACTGTCTCACGACGTTCTAAACCCAGCTCGCGTACCGCTTTAATGGGCGAACAGCCCAACCCTTGGGACCGACTCCAGCCCCAGGATGCGACGAGCCGACATCGAGGTGCCAAACCATCCCGTCGATATGGACTCTTGGGGAAGATCAGCCTGTTATCCCCGGGGTACCTTTTATCCGTTGAGCGACGGCGCTTCCACAAGCCACCGCCGGATCACTAGTCCCGACTTTCGTCCCTGCTCGACCCGTCGGTCTCACAGTCAAGCTCCCTTGTGCACTTACACTCAACACCTGATTACCAACCAGGCTGAGGGAACCTTTGGGCGCCTCCGTTACTCTTTAGGAGGCAACCGCCCCAGTTAAACTACCCATCAGACACTGTCCCTGATCCGGATCACGGACCCAGGTTAGACATCCAGCACGACCAGAGTGGTATTTCAACGGCGACTCCACCGGAACTGGCGTCCCGATCTCAAAGTCTCCCACCTATCCTACACAAGCCGAACCGAACACCAATATCAAACTGTAGTAAAGGTCCCGGGGTCTTTCCGTCCTGCTGCGCGAAACGAGCATCTTTACTCGTAGTGCAATTTCACCGGGCCTATGGTTGAGACAGTCGAGAAGTCGTTACGCCATTCGTGCAGGTCGGAACTTACCCGACAAGGAATTTCGCTACCTTAGGATGGTTATAGTTACCACCGCCGTTTACTGGCGCTTAAGTTCTCAGCTTCGCCACACCGAAATGTGACTAACCGGTCCCCTTAACGTTCCAGCACCGGGCAGGCGTCAGTCCGTATACATCGCCTTACGGCTTCGCACGGACCTGTGTTTTTAGTAAACAGTCGCTTCTCGCTGGTCTCTGCGGCCACCCCCAGCTCACACTGCAAGAGTGATCACCGGAAATGGCCCCCTTCTCCCGAAGTTACGGGGGCATTTTGCCGAGTTCCTTAACCATAGTTCACCCGAACGCCTCGGTATTCTCTACCTGACCACCTGAGTCGGTTTAGGGTACGGGCCGCCATGAAACTCGCTAGAGGCTTTTCTCGACAGCATAGGATCATCCACTTCACCACAATCGGCTCGGCATCAGGTCTCAGACTATGTGCACGACGGATTTGCCTACCGTGCGTCCTACACCCTTACCCCGGGACAACCACCGCCCGGGCTGGACTACCTTCCTGCGTCACCCCATCGCTTACCTACTACAAGTCTGGTCCGACGGCTCCACCACTCCCCTTTGCCCGAAGGCTCCAGGGCGGCTTCACGGTCTTAGCATCGCCTGATTCAGTACTGGGCGTTTCAAAGCGGGTACCGGAATATCAACCGGTTGTCCATCGACTACGCC
Organism: Streptomyces sp. NBC_01506; assembly: GCF_045040295.1. Lineage (NCBI taxonomy): Bacteria > Bacillati > Actinomycetota > Actinomycetes > Kitasatosporales > Streptomycetaceae > Streptomyces > Streptomyces sp. NBC_01506. The sequence continues at coordinate 6,089,081 of NZ_CP109422.1, read as the reverse complement.
TGTCGGCCTCGCCTTAGGTCCCGACTTACCCTGGGCAGATCAGCTTGACCCAGGAACCCTTAGTCAATCGGCGCACACGTTTCCCACGTGTGTATCGCTACTCATGCCTGCATTCTCACTCGTGAACCGTCCACAACTCGCTTCCGCGGCTGCTTCACCCGGCACACGACGCTCCCCTACCCATCCGCACGCCCGTTGAGGCTATATGTACGAATGACACGACTTCGGCGGTACGCTTGAGCCCCGCTACATTGTCGGCGCGGAATCACTTGACCAGTGAGCTATTACGCACTCTTTCAAGGGTGGCTGCTTCTAAGCCAACCTCCTGGTTGTCTCTGCGACTCCACATCCTTTCCCACTTAGCGTACGCTTAGGGGCCTTAGTCGATGCTCTGGGCTGTTTCCCTCTCGACCATGGAGCTTATCCCCCACAGTCTCACTGCCGCGCTCTCACTTACCGGCATTCGGAGTTTGGCTAAGGTCAGTAACCCGGTAGGGCCCATCGCCTATCCAGTGCTCTACCTCCGGCAAGAAACACACGACGCTGCACCTAAATGCATTTCGGGGAGAACCAGCTATCACGGAGTTTGATTGGCCTTTCACCCCTAACCACAGGTCATCCCCCAGGTTTTCAACCCTGGTGGGTTCGGTCCTCCACGACCTCTTACAGCCGCTTCAACCTGCCCATGGCTAGATCACTCCGCTTCGGGTCTTGAGCGCGCTACTATACCGCCCTGTTCGGACTCGCTTTCGCTACGGCTTCCCCACACGGGTTAACCTCGCAACACACCGCAAACTCGCAGGCTCATTCTTCAAAAGGCACGCAGTCACGACTGACAGCACAAGTGCTGCCAGCGACGCTCCCACGGCTTGTAGGCACACGGTTTCAGGTACTATTTCACTCCGCTCCCGCGGTACTTTTCACCATTCCCTCACGGTACTATCCGCTATCGGTCACCAGGGAATATTTAGGCTTAGCGGGTGGTCCCGCCAGATTCACACGGGATTTCTCGGGCCCCGTGCTACTTGGGAAATACGCAAGAGAGCCGTACAGATTTCAGCTACGGGGGTCTTACCCTCTACGCCGGACCTTTCGCATGTCCTTCGCCTACCTGTACGGTTTCTGACTCTCCGACCAGCCGGCAGACTGATCAAGTGCACTCCCACAACCCCGTATACGCAACCCCTGCCGGGTCTCACACACATACGGTTTGGCCTCATCCGGTTTCGCTCGCCACTACTCCCGGAATCACGGTTGTTTTCTCTTCCTGAGGGTACTGAGATGTTTCACTTCCCCTCGTTCCCTCCACATACCCTATGTGTTCAGGTACGGGTGACAGCCCATGACGACTGCCGGGTTTCCCCATTCGGAAACCCCCGGATCAAAGCCTGGTTGACGGCTCCCCGGGGACTATCGTGGCCTCCCACGTCCTTCATCGGTTCCTGGTGCCAAGGCATCCACCGTGCGCCCTTAAAAACTTGGCCACAGATGCTCGCGTCCACTGTGCAGTTCTCAAACAACGACCAACCACCCGCCACCCCACCGCATACACAGTGAGTTCACCGGGGCCGGCATCCCGAAGACACAAACAGCTCACGCCGCCCGTACCTTCAGACACCCAACAGCGCGCCCGGCCCAGCCTCCCAGCATTCCCGTTCCACGCCGAAGCAGTACTTGGAAAACCCTGAAAAACTGTGCCGAATAGTCAACGTTCCACCCATGAGCAACCAGCACCGGACAGTCGCCGGTGTACTGGCCTCTGACCAAGCGAACTTGGTGAGAAGTGCTCCTTAGAAAGGAGGTGATCCAGCCGCACCTTCCGGTACGGCTACCTTGTTACGACTTCGTCCCAATCGCCAGTCCCACCTTCGACAGCTCCCTCCCACAAGGGGTTGGGCCACCGGCTTCGGGTGTTACCGACTTTCGTGACGTGACGGGCGGTGTGTACAAGGCCCGGGAACGTATTCACCGCAGCAATGCTGATCTGCGATTACTAGCAACTCCGACTTCATGGGGTCGAGTTGCAGACCCCAATCCGAACTGAGACCGGCTTTTTGAGATTCGCTCCACCTTGCGGTATCGCAGCTCATTGTACCGGCCATTGTAGCACGTGTGCAGCCCAAGACATAAGGGGCATGATGACTTGACGTCGTCCCCACCTTCCTCCGAGTTGACCCCGGCGGTCTCCTGTGAGTCCCCATCACCCCGAAGGGCATGCTGGCAACACAGAACAAGGGTTGCGCTCGTTGCGGGACTTAACCCAACATCTCACGACACGAGCTGACGACAGCCATGCACCACCTGTACACCGACCACAAGGGGGGCACCATCTCTGATGCTTTCCGGTGTATGTCAAGCCTTGGTAAGGTTCTTCGCGTTGCGTCGAATTAAGCCACATGCTCCGCTGCTTGTGCGGGCCCCCGTCAATTCCTTTGAGTTTTAGCCTTGCGGCCGTACTCCCCAGGCGGGGAACTTAATGCGTTAGCTGCGGCACCGACGACGTGGAATGTCGCCAACACCTAGTTCCCAACGTTTACGGCGTGGACTACCAGGGTATCTAATCCTGTTCGCTCCCCACGCTTTCGCTCCTCAGCGTCAGTAATGGCCCAGAGATCCGCCTTCGCCACCGGTGTTCCTCCTGATATCTGCGCATTTCACCGCTACACCAGGAATTCCGATCTCCCCTACCACACTCTAGTCTGCCCGTATCGAATGCAGACCCGGGGTTAAGCCCCGGGCTTTCACACCCGACGTGACAGACCGCCTACGAGCTCTTTACGCCCAATAATTCCGGACAACGCTTGCGCCCTACGTATTACCGCGGCTGCTGGCACGTAGTTAGCCGGCGCTTCTTCTGCAGGTACCGTCACTTGCGCTTCTTCCCTGCTGAAAGAGGTTTACAACCCGAAGGCCGTCATCCCTCACGCGGCGTCGCTGCATCAGGCTTTCGCCCATTGTGCAATATTCCCCACTGCTGCCTCCCGTAGGAGTCTGGGCCGTGTCTCAGTCCCAGTGTGGCCGGTCGCCCTCTCAGGCCGGCTACCCGTCGTCGCCTTGGTAGGCCATTACCCCACCAACAAGCTGATAGGCCGCGGGCTCATCCTGCACCGCCGGAGCTTTCAACCATCCCCCATGAGGGGCACAGTATTATCCGGTATTAGACCCCGTTTCCAGGGCTTGTCCCAGAGTGCAGGGCAGATTGCCCACGTGTTACTCACCCGTTCGCCACTAATCCACCCGAAGGCTTCATCGTTCGACTTGCATGTGTTAAGCACGCCGCCAGCGTTCGTCCTGAGCCAGGATCAAACTCTCCGTGAATGTTTACCCGATATCGGGTGACACCACGAGAGCGGAACGGTCGACCGGAATAAGGCCAACCGTTCACAGCGTCCTCGCTGTGTTTCTATCAAAGGAACCTCAACCCCAGCCCACAGAATGTGGACGAGGTCGGGGTATCAACATATCTGGCGTTGACTTTTGGCACGCTGTTGAGTTCTCAAGGAACGGACGCTTCCTTCGACCCCGTCTCCGGGCCCTCCGGGCTTTCCCTTCGGTCTTGCTGTCCTGCGTTTCCGACTCTATCAGAACCTTTTCGCGTCTCACTTCTCATGGAGAAGCGGTCTCGATTAAGAGTTCCGATGACCTTCGGAGTGGCCCTTTGCCTTTCGGCGAGCCCGACATTATCAGAAACATCCGGGCCGACTAAATCGGCCACCGTGATCCGGATGATGTATCGGAAAGCCCTGCGGAAATTCGATTCCCGCTCAGAGCTGGGTAGACATTAACTGTCGCTCTCAAACATGTCCAGCTTCGAGGCAACCGTTCAAATCTACCTCCCCACGCAGACCCTGTCAATGGTCGTCAGGGTTTTTGTGGAGCGGTGAGGAGACTAACAGGTCAGCGACCCGCAATGCACATCAGGCCGCTGTGGGCAGTTGGGCGCTCTGGTCGGCGCTCTCCACGTCGCCCATGTCGCCCTCTCGGGCCGCCCGGCCCCCGAGCACGTACACGTAAGCCAGGAAGGCCAGTTCGGACACGACGCCGATGGCGATGCGCGCCCATGTCGGCAGACCGGACGGGGTCACGAAGCCCTCGATCAGGCCCGACACGAACAGGATCAGGGCGAGACCGATGGCCATCCCCACTGCCGCCCGCCCCTGTTGGGCGAGCGCTGTGCGGCGGGTGTAGGGACCGGGGTCGATCAGGGTCCAGCCGAGGCGCAGGCCCGTACCCGCCGCGACGAACACGGCTGTCAGTTCGAGCAGTCCGTGGGGCAGGACCAGGCCGAGGAATGTATCCAAGCGGCCGGCCGACGACATCAGGCCCATGCCTACGCCGAGGTTGAGCATGTTCAGGAAGAGGATCCAGATCACCGGGAAGCAGAGGAAAGCACCGAGGACGAGGCACATGGCCGCGGCCTGGGCGTTGTTCGTCCATACCTGGGCCGCGAAGGACGCCGCCGGGTGGCTTGAGTAGTAGGTCTCGTACTCGCCACCGGGTCTGGTCATCTGGCGGAGGTCTTCGGGGGCCGCGATCGCCGACTGGACCTCAGGGTGCGCCGCTATCCACCAGCCGATGAGCGCGGAGACGAGCACCGAGAGAACTGCGGTCGGTATCCACCAGTGGCGGGAGCGGTACATGGCGGCGGGGAAGCTCGCCGTAAGGAAGCGGGCGGCGTCGCGCCAGCCGGCGCGGCGGGTGCCGGTGACCACCGAGCGGGCCCGCGCGACCAACTGGGTCAGGCGCGCGATGAGCATGGGGTCCGGGGCGCTGGACTGGATCAGGGAAAGATGGGTGGCCGTCCGTTGGTAGAGGGCGACGAGTTCGTCTGCCTCCGTACCGGTGAGGTGACGTCCACGGCGCAGGAGAAAGTCCAGGCGGTCCCACTCAGGTCGGTGGGCCGTCACGAAGACGTCGAGATCCATGGTCGGCTGCTGCTCCAGGCACTGGGTGCGTACGGTCCGTACTACTGCGGCACGTTGCAGGCCAGCTTGGCAGACTGAGCGGTCCGGGGGCAGAGAAGGTCGGCGAAGGGTGGCATCGGTGAATGAGCTTGTGACGGGCGACGCGGTCGTACTGGGGCTGCGCCCCGCGAAGCTGCCGAGCCGGGCGTTGGCCGTCGTCATCGATCTGGTGGTGGTCTGGGCCGCGTACATCGTGGTCTCGATCGTCCTCGCCATCGCGACGGATTCGCTGGACACGGCGGCGGTGGCGGCGTTGGCGGTCGCGAGTTTCCTGTTGATCCCGGTGGGTGTGCCGATCGCGGTGGAAACCCTCAGCCATGGGCGTTCGTTGGGGAAACTGGCCTGCGGGCTGCGGGTGGTGCGTGACGACGGCGGGCCCATCCGGTTCCGCCACGCTCTGGTGCGTGGGGCGATCGGTGTGGTGGAACTGCTGATGTCCTTCGGCGTCATCGCGTCGATCGCCTCGCTCGTGTCCGCGCGTGGGCGTCGGGTCGGGGACCTGTTCGCGGGGACCCTGGTCGTACGCGAGCGGGTGCCCGCGGATCGAGCCCCCGCCGTACCGCCTCCGCCGCCGTGGCTCGTCGGACGCTTCTCCGAGCTGGATCTGTCGTCGGTGCCCGACGATCTGTGGCTGGCCATACGGCAGTATCTGACCCGGATGCGGCAGCTCGACCCCGGCGTCGGCTGGTCGATGTCGCAGCGGCTGGCCGGTGATCTGGCCGCGCGTACGGGTGTGCCGGTGCCGCCCGGTGTGCCGCCGGCGGCGTATCTGGCGGCCGTGGTGAACGAACGGCAGGCACGGGACGCGCGGCGGACCTTCGGCGCCGTCGCGGCCGGTCGGGCCGCGCCCGGCCCGGCTGGCCCCGTCGGCGTGCCGGCGCACACGCACCCGCCGGATGTGGCACCACCGCACGCCCCACGGCCCCAAGCGGCCGACGCGGCGTCAACTCGCGGGCAGGGTCCGGCCGCTGCCCCGGCGTCAGGGTTCGCGCCGCCCGCCTAGGGTCCGTTGGTCCGGCCAACCGCGTCGGTGTCAGGGCCGGGGCGACGGCGGGGATTCGAGGTCTTCGAGCTCGATGCCCGGCGCCGCGAGGACCACGTCGCCGCTGATGTGGACGCTGTGCTGCTCACCGGTGTCCAGGGCGCTGACCTGGTACTCGTCCACGGTCAGGGGTCCATTGTCAGTGGCATGCGCTTCACTGCTCAGTAGCGCCCAGGACTGGTCGAGAGTTCGGGGGGCGAGGACAGGGTCCGTGAACGCCACGAGGCGCACGCGGGTCTCGGGGGAAGCGGGAGTGAGGCGCAGAAGGCGGGTGATCGCGACGAGGAACGCGGGGGATGTGCCGGTGAAGGCGTGGGCGGGGACATTGCCCTCGGTGGCTTCGGTGCCGCTGGGGTCGGTACGGACCCAGGTGACGCCTTCGAGTGCGGCGGCGCGCACCCGCCAGCTCGCGGCGTGCAGTTCGAGACGGAGGGGGCGGCCCAACTCATCGAGGGTCAGGTCGACGGAGCCGGAATGCTCGCCGGAGGGCGCGGTGGTCTGGGAGACATAGCGCCAGCCCGAGGGGCCCGGTGCGCAGTGGAAATGTTCTTCGCCGAGGGGGGTGTGGTCGTGCGGATCGTGGAGTGAGTAGCGGCCACGGGGCATGTGCGGGAGTCCTTCGGTGTCCTCGGAGCCCGTGCCGTGAGAGCGCACGGGAGTGCCGCCCGCGTACACACAGACCACCTGGACCCGCCCGGACCGAAAGCGGGTGGGATCAGGAGCCGGACCGGGGCAGGCCCCCAACACGGGGGTGTGGGGGCCTGCCCGTACCGCCGTTGTCGGCGGCGGTGCCTGTGGGTCAGTAGCGGTAGTGGTCGGACTTGTACGGGCCTTCGACCTTCACGCCAATGTACTCGGCCTGCTCGGGGCGCAGCGTCGTGAGCTTCACGCCGAGCGCGTCGAGGTGGAGGCGGGCGACCTTCTCGTCGAGGTGCTTGGGCAGCACGTAGACGTCGGTCGGGTACTCCTCGGGCTTGGTGAACAGCTCGATCTGGGCCAGCGTCTGGTCCGCGAACGAGTTGGACATCACGAAGGAGGGGTGGCCGGTCGCGTTGCCGAGGTTCAGCAGGCGGCCCTCGGACAGGACGATCAGCGTCTTGCCGTCGGGGAACTTCCAGGTGTGGACCTGCGGCTTGACCTCGTCCTTGACGATGCCGGGGACCTTCGCGAGGCCGGCCATGTCGATCTCGTTGTCGAAGTGGCCGATGTTGCCGACGATCGCCTGGTGCTTCATCTTGGCCATGTCCGCGGCCATGATGATGTCCTTGTTGCCCGTCGTGGTGACGAAGATGTCGGCGATGCCGACGACGTCGTCGAGCGTCGAGACCTGGAAGCCGTCCATCGCCGCCTGGAGCGCGCAGATCGGGTCGATCTCGGTGATGATCACGCGGGCGCCCTGGCCGCGCAGGGACTCCGCGCAGCCCTTGCCCACGTCGCCGTAGCCGAAGACGACGGCGACCTTGCCGCCGATCAGCACGTCGGTGGCGCGGTTGATGCCGTCGATCAGCGAGTGGCGGCAGCCGTACTTGTTGTCGAACTTCGACTTGGTCACGGCATCGTTGACGTTGATCGCCGGGAAGAGGAGGGTGCCGTCGCGGTGCATCTCGTAGAGGCGGTGCACACCGGTCGTGGTCTCTTCGGTGACGCCGCGGATCTCGGACGCCAGGCGGGTCCACTTCTGCGGGTTCTCGGTGAGGGTGCGGTTGAGGAGACGCAGGATGTAGCTGTACTCCTCGCTGTCCGCCGTGGCCGGGTCCGGGGCCACGCCGGCCTTCTCGAACTCGACGCCCTTGTGGACGAGCAGGGTGGCGTCGCCACCGTCGTCCAGGATCATGTTCGGGCCGCCGGTGGAGGCGTTCGGCCAGGTCAGGGCCTGCTCCGTGCACCACCAGTACTCTTCGAGCGTCTCGCCCTTCCAGGCGAAGACCGGGACGCCCCGCGGGTCGTCCGGGGTGCCCTTGGGGCCGACGGCCACCGCGGCGGCGGCGTGGTCCTGGGTGGAGAAGATGTTGCAGGAGGCCCAGCGGACGTCGGCGCCGAGCGCGACCAGCGTCTCGATGAGGACGGCGGTCTGCACGGTCATGTGCAGGGAGCCGGTGACGCGGGCGCCGGCGAGGGGCCGCGCCTCGGCGTACTCCCTGCGGATCGACATCAGGCCGGGCATCTCGTGCTCGGCGAGGGTGATCTCCTTGCGGCCGAACTCGGCAAGCGAGAGATCGGCGACCTTGAAGTCCTGTCGGTTGGCGACAGTGGTCATAGCGAGCTGCTCCTCGTAAAGGGGTCGAGGGTGGGTACGGCTGACTCTGCGGCGGGCGGGCATAGGAATGCCCGGACGTACGCAACGCAGTCCGTCGGAGGCCCTCTCTCCCTCGGCCGGTCCGCGCCGCAGACCGCCCGACCGCCATCAGCAGCGACGTCTGGCTCTGCTGACGAATCTACACCGATCGGCCCAGCGCCCTACAGCGCACCGGGGCCTTGCTCCCGGCCGCGACGGAATCCGAAGGGATCCCAACTCGGGCCTTCCGGGCTTTTCATCGAGTGTCCCCGGTCGGCGAGCGGATGCTGCGGAACCGCCGACTGCCCGCACCCGACAAGGCGGCGATTCCCGGGGGTTGCGGGGTGAGGTCCGGTAGGTCGTACGAACTCATCTTCGTAAGGAGGCCCCGGTGCGAGCTGCGCCGGGGCCTTCGTACGGGTGACGGGTGCGAGCAGGTGATCAGTGGTCGTTGTCCGAGTCGGGAGCCGGCTCAGGGTCCGGCTCTGTCTCCGAGGCGTTCGGCGACTTGGCCGGGTTGGTGCCCGCCGCAGCGGCGGCGGCGTTGAAGATGTCCGGCTCGAGATAGATCACGCGGGCGATCGGGACAGCCTCGCGGATCCGTCCCTCGGCGGCGTTGATCGCGTGGGCGACCTCGGCGGCCGTGTCCTCGTACTTGACGGCGATCTTGGCTGCCACCAGCAATTCCTCGGGGCCGAGGTGGAGCGTACGCATGTGGATGATGCCGGTGACGACGTCGCCGTCGACGATCGCGGCCTTGATCTTCTCCACGTCCTCCCGGCCGGCGGACTCACCGAGCAGCAGGGACTTCGTCTCGGCAGCCAGGACCAGCGCGATCACGATCAGCAGGATGCCGATGCAGAGCGTGCCGATGCCGTCCCATACGCCGTCGCCCGTGGCGAGCGCCAGGCTCACACCCGCGAGCGCGAGGATCAGACCGACCAGCGCGCCCAGGTCTTCCAGCAGGACGACCGGCAGCTCGGGAGCCTTGGAGTGCCGGATGAACTCCTTCCAGGAGCGCTTGCCGCGCGTCTGGTTGGACTCGACGATGGCCGTGCGGAAGGAGAACGACTCGGCGATGATCGCGAATACGAGGACACCGACCGGCCAGTACCACGCCTCGATCTCGTGCGGGTGCTTGATCTTCTCGTAGCCCTCGTAGATGGCGAACATGCCGCCGACGGAGAAGAGCACGATGGAGACGAGGAACGCGTAGATGTAGCGCTCACGGCCGTAGCCGAAGGGGTGTTCAGGGGTCGCCTCGCGCTTCGCCTTCTTGCCGCCGAGGAGCAGCAGTCCCTGGTTGCCCGAGTCGGCGAGCGAGTGCACGCTCTCGGCGAGCATCGACGACGATCCACTGAAGAGGAACGCCACGAACTTGGCTACTGCGATCGCGAAGTTGGCGACGAGCGCCGCCACGATCGCCTTGGTTCCGCCTGACGCGCTCATGGGTGCGGTGGATCCCTTCCTTGGTCTGCGGCCCTGGCGCCGCGGTACGGCGGCACATTGTTGCAGCCGCCGGGGCGGACCGTACGCGGAGCGCTGGTTCAGGCGATAACGGTGGCCCGGAAAACCGTTCCTGTACCGGTCAGTTCGGTCTTCTCGCCGGCCGGGACGAAGACCGAACCGCCAGGGGCCAGGTCGATGTCGTTGGCGCGCGGCGCGCCCTGCGTGCAGAGGAGGATCTGGGCGGTGTCGGCGGTGAGTTCTCGGGGCGTCGCGCCGGGTGCCAGGACATAGCGGGACAGCCGGAAGTCGTCGATCGGGGTGTCGTACAACTCCTCGCCGGACGCCGACGCCTCGGGGCGGAGCACGGCGGGTTCGGTCGACTCGAAGCGCACGACGCGGAGCAGTTCCGGGACATCGACGTGTTTGGGGGTGAGACCGCAGCGCAGGACGTTGTCCGAGTTGGCCATGATCTCGATGCCCAGGCCGTTCAGATAGGCGTGGGGGACGCCGTCGCCGAGGAAGAGTGCTTCGCCGGGCTGGAGTTGCAGGTGGTTGAGCAGCATGGCCGCTATGACGCCCGGGTCGCCGGGGTAGTGGTGTGCGATCGATACGTATGGCGAGTACTCGCCGCCGAGGCGTGCGGCGGCTTCGGCGGAGGAATGAACTGTGTGGGACATCTCGTCGGGGTCGGCGGTCAGCACGGCGGTGAGGACTTCGCGCAGCGCGGCCTCCTCGGGGTGTGCGCGCAGGAGGTCCACGTAGGGCTTGAGCGAGTCGACGTCCAGCCGGGCGAGGAAGTCCGCGGTCTCGGCGGGTGCGCGGAAGCCGCACAGGCCGTCGAAAGGGGTGAGGGCACAGATCAGTTCGGGCTTGTGGTTGGAGTCCTTGTAGTTGCGGTGCGGCGCGTCTATGGGGACGCCCTGGCGCTCCTCCGCCGCGTAACCCTCCTTCGCCTGGGCGAGGTTGGGATGGACCTGGAGGGAGAGAGGGGCGTCTGCGGCAAGGATCTTGAGGAGGAAGGGGAGACGTGGACCGAATTTCTTGACGGTGGCGGCGCCGAGTTCCGCCTCCGGGGCGGCTGCGATGACGTCGGAGAGCGGGTGGTCGAGGGGGGTGGTGGTGCGGTTGACACGGGACGGGGCCCCCGGGTGGGCGCCCATCCACATCTCGGCCTGGGGCTCGCCGGTCGGGGCGGTGCCGAGCAGATCCGGGATGGCGGTCGTGGAGCCCCAGGCGTAGGGGCGCACGGCGTTGGAGAGGCGGTCCATGGGTGCTTCCTGTTCCGTGACGTGCGGACGAATTCGGGTGACATACAGGCGAAGTGCGGGGCGCGTGAAGTGTGTTCAGCGCGGGGGTCTGTCGGGGAGGCCGGTCGGTGTCATTCGCGGTTGCCCGAGGCCAGGGCCAGATAGACGGCCGTGAAGTCGGTGACGGCGACGAGTTCCGCGAGGGCTTCGAGTTCGCTGCCCTCCTGCGGCTCCAGTTCGCTGATGGCCGTCTCGTGGCTGATGGCGAGTTCGCGGGCCGCGGGCGCCGCGGTCAGCCCGCCGACGGGTCGGTCGCGGAGCAGCACGACGCGGGCGCGCAGCGCCTGGGGCTCCTCGACGCGGTCGCGGAAGAAGTCGTCGGGGTCGGCGGCGCCGCCGGCGAAGTCGCCGCCCAGGAGGAGGCCGTGCGCGGGCAGGGCGCCGGGCAGCTCGGCGGCGAGCGCGGGGCGGCCGGACAACTCGGCCAGGACGGCTGCGAAGCGGCGCCCGGCGGGGGCGGCGGCCGTGCCTTCCGTCCAGATCAGCGGGAGGCTGTCGGCGAGTTCGGCGGCGAGGGTCTTGGCGGGGTTGCTGTACGTCGCGATGGCCGGGCCGCAGCGTTCAGCCGTGCTGTCGAGGCGGTCGGCGACGAGCTGAAGAGTCTCGGCCGGCGCGGTGAGCAGTCCGACGCGGTCGAGCAGCGAGAGGAGCGGGGTGAACAGCGCCCAGAGCGCACCCGGGCTCGCGGCCTGGATCTCCTCGTACTGCTCCTGGGGTGTGGGCGCCATGGGCACGGCGAGGCCGTGCGTGCCGCCGACGGCCTCGCTGAGCGGGGACTGGCGTGGGGCGACGGCGACGACGGTGCAGCCGCGTCGGTATGCCTGCTCGGCGAGGAGGGCGAGGCCCGGTTCGCCGCCGTCGGTGGTGGCGATCAGGAGCAGGTCGACGGAGCCGGCCCAGCCGGGGAGCGCCCAGCGCAGGGCACCTGCGGCGGGAGCCACGCCGGTGGGTCGCAGCACGGTGACGGGCGCGGCGGCGCCGGCGAGCGCGCCGAGGAGGTCGGCGACGCCGAGTGCGGCGGTGCCGGAGCCGGCGAACAGGACGGCGCGGGGGCGGCCCTCGGGGTTGAGCTGTCCGATGCCCGCCTCGGCGGCGTGCCGGACTGCGGTACGTACACGTGCCCCGGCCTCCGCGGCGCCGAGGAGGAGCCCACGGTGGTCGGCGCGCGCCAGCGCGTCCGGCACGTCGAGCAAGGACTCGTCGAGCATGGCGGGTAGGTCTCCGATCGCCGGGCGCCGTGGACGGCGCGTGAGCACGGGCGTTGCACGGGCCTGCGGGGCGGGGCGGCCTCTGGGCGCAGCGGGTCCGCCGCCGGGGCGTGTCTTCAAAGTAGCGCCGTCCGCCCCTGGGGCGGGGCCTGTGGCGGCCTGGTGCGGTGCGCCGCAGAGCGGGTGCCGTGCCAGGCGTCGCGGGCCGGGCGGGACTTTGAAGACATGGCCTAGGCGGGGCGGCGGGCCTCGTCCACGAGGAGGACGGGGATGTCGTCCCGGACCGGGTAGGCCAGGCCGCAGTCCGCGCCCGTGCAGATCAGCTCGGGTGTGTCCGCTTCGGTGCGGTCGCTGAGCGGCGCGTGGCAGGCCGGGCAGGCGAGGATCTCCAGAAGGCCGGCTTCGAGCGGCATGTGGTGGGTGTCCCTTCGAACGAGCTGAGGTGTACGGGATGGTGCGGAATGGGCCACGTCAGCCTACCGCCGGAGGATGGGGTGGGGCTCGCTCCGCAGGTGGGGCCGGGCCGGGGCCTGGGCCGGGGCGAGCGGTGCTTCCCCGCTCACCCCGCCCCTTCCCGAAACTGGGGCCTGCCCCGGAACCTGAGCCCGGGACCGGGCCGCGGCCCGGTCCCGTACCCGCCGTCGGCGCGGGCGGAGGCCGGTTCGTCCTGAACTGCCGGGGAGACCGAATTCAGCCAAGGTTCATGATCGGATCAGGGCCAGAGCCTCGTCCCTGATCTTGGACATCGTCTGTTCGTCGCGGGCCTCCACGTTGAGGCGCAGCAGCGGTTCCGTGTTGGAGGGGCGGACGTTGAACCACCAGTCGGAAGTAGTCACCGTCAGGCCGTCCAGGTCGTCCGTCGTGACGCCCTCGCGGTCGGTGAACGCTTTGCGTACGGCGGTCAGGCGGCCGGCCTGGTCGTCCACCGTGGAGTTGATCTCGCCCGATCCGGCGTAGCGGTCGTAGGAGGCGACGAGTTCGGACAGCGGGCCGCTCTGGCCGCCGAGCGCGGCCAGGACGTGGAGCGCGGCGAGCATGCCCGTGTCCGCGTTCCAGAACTCTCGGAAGTAGTAGTGCGCCGAGTGCTCACCGCCGAAGATCGCGCCGGTGCGGGCCATCTCCGTCTTGATGAAGGAGTGACCGACGCGCGTACGGACCGGGACACCGCCCCGTTCCCTGACGACCTCGGGGACCGACCAGGAGGTGATGAGGTTGTGGATCACCGTGCCGCCGGGGTGTTTGGCGAGTTCACGCTCGGCGACCAGCGCCGTGATCGCCGAAGGCGACACGCCCTTCCCCCGCTCGTCCACGACGAAGCAGCGGTCCGCGTCGCCGTCGAACGCCAGGCCCAGGTCCGCGCCTTCGGAGAGCACGCGGGCCTGGAGGTCCACGATGTTCTTCGGATCGAGCGGGTTGGCCTCGTGGTTGGGGAACGTGCCGTCCAGCTCGAAGTACATCGGGACCAGGTCGACCGGCAGCCCCGCGAAGACCGTGGGGACCGTGTGGCCCCCCATGCCGTTCCCCGCGTCGACCACGACCTTCAGCGGGCGGATCGCCGACAGCTCGACGAGGGACAGCAGATGTGCCGCGTAATCACTCAACGTGTCACGCTGTGTGATCGTTCCCGGCTTCGCGGCCGGCTCCGGGGGCCCCTCGGCCAGCCAGCTCTCGACCAGCGCGCGGATCTGGGCCAGACCGGTGTCCTGCCCCACCGGTGACGCCCCCGCGCGGCACATCTTGATGCCGTTGTACTGCGCGGGGTTGTGCGACGCGGTGAACATGGCGCCCGGCAGATCGAGCGCCCCGCTCGCGTAGTACAACTGGTCGGTCGAGCAGAGCCCGATCAGCGTGGCGTTCGCCCCGCGCCGGACCGCGCCCTTGGCGAAGCTCGCCGACAGGTGGGGCGAAGAAGGCCGCATGTCGTGACCGACGACGATCGCCGTGGCACCCGTGACTTCCACGAAGGCCGCTCCGAAGAGTTCGACGAGCCGGTCGTCGAGCTGGTCCGGATATACGCCACGTACGTCGTACGCCTTCACGATCTGGCCCAAGTCGGCCACGGCACCCCTCCTGAGGTTTCTGCGGACAGTCAGCACAAACTACCCGCGAGCCCGCCAAGACCCGAAGGGCAGGGCCTACGGCAGCATCCACCCGAGTACGAACGTGCTCTGCCCCACCACAATCAGGCACATCACCAGCAACAGCCCGAGGCTCCACGGCAGGACCTTCCTCAGGAGGTCCCCTTCCTTGCCCGCGAGACCGACCGCCGCGCACGCGATCGTCAGATTCTGCGGGGAGATCATCTTGCCGAGCACACCTCCGGAGCTGTTCGCCGCCGCCAACAGCTCGGGCGACAGCCCGGATTCACGTGCCGCCGTCACCTGGAGCGCCCCGAAGAGGGCGTTGGCCGAGGTGTCGGAGCCCGTGACGGCGACTCCGAACCAGCCCAGCACGGGCGACAGGAACGCCAGCCCCGCGCCCGCCGCGGCGACGAAGTGGCCGATGGTGGCCGCCTGTCCGGAGAGGTTCATGACGTACGCGAGGGCCAGCACGGACACGACGGTGAGGATCGCGTAGCGCAGCTCGTGCACCGTGGCCACCCATTCCTTCAGCGCGTCCTTCGCCTTGAGCCCGATCACCACGGCCGTAAGGAAGCCCGCGACCAGGACGAGCGTGCCGCCGGTCGAGATGAGCGGCAGCGAGAAGACGTTGGCCCCGACCGGCTTCCCCTCGGAGTCGGCGACGTCGAGGAACGGCCAGTCGAAGGACCGGGTCGCCTTGACCAACAGGTCCTTGACCGGCGGGATCTGAGCGAGGGAGAAGATCACCACGATCAGGCCGTACGGGGCGTAGGCGCGGACGATTTCGGGGCGGTCGTCCGCGACGTCCAGGTCCTGACTGCGCACGCCTGTCAGTACGGAGGTGCGCACGGCCTCGGCGGCCGGCTTGCGCGCCCCCGGCACGGCGAGCAGCGCCGCGGCGCCCACCAGCGCGGCCCCGATGTCGGCGAGTTGGGCGGAAACGAAGTTGGACGCGACGAACTGCGCGACACCGAAGGCGAATCCGCACGCCAGGGCGGGCGCCCACGTCTCGCGCAGGCCCCGCTTGCCGTCGACGAGCCCGACGAGCACCAGGGGTACGACAACGGCCAGCAGCGGCGTCTGACGGCCTACTACGGAGGCCACGGTGTCCAGCGGCAGTCCGGTCACCTGCGCCAGCGTGACCACCGGCGTACCCATCGCGCCGAAGGCCACGGGCGCGGTGTTGGCCACGAGGGCGACGACCGCCGCCTTGACCGGGTCGAAGCCGAGCGCCACGAGCATCACCGCGGAGATGGCGACCGGTGCGCCGAAGCCCGCGAGCGCTTCGAGGAGCGCGCCGAAACAGAAGGCGACGACGAGCGCCTGGATGCGCGGGTCGTCGGAGAATCGCCCGAACGAGCGGCGCAGGATGTCGAAATGCTGGGTACGGACCGTCATCCGGTACACCCAGAGGGCGTTGACGACGATCCACATGATCGGGAAGAGACCGAAGACGACGCCCTGCGCTCCGGCGGAGACGGTCTGGCCGATCGGCATCCCGAAGGCGAGCCAGCCGACCAGTACGGCGACGGCCAGACCGATCAGTCCGGCGCGATGAGCCTTCATACGGACGCCGCCGAGCAGTACCAGCACGGTGACCAGGGGAAGCGCGGCGACCAGGGCGGACACGCCGAGTGAATCGGCGACGGGTTCCAGTTGCTGTTCGAACACGACGGGGCCTCCGAATTCCGCGATGCGGAAAGTGATCTCTCACGACTGGGAGGCATGATCGTGTCCACGACAAACAAGGTCAATGGCCCGAGCGAGATCCGTCACGGAAAAGCCCGAGGGGAAGGAAAACCCCGAGAAGCCCGACCACGGAGGCCGGACGAAGAGAAGTCGAACGAACAGAAGCCGGACGAACAACAGCCGGGCTCAGGAATCGGGGGAACGCAGCACCCGCAGATGCCCGCGGCGCCCGACCTCCGTCGGATCCGCGTCGCGCGGCCCGTTCCCGCCGGGTCCGCCCCTGCGCTCCGGAGGGCGCGCCGCCTCACGCACGGCGTTCGCCAGAGCCTCGAGATCGTCGCCACTGGGCCGGGCCGGCGCCGAGCCGTCGGTGAGACGGACGACCTCCCACCCGCGCGGCGCGGTCAGCCTCTCGCTGTGTTCGGCGCACAGGTCATAGCAGTGGGGCTCGGCATACGTGGCGAGCGGGCCGAGGACCGCGGTCGAATCGGCATAGACGTACGTCAGTGTCGCGACAGCGGAACGGCCGCACGCGGTGCGCGAACAGCGACGTACAGGGCTCACGATGTTGGACGGTACCGCACTCTTGAGCGGGCCGCGACGACACTCCCGCACGTCACTCCACCGTGTCGTGAGACGCGATTCAGCTCGCCCCGCGCCCGCACAACTGCCCTGACCTGCACGGGAGGAGGGGTAACCGGACGATGACCGTCAGTGATTCGATCATCACTTGGGGCAAATACCGCCAATGAAGGCGAGCTCGACGATCCGGCCGACATAGCGAAACGAGCCCAAGCTTGGCCGGAATGCTCAATTTGCGACATGCCGTCCGGTGGCCTCGGCGGGCCGTCGCGGCACCCCCCGGAGAGCTACCCTGCGTGAGTGATGGACAGTCCCGTACCGCCGCACCCGACCGAGCCGAAACCGCGCCGCCGTGACCGCCACGGACGCGGGATGCGCGGGCCCGTCGCCCCTCCACAGGTCCCGCTG
Source organism: Streptomyces sp. NBC_01506 (assembly GCF_045040295.1). Classification (NCBI taxonomy): domain Bacteria; kingdom Bacillati; phylum Actinomycetota; class Actinomycetes; order Kitasatosporales; family Streptomycetaceae; genus Streptomyces; species Streptomyces sp. NBC_01506. The sequence goes on along the minus strand of NZ_CP109422.1, from coordinate 6,072,076 downwards.
TCGGCGAGCCGATCGGATTCGTTCCGTGATCTTGTACGGGACTCCGTGGAGCGGTTGGAGCGGCGCTGGCCCCAGTTGGCGGAGATCGACTTCCTGGTGCTCGACGTGCCCGGCGCGGAGGACGATTCTGTACCGCTCGGCCGGTCGGTCCCCGAGGGCAAGGACCGGCCCGCGCGGATCGTCGTCTACCGGCGGCCCGTCGAGATCCGTACGAAGAACCGCGAGGAGCGCGCCATGCTCGTCCACGAGGTCGTGGTCGAGCAGGTCGCCGAACTGCTGGGGCTCGCGCCGGAATCCGTCGATCCGCGGTACGGCCAGGACTGACCGCGCGGGCGGCACTATTGGCCCGGCCTCACTTCAGTACGGAGAGGTCTTCCTTGGTCGCGGGTACGGACACCATGCCCCGGTCGTCCGGCAGCGTCTGCACCGTGAACATCGGTACACCGTCCTGTGTCACCGCCAGCGTGCGCGCCGCGTAGACCGGACCGCCCGACTCCGGCTCGACCGTCAGCGCGTACGAACCCTTGAGGCCGGCCGGCACCGGCGGCGTGACGGCCTGCGTCGTACCGGCCTTGACCGTGTACGTCTTGACGGCCTGCTCACCGCCCCCGCTGCCCGCCGAGGCCGTGACCTTCACCTTCCCGGTCCCGCCCGGCGCGGCCAGTGACAGGGTCGAGCCCTTGGCGCGGTTGTCGGCGGCCGTCGAGCGCTCCGTCACGGGGCCGGCCGCCGGGATGAAGGCGACCTCCTGGTCGGCTCCCTTGCCCCGTACGACGCGCAGCGCGGCGACCACCGGGGTCGCCCCGGCGCCCTCCGCCGGGTCCAGGAGCACCGAGCCGGCCTCGCCCTTGGTGACGTCCCCCAGGTCGAGCGAGGCGGTCATGCCGGACTTCACGTTGAGTGGTTCGGAGGCGGTGGCCGGGACGATCGTGCCGCTCTCGCCCGCCAGCCGCACCTTCAGCTCGGCGTCGTCCTCGCCGGGCGCGAAGACCACCAGTCGTACGGAGGTGGCGTCGGCCGGGATTCCGGGGAGCACCAGGCTGGGCGCGGGATCGGTGGAGGCGGTCAGCCAGTCGCCGCCGGCCTTCTCGTCGGCGGCGTTCACGACGGCGCCCACGCGGCCCGTGCGGGTGCTGACATGGACGGTGACGTCCGGCGCGGCCTCCGTGGTGAGGGTCGACAGCAGGACGGGGACGCTGGAACGCGCCGGGACCGGAATGCCTTCTCCCGTATCGGACTTGAGCGTGCCGTCCTTGCCGTACAGCGCCACGTCGGCGACGGCCGCCGTGTCGTCCGGGTTGGTGAGGTGGACGTAGTCCTGGCGGGCCTTGTCCGTGGACGCGCCGGGGAACCAGAAGTCGGTGTCGGGCGCGGTGCAGGTCATACCGAACAGAGCGCGTGCGTCTCCGGCCGTGACCGTGGTGGTCTGCTGAGTGGTCCAGCCGGGCGCGAGACGGCCTGTGGCGGTGCCGACGAGCGCGGGGGCGTCCGCGGCGTTCTTCGTCCCGGAGACGGGCTTGCCGGGCTCCTTGAGGGCCAGGAACGGCTTGGCCTTCGCGTCCGCTCCGTCCGTCGCGGGATCCTTCGCCCCGTCGTCCTCGGCCTTGTCGCCCGTCTTCTCCTCGTCCTTCTTGTCGTCCTTCTTCTCGTCGTCGGTGGTGGTCGCGTCGTCCAAAGGCGCGACGGACGGCGCCAGTTCGGCCGCGCCGCCCGTACCCGCGCCCTGCGTGCCGGCCGGGGTGAAGGACGTGTACACCGTCTCGGCCAGCTCCGACGTGCTGGGCGCGGGACACAGCAGGCTGGTGCGCTCCACGGGCAGCCGCGCGGGCGTCTTCGTCGTCGCCGTCGTGTCACCGGTGCCGGGCGCGCTGACCGCGGCGAACCCGGTGACCGCGGCGAGTGCGGTGGCCGCCGCGAGGAGGGAGAGGGTCGAGCGGTTCACTGGTTGCTGCTCCCGTCGGGACGCTGCTCGTTCTCGTTGCCGTCGGTGTACGGCTGTTGGGGATCGGTGTAGGGCTGCTGCCCCTCGACGTACGGCTGTTGGACGACGTATCCGTACTGGTCGTACTGGACCGGCACTTGCTGCTGGTACTGGTCCGCCGGGTACTGCGGGTACTGCTGATATCCGTCGGCGTCGTACTGGGGAGCGCCTTCGTACTGCGGTGCACCGTCGTACTGCTGCGCGCCCTGATAGGGGGCGCCTTCGTACTGCTGCTGTTCGTTCTGCCCGCCTTGGTACTGCTGTTCATTCGTGTACGAGCCGTAGTCCGCGCCCTGGTAGGACGTCTGACCGTCCCACTCTCCGTACGACTGCTGCTGCGGAATGGCCGCGGCGGCGGCGTACGGGGCCTCCGCCGGAGCCGGCGGCACGGCAGCCTCGGCACTGTCCGTGCCCCCCGCCGCCGTCTCGGTGTCCGTGTCCGTCTCCGTCTGCCCCTCGGCCTCCGCCTGTGCCGCGGCCCGCAGCCTGCGCGCCCGGCGGCCCTCGCCCGACACGGGCTGCGCGGGCACCTCGGCCCGCTCCTCGGGCAGGTCGTCGTCGATCTCCTTGCGCCGCCCCGGCAGCGCGAGCACGAGCAGTACGACGCCGAGCGCGCCCTGCGCCCAGACCCACGCGGTGTGGGTGAACGAGTCCTCGTACGTGAGGTCGAGCCTGCCGCCCTCGGCGGGGAGTTCGAATCCCTGTGCCCAGCCGTCGACGGTCTTCTTCTCGAGGAGGCGGCCGTCGAGCGTGGCCTGCCAGCCCTCGGCGGCCCGGTCGGCGATCCGCAGCACGCGCCCGGCCTTGCCCGCCGGGATGTCGGTGTGGGCCTCGACCGTGGACGATCCGACGGGCAGCGGTTCCGCGTCGCTCCCGCCCTCAGTCCCGCTCTCGCCGTCACTCCCGCCGTCGATGATCGTGACCCGCGAGATCTGCCGGTCGACGCGCCACAGCGCGCTGCCGTCGAGCTGGCTGAGCCGGCTGAGGCCGGGGGTGGCGTCGAGCACGCGCGACGTCTGCGCCGGGACGCCGTCCCGGACGAGGACGTAGCGGATCGCGAAGCCGCTGAGCTGGTCGGTCTGGTCGGCGCCGGAGCCCGCGACCAGGCGTCCGACGACCTTGTCGAGCCCGGGGTCGCTGCCGCCGGACTCGGTCAGCTCGGCGTCGCCGAGCCGGCCGCCGGAGCCGCGTACGAGCGAGTACGAGACCTCCGCCGCCGACGTTCCACCGAGGATGAGCGTGCGCGGCTGGTCACGGGTGATGCTCTCCTCGGCGACGAACGCCGGTACCTGCACCGGATCGCGCCGCTCCAGCGGACCCGCGGCGCCGCTGAGCATCCAGCCGCCCGCCGCGAGCAGCGGGGCCGCCCCGGCGGCGACCGCGATGAGCGCGGCTACGGGCTGGCGCCAGCCGAAGCTCTGGCTCGCGACGCGTTCCTTGGCGCCGTCGGCGCCGAGCACGGCCGCCGCGATGAGCGCGAGACCGTAGACGAGTGTGGCGGGGCCGGCCCAGCCGGAGTTGTTCGTGAGGACGGCGAAGACCAGCGCCACGAGCGCGGTCACCCAGGCCGCCCGTACGGCGAACTGCCGCTCGCCGCGCAGCAGCGCGGCCAGGGCCGCCAGGACGACGCCGATCAGCAGCAGCCCGCCCACGGCCTTGGGGCCGCCGGGGCTCATGCCGAGCAGATCGAGGGCGGTGGCCTCTCCCGTACCGAACTCCAGTCCCGCCTCTTCGAAGAGGTCGGACGGCGACGTCAGCAGCGACAGCGACCAGGGGGCGAGGACGAGCAGCGGGGTGCCTGTCACGGCCAGCAGGCGCAGCCCGTACGCCACGATGTCGTCACGGCGCAGGGCCAGGACGGCGAGGCCGAGGACGACCGCCATCGGCCACACGACGGGCGTGAACGCCATCGCGAAGGTGAGCAGGAAGGTGTACGCCCAGGTGGCGCGCCAACTCCCCCGCGCGGAGCTGTCGCTGCCCTCCGCGCGGAACCCGTACGCCGCGACGGCCGCCCGCGCGATCAGCGGCAGCAGGATCGCCAGTACGGCCGTGCCGAGCCGGCCGGTGGCCAGGGCGCCGGTGGCGGCGGGCAGGAAGGCGTACGCGACGCTCGCCCAGGCCCGCAGCAGCTTCGACTCGATGAGCGGCCGGGAGGCGAAGTACGCGGCGACTCCGGCCAGCGGTACGGAGCAGACGAGCAGCAGGGTCAGCGCGAAGCCGGTCGACCCGAGGAACAGCGCCGACAGGGCCGCGAGGACCGCGAGGTAGGGCGGCGCGGTCTGGGTGCCGCCCGTGCCGATGGGGTGCCAGCCGTCGGCGTAGCGGGACCACAGGCCCGCGACGTCCGGCGGCGCGGGCAGCAGTGCGCCGCCCGCGAGCGCGCCGCCGCCGAGCAGCGCGCGGCAGGCGACGAGTGAGACGACGAGCAGGATGGCGAACAGGACGGGGCCGGGCTTGTGCGCGAGGCGCTTGAGCCGGGCGAACTGCTCGATCTCCAGGAAGTCCGCGTCGTCCCCGCCGGGGCCCGACTCCACCGCGCCGTGGCGTGAGCCACCGGCCTCGGTCTCAGAGCCGCCACCGAGGCTTCCAGCTACTTGCTCGACCGTTGCCCGGACGGTGGCGCCGGGTGGCGGGAAAAGCGCGCGCAGTTCACTTGCCTCGACGGCGCCTTTGCCGCGCCGTTTTCGCCCGCCGATGATGCGGCCGGGCCGCAGGAGCGTGCCAAACAGGCCCATGACCTCGTCGACGGCCTGTCCGGGGGCTTTGCCTACCAAGTAGGCGACGGTGCGCAGGAGTGTGCCGACGACGAGCCGCAGTAGTACGTAGGGCAGCACGGCGCCGCGCGAGTTGACGAGCATCGTGTAGACGGCGCCGGCCTTGTCGACCCGGTGCGGGTTGACGACGGAGCGGCCCGCGCAGTCGACGGTGCGGCGCTCGCGCGCGGCGGCCTCGGCGTGCCTGAGGACGGCGTCGGGGGCGACGAGCACCCGGTGTCCCGCGGAGTGCGCGCGCCAGCACAGGTCCACGTCGTCGCGCATCAGGGGCAGTCGGCGGTCGAAGCCGCCGAGTTCTTCCCACACGTCCCGGCGGATGAGCATGCCCGCGCTGGAGACGGACAGGACGGTGCGGACCTGGTCGTGCTGCCCCTGGTCCTGTTCGCGCCGGTCGAGCCCGGTCCAGCGGCGTCCGCTGTTGGCGATGGAGACGCCGACCTCCAGGAGCTGCTTGCGGTCGTACCAGCCGCGCAGCTTGGGGCCGACGATCGCGGCGTGCGAGTCGCTGTCCACGACGCGCAGCAGTTCGGCGAGGGCGTCGGGGTCGGGCGCGCAGTCGTCGTGCAGCAGCCACAGCCACTGGACGGGCTCGCCGTGGGGCAGGTCGGGCATGTCGTACGCCTCGTCGCGCCAGGTCCGCGTGACGGGGTCCCAGCCGCTCGGCCGTCTCAGATACGGCAGGTCGTCGGGCGTGAGCACGCCGGCGGTGCGCACCGCCTCCTCGACGGCCGTGCCGAAGCTGGTGCGGCGGGCGAGATGCACGACGCGGTCGGGGCCGAGCGATTCGGTGAGCAGCGTGGCCGATTCGTCGGCGCTGCCGGTGTCGGCGGCGATGACGTTCTGTACGGGGCGTTCCTGGCCGATCAGCCCGGTGAGGGCGTCGGGGAGCCAGCGGGCACCGTCGTGGGAGACGAGTACGGCGGTCACGACGTGGCGCGGGTACTGCGGTGCGGTGGCTGAGTCGAACGCGGCTGTGGTGGCGGACATCGAGGTAGGGGCCCTCCGGCCGGGGGGTCGCCCCGACGGGGCGTTGGGGCGTCTCGGACGGGGCCCCACACTAACGGTACGAACAAGCGCCGGATCGCCGAGCGCGTGGACAAAGCGGACGACCGGGGAGACAGTGCCGGGCCGGGCCGCCCCCACCGGTCACGACAACGGCCCGCCGCCTGCGCGGAGGACGCAGATGACGGACCGTTCGGATAACGCGTTGCGAGGTGTCACGCGGGCTATCGCGCAGGGTGCGCGCCGAGATTGGCCGGAAGTGTTCAAACCGCGGCCTTCTTGAGACGGCGGCGTTCACGCTCGGACAGACCGCCCCAGATACCGAATCTCTCGTCGTTCGCGAGGGCATACTCCAGGCATTCGGAGCGGACCTCACAGGCGAGACAGACCTTCTTCGCCTCTCGGGTGGAGCCGCCCTTCTCGGGGAAGAAGGACTCGGGATCGGTCTGGGCGCACAACGCGCGCTCCTGCCAGCCGAGTTCCTCGTCCGCGTCCTCGACCAGCAGTTGTTCGAACAGCTCGGTCATGTGCGCCCCTCGTCTGTCTTTACGTCCCCGTGCTTGCGGCCGCTACCGTTTTCGGCCGAACGACACGAGTGAAATTACAAGTGTGCGGATACGAGCCAGTCAAGCCGAGATCTGCTATTGGTCCCGGTATTCACTCTGCGGAACCAAGGCTATGCGGAAAGTGTTCAAATCACCAAAAACCTGACACATGCCACTGGCCTGCCCACATCCACTCCTCCCTGAGGGAGACGCCAGGAGCCTCGGGGAGGATGCGATCCAGCCAAGGAAGCGATCCGAATCACAGCCCGATCACGAGACCTCGACGGTGTTTGCGAGCCCGACTGCTGCGCCATGTCTCCACGTCAGCGACTGAACAAACCTTTCTCCGGACGCAGTAACCGGATGAGGTGAAACATTGCCGCCAAATCGGTCATTGAGTTGACAAGCGGGAACCGTTCCCGCCACCTTTGAACGCATGCCGGTCACCTCAGCGTCGTACGCGACCCACACCCGTGGATTCCGCAGCGCTGCCCGGACGACCCGCTGTCGCATTTCCTGTTGTCCGTGCTGTTGAGCCACTGAAGCTCCAGCCGTACACGTAGCTACGAAATTCACCCGGATTCACCCCGCGTTACCCACGTTCACCCAGCAGCCTTCTGCCGAGGAACCCCCACCCCCATGAACAGCGACAGCGACCTTCAGATCGCGGGCGACCTCCTCGAGGTCCCGCACCTTCTCCAGCCCGCCCGCGAGCACCCGGCCACCGTGGCCGAATTCGCCGGTCTGGCCCGTGCCATCGCAGCCGACCGCGCGCGGTGGGCCACGCTCGTCCAGTACGACGCCGCCAGCCGCTGGTACCACCGGCTGAGCACCGGCCCCGGCTACGAGGTGTGGCTGTTGTCCTGGGTGCCCGGCCAGCGCAGCGGACTGCACGACCACGGCCGCTCGTCCGGCGTCCTGACCGTCCTGGACGGCGAACTGACGGAGCGTACGCAGACGGCGAGCCGCACACTCGGCGGCGGCGCGCAGCGCGTCTTCGCGCCCGGATACGTCCACGAGGTGGTCAACGACTCGCTCGAACCGGCCGTGAGTCTGCACATCTACTACCCGGGTCTGACCGAGATGCCGATGCACTCCGCCCGCTGCGCCCCGGCGGCCCAGGATGTCGTACCCGCCTGACAAACTGCACAGCATGCGCATTGTGGTTCTGGCCGGCGGTATCGGTGGTGCCCGTTTCCTGCGTGGCCTCAAGCAGGCCGCGCCGGACGCGGACATCACGGTGATCGGCAACACCGGTGACGACATCCATCTGTTCGGGCTGAAGGTCTGTCCGGACCTCGACACGGTGATGTACACCCTCGGGGGTGGCATCAATGAGGAGCAGGGCTGGGGGCGGGCGGACGAGACGTTCCAGGTCAAGGCGGAGCTGGCGGCGTACGGGGTGGGGCCCGAGTGGTTCGGCCTCGGCGACCGCGACTTCGCCACCCACATCGTCCGCACACAGATGCTGAGCGCCGGTTATCCGCTGAGCGCGGTCACCGAGGCGCTGTGCGCGCGCTGGAAGCCCGGGGTGCGGCTGCTGCCGATGTCCGACGACCGCGTCGAGACACATGTCGCCGTCGATGTGCCGGACAGCCCCACCGGCGAGCGCAAGGCCGTGCATTTCCAGGAGTACTGGGTGAGGATGCGGGCCTCCGTGGAGGCCCACGCGGTCGTGCCCGTCGGCGCCGACCAGGCCAAGCCCGCGCCCGGGGTGCTGGAGGCCATCGCCCAGGCCGACGTCGTCCTCTTCCCGCCGTCCAACCCCGTCGTCAGCATCGGCACGATCCTGGCCGTGCCGGGGATCCGTGAGGCGATCGCCGACGCCGGGGTGCCCGTCGTCGGGCTCTCGCCCATCGTCGGGGACGCGCCGGTGCGCGGCATGGCCGACAAGGTCCTCGCGGCGATCGGCGTCGAGTCGACGGCCACCGCCGTCGCCCAGCACTACGGCTCGGGGCTGCTGGACGGCTGGCTGGTCGACACGGTGGACGCGGCGGCCGTGGGGGAGATCGAGGGCGCGGGGATCCGCAGCAGGGCCGTACCACTGATGATGACCGATCTGGACACGACGACCGCGATGGCGCGTGAGGCGCTGGCGCTGGCCGAGGAGGTGCGGGCGTGACGACGTCCTACGTAGAGGGGCCCGAGGCGCTCTCGTACAGCGTGCGGGCGCTCACCGGGCTGCCCGAGGTCCGCGCGGGCGACGATCTCGCGAAGCTGATCGCCACGGCGGGGCCCGGTCTGGTCGACGGGGACATCCTCCTCGTCACGTCGAAGATCGTGTCCAAGGCCGAGGGCAGGATCGTCGAGGCGGCGGACCGTGAGGCGGCGATCGACGCGGAGACCGTCCGCGTCGTCGCGCGGCGCGGCCCGCTGCGGATCGTGGAGAACCGGCAGGGTCTGGTGCTGGCCGCGGCCGGTGTCGACGCGTCCAACACCCCTTCGGGGACAGTGCTGTTGCTGCCCGAGGACTCCGACGCCTCGGCCCGCGCGATCCGCGACGGGCTGCGGGACGCGCTGGGTGTGGACGTCGGCGTGATCGTCACGGACACCTTCGGCCGGCCCTGGCGCAACGGGCTGACGGACGTCGCGATCGGCGCGGCGGGCGTGCGGGTCCTGGACGATCTGCGCGGCGGTACGGACGCGCACGGCAATCCGATGAGCGCGACGATCGTCGCTCTCGCCGACGAACTGGCCGCCGCCGGGGACCTGGTGAAGGGCAAGACCGCCGGGCTGCCGGTGGCCGTGGTGAGCGGCCTGGCGCGGCTGGTGGGCGAATCGGCGGACGCGTCTGCGGACGGCGCGCGGGCGATGGTGCGGGTCGCGGCCGACGACATGTTCCGGCTCGGGACGTCCGAGGCGGTACGGGAAGCGGTCACCCAGCGCCGTACGGTCCGGGAGTTCACCGACGAGCCGGTCGACCCGGGCGCGGTGCGCCGCGCGGTCGCGGCGGCCGTGACGGCTCCGGCGCCGCATCACACGACGCCGTGGCGGTTCGTCCTGCTGGAGTCGCCGGAGTCGCGCGCGCGGCTCCTCGACGCGATGCGGGACGCGTGGATCGCGGACCTGCGCCGCGACGGCAAGTCGGAGGAGTCCGTGGCCAAACGGGTGCGGCGCGGGGACGTGCTGCGGGCCGCGCCGTATCTGGTGGTGCCGTGCCTGGTGGCGGACGGCGCGCATACGTACGGAGACGCGCGCCGCGACACGGCGGAGCGCGAGATGTTCGTGGTCGCGACGGGCGCCGGGGTGCAGAACTTCCTCGTCGCGCTGGCGGGTGAGCGGCTGGGCTCCGCGTGGGTGTCCTCGACGATGTTCTGCCGCGACGTCGTACGGGACGTGCTCGAACTGCCCGCGAACTGGGACCCGATGGGCGCGGTGGCGGTCGGACACGCGGCGGCGGAGCCGAAGCGGCGGCCGGGACGGGCGGCGGAGGACTTCATCTCGGTGCGCTGAGCCGGGCGTTGAGCTGTGTGTTGAGCTGTGTGTAGAGCTGTGCGCTGACTTGGGTTTTGCTGGTCTGCGCGGGTCTGCCGCGTCTAGCGCGGGGCTAGAGGTGGGCGATTCTGCCGACAGGCATGCGCGGGGCGCGGCGTGGTGGCGTACGGCCGGTCAGGAGGATGAGCCGTACGGCGCGGTGGCGCTGCCCGGCGTACGGCTCCAGCAGTTCGAGCATCCCGGCGTCGTCGGTGTCGGGGCGGCCGGCGAGCGCGTAGCCGACGATGCCCGGCAGATGGAGATCGCCGACGGTGACGGCGTCCGGGGCGCCGTTCGACCGCTGAAGGACCTCGGCGGCGGTCCATGGCCCGATGCCGGGGATCAACTCCAGTCGGGCGGCGGCGAGTTCGGGCTCCATGCCGACGGCCTCCTCCAGCCGGCGGGCGACGCGGGCCGCGCGTACGACGGTGTCGGAGCGTTTGGCGTCGACACCGGCCTTGTGCCACTCCCAGGACGGGATCATGGCCCAGGTGCGGGGGGCGGGCATGACGTACATCCGGCTGTCGCGACGGCCGTCGGGCGAGTCGCCGTACGGGCCGGGGGCGGGCTCGCCGTACTTGCGCACGAGGTGCCGCCAGGAGCGGTACGCCTCGATCGTCGTGACCTTCTGCTCGAGGATCGACGGGATCAGCGACTCCAGGACGAGGCCGGTGCGGCACAGGCGCAGGCCGGGGCGGCGGCGCTGGGACGCGGCGAGGAGTCTGTGGCGCGGGACGAACGCGGCGGGGTCGTCCGACGCGCCGAGCATCTCGGGCAGCCGCTCCAGCAGCCAGTCGGCCCCGGGGCCCCACGCCTCGGCGTGCACGGCGCCGTCGCCGGCCCTGACCCGCAGGGTGCCGGGCCCGGCGGGGGTCCGGGTGGCCCGGATGGCGGAGCCGTCGGGCGGGGTACGGAACGTGGGGTCGGCGGGGCCGCGGCGGAGGGGGCCGAGGGTGAGGCCCAGGTCGACGGTGTGGCCCGGCGGGGCGGGCCAGAGCCGGGTTTTGGCGGCGGTGGCGCTGCCGCTTGCTCGTGGGGTGGGGAGGGTGGGGGTGCGGGGGTGCGGGGCGAAGCGGCCTGCCACGGGGAGGGTCCTTGGGGGTCGGGGTCTGTGAAGAGGGTAGGCGGTGCGGGGTGGGCGGTGGCGGGGCGGGCGGTGCCGGAGCGGGAGCTGTCCCCCCACCCCGCCCCTTCCCGAAACCGGGGGCAGGCCCCCGGACCCCCGTGCCGGGGAGGCGATGCCGGCCGGCCCCGGCGCCACGGCTGCGCCGGGCGGGGCGCAGCCGACGCACCAGCCGCCCTGGCCCGGAGAGTACGCGGCGGGCCGCATCGAGCAGGCGTCCGTCCTCAAGCGCCGGACAGGCTTAACCGGCCCGCCCGGCGATCGAGGACACTCGCTACTCGTCCGACGAGAAGCGGATCGAGCGCGGCGGCAGCGTCGTGGCGCACCAGACGCGGGCTCCGGGGTGGAGTTCGTTGTCGGCGCCCACTGTCGCGCCGTCGCCGATCACCGCTCCCGACAGGGCCGTACGGGCGCCCACCCGCGCTCCCGCGCCCACCAGGGAGTCCGTGATGACCGCGCCGGGGCCGATCACCGCGTTGTCCAGGATCGCGCTGCCCGAGATCCGGGCGCCCTCCGCGATCACCGCTCCCGCGCCGATCACCGTGCCCGCCGTGAGCTTCGCGTCCGGGGCGACCGTCGCCGTCGGCAGGACGAGGCGGTCGCCGCAGCGGCCGGGGACCGCCGGGGACGGGGCCACGCCCAGGACCAGGTCCGCCGAGCCGCGGATGAACGCCTGCGGGGTGCCCAGGTCCAGCCAGTACGTGGAGTCGACCATGCCGTGCAGATGCGCCCCCGACTCCAACAGGCCCGGGAATGTCTCGCGTTCGACCGACACCGGCCGCCCCGCCGGGATGGAGTCGATCACCGAGCGGCGGAAGACGTACGCCCCCGCGTTGATCTGGTCGGTGACGATCTCCTCGGGTGTCTGCGGCTTCTCCAGGAACGCCGTGACCCGGCCGCCGCCGTCCGTCGGCACCAGCCCGAACGCCCTCGGGTCCTCGACCCGTGTCAGATGCAGCGAGACGTCCGCCCCGGACGACGTGTGGGTGTCGACCAGCGCGCCGATGTCCAGGCCCGTCAGGATGTCGCCGTTGAAGACGAGCACCGGGTCGTCCGGCCCGGAGTCCAACCGGGAGGCGACGTTGCGGATCGCGCCGCCGGTGCCGAGTGGCTCGCGTTCGGTGACGTACTCCAGTCGCAGCCCCAGCGACGAGCCGTCCCCGAAGTACGGCTCGAAGACCTCGGCCAGATAGGACGTCGCCAGGACGATGTGCTCGACCCCGGCGGCCCGCGCCCGTCCCAACTGGTGTGCGATGAAGGGGACACCGGCCGCCGGGACCATCGGCTTGGGCGTGTGCACCGTGAGCGGCCGGAGCCGGGTGCCCTTGCCGCCGACCAGGAGGATCGCTTCAGTCACCTGAGACCTTCGAGAATGCCCCGGCCCGCAGGCCGGGGAGGAATCGGATTCGTACGTCGCGAGGACCACGCGCGTGCTCCGTCCGGTCCCGGCGGTCCCCCCTCGATGGGGGGGGACCAGCCAGTCTAGGAGCGACCCTGGTACTTCGCGGCGGACACACGGACCGTGCCGAGCTTGCTGTACAGCTTGTTGCCCGGACAGTCCGTCACGAACCCGTCCCGGTGCCCGGACACCGCGTTCATGCTTACCTTCTTGCCCTTCTTGTACTTGTTGCCGCCGGCCGACGTCAGCGTCACCTTGCCCCGCGGGTTGATCCCGTGCAGGCCGAGCTTCCAGGCGCTGAGCTTGGCGATCGCGGTCGTGACGGCCGCGGGCGGGTTGGTGGTCGAGTACGACCCGAGGACCGCGATGCCCGTGCTGTTCGTGTTGAAGCCGAGGGTGTGCGCGCCCATGACCGGCTTCGTCACGCCTCCGGCTCGCCCTTCGTAGATGTTTCCGCACTTGTCGATGGCGAAGTTGTAGCCGATGTCGCGCCAGCCGCTGCTCGTCACGTGGTAGCGGTAGATGCCGCGAATGACGGAGGGCGCCTGCTTGCAGGTGTAGTTGTTGCCGGTCGCGCTGTGATGGACGAAGGCGGCCTTCACCGTCTTCGTGTAGCCGAGCTGCTTCTCACGCAGCTTCTCGTTGGCGCCCCACCCCTTGCGGGAGATGATCTTCGGGCGCGGTGCGGTGTACGGCTTCGCGGCGGCGCCCTTCTTGGCGCCGGTCTTGGTCCCGCCCGCGGTACCTGAGGCAGGCGCGACCGTCTGGCCGCGCGAGGCGTCGGTCTCCGTCACCGGCAGTTGTTCCGGCGCCTCCCCCGGGTCGACCAGTTCCAGGCTCAGTCCGCGAGGCAGCGGCGCCTCGGCGGGTTCGGCGTACGGGCCTTCGTTCGGGGCGGCTTCCGCCTCGACCCGTACCTCGACACCGTCCGACGCCCCGACCCACAGGGGAGCCGTCGAGCCCCGCACAGTGCCGGAGTCGCGTTCCGAGGTACCGAGATCGGCGCCGTGCTCGGCGTTGTGCGTCTGAAGGTCCTGCCAGTGGGACCATGTGCCCGTTTCGGCGGAGCGGTTCCTGACCTGGACCGATCCGTTGAGTTCGGCGTCGGCGTCGTCCCAGACGACACCGACGAGCGAGAAGGGTTGGACGTCCTGCTGGGGCAGCCCCTGCTCGGTGGGGACACCGAAGGAGCGTTCCGACCCGAGCGGGACGAGTGGCAGCGACTCGGTGGAGCCCGGAACGGTTGTGCCCGTCCGGGCGTCCTGGGGAGCCGCCACAGCCCCGGAGGGCACAGAGAGCGGGAGTACGAGAGCCGCGGCACACGCGACGCCGATCGAGGATGACAGGAATGCACGCATGTTCCGATCGTGCGGCCGGCCGGCCGTGCCCGCCTTCCGGGAGCACCCACGGAAACTGACGGGGCATCGGACCAACCGGTGGACGGCGTCACCGGTACGGCGGTGCGCGCCCGGCCCCCCGGCGTACCCTTGCCCGCGTGAACTCCAGCGACCGCACCCCCGCCGACCTGCTGCGATCCGCTCTCGCCACGGATCCGGTCCGCCCCTTGGTCACGTTCTACGACGATGCCACCGGTGAACGCGTGGAATTGTCCGTGGCCACCTTCGCCAATTGGGTGTCAAAGACCGCCAACCTCCTCCAGGGCGACCTCGCCGCCGAGCCCGGCGACCGGCTCGCGCTGCTGCTGCCCGCGCACTGGCAGACCGCCGTCTGGCTGCTCGCCTGTTCCTCGGTCGGGGTGTGCGTGGAGGTCGGCGGCGACCCTGCCGACGCCGACCTCGTCGTCAGCGGTCCGGCTCCGCAAGACCTCGCCGCCGCCCGCGCCTGCCGCGGCGAGCGGCTGGCGCTCGCGCTGCGTCCGCTCGGGGGCCGCTTCCCGCAGGCGCCGGACGGTTTCGCCGACTACGCGGTCGAGGTGCCCGGTCAGGGCGACCGCTTCGCGCCCTTCGCGCCGGTGGACCCGAACGCGCCCGCGCTCGTCGTCGCCGGTACGGAGCTGACGGCGGCCCAGGTGGTCGAGCGGGCCCGCGCGGACGCCACGGACCTCGGGCTGACGGCGCCCGGCGCGCGGCTGCTGTCCGGCAGGCCGTACGACTCCTGGGAAGGGCTCTCGGCCGGGCTGTACGCCCCGCTCGCGGCCGGCTCGTCGGTGGTGCTGTGCCGCAACCTGGACCAGTTGTCGGCGGAGGAGCTGGCCAAGCGGATCGAGAGCGAGCGCGTCACCGCCACGGCGGACAGGGACAGGAACAGGAACAGCGACACGGTGAACTGATGGTCCGACAGGTTCCGGCGTGGAACGCCGCGTCCGGTAGATGATCGTCGGTAGATCTAGTTCAGTGCACAACCAAGCGCGCGGTTCAGCCGTCTACCCCTGAAACCGGCGGGGCCGTGCGCCGCCGACGCCATGAAGGATGGACTCGCCCGTGACCGACAGTGCTGGCACGCCGCCCGAACCGGACCCCCGGGCCGACGACGAGCCGCCGACCGCGTCGCCCGGGTCGCCCGCCGCCGACGACAACAAGAGCGACAGCAAGAGCGACAACGAGAGCAAGAACGACATCGACGGCGACGTCCCCGTCGCCCCTCCCGTCGCCAGCAGCCCCGCCGACCCCGATGTCGCCGCCCCGCGCAAACGCCACTGGCTCCGCTGGACCGCCCTCGGCACCTCCGTCGTCGTCCTCGCCGCCGCCGGTGTCGGCTGGTGGTTCTACCAGAAGCTCGACAGCAACATCACCACCGACACCACCGCCGAGGCCGAGCTGCGGACGTACGAGAGGGAACGCCCCCGACCCATCGCCGTCGACGCGAAGAACATCCTGCTCATCGGCTCCGACACCCGCGCGGGCGACGGGAACGGCAAGTACGGCCGTGACGACGGCGGTTCGCAGCGCTCCGACACCACGATCCTGCTGCACCTGGCCGCCGACCGGCAGAGCGCGACCGCCGTGTCCATCCCGCGCGATCTGATGGTCGAGATCCCGAGCTGCCGCACCTCGGACGGCAAGCGCTCGAAGGAGCAGTCCGCGCAGTTCAACTGGGCGTTCCAGTTCGGCGGTACGGCGTGCTCCGTCCGTACGGTCGAGAAGCTCACCGGCATCCGCGTCGACCATCACATGGTGATCGACTTCAGCGGTTTCAAGGACATGGTGGACGCCGTCGACGGCGTCGAGGTCTGCCTGAAGAAGCCCGTGGACGACAGCGACGCGCACTTGAAGCTGCCGGCGGGCAAGCAGAACCTCACCGGCGAGGAAGCCCTCGGATTCGTACGGGCCCGCAAGACCATCGGCGACGGCAGCGACACCGAACGCATGGAGCGCCAGCAGCAGTTCCTCGGTTCGCTCGTCAAGAAAGTACAGAGCAACGGAGTTCTGCTCAATCCGACCCGGCTGTATCCGGTACTGGACGCGGCGACGAAGTCCGTGACGACGGACCCCGGTCTGAACTCCCTCAAGGACCTTTACGACTTGGCGCGCGGTCTGCGGAACGTACCTACGGAAAAGGTGCAGTTCCTGACCGTACCGCGACAGCCATACGCCAATGACCCGAACCGCGACGAACTCGTACAGCCGGACGCGGGGCGGCTGTTCACGCAACTGCGTAAGGACGAGCCCGTATCGGTTGTCCCCGCCGGGCAGGGACAGAACGGCGGAAACGATGAAGAGAACACACAGCGTGACGGCGGAAGCGCGAAGACGGACGGAAAACCGGACGACACGGGGCCGTCGAGCGCCACTCCGAGTCCCGCTTTCCCGGGCACAAATGCCGCCGCCGGCCTCTGTGAGTAAAGGCAATACAAAGTAGGGGTCGACAGTCTATGACGATTGGGCAGATTGCCCCCTTGTAAGAGGAGCCGAATTTGTCACTGCCGTCCCTGGACGCTGAACTGGGCGGATAGTGTGACGCGATCCGGTGCATCGGACCCAAGAGGTCGCACAGACCGCCGGATCGAAAGACCGAGCGCTTTTGGGGAAGAGGCGCTTCGCGTGGCACCGACGGAGGACTCAAGCAACCGTGGATGCGCAAGGCCGTGGACAAGGCGACGGGATCGATCCCGCCGACCAGTGGGTACTCAACCCGCAGACCGGCAATTACGAATTGCGACTGAACCACTCCGAAGGGCAGTCGTCCGCCCCTTCCCATGACGCGGGAAACGGGTACGACGCTCCTCGCCGGTCGAGAAACGCGCCGTCCACGGACGGTTCGCCGCGCGGCCGTTCGGCCAGAGACCGCAGAGCGCCCGGCGCCGCGGGAGCGGGTGCGGGTGCCGCCGGCGCCGGCGCGACAGCAGGTGCCGCCGGCACGGTCGACGGCGCGGGCATCCCCCGCGCCCGCAACTCCTCGGACTCCAGCGGCACTTCGGGTACGTCCCGCCGCGACGTACCCGCCCAGCGCGGGCGCCGCGCCGCGAACAACGCCGACGCCGCGGGTGCCACGGGCGCGGGCCGCCGCAAACGCAAGGCGCCCCCCAAGTCCCGTAAGAAGAAGATCCTCGGCTGGACCGGCGGCATCACCGCGTTCATCCTCATCGGCGGTGCGGGCGCGGCCTATTACGCGTACCAGGAGCTCAACGGCAACATCAAGACGATCGATGTCGAGGGCGCGGGCAGCGGAGGGTTCAAGAAGGACCAGGCCGTCAACATCCTGGTGATCGGCACCGACAAGCGCACGGGCGACGGCAACGAGGGTTACGGCGACAAGGACAGCGTCGGCCACGCCGACACCACGATCCTCTTCCATGTCTCCAAGGACCGGACGAACGCGACCGCGCTCTCCATCCCCCGCGACCTGATCACCGACATCCCGGACTGCGAGACGAAGACCGACGCCGGCACGAAGGTCGTCCCGGGCGAGCAGGGCGTGCGCTTCAACACCAGCCTCGGCCAGTCCGAGCGCGACCCCGGCTGCACCATGCGTACGGTCAAGGAACTCACCGGGCTGACGGTCGATCACTTCATGATGGCCGACTTCAACGCGGTGAAGACGCTGACGACCGCGGTCGGCGGTGTCGAGGTGTGTGTCGCCAAGGACGTCGACGACCCCGACTCGCATCTGAAGCTGAGCAAGGGCAAGCACGTCATCGAGGGCGAGCAGGCACTCGCCTTCGTACGTACGCGGCACAGCTTCGGCAACGAGAGCGACCTGGACCGGATCCAGACCCAGCAGCAGTTCCTGAGCGCCCTCATCCGCAAGATGAAGTCCAGCGAGACGCTGACCAGCCCCACGAAGCTGTGGGACCTGGCGTCGGCGGCGACCAAGGCGCTCACGGTCGACACGGGTATCGGCAGCATCGAGAAGCTGCGCGACCTCGGTACGGAGCTGTCCAAGGTCAACCCCAAGAACATCAGCTTCACCACGCTCCCCGTGCTGGACAACCCGGCGGAGGTCGTGAAGGCGACGGTCGTCGTGGACGAGGCGAAGGCGAAGCCGCTGTTCTCGATGATGCAGAACGACACCTCTCTCACCGAGGTGAAGGAGCAGGAGGAAGAGGCCAAGAGCCAGCAGGCGGCGCTCCTGAAGGGAACCAAGGCCGATGCCGCCGATGTCAGGGTCGATGTGCTCAACGGCGGCGGGCCGCAGGGTTCCGCGCAGGAGACGCTCGCCTGGCTCCAGAACGAGGAAGGCGTACTGAAGTCCAGCAACAAGGGCAACGCGCCTGAGGAGTTGAAGAAGACGTCGCTGGAGTACGCACCGAACCAGGCGGACCAGGCCCGCCGTCTAGCGGATCTGATGGGCCTGCCCGCCGCGGGGATGAAGCCGGGCAAGGAGGACGCAGAGGGGCTGGAGGCGATGACGCTGACCCTCGGGGCGGACTTCAAGGGCGCGGGGGTGCCCATCACCGGTCCGGCGAAGGCGCCGGAGGGCGTACAGAAGGTGGAAGCGGACAAGCAAGTGTGCGCCGAGTGAGACAGGCTTCGGTACGCCCGGAGCCCCGGCTCGCACGGAGCACTTGAGCGACAGGGGTAAGGGGTACTGGGGTGGGGCAGGGCATGCGCAGACATGGGACACGGCAACGCGTCCCGCACGCACGGGAGTTGGGCTGGGACGACAGCCTGTACGACGGCGGGGCGGGTGGCGCGGGCGGCGTCGCGGGCGGACCTGACGGCACGTCAGGCGGCGTCGGCAGCGGTGGCACCGGTGCCGGTGGCGAGGGCGGCGCGAACGGCGGCACTGCCGCTGACGCCGCTCGCGGCGGTGCCGGCGGCTCCCGCAGGGCCAGAAAAGGCGGCTCCCGCCGTAACGGCGCGCGCCCGCGCAACCGGCGCGGGAAACGCCGAATACTGCTCTGGGTCTCCTCCGTCCTCGCCCTGCTGATACTCGGCACGGCCGGCGCCGGATACCTCTACTACCGCCATCTCGACAGCAAGCTCAAGAAGGAAGACCTGACCCTCGGCGACAAGCCGATGGCGGACCACAAGGCCAACTCGGCGGGCCAGACCCCGCTCAACATCCTGCTCATCGGCTCCGACGCCCGCGACTCCGAGGCGAACCAGAAACTCGGCGGCGCCAAGGAGACCTTCGGCGCCCCGCCTCTCGCCGACGTACAGATGCTGCTCCACGTGTCGGCCGACCGCAGCAATATGTCGGTCGTCAGCATGCCGCGCGACACGATGCTGAAGATGCCCAAGTGCACGGACCCGGAGACCGGCAAGGTCTACCCGGCGAGCACGGTCAACGAACAGACCAACGAGAGCCTGGGGCGCGGCGGTCCTGGCTGCACGGTGGCCACCTGGTACGAGCTGACCGGCATCACCATCGACCACTTCATGATGATCGACTTCGCGGGTGTGGTGTCGATGGCCGACGCCATCGGCGGCGTGCCGGTCTGCGTGCAGGACAACGTCTACTCCCGCAACTCCCAGGGCAAGGGCTCCGGGCTGAAGCTGGAGAAGGGCGAGAACGTCATCCAGGGCGAGCAGGCGCTCCAGTGGCTGCGTACGCGTTACGGCTTCGAGGACGGCACCGACCTCGCCCGCACCCACGCCCAGCACATGTACATGAACTCGATGGTCCGGGAGCTGCGCAAGGGCGCCAAGCTGACCGACCCCGGAAAGCTGATGAGCCTCGCCGAGGCGGCCACCGAGGCGCTGACCGTCGACAAGGGCCTGGGCGGCAAGAAGCTCTACGACCTGGCGGACGAGCTCAAGCAGGTACCCACGAACCGCATCACGATGGCGACGATGCCGAACGTGTACGGCACGGGGAGCGAGTCCGGGCGGGTGTACCCGAAGCCGGGCGACGCCGAGCAGTTGTTCGAGATGGTCCGCGACGATGTGCCGCTGGACGGCAAGGCGTCCAAGCGCAAGCCTCCGGCCGAGTCCAAGGACCCGGCGGCGGAGCCGGCCGAGATCGGTGTGCTCGTACGCAACGGCACGGGCAGCGACACGCAGGCGCCGACGTCGCAGCGCGCGACGACGGTCGCGGGGCTGCTCACCGCCGAGGGCTACACGAAGGCCGTGGCGGACACGACGCCCGATCAGAGCGCGCGTACCGAAGTCCTGTTCCCCAGCGCCGACTTGGAGGGTGACGCGCAGGCGGTCGCCAAGTCCCTGGGCATTCCGGTGAGTTCGGCGAAGAAGTCGACGGACGTGTCGGGTGTGACGCTGGTCGTTGGCGCGGACTGGCGTGAGGGTGACACGTACCCGAAGTCGGCGGCGGAGGGCGAGGAGAAGACGCCGGACACGGCGCGGGCGCTCAACGGGGCCGATGACAGCGAGTGCATGGAGATCCAGCCCGGCTTCACCTGGTAGCCGCCGTACGGCCGCGCAGGCGGTTACGTACTACGTACGAGGAGGAGCCCCGGGCGCGTTGCCCGGGGCTCCTCCTCGTACTACGTAACGGCCTTGCTCAGACGGTCTGTTGGACCGCCGGGCGGCGGCTCGCGATGACCTTCCTGGCGAGCGAGCGCGGGCTGGTCAGGAAGCCGACCCCCCATGACATGTGCATCGTGGCGAGCGCGAGCGGGATCTGGAGGCGCGCCTTGAGGGGCAGGCCCCTGCCCGCCGGTATCGAGCCCGCGACGATCGCGGCGAGATAGCCGCCGGGGACGATCAGCGCCCAGGGTGTGAAGGCCAGTCCGACGACGACGCCCACGGCGTTGGCGCAGACCGCGACCGGCGGGGCGAGATAGCGCAGATTGATCGAGCCCGAGTGGAAACGGGCGACGACATGGCGCCAACGGCCGTAGTCCTTGTACTGCTTGGCGAGCGCCCGGACGGACGGCCGCGGCCGGTACTGGACGCGCAGCTCGGGCGAGAACCAGATCTGGCCGCCGGCCTCACGGATCCGGAAGTTCAGCTCCCAGTCCTGGGCGCGGATGAACTCCTCGTTGTAGCCGCCCTGTTGCTCCAGCGCGGCCCGGCGGAAGACCCCGAGGTAGACGGTCTCGGCGGGGCCGGCCGTGCCGCCGGTGTGGAAGGCCGCGTTGCCGACGCCGATCTTGGAGGTCATCGCCGCGGCGACGGCCTGCTCCCAGTCGTTCTCGCCCTCGGCGTGCATGATGCCGCCGACGTTCTGCGCGCCCGTCTCCTCCAGGAGCCGTACGGCGGTGGAGATGTAGTTCGGCGAGAGCATGCCGTGGCCGTCGACGCGCACGACGACGGGGTGCTTGGACGCCTTGATGGCCGCGTTGAGCGCCGCCGGCGTGCGGCCGGTCGGATTGGGGACGGTCTGCACGCGGGCGCGGGCGCTGTCCGCCGTCTCGCGCACGAGTTCGGCCGCGATCTCGTCGGTGCGGTCCGTGGACGGGCCTAGCGCGATGACCACTTCCATCTCGCCGTCGTACTCCTGCTCCAGGATGTGCTGGACGGAGTTCCTCAGATGCCGTTCCTCGTCGAGGACCGGCATGATCACGGAGACGGCGGGGGGCTGGGCAGGCATGTGATCCTTCGGGCGTCAGGGAGAGGGGTTCATCGAACGCCACGTTACCGCGAATGGGGGACAGCGACGCGCGTCGGGCGGGCTCAGCGCAAGGCTGCTGATCGTATGGGCCTACGTTGCGTCCCCTGGCGCCCCCTTCGCCCGTTACTCAGTAGTCCAGCCGTCCCCGTCGCCCGCGGAGGTGTCCCCCGTGCCCACACCACCCCGCTCCCCCCGGCCCCGGCCGGCCGGTCGCCCGAGACCGCCGCAGACCGGCGTCCGCGGCGACCGGAACGTACGAGGTGACCGGAGCGACCGGACTGTGCGCGCCGCGCGGGCCGCGCGCGGCGGACGCAAGGGGCGGCCCCGCTGGGGGATGCGGATGGCGACCACCCTGTCCGTGCTGGTCCTCGGCGCCGGCGGCATCGGCCACGCCCTGGTGACCGGTCTCGATACGGGAATCGACCGGGTCGACCCGTTCAAGGACATGAAGAACCGCCCGGACGCGGGCCATGGCATGAACATCCTCCTCGTCGGCACCGACGGCCGCGACAAGATCACCAAGGAGGAGCGGGAGAAGTACCGGCTCGGCGGCGCCCCTTGCCGCTGCACCGACACGATCATGCTCGTGCACATCTCGGAGGACCGGGAGCGCGCGAGCGTCGTGAGCCTGCCGCGCGACACCTACGCGGAGCTGCCGGCGCACACCGACACGAACACCGGCGACAAGCACGGGCCCCACCCCGTGAAGCTCAACGCGGCCTATTCGGAGGGCGGTCCGCATCTGACGGTCCGGACCGTCGAGAGCTTGACGGGTGTGAAGATCAACCACTATCTGGAGATCGACTTCACCAGCTTCATGAAGACGGTCGACGCGCTCGGCGGGGTGGAGATCTGCACCGCCAAGCCGCTGAAGGACTCGCACACGGGTCTCGATCTCACCGCCGGGACACATGAACTCAACGGTGGCCAGGCGCTCCAGTACGTACGGTCCCGCTACCTCGACGGCTCCTCCGACCTCGGCAGGATGCAGCGCCAGCAGCGCTTCATGGCCGCGCTGGTCAAGCAGGCCACCAGCAGCGGTGTGCTGCTCAACCCGGTGAAGCTGCGCGGTGTGACCTCGACCATGCTCGAATCGGTCCGGGCGGACAAGGGTTTCGGTACGCAGGAGATGCTGGCGCTCGCCAAGGCGATGCGCGACTTCACGCCCGCGTCGTCCGAGTTCACGTCGGTGCCGGTCACCCCCGGGGGGTTCCCGGTGAAGGGCATCGGATCGACGCTGAAGTGGGACCCGGTGAAGTCGAAGAAACTCTTCCGGGCGCTGCGCGAGGACAAGCCGCTCACACCGCCGGCACCCGAGGCCCCCGGGGGGCGGCCCGCGCCACAGGCGCCGAAGCAGCCGCCCGCCTCGATGGTGGAGGTGTCACCGCAGCAGATCAGGGTGCAGGTCTACAACGCGACGCGGCAGGACGGTCTGGGCCAGCGCGTGGACGGCGCCCTGCGCGCGAGCGGCTTCAACACGACGCGCGCCCCGCTGAACCACACGGGGCCCGAGGTGGCGCGTACGCAGGTGCTGTTCGACCCGCGCTGGGACCGCTCGGCGAAGTCCCTGGCGGCGGCGCTGCCGGGCTGTGAGCTGCGGCCGGTGGCCCGGCAGGGCGCGACGCTGAAGGTGATGGCGGGCAAGGACTACAAGACGGTGCGGCCGGTACGGGCGGAGGACGCGCACCAGGGTGAGTTCGGGGCGGTGACGGGCGACCAGGTGGTGTGCCCGTGAAGTGACCGGCCCGCGTGGCCGGTGGCGGCAGCCGTACCCGTAGCCCCGTAGCCGTAGTCAGCCAGTCAGCCACCAGCCAGCCAGCCAGTCAGTCGCCGATGCCGTCCGCCGCGCGCTTCTCGCGCAGTTCCTTGATCGCCCGGCGCCGGGCCAGCCGGTGCGTACGCCGGATCTGCGCCTCCTGGTAACGCCGCTTGTCGCGCTCCGTCTCCGGGACCACCGGCGGTACGGGGCGGGGCCTGCCGTCCGCGTCGACGGCCGCGAAGACGAGATAGGCGCTGCCGACCTGCTGGGCGGGGGTCGACTCGTTCCAGCGCTCGGCCAGGACGCGTACGCCGACCTCCATGGAGGACCGGCCCGTCCAGTTGACCTGGGCCTTCACATGGACCAGATCGCCGACCCGTACCGGCTCCAGGAAGACCATCTCGTCCATGGACGCGGTGACCGCGGGCCCTCCCGAGTGCCGGCCCGCGACCGCGCCCGCTGCGTCGTCGACGAGTTTCATGATCACGCCGCCGTGCACCGTGCCGAGGAGGTTGGTGTCACTGCCGCTCATGATGTGGCTGAGCGTCGTGCGCGACGCCGAGGTGGGCTTACCCGGAATATCTGTCTCGGGGCGGACGGCCTGGTCTGTCATGCCCTCCACCCTATGCGGGGGTCCGTCACGGCTCGCATTGCATCAGCTTGGCAACAGGGATGCTGTGATTTTCCTCCACCCCTGTATGTGAGGTACGTCGGAGCCGCACACTGGTCGGCATGAACGATTGGCCTGATGGATGGAACGGCGACCGCGCCGACCGCGGCGAGCGTTACGGACGCGGCAGCGCGGGTGCGCAGCCCGATGGCGTGCGCGCGATGCCGCACGTACAGCGGCGCGCCGTCCCCCAGCAGCAGTCGCAAGGTTACGACGAGGGGTACGCCCAGCCTCCGGGCGGCGGCGACGGCTACAACACCGGCCAGGTCTACGGCACCCCGGCCGACCGGGGCCGGGGCGGACAGCCGCCGACCGTGCCCCCGCAGGGGTCGTACAACGGCGGCGGACGCTCACCCGACCACGCACCGGACTGGCGGCGCCGTATCAAGATCACCGCGATTTCCCTGGTCACCGTCGTGCTCGTGGTCTCCATAGGCACATACTTCTGGGCCGACTCCAAGCTCAAGCGCGAGGTCGACCTCGCGAAGGTCATCGAGCGGCCGAAGGCGGGGGACGGCACGAACTATCTGATCGTGGGTTCCGACAGCCGTGAGGGCATGACGGACGAGGAGAAGAAGGACCTCCACACGGGCAGCGCGGAAGGCAAGCGCACGGACTCGATGATGATCCTGCACGACGGCTCGAACGGCCCGACGCTGGTCTCGCTGCCGCGCGACTCGAACGTGGTGATCCCGTCGTTCCGTGGCTCGGAGTCCGGGAAGATGTTCCCGAACCAGGGCCGGGAGACCAAGCTCAACGCGGCGTACGCGGAGGACGGGCCCGAACTGCTCGTCCGCACGGTCGAGTTCAACACCGGTCTGCGCATCGACCACTACGTCGAGATCGGCTTCGCGGGCTTCGCCAACATCGTGGACGCGATCGGCGGTGTCGAGCTGGACATCCCGAAGGCGTTCAAGGACGAGAAGTCGGGCGCCGACTTCAAGGCGGGCAAGCAGACGCTGGACGGCGAGCAGTCCCTGGCGTACGTCCGCACCCGCTACGCGTTCGCGGGCAGCGACCTGGACCGTACGAAGAACCAGCAGAAGTTCCTGGCGGCCCTGGCCTCCCAGACGGCCACACCGGGCACGATCCTCAACCCGTTCAAGCTCTACCCGACGATGGGCGCGGGCCTGGACACCCTGATCGTCGACAAGGACATGTCCCTCTGGTCGCTGAGCCAGATGTTCTTCGCGATGAAGGGCGTCACGGGCGGCGACGGCACGTCGATGAACATCCCGATCTCGGGCAGCAAGGGCGGAAACCTGGTCTGGGACAAGACCAAGGTCGATCAGCTCGTGAAGCAGCTCAACAACGACGAGAAGGTCACGGTCTCCTCCAACTGAGCCCGCGCCCGCCGGAGTGGGCCGGGCGGTCACCCCTCTGTCACCCCTCGGTTATCCGCGGGTGATCGCCCGTCGCCCCGTCGATCAGCTCGCGCACGATGTCCATGTGTCCGGCGTGCCGCGCCGTCTCCTCGACCATGTGGATCAGGACCCAGCGCATCGTGACGGTGTTGCCGCTCCAGGACGTACCGGTGTCCTCCAGTCCGACCTCCCGGATCGCCCGGTCGGCGGCGGCGCGGGCGCGCGCGTAGAAAGCCAGGATGTCGGCCGTGGACTCGTCCGGCCCGACGGTCATGTCCTCGGTATCGGTGTTGAACCAGTACGGCTCGCTCTCCCGCCCGAAGGTCGTGCAGAACCAGCCGTACTCGACGGTCGCCAGGTGCTTGACGAGCGACAGCAGGTTCGTGCCCGAGGGGGTCACGACCCGCCGCAGGGCCTCGTCGTCAAGCCCTTCGAGCTTCCACAGCACCACATCCCGATGCCGGTCGAGGGCGACGTACAGGCTGTCCTTCTCGCTGCCGGTCAACGGCACAGTTCTGATCATGCGGCGAACGTAGCAGCGGGCACCGACAACGGCTCCGGCTTCTCCACAGCCCCCGGCCCGAGGCAGGTTCGCATCATGCTGCTCCTCCCCGGCTCGCCACGAGTCGGGACGCGACGCCTACCAAGCGGGGCAGCTACGGAGCGCTCACCGCGCTTCCGTCCGCCGTCCAAGTGCCCTTGGCCACAGTCGCGCCACAGGGTGAGAGTCGTGCAACCAGGCGCAACGGGCCCGGCAGCGGAGGTCGTCATGGCACTACGGTTCGTCGGTAAAGATCCCGAGTCAGGAGATCACGGGTCACCGGCTGTGCGGGTCGACGAGGAGACGAAGGATCTTCTCGTACAGGGGTGGGCGGCGGACGCGCAGACCACGGCGGAGAGTTCGAAGGATGTGGCGATCCCCGACCATGAGTCGGTGGTCCGGGTACCGAAGCGGATGCTGGTGGCGGCCCTGGCTCGACCTCGTACAGGAGGTCACGGCGAATGGCGTGGCCATCCGGCGCGCCCGTGTGGTCTCGGAGCCGGCCAGTGACTACATCGCTTTCGAGCACTCCGGCACCTTCACCAACGTGGCAGCGGGTGAGGAGATCCGTTGGCTTCCGCGTCGGAATGCCTCAGATCTGGCACTGCCAGGTAATGACTACTGGCTCTTCGACAGTCGTCTCGTGCAGTTCAATATCTTTGATGGCAATGGCAGGTGGGTGCACACCTACCAGACCGAAGATCCGGAAGTGGCGGCCTTCTGTACGTCCGCGTTCGAAGCAGTGTGGGAGCGCGCCGTCCCCCACGAGAAGTACATCGTCTAACCCTGGCCGGTCAGTTCATGCCCTCTTCCCCACTTTCCAGCGCCCAATCAGCACGGGCCGCCGTGGCAGTGCGCCTGCACGGTCTCATGAAGGACGCGGGGCTTTCCGGTCATGAACTGGCCGTGCGGTGTGGCTGGCACAAGGCCAAGTCATCCAGGATCGCCAGGGGCGTTACCCCACCGTCGGACACGGACATCCGGGCGTGGTGCTCGGCCTGCGGGGCCGAGGAGCAAACGGCGGATCTGATCGCGGCATCGCGGAACGCGGAGTCGATGTACGTCGAGTGGAAACAGATCAGGGCCGCCATGAGCGAGCAACTGGAGCACCTGCTCGGTGTCATGACGCGACCGAACGTCTCTGTCGGCATCATCCCGGCCACAGCGGACCGAACCGTCTGGCCTCTCGAAGCGTTCTACGCGTTCGATGACAGTCAGGTAGCTGTCGAGACTCGCCTGGCTGGACGACCCGTCCAACACCCTCGGCAATGAGAGATGAGACGAACCGCCCCCGCACTTCCACCGGGGACCGCCCGTTCGAGCATCGCTACGGCAGGTTGCGGGCCATCACTATGCGCTGGATCTGGTTCGTGCCCTCGTAGATCTGGGTGCTTTACCGGCCATATGGCTCTGACCTGCACAGATATCCCTCCTGGAGGGGGTCTCCCCAGCATTTCCCCATGATCGTCAATGGTTTGCCCAGGTAGAGGCCGCGCTGGAGGCGCCAACACCGGCCGCGCAACAGCCGAGCAGGCCCGGGGCAGGTTACGCGGTTTCCTGTTCCGTCAACCGTGATCGCTTGACCCACGCACCTCACCCTCGGGAGCATCGAGCCACACGCGGGGTACTGGCAGCAGCACGCGAGAAGGGAACCAGGACCATGAAGGTCACCAAGCTGGTCAGCACGTGCGACATCAAGGACTGCCCGACGATCTACGCGACGGATCGCGGCACCCTCCTGGTGCAGGGTGAGGCACCGACCGATCACGGGCTTCAGATTCCCGCTCACGAAACCCTGGTCGAGATCCCGATGGAACTGATCCAGAAGGCCATCCGTGACAACCTCATCTAGGACTCTCGGGGACCTCTTCGACACGTTCGCGCGTGAGGCGTTTCGCCTGGAAACCCTCGACGACTACAGCAAGTCCGGGAACGTCGACGCCTATCACGCGTTCCTCGCCGGGGGGCCGCAGCCGGACGACTACAACGCGGGCTGGGTCCAAGAGCTCCGCTCCCACACCGAGAAGGGAAAGCGGGTCTTTCGGGTGCACATTCTGTCCCGCCCGCTCACGGACTACCTTCGGTTCGAACTCGGGTGGGGCTACCGGAAGAACATGACCGGGGGTGAGGAGTTCTTCGTCCTCGACGTCACCGACAAACCCAACCCCCTGGAGACCGTTCCGGACTTCTGGTTCTTCGACTCCGAGTCCGTGGCTGTGATGAACTACGACGGAACCGGGAAGTACGTGGGATCGGAAGTGCTGCCACCGGAACGAACGGCGGAATTCACGCGGTACCGTGACGCGGCACTCGCGCACGCTGAACCGTTCACCGAATGGTGGGCCAAGTACGGGGCGTGAACAGAGCACAGCTTGGGGCCGCGCTGCGGGCGCTGCGAGTGACATCCGGCAAGGAAGCCAAAGCAGTAGCCCGCAGCGCCCTCATGTCTCCTTCCAAGCTGTCCAAGATCGAGAATGCGAAGCTCGCGGCCAGCGCGACGGACGTAGAGCGCGTCCTGACAGCCATCGGCGTCTCGGATGAGGTCAAGGCGGAGTACACGGAGGCCGCCCGAGCGTCGGCGACGGAAGCGACGGCATGGCGACTTCTGAAGCGCATCGGGGTCCACAAAGGGCAGCAGGCCGCCAAGGCGCTGGAAGCCCAGATGTCGATGCTGCGACTGTTCCAACCGGCGCTGGTTCCCGGCCTGCTCCAGACGCCGGAGTACATCCGGGCCGTTCTGCAACGTCACAACCTGAGTGAAGACGCTCTCACACGGACGATCAGCGGGAGACTCGAACGCCAAGCGGTTCTCTACGACAACGCGAAGGCGCTGCGGTTCGTCATCACGGAACCTGTCCTTCGGTGGCGAATCGTCCCGCCACAGATGATGGCTGCACAGCTCGACCGCATCGTTTCCATTTCACGACTCCCCCATGTGGACATCCTCGTAGTTCCCCTACAGATTCAGCAACACGACATTGCAAATCATGCGTTCGTCATCCGCGACGACCAAATGGTCACGATAGAAACGGTCCACGCAGAGGTGGTCGTCACAGACCCCAGGGATGTAGGGCTCTACGTCGATAAGTTTGATGGATTCGAGCAAGTGGCGCTGTCTGGCAACGAAATGCGGAGTCTGGTCGAGGACATCCGCGACGACTTTTTGCGGGAACAGGAAACAGGCTAGATCCGCACCCGTGGGCCACCGAGGATGGCGCCATGGAGAGTGAAGAGAGAACTTCCAATCCTTGGCCTCAGACCACGGCAGGAACGCGCCTGAACGAACTCCCACGTGAGCCTTCGGCGGTGCCTGGCTGCTCTGACTGCCTGTCCATGTCGGTTGCCCGCGAGAACGCGCGGTCCACAGGAGATTACAGCGCCGTGTCCGACTGCAACGTCAAGCTGCGCCAGCACCAAGCGGAGGCGCACTGATGGACATGCAGACGTGGCGGAACAGCCGCAGTCGGGCGGACAACGCCACCAACGCACTCCGCGAAGCGCTGGCCGCTCTCGGCCTTCCTGAGCGCGTGCAGCAGCATCTGCGACCGATGGTCACCCATTCCGGAACACCGCTTGTGCACGTAGGAATGCTCAATGCCGAGTACATCGAGCAGATAGCCGAGGCGCTTCGCGTCGCGGCCGAGTTGCGGACCGCGACGACCACATCCCAGGAAACAGGGTCATAGCTCCGGGCATCACGTACCTGCCTCTCCTTCCATGAACTCCCGTCCGGTACGGGCGGCGACGGCCAGTCATGGCCGTGACAGTCGAGCAGGAAGGTGCAGCGATGCAGAACGGAACTGACCTGTACGCGCTCAACATCGACGGGGCCCCGTTCGTGAAGGCGTGCGGTGGTCCCTGCACTGAGGGGTGCGTGACCCTGGCCCGGATCGGTGACGACTCCTGGGCCCTCGGTGACAGCAAGCGGCCGAACGCGCAGCCGCTGCGGTTCACCACGGAGGAGCTGGACGCAGCCGGTATCGACCCGGCGCGGTTCGGCCTGTCGGTCTGACCCTCCCTCTCGCCAGTTGGTCCCGGCCCGCCCCTCCATCGGGTCGGGACCGGCTGGTCCTTCGACCCTCAACACGAATGGGATCGACTGGTGCACCATCACGGCTATCTGTGGACCGGCCCCAAACAGCGCTTCGACCACGAAGCGCTACGGCGGCCCCCGCATCCGGAGCCGCCCCCAGCCGGAAGCAAGCCGGAACTGATCCAGCGGTACCGCGAGGTGGCGGCGGAGTTTCCCACGTCCGATCTACCGCCCCTGGAAACGGCGTTCTGGCTCATCAAGCCGCGTTCATTGGTTCGTGGCACGTGGGATGAGGCCAAGGAAGCAGCGTCATGGCTCGGGGAGCGGTTGGCCGAGCACGCGCCCCGGTTCGGCTCCGAGGCGCAACGGGACACCACGCACCTGGCGCTACTCGTCAACTCCGCCGCTGAGCGGCTGGATTCGGGGGCTGATGTATCACTCGGCTTCTACCTCGAACGTCCCTCGTATCTATCCCTGGCAGTGGTGACGTGTTCCCCGAATCGCGCGATTCCTGAACTGGCCTGCCCAGTCGCGTAGTCGAAGCAACAAAGAAGCCCCGGCCGGTACTTGAGTTCTAGTGGTTGTCGCAACACCCCAGTTCAGGGGATGCGATGGACTTCGAAATCCGGAAGAACCGGGGGCCCGGGGGGGCGGGCGGAACATGGCCCGGGAGCGGGCCGCATACTTCCTGCTCATGGAGCAGGGCTACAGCACCCGGGAAGCGGCCGGGCCGCCATCGCGACGATGTTGACGCCCGGCGCAGACGACCCCACGGAGGCGACAGAGGTCGCCTGATCCGTGTACGACAACAGCCCCCGGCATCACGCCGGGGGCTGCGTTGTTTGTGCAGGTCAGTGGCCGTTCTCAACCCGGCGCCCACCCAGGATTTCCCCAGCATGACGCTCAGGAACGGGCCTGATCGGGCCGCAACGGGCAGAAGGCCAAAGATGTCCCCTCGGACCCTCGAAACATCCTCTGACCTGCAAAAACCCTGCTACGGCAGGTTGCGGGCCATCACTATGCGCTGGATCTGGTTCGTGCCCTCGTAGATCTGGGTGATCTTGGCGTCGCGCATCATCCGTTCCACCGGGTAGTCGCGTGTGTAGCCGTAACCGCCGAGGAGTTGGACCGCGTCCGTCGTGATCTCCATCGCCGTGTCCGAGGCGAAGCACTTGGCCGCCGCGCCGAAGAAGGTCAGGTGTTCCTTGCCGCCGCCGTCGGAGATGCGCTGGGAGCGGGCCGCCGCCGAGTAGGTGAGCTGGCGGGCCGCCTCCAGCTTCATCGCCATGTCGGCGAGCATGAACTGGACGCCCTGGAAGTCGCCGACCGGCTTGCCGAACTGCTTGCGTTCCCGGACGTAGCCCGTCGCGTAGTCGAGGGCGCCCTGGGCGATGCCGAGCGCCTGGGCCGCGATCGTGATGCGGGTGTGGTCCAGGGTCTTCATGGCCGTCGCGAAGCCGGTGCCCTCCGCGCCGATGAGGCGGTCGGCGGGGATACGGACGTTGTCGAGGTAGACCTCGCGGGTCGGGGAGCCCTTGATGCCGAGCTTCTTCTCCGGGGCGCCGAAGGAGACGCCCTCGTCGCCCTTCTCCACGACGAACGCCGAGATGCCCTTCGTACGGAGGTCGGGTTCGGTGACGGCCATCACCGTGTAGTAGTCGGAGACGCCGGCGTTGGTGATCCAGCGCTTCACACCGTTGAGTACGTAGCTGTCGCCGTCCCGTACGGCCTTGGTCTTCATACCGCCGGCGTCCGAGCCCGCCTCCGGCTCGGAGAGGCAGTACGAGAACATCCCGTCGCCCTTGGCCAGCGGCCCGAGGTACTTCTTCTTCAGGTCCTCGCCGCCGGAGAGGATGACGGGCAGCGAGCCGAGCTTGTTCACGGCCGGGATCAGGGAGGACGACGCGCAGACGCGGGCGACCTCCTCGATGACGATCACGGTGGCCAGGGCGTCGGCGCCGGCGCCGCCGTACTCCTCGGGGACGTGGACCGCGTGCAGATCGGCGGCGACCAGCGCTTCCAGCGCCTCCTGCGGGAACCGGGCCTCCTCGTCCACAGCGGCGGCGAACGGCGCGATCTTCGCCTCGGAGAGCGCGCGTACGGCCTCACGGAGCATGTCGTGCTCCTCGGACGGGCGGTACAGGTCGAAATCAGCCGATCCGGCCACGGTCTTTCACTCCCCTGAATGCTAACTACCGTTAAGTAACACCGATTTTAGAGGGCTGGAGCGCCGGTGGCCCACGTGAGTTTGCCGACAGTTCCCACGCGCTGTCGTACGGGCGCCCGAAAGGGGGTCCGGGCCGCGTGGATATGCTCGGGCACCGCACTCGCGGTGCGATCGCAGCCGCGATCGCACCGCAGCCGTCCGCACTCCCTGGAGCATCCATGGCCCTCAAGATCACTGTGATCGGCACCGGCTATCTCGGCGCCACCCACGCCGCGGCCATGGCGGAGCTGGGCTTCGAGGTGCTGGGGCTCGACGTCGTCCCCGAGAAGATCGAGATGCTGTCGGCGGGCAAGGTGCCGATGTACGAGCCCGGCCTCGAGGAGCTGCTGCGCAAGCACGTCTCCGGCTTCGAGGGATCGAGCGGCCGGCTGCGCTTCACCTCCTCCTGGGAGGAGATCGGCGCCTTCGGCGACGTCCACTTCGTCTGTGTGAACACCCCGCAGAAGCACGGCGAGTACGCGTGCGACATGAGCTATGTGGACAGCGCGTTCGAGTCGCTGGCCCCCCAACTGGGCCGCGCGGCGCTGGTGGTCGGCAAGTCGACCGTGCCGGTCGGCAGCGCCGAGCGCCTGGCGAGCCGGCTCACCGAGCTGGCACCGGCGGGCGCGGATGTCGAGCTGGCGTGGAATCCGGAGTTCCTGCGGGAGGGCTTCGCCGTACAGGACACGCTCCACCCGGACCGGATCGTGGTCGGTACGCGGAGCGAGCGCGCCGAGAAGGTGCTGCGCGAGGTGTACGCGACACCGGTCGGGGAAGGGTCGCCGTTCATCGTGACGGACTTCCCGACCGCCGAGCTGGTGAAGACCGCCGCCAACTCCTTCCTCGCCACCAAGATCTCCTTCATCAACGCGATGGCCGAGGTCTGTGAGGCGGCCGGCGGCGACGTGGTGAAGCTGGCGGAGGCCATCGGCTACGACGAGCGCATCGGAAGGAAGTTCCTGCGCGCCGGGATCGGCTTCGGCGGCGGCTGTCTGCCCAAGGACATCCGGGCGTTCATGGCGCGGGCGGGCGAGCTGGGCGCGGACCAGGCGCTGACGTTCCTGCGCGAGGTCGACTCCATCAACATGCGGCGCCGGGGCCACATGGTGGAGCTGGCGCGCGAGGCGGTCGGCGGCGACTCGTCGTTCCTCGGCAAGCGCGTCGCGGTGCTGGGCGCGACGTTCAAGCCGGACTCGGACGACGTACGGGACTCCCCCGCGCTGAACGTCGCGGGCCAGATCCATCTCCAGGGCGGTCAGGTGACCGTGTACGACCCGAAGGGCATGGACAACGCGCGCAGGCTCTTTCCGACGCTCGGATACGCCGGGTCCGCGCTGGAGGCGGTGCGCGGCGCCGATGTCGTCCTGCATCTGACCGAGTGGCGCGAGTTCCGCGAGCTGGACCCGGCGCGGCTCGGCGAGGCCGTCACGCGGCGGCTGATCCTGGACGGGCGCAACGCGCTGGACCCGGCGGTGTGGCGCGGGGCGGGCTGGACGTACCGGGCGATGGGGCGGCCGAGGGCCTAGGGGTGTCTTGTCGATCAGGCCGGATCAGGGAGCGCCCGCCGCGGCAGCGGCCGATGTCACGTTGGTGCGTGCGATCGCAAGGCGGAGGAAGGAGCCCACGCGGAGCGTCGGCGACTGACGACAACGCGGCGAGCGGGCGTGCCAGGGACCGCGAGCCCGGCAAGATCGGCAAGACGCCCCCTGACCCCGGCGACTGCCCAACTACCGGCGCGCGGCGTCCAGTTCATCGATCGTCGCCGTCGACGGGGAGCGCCGCCCCTGGGCTGCGCGGGCCAGGAACTCGGTGTCGCGCAGCACACGCGCCGCGTTGCCCCAGGTGAGATCGGTGATCGCGGTGTCGTCCCAGCCGCGTTCGAGCAGTTCGGTGATCAAGTGCGGGTAGCACGAGGCGTCTTCGAGGCCGGCGGTACGGGGCGTCCGCGCCTCGTGGCCGTACGTCCCGGAGAGGCCGACGCACTGCGGGCCCGCCACGTCCCGTACCCGCTCGACACGGTCCGCGACGGCGCAGAGGGACGCGGCGCGCGCGAAACTCACCATGCAGACACCGCTGTTGGCGCGCAGCAGCTCAAGGATGCCGTCGGGGACGTCGCCGCCTCCGTGGGAGAACATCGCCGGTGCCTTGGTGACGGCGAACGTGGCGCGCGCCGTCTCCTCGGACGCGCCGGTCAGATCGACGATGACGCCGAGGCGGTTCATCTCGCGTACGGCCTCCTGGCCGAAGCGGGTCAGCCCGTCGTCGGCCCAGCGCGCGCCCGCGAGGGCGAGGACACGCACCCCGAGGAAGTGCAGCGCGCGGAGCGTGGCGAGCGAGTCGCCCATGGCCCGGCCCGACACGGGGCCCAGCAGCGAGGCGACGCGTCCGCAGTTGCGGGCGTCGGCCAGATCCCCGGCGCCCAGCGCGAGGCGCAGGCTCTCCGGGCAGGACGCGATCAACTCCCGTACGAGGTCGATCAGTTCCAGCGTGGTACTGATGGCCCGGCCCTCGCCGGCCGCGTCACCGTCCGCCTGGAGGGACCAGTACTGCGCGCCGAGGGCGCCCGCCCGGATCCGTGGCATGTCGGTGTCCAGGGCGCTCTCGCCCTGGTCGAGGTCGTGGCTGTGTCCGGCGCCTCGGCGGCGCAGCAGGGTGGGGGCGAGGCTGTTGTGGCCGTCGATGACGGGGTGCGCGGCCAGCAGCACGCGGGCGCGCTCGGCGGACGACACGGGGGCGGTGTCCGTGGCCGGGTCCGTGAGCGTATGCGCGTCGATGTCGCCGGCCGCGCCGGCGGCGGTGTCCGAGTCGTAGGGATCGTCCCGTAGATCTGCCATGACGAGGCTCCGTGGGGTGCGAAGGCAGTACGGCCACCGTGCCACGGGGTGACGGACGGGTCGCGGCGGACGGGGCGTTCGGGGGTACGAGCCTCGCCCCGCGCCCGCCGCGGGTCCCGCACCGCCGGTTCG
Organism: Streptomyces sp. NBC_01506; assembly: GCF_045040295.1. Taxonomy (NCBI): domain Bacteria; kingdom Bacillati; phylum Actinomycetota; class Actinomycetes; order Kitasatosporales; family Streptomycetaceae; genus Streptomyces; species Streptomyces sp. NBC_01506. The sequence goes on along the minus strand of NZ_CP109422.1, from coordinate 6,037,323 downwards.
TCAGCCGTCCAGTTCCTCGATCGTCGCCGTCGACGGCCCGCGCTCCGCGCGCAGCCCCCGCGCCACGTCCTGCGCCGCGCGCAGCACCCGTACCGCGTTGTGCCAGGTCAGCTTCGACAGGTCCTCGGGCGACCAGCGGCGCGCGAACAGTTCCGCGACGAGGTTCGGGTAGCCCGCCACGTCCGCGAGGCCGTCCGGCGTGAACGCCGTGCCGTCGAAGTCGCCGCCGATGCCGATGTGGTCGATGCCCGCGACCTCGCGCATGTGGTCCAGGTGGTCGGCGACCGTCGCGACCGTGGCCACCGGGCGCGGGTGGGCCTCCTCGTACGCGCGGTGGATCCGCATCCCGGCCTCGGTCGTGTCCAGCGGGTGCGCGCCGTGCGCGCGCATGTTGTCGTCGGCGGCCTTCGTCCAGGCGATCGCGTCGGGAAGGATGAACTTCGGTACGAAGGTGGCCATGGCGATCCCGCCGTTGGCCCGCAGCAGCGCCAGCACGTCGTCGGGGACGTTGCGCGGATGGTCGCAGACCGCCCGCGCGGAGGAGTGCGAGAAGATCACCGGCGCGGCGCTCGTCACGAGCGCGTCGCGCATCGTCGTGGCGGCCACGTGCGAGAGGTCGACCAGCATGCCGGTGCGGTTCATCTCGCGTACGACCTCGTGGCCGAAGGGCGACAGACCGCCCACGCCCGGCTCGTCGGTCGCCGAGTCCGCCCACGGAAGGTTGTCGTTGTGCGTGAGCGTCATGTAGCGCACGCCGAGGGTGTGCAGGGCGCGCAGCGTGGCCAGGGAGTTGTTGATGGAGTGGCCGCCCTCGGCGCCCATCAGGGAGGCGATCTTGCCCGCGCGGCGGGCGTTCTCCATGTCGTCGGCGGTGCGCGCGGCGACGAGGTCGTCGGGGTAGCGGGCGATCATGCGCCCGACGACGTCGATCTGTTCCAGGGTCGCGCTGACCGCCGTGTCGCCGGCCATGTCGGAACGTACGTACACCGACCAGAACTGCGCCCCCACGCCGCCCGCCCGCAGCCGGGGGATGTCGGTGTGCAGATGCGCCGACTGGTCCTCGGCGATGTCGCGGCGGTCGAGGTCGTAGCGGACCTGCTCGCGCAGCGCCCACGGCAGGTCGTTGTGCCCGTCGACCACGGGGAAGTCCTCGAGCAGTTCGAGAGCCCGCTCCAGATAGTCCTCGGTGCCCATGGTGACCCTCACTTCCCGAAGCCGAAGGCGTCGTGGCCCGCGACCTTCGTACGGAGGCGGTTGCCCTTGTCCGTGGCCTGTTCGTTGAGCCGCTGCTGGAAGTCCCGCATACGCGACAGCAGCGTGGGGTCGTGCGCCGCGAGGATCCGCGCGGCCAGCAGCCCGGCGTTACGGGCTCCTCCTACGGAGACGGTGGCGACCGGCACCCCGGCGGGCATCTGGACGATCGACAGCAGCGAGTCCATGCCGTCCAGATACTTCAGCGGTACGGGGACCCCGATGACCGGCAGCGGCGTGACCGAGGCCAGCATGCCCGGCAGATGGGCCGCGCCCCCGGCGCCCGCGATGATCGCCTTCAGTCCCCGTCCGGCGGCCTCCTCGCCGTACGCGATCATCTCGCGCGGCATGCGGTGCGCGGAGACGACGTCGACCTCGTACGGGATCTCGAACTCGTCGAGCGCCTGCGCGGCGGCCTCCATGACGGGCCAGTCGGAGTCCGACCCCATGACGACGCCGATGAGGGGAGAGCTCATGTGGTGATCGTTCCTCGGAGGTATCCGGCGGCGTGGCGGGCGCGCTCCAGCACGTCGGCCAGGTCGTCACCGTAGGTGTTGACGTGGCCCACCTTGCGGCCGGGCTTCACGTCCTTGCCGTACATGTGGATCTTGAGCTGCGGGTCGTGGGCCATGCAATGCAGATACGCCGCGTACATGTCGGGGTAGTCGCCGCCCAGCACGTTGCACATGACCGTCCACGGCGCGCGCGGGCGCGGGTCGCCGAGCGGCAGGTCCAGTACGGCCCGTACGTGGTTGGCGAACTGCGAGGTGATCGCGCCGTCCTGCGTCCAGTGGCCGGAGTTGTGCGGGCGCATGGCCAGCTCGTTGACGAGGATCCGGCCGTCGGCCGTCTCGAACAGCTCGACGGCGAGATGCCCGACGACACCCAGCTCGTCGGCGATCCGCAGCGCGAGCTGCTGCGCCTGGCCGGACAGCTCCTCGGAGAGTCCGGGCGCGGGCGCGATGACCGTGTCGCACACGCCGTCGACCTGCCGCGACTCCACGACGGGGTACGCGACGGCCTGGCCGTGCGGCGAGCGCACGATGTTCGCGGCCAGCTCCCGGACGAAGTCGACCTTCTCCTCGGCCAGGACGGGGACGCCGGCCCGGAAGGGCTGCTCGGCGTCGTACTCCGTTCGGGCGAACCACACGCCCTTGCCGTCGTAGCCGCCGCGCACCGTCTTGAGAATGACGGGGAAGCCGCCGACCTCGGCGGCGAAGGCCGCGACGTCGGCGGGGTCGCTGACGATGCGGTGGCGGGGGGACGGCGCGCCCAGCTCGGTGAGCCGGGCGCGCATCACACCCTTGTCCTGCGCGTGGATGAGTGCGTCCGCGCCGGGGCGTACGGGGATACCGTCCGCCTCCAGGGCACGCAGATGCTCGATGGGGACGTGCTCGTGGTCGAAGGTGATCACGTCGCAGCCGCGCGCGAAGGCGCGCAGCGTGTCCAGGTCGCGGTGGTCGCCGACGACCACATCGTTGACCACCTGCGCCGCGGAGTCCTGAGGGGTCTCGCTGAGGAGCTTGAATCTGAGGCCGAGGGGGATGCCCGCCTCGTGGGTCATACGGGCGAGCTGACCGCCGCCGACCATGCCGACTACCGGGAACGTCACACACCCAGGGTATCCGTCGCCCGGCGTGGGCCGGTCCGGTGGTTAAGGTGGGTCGGTCGGTTGCGTCGTGGCGCCGGGGGAGATTCGACCGACGAGACTGCGTCGTCGACGTCCGTCCGCCATGGACGTCATCGACCTTCATGGACTTCATGGACTTCATCGGCGTCGGCGATGTCATCGGATGTCACGGACGTCGTCGACCGAACACACCGACCCGACGGGGCTGAGCGACCACATGACTCCCGCGCCTTCGCAGCGACAACCCCTGTGGGAGCGGCTGTCCCTGCTCACCCGCGAGATCGCCAAGTTCGGCGCGGTCGGCGGGGTGGGCCTGCTGGTCAATCTGGCCGTCTTCAACCTCGTACGGCACATCACCGAGATCCCGGTGGTCCGGGCCAGCATCCTGGCGACCGTCGTCGCGATCGCCTGCAATTACGTGGGCTTCCGCCACTTCGCCTACCGGGATCGCGACAAGAGCGGCCGTACGAAGGAGCTGACGCTCTTCCTGCTGTTCAGCGCGGTCGGGCTGGTCATCGAGAACGGTGTGCTCTACACGGCGACGTACGGGTTCGGCTGGGACACCCCTCTCCAGAGCAATGTGTTCAAGTTCCTCGGGATCGGCGTGGCGACGCTGTTCCGCTTCTGGTCGTACCGCACCTGGGTGTTCCGCCGGCTCCAGCCGCCCCCGGCGGCGCAGCAGCAGCCCGAGCCGCAGCCCGGCCGGGTCACCTGACGGTCCTACCTGACGGTCTTCTTCGGCTCCTTGCGCACCCGTACCTCACGGCTCAGGAACAGCGCGAAGACCGGCGGCTGCTGCTGGAGCAGTTCGAGCCGTCCGCCGTCCGCCTCCGCCAGGTCGCGGGCGACCGCGAGCCCGATGCCCGTCGAGTTGTGCCCGCTGATCGCGCGCTCGAAGATCCGCGCCCCGAGGTCCGCCGGTACGCCGGGTCCCTCGTCCGTCACCTCGATCACGGCCTGGTTGCCGGTGATACGGCTGCGCAGGGCGACCGTGCCGCCGCCGTGCATCAGGGAGTTCTCGATCAGCGCCGCGAGGACCTGCGCGACGGCGCCGGGGGTGCCGACCGCCCGCATGTGCTGGGTGCCGGAGCAGACGATCGCGCGGCCGGCGCTGCGGTAGGCCGGGCGCCACTCCTCGATCTGCTGCTGCACGACGTCGTCCAGGTCGAAGACGATGGCCGAACCGGTGCGCGCGTCACGGGAGTTGGTGAGCAGCCGCTCCACCACGTCGGTCAGCCGCTCCACCTGCGTGAGCGCGATCGTGGCCTCCTCCTTGACGATGTCCGGGTCGTCGGTGGTGGAGATCTCCTCCAGGCGCATGGACAGCGCGGTGAGCGGCGTACGGAGCTGATGGGACGCGTCGGCGGCCAGCCGGCGCTCGGCGGTGAGCATCCGCGCGATCCGTTCGGCGCTGGCGTCGAGCACATCGGCGACCCGGTCCAGCTCGGGCACGGCGTACCGCTTGTGGCGGGGGCGCGGGTCGCCGGAGCCGAGGCGTTCGGCGGTCTCGGCGAGGTCGGTGAGCGGTGACGCGAGCTTGTTGGCCTGGCGTACGGCGAGCAGGACGGCGGCGATGACGGCGAGCAGCGCCACCCCGCCGATGATCATCAGGGTGCGGCCGAGTTCCCGGGTGACGGACGCGCGGGACTCCTCGACCGTGACGGTCTCGCCCTGCTCGCCCTCGGCGCTGCCCCGGATGACGCCGCCGTCGGGCGCCTTGCCGATCTCGACGGTCGGGCGGCCGGGGATCTCGACCTTGGCGTACCGGTCGCCGTTGATCTGCTCCCGCAGGATCGCCTCGGTGACGCGCTCGCCGCCGATCAGCCGGCTGTCCACGATGCTGACCAGCCGCACCGCCTCCAGGTCCACGCTCTCCTGGGCGCTGCTGCTGATGGTGCGGGTCTCGACGATGACCAGCGAGACCCCGAAGACGGCGATGACGACGAGCACCACGGCGAGCGTGGAGTTGATCAGACGACGGCGCACTGTGCCCTACTCCGCTCTGCGCTCTGCTCTCTGCGCACTGCGCTCTGCTCTGCTCTGCTCTGCTCTGCCGGACAGCGCCCGCTCGCCCGGCTCAGCTCTTCTCGAAGCGGAAACCGACGCCTCGGACCGTCGCGATGTAGCGCGGGTTCGCCGCGTCGTCGCCCAGCTTCTTGCGCAGCCAGGAGATATGCATGTCGAGGGTCTTCGTGGACGACCACCAGGTGGTGTCCCAGACCTCGCGCATCAACTGATCGCGGGTGACGACCCGGCCCGCGTCCCTGACCAGGACCCGCAGCAGGTCGAACTCCTTCGCGGTGAGCTGAAGCTCCTCCTCGCCCATCCAGGCCCGGTGCGACTCGACGTCGATGCGCACGCCGTGCGTGGTGGGCGAGGCGGCCGGTTCGCTCGCGCCGCGCCGCAGCAGGGCCCGTACCCGGGCGAGCAGTTCGGCGAGCCGGAACGGCTTGGTCACGTAGTCGTCGGCGCCCGCGTCGAGGCCGACGACCGTGTCCACCTCGTCGGCGCGGGCGGTCAGCACCAGCAGCGGTACCAAATGGCCTTCGGAGCGCAGCCTCCGGGCGACTTCGAGGCCGTCCATACCGGGCAGTCCGAGGTCGAGTACGACCAGGTCCACGCCGCCCTGGAGGCCGGCTTCGAGCGCGGTGGGACCGTCTTCGCGTACCTCCACCTCGTAGCCCTCCCGGCGCAGGGCGCGGGCCAGGGGCTCCGAGATGGACGCGTCGTCCTCGGCGAGCAGTACACGGGTCATGAGGTGATGGTAGTCCGCGCGGAGGAGCGGCCGGGCGGTGATCGCCGATGGCTGTGGCTCCGGTACGCGATTGGGCCACCTGCCTTCGAAAGTGGTCCGTCGTTCCGGACGAACCTGTGATCCATCACTCAAGTCCGCCCATGTACCCCTCTGTCATGCGATATGCCTCTATGTCATGCCGTAGGGTGGCCTGGCTCTTGGCCTGGCTCTTCGCGGGACCGGTCGGGGACCTTCGGCAGCTTTGAGGGCCGAAGGTCCCCTTTTTCATGCACCTCACGCACCTCACGCACCTCATCAACCCGAGCGAACAAGGATCCCCCCATGGCGTCCAGTCTCACCAAGGACACCCCCGAACCACCCGGCGGCCCCCACAGCCCCGGCACGGGCCTCGGCCCCGCCCCGGAGAAGACGTTCTTCGGCCACCCGCGCGGACTGGCCACACTCTTCATGACGGAGATGTGGGAACGCTTCAGCTTCTACGGCATGAGGGCGCTGCTCACGATCTATCTGCTGTCCGGCGGCCCCGACGCCTCGAAGGGGCTCCAGGAGGGCGGTCTGGGGCTGACCCTGGCCACCACGACGGCGATCTACTCGATCTATCTGTCGATGGTCTATCTGCTGGCCATGCCCGGCGGCTGGCTCGGCGACCGCGTCTGGGGCCCGCGCAAGACGGTGACGATCGCGGCCTGCACGATCATGGCGGGCCATCTGACGCTCGCCCTGCCGGGCTCGGGCACCTTCTTCGCCGGTCTGTCGCTGGTGGCGCTCGGCTCGGGGCTGCTGAAGGCCAACATCTCCACGATGGTCGGCCATCTCTACGACGGGCCGAACGACCCGCGCCGCGACGGCGGATTCACCATCTTCTACATGGGCATCAACATCGGCGCCTTCTTCGCGCCGCTGCTCATCGGGACCGTCGGCGAGAAGTACAACTGGCACCTGGGCTTCGCGCTCGCGGCCGTCGGCATGGGCATCGGTCTGATCGTTTTCCTGCTCGGTACGAAGCATCTGGCGCCGCGCAGCAGTGTCGTCCCGACGCCGCTGTCGCGCGAGGAGCGCGCGGCCTGGCTGACCAAGGGGCTGACCTGGCTGCTGATCGGCGCGGTCTTCTACGGAGTCGTCGTCTTCACCGGCAACTTCACCATGAACTGGGCGATGGTGCCGCTGACGCTCGCGGGCATCGTCATCCCGGCCGGGGTGCTGATCCGGATAAAGCGCGACAAGGAGCTGTCGGCGGCCGAGCAGACGAAGATGTCCGGATACATCTGGTTCTTCGTCGCGGCGGCGGTCTTCTGGATGATCTACGACCAGGGCGGGTCGACGATCCAGGCGTTCGGTACGACGAAGGCGGCCGACGACGTCTTCGGCATCGGCTTCCCGACGTCCTGGTACCAGTCGCTGAACCCCGTGTTCATCATGGCGCTGGCCCCGGTGGTCGCCTGGCTCTGGCTGTGGCTCAACCGGCGGGGCAAGGAGCCCAGCACGGTGGTGAAGTTCGCGGCCGGCCTGATCTTCGTCGGCGTCTCGTTCTTCTTCTTCCTGATCCCGCTGGTCCTGGCGGCGGACGGCACGCTGGTCAGCCCGGTGTGGCTGGTGGGCATCTACTTCATCCAGACCGTGGGTGAGTTGTGCGTGTCGCCGGTCGGCCTGTCGGTGACGACGAAGATGGCGCCCGCGAAGTACGCCGGTCAGATGATGGGCGTCTGGTTCCTCGCGGTGACGGCGGGCGACTCGGTGACCGGGATGCTGTCCATCGCCGGTGTCGATCTGAGCCGTACGGGAGTGGTCGCCGTGGAGGCGCTGCTGGCCACGCTGGCGGGCTTCGCGGTGTTCATGTACCGCAGGAAGGTGCGGGCGCTGATGGGCGACGTGCGGTGACGGTGCGCGGCGCGGCGGGGCTGCTGAGGATGGGGCCGGGTGCTGTGCCGCATTGGATTCACCGGGTCCGCCCGGCGGCCGGTTCGCCCTCAATCGCCGGGCGGGGCTCAAAATGAGCCCGCCCGGCGATTGAGGGCAGGCATCAGCGCCCAGGAGAGCCGCGCCACTCGATCGCCCTCGCGGCCGACGCCCTACGCCGGGGCCGCCAGGATCGCCCAGACCGTCTTGCCGGGGACTCCCGGCGTACGGGACACACCCCAGTCCAGACACAGCCGCTGCACGATGAACATCCCGTGCCCGCCCGGCCGTCCGGCGCGGTGCGGGGTGCGGGGCGCGGGCTGGCCCGTACCCCGGTCGGTGACCTCGAGGCGCAGCATTTTGGTGTCGGAGGAGACCCGCAGCTCCTCGGGCCCTTCGGCGTGCAGGCACGCGTTGGTGACCAGTTCGGAGACGACGAGCAGGACGTCCTCCGCGGCGGCGCGGCGGTCCGCGGTGGCGGCCGGCAGCCAGCCCCAGTCGTAGAGCGCCTGGCGGGTGAAGTCGCGTGCCATCGGGACGATGCCGCTGGCGCTGCCCAACGCCAGGGCGCGTACCCGGCTTTCGGGCCCGGCGGAGGTGATACCCGCGCCGTCCGGCTCGGAGCCGAAATCGCCCGGCGGAAACTGCCGGGTGGTGCTCATCAGCGCTTCACCTCACCGATTCACCGGTTCGCCAATTGGTCGTTACGTCGTTACGTCGTTACGTCGCTCATTCGTCACGCCGCATAGTCGTTGCGTCACTACAGCGAGTGCCTTGCCTGTCCCGACCGGCCGCCCGGGGACTCTTCTGCCCGGCGTAATCGTGACAACACCCACAAGACCTACGCGGGTGGCGTGACACTCGCAACATCAGATTCCCGGAGAGAACCTTGTACGGCTCCGGGGTCAGTCGGCAAGAGCCGCTTCCAGCGACTCGTGCACGGTGAAGACCGCCTCGGCGCCGGTGATTTCGAAGACCCGGGCGACCACCGGCAGCATCGCGGCCAGATGGACGGCTCCGCCGGCGGCCTCGGCCTTGAGGCGGGCCCCGAGGAGCACGTTCAGCCCGGTCGAATCGCAGAACTCCAACTGCGAGCAGTCGACCACCAGGCGTACCCGCCCTTGGTCGATCGCTTCTTCCAGTGGCGTACGCAACAGTTCGGCGGTGTGGTGATCCAACTCACCCGCCGCTGTCACGACCTCGCTTCGGCCCTCGGTCCGGACTTCGACCCGAAGCCGGCCCCGGTTCCCGCTGCCGACCGTCTGGCGGTCCATGCCCGTCCGTCCCTCTTCTGCCGTGTCGTGCGCCGTCGTCAGATGCTCTGGAAGTTGTTCCGGAAGACCCTGTGGAAGCTTCTGGAAGCTCCCACCGGTGACGCCCTTCGTCGCGTCACGCGCCCGTGGCGTTCGCCGAAACATTACGCCTTTCATGCGGTCTCCGACAGTCAATCCCCCACACAATATGGACATATGTGCGAAATGACACTTGCACAGATCCGCACCCAACCGATAGGGCTAGTAAAGACACAACCAAACCTGACTCACACGACCGGCTATGGAGGCGCCGCAAACCGCAGCAGCGCGTATTGGCATCGGCAGCCATATGCCGAGAACGTATGGAGGAGACCATGTCACCCCGGCTCGACGAACCGCGTACCCCCCACGCGCCGTCGACAATCCCGTCCGAACCTGACGAGACCGGCGCCACACCCGCGTCCGGTTTCCCGGGCCTCGATGACATGCCAGAGATTCCACCCTTCGACGAGGTGGGCGCGCTCGACGCGCGGTCTCTGTCGAAGACCCTCTTCGGGCGCCTCGAGCATCTGGAAGAGGGCACCCATGAGCACGCGTACGTACGAAACACCCTGGTCGAACTGAATCTCGCCCTGGTCAAGTTCGCCGCCTCCCGGTTCCGCTCCCGCAGCGAGCCCATGGAGGACATCATCCAGGTCGGCACGATCGGTCTGATCAAGGCCATCGACCGCTTCGAGCTGAGCCGGGGCGTCGAGTTCCCCACCTTCGCGATGCCGACGATCGTCGGCGAGATCAAGCGCTTCTTCCGCGACACGTCGTGGTCGGTGCGGGTGCCGCGAAGGCTCCAGGAGCTCCGCCTCGAACTGGCCAAGGCGGGCGACGAGCTGTCCCAACTGCTGGACCGGGCACCGACGGTCGCCGAACTCGCCGACCGGCTCGGCATCACCAACGACGAGGTTGTCGAGGGGATGGCGGCGAGCAACGCGTACACGGCGAGTTCGCTGGACGCCCAGCCGGAGGACGACGATACCGAGGGCGCGCTCTCGGATCGCATCGGCTACGAGGACCACGGGCTCGAAGGCATCGAGTACGTCGAATCGCTGAAGCCCCTGATCGCCGGCCTCCCGGCCCGCGACCGGACGATCCTGTCCCTGCGCTTCGTCGCCAACATGACCCAGTCGGAGATAGGCGAGGAGCTCGGCATCTCGCAGATGCATGTGTCCCGGCTGCTGTCACGCACGCTCGTCAGACTGCGGAAGGGCCTGACGCTGGAGGAGTGACGGGCGCCCTGGCAGTTCCGGCAGTTCCGGCAGTTCTGACAGTTCCCCGTGTGGCCCGGCGGTCGTCCCTCCCGACTGCCGGGCCACAGGTGCGAGGAACGGGGCCGCCGAGAGTACGGCGGGATCGGTCACGCCAAGTCCCGGCGGGCTGACGGGGAGATGCACCCACACCGTCTTGCCGACGTCACGCGGCCTGACGCCCCACTTGTCACTGAGCGCGTCCACGAGTAACAGCCCGCGCCCGTCGGTGTCGGTCTCCTGCGACTCCCTCAGCACCGGCATCTGCCACTGGAACGAGTCGGAGGCACTCATTTCGTGCTGTTCAACTTCGGCCCGGAACCGGCACCCGAGGCCGTCGCGTACGACACCACGACCAGCACCGTCCTCCTGGAGGACCTGGCCGAAATGGCCAATCACGCCCAGATCTTCGAGTCTCTGCGGTCCGCCGCACTGACCCCGGATCAGAGCATTGCTTTCATGCGCAGAACGATGAAGGAACTCTCGGAGAGCGAGAAGGACGCACAGTGAAGCACCACGAAATCGTGACCGCGTTCAAGTAGTCCAGCGCTTCAGCCGGCGGCACCCAGGACTGCGTCGAGGTCGCCCGCACCGCAGACGGCGGACGTGCCGTACGCGACACCAAGGACCGTGCCGCCGGGACGCAGTTCTACACACCCGCCCAGTGGTCCGCGTTCCTGACCGGTGTCAAGAACGGCGAACTCGCCCCGTAGGCCACGGAATCGCCCTGCTCAGACTGCTCGTACGGCGCTGAGAAACTGCTGGACGCCCTGGACTTTCCGGTGAGGTTCGAGCGCGGGCGCAAAGTCGCCGATCTGGCGGAGGCAGCGCGAGGCGCCGATCCGCTGGGCGAGAGCGAGTGCCTGATGGGCGGTCGCGGCGCTGTGGTCGATCTCGCCCTGGCGTAAGAGGCTTTCGGCTTCGTAGGCGAGGAAGACCGCTCGGGTCTTGTCCCGGGATGTGGGCAACAGGGCTACGCCCTGGGTGATCTGGTGAAGAGCTGGGCCGGTTTCGCCGAGGTCGATGAGGCAACGGCCGGCGTCGACGGCGAGGTCGGCCCGGCTCATCCAGGAACACCACGCCGGAGGTCTGGCCGTGGCGGTGTCGAGGGCGTGCTCGGCCGCGTCGAGGGCCCGGCGGCAGGCGTGGGCTTCTCCGTTCATGGCCAGCGCACGGGCTTTACGGAGGTGGAGCAGAGAGCGGGCGGTGGGGTCCTGGGTGCGGTGCAGTGCGTGGTCAAGGACGTTGATCGCGGGGGCGGCCTGGCCGAGCCAGATGCTCTGGTAGGCGAGGTCGGCCAGCAGACCCGCTCCGCGGTCGGTGTCGCCCGCCTGGTGGGCTGCGTGGAGGGCGGCGGTCCAGAAGTGGCCGGCGGCGGTGTGGTGTTCGTGGTCGAACCGGTGCCAGCCGATCGTCTGGGCGAGGGAAGATGCCAGCGTGTGCAGGCGGGTGCCGGTCGCCTCGTTGTAGTTGGCGTTCTCCAGGAGGCCGACGACGGTGTCGTAGTAGCTGTCGAGGAGCTGGGCTGTGTGCTGGCGCTCTGCGGTTGCCATGCCGGTGAGGTGCCGGACGCTGGTTTCCAGCCAGGTAACGAATTCTGGAGCGACAGCCTGGCCGTCGGCGGCCGAAGCGGCCAGGGCGGGGTCAAGTGTGGCCCACTGCTGTGCCAGTGCCGCGAGTGCGGCAGGAGCGAGCCCGAGGAGGGTACGTCGGTTGAGCATGGTGCGGCGTTGGGCCTCTCTGAGAGCGGCGGCCGTCGCCCCCGTGCCGAGGGGGACGGGCGCCTCGTTCCCGGGCAGCCAGTACGGCCAGCCCAGCACGGTCACATGGTCGGGATCGACACCGAAGACGTCAGCGATCAACTGCTGATACCAGGGGTCCGGCGCACGGGCTCGGGGACGTTCCCACACGGAGACTTGCTGCTTGGTTGTGCCGGCTCTCCGGTCGCGGCGGCGCGCCGCCTGTCTGATCGCCTCGGCCAGGTCGTTCTGGGACAGGCCGTCGAGACGGCGGGCGATGGCGAGCGGGTGCTGGGGGAGCGCGTCCACCCGTCCAGTTCACCATCCGAAGGACCGGACGGGGCCGGAACTCACCAGCCGCATGACCTCGGCATGACCCTCGAACGCTGGTTCCCGCGCAGGCCGTTGGGTGTACTCGGTTTACCGGGCCGGTCGGCACCGGGCAGGCAGCACAGCCGGATCGGAGGCCCGAAGTGGGCGACGACGTATTGACGATCGCGCTGAGCGGTGCGGACAACACCGGCAAGACCAGACAACTCGGCATCCTGGCACGACGGATCGGCCCCGCCGCCGTGGCGACCGGACCGCTGGACACCCACGATGCCCGGTGGGCGGCGATCAAGAAGCACGGCATGGGCAGTTGGTGGTTCCGGATCGGCCCCGTCGAGGAAGTCGCCGACGTCCTGGCTACTTCCTACCTGCGGCGCTCCCGCCACCGGCATGAGGGGGCGGGTCTACGGCTCGCTGACCGGGGCGTACCGATGCTGGAGGCGTCCCTGGCCGCGACCGTCGCGGTGCGCGAGAGTCTGTCCCCCGAGCACGCGGCCGACCGTGCCCGCGCGCTGTTGGAGCCGTACAGCCACGACCTGAAGGCCGCCAACGGCCACGAGCGCGGAGTCGTACTCCTGCACCACGAGGACCCGGAGGTCGCCACCGCCCGCGCTCTCTCCCACGAGAAGAACGTCACCTCCACATACGCCGACTACCAGCGCCACCTCCACCACCAGATACACCGTCTGGTCCGCGAGGGCCGCTTCGACGAGGTCATCACCGTCGACGGGCGCCCCGTCGTCGCGGTCCAGAACGACCTGCGCCGCCGCCTGCACCCCTACACCGCCCTCGTGCCCGCCGGATGCCTGCCCGGCGTCCGTGTCATCGCGCTCGGCGGGATGTCCGAGAGCGGCAAGAGCACCGCCGGGGAGTACCTGCGCACCCGTCACGGCCACGCCCGCCTGAAGATCGGTTACATGCTGGACGAGGCCGCCCGCCGCACGGGAGTCGACAGCCCGTACGCCATCGAGCCCGTGGTGCGCGCCGAACTTCTCCTGGACAGCTTGGACCGGTACGCGGCGGCGCACCACTTTCTCCGCCGCATCACCCTGGAGTCCCTGCACGAGTTCGATGTCACCGTGGAACTGCGTCGCATGCTCGGCGATCAACTGGCCGTCGCCTACATCGAGACCGCAGCCGAACTGCGGTCCCGGCGCGGGTTGACCGACCCCGATGACATGCTCATCAGGGACACGGTGAAAGCGTCCCGGGGCGCACCGAAGATCTCTGCCATCGCCGACACCGTGATCGACAACAACCGCTCCCGTCTGGCCTTGGAGCGCCGGCTCGACCGGCTCGTGCTGGATGCCGCCTGGCCCACCGTCACCCCGCCCTCCACACCGGTGAACGCGCTCGGCCTGCCCGTCCCGCTCGAGGCGTTCCTGACCGCGCTGCTGGAACGCGTCACGCGTCGGCCCGATCCGCTGATCGACCTGCTGGCCGTTACCGGCAGCGGCGCCTGCGGTAAGTACCAGCACGGCTGGTCCGATCTGGACGTGTTCGTCATCGCCGAGCCCGGACGCACCATCGAACTGCACCAAGCCCTTACACAGGTCCAGAGCGAACTCGGCGCCGTCAAGCTCGGCCTGACAGTCCTGAGCCAGGCCGAGTGCCGCGCCGGCGCGGTCACCTCGCGCCTGCTGCACGTCCTGACTCTCCTGGGCGCCGGCTCTCTGCTCCCGCAGTGGGTCCGCCCAGGGCTGACGATTCCCGCACCGCCGCTCGCCGACGACGTCACCGCGAGTGTGGAAGCCGGCGTGCGGTCCGCCGTCGAGATCCGCCGCCAGCTCCTGAAGGGCGCCCCGGACCTGCGCGCCCTGTTCAAGGTGACCGCACTGCTGGCCAAAGTCCTCCTCCGCTTCGACCGCACCGAGCAGTCCGGGGACAACGAGGCCCTTCACCTCCTGGTCACCGGCCAGGACGAGCGGTACGGGGGTCTCGTGCGCAGGGCCCGTACCGACCGCACCGCCGCCACCGCTCTCGCGCAGCTCGTCCTCGACCGCTGGATGGTCACGATGCCGACGACCGAGGAGGCCGCATGACCACCGCCGCCACACCAGGGACCTTTCGTAAGACGCTCTCCCCTGCGAGGGCGGACGCGGAGGAGACCGGCTGGCTGCAGGTCGCCGGACGCCTCCAAGTCCCCGCCCTCCTGGGACGCGTCCGGTACGACACCTGCACCGACGTGATCACATACGAAGACGTCTTCGCCTCCGGTCGCTGCCGGTTCTTGCTGGGCGATCTCATCGCCCTGGCCGACCGTGGCCGCGCACCCACGGGCGATGTCGCCGACCTCGTTGACGCCGTCTGCGACGACCTGGTCGCGGCGACCGCCGCGACCGGCCTGACCACCGCTCTGTCAGCGTGTGTGCCCGCGCTGTACGCCGACCGCATCCGCCCCGGCGGTCGCGTCGACGGCTGGTACCTGAACCAGAGCCTCACTGTCCCCGACACGCACACCGGCGAACGGATTCCCCTCCACGCGCTCGCCGACTACACCGCCACCGTCAACGGCACCCGGCTTGATCTGGACGTGCCTGCCGCGATAGAGGCCGCTCGCACAGCGCTGCGCCCCGACAGCCGGTGGGTCTCCGCCATCACCCAGGGCGATCCGACCGAGCCCAACATCGCCGTCAGCGCCGAAGGTGCGTGCTGGCTCGACTTCGAGCACGCGGGCCGGAACACCCTGGCCGGCGAGATCGCCAATCTCCTGTGGTATTTGCTCGCCCTGGGAGGCTGGCTCGTTCCCACCTACCAACGCGACGTCCACACCCGCACACTGCCCCTCCACTTGCCCCCGACCCACACTCCCATCATCGAGTACGCGGAACTGTCCGCCCGGCACCGGCAACTTCACCTGCACTACACCTGGCTCACCGGCCCGGGGCGCCTCACCGCCTTCACCCGGCTCCTCTCACGCGTCACCACGGATCTCGGCGACGCCGCCGGCCTGCCCGTCGGCCGTGAACTCCACGCCCTGGGTCCCTTCCTTACCCTCCGGATCCTCGGCGTTGTCCCGCCCCACTTGCTCACCCCCACCGACATGTTGCTCCTGCTGGCCAAACTCGCCCAGGTCCAGCATTTGAAGGACGACAACTTCCCGTTCACGCACACCGACCCGCTGACCGCTCTTACTTGTGTGGAGGCCCCGTGACGGCACGACTCCTTGACCCGCCCCTCACGGTGCGCCCTCTCCAGGGACGTGTCGCCCTCGTCACCGGCGCCGCGACGGGGATCGGTGCGGCCACCGTCCGAGCACTCGCAGGCGCCGGCGCCACTGTCGCCATCAGCCACTACGCCCAGATCGACCAGGCCCGCATCGTTCTCGACGAGGCACGGCGGCTGGGCGCCGACGGCATCGAGGTGAGCGCCGACCTCACCGACCCGGCCGCTGTCAGCCTGATGGTCAGCCAGGTCGCAAGCGAGATCGGCCCGGTGGACATCCTCGTCAACAACGCCGGTGCCTACCCGCGTATCACCTGGGAAGGGACTGACGAGACCGCTTGGAATCGCACGCTCGACGTCAACCTGACCACTCACTACCGGACTTGCCACGCCGTCACCCCCGCGATGATCCGGGGCCAGTGGGGCCGCATCATCAACGTCTCCAGCGTCAACGCCCGCGCCGGGCGCGCCGGGCTGACCGCCTACAGCACTGCCAAAGCCGGCCTGATCGGTCTCACCAGATCCCTGGCGAGGGAACTTGGCTCCCATGGCATCTGCGTAAACACTGTCCTTCCGGGAGCCATCCAGGTCGACGCCGAGAACACCCTGCCGGCCCACCATCGCGCACGGCCCGGAGACCAGATCGCGCGCCAGTGCGTTCCCCGCCGAGGCCGGCCCGACGATGTCGCAGCCGCCATCGCCTTCCTCGCCGGACCGTCCGCCTCGTTCATCACCGGCCAGTCATTGCACATCGACGGTGGTCGGCTCCTGCACTGACCATCCCGTCTCAACCGATCCACCAGGGAGACCGATCCGATGAAGCAGCGTGTTCGTGCCGTCCTGATCACCCCCGACGACACCATGCTCCTGATGAAGCGCGTCAGACCCGGCGCCGTCCCCTACTGGGTGGTCGTCGGAGGCGGGGTCGAGGACAGCGATGCCACCCTCGAGGACGGACTCCTGCGCGAGGTCCGGGAGGAGATCGCCGGCGAGGCCGAGATCGTGCGCCTGCTTCACCAGCTCGACAACGCGAAGGGCGAGACCGAGTACTTCTACGTCGCCAGGATCACGACGTGGAACTTCGCCGACCGCAGCGGCCCCGAGTTCCAGCGGGACGACCGTGGCGAGTACATCCTCGAAGAGCTCCCCCTCACCGCGAATGCCGTCGCCGCAGTGAACTTGTTGCCCGTGCGGATCTCCACTGTGCTGCGCGAGTCTCTGAACCGAGGTGACCTGCTCACACCGGCGGCCAGGAGTTGAAATTGGGGACCTCGGGCCCGGCACGCGGGGGCGCATTTCCTCGCATCGGCGCGGGGCGGTGTGTACGGGTTGCACCTTCCGTAGCGGCATGTGGTCCGGTGGACCTACGTCCCGACCCCTTGAGGAAAGGTCCCCGCTCGTGCATTCGTCTTTCATGCCACCCCGCCAGGTCAAGATCGGTGACGCGGCGGCCTTCGTCGGCAGCACGCCACGGGCGATCCGTCACTACCACGAGATCGGGCTGCTGCCCGAGCCTGAGCGGGGCGGCGATGACCGCCGGCGCTACGAGTACGAGGACATGATCCGCCTGCTGTGGATTCGCAAGATGGCCGATGCCGGGATCGCCCTGGATGACATCCGTGACGCCTTCACCACCGGCACGGCTTCCGCCGGTGCGGACAGCGGAGAAGGTATCGCGGGCATCCTGGAGCGGTTGGCGGAAACCCTCGCCGAGCAGGAGGCGCGATTGCGGCGGCAACGGGCCGCCGTGCAGCGGATGCGCACCGAAGGCAGCCGGATGGGCCTGCTCTCCGACTTCGTCACCGAACGCCTCAAGAGCCTGCCCGAGGGCTCCCTGCGGCAGGCGGACCTGGACACTCTGCTGGTCACTGAGCGGATCTTCGGGCCGCTCGGCGCGGCCGTCCAGGCCACCCGCTTCGTCGTCCTGGCCACGCATCCCACTCTGCGGGAGGACTCCGACCGCATCGACGGCGCCGAGGAGGCACTTGATGACAGCGTCGCCGTCGATGATCCGCGGGTGGCTCAGGTGGCCGTCGAGCGGCACGCCTTCGAAAGCGCCCTCCATGCCGTCATCGAGGAGTCCGGCCTGGACAAGGACGACGATGCCCTCTTCGACGCCTGGGACACTTTGCACCCCGCTACCGCCGATGACGGCGAGGACGAGGCCGGCCTCAGCTCCGGCAGGCGGGAGGCCGGCTCCATGAGCGCGCTCGGAGCCATCGGCAAGATGCCCTACGACTTCTCCCCGGCCCGCCTGCGCTGTATGGAACTGGCCGAAGAACTCTCCGCCCAAGACTCACCCGCCACCTGAAGCACGGCGGATCATGTGACCAGTTGTCGCAGGTTGCCGTGACGGAGAGGCGGTACGGACGTGGCCCCCAGGGCAGTGACGCGGGAGCAGTTGGCGGGCGCCGCGCGGACCGCGCTCGGCGGTGGGAGGCGGCTGGAGGCGGTTGAGCGCGTCGCGGGCGGCACCAAGAAGGGCGTGTACCGCCTGGTGATGGACGACGCGACGACGGCGATCGCGTACGTGTGGCACGACGCCGAGAACTACTGGCCGGCGGCCGAGGGCGACGACGATCTCACCGACCCGTTCTCGCCCGGTCTGGGGCTGGACCTGTTCGAGGCGGCGCACGCGCGGCTGGACGCGCTCGGTGTCCGCGTTCCGGCGATCCGTCTCGCCGACCGTGCCGGCACCCACTGTCCGGCCGACCTCGCCATCGTCGAGGAACTTCCGGGCGAGAGCCTGGAGAAGCTGCTCGCGCGCGACCCGGGCGCGGCTGCCCCGGTCATGGCCCGGCTCGGCGAGGCGCTGGAGGAGATGCGGCGTCATCGTGCGCCGGGATACGGCAAGGTGGCCGTGGT
Organism: Streptomyces sp. NBC_01506; assembly: GCF_045040295.1. NCBI lineage: Bacteria > Bacillati > Actinomycetota > Actinomycetes > Kitasatosporales > Streptomycetaceae > Streptomyces > Streptomyces sp. NBC_01506. The sequence goes on along the minus strand of NZ_CP109422.1, from coordinate 6,019,141 downwards.
CGACGGGGGAGGTACGTCGCGCGGCACGTCGTGCGAGGGGGTCGTCCTCGATCGCGCGCTGCGCGACCTCGCCGAGGCGGCGGCGCGCGATCCGCGGATCGCGGCGGCACGCGACCGGCTGGAAGTGCGGCTGCTGGATCTGACTGCGGCGGTCCGGCCGCGCGCTCAGTACGCGGTCGTGCACGGCGAACTGGGGCCCGATCACGTACTGGTGGACCCGGACGGGACCCCCGTGGTGATCGACATCGAGGGCTTGATGTACTTCGACGTCGAGTGGGAGCACGTCTTTCTGCGGATCCGCCTGCATGACGCGTATCAGTCCTTGAAGGCGGACGGACTGGACGAGGACCGGCTCGCGCTCTACACGCTCGCGCAGCGGCTCTCGCTGACGGCGGGTCCGCTGCGGCTGCTCGACGGGGACTTCCCCGACCGGGCGTTCATGGCGGGCATCGCCGAGCACAACCTGAACGAGGCACTGGCGCTGCTCCGTAACTGAACGCCCCCGCTTGAACGCCGAACAGACCGCGAAAGAACCGCCGGGCTCGCATGACGCCCCGTCAGGGTGGAAAGGCTGAGGCCATGTCGGAGGCGGTCTACGGGCTACTGGGCGCATTGGGCGGAGCCCTGGTCACGGGTGGTGCGACTTTCTGGGGGCCGCTCCAGGCGCAGCGGAGCGCGTTGCGCGCGCAGCGCCGCCAGGCGGAGGCGACCATGCGGGAGACCGAGGCCGCCAACGCGGAGGTGCAGGGCCGGGCCAACCGCGAGGCCGAGACCACGCGCGTCATCCTCATGCGTACGACCACACGTACGTGGCACGACCTGCTGGCTCGTACGATCCAGGATCTCAAGCTCGGCCGGCTGGTCGACATCGAGTCGTTCGACGAAGCGGTGGCCATCGCCCGCAACAGCGCGCAGTCCGCCCTGGACCACGCGCTCCACGACGGCATCTGGATCCATCAGTCCGGCTACGGGTATCCGTACCCCTCCGAATCGGGATCGCCCGAACAGTCCCGCGTGCTGCACGCGTTGCGTCGTGTCACGGAGCTGACGCGGGTGGCGGTGATCAAGCAGGAGCCGTTGGACACGGTGCGCACAGAGGAGTTGGAGCGGGCCCTGGTGAAGGCCGACGAGGCGCGTGGGGCGCTCTCGGCGGCGTTGCTGAACCGGCTGGAGCAGCTCATGGGAGTCACCGTCATCGGGGGAAGAGCATCGACGCCCACCCTGCCGGGGGCGTTCGGGCCGGTCACCCCCGAAGGCTCGCCCGAACCGGCCGGCGGCGCCGGCGGCTGATCACGCTTGCGGATGGCGTCGGCCGGGGTGAGCGCGCAGGCCCGGCCCTGTCTACTGCGCCGCCCCCGCCCGCCCGCCGCCGAACATTTCCTTGGCCGGCCTCCTCGTACCGGTGGTAGGCGTGGGTGTACGGCTCGGGGATCTCCGGGCTGGTCTCCGGCACCACGGTGTCCGACAGCCCGAGCGGCCGAAGGATCAGCCGCCGCGTCTCCTCGGCGAACGAGCGGCCGGTGACCGTATTCCTACAGGCCGCGGGCGCTCTTACAGGCTGTGGGCGGTGATGTCGCCGTGGGCGGTGGTCGCGTGGATGGTCAGGGCGGCGGTGGCGGTGGCGGCGCCGTCGGTGTTCTTGAGCGCGTTGTGGATCCGGCCGTAGGACGTACCGGCGTCCAGGGAGGCGGAGACTCCTCGGGCGGCGCCGACCGTGATGTCGCCGGACTCGGTGCGCAAGGTGACCGTGCCGCGCGCGGCCTCGGTGATGCGCAGGTCGCCCTTCTGCGTGCTGATCTGCGCGGGGCCGCCCAGGCGGCCGACCGAGATGTCACCGGACTGGAGGGTCAGTCGGGCGCTCTCGGCCTCGTCCAGCTTGACCGTGCCCTGCGCGCCCTCGACGGTGACGTCGCCGAGCCGTCCCACGCCGCGGAACTCGGCGAGGGCCGCCTTCGCCTCTACGTGGGAGCCGGCGGGCAGTTGGACGGTGACCTCGATGGACCCGGAAGCGCCGAGTATCTGGTTCTTCGCCTCCGGGGACTTGATCCGCAGGACGCCGCCCGCGTCGTCGTAGGTGACCTCGGTCTGCTCCGCGGCCGTCACGTCGCGGCTCTTGGCGGCGTTCGCGGGCAGGACCTCGACCGTGGTGTCGGCCCGGTCGGCGGCGATGAACTGGATACGGCCGGCGGGGATGTCGAGGACGGCGGTCACGGGGGCGGTGGTGTCGAACTTCTGCATCGTGCTTTCCTTCGGTTCGTCGTTTCTGATGATGGAAAAGCTACGTTGCCTTTCCTGATTCAGCAATCCATCTGTTGCGTCAGATTGCCATCATTGCAGGTAGAAGCAGTGTATTCGTTGCATTGGTTTTGAGATTTAACGCAACGACCGTGCGCTGATCGTTGCAATGAATCAAGAGTGAACGCTATGCTGGGGACACCACCGACCATGAAGGAGACCGCGATGCCGGGAGGCAGACTCACTCAGCAGGAACGCCGGCAGATCGCGCTGGGGCTGGCCGACAGCCTCCCCTACGCGGAGATCGCCAGACGTCTCGACCGGCCGACCTCGACGGTCACCCGCGAGGTGATGCGCAACGGCGGCCCCGCCGCCTACCGCGCCGACCTGGCCCACCGCGCCACCGAGCACCGCACCCACCGCCGCAGAAAGGCCGCGCCCCGGGACCCCCAAACGCCCCCGCAGGACCACGGACGCGACGCCGAAGCCGTACGCGAGTACGAGGAGACGTTCACCACCGTCTTCATGCAGTCGGGCCTGCCCAAGATGACGGCCCGGGTGCTGGCCAACCTCTACACCACCGACGCCGGCAGCCTCACCGCCTCCGAGCTGGCCGGGCGCCTGCGGATCAGCCCGGCATCCGTCTCCAAAGCGATCACGTTCCTCGAAAGCCAGGGCCTCATCCGCCGGGAGCGCGACGAACGGCGCCGCGAGCGCTACGTCGTCGACGACGACGTCATGTACCAGTCCACGATGGCCGGCGCCCGCGCCACCGCCCACCTCGGCGAGATCGCCCGACAGGGCGTGGGCGTCCTCGGCCCCGACTCTCCGGCCGGCGCCCGGCTGGAGAACATCGCCCGCTTCGTCGACTTCGTCTCCGAGAGCATCGGCCGCGCCGCGGACCAGGCCCGCGAGATCCTCCACACGAATCCCGGACCGACCTCGGACAGCACCAACTGAGCCGGGGACCAACATCCCTCCATGCAAGGGGAGTTGGCAGACATCAGGTCGGCGGCGCTGCGCAAGGCGGGCGGTCTCCTGCGGGAGTACGCGCTGGGCGCGGCGGTGGACGCTCCGGCGGACCTTGCGGATGAGGCGGCCGAGATACGCGAGCTGTACGCGCTCGTGCAGCGGTCCGATCCGCGGAACGTCACGGCCGCTGTCGGGCTCACCGTCCTGGCGCTCGGGACGCTTCAGGCGTACGTGGAGAACGAGCTCGACGAGCTGTTCGAGACGGTGGTCGAGGAACGGTCGCCGTTCGCCGGGCTGGCGGACGACGACGAGGCCGGCCGTGAACTGGCCGACGACGCCGTTCACTTGGCGCGAAGGGCGCTGGAGCTGGACCCGGCGAACAATCTCGCGGCTTTCGGTCTTGGCCAGGCGCTGGAATGGCTCAACGACCATGAGAGCGCTGCCGCCGCCTACCGCGAGGCGCTGCGTCTCGACCCGGCCGACTACGCCGCCGAGGTCCGGGTCGAGACCCTGGAGGACATCGAGCTGTCCCGGCCGTGGCGGGAAGAAGAGGCCACGAGCCACCACACCAGGGGCTTCCATCTGCTTCGGATGACCGAACTCGTCAGCAACAGCGGGACCGAGGTCGGCTGGACCTGGCTGGTGACGGACCCGGCCGAGGTGCGCGGTGCGGCGGAGGACCATCTCCGTAAGAGAGTCCCTGGCGACGACGGCAGCGAGGGTAGAGACGGCAGAGACGGCAGAGACACGTTCCGGTTGGACACCTACCTGCCGGGCCGGCCCGTCGTGATCGCGGATCTGCGTGAGTCACTTCGCCGCACGCCGGACGGGCAGGTGGCAATCGACTGGTCGGCCGTGGCCATGCCCGTCCTGGCCGGGGAACCGCTGCCGGCCGGCCAACCGGTGCGCGAATGCGGCGAGATGTTCTTCTTCGGCGCCAACGAGCACGTCGACTGACGTCGACTGACGTGATCTACGCGCCGGGTCGGCCGGTCGGCGGGCGCTTTCGCAGATAGTCGACGGCCGCGAGGTCGTCGCGGTCGTGCCCGGCGGCCATGGTCGCGTCCAGCCGGTCGCGGACCGCGCGGAGCAGCGGGCTGGGGGCGGTGGCCGTCGCGGCCAGATCGAGGTCCTTGAGGGCGAGTTGGACGGCGAAGCCGGGTGCGTACGACCCCTGGTCCATGGCGTCGATCTTCTGCAACTCGTACGGCATCGCGAGCGGGCCCGCCTGAAGGACCCGGACGAATGTCGCGTGGTCGATACCGAGCGCGTCGCACAGCGCGAGGACGTCGCTCATGGCGACCGTCGACGCGGCCATCCACGCGTTGACCGCGAGCTTGACGGCGCTGCCCTCGGCCTCCGTCCCCACGTGCAGTACGGACGAGCCGAGGTCGTCGAGGACGGGGCGCGCCCGCGTGAGGACGTCCTCCCGACCCGCGACGAGCCAGACGAGTCTGCCCTGCCGGGCGGGGACGGTGCTGCCGGAGACCGGTGCGTCGAGGTAGTCGGCACCGTGAGCGCGGGCCAGCTCGGCGAGGGCGGTGGCGCTTCGCGGGCCCACCGTGCTCGCCTGCACCCAGACGGCGCCGTCGTCCAGTCGGGTGACGGCGTCCGACATGACCGCCGACACCGCGTCGCCGTCGCGGAGCACGGTGAGGACGACGGACGCGCCGGAGACCGCGTCGGCCGCGCTTTCCACCGCCGTGACACCGGTGGCGTGCTCGGCCGCCGTACGGGCCCTGGCCCGCGTACGGTTCCACAGCCGCACCTCATGGCCACTTTCGCCGAGTCGCGTCGCCATCGCGGCACCGAGGGCGCCCGCTCCGAGAACAGCGACCGTGCTGGTGTCCGGCGTGGCGTCGGGCATGGCGTCCGGCATGGCATCCGGCATCGAAGTGCTCCCTTTCTCCGCTTTTTCCTTTCTCCCGCTCATGGCACCACATGACATCGAGTGGCGCCGCTTGGTGCCAAGTGGTGCCATCCGGCGCCATCCCACGCCCCCAGGAGCGCGTGGACGCGCGTGGCGCCACAATGACTCAGCCGGGCACCAGTGCATCTTCGCAGGTCAGAGTGGTCACATTGATCGGCGACTCAGAGATGCCACCTAGCGGGTTGCGCTTGGCGCCATTGTGGTGCCATGATGACGCCATGGACCTCACCCCGTACGTCGACTCCCTCCGCCGCGAACTCGCGGTGGCCGCCGAAGCCGGCGGCGACGAAGCACGCGAGCTGGCCGAAAGGCTCACCGCTCCCCTGGAGTCGGCGACCCGGCTGACCATGCTCAACGTGCTCTCCGCCGCCATGGACGAGATCACCCGCGAACTCGCCCCCGGCTCGGTCGACGTACGACTGCGCGGGCTCGACCCCGACTTCGTCGTGACACTGCCGCCCACCGACGGCGGCGCCCACGCGGAGCCGGCCGCGCCCGTCGAACCGCTCAAGGCGCACGCACCCGTCGACGGCGACGAGGGCGGCACCGCCCGCGTCAACCTGCGACTGCCGGCCCATCTCAAGACCCGCGCCGAGGAGGCCGCGGCCCGCGAGGGCCTGTCGGTCAACGCGTGGCTGGTGCGGGCCGTGTCGGGCGCGGTCGACGGCGGCACCCGGCCGCGTACGACGGAGAAGACCCGCACCGTCGGACAGAGCTTCACGGGCTGGGTGCGCTAGCCGCAGCCCCGCGACCCGCGACCCGTGCCCGTGCCCGTGCCCGTACGACTTCACCCACACCACGTCCCACCAGCGGGGACGAACCCAAGACCCAAGAGGACGGGACAGCCATGCCTACTTACGACACTCCCGAACCGATCTCGGCCACCACCCGTGTGGACGCCGGTTCCATCCAGTTCACCGCTGGCGACCGCGTCGACACCGTGGTCGAGGTACGGCCCCGCGACCCCAAGAGCAACAAGGACGTGCGGGCCGCCGAGCAGACCGAGGTCAGCTTCGCCGGCGGCGAACTGACCATCAGGACAAAGAGCCGCTACCTCGTAGGGCCCAGTGGCGCCGTCGACGTGACGGTCGAACTGCCCACCGGCTCGCGCGTCGAGCTGACCGGCTCCTGGACCCAGGTGATCGGCGAGGGGCGGCTCGGCGAGGTCCATGTGAAGACCACGTCCGGTGACGTACGCCTCGACACGACCGGCCCGCTCCAACTGACCGCGTCGCACGGCATGATCGCCGTGGACCGGGTCGAGGGCATGGCCGAGATCACCACCAGCACCGGCAACATGCGGGTCGGGATTGTCGACGGCCCCGCCGTCCTCAAGAACTCGCACGGCACCACGACCGTCGGCGCCGTGATCGGCGAGCTGCGGGTGAGCGGCGCCAACGGCCCCGTAGACATCGCACGCGCCGAGTCCTCGGTCACCGGCACCACCACCAACGGCGGCCTTCGCGTCGCCGAAGTCGCCCGTGGCACCGTCCAGTTGGAGACCGCCAACGGCCCGATCGAGGTCGGTGTGCGTGAGGGCACCGCCGCCTGGCTGGACGTCAACTCCAACCGCGGGCAGGTACGCAACACGCTCGCCGCCTCCCAGACCCCGGACGAGACCGAGGACACCGTCAAGGTCCGCGCCCGTACCAACTGGGGCAACATCGACATCCGCCGCGCCCCCGCCCGCGCCTGAGAGTCCGGCCTGGCGCCACCTTTCGCTTCACCCCCTTCACCCCCTTCACCCCCTTCGCCCCCTTCGCCCCCTTCGCCTCTTCACCTCACTCCAACCTTCGAACGGGAGGGCCCATGCCTTCATCTGTCATGCCCACGTCCAGGCGCGGAAACGGCCAGCAGCCGCCCACCGCCGTCTCCGCCACCGGCCTGCGCAAGTCCTACGGCGACAAGCTCGTCCTCGACGGGATCGATCTGAGCATCCCGGCCGGGACCGTGTTCGCGCTGCTCGGGCCGAACGGCGCCGGCAAGACCACCGCCGTGAAGATCCTCTCCACCCTCATCACCGCCGACGCCGGCGAGCTGCACGTCGACGGCCACGACCTGGCCGCCGAACCGCAGGCCGTACGCGCCGCGATCGGCGTCACCGGGCAGTTCTCCGCCGTCGACAGCCTGATCACCGGCGAGGAGAACATGCTCCTCATGGCGGACCTGCACCATCTCTCCCGCCGCGAGGGACGCCGGGTCGCCGCCGAACTCCTGGAACGCTTCGACCTGGTGGAGGCCGCGAAGAAGCCCGCCTCGACCTACTCCGGCGGCATGAAACGCCGCCTCGACATCGCCATGACGCTGGTCGGCAACCCGCGCATCATCTTCCTCGACGAACCGACCACCGGCCTCGACCCGCGCAGCCGCCACAACATGTGGGGCATCATCCGCGGCCTGGTCGCCGGCGGCGTCACCGTCCTTCTCACCACCCAGTACCTGGACGAGGCCGACGAACTCGCCGACCGCATCGCCGTGTTGAACGACGGCAAGATCGCCGCCGAGGGCACCGCGGACGAGCTGAAGCGGCTCATCCCCGGCGGGCACATCCGGCTCCGCTTCACCGACCCGTCCGCGTACCGGTCCGCCGCCGACACCCTGACCGAGGCCACCCGCGACGACGAGGCACTGTCGCTGTCCATCCCCAGCGACGGCAGCCAGCGCGAGCTGCGCTCCATCCTCGACTGGCTCGACTCCGCCGGCATCGAGGCCGACGAACTGACCGTCCACACCCCCGACCTCGATGACGTGTTCTTCGCCCTGACCGGCGACGCCAAGGTCCCCAACCAGTCCAAGGAGAACGTCCGATGAGCTCCCTCTCCCTCGCCGTACGCGACTCGAGCACCATGCTGCGGCGGAATCTCCTGCACGCCCGGCGCTATCCGTCCATGACGCTGAATCTGCTGCTCACGCCGGTCATGCTCCTGCTGCTTTTCGTCTACCTCTTCGGCGACGTGATGAGCGCGGGCATCGGCGGCGGCGGCGCGGACCGCTCCGACTACATCGCCTACATCGTCCCGGGCATCCTGCTGATGACCATCGGCGGCACCACGATCGGCACCGCGGTGTCCGTCTCCATGGACATGACCGAGGGCATCATCGCCCGTTTCCGTACGATGGCGATCCACCGCGGCTCGGTGCTTGTCGGGCACGTCGTGGGCAGCGTGCTCCAGTGCGTGCTGAGCGTCGTCCTCGTGGGCGCGGTCGGTGTGGCCATCGGCTTCCGGTCCACCGACGCCACGGTCCTGGAGTGGGTCGCGGCGTTCGGACTGCTCGTGCTGTTCTCCCTGGCGCTCACCTGGATCGCGGTCGGGATGGGCCTGATCAGCCCGAACGCGGAGGCGGCCAGCAACAACGCGATGCCGCTGATCTTCCTGCCGCTCATCTCCAGCGCCTTCGTCCCGGTCGACGCGATGCCGGGCTGGTTCCAGCCGATCGCCGAGTACCAGCCCTTCACCCCGGCCATCGAGACCCTGCGCGGCCTGCTGCTCGGCACCGAGATCGGCCACAACGGCTGGCTGGCGGTCGTCTGGTGCGTCGGCCTCGCGGTGCTCGGCTACTTCTGGTCGACCTCGAAGTTCAACCAGGACCCGAGGTAACGGTCAGGACCTACAGCGCATAAGCAGGGCGGCGTACACCGACACCACGTCGGCGTACGCCGCCCCTTTCGTGCACGGTCCGTTCAGGCCACCCGGCGCAGCGCCTTCTCGCGGCGTTCCGACACCGCCGAGCCCGACTCGCGCCGGGCCATGCGGCGCAGAACGATCGGGGCGAGCACCAGGCCCAGTACCGCCCAGAGCGTGAGCACACCGGCCGTCTCCCACTGGCGCCAGGACTCGGCGATCTCGACGGTGACCGCCGAGTCCGGGAGCAGCGCCGCGCGCATGCCCAGGCCGAGCCAGTAGATCGGGGTCAACTGGCCGATCCACTGCACCCACTCCGGCAGCGCGGTGAGCGGGTAGAAGATGCCGGAGATCGCGATCAGGCCCAACACCGGGAGCTGGATGAGTCCTTGGGCGCGGGCGCCGGCGAAGACCGAGCCCAGGATGGCGCCGATGGGGAGCGTCGCCGCCATGCCGAGGAGCAGCACCCAGGCGACGGTGAGCCAGGATCCGGCGCTGCCGGCCGCGAGGCCGTCGATGATGAGCAGGCCGGGGATCAGCAGGATCGCGAGGTCGGCGACGAGGCTGCCGCCGACCGTGACGACCTTGCCGATCAGGTAGGCGGGCATGCCGTCGGGTGTCGCCTTGGCGCGCAGGAGGGTTCCGTCCTCGCGTTCGGCGGTGAGGATCTGGCTCATGGCGACCATGCCCATCGCGGCGTTCATGCCGAGGATGCTCGGGAGGGCGAGGGTGCCGAGCATGAGCCCGCCGGAGCCGAAGGCCGAGTCCCGCAGGAAGTACATCACCGCCAGCATGAGGGCCGGCCAGAGCAGATGGGACAGCAGTTCACCGGGGTTGGTGAAGGACTGCCGCAGTTCGATCAGGCCGCGGGACCAGCCGGCCCGTAGCGTGTTCGTCCTCGCGCTCACCTCGTTCACCGGGCCGCCGCCTCTTCCTCGCGTACGAGGGTCATGTACGTGTCCTCCAACGAGGCCCGGCGGACCTCCAGTTCGGCTATCGCCGTGCCGTGACGGCCGAACAGATCGCGGACGAAGCCGGTCGAGTCGGTGGTCGTGCGGGTGAAGCGCTCGCCGTCGCATGTCCAGCGCACCTCGTCCTCCCCCGCCACCTGCCGCGCCAGCTCGTCCGCCGATCCGTCGGCGATGATCCGGCCGCCGACCAGGATCACGATGCGGTCGGCGAGCTTTCCGGCCTCGTCCAGGTCGTGGGTGGTGAGCAGGATGGTGGTCCGGTGGTCGGCGGCGAGGCGATGGACGAGGTCGTGGAACTCGTGGCGCGCCGCCGGATCGAAGCCCGCCGTCGGCTCGTCCAGGAAGAGCAGTTCGGGGCGGCCGACGATGCCGATCGCCACGTCCAGCCTGCGCCGCTGGCCGCCGGAGAGTGTCTTGATCTTCTTTCCCGCGTGCGCCGTCAGGCCGACCGCCTCGACCAACTCGTCGGTGTCCCAGGGTCGTTGGACCCGGTCGGTGGAGTAGGGGGTGTAGTACGTGCCGAGGTGGGCGAGCAGTTCGCGTACCCGCCAGTTGCCGTGGTCGCGCCAGGACTGGAGGACGACGCCGAGCCTGGCGCGCCAGCGTTCGTCGCCGTGCGCCGGGTCGGCGCCGAGCACGTCGACGCGGCCGGCCGAGCGCATCCGGAAGCCCTCCAGGATCTCGATGGTCGTGGTCTTGCCCGCCCCGTTCGGCCCCAGCAGGGCCAGGACCTCGCCGTGGTGGGCCTGGAAGCGCACATCGCGCAGGACGTCGTTCGCGCCGTACCGCATCCGCAGGCCCTCGACATCGAGCACGGCTCTCTGACTCGTCGCCACATTCAGCATGGGTGAAAGCTACGTTGCGTTTCATGGGTCGTCAATAAATTTCCCTGCTGTGACAGCGTGCGTTGCAATGAGATGACGGTGAACGCATACTGGACCGAGCATGCACCGACGACCATCAGGAGGGGAGCGCGGATGCCGGGAGGCAGGCTGACGCACGAGGACCGCCGGAACATCGGGGCGGGACTGGCCGAGGGGCTGGGCTACGCCGAGATCGCCAGACGCCTCGGCCGGCCGACCTCGACCATCAGCCGGGAAGTGGCGCGCAACGGCGGTGCGGACGGCTACCGGGTGGACCGCGCGCTGCTCGCCACCGAGCGGCGGGCGCGCCGGAGCGGGCCCACGCCGTACGACGACGAGCGGGACGAGCGGGATGAACTCCGGCGCTTCGAAGGGCAGTTCGTGGCGATGCTGGTCGAGACCGGGCTGCCGAGCATGGCCTCACGCGTCCTCGCCCGGCTGTTCCTCGCCGACTCGGGCGCCCTGACCGCCGCCGACCTGGTGCGGCGGTTGCGGGTCAGCCCCGCGTCGGTCTCCAAGGCCGTCGGCTACCTCGAGAACCTGGAGATGGTCCGGCGCGAGCGCGGTCCCCGGCGGCGCGAGCGGTACGTCGTGGACGACGACGTCTGGGTGCGCGCCTGGACGCGCGACACCCGCTCGACCGCGAATTGGGCGGAAACCGCCCGGCAGGGGGCGGGACTCGTCGGCGAGAGCACACCGGCCGGGGTCCGGCTCGACCGGATGAGCCAGTTCTTCGCGACCCTGCACGACGAGATGGCGCCCGGCCCCGGCGGGGTCGACGACGCGCTGACGGTGCTCGCGGCGGTGGCGCATGTGGGGGTGCCGGTCGACGCGCGTCTCCTGGCCACGGGGCTCGGCTGGGCCGCCGAGCGCGTCACGGAGGCGCTGCGGCACGCCGGGCCGGAACGGCTCACGCCGGAGCAGCGAGCCGCGTTGGCGGGTGACCGGTAGGAGATGACCGGGTCCGGCCGGTGGGCCGGTTCGTCCTCAAACGCCGGACGGGCTACGTGTTCTGTCCTCAAACGCCGGACAGGCTGATTTGGTCCGCCGGACTGGTCGGCGCACGACGCGACCGTATTGACGGGAGCGTCCCCAAAGGCCACATTGATCCGGGGCAGGGGGGAACCGTATGGCTCTTGGGGTGGGCCGCCCGGCGCCGTACGCCGCGCTGGAATCTCTCATGCGGCGGCGGCTCGGCAGAGAGTGCCTGTACATGCCGTCGTGCCGGCTCGGGCTCTACGTCGCGCTGCGCCACTGGTGCCCGCCCGGCGGCCGGGTGTTGATGTCGCCGGTCAACGACGACGTGATCATGTTCGTCGTGCTCGCCGCCGGACTGCGCCCCGTCCAGGCGCCGTTGAACGCGCGGGACGGTTCGATCGACCCGGCCGCCGTCCCGGAGTCCGGCTGGCGCGGGCTGTCCGCCGTACTGACGACCAATCTGTACGGGAATCCCGACCCCGCACCCGAACTGCGCGCCCGTTGCGACGCGTTGGGAATCCCCTTGATCGAGGACGCCGCTCACGCCATCGGCGGCGAGGTGGCGGGCCGGGCCGTCGGGACCTTCGGGGACGCGGCCGTGTTCAGCCTCTCCAAGCATGTGGGCGCCAAGACCGGCGGGTTCCTCGCCATGGCCGATCCGGCGCTCCGTACGGAGTTGGCGGCGGCCCGCGACGCACTGCTCGAACCGTCCGCTCTCACCGCCGAACTCGCCTACGCCCTGCGGCCGTACGCCGAGGCCGGGGTGCGCGGGCTGCGGCTGGTCCGGGCCGCGCGCCGACTGCTGCGGGCGGTCGGCGCCGAGGAACGCCGGGACATCCGGATGGAGTTACGGCCGGGCGAGCTGAAAGAGGCGCTGGCCGCAGGTCCTGGGCTGCGCGGATTCGACTCGTGGGTACGGGTGGACATGCGCCGCTACCGCATCACGCCGGGCCGACTGCGCCTGCGACGTACCGAACGGCTGCTGTCCGGGCTCGATCCGCTGCTCGCCGCCCATCGGGCGGGCACGGAACGGCTGTTGGCGACCCGGTGGGCGGCGCCCGGGGACGGAGTCCAACCGCTGTTCCGGGTGCCGTTGCTGATCGCCGACCGGGACGCCGCCGTCGCCGCGCTCGCCCGGCGCCGGATCGCCACCGGCTATCTGTACGACCCGCCGCTCGACGTGTACGCCGGTGACGTCTTCACCGACGCGTCACCGCACCCCGCGCCCGCCGCCTGGTTCGCCCGCCACGCGCTGCCCGCCGACCCGTTACGGGCCGGTCAAGTCATCGCCGCACTCGACGAGTTGGGGGCGCGGCCCGTATTGCCTCCGGGGCACGACGGTGACTGATACGGCACGCGAGGACATGGCGGTCACCGAACACGACAGCGCCAACGACGCCAACGACGCCGCCCACGCCGACAACAGCGACTCGATGTTCCGCAACGCCTACGCGCTGATGCTCTCCACCGGCGTCTCCGCCGCCCTCGGTCTCGGCTTCTGGCTGGTCGCCGCCCGCTACTACACCGAGGAGGCCGTGGGCCAGGGCTCCGCCGCCATCGCCGCCATGCGGCTGCTGGCGTCCCTCACCGCGACCACCATGATCGGCGCGGTGGTGCGCTATGTGCCACGCGCCGGGCGTGCGACCGGCGCACTCGTGTGGCGGGCGTATGCGCTCAGTTCGGTCGTCGTGTGCGTCGCCTGTCTGGTGTTCCTGCTGACGCTCGACCTGTGGGGCGCCTCGTACGCGCCGCTCGGCGGCGTCACCGCCGGGCTCGTCTTCACCGGCTCGTGCGTCGCCTGGGCGCTGCTCACCCTCCAGGACGGGGTACTGACCGGGCTGCGTAAAGCCTTCTGGGTGCCCGTGGGCAACGCCGTCTTCTCCCTCGGCAAGCTGCTGCTGCTCGTCGCGTTCGCCACCGCGCTGCCGGTCCTCGGCGTCTTCGTGTCCTGGGCGGCGGCCATCGCGCTGTCCGTACTGCCGCTCGGCTGGCTGGTGTTCCGCCGGCTCATCCCCCGCCAGGCCGCCGCCGACCGGGACCGCGAGCCACCACGGCCGGCCGACATCGGGCGGTTCCTGGCCGGTGACTCGGTCGGCGCGCTGTTCAGCCTGGCGATGATCAATCTGCTGCCGGTGATGGTCGCCGTCCGCTTCGACGCGGCGCACAACGCGTTCTTCTACACCGCCTACACCGTCGGCGGGACGATGGAGTTCATGGCCATCAACATGGCCTCGTCCCTGACCGCGCACGCCTCGCACTCCCCCGAGCGACTGGCCGAGGGCGTACGGGGGGCGCTGCGCCGGATGACGGCGCTGCTGGTGCCCGTGGTGCTGGTGCTGGTGGTCTTCGCCCCGCAGGTCCTCGCGCCCTTCGGCGCCGACTACGCCGAGCACGGCTCGACGGTGCTGCGCCTGCTGGCCGCCGCCGCGCTGCCGCGCGTCGTCGTGGAGCTGTACATCGGCGTGCTGCGCGTCCAGGGGCGTACGGGGATGCTCGCCGCGCTCCAGGGCGCCATGTGCGTGTCCGTCCTGGGCAGCGCGGTGCTGCTGCTCGGGCCGGCCGGGATCTCGGGCGCCGGGCTGGCGATGCTGCTGTCCATGACGCTGGTCGCGCTGGTGGCGGCGCCGGGGCTGCGATCGGCGCTGAGCGGGCGGTGGCGGAGCCGTGCTCCGGCGCAGGGGTACGGGACGACATGGGCGCGCGCGGCGGCCGAGCGCAGGCGGCGTACGGGCGGGGGGACGGCCGACGCGGCGGAGGAGGCCGAGTACCGGGCGGCCTGGGCGCGGGGGACCTCGTATCTGCACGCGGTGCATGACACGGCGACTCCGGCGTTCGGGATCCCCGTCCACGTAGCGAGGCCCACGCCCCGGCCCCGTACGGCACCGGTCGTGACAGCCACCGCCCGGCGCCGCCGGACGGGGCGTGCGTCGGCCGCCGTGCTGTGGCTGCTCCTGGCTCTGTCCGTCGCCCTGTTCTGGATCCCGCTGCGGGACGCGGACGACATCGCCGCCGACCGGGTGTCGGGCTCCCAACTCCTCGCCGCGCTACCGCCGTTGACCGTGGGCGCCGGTGTCCTGCTGATCGCCGTCCAGTGCGCGGCCCTCACGCTCGTACGGTCGCGTCCGCTCCTGCTGACGGCCTCGCTGCCGGCCCTGTTCGGTGCGCTGCACGGCGCGCCGCCGCTTCTCGGCGTCCGGCCCGAGGCGGCGTCCGGCCCCTGGCACCGGCCGGCCGCCGACGTACTCGCCCAACTCACCCATCGGGAAATGGCGCTGGAGATCCTGCCCGTCCTCCTGCAACTCCTCTGCCTGGGGCTGGCCGCCCTCGCGCTCCGGGCGGCGGGCGCGGACGGGCGGGCGGTCGCGGCGGTGGTCTGGGTGCTCGCGATGGCGGGCTGGAGCGCCCAGAGCACCTTCGCGGCCCTCGCCGTCCCGGTGTCCCTGGGGCTGCTGGCGGTAGCGATCGGCACCATACTGGTACGTATCGCCGCCAAAAGGGCCCGGTACCGAGGCTGAGCGTGCCTCAGCGTTTGCGGGTGTCCGTTATGTGCGCTTTATTAGGTATGTACGTGAAACCCACTTCCTCCTGAGGGGATGAATGGCATGTCCACTGAGACCAACGCCCGAGACATCACGAAGGACTTGGACGTCGACATCGACGCGGTCCTGAGCCCGAGCGAGGCCGAAGGAACATACCGAGACAGCCGAGAGTGCGCCGCACTGCTGCTCATCGGTGGTGCCGGGGGGCTGCTGCTCTCGCCGCCCACTCCGCGCCCGACGAAGAAGGGCTGACGGAAGAAGCATGGAGCAATCAGGTACCTCTCCACGCCTCGCGGGTGTGGTACATGACCTGGCTTCAGAGGTGGTCTCCGCCCTACGGGGCGGAGGCCATTCCTCTGTGGTCGGCGGCACCGTCGGCACCCTCGCGGACGACCAGCTCGGTCTGGCGGCGGTGCGCGTACTGGGCGCCGACGTCCTGCTGCCGAGCGTACTGACCCGCCGCCCGCCGCTCCCGGACGACCTGGCGGCCTTCCAGCGCGCCGTCGTCACCTTCGCACCCAAGGCCACGTCCTCCGCGACGACGGTCTGGAGCCACTGGGCGATGACCCAGACGCTGCACCGGCTGGACGCCTCCGGATCGAACGGACCGAACGGACCGAACGGAGCCACCGGGGCGGCGCACACCGGGCCCGACGCGTCGTGGCTGGACGCCCTGGACTGGCCGCAGCTCACCCATCAACTGTCGCTGCTGGCGTCGCTCGCCGTACCCGGCGCCGATTCGGGGATCGCTCAGGCCGCCGCCCGCAGGCCCGTGGACGTGGCGCGGGGCTTCGTACGCGCCGTACGCCGCCGTGACTGGCTCCAGGCGGCCGGTGCCGGACGCTGGCTGAGCGTCATCGACGGTGTCCCCGACACGCTCGGTCTGGACACCGGACTCGAGTTCGTCGAGCAGATGGCCGGGACCGACGCGCGCGTCGGGCTCCATGTGCACGCCGCACGCCACATCCGCGCCGGGGGCCGCGCATGAGTACGCCCCTGACCGCCGAGGTGCCGGCGACATCGCGGGCGGCCGAGGTCTCCCGGACCGCCCTGACATGGGTGTGCGACCACCGTGACTCCTTCAGCCTGCCGGACGACGTGCTGGACCCCCGCTCCGACGCCAACCTCACGCTGAAGCCGCTCGGCGAGCTGGCCCAGCTCAGCCACTCGATCCTGACGCACAGCGCACCCGGCTCCGACCGGCACCGGCGCGCCTCGGAGCTGCTGGACTTCGCGTGGGAGCAGACCCGGCGGGGCGGTCTCTTCCTCGACCTGCTGCGCGACGAGCCCTTCACCACGTATCCGCTGGAGATCTACGCCGCCTTCGCCTCCGCCGGAATGCGGCACCCCGGCTTCGAGGAGCTGACGGCCACGGTGCGCCGTACGCGTGGCTGGGAACGCATCGAGCAGGAGCCGAGCCGGCGCCTGGGCATGCTCAACTCCGAGCGGCGCGTGGGGTTCACACCGTACGGAGAGACCTCGGCCGCCTTCGCGCGCACCTGGCTGGGCGGACTGCCGGAACCATGGACGTTCGAGCGCACGGCGGGCTACGGACTGACACATGTCGTCTTCCACCTCACCGACTGGGGCAACGCGCCGCACTGGATGCCCGCCGAACTGGGCGACTATCTGGCGATGTGGCTGCCCGCGTGGCTGGACACCTGTCTGGAGGCCGAGCAGTGGGATCTGAGCTGTGAGCTGATCGCCGTGGCGGGAAGCCTTCCCGACGCCTCGTTCGGGGGCGACCTGCCCCGCAGCATCGAGAGCGCCTGGGCGCGGATCGCCGACATGCAGGACGCGGCCGGTGGCATCCCCGAGACCGGCGCGGGGCGCGCGGGCGAGCCGCCCAGGGACTTCTGGCACTGCTACCACTCCACGCTGATGATCGCGTTCGCCGGCACCCTGACCGACGGTCGACTGGCGGCCCTAGAGGGAGGCACCCGATGACTGGCCCGGAGAGCCGGGAAAGCGGCGACAGCGCGAGCGCCGGTCATATGAAGCTCGTCCACCATGTCGGCGCACAGGCGATGGAGTGGCTGCACACCCACCGCGCCGGCTTCCGGCTCGAACTCGACGCCGACCCCGAAGTGGGCTTCCTGGACCGCTTCAAGCCCATCGGCGAAGCCGCCATGATCTGCAAGATCCTGTTCCGGGAAGGCGTGGCGGGTTCTCGCCAGGCGTCCCTCGCCCGTGGGCTGATGGACCATCTGTGGCGCGAAGCCCTCGACGGCGGGCGGATGCTGGAGCGCGGCCAGCGGCAGGAGCCGCTCTCGCCCATCCCCTTCGAGGTCTATCTGCCGTTCAAGGAGATGGGTTACGAGGCACCCGAGACCGAGCGCGCCGCCCGCCTCAACCACCGGCTCGGCAGTTGGGCCGCCCTGGAGGTGCTGCCCGTGCGGCGACTGGGCCTGTCCACGTTCGAGGAGCGCTTCGGGCTGGCGCCGAGTATGCCGATCGAGGAAGCGGCCCGGCGCACCTGGCTCGCCCGCACACCCGAGCCGTGGACCGTGGAGGGCCATATCGGGTACGACATCACCCACACGGTCTTCCATTTCACCGGCTGGGGCCAGAATCCGGCCGGGCTGCCGCCGTACATCGCCGACTACCTCGCCATGTGGCTGCCGGTCTGGCTGGACGACTGGCTCGACCTCAAGCGCTGGGACCTGCTCGGCGAACTGCTCGTCGTGGACGCCTGTCTGCCCGAACCGACCCTGGACGAGCGGGCGTGGCGCGGTTTCGCCGCCGCGCAGCAGCCCGACGGGGCGATGCCGGCGGTGCACGAGATGCCGCAGGGGAGCGCGGACGACGTGTTCGACGTCGTCTACCACTCGACGCTGGCCGCCGCGTTCGCCTCCGTACTGGCCACGTCGCGCGCCATGGCGCGGCTGACGGCGCCCGTCGCGTCATGAGCGCAGGCGCCGACCGGAACAGTGACCGGCGGGGCGACCCAGGTCTCGGCGCCGATCTCTCGGACCTCGCCGGTCTCACCGATCTCGCGAGCAGCGGCCGGGCCACCCTCACCGAAGTCGCCCGCGCGGCGCTCGCCGGTACGCCGCACGACCGGCTCGACGCGGCGGTCCGCGCGGTCGACGCGCCGGACGTGGTCTTCGCCGTCTCCGTGCACGGGCAGCGCACGGTCCGTGCCTCGCCCGGCGGCGCGGAAGGGCTGCGTTACGAGATCGGCTCGGCGTCCAAGCCGTACGCGGGTCTGCTGCTGGCCCGGCTCGCGGAGGCCGGTCATCTCGCGTACGAGGACTCGGCGGCGGGCTGCCTCGGCCCCCGGCCGCCGCGTCCGGTCGAGCCGATCACGCTGCGCCATCTGATCACCCACACGTCCGGACTGCCCGCGCTGCCGCGCGACTTCTACCGGCAGGCGCTGCCGCGCTGGAGGACCAACCCGTTCGAGGGATATCCCGCGCACCGCGTGGTCGACGCGTTCCTGCACGCCCGCCCGCGCCACCGGCCCGGCACCCGCTGGCACTACTCGAACTTCGCCGTCTCGGTGCTCGGTCACGCCCTGTCCGCCGCGACCCGGACGGGCTGGGACGCGCTGCTGGCGGAGCAGGTACTGGCGCCGCTGGGGCTGTCGGGTACGTCGACGCGGGCGGGTGGCGGCGCCGCCGACGCCGTCGGTCACGCCAGGGACGGTGTGAGCGAGGTGCCGCCGCTGCGCATCGGCGGCTTCGCCGCGGCGGGCGCGGTCCGGGCCACCCCGCACGACCTGCTCACCTTCCTGGAGGCCCACCTCCGGCCGGAGCGCACACCGTCACTGGCCGACGCGCTGCACGCGGTGCGCCGACCCGTACTGCGCCGCGGTTTCGGCAAGGCGCACACCCACACCCTGACGTGGTTCCAGCACCTCACGGACGACGGTCCGGCGTACTTCCACTGCGGGGCGACGAGTGGACAGCAGGCGTTTCTCGGGTTCTGCCCGGCGACGGGGACGGCGGTGGCGGCGGTGGCCTCGCGGCGGTTCCGGCGCGCGGACGCGTTCGTGCCCACGGCGTACGGGGTGCTGTTCGACCCGTCCGGCGGCTGAGGACTCCACGGTCTAAGGCAGCGGCTGGTCGAAGTAGCCGTCCGCACCCGCCTCTCGGTAACCCTCAAGCCCCGGGCCCTCGTTGACCGTCAGATCGCAGTCGTCGCCCGGGACCGGTCTGTTCCACTGAACCAGCGCCCGCACCCCCGGCATGGTCCGCACCGTGTCCGGGATCCGCGCGTACCAGTCACGCTGTCTGTCACGGTCCGCCGGATCGGGCACCGTGCCGAACTCCGCCAGCATCAGCGGCTTCTCGGCCGAGATGTTCGCCCGCAGCCAGTCGTAGGTGGGGCGCTGGCTGCGGTCGAAGTCCTTCCAGTCCGTGGTGTCGTGGCACAGGAAGTAGTTGTACTGGTCCATGCCGATCCAGTCGACGTAGTCGTCCCCCGGATACAGCGCCTTCATCTCTTGCGCGCTGCCCAGATAGCCGGAGACCGTCCACACCCACACCACGTTGTCCACGCCCAACTCCTCGAAGCGGTCGTAGAGATGGCGGTACGCGGCGATGTACTCCTCCGGGGTGCCCGCGCCCTCCTTGATGCGGGCGTCGACCTCCTGGTCGAAGGAGAGAAAGATCCGCTTGCCCCGCTGCTCGCCGTACTCCTTGATGCGGCGCGCCTGGGGATCGATGATCTCCTCGTCGTACGTCCCCGAAGCGATGTCCGCCCAGCCCAGTTGGTCCTCGGTCCAGTTCTCGTGGTGCGGTTCGCGCCAGACGGTGGACTCCCACGCCAGCATCAGCATCCGGTCCTCGCCCAACTCCCGCTCGTCGGGGGTCAGAAGCTGTCCGTCGAGTTCGGTGTCCGACATGTCGTGGTAGTTGTAGACGAGGTCGAGCCTGCGGCCGATCTTCTTCTCGAAGGCGTACACCGCGCGGGTGAGCGACCCCTCGGCCGGACCGTCCTCGGCGTACGGGACATACGCGCCCCACCACGCGCCGCACGGCGGCTCCAGCAGGTCCGTCGCGGCGCAGCCGTCGTCCTGCGAACCACTCGACTCGGTCGCCCAGATGCCGATCCCGGCGACGAGCAGCGCGACGGCGGCCAGGACGACGGCGGTATACGCCCGCCGCTCGACCCGGCCGAGCCGGGCCGCCATCAGCCGCCCCTGCCGACCGCGCCCCGCGTCGCGGCGGGCAGCGGCAGCCCCGGCAGGGCGGCGGCGACGGTCGTGACGGCCGCGAGCGTCACCAGAAAGGCCGTCGCCGAGAAGCCGCGCACCAGAAAGAGCGTGGTGGCGACGGTGACCGCGAGGGAGAGGCTGAGCGGCGCGGCGAGGGCGACCGCCTCGATCCGCGCGGCCGGGCGCAGCGTGCCGCGCTGCGGGAGCAGGAGCGCGAAGCCGGGTCCGAAGCAGACGAACAGCAGGACCGGGGCCCAGCGCAGTGGAGAACCACCGGGCAGCGCGGTCACGGCCACCGCGCCCCAGCCGGCCAGGACCGGCGGTAGTCGGAGCCGTAAATGATCAAAAGTCATGGGCTGTCGCCTTCTGCCGGCGGCCGGTACTGAAGGACGATGCCGTACGGGTGCTCCTCCACGGTCCGGAACAGCGGTGAGGCGGCGAGCCGCGCGCGCAGTGTGCCGAAGCCGCCGGGCGGCAGGAGCCCTTCGCCGGCCGCGTAGATGTCCTGCGTGCGGGTGAGGATGACGTAGGCGCGGGTGCCGGGCGGGATGCCGTCGGACAGATAGCGGGCGGGGTCGGCCAACATCCGCTCGTTCTCGGGGAGTTCCTGCTCGGCGAAGAACCAGTGCTCGACGTGGTCGTAGCGGTGCAGTGCCTGCGGGAAGGAGCCGGTGGTGGCGAGGATGAGGGCGCCTTCGGGCGCCCGGTCGATGGCGCGGGTGACGAGCGCGGTCTCGGCGGGCGGGGTGTAGTACATCTTCTCCTTGCCGTAGTACGAGGGCAGGAAGCCGGCCAGCAGGACGAGCAGGGCGACGGGCAGCGCGCCGTGGAGGGTGAGCGCGGCGGCGCGTCTTCGGGTCTTACGGCGCGCGCGGCCCGCCGCCGGTACGAGCGTGGCCGCCGCGAAGAACGCGGCGCCCGGCAGCCCGAACAGATAGACCCGGAACAGCATTTCGCCGCCGTAGTCGTTCACGACGAACAGCGGGACCGGCGCGGCCGACACGAGCAGCAACGGCAGCGCGGAGCGGACCAGCCTGCGCCGCAGGAGCAGCGCCGCGCCCGCGAGCGCGGCGACGGCGAGGACCATCAACACGTTGGCGCGACCTGCCAGTTCGGGGCCGGGGCCGGTAAGTTCACCGGCGTATCCGGCGCGGGAGTTCTGGGTCAGTCGGCCGAGCGAGTCGCGCAGGGTGCCCAGCGTCTCGACGAACAGCGGCCGTCCCATCGTCAGATCCCAGGCCAGCATGATCAGCGCGGCGACGGCGAGCAGTCCGTAGTTGCGGTAGCGGCGGGTGAGGGTCAGGGCGAACAGTGAGACGCACAGCATCACCGGCGTGAGCTGGTGCGAGGCGTTGACGGCGAGGATCAGCGGGACGAGCACGGCCACCCCGACGGCGCGCTGCCGCAGGCCGGTGGGGGGAGGCACGGCGGCGGACGCCGGGTCCAGGAACGACCGGTCGCGCAGCCTGCCCGCCGACCCCGGCCGCACGAAGTGCCGTAGCACGACCGCGATCACGGACAGATGCAGCAGATACGCGAAGCCCTGCGGCGACAGGTAGTCCTGCCCCACCCAGTTGGCGAGCTGGAAGATCCACACCGCCGTCCACACGAGCCGCCAGTCCTCGGTGAAGGTGCGGTAGAGCAGCACGAGCACCGGCATCATCAGCAGACCGAGCACGATCGGCGCCCAGTTGAGGAACACGGCGGCGCTGTCCACACCGAAGGCGCGCACCAGTGCGCCGGTGAGGGTGAAGAAGCCGGGCCACTGGTCGTAGGCGGACATGTTGCCCGACAGGGCGCCGTTCGGGCGCAGTTCGCCGTTGAGGAGGAGTTGGTTCACGACCGCGTCGTGCTTGGACGCCCAGGGATAGCGCACGGAGTCGTAGAGCACGGCGGGCGGCGCCTTGAGCGCGACGAGGAGCGCGACGCAGTACGTGGCGGGCCACCACGGAGCGGTTCCGGCGCGGCGCAGAGCGGCCAGGAATCCGCCGGTGAGGAGGAGAAGCGCGGCGTAGAAGGGGGTGGGGAAGCGGTCGAGGAGCCCGTAGTCGCCCATGGAACGGAAGCCGACGCGCGGCAGGGAGTACGTCCAGAGGGCGGCCCCGGCGAGCAACGGCAGCCAGGTGAACAGCAGTTGGGGGCGCAGAAGGCTTGAGGGACGCGGGAACGGGAGGCGGGGTACGCGTGCGGGAGGCGGCGGGTGGGTCGGCGCCGGGGCCTCGGCATGCGCGGGCGCGGGCGTGGGTGCGGGCACGGGCGCAGGTGCGGGCGGGCGTGGCTGCACGGTGCGACTCCCCCCACCCCTGTGGTGTCCCCTTCAGCGAATTATAGGAACTCTCTGCGCTTTTGCGTGGCTCTCGTCCGTCTCTCGTGCATCTGTCGTCCGTCTGTCGTCCGTCTCTCGTGTATCTCGCACATCTCTGTCAGCCCGCGAACCGTGGCCCCTTCGCCACCGCGCGGGCCCTGCGGTACAGCCGCCAGCCCACCGTCGCCGCCGAGTCGGGGAACGGCGCCGCCCTGGCCCCCTCCCCCGCCAGCCACGCCGCCACGTCCGCGACCGTGTGACCACGGCGCACGATGAGGCGGGCGATGCGGTACGGCTCGTCCGTCGCGGAGCTGAGCGCATGGCGTACGGCGACGGCCGAGGCATATCCGGCCCGGCGCGCGGCGGCGCGTACGGCACGGCTGTTGTAGCCGTGCGGGTAGGCGAGATGCGTGACCTCGTGGCCGAGTACGTCTTCGAGCACCGCCTTCGACTCCCCCAGCTCGCGGTCGAGTTCGGACGCGCGCAGGGTGTCCAACTGCGGATGCGTGACCGTGTGCGCGCCGACCTCCAGACCGTGCCACTCCAGGGCCGGCGCCTGCGCGAGCGTCATCATCGGCGCGGGCGGCAGCAGACTGCCGTGGCCGGGGGCGAGGGCACCGGTGGTGAGATAGGCGGTGGCGGGCAGACCGCGTTCGGCGAGCGCTTCGGCGGTCGGTCCGGGCAGATCGGCGAAACCGTCGTCGAAGGTGAGGACGACGGGGCGCGGTGGCAGCGGGGCGCCGCCCGTCAGCCGGTCGGCGAGCGCGCCGAGGGGGACGGGGGTACGGCCGCTGGCCACGACCGCGTCCAGGTGCGCGGTGAACTGCCTTGTGGTGACGGTGAATTCGGCGATCCACCTCGGCGGATCGTCCATCACCGCGTGGTAGAGCAGCACGGGGATACGGGTCATCGCCGGCACCGGCGCGCTTTCGCGTAGCCCAGCGGGCCGTACAGCATGCCCCTGCGCTCCAGTCGGGAGAGCGTGCGCGGCCAGGGGTGGTGGCTGTCGGTGCCGTGTGCGCCCGGCACTCCCGTCTCGCCCGGCCGGTGGGCGGTGATCGCGCGGGCGTGGGCGAGGCCGCGCGGGAGCTTCGCGAGCAGCGCGGGCAGCAGGGCGGGGTGGCGGCAGAGGACGGCGGTGAGATACGCGGTGAGGCCGGCGCCGTAGCCGTACGCCTGGTTCCGCAGGTCCTGCCAGGTCTCGCGGTGGTGGTGCCAGACGAGCGCGTCCGGTGTGTAGCGCAGCCGGTGACCGGCGGTCAGGATCCGGACGAACGCGTAGAGGTCGTCGCCGCCCCTGGCGGGTGTGCCGGTGCCGGTGGCCGGGTCGAAGCCGCCGACGGCGCGCAGCGCGGACGCGCGGAACGCCATGTTGGCGCCGGAGCCGAAGTTGCCCGCCGTGAAGGGGAAGAGAGGTTCGTCGGCGGGCGGCGCGGCCGGATCGTAGAGGCGTGGGGTGAAGCCTTTCGTGAAGCCTCCGTGGCTTTCGAGCAGGACCTGGGCGGGGGTGGTCAGCCGGGCGGGGAGGATCAGGCCCGTGACGCAGCCGGTGCGGGGATCGGCGGCGAACGGCGCGGTGAGCGCGGAGAGCCAGCGCGGGTCGGCGACGACGTCGTCGTCCGTGAAGGCGACGACGGGGCTGTCGGTGGCGGCGACGCCCCGGTTGTGCGCGACGGCCAGTCCGGGCACCGGCTCGAGGACGTACGTGAGGCGGCCCGCGTAGTCCCGGTCGACCAGTTCGCGCGTGGCGGACGTGACGGGCGCGTTGTCGACCACGACGACGCGGAAGTCCGGATGGTCCTGCGCGAGGAGCGAGTCGAGCGCCCGGCCGAGCCGGTCCGCGCGCTCGCGGGTGGCGACGACGACTGTCGTACGGGGTGGGACGGCACCGTTCAACAGGGTTGCGTGGACGGGGGGTTGGGCGTAGGGCCCGTCGTACCGGGCGCGGAATGCCGTGGTGAGTACGTCGGCCGGGTCGGCGCCGGCCGGGACCGTGGTGAGGAGGGTGGCGACGGGGCGGCCCCGGAGCCGTACGAGAGCGTAGACGGCGCCCGCGCGGACGGGCGGGCCGCCGGGGGCGGGGGTCAGCGACAGCACCACGCCGTCCTCGCGGTCCAGATCGAGATCGGCGACAGAGACGTCGCGCAGCAGGGATCGCGAGGTCGGCCGTGCGGACGTACTGGCAGTGCGCGGCATGATGCCTCCGCTCGTATGGTGCCGGGGTCACCGGTCCCGGAGCCGGCCCACCTGGTTCAGGGCGCGTTGCGCGTATCCGGCGAGCTTCGGCCGGTTCCGTACGAAGCTGTGCGCGCGGCGCGACGGCTCGCGGCCGAGCCGGTACAGGGCCGCCCGGGGCCCTGGCCGTACGGAGGCCCCCTCGTACACCCGCAGGTTCCCGGTCTTGAGCGCGTCCTTGTACTCGGCGGCCCCGCGCCCCAGGTCGAGCAGGACGATCCCGGCGCCGGCCGCCGCCTCCGCCATCCGCAGATGGAGGATCAGGCCGGGCGAGTACTTGGCGAAGCCGGTGTCGTACGCGGGGAACCAGCAGGACAGGACGGTGCGCGAGCGGAGCCCGAAGTGCGCGGCGACCGGGCGGTCCGCGACGTACAGGACGGAGAGGACACCCGAGCAGCCGGGGGCGTGGTCGGGGGTGCGGCCGGGGGTGCGGCCGGCGGCCAACTCCCGCACCAGCGTGCTGATCCACTCCTTCGCGAACCGGTCGCGGCGGCCGGTTCTGCGGTACTGCGCCGACTTCCACTCCATGAGCGTGCGCAACGCCGCCGGATCGCGCTCGTCGAAGACGAACCGGACCTCGCCGACCTGCCGGGCAAGTCTGCGTTCCTTGGCGGTGGTCGTACGGAAGAACTTGGGCGATCCGGCGCGCAGGGCCGTCTCGTACGCCTCGTAACCCTGCCCGATGTCGATGACCGGCGAGTCGAACTCCTGCGTGGCGTACGGGGTGAACAGTGTCTGTCCCGCTTCGAGGTTGTCGAACTCCCAGCTCGCGAGCGAGCAGGCGCGCAGCAACTCACCTGCTGTGAGGGTGTGTTCGGGGTTGAGCACCGGGCCTTGACTGTCCGACACCCCGAATCCGATGGCGCGCCCCTGCCCCAACGGACCTCTCTCGTACGGAAAGAAGCCGACGGTCCCGCCCCGTCCCTCGACAACCGCGACCCGGGCGCCCGGCCGGACGCGGCCCACGGCACGGGTGAACTCGGGCTCCATGAAGGGATTGGCGGGCGCTCCGGACAACGCCCGTAACTCCCGCCAGCGTTCGACATGGCCCGCGTCCAACTCCCCCGGCCGCATCACACGGATGCAGGCGGCGGCACCTCGTACGCGTACCTCGCTCAACTCGGCCCCCCGGTCGCTCGGTCGCTCGGTCGCTCGGTCGCTCGGACAGGACGGTACCGGGTCAAATCAGTCCGGTACAGGGCCAGTCGGCCATGTCGACGCGCACACGGGACGGGTGGGGACGGGGATGGGGATGTGCGGGATGGGTAGAAGCCGAATACTGCCGAGTACTGCCGAGTACTGACGACAGGGAGCACGTCATCGACCACCCGCACCGGATGGACCCCTCCGGCGGCTGCCCGCACGCCGCCAACGCGCGCCTGCTCGCGCACGGCGCGGTGGCCTCCGTCATCCTGCCCGGCGAGGTCGAGGCCATGGCCGTCATCGGGCACGACGCGCTCAAGGAGTTCCTGGCCCATCCCGATGTCGCGAAGGGCGCCGCGCACTTCACGGCGCTGCGGGAGGGGCGGATCCCCGACGGGTGGCCGCTGAAGACGTTCGCGACCGTGCGGGGCATGACGACGGCGGACGGCGACGACCACCGGCGGCTGCGCTCGCTGGTGAGCAAGGCGTTCACGGCGCGGCGGGTGGAGGCGCTGCGCGGGCGGGTGGAGGAGGTGACGGCGGAGCTGCTGGACAAACTCGCGGCGGGAGACAACAACGCGCCGAACACGGTCGATCTGCGCGAGCACTTCGCGCTGCCGCTCCCGATGAGCGTGATCTGTGAACTGCTCGGTGTGGACGCGGAGTTCCGGGACCGACTGCACCATCTGTCGAACCAGGTCGTCGCCACCGACATCACCCCCGAGGACGCGATGGCCGCCAACCGGGACATCGTGGCCGTCCTGAGCACGGTGGCCGCCTCCCGTACCGCGCGCCCCGGCGAGGACCTGACCAGCGCGCTGATAGCGGCGCGCGACGAGGACGGCGGCCGACTGAGCGGGCATGAACTCATCGGCACCCTGCTGCTGATGATCATCGCGGGGCACGAGACGACGCTGAATCTGATCACCAACGCGGTACGGGCGCTGTGCCGCCACCGCGATCACCTCGAGCTGGTCCGCGGCGGCGGGGCGAGCTGGTCGGACGTGGTCGAGGAGACCCTGCGCTGGGACAGCCCGGTGAGCTTCTTCCCGTTCCGCTACCCGACCCGGGACCTGACGGTGGACGGGACGCTGATCCCGCGGGGCACGCCGGTGCTCGCGGGCTACTCGGCGGCGGGCCGCGACAAGGCGGCGCACGGCGCGGACGCCGACGTATTCGATCTGACGCGGTACGCGCGCCCGGGGCCGGGTCCGGGCTCGGGTCCGGGCTCGGGTCCGGCCACCCGCCATCTCTCGCTCGGGCACGGCGCGCACTTCTGTCTGGGGTCGTCGCTGGCCAGGCTGGAGGCGACGGTCGCGCTGGAGCGGCTGTTCGCCCGCTTCCCGGACCTGGATGTCGCGGTCGCCGACGAGGAACTGCCGCGCCACGCGAGCTTCGTGGGCAACAGCGTGCGGGAGTTGCCGGTTTCACTGTCGGGAAGTTTGGTCCATACCAACGCCTTGACGCCCCCTCCCACCCTCCCTTAAATCAAGTATTGAAATAACTGCGTTCGGCTCTGTGCTCCACCGTCCCATATGTCATGCGCATGCCCCCACGAGAAGTGAAGTGATGACCTGTGCGAACCCCCCTGCGGCGTCGTGTGACGCTGTACGCCCTGGCTCTTCTCTGCTGTACGAGCTTGGCCACCGCGGTGCCCGCCGGAGCGGCGACGCCCTCCCCCGAGCCCCGCGTGAACAGCACCAAGGCGGCCGCGGCCGTGACGTTCGACGAGAACTTCGACGGTCCCGCCGGATCGGCCGTCAACGGCGGCAGATGGCAGATCGAGACCGGCGACAACGTCAACAACCATGAGCGGCAGTACTACACGGCCGGCAGCAACAACGCGGCCCTCGACGGCCAGGGCAATCTCGTCATCACCGCCCGCAAGGACAACCCCGGCAACTACCAGTGCTGGTACGGCCGTTGCGAGTACACCTCCGCCCGGCTCAACACGGCCGGCAAGTTCACCGCGCAGTACGGCCGGGTCGAGGCCCGGATGAAGATCCCGCGCGGCCAGGGCATGTGGCCCGCGTTCTGGATGCTCGGCAACGACATGGGCCAGGTCGGCTGGCCCAACAGCGGCGAGATCGACATCATGGAGAACGTCGGCTTCGAGCCCGGCACCGTCCACGGCACGCTCCACGGCCCCGGCTACTCGGGCTCGGGCGGCATCGGCGCCGGCTACAGCCTTCCCGGCGGCCAGGCGTTCGCCGACGCGTTCCACACCTTCGCGATCGACTGGTCGCCCAACTCCATCCGCTGGTCGGTCGACGGCAACGTCTTCCAGACCCGTACGCCCGCCGATCTCGGTGGCCGCCAGTGGGTGTTCAACAAGCCGTTCTTCCTGATCCTCAATCTGGCCGTCGGCGGCTACTGGCCCGGCGACCCCAACAGCAGCACGCCCTTCCCGAGCACGCTGACCGTCGACTACGTACGGGTCACCACCGACACCGGCGGCGGCACGGGCGGATCGATCACCGGTCTGGGCGGCAAGTGCCTGGACGTGGCGGGGGCAAGTTCCGCCAACGGGACGCCTGTTCAGCTCTACGACTGCAACGGCTCCGGCGCGCAGCAGTGGAGCAGGGGCGCCAACGACTCGCTGCGGGCGCTGGGCAAGTGCCTGGACGTGGCGGGCAACAGCACCGCCGACGGCGCGCAGCTCCAGCTCTGGGACTGCTCCGGCGGAGGCAATCAACGCTGGGCCGTGTCGGGTGCGAACGACGTCGTGAACATCCAGGCGAACAAGTGCATGGACGCGACCGGCAACAGTTCGGCGAACGGGACGCGGGCACAGATCTGGACGTGCTCGGGCGCGGCCAACCAGAAGTGGTCGGTGAACGCGTAGAACGCGTAGTGCGGTGACCGGACGGGCTGCGTTCGCAGCCCGTCCGGCGGCCTCAACGCACGCGTTCGCCGGCGCGCCATACCGCCCAGGTCAGCGGGACCCCCGGCCGGTAGGCGAGATGGACATGGCTCGGGGCGTCGAGCAGGACGAGGTCGGCGCGGGCGCCGGGTGCGAGGCGTCCGACGTCCGTACGGCGCAGAGCGGCGGCGCCGCCCGCCGTGGCCGACCAGATCGCCTCGTCGGGTGTCATCCCCATGTCGCGTACGGCGAGGGCGACGCAGAACGCCATCGACGAGGTGAAGGACGAGCCGGGGTTGCAGTCGGTGGACAGCGCGACGGTGGCGCCCGCGTCCAACAGCCGCCGTGCGTCGGGCCATTGGGCGCGGGTGGAGAACTCGGCGCCGGGCAGCAGCGTCGCGACCGTGCGCGAGTGGGCGAGCGCGTCGACGTCCGCGTCGGTGAGGTGGGTGCAGTGGTCGGCGGACGCGGCGTCCAGCTCCACGGCGAGCTGGACGCCGGGGCCGTACGACAACTGGTTGGCGTGGACGCGTGGTTGGAGGCCCTTCGCCCGGCCGGCGGTGAGGATCGCGCGCGCCTGGTCGCCGTCGAAGGCGCCCTGTTCACAGAAGACGTCGACCCAACGGGCGTACGGGGCACAGGCGTTGAGCATGTCGCCGGTCACGAGGTCGACGTAGGCGGCGGGGTCGTCGGCGAGTTCGGGCGCGACGATGTGGGCGCCGAGGTAGGTGACCTCGTCGGTGTGCCGGGCCGCGACGCGCAGCGCGCGTGCCTCGTCGGCGACGGTGAGGCCGTAGCCGGACTTGGTCTCCTGGGTGGTGGTGCCCTGGCTCAGGGCTTCCGCGAGGTACTTCGCGACGTTGGCGCTCAGCTCGTCGTCGGTGGCGGCGCGGGTCGCGGCGACGGTGGTGCGGATGCCGCCGGCGGAGTAGGGGCGGCCCGACATGCGGGCGTTGAACTCCTGGGTGCGGTCGCCCGCGAAGAGGAGATGGGAGTGGGAGTCGACGAAGCCGGGGACGGCGGCCCGGCCGCCGGCGTCGACCGCGTTGTCAGTGGTGGGTGCTTTGCTTGATTCACCGACCCAGATGACGCGGTCGCCGTCGATGACGACGGCCGCGTCCTGGATCAGACCGATGGGGGAGCCGTCACCGAGGGAGGGGTCGTTGGTGACCAGAGCGGCGATGTTGGTGATGGTGGTGGTACTCGCGGTGGTATTCGCGGTGGTGGTACTCGCGGCGGCGGTGTGGGGCTTGTTCGTGGGCGTCATCCTGGGGTCGCTCTCCTTCAGCCGCGTACGGCCGCGATGGACCGGGCAAGTGCGTCCGGCACGTCGGGGATCAGGGTGTGCGCCCCGTCGCGTACGAGATGGCGGCCGGCCACGACCGTGTGGCGTACGTCCGCCGCTGTCGCGGCGAATACGGCGATCTCCGCGCCCAGTCGCGGCACTTGCCCCACTGTTCTGACGGAGTCCAGGGCGACGGTGAAGAGGTCGGCGAGCGCGCCGCGCTCGATCCGGCCCCCTTCGGGCCTGCCGAGCGCCGCGTGGCCGTCGGCCGTGGCGGCGGTGATGAGCGCGGCGGCCGTCCAGTGACCGCGCAGGCGGGAGCGCAGCCGCTCGTTGAGTTCCAGGGCGCGGGCCTCTTCGAGGATGTCGATGACGGCGTGGCTGTCGCTGCCCAGCGACAGCGGCGAGCCGGCGTGCTGGAGGCGGGCGGCGGGGCCGATGCCGTCGGCGAGGTCGCGTTCCGTGGTGGGGCACATGCAGGTGCCGGTGCGGGTGGAGCCCAGCAGGGCGATGTCCTCGTCGGTGAGGTGCGTGTTGTGGACGCCGGTGGTGCGGGGGCCGAGGACGCCGTGGTCGGCGAGGAGACGGGCGGGGGTGCGGCCGTGGGTGGCGAGGCAGGCGTCGTTCTCGGCGGTCTGTTCGGAGAGATGGACATGGAGCGGGGCCTGCCGGGCCTCGGCCCATTCGGCGACGGTGGACAACTGCTCGGCGGGTACGGCGCGTACGGAATGGATGGCGGCGCCGATCCGCACCTGGTCGTCGTCCTTGGTGTACCGGTCCGCGAGGTCGGACACGCGCTGCGCCCAGGCGTGCGCGGTGCCGTCGGAGAAGCGGACCTGGTGGCGGTCCGGGGGCTTGCCGCCCCGCCGCTTGGAGATTCCGGAGGAGACATAGGCGGTGTCGAGGAGGGTGATGCGGATTCCGGCGTCGCCGGCGGCGGCGATCAGGGCCTCGCCCATCGCGTTGGGATTGTCGTAGGGCGTTCCGCCAGGAGCGTGGTGCAGATAGTGGAATTCGCCGACGGAGGTGATACCGGCCAGCGCCATCTCGGCGTACACGGCGCGGGCGAGCGCGTGGTAGTTGTCCGGGGTGAGCCGGGCGGCGGCCCGGTACATCATCTCGCGCCAGGTCCAGAAGGTCCCGGAGCCGACCTGGACCTTGCCGCGCAGCGCGCGGTGGAAGGCGTGCGAGTGGGTGTTGGCCAGGCCGGGCAGTGTGAGCCCGCGCAGGGCCGTGGCGCCGGGCGGTGGGGTCTCGGCCCCGGTGTGGACGTCGGTGATCCGGCCGTCGGCGACCGTCACGCTCACGCCCGGTTCGACGTGGGTGCCGAGCCAGGCGTGCTCCAGCCAGTATGTGCTCACGTGCACGCCAGCCCTTCCAGTACGTCGGCGAGTGCGAGGACCCCGGCCACGCAGTCGTCCTCGGCCGCGAATTCGGCCGGGGAGTGCGAGACGCCGCTGGGGTTGCGTACGAACAGCATGGCGGTCGGAATGGATCCGGACAAAATACCCGCGTCATGACCGGCGCCCGTGCCGAGCACGGGGAGCCGGCCGCCGAGGATCCTGCCCAGCTCGTCGCGCAGGGCGTGCGCGAATTCCACGACGGGGGTGAAGGACTCCCGGACGACCCGCAGGTCGATGCCCGCGCGCTCGGCGTGCTCGTGGGCCGCCGCCTCGATCGCGGTGACGACGGTGTCCAGGGTGGCCTGGTCGGCGGCGCGGGAGTCGAGCCAGCCGCGTACGAGAGAGGGGATGGCGTTGACGCCGTTGGGTTCGACGGCGATCTTGCCGAAGGTGGCGAGAGCACCGGCGAGTTCCGCCTCGCGGCGGGCGGCGAGGACGGTCTCGGCGTAGCTGAGCATGGGGTCGCGGCGGTCGGCGAGGCGGGTGGTGCCCGCGTGGTTGGCCTCGCCGTGGAAGTCGAAGCGCCAGCGGCCGTGCGGCCAGATGGAGGAGGCGATACCGACCCGGTCACCGGTCAGGTCGAGCGCACGCCCCTGCTCGACGTGCAGCTCGACGAACGCGCCGATCCGGGCGAGGCGTTCGGGGTCGGGCCCGATGGCGTCCGGGTCGTATCCGGCCGCCTCCATGGCGCGCGGCAGCGGGACGCCGTCCCCGTCGCGCAGGGCGTGCGCCCGGTCGACGCCGAGCTGCCCGGCGGTGAGCCGGGAGCCGACACAGGCGAGCCCGAACCGGGCGCCCTCCTCGTCACCGAAGTTGGTGACGGCCACCGGCCGGGTGAACTCCGCTCCCCTGCGGCGCAGTTCGTCCAGCGCGGCGAAGGACGACACGACACCGAGGGGCCCGTCGAAGGCGCCACCGTCGGGCACGGAGTCCAGATGCGACCCGACGACGACGGCGTCCCCGCCGTACGGGTCACCGAGCCACCCCCACTGATTGCCGTTGCGATCGACCTCGTACCGCAGCCCGCGCGCCTCGGCCTGCGCCCGGAACCACCCCCGGCACTCCAGGTCGGCCCCACTCCACGCGTAACGCCGATACCCACGACTGCCGGGATCCCGCCCGATGGGAGCCAGCTCCCGCCACATCTCGTGGAAGGAGACAGCGCCGGGGCCCCCGGCGGGCGCGCCTGCCCCGGCGGGGGCCTCGCCCGAAGCGTCGAAGGGGGCCGGCCCGGAACCGCCACCGGCCGGCGGCGGGGCGCCGCCCGGCGTCCCGCCGCCCGCGCCGGGCCCGGCGGCCGGTCGTGGCGTGGCCGACCCGGCAGGCCCGCCCGACACGCCACCTGGTCTTGGTTCGTTGCCCGCCGGGGGCACGGCCGACCCGGCGGGCGCCCGCGCGCCGACGGGCTCGCCCGGTACTGCGGCGGGCGCTTCACCCGGCAGGTCGATCCGGTCCGGAGTGCCGTCCGGGCCGGAGCCCGCGAGTGGCACGGCCGACCCGGCCGTCTCCTGGGGCCGCACGGCCCGATCCGGCCCGGCGGCCCACTGCGCGCCGCCGTCCGCGGCAGGCCCGGCGGGTGCCGCGCCCGCAGGGCCGCCCCGGCCCGGGGGACGACCCGGGCGCCTGTCCGAACCGTCCGGGCCCGCGGTCGTCGTCATTCGCTCTCCCGCATCGGGATGCGGACATCGCGTCGCGTCGCGGCCGTCTCCGCCGCGTCGTAACCCGCGTCGACGTGGCGGATGACGCCCATCGCCGGGTCGTTCGTCAGGACGCGGCGGATCTTGGCGCCCGCCAGTTCCGTGCCGTCGGCGACCGTCACCTGGCCGGCGTGGATCGAGCGGCCCATGCCGACGCCGCCGCCGTGGTGGATGGAGACCCAGGTGGCGCCGGAGGCGACGTTCACCATGGCGTTCAGCAGCGGCCAGTCGGCGATCGCGTCCGAGCCGTCGAGCATCGCCTCGGTCTCGCGGTACGGGGACGCGACCGAGCCGGCGTCCAGGTGGTCGCGGCCGATGACGACCGGCGCGGCGAGTTCACCGCTCGCGACCATGTCGTTGAAGCGCTCACCGGCCTTGTCGCGCTCGCCGAGGCCCAGCCAGCAGATACGCGCGGGCAGGCCCTGGAACTGGACGCGTTCGCCGGCCATCTTGATCCAGCGGTGCAGGGACGCGTTGTGGGCGGACTCGTCCTCGGGGAACAGCTCCAGGATCGCCTTGTCCGTCTTGTGGATGTCCGACGCCTCACCGGACAGCGCCGCCCAGCGGAACGGCCCCCGGCCTTCGCAGAACAGCGGCCTGATATACGCGGGTACGAACCCGGGGAAGGCGAACGCCCGCTCGTAGCCCGCCAGTTGGGCCTCGCCGCGAATGGAGTTCCCGTAGTCGAAGACCTCGGCGCCCGCGTCCATGAAGCCGACCATCGCCGCCACATGCCGCGCCATGGACTCGCGGGCGCGCAGCGTGAAGTCGGCCGGCTTCTCGGCGGCGTACGACGCCATGTCGTCGAAGTCGACGCCGAGCGGCAGATACGCCAGCGGGTCGTGCGCCGACGTCTGGTCGGTGACGATGTCGATCGGCGCGCCTTCGGCGAGCATCCGGGGCAGCACCTGCGCCGCGTTGCCCAGCAGCCCGATCGACAGCGGCCGGCGCGCGTCACGCGCCTCGGTGGCGAGCTGGAGCGCGTGCTCCAGGGAGTCGGCCCGCACGTCCAGGAAGCGGTGCTCGATACGGCGCTCGATCGCGCGCGGGTCGCAGTCGACACAGATCGCGACGCCGTCGTTCATGGTCACGGCCAGCGGCTGCGCGCCGCCCATCCCGCCGAGCCCGGCGGTGAGCGTGATCGTCCCGGCGAGCGTGCCGCCGAACCGCTTCGCGGCGACGGCGGCGAATGTCTCGTACGTGCCCTGGAGGATGCCCTGCGTGCCGATGTAGATCCAGGAACCGGCGGTCATCTGGCCGTACATGGTCAGGCCGAGCTGTTCCAGCCTGCGGAACTCCTCCCAGTTGGCCCAGTCGCCGACCAGGTTGGAGTTGGCGATCAGTACGCGCGGCGCCCACTCGTGCGTCCGCATCACGCCCACCGGCCGGCCGGACTGGACCAGCATCGTCTCGTCCTGCCTGAGCGTGCGCAGCGTGCGCGTCATCGCGTCGAAGGAGCGCCAGTCCCGCGCCGCCTTGCCGGTGCCGCCGTAGACGACGAGCTGGTCGGGGTGTTCGGCGACCTCGGGGTCGAGGTTGTTCTGGAGCATGCGCAGGGCGGCTTCCTGCTGCCATCCCAGGGCGCTCAGTTCCGTACCGCGCGGTGCCCGTACGGGTCGGGGTCCTGACATGGCGGGTGCCTCCTCCGTCACTGCTCCACTGTTGGCCAAACTATTCACATCCTCTCCGTCTGAATAGAAGTAGTCAACAGTGGAGTAACCGGCGGCCGGATGATTGGCTGACACACATGATCGAGGACACCGGCAGGACCGAGGAAGCAGGACCGGACAGCACCGCCGCCGTCAGGCGCGATCTCGCCGTACGGGCCGCCGTCGAGCAGGGGCTGCTCACCGAGGCCGACCCCGTCGTCGCGCTCCTCGACATCGCGGGCATCCGCGCCTCCGCCGCCGCCCTGCACACCGCGTTCACCGCCGTCACCGCCCCCGGCACCCCGGTGCTGCACGCCTTCGCCGTGAAGGCCGCGCCCCTCGTACCCGTCCTGCGCCTGCTGCACACCGAAGGCGTCGGCGCCGAGGTCGCGAGCCCCGGCGAGCTGGGGATCGCGCGCGCCGCCGGGATCCGCCCCGACCGCACCGTCCTCGACTCCCCCGCCAAGACGCCCGCCGAACTGCGCGAGGCCCTGGCGCTCGGCATCGCCGTCAACGCCGACAACCCGCAGGAACTCACCCGGCTCGACGCGCTCACGCACTCGGCCCCCACCCGCTCCCCCCTCGGGCTACGGGTCAACCCGCAGACCGGCAGCGGCTCCATCGGCGCCCTGTCCACCGCCACGGCGACATCAAAATTCGGTGTCGCGCTGCGCGACGAGGGCGCTCGCGCGTGGGTCGTACGAGCGTTCCTGGACCGGCCCTGGCTGACCCGGCTGCACACCCACTCCGGCTCCCAGGGCGTGCCGCTCGCCCTGATGGCGGAGGGCGTGCGGACCGTGCACGAGCTGGCCGAGGAGATCAACGCGGCGGCCGGCCGGCAACAGATCGACACCATCGACATCGGCGGCGGACTGCCGGTCAACTTCTCCTCCGACGACGAGACCCCCACCCACGCCGAGTACGCCCGGCTGCTCAAGGCCACCGTCCCCGGCCTGTTCGACGGCCGCTACGGGCTCGTCACCGAGTTCGGCCGCTCGCTGCTCGCCAAGCACGGCACGGTGCTGGCCCGCGTCGAGTACGCGAAGTCGGCCGGTGGCCGTCCCATCGCCGTCAGCCACGCGGGCGTGCAGGTCGCCACCCGTACCGTCTACAACCCCGAGTCGTGGCCGCTGCGCATCGCCGCGTACGACGCCGAGGGCCGGCCCAAGAACGGCCCCGACGTCGCCCAGGACATCGCGGGCCCGGCGTGCTTCGCGGGCGACCTTCTGGCCACCGCTCGCCCTCTGCCGCTGCTGGAGCAGGGCGATGTCGTCGCGGCGCTGGACACCGGCGCCTACTACGTCGCCAACCACTACGCGTACAACAGCCTCGCCCGGCCGGGCATTCACGGTTTCCGCGCGGGAACGGACGCGGTGCGGTTCGCCACCGTACGGGCGCCGCAGACCGTCGCGGAGATCGTCGCCGAGTCGGGCGGCGCGCACCCGGACGCGCTCGTACGGGACTGACTGGACCGACTGGACCGACTGGACCGACTGGACCGACTGAACCGACTACCGCACCGAACCGCGGGCAGAACACTCCCCACCACCAATCGGGGGAGGTCATTCGATGCCCGCACCGGACACACCCGCGCTCAAGCGCGCGCTCGGCCCCAAACTGCTGATCCTCTTCGTCATCGGCGACATCCTGGGCACCGGCATCTACGCCACCACCGGCCAGGTCGCGGGCCGGGTCGGCGGCGCGCTGTGGCTGCCGTTCGCGATCGGCTTCGTCGTCGCGATCCTGACGGCCGCCTCGTACGTGGAACTCGTCGGCAAGTACCCGCAGGCCGCCGGCGCCGCGCTCTACACGCAGAAGGCGTTCAAGGTCCCGTTCCTGACCTTCATCATCGCCTTCATGGTGATGTGTTCGGGCCTGTCGTCGGCGAGCGCGGCGGCACGCGCGTTCAGCGGCGACTACCTGGCGGAGTTCACCGACGCCGTGCCGCCCACCCTGGTGGCGATCCTGTTCGTCGTCGCGCTCGCCGCGCTGAATCTGCGCGGCGTCTCGGAGTCGGTGAAGACCAACGTGGTGCTCACCCTGGTCGAGGTGAGCGGTCTGGCGATCGTCCTCGGCATCGGCGCGTACGCCGTCGTGACGGGGGACGGCGAGCCGTCGCGGCTCACCGACTTCGAGGCGAGCGGCACCGGCTTCGCGCTGATGACGGGGGTGCTCGGCGCGACGGCTCTCGCCTTCTTCGCCTTCGTGGGCTTCGAGGACTCGGTCAACATGGCCGAGGAGACCAAGGATCCGGCCCGGACCTTCCCGCGCGCGATCTTCATCGGCGTGGCGGTCACCGGCACCATCTATGTGCTGGTCGCGCTTGTGTCATCGCTCCTGGTGGACCACAAGACACTGGAGGGCTCCAGCGGCCCGCTGCTGGAGGTGGTGAAGGCGGGCGGCGTCGACTTCCCGCCCAGACTCTTCGCCCTGATCGCCCTCTTCGCGGTCACCAACTCCGCGCTGATCAACATCATGATGGCCTCGCGGCTCTGCTACGGGATGGCGAACGAACGCATCCTGCCCAAGGCCATGGGCCGGGTGCTGCCAGCGCGCCGTACGCCCGTCGTCGGCATCGTCTTCGTGTCCCTCCTCGCCATCGGGCTGGTGTCGACCGGCGAGATCCAGGGGCTCGGCGACACGACCGCGTTCCTGCTGCTGTGCGTGTTCTTCGTGGTCAACGTCGCCGCGCTCGTGCTGCGCCGCGACCCGGTCGGGCACCGGCACTTCCGCGCGCCGACGATCGTGCCCGTGCTGGGCGCGATCACCGCGCTGGTCCTGGCCAGTCCGCTCGCGGACCGCGCCGCCGACGTCTACATCCGGGCGGGGGTGCTGCTGGCGATCGGTATCGCGCTGTGGGCGGTCAACAAGCTGGTGCTCAAGGCGCGTTCGCAGGAGCACGCGCGCGACGACCGGCGGTGAGGTGACGCGGGGGGCCGTACCCCCGCGCGCCGCCGACCTTATCCGCGCGGGGCATGTTCCGCCGGAAATTGCCCGAAATCCCTTTCATCGTACGTACGTTGCGTAATCTCGCCGTCACTGTCGCACGACGGCCACGGCCGACGGTGCCTACGCATGAACGGCGGGGAGGGAAATCCGCATGCCCGGAATCGACGCGTGTCTGCACGAGATCATGGCGCTGCCCGGCGCCCGTGGAGCGGCGATCGTCGACTGGACCAGCGGCCTCGCGCTCGGTACGGCGGGCGAGTCACCCGACGGCGACCACGGGACGACCGCGACCGAGACCGCCGAACTGGCGCGGGCCGCCGCGGAGTATCCCGCGTTCGCCTCGGGCGCCGAGCAGTTGGGGCCCGAGGTCGAGGACCTGATCGTCACGACTCGTACCGGCTATCACATCCTGCGTTTCGTCGAGACGGCCTTCGACAGCAGCGTCTTCCTCCATCTGTGGCTCGACCGCGCCACGGGGAATCTCGCGCTCGCCCGGCTGCGGCTGCGACAGCTCGCCGAACGGCTGGTGCTCGCGTGAACGCCGACACGGCGGCTCCTCCCGGCCCCCGCCACTCCCCCGTCTCGCCCATGCTGGTCCGGCTGGCCGACGAACGCGCCACCGGCGCCCTGCTGCGCGACCACGGCACGCTCTATCTCGCCGAAGGCCGCGTCGTACACGCCGAGAGCCCCGCCGCGCCCGGCATCGACATCCTGCTGACCGCGAGCGGCCGGCTGCCGTACGAGGGCTGGCAGCGGGCGGTGGACGAGGCGGGGGCCCGCCGCGAGGTCGGGCGATTCCTCGTGGACAGCGGCCGGATCGGCGGCGGTGAGCTGGAGATCTGCCATCTCGGCGCGCTGTACGACGCCGCGTTCTTCGCGCTGGCGCCGGGCAGCGGCCCCACCCGGTTCCGTTACGGCGTCGCCCACTGGATCGGCCCGGTACGGCCCGTATCGGCGGCGGCCGTCGAACGCGAGACGCTGCGCCGCCGTGAACTCCTCGACCGGGTCTGGCCGTATCCGGCCCTCGACACCGCGCCGGTGGTGCCCCGCACACCCGCGCCGGGCCGGCCGGTCACCCGCCGCCGGCGCGCGCTGCTGGAACTGGCCGACGGTGTACGGACGCCGGCGGCCATCGCCTGGGCCCTGGGCCGCCCCGCGTTCCACACCCTCCTCGAGGTACGGCGACTGGCGGCGGCCGGACTGATCGACACACCTCCCGACCCACCGCCGGGGACCGACCCGACACAGGGGACCCTCTCGACCCACCCGATCCGCCCGGCCCGCCCCACCCTGCCCGCCTGGATCGCCGAGGTCTCGGCCGACCCGGACATCACCCTGCTCCGCCGGCTCCGTGACGCGCTGAAGGCACACCTGTGACACGCGCCCTGTGACCGCGCGGTGAGAGGAGAACACCTGCCCCATGACCACCGGCAGAACACCCGCCCGAACACCCCAGAGACGAAAAGGAAGTGCGACGTTCATGGCCAACACCGAAGCGGCCCTCAAAGAAGCCACCACCTCCATAGAAGGCGCCATCGGTGCCGCCCTCGTGGACTACACGAGCGGCATGGCCCTCGGCACCGTCGGCGGCGGCAAGGAACTCGACCTGACGGTCGCCGCCGCCGGGAA
The DNA here is from genome assembly GCF_045040295.1 of Streptomyces sp. NBC_01506. Classification (NCBI taxonomy): domain Bacteria; kingdom Bacillati; phylum Actinomycetota; class Actinomycetes; order Kitasatosporales; family Streptomycetaceae; genus Streptomyces; species Streptomyces sp. NBC_01506. The sequence continues at coordinate 5,979,711 of NZ_CP109422.1, read as the reverse complement.
CACCGATGTGGTGCGGGCCAAGGTGCGCACCATGGAGATGCTGGGCCTCAAGGACGAGATCGAGGACATCCTGATCACCCTCGGCGGCCAGTACCACCTGATCCGGCTGCTCAAGGGGCGGGGCAACAACGGCCTGTTCCTCTATGTGGCGCTGGACAAGCAGCGGGCGAATCTGGCGATGGCCAGACACCAGCTCAAGAAGATCGAGAACGAACTGGAGGTGTGACGGGAGTCGTCCGCTCCCGCGTGACCACCTTCGCGCGGGGCCGCCGTGCCCCACCGGGCGCGGCGTCCCCGGCCGCCAGGCCGGTCGTACGGAAGCCCTTGACCTTCTTGCCGACGGGGCTGCCGCGCCCGGCCCAGTCGGTCCGGACCCACAGCAGCTCCTCACCCGCGCGTTCGGCACGGCCCAGCAGCAGGGCTTTGAGCCACAGCCCGGCACCGGCGCCCGCGAGGACCGCGCCGCCCGCGACCGGTACGGCGAACGAGACGCCGACCGCCGCGAGGAACCCGCCCACCAGCCACCACGCACGCGACCGCCGCCAGACCCGCACGGTCACCGCGCGGTCCTGGAGATAGTCGAACTTCCCGGCGCGTGAAGCGGCTTTCGCCCAGCCGTCGTACCGCCTGCGCCGTACGAGCGCGACGACCACCACGCTCAGCACGAACAGCACCGCCCCGACGTACAGCCCGACCCAGCGGCCGGTCAGTCCCTCGATCAGCACCCCGGTCGCGGCGGCCAGGACCCCGAGCCACCACATCGGGGCCGCACCGGCCCTTACGATCACCGTCACCCGCGCCAGTGACTGCTGCCCTCCGCGCCCCACGGCCGCCTCCTCTTCACAGAAGTTGTGGCGGGCAGACTAATGCGGTCCCCTGAGCATTTCCTGAGAACGGCGGAGCCGGACGGCTCCGCCGTACGAACTACTCGCCGGAACTCGTCACCGGAACTATTCGACGAACAGGCCCCGGGCGGCGGCCCGTACGTCGAAGTCCTCCAGGCGCGCCTGCGCGTCCGGCAGGTCGTCGCACATCGCCTCCAGCAGCACCCGCCCCAGAAGCATCGGCGCGCACGCCGTGTCGAAGGCGAGCCCCGTGCCGACCGCCGCCGGGATCAGCAGGTCGCTGTGGGCGGCGACGGGCGCGAACGCGGAATCGGCGACCGTGACCACGAAGAGTCCCACCTCGCGCGCGTGGTCCAGCGCCGCCACGACCTCCTTGGGATGGCGCGGCAGCGCGAAGCAGAGCAGCGCGCTCGCGCCGGCGCGCCGCGCGGCGTCGACCCGGTCGGTGAGCATCGTGCCGCCCTCGTCCAGGAGCCGGATGTCGGGGTGGACCTTGGCGGCGAAGTAGGCGAAGCCGGCGGCCTGGGCGGACGCGGCGCGCAGACCGAGGACGGGCAGCGGGGTGGACGCGGCGAGTACGCGGCCGGCCCGCTCGACCGGGCCCGGATCGGCGAGCAGATCGGCGAGTTGGCGCAGATTCTCCAGCTCGGCGTGGACGGCCTGCTGGTACTCGTTGTACTCGGACGCGCCCGCGTCCTGGTCGGCGGGCGCGACGTCCCGCAGATGCCTGCGCAGGGCCGGATAGCCGTCGAAGCCGAGCGCGACGGCGAAGCGCGTCACCGAGGGCTGGCTGACACCGGCGAGTTCCGCCAGCTCGACGCTGGACAGGAACGGCGCGTCCACGGCCCGGCGCACCATGCTGTGCGCGATGCGCCGCTGGGTGGGGGTGAGCCGGTGGCCCTCGAAGAGCTGCTGGAGCCGAGCGGCCGGACTGTCGCTCACGCGATCCCTCTCGTGGTGCCTGTCATGCCGGTGGTGCCTGTGCTACCGGTGACTTTGATCATGCCTGCTCGGCCTGCCGTTCCCGTAACCCTCATGTCGTCCGCCGTGACGGCGAGTTGGTCCAGCAGCCGGGCCGCCGCCGTCACGTCGTCGGTCAGCGGCCGGTCGGCGAACTCCGCCGCCAGCACCGACTCCGCCAGGACGAAGGCTCTGCCGACCGGCAGTTCGGCCTCGGGACGCAGCCCCCGCTGGCGCAACGCCCTTACGGCGGCGACGAGTTCGCACCCGACGACGAGACGGTACGCCTCGCACGCCCGCAGCGTCTGCCGCGCGGCCAGCGAGGCGAAGCTGGCCTGCTCCTCCACGCCACGGGACAGTACCGCGTGGCCGAGCGAGGCCGGCGCCGAGTACGCGCGCAGGTCGCCGAGGGCGGCCCCGGCCGCGTACTCCAGGATCATCACCCCGGAGCTGGCGGGCTCGGCGTCGGCGAGGAAGGGCCGCAGCCGGGTGAAGCCGGGCTCGTTCAGCGCGGAGAGCCGGGAGGTGGACAGCCGCGCGGTCTGGACGACGGCGAGCCGGAAGTGGTCGAGCGCGAGGGCGAGTTGGGCGAGGTAGAAACCGCCGTGGTGGTACGCGGCGGGCGCCAGGTCGTCGTCCGTGCCCGGACAGATCAGCGGGTTCTCGGCGGCTGCGTTGATCTCGACGGCGAGTGCGCTCTCCAGCGCGCCGGCGGCGTCCCGCGCCGGTCCGTGGATCTGCGGGACACAGCGGAAGCCGTACGGGTCCTGGATCCGGCCCAGCGGTGGGGTGGGGCGTTCGGGGGCGCCGAGGATGTGTCGCATCCGGGCGGCGACGGCGTACGAGCCGGGGTGCGGGCGGGCGGCGTGGACCGGTTCGGCGTACGCCTCGTAACTGCCGTCGACGGCGAGCAGCGAGAGCGCGGCGACGAGTTCGGTGGCGGCGATGAGCCGGCCCAACTCGTCCAGCGCGAGGGCGGCCTGACCGAGCGTCAGGGCGTTGCTGCTGATGAGGGCGAGCGCGTCGTTGTTGTCGAGGGGCTGCGCCTCGGGTGGCCGGCCGCCCTGCCAGGGGTGTTCGCCGACGAGGGCGAGGCCCAGTTGGGAGAGGGCGGCGATGTCGCCGGTGCCGACCGAGCCGAACTCGTTGACGACCGGGTGCGCGCCGGCGGTCAGGGCGTCGCAGAGCGCGGTGACGACGGTGGGGCGCAGTCCGGCGCCGCCGGCCAGGAGTTGGTTGGCGCGCACGGCGAGCATGGCGCGGACCTCGCGGGCGGGCAGCGGACGGCCGACGGCGCCCGCGTGGCTGCGCAGCAGGCGCAGTCCGTGGTCGGCGGCGGCGTCGGAGGGAACGGTCTCGGTGCGGTTGGCGCCGACGCCGGTGGAGCGGCCGTAGACCCGGCCGGAGGCGGCGAGTTCGCGCGCGGTGTGCCAGGACTGCTCGACGCGCTTCATGGCGTCGGTGCCGGGCACGGGGCGGGCGGTCCCTTCGGCCAGCCGGACGATGTCGGCGACCGGGAGGCTCTGGCCGTCGAGGATCACGAGGGCGGGGCGTACGGCTACGGCGGTACGGCCGTCAGGCAATGTGTGTCACCTCCTCGGGGCTGCGGGTATCGACAAACTATTCAGTCACCGAGAACTCTGCATGACAATATGCAGTCCGGCAAGAGCTGCCCCTGGCAGGGAGCGCGCGGTGAGGGGCGTGCGGGCGGCTGCCTCCACGGCTGGGGGCGTGGCGGTGGCGGTGGCGGTGGCAACTACGGCGTAGGGGGAGGCGGCTACGGTCCTCCGAGCTGCGGTATGCCTCCTCTCTCGGCGTGCGGCGGTCCGGTCCACGGCCCGCCGTCCCAGCCCCCGCTCCTGATGGGCCCCGACCCCGTCCCGCTGGTGTCCTTCTCGGCCAACTGCGGGATCGAGTCCGACTGGAACTACCTCTGCAACGCGGGCAACGGGCTCATGACCTCGGGCGCCTACCTTCAGGAAGGCTTCGGCAAGGCGGGCGCGGTGACCTCGAAGGCCAAGGCGGACATGCGCTCCAACCGCCAGTCGGCCCAGGTCCTGAAGTCCATGAGGAGCCAGCCTGGTGTCGCCCGGGTGGGCGCGATCGGAAGCAGCAAGGGGATGCAGTTCGCCGGCCGGGGACTGCTCGTCGGAGGTATCGCCTTCACCGGTTACTCCAACTACCAGTCCACCGGGGGCGATATCCCGCTGACGGTCGCTGAGACGGCGGTCAACACCGCCGTGGTGCTCGGCGCCACCAAGGTGGGCGCCACTCTCGGGGCGTCCATCGGGGGATTCGCCGGACCCGCCGGATTCGTCGTCGGTGGAGCGATAGGCGCGGCGGGCGGAGCCGTCGCGGGAATCTTGTCGACGGGCACCGTCAACAACGCGATGTCGAAGGGCTGGAAGGAAATGAAGGGCTGGTTCGGCTGACAGCCGGACAGCCGAAGGGTGCCGGGTGGGCTCCCGGGGCGATGTAATAGCCTCGAAGCCCGCCCGGCAGCTTCCTCCCCCCGGAAGGCAGGAGGGAGGCTTGAGCACGCTGGAAGGAACACGTGGTGGCGTACTTCATCGGATTCTTCTTCTTGACCGGGTCCGGCTTCATGACCTGGCGGGTGACACAGCTCTGGCGCGATCCGGGGCTGGTCGGCCACTTCGTGGACACGTTCGCGTTCCTGCCGTTCGGCGCGGAGGCCAAGCGGGGCGAAGTCCGCTCCCTCGCGCTCACCACCGCCTCGCTCTGGGGCATCACCGTCCTGTTCCTGATGGGCGCCACCGACATGGAGCTGGGCGGCCCGGCGGTTGTGGTCTTCGCCGTCGCGGTGCTCGTGGTGCTGCTCTGTCTGCTGGCGGAGTTGAGTGTCGTCCTGTTCAACGCGCCGAAGTTCGTCGTGCCGCCCCACATGCGTGCGGACCCGGGTCTGCTGGCCGCGCGCCGGGCGCGCCGGACAGCCGGTCCGAATCGGCTCGAGCCGTGAGGTGACGACCTCCCCGGCGGTGGCACGCACCCGCGCACGAGTGGCTGGTGCGCTGGTCGCCTTCCTGATCCTGTCGCCGTTCCTCGTGTGGCCGCCGGCGGCGGCGGGCCTGATACCACGCGGCGCGATCATGGTCTGCGGCTTCGCCGGGGGGATCATCGGCGTCTTCCTGCTCCAGGAGCTGTGCCGGGAGTGGCGGCTGATCCGCTGCACGATGTCCGCGGTGACCGCCCGCACGCTCACCGGCGAGCGGACCGTGGACCTCCAGCGGCTCACGAGCGTGCGGCTGCACATCGGCTTCAGCTACGGGGGCGCCCATTACACCGTGGTCGTACGCGACGCGGAAGGTGTGCGCCTGGGGCTCACCACCGACAGGACCCTGGGGGCGCTTCGACGCGCGGTCCGGCGGATACCCGTCGGCAGCGACACGGCACCGCGCGTCAGCCCGGCAGCACGCGCCTTTCTGGACGGCGGGCGGAGCGGGCGCGTGACCACCCACACCGTGATCGGTTTCCTGCTCGTGGCCGTGGCCATCACGCTGTACGTGGCGGCGGTTCTGCGGCTCGCGGTCGGGTAAGCCCTGTCCGGCGGGCGGGTTACCGGCGAGCGGGCCTCCCTCAGCCGTTCCGCGTCTCTAAGGCGGGCGCACCGGCCCTGAGGAACCCCGCAGACAAAGAGGGGGGATAGCCCCACTGTTCCGTGGGCCCCCGGCTTCGTACCGTTATGGCTATGGAAGCCCGCGACCCGGAGCTCAAGAAAGAGCTCGACGCCACCCTTCAGGCCCGCAGAGAGCTGGGGCCCGAGTACGAGTCCGCGCTCATCGAGTCGTTCCTGGAGAAGCTCGATCAGCGCGTCGACAGCACGACGGACCGCCGTGTCCGGCGTCAGCTCGCCGAGCAGCAGATGGTGGTCGCCCGCGGCGCCCGCCTGCCCACCGCCGAGGAGACCTTCGGCGCGCGGTACGGCTTCGGGATCATCTCGCTGGTCCTGGCCATCCCGCTCTCCGCGATAGCCGTGGTGCAGGGGGAGCTGGCCGGTCTGTGCGTGGCCTGGCTCGGCATCGTCGCGGTGAATGTGGTGCAGGCGGCCGGCGGGGTGCCCTGGGCGCGCAAGCGCTCGCGCGAGTCGAAGCAGTCGTCCGACTGGGAAGACTGAGCCACAGAGCGCGTCGGCCGGTCCGCGGGCGGACCGGCCGATGGCGAAAAGAAGTGGTCGCGAGGACCGCCGCACCCCCGTTTCCGGAGGGCGGGACGACGGCGGTCCCCGCGAGGGACCCGGGCCGGGTCAGTACCGGCACCGTGTCCTGGCGTCCTGTGGGTCCGGGAGCCGCTCCGGAGATCACTGACGCCGACAACAACCACTGTGGCCGAGCCGTGTTAAGTGCGTGCTGCGCGTAGATGTCGCGCTGGTACCACTTTCACGAAGGGCTGCACGGCCCCACTGCGGCTCCCCGGCACCGTTGGCGTCGCACGCGTTTACGCGTCCTTGGCGTCCTTGGCGTCCTTGGCCAGGAACGCGAGCAGGTCCTGGCGGCTCACCACACCCGTCGGCTTGCCTTCCACCAGCACGATCGCCGCGGCGGCGGCGTTCGCACCGCTCAGCGCGGTCATCAGGTCGGCCACGGGCTCACCGGAGCCGACCTGCGGCAGCGGGCCCGACATGTGCTTGTCCAGCGGGTCGCCGAGCGAGGCGCGCTGCGCGAACAGCGCGTCGAGCAGATCGCGCTCCACCACGGAGCCGATGACCTCCGCCGCCATGACGTCCGGGTGGCCTGCGCCGGGCTTCACGATCGGCATCTGCGAGACGCCGTACTCACGCAGGACCTCGATCGCCTGACCGACCGTCTCCTCGGGGTGCATATGAACGAGCGAGGGAAGGGCGCCGCCCTCCTTGTACCGCAGGACATCACCGACCCGCGGGGCGTCCCCCGCCTGCTCCAGGAAGCCGTAGTCGTTCATCCACTCGTCGTTGAAGATCTTGCTGAGGTAGCCCCGGCCGCTGTCGGGGAGCAGCACGACCACCACGTCGTCGGGGCCCAGCCGCTCGGCGACCCGCAGCGCCGCCACGACCGCCATGCCGCAGGAGCCGCCGACCAGCAGGCCCTCCTCCTTGGCGAGGCGTCGCGTCATCTGGAAGGAGTCCTTGTCGGACACGGCGACGATCTCGTCGGTGACGGTCCGGTCGTACGCGCTCGGCCAGAAGTCCTCGCCGACACCCTCGACCAGATACGGCCGGCCGGAGCCGCCGGAGTAGACGGATCCCTCGGGGTCGGCGCCGACGACCGTGACGCGCCCCTCGCTGACCTCCTTGAGATACCGGCCGGTGCCGGTGATCGTGCCACCCGTGCCGATGCCGGTGACGAAGTGGGTGATCCGCCCGTCCGTCTGCTTCCACAGCTCGGGACCGGTGGACTCGTAGTGCGAGCGCGGGTTGTTCGGATTGCTGTACTGGTCGGGCTTCCAGGCGCCCGGCGTCTCACGCACCAGCCGGTCGGAGACGTTGTAGTACGAGTCGGGGTGGTCGGGGTCGACCGCCGTGGGGCAGACGACGACGTCCGCGCCGTACGCCCGCAGTACGTTGATCTTGTCCGTGGAGACCTTGTCGGGGCAGACGAAAATGCAGTGGTAGCCCTTCTGCTGGGCCACGATCGCCAGTCCGACGCCGGTGTTGCCGCTCGTCGGTTCGACGATCGTGCCTCCGGGCAGGAGTTCGCCGCTCTCCTCCGCCGCCTCGATCATGCGCAGGGCGATCCGGTCCTTCACCGAACCGCCCGGATTGAAGTATTCGACCTTGGCCAGGACCGTCGCCTGGATACCCGAGGTCACATTGCCCAGCTTCAGCAGCGGGGTATTGCCAACCAGACTGATCATCGAGTCGTGGAATTGCACCGTTGTCTCCGGGGTCTCCGTGATGGTCCGGCCAGCGTATGCGTACACGGAAGGGATTGGGTCACGCCCGTTACGGGGCAATTACCTCTTGCTGGTCTTATCGCAGTGCATGAACGGCTACAGCGTGTGTACGGCTAGAGGGAGGTGACCCGGACTGTGTCGAGAGCGCGGGTGGCACGGCGGATCGCGGCGGGTGCCGCCTACGGCGGGGGGAGCGTCGGCCTGCTGGGAGCGGCGGGGGTCGGCCTGGTCCTGGCCGAGGTCCAACTGGCGAAACGGTCCGTCGGCGGCGGTACGGCGCCGATCCCGCCCCGGGGCAACGGCTGGTACGGGCTGGCGTACGGGCACACGGACCCCGTCCGGATGGGCATCCTCGGTGACTCCACGGCGGCCGGCCAAGGGGTGCGGCGGGCGGGCCAGACACCGGGAGCACTCCTCGCCTCGGGCCTGGCGGCGGTGGCGGAGCGCCCGGTCGACCTGCGGAACGTGGCACAGCCGGGGGCCCAGTCGGACGATCTGGAACGCCAGGTGACGCTCCTGCTGTCGGACGCGTTCCGGACCCCGGACGTCTGCGTGATCATCGTCGGCGCGAACGATGTCACCCACCGGATGTCGGCCACCTCCTCGGTCCGCTATCTCGCGGCGGCGGTCCGGCGGCTGCGGACGACGGGCGCGGAGGTCGTCGTCGGCACCTGTCCCGACCTGGGGACGATCGAGCCGGTGTACCAGCCGCTGCGCTGGCTGGCCCGCCGGGTGAGCAGGCAGTTGGCGGCGGCCCAGACGATCGTGGCGGTCGAGCAGGGCAGCCGTACGGTCTCGCTCGGCGATCTGCTGGGGCCCGAGTTCGCGGCGAATCCCCGGGAGATGTTCGGCGCCGACAACTACCACCCGTCGGCGGAGGGGTACGCGACGGCGGCGATGGCCGTGCTGCCGACGCTGTGCGCGGTGCTGGGCCTGTGGCCGGAGACGGACCATCTGGACGCCGCGCGCGACGAGGACATGCTGACGGTCGCGAAGGCGGCTTCGGCGGCGGCGTCCGAGGCGGGCACGGAGGTCACGGGCGCGCGGGCGCCGTGGGCGCTGCTCAAGCACCGCAGGCGCAGGCGCCTGCCGGCACCCGAGCCGACCCAGACGGAGCCGTCGCCCGCGCCGCCGCCTCCCAAGGAGGGCGCCAACCGCCCATGACGCGGGGCGCGCCCGTCCTCAATCGCCGGACGGGCTGGATTCGCCGCGCCGTCCGGCGGGCACCTCAAGCCCGACCGGCGATTGAGGACAGAGCGCGTCACCCGCCCGGCAATCCACGACGAACCGGACCCCCGCAACCCGCCGGGAGCCGCACGTCACACGTCCGGCCCGGTGACCTCGGCCGTACGTGCGGGTAACTTCACCTGACGGCACTACCGCCGCACCGCCACCGCACCCGCCCCTCTGGAGCCGTGATGCCCGAAGCCGTGATCGTCTCTGCCGCCCGCTCCCCCATCGGCCGGGCCTTCAAGGGCTCCCTGAAGGAGCTGCGGCCCGACGACCTGACCGCCACCATCATCGAGGCCGCGCTCGCCAAGGTCCCCGGGCTCGACCCGCACGACATCGACGACCTGATGCTCGGCTGCGGCCTCCCCGGTGGCGAGCAGGGCCACAACCTGGGCCGGATCGTCGCCGTACAGATGGGGATGGACCACCTCCCCGGCTGCACGATCACCCGCTACTGCTCCTCCTCGCTCCAGACGTCCCGCATGGCGCTGCACGCCATCAAGGCCGGTGAGGGTGACGTCTTCATCTCCGCCGGTGTCGAGATGGTGTCGCGCTCCGTCAACGGCTCCAGCGACGGCATGCCCGGCACCCACAACCCACTGTTCGCCGACGCCGAGGCCCGTACGGCCACCGTCGCCGCCTCCGAGGGCGCCGGCTGGCACGACCCGCGCGAAGACGGCCTGCTCCCCGACGCGTACATCGCGATGGGCCAGACCGCCGAGAATCTGGCCCGGCTCAAGGGGATCACCCGCCAGGAGATGGACGAGTTCGGCGTACGGTCCCAGAATCTCGCCGAGGAAGCCATCAAGAACGGCTTCTGGGAGCGCGAGATCACCCCCGTCACCACGCCCGACGGCACGGTGGTCGCCACGGACGACGGCCCCCGCGCCGGCGTCACCCTGGAGGGCACGCAGGGCCTCAAGCCCGTCTTCCGCCCGGACGGAATGGTCACGGCCGGTAACTGCTGCCCGCTCAACGACGGCGCCGCCGCCCTCGTGATCATGTCGGACACCAAGGCGCGCGAGCTTGGCCTGACCCCGCTGGCCCGGATCGTCTCCACCGGCGTCTCCGCCCTCTCGCCGGAGATCATGGGGTACGGCCCGGTGGAGGCCAGCAAGCAGGCGCTGCGCCGCGCGGGACTGGGCATCGGCGACATCGACCTGGTGGAGATCAACGAGGCGTTCGCCGCGCAGGTCATCCCGTCGTACCGGGCGCTGGGCGTCGACCTCGACAAGCTGAACGTCAACGGCGGCGCGATCGCCGTCGGCCACCCCTTCGGCATGACGGGCGCGCGGATCACGGGCACGCTCATCAACGGGCTCCAGTTCCACGACAAGCAGTTCGGTCTGGAGACGATGTGCGTCGGCGGCGGCCAGGGCATGGCCATGGTCATCGAGCGGCTGAGCTGAGCCGGAGCGGAGGGTAGGGGCGGCCCGAGGGACGAGGGCGGCACCTGCCCGAAGCGGTGGCGAAGCGAACGCGACCAAACAGATCGAGCGGCTGAGCTGAACCGGAGCGGAGGGTAGGGGCGGCCCGAGGGACGAGGGCGGCACCTGCCCGCAGCGGTGGCGAAGCGAACGCGACCAGACAGATCGAGCGGCTGAGCTGAACCGCGCCGAACCCCGTCGATCCCCAGTCGTGACTCAATCTCCCCCAGGATGTGACCTACCTCCTGGGGGAGACCCATTTACGCTGGTCACGGCTGTAATGGGGCTCAGCCTAAGGCCGAAAGACCTGTCCAATTCATGACGTAATGCACTGCCGACGTGCGCGCCCCCACGACAAGCTGATGTAGGAAGTCGGGGGACCATTGAAGACCGGGAGTAAGTCAGTGAGCGCCATGTCTATTGCCCTGCTGCTCACCACGGCCACCGCCACGGCCGTGGGCGTCGCCGCCCTGCACGCCGCTCATGGCCTGCGGCGAGAGGTCACAGCCCTGCGCGGCGAACTGTCCCTGGCGAATCCGGGCGGCCACGCCGCCGTACCGCAGGCACGCTGCTCCGGCGAATCGGGCGCGGCCGTCGCCACGTCCACCGAGGACATACGGCTGGCGGTCGCCGAGGCCCTGGCCGAGGAGCGCGAGCGGGAGCTGGCCGAGGCGCGTGCCTTCTGGGCCGCGCAGGAGGCCCGCGACGCCACCGACGCACCGTCCCTGCTGGGCGGCCTCGCCGGACCCGGCACGGAGGACGGCCCGTTCTACGTGCCGCGCCAGGCCGATTTCGTGGGCCTGGAGTCGCTGGACCTCGACGCGCTCGACCGCGCCGACCGGGCCCGCCGGGTCACGGACGACGACTACGACGACCTCGCGGAGCTGGCGGAACTCGCCGAGCTGCGGGAGCACCCCGACCGCGCCGACCTCGACGGCCACGCCGAGAGCGCCGGCCTCGGGGACTACGAGGACCTGGATGACCTCGGGGACTACGACGGACTGCCCGAGCTGAGCGAGGTCAGTGAGGTCAGTGAGGTCACCGAGATCGGCGACTTCGCCGAGGACTCCGCGGAGCTGGCCGCCGCCCGCCGCCGGCACCCCTCGCACCCGGACTTCGTCCCGGTCCGTACCCCGGTCGTCACCGACCACGAGCGCACGGTCGCGCGGCTCGAGGAGCTGGCCGACGCCCGTACCGCGCTCGCCGACGTCCGCCCCGGCCCGCTGGGCACGCTGGACGTGTACGTCTTCACGGACGGTACGACGCTCTGCATGACCCCGGGCCACCGCGAGACGGCCGAACGCCTCGCGGGCGCGCTGCGCGCCGGTGGTACGCCGTTCCTGTTGGGCGGCTCCGGAATCTCGGGGGCGTACGCCCTCACGTTCTCGTGCGGCGCGAACGGCGTGACCGCCGGCGCGGACGACGAGACGACCGGCGAGACGACCGGCGACGCGGAAAACCCCGCAGGCGCCGGGAACGTGAGTGCGACGGGTGACGGCGCCGCCGACGACCACATCTACATCCTCGCCGACCGGGTCATAGCCTCGCTCTAGCGACCGCCCGCTCCACCGCCCTTACGGCCTCGTCCAGTTCTGCCACGGATGGGGCCGTTCTCAGTGCCTCGGCCAAGTCGCCCGCCGCGACGGTGAGTTGATCGGCGACGACGAAGACACCGGCATCCGGCATGATCCTCGGCGGCCGGCGCACACCGTCGTCCGGCGCGTCCAGGCGCTGGGCGCGTACGGACAATTCCCTGGCCAGAGCCAGCCCTTCGGCCGCGGCCCCGCGCTGCAACCTGCTCTGCGGGGCTGCCCGCAGCCGGTCGGCGAATCGGTCCACGGCGGCGGTGAGGCGCGTCGTATCAAGCACGCCGCGACCCTACGCGCCCCGGGGCCGGTCCTGTGGATCTTGCCGAACTGTTGCCAACGGGCGAACGCTCAGGCACGGTGACGTGAAGGACCAGTACGTGAAGCAGCGTCCGGAGGCGCCGATGTCCCTTGTTTTCTCCGAAGAGACCCATCGCAACCTGCTGTCCCGTATCCCGCACTGCACCGGTCGCGAGATCTCCGACTGGCTCCGCACGGTCGACGAAGGTCCCGCCCTCTTCCGCTTCGACGAGAAGGTCGCCTGGCTCCGCGGCGAGCACGACCTGGCGTACGGGCACGCGAAGGCGATCATCCACGAGCACGACCTGAGGCGCGCGGCACGCCGCCTCGGCTGACCCTGACCTGACTGACCTGACTGACCTGACTGACCTGACTCCGACCTGACCGGGCCGATACGCCGAAGGGGGGCCACGGGCTGCTGCCCGTGGCCCCCCTTCGCGGTCACCCCGCGGTTAGTCGTTACCGCTCAGGATCGAGAAGAGACGCAGCATCTCCAGGTAGATCCAGACCAACGTCATGGTGAGGCCGAAGGCCGCCATCCAGGACTCCTCGCGCGGCGCGCCGTACGTGACGCCGTCCTCGACCTGCTTGAAGTCGAGGGCCAGGAAGCACGCGCCGAGGATGATGCCGATGACACCGAAGAGGATGCCGAGGCCGCCGCTGCGGAAGCCGAGGCCGTCACCGCCGCCGAAGACGCTGAACAGCAGGTTGGCGACCATGAGGAGCACGAAGCCCATCGCGGCGGCCATCACGAAGCCGTAGAAACGGCGTGTGACGCGGATCCAGCGCATCTTGTAGGCGATCAGCACACCGGCGAAGACCGCCATCGTGCCCATCACCGCCTGGACGACCACGCCCGGCGAGAGGTAGGTGCTGACCGCGCTGCTGATCACGCCGAGGAAGACGCCCTCGAACGCGGCGTAGCCCAGGATCAGCGCCGGGACCGGCTTGCGCTTGAACGACTGGACGAGCGCCAGGACCAGGGCCACCACGGCCGCGCCGATGGCGATGCCGTACGACTTGCCGAGGTTGTCCTGGTCGACCGGGAGCAGGACCCAGGCGAGGACGGCGGTGAGGACGACTGTGCCGAGCGTCGACGCGGTGCGCGTCACGACGTCGTCGATCGTCATGACCCCGGCGCGGGCGGGCGCCTGCGGGCCGGCGCCGCCGTACTGACCGTCGGTCTGCGGAGCGTAGGGGTTCGTGGCGTACGGATTGGTCGCGTACGGGTTCTGCGCGTACGGGTTCTGCGCGGTTCCTACGGCGGGGCCCCCGGCCTGCGGCGCCGCGTTGAAACCCGCTTGGCCGTTGTCGCGACTGAAGCCCCGTCGCGAGAAGACCGGGTTGCTGCTCCTCATCTCACTCCTCCATGGCGGCCACCCTGCGCGGCCTTGGCACAAGAGTAATGCGGGAGCAAAGGGAACACCCTAGTGCCCCAGGAGGATCTTTCCTCGATTGTGACGAGACTCCCACCGGGCCCCGTGACCACCCGTGGGCGGGGCCCGGTGGGCAGGACGGCCGGCGCCGCCCAGTTGTCACCCGGATTCGCTGTCCTGCCAGCCGATTTCCGGCGTGGGGCCTGTCGACAGGAAGGTCGATGTCAGTGGCGCGCCCGCCAGGGTGTCCTTCTGCGTGTGCTCCAGCACGGTGCTGCTGGCCGGATCCACGACGAGGATGTGGTCCGCGGACGGGTGCCGCCACTTCACAGCGGTGCCCTGCCGTCCCTCGCTGTCCTTGACCGGTCCGATGAGTTCTACGCCCCGCATGCCCGCGAGGACCTCGAAGAGGGCCGCGCGCACGTCCGGGCCCGTCGGTGCGGTGGCGAGAAGGTTCACGATGCCGTTGTAGATCTCGCGGTCGCCGTCGGTGGAACCGCGCAGGAGCGTGGCTTTCAGTTTCCTTGGGTCGGTGGGCAGTTCAGCCAGTTGATCCCAGGTGATCCGCTGCGGCCCCACCTCCCAGAAGGTCTGCTTGCCCAACTGTTCGTCGACGACGCAGTGGTCGCCCTGGCAGGCTTCCCCGTCCTCAGTCTTGGACCGAGTGATGGAGTTGCGGCTGTACCAGGTCGTGCCCTCCCCAATCGCCCCCGAGCGATAGGTGTCGCGGCTGTGCACCTTCCAGTACCGGGCCTGGGGAGCGGGCTTCTCGCCCGCCACGACCGCGACGTCCCGCAGGAAGGTCGCCGCGTTCGCGCTGGAGGATGGCGGCGTGCCGCCCATCTCGGCCACCGGCAGGACGAGCATCCCGGCGACCACCGCGGCCACCGCGACCGCCGACACCATGAAGCGGCGCCTGCGCCGGCCACGCCGAACGGTCGTAACGGCCGTAACGGCCACGCCATGAGACCCGTCCCGGGACACGTCCCAGCCCATATCCTGAGCCACGGCCTTCCGTACGGCCCTGTGAGCGGCGTCGACAGCCGCCGCGCCCGCCGGCCCCACCTGTCCGGCCTCGCGCAGCGCCTCGGCACCGGCGAAGTCCAGGAAGTCAGGTTCGAGATCGGGTCCGTCGCCGTCAGTGGTCATGGTCATGCGAGGTCTCCTGTCCGGGAAAGCGCGGTGGCCGGTTCAAGCGCCTCGCGCAGACGTGCGCGGGCGCGGTGCAGTCGGGACCGGGCGGTGCCGGCGGGGATGCCGATCACGGCCGCCGCCTCGGTCGGGGTGAGCTGTTCCCAGGCGACGAGGAGCAGCAATTCGCGCTCCGCGTGCGGGAGTTCGTCCAGCGTGCGGCGTATCGCGGGTGCGACCGCGGCGGCATCCAGCCGTTCGTCCACCGCCTGCCACGGATCGGTGACGGCGTGGCCGTCGCCACCGGCCGTCGCCGGCCGTTCCGGCGGAACGCGCCGCCAGTGCGCGGCCAACACGTTCCTGGCCACTCCGAAGAGCCAGGTGCGAGCCGTGCCACGGGTGGCGTCGAAAGAGGTGCGGCTCGTGTACGCCTGGAGCCAGACCTCCGCCAACAGGTCGTCCGCGACGGCGGGCGCCCGGCGGGCCAAATAGCTGTGCAGGGCATGGGCATGGTGCTCGACCAGCGGCTCGAAGGCCACGGGGTCACGCGCCGAGCGCGACAGCAGTTCGTCGCCGTCCGGTTCCATAGAGTCCCCTCCTGTGGCAGCGCGGTCGCGGCCACACCCCGTACTTGTCGACGGGGACCCCGAGCGTTCGGCCCCCGTTGCCCGGAGGGGCGGCCGGCCACGCGTCAGCATGCCCGGCGATACGACGAGTTCCGGCCCCGGTCCCGCCGGGGCGTCGGCCGGTGGCGCTTCCGCGGGTCTCCGAGGGCCCTGGAAGGGGGCTCCGGCGGCGTCGGACCGGAGACCGGGAAATCGGCAGATTGACGCGCACTCGACAAGATGATCAAGGGGTTGAGCTGCGGGTTAGTCGCTTTCCGTAGCTGACTATTCGTCAAGAGCTTTACTCTTCAACCGAGTTGGCCCATCGAGCCGATCCGCAGGCACGTTTCGGCAGCACTGTGCCCCAGAGGCAAAAAACCGGGTAAAAAGCGATCTTCGCAGGTCAGCACACGTACAGAGAGTGTGCCCGGAACCGGACTTGAACCGGTACGCCCCAATTGGGGCAGCGAGGTTTAAGCTCGCCGTGTCTGCATTCCACCATCCGGGCGTACGCGGCTCCGCGTTGGCTCACGAGCCTATCCGGGAGGACCCCTCGGACGGCCGAGTACTCAGTCGATCCTGTCTGATTTTATTGGCACCTGAGGGAGTGTCAGCCCTGGTAACTGGCCATCGGCACATGCCGGAAGCAGGACGAAGGTCTTGATACGACCCTCGGGATATGACGGAAACTCGCCGCTCTCTGTCTACTATTCGCCACTCCCCGCACACGGATTGCGCACACCCGTCGTTCGTGTGACAAGACGGCGATCGGATGACGGCGGTGGCGACAGAAGGACGACGACGGTGACGACGGAAGGACGACGACGGAAGTACGACGGCGGTTGACGACAGGAGTGATGACGGGAGTAAGGGTCGACGTCATACCGGAGGAGGACGGGGCGGCCTGCCGGTCCGACCCGAGAGGGCCAAAGGAACGGGCATGCGGGGTGACGACTCCCCGCCGGACGGCGGAGAGGATGAAGTCAATCCACCACACGCCCCCTGACAGGAGCCCCACCCGTGACGACCATGCCTCTCCTCCGCGCCAGCGCCGTGGCGGCCCACGCCTCCGCCCTGTCCAAGGTCTACGGGCAGGGTGAGACGCAGGTCGTCGCCCTCGACCAGGTCACCGTCGACTTCCGGCAGGGGCAGTTCACCGCGATCATGGGTCCCTCGGGGTCCGGCAAGTCGACCCTGATGCACTGCGTGGCCGGCCTCGACAGCTTCAGCAGCGGCTCGGTACGCATCGGCGACACCGAGTTGGGCACGCTCAAGGACAAGCAGCTCACCCAGCTCCGCCGGGACAAGATCGGCTTCATCTTCCAGGCGTTCAACCTGCTGCCGACGCTGACGGCCCTGGAGAACATCACGCTCCCCATGGACATCGCGGGTCGTAAGCCCGACAAGCAGTGGCTGGACAACGTGATCACGATGATCGGTCTCAAGGACCGGCTCCACCACCGTCCCACCGCGCTCTCCGGCGGTCAGCAGCAGCGCGTGGCCGTCGCCCGCGCGCTGGCCTCCCGGCCCGAGATCATCTTCGGCGACGAGCCGACCGGCAATCTGGACTCACGGGCCGGAGCCGAAGTCCTGGGCTTCATGCGCAACTCCGTACGGGAGCTGGGCCAGACCGTCGTCATGGTCACGCACGACCCGGTGGCCGCCTCCTACGCGGACCGGGTGATCTTCCTCGCCGACGGCCGGATCGTGGACGAGATGCAGAACCCCAGCGCCGACGGTGTGCTCGACCGGATGAAAGCGTTCGACGCCAAGGGCCGTACGAGCTGACGCCGGACACCCGGCACCTCCGGCACCTCCCGTAATTCCGGCACCCCTGACACCTCCGGCCCCCTGACGCCTCCGGCCCCCTGACGCCCGACGCCCCACGCCCGACGCCTCACGCCCCACGCCCCGGCGATCCGCCCTGCCCTCCCGCGGCTCCGCCGTCCGTTCGCCCTGCCCACTTCACCTGGACTCCCACCATGTTCCGTACCGCCCTGCGTACTGTGCTCGCGCACAAGGCCCGGCTGTTGATGACCGTGCTCGCCGTGATGCTCGGCGTGGCCTTCGTCTCCGGCACGCTGGTCTTCACCGACACCCTCGGCAACGCCTTCAACAAACAGTCGGCCAAGAGCTACAAGGACGTCTCCGTCGCCGTCTCCACCTACGCCTCCGACGAGGCGGCGGCCGACGGGAAGAAGCCGGAGCCCGGACTCAGCCCGGCGACCCTCGACAAGATCGGCGCCGTCGACGGCGTGGACACGGTCACCGGCCGGGTCGAGGGCTTCGCCGGCGTGGCCGACCCGGACGGCAAGCTCATCGGCAACGGCTGGTCCAACTCCGGCACCAACTTCTCCCCCGGCGAGGACGGCAAGGACGCCGCCTACGACTTCACCCAGGGCGCCGGGCCCACGAAGGCCGGCGAGATCGCACTCGACAAGTCCACCGCGTCCCGAGGTAAGTACGAGGTCGGCGAGACCGTGCGCGTCTCCACCAACGGGCCGGTGAAGGAGTACACCCTCTCCGGTGTCTTCACCACCGAGGACGGCGCGGTCAACGCGGGCGGCAGTCTGGTGCTCTTCGAGACGGCGGTCGCCCAGAATCTCTATCTGGAGCCGGGCTTCTTCCAGAACGCCACCATCACGGCGGCCCCCGGCGCCTCCGACACGAAGATCCTCGACGCGGTCGTGCCGCTGCTGCCCAAGGACGCCGAGGCCCAGACCGGCGCGCAGCTCGCCGACGAACAGGCGCAGGACATCGAGAGGGAACTCAGCGGTATCAACCAGATGCTGCTCGCCTTCGCGGCCGTCGCGCTCTTCGTCGGCATCTTCCTGATCTCCAACACCTTCACCATGCTCGTCGCCCAGCGCACCAAGGAGCTGGCGCTGCTGCGCGCCGTCGGCGCCTCGCGCCGCCAGGTCAAGCGCTCGGTGATGGCCGAGGCGCTGGTCGTGGGCGTGTTCGCGTCCGCCATCGGCTTCGTGCTCGGCATCGGTCTGGCCACCGGACTGCGCGCCGCCATGGGCTCGTTCGGCGCGAAGGTGCCCGCCGGCCCGCTGGTGATCACACCGGTCGCCGTCGCCGCCGCCTTCGGCGTCGGTGTGGTGATCACCCTGATCGCCGCCTGGCTGCCCGCCCGCCGGGCCGCGAAGATCCCGCCGGTCGCCGCCATGAGCAGCGTGCACGCCGTGGCCACCACGAAGTCGCTCGTCGTACGCAACTCCATCGGCGCCGTGCTCACCCTCCTGGGCGCCGCGGCCATCATCGGAGGCGCCGCGGTCGGCAAGGACGGCAAGCTCTTGATCGGCGGCGGTGCCTTCCTGTC
Organism: Streptomyces sp. NBC_01506; assembly: GCF_045040295.1. NCBI lineage: Bacteria > Bacillati > Actinomycetota > Actinomycetes > Kitasatosporales > Streptomycetaceae > Streptomyces > Streptomyces sp. NBC_01506. The sequence goes on along the minus strand of NZ_CP109422.1, from coordinate 5,961,040 downwards.
GCTCGTCGGCATCATCGTGCTGATCCCGCTGCTGTCGCGCCCGGTGATCGCGCTCGTACAGCCGCTGCTGAACACTGTGTACGGCGTCGCCGGCAAGCTGGCCGGGCAGAACGCGGTGCGCAACCCGCGCCGTACGGGTGCCACCGCGTCCGCGCTGGCGATCGGCCTCACGCTGGTCACCGGTCTGACCGTCATCGGTGTCACGCTCGGCCAGGCCATCGACAAGATGACCACGGACAACATCAAGGCCGACTACATGGTCACGATGGCCAGCGGCCACGGTCTCGACGAATCGGCGGTCACGGCGCTGGAGAAGGCGCCGGGCGTCAAGGCGGTCTCGCCGCAGCGGGCGTCGTATCTGGAGATCAAGGGCGAGGACACCTCCGCCTCGGGCGTGACCCCCGGAGACATCCAGCGGCTCCTCGCGCTGAAGACCGAGAGCGGTTCGCTGGACTCGCTGGAGGGTGACGCGATCGCGATGGCGTCGGACACCGCCAAGTCCAGGGGCCTGAAAACCGGCGACAGCGTGTCGGTGAAGTACCAGGACGACAAGACGGCGCGGTTGAAGATCGGCGCCACGTACGAGCCCAACGAGTTCGTCTCGCCGGTCCTGATCTCGACCGACCTGGTGGGTCCGCACGAGACGAAGCCGCACACCCCCGAGGTGTACGTGTCGATGGACGGCGGCCCGACCGAGGCCAACGAACTGGCCCTGGTGGACGCGCTGGGCGACAACCCCGCGATCAGCGTCAACGACCAGCAGGACATCAGGAACATGTTCGGCGGCATGATCAACACCGCGCTGAACATCATGTACGGGCTGCTGGCGATGGCCCTGATCATCGCGGTGCTCGGGGTCGTCAACACCCTGGCGATGTCCGTCTTCGAGCGCCAGCAGGAGATCGGCATGCTGCGGGCGATCGGCCTGGACCGCCGCAAGGTCAAGCGCATGATCCGGCTCGAGGCCGTGGTGATCTCGGTCTTCGGCGCGGTGGTCGGTGTCGGGCTCGGTACGTTCCTGGCCTGGGCGATCGGCGAGACGATCCGCGGGTCGATCCCCGGCTACGTACTGGTCCTGCCGTGGGAGCGGATCGGGATCTTCCTGGTGCTCGCGGGGCTGGTGGGCGTGCTGGCCGCGCTCTGGCCGGCGCGCAGCGCGGCGAAGCTGAACATGCTGACGGCGATCAAGACGGAGTGAGCGAGGGCCCTGGCGAGGCCCTGGTGAGGGCCTGGTGAGGGTTCTGTCCGCGAGCGCCGTACGGGCTGCCTGTGCAGCGGCCCGTACGGCGCTCGTGCGTGGGCGCCCGTGGGCGCCTGTAGGCGCGCCCTGGCCCCACGAGCCGCCCTGACAGACTGACTCGTGTCAGTTCCAGATTCGTGAGCGCAGCGGGATCGCCGAGCCGCCCGACTCCTGGGACCGGACCGCCAGGATCTGGTTGACGCCGATCCTGTTGTGCTCGAACGACAGCGCCGACGCGGCCATGTAGAGGCGCCACACGCGGGCGCGGCCCGGCGAGGTGGCGCGCACCGCCCGGGGCCAGTGCCGCTCCAGATTCCGTACCCAGTGACGGAGCGTCAGCGCGTAGTGCTCGCGCAGGGCTTCGACGTCCCTGACCTCGAAGCCCGCCTCCTCCAGCGTGCCGACGGTGCGGCCGAGCGGGGCCAGTTCGCCGTCGGGGAAGACGTACGCGTCGATGAAGTCGTCGATGTGGTACTGGGATTCGTCCTTCTCGGGGCGGCGCGCGATCTGGTGGTTGAGCAGCCGGCCGCCCGGCTTGAGGAGCGCGAAGAGGTCGTCGGCGTATTCGCGGTAGCGGACCGAGCCGACGTGTTCGGCCATGCCGATGGACGAAATGGCGTCGTACGGGCCGTCCTTGACGTCCCGGTAGTCCTGAACCCGGATCTCGATCCGGTCGGTCAGGCCCTCCTCGGCGATGCGCTTGCGCGCGTACGCCGCCTGTTCGCGGGAGAGCGTGACGCCGGTGACCTGTGCGCCGTACTCACGCGCCGCGTGGATGGCCATGGAGCCCCAGCCGCAGCCGACGTCGAGCAGCCGCTGGCCCTCCGTCAGCCCGAGCTTGCGGCAGACGAGGTCGAGCTTGTCGCGCTGCGCGTCCTCCAGCGTGGCGCCGGGCTCCGCGAAGTAGGCGCACGAGTAGACCATGGACGGTCCGAGGACCATCTCGTAGAAGTCGTTGCCCACGTCGTAGTGGTGGCTGATCGCGGCCCTGTCCCGGTGCTTGGTGTGCAGCGCGCCGCTTCGGCGCCGTACCTCCTCGGGGGGCGGCGGGGGCGGCGGCCAGGGGCCGACGATCCCCACGAGGCCCTTGGCCGCGGCGCGCATGCGCGGGTCGCGCAGCGGGTGCACCACGTCCTTGGCATCGGCTCCGCGCTCCCAGACGAGTCCGGCGATCAGCCCGAGAGCCGCGTACAGATCACCGTCGATATCGATCTCGCCCGCCACCCAGCCGCGCGCCAGTCCCAACTCGCCCGGCTTCCACAGCAGACGGCGCAGGGCCCTGCGGTGCCGGAAGACGAGTGTCGGCGCGCCCGGCGGGCCCGACTCGCTGCCGTCCCAGGCGCGGATACGTACGGGAAGCGGGGCTCCCAGCAGTTCCTCGGCGAGAGTGGTCAGCCGCAGTGCGGCGTCGGCCATGGCGCACACCTCCGTGATGGTGGTCCCAGAAATGCTGAACACACACGTAAACACCGCTGACGGGGTGTTGCAGTCCCGACGGCGCGCAATAGGTGGGCAAAAATAGCTGCACGGGCCATGTAATTTATACCGACTTCTACCGATGCGCACCCTTACCCGATACGTCGTACCCATCTTCGATGCCGGGCGCACGCGAAAGGGCCGCCCGCACCACGGATGGCGGGCGGCCCTTTCGGGTCGGTACGAGCGCTACGCGCCTCGGGCGCGCGGTCAGGAAGCCTTGACCGCGGTACCGGCCTCGGCCTTGACGGGCTCCGAGCCGGACTCCGCGCCGGACGACGAGCCGGACGACGAGCCGGACGACGGCTGCGGCACGACCGCGACCTGACGGGGCGGCGTGGGCTTGGCCGCCTCGTAGAACTCCTCGCGCGGTGTCTCCATCGCGCCGAGCGAGACGACCTCGCGCTTGAGGAACGCCGAGAGCGTCCAGTCGGCGAAGACGCGGATCTTACGGTTCCAGGTCGGCATCGCCATGCCGTGGTAGCCACGGTGCATGTACCAGGCCAGCCGGCCACGGAACTTGATCTTCATCTTGCCGACGACGATCATCGCGACGCCCTTGTGCATGCCGAGCCCCGCGACCGCGCCCTTGTTGGCGTGGCTGTACTCCTTCTGCGGGAAGCCCCGCAGGCTGGAGATCACGTTGTCGCCGAGGACCTTCGACTGGCGCAGCGCGTGCTGGGCGTTCGGCGGGCACCAGGCGTTCTCGACACCGGCCTTGCGGGCGGCGATGTCCGGGACCTGGGCGTTGTCGCCGGCGGCCCAGATGTAGTCGGTGCCCCGCACCTGAAGCTTGGCGTCGGTGTCGACGTGACCGCGCGGGCCGAGCGGCAGACCGTAGCGGGCGAGCGCCGGGTTGGGCTTGACGCCCGCGGTCCACACGATCGTGTGGGAGTCGACCTCGAGGCCGTTGCCCAGCACCACCCGGCCGTCGACGCAGGACTCCATGCCGGTCTTGAGGTAGACCTCGACGCCGCGGCTCTCCAGGTGTTCCTTGCCCCAACTGCCCAGCTTCGGGCCGACTTCGGGAAGGATCTTGTCGGCGACGTCGACCAGCAGGAAGCGCATGTCCTCGCGCTTGACGCTCGTGTAGTACTTCGCGGCGTCGCGCGCCAGGTCCTCGACCTCGCCGACGGTCTCCGCGCCCGCGAAGCCACCGCCGACGAAGACGAAGGTCAACGCCTTGCGGCGGACCTCCTCGTCGGTGGTCGAGTCGGCCTTGTCGAGCTGTTCGAGCACATGGTTCCGCAGGCCGATGGCCTCCTCGATGCCCTTCATACCGATGCCCTGCTCGGCGAGGCCGGGGATCGGGAAGGTACGGGAGACGGCGCCGAGCGCGACGATCAGGTGGTCGAAGGGCAGCTCGTAGGCCTCACCGACGAGCGGGGAGACGGTGGCGACCTTGCGGTCCTGGTCGATGGTCGTGACCCGGCCGGTGAGCACCTCGGCCTTGGGCAGCACGCGTCGCAGCGGTACGACGACGTGCCGGGGCGAGATGTTTCCGGCGGCGGCTTCGGGGAGGAAGGGCTGGTACGTCATGTACGAGCGGGGGTCGACAACAGTGACCGTCGCCTCCCCGTAGCGCATCTTCTTCAGAATGCGACGAGCCGCGTACAGGCCTACGTACCCTCCGCCTACAACAAGGATCCTGGGACGCTCCGTGGTGCTCATGCCATCGAGTATCCACCTGCTCCTGAGGGGGTGCTCGTGAGCCCCTTCACAAGCACCCCCCATACCTCTGCTACACTGCGCGGCCCCCATGATCGACATCATGGTCCGGCAGCGGAACCGGGCGGCGTCGCGGCACCTTCCGCACCCCTCGTGAGCTGGCCCTCCACCCTCACCCGGGGCCGAACCGCCCGACCGGATTCACGCTCCCGTAACACGCCCGGAACCCCCCGGCACAGGGGCGGAACGACCCCCGAGGCTCGCACCGACCCCCTCGACGGGGCAGTGGCACCCAAGAGAACCGAATTCCTTGTGAAGTAATTCACGAACCTTTTCGCGAGGCCCGCCGCAGGAGCCTGATCGAGGGCTGGAGCGAGGGTCGGAGCGACGTCGGAGCGAGGGTCGGACGACAGGGTCCACGGCGCCGCGGAACTCCCCTCAGGGGCCCGTCGACGCAACCGACAACTTTTCTTGTCTTGACAGATTTTATTGTCGGATGGATGCTGAGGTTGTTCCCGACCCGCCCCGACCCACCCCGAGGAGACCGACGTGTCCGCATCCATCTCGATCACCACCGCCGCCGGGCCGACCACGACTCCGGCCCCGACCACGACCAGCCGTCGCGCCCTGTGGCTGCCGGGCCTCGGATTCGCCACGGGAGGCGCCGTCGCCGCGACGGTGGTCGCCGGCGCGGCCGATGCCCTCGGCGTGTCGCTGGAGATCGCCGGCGCCCGGATTCCGCTGCTGGGCTTCACGCAGCTCGCGTTCGTGTTCTCGGTCGTGGGCATCGTGCTGGCAGCCGCCTTCCGGCGGTGGTCGGATCGGCCGGCCCAGGTGTTCGTCCGGACCGCCGTCGCGCTCGTGGCGGTGTCTCTTGTCCCCGACGCCCTGACTCCCGATGTCGACGTCGCCACGCGGGTGGCGCTGATGGTCACCCACATCGCGGTCGCCGCCGCCGTCGTCCCGGGGCTCCGCTCCCGCCTGCGATAGCCGCCGGGGCCGTCCCACCGTGGCCCCACCGTGGCGCCGGTTCACCGCTACGTGAGCGCCCCCGCCGACGGCATTTACTGTCTGGACGAGTTTCGTTTTTCGATCGAGAGGTGAAGTGGTGCTGGACGTCGCTGTCATCGAAGAACCCGCCGCCGCCGAGGCGTCCCTGGACCCGATCCGGTCCCGGATCCTCGCCGCCGTGGTCGAGCCCGGCTCGGCCGCCATGCTGGCCGGCCGCCTGGGACTGCCCCGGCAGAAGGTGAACTACCACCTGAAGGAGCTGGAACGGCACGGGCTGGTCGAACTCGCCGAGGAGCGCCGCAAGGGCAACGTCACCGAGCGCGTGTACCGCGCCACCGCCGCCTCCTATGTGATCTCCCCGACCGCGCTGGCCGCCGTCAGCCCGGACCCCGCCCGGTCCCCGGACCAGCTCTCCGCCACCTGGTTGCTGTCCCTGGGGGCCCGGCTGGTGCAGGAGGTCGGGGCCTTGCTGACCGGGGCCTCCCGGGCCCGTAAGCGCGTCGCCAGCTTCGGGCTCGACGCGGAGGTGCGGTTCGCCTCCGCCGCCGACCGGACCGCGTTCGCCGACCAACTGGCCCAGACCGTGGCGGCGTTGGTCAGCCGCTACCACGACGAGTCCGCCACCGGGGGCCGCACTCACCGGGTGGTCGTCGGGCTGCACCAGATCCCCGACGCGCGGCCCGGTGCCTCCGGAGACACGGCCGGCCCGCCGCGGGAAGACGCACCGGCACACACCGACGAACCCGAAGAAGGACAGGGAAACGCATCATGACGCACCCGTTCGAGATCGAGCTGGAGACGACCCTGCCGGCGAGTCCGGAACAGGTCTGGGAAGCGATCGCGACAGGACCTGGAATCGACTCCTGGTTCATGGGCCGCAACGAGGTGGAGGCGCGCGAGGGCGGCGTCGCCGCCATGGACACCGGCGGCCACCGCGAGGAGGCGGTGATCGCCGCGTACGAGCCCGGCAAACGCCTCACCACCCGGACCGCCGCGGACGACGACGGCCGGTTCATGGCCATCGAGTATCTGATCGAAGGACGAGGCCGCGGCAGCACCGTACTGCGCGTCGTCCACAGCGGTCTGCTCGGCGACGACTGGCAGGACGAGTACGACGCCCTGCGCAGCGGCTGGCCCTTCCACCTCCACACGCTCCGCGAGTATCTGGCCCACTTCCCCGGACGCGTCGGGGTCCCCGTCTTCGCCATGGCGCCGTCGCCGGGAAAGCCGCAGCGCGAGCTGCGGTCGGTACTCACCCACGGGCTGTCCCTCTCGGCACCGGTCACCGTGGGCGACCGGGCGCAGGCCGGGCCGGCCGGTCTGCCGCCGCTGGACGGCGAGGTGGTGTGGGCGGACGACGAACGCATCGGGGTCCGTACCGCCGACGGGCTCTACACCTTCCACCACGGCTCCGGCATCGCGCTGATGTTCCACCACCTGTTCGGGCCGGACACGGACGGGGCCGAGGCCGCCTGGCAGCAGTGGCTGACCGGCCTCTTCGCCGAACACTCCTGACGCCACGGGCGCCACAGGCGCTACGTACGCGCTTCCTGACCAGCCACACACACATCATCCTGAACGCAGAGGAAACACCCATCATGCGCACACTGATCAGCACGGTCTTCATCTCGCTCGACGGCGTTGTCGACAGCCCGGGTGGCGAGCCCGGCTACCGGAACTCCGGATGGTCCTTCAAGGAGATCGACTTCGTCCCCGAGGCGTTCGAGATCAAGGGGCGGGAGCAGCAGGAGGCCACCGCGATCCTGCTGGGCCGCACCAGCTACGAGGCGTTCAGCCCGGTGTGGCCGGGCATGGAGGAGTTCGCGGAGTACAAGACGATGCCGAAGTACGTCGTCTCCACCACCCTCACCGAAGACAGGCTCGTCTCCAACTGGGGCGAGACCACCATCCTGCGCTCCCTGGACGACGTCGCCGCTCTGAAGGAGACCGAGGGCGGCCCGATAGTCGTCCACGCCAGCGCCTCGCTGAACCACAGCCTGTCGGACGCCGGCCTCGTCGACCGCTACCACCTGCTCGTGTTCCCGCTGCTGCTCGGCGCCGGCAAGCGCCTGTTCAGCACCTCCGACAAGGACACCCAGAAGCTGAGGCTCGTCGAGCACGAGGTCTACAGCAACGGCTTGCAGAAGCAGATCTTCGACGTCGTCCGCTGAGGACGCGGTGGCCCTACCGCGCCGCTTCCGCCTGCTCCGCCGCCGCCCACCCGATCCCGTCAAGAATGTCGTGTTCGCTGACCACGACCTCCCGCGCACCGGTCCGCTCCATGATCGCCAGCAGGATCAGCGCACCCGCCCCGATCACGTCGACCCGCCCCGGATGCATCACGGGGATCGCCGCCCGCTCGTCGTGCGTGGCCGCCAGCAGCATGCCGGTGATCTCCTCGACCCGCTCGAAGGAGATCCGTGAGTGGTGGATCGCGGCGGAGTCGTACTCACTCAGGCCGAGCGCGATCGCCGCGACCGTGGTCACGGACCCGGCGAGACCGACGAGCGTACGGGCCTCACCCAGCGGGACGGTCTCCTCGACCGCGTCGAGGGCGGCGTCGATGTCCGCGCGTACGGCGGCGATCTCGCCGGGGGTCGCCGGGCTGCTCGGGCGGTGCCGCTCGGTCAGCCGTACGCAGCCGATGTCGACCGACCGCGCGGCCGTGACCCGGTCCTCGCCGACCACGAACTCCGTCGAGCCGCCGCCGATGTCCACCACCAGATACGGCTTCGCCAGGTCGGTACGGCCGGTCAGCTCCTTGGTGGCGCCGGTGAAGGAGAACTCCGCCTCCTGGTCGCCGGTGATCACTTCAGGTTCGACACCGAGGATGCCGAGGACGCCGCGTACGAACTCGTCGCGGTTCTCGGCGTCGCGGGAGGCGGAGGTGGCCACGAAACGGGTCCGGTCCACGCCGTGTTCCTTGATGACGCCCGCGTACTCCCGGCAGGCGGCGAAGGTGCGCTCCAGCGCCTCGGGGGCGAGCCGGCCCGTGCGGTCGACGTCCTGGCCGAGCCGAACGATCGTCATGCGCCGGTCCAGGTCGACGAGTTCGCCGGTGGCGGGGTCGGCGTCGGCGACCAGGAGGCGGATGGAGTTCGTACCGCAGTCGATCGCCGCGACCCTGGTCATACGGTGTCTCCCTCGGCGGGGCCGTCAGCGGGGCCGTCGTTTGTGAACGGGATCACACAGGGTCCCTTGCGCCACCACTCCGGCAGCATCGCCAGCGCCTCGTCCCCCAGCGGGTTCACTCCCGGCCCCGCCGCGAGCGAGTGGCCGACCAGCACGTGCAGGCACTTCACCCGGTCCGGCATACCGCCCGCGCTCGGGAAGCCCGCCAGCACCTCGATCGCGTCGCGGCGCGCGAGGTAGTCCTCGTGGGCCTTGCGGTACGCGGCGGCCAACTCCGGGTCGGTGGCGAGGCGTTCGGTCATCTCCTTCATGACACCGTTCGCCTCCAGCGTGCCGATGGCCGAGGCCGCGCGCGGGCAGGTCAGGTAGTAGAGCGTCGGGAACGGCGTACCGTCCGGCAGCCGCGGGGCGGTCTCCACCACGTCGGGCTGCCCGCAGGGGCAGCGGTGCGCGATGGCGCGCAGACCGCGCGGGGGGCGGCCGAGCTGTTGCCGGAACGCCGCGACGTCCGCCTCGGTGGGTTCGGTGCGTGGCGTCTGCGGAGGGGGCGTTTGCATACCTGCGTCGGTTTCCTTGATGGCTGTCTGCCTGACGGCTATCCGCTTGACGGGTATCCGCTTGATGGCTATCGGTCCGTCCGGTCGGCGCTGTCGACGCCGTCCAGGAGATTGGAGTACCAGGGCCGGTCGGTCGCGCCCTTGTCCTCGGGGCGCTCGTCTGCCGCCCGGGGGTCGGTCATGATGTAGCCGGTCTCCCCCGGCAGCACGTAGTGCAGATGCTCGCGCGCCAGGCGCTGGATGTACGCGTCGTCCTGGAGCCGGGCCTTCTCGTCGCGCAGCTCCTCGACCCGCTGTCCGGCCTCCTGCGTCAGCCGCTCCTGCTCGGCGATGTCGCCGCGCTGCGACACGTACTGCCGCATCGGGTAGGCGAGCGCCACGATCAGGGAGCACACGACGAGCACGAGGAACGCGGCGCGGCCGGTGAGCCGGGAGCGGCGGGCCTGTCTGCGGGTCTGCGAGCGGTAGACGCGGGCGGCGGTCTGCTCGCCGAGAATCCTGATCTTGGTCGCGGTGGAGAACCGGTCCCGGTTCGCGGCCATGGTCCCGCCTCCCTGGAGGCCCGGCGGACCCCTCGTACCTCTGAACCGCCGTACTGCCTCTGTACGCGCGTACGTCCCCGGACACGGTACGGGACCGTGGCCGGGGACGGCCGTAGGACGGGCGCGGTGGTCGCCGCGGTCAGTCCTTGAAGCGGGGGAACGCGCTGCGGCCCGCGTACACGGCCGCGTCGTCCAGGATCTCCTCGATGCGCAGGAGCTGGTTGTACTTGGCGACGCGCTCGGAGCGGGCCGGGGCGCCGGTCTTGATCTGGCCGCAGTTGGTGGCGACGGCCAGGTCGGCGATCGTGACGTCCTCGGTCTCGCCGGAGCGGTGCGACATCATGCACTTGAAGCCGCTGCGCTGCGCCAGTTCGACGGCGTCCAGGGTCTCGGTCAGCGAACCGATCTGGTTGACCTTGACGAGCAGGGCGTTGGCCGAGCCCTCCTCGATGCCACGGGCCAGGCGCTCGGGGTTGGTGACGAAGAGGTCGTCGCCGACGATCTGGACCTTGGTGCCCAGCTTGTCGTTGAGGACCTTCCAGCCGGCCCAGTCGTCCTCGAACAGCGGGTCCTCGATGGAGACCAGCGGGTACGAGGCGACAAGCTCCTCGTAGTACTCGGTCATCTCGGCGGCCGAGCGGGACTTGCCCTCGAACTCGTAGGAGCCGTCCTTGTAGAACTCGGAGGCCGCCACGTCGAGCGCGAGCGCGATGTCCTTGCCCGGGACGTAGCCGGCTTCCTTGACGGCCACGAGGATCAGGTCGAGCGCGGCGCGGTTGGAGTCCAGGTTCGGCGCGAAGCCGCCCTCGTCGCCGAGGCCGGTGGAGAGCCCCTTCTCCTTCAGGACCTTCTTCAGCGTGTGGTAGACCTCGGCGCCCCAGCGCAGGGCTTCGGAGAACGACTCGGCGCCGATCGGCGCGATCATGAACTCCTGGATGTCCACGTTGGAGTCGGCGTGCGACCCGCCGTTGAGGATGTTCATCATCGGAACGGGCAGCAGGTGCGCGTTCGGGCCGCCGAGGTAGCGGAACAGCGGCAGGTCCGAGGCCTCGGACGCGGCGTGCGCCACGGCCAGCGAGACACCGAGGATGGCGTTGGCGCCGAGCGAGGACTTGTCGGGCGTGGCGTCCAGGTCGAACATCGCCTGGTCGATCAGGCGCTGCTCGGTCGCGTCGTAGCCGACGAGCTCCGGGCCGATCTGCTCGATGACGGCCAGGACGGCCTTCTCGACACCCTTGCCCTGGTAGCGGTTCTGGTCACCGTCGCGGAGTTCGAGGGCCTCGAACGCGCCGGTGGAGGCACCGGAGGGGACAGCAGCACGGCCGGTGCTGCCGTCGTCGAGGCCGACCTCGACCTCGACCGTTGGGTTGCCTCGGGAGTCAAGGATTTCCCGGGCTACGACGACGTCGATGGACGGCACGAGCATCTCCTTCTGGGATGTGACGCGTTGGTGCGTGGCCTCATTGGCCCTGCGGCATGAGCCTAACCGGCTCCCGGTCGAGGGTCGGCCGCCGCCCGCCCCCTGGGACGAAAAGAGTCGGGAATGCGCGGTGCGCCACGAATGTCCTGCGGACGGGCCTATACGGCGACGGGGCCCGGCCCCCGACAGGCCCTGGCCCCGGTCCGGCGCGTCCGGGGGGAGTGAGGCGCGCCGGGCCCGGGGCAGGGCCTGTCCGTGGGGCGGAAGGGTCAGCTCAGGTGGAGCTGCTGACCCGGGAAGATCTCGTCGGCGTCCTCGACGATGTCCTTGTTCAGCTCGAACAGCTTCTTCCAGCCACCTTCGACCTTCTCGGCCTCGGCGATCTTGGAGAGGGTGTCGCCGGCCTTGACCTTGTACTCGCCGTCGCCCTTCTTGACCGGACCGCGCGTCTCACTACGCGAGGCGGGCTGCTCCTGCGCGGCGCGCGGCTCGGACTGCTGCGCGGCCGGCTGCTCCTGCGGGGCGGGCTGCTCCTTGGGGGCGGCGGGCTGCGGGGCGGGGGCGGCGTCGGCGGAGCCGGCGTCGTTCGCGGCGTTGGACAGGCCGACGCCACAGCTCGGCCAGGCGCCCTTGCCCTGGCCCGCGAGGACCTTCTCGGCGATCTGTATCTGCTGGGACTTCGACGCCTGGTCGGCGCTGGAGGCGAAGGCGGTGCCGCCGTACGCGGCCCAGGTGGAGGCGGAGAACTGGAGGCCGCCGAAGTAACCGTTGTTGGTGTTGATCGACCAGTTGCCGCCGGACTCGCACTGGGCGACGGCGTCCCACTCGGCGGTGGTGGCGGCGGAGGCGGAGGTGGCGCCGATCAGCGGGGCCGCGACGGCGGCACCGGTGACCCCGGCCAGCGTGGCGTAACGGACGGCCTTGGACGGACGGCGGTGCTTGCCCTTGCCGGACTTGCTGGAAAACAGCATGCGAGATCTCCTCACCGACGCCTACGAGGTGAGCTGTCGGGTTCGGGCCAAGTGAGTTGCCCGGCCGTGCGACCCGGGGACGTCTTCACGTCCCCCTGCACACGGCTGCACCCCGAGCCGGCCGTGGTGACCGGCACTTACCTTTGGGTCCCCCGCTCCTGCCTTCGGCGCTTGACGCGACGACTACTCCCCCCGACCGACGGCAGGATTCGGCGTGACGGTCGACGGTGCCCGCGGTGCGAGCGGTTCAGACGTTAAACACAGACATCCCGGATGTTCAAAGAAGGAACATCCGGGATGATTCGCCCATCCTGCCGCGTGGAAACCTCTGTTTACGCAGGTCGGGAAGGGCTCGGGGTGAGCTGCCGGGCAGACCGCGCCAGTTGGGGCGAAGAGACGCTTGTCTCACTTACGCAGATGCGGACATAGCCCGCTTAACTACCCCTGATTCGTGGTCAGATCGAGGTTCTGGCCCGGCAGGATGAGGTCGGCGTCAGGGCCCACGGCCTCGCGGTTCGCCTCGTAGAGCGCGGGCCAGCCGCCGTCCACCTTGTGCTCGTCGGCGATGGCCCACAGGTTGTCGCCGGAACGGACGGTGTACGAGCCGTCGGCGGTGTCGCCGTCGCGCGTCGAACCGTCACCCCGTGAGGCATGACGGCCACTTTCGCGCTCCTCGCCCGCCTTGTCCGACTCGCCCGCTTCGGACCCTTCGGACCCTTCGGGCCCTTCGGATGCTTCGGTCGATCCGTCCGAGGCGTCGGCCGACTCGCCCGGCTCGGGTGCCGCCTCGCCGCGGTGCTTGCCCTGGCCGGCGCCCGCCTCGGTGGTCGGCTCGGTGGTCGGCTCGCTCGGCTTCGTGCTCGGCTCGCTCGGCTCCGTGCTGGGCTCCTGCGTGCCGGGCGTCTCGGTCCCGGAGGCCGAGTCCCGGCCGAACTGCCCGGCGGGGGGCGTCGTCTCGGGAGCGGGGGGCAGGACGGCCGTCTCGGTCGGCTCGGGCTCGGGCTCGGTGGTCGGAGCCGTATCGCTGCCCGTACCGGTGTCCGTGCCGCCGTCCGCCGTGAGGCCGGCGATCAGCGCGCAGGTCGGCCACGCGCTCGGCCCCTGTGCGGCGAGGATCTTCTCGGCGACGGCTATCTGCTGGCTGCGGCTGGCCTGGTCGGCGGTGGGGGCGTACGTCCGGCCGCCGAAGTCGCCCCAGGTCTCCTCGGAGATCTGGAGTCCGCCGTAGTAGCCGTTGCGGAGGTCGGCGCTCCACATGCCGCCGCTCTCGCAGTCGGCGACCCGGTCCCAGGTGGCGGAGTCGGCGGCGCTGGCGCCGGTCGCGCCGAGCAGCGGGATGGCGATCGCCGAGCCTGTCACCCCTGCGGCGACGACGAGGGCGGGGGCCTGACGGGGCCGGCGGTGCCGGCCGTTCCCGGAGCGCATGCGATTGCCTTCCGTGAGACTGCTGAAACGTGAATCACGCGATCACGCATACGGATCCTGAGCACGGACTCCGAACACGTGACTGCTGAGACGGTCGTGAACGTAGCGGTACTCGAACGTCTGTCACAAGTCGATACAGCGGAGATCACGTGAAAGTCACAGTGTTGACGATCCGTCAGTCACGCACCGCTGTGAACCGCACCGGGAGCGTGCGCAGTCCACGCATGATGAGCCCGCCACGCCACCGCAAATCGGCCGGATCGACCGCGAGCCGCAGGTCGGGCAGGCGGGTCAGAAGGGTGCGCAGCGCGGTCTGTCCCTCCAGTCGGGCGAGGGGTGCGCCGAGGCAGTAGTGGATGCCGTGGCCGTATCCGAGGTGTTTGTTGTCACGCCGCGACAGGTCGAGCCGGTCCGGGTCGGCGAACCGTTGCGGATCACGGTCGGCGGCGGCGAGTACGACGAGAACGGGGTCGCCCTCCTCGACGCTCCGGCCGCCGAGTTCGACGGGCTCGGTGGCGTAACGCCAGGTGGCCAGCTCCACCGGCCCGTCGTAGCGCAGCAGTTCCTCGACGCCGGTCGCGAGCAGCCCGCTCTCGCCTTCGGCGAGGGAGCGTTGAAGCCGTTCGCGCTGATCGGGGTTGCGGAGCAGGGCGTAGACCCCGTTGCCGACCAGATTCACGGTCGTCTCGAACCCCGCGAAGAGAAGGATGAACGCCATCGCGGCGGCCTCGTTCTCGGTCAGGTGCTCGCCGTCGTCGCTCGCCCGGATCAGACCGGAGATCAGATCGTCGCCGGGATCATCCCTTTTGCGGTGGATGAGTTCGGCGAGATAGGCGCGCATCTTCTTCACGGACCGCGCGACCCCACCACGCGGCCCGCCGCCGTGCCGGATCATCATCCCGGCCCAGTCGCGGAAGTCGTCCTGGTCCTCGCGCGGGACGCCGAGCAGATCGCAGATCGCGTAGATGGGGAGCGGGAAGGCGAAGTCATGGATGAGGTCGGCCTCCCCCTTCGCCGCGAAGGCGTCGATCAGCCCGTCCGTCAACTCCTGCACGCGCGGCGCGAATTCGGCCACCCGGCGGGGAGTGAACGCCTGCGACACCAGGCGCCGCAGACGGGTGTGGTCGGGCGGATCGATGTTCAGCAGATGCGTCATCAACTCCGCGCCCCGCTCCCCCGGGATCCCCGTCTTCCCCTTGGCGTGCGCCTGCTCGGCGTGGTGCACGGGGTTCTTGGACAGCCGGGGATCGGCGAGGGCGCGCTTGGCATCCGCGTACCGCGTCACGAGCCACGCGTCGACCCCACTGGGCAGCCTGGTCCGGCGCACGGGCGCGTGCTCGCGCAGCCAGGCGTAGGCGGGGTAGGGGTCGGTGGCGAACTCCCAGGTGAAGAGTTCGGGGGCGGCGTCGGCGGGGGGCGGGTTCTGCATGCGACGACCGTACGCAACCGGGCCCGCCCCGCCGCGTACGGGCCCGCTCAGCGGTCCGTGCCGCGGCGCGTGCTGGGGCGTGTGCTGCCCTGCGGCCTTGTCCGCCCCGTCAGCTCCACCGGCTCGTCGCGCAGCGTCAGGCCGCGCACCGTGAGCGAGTCGGCCGACGCGCGGGTCACGAACGCCCGGCCGGCGACGTGCTGTTCGCTCAACGCCCGCACCACCATGGCGAGTCCGCGGTGCCGTGGTGGCCGCCAGTCCCGCCCGCCGCTCACCGTCCAGATACCGGCCCGGCCGAACACGCCCGACTCCAACTGCCTTAGCCACCCGGCCAGTTCCGCCGCCTCGCCGGGTATGTAGAGCTGCGGGCACAGCAGCAGTGCGATCCGTTCGTACAGCGGGAGCGCCGAGTGGTCGGCTTCGGCGCGCAGCTCCCCCGCCTCGACGCTGAACGCCGGTACCCGGCCCGCCGGTTCGTACACGGTGACGCGGGCGCCGGCCGGGAGGGGCGGATCCGGGTCGGGTACGGCGGGGCGATCACTCCTCCGTACGTACCCGAGGTCCACCGCCAGCGCCTCGCCCAGGTGGACCAGATCACCGAGCGAGCGCAGCGGCAGCACGGTGGGCTCCCGTGGTGCGAGCAGGACGTTGGCCAGCCGCCCCACCAGGTGGGGAGTCTCGCCCAGCAGATGGAGCCGCTGGTCGCCCACCCCTTCGACGGTGACCCAGTAGCGCGACGCGTCGATCGTTCCCTGGACGGTGACCGGCCGGGGAAACGGCGTCGGTACGGAGGGGTCGGGGTCGGGGTCGGGGTCCGGCGGCTCCAGGTCGAGCAGCGCGGCGAGGGTGGTGAGCAGGTGGTGCGCCTCGTGGGTGTCGCGCGGGTGCGCGGGCAGGGGCCAGGCCGTGGCGGGCGGCATGACGACCTTCATCCAGTCGATGTCCGGGCGCCGGTCCGCCTCGGCCCGTAACGACCAGGAGTCGTACGCGCCCAGCACGCAGGTCACCGCGTCGACGTCGTTGCCCTGGAGCCAGGAGGCCACCTCCGTAAGAGAGTTGGCGTACGCGTTGTCGATGTCCTGCCGGTACGGATTCCCGTTCCCCGCCCCGCCGACGTCGATCCGCGGTCCGGCGGTCTGGAGCTGGTACGCGTCGCCCGCCACCACTTCGAAGCGCCGCGCGGTGCCACGCAGCCAGTCCCCGAGCCCGACACCGCCGCCGCGGCGCCAGCCCAGCACTCCGTCGCTCATACCGTCCCCGCTTACGTCCACGTCGGCATCATGCCGTGAAGCACGAAGCACCGGCTTGACGTATGCCCATATGGGAATATGATTGGGGTCATGGCACGAGCAGCGACGACGTCGGACGCGTTCAACGCGATAGCCGAGCCGCAGCGCCGGGACATCCTGGCGCTGCTGCGAGCGGGTGAGCGGCCGGTGACCGACGTGGCCCGGGAGCTTGGGATGAGCCAGCCGGGTGCGTCCAAGCACCTGCGGGTGCTCCGGGAGGTGGGGCTGGTGCGGGTCCGCGAGGCGGGCAAGCAGCGCCTGTACGGCCTGGACGCGCGCGGGCTGCGACCGGTCCATGAGTGGGTCGGCGGGTTCGAGCAGTTCTGGACCGAGAGTTTCGACCGGCTGGACACCTACGTACAGGACCTCAAGCAGGCAAAGCAGGAGGAATGACCAATGGCAGAGGCAAGGCGAGAAATGCGGGCTGAGCCGGCTGAACGGGCTGAGCCGTCGACGGCCGACCGGGAGATCGTGCTCTCCCGGGCCATCGACGCCCCGCGGGAGCTGGTTTTCGAGGCGTTCACCGAGGTCCGGCACCTTTCGCAGTGGTGGGGCCCGGAGGGGTTCACCACCACGACGCGGTCCTTCGAGTTCCGCGAGGGCGGGGAGTGGGTCTTCGTGATGCACGGACCGGACGGGACCGACTACTCCGAGTGGATCCGCTGGGTGCGGATCGCCCCGCCGGAGCGGATCGCGCTGCTGCACGGCGAGTCCAGCGACGACCCGAACGCCTTCGAGTCGGTGCTGACCTTCACGCCGGACGGCGCGGCGACCCGGATCGTGATGCGCACGGTGTTCCCCACCAAGGAACTGCGCGACGAGGCGGCCGAGAAGTACCACGCGATCGAGGGCGGACAGCAGACCCTGAGCAGCCTGGCGGACTACGTCACCGATCTCGCGCGCAAGGGGGTGGAGGGCTGATGGCCGGGAAGGTGTTCTTCAGCGTGTCGATGTCGCTGGACGGCTTCATCGCACCCGAGTCCCCCGAGGAGTTGATGGGGAAGCTATGGATGGAACTACAGGCGTGGGTCTTCCCGCAGCGGTTCTTCCGGGAGAACCTGAAGCTCGGCGGGGGCGGCAAGGAGGGCCGCGACAACGACATCGTGCGCGAGACGTTCGAGCGGACCGGCGCGAGCGTGATGGGCAAGCGCATGTTCGACGCCGGCGAGCAGATGTGGCCGGAGGAGCCGCCGTTCCACACGCCGGTCTTCGTCGTGACGCACGAGAAGCGTGACCCCTGGGAGCGGCCGGGCGGGACCACGTTCCACTTCGTCAACGACGGCATCGAGTCCGCCCTCGCCCAGGCCCGCGAGGCCGCCGCCGGCCGCGACGTCCGCATCGCGGGCGGCGGCGCGACGATCCTGGAGCACCTGAACGCCGGCCTGGTCGACGAGTTCTCGATCGCGCTGTCACCGGTGCTTTTCGGCAACGGTGTTCGGCTGTTCGACGGTGTGGACGCGTCCAGGATCGCGCTGGAGCAGGTCCGTTCGGAGCCGTCGTCGCGGGTGACGCATCTGACCTACGCCGTGCGTCAACGGTAGGGGCATGGCGTACGGGCCGGGATCTGTTGGGGGACAACCCCAACAGATCCCAGGGCTTTCCCGGAGTGTGCAGAGGTGGCCGCCGTCCTAGCGTGCGGGCATGGCAACTTCCCGACGTATCAAGGCATTCGCGGCGTGCGCGGCGGTGCTCGCCGTGACCGCGACGACGACCGCGACGACGACCACGGCGACGACCGCGACGACCACGGCGGCGACTACTCCTGCTACCGCCACCGCCGCCGGCCCGGAATCGCTCGACTGGCACGGCTGCGCCCTCGGCGCCGACGACGAGACCGGCCGACGACTGGACGCCGCCGGTGCCGACTGCGCCGACATCACCGTGCCGCTCGACTACGCCGACCCCGGCGGTCGTACGATCACCGTCGCCATATCCCGCCTCAAGGCCACCGACACCGCCCACCGCGTCGGCGCGCTGCTGCTCAACGACGGGGGTCCGGCCGGGCCCAGCCTCCATATGCCGGTGACCAAGTCTCAGGTGCTGGGAGACGTCGCCGACCGGTACGACCTGATCGGCATGGACCCGCGCTTCGTCGGCCGGAGCACCCCGCTCGACTGCGGCTGGGACCTCGGCTCCGCCCCGCTGCGCTCCGCGGGCGCCGACCTGGCGGCGTACCGGCAGGAGGTCGCCGTCGCACGCGAGTTGGCGGAGCGGTGCGAGCGCGCGCACGGCGACGTGCTGCCGTACGTCACCACCCGCAACACCGCCCGCGACATGGACGTCATCCGTGCCGCCCTCGGCGAGGACTCGCTCTCCTACCTCGGCTACTCCTACGGCAGTTACCTCGGCGAGGTCTACACCCAGCTTTTCCCCGGCCGCACCGACCGCATGGTGCTCGACGGCATCAATTCCCCGCGGTTCTACAGCCAGACCATGCTGCGGGGCGCCGAGGCGGCCAACGAGGCGGCCCTGCGCGCGTGGGCGTCGTGGGCCGCCGCGCGGCACGGCACGTACGGGCTGGGCGCCACGCGCGGCAAGGTCCTGGCGACGGTGGAGCACATCCTGGACGCCGCCGCGCGGGAGCCGCTGCGGATCGGGGACACCTACCGACTGGACGAGCACGTGGTCCCCTTCTTCTTCATCGGCGGCCTCGGCAGCGACCTCGACGCGCGGCGCGCCGAACTGGCCGCGACCGTACGTCTCCTGGCACGCGCCGCCGACCGGAAGCCGGTCGAGCCGTCCGAAGCGCTCGCCGGGCAGCTTCAGTTCCTGCTGACCGGGGCGGGCTCGGCCCCCTCCAGCCAGATGACGGCGATCGTCTGCGGCGATGTGGCCGAGCGGCGCGGCGCCGACAGCTACTGGCGCGCGGTCGAGAAGTCCCGCGAGCGGTTCCCGCTCGCCGGGCCGGTGGCCAACAACATCACCCCCTGCGAGTTCTGGGACCGGCCCGTCGAGGCGCCGACCGTGCTCGACAACGACGTCCCGGCCCTGCTCGTCGCCGCCACCGGCGACCCCCGCACGGTCTACGCCGGCGCCGAGGCGATGCGCGAGCAGTGGCCGAGCTCACGGCTGCTGACGGTGGAGGGCGCCCGCCAGCACGGCTTGTACGGCGAGTACGGCAACACCTGCGTCGACCGGCGCGTCAACGCCTACCTCCGCACGGGGCGGCTCCCCGCGCGTGACGTGACCTGCGAGGCGTAGTGCTGGTGGTGGAAGGCGTGCCATGCCGACTCGCCTCTACTCCCGCAAGCACTCCGCCGCCCCGGAAATCAGCCGACGGGCATCGTCGCCGCGTACGGCATCACGTGCGAGCCCGTCGAACGCCCGCGAGTACAGCTCGACTTGGCTCGGCTGAACCAACGTCACCGCCGCGTCCAGCGAGTCCGCGTGTACCCGCTCCGCGTCGAAGACGGTGAATGTGGGCAACGGCCAGATGGTGCGTTCGCCGGCGAACGGGATCACTCCCACGGCGACGTGCGCGAACGTCGTGGCCTCAAGGAGGTGGTTGAGCTGCGCGGCCATCGTGTCGGGCGCACCGATGCGGTGACGCAGGACCGCCTCCTCCAGCAGGATGGAGAACCGGTGCTTGCCGTCACGCACGACGCGGTTGCGCCTCATACGTGCCGCGACGGCCTCCTTCACGTCGTCGGGCGTGCCCCGGAAGGCGGCGATGGAGGCGAGCAGCGCGGTCGCGTACGCGGGGGTCTGGAGAAAGCCCGGCATCACGTCGGAGCAATACACCCGGAACTGCGCGGTGCGTTCGTACAGTGTCGCGCCGGATTCCTGGAGTCGGCGTAGACCGGTCCGCTGAAGACGACTCCACCGCACGTACGCCTCGGCGGACTGCCGATTGGCCGCGATGAGGTCGGCCGACTCGTTGTCGGCGTGGCAAGCGGCGCACCAGGCGCGGAGGTCGGAGTCCGAGGGAAGAGTCCGCGCGTTCTCGATGCGGGACGATTTCGACTCCGACCATCCGCACCTGGCGGCCAGTTCCCGCCCGGAGATCCCGGCGTCGAGCCTCAGCTCACGCAGCCGAGCCGCCACGGTGTCCCGGGCCTGCTGGACGTCGGCCGATGGGTGCGGATACATGCTGGGGCGGGGCCGTCCGGTCAGATCTTGTAGTCCTCGTGCGGGACAGCACGCTCCCACACACAGTCGAATGCCGCGACACACAGGTCCACCGTCACCGGGTCTTCGGTGATCTCGTCCTCGACCACGGCGCCGTCGCCCGAGAAATGGTGCACCCGGAGCAAGATGCCGTCGAACGCCCAGAAGTCGTTCGCCGGGAGGGCGATCCCGTTGGCCAACCTGCGCGGCAGCCAGCGGACTTGCTCGCCGGTCGTCACGTTGGCGTGTGTCACGTGGTGCTCCCACCGGATGTACTCGCTCACCGGTTCGGAGACGATACGGGCCCGGCGGATCGTGACACCTCGGGCCACGGTGTCGGCGATCAACTGGTCGTACGGATGCCACCACGACTTCCGGTCGGCCCAGTTGACGCGCTCCCCGCGCTGCCACGCCTCGAACCGCTCCGTCGGAGCGTAGGAGTCGCGCAGCTCCAAGTGCACGGCGGACGCGCGGCATTGCCCCAACAGCTCACTGAAGCCCGGCACGCTCGACGGCATCACACGCCTCCCTGATCAGGGGCACCATACGTGCCGGAATCCTGACGAGCGCTTCGCTCGCCGGCATGGGACCGTTCGCCGGGCTCGTCGCCTCGCACTCAGCCGTTGTCGTCGCGGAACTGGGCTTCCAACCCTGGAAGAGGACTTCTTGCGCTTCGGAATCAACCCATACCGTCGGGCAGTGGTCAGATGACGGAGAGAGGGGCACCATGGCCAAGCACGAGAAGCCGCCGCCGGACAACGGGCAGGGCACGCCGCCGCCCGGAAACGCGGACGGGCAGGTGCCGAAGGAACCCGAGCCTGAGGGCAAGCATAAGAAGTAGGGGACTTCGTGGCCTCGTTCGATGAGTGGCGTCGCCGTCTGGCGCAGGCGATGGAGCGGCGTGGGGACTGGCCCGCGCGGTCTCCGTGGGTGCGGCTGGCGGTTGACGCCGTGGCGCGGGATCGGTTCGCGCCCGAGTGTGTGTGGTGGTGGGACGGGCACACCTACATCCCCGTCGGCCGTGCGACCGATCCCGATCGGTGGGCCGCCGAGGTGTACGGGGACCCGGACGCGGCAGCCGTCACGCAGGTCATCGACGGGCTGCCGTCCTCCAGTCTCTCGTGCGAGGCCGTGGTGGTCGACATGCTCGATTCGCTGCTCCTCGAACCGGGCCACCGGGTACTGGAGTTGGGGACTGGCACCGGCCGTAACGCCGCGCTGCTGGGGTGGCGGGCCGGGGCCGGGCGGGTCACCAGTGTGGAAGTGGATCCCGAGCTGGCCGACCGGGCGCGGGTACGGCTCCGGGAGGCGGGGTTCGAGGTACGTGTCGAGGTCGCCGATGGCCGTGACGTACCGCC
Source organism: Streptomyces sp. NBC_01506 (assembly GCF_045040295.1). Classification (NCBI taxonomy): domain Bacteria; kingdom Bacillati; phylum Actinomycetota; class Actinomycetes; order Kitasatosporales; family Streptomycetaceae; genus Streptomyces; species Streptomyces sp. NBC_01506. The sequence continues at coordinate 5,939,415 of NZ_CP109422.1, read as the reverse complement.
CGCCGCCGTGCCTTACGACCGTGTGATGGCCACCTTCGCCGTCGACGAGGTCCCGTGGTCGTGGGTGGCCCGGACTCGGCCGGGCGGGCGGATCGTTACCCCGTGGGGGAAGCTGGGGCATGTCGCGCTCACCGTTGCCGAGGACGGGCGGTCGGCCACCGGGTGGATGCAGGGGCTGGCACAGTTCATGCCCGCGCGGGGCACCGGCCAGGAGCGTGGCTCCTTTCAGCAGGTACGGGCGGCGGCGGCCGGGAACGTCTGGGGCGAACGGCCCGTGCGCCGCCGGCTGGAGCCGTTGGGTGACGACATCCACCTGCGCTTCGCGCTGCGGGTGGCCCTGCCCGACGTACAGATCACCACCGCCGAGGACAGCGACGGCCTCAACGCGTGGCTGCACGACGGCGGTTCGTGGGCCGCGCTGTCCGCCGTGGGTGGTGGCGGCACCGTGGCGTATCAGGGCGGGCCGCGCTGGCCGGCCGACGAGTTGGACGGTGTCTGGGACCGGTGGCTCGGTGACGGCAGCCCGGCGCTGTACGGCTACGGCATGACCGTGGAGCCCCACCGGCAGTACATCTGGTGTACGGACCCGGTCACGGGCCCGCGGTGGCCGGTCCGTTGAGCGGGCGGCCGGCCGACAGCGCGCGCGTCACCAGGGCACGACGCCCCCGTGTCCTCGAAGAACTCCCCGGTCGGGCCGTCATTGTTCGGGGGCGCGCACGCCGCGGAAGGCGTTGAGGTAGTTACTATGCCGAGCCATGAACACACACCGATGGCTGGCGGACGCCCGGACCTCCTACGACACCGTCGCGGTCAGCTATGCCGATCGCATACGTGACGCTCTGGCCGGGGAACCGTATCTTCGCGCCGCTCTGGCGGTGTTCGCCGAGCTGGTGGACGCCGCCGGCGGCGGCCCGGTGGCGGACGTGGGCTGCGGACCCGGGCACGTCACCGCTCATCTGCACGGGCTGGGTGTGGACGCTTTCGGCATCGACCTTTCATCCGCGATGATCGACGTCGCTCGGCGTGACCACCCCCATCTGCGGTTCGAGGTGGGCTCGATGACGGACCTCGACCTCCCCGAGGCTTCAGTCGCCGGCCTGCTCGCCTTCTGGTCGTTGATCCACATCCCCGACGAAGCGGTCCCCACGGTCTTCGGCCACTTCCACCGAGCGGTGCGTCCCGGCGGGCCGCTGCTGCTCGGCTTTCACGTCGGCGACGAGTCGCGGCTGAAGACGCAGGGCTACGGCGGCCACCCGATGAACGTCCACGTCCACCGCCGCCGGCCCGACCAGGTGTCGCTCTGGCTGCGCGACGCCGGGTTCACCGTCGAGTCCCACCTGCTGCTCGACCTCGACGAGAGCTTCCCGGGGGCGGTCCTCTTCGCACGCCGCCAGTCCTAGCGGTGGCGGTTCCGGGGGCGGTCCGGGGGCGGTCCGGGGGCGGTCCGGGGGCGGTCCGGGGGCGGGAAGGTGTGTTGAAGGCTCGCCAGACACCACAAGGTCGCGGTGCGCGGACAGTGCCTACCCCCGCGCCCGCGACTCCGCCGCGCGGATCGCGTCGCGGTAGGCGCGGGCCGCCGCGCGCAGGGCCGCCTCCGGGTCGGTGCCCGCGGCCTCCGCGTGTGCGGCCAGGGCGAGGAGTTCGTAGCCGATGCCCTCGCCCTGTGGGAGCGGGACGTCCAGGGGGGCGGCGGACACGCGGGAGGTGAGTTTGGCGGCCAGCGCGAGGGCCGGCTGGCCCAGGGGGACGCCGTCCGTGATCGAGTCGCGTTGTTTCTCCGCCGCCTTGGTGCGCAGCCAGTGGGCCTTGACGTCGGCCGGGGTCTCGGCCGTCTCGTCGCCGAAGACATGGGGGTGGCGGTGGATCAGCTTCTCGACGATCGTCGCCGCGACGTCGTCGATCGAGAAGGGGTCCTCGTCCTCTTCCGCCTCTTCCGCCTCTTCCGCGATACGGGCGTGGAAGACCACCTGGAGCAGCACGTCCCCCAACTCCTCGCGCAGCTCGTCGCGGTCGCCGCTCTCGATCGCCTCGACCAGTTCGTACGCCTCCTCGATGGCGTACTTGGCGAGGCCCTTGTGCGTCTGGGTGGACGACCACGGGCATTCGGCGCGGATCCGGTCCATGACCTGGACGAGGTCGAGCAGCCGGGCGCCCGGCAGATCGTAGGAGCCTGGGAGCAGTTCCAGGTCGGGCATCTGGACCCGGCCGGAGCCCGCGAGGCGGGAGAGGCCGTCGGTGAGGGCCTGGTCGCCCTCGCCGGAGGGCAGGACCACGACCGTACGGCCGCCGGCGCAGGCGTCGACCAGCTCCGCGGCGGTCGGCGCGGCCCGTTCGACGGTGACACCCGCCTCGCGCAGATACGGGAGCTGGGGGTGCGTGGCGTCCGCGCACAGGACCTGGTCGGCCTCGTGGAGCGTCTGCCAGGCGGGCCAGGACAGCACGCCGGGCGCGACCCGGTGGCTGACGGTGAGCAGGACGATACGGCCGGGGGCGGCGGAGCCAGAGGCGACGGCGGGTTCTTCGGTCACCGAAGAAACCTACCTCCGAGCCCCGGCCTCGTCCTCACACGCCCGTCGGGGCCTGCTCCGGCGGTGCTTCCTTGGTGACCTGGGTGAGCCACGGCGTCTTCGCCTCGCCGAGCCTGACCTGCTTCACGTCCCACGCGCCGTAACGGGGGTTGACGTCGACGCCCAGCTCCTCGGACGTCTTGACCAGCGCGGCAAGAACCTGCTGCTGGCCCTCCGGCGTGGTCGTGTTCGCGCCGAGCGACGCCGCGAGCTTCGACATCAGCACCTCGCGGCGGATCGCGGTGTCGATCTGGTCCGGGGTGAGCGCGCCCTGCTGGAGCAGCATCGCCGCCAGTTGGTCCTCGCCGCCGGACTGCTGTGCCGCCGCCTGCCGGGTGGTCTGGATCTCCTTGCGGGACACCGTCACACCGGCGTCGTCCGCGGCCTTCTGGAGGATCCGGTCGAAGATCATGCTGTTGAGCTTGACCTGGCTGAGCTGGCCGGTGTTCTTGATCAGCTCGGTGGCCTGCGGGGACGCCTCCTGCGCGTCGCGTACGTCCCGGACCTGGGCCTGGAGCGAAGACACGTCGATGCGCTGACCGCCGACGACGGCCGCCGCGCCGGGATGGGCGTCGTTGCCACAGGCGGTGAGGAGCGGGACCGCGGCGATGAGCGCGGCGGAGAGTGTGAGCGCTGTGCGACGGCGGCGGTGCAAAGGGTGCCTCCTGGATCGTGACAACGACCGTGCGTTGATCGATGTTAGGCAGTGGCGGCGGATCCGATCCAGTCAGCCCGTCTTTTTTCGAAAACTTCGCCCAACGCCCCCACCGCCCCCAACGCCGGCGTCGCGCTCAGGACGGGCGGGCCGGAACCGGCTCCGGGCGCAGCATGATCGTCCGCGAGACCACGAACGTGATCGGGATCGCCGCGAAGGCCGCGATCAGCGGCGCGTATCGGCTGCTGAAGTGGAGTACGTCGACCAGTAGATAGACGCCGCTCGTGGTGATCGTGAAATTCGCCGCGTTGGTGAGCGGGAACAGCAGGAATTTCCGCCAGGTCGGCCGGGTCCGGTAGGTGAAGCGGGAGTTGAGGAAGAAGGAGCCGGTCATGCTGAGCAGGAAGGCGACGACATGCGCCGCGACATACGGCAGCCAGGTCAGCAGTACCAGATAACAGGCGTAGTACGTACCGGTGTTGACGACCCCGACGAGCGCGAATCTGACCATCTGGCCGCGGACCGTCATGTGCCTACAAGCTCCTGCTTCTGCTGTTGGTCCTGGTCCTGGTCCGCCGTCGGTTCGGTCGTCCGACGCGATCCGCGCGGGCGGTCCGCGTCCGTCGCCGCCACCAGATAGTGCGGGCGCCGCTTCACCTCGTAATAGATGCGGCCGACATACTCGCCGACGACTCCCACCATCACCATCTGTACGCCCGAAAGCGCCGTGACGGCCACCAGAAGTGTGACATAGCCGGGGGTGTCGACCCCGTTCACCATGGCGACGCCGACAATCCACGCCGCGTACACCGAGGCGAGCGAGAGCAGCAGCAGACCGAGATAGAGAGCGGCCCGCAGCGGTTTGTTGTTGAAGGAGAGCATGCCGTCGAGCCCGTAGTTGAGCAGCTTTCCGAAGCTCCATTTGGAACGGCCCTGCTCGCGCACCGCGTTCTCGTACTCGAATGTGGTGGAGCGGAATCCGACCCACGCGAAGATTCCCTTGGAGAAGCGGTTGTACTCGGCGAGAGCGAGCACCGCGTCGACCGCGCGGCGGGAGAGCAGCCGGAAGTCCCCGACGCCGTCGACCAGTTCCACATCGATCAGGCGGTTGATCAGCCGGTAGTAGGCGCGGGCCGCCAGGGTGCGGGTGACGCGGTCGCCCTTGCGGGTGCGGCGCGCGATGACCTGCTCGTACCCCTCCTCGTGCAGGTCGAGCATGCGGCGGACCAGCTCCGGCGGGTGCTGGAGGTCCGCGTCCATGATGACCACGGCCTCGCCGTTCGCGTACTGGAGCCCGGCGAGCATCGCCGCCTCCTTACCGAAGTTGCGGCTGAAGGAGACGTAACGGGTGCGGGGGTCGGCCGCGGCTATCTTCTCCAACCGCTCCAGCGTGCCGTCCCGGCTTCCGTCGTCCACGTAGACCAGCTCGAATTCGTGCCCGAGTTCCCCTTCGAGCAGTGCGAGTTCTTCGGTCACCCGGTCATGGAACCGGTCGACGATGTCCTCTTCGTTGAAGCACGGGACCACCAGGGAGATCAGCACCGTAGAACCACATCCGACAGGAATGTCACCGGTGGAGTCCCCGCGTGAATTGCAGGCGGCCATTACGTGAACTGAAGCGCTAACAGACCTTTTGTCGGGATCCACGCTGACATATTCGATCACTATGCCGACCCTGGAATCCGCGCGTGGCCGGGCAGCCGCGTTCGCCGGCCTCATCACCGTGATCGCCGTCTGCTCGGGTGACGCCGTGGCCCGGAGCTTTCCCTTCGGTTCCGAGACGCGGAGCGTCAACGACCTGGGCAATCAGTTCGTCCCCTTCCACGCCAAGCTGTGGGACCTGCTGCACGGGCGGGGTGACGGTGGGCCGCTGCTCAACTGGCAGTCCGGGTACGGGACTTCCTTCCTGCCCGACCTCGGCACCTATCTGACGAGTCCGTTCGCGCTGCTGGTCGGGCTCTTTCCACGGGACCGGATCGATCTCGCCGTGTACGTGATCACCGTGCTCAAGATGGCGGCGGCGGGCGCGGCGATGGCGTGGCTGCTGCTGTCGATGGCGAAGGACGCGACGGCGAAGAACGCGATGGTGAAGAACGCGACGGCGCCCCGGCGGCCCACCACGGCGCCGTGGTGGGCCGCCGGGGCGCTCGGCGCGACGTACGCGCTCTGCGGCTGGTCGGTCATCGAGGCGTCGTACAACCCGATGTGGCTCGACGGGCTCATCGCCTTCCCGCTGCTGTGCCTGGTCGGCGAGTGGGTACGGGCGGGGCGCCGGCCGGTCCTCGGCCCGCTCGTCGTCGCCCTCGCCTGGGTCGCCAACTTCTACACCGCGTACATGGCGACCCTCGGTGCCGTACTCGTACTCGTCGTTCGACTCCTGCTCCATGAAGGGGTGCCGCGCGAACGACTGCGCGTCCTGGTGCGCGGCGCGGTGACCGTGCTGCTCGGGATCGGGCTCGCCGCGCCCGTGCTGCTGCCGGTGGTGATGGGGACGCGGCACGCGTATCCGGGCTGGACAACGCAGTTCAAGGCGGCTGGCTGGAGCGAGGTGTTCGCGCGGACGCTGCCCGCCACGTACGACTTCTTCACGCCCGCCGTCTTCCTGGGCGGCGGCGCGCTGCTGCTCGCCGCCGCGCTGCCGTTCAACCGGGCCGTACCGGGGCGTGAGCGCGCGGCGTGGGCGGGGCTCGCGGGCGCGGTCGCGCTCTCCCTCCAGTGGGGGCCGACCCATCTGGTGTGGCACGCGTTCGCGACGCCCAACGGCAGCCCGTTCCGCCAGACGTTCGTGCTGTCCGGGCTGCTGGTGATCGCGGCCGGGCGGTGTCTGGCGTACGGCTGGCCGGGCCGCCGCGCGCTGCTCGGCGGCAGCGGTGTGCTGGTCGCGCTCGGGCTCGTCGCCGCCACCGACGCGCTGACCGGGCGCCGCGCCCTGGCGCTGTTCGCGTGCGGGCTCGCGGCGGCCGTGGCGGCGCTGCTGGTGGTACGACTGCCACGGCGCCGGTACGCGGCGCTGGCCGCGCTGCTGCTCGTGGGCGGGCTCGTGGGGCAGGCGGCGGCGACCACCGCGTACGCCGACCGGGCGCGGCTCGACCGGCTCGACCACTACCCGGCGTGGGACAGGGCGCACGACGAGCGCGCCGACGCGGTGGCGCGGGCGGACGGGTGGCCGAACTACCGCACCGATCCGGGGCGTACGCAGATCACCGCGAACGATCCGCTGCTGCTGGGCGGGCAGGGCTCCTCCTACTACAGCAGTCACACGCCCGAGGTGCTGACGCGCACGCTCGGCGCGCTGGGCGCGGGCTGGACGTCGAACGGGCGGGCCGTGCAGAGCCTGGACAATCCCGTCGTGGACGCCGTGTTCACGGTGGGCGCGCGCCTTCGTACGGAGGAGCCGCAGGAGAGCGACGGGCCATCGGAGATGGGCGGCGGGTCGCCGAAGGTGATCCGCGCGGACGTGCCGCCGCTGGTGACCGTACGGCCGCCGGAACGGACCGCACCGCGCTACGGGGCTTCGCCCTTCCGCAACCAGGAGCTGCTGCTCGGCTCGCGCGTCTACTCCTCCCCCGTGGCGGGCGCCTGCCCGGTCGGCCGCGAGGTCTTCCTCTGGGCGCCCGACTACTACGGCACCGCCCGGCTCGGCGACGCGCGCCCGGTCGAACTGCGCGGCGACAAGCCCCGTTGGCGCGCGGCCGTGACCTCGCTCGGGGTCGCCGAACGCGCGGGTGAGCGGGTCACGTTCGACCGCAAGGCGCCCCGCGCCAGAACGGTGGCCTGCCTGGACCGCACGCGGCTGTCCGCCGCGGTGGGCCGGATGACCAGGACCGGCGCCGTCTCCGTGCGGGTCTCGGACCATGGCGTACGGGCCCAACTGCCGCCCGGCAGCACGGGAACGGCCGTCATCGCCGCGCCCCGCGTCGCCGGCTGGAGCTGCGCCGGGCGGCCCGCCGACTCGTACCTGGGCCTGGTCGCGGTCCCGCTGGACCCGGACGGCACGACCACCTCGGTCGACTGCTCCTTCCGGCCGCCGGGGCTGCGCTCGGGGGCCGCCCTGGGGGCCGTGTCGCTGCTGGTGCTGGCGGGCGTCGCCGCGCTCTCCGTAAGGAGGCGGCGTCGCGAAGGGATGGATCCGGCGGCGGGACAGGGCCCGGGACAGGACCGGGGACAGGGCCTACATGTGGCGGGTGCCGCCCCGGAACTGCTGCCGACGGTCGAGCCCGCGCCGTAGCTCGATGGGCAGCGGGTGGTACGGGCCGTACGCGCGCTCCGCGTCGTACAGCAGGTACTGCAACTGCTGCTGAGCCGCCGTGTGGTCGCCGACCGCGAGCAGCAGATGCCCGATGCGGTGCCTGATGTCGAAGGCGCGCGACTGGTCGGCGCCCGATTGCCCGCCCCCTCGTTGGGCGGCGCCTTCGTAGAAGGGCAGCACCGCGCGGTACTCGTCGAGCGCCGCGCCCGCCTCGCCGAGCTGTTCGAGGCACTGCGCGGCGTCGTAGCGGAACTGGAGCGTCTGCGGATCGCCGGGACCGGCCTCGGCCGCGCGATCGTCGGCGAGACGGCGCAGCTCGGGCAGGGCGCGGCGGTACTGGCCGTCGTCCATCAGCGTCGTGGCGTACTGCTTGCGCAGGATACGGACGACGGGTGAGCGTTCGCCGTGCTCGGCAGCGGCGGCGGGGAGGATCCCGCCGAGGATGTCCACGGCCTGGGTGATGCCGCCCTCGCCGAGGAGTCGCTTGGCCTCGTCCACGGCCGCCGCGATGTCCGGGCGCTGGGCGGGGACATGCTCCGGTTTCGGTGGCACCGGCGCGGACGGCGGGGCGGTGGCGCGGTCGGGCCAGGGCGCGTGCGGGCGCAGGAAGGGGCGGGTCGGATCGAGCGGTGTGCCGGCGCCGCCGGAGCCGGGCGCGCCGACCACGCCGCGCGTGGGGAGCAGCGGGGCCAGCGCCTCGTACACCTCCTGCGCTCCGGCCGGGCGGTGCTGCGGGTCCTTGGCGAGCAGGCGCAGGACCAGCGCCTCCAGCGCCTCGGGGATCTCCGGACGGATCCGGCGGACCCCCATCGGCGGCTCGTACAGATGCCGGTGCAGGACGCCGAGGGCGGTCGCGCCGGGGAACGGGACGGTGCCGGCGAGGAGTTCGTGCAGGACCACGCCGAGGGCGTAGAGGTCGGTGTACGGGCCGACGGCGCCGCCCATCACCTGCTCGGGCGCCATGTAGGCGGGGCTGCCGATGACCGATCCGGTGTGGGTGAGGCGGGTGGTGTCGGTATCGATGACGGAGGCGATACCGAGGTCGAGTACGAGGACCGTGCCGTCGGGCTGGACCATCACGTTCCGCGGCTTGAGGTCGCGGTGCACGATGGGCACCGCGTGAACGGCGGCGAGGACGGAGCACAGTTGGGCGGCGACCGAGGCCGCCCACTGCCACGGGTAGGGCGCGTGGGCGGCGAAGTGGGCCGCGAGGTCGGTCCCTTCGACGTACTGCATGATCAGATACAGCTCGTCGCCGTCGCTGCCCGCGTCGTGCACGGTGACCAGTCCGGGGTGGTTGACCTGGGCGGTGACCCGGCACTCGCGGACGAAGCGGCGGCGCATGTCCTCGGCGCCGGTGTCGGCGGCCATCTTGTCGGGGAGCAGCAGTTTGACGGCGACGCGGCGGCCGAGGCGCTGGTCGTACGCCGTCCAGACCTGGCCCATGCCGCCCTGGCCGATGAGCTTGGACATCTCGTAACGGCCCGCGACGACACGGGCGTTCACCGCGCGCTCACCGCCTGTCGCCGTCGCCGCTGTCGCGGCCGTCCCGGCCGTCGCGGCCGTCGCGGCGGAGGAGGTCGCTCAACTCGTCCAGTTCGGCGCGCACTTGGTCGATGCGGGGCGGGGCGGCGTGGTTGGGCTGCGGCGGGACGGGCTGGGGTGGGACGGGCTGGGGCTGGGGTTGCTGCTGTGCCGGCGGGCCTGCCATGGGGCGGGTGGGGGCGCCGTACCCGTAACCGGCGCTGGCGGGCGGCTGGTACTGCTGCTGCTGCGGCATGACCGGCGGCGGGTAGTAGCCCGCGTGCAGCCGCTGACGGGCTCCGTAGTGCTTGAAGTCCGCGTACAGGTAATAGGCGATGGCGGCGGTACCGGTCGACAGCATGCCGATCATGCCGACGTTGCCCTCCGGGCTGCTGAAGTCGTCGGTGTTGTCCTGGGCGAGGAAGACGACCCACATGATGTTGAGGACGCCGTTCCCCACGAACAGGGTCCAGTTCAGGGTGGACCGGGTCACGATCGCCACTCGCAGCGTCGCCGCCCAGGCGAGAAAACCGCAGGTCAACAGCGGCAACGCGACGAAAATCACGCGCAGGAAGGCGATCATCCCCGGCGAGGGTGTGCCGCTCGGAGTGCCGTTCGGAGTGCCGTTCGGCAGAGGCTGCGCTATTCCGGGGCCGTGCATGCTGCTCCTGACAGGCCAGGGGGACGACTGCGAAAGCGTATCGAGGGTATACAGCGGCACCGCCGGCCGAACCCGTTCGCGTGAATCCCCCTGCCCCCGCACCTGTCCCCATCGCTCAGATCCGGTGGCGCACCCACACATTGGGTTCGACGTAGACACCGTATCCGCGTGTGGCCTCGCAGTGCACGGGCGAGAGCGCTCCGGGTACGACGACGGGCCCGTCCGTGTCGAACGGGAGCCCCGTCCACTCGCGCCACTGCCCGACCGATCCGGTGACCGTCATGGACGCGGGCGCGACCGAGTCGATGACACCGCCCGCGCGTACGTGGACGCGGAGCCAGGGGTCGTACGGCAGTCCGTCCTCGTCCCGTACGCGCCGGGCGTACTCCTCCATCGCGGTGTGCGGCTCCCGGTCCTTGGCGCTGGGCCGTACCGGGGCGAGCAGTTCGGTGAAACCGCGGCTTCCCGCGTTCTCGCGCATCGCGGCCAGCATCATGCCGGACAGGCCCTGTCCCTGCCGGTCGGTGGCGACCGTGATCTCGACGGCGCAGACGCTGTCGGGCGTCCTGCCGTGCCGCAGATCGGAGAACGCCCACAGCAGCGCCTGGTCCCAGCCGGTCGCCGGCAGGGTCTCGGGATCGCGCCCCTTGATGTCGAGTACGAAGGGGACGCAGAGGGCGCGCGCCACGATGGTCCCCTCCTCGTCGGTTCCGACGAGCGCGAACTCGGGCAGCTCGGTGGCGATCCGGCCGACGTTCCAGCCCACGGGGTCGTGCAGCATGAACTCCGGCCAGGTGTCGAGCATCTGCCACATGGGGTCCACGAGTTCGGGCCGCTCGGCGAGGGTGGTGACGGTGAGATCCATGCGGGCACGTTAACGGTGCGCGATGGGGCGATCCCAACGGTTTTGTACGGCCTCTTGGCACGGGCTCTTTGCACGGCCTGCGATCAGCCGCCGGTCAACGGCCCAACCCGGGCGCGGGCGGGCCCTGCGCCCGCCGCCCTCGACGCGGACGCGCGCGTAGGGCCGATACGCCTTTTATCCCGGTGCCCGGCTCCGACCGGCGACAGGAAAAGGGGCCCGGAAAGTCCTCGTTCTTGCTGGTGAGAGAGCTTTCCGCGTAACCGATCACCCGCCGGACACATCGCTTTCCAAAAGCTTGGGACCAACCAACCCCAAAACCGTGTCCGCTCGATTACTGTCGGCGATGTTTCCGGCGGGATTCCGGAAGAGACTGCGACGGATTCCTAGATCATCTGACCTCATCAGGGAAGGAACACGCATGTCAACCTATGCCACCTCCGAGCAAAGCACCTGGATTCAGGGCCAGACGTCCATCCCAGGCCTGAAGGAGCTCATCAAAGGCACGACATTCCTGGACTGGTCGCGCCCCGGCATCACGCAGACCGTGCAGATGAAGAACGAGCTGACTCAGAACATATACGTCCTGGAAAGGACGCGCATCCTGTTCATACTCGCGGACATGGCTACGTCGTCCGCGAGTCTGGCGACGGCAGCGACGGTCAAAGGAATGATGGTGGAAGCGGTGGTACGCGCGTTAGTCGGCCTCAAGGACTGGAAAGCCTCGATGGACAAATACGTGCAGGACACGATCGCTGTTTACAATACCAACAAGATCGAACTCGACAAATACGCCGCCATCATGGCGAAGAAGATATTTGAAGCCGGCATTTCCCTGAACGGGGACGCGAAGACACTTTACGACAGTGTCATCGACCTCTTCGGGAGGGTCGATGCCGATAATGTCCACAGCGAACTCGGCGGCGGCCAGATGAACAAGGATGACCCGTTCACCAAGGAGCTGATCAAAAGGTTCAGACTCCAGGGGAAGAAGATCGTGCCGGGCGCGACGAAACCAGTCAGGCAGGCCAACCTTGTTGAGGGCCTTGCTGTTTTCACCGGGACCAATCAGCCTCCTGCGGAACTGAAAGAGGCGGCAGCCAATGCGTTGCAGGCCATCAATATCAGCGGGGTCAGCGGCGTGGCGGGTCAGCTCGGCATTCCCACCGTGGACATGTATGTCATGACGCACAATGCGGTGAAATTCGCGCACATGACGACGGCTCCGAACATCTCATGGGTCGTCAAGCCTGACAAGATCGTTCCCGCCGACAACCTCGGCGCCGAGATCACGGAACTGCCTGGCCTCGGATACTACTTGTGGAGCAACGCCAAAGACGGCAAGGATTTCATTCTGCTTCAGAACAAAAATCGGGTGGCGTACAACGCACTGGCGTCGGCCGGTTTCGACCGGGCCGGTGCCACCGTAATTCTCAGGGAAATTTTCAACACTCTGAATGGCCGGCGGCTTGCCGAGGGTACACCCAAAGATGAAATCGCGGCGACGGCTGCTGAAATCGCAACCGGAGCCAATTTCCGCAAGCTGCTGTGGATGGTGTACAAGAGGCAGGGGAACAGCCCTGAAGCAATCAAGAACTCGGTGAACAGAGCAATTGACCATATTGATTGGAATGCGGGTACCAAAACTTCCCTCATCCTCTACAGGGATTCCGCGTCCGCCGAGAAGTACGCAAAGGAACGCGTGGTCGCAAAAGACTTCAGCGAGTGGTCCGTCAAAAATTCGGACGCGTATGACGCCTGTCTCTCCGCAGGGCGGTACGGGATCAACTTCAACGACACGGTGGAGTACCTCTTCCGTCTCAGTGTGAAGTTCCATACAAGCACCTGGTCTCTCGCGGCGCCTACCGGTGGCGGCCTCGTCACATCCGACTACGTCGGGATCATCGCCGCCCTTCATGGGTTCAATGGCGGCGACAAGCAGAAGGTGCTCGACCAGATTGATAAGCTGGGGGCGTACTACGTGGACGACACGTGGAAGGCGGGTCAAGCTGGCGACAATCAGAAGCTTCTCGCGTGGTGGGACACGGGGGACGCTCTCCCGGACATGTCCGCTGTCACGGTGAAACCGGTGGGCAGCGACTGGGAGAAAATTCAGTTGGAGACTCAGATCAAGCTCGATGGAGACTAAGCACCGCATTGCCGCGCCATCATGTCCTTGTCCGGGTCGGTAACAGGGAGTTCGTACTCCAGCGCCACCTGCGCGAAGCGCACCGAGTACGAGCAGCGGATCGCCTTGCTGGGGGGCAGCCAGGAGGCCGGCCCGGAGTCTCCCTTTCCGCTGTTCGTGGGGCCGTCGACCGGCAGCAGATTCAGCGGATCGTTCGCCAACCGCTTTCGCTTGTCCTCGTTCCAGCGGGCCGCGCCCATCTGCCAGGCGTAGGAGAGCGGCACCATGTGGTCTATCTGCACGGCCGTCGCCCGCTGCTTCTTCCAGGCGATGTCCTTGCCGGTGTACGGGTCGTGCAGCGTCATGGAGACGATCACGCAGTCGGAGCCGGACCGGAACTCGATGTTCTGGCCGTCGCGCTTCAGCAGATCGTTCCGCGTTATCTGCAGCTCCTTCATCGATGCGATGCACATGAGGCACAGCCGTAACCCATTCCTGTCCCTCGCCGTTATCGGTCATGCCATGAGGCACATGAGCGACATTGGAGACAGGAGGCAGATCCATGACGTTATGCACAGAGAAGGCCGTCTCGCCCACCACCGGTGAGGCCACCTGGCTCCTGGTCGACGAGGAGAAGTACGCGCCTCACCCCGAAGCCCGTGAGTTCGCCATGTATCTGCGCGGAGCCGGGCGGTCACCGCAGACACAGCGCGCGTACATCCCCAGAATCGGCCGCTTCCTCAATTGGTGCGCAGAGCGGGGCACCGACTGGAGGACCGTCCGGCTCGGGGACATGAGCCTGTTCAAGTTCCACATCGAACGGAAACCGACCCAGTACGGGCGGCCACCGTCCGGCAAGACGGTCAACGCCACGCTCACTGCGGTATGTGAGTTCCTCCGCTTCTGCGCAGTCCAGGGGCATGTGGATCACGAAGTCGCCGCGCGTCTCAGCGAGCCGCGCTTCCTCGCTCACTCCCCGGCCGGATTCGATCCCGGCGAGGGCGGCCAGCACCTGATGGTCAAAGCCCGCGTGCTGAAGGCACCGGAGATCGAGCGGGCACCACAGACGCTCACTGGCGTCCAGACGGAGCAGGTCATCGACGCCGCTCGCACTGCGCGTGACCGGCTGCTGCTGACCGTCCTGGTGGAAGCGGGCCTGCGCATCGGCGAAGCCCTTGGACTGCGGCGTGAGGACATGCATCTGCTCCCCGACTCCACACACCTGGGCTGCCGAACCGGTGGCGCGCACCTGCACGTCAGGCCCCGTCAGGACAACGTCAACGGGGCTCGGGCCAAGGCCGGGCGCCCTCGTATGGTTCCGCTCACACCGGAAGTGGTGCACCGATACCGCGATCATCTCGCCGAGCGTGAACAGGTAGTCGGCTCCGCCGACTGTGACTACGTCTTCCTCAACCTCGTCGGCGTCCACGCGGGGCGTCCACTCTCGTACTCCAATACCAAGCAAGTGATTGAACGGATCGGGAGGCGCTGTGGTCTGACCGCCCGGCCGCACATGATGCGGCACACAGCCGCCACCCGCTGGATCCGCAACGGGGTCGCCCCAGACGTCGTACAGACCCTCCTGGGGCATGCCTCCTCGGCGAGCACGGCCGTGTACCTGCACGCCCAGGACGAGGATCTCCGCGCAGCCGTCGCGGCCGTCGAAAGTCTCGCGCCGGAGCTACGGCGATGACCATTGCGCTCCTCCGCTCCGCTGCCGTTTCCTCCGTTCCCGGCGTCCCGGAGTGGCCGTCATGGCTCGCGGCACGCCTCCCCTCGGGCTGGCGCACAGATGAATGGGACCCCGTTCTGGCACTGTTCACTGCCGATCCCCGCAACCCGACGACCAGCGTGTTCGTCTGCTCTGTGGTCACCTGTGCCACTCATGTGGCAAGCAACGGATCCCGTTGCGACGCCTGCCGGAAAGCCCGATATCTCCTGGGGAACCCTGCGGACTTCGACACCACGCACACCCCAGATCCGGCACGCCGCAGGCCCAACACCTCCCCGAACGAGGCGATGCCGGGCGTCTCCCAGTTCTCGCTCGCGGATGTGAGCCCCGCAGTCCGCCAGGAGCTTCTGTTCGGGCTCCAGCAGCGCGACGACGCCGGGATCAGCCTGGTCCCCCAGCGGGTACGCCGCATTGTGGCCGGCCTCCCCGCCGGACTCGGCTCGCTCCTCGACCTGGACGCCTCCTTCCCCTCCGGGCTTCCGGCTGCGGCGTCCGGCGTCCTGAACGGTGTTCTCCTGCACGTCCGACGCGCACGCGTCGAGTTCGAGGGCACCGATCCGACCTCGGGCGACGTATGGGAGTGCGCCCTCATCGGGCTGACAGCAGGGCGCGGTCGCAAGTATGCCGCTGTCCACGGCGACATCGACTTCCGTCCGGTACGGCAGCATTGGCTGCGGGAACTGGTCAAGGAGTACGGCCGCACGGCACGCCCCAACGTCATGGACCTACGGCAGACCGTCTACGCGGCGACCATCGCGTCCTCCGCGCTGGCAGGCCGCCCCCACGGGGATGAGCCGGGGCTCCTCGCCATGGCTGACATGAACGCCGTAGTGGACATGTTCCGAATCACCAAGCGTCCCGAGGACGGTCACGACTACTCCACCAGCCACCGCAGAGCCCTGCTCCGCCACTGGCGCACGTTCCTGGAATACGCCCGTCAGGCCGGGATGATGGACCACGTGCCCGGCGGGTTTGCGCTCAACCCCCGCTTCCACAGCATCGCCGCCGTGGAAGTGACCGAGGACGATCTCGGCCGTGCGATCCCCGAGCATGTCATCGCCCAGCTCGACGTCCACCTCGGCCTGCTGGGCACCTCCACGGGGTACGCGAGCGGCGGCTGGACTGCCGCCGACTTCGCGCGGATGTACCAGGTGGTCTACGCGGTCCTCCGGGACACCGGCCGACGTCCGGGCGAGATCACCAGCCTGCACCGTGACTGCCTGGAGTGGGTCGACGGCAAACCGACGCTGATCTACGACAACCACAAACGGCGACGCCACGGCCGTCGGCTGCCGATCTCGGAGAGCACCGCCCAGCTGGTAGAAACCTGGCAGAAAGAACTCGATGCGCTACCGGCCGTACCAGCCTGCGCCCAGTGGCTTTTTCCCTCACCGGGACAGCGCAATCGTCCACGCCGCGGGCATCTGAACACGTCGCATTTCTGCAACCGGATCTTCCGGAACTGGGTCGACGAACTGATCCCTGACCTTGTGGACGACCGGCTCGACGAGGACGGCACCCCGCACGCCTACGACCGGACCCAGGTCGTCCCGTACGGCTTCCGTCACGCGTACGCCCAGCGTCATGCGGACGCGGGCACTCGCCCCGACGTCCTGCGGGAACTCATGGACCACCGTTCACTGGACGTGACCACGGGCTACTACAAGGTCTCCCTCAGCCGAAAGCAGGAGGCCGTGCGCACGGTCGCGGCACTCGCCGTCGACCGACACGGATCAGCCCGCGGATTCGGCGATCCCCTCGCCTACGAGGTGGAAAGCGTCGGGGTTCCCTACGGCGGCTGTACCGAGCCGAGCAACGTCAAGGCCGGCGGCGGGCACTGCCGCATCCGCTTCCAGTGCGCCGGATGCGACTTCTACCGACCCGATCCCTCCTACCTCCCCGCCCTGGAACAGCAGATCGCGGACCTGCGGGCCGACAAGGAAGCCGCCCTGGCGATGGAGGCCGCCGACTGGGTCGTGCGCAATCTCGACGACCAGATCCGCGCCTACTCGAAGTCGGCCGACGAGATGCGGCGGAAACTCGACGCGCTGCCCGCCGAGGAGCGGGCCGCCGTCGAATCCGCCTCACGCGAGCTGCGCAAGGCACGTTCGGCAGCGGCCTTCATCCCTCTGCAGGCGCTGACGACACGGAGCTCCGAATGAAAATCCCTGCTGCTTCCGGCGGTAACGACCGGAACGCCCGGGTCGAGCGCCTGCGCGTCAGCCGTGCCAAGGACAGCGAAGACAAGACCAGACGTGCACTCGACGCCGTGGACGGCCTTCTCCGCTCGGGACGACGGATCACCGTCACCCAAGTGGCACGGGAAGCCTCGGTGTCCACATGGTTCGTCTACAACCAGCCTCAGGTACACCAGGCCGTTCAGGACGGCATCACCGCCCAGCAAGCGCGGGGGCGCCAGAACTCCCTCGCTCCGGAGGCATCTCAGGTGTCTCAGGCCGGGTTGCGGACGGATCTCGCACTGGCCCGCGAAGAGATCAAGGACCTCAAGAAGGAGCGCGATCGGCTCCGTAACCGGGTCAGGCTGTCCCTCGGCGCCGAGTTGGAGGGCGTGAACCGGAATGAGCTGATCGAGCGGGTACAGCAGATCGAGCAGCGGAATACCGCGCTGGAGCGAGCGTTGTCAGAGGCCAGGGATCAGATCACCGCCCTGGAGGGCCAATTGCGTGAGACGGAGGACGACCTCACCGCCGCGCGAGCCAGCCTCCGCCGTGCCATGCGGTCCGTTCCCGCCCCATAATCCGTGCTGCGCGGAGACACCTGTGGCTGTCCGGCTCCCACCCGCCGGCCGGACAGCCACAGGGGACGTCGTCCCCATGGCCGGGACTTCG
Source organism: Streptomyces sp. NBC_01506 (assembly GCF_045040295.1). Classification (NCBI taxonomy): domain Bacteria; kingdom Bacillati; phylum Actinomycetota; class Actinomycetes; order Kitasatosporales; family Streptomycetaceae; genus Streptomyces; species Streptomyces sp. NBC_01506. Next base: position 5,922,188 of record NZ_CP109422.1, on the reverse strand, counting down.
CCGGAGCAGGTGCGGGCATCCTCAGTCGGTGTCGGTCGCGGCCAACACCGCCAGTCGTCGACGTTCTGGAGAGACCGAGGTCAGGCCGATGTCCCAGGCCACGCGCTCGAACCACTTGGTGTCGGCGCCGAAGCCGTACCAGGCGCACTCCCGTGCACATGCCTCGACCTCCTCCGCGGGGGCGCCCTCTGCGGTCCCGGAGAGGCCGGCCAGAGACTTCCACGCGGCCAGCCGCCCGTAAGCACCGCCAGCGCCGGAGTTATAGGCACCTCCCATGGACGCGGCGGCGAAAAGGACCCGCCATGCGTTGTCCGGCGGGCAGGCCGCGACCGAGAAGCTGGTCTTCTTCCCCGCACCCTTCAGGCATTCCAACCCAAGTCCCAGCAACATGCTCGGTACCGACTCGGCCTCCAGAGGAGCTGCCAGGTCGAAGACTCGTGCCTCGATCCGGCCGTTCGACTCCTCGGCCCAGTTCGCCACAGCAGTGCCGATGCCCTTGGTTGCGGCGTCGGTCGTCGTTTCCTCAACCGACGGCACGCATCCCCCGGTACCGGCCCGCATCTCGCGGTTCGCCGACGGACCGAACGGCATCGAGTGGCTGCCGCCGCGAGCGCTGTAGCTCGGCAGATCCGGCTGCCCTTCCACATCGGACAACGCCAACGGCAGCCACCCCAGCGGGTGGTGCGTCCAGTGCGGCGATGTCGCCCACCCTGCGATCCCCGGAGTCTTCGTGACATCGGCGCCCCTGAGTACCAGTTCGTGGACGAGGCAGGCGCGCAGTTCCTCCGAGGCGTGCCCGGTGAACGCCACGGCCAGTTCCTCCACCGGCTGGCTTGAGGCCAGCAGAGAGGCCGCATAACGGTCCAGCTTCCTGTCGGCGGTCTCCGTCGAGGAGACCAGCCGCAGCGCCTCGGCGACATTTCCAGGGCCAGGCGTGGTGGCCAGCAGCCGGAGCAGATAGTCGAAGACGCTCCGGTACTGCCATGTCCGCCCGGCGTCCGAGCCGTAAGCCCCGGCGAGAGCGATACCGAGGTCCGTGAGGAAGGCAGAGTCCCCCTGCGCCAGCCAGCGGTCAGCCGTCTTCCACACGTCGGTGACGCTCTTCAAGCCCGGCAACTTCGTCACGATCTTCTGTATGTGGTCAGCCACGGTAGGGAGCGTATGTGTCCCGACAGTCCGAAAGCGATGACATTTTCCCGGGTCGCTGCGGCTCGATCAGCCTTCGCACTGCTTCAGCATCATCGCCTTGTCCGCCGTCGTCACCGGGAGCTCGTACTTGTCGGCGACCTGCGCGAACCGCACCGCGTACGAGCACCGGATCTTCTTGTTCGGCGGCAACCAGGACGCGGGCCCCGAGTCCCGCTTCGCCGAGTTGGCGCGCCCTTCGACAGGAAGCAAGTTGAGCACGTCGTTCGCCAGTTGCTCGCGCTTGCTCTCCGGCCATCGGGCGGCGCCCATCTGCCAGCTGTAGGACAGCGGGACCACGTGGTCTATCTGCACCTCGGTGGCCTTCGCCTTCTTCCAGTCGATGTCCTTGCCGGTGTACGGGTCGTATAGGTCGATCGAAACGACCACGCAGTCGGAACCAGCTCGGAATTGGACGTTCCGGCCATGGAGCTTCAGCAAGTCGTTCCGCGTGTCACAACCGTTCCTCGCCAGCGGTACCCCGTCCGCCGTGTCCATCCACGCATAGCCGAACTCATCTCGGTCGTAGCCCGTCTTCGGCCCACGACCCTTCGTGGTGAGTTCCTCGATGAGCTTGCGTGCGTCGGTCTTGTCCGCCTCCGTCGTGAGCGCGGCGAGCCCCGGCTTCGTCCCGTCGGGATTGCCCAGTGGGCTCGCCGCGCGCCCGGCAGCGGCGTCCGGTCCGGACCCTGCGGAACTTCCGCCCGGCTCCAGGTCATCGCAGCCCGCAACAAGCGCGGCGGCAACGGCGACCGTAAGGAGGGCCCTCTTCCTGCGAGTAGACAAGAGCCTGTGACTCATGTGCCTCTCACTACGCACAGCCGACCACACCCTGCATACGCTGCGAGAACAGACCCATCACGATGCGAAGCATAGAGATAATCCGCGTGTCACAGCCGTTCCGCGCGAGCGGCACGCCGTCCGCCGTGTCCATCCACGCGTAGCCGAACTCGTCCCGGTCGTAACCGGTCTTGGGGCCGCGCCCCTTGGTGGACAGCTTGGCGATCAGTTCACGCGCCGCCGCCCGGTCCTTCTCGGAGGAGATCGCCGCCAGTCCCGGCTTCGTGCCGTCCGGATCGACGAGCGGGCTGGTTCCTCGCGAGTCCGAGGCCGACGAACCACCGCTCGGCGAATCGCTCCCGCCGGGGAGTTCGCTGCCCGTGCAGCCTGCCAGCACCGCCCCGAGCATCAGCACGACACCGCTCGTTGCCCCGCCACGAGTGACCTCTCGCATGCGCACCGTACTCAAATGTGCCCCCCTCATTACCGCGTGGTGCACACCCAGGCGATCCAGCCACCGCCGCCCGCGTTGGAGATGGCATCGCTCTGGGCCGCGTTCTTCGTGTCGCCCTGACCGCCCCAGTACTGGCCGGAGTTGGAGTTGTACGCGACGGCGCCGCAACCGTTGGCGAACGTCGTGAGGACCTTGCAGTCCACTCCCTGACACCTCGACATGGCCCCCTGTCGCGCGGCGTCCGCGGACTTGTAGTCCCAGGACTTGCCGACGCTGCCGTCTGTACCCACGGCGATGGCGCCATAGTAGTTCGCCGGGGGTGGAGGTGGAGGTGGGGGCGGCGGTGGAGGTGGGGGCGGCGGTGGAGGCGGCGGAGGGGGAGGCGCTGGTGGTGGAGGCGGGGGTGGCGGCTCGGGGTCGAGGTCGGGGGCGTCGTACGACGGGTCGTCGGGCGGGTCGTCGTACGACGGGTCGTCGCCGGACGTGTCCCCGTCCACGGAGACGTTGGGCGGCGGTGCGGGGTTGGAATCGGGGCTGTCCGAGTCGTCGCGGCCCGAGAGCGCGATCGCGAGGATCGCGGCCAGGACGAGCGCCGAGACGGTGCCGACCGTCTTGCCGGACACAGGGGTGCTCGGGGTGCCGGCCCCGGGACCGGGACCGGGACCGGGGCCAGAGCCGGGCCTCGGCCTTGGCCTGGGACGGGGACTCGGGCCGCGGTTGGGGATCGGCCTGGGGTTGGTGCCCACCGTGGCGGGAGCCGTCGACGCCGTATTGATGACCGCGGTCAGTTGTTCGGCCCACCCGGACGCGGCCGGGCGCAGGTTCGGGTCCGCGTTGAGCCCCGAGCGGGCCAGGTCGGCCAGCGCGCGGCTGATCCCGGTGAGGGCGGCGGGGTCTGTCGCGGTCTGGTCGCGGGCGAAAAGCCGGATGGCGAGCAGCGTGAATTTGTAGACGTCGCCCGGCCCGGTCGCCTTCTCCTCGCCTGCGGGAAGTTGCCAGTCGGGCGTCTCGGCCTGGGGCAGCACGCTCGCGCCCCGTACTCGCATCGCGTCGCAGTCGAGGAGGAAGCACTCCGGCCGGGGGGTGGTGGTGAAGAGGAGGTTCTTGGGGGAAAGGTCGCCGACCGCGATCCCGATGCGGTGAAGTCGGGTGAGCGTGGTGGCCAGGTCCGTCAGCAGGGCGAGTCGGTCACGCTCGCTGATGGTCAGGCCGATTCCCGCGACGTAGGCGTCGTCGTTGAGCAGATACTCCAGGTTCGCCAGCCGCCGGGTGCTCGTGGTCGGGTCGCTCAGGCTCCGGAGACTGAACTGGAAGCGGTCGGGCACGGAGCGCATGAGGAATCCGCGGGCGTGGCCTTGGTGTTGGACGACGGCCGCCGGCCAGGCGGTCTTCTCGCACAGCCATCTGCCTTCGGTGAAGGCGGGCTCGGCGAGGAGTGCGACGGCCGACTCCAGGGCGCCGGTGTCGAGTTGGGCGAGTACGGCGGCGTTGTACTCCTTGTAGACCGCGTCCCAGACGTCGCCGCTGGTCACGCTGATCTTCTTGTTCATCACCTGGTGTACGGCGCCCTGGCCGCCCTGCCCCAGTTGGCTGCCCAGACTCAGGGTGCTGTGTTCGACCAGGGGGACGGGCGGCGGCGTCATCGCGACGCCGCTGTGGTGCGGGGCCAGATCGCGAGCAGGGTCCGGTCGTCGTCAAAGGTCTCGCGCGTGAAGTCCACAAGGTGGGCGAACCACAGCGACGTCGGCGGTTCCGCGAGGTGACGGGCGAACAACGAGCCGACCTGGCCGTCTCCGTCGCCGAGCGGATCGCCGAAGCCGTCGGTGCCGATGAGCAGTACGTCGTGGGGTGCCAGCCGCGTACTGATCCGTGGCAGCGGATCGGGTACGTACGGCAGTGGCGTCACCTCGTTCGAGACGAGCACGGCGTCGGTACCGGTCTTGGAGTCGAACAACTGCCGATACCGCCCGGTCGACCGATCGAGCAGCCAGGCCCCCGAGTCGCCGATACGGCACAGGTCGACCACCGGGCCCGCCGGGTCGGGGCGCACGACCCCGGCCACGAGGGTCGTCGCGTACAGCCCCGCCACCTCGGCCGGCTCAACTTCCTCCTTGTTCAGCCGCGACCGCGCGAGCCGGCACAGTCGATCCGCGGCGAGGGCGGCCACGTCCTGGAAGTCCGGGGGCTCCTGGCCCTGGGAGAGCAGATGGAGCATCCGCTCCACGGTGGCCCGGCACGCCTCGACGGCCCCCAACTCCGGTGTCGTGGCGCTCGATACGCCATCGGCGACGGCGAACACGATGCTGCCGGTCGCCTCGTGCGGCGCGGCACGGGCGGCGTCCTGGCGCGGCTGCCCGTAGTAGCGGTGCTTGGCGCCGCGCACCGAGGCAAAGCGCAGTGTGAGGAAGGGAGTTGCCCACCCGTCGCATTCGGTGTCCGGGAATTCGGAGGCGTTCTGACCCGGTGGCCGTGCCTCGAACTCCGGGCCTGGCACGCCGACCGTAATCCGCTCCCAGGGCTGATGCGCGGCTACCGGCGCGGGCGGGGGCGCGGGTGCCGGTACGGACGCGGGTGGTACGGGTACGGGTACGGGTACGGGTGCCGGCACAGGTGCGGCCACCGGCCAGGGTTCGGGCCCGGGTCCGGGTCCGGGTCCGGGTTCGTGAGCGGCGACCGGCGCCACAGCGGGGTCTTCCCCGCTCCCGCCCGGACCCATGAACCAACTCCGCACCCTGCTCGGTGGGTTCACGGTCAGACCTCGTCGATCGCCATCGTGAACTGATCGGGCTTGTTGACCACGAGCTGCGGGCTCGACGAGTTGAGCGCGTGCCCCGAGGCGACCAGGCTCGCGGTGAGCGCCTGGAAGAACTCGGAGATGGCCTGGCCGATGTCGGTGCCCGGCTTGGCGACGAAGGCGAACTCCGGTCGTGTCGCCACCTCCAGCATCGTGGCCGCCTGGGCGTCGCCGATCCCGCAGGCGATGATGTTGGGCGAAGTCGGCGTCTTCGCCTTGTCGGTGAGCCGCGCGTGCGGCTTTCGCCAGGCCCCGCCGTCGGTGGGCTGACCGTCGCTGAGGAAGAACACGACGGGCCGGTGCACCTTGTATCCCTCGCCGCGCAGCCACTGCACGTCGGTCGGGATACGGCCGAGCAGGTCGTCGAACACCGCCTCGTAGTTGGTGAGGCCCCGGATGACCACCTGCGGAAGGCTGGTCTCCGTACGCATGTCGGCCACCGCGAGACGGGCCTGTACGTCGTCGGAGAATCCGAGTACGGCCAGGCGCAGTTTGGCGGCGATCATCGGCTCGGCCCGCAGTCCCTCGCACAACGAGACGAGGCCGTTGGACAGGTCCTCCAAGTAGGGCGCCATGGAGCCCGATTCATCCGCCAGAACATAGGCGGGCAGTAGCACACCTTTTGTCTCCGCCATGAGAATGTCTCCCTCTTCCATGCTGAATGACGCATGTGCCCCCAGGCCGTACATTCCATCCAAGCAGCCGGTCTGGGCGCGATCCGGGCGTGATCCGGGCGATTCCCGGTCGGCGGGGCCGTCCGGCGCCCGCGGCGCCACCGGCCCTCAGTTCCGCATGAGTCTGCGCATCAGCAGCCGCGCGGGCGGCGGACGGCGGACGATCAGATGCAGGGCGACGTCGGCGCCTCGGGACAGTTCGGCGTCGACCGCCGACCAGACGGCGTCGATGCTCTGCTGGTACGTCAGCCCGCCCCGGCCCGAGCCGAGCAGCGGCAGGCAGACCGAGCGCAGTGGCGGATCGAACCGCCCGCCCTCCTCGGCCAGCAGGGCCAGCGCCCCGGCCACCGCGCGGGTGACGTCCGCCGGCAGCACGTCGTAGTCGTTGGTCCCGGACCGGGGAACGGCGACAGCCGCGTGGTACAGCCTCCGTATGCCCTGCCCCGCCAGCGCGCCGGAGCCGGTGGCCGCCACCGTCCCCGGCACCACGGACCGGCCCGAAGTCCCCTGCCGTACGGCCCAGTCGCGCAGTTCCTCGTGGACGGGGTCGGCGAGCAGTTCGCCGGTCAGGCTCCAGGACGCCGCGGCACGCCGCAGAGAGGCGGAGACCGACGATTTGTACGCCTCCGGCAGCGCGAAGTGCGTGTTCGACGGCACCACGACCACGTCCACATCGCGGAGCAGATCGACGGGGTGCACATGCAAGGTGACGGGAACGGTCCGGTCGAGCACCGGCACGCGCAGCACGTTGTGGGTCTCGACAGAGGTCTCGGCGGGCGGCGGGACCTCTCCGGCCAGCCGGACGATCTGCTCGGCGATCTGGCCGAGTACCACCCCCTCCTGGTACTTGCGGAAGCGCTCCACGCTGACGCCGTACACCCCGGCGGCACGCCTGCGACGGTCGGCGCCCGGCCAGTCCCGGGTTCCAGGGGCCGTCCCCAGCGTGTACTCGGCCGCCTCCTGAAGGCTCCCGCCGCCCAGTCGGTCCACCGCCAGCCGCAGCAACCGCTCGACGGCGACGGCGGTCTGTCCGTTCGCGGGCGCGTCGTCGCCCACCAGCGCGGCGGAGGTCGCCTCGGTGAGCGCGGGCAGCGGAAGGCCGCGCAGGCGAACCATTCCTGCCTTACGAACCGCCTTGAGTTCATCAATAATTGATGGGTAGTCAATTATTTCGAGCGCCATGGTCCAAAGGATGCATCCCCGGATCGTCCGCAACAAGAAGGCCAGAGCGCCCCTCTTGCGGAACCCCTTACGGAACGGTCGCCGCCCGCAGCGGGGCCAGCAGGCGGTTGGCCTCCGCGATCCCGGCGGGTGTTCCGAGGCCGGCGATCCCCCGCGCGGGGTCCGGCTTGAGCGGTTCGGCACCGCAGCGGTCACCGAAGAGGACCACCGCGTGCCGTGGCCGGTGCCGCCGGGACTGCCACAACAGGCCCTGGGCAGACGGCACTTGTGTACGCAACTCACTGGCCCAGCGCCGGGTCTGCGGGTAGCTGGCACCCTGCGCCTCCAGCAGCCAGGAGTCCTGGCAGACCGCCGCCAGGTCCTCCTCGGTGACCAGTTGGATCAGCGTCAGATCGACCCGCGTGCGCAGCAGGCTCAGCGAGCGGCCCTTCACCCAGGCACGCGGTACGAGTCGGCTCCCCGAGGCGGTGTCGAAATCCAGCGAGCGCAGCAGCACCTCGGCCAGCGCCGTGGCCGGTTCGGCACCCGCGTACAGAAAGGGGTAGGGGTCCTCGGACGTGCCGTCGAAGCGGTTGCCGCCGAAGTGCGAGTCGGCGGCCACCGGGTTGAACGCCTCGGGGGGCCGCCTGTCGCTGTGGCACCGCCACAGCTCCGAACCGGCGGGCAGGGTACGCAGGTTGGGCGTCAGCCGGTACGCGGCCGGCGGGAAGCGGTCGGGCATCAGTCGCCCTCCAGCATCGCCGAGGCCGCGCCGACCAGCAGATCGTCGGGCAGGTGGCCGAGCAGTTCCGCCGGCGCCCCGCCCAGCCAGATGTTTCCGCTCAGCCACCAGTCGGCCGCGCCCCAGGGGTCCTCCTGAGCGAGCAGCAGGCGGTTGACCGAGCACACCACGGTGAGCGGTCCGCCACCCCCGCCGTCGCCGTCGCCGCCGGCGAACTGGAAGGCCGGATAGCGAGGACCACGTACCGGATCGTCCAGGTGGATCAGCCCGGTGGTGCCTTCGGCGCCGCCCGCGCAGCGGACTCGTACCTCCTCGGGCGACAACGACGGCTCCGCCAGAAGTCGCCTGCGCGCGTCCGCCAGGATTCCCTCGGTGTGCGCGGGCTGTTCGGTGTCGGTGGTGTCGGCGTCGGCGTCGGTGTCGGTGTCGGTGTCGGTGAGCCACGCCTGGAGTTCCCGCGCCCGCTCCGCCACGGCCGGTACGTCCCACGGCGGCTCCGCCAGCCGCGGCCCGTCCAGCGCGGCCCGTACGGGGTGGCCCGGCGGCAGGTCCAGCAGGGCGAGCTTCACCCCCTGCGCGGCCCGCCGGACGGCCCACTCCTCGGCAGGGGCGGCGGCCAGCGCCCCGAGCCGGGTGCGGAGCACGTCGCGCCGCTCGGCGTCGAGGGCGCGCCGGATGTCCGGCCAGTGCGTACGGATCAGGGCGAGAAGGTCCTCGGGGTTCATGCCGCACCCCACGTACTCGTGCGACGGCGCGAAGGGCCGGGGTGCCCCTGGTGGATGAAGGCGGCCCAGAGCGACGGCCGGTCCAGGCCGGTCATCTCGGCGTCGCGCGCCGACGTGCCCTTGACGCTGCCGGGCAGTCGGCGCCCCGGATCCAGCATCCACCGTTGGGCCGCTCGCAGGGCGGCGGCCGGATCAAGGCCATCGACGGCCGTGAAGTGGTGGAAGACCGCCATCATCAGCGCGGAAGCTCCGTCGCTCGTCCGCCATCGCGAGCCCACGACGTTACGTGCGCCCCGCACCACGAAGGCCGTTGCCAGGGTCAGCGCCTCGTCGTGGTCGCGGGTGCTCAGGTCCGTCTCGCACGCGCTCAGTACGACCAGGGGACCGGTGCGGCGCCACGCGCTGTCCTCGGCCGGGAGGTCCAGCAGGCGCGTCACGGTCAGCATGCCCGCGTCCGGAAGTGCGCCGGGGCCGCCCAGCCCGGCGGGCCAGGACTCGGAGTCTCCGGGGAACGCCAGGCTGAGCGCCGAGATGGTCGGACGGGTCCCCGCCGAACCGTGCGACGCCACGTGCAGCAGCGAGAGCGGCTTGTCGGCCGCGTCCGTCGGCGGCTCCAGCAGCTCCAGCAGTTCGGCCGGGGTTCCGGGCGCCTCCGGGGGCGCGGGTGGCTGGTAGAACTCGCCGAACAGCCGTGCCTGCGGGAAGAAACTGGCGTGCAGGGCGCTGATCTCGCGTTCCGCGTGTGTCAGGGACAGTCGGGGATCCGCCACCAGCACCGGCGCCGAGTCGACCGGAACCGCCTCGCGCCCCACGGTGAGAAGGAGTTGGTGGCCAGAGGAGGCGTAACTCACCACCAGGTCCTCGCAGACGTAGCGGTAGGGGTCCCCGTCCCCGTCCCCCTCTCCCTCCCGCGTACGCGCCGCGTGCCAGGGCACCACGCCCAGGTTTCCGCAGGGCACCAGGACGACTCGGGGAGGGGCGGCTCCGTCCGCGCCGCCGTCGCCGTCGCCGTCGCTGTAGAACTCGGCGCGCCGTCTCAGCGCCAGTTCGCGAATGTCCTCCATCACCGCCGACCAGGCCCAGTCGCACAGCTCGCCAAGGGCGTTCTCCCAGGCGCGTTCGGCCGCTTCGCTCCCGTACCGGGACCGGGCCGCCGCCGCCTCCAGGTACTCGGTCAGCGGCTCGCTTCTTTCGCCGGTCAGCGCGTGCAACAGGAAAGCCTCCGACCCGATCCCCGGCATCAGGATGACGGCCATTCCCGGAGTCCCCGCGGCCCCGGGCACCAGGTAGACCAGCGCGTCGGCGTCGGCGGCCACCGCCGCGTCCATCAGTTCCTCGATCGTCGGGCTGCTGAACAACCGGCCGCGATCGTCCTGGCGCCGGTAGCCGAGCGCTTCCAGGGCACGGCGGCGCAGGCTGCTGGGGAGCTGCCCGTCCAGTTCGCCCGGCACCCCGGAGGACGCCTCCCGCCAGGCGTCGGCGAGCTTCCACTGCCCCTTCGCCCGCAGCAGTTCGGGAACGCCCGCCGAGGCCGACGCGGCCTGGAGCACCAGTGCCCGGCTCCATTCCAGCGCCTCGACCACCGCCGGCAGACGACCGGACACCGCGGCCCAGCGGGCCACCAGGAGCCCGCGCTCGCCTCCCTTCCTGGCGGCCAGCAGACCGTGTTCGGCGCCGGCTTGCAGCAGGACGTCGGCGGCGACGGAGTGCAGGGAATCCAGCGCGGCGGTGATGGCCGCGTCCAGGTCGGCCGGGTCCTGGGTGCGGTCGGACAGGCGGCCGTACGCCTCGGCGAGCTGCCACAGCACGTCCCCCGCGAGCGCTGTCTCCTCGCCCTGCCGGATTCGTTCACGGATCCGCTCGAACCCCGCGATGGCCTGGTCGAGATCGGCCGGGTCCTCGGTCTGCCGGTACAGGGAGAGCCGGCCCTCGGCCGCCCGAAACTCCCATTGACTCTTCAGACCCGTTCGGGGCCGCGGGACACGCAGGGCCTCACGGATCAGCTCGGAATCGTTCTCGTCCTTCCCGTGCTGGATCTGGATCATGCTGACCATCTGCTGCGTCAGCTCCCTGAGCGTCGGCGACGGGATCTGAAGTCGCTCGGCCTCCTCGACGAGGTATTCGAACAGGCTCGGGCGATCCAAGTCATCGCCGCGCAACCGGGCTCGCACCAAGTAGGCCCGGCCCAGATCGAGCAGGAGGTTGAGGGAGATGCCCGCGTCCTGTCCGGAGATTTCCCGGAGGCTCAGCAGTTCGTCGATCACCGCGTCCAACTCGACCAGGTCTTCCGTCTGTTCGGCCCGGTCCAGCCGCGATGCCACGGAGACCATCCGAACCGCCGAGGTGAGGAGCGCGGACGAGGCTTCGGGGAGCCGTCCCTTCAGCGATTCGATGAGTCGGCGTGCGAGTTCCCCATCCTGGAAATTCCCGCCGATCGCCTCCCCGCCCGACATGAGCCCGACACGCGCCAGCTCCACGGCGTCGGCCAGCTCGTACTCCTTCGGGAGCCGACCGGAGACATCGACCAGGCGGCTGAGCGCCGAGTCGAGCAGATCGGGGTCGTCGTCGCGGGCGGCGGCCAGCATCTCCGCCAGGATCCGGGGCAGGGACTCCATTGCCCGATCCTCCGGGTGGGCCGGCGAGTGCACCGGGTCCCGGTCCAGTTCGTCATTCAACTTCCGGTGTGTCTCTGAACTGATGAAGCCCGGCTCGATGTTCGCCATGGCGGACAGGAACATGGCTTTCTTCCGCCATTCCCACTCCGCCCGGCCCGCCTCGGACATCCCGGGCCGGGGTTCCTGTTCAGCGGTACGCGTCCGATCCTGGCTCTGTGCCAGGAATTGGTGCATCAGCTTCACCTGGTCGGCGTAGGGGAAATCGTCCGGGAGTACGCTCGCCAACCGCTCGCCCGTCACCTTGGACGGACCGTCCGGCCCCAGCATCTCCGTCAGCAGGGCGATCCCGGGGACCGCCCCGTCGAAGTAATGGCGCATTTCCGGAGGCATCGGCAGAGCCTGGGCGTCGGTGAAAAGCTCGGGCAGTTCCGCGGGGTCGAAACTCGCACCGTGCTTGAGATACCAGTCCATGAACTCCGCGTGGTCGGGCAGTCCACCGTTGCGCCCGCCCAGCTCCGGGCTCGGGAACAGCACCACCAGCAGACCGAACGCGGCACAGCGCCGTTCGAAGTCGGGAGCTTTCGGCTCGGCGTCGCGGACCTGGCGCATGTACCGCAGCACCCGCTCGCGGTCCCCGGCCGCGCCCCCGGCCGGGCCGGCGTACCTCAGCGCGAGCAGTGTGCCCAGCCGGGCGACCACTGTGTGGCGCACCGCCTGCTGGGACTCCAACAGGGTTTCCAGATGGGACAGTTCATCAATCGTCCGGTCCTGGATCCCCGGTACGGACATGGCTTTGAACCGGGCCCTCCGCCGGACCTTGGTGAACGGAATCAGCAGATCGGCCCGGCGCGTGGCGTCCCGGGCCCACATCCGTAGCGCACGTACAGAGCCGCTGTCGCCACCCATCGCGCTCCTTTGATCGAGCCGCCCGGACACCGTTCGCACGGCTCTCACATCATGCCCAGTCGCTCGCCGCCCGGAAGTTGATAACGGACAGCGGACGGAATTCGACCAGGAATCGACCGCACACCGCCCCGCTCAGCCGTCCCCCTCAGCCGTCCCCTTCTGGGCTCGGCACCCCGAGGTCGCCGCGCATCCGCTGCCGCATCAGCCGGACTTGACGCCACAGAAGCTCGATGTCCGTCCGCGCGGCGTCGAGCGAGTCACCGGGGCGGGGATCGCCGTGGTCGAGCCGCATCAGCATTCCGTAGGTCGCGCTCAGTGAGCGATTGACGGCCCCGGCGAGGTCGAGCACCGGATCGGGAACCAGCAGTTGGGCTTCGGCGTAACAGTCCCGGTGTGCGTCGCGCGCCTCGGTCAGTCGCCGGCTCGCGTCACCGGGGCCGTCAGCGTTGCCGGAGCCGTCCGCGTTGATGAGGGCGTGCATCTGATCCGTCAGTGCGGCCAGGTACTGCCGGCAGGCGGTGTTGAGCGCGACATAGGTGTCGCGGCGCGCGTCGAGACCGGCCCGGCGCTCCTGGTCCCTGCGCTCCTCGGCCTGCTCCCGCCTGCGGGAGGTGTCCGCCGCGCGCTGGGTCAGCAGGGAGGACGCCAGTGTGCCCAGCACACCGACGACCGCCACGCACAGCCCGGCGGCCATGGCCGCGTCCATGGTTCAACCCCCCGCCCGCCCAGGAGAGTTCGCTCCCCCGGGCATCGCACTGCTCAACCGCCCCGGCTCCGGCGATCGCGGTCACGATGCACGGTCACGACCCCAGGATGGTCGTCAGGAACTCCCCCGTCCACGACAGCAGTTCGCGGCCGACCACCGGCTTGCCGCCGATCTTGCCCGCCGTCGGGCGCGGCACCAGGATCTGATGGGCCGTCGGCTTGATCACCGTACGCTGATGCAGACGCTTGAGCCGCAGCTCCTGCGACTCCCTCAACTCCACCGGCGCGAAGCGGATGTTGGGCCCCTGGAGGACGATCTCGCCGACCCCGCACGCACGCGCCAGCATCCGCAGCCCCGCCACCAGCAGCAGATTCTCGACCGGCTCGGGCAGTTGGCCGTAACGGTCCGTCAACTCCTCCCGTACGGCGGTGATGTCGGCCTCCGAGTTGGCGGAGGCGATCGCGCGGTACGCCTGGAGGCGCAGCCGCTCGCCGGGCGCGTAGTCGTGCGGGACGTGCGCGTCGACCGGCAGCTCGATCTTGACCTCCAGCGGCGGCTCCTCCTGCACCGTGCCGTCGACGGCCGCGCGGTAGTCCGCGACGGCCTCGCCGACCATCCGTACGTACAGGTCGAAGCCGACGCCCGCGATGTGCCCGGACTGTTCGCCGCCGAGCAGATTGCCCGCGCCGCGGATCTCCAGGTCCTTCATCGCGACGTACATACCGGCGCCCATCTCGGTGTGCTGGGCGATCGTCGCCAGGCGTTCGTGCGCGGTCTCGGTGAGCGGCTTCTCCGGCGGGTAGAGGAAGTACGCGTAACCGCGCTCCCGCCCGCGCCCCACCCGGCCGCGCAACTGGTGGAGTTGGGAGAGCCCGAAGTTGTCGCCGCGCTCCACCACCAGGGTGTTTGCGTTGGCGATGTCGATGCCGGACTCCACGATCGTGGTGGAGACGAGGACGTCGAACTTCTTCTCCCAGAAGTCCACCACGACCTGTTCCAGGGCCTGTTCGGACATCTGGCCGTGCGCGGTCGCGATACGCGCCTCGGGCACGATCTGGCGCAGCCGCGCCGTGGCGCGGTCGATCGACTCGACGCGGTTGTGGATGTAGAAGACCTGGCCCTCGCGCAGCAGTTCACGGCGGATGGCGGCGCCGATCTGCTTCTCCTCGTACGGGCCGACGAACGTCAGCACCGGATGCCGCTCCTCGGGCGGGGTGGTGATGGTCGACATCTCGCGGATGCCGGTCACCGCCATTTCCAGGGTGCGCGGGATCGGGGTGGCGGACATGGTCAGTACGTCGACGTTGGCGCGCAGCTTCTTCAACTGCTCCTTGTGCTCGACGCCGAAGCGCTGCTCCTCGTCCACGATGACCAGGCCGAGGTCCTTGAACTTCGTCTCGGCGGAGAACAGACGGTGGGTGCCGATGACGATGTCGACCGACCCCTCGCGCAGCCCTTCGAGGGTCGCCTTCGCCTCCGTGTCGCTCTGGAAGCGGGACAGGGCCTTCACGACGACGGGGAACTGCCCGTACCGCTCGGAGAACGTGCCGAAGTGCTGCTGCACGAGCAGCGTGGTCGGGACGAGGACGGCGACCTGCTTGCCGTCCTGGACGGCCTTGAAGGCGGCGCGCACCGCGATCTCGGTCTTGCCGTAGCCGACGTCACCGCAGACGAGGCGGTCCATGGGGACCGTCTTCTCCATGTCCTCCTTCACCTCGGCGATGGTGGAGAGCTGGTCGGGCGTTTCCACGTACGGGAACGCGTCCTCCAGCTCGCGCTGCCAGGGTGTGTCCGCGCCGAAGGCGTGGCCGGGCGCGGCCATCCGCGCGGAGTAGAGCTTGATCAGGTCGGCGGCGATCTCCTTGACGGCCTTCTTGGCGCGCTGCTTGGTCTTCGTCCAGTCGGCGCCGCCGAGGCGGTGCAGGGTGGGTGCCTCGCCGCCCACGTACTTGGTGACCTGTTCGAGCTGGTCGGTGGGGATGTAGAGGCGGTCGCCGGGCTGGCCGCGCTTGGCGGGGGCGTACTCGACGAGCAGATACTCGCGGGTCGCGCCCTGGACGGTGCGCTGCACCATCTCCACGTACCGGCCGACGCCGTGCTGCTCGTGGACGATGTAGTCGCCCGCCTCCAGGGTGAGCGGGTCGATCGTCTTGCGGCGCTTGGTCGGCATCCGTACGCCGTCCTTGCCCGCCGCCTTCTGGCCGGACAGATCGGTCTCCGTAAGGACGGCGAGCCTGAGCGCCGCGTCCACGAAGCCGTATTCGATCGAGCCGCACGCGACGTGCACGAGGGACGGGGTGATCTCGCTCAGCCCCTTGCCGCCGTGTGCCTCGGGGGTGTCGAGGCGGGCGGGGATGCCCTCGCCGCCCAACACCTCGACGGTACGGGCGGCGGTGCCGTGACCCTCGGTGACGTAAACGGTGCGCCAGCCGTCGGCGAGCCATCCCTTGGTGTCGGCGAGGGCGCGGGCGGTGTCGCCGCGGTAGCTCTCCGGGGCGCGCATGCCCAGCTTGAGGGTGTCCGCCGACAGCTCCTCGTCGGCGGCGAACGGCGCCACCGACCACCACATCATCCCCAGCTCGCGGGCCCGCTCACGGACGTCCGCGATGCCCCAGAGCGAGGCCGCGCCGACGTCGATGGGCGCCTCGCCGCCGCCGGCTCCCGCCGCCCAGGACGCCTGGAGGAATTCCTGGCTGGTGGCGACCAGGTCGGAGGCGCGGGTACGGACCCGCTCGGGGTCGCAGACCAGCGCCATCGAGCCCTCGGGCAGTACGTCGAGCAGCAGCTCCATCTCGTCCACGAGGACGGGGGCCAGGGCCTCCATGCCCTCCACCGCGATGCCCTCCGCGATCTTGCCGAGCATGTCGGCCAGCTCGGGGTGCACCTCGGCGAGCGCGGCGGCCCGCTCCCGCACCTGCGGTGTGAGCAGCAGCTCACGGCAGGGCGGGGCCCAGAGGCCGTGCTCGGCGACTTCGAGGGAGCGCTGGTCGGCGACCTTGAAGTAGCGGATCTCCTCGATGTCGTCGCCCCAGAACTCCACCCGCAGCGGGTGCTCCTCGGTGGGCGGGAAGACGTCCAGGATGCCGCCGCGTACGGCGAACTCGCCGCGCTTCTCGACCAGTTCGACACGGGAGTACGCGGCGGCGGCCAGCGCCTGCGTCACCTCGTTCAGATCGGCGCTGTCCCCGCCGCGCAGCGAGACCGGCTCCAGATCGCCGAGGCCCTTGACCTGCGGCTGGAGTACGGAGCGGATGGGCGCGACGACGACGCTGACCGGCCCGGCGCCGGGGTCGTCGGCGCGCGGGTGCGCGAGCCGGCGCAGCACGGCGAGCCGGCGGCCGACGGTGTCGCTGCGGGGCGACAGGCGCTCGTGCGGCAGCGTCTCCCAGGAGGGGAACTCCGCGACGGAGTCGGCGGGCAGCAGCGACCGCAGCGCGGCGGCAAGATCCTCGGCCTCGCGCCCCGTCGCGGTGACGGCGAGGACGGTACGGCGCGCGTCGCGCGCGAGAGCCGCGACCGCGAAGGGCCGGGCGGCGGGCGGGCCGACCAGGTCGACATGCGTACGGTGCCCGTCGACGGCGGCACCGACCGCTTCGGCGAGCGCCGGGTCTCGTACGACGGCATCGAGCAGACCGTGCAGGCTCATGAAGGGTGTTTCCGTCCGGTTCCGGGGGTGTGGTGGTGCGGGTGATGACCGCCGCGAGGTGCTCTGGGAGCAACGCGAAGGGCCCGACACGTGTCACGGGCCGGGGACCTCCAGCGTACGACTCCGGACCGACAGGCGTCGCGCGGGACGGGTGGGGAGGGGGTGGTGGCGGGGATGGGGGCGGTGCGGGGCGGGGAGGTTGGCGAGAAGCCGCCGCCGGACGGCGTTGCTCTGTGTAATCGCCGACGGTAGGATTTGTGACACTCGTGCGCCCAACTCCTCACCCGGAGGCAGGAAATGACTCGTCCGTGGGAAGCCGATCCGTCCGCGTTATTCGAGCGGCGCCTCGGCAAGACAGCGCAAGAACTGGGGAATTCGAAGGACACTGACGACTGCCCGGACATCTGGCAGCTCGACAACGGCGACATAGCAGTCATAGGTCGCGACCTCACAGCGGCCTATTCGGCTGCGCTTCCCACCGGCGTCTCCTTGTCGCCGGACGAACGTCTCGTCGTGATCCCCGGAAATATGCTGAGCGCCGCAAAGAAAGACATTCCAGATGCTTGATCTGAACGTCCCGACGATCGACCCGGAACTTGGCGAGCGCCTCGTCAGCAAAGATTACAAGCGCGACTTCAGAGCACGCAACGCGTTGATCCGTAACAGTTCCACGTGGAAACTAGAGCGGCGGCAGCACTTCGAGGAACAGAACGATCCCAGTAGGGACGCTCTCACGCGCGGCGACTGGGACGAGGTACTGCGCCTCTTCGCCGCAGACCGGGACTTGGTGCTGGCAGGGGCGCGGGACGACAAGGAGCGCGGGTACACCCTGCACCGGGTACGTATTGTCGAGCAGCCCATCACCCCGTACGTGCAGTGGGAGCTGTACTGGCTACGACAGCACGACGAACTGGGCGCGAGCCGAGTCCGGATCGTCACCGCGGAGCAAGTGGCGGACGCCGAGAAGACCCAGCAGCTCCCGGAAATGCTAGTCGTCGGTGGCCAGACCCTTTACAACGTCATCTACAGCGACTCCGGCGTTCCGATGGGTTCGATCCGCTTCACCGACCAACAGCACGTTCAGTCCTGGGAGCAGTACATCCGATCGCTGTATGAGATCGGTGAGGACATCGCCCCGTACTTCGCCCGCGAAATCGCACCCCTGCCCGCACCCGTCCCGTAAAACCGCAATCGCGCCCAACTCCATACCCGGAGGCAGGAAATGACTCGTCCGTGGGAAGCCGATCCGTCCGCGTTATTCGAGCGGCGCCTCGGCAAGACAGCGCAAGAACTGGGGAATTCGAAAGACGGCACGGACTGCCCGGACATTTGGCAACTCGACAACGGCGATATAGCCGTTATAGGCCGAGACCTTACAGTCGACTACTCGGTGAACCTTCCTTCCGGAGTCTCCTTGGCGGCGGACGAACGCCTGGTCGTAATCCCCGGAAATATGCTCAGTGCCGCAAAGAAAGACATTCCGGATGCTTGATCTGAACCTGCCGACGATTAACCTCGAGCTTGGCGAGCGCCTCGTCACCAAGGACTACCACCGCGACTACAGGGAGCGCGACGCATTGATCCAGCACGGCTCCGCGTGGAAACTGGAGCGGCGGCAGTATTTCGAGGAGCAGAACGATCCCAGCAGGGACGCTCTCACGCATGGCGACTGGGAGGAAGTGCTCCGTCTATTCGCCGCAGACCGGGACTTGGTGCTGGCAGGTGCACTGAGGGACAAGGAGCGCGGGTTCACCTTTCACCGTGTGCGCATTGTCGAGCAGCCCATCACCCCGTACGTGCAGTGGGAGCTGTACTGGCTACGACAGCACGACGAACTGGGCGGGAGCCGAGTCCGGATCGTCACCGTGGATCAGGTGGCGGACGTCGAGAAAATGCGACAGCTTCCAGAACTGTTGATCCTCGACAGCCAGGTTCTTTACAACGTCGTCTACAGCGACTCCGGCGTTCCGATGGGCTCCATCCGCTTCACCGACCAACAGCACGTTCAGTCCTGGGAGCAGTACATCCGATCGCTTTTCGAGATCGGCGAGGACATCGCCCCGTACTTCGCCCGCGAAATCGCACCCCTGCCCGCGCCAGTCCCGTAATCCGGAGCACATCATCAACGAGCACAGCGGTACACCGGACGTTCCCGACAGCTCGCACAACGACCTGTCGGGAACGTCCCACGACGTCGTCCAGGCCGGGAACGTCACCGGCGGAGTCCACTTCCATCGGCATGGAGAGAGCGATTCGGGCCGTGAAGGCCCCGTGCCACGCCAGTTACCGGGCGACGTGCACCGCTTCGTCAACCGCACCAGCGAACTGGGCCAGTTGAACGCCGTGCTGCCCAGCGAGGACGGTGACGGCGCCCCCGTCGTCGTCTCGGTCGCCGTTGTCGCGGGCACCGCCGGTGCGGGAAAGACCTCGCTCGTCCTGCACTGGGCGCACCAGGTCCGTGAGCGTTTCCCTGACGGGCAGTTGTACGTCAACCTGCGCGGGTACGACCCCGCGCAACCACTGAGTGCCCAGGAAGCTCTGCGCGGGTTCCTCTCCGCGCTTGGGGTGCGCGCCGACTCCGTGCCCCAGGAACCCGACGCCGCCGTCGCGCTCTACCGCTCCCTGCTGGCCGACCGGACGATGCTGATCGTCCTGGACAACGCGGCCACGGTGGCGCAGGTCCGTCCGCTGCTGCCCGGCGGATCGAACTGCCTGACCGTGGTGACGAGCCGCAGCAGGCTCTCCGGTCTTGCCATACGGGACGGCGCGCACCGGCTGACGCTCGGCACACTGCCCGAGCCCGAGGCCGTTGCCCTGCTGCGCGCCGTGACCGCCGGCTACCGGCCGGAAGACGATCTGCGTGAACTCGCCGAACTTGCCAAGCTGTGCGCTGCGTTGCCCTTGGCCCTACGCATCGCCGGTGAGCGCGCCGCCAGCAACCCGCACTTGCGGCTGGCCGACCTGATCGAGGAGCTGCGCGACGAGTCCGCGCTCTGGGACGCGCTCAGCATCGGGGACGCGGATGAGGCCGAGGCCGTCCGCACCGTGTTCGCGTGGTCCTACCGAGCCCTCTCCGAACCGGGCGCGACGCTTTTCCGGCAGCTCGGCGTCCACCCCGGACCGGAGTTCGGCCTGCCCGCTGCCGCCGCGCTCGCCGCGCTGCCAGCCGTACAGACTCGCCAGCTCCTCGACTCCCTCGTCGGCGCCCATCTGCTGGAGCAGACAGGGCCGGACCGCTACCAGTTCCACGACCTGCTGCGCGCGTACGCCGCCGGGCTCACCCGGAATGAAAAGCCCCAGGAAGAGGGACAGGCCGCCCTTCGACGGGTGCTGAGCTGGTATCTGTGCACTGCGGAGGCTGCACGAACCAAGCTCGCCCCCTCCGAGGAGTCCGTATCTCACCCTGAGCTGCCCGAGGCCGTCCGGCCACTGGATTTCGCGGACTACGACGCGGCGATGGACTGGGCGGAGCGTGAACACACCAACCTGCTGCGGACGGTCGCAGCCGCCACCGCAGGGGAACACGACGTACTGGCCTGGAAGTTGGCGCTGGTCCTGTGGTACGTCCAGCCGCCGTCCGCGTCCATGACGGACTGGGTGGCCGTCGGCACTACGGGGCTGGAAGCTGCCCGCCGAGTGAACGACTCCGTCGCCGAGGCGGAACTCCTTAGCTGCCTCGGCATGGCCCACCACCGGGTCAACGCGTGGGACGAGAGTCTGGACTGCCATCAGCAGGCGCTGGCGATCCGTCGCACCAGTGGCGACGGCAGCGCCGAGGCGGACTCGCTCAATCTGATCGGGCTCATCCATCTGCGCCGCCGTCAACTGCGCGACGCCGCAGCCCATTTCGAGCAGGCGGCGACACTGTGGCAGGCGGCGGGTTCCGAGAGCTGGGCGGCCTCGGCCCTGTCGAACCTGGCGACCACGCACTACAACGCAGGGCGCCTGGAAGAAGCCTCTGTCTGCGTCCAAGGGGCGCTGGCCGCGTACCGCGCCCTCGGAAACGCCGGCCCCGAGGGCAACGCGCTGCGCATCGTGAGCTGTTTGCAGCGTGAACGCGGCGAGCTGGACGCCGCCCTCGGCTCGGCCGAAGAGGCCATGAACATCGCCCTTGCCCTGCGTGACCAGATCTACGAGGGCTACTGGCTGCTCACACTTGGCGATGCCCGACTGGCCCTGACCCGCCACGCGGACGCCCTCGCCTCGTACCAGCGCTCCGCCGACCTGCACCGGCGGCTGGGCAACCGCAGTCGCGAAGCGATGGCGTGGTACGGCACCGGTCAGGCGTACCAGGCACTCGGCAGGACGGAAGAGGCCACCCACTTCCACCGCCGTGCGGCTGCCGTCCACCACGATCTTGGCGACTCGTGGCACGAGGCGCTTGCCTTGGAGGCACTGGCCTCGGCGCTGGACGGGGACGGTCCGCACAGCACCGAGGCCCTGCGGCTCATCGCCCCGTACGACGACAGCCGGGCGGTGGCCATGCGCCGGCGTCTCGCTGAGCGGAGCGCGTAACCTCCGCCGCGTCAGGCCGCCCGCGACCCGGTGTGTGGGTGCGCGTCGGGGGCCGTCAGCCAGACGAGGCGGGCGGACAGGTTCTCGGCCCGGCCGAAGTACCGCACGACGTGTTCGGCGGCGGCGAGTTGCCAACGCCGCTGTCCCTCGACCGCGATGACCTCGGCGGCGCCGTCCTCGTACGCGAGCCCCCAGGCGACGACGAAGGCGTCGGAGTCGGCGTCATCCGCGCCTGGGCGGTACTCCTCCACGACCGCGAAGAGGCGTGGCGCGGTGGTGCGTACGAGTTCGTAGACCTCCTGGGCGAAGTCGGACGGCTCCGGGGCGGGGCTGCTCTGCGGCGATACGGTCGTCATGGAATTCCCCTGTCGGCGAGAGGGTGACGCCTGCCCGGCGGAAGTGGTTGGGCAGGGCGAGTAAGACGCCTTGCGGCGCGGCCAGTTGAAGTGGCGTGAGTCACACGGTAGCGAGTGAGGTAGTATCTAGTCCACCCAATCGCGGTTGATTAGCCCCTAGGTTCACCCGTATGGGTAGTTCCGGAATAAGGAGAGGACGGAGACGATGCCTCCGAGCAAGCTCCCGCCGACGATCCGGCAACGGCGCCTGGGCGCCGAGCTTCGCCGCCTGCGTGAACTCGCGGAGCTTTCCGCCACGGAGGCGGGGCGGCTGCACGGCTCAACTCAGTCGCGGATCAGCAACATCGAATCCGGTGGCTATCCAGTGAGCGCCGACCGGGTGCGGACGCTGGCGCGGTTGTACGGCTGCACGGATCAACCACTCATCGACGCGCTCGCGGGCATGACCGGCGGACGGACGCGTGGGTGGTGGGACGAGTACCGCGAAATCCTTCCCTCGGAGTTCCTGGACCTCGCGGAACTGGAACATCACGCGGTGGCCATGCGCGTCGCCTGTGCGATCCACCTGCCCGGACTCCTACAGACGACGGAACATGCCCGCGCTCTCATCAAGGACATCGTGCCGCCCTTCGATCCACCGGAGGTCGAGCACATGCTCTCGTTCCGGATCAAGCGGCAGGCGGTGATCTACGGACAGAAGCCGACGCCACTGTTGACGGTCATTCATGAGGCCGCCCTGCGCATGGGGTTCGGCGGCCGGGAGGTGGCGCGAGCCCAACTGGAGCACCTGTTGGACATGAGCGAGCGCGACCACATCACCGTCCTCGTCGCGCCGTTCGGCACTGGCAGCTACCCGAGTGCCGGATCCGGCATCATCTACCTCAGGGACGCGGTGCCTCAGCTTGACACTGCACAGCTCGACACTGATGTGGCCTCGCTCTACGCGGGTGCGCAGCCTCAACTGGCCAGATACCGTGCGGTGCTGGACCGGTTGGAGGCAACCGCGCGGACCCCGGAGAAGTCCCGGGACCTGATTCACAACATCGCGCAGAGCATGTGATGAGGTAGAGAGCATGTCCACCTACGACTGGCAGAAGTCTTCCTACAGCGGAAACGCCGGCAACTGCATCAACGTCAGCGCGTCCGACGACGGCACCATCAAGCTCCGCGAGAGCGACGACCCCGACGTCATCGTCACCACCACCCCCGAAAAACTCCGCGCCTTCATCCTCGGCGTCAAAGCAGGCGAGTTCGACCACTTCGCCGTGGAGCAGTCACCGCGCGGTTGACGGCTGCCGGAGCAGGCCGTCCGGGGTGTCGAGCCAGGGGCGTTGCGTACCGTCGCGGGTCACCGTCAGGCCGTAGCGGTAGAGGTCGGGGCGGCCCGACTGCGTCCAGTGGGCGTGGGCCTGGTTGAGTTCGTCCAGCAGGGCGCGCGGTCCCCACTGCCGGGCCGTGCCGCCGCACACGTACGCCCACGACGTACGGGTGGACAGCCACCACGCCGGTTCGTCGCCGTCGCCGTCGCCGGAATCCGCGTCGTCCTGGCGGTCGACGTGTACGCCCGGGAGCATCAGGCCCACCGCGAATCGGGCGTGGTAGTCGTCGTCCAGCCAGTGCGGGCCGGACCGGACCGGGCGCGTGCGGCTGTCCTCCCACGCGTCACGGGAGTAGACGTCGCGCAGCGGCGAGTGATCGTCACGGCGCTGGCCCCGCAGGTCCATGAAGGCCATCGGGTAGCCGAAGTGGCCCTGCGCCCGGCCGTCGTCGGTGACGCGGAGCACCGCCATGCCGGACGTCGCGAGGGTGGTGCGCCACGGCGTCACGATCAGCCCGCCCGGCCGCACCTGTTGGACCCAGGCGCCCGGCACGTGGTGCGACGATGCCGTCGAGAGCAACCTGTCGTACGGTCCCCCGGACGGGTGCCCGGCCTCGCCGTCCGCGACGACGACAGCGGGCCGGTACCCGATCGCGTGCAGCGAGCTTTCAGCGCTCTCCGCCAAGGCGGGATCGATCTCGATGCTGACCACGTTCCGCATCCCGACCCGCTCGCACAGCAACGCCGCGTTGTATCCCGTACCGGTGCCGATCTCCAGGACCCGGTGGCCGGGCTCCAGGTCGGCCGTGGCGAGCATCGTGAACACCGCGTTCGGCGCGCTGATGGAGCTGGTGGGCAGGGCTCCGCCATCGGGACCGGGGCGCCCGTCGTCCACCTGCGTCACCACGGACTGCGTAGCGTCGTTGACAAGGTGGGCCCAGCCGACCGGGTCAGCGGTCCGGTCGAGCGGCCGATAGACGTCCGTCGACCACACCCACACCCGGTCGGGCACGAACGCGTGCCGCGGAGCTTTGAGGAACAGTTCGCGCATCCACGGCTGTTGGAAGCCCTCGGCGGCATCCAGTTGATCGGCTGTGCGGGCGCTCAGCGCGTCAAGGTCGGGGCCGGTCATTTCCGGTGTGTGCCGCCTCCGGGCTTGGAAACATCTGGGTGCTGGCCGTCCGAATCACGAGGCGACGGCGGTGGGGTCGGCGGTGTCGGTGGCGGCGGTGATCCGTGGTTTCCCATTCTGTCCCCCTTCACCCACCAAGTGGGTGTGCCATGTGGCATGGCGTGACGTCGCGTTCAACTACGTTCGCAGAGATGACGCTCGGTCACAACGGCGCGATAGGGCACGCCGGAGGTGAACGAGTTCCGCCCTGCGCGCCTCCCGCCGTGTAGGGGGAATGACGACGCGATGCCCAACTGGCCCTGACGCGCCGAGCATGTGATGAGGTAGAGAACATGTCCACCTACGACTGGCAGAAGTCCTCGTTCAGCGCCGAGGCGAATAGCTGTGTCTACCTCGCCGCGGCCGACGACGGCACCATCAAGCTCCAGGAGAGCGACGACCCCGACACCGTCGTCACCACCACCCCCGAAAAACTCCGCGCCTTCATCCTCGGCGTCAAAGCAGGCGAGTTCGACCACTTCGCCGTGCCGGCGTCACCCCGCGACTGAACCGGGCCCGGTCTCGGCGGACGGCCGGTGGTCGGTGGCCGGGCCGTGTCGTCGGGTCAGTCGCGCCTCGCCATGCCCGGGTCGATGTCCTCGGCCTCGGGCGTGTTGATGTAGTGCTGCGACAGGTACCGGCCGCGGATCTCGCCCGTGGTCAGCATCTCCCAGCCCTCCGGCTTCTCCTTGCCCGCCTTCTTCAGCTCGGCCGTCCACGCGGTGATCAGTTCCTCACGGGTCTGCGGCATGTCCGCGTTCGTCGCGGACTCCGGCTGGACCGTCACCTTCGCGCCGTCGTCCGCCGCCACCGTCACCGTCACCGCGAACATCGCCCCGGCGCCGACGAGGAACGCCACCACGCCCACCGCCGCCACCTCCTTGCCCGTCATTGCGGCCTCTCTCCCTCGCGTGCAGCGCCTGTCCTACCGTTCCATACATCCGAACTTCCCACAGCCTTCACCGAGTTGGGACGTGGGGGCACGTGAACCTGTGGGACCGCGCGGCCGTGTACTCCGTGGGGAGCCTGGGGAGACTGCCCGATGTGAGTCCGCCGCGCCACCGCGCAACCCGGCGCGCCGGGTGGGGGGTGGGCGGTCAGGACACGCACGGTTCACCCATAACTACGGCACAGTTCGTCGCAAGATCAGTTACACAGTCATGGCATTGCCTTTACTCTCTCCAAGGCCCCTCCGAGCCGTGCGGCACGCCCGGCGGGGCGCGCAGCACCGGCAGCGACACCCACCCCGTCCTCGGCGTGAACTGATCAAGTAGCGGAGGCCAAGTCTTGGGCGACAACGAGATGTCCGTCTTCGGCGTCTCTCCGACCGAGGAAGAGATCTACCGCCACTTTCTCCGCAACCCCGACACGTCGGCGGACGACATCCATCTGCTGGTCCACACCGAGCAGGACGACGCCCGACACAGCCTTGACCGGCTACGGGAGTTGGGGCTGCTGCACCCCGACAGCAGTCTCGAGTGCGTCTCCCCCGCCGACCCCGGTGTGGCCCTGGCCCGGCTGACCGACGCGCGGCTCAACGCGCTCCACGAGGAGCTGCGCCTGGTCATGCAGGCGCGCGACCTGGTCGAGGGGCTGCGCGCCGAGCAGGGCTCGCGGCTGCCGCCGGTGCAGGGCATCGAGCAGTTGGAGGGCCTGTCGGAGATACGGAACCGGATAGACGACCTCGCGTTCTTCGCGCGCGACGAGATCCTGTCCGTGGAGCCGTACACGAAACTCTCGCCCGAGAACATCGAACGGTCCCGTCCGCTGGATCTGCGATGTCTGCGGCGCGGGGTGCGCATCCGTAATGTGGTGCTCGCCGCCGCGCTGGACGACCTGCCGACCCGTGACTATCTGCGCGAACTGGTCAAACGCGGGGCGCAGATCCGGGTCGCCGAGAACATCACGGAGCGGATCCTGGTGTACGACGGCCGTACGGCCCTGGTGCCGCTGGATCCGCAGAACACGGCGCGCGGGGCGTTGTTGGCCCACAAGAGCGGGCTCGTCTCCAACATCATCGCCCTGTTCGAGAAGATCTGGACGCAGGCGGAGGACATTCTGACCGTCACGAAGGAGTCCGGCGACGCCGTGGGCGGGCTCAGCGAGATCGAGCAGCAGGTGCTGATCTCGATGTGCACGGTGGGCAAGGACGAAGCCGGGGCCCGGGACCTGGGGATCTCGGTCCGTACGTATCGAAGACATGTGGCCGACCTGCTTCAGTCCCTGGGCGCCGCGAGCCGTGCGCAAGGCGCGCTGCTGGCCCGCGAACGGGGCTGGATCTGACCGGCGGGTTGTGTCAGCGTTGTTCCGTCCAGCCCCACAGCGCCGCGTCCGACAGGACCGCGCGGACCGCGCGATGGATGTCGGTGTCGCTCGTCCCGCCGTCGCGGGCTATCCAGAGGCGGATCCGGTCCTCCCCCGCCTCCGGGACACATCTCCAGTGCCGGGGCAGCAGACCGAGCAGCCGGATGACCGTCGTCTCGGCGGACGGTGCCGCGCTGTTCTCGCGGACCGTCACCACCTCCACGTATCCGGGGCCGTGTTCGATGTCCGCGCTCCACTGCCACTGGGCCGTCATCGTCACCGTGTCTCCTTGAACAGATGCCTGGCGGCCGTCGCCATGGCCGCGATACCGGCCGGCAGCGCGGTCCTTACGTCGGGGGCGAACTCGGCCGAGTGGTTGGGCGGTACCGGCCGGCCGCCGGAGCGTGCCGCGCGCCACTGGCTCGGGGACGCCGTACCGAGCATCCAGTACGCCGTGCGCACACCGTCGACGGCGAAGCGCGGGAAGTCCTCGGTGGCCATCGAGCCCGGCCACCGGGCCACCCGGTGCGGGCCGAACTCCCGCTCGTGGGCGGCCCGTACGGTCGCCGTGACGGCCGGGTCGGGCAGCAGGGCCGGGGAGCGGGAGACGAGCGTGACGTCGGGGTCCTTGGGGCATCCGGAGGCCGCGCACTCGGCTCGTACGATCCGTTCCGCCGCCGCCACGGCCCGTTCCAGCGCCTGATCGGTCGCCGCGCGGACGGTGATGCTCAGCTCCGCGTCGTCGGGGATGACGTTGCCGCGGCGGCCCGCGCGCAGGGAGCCGACGGTCAGGACGACCTGGTCGGCGGGCGCCGTCTCGCGCGAGACCACCGTCTGGAGGCGCATCACGGTCGCGGCGGCCGTCACGACGGGGTCGACGGTGAGCTGTGGGGTGCCGGCGTGGCCGCCGTACCCGTGGACGACGACGTCCAGCGCGGCGCTCGCCGCCATCATCGGGCCCCGGCCGTGGGCGAGTATCCCGGCGGGCAGGGGCGCGGTGTGCTGGGCGAGGACGGTGTCGGGGGTGCCGAACCGCTCGTAGAGACCGTCCGCGAGCATCGCGCCCGCCCCCTGAAGGGTCTCCTCGGCGGGCTGGCCGACGACCAGGACGGTGCCGCTCCATGTGTCGGCCGACCGTGCGAGCAGGGCGAACGCCCCTGCGGCTGACGCGAGATGGAGGTCGTGGCCGCAGGCGTGCATGGTGCCGGGGACGGTGCTCGCGTACGCCAGACCGGTGCGTTCCTCGATGGGCAGGGCGTCCAGTTCGGCGCGCAGCAGGAGGGTGGGGCCGGGGCCGTTGCGCAGGACGCCGACCACGCCGTGGCCGCCGATGCCACGGGTGACGGCCGCGCCGTCGCCCTCCAGACGGGCGGCGAAGCGCTCGGCGGTGCGGGCCTCGGCGCCGGACAGCTCCGGGTGGGCGTGCACGTCGAGGTAGAGCTCGAGGGCGGCCCGCAGGGTCTCGCGCGGGACGGCGGCGGGAGCATGCACGGGTGGGGGTTCTCGGGGTGGGTCCGCGTTCAGCGCGTCGGTCATGCGCCGCCTCCTTGCTGAACTCGCTGAACTTGTTTGAGCATTCCTTGAGGTTCGAGCGTGCGGCACACCGCGCTCACCTGGCCCTCTTTCCGCTGACACCAGGTGTCAGCGATGTGACAGCGAAAGCCGGGCCCAACTGACAGCGCTCACCGGTCAAATGAGGCCATCGCAAGGGAGCGCCGCCGGACAAGCCGGTGAAGCCCCGGTGACCGAAGGAGACCCCCATGGCCCCGAAGACCGCTCTCACCACCCTCGCCGACGAGATCCTGGAGCTCGAGTCGGAGACCTTCGAGATCTCGGACTACTCGGACGCGTCCGAGGTCGTCCTCGCCGGTTCCACGTCGTGCTCCTCGACGTCCACCTGCTCCAGCACCACCAGCACGACCTCCTGCTCCGCCTGATCCGGCTTCGCAGCCAGGTCTGTCCGCCGGCCCCTTTCCCCGTGGGAACACCCACCGGGCGAGGGGCCGGCTGCCGTCGTGCCGCAGACCCCGACCGGTTACGGGAACGGATGCGGGACCGCCTTGATCCCCGACTCCGGCAGGTCGTCCGTGCGCCGCCCGGCCACCCGCAGCGCCGTCCGCAGTCTCGGCATCAGCAGGGCGCGCTGCCGCGTCCACCCGAAGTCGAGCGGCAGCAGACCGGGCACCGTCGTACTGACCGTGTGCAGCCCCATCCGCCGCTGCTCGGGCGTCGTCTGGTCGACGGCGATGACGTCGTACCCCGCACCCGCCAACTCGTCACGCAGCAGCCGCAGATCGTCCAGCAGATCGCCGGTACGCGGCCGGACCGGGGCCCAGTCGGCGTACGTCTCCTCAAGCGTGCGCACGGCGGTCGGCTCCAGATACTCGCGCGCGTGGTGCGCCATCTCCGGCAGGCCGTACAACTGCGCGTGGTCCTTCAGATGCAGGACCTTGCGGTAGTCGGCCGCCATCTCGCGCAGCTCGCCCTCGCGTTCGGCGACCTGGTAGGGCAAGTGGGGGATGTATGTGAGGACTTCGGACAGCGCGGCGTCGACCGTGCCCTCCGGGTCGAAGCCGGCGGCGGCGCTGAACGACAGCGTGCCGAGACCGCCGTCGCGCCGCACGGCGAGGGCCGTGACGACCGGCACGGCGAGATCCATGCGGGTGTCGAAGGCGTGCACGTCGTAACCGTGCAGCGCGGCCCGGTCGAGCATGGTGCGGATCGTGTCGCTCCGGCACGAGCCGAGGTCGATCTCGGTGAGCCGGGCCCTGCCGTACCAGGCGAGCAGGAACGCGTCGCGCTCGATCCGCTCCAGCAGTCCGAAGAGGATCGCCTCCTCCAGACTCCCGCCGGTGGCACAGCCGTTGGAGCACTCGAAGACGAAGTTGTCGGCGTCGACGCCCGCGCTGTAGTGCGCGAGGCGGGCGGGGACGAGGATCGGCCGCTCGTCGCGCAGCGAGTAACCCCACACCCAGGGGATCGGCCGGTCGGGGTCGAACGGGCTGACCAGATGGTCCTTCTCGTACGTCGCGTCCGCGTAGAAGCCGCAGTCCGCCGGGTCGAGCACGTCGAGCGCGTTGAGGGCGTCGGCGGCGAGGTTGTTGTACGAGTCGGTGACCGGGGTCGTACCACGGCGGCGGTGGGTGCCCGCGTACCGCTCAAGTCCCTCCAGGAAGGCGAGCGTTCGGCTGGTGGAGTAGCTGTTGGCCTGGCCGCTCCAGGTGACGTCGTTGAGACCGGCGTAGCCGCGTACGAAGTGGGTGCCTGCGACGGGAGCGGTCGTCGTGGACGCCGGGTTGATCCAGGTGTCCGAACCGAGCGTGCCGCAGACGGGGTTGGCGAGCGCGGCGGTCGGCAGCGGGTACGCGCCGAGCGGGCGCAGCCGGTAGCCGTCAGGATCCGGTTTGGGCTGGGCGGTCAGGCGCATGCGCGCGGCGTCGGCGGTGTCGGGGCGCCCGGGGACGCAGGACGGGCAGAGCGGTTCGGGCAGCAGCGGGAACGTCGCGAGGGCGAGGGTGCCGAGGTCGATACGGGTGACCTGCGGCAGCTCACGGTCGGCGGCGGTAGTGGCGGGCGGGGTCAACTCCCCCGTACGGACGGCGAGATACGCCGCCCAGATCGCGTCGGCGGCGTAGTCGGTGAGCAGCGGCCAGTCGGCGGCGCCGTTCGGTTCGTGGCCCAACTCCAGCGCCTCGCGCTCGGAGCGGCTGCGCAGCCGCTGCCAGCGCATGGCCAGGCACTGGCCGCAGGCGGTCCCCGTGGAGCCTCCCCACGGGCCCACGAGGGCGGCGCGCGAGGTGAGCTGGACGTTGGCGTGGGGGCGGACGGCGGCGTACGGGTCAAGGTGCCCGAAGCCGAGGACGTCGGCGGCGCCGAGGGGCACGACGAGCGGTGCGAGCAGAGCCGGCGAGGAAGCGTGCGCGGCCTCGAACCGTACGGTCAAGGCGTGTTGGAGGGTGGCACGGCCGCGCTCCAGCGGCGTGCCCTCGGAAACGACCACCCCCGCCTCCGTCCCTGTCGTCATGACTGGTCGCTCCAGCGGAAGGTCTTGAGCGCGACCGCGCCGAAGACGACGGCGAAGGCGGTGATGCCGCCACAGGCCACCAGGATGTCGCCGCTGCCGCCGTCACCGGTGATCGCGGCCGAGATGCCGTCGTTGAAGTAGCGCAGCGGCAGCACGAGCGACACATTCCGCATCCAGCCCGGCATGGCATCGAGCGGGAAGAACGACCCGGACAGGAAAGCCATCGGCACCATCAGGCAGTTGGCGACGGCGGCGACCGCCTCCGGCGTCCTGGCGAACGAGCCGACGATCACGCCGACCGCGAGGAACGCGGTGATACCGAGGAACAGCACCGGCAGCGCCAGCGGCCAGCTCCCCGCCGGTTCGAGACCGAAGAACGGCAGCATCGCGACGAGCACGAACATCGCGGCCTGCACGGTGCCGATGGCGAGCGCCAGCACATAGCGCGAGCCGAGGATCGTCGGCAGCGGGGTCGGCGTCATCCGGATCAGCCGCAGGATGTCGTCACGGCGCCACTGCATGATGACGAACCCGACGCCGAAGACGGCGGCGTTGGCGACGCCCCACGACAGCACACCGGGCGCGATGTAGTTGATGTACGGGCGTCCGCTCTCCTCGACGGTCATGCCGTGGAAGATCAGGCCGAAGACGACCAGGAAGAGGAGGGGGAAGGCGAAGGTGAAGAAGAGGGTGGTCTTGTCGCGCGTGTACGCCTTGTAACCGGCCTGGCTCAGCGCGGAGTAGGCGCTCATGGCGCGCGTGCGTGTACGTGGCGTACTCGTGGCACGTGTCGTGCTCATCGTGTCGGTGCTCCGTCTCTCGATCAATGCTCGGGGCTACGGCTGCGCGCTGCCGGTCAGTTCGAGATACACGTCCTCCAGGCTGGCGGTGCGTGTCTGTACGCCGTGCAGTCCGGCGAGCGCGTCGACCGCCGACAGCACCGGCCCCGAGTCCTCGGTCTCCAGCACGATCGAGTCGCCGTCCTCGGTGGCCCGCAGCACACCGGGGATGGCCTGCGCGTCGGCGAGCGTGAGCCGGTCGGCGGGGACCAGCAGCCGGGTCAGCGTGCTGCTGGCGGCGACCAGCTTTCCGGGGGTGTCCAGCGCGACGATCCGGCCGTCGACAACGATCGCGACGCGGTCGCACAGCGCCTCGGCCTCGTCCAGATGGTGCGTGGTGTAGACGATGGTCCGCCCGGCGCCCTTGAGCGCGCGCAGCACCTGCCACAGCGCGCGGCGGGCCTGTGGGTCGAGCGCGGCCGTCGGCTCGTCCAGGAAGATCAGCTCGGGGTCGTGGACGAGCGCGGACGCGATGGCGAGGCGCTGGCGCTGGCCGCCGGAGAGGTCGTCGACGCGGACGTCACGGTGTTCGGTGAGGTCGACGGCGGCGAGAGAGCGCTCGGCCGCCTCGCGGTCGGCCTTGTACAGCGCGGCGACCGTCTCAAGGTGCTCGCGGGCCGTGAGCCGTACGAAGAAGGCGGACGCCTGCGTCTGGACGCCGAGCCGGGGCAACAGCTCGGGATCGCGCGGCCAGGGTTTGCGGCCGAGGACGGTGACGGAGCCCGAGTCGGGGCGGCGCAGGCCCTCCATGATCTCGACCAGCGTCGTCTTGCCCGCGCCGTTGGGGCCGAGCAGCCCGAAGAACTCACCGCGCGCGACGGTCAGCGAGATGCCGTCGACCGCCCGCTTCTCCCCGTACCGCTTGTGGATCGTGTCGAGGACGACGGCGGGGCCGTCGGTCGGGTCGTCGGTGGGTGTGGGGGCCATGCGGGTCTCCTTGAGGGTGGGGCGGTGTGCGGGCTCACGTGGCGAGGAGGTGGACCGTCAGCGCGACGACGGCCGCCACGATCCCGGCGAGGACGAGCGACGAGCCCGCCGTGTAGGCGAGATAGGCGGTACGGGCCCTGCGCGGGTACGCCTTCGCCGCCGGATCGCGCCGCACGGCCAGACGTACGTACTCACGGCTGGACGCGGCGAGCGCGGTCGCGCCGCACAGTTGCGCGGCGATCTTGTACCCGTCGAGCGGCGGGAACGGTACGAGCATGGCCAGCGCCTGCACACTGCCCAGGAGCAGCAGCCCGGCCAGCGCCTCGCCGGTCGGCTCGTCCACCGGGGCGAACAGCCACACCGCGCAGAACGGCAGCAGGACGGCGAGATTCATCACCGCGCCCGCGGCGGCGGTCGCGACGCGGTGCCAACGCGTACGCAGATAAGGGTAGTTGTCGACCGTGCAGTACATGATCACGACGGGCAGGCGCCAGCGCAGTCCGATCTCGGCGACCTGCCCGCCGTAGCGTCTCGCCACCACCCCGTGGGCCAGTTCGTGCAGCGCGGTGCTGAACCAGAGCAGCGTGGCGGCGCCGGCGAGCAGGACCGGGTTGGTGAACAACGCCACCGCTCCGTCCACGAGTTCGCCGAGCCGCGCGACGGCCACCACCTCCATGGCGGTGATCAGCAGGAGCAGCGGGACCATGAAGGGTGCGGCGAGCAGGAAGCCGAAGACGCGGTGCAGGCGGTCGGCCGTCGCGTCGGCGTCGGCGACCAGGGGGAGCGTGCCGCGCAGCAGGGTGCGCTCGGGCTTCGGCGGCTCCTCGGCGGCGGGGACGGCGGAGGCGGCGGGGCCCGTCGGGGCGGCGGGGCCGCCCTCCAGCAGTCCCCGGGCTCCCAACATGCCCAGAAGTTGCTGCCAGTTGGCGTCGCCGAGGCGCTTGCCGTACTGCGTCGCGTAGTCCGCGCCCAGCTCGTCCAGACCGCGCGTGCCGTCCATGCGCGCGATCAGGAAGTGCTCCTTGACCCCGACCTCGTACGACTTGCCGCTCCCCGGGTTCTTGACGAGATGCACGGTCCGGGGGCCGAGCAGGAACGCGTCGCTGACCAGCACGTCGGGGCGCAGCGCCGGCCGGTACCGGTCGGTGGGGACCTGGTCGGGGACCTGGTCGGGGGCCCGGCCCGTGGGGGCGGTCATGGCGCGCCCACCGCCTCCGCCCCAGTCTTCTCCGAAGCCCCCGACTCCCGCAGGGTGCGGCCCAGTACGTGCGACAGATACGCCTCGTCGCGGATGGTGACATGCAGCCGGTTGTTGGTCATATGCATGTACGGGGAGAGCAGCAGCGGCAGCGCCACCGCCGGGTCTCTCACCCGCTCGTCGCGCTCGCCGTCCCAGGAGCGGAAGACGAGATCGCCGTCCAGCGTCAACTTCCTTGCCCGCTGGTGCAGTTCGGCACAGTGCTCGGCCCAGCCGGCGAGGAATCCGGGCAGCCGGCCGATCTCACCGGCACCGATCGCGGACCTGACCCTGGCGAACCGCTCGGTGAGACCGGGGGCCATCGCCGCGTAGTTCTTGTCGTACTCGACGGTCCCGATGAAGCCGGTGCCGGGGAACGCCTTGTGCCAGAACTCGTAGTAGCTCTCCAGATATTCGGTCAGCTCGCGGTCGTCGGGCAGGAAGGTCCCCGACATGACCATCATCAACTGCGCGGACGTGCCCAGCAGTACGGTCCGCAGATGGAGGTTCTTGGTGCGCAGGGCCTCGATGACGAGATCGCTGGAGTGCCTGAAGTGCCACTCGGCCAGCTCGATCCCGGCGGGGCCGCCGTACTTGCCGTACTCCGGCTCGTACGGCTCCGCGCTGCGCGAGTTGTTGGGGCGCAGATTCATCCGGCCCTGGTCGTCCTGGTAGTGGCCGCGCTCGCTGCCGGGGAACTCGATCTCGAACAGCGTGTTGTAGAAGTCGTTGAGGAAGCCGGAGTCCACCTCGTACAGCGCCGGGCGCTCGGCCAGGAAGGCGTCGACGGCCTGCTCGGTGCGGGCGCGCACGGCGGGGGCCGCCGCCTCGCTGACGGGCTTGAGGCGCAGCCGTACGTGCGGGCCCTCCAGCCAGTAGTTCATGAAGAAGTAGTTGTCGATCAGCCCTTCCGCCTCCAGCTCGGCGACGAGCGGACGCACGCACTGGAGGAGGAAGGGGCGCGGGTTGGCGGCGTAGAAGACGTGCGTGGCCTGCCAGTTGCCGGGTACGGGTCCGGGTACGGGTCCGGGGCTGGTCATCGGGCGTTCCTCCGTGCGGAGTCGGCGGATACGAGTTCTTGCGGGGCGGCAGAAGACGCGTACGGGCCCGGCAGCGTTTCGACGGCCAGCTCGGCCACATGGCGGCCACGGTCGGAGACGGCGTGCAGCCCGTCCTCGTCCGGCAGCGTCTCGCGGAACACGACACGCGCCTCGGCCGTCTTGAGCAGCGCCTCGAACGCGGTGAGCGACAGCGCGCTGTCGAAGTCCAGATACTGCGGTTTCGCGCCCGTCGCACCGCGCGCCCCGCTGTCCGACACGGTCACGAAGACCCGGTCCGGCAGCCCGGTCGCGCGCCGGAAGCGGTGCCAGCCGAGGAACCACTCGTCGTCGGAGGTCCCCGGCGTGTGCAGCGGGAGTCCGGCGGCGGGCGCGCTCCAACTGCGCCTGCTCAGTACGACGCTGCCGTGCCGCACGCGCGGCCTGCGCGTCACCCCGCCCACCGGCGCGCCCTCCGGGACCCCGCCCCACACATTGAGCGGGGCCATCGAGGTCGGCGACAGGAGCAGCAGGGTGCGGGGCAGTTCGGGCAGGGCGAGCGGCACGAGATAGCCGAGGTAGACGGGGATCACCTCGCGGCCGAGCCGTGTCGAGCGCAGCACCAGCCGGTCTGCGGACTCGTCGTGTTCGATGTGCAGGTCGTCGAGATGGATGCGGTACTGCTCCGGCAGCGTGCCGCTCTCGCCGGGGCAGACGATCTCGTACTCGGTGAGCCGCCCGTGCAGATTGAGATTGCTGGTCACCGGGCCGCCCGTGACTTCGGCGAACACCGCGCCCGGCGGCTGCACTTGGGCGGCGCCGGCCAGCAGGTCGGTGTCGAGTCCTTCGAAGCACTGGGTGAAGCGGCTGAAGGGGAAGGACAGACCGCCGTACGAGCGGTTGAGGACGATCAGCGGGTCGTGCGGGCGGTCGGCGAGCTGGATGTGGTGGCTCATCGGCGCGAACGCCGGTGCGGCCGGGGCGAGTTCGGCGGCGACGTCGGCGAGGAAACCGGCATCGAGGTCGATCTCGTCGCTGTGGCCCTCCGCGGACCACAGCGCGCGCATCCGTTCGATGAACATCTGCCGCGCCGTGTCGACGGCCTTGAGCTGCGGCAGTCCGAGCCAGTTCACCTCAGGCACGTACCGCCCTTCGGCGTCGAAGGTCGTACGGCTCGCGGTGAACGTCATGTACTGGTCGAAGAAGTCCTCGTGGAAGTCGTGCACCAGCTTGAGGAGATCGTCGCAGCGCCCGCCCTGTCCGTATCGCGCCAGGAAGAAGCCCTTGAACGTGACACGCTGAGGCAGCGTCAGATCGAAGGCGGGCAGTACGCTCTCCACCCGGCTGAGCGGCACCGCCGTCAGCTCGCGCCACGCCCCGAGGTCCATCACCGTCCCACGTCCGGCCGCCGCGTCCTCGTACAGCAAGGTCTGCGGCACCCGGGGCTTGTCGGCGCCGAGTTCCGACTGAATGTCCTGGAGCGTGGTGCGGAGCGCGGCCAGTACGTCGCGGCGCTCGGCGGGCGCCGCCCCCGCGAACCGGTCGGTCAGCGCCACGGCCTCCTCCAGCCGTCCCGCCAGCTCCGTGGCCCACGGCCGGTCCAGCTCGCGCAGCGAGCGCTGGAAGGCGCGCAGCGGGTCGGTGTCGTGAACCGCCGTGCGCAGCGCGGGTACTTGGACCATGCCGAGGTCCAGCAGCGCGGCGAGGTACTGCTCGGCCTCGTCGGCCCCGGCCCGCGCGTCGTCGGCGAGCCAGGCCGCCAACTCGCCGTAGCGGAGCACCGGATGCTCCTCGAAGAAGTCGAGCAGCCGCTCCAGCGTGCCGCTGCGGCGCAGGAAGAACAGCCGGTCCTTCACCGCGTCGAAGGTGACGGCCGTGTCGTCGTCACCGGTGGTGACCCAGCGGCGTACGTAACGCACCCGGTCGTCGTCCCGGCCCCAGCCGGAGGCCGGGGCGACGGGCAGATCGGCACGGCGTACGGGATCGGCGATCACGCACTCGGCGAGCCGGCCCAGCGCGACGACGTTGAGCCGCGCGTGCCCGGTCCACTCCTCGGCGACCCGCACCTCGAAGCCGTCGCCCTCGGCCGTCACTGCGGGCGCGTCCTCGAACTCACCGAGCGCCACCCCCGTGAACGTCGAGAACGGGCTGGTCTTGCAGACCGTGCGGTACAGGTACGACAGCAGCGACCGCTCGATCTTCCTGCGCCGCTTGTCGGGCTTGCCGTCCCCCTGCCGTACGAAGGCGTCGATCTGCGCGTCGAGCGTCGGCGAGGCCAGCAGCAGCCCCTTGCGCAGCCGCTCCTCCCCCGCGACGGCGCGCAGCGCGGCCCGCGCCTCGGTGCTCTCGCCCGCGAACAGCTCGGCGCCGGTGGCCCGCAGCTCGGCCAACTGCCGCCGGGCCAGCAGCCACCGCGACAGGGCCTCGCCCGTCGCCGCGTCGCGCCCGGCGACCAGCCCGAGGGCCGCGCCGGGCCGCTGCGGCAGCCGGTTGTTGAACACCTCGCGGCGCAGCTTCAGCAGCGCGCGCCGGTCGGCGGCCTCGTCGGGCCCGGCGTCCGCGCCGTCGCCGGTACGGCCGACCAGGTCGTGCAGCATGTCGCCGACGCGCTCCCCCGCCACCCGCAGCCGCTCCTCCTCGGCGAGCACGGTGTCCGCCCAGCGGCGGCTCGCCGGGCAGCGCAGGGCGCGCACGGTGTCGATCGGCAGCCCGGCGACGCGCAGCATGAACGCGCGCCTCGGGCCCCGGCCGTGCGCCGAGTCGTCTGGCTGGTACGCCTGATCAGGCATCCCTGTTCCCCTTGGAATAGTTCATCGGCTGCTCCATCGGCTCAGGCGATCTCGTACCGGAAGTCGGCGGGGGCGGGGCGCTCGTTGCCGACCATCATGATCAGAAGCGGGGCCTCGCCGGTGGCGTCGAGCCGCAACTCCTCGATGTACGAGACGTTGTCGAAGCCCAGGGCGACGCCACAGCCCAACTCCAGTGCGCTGCACGCGGTGTAGACGGACTGCGCGACGGCGCCGATGGTGGCGTTGACGAGGCGGTAGCCGCGGTCGCCGACGGCGTCGAGGACGGCGGAGGTGCGGATGGTGGGCACCAGTACGGCGCCGGCCTGCTCCAGGTTGTAGTTGGAGAGGAAGTAGTTGCGCTGGAGGAATTCGCCGGGGCGGCCCGCCTTGACCAGCCGCAGCTCGCGGGCGTCGGGGTCGTACTCGTACGCGCCCGGCTCCACCCCCTCGACGTGGTTGACGAACGCGTACAGCTTCGTGAGCCGTACGCCGTCCTCTTCCGGCCCCGGGGCCGTGCCCGTGCCCGTGTCGCCGCCGAGGTGCGAACCCGCGACGGACGCGGCGAGGCACGCCGCCAACTGCTCGCCCGTGACCGGGCGGCTCGCGTCGAAGCGGCCGAAGCTGCTGCGCCGGCGGCGCAGCACGGTCCGTACGTCG
Organism: Streptomyces sp. NBC_01506; assembly: GCF_045040295.1. Taxonomy (NCBI): domain Bacteria; kingdom Bacillati; phylum Actinomycetota; class Actinomycetes; order Kitasatosporales; family Streptomycetaceae; genus Streptomyces; species Streptomyces sp. NBC_01506. The sequence goes on along the minus strand of NZ_CP109422.1, from coordinate 5,884,626 downwards.
GCGGGCATCGGCCGCGCGGCGGGCAGCGCCGTGACCGGCAGCTCCGGGTCGGCCGGGGGCGCGGCGGCCGGGGCGAGCACGCCGGGGGCGGGTCGCTCGGCGGCGTGGGCGGACGTCGCGGCCTGCATCTTCAGCAGCGCGTCGAAGGTGAAGACCTCGCGCGAGCGCTCGACGTCCCGGCGCCGTACGGAGACGTTCGCGCCGGTCGATGCCGCTGAACTGGCCTGTGTGCCAGCCCACTTGAGCGGCACGACCGCGAACACGCCCTCCTCCTCGCCCCGTACCCCGAGCAGCTTCTGGAGCCGCGCCTCGTCGAACCACATGGCCGGCTCGACGGACAGCCCCCGCGCGCCCGCCCACATGCGCCACGTCTGGACGGCGGCGCCGAGGTCCATGCTCACGGCGTGGAAGGAGAAGCTGTTGTACTTGAAGGAGTTCTGCCAGTATTTGATGCCCAGGACCAGGTACTGATCGGTCTCCGCACCGTACCCGGCCAGCGACGCGCGTACCTCGCCGGACACATCGCCGGTGAGCAGCCGCTGCATGGCGTGGTGGCGGGTGGAGTAGTAGTGCACGCCCGGCGTGACGGGGCCGCTCGGCCCGCAGACCCAGTAGACGCTCACGGGGTAGAGGCCGCCGCCGGAGGCGGAGCCGCGCGACCAGTTGGCGAGCGGGTAGAAGGGCAGGGCGCTGAGGTCGGTGTTGGCCTGGACGCCGAGCCGGCGGCCGGTCAGTCCGTACGAGTCGAGGAGCATGCCGGAGAGCGACGTCAGGTCGAACGCTCCCGGATCACCGGGGCCGCCGAAGGCGCGGTCGAGGCTCGCCTCCGTCGGATAGTCGGCGGCGGGCAGCGGCAGGCTGTCGACCCCCGGGTAGTACTTCGCCTTGCGCGGCCCGTCGGACCAGTTCGGCACGAAATCGACCGGTGGCATCGGGACCCGGCCCCGCTGCATGATCGCGGCGGCGTAGTCATGGGCGTACCCCATGGTGGTGCTCCTCTCAGGGGTTCGGGTCAGGTGGTTCGGGTCACGGGAACGGGTGCGGCGCGAGGTTCAAGTCGGCGTCGGTCAGGTCGCGTTCACGCATCCCGGCCTCGCGCAGCGCGGTGCGCAGCCGGGGCATGCCGAGCGCGCGCTGCCGGGTCCAGCCGAAGTCGATGGGCAGCAGACCGGGCACGATCACCGAGACCGTCGTCAGACCGAGATCACGCTGCTCGGGCATGGTCTGGTCCACGACGACCACGTCGAATCCCTTGTCGGTGACGGCACTTACGCACCGGATGAGGTCGTCGCGCAGATCGTCGGAGACGGGCGGCAGGGAGCCGTCGCCGTACGCCTCGGTCAGTGACCGCTTGCGCTGCCGGGGCGCGCCGGGCTCGCCGATCAGGAAGTGGGCGTTGTTCCCCATCTCCGGGATGCCGTAGGCGAGCGGGTGGTCGTGCAGCGCCGCGACCTTGTCGTAGTCGGTGGCCATGGCGCGCAGCCTGGTCTCGTCCCGCTCGGTGCGGCCCTGGAGGTTGACGGCGTCCGTGGCGATCTCGCACAGCGCCCCGGCGAGCGCGGACTCCGGGTCGAGCCCGGCGCCCGCGCCGAAGCACATCCGGCCCCTGCCGCCGTCCGGGCGGACGGCGACGCCGGTGATGACGGGGATCGGGAAGCTGATGCGGGTGTCGAAGAAGCGGGCCTCGTAGCCGTACATCTCCAGGCGGTCGACCATCTGCCGGGTGGCGGCGCGGGTGCTGGTGCGCGAGTCGAGTTCGGGGAGGGCGGCGCGTCCGTACCAGGTGAGCAGGAACGCGTCGCGCTCCACGACCTCCATGAGGCCGAAGTAGACGGCCTCCTCCATACAGCCGCCGGACGCACAGCCGTTGGAGCTCTCCTGCACGAACCGGTTCTCCAGGCCCGGCGCGTGATAGTACGTCAGCACTTCCGGTACGAGGACGGGCCGGTGATCGCGGAGCGAGTAGCCCCAGACCCAGGGGAGTTCACGGTCCGGGTGGAACGGCTTGACGTGCGGGTTGGCGCGGTGGAACTCCTCGGAGTACAGGCCGACTTCACGCGGATCGAGTGCGTGTTCACCGGCGGCCCGCAGGCCGTTGAGAGAGCCGTGCGTGCCCGCCGCCTTGGCGCGCGCCCGCATCCCGGCGTACCGCTCAAGTCCCTCCAGGACACCGATGCGCACGCTCTGCGCGAAGGTGTCGGCGTGGCCGCCCCAGAACGTCTCGCGCAGATACTCCCCGCTGCGCATCGAGAAACAGCCGATGGTGGCGGAGGTGGACGCGGAGGAGATGTCCTGTACGACGGAGGGGCCGAGCGAGCCGCAGACGGGGTTGGCGTACGGCTCCACGGGCAGCTCGTACGCGCCGATGTCGCGGAGCCGGAAGCTGCCCGGCCTGTGTTTGGGCGCGGGGTTCAGCGTGAGGACGGCCGCCTCGGCGGTGTCCTCGTCGGCGCGTCCGCAGCGGGGGCATTCGGGGTCGGGTACGAGCGGGTAGTGGCGTACCTGAAGGGTTTGCAGGTCCACGAGGTGGACCGCCGGGAAGGAGCCGATCGACGGCCCCTGCCCGGCGAGTCTGGCCGCGACGATCCCGGCGAGGGCGTCGGCGGTGAACGGGGTGATGTACGGGGACCGGCCGGCGGCCCTGGTGCCGGAGCCCAGCTCCAGGGCCTCACGCAGCGCGACGGAGCGCACGCCCTGCCAGCGGCGGGCGAGACAGCGGACACAGGGGCGGTGCGTGGCCACGCCGGGGTCGGGGTCGGGGTCGGGGTCGGGGAATGGTCCGACGACGGCGTGGCGGCCGTAGAACCGTACGGGCACGGCGTCCGTACGCGTCGGCTCCTCGTCCGCGAAGGCGTCGTGGACGCCGAGCGGCGCGATGTCGAGCACGGGTCCGGCGGTGTCGAGACTGCGGTGCATCAAGGTGGCGAGGTCGCGGGCGGACCGCTCCCAGGGTTCAGCCGGCATCGGGCGCACCCTCCGGGCCGGTGGTGAGCAGGACGCGCGCCGTGCTGATGCCGCCGGCGGGCAGGTCGGCCGGGGTGGTGGCGACGTACAGCACGTCGCGTCCGGCCGCGCGCAGTTGGTCGAGAACCGCGTCGAAGGTGGTGGCGGTCGCGTCGGCGGCGACCGGCTCGGCGGTCAACACGACGGTGGCGGAGGCGAGTTCAGCCATCAGCGGGTCCCCGGTGTCGACGGTGGTGTCCGGGTCCTCGGCGTCGAGCTGTACCTGGCCGATGAGGTCACGCAGCGCGGCGCACGCGGCGGTGGTACGCGACAGCCCGGCGGCGACGGCCCAGCGCCCCTGCCCTTCCGCTCCGGCCCCTTCCCCTCGCGTCTCGCGGGCCAGTACGACATGGCCGCCGGAGTGCTCCTGCTCGCCGAGGTCGACGAGTTCGGCCCGTATCCCCACGTTCGGCACGGACTTGAGCAGGAACACCAGCTCCGGATCGGCGTCCGGCTCACCGGCCGCCGGGGAGGTGACGAGCGGGGAAGTGACGAGCGGGGAAGTGATCAGCGCGGTGCGGGCCTCGCCGCGTACCGCCCGCAGCAGCGCGCCGTGGGCGAGCGCCGACAGCAGACCGCGGCCCGCCGCCTCCTGCGGGCTGGGGCCCGCGCCCGCGCCGGCGGAGGTCGCCTGGTGCAGACGTCCGGAGTTGTACGGGCCGAACGGCCGTACGGCGGCGGCCGGTACCCGCACGGGCTCCTTGGTGAGCAGCGACATCGCGGTGAGCCAGGCGCCGACCGTCTCGACGCCCGCGCCGGTGCCGCCGCCCGTCGTCAGGCGGTCGGGGGCCAGCGCGGCGATGCCGGCCGGGGGCGGGCCAGCGTCGGGGGTCACGGGCACGACGTGCTCGACGTACGTCTCGGCCGCCGCGTACAGCGCGCGCAGCCGGGCGCCCGCGAGGTGGTGCACGTCGAAGGCGGCGATCCGCCTGCGCGGCCCGTGGCCGACGGCCAGCTCGACGCGGCTGATCTTGAGGGGGGTCTGGGTCAGGCTCTCGTCGTCGTAGCGGCTGAAGATGCCGGTGAAGGGGCGCACCAGCGCCGTACTGATCCGGTTCAGCCCTTCGACCAGCTCCTCGGCCTCGCCCGCACTCTCCACGGTCGGTGTGACGGGGAGGGTCAGTCCGCCGGGGAGAGTGGGGCGTACGGCCGCGGTGGCGGGCGCGCACAGCGCACAGCGCGGGTGGGGCTGGACGGGCTCGGCCATGACGTCGAGCGATTCGAGGTCCTGGACGAGGACCTGACCTTCGGTCTCGGCGGGCAGGACTCCGGTGGTGAGGCGGAAGATCTCGTAGCCGAGGAGGTTGCCGGACATCGCGGCGACGGGGCCGGTCGGGGTGGAGCGTCCCGACGCGCCGCCGGTGGCGCCGCCCGCGACCTCGCTCCAGATGTCGGCGGCGGTCCCCGCGTCGGTGTTGCCGCCGAGGCGTAGCACCGCGCAGGACCAGCAGCCGGCCGAACCGGCCTTGCTGAGCGGCCCGGTGACCGACCTGCGGCCGAACGTCCAGGCGGGGATGAGGGTGGTGCCGTCCGGCACGCCCGCCGACAGCAGGGCGTGGGTGCGGGCGGAGGAGTCGGCTCCGGTCACGACGACGATGTCGTAGCCGTCGAGCGCGGTCCAGTCGGGGTGCGGGGTGGGGGTGCCGAGGGTGTCGGGGGTGTCGGGGGCGTCGAGGGCGTCGAGGGCGTCGACGGCGTCGACGGCGTCGAGGGCGTCGAGGGCGTCGAGGGTCACCGGGCAGTCCTGGGTGGCCAGTTCGGCGATCTCGGCGCGCAGGGTGCGGTCGTTGATCGCATCGCCTTCGACGGCGAGGCGGGCGCAGCCGTTACGGACGAGGCTGAGCGCGCACCAGCGGGCGACGGGTCCGGTGCCGAGGATCGCGACGCGGGTGGTGCGGTAGCGCGCGAAGCGGGCGAGGGCGCCGTCCGCGTAGTGGTCGGCGTACGCGATCTGGGCGGCGAATCGGGTGGTGACCGCGTCGGTGAGGGCATCAGAGACGGGGGTGGGCGTCTCGTCCTCGGGGATGTCGCGGGCGAAGCCGCGCTCGTACAGCGTCTTGACCAGCTCGGCGGCCATGGCCTGCTGGGCGGGTCCGAAACCCTGGCAGATGTCGGCGAGCCGGTGGTGGCCCGCGAGGTGCGGCACCATCAGCGAGGCGAAGCGGTAGGCGGTGCGGCCGGTGAGATGGAAGCCGCCGTCCGCGTTGTGGAACAGGACCCCGCCGGGCGTCTCGGTGAACAGGACGTCCCGGCGCACTCGGGGCCGGGTGCCGGCCAGGGAGTCGAAGGCGGACACGGCGGACGCCGGCCGTGAGTGAGTCTGTGCCGCCGGAGGCGCGGCGGCCGGGGGAGTCGCTGTCGCTTCTGGAGCCATGGGATTCACACCTTCTGTATGGGTCGGGATCGAAACGGCGCGGTTCTACGCGCGTACACACGCAGCAGTTCGTGCACCCGGTACGGGCCGGGCGGCCCCTCTTCCAGCAGTCCGGCGTCGGCGAGCCGGTCCAGCACGTCGTCCGCCTCGACGGGGGACATTCCGAGCACGCGTACGCCGTCCTCGGCCGTGAAGTGGTCCGGGATCTGCGCGGCGACCTTCAGGAACGCGTCGACCAGTCGCGGATCGAGCCGGTCGAGCGCCCCGCCCAGCACACGGTGCACCGACAGTTCGGGCGAGTCGGCGAGCGAGAGCCGGGCCAGCGGGTCCTCCGCCAGCCAACTGACGGAGTCGGCCAGCCGCAGCGCCGGCCGGGTGAGCAGCCGGGCCGACATGATGCGCAGGGCGAGCGGGTGGTGGCCGCAGGCAGCGGCGAGCCGCTGGGCCGCCTCCGGCTCCGCCTCGACGCGTTCGGCGCCGAGGACGGCGAGCAGCAGCGCGTACGACTCCTCCTCGGCGAAGGTGCCCAGGCGCAGCACCCAGCCGCCATGGGTGGCGACGAGACCGGCGAGACCGCGCCGGCTGGTGACGATCGCCGCGCCGTCCGCGCCGGCCGGCAGCAGCGGCCTGACCTGGTCGGCGTCGACCACGTCGTCCAGCACCAGCAGGGCACGCTCGCCGCGCGCTTGGTCGCGCAGGGCGGCGGCCACCTCGGCCGCCGCGTCCTCGGGGGTGCGTGGCGTACCGTCCGGGCCGACCATCCGCACCATGAACAGGCCCGCGGGGAAGGCGTCCTTGACCTGGTGGGCGAGATGGCGGGCCAGCGCGGTCTTGCCGATACCGGGCGCCCCCGACACCAGGAGGGTGACGGGTTCCGGACCGGGCGCGGTCAGCCGCTCCAGCAGGGCGGCGGTCTCGGCCGCGCGCCCGGTGAAGGAGTGGACGGGCGCGACCGGTCCCACCATGGGCGAGCGCGGCACGGCGGGCACGGCTGGCGCGGTGGGCCGGCGCTCGCCACCGGAGGCGGAGGCGTACGCCGGCCCTGCGGGGTGGCGGTCGTCGGCGGGCCCCAGGTCCTCGCCGCGCAGGATGGCCAGCTCCAGTTTGCGCAGCGCGGGCGAGGGGTCCACCCCCAACTCGTCGTGCAGATACTCCTTCACCATCCGGTACTCGGCCAGCGCCTCGGTCTGTCGGCCCGTGCGGTACAGCGCCTCGATGAGCTGTTCGCGGAACCGCTCATGTCCGGGGTGGGCCCTGCTGGCGCTCCACAGCTCCACCAGCGCCTCACCGCAGCGGCCGAGCAGCAGCTTGAGGTCGCAGGCGCGTTCCAGGGTCCGCAGGCGCTCCTCGACGAGCCGGGGGACTTCGTCGCGGTGCAGTACGTCGGAGCGGACGTTGGCCAGGACGGAGCCCTCCCACAGCGACAACGCCCCTTTGAGCACGTGCAGTTCGCTCTCCGGGTCGGCGATGTCGGCGGCGCGCCGTATCTCCTCCCGGAAGCCGATCAGATCGAGATGCCGGGGCCCGGCCGTGATCCGGTAGCCACCGGGCACGGCCTCGATCGGGGTCTCGGTCACCCCGTGCTTGGTGAACAGCCGGCGCAGCCGAAGGACGCACGTCTGGAGCGCGGCCCGCGAGGTGGCGGGCTGCTCCTCGCCCCACATGGTCCGCTGCAAGTAGTCGGCGGAGACGACCGTGTTGGCGTGCAGGAGCAGTGAGGCGAGAAGGATGGTGGGTTTGGACGGCTGGAGGACGACGGTGTCGGGGCCGTCCGTGATGCTGAGCGGCCCGAGGAGCTGAAACCGCACCGGCTACGCCTCAGTCCCAGCCGTTGACAAGCTTGCCTGTGATCACGACCTCGCCGCCGGCCGGAGCGGATGCGAAGGCGGTCCCCGCGGACAGGGTCAGCGCTGCCGTACAGAGACCAAGAGCGAGGGCGGTACGTGCGGTGCAGGCGGTGTGAGCGGTGCGAGCAGTGCCAGCGGTGCGAGCGGTGCGCGAACGGGCCGTGATCTTCTTGGAGTTGCAGTGCGGTAGACCGAGCACAATTCCCCCTGTTGAATCATTTCCGTCGGACCGGATCGCTTCCGGTGGGACGACGATGACAGCGGGTGTCTCGAAATGGGGGGCCGGGGCGTGTCAGCTTGCTGCATCTACGCGCGCAGCTTGTTGTCATCACCGCTGTGACCTGCGAGAACGAAATCGGCTCCAGTGGACGTTGAGGACGCCCACCGGAGCCGAAAACCTACGTTGGCCGACTACCGGCCGGACCTAGTCCGTGGCGATCGCGTTCAGGACGTTCATGCGGCCGGCCCGGAAGGCCGGGACGAGCGCGGCGAACAGTCCCACGAAGGCCGAGGCCACGAACACCCCGGTGATGGTCGGCCACGGGATCTCCAGGACCCCCAGCCCCTCCAGGGCGAGGAGCTTCTGGGCCGCCGTGCCCCAGCCCATGCCCAGACCGAGGCCGAGCAGGGCTCCGAAGAGGGCGATGACCACCGACTCCAGCCGGATCATGCGGCGCAGTTGACGGCGCGACAGGCCGATGGCCCGCAGCAGTCCGATCTCCCTGGTCCGCTCCACGACCGACAGCGCGAGGGTGTTCACCACTCCCAGCACCGCGACGATGATCGCGAGTCCGAGCAGACCGTAGACGATGTTGAGCAGTTGGCCGATCTGGTCCTTCAAGTCCTGCTTGAAGTCCGTCTGGTCCTGCACCTTGTACTGCGGGTACGCCGCGAGCGAGTCCTTGAGCGCCGCGTACGCCTCCTTCTCCTTACCGTCCTCGGCCGCCGCGAACATGATCACGTTCCCCGGCACCTTCTCCGCCGGCAGATACCGCTCGGCCGTCGCTGTGGAGATGTACTTGGCGCCCTTGTCCACCGCCACGTCGTCCGACGTGATCGCGGCCACCTTCAACTTGGCGTTCTCGCCGCCCTTGAACGCGACCGTTATCTCGTCCCCGACCTTGACGCCGTGTTCCTTGGCGTAGGTGTCGCCGACGGACATCGAGTCCTTGCCGTACGCGTCGGTCAGCTTGCCCGCGACGGTCTCGCGGCGCAGATCCTGCGCGTACGTCGAGTCGGCCGCCGACAGGTCCTCGCTGACGGTCTTTCCGTCGGGCGTGGTCAGCTTGGTCTCGATCGACTTGTACTCGGTGATGTGCGCGATGTCCGGTGCCTTCTCCAGCGCCGCCTGGGCCTGCGGCACGATCGGCTGACCGGTGCCGGACTCGATGATGAAGTCCGCGCCGACCGTCTTGTCCAGCTCGTCCGTCGCCGAGGCGACCATCGACGAGCCGACGACCGACAGACACGCCACCAGGGCCAGACCGATCATCAGGGCCGCGCCGGTGGCTCCCGTGCGCCGTGGGTTGCGCAGCGCGTTGCGCTCGGCCATCCGGCCGACCGGGCCGAAGATCCGCAGCACCACGGCGCTCAGCACCCGGACGAAGAAGCCGGCGAGCAGCGGGCCGATGACGACGAAGCCGATGAGCGTGAACACCACGCCCACACCGAGATACAGCGAGCCCTCGCTCGCCTTGTCCGCCCCCGTGGACACGAGCAGCGCGGCGGCACCACCGGCGGTCAGGAGCAGGCCGATCGCGCCCCGGATGCGTCCGGCGCGGCCGTCGGCCGGCGTACCGGCGTCACGCAGCGCCGCCACCGGCGAGATCTTCCCGGCCCTGCGGGCCGGTATGTAGGCGGCGAGGACGGTGACGATGACACCGAGCGCCAGCCCGATCGCGGGTGTCGTCCACTTGACGGTCAGGTCGTTGGTGGACAGCTCCATGCCCATGGACGACATCAGTTCCATCAGGCCCACGGCCAGTCCGACGCCCGCGGCGACACCGGCGACGGAGCCGACGATCCCGAGCAGGACCGCTTCCAGCAGCACCGAGCGGTTGACCTGCTTACGGCTGGACCCGATGGCCCGCATCAGGCCGATCTCCCGGGTCCGCTGGGCGACCAGCATGGAGAAGGTGTTGACGATGAGGAAGATGCCGACGAGGAAGGCGATCCCGGCGAAGCCGAGCATCGCGTACTTCATCACGTCGAGGAACGAACCCATGCTGTCCCGGTTCGCGTCCGCCGCTTCCTTCTGCGTCTGGAGCTTGTACGTGCCCCCGAGCGATCCCGCCAGGTCGGCCTTGACCTGGTCGTCGCTCACCCCGTTGTCGGCGACGACGTTGACCTGTGTGAACAGACCGGTCTCGCCGAGGAGTCCACGCTGGGCGGTCTCGGTGTCGAAGTAGACGATGGCGGCGCCCGGGTTGGTCACCTTGAAGGTGGCGATACCGACGATCTTCGCGTTGAGGTCGCCCGTGACCACGATGGTGCGCAGCTCGTCACCGATCTTCAGGTCGTGCTTGTCCGCGGTGTCCGCGTCGATCATGACCTCGGTGGGACCGCGCGGGGCGTGCCCGGAGGTGATCTCCATCGACTTGAGGTCGTTGTCCGTCCAGTTGCCCGCGATCGTCGGGGCGCCGGAGGACGCTCCCACGTTCTCGTTCTCCGAGTTGACGACCGTGACGCTCATGCTGCTGACCGCGCCCTCGGCGGACTTCACGCCCGGTGACTTCTCGACGCGTCCGACGACGGAGGCGGGCAGCGACTCGGGCTTGCCGGTCCCGGACGGCGAATCGTCGGGCGCCGCCGCGTCCTTGGGGCTGACGGTGACGTCGGACGACGTCGAGGCGAACAGCTTGTCGAACGTGGTGTTCATGGTGTCGGTGAAGACGAGCGTCCCCGAGACGAACGCCACCGACAGCAGGACGGCGACGGCGGAGAGCGCCATGCGGCCCTTGTGCGCGAGGAAGTTGCGCACGGAGGTCTTGACCACAGTCACGACGTCCGCCCCCGGGCGTCGAAGTTCTTCATACGGTCCAGGACCTGGTCGGCGGTCGGGCTGCGCATCTCGTCCACGATCCGGCCGTCGGCGAGATACAGCACCCGGTCCGCGTACGAGGCGGCGACCGGGTCGTGCGTGACCATCACCATGGTCTGCCCCAGCTCGTCCACGGACTTGCGCAGGAAGTTCAGCACCTCGGCGCCGGCCCGCGAGTCCAGGCTTCCGGTCGGCTCGTCGCCGAAGATGATCTCGGGCTGGGCGGCGAGCGCGCGGGCGACGGCCACACGCTGCTGCTGACCGCCGGACAACTGGGTGGGGCGGTGCTTGAGCCGTTCGGCCAGACCGACCGTCTCCACGACCCGCCGCAGCCACTGCCGGTCGGGCTTGCGGCCCGCTATGTCCATGGGCAGCGTGATGTTCTCCAAGGCGTTGAGCGTCGGCAGCAGGTTGTACGCCTGGAAGATGAAGCCGATCCGGTCCCTGCGCAGTTGCGTGAGCTTCTTGTCCTTGAGCTTCGTGATCTCGGTCTCGTCGAGGTAGATCTCCCCCGAGGTCACGGTGTCGAGCCCGGCGAGGCAGTGCATCAGCGTCGACTTGCCGGAGCCCGAGGGACCCATGATCGCGGTGAACTGCCCGCGGTCGATGTCCACATCGACATGGTCGAGCGCGACGATCCGGGTCTCCCCCGACCCGTACGCCTTGACGACCTGTCGCGCTCGCGCGGCGACGGCCAAACGCCCTCCCGTGCCCCCGTGCCTGGGGATGGTCATAGCCGTTGTCACCGTAAATCTCCTAAGTCAGTTGATAATCCGGCGTGTTGAGGCGCGGAGCGCGCCCCGCGCCGTGTGCTGGTGTGGTGGTGCGATGTGGTGCGCGACGTTCTGTCGCGCACCCGATCGTCGTGCGGCGGGCGGTCCTGCCTGCGTTGATTCGATTCTGCTCGTCCGACGCCCTGCGGCGCGCTGGGGAAAATCTCAGACTTCTCCTGGGGTTTTCCTCAGGATTTACGGGTGGTAGCCCCCCCCTCGGGCCAGATCCCCCCTCACCGCCCGGCCCCCCGACCGGCCCCCCGCGGTGTAAGACCAACTTAAGGAACCGGCACCCCCCTTCTCCTCCTCCAGTGGGACGAACCGTCCCTGGGCGTAAGTAGGGAGAACCACCTAAGGGCTCTCCACCCTCAGATGGAGCGGCCCTGAGGGTCCCCCCGAGGAACGAAGACTGCGCCCTGCCGCGACGAGAGGGTCAAGTGAGATGGTGTCCCAGGGACATACCCGCATGGGGAAGGGATCCTGTGACCGCCACCGCCGTACCCGAGCGCCGCGGTCCCGTCGTCGCCGCCCTGATGCTCGGCATGGCACTGGCCGCGCTCGACGGCACGATCCTGTCCACCGCCGTCCCGCAGATCGTCGGGGACCTCGGCGGTTTCTCCGTCTTCTCCTGGCTGTTCTCCGGCTATCTGCTCGCCGCGACAGTCACTCTCCCCGTGTACGGAAAGCTCTCCGACACCTTCGGCCGCAAGCCCGTGCTGATCGCGGGCATCATCATCTTCCTCATCGGCTCGGTCCTGTGCGCCACCGCGTGGAACATGGGGTCCCTGATCGCCTTCCGGGTCGTCCAGGGCCTCGGCGGCGGCGCGATCCAGGGCACGGTGCAGACCATCGCCGCCGACCTCTACCCCCTCAAGGAACGCCCCAAGATCCAGGCCAAGCTCTCCACCGTCTGGGCCACGTCCTCCATCGCGGGCCCCGCGCTCGGCGGACTGCTCGCGGGATACGCCGACTGGCGCTGGATCTTCGTGATCAACCTGCCGGTGGGCGCGCTCGCGCTCTACCTCGTCGGGCGCCACCTCCACGAACCAGGCCGTACGAAGCAAGGTCCCCGCCCCGCGACCGGCGACCGGCCCGGATCACGGCTCCGAAAACGGCCCCGAATACGAGTCCGAGAACGACTCCGAATACCGCCCCGGACCGGGCCCCGCCCCCGGCCCCGTATCGACTGGGCGGGCGCGCTCGCCGTCTTCGCCACCGGCACGCTCCTGGTCACCGCCCTCGTCCAGGGCGGTGTCGCCTGGCCCTGGCTCTCCGCGCCCTCGATCGCGCTTCTCGCCGGCAGCGCGCTGCTCGCCGTCGTGACCTTCCTCGTCGAACGGCGCGCGGCCGAACCGATCATCCCCGGCTGGGTCTGGCGCCGCCGCCCCATCGCCGCCGTCAACCTCGCGCTCGGCGCGCTCGGGCTGCTGATGATCGCCCCGACGGTCTTCCTGCCGACGTACGCCCAGTCCGTCCTCGGCCTCGGCCCGATAGCCGCCGGGTTCGTCCTCTCCGCGATGACCCTGACCTGGCCGATAAGCGCGGCCCTGTCCGACCGCGTCTACAACCGCGTCGGCTTCCGCCGCACCGCGATCACCGGCATGACCTTCGCCCTGCTGATCCTGCTGGCCTTCCCCCTGCTGCCCTTCCCCGGCCAGGCGTGGCAGCCCGCGCTGCTGATGCTGCTGCTCGGCGCGGCGCTCGGGCTGTTCCAACTCCCGCTGATCATCGCCGTACAGGGGACGGTCGGCTGGTCGGAGCGCGGCACGGCCACCGCGTCGATCCTCTTCTGCCGCCAGCTCGGCCAGAGCGTGGGCGCCGCCCTCTTCGGAGCGCTGGCCAACGGCATCCTCACCAACAAGCTCTCCGACGCGCCCAGCACCGGTCTCCCGCGCGACCTCGACTCCGTGGCACACGCCCTGGACGACCCGGCGGCCCTCACCGCCCGCGCGGCCGACTTCCTGCGCCGCGCGGTCGACTCGGCGGTCGACTCCGTCTTCCTGGGGGCGGCCGGAGCCGCCGCCCTGTGCCTGCTGGTGCTCCTGTTCGTGGCACCGCGCCGCTTCCCCGTCCACCAGGACCCGGCCCCGGACCCCACCCCGAATCCCACCCCGGACCCGAAACCGGCCCCTCAGCCCTGCCCGGTCACCGACCCCGCGACGGACGCCTCCTGAGCCTCCTGAAGAGGAGCGTCGACAGCCGGGGAATCACTCGCCCGAGGTGCCGACCTCCGCGTCCACGGGCGCCCGGCCCGTCAGCGCCGCCAGGCTGTTACGGACATGCGTCATCCGTGCCTGCACGTCCTCGCGGATCTCGGTGTGCTCCCGCAGGATCCGCTCCGTCTCCCGTACGGTCCGCTCCTGGGCCGCCCGTGCCAGCGCGATCAGCTCCTCCGCGCGCGCCGTCGCGTTCTCCTGAATATGCCGGGCGTTCTCCTCCGCCTCCGCGAAAGCACGCTTCGCGTCCGCGAGTCGGGCGTCCGAGCGGGTCGCCAGCTCCGTCTGGCGCTCCTGCGCCTGCGCCTCACGTCCGGCGAACTCCCGTGTCGTCGCGGCCAGTCGCTCCGCGTGCTCCTGCGCAAGACCGGTGAGCAACGCCTCCGTACGCTGCCGGATCTCGTCGAACCGGGCCAGCGCCGCGCCCCGTACCTCCTCGGCGTCCCGGCGCGCGGCCGTACGCCACTCGTCGGCCGCGCCCTGCGCGCCCTCCACCGTCCGCGTCGCGTACCCGTCCGCGTCGGCCGTGACCGCCTCCGCGTGCGCGCGGGCCGCCTCGCGCGTGCGGCGGGCCGCGTCACCCGCCTCGTCGTACAGCGCCTGCACGTCCTCCCGCGCGGTCGCACGCGCCGCGTCCGCCTCCTCGGCGGCGAGAGCCAGGATCTTCTGGGCGCGCTCTCCCAAGGAGTCGTACGTCTGCGGCGGCAGCGCCTCGACCTGCCGGCGCAGCAGCTCCACCTGCGCCTCCAGCCGCTCGGCCAGGCCCGCGAGCCGCAGCTCCTGCCCCTGGGCGTCCTCCCGGTCCCTCGACAGCTCCGTGACCCGCCGGTCGACCTGCTCGGGGCTGTAACCACGGCCCCGGGCGGGGTCGAAGCCGTGAGCCGATGCCCGTGCAGCAGCCATTCGTGAAGCCTCTCTCCGACCTACGGTGACGAGAAGAGGCGCCCTTACGAAACGCCCCACCCGTCCATCCTGCTCAAGGATGCGGCATTTGACGCCGGTCGCCCGACGCCGCTTCCGTACCGATGACGCGGCCGACGCGTTCAAGCCATCGCCCGACCCCGGTGCCACGACGGCGAAGGCGCCCACCGTGGTCCACGGGGGCGCCTCGCGCGGGGTCGTACACAGGGACGTACGTGGCGGATCTCACCGCCCGATCAGCACCGCCGGATCAGCTCCGTACGGTCAGAGCAGCCCGTCCCACATCTGCTCCAGCAGCACCGACCACCAGCTCTCCGGCGACGACAGCGCCGCCGGATCGATCGTGGCGAGCTGCGCCTGGAAATCGACCGTCCAGCGGCCCGCCTGCTCCGGATTGAGACCGAAACGCAGCCGCCACATGCGGCCCAGCAGCGCCATCGAGCGAGTGAACTCCGGCAGCCCGGTGTTCACGAACTGCGGCGGGATCGTCTGACCGCCAGGACCCGTCTCGACCGACACGGCCATGATGTGCGCCGTGCCGTACTGGACACAGATCGCCCGGCCGAAGTCGCTGCCCATCACCAGATACGAGCCCGCGTCCGCCGCCGGCTGCACCTGCCGCTGCGTGGCCAGCTCGGCCAGCGTCGGCACCACCGGCTGCGGGGGCTGCGCCCAGAAGAACGGGCCGAAGTCGGCCGGCAGCCCCGCCCACACGAGCGTGCGCGCCACGGCTTCCGGTACGCCCTGCCGGGACACCGCCCGCTGGTCGAACCGGCAGATGCCCTGCGGGCCGAACGCGCCCGCCAGCTCCTGCGCGATCGCCTCCGGCGGCAGCGGCTGCGCGGGCGGCACCTGCGGCAGCGGAGCGCGTACGGGTGCCGGCCGCGCGGGACCGTCCGCGACCTGGTGCAACTCGCCCTGGTGGGTGATCAGATGCCGCATCCCCTGCTGACGGCTGGAGTGGTCCCTGCCGTACGGGGCGACGCTGGTGATCCGCACCTGCGGCCAGGTCTCGCGGATCATCCGCGCGCAGTAACCACCGGGCAGCTCGCAGGACTCCAGCTCGGTGTGGAGTTCGAGCACCTGCTGCGGCGGCACGTTCATGGCGCGCAGTTCGTGCAGGATCTGCCACTCCGGATGAGGGGTGCCGGGCGCCGAGCGGCGGATGAGCTGGGCCTCGGAGCCGTCGGGCGCGCGGTAGCGCAGCACGGCCTGGTAGCCGGGGCCGACCGTGGGCATGCCGGTGGGCTGCTGCGGATAGCCGTACGAGCCCGGAGGGGCGCCGGGAGGCGCACCGGGAGGGCCGGGCGGGCCGGGGGTTCCCGGCGGCGGACCCGGTACGGCACCGGGGCCGGCCAGCATCGTCGCCGCGTGGTGCACACCGCCGGGCGGCGGCGTACCAGGCGGACCGGGAGGACCGGGAGGACCGGGAGGACCGGGAGGTACTGGCGGGCCCGGCGGCATCCCCGGAGCACCGGGCTGACCGGGAGCGCCGGGCGGGCCCGGCGGCCGGGGGCCACCCGGAGGCGGAGACTGGCCGCCCTGACTCGAATCCGCGAACATCGTCGCCGCGTGGTGCACACCACCGGGCGGCGGCGTACCGGGCGCACCCGGCGCACCGGGAGGCCCCGGCGGCTGCGGGCCGCCCGGACCGACGTGCGGGGCGAGCTGCGTCGGCTGGTAACCACCGCCCGGAGCGCCGGGCGTACCCGGCCCTGACGGCATCGGTTCCTGCGGCCGGGCACCAGGCACGCCCGGGGGACCGGGCGGGGCGGGGACTCCGGGCACGCCCGGGGCACCGGGCGGCGGCGGAGCCGACGGCCCGCCGCCGCGCGTACCGCGCGGCTGCGCCGTCGCCTTGCTCGTCGCCGCGTCGGCGATGTCGGCGGCACCGGACCCGGCACCGGACCCGGGACCGGGCACACCCGGCCCGCCCTGGCTCGGAGGCGCCGAGCCGAGACTCGGGGCCAGCGACGTGCGCGGCAGATGGCTGCCGCCCGACATCAGCGCGGTCGGCGCCTCGGCCGCCAGACCGGGCGGCGGTGTGTCGTCGTCGTCCGCGCCCGACAGCGGCGGCGCGAAGACCGTCGCCGGAAGCCCCACCGAAACATCCTCACCGGCGGCGTTGGTGTCCGTACCGGCCCAGGGCGTCGCCCCGGCCGGAGCGGCGCCCGACGACGCGGGTCCGTGATCCCCGCTGCGATCGGCGTCGGGCCACGGCGAACTGCTGCTCTGCGACGCCGAGACCGAGGGCGCCGACGAAGACGCCCCCGCACCGGAACCCGAGCCCGCACCCGCACCCGCACCCGACGACGAAGACGCCGCCGCCGAACCCGAACCCGACCGCGCCCCCGACCCCGAAGTACCCATCCTGTCCGCCGCGTCCTGCAACCACTCCGGCGGCGTCAGCAGGAAAGACGTCTGATTCAGATCGATACGCTGCGGCGCCCGCGCCGGCTCCGGGACCTGCGCCTGCGACCCGTACTCCTCCTCGTACCGCCGGATCACCTCACCCACCGGCAGCCCCGGCCACAGCGTCGCCTCACCGCTGTCCCGCGCGATCACCAGCCGCTGGAGCCCGCCGTCCGACCTCGGACCCTCCGCCCGGTCCTCCGCCCACACCACGAACCCCAGCTCGAACTCCCGCACCCGCACCTCACGGTGCTGATACGCGGGCACGTCGCCGTTGACCCACTCGTCCGCGCGTTCCTGCGCCTGAGCGAATGTCACCATCGCGCTCATCCCTCCACCGGGACGGCGCGGGCGAAGCCGCCGTCCACCATCAGGTTCGCCACCGTGTCCAGCTCCGGCGGATTGCCCGCCAACCTCATAAGGAAGGCGTCGAAGTCCGCACCGCAGGGCAGCAACAGGCGCTCCACCCGCTCCTGCACGCTCCAGCCGTCCCGGTCGCGCGCGTCGTCGTACGCGCAGAACCACACCGAACCGGCCGACTCGCCCCGCACCTTCACCGCGAGGATGCCGCCCTGGACGAAGGCGACGCCCAGATAGTCCTTCGTCAGATGGTCCCGCAGACACTTGTTGACGTACAACAGGTCGTTGACCGCCGCCTCTTCACGCACCGTGAAGAACGGCTGGTCCACCAGCAGCCCCAACTCCGCGTCCAGCGCCGCGCCCACCGGGGCGCAGCCGCCCGCCGCCTTGAGGAACGAGCGGTACGCGCCGGGCAGCCGGTAGCCGAGGTCCTCCTCCACACCGAGCAACTGCTGCTCGGTCACCGACACCGAGCCCTTCGGCAGTCCGAAGTGCACCGGCCGCGTCTCCTGAAGAGGACGCGTCCCGCGCTTGCCGTGGTCCACCGGCGTCGTCACGAGACCGCCGTGGTGGCGCAGCAGCGCCTTGACCTCCACCGGCACCAGCAGCAGCCGGCGCGAACTCGGCGCGTGGTGCCAGGTCCAGCCGTGCGGAGTCGCCACGGCGGGGATGGTGTCCCACAGTTCGTGGCCGTCGGCGTGCAGCGCGGCGTTGGCCGACACATAGTCCGTGAGCCGCAGTTCGTCGACTCCGAAGCCCTCGGGGGGCTCGGCGATCTCGGCGGCGGCTCGCGCGTACGGCGAGAAGTCCGGGAAGCCGTTGCCGTCCACCGGCACACCCCTGGGGTGGCGGGAGGCCCGGACCGGGTCCGGGAAAAGCACGACCTGCCCGGCGTAAGCCGCATTCGGTGGCGCGGCTTGCTGCCCGAGCCGACCTGTCGTCATGGCGGATGCCCCCTGCTGGCTTCTGACTGGTTCGACACAGCCTATGCGGTGAAGCAATGGGGGACGCCGTCCTTCCGCTCCGCCGCCGGCCCCCTCCACGGCACCCGTTCGGGTGCCGGTGACAACCGGTCACCGCAGGTCACGCAGTGCCGACGCCACGCCCCCAAGCCGCCCCGGCTTCCCCATCACGTGTCACATTTGGCAGGCTGTCACCCGCAACTCGGGGGATTACGTGGGGATTGCGTAGGGAGGGACAACGCTTTGCACACAGCACAACAGGACACATCGGGAGATCCACGCCTCGGCTCACCGGACCGATCGGGTGCGGTGTCGGGGCGCCTCGCCACGGACACCGCCGGGACCGGGCACGAGCACGGACACGGGCACGAGCACGGACACGAGCACGAGCACGGGCCCACCGCGACCACGGACCGGACCGGCGAGACCTCCGGAGACCCGCGCCTGAGCTGGAGCAGCACCGAACCGAACCGCCCGCCGCCGCTGCGCCGGCGCCGCGACGGAATCCTGCCCGCCGTCGCCGCCGCGCTCTCCGTGCGTGGCGAAAATCTCACGTGCACCGCGGGCAAGGCCGACCAGCCGCCCGCCCTGCATCCCCTCGTACAGGACTTCCTGGACACCCTCACCAGCGGCCAGCGTGAACGATTCACCGGCCGCTGCCCCGAAGCCATCCTGCTGTCCCGGCATCTGACCGCCGTCGACGGCGCCCGCTCCAAACGCGCCCAGCGCAAGCCCCTCACCCACAGCGAGGCCCGCCGCTCCCTCAAGCACGGCAAACTCACCGCACGCCGTATCCGCGAGGACGGTGACCCGCTCCACGGCAGTTACGCGCCGCCCTGCCGCTCCTGTACGGCGATGCTCGCCCAGTTCGGCGTACGCCCCGTCGACCCGACGCAGAACGGCTGACCACCCCGTGCCCGACCTCACCACCACCCGCTTCCCCGTCGCCGTCGATGTGGCCCTGCGCGAGGCCGGCTGGCAGCCGGGCCGCTGGGACATGCGGCAGGCCGAGGAGTGGGCGGACACGCTGCGCGCCCACATCACCCCGGCAGGGCACGTGCACGCCGTGTTCGCGGCCGTCGTCGAGATCTGGGCGGAGTTCGGCGGACTGACCGTGACCGGGCCCGGACCGGGGCGGCAGATCGCCCCCGCGACCGTACGGTTCGACCCGCTGGCCGGCATCCATCTCGCCCGCACCCTCGGGGACCTCGGGCGCTCCCTGGACACCGAGATCAGCCCCATCGGCGAGGAAGGCGACGGCCAGGCCGTCCTCGCCGTCGACGCGACGGGGCGCGTCTACTCCATCGACCACACCGGCGACTGGTACCTCGGCCCGCACATCGACCACGCGCTCGCGGCACTGGTGACCGGAACACAGCCCCAGCGGCTCACGTCCGACTGAGCGCCGGACAGGACCTACGCGGCGTCCCGGTGCGGCAGCACCGCCGACACCCTAAAACCCCCCGCGTCCGTCTCCCCCGACACGAACACCCCGCCCAGCGCCAGCACCCGCTCACGCATCCCCACCAGCCCGTTCCCGCCGCTGGGCAGCCCGGCGTCGGCGGCACCGTACGACGGCCCGTTCTCCACCTGCATCGCTATCTCGGCCTCCCGGTGCGCGAGGCGCACCCTCACCTTCGAGCCCGCCGCGTGCTTGTGCACATTCGTCAACGCCTCCTGCACCACCCGGTACGCGGTCTGCTCCACCTCCGGCGCGTAGACCCGCGACGCCCCCTGCACCGTCAGCTCCACCACCATCCCCGCGTCCCGCGACTGGCCCACCAGCGCCTCGATGTCCTCCATACCGGGGCCGTCCTCCGCCGCCGCGGCAGCGGCAGCAGCCGCGGCCACACCCACCGAGGCCAGCGGCACCGTCGCCGTCCCCAAGACTCTGTCGCCCGCCTTACGGGCCGCCTGCTGCTCCCCCGCGCGCAGCACACCCAGCATCTCGCGCAGCTCCGTCAGCGCCTGCCGCCCCATGTCACCCACCAGCGCGGCGTTCTTCACCGCCTTCTGCGGATCCTTCAACGCCACCGCCTGCAAGGCCGCCGCGTGCACCACCATCAGACTCACCCGGTGCGCCACCACGTCGTGCATCTCGCGCGCGATCCGCGTCCGCTCCTCCGTACGAGCCCACTCCGCCCGCTGCTCGGCCCGGTCGGCGAGCAGCGACAGCTCCTGCTCCAGACTGTCCGCGCGCTCGCGCAGGCTCTCCATCAGCCGGCGCCTGGCTCCTACGTAGAGGCCGAGGAGCACGGGCGGCAACGAGATGCTCAGCGCCATGAAGACGGCGATCAGCGGGATGTACCACCGCGCGGATTCCAGATCCGCGCCGCCGACGTCCTGCCGCGTCCGTACGAAGGCGACGATGAGCGTCCCCACGAGCGACATCCCGGCGAGCGCGCCGATGATGCGGCGCGGCGCGTCGGAGGCGGCGAGCGTGTACAGCCCGACGATCCCGAGCAGCATGCCCATCTCGGCCGGTGTGACGGCGACGGAGACGAGCACGACGGCCATCGGCCACTGCCGCCGCACCAGCAGCACGGACCCGACCAACACCCCGAAAACGACCCCGAGACCCACCGGCAACTGGGCGGTGCCCGCGAACCGGATCCCCTCGAACGCGCACTCCAGGGCGGACACCGCGGCCAGCCCCACATCCAGCACGACGCTGCGCCGCCGCCTCCACCACCAGAAGCCACGGGTGGTCAAACCCGCGGCCTCCTCGTGTGCCCCCGTTGTGGTCATGCCGTCCAGCCTACGGGCGTGCGCGACTCAATTTCCGGCGAGTGCGATCAGCACGGGAACGGGCCCCGCACCAGCGGAACGGCCGTCGATCACACGATCCGGCGAACCGACCACACATTCGAGCCGGACGTCCGCATTCCGGACGATGATTTTCTGCATGACGAACTTGAACGGCAAATATGCCGACTTCGAAGGACTTCGCGAGCAGGCGGTGGCACTGCGGCGGGAGGGTCTGAGCCGCCGCCAGATCCGCGACCGGATCCAGGTCCAGAACAACGACATCCTGAACCGCCTCCTGGACGGCGAACCGGCCCCGGAATGGACGAAACGCCCGAACGCGAAGGACGACCTGCGGGCCAAGGCGCGGGAGCTGCGGCTCCAGGGCCTCACGTACGACCAGATCGAGCTGGAACTGGGATGCTCGAAAAGTTCGATCTCGTTATGGGTGCGGGATCTGCCGAAGCCGCCGAAGCGCACGCGCGAGGAGGCATCGGCGATCGCCAAGCGCGGGTGGGAGGCAACGCTTCAGCGGCGCGAACGGGAGCGCCAGGAGACGAAACGCACGGCCGCCGGGAGCATCGGCGCGATGTCCGACCGCGAGCTGTTCCTGCTGGGCGTGGGTCTGTACTGGGCTGAAGGAACGAAGGACAAGCCCTACGCCCGGCGCGAACGCGTGGCCTTCGTGAACAGCGACCCAGGAATGATCAGGATCTTCGTGGCTTGGCTGGACCTGCTCGAAGTCCCGAGACAGCAGCACAAGTACCACGTGCTGATTCACGAGAACGCGCATGTCCGAGAGGCGGAAAACTACTGGGCCGACCTCGTCCAGACAAGTGTCGAGAGCTTCGGCAGGACGACGCTCAAGAAGCACAACCCGAAGACCGTCCGCAAGAACACGGGCGAGGCTTATCGCGGCTGCCTGGTCGTCGAAGTGCAGCAGAGCGCTGATCTTTACCGTCGCGTCGAGGGGTGGTGGTGCGGCATAGTAGATGCCAGCGTTTCGAGCCGGGATCTCTCCGGCTCCTGAGGCGCGGTCCGCCGTAGTGTAATCGGCAGCACGGCATCCTTTGGAGATGTTCGGTCTAGGTTCGAGTCCTAGCGGCGGAGCTGCACAGTTGCGGAACTGCACAGTACGGGTCCTGACCTCTCCGGTCAGGACCCGCCTTCGTTTCCGTTCCGAAACCCCCCGGTATCCTGCGGATGTCCGTCACGCCAAGCATCCGAAGCCGAAGGGCAATCCCGTGAGCGCCAATCGCCCGGCCGCCGTCGTCGTCCTCGCAGCGGGTGAGGGCACCCGCATGAAGTCGAAGACCCCCAAGGTTCTGCACGAGATCTGCGGGCGTTCGCTCGTCGGTCATGTCGTCTCCGCCGCGCGGGAGCTTCGGCCGGAGCATCTCGTCGTCGTCGTCGGGCACGCGCGGGAGCTGGTCGAGGGGCATCTGGCCGTCTCGTACGACGGGGTGCGTACCGCCGTCCAGGCCGAGCGGAACGGCACCGGGCACGCCGTGCGGATGGCCGTGGAGGAGCTGGGGCAGGCCCCCGACGGGACCGTCGTCGTCGTGTGCGGCGACACCCCGCTGCTGTCCGGGGCGACGCTCGCCGCGCTCGCCGCGCGGCACGAGAAGGACGGCAACGCCGTCACCGTGCTGACCGCCGAGGTGCCGGACGCGACCGGCTACGGGCGGATCGTGCGGGACGAGGCGAGCGGTGCCGTCACCGGGATCGTGGAGCACAAGGACGCGACGGACGAGCAGCGTGCGGTGCGGGAGATCAACTCGGGGGTGTTCGCCTTCGACGGACGTCTGCTCGCGGACGCGCTCGGCAAGGTCCGTAAGGACAACAGCCAGGGCGAGGAGTATCTGACCGATGTCCTCGGCATCTTGAGGACGGCGGGGCACCGCGTCGGCGCCTCGGTGGCGGACGATCACCGCGAAATCCTGGGCATCAACGACCGTGTTCAGCTCGCCGAGGCGCGCCGGCTGCTGAACGAGCGGCTGTTGAGGCGGGCGATGGCCGCCGGTGTGACCGTGGTGGATCCCGGCTCGGTGCTGATGGATGTGACGGTGACGTACGAGCCGGACGCGATCGTGCACCCGGGCACGCAGTTGCTCGGTGCGACGCATCTGTCGGAGGGCGCCGAGGTCGGTCCCAACTCGCGTCTGACGGACACGAGGGTGGGCGTGGGCGCCCGGGTGGACAACTCGGTGGCCATCGGCGCGGAGGTGGGCGATTCGGCCTCGGTGGGCCCGTTCGCGTATCTGCGTCCGGGCACGAAGCTCGGCGTGAAGTCGAAGGCCGGGTCGTTCGTGGAGATGAAGAAGGCGACGATCGGCGACGGTTCGAAGGTGCCGCATCTGAGTTACGTGGGTGACGCGACGATCGGTGAGCAGACCAACATCGGCGCGGCGAGCGTGTTCGTGAACTACGACGGTGAGTCGAAGCACCACACGACGATCGGCTCACACTGCCGGACGGGTTCGGACAACATGTTTGTGGCGCCTGTCACTGTCGGGGACGGTGCTTACACCGCCGCGGGGTCGGTCATCACGAAGGATGTCCCGTCGGGTTCGCTGGCCGTCGCGCGGGGCCAGCAGCGGAATATCGAGGGTTGGGTGGCTCGTAAGCGACCGGGCAGCGCCGCCGCGCAGGCCGCCGCCGCCGCGGCCGAGGAGCTGGCGCTCGAAAGCTGACCGGAAACAGGCGCCTCGTGCAGCGCGTACCGTGATAGATGCTCACGTTCGGCTGGCTCGCAGGGACGCGCGGGTGCAGCGGCAATCAACACGTCTGAGGAGACTGTGCTGTGACCGGGATCAAGACGACCGGCGAGAAGAAGCTGATGCTCTTTTCCGGCCGCGCCCACCCCGAGCTGGCCGAGGCGGTCGCCCACACGCTGGGTGTCGGGATAGTGCCGACCAAGGCTTTCGATTTCGCCAACGGCGAGATCTACGTGCGCTATCAGGAGTCGGCCCGTGGCGCGGACTGTTTTCTGATCCAGAGCCACACCGCTCCGATCAATAAGTGGATCATGGAGCAGTTGATCATGATCGATGCTCTGAAGCGGGCTTCGGCCCGGAGCATCACCGTGATCGTTCCCTTCTACGGATACGCCCGGCAGGACAAGAAGCACCGTGGGCGGGAGCCGATTTCGGCCCGTCTGGTCGCGGACCTGATGAAGACGGCGGGCGCGCACCGCATTCTGACCGTGGACCTCCACACGGACCAGATCCAGGGCTTCTTCGACGGTCCGGTGGACCATCTGTTCGCGCTGCCGATCCTGGCGGACTACGTGGCGACGAAGGTCGACCGCTCGAAGCTGACGGTGGTCTCGCCGGACGCCGGCCGGGTACGGGTGGCGGACCGCTGGTGCGACCGGCTGGACGCGCCGCTGGCGATCGTGCACAAGCGCCGCGACAAGGACGTCGCCAACGAGGTGACGGTCCATGAGGTCGTGGGCAATGTCGAGGGCCGGGTCTGTGTCCTGGTGGACGACATGATCGACACGGGTGGCACGATCTGCGCCGCCGCGGACGCGCTGTTCGCGCACGGTGCCGAGGATGTCATCGTGACGGCGACGCACGGGGTGCTGTCGGGTCCGGCGGCTGACCGGCTGAAGAATTCGAAGGTGAGCGAGTTCATCTTCACGGACACCCTGCCGGATCCGGGCAATCTGGAGATGGACAAGATCACGGTGCTGTCGATCGCGCCGACGATCGCGCGCGCGGTGCGTGAGGTGTTCGAGGACGGTTCGGTGACGAGCCTCTTCGACGAGCAGGCTTAGACAGGCACAGCTCATAGGCTTTGAAGATCGATTTCTGGGGCGGCCTCCCCGCCGGGTAGACTCACGGAGTTGCTCGGCGAGGGAGGCCGCTTTCATTCGCGGCCGTCCGTTATCGACGCGCTCTTCGTAGCAGGCCGTATGTCGTGGCCGGGTGACCAGAAGTCCCGTCGTCACCAATGCGTCTACGTGTCACCTACGAGGAGTGCAGTCATGGCTGAGGTCAAGATCACCGCTGAGGTCCGGTCCGAGTTCGGCAAGGGCGCCGCCCGCCGTACCCGTCGTGAGAACAAGGTTCCCGCGGTCATCTACGGTCACGGCGCCGACCCCGTCCACGTGTCCCTGCCGGGCCACGACCTGATGATGGCGCTCAAGACCGCCAACGCCCTGCTGAGCATCGACATCGAGGGCCGCAAGGAGCTGGTGATCCCCAAGGCCGTCCAGCGTGACGCGCTCAAGGGCTTCATCAAGCACGTCGACCTGCTCGCGGTGAAGCTCGGCGAGAAGGTCACGGTCGAGGTCGCGGTGCACACCGAGGGCGAGCTGGCCCCGGGTCCGTTCCTCCTGGAGAACGTGCTGAGCACCCTGACCGTCGAGGCCGAGGCCACGCACATCCCCGAGTCCGTCACGGTCTCCGTGGAGGGCCTGGAGGCCGGTGCCTCCATCCTCGCCAAGGACGTCCCGCTGCCCGAGGGCACCACGCTGGTGACCGACGAGGACGCGGTCGTCATCCAGGTCCTGGCCGCGCAGGCGGAGGAGCCGACTGCCGAGGACGCGGCCGACGAGGCCGCCGCCGAGGCCTGAGCCCCGGCCGGATCCTGACAAACGCTTGCCCGACGGGGTGGCGGGCCGCTGCCCGCCACCCCGTTCCTTCTTACCGAGAGGAGACGCGGCGCAGATGACGACCGATGTCACCGCCCCGTGGCTGATCGTGGGCCTGGGCAATCCCGGCCCGGGTTACGCGGCCAACCGCCACAACGTGGGTTTCATGGTGGCCGATCTCCTCGCGGGCCGGATCGGCGGCTCGTTCAAGCGCGCGCAGAAGGCCCAGGCGCAGGTCTTGGAGGGCCGGGTGGGACCGATGGGTCCTGGCAGCCGGCGGGTGGTGCTGGCGAAGCCGCTGTCGTTCATGAATCTGTCCGGGGGGCCGGTCGCCGGGCTGCGGGACTTCTACAAGGTGCCGACGGCCAACATCGTGGCGATCCATGACGAGTTGGACATCGACTACGGCACGCTGCGGCTGAAGCTGGGCGGCGGCGACAACGGTCACAACGGTCTGAAGTCGATGACCAAGTCGATGGGCCCCGACTACCACCGGGTCCGGTTCGGGATCGGCCGGCCGCCGGGGCGGATGCAGGTGGCCGACTTCGTACTGAAGGACTTCTCGTCCGTGGAGCGCAAGGAGCTGGACTTCCTCGTGGACCGCGCGGCCGACGCCGTGGAGTGTCTGGTGACGGAAGGGCTGGAGCGCGCGCAGAGCGCGTACAACTCCTGACCACCCCCGACAACAACGACCAATTTTCGGCCACAAGTTGACCGACCGCGTCCGGATGCCCAAGGATCGCGGTCCATGAAGCCGAGCTCGTCCCAACGCGCCCTCTCGGTCGGCCGTCGCACCGTGATGGCGTGTGTCGCCGGGCTGTTGCTCGTCGCGGGTTTCTGGACGTCCTGGGGTACGGCGCAGCATGTGCTGCTCTCCAAAGGACGCGAGCACGGCACGTTGTCGGTCACCGAGTGCGGCGATACGGCGTGTACGGGCACGTACGACCCCGAGGGGACTCCCGGGCCGCGCGCGGGAACGCCCATAGAGCGCTCGGTGGCGGTGAAGAAGGGCCGGGAGTACGACGTGGTGCTCAAGCCCGGCACCGGCGAACTGGTCCGCGCGGGCTCGTCCGGCGCGCTGCTCGCGTGGGTGCCGCTGGGCGGTGCGCTGCTGCTGGCGGCGCCGGTGGTCGGCGGGGGGATGCGGCTGACGCGTACGGCGTGGGGTACGGCCCTGGCGGGCGCGCTGCTGCTCGCGGCGGCGTTCTTCGCCCTCTGACGTGGGCCGGGGCGCCGGACGGCGGCACCCCGGCCCCTTGACTCAGCCTGTGTTGCGCAGTCCCGCCGCCACCCCGTTGACCGTCAGCAGCAGCGCCCGCGCGAGCAGCGGGTCCGGTGCCTCCTGCCGGGCCGCCGCGGCGCGCTGGCGCGCGAGCAGCGAGACCTGGAGGTAGGAGATCGGGTCGAGGTAGGCGTCGCGGATGGCGAACGTCTGGCGCAGCACCGGGTTGGAGCCGAGCAGCTTCTCGTTGCCGGTGATCCGCAGGACTTCCTGCACGGTGAGCGCGTGCTCGGCCTCGATGGCGGTGAAGACGTGCTTCAGCTCGTCGGGCACGAGGGTGTCGACGTAGTGCCTGGCGATCCGCAGATCGGTCTTGGCGAGGGTCATCTCGACGTTGGACAGGAAGTTCTGGAAGAAGTGCCAGTGTTCGTGCATCTCGTCCAGGACCGGGTCGAGACCCGATTCGCGCAGCGCCTTGAGGCCGGAGCCGACCCCGTACCAGCCGGGGACGATCTGCCGGGACTGCGTCCAGCCGAAGACCCACGGGATGGCGCGCAGCCCGTCGAGTCCGGCGCCGGAGTCCGGGCGCCGGGAGGGGCGTGAGCCGAGGTGCAGATCGGCGAGCTGGTCGACGGGGGTCGCGGCGAAGAAGTACGCGGGCAGGTCCGGGTCCTCGACCAGCTCGCGGTACGCGTGGTGGGCCGCGTCCGACACGGTGTCCATGGCGGCGTCCCAGCGCGCCAGCGCCTCGTCGGACTGGCGGGGCGCGGTGTGCAGGGCGGATGCCTGGAGGGTGGCGGCGACGGTCAGTTCCAGGTTCTCCCTGGCGAGGGCGGGGATCAGGTACTTGTCGGAGATGACCTCACCCTGCTCGGTCACCTTGATCTCGCCCTCCAGGGTGCCCCAGGGCTGCGCGAGGATCGCGTCGTGCGAGGGGCCGCCGCCGCGGCCGACGGTGCCGCCGCGGCCGTGGAACAGCCGCAGCCGGACGCCGTAGCGGTGGGCGACGTCGCGGAGCCGGCGCTGGGCGCGGTGGATCTCCCACTGGCTGGTGGTGATGCCGCCGAACTTGGACGAGTCGGAGTAGCCGAGCATGACCTCCTGGACGTCGCCGCGCAGCGAGACGAGCCTTCGGTAGGAGGGGTCGGCCAGCATCTCGTCAAGGATGATGTCGGCGGCGCGCAGCTCGTCGGTGGTCTCCAGGAGCGGCACGATGCCGATCTTCGCCCAGCCGGAGTGCAGGTCGAGGAGTCCCGCTTCGCGGGCGAGGACGGCGGCGGCGAAGACGTCGTCGGCGCCCTGGCACATCGAGATGATGTAGGACTCGATGACTTCGGACCCGAAGCGTTCGAACGCCTGCTTGACGGTGTGGAAGACACCGAGGGTCTTCTCGCCTGCGGCGTCCAGGGGCGCGGGGGTGGGGGCGAGCGGGCGGCGCGAGCGCAGCTCCTTGGCGAGCAGCTTCTGCCGGTATTCGCGCGGCATGTCCGCGTACCGCCAGGACTCTTCGCCGAGGCGGTCGAAAAGCTGGCCGAGCGCGTGGTGGTGGGCGTCCGCGTGTTCGCGTACGTCCATGGTGGCGAGCTGGAGCCCGAACGCGGCGAGGGTGCGGATGGTGCGGTCCATGCGGCCGTCGGCGAACAGTCCGCCGCGGTGGGCGCGCAGGGAGGTCTGGATGAGGGTGAGGTCTTCCAGCAGTTGCGCGGTGCCGAGGTAGTCGCGGCCCGCGTTGTGCGGGGTGCCCTTGGCGAGGCGTTCGCGGGTGTTGACGAGCTTCTGCCGGATGCAGGTGGCCTTGAGGCGGTACGGCTCCTCGGCGTTGAGGCGCTTGTAGCGGGGGCTGATCTCGGGGAGCCGGTCCAGGTCGGTGGCGAGCGAGTCCAGGAGTTCCTGGGTGGCGCCGGCGTACCGGATGGAGTTGGAGAGCTGGCCGCGCAGTTGGTCGATGAGTTCGAGCGCGTCGGTGATGCCGTGTTCGTGCTGGAGGATCAGCACTTCCCAGGTGACGGCGGGGGTGACGTTCGGGTTGCCGTCGCGGTCGCCGCCGATCCAGGTGCCGAAGCTGAGGGGGCGGGTGCCGGGGGGCAGTTCGACGCCGACGCGTTCGAGTTCGGCGACGAGGTCTTCGAGGACGTCGCCGACTGCTTCGGCGTGCAGCTCGTCCAGGTAGTAGATGGCGTTGCGGGCCTCGTCGGCGGGCTCGGGCCGTACGACACGCAGCTCGTCGGTCTGCCAGATGAGGTCGATGGACTCGGCGAGCCGCAGGTCGTGGCGGCGCCGGTCGGCGGCGATGACGGGCAGTTCGAGGAGTTCGGCGATGCGGCGGAGCTTGTTCAGTACGGAGCGGCGCGCGGCTTCGGTGGGGTGGGCGGTGAAGACGGGGCGGACGCTGAGGTTCTTGACCGTGGCGCGCAGATGGTCGGGGTCGGCGTCCTTGAGGCGGTCGGCGGTACGGGCGAGGAGCCCGCCCTCGGCCTCCCGGCGCGCGCGCATCTCGCGGCCCCGGTGGACCTGCTCGGTGACGTTGGCGAGGTGGAAGTAGGTGGAGAAGGCGCGGACGAGCTTCGCGGCGGTCTCCAGGTCGGTGTCGCCGAGCAGCGCGGCGGCTGCCTCGCCGTCCTCGCGGGTGAGGGCCCGGACACGCTCGACGAGATCGAGGAGTTCGGGGCCCTCCTGGCGTACGAGGGTTTCGCCCAGGAGGTCGCCGAGCCGGCGGATGTCGGAGCGCAGCTCGACGTTGGCGGTCGAGGTGCCCTCGGCGGTCGGGGTCTGGTCGGCACTGCTCACAGGTGCGGCTCCTTGCAGTGTTTGAGCACGTCGGGAGGAGAAGGTTCTGGAGAGATTGTTCGACCGGACCGCGCTGTCCGACGTCACAAGGATAGGTGTCCTTCGCGCGCCGTTATCCACAGGCCCCTTGTCGCGTGCCTCTTCGCTGCCATACTTACGTTGCCGTAGGTTACGCGCCCGTAGACGGGCGGAATGCCGCATTCCACACCTCCAGGGGACACACCCATGTCGACAAGCCCTGACGTTCTCGGCGACTCCTCACAGGCCCAGCCTGCGCCGGACGGTTCCTCCCTTCCCTCTGCCTCCGCAGATCCTTCAGCTCCTTCCGCCACGCTCGGCGGCGAGAGCAAGCGTTCACTCGAGCAGATCACGCTGCTCCTGTTCATCGTCGTGCCTTTCATCGCCCTGCTCGGCGCCGTTCCGCTGGTCTGGGGCTGGGGGGTGAGCTGGCTCGATCTGGGGCTGCTCGTGGCGATGTATTTCATCGGCTGCCATGGCATCACGGTCGGCTTCCACCGGTATTTCACGCACGGCTCGTTCAAGGCGCGGCGCCCGCTGCGGATCGCGCTGGCCGTGGCGGGGTCGATGGCCGTGGAGGGTCCGGTGGTCCGCTGGGTCGCCGATCACCGTAAGCACCACAAGTTCTCGGACGCGGAGGGTGACCCGCACTCGCCCTGGCGGTTCGGCGAGACGCTGCCCGCGCTGATGAAGGGCCTGTGGTGGGCGCACATCGGCTGGCTGTTCGACGAGGAGCAGACGCCGCAGCACAAGTACGCGCCGGATCTGATCAAGGATCCGGCGATCCGGCGGGTCTCGCGGCAGTTCCTGCTGTGGGCGTTCGTGTCGCTGGCGATCCCGCCGCTGGTGGGCGGGCTGGTGACGATGTCGTGGTGGGGCGCGTTCACGGCGTTCTTCTGGGGCTCGCTGGTGCGGGTGGCGCTGCTGCACCACGTGACGTGGTCGATCAACTCGATCTGTCACGCGGTGGGCAAGCGGCCGTTCAAGTCGCGTGACCGGTCAGGCAATGTGTGGTGGCTGGCGGTCTTGTCCTGTGGCGAGTCATGGCACAACCTGCACCATGCGGACCCGACGAGCGCACGGCACGGTGTGCTGCGAGGTCAGATCGACTCCAGCGCCCGGCTGATCCGGTGGTTCGAGGCGTTCGGCTGGGTGCACAGCGTGCGCTGGCCCGACGCCGGACGGCTGGACGCCCGGCGGAAAATTGACCATCCCAACGCGGCATGATTGGCAACGTGGCGATCGACGGCGGTAAGAGCGACACCGACAAGAGCCGGACCCCGAGCGCGCCGACCCGGCGCTCCCGCCGGGTGCGGATGACCGGCAAGGAGCGTCGCGAGCAACTGCTGGACATCGGCCGCACCCTGTTCGCCGAGAAGGGCTACGAGGGCACGTCGGTGGAGGAGATCGCCTCGAAGGCGGGCGTCTCCAAGCCGGTGGTGTACGAGCACTTCGGCGGCAAGGAGGGGCTGTACGCGGTCGTGGTCGACCGGGAGATGCGCCAACTGCTGGACATGGTGACGAGTTCTCTTACGGCGGGCCATCCGCGTGAGCTGTGCGAGCAGGCGGCGTTCGCGCTCCTCGACTACATCGAGGAGTACACGGACGGTTTCCGTATCCTGGTCCGCGATTCGCCGGTGGCGCAGTCGACCGGCACGTTCGCCTCGCTGATCAGCGACATCGCCACGCAGGTCGAGGACATCCTCGGCATGGAGTTCAAGGCCCGTGGCTTCGACCCGAAGCTGGCCCCGCTGTACGCGCACGCGCTGGTGGGCATGGTGGCGCTGACGGGCCAGTGGTGGGTGGACACCCGCCGCCCGAAGAAGAACGAGGTGGCGGCGCATCTGGTGAATCTGGCGTGGCACGGGCTGGGCAATCTGGAGGCGAAGCCACGACTCATAGGACACCGCAAGGTGTGAGCGCAAGCCGGGCCGGGCCCGTAGTCACTCTTTGTGATGACGAAATCGGATTCTGGCCGCTACGGTGTGATGAGAGGCCCAGAATTCCGTCCATGGGAGGAATCATGACCGCCGAGCCCGTCAAGGCCGAGCATCGCTGGCCGGTGCCCCCGCAGGACGGCTACACCGTGGACGATCTGTTCACGCTGCCCGATCTCCCGCCTCACACAGAGTTGATCGACGGGAGCCTTGTTTTCGTGAGTCCGCAGAGGCGTTTCCACGCCAAGATGATCAGCCTTCTGGAGAACGGCCTGCTCAGTACTGTTCCGGAGGAAATGAAGGTCGAGCGCGAGATGACCGTGCTGCTCGACAGCCGCAACGGCCCAGAGCCGGACATCTCGGTCGTCCGCGCGGAAGCGGTCACCAATCTTGAACAGACCCGTTTCCAGGCCGCCGATGTCCTGCTGGCCGTCGAGGTGGTCTCGCCGGATTCCGAGGTCCGCGACCGGGACGCCAAACCGCGAAAGTACGCGGCTGCCGGCATCCCGTACTTCTGGTTGGTGGACATCGCAGGCTCCGACCAGCACCCCGTCGTACGGGTCTATGAACTGGACCCGGTGTCCAAGACGTACGCGCTCTCGGGTATCCACCACGAGCGGCTGAAGACGGCCGTTCCCTTCACCATCGACATGGACATCACGCTGGACGCGCTGAAGAGGCGCTGAGACCCCTCCAGGTTCTGGTCCCACCACCGGGGCGCCACGTTTCTCGTGGCGCCCCGGTGTTCTGGTGTCGGGCCGTTCAAGCCACCGGTTCCAGGAACTCCAGCCGGTTGCCCACCGGGTCGTCGCAGTAGAAGCGGCGGTGGCCCGGGAGGGTGTCGTCCCAGGTCACCGGGGCGCCCAGGCTCTCCAGGCGGGACGCGAACGCGTCGATGCCGGTGACCCGCAGGCCCGGGTGGGCCTTTCTCGCCGGGCGGAAGTCCGGCTCGATGCCCAGGTGGAGCTGGACCTGGCCCCTCTGGAACCAGCAGCCGCCGCGTACCGCCAGAGCCGGTGGTTTGGGGATCTCCGTCATGCCCAGGACGTCCGCGTAGAACGTACGCAGCGCGTCCTCCGAGCCCGCCGGGGCGGCGAGTTGGACATGGTCGACGGCCGCGATCATCAGTCCCGCCTCCTCGCCACGGCGAAGATCCGGCGGAACGGGAACACCGTGCCGTGCGGGCCGGGTGGATACGCCTTGCGCAGCAGGTCGCCGTACTGGGCGAGGAATTCCGCCGCCGCCCGTGGGTCGTCGGCCAGTTCGGTGAGGACGGGCCGCAGGGCCGTGCCCTTGACCCAGTCGAGCACCGGGTCCTCGCCGGAGAGCACTTGGAGATACGTGGTCTCCCAGGCGTCCGCCGTGCAGTTGAGGTCGGTGAGGCGCAGCAGATAGTCCGCCGGGTCCAGGATGTGGACGAAGCGCCGGCCGTGGCTGTCGAGGCGGCGGCTCCAGCGCGGGGTCTCGCACAGTTCGCCGAGGAGCGCGTGGCTGGGGGCGGTGAAGTTGCCGGGGACCTGGAAGGCCAGCGTGCCGCCGGGGGTCAGGCCGTCGATCCAGCGCGGGAAGGATTCGGCGTGGCCCGGGACCCACTGGAGCGCGGCGTTGGACACGATCAGGTCGTACGGCTCGTCGGGGGTCCAGTGCGTGGCGTCGGCGGGCCGGAAGTCCAGTCGGCCGCCGCCGGGCGTGGGGCCCGCGTACTGTTTCTGGGCCTGTTCCAGCATCTCGGCGGAGAGGTCGAAGCCGGTGATGTGGGCGGTGGGCCACCGTTCGGCGAGGAGCGCCGTGACGTTGCCGGGGCCGCAGCCGATGTCGGCTATGCGGGCGGGGCGGTTCCTGTTGGGCAGCTCGGGTATCCGGCTGAGCAGATCCAGGAACGGGCGGGTGCGGTGCGCGGAGTGGTGGAGATACTGCTGCGGGTCCCAGGTCGGTGCGGGTGCGGACGTCGGTGCGGGTGCGGGTACGGATGTCAGTGCGGACGTCGGTGCGGATGTGGGTGTCGCGGCCGTGGTGGTCGCCGGAGTCGCTGCCGAATGCATGTACGAAGCCCCCTCGGGATACGGAGCGGACGAGCGGATTCCCGTCCGCGCCCGACCATGCCCAAGCCTGCCTCCAAGTATATCTTGACGTCAAGAGACTTCATGTCGACAGACCATCTACACTGATCGCCATGGAGGACGAGGTCGACCGTCTGGTCGCAGCATGGCGCCGGGAGCGGCCGGACCTCGACGTGGAACCACTCGAAGTACTGAGCCGCGTCAGCAGGCTCGCGCGCCATCTCGACCGGGCCCGGCGGCTCGCGTTCTCCGAGCACAACCTGGAGCCGTGGGAGTTCGACGTCCTGACCTCGCTGCGGCGGGCCGGCGCGCCGTACCAGCTCTCCCCCGGTCAGTTGCTGACCCAGACCCTGGTCACGTCCGGCACGATGACCAACCGCATCGACCGGCTGGCGAAGAAGGACCTGGTCGAGCGGCTGCCCGACCCCAGCGACCGGCGCGGGGTCCTCGTACGGCTCACCCCCGAAGGGCGCGACCGCGCGGACCAGGCGCTGGCCGGGCTGCTCGCCCAGGAGCGCGCGATCCTCGCGGAGCTGTCGCGCGGGCAGCGCGCGGAACTGGCCGCGCTGCTGCGCCAGTTGACCGCGCCGTTCGACAACGTCCCCGGCCCCGGCTGACGCCCGTCCGGTGCGGTGACCGGAAGGGTTCGCCGGGTCCGTCGGCGGGCCGGTTCGTCCTCAATCGCCGGACGGGCTGGTTTTGGTTCCGGCCGTTGGTCGGGTGTCCTCAATCGCCGGACGGGCTGGTTCGGTAGCCCCTACCCCACCCGCACCGTGTCCGTGTCGCCCAGGTCCGCCGGGCCCACTCCCGCGCGGCGGGCCAGTGCAACCGCCGCCAGGGTCGAGTGGACGCCGAGCTTCCCGAGCACGTTCTGCATATGCGTACGGACCGTGTGCGGGGACAGGAACAGCCGCTCGGCCACCGCCTTGCGCCCCAGGCCCGCCACCATGCAGCGCAGCACCTCCAGCTCGCGCGGTGTCAGTGAGTCGACCAGCCGCTCGCTGTCCGTGCGGTGCTTGCGCTCGGCGGTCAGCTCCCGCAGGACGTTCGTCAGCAGCGCCGGCGGCAGATGCGTCTCGTCGCGCAGGACGCCCCTGATCACCGCCAGCAGCCGTTGCAGCGAGCAGTCCTTGGCGACCCAGCCGGACGCGCCCGCCTGGAGCGCGAGGGCCGCGCGGCTCGGGTCGTCCTTCTCCGCGAGGACCACGCAGCGCACGGACGGCTGTCCCGAACGGACGCCCGCGACCAGCGAGATGCCGTCGACCAGGCCGAGACCGGCCTCGCCGCTGTCGGGTACGGCGCGGGCCACCGGGCCGTAGCCCGGACCCGCCACGTTCCCCAGGTCGGCGTCGACCAGCAGCACGTCGTAACCGCGCCCTTCGGTCGCCGCCCGTTCGAGACAGCGCAGCGCGGCGGGACCGCTGCCGGCGGCGGTGACGTCCACGTCGGGCTCCGCCGCGAGGGCGGCTGCCAGCGACTCGGCGAATATGCGGTGGTCGTCCACCACGAGAACCCTGATACGGACCAATTGACACCCCCAGATGTCGGGGCGCGGACGACACGGGTACGGCGCCCGGCGGGGTGGATTTCACGTCGCGCGGACACTGTGCCGCCACGGCCGCCGCCGTGCGGCTGCCCACCCACCCCGGGCGTCGTACCCGACTGTCTCGCATCCCTGATCAGCACCGGCCCCCACCGGCGCTGTGCATCAGCGTACGGGCGGGGGCCCGCAGCGGAAGACTATTTACAGAACTGATCGGCGGCCCGTGGTTAGTGTGGGCTGCATGTTTCGTATCGAGACAGAAGTCGACAAGGAACGACACGCGTTGCTCGGTGAGCGGATGCGGGCGACCAACAACGCCCGTTCGCCGGCCCTGCGGGAGCTGCGGGCGTCGGCGTACGACGAGGAAGTACCGCTGCACCTATGGCTGATGGACGAGTCGACGGGCGCGCTCGCCGGTGGTCTCGCGGCCCACGTGTGGGCACGCTGGCTCCATGTCGATCTGCTGTGGATCGACGAGACGCACCGGGGCACGGGCCTCGGCACGCGCCTTCTGAACGAGGCGGAGGACCTGGCCCGCGCCCGGGGCTGTACGCACGCGCGCCTGGAGACCTGGGACTTCCAGGCCCCGGTGTTCTACCGAAGGCAGGGTTACGACCTGGCGGGTCATGTCCCCGACTATCCGCCGGGCATCACGGAGTTCCTGTTCATCAAGCGCCTGACCTGAACAACCCCGCAGGGCACTCAGCCCACCCGGTGCGCCCCCCGCGACGGGACCGCCGGGAAGACGCGCGGCGCGGTGTGGCCGGCCGTCGCGAACGCCTCCAGGACCGCCTTCGTCACCGTGTCCGCGTCGGCCGTCTCGACCAGGACGATCGCCGAGCCGCCGAAGCCGCCGCCCGTCATCCGCGCGCCGAGCGCGCCCGCCGCCACCGCCGACGAGACCACGAGGTCCAGCTCGGCGCAGGAGACGCGCAGGTCGTCGCGGAGCGAGACATGGCCCTCGACCAGCACCGGGCCGACCGCGCGGACGTCGCCCGCGTCGAGGAGGCCGATGACCCGCTCCACGCGGTGGTTGTCGCTGACGACATGGCGGACATAGCGCCGTACGTGCTCCTCCTCGCCCGCGAGCCGTTCCAGGGCGGCGGGCAGATGCGCGTACGGAACTTCACGCAGCGTGCGCGCGCCGAGCGCCCGCGCGCCAGCCTCGCAACCGGCGCGCCGCTGCGCGTACGCGCCGTCGCCCAGGGCGTGCTTCACCCGGGTGTCGACCACCAGCAGTTGGAGCCCGACGGCGGCCAGGTCGAAGGGGACCTGGCGCTGCGAGAGGTCGCGGGTGTCGAGGTACAGCGCGTGCCCGTCGGTGCAGCAGGCGGAGGCCATCTGGTCCATGACACCGCAGGGGACGCCGACGAACACGTTCTCGGCGCGCTGCGCGAGGACCGCCAACCCGGCTCCGGACAGGCCGAGTTCGTACAGCTCGTTGAGCGCGAGCGCGGTCACGACCTCCAGCGCCGCCGACGAGGAGAGTCCCGCGCCGGTCGGCACGGTCGAGGTGAGGTGGATGTCCGCGCCGCCCACCGCGTGGCCCGCGTCGCGCAGCGCCCAGACGACGCCCGCCGGATACGCGGCCCAGCCGGTGTCGGAGAGCGGCACCAGTTCGTCGGCGGCCAGTTGGACCACTCCGCCGGGGGCGTCGGCGGAGTGCACCCGCAGGACGCCGTCCGTGCGCCGCGACACCGCCGCGACGGCGGTGTGCGGCAGCGCGAGCGGCATCACGAAGCCGTCGTTGAAGTCGGTGTACTCACCGATGAGGTTCACCCTGCCGGGCGCGGCCCACACCCCCTCGGGCGCCGTGCCGTACAACTCCTCGAACTGCGCGCTGACGCTCACCCGCCGGCTCACCCGCTGATCTCCTCTCGACGTGCGAACGCCCACGCGTCCGCGACGATGCCCGCCAGGTCGGCACGGCTCGGCGTCCAGCCCAGTCGGTCGTGCGCCGTGGTGTCCGAGGCGACCAGGACCGCGGGGTCGCCGGCGCGGCGCGCGGCCATGACTTCCGGCACCGGGTGCCCGGTGACCGTACGGACGGTCTCGATGACCTCGCGGACGGAGAACCCGCTGCCGTTGCCGAGGTTGCAGATCAGGTGTTCCCCGGTGCCGACTGCCGTCAGGGCGAGCAGATGGGCGTCGGCGAGGTCGGCGACATGGATGTAGTCGCGTACGCACGTGCCGTCCGGGGTCGGGTAGTCGTCGCCGTAGACGGAGATCGACTCCCGCGCGCCGAGGGCGACTTGGAGCACGAGCGGGATCAGATGCGACTCCGGCTCGTGCCGCTCGCCGTAACTCCCGTACGCACCCGCGACGTTGAAGTAGCGCAGGGAGACCGCCGCGAGACCGTGGGCCACGCACTCGCCGCCGATCATATGGTCGACGGCGAGCTTGGTCGCGCCGTACGGGCTGGTCGGCGCGGTCTCGTCGGTCTCGGTGATCGGGATGGAGACGGGCTCGCCGTACGTCGCCGCCGTCGAGGAGAAGACGAGCTTGCGTACGCCCGCCGAGCGCATCGCCGCCAGCAGCGCCATCGATCCGCCGACGTTGTTCTCCCAGTACTTCTCGGGCTTGGCGACGGACTCGCCGACCTGGGAGGACGCGGCGAAGTGCAGGACCGCGTCGTAGGACGGGTCGAGCCACTTGGCCGCGTCATGGACCCGGCCCTCGATGAATTCCGCGCCCGCCGGGACCGCTTCCCTGAAGCCGGTGGACAGGTCGTCCAGGACGGTCACCTTGTGCCCGGCCGCCAGCAGATGCGCCGCGACCACGCTGCCGACGTATCCCGCGCCGCCCGTAACCAGATATGTGCCACTCACGCGCTCGCTACCTCTCGCAGTCTCTCGGCCGCGGTCTCCGGCGGTACGTCGTTGATGAAGACGTTCATTCCGGACTCGGATCCCGCGAGGAACTTCAACTTGCCCGACGTCCGGCGGATGGTGAAAAGTTCCAGGTGGAGCGCGAAGTCATCCCGTCCGGGGGCGCGGAACGGCGCCTGGTGCCAGGCGGAGATGTACGGCGTCGGCGGCTCGCCCGCGCCGAAGATCCGGTCGAAGCGCCGCAGCAGCTCCAGATAGACGGCGGGGAATTCGGCGCGCGCCGCGTCGTCGAGTCCGCGCAGGTCCGGCACCCGGCGCAGCGGGTACAGGTGCACCTCGTACGGCCAGTGTGCCGCGTACGGCACGAACGCCACCCAGTGCTCGCCCTCCAGGACGACCCGGCCGGCGCCGCGTTCGCGCTCCACGACCTGGTCGAAGAGGTTGTCCCCGGTGGCCGCGCGGTGTTCGGCGACCGAGCGCGACATCCGTTCGGTGCGGGGGGTGACGAAGGGGTAGGCGTAGATCTGCCCGTGCGGATGGCCGAGTGTCACGCCGATCTCGGCGCCCCGGTTCTCGAAGCAGAACACCTGCTCCACCTGCGGGAGTTCGGCGAGTTCGGCGGTGCGGTCGGTCCAT
Source organism: Streptomyces sp. NBC_01506 (assembly GCF_045040295.1). Lineage (NCBI taxonomy): Bacteria > Bacillati > Actinomycetota > Actinomycetes > Kitasatosporales > Streptomycetaceae > Streptomyces > Streptomyces sp. NBC_01506. The sequence goes on along the minus strand of NZ_CP109422.1, from coordinate 5,846,342 downwards.
ACGTCGAGGACGAGGGCGGCCTGGTCCTCGGTGAGGTCCGCGAAGGAGGCGTCGTGGTCGGAGGTGAAGCAGACGACCTCGCAGCGGCCGGAGTCACCGGCGAGGGAGGGGAAGCGGTTCTCGAAGACGACGACGTCGTAGTCGCTGTCGGGGATCTCGCTGAGCCGGCCCGCAGCGATGTCGGTGGGGCACAGCGGGCACTCGCCGGCCGGCGGATGGTAGGTGCGGCCCTGGCGGTGCGAGGCGACGGCGACCGAGTCGCCGAGGAGCGGGTCGCGGCGGATCCGGGCGGTGGTGGAGATCGGTTCGAGGGGCCGCCGGTCCACGGCGTCGCGTACGGCGTCGTCGCGGGAGTCGTAGTAGATCAGCTCCCGGTCGTCGGCGAGCGCCGTCACCGTCTTCTTCATCGCTTCTTCCTCCGGCCACACCCGAGCCCAAGCCCGAGCCCACACCCAAACAGAACCGAACATAATTAACCACGAGCCAACAGTTACGTCAACGATGTGGCCCACGACACTCGATCACGATCGAACAAAGAACACCATCAAAAGTGTTCAGTTTCGGTAATGACAGGCGTAGGTTCCGGCAGGAGTTGAAGGAAACGTTCACGCGACGAAGCGGGTACCCCCATGCAGTCCCCCACGTACTACCTGGCCGAAGGACTTCGGCTGCCGACGAACGGTCTCGACTACACGATCCTGGCGATCTACTTCATCGTGGTCCTCGGCATCGGCTTCGCCGCACGGGCGAGCGTCAAGACCAGCCTCGACTTCTTCCTCTCCGGCAGATCGCTCCCCGCCTGGGTCACCGGCCTCGCGTTCGTCGCCGCCAACCTCGGCGCGACCGAGATCCTGGGCATGGCCGCGACCGGCGCCCAGTACGGCGTGGCCGTCGTGCACTGGTACTGGATCGGCGCGATCCCCGCCATGGTCTTCCTCGGCCTGGTGATGATGCCGTTCTACTACGGCTCCAAGGTGCGCTCGGTCCCCGAGTTCCTGCTCCAGCGCTTCGACAAGTCGGCGCATCTGCTCAGCTCGGTGCTGTTCGCCTTCGCCGCCATCCTCATCGCGGGCGTCAACCTCTACGCCCTGTCGATCGTGGTCGAGGCGCTGCTCGGCTGGCCCCAGTGGGTCTCGATCGTCGTCGCCGGGTTCTTCGTCCTCGCGTACATCACCGTCGGCGGCCTCTCGTCGGCGATCTACAACGAAGTCCTCCAGTTCTTCGTCATCCTCGCCGCGCTCATCCCCCTCACGGTCCTCGGCCTCAAGCGGGTCGGCGGCTGGGACGGACTGACCGACTCGCTCACCGCGAGCAAGGGCGACAACTTCCTGAGCGCCTGGGGCGGTACGGGCATCGGCGACGCCAACCCGCTCGGCGCCAACTGGCTGACGATCATCCTCGGGCTCGGCTTCGTGCTCTCCTTCGGCTACTGGACGACCAACTTCGCCGAGGTGCAGCGCGCGCTCTCCGCGAAGAACCTCTCGGCCGCCAAGCGCACCCCGCTCATCGCCGCGTTCCCGAAGATCTTCATCGTCTTCCTGGTGATGATCCCCGGCCTGGTCGCCGCCGTGATCGTGCCCAAGATAGGCACGGCGGGCTCGGACCTCACGTACAACGACGCGATCCCGCTGCTGATGCAGGAGTTGCTGCCCAACGGGGTGCTCGGGATCGCCGTCACGGGTCTGATGGCCGCCTTCATGGCCGGCATGGCGGCGAACGTGTCGTCCTTCAACACCGTCTTCACCACCGACATCTGGCAGAAGTACGTGGTCAAGGACCGCGAGGACACGTACTACCTGCGCTTCGGACGGCTGATCACCGCGATCGGTGTGGCGGCCTCCGTCGGCACGGCCTTCATCGCCGCCAGCTTCTCCAACATCATGAGCTACCTCCAGACCCTGTTCTCCTTCTTCAACGTGCCGATGTTCGTGGTCTTCATCATCGGTATGTTCTGGAAGCGGGCCTCGATGAAATCCGGTGCCTGGGGTCTGGTCGCCGGTACGACGGCCGCGATGGTCAACTACTTCTGGATCTACAAGCAGGGCGTCATCGACATACCCAGCGACCAGGGCGCCAACTTCGTCTCCGCGATCGTCGGCTTCGTCGCCGGCGCGGTGGTGATGGTCGCCGTCACGCTGTTCACCGCGCCCAAGCCGGCGGCCGAACTCGCGGGCCTGGTGTACGGGACGACGTCGCCCGGCATGAGCGAGGCGCCTTCCGAGGGCGACGACGCGTGGTACCGCAAGCCCGCCCTGCTCGGCTGGGGTGCGATCGTCATCGCCGCGGCCTGCTACATCCCGTACTCCTTCTGACCGAATCGGAGGCACACACCATGTCCGACCTGCACAAAGAAGTCTCCGAACTGGAAGGCAAGTCCGCCACGGCGGCCCGCCTGTTCGACATCCGGCTCATCATCGGCGGCCTGTTCACGCTGTACGGGGTGATCGTCACCGTCGCCGGTGTGTTCGCGTCCGACGCGGACATGAAGAAGGCCGAGGGCGTCAACATCAACCTTTGGACGGGGCTGGCGATGCTGGCACTCGGCCTGTTCTTCCTGGGCTGGATGAAGCTGCGCCCGGTGCGGATACCACCGTCGCCCGAGTCCGAGAAGTAGCCCTCGTCGATCGCCGGGCGGGCCGCACCTGTCGCGGCCCGCCCGGCGCTCACATGTCGGTGGCCCGGTCCAGCAGCCCCGTCCGCGCGGCCAGCGCCGCCGCCTCCAGCCGGGAGCCCACCCCCAGCTTCATCAGGACCCGCTGCACATGCGTACGGGCGGTGCTCGGCGCTATGCCCATTCCTTCGGCGATCAGCCGGGTGTCCTCCCCCTCGGCGACCCGCACCAACACCTCGACCTCGCGCGGCGTGAGCATCCGCAGCAGCCGCTGCCCCTCGTCGTCCGGCTGCGCCACCGGATTCAGCAGCTCGGTGAACGCCCCCTGCAACAGCCCCGGTGCCACGGCCGCGTCGCCCGCCCGCGCCTTCACGATGGCCCGTTCGACACCCTCGATGCGTTCGTCGTGCCGTACGTATCCGCATGCCCCGGCCGCGAACGCGGCGGCGATACCGCGCGGGTTGGGCACCGGCCCCAGGACCACCACCGCCACCTGCGGGCGGTCGCGCCTGATCCGTACGATCGGGTCGAAGGCACCTGGCTCGGCCGGGGCCGCCGTTCCCATGAGGCATACCTCGGGCGCCCGGCTCACGACCAGTTCGGCGGCGCCGGCCGTGGGCGCGGCGGCGGCGAGCACCCGGTGCCCGCGCAGTTTCAGGGCCGAGGCCAGCGCCTCGGCGAGCAGTCGGTGGTCGTCAACCACCATGAGCCGTACGCCCATCGAGATACCCCATCCCCGCCGGCTCCGGGCCCCCGGCCCCCTTAGGGCCTGTCGGCCCTGACCCGGCAAGCTACACGCTCGGCCGAGGTCACGAGGGCTCGTCGGCCGTGTTTGTCCTTAATCTGCGAACGGGCCGCAAACGCGATCGCCGGACGGGCTGTCACACGCTGCCCGTCCGGCGATCGGCGGCGAACCCGCCCGCTAGTTCGTGGTGAACGCCACCACGAGGTACTCCTTGCGGTCGCTGCTGTATTCGCCCGGCTCGCTGATCAGCGTCTCCGAGGTGTACATCCGGCCGTTGCCGAATCTGACCTCCGCGCCGTCCAGCGAGAAGCTGGTCTCGGCCTCGCGTACGGACTCCTCGGCCGGGTTCTCCATGAGAACCGTCTCCTTGAAGGTGCCGCCGTCGATGGAGACGATCTGTCCGCCCTTGTCGTACGGGGGCCACTTGTACGCGATGATGTTCGACCCGTCCATGCGCAGCGGGTACATCGCGTAACGCTCGCCCGCGTCGGCCCGGTCGGTCGTGGCCTTGCCCGTCGCGAGGTCGAAGGAGACGATCTCGTTGGTCTGGCCGTACTCCTCGCCGGTGCCCTCGTGCTCCTCGGTCGGCACATAGATCTTGTCGTTGCCGACCGCGAGCTTGGAGCACTGCTCCACCTCGGTGGAGCCGCACCGGCCCGCGTACTTGTCCGCGTCCACGGGGATCTTGGCGCGCAGCTTGCCGGTCTTCTCGTCGATGGAGAAGAAGTCCGAGATCCCGCTGCCGTCACCGGCGGTGTCGCCGACGTCCGCCGCGACGACGAGCGGCTTGGTGGAGACGACGGAGACGTACTCGACGCCCGCGGGCATCTTGAACTTGGACAGCGGCGTGCCGTCCGAGGGCTTCACGGACTCGATCGTGACCGTCGGGTCGTCGTACGAGCCGCACTTGCGGGCCGCGACGAGCGCGGGGCCGCCGCCGTAACCCATGTCGTAGCAGCCCTCGGCGTTGACGTCGGGCTTCCACAGGTTGTCGCCGGTGGCGAGGTCGAAGGCCGCGCCGCCGTCCGTGCCGCCGACCGCGACGGTCTTCCCGCTGAGGGTGACCTCCCGGAAGGATGCCTTGTCGTCACCGGCGTTGCCGCCCGTGACCGACTCGGTCCACAGCAGGGAGCCCTTGTCGAGGTCGATCGCGCCGACCTCGGTGCAGGAGACGTACTTCTCCTTGGCGGTGGGCTTGCTCGCGGCGAAGACGACGGCCGTCTTGTTGTCGTCGCTGACATGGCGCGAGGCCGCGCAGACCTGGCCGGGCAGCGGGATGGTCCAGAGCTGCTTGCCCGTGTCCGCCTCGTACCCGACGATCTGGTTCACACCGGTCTTGACGTACGCCTTGTCGGTGAGCCAGGAGCCGGACACATCGGTGATGTCGCCGACCTTGGGCTGCGGCAGTTGGAAGGCGACCTTCGACTTCTCGTTCGCCGGGGGCTTCTCCTTGCCGCCGGCGAGGGAACCGCCGTTCTCGTCCTTGTCGCCGCCGCCCTTGTCGCCGTCCTTGGAGTCGGAGGTTTTGGCCTGGTCGTCCTTGTCGTCGCCGCCGGAGGCGAAGTAGACGCCACCGCCGACGATCAGGACGACGGCGACGACCGCGGCGATGATGATCTGCGCCTGCGTGCTGATCTTCTTGCCGCCGCCGGGGCCGCCGGGGCCGCCGGGCGCGCCCTGGCCGGGCTGGGTGTACGGCTGACCGGGCTGGTTGTACATCTGGCCCGGCTGCTGCGGATAGCCGTACTGGGGCTGACCGGACGGCTGCCCCATCGGCCGGGTCGGCGGCTGCTGCGGGTATCCGTACTGCGGCTGACCGGGCGGCTGCTGCGGCGGCTGGCCCTGCTGCGGGTATCCGTACTGCGGCTGACCGTAGGGCGGTTGACCGGGCTGACCGGGCTGGGCGGGAGGGCCGGGCTGGCCGGGAGGCTGCTGCGGATAGCCGTAACCGGGCTGCTCGGGCGGCGGCGTCGGGGCACCGAATCCGCCGGGCGGCGGCTCGGTCGGTGCGCCGAATCCACCGGCCGGCGGCTCCTGTGGCTGGCCGAACCCTCCCTGCGGGGGCTCGTTGGGCGGCTGGGGTGGCTGGCTCATGGAGTGCTTACCTCAAGAAGTGGATGAGTGTGCATGCGTGCGTACGGAGCGGGAGACGCAGAGACGCAGAGACACGGAGAGTGTCACTTGCCGAAGGCCATCATGGTCTTCGTCTCCATCTCCGCCTTGTCGTCAGTAGCACTGACCCGGCTGCTGGTCACGTAGAACCGCCCGCCCACGTAGTCCAGTTCGGTGTCGTAGAACGAACTCTCGATCTCGGACGTCGACTGCGGGTTCTTGAGCAGCACCCTGGGCTCGCCTCCGGTGGGCGCCAGCGTCGCGACGGCGCCGCCCTTGTCGTACGACGGCTCGAAGTAGAGGAGCACGTTGGCGCCCTCCATCCGCAGCGGCGTCATGACGCGCTCGGCCGGGGCCTTGGCCCGCCACTTGGCCTTGCCGGTGTCGAGGCTGAAGGCGATGACCTCGTTGGTGCCGGTCGAACCGGTCTCGCTCGGCTGCGTCGACATGTAGAAGGTGCTGGCGTCGGCCGCGACACCTCGGCAGCCGTCCAGGTTGGCGCCGAAGACGATGAAGCTTCCGCCGCACTGGGGCTGGAACTTGTCCTTGCCGCCGTCGATCTGGGAACGCACGGTGCCGTTGTCGTTGAGGGCGACTATGGCCCAGGACTTCTTGTCCGGCTCGGTCAGCGACAGGACGATCGGATTGCTCGAATAGACCTTGTCCAGTTCCCAGTTGGTCTTGAGCTTGTACGTCCACTTGGCCTTGCCGGTGGTCGGGTCCAGCTCCTGCACCTGGTTCTGCTGCTTGTCGATGTCACCGCCGGGGCACGACTCGGCCGCGATCATCCTGGGGCCGCCGGCGATCGCGTCGGGCTGGCAGTTGCCGGCCACCTCGTCGAACAGCGCCTTGCCGTCGCTCATCCGGAAGGCGTTGATGTGAGAGGTGCGGGCCGCGGTGACGGTGTCGCCGTTGATGGCGAGGGTGATGTCGGTGAGGAAGTCGAAGTTGCCCTTCGGCTTGATCTCCTGCTTCCAGCCGCCCTTGCCGGTCTTGAGGTCGACCTGTTGGAGGACGGCGCACTCGGACTTCTCCGTGACACCGTTCTTGATCCCGATGACGATCTTGCCGTCGTCCGTGGCCGACGAGGGTGCCGCGCACGCCTCGGCGGGCAGCGTGAGGCTCCACTTCTGCTTGCCGTCCGCGGCGTTGTAGCCGACGACCTTCTTGTACATGGCCTTGACGACGATGTCGCCGGCGAACCACGGGCCGTACACGTCGGCGCCGTTCTTCGGCAGGTCGACGTCGTTCTTCTGGAGCCACAGGACCTTCGACTCGCCGTCCTTGCGCCCGGCGTTGAGGTCGTCCTGCGCCTCGCGCCCGCCGCCGGTGCCGTCGCCGGTGTCGGGCTCGTCCGACCCGTCGGGCTTGGCGTCCTGGTCCTTGTTCTTGTTCTTGTCGTTCTTGCTGACGTTGCTCTTGCCGTCGTCGTCACCGCTGAGGACGAACCAGGTGCCGCCGCCGATGACGAGCAGACCCGCGACCGCGGCGGCGATCAGCATGCCGGGCTTGCCCTTGAAGAAGCCGCCGCCGTTGCCGTTGCCGCCGTTGCCGCCGGGGGGCGGGGTGGGCGCGCCGGGGAACTGCTGGGGCGGGTAACCACCGCCGCCGCCGTACGGGTTGGGCTGCTGGCCGTAGGGCCCCGGCTGGTTGTAGGGGCCGGGCTGGCCCGGCATCTGCTGACCGTACGGACCGGGCTGGTTGTACGGTCCCGGCTGGCCCGGTTGACCCGGCTGCTGGCCGTACGGCCCCGGCTGGTTGTACGGCCCCGGCTGGCCCGGCGGCTGGCTGGGCGGCTGGCCCGGCGGCGGTGGTGGCTGGCTGGGCGGCTGAGTCATCAGCGCTTCCCCCTAGTCGTACGGTCCTTCGCCCGGTCGGTCTCCCCCGCTGTTCCGGCGACAGGAAAGCCGGCCGGCTGTCGAAAGGCCGGCCGGCGCCACCGGAACGGAGCGATTCGGGCTTGGAATCCGCAGTGTCACGTCGGTCGAGCGGGCCTTCTTTGTATCACTCGCACCCCTGTACGGCAGGGGCCGGTCCTCCCCTGTTCCCAAGGGAGAACCGGCCCGTGACGCTGTTGTTATGCGGTCTGCCGCGCGGTCTGTACGGGACCTCTACACGTCCTCGGCCAGCTCCATCCAGCGCATCTCCAACTCGTCGCGCTGCGCGACGAGTTCACGCAGCTCGCTGTCGAGTTTCGCCACCTTGTCGAATTCCGTGGCGCTTTCGGCGATCTGTCCGTGAAGTGCGGTCTCGCGCGTGGACATCTTGTCGAGCTGCCGCTCGATCCGCTGGAGTTCCTTCTTCGCGGCGCGGTTGTCCTTCGAGGACGCGGCGGAGGCGGCGGCCGTCGCGGCCGACGTACCACCGGACGTACCGCCGCCACCGCCGCCGGTACGCGCCGGGGCGGGCGCCGACTCGACCACCTTGCGCCGCCGTTCCAGGTACTCGTCGATACCGCGCGGCAGATGACGCAGGCTCGTGTCGCCGAGGAGCGCGTACACCTTGTCCGTCGTCCGCTCGATGAAGAACCGGTCGTGGCTGATGACGACCATCGAGCCCGGCCAGCCGTCCAGCAGGTCTTCGAGCTGGGTCAGCGTCTCGATGTCGAGGTCGTTCGTGGGCTCGTCCAGGAACAGCACGTTGGGCTCGTCCATCAGCAGCCGCAGGATCTGGAGCCTGCGCCGCTCACCGCCGGAGAGATCGCCCACCGGCGTCCACTGCTTGTCCTTGCTGAAGCCGAACTGCTCGCAGAGCTGCCCGGCGGTCATCTCGCGCCCCGTCCCGAGGTCCACGCGGTCGCGCACCTGCTGAACGGCTTCCAGCACCCGCAAGGTGGGCTTGAGTTCACTGACCTCCTGCGAGAGATACGCCAGCTTGACCGTCCGCCCGACGATCACCTTCCCGGCCTCGGGCTGCACGTCGCCCTGCGTACGGGCCGCGTCCGCGAGCGCACGGAGGAGGGAGGTCTTGCCCGCGCCGTTGACGCCGACGAGACCGATCCGGTCGCCGGGGCCGAGCTGCCAGGTCAGATGCTTGAGCAGCACCTTGGGCCCGGCCTGGACGGTCACGTCCTCCAGGTCGAAGACCGTCTTGCCGAGGCGGGCGTTGGCGAACTTCATCAGCGAGGAGTTGTCGCGCGGCGGCGGCACGTCCGCGATCAGCTCGTTGGCGGCCTCGATGCGGTAGCGGGGCTTGGACGTACGGGCCGGCGGACCGCGCCGCAGCCACGCCAGCTCCTTGCGCACCAGATTCTGCCGCTTGGACTCCTCGGTGGCGGCGATGCGTTCGCGCTCGGCGCGGGCGAAGACGTAGTCGGAGTAGCCACCCTCGTACTCGTGCACCGCACCGCGCTGCACGTCCCACATCCGCGTACAGACCTGGTCCAGGAACCACCGGTCGTGGGTCACGACGACGAGCGCGGAGCGTCGCTCACGCAGATGCCGGGCGAGCCAGGAGATGCCCTCGACGTCGAGATGGTTCGTCGGCTCGTCGAGGATGATCACGTCCTGCTCGGCGATGAGCAGCTTCGCGAGCGCGATCCGGCGCCGCTCACCACCGGACAGCGGCCCGATGACGGTGTCGAGCCCCTGCGGGAACCCGGCCATCTCCAGCCCGCCGAACAGCCCGGTGAGCACGTCGCGGATCTTGGCGTTCCCGGCCCACTCGTGGTCGGCGAGATCGCCGATGACCTCGTGCCGGACGGTGGCGGCGGGATCGAGCGAATCATGCTGCGTGAGCACCCCGAGCCGTAGCCCACCACTGTGCGTGACCCGCCCGGTGTCGGCCTCCTCCAGCTTGGCGAGCATCCGGATGAGGGTGGTCTTGCCGTCCCCGTTGCGCCCGACGACCCCGATCCGGTCCCCTTCGGACACCCCGAGGGAGACCCCGTCGAGCAGCGCCCGGGTGCCGTACACCTTGGTGACTGCCTCGACATTGACCAGATTGACGGCCATTTCACTCCTGCTACGGGACTGCTGGGGGACGGATGGATCGCCCTCCCAGCGTAGTCGGCGCCGGGGGTGGGGTGCGGGGGTGGTCCGGGGGGGGCGACGGGCCGCAGCGTTTCGGGCGTCAGGCGCCGACCGCTGACCGCGTCACGAGATATCCCTGTGTGCGCCGAAGCGCGTCGGCCATCAGACCGTTCGCCAGAAGCAGCAACCACCCTCCAGGCATAAACACGTCACGGAGCGTGTATCCCGGATTGTCGCCGTCCGAGGGCTCCAGGCCGAGTGTCATCGCGAGAATCCACAGACCGAAGAGCGTGACGATGGTGATCCAGACGGCACAGATCACGCCTGCCACCCGACCGCACTTCTTCAGGTCGGGGTTGCCGGACAGCCTCAGCGGGAACAGAGCCGCCAAGGCGAGGACAACCGCTGTGCCGATGACCCAGACGGCTATCCCCTGCCAGTTCGTCGTCACGTCGGACACACCGCTGGGGACTTCGTCCCACGGCCGGCTCCAGTTGAAGCCGTGGGTCACTTGTGCCACTTCGGTGCCGGAGGACTCCTCTTTCCAGGTCTCCGACATGATCGGCATGAAGGTCGCCGAGACGAGCACCAGCGCTGCCAGGACGATCTCCCTGACATGGGTGGTGATCACCTTGAGGTCTTTCGGCGTCGGGCTCGACGGGTGCGGAGTGGCCGGCGTCGCGGCGGAAGACGATGACGGGACGGGCCCGGTCTTCGGCGACTTCTTCGACGTCTCCGTCTTCTTCGTCTTCGTCTTCTTCGTCTTGGTCTTGGTCTTGGTCTTGGTCTTGGTCTTGGTCTTGGGCGTCTCGCCCCCTTCGGCGTCCGCAGTGACACCGGGAGAGCCGAGCCGATCGTGGGCAACGGTGCAACCCGCTTCCGCGTCAGCGGCGGTGAGGGCCCGCAGGGAACGGGTGCGATCCCGGATGGCCTCCCGAGCACCGGTGATGCCCATCCAGGCCCCCGGACCGAGCGCTTCACCCAGCTCGCCCTCGCACCTCTCCAGCACGCTTGCCGGTGCCGGGCGCCGGTCGGGGTCCTTGTGCAGGCAGTCGGTGATCAGCTCGCGTAACGGCGCGGCGAGGACGGAGACGTCCGGGTCGTCGGCGACGACGCGGTGGGCGACACCCCACTCGTTTTCCGCGGCGAACGCCTCGCGGGCGGTGGCGAGGAAGTACAGGGTGGAGCCGAGGGCGAAGACGTCGGACGCCGTGCCCACGGTGCGGCCCGAAGCCTGCTCGGGCGACATGTACAACGGGGTGCCGATCCGGGTGGAGTGACTGCGGTAAGTCACCGACTGCGCAAGGGATTTGACGATGCCGAAGTCGATGACCTTCGGACCGCTCTCGTCCAGGATGATGTTCCCGGGCTTGAGGTCCCGGTGCACCACCTTCGCGGCGTGGATGTCGGCGAGGGCGTGCGCGATGCCCCAGGCCAGCAGCATCACCTGCTCTGTCGGCAGCGGCCCGCCCTCGACCACCAGGTCCCGCAGGGACGGCCCGGCCACGTAGGTCGTGGCCAGCCACGGCCGCTCGGCTCGGGGGCCGGCGTCCAGCAACGGTGCCAGGTGGGCACCGCGCACCTTCTGCGCGGCGCCCACCTCGCGTGCGAACCGCTGCCCGAACTCCGCGTCCTGGGCGAACTCGCTGCGGATCACCTTCACAGCCGTGGGCTGTCCGCCGGGGGAGAGAGCGAGGAACACCTGCCCCATTCCGCCCTCACCCAGCCGCGCGACCAGTCGAAAGCCCCCAAGGCTGGCCGGATCGTGCGACCGCAGCGCGGGAAACTGAAATGCCGCCCTCGACATGAAGCGCTCCCCCTTGTGCCCCCGCCCTGGGATACCTGGCGACGACTTGACTGCCCGTCACAGACTCCTCACGAGAATAGAACCCCCCACTGACACTCCGCCAGTTCGCCCGGCGGGGCTGAGGCCCCCTGCATGAGGTGCGGCGTTCCTCGTGGCCGGGCGGGGCCGGAAACCTTCGGTGCCGAACAGGGTGGCAGTTGTCACGGGGCTCCAGCATGCCCACGACCGGGCCTACGTTCATGAGGTCGCGTCCGCCGGTCAGACAGAGGTCGGGCGTTACGGAGCCGACACGTCCGCCCTGGTCCGCAGCGCCGGGCGAGGACGGGCGCGTCCTTGGCCCCTTGCCGGGGCCTGTTCCGGAGCCGGGTCCGGACGAGCCCCACGGCGAGGACGGCGAGCCCGGCGGCGGCAAGGAGGAAGTCCCAGGACGGCGCGCCGGTGGCGGGGTGGTGCCTCATGCGGCGCCGCCCCGGCGGGCGAGGCTGAACCAGACGGCCTTGTACGAGGGCGAGCACCCGCCGTAGATGGTCAGTCCCCAGGCGCGAGCCAGGCTCTCGACGAGCCGAAGCCCCTGCCCGTTCTCCTGTACACCATTTTGTACGGCTCCGAGGCTCGCCCCGCCTGGTACCGGCAGCGCCCAGGGGTTGCTGTCGCAGACGAACACGGTCGCGTGCTTGCGGCTGACAACGGCGTCGACGCGGATTTGGTGGGTGCGGGTATGCCGGTGCGCGTTGGTGACCAACTCGGTGACACAGAGCCGGGCGTCGTCCACGAGGGGGGTGTACCCGCTGCCGCTGACGTCGAGAAGCGCGCTGACGAACTCGCGTGCGAGGCGGGGGGCGTGGGCGGTGTTGGGGACGACCAGTCGGTAGGTCTCACCGCCGGGCGGGGGTGTGGGGGTGGTGGGGGTGGCGGTCATCGGGGCCATGTCGGCTCTCCCTACGCGAGGTTGGATGCGCGGGCGGCCCGGCCCACCGTTGACGTCAACGGCCGCTGAAGCGGCTGCACTTCGGGTCGGCGGACGCGGTGCGGGCGCAATCAAAACCTTAAGGCCCAACAGTGGGACGGTGCAACAGTGGGACACCCGTCGCACTCGGACGGGTGGACCGGTGACACAGTGGGACTGCACACTCATAGACACCGCACCAGAAAGAGGGAGGGTCCATGCCGCCAAGGGCCTATCCGACCGCTCGACAGAAGCGCGTAGGGATCGAGCTGCGGAAGTTGCGCGAACGGGCGGGCATGTCCGGAAGCCAGCTCGCGGCGTTCCTGGGCGGAGAACGAGCCCAGGTCAGCCACTTGGAGTCCGGCAGGTACGGCGTCAGCGCGGAACGCGTGCGACGCATCGCCGCGCACTGCTCGGCGACGGACCAGCACCTTGTCGACGCTCTGGCGAGCATGGCCGAAGAACGCGGAAAGGGTTGGTGGGAGGAGTATCGCGGAATACTGTCACCGGGATTTCTTGATCTCGCGGAACTACAGCATCACGCCCTGTACATGCGAGCCATTGAGATGCTTTACATCCCCGGCCTCTTCCAGACGGAGGCTTACGCCCGCGAACTGATCACGAGCGGGATTTCCGACCTGCCGAAGTCGGAGATTAACGCGCGCGTAGAGCACCGTATGAGATGCCGCGACATGTTCAGCCGCCCGAACCCGCCGAAGTTCGAGGCATTCATCCATGAAGCGGCCCTGCGCATGAGGTACGGCCCGGTCGAGATCGTCCGGGCGCAGCTCGAATTTCTGAGTGAAGTCTCGCTGTGGCCGAGCGTGACCGTTCGCGTCATCCCATTCGAGGCACGGATGACCGCATCGGTTCACTCGATGCTTTATGCGGGCGCCGCGATTCCGCAACTGGACACCGTCCATGTCGACAGCGCCTTCGACGCCGGCTTCCTGGACGCCGAGGCCCAACTCGCCAAGTACCGGGCGCTGCTCGATTCGGTGGCCGGCATCTCGCTCGGCACCGACGAGTCGACAAAATTCATCCAACGCATCGCACAAGAAATGTGAGTCAAGCGGCATGACCGACCACATCATTTGGCAGAAGTCATCCTTCTCCGGACCCGACGACAACCAGCACTGTGTCGAACTGGCCGTCGCCGACGGTCAGATCCTCCTGCGCGAGAGCGACGACCCGGACACGATCGTCACCACCAATCGGGACAAGCTGCGCGCCTTCCTCCTCGGCGTCAAGGCCGGCGAGTTCGACCACCTGATCTGACGAACACGGCACCGCGAACGCCTCCCACCTCCGCAGGTGGGGGGCGTTCCTCATGTCGGGGCACACCCTTGGGACGTCCCACCATTGCGACACTCCCCCGAGTCACGCTAACGTCACTATGCGTCGCCAACGGACCGGCCAACTCGGCGGGCCGGGCCTGCGGCGACGTACCTCCCCCTGCCCTTGGCCCGGTCGGGGAGAGGCCCGAAGGGTTGTCCCCGCCGACCGCCCGTCATGCCGGCGGCAGGCGGGGACAACTCCGCACCCACGCCTCGGCGGAAGGCCCCTCCATGTACCAACCCTCAGCCTCGCCATGCCCGGATACGGAGATCCACTACTGGTTCGAGCACGTCACGTACCGTTCACTCGGCGCCGCAGGCTCGGACATCGAGAAGGTCGAGCGCCACTCGGCACGTACCCCCGCCGAGGCAATCCGTCAGATCCGGTCGTCCGTCCGCACCCTCGCGTCGACGCTCCCACCCAACGAGCACAGACGCGCCCTCAGTTGGGCCGAAGGCGGCGGCTGCGTCGGGGCCGTCGCGGCGCTGCACCGGGGCGAGCCCTGTGGGTTCTCCCTCAGCAACCGCGGCGTCTGGGTGGAGTGGACCGTGCACCCCTACCACGTGTTCCACACACCCGAGGCGCGCCAACTCCCCCTCTTACCGGGCTGCTCACCGCACTGAACGCAACCCGCACTCCACAACACTCACCGAATGGAGCCACCATCATGACCGCCCCCATCACCTGGCAGAAGTCCTCCTTCTCGGGATCCGACGCCGAGATCAAGTGCGTCGAACTGGCCCACGTCGACGGCCAGATCCTCCTGCGCGAGAGCGACGCGCCGGGCACGATCGTCACCACCGACCGCGACAAGCTGCGCGCGTTCCTCCTGGGCGTGAAGGCCGGCGAGTTCGACCACCTGATCTGACGGCGCCCCGTCACTCACGCATACGGTCTCCGGGGCGAGCACGAGGTTGTGTGACCGAACGAATCGTCAGCCAAAGGGCCCTCTGGCCAGTGGAACTGACTTTCAGTAACGTCATCGTGACGGCATCCACCCCATCTCGTCCCGGAGGCATCGCCATGATTCGTGACTTCACGCCACCACCACAGCGCCGACGACTCTTCGACGACCTGTTCGTCACAAAGGCGACCCGTCGGGTCCAGGCACCGGCCGAGTCGCATGAGTACAAGAAGGCACAAGGCTCGGCGGACGGCGCCCACACCTACGACACCACCGCTGTCTGACCGACCCCGGCAGCAGGAGCGCCACTCGACACGGCCCAGGTGTTCTACTTGGAGTACTCGTGCTCAAGCTTCAACTCACCCCTTACGCCGACGAAACCTGGCAGTGGCGCTCGGGTCGCTACATCACCGGTGATCAGCGAAGTGAGATCGCCCCACTCGCGCACCCGATGGTCGAACACCTCGCCGTGACAGACGGGCGCCGTACTCTCTTGGTGGTGCGCGAGCGCGTGGCTGGGCAGCCGTCGTGCGAGCCGGACGTGCGGCTGACAACGGTCGGCGAATACGACGCCATGCGCGGTCTCGCGCGGCAGTGGCCGGCGGACTACGTCCTGGTGGAGACCACCCCGGACGAGCCGGTACAGGTCTCCGCCGGAGCCTGCCGAACGACACCGCTCTACCTCGCCCACGACGACAGGACTCTCCACGGCTCCTGGGACATGGCCGACCTGCGGCCGTACGCCGGCGGCATCAATGTCCTGGAAGCCACACGTCTGCTCCTGTATCGGCCTCGATACAGCCAGCACACCCTCTTCACGGGGATTCACCGGCTGACAGAGCGCTCAGCCGCGCACTACGGCGGCCACCTGTTCGTGCGCTACCCGGCGCCCGCCCCGCACGCGGGTCCTCGCCAACTGGCGCCGGACGCCGACGTTCTGAACGCGTTCGTGCAGGGCCTCGATGACGCCCTGGACCTGCGACCGCTGAATCCGGAATGGACTCACTTCCACCTGACGGGCGGTTTCGACTCCGGCACTGTTGCCACTCGCGCCGCCGAACGCTTTCCAGGGAAGTTGAACACCTCCGCGCTCTTGATCGGAGGCCCCGGCCGCGAACTGCCTGCGGGTCCAGGGCGCGCCGATCAGTCCGTACGAGGACCCGCTGCACTATCCCTTCGCGACCATGACACCGCAGATAGCCGCAACCGGCGCACACTCCGTCGTCACCGGAATCGGCGGGGACGAGATGGTCGCGCTGTCACAGGAGGAATATCCTCATCGGGCGGTGGGATCGATGAAAGACGCCGGCTCCCTGCCTTGGATCGGCGCACGCGTCGCTCAAGTCGCGGAGTTCGGGGACGACGGCATCGCCCCTCCGGCGGGCGTGAACTCCATGACACTGTTGTCGCTCGAAAGCGCCGCGCCGGTGCTTCTCCGCGCCGGGCTATGGCCGGTCCACCCATTCGCCGACGAAGGGGTGGTGGCACTCGGAGAAGCGCTTCCGATGGACTGGCGCGAGCTCAAACGGCTCCAGCGCCGACGTCTGACAGCACTTGGTATGGGCCTTGAAGTGACCTGGCCAACTGAGCGCGAGAGCTTCGCGGAGGTGGTGGAGGCGGCGCTCGTTCTGCACGGTACGGCTCGGCTCTGCTCGCTGACATGATCAGGCAAGGATCTCCCCTCTTCGAAACCGGGCTCATCGACGCTGATGGGCTCCGGGACGCGACGAACGACCTGAACTCCCACGCCTACGACGAGATGCGCCACTCGCAGTTGATCGAGGTCATCCATCTCCATCTCGCCGCAACGGCCTACCTGTGAAGACCGAGCCGACGAAGCGGTCCGGCAGGTCCTCGATCGGTTCGGCGCGCCGCCCCATCAGGTACATGGGGCCGTGGGTCTTGCGCATCGTGTGAATCACCGTGAAGCCCTGGCGCTCGTAGTAGGCCACCAGGCCGTCGAAGCGGCAGCCTCGTCGTACCCACGCGGCACCCTCCCGGAAGGCGCGGTCCACAGCCCACAGGGCGATGAGTGATCCCGGCTTCCATCGGCTGATCGCCGGATCCGTGATCGTGGTGTACAGGTACAACGATGGTTCGGCGAGCTCCGCCGGGGTCCACGCCATCGGGGGTGTGGAGTCCGTCAACGTGGTGCAGCCGGCCGGCCGGCCATCGGCCTCCAGAATCCACATGGAACCGTCAGGATTCGCGGTGAGCTCACTGACCAGCCCGGCATCCTGCCGCCAGCTCGGTAGCCCCCTGGATTCAAGCCAGTCCGACCGTTTGAACACGATGTCCATAACCGCCGGAGCGTCGTGCGAACGGGCGGGGCGAATGGTGAACTGCACCGTGTCTCCTCAGAGTCTGGGTTACCTACCCACCCTGCCACCCACCCGGAGGGAGCTTGGGGACTTCAGGCCTCTGATGTGACGGTCCACTCGTACCACTGTTCCGTACCACGCCCGAGGGGCGCCAACTCCCCCTCGTAGCATGCGGTTCCGCGCTGAACCGGCCCGGGGCCGACCCGGGCGGGCTTGTCCTCAAGCGCACTTGACGTCATACGTTCGCTGCATGGCCTGCACAGCGTGCAGGCCCCGCACCGAAACGCCAGGAGGGGACATCCCATGACGACCCAGATCTCCGACGCCGAACTCGCCGCCCGGCCCGCCGCGTACTGGACCGGCGTCGCGTACCAAGCGCTCATCGCGTACATCCGGGCCCAGCAGGCCGAAAAGGGCTACACCCAGCCCCAGTTCTGGCTGCTGCGCAACCTGTCGGCGAACGACATCTCCCCCGACGGCGAGGGGATGACCCTGACCGAGCTGCGGGGGGCCATGACCTCCTACATCCGCCCCGAGGACGATCTCGCGGCGGAGGCCGAGGTTCTTCTGGAGCGTGGCTGGCTGACCCGGGACGCCGAGCACCGGCTATGGCTGAGCGAGGAGGGGGAACAGGCGCGCGTCGGCCTCGCGCGCAACGCGCCCGCGATCCGCGCCGCCCTCCACGAGGGCATCGACGACGCGGACTACGTCACCACGGTGAAAGTGCTCCAGCGGCTGATCCGCAACGCGGGCGGGACGGTCGCCTGACAGACCCGGCCAGGGGTGGCGAAGTGCCGCAGCAGCGCCTGGTGCACCGCTCTCAGTCGGCGGCGGGCAGGCCCGCCGCCGTCAGCGCCTGCCGCAGTTCGGCCACGCTCGGGGCGCCGTCCGTGGTGCCGTCCGGGTGGCGGTAGAGGCGGCACGACACGCTCGCAGGGGTGCCCGGTCGCGCGAACGGATCGACGCCGGCGACCAGGATCGTCGGCGATCCGGTCATGCCCCGGCGGGCGGCCTCCGCCTCGTCCCGTACCTCGACCAGTTCCACCTCGGCCGTGCGTCCGGCCAGCGCGGCGGTGATGCGCCGGCGGGCGACCGGTCCGTTCGGGCAGTCCGGGACTGTCAGCACCGTGATCCGCTTCGTGATCCGCATCGTGTCGACCTCCCAGGCCGGAGCTTCTGCATCCGACGGTAGTCGCCGGCGTCCGCACACCGCGATGTGCCCCGCGACCTCACATTTCGAAGGGCCGCGTCGTCGGGCGGTGAAAGGCCCCGGGCCGCTGATCGAAAGAAGAGACGCCACCATGGAACCCGTGAACCTCTCCGTCATCTACTACAGCGCCACCGGCACCGTGCACGCCCTCGCGCGGGCCGTCGCCGAGGGCGCCGAGAAAGCCGGGGCGCGGGTACGGGTGCGGAAGGTCGCCGAGACCGCCCCGGCGGAGGCGATCGGCGCCAGGCCCGAGTGGGCGCGGCACCTACGGGACAGCGGCGATGTCGCCGAGGCCGGACACGACGATCTGTCGTGGGCCGACGCCGTACTGTTCGGGACTCCCACCCGCTTCGGCAGCCCGGCCAGTCAGCTCAGGGCGTTCATCGACACCACCGGCCCCCTGTGGTTCGCGGGCAGGCTCGCCGACAAGGTGTACTCGGGCTTCACCGCAAGCAATACGGCGCACGGCGGACAGGAGTCCACTTTGCTCGCGCTGGCGAACACGTTCTACCACTGGGGCGGCGTCATCGTGCCTCCCGGCTACACCGACCCCGTGCAGTTCAAGTCCGGTAATCCGTACGGGACTTCGCATGTGGTCGGCGACGGCGTGCCGGATGAGGTGGCGTTGCAGGCGGCCCGCTACCAGGCCCGCCGCGCCGTCGACGTCGCGGCGCTGCTCAAGGCGGGGCGGAGGACGCGGTGAGCGGGCGGACCGGTCCCGGGCTGGACGCCGTCATGGGCGAGCGGCGTCAGCTCATCAATGTCGCGTACCGGCTGCTCGGGTCGCTGGCCGATGCGGAGGATGTCGTTCAGGAGACGTACGCCCGTTGGTACGCCCTGTCTCCGGAGCGGCGGGGCGCCATCGAATCCCCCGGCGCCTGGCTGACCACCGTCGCCAGCCGTGTGTGTCTGGATCTGCTCGGCTCCGCGCGGGCGAGGCGCGAGAGTTACGTGGGGCAGTGGGTCCCGGAGCCGCTGCCCGACCGTACGGAGTGGCCGGGCGGGCGGCCGGGCGGCGGCAGCGCCGATCCGGTCGACCCTGCCGACCGGGTCACGCTGGACGAGTCGGTCGGCATGGCGTTCCTCGTCGTGCTGGACTCGATGACGCCGGCCGAACGCGTCGCGTTCATCCTGCACGACGTCTTCCGCTACCCCTTCGCCGAAGTGGCGGAGATCCTGGGGCGGAGCCCGGCGGCAAGTCGCCAACTGGCCACCTCGGCGCGTCGCCGTGTCCGCGCCTCGCGGGTTCCCGCCACCGCGGCGGGCCGCCGTGCGGAGGTCGTCAGGAACTTCAAGCGGGCCTGGCAGGCCAGGGACATCGACGCGCTCGTCGCTCTGCTCGACCCGGACGCCACGGCGATCGGCGACGGCGGCGGTCTGGTCAGCGCCACGCTCAGTCCGGTGGTAGGCGGTGCGGAGATCGCGCGCTTCCTCATCGAACTCACCGACCAGGTAACGGACTTGACCATCCTGGAGCGGTCGGTGAACGGCCAGCCGGGGCTGGTGACCCAACTGGACGGCGTCACGGCCGCGGTGCTCGCGTTCGATGTCGCGGGCGACCGGATCACCCACATCTGGAGCGTACGGAACCCTGAGAAGCTCAGATCGTGGACGACGGGCTGAGGGGGCGGGTTGTCAGTTGTGGGTGGAAGACTGCCCGGCATGATCGAACCGAATCCGAAAGCCGACCTTCTCCTGTATCTCCAGTCCGCTCGGGACACGCTGCTGTGGAAGCTCGACGGCCTGTCGGAGTACGACATCCGCCGCCCGCTGACGCCCACCGGGACCAATCTGCTGGGGCTGGTCAAGCATGTGGCCGTGGTGGAGTTCGGCTACTTCGGCGAGACGTTCGGGCGGCCGGTCTTCGACGCGGCCGACGCGGCCGACGTGCCCGCGTGGTACGGCGACGGCGCCGAGGCGAACGCCGACATGTGGGCCACGGCCGACGAGTCGCGCGACGAGATCGTGGGGCTGTATCACCGCGCGTGGGAGCACTCGGACAGCACCGTCGCCGCCCTGCCGCTCACCGCGGTCGGTCATGTCGCCTGGTGGCCGGAGGAGCGGCGGGAGGTGACGCTGCACCGCATCCTGATCCATGTGATCGCCGACACCACCCGGCACGCGGGCCACGCCGACATCGTGCGCGAACTTGTCGACGGGGCGGTCGGGATGCGCGAGGGCAACGACAACATGCCGCCGGGCGACCGGGTCTGGTGGGAGAGCTACCGCAGCCAACTGGAGGACGTGGCACGGGTCGCCGGCAACGGCTGATCGTGACACGGGCAGCGGCACGGGCACGGGCACGGATCGGGAGGGGAGGGGGCGCGGTGGGCGTCATCAGTGAATTGGTACGCGCCGAGTTGGACCGGCACGACTGGGACGCCCTGCGGTGCGGCTGCGGCGGCACCGCAGGGCACGTACCGACCATGTTCGAGGCGATCATCGAGGCCGGGACGCCCGGCGACATGGTGGGACACACCCTCGACAACCACCTCGAGGTCGGCACGAACCTCTTCGAGGTGTCCGTGCCCGCGGTCGGTGTGCTGCTCGCCGCGCTGGCCGGGGACCTGTCGCCCCTGGCACGGGCCGAGTTCATGATCACCCTGTGGCGCCTGGCGAGCGGTGAGTCCCACAGCACGGAGGTGGCCGCCGGGCGCGCGGGGCTCGGCGACGAGTGCCGGGCCGGGTGCCGTGAAGGGCTCTGGGTCGTCGGGCGGACCGGGCTCACGGGCAGCGCCGACGAGGCGGAAATGGCGGCGGACATCGTGGAGTTCATCGACCTGGACGAGGAGAGGTCCGCGTACTACCAACCGCTTCTCAGGGACCGTACGCGGACGAAGACCAAGCGCCGCCGGGCGGTATGAGGGCGGTATGAGGGCGGTACGGCGTACGACGGTACGGCGTACGAGACGGTTGACCGGCGCGGCCGTCAGACCTGGAGCAGGATCTGGGCCAGCTCGTGCGGCTGCGAGAACATCGGCCAGTGGCCCGTGTTCATCTCCACCAGCCGCCAGTGCTCGCTCTTGAGCAGCTCGGCCACCTCGGGGCTCGGCTCCGGCCAGTCCAGCAGGCATTTGATGTACGTCGCCGGGAGGTCGCCAAGTGGGCGCTCCAGCCTGGCCGGTTCGGTCAGGGTCGGGCCAGGGTGCGGCGTCGCGCCGGAGACGATGCGGGCGATCTGCTCGTCCGTGAGGCCCTGGCCGTCGAACTCCGCCGCCGGGAGGGGCGGCCAGAAGCCGCCGCTCTCGGCGATCGACGCCTCCACCGCCGCCCGGCCGTCCGGCCAGCCGGAGACGAACGACTCGCCGTCCGCCGGCACATTCGAGTCGACGAACACCACGCGGGACAGCCGATCACCGATGCGCTCGGCGGCCTGGCCGACCGGGATGCCCGAGTAACTGTGCCCGACCAGGACGACATCACGCAGGTCAAGGCGCTCGACGGCGTCCACGATGTCGCGCACATGCGTCTGCTGGTCGACGGGCGCGTCCCGCCGCTCATGCTGTCTGTCGGCGAGGCCCGAGAGCGTCAGCGCGTGGGCGTCGTGCCCGGCGGCGCGCAGGTCGGGCACCACGTCGTCCCACGCCCACGAGCCGAGCCACGCGCCTGCCACCAGTACGAATCGAGTCATGGCCAAAACGCTAGCGCAGGGGTCTGACATCGGCTCCGCCCAGCACGTCGCGTCCCAGCACGTAGCGTCGGATGCCTCCGAGACCTTCCGGAGGCATCCGACGCTGTTCGGCCGACTCTCAGCTCGCCGCGCGGTCGAGGGCGGCGATCTCGCGTACGGACTCGGCGACGGCCGCGAAGTCCTTCTTGAGGATCGCGTCGTGATTGCTGGCGACCTTCGCGCTGATCTTGAAGTTCGCGTTGCGTGCGACGACCGCGTCGAGGCTGGCGCGGATCACCTCCTGCTCGTCACCCTTGCTTCCGAGGGACGTCCCCGAGGCGACCACGTACCGCGCCGGGACGGTGATGTTGTCCAGTACGGGGGCCAACTCGCGCTCGCGGGCGAGCTTGCCGAGTTCGATGTTGCACTCCGCCATCTGTGCGGCGTTCATGCGCGGGGTCAGGCCGGTCGGGCGCAGCAGCGGCATGAACAGGTTCAACCGCCGGAAGGTCTTGCGGATCCGCTCCTCCATGGCGTCGTCCAGCCAGTCGTGCGGCTGTGCCCCCTCGACCATGACCGCCCCTAGGGCGCGGTCGGGATTGCGGCTGGCCCAGTGCGCCGCGACGAACGCTCCGTAGGACCAGCCCACCACCAGCGCCCGCTCCACGCCCCTGGCGGCGAGAACGGCGTCGACGTCCCGGACGGCGGCCTCGAAGGAGTAGTCCGCCGAGCGCTTCGACTTCTTGCCGCGGGCCCGCTCGTCGTAGGTGATGTGCCGCCACTGTGTGCCCAGTTCGGCGATGACCCGGCGCCAGTACCCCTGGGTGGCGAACTGGCCGTTGAGGTAGATCACGGGGATCCCCGGACCGCCGGTGTCGGTGACGGCGAGGGCCGTGTCGTCCACCGGGACCATGCCGCTCCATGGCGCATCGCTGTTCTTGTTTATGGGCACGGCTGGAGTTCCTTCTTTAGAAGCGGGGGTTGAGAGGCTGCGGGCGGTGATGTCGCCGTGGGCCGTTGTCGCGTGGATGGTCAGGGCGGCGGTGGCACCGTCGGCGCCGTCGGTGTTCTTCAGCGCGTTGTGGATCCGGCCGTAGGACGTACCGGCGTCCAGGGAGGCGGAGACTCCTCGGGCCGCGCCGACCGTGATGTCGCCGGACTCGGTGCGCAGGGTGACCGTGCCGCGTACCGCCTCGGTGATGCGCAGGTCGCCCTTCTGCGTGCTGATCTCGCCGGGCCCGTTCAGGCGGGCGACCGAGACGTCGCCGGACTGGAGGGTGAGGCGGGCGCTCTCGGCCTCGTCCAGTTCGACCGTGCCCTGCCCGCCTTCGAAGGTGACGTCGCCGAGCCGGCCGCTGCCCGTGAACCTGGCGCCGGCCGCCTTCGCCTTGACGTGGGAGCCCGCGGGCAGTTGGACGGTGACCTCGATGGACCCGGAAGGACCGAGGATCTGGTTCTCCGTCTCCGGGGACTTGATCCGCAGGACGCGGTCCGCGTCGTCGTAGGTGACCTCGGTCTGCTCCGCGGCCGTCACGTCGCGGCTCTTGGCGGCGTCGGTCGGCAGGATCTCGACCGTGGTGTCGGCCCGGTCTGCGGCGATGAACTGGATACGGCCGGCGGGGATGTCGAGGACGGCGGTCATGGGGGTGGAAATGTCGAACTTCTGCACGGTGGGCTCCTACTTCGGTGGTTGCCGGGGTGTCCGGCGAACGACAGCAACGCTAGGACGTTGCCACGATGTTGGCAAGTAGTTGCCACAAGAAATTGCCAGCATGCTCAGCGACTCGGCGAGTGGGCTGGCAAGAGATTGCCTGAGCGTAGGCAAGTGGGTTAAGGTCGGGCGTGACGCACCCCTCCGGACATCGGACGACGTCACCGCTACCCAGGAGTTCGGACATGATCGAGCAGCCAGTCTTCGGCCGCCGGCTCAGGCAACTGAGGACCGAGCGCGGCCTGACACTCGCCGCGCTCGCGGGCGAGGGCATGTCCGCGGGATATCTGTCCAGGCTGGAGTCCGGCGCGCGAGCGCCCACCGAGCGGGCCGTCGCGCATCTGGCCGACCAGTTGGGCATCAGCCCGGCCGAACTCACCGAAACCACGGCCGCCTCGCTCGCGCGGAGCCTGACGCTGGCCACCGGACTGGGCCGGGACGAAGCCGGCGCGATGCTCAGCGAGGCCCTGAAGGCATCGGGGGGCGAGGATCCGATGCTGAGGTGGCAGGCCCTCTGGCAGGTCTCCGAGTGGCGCCGCCAGCGGCAGGAGCACGCCGAACAGCGGGTGTGCCTCGACGAACTGGTCGCGCTCAGTACGGAGACCGGACTGCCCGAGCTGCGGGCCAGGGCACTGGCCGAACTGGCCCGCTCCATGCGGAGCACCGGTGAGATCACCGACGCCGTCGCCACCGCGACGCACGCCTACGAACTGACCCAGAGCGAGCAACTGCCCGCCCGCGTGCGGATCGCGGCCTTGCTGGCCCTCGTGGCGGCGCTGGGAGAGGCCGGGCGGATCCCCGACGCCGTGCGACACACCGACGAACTGCTCGCCGTGACGCAGGGGGACTCGGGACCCCTGCGGGCACAGGCTCTGTGGGCCGCGGCCACCACCCGCTCCCGACAAGGCGATCCCGATGCCGCGGCGGAACTGATGGACCAGGCGTGCCAAGGCTTCGACGGCCGGGACGATCTGACGATGTGGATGCGGGTGCGCATCAATTCGGCCCGCGCCGATCTCCTGACCGATCCGCCGAAGACGGAGCGCGCTCAGCGGCGCGTCGAAGAGGTCCAGGCCGCTCTGCCGTTCGCGGGCGCACCGGCCATCGAGCAGGAACTGCTGGCGGTGCGCGCCCGGATCGCCGTCATCGCCGGCCTCCCCGACCAGGCGCGCGCGGCGCTGGACCGGTTGGTCGGCTTCGACGACCGGCTGACGTATCAGGACCGGCTCAGGCTCGACGTACTGCGCAACCGTGTGCTGCTGCTGGAGGGCGAGCAGACCGCGGCCCTCGCCGGACTGCGGGAACTGGCCGAACAGGCCCAGCAGAGCGGCAGCATGGCCCTGGCGGCGGAGATCTGGCGGTTCGTCGCCGAAGCCCTGGCGAAATGAGCGCGCCCGGTACGCACCGGGGCCCTCGGTCCCGGTCCCTCCGGGCCGTCCTCAAGTAGCCGTACGGGGACGGGATAGCGTTCGTCGCGAGGCGAGTTCGCAGACGAGAGGCGCGTGCAGGCATGGGGAAGCGAAGACGGCGTACAGCGGTGCTGTCCGCGATCGTGGTCGTGGCGGTGGCAGTGGGCGGGTGCGGTAGTTCAGGGGCGGAGGATGACAAGTCCTCGGCGGGGAAAGGCACGAGCGATGTCGCGCGCATGTCGTCGGCGTTGAAGACCCTGAAGGGGTACGACACGGTCCATATGGACGGGCATTACATGTCGAGGGGTGGCGTGGGCCTCCAAGTGGACCGGAAGGGCAACTGCGTCGGCACCGTCGAGTACGGCGGACAGGGCATCGTCGAAGTGATCCACGTGGGCGGCGAGCGGCTGTGGTACCGGTACGACGACGCCACCCTGACGAGTTGGCGCAGGCTCGCCGAGCAGATCGGCCCGGACGCGGTCGCCCTGCACGACAAGGCCGCGAAGAAGGCCCGTGGAAAGTACATCGAGTCAGTGGCCGACGAGGTGACGAACGACCGGCTGCGCGGTCTGTGTGATCTGGACGAGGCGTTCGCCGAGGTGCCCGACTCGGTGGACAAGGTCAAGCCGCGCAACCCCGAGACGAAGGACGGCAAGCGGGTGGTGGGGCTGGTGCAGCAGCCGGAGGGTGACGAGGTGACCGTCTACGTGCCGGTGGAGGGAGATCCCGTCCCACTGCGCGTCGAGTTCGAGATCGACGACGAGCCCGTCGAACTCGACATCGTGGACGCCGGAAAGCCGGTGAAGGCCACGCCTCCCCCGGCCGACCAGACCGTGACATGGGCTGAAGTGCCCGGCCTGCTCCCGGAGATCCCCGAGCACATGCAGAGTCAGCAGGAGTAGCAGGAGTAGCAGGAGTAGCAGTACGAGTAGGAGCACCGTTGACCGTCGAACTGCGCGTCGATGCGACCCCCGCCGGGCGCCCCGCGCTCGTCCTGCGGCCCTGGGACATCGGTGACATCCAGCCGTTGATCGCCGCCTACCACGACCCGGTCCTACGGAAGTGGACTCGGCTGCCTGTCACGGGAGTTGAGGACGCCGCGCGGTGGCTGGAGATTCAGTGGGACGGGTGGCGCAGCGGGGAGCGGTTCAGTTTCGCCGTACTGGAAGAGGACCGGGGCCGGCTCGTCGGCAACGTCGCCGTCAAGCGCGGTGCGGCGCACGGCGATTGCGCCGAGGTCGGGTACTGGACCGCCGCCGAGGTACGCGGGCGGGGGATCGCGCCGCGTGCCCTGGAGGCCCTGACCGGCTGGGCGTTCGGCAGCCTCGACGGGGTCACGCGGCTCGAACTGCTCCACCAGATCGACAACGTGGCCTCGTGCCGGGTCGCGGAGAAGACCGGTTACGCGTACCGCCGGACCCTGGCCGCCCGGCCGCCGTTCCCCCTGGACGGGCACCAGCACGTACGCGAGGCTCCTCGCTAGGCCGCGTCGCGTCAGGACACCACCCGCGCGCCCGCCGCCGGTGCCGAAGTCGCCCTCGCCGTACGGCAGTTGCCCGACGCCAGCAGCGCCTGCGCCACCGTCGCCGCCGACTCCTCGTCCTTCGTCAGGAACGCGGTCGTCGGGCCCGAGCCCGACACCAGGGCCGCGAGCGCGCCCGCCGCCGTGCCCGTGGTGAGCGTCGTCGCCAGGGACGGGCGCAGGGACAGGGCCGCCGGCTGGAGGTCGTTGGTGAGGGTGGCCGCCAGGGCCGTCGCGTCGCCGGTGCGCAGGGCCGTGAGCAGCGCGGGGTCGGCGGCGGGGGGCGGGACCTCGGCCGTCGCGGTGAGGCGGTCGAACTCCGCGTACACCGCCGGGGTCGACAGTCCCCCGTCCGCGACGGCGAACACCCAGTGGAACGTGCCGCCGACCTCCAGCGGCGTCAGCCGCTCCCCGCGCCCGACGCCGAGCGCCGCGCCGCCCAGCAGGCTGAACGGCACGTCACTGCCCAACTCGGCGCAGATGGCGAGCAGTTCGGCTTGGGACGAGCCCAGCGACCAGAGCGCGTCGCAGGCGAGCAGCGCTCCCGCGCCGTCCGCGCTGCCGCCGGCCATGCCGCCCGCGACGGGGATGTCCTTGTCGATGTGGATATGGACGCGCGGCTCGATCCCGTGCCGTGCCGCGAGCGCGAGCGCCGCGCGTGCCGCGAGGTTCGTCGCGTCGAGCGGGACCTGGTGCGCGTCCGGGCCCGCGCAGGTGACGCGCAGTTCGTCGGCGGGGGTGACGGTGATCTCGTCGTAGAGGCCCACCGCCAGAAAGACGTTGGCGAGGTCGTGGAAACCGTCCGGGCGCGCCGCGCCCACCGCCAGTTGGACGTTGACCTTGGCCGGGACTCGTACCGTCACCGCGCCCCGGACACGTGCCTCGGTGTCACTCACGCGACCGCTCCCTTCGACTCCGCGATCCGTGCGAACTCCTCCACCGTCAGCGACTCCCCCCGCGCCTGCGGCGAGACCCCCGCCGCCACCAGCGCCGCCTCCGCCGCCGGGGCCGACCCGGCCCAGCCCGCGAGCGCCGCCCGCAGCGTCTTACGGCGCTGCGCGAACGCCGCGTCCACGACCGCGAACACCTCGGTCCGCGAGGCGGTGGTCGTCGGCGGCTCGGCGCGCCGGACGAGCGAGACGAGGCCCGAGTCGACGTTCGGCGCGGGCCAGAACACGTTGCGCCCGATGGCACCGGCCCGCTTGACCTGCGCGTACCAGTTGGCCTTCACGGACGGCACGCCGTACACCTTGTTGCCCGGCGCCGCCGCGAGCCGGTCCGCGACCTCCGCCTGGACCATGATCAGGGTGCGTTCGATCGTCGGGAAGTGCTCCAGCATATGGAGCAGGACGGGCACGGCGACGTTGTACGGAAGGTTCGCCACCAGCGCCGTGGGCGTCGGCCCCGGCAGCTCGCGTACCTGCATCGCGTCCGCGTGCACCAGCGAGAAGTGGTCCGCGCGGGCCGGCATCCGGGCCTCGATCGTGCGCGGCAGCGCGGCGGCGAGCGTGTCGTCGATCTCGACGGCCGTCACATGCTCGGCCGCCTCCAGCAGCGCGAGCGTCAGCGAGCCGAGCCCGGGGCCCACCTCCACGACCACGTCGTCGGGCCGTACGCCCGCGGTGCGGACGATCCGGCGCACGGTGTTGGCGTCGATGACGAAGTTCTGGCCGCGCTGCTTGGTGGGGCGTACGCCCAGGGCCGAGGCCAGCTCGCGGATGTCCGCGGGGCCGAGAAGGGCGCCGAGGGCGTCAGGGGCGCCGAAGGCGTCGCGTGCGTCGGGTGCATCGGGGGGCTCAGTGGTGCTCACCCGTGCAGCCTACGGCCGCAGTGCGGCCACGGACTCGCCCCCCTTTGCACATAGAGCTTCTTCGCCCGGTACGTCTGCTCGCCCGCCGACGCGTCCTGCGGGCGTCCGCTGCCGCCGAGCGCCTGCCAGGTGCCGGTGTCGAACTGATACAGCCCGCCGTACGTCCCCGAGGGGTCGACCGCGTCCGGCCGGCCGCCCGACTCGCAGGCGGCGAGCGCGGCCCAGTTGAGGCCGTCCGCGCCCGCGACGGAGGCCGGGCGCTGCTTCGTACCGACCCTGACGCGCTCGGTGACCGGTGCCCGGACGATCCTCTCGGCGACCTTGCGGGGCTTCTGCTTCACACCGTTGACCGCGCGCACGGCGTACGTGAGACGGCGCGTGCCCTGCTCGCCCTGGCGTGTGACGACCTCCGTGCCGGTGAAGATCGAAGCGTCCTGGACGCGTTCGGTGTCGTACGGGATTGCCTCGTCGCGCACGATCTCGCCTTCGGTGATACGCATCACGGTGATCGTCTGGCCGTCGCGCGGGAAGCTGTCGGGCCGTACCGAGGTGGTGTCCTCGCCGCGCAGGGCGAGCCCGGCGTCGGCCAGGGCGTCACGTACGGTCGCGGCGTTCGTACGGATGGTGTGCTCGCGCCCGTCCGCCATGAACGTCACGGTGCGCTCGGTCAGGACGCGCAGGGCCAGACCGCTGCGGGGGATCGCGGCGGAGCGCGAGACGGACAGGAGCGCGCCCTCCGCGCGTACGCCGAGCTGGCGCAGGGCGCCCTCGACGGTGTCGGCGGTCGTCCAGATCTGCCGGCGGCGGCCGTCGACGGTGAGCATGACGGGGCGGCCGTGGTGGACAACCACCGCGTCGCCGTTGGTGAGTTCGGCGCCCCGGCCGGGGGCGACGAGGTCGTGCTCACCGATCCGTACGCCTGCGTCGTCCAGGAGTTCGTCCACGTCGTCGGCGAAGGTGTGGAGCGTGCGCGGGGTGCCGTCGACGCTGAGCCTGACCTCCTTGTCGCTGGCGACGAACGCGGAGGTGCCGCCGGCCAGGACGGCGACGACGAGGGCCTGTGGGACGAGACGGCGGCGGGAGGTACCGCCGTGGTTGGCGTCGGCGTCGGCGTCGGCGGCCAGTGGTGGCTGTTGGTGCTGCTGGTGCGGGAGAGGCGCCGGGGTGGGGGCGAACCACGGCACGGTGGGCGCCGGTTCGGGCGGATACGGCCACGCCGCGGCGCGATGCCCGCCGCGTACCGCACGGTGACTGCCCTGCGCATTGCTCACGACGCTCGACGCTCCACAAGTCCGGTCCGGCCCCCGATGCCCGGCGGACACTAGCGGAGCGACGGTCACTCTCCAAAGCAACGCGACTACACAGGGTCGCTGTTCGAGTGGGCGTCCCTCCGCTTCGAACCGAACGGGACCGGCCGCGTCAGTACCCGAAGGCGCGCGCCGTGTTGGCCGAAATCGCCGTCGCCATCACGCCCTCGCCGATCCCGCGCACCTCGGCCATCGCGCGCACCGTGACCGGAATCAAATACGGCGCATTGGGCCGTCCGCGGTACGGAACGGGCGTCAGAAAAGGCGCATCCGTCTCGACCAGAACGAGTTCGAGTGGAGCGGCGCTCAACGCCTCGCGCAACGGGCGCGCGTTCTTGAACGTCATATTTCCCGCGAAGGACATGAAGTAGCCTGCGGCGGCACAGATTTCGGCCATTTCCGCGTCGCCCGAATAACAGTGGAAAACGGTCCGTTCCGGAGCGCCTTCGTCGGCGAGTACGCGCAACACGTCGGCGTGCGCCTCGCGATCGTGGATCACGAGTGCTTTTCCGTGCCGTTTGGCGATCTCGATATGCGCGCGGAACGAGCGTTCCTGCGCGGCCATGCCCTCGGGACCCGTACGGAAGAAGTCGAGCCCCGTCTCGCCGACGGCCTTCACCTGCCCGAGCGCGGCCAGCCGGTCGATCTCGGCGAGCGCGTCGTCCAGGGCCGCGTCACCGCCGGCCTCGCGCGCGCCCTGACGCGACCAGCCGTCGGGGTCGCCGTGCACGATGCGCGGCGCCTCGTTGGGATGCAGCGCGACCGCCGCGTGCACGCACTCGTGCGCGGCGGCGGTGTCGGCCGCCCAGCGGGACCCCTTCACGTCACAGCCCACCTGGACGACGGTCGGCACTCCTACGGAGGCCGCCTTGGCGAGCGCGTCCTCGACGGTGCCGCTCTGCATGTCCAGGTGGGTGTGTGAATCGGCGACCGGCACCCGCAGCGGTTCGGGGGCCGGCGGCGCTTCATCCGTACTGCTGTTGGCGCTTTTCCTGCTGCGGCTCGGGCTGGGGCTCATGGGCACGATCGTACGAGCCCCGCCGGAGCCAGGGGCGCGCGCTACTTGCGGTGGAAGGGGTGCAGAAGATCGGAGAGGTGCCAGTGGTGGTGCTCCGCCTTCGCCCGCGCGCCCTCGGCGACCGCCGCCACGGCCGCCCCGCCCGCCTCGTCCGTCACCGGCACGGGCTTGGCCGCCTTCGCCGCCTTCTCCGCTTTCGCCGTCTTCTGGGCCTTGTGAGCCTTCGGCTCCCTCGGCGCCCTGGGCGTCCAGGTGGGGTTCCACTGCTGGCTCATCAGGGCATGCACCGAGGACACCTGTCCCGAGCGCATGATGCGCACGACGTGGTGTCCGCAGTTGAGGCAGGTGGGACTCGACAGCGGTGAGGGCACCCGCAGTCCGTCCGCCTTGTAGACGACGTATTGCTGACCCGAACTGTCCGTGTGGTGTTCTATCTCGTACGCCTGCTCCCAGCCGTGACCGCATCGCATGCAGCAGAACGCATATGCCTCGTGGGCGACGGCGTTGCCCGTGATCTCACTCATGCCAGCTCCTCTCCACTCGATCCAGTGGACGCCTATTCGGGCGGGAGCGCATCAGCGCTGTCGATTAATGGCAGGCTCTTGGCCTCCTCATGCCGAAAGGGCCCGGCACACGGTCTGCGCTTTGCTTTTCAAGATAGTCCTTTACCCGCACCGGGGCTTTTCCGGGCGGCGTTCTTTGCCGCGACCACCGCGTCGAACACCTCGCGCTTGGGCACCCCCGCTTCCGCCGCCACCGCGGCGATGGCCTCCTTCCGCCGCTCCCCCGCCTCCTCCCGTGTCCACACGAGGCGCACCAGCTCATCGGGGTCCGTCACGGGCGCGCTCCGCGGGGCTCCCTCCACGACGACGGTGATCTCCCCGCGTACGCCTTCGGCCGCCCACACGGCGAGTTCACCGAGACCGCCGCGCTTCACCTCCTCGTACGTCTTCGTCAGCTCGCGGCACACGGCGGCCCGCCGCTCGGGGCCGAAGACCTCGGCCATCGCGGCGAGGGTGTCGTCCAGCCGGTGGGGCGCCTCGAAGTAGACGAGGGTGCGGCGCTCGTCGGCGACCTCGCGGAGCCTGCCCAGCCGCTCGCCCGCCTTGCGCGGCAGGAACCCCTCGAAGCAGAAGCGGTCGACGGGCAGACCGGAGAGCGCCAGCGCGGTCAGTACGGCGGACGGGCCCGGCACCGCGGTGACCTTGATGTCGCGTTCGACGGCGGCGGCGACGAGCCGGTAGCCGGGGTCGGAGACGGACGGCATGCCCGCGTCGGTCACCAGCAGCACGCGGGCGCCGCCGGCCAGCGCCTCGACGAGTTCGGGCGTACGGGCGCTTTCGTTGCCCTCGAAGTACGACACGACGCGGCCCGTCGTGTTTACGCCGAGCGCCTGGGTGAGCCTGCGCAGCCGCCGGGTGTCCTCGGCGGCGACGACGTCCGCGGTCGCCAGCTCGGAGGCGAGGCGGGGCGGGGCGTCGGAGGTGTCGCCGATGGGGGTCCCGGCGAGGACGAGAACGCCGGTCGGAACGCCGGTCGAAACGCCGGTCGGGGCTGCGGGGGCCGTTCCCCGGGAGGGCACAGTAGTCACGTACGCCATCCTCGCAGGGCGGCGCGGGGGTCCCGTCCCGCGCGGTCGGACGCCCGGTCGGGGGCCGCCTCCGGCCCCGTGTCCGCAGCGTGTGACCACGGCACACAGTGGCGTTCCCTACGATGGCGCGGTGACCAGTACTGCGCCAGAAGCCCTTCAGGGTCGGGACGCCGAGGAGATGCCGCCGTCGTGGCCCCAGCGGCTGCGGCGGTTCGGCTATGCGCCGAGACCCGTGATCGGGCTGCGCGAGCGGCTGGTCCCGCCGTACACGGAGCCGTCCGACCGGCTGTGGATCGTGCTCGGCGTGCGCCCCCTGCTCGCCGAGCGGCTGACCCGCTGGTCCGGGTGGCTCGGGCCGCTGCTGGTGGCGCTGGTCGCCGGGCTGATGCGGTTCTGGAATCTGGGCAAGCCCGATTCGGTGATATTCGACGAGACGTACTACGCGAAGGACTCGTGGGCGCTCGTCCAGCAGGGGTACGAGGCGAGCTGGCCCAAGGACGTCGACAAGCTGATCCTGGACGACCCCTCCCAGGTCCCGGTGCCGCTCGATCCCGGCTATGTGGTGCACCCGCCGGTGGGCAAGTGGGTCATCGGGCTCGGCGAGCTGATGTTCGGCTTCGACCCGTTCGGCTGGCGCTTCATGGTGGCGGTCCTCGGCACGCTCTCCGTACTGATGCTGTGCCGCATCGGCCGCCGGCTGTTCCGTTCGACGTTCCTGGGATGTCTGGCGGGCGGGCTGCTCGCCGTAGACGGACTGCACTTCGTGATGAGCCGCACGGCGCTGCTCGACCTGGTGCTGATGTTCTTCGTACTGGCCGCCTTCGGCTGTCTGCTGATCGACAGGGACTGGGCGAGACGGCGGTTCGCGGACGCGCTGCCGGTGGACGCGGAGGGGGTGCTGCGGCCGGTCGTCGCGGTCGCCGAGGGCCTGCGGCTGGGCTGGCGGCCGTGGCGGATCGCGGCCGGGGTGATGCTGGGGCTGGCCTTCGCGACGAAGTGGAACGGCCTCTACATCCTGGCCGTGTTCGGTCTGCTCACGGTCTTCTGGGACGTGGGCGCGCGGCGCACCGCCGGTGCCATAAACCCGTATCTCGCCGTGCTCAAGCGCGATCTGCTGCCCGCCTTCGTCTCCACGGTCCCCGTCGCGATCGGCACGTACATCGCCTCGTGGACCGGCTGGATCGTCACCGACAAGGGCTACTTCCGCGACTGGGCCGCCACCGAGGGCAAGGGCGGGATCTGGTCCTGGCTGCCGGACTGGCTGCGCAGTCTGTGGCACTACGAGAACGAGGT
Source organism: Streptomyces sp. NBC_01506 (assembly GCF_045040295.1). Taxonomy (NCBI): domain Bacteria; kingdom Bacillati; phylum Actinomycetota; class Actinomycetes; order Kitasatosporales; family Streptomycetaceae; genus Streptomyces; species Streptomyces sp. NBC_01506. Next base: position 5,813,106 of record NZ_CP109422.1, on the reverse strand, counting down.
CTACAGCTTCCACGTCAATCTGACCTCCGGCCACACCTACCAGTCCAACCCCTGGAGCTGGATCGTCCTGGGCCGCCCGGTCTCGTACTTCTACGAGGACCCGAGGGGCGGTACGGAGGGCTGCACCGCCCCTCCGGGGGAGAAGTGCGCCCAGGAGGTCCTGGCGATCGGCACACCCCTGCTCTGGTGGGCGGCGTGCTTCGCGATCCTGTACGTCCTGTGGCGCTGGATCTTCCGCCGCGACTGGCGCGCGGGTGCCATCGCGTGCGCGATCGCGGCGGGCTGGGTGCCGTGGTTCTTCTACCAGGAACGCACGATCTTCCTCTTCTACGCGGTGGTCTTCGTGCCGTTCCTGTGCCTGGCGGTGTCCATGATGATCGGCGCGATGCTGGGCCCGGCGGGCTCGGACGAGAGACGCAGAACGATCGGCGCGGTGGGCGCGGGTGTGCTGGTGCTGCTGATCGTCTGGAACTTCATCTACTTCTGGCCGATCCTCACGGGGCAGACGATCCCCATCGACCAGTGGCAGGACCGGATGTGGCTCGACACCTGGGTGTAGGCCGTGTCTTCAAGGTCCTGCGAACGGCCCGTCCGACCCCCCTCGTCGCGGTCCGATAACGGGTCCTTCCCAGTTCACCCCCGTCCCGTAGAGTGCCGAAACGTTGCCCCTGGAACACGTTCACCATGGCGGAGGGGCACTCCTGGGGGAGGGGACTGCACTCATGCGCAGTGGCGCGAAGGTCGCCATCGTCGGCGGCGTGTTCGTCGTGATCGCCGGTGGGATCGGGTACGGGGCGTACAGCGTCGTGGCCGGCGACGGAGGCTCGGACTCGGACGTCGGGTCGAAGTCGGCGGAGGTGCGGACGGGGCCGCTCGGCGCGGACGAGGTCAAGGAGACCGCCGAGCAGTTCCTGACGGCGTGGGCCGAGGGCAAGGACCCCGGCCTCGCCGCCGAGTACACCAACAATCCGGCCGCCGCGAAGGTCGCCGTCGCCGGGTACGGCGAGCAGGCGCACATCACCGGCGCCGTGATCACTCCAGGAAAGGCGACGGGCGCGAAGGTGCCCTTCACCGTCAAGGCGACGGTGAAGTTCAAGGGGCTGAGCAAGCCCCTGTCGTACGCCTCCGAGCTGACCGTCGTCCGTGGGCTGACCACCGGGAAGCCGCTGGTCGACTGGGTGCCGACCGTCATTCATCCCAAGCTGACGAAGACCACGAGCCTGGTCACCGGCGAGGCGGCCACACCGCCGATCAAGGCGGTCGACCGTAACGGGACCGAGCTGACGGCCGAGAAGTATCCGTCGCTCGCGCCGATGCTCGACCAACTGCGGGACAAGTACGGCGAGAAGGCCGGCGGCACGTCCGGCGTCGAGATGTGGCTCCGGAGCGACGACGAGAACGCGCCCGCCACGACACTGCTGACGCTCTCCAAGGGCAAGTCCGGTGAGCTGCGGACGACGCTCGACGCGAAGGTGCAGGAGGCCGCCGAGCAGGCGGTGAAGAAGTACGACGAGGCGTCCGTGGCCGCCGTGAAGCCGAGCACCGGCGAGATCATCGCCGTCGCCAACAACCGCCAGGACGGCTTCAACGCGGCGATGCTCGGCAAGCAGGCGCCGGGGTCGACCATGAAGATCGTGACCGCGGCGATGCTGCTCGAGAAGGGGCTGGTGGGCGCGGAGAAGCCGGCCGAGTGCCCCAAGACGGTGCTCTACCAGGGCACTTCGTTCCACAATCTGGACCAGTTCGACATCCAGGGCGGCACGTTCACCCAGAGCTTCGCCCGCTCGTGCAACACCGCCTTCATCAAGCTGATCAACGAGGCGAAGGACGACCACGCGCTGCCCGCCGAGGCCCGGGAGGTCTTCGGCCTCGGGCTGAACTGGCAGACGGGCGTGGTGTCGGCGGACGGCACGGTGCCGGACTCCGAGGGGGGCGGAGCCGCCGCGCAGTACATAGGCCAGGGCACGGTCCAGATGAACGTGCTGAACCTCGCGTCGGTCACGGCCACCGCGAAGGACGGCACGTTCCGCCAGCCGGTCATCGTCCCGCGCGACCTCGACAACCGCCAACTGGCGGTCGCGGAGCGGCAGTTGCCGGGTGCGGTCGGCCAGCAACTGCGCGACATGATGCGGGCGACGGCCTCGTGGGGCACCGGCAAGGCGGCGATGGCCGCGCTCGGCGGTGACAAGGGCGCGAAGACGGGGTCCGCCGAGGTGGACGGGCAGGCCACGTCGAACAGTTGGTTCACCGGCTTCCAGGACGACCTGGCGGCGGCGGCCAGCGTCGAGGCGGGCGGGCACGGCGGTGACGCGGCGGGACCGGTGGTCGCGGCCGTACTCGCGGCGGGGTGAACGGGGGACACAGCCCGCCCCCATCGCCTTGGTCCAGGCAGAACGCATCCGCAGAGCGGGAGCGCGAGGGCTTTCGTGTCTCAGCGCCTGGTACTCAGCAGGGCCCGTTCGCAGACCTCCCGCGCTGCCGGGTTGGACCGATAGGGCTGAAGGCGGCGATTGATATGTGCAACGAAGCCGTCCACTGCCCCCGATTGAATTCCAGGGTGCTCTTCAAGCACCTGGCCCCATGTACTGCAAGCCAATTCCAAATGACCTAACTCTAGCTGCCTTTCCGCCAACATGGAGCGGAAGCGCAATTCGGTGACCCGAGAGTCGGTCGGTGCTCTCAACTGAAAGTGCACCTCAAGGGAATCGACACTACCGGCCACATCCCCCAACGAGTAGCGAACCTGCGCAGTATGGTACGCCAAAGTGGCTAGGGTGTAACCGCCCAATTGGGTCTTTCCACTCCCAGCCGCATCCATTGCTCTTTCCGCTTCTCCGATGCTGCGCAACGCGGCTGCACGATCACCCGAAAGAGCATAGCTATGCGCCTGCTGACCTGCCATGAAAGCACGCATGAGCGGTCCCGTCATTGGAGCTGCGGCAGCCGCCGCATTTGCTAGACGTGTGGCAGGAGCACTATGACCCAGGTCCGCAGCTTGGACCGACATACCCCGGAGCACATGGCAATACGTGAGGTAATCACTGCTCGCACCCGCCAATTCCAATGCCTTGGTGTAGTATCTCTGCGCCAAGCCGTGAAGTCCCTCATCCACTGCCATCCACCCCGTGATATAGCACAGGAATGCGGCGGCAGTCATCATCGCTTTGCGTACTTCTTCGGAGGCATCGGCACGAAGGTACGGAGCGGCGGTATTTGCTAAGAATGCCGCCGCCATCGGGCGAGAGGTTCGGCCGCCACGCTTGTTGTAGATGTCATTCAATTGGTCCGTCATCTCGGTGACCAGGTCGACTTCTGGCATCCCGATGCGCATCGTCGCACCGGACTGAACGGATTCCATTCTCCCTATGACATCCGGCCAGCCGGGGATTGCCAGCGCGACGGAGAACAGGCCCGCGCCGATGACGCTACGACGTCCAGGCAACATGTCTGCGGAGCCGAGGTCGATGAGCGCGTCTACAGTGCCGGTATCTCTGGACTCATCGACAGGCGGCGGGAACCCCGCTTCGGCATGGGTGATCGGTCGGCCCAACTTACGCGAAAGAGCTTCCAAGACCAGCGGGCGCGTCGATTCCTTGGGCATGTGCCCACTCAACCACTGGTGGGCCGAGGGTTGTTGGTACTTGGTCGGCGTCCCTCGCTCCGTACCGGTGCGATTGACCCGTTGCACGAGTTGGCGCAGCGTCCATCCTGTCTCGCGGTGCAATCGCGCCAGATGTTCGTTCGGTTCACGATCGGCCACAGATCGTCAACTCCTCACGCCACAAGGGATTTTAAGGGTTTTAAGCCCTGGCACCTCCTCAACGATACCGCCGTGCCTGACTGAGGGGTTCCCTAGAGCGACCAGGCCAACACGGCGGCCGTCGGGAAGGGGCAGCCGGGCCGGTGAACGGAAGCGGCGCGGGGACCGACTCCCCGCAGAGTTCAGGAAAGGAAGCACCATGACCGAACAACCCTCATTCGACTTCGTCGGCATGTCCATGTGCCGTCCCCGCTCCGGAGTGGAGAACTGCCCGGAGGTGGCGACCAACGTGCCGGGAATCGTCGCGTTCAGGGACAGCTCGGAGCCCGGAACCGTCGTTACGATGACGGTGGACTCGTGGTCGCTGTTCACCAGCGCCGTCAAGGCCGGGGAGTACGACATCACGGCATGACCTGAAAGGCCGGACATGCAGAAGTGCCCACTCTGTCAAGGAGCTTGCCTGACAGATCCGGAAACCCGGTGGGCTTACTGCCTGGTCTGCGATGAGCCCGTGGCACCCCCGCGGCCGGAGCCCTGCCCGGGGCCGCAGCCGTGGAGCGGAAGGGCGACACAGCTTCCGTACCAGCCACGGGAGCACTGAACGGGATCGGCGCCGGGCCCGCCCATCTGCCGAACTCCGGCCAGGTGGGCGGGTTACATCTGCGCGACATGATGCGGGCAACTGGTACTACTGAGTGCATGCATGAAGAGACCGAGACCGGGACCGCGCGGTCCGCGATCGATACGTTCATCGCCGCGTTCAACACCTCGGACGACAGTTATGTGGCCGGGCTGCTCTCCCAGGCCCTGACCTCGGACGTGGTCTTCTGGGGGCCGCTGGGCCGCAGTGAGGGAGTCGAGGCGGTCGAGCGGTTCGTGCTGGACATCCGGCGGCATCCGGCGGGGACCGGCTCGATGGTGCGCTGTTCGGCGGTGGACATGCCGGGTGAGTGGGCCCGGTACCAGTGGGTGTTCACCACGCCGGACGGCGGCCCGCGTCTGGCGGGGACGGACGTGGTCCATCTGCGGCGCAGCCTGATCGACCAGGTCATCGTCTTCGCCGGGGAGATCGAGCCGGACAGGGCTCAGCCCAGCGACGGCGCCCGGTAGGGGCGGAAGAACGCGCGCAGTTCGTCCGCGTACAGCTCGGGCTCCTCGAACGCCGCGAAGTGGCCGCCGCGCGCGGGCTCCGTCGCGCGGACGACGTTCGCCGTGCGTTCGAGCCACGCGCGCGGCGGGCGGACGACGTCGCCGGCGAAGATCGAGAAGCCGGACGGCACTTCGACCCGGCGGGTGAGCTGCGCGGGCGGGATCGCGGCGTTCGCGCCGTACATGCGCATCGACGATCCGATGGTCCCGGTGAGCCAGTAGAGCATGACGTTCGTCAGGATCTCGTCCTTCGTGAAGCTCCGCTCGATGTCGCCGTCGCAGTCGCTCCACGACCGCATCTTCTCCACGATCCACGCGGCGAGCCCGGCCGGTGAGTCGGTGAGCCCGAAGGCGGCGGTCTGCGGCTTCGTACGGTGCATGGCGCCGTACGCGCCCTCGCTCGCGCCCCATGCCGCGACCGACTCCAGCCAGGCGCGTTCCTCGGGCGCGAGGTCCGCCGGATCGCCGGTGAACAGGGGCACGCCCGCGTCGGTACGGTGGACGGCCACGACCCGGTCGGGATGGTCGAGGGCGAGATAGCGGCTCACATGGCTGCCGATGTCCCCGCCCGCCGCGCCGAACCGGGCGTAGCCGAGCAGTCCCATCAGCTCGGCCCAGAGACCGGCGACGTCGATGGAGTTGAGGGGCGGGCCGGTGGGGCGGTCGGAGTATCCGTAACCCGGCATGTCCGGCACGACCACGTCGAACGCGTCCGCCGGGTCGGCGCCGTGCGCGCCGGGGTCGGTGAGCAGCGGGACGACCTTCGAGTAGCGCCAGAACGAGTCCGGCCAGCCGTGGCTGAGCACCAGCGGCAGCACGGACCCGGTGGGTGCGACGGCCCGCGCGTGGACGAAGTGGATCCCGAGGCCGAGACCGAGGCCGGGACCGAGACCGAGACCGAGGCCGCCGAGCGCGACGCGGAAGCGGGGAAGCCGGGCGAGGGCGGCCTCCTGGGCCGGCCAGTCGAAGCCGTTCGCCCAGTGGTCGACCAGCTCGCGGTGGTAGGCGAGATCGGTCCCGAGCGACCACCCGGCGCCCTGCGGCACATCCGGCCAGCGCGTCGCGCGCAGCCGCGCGCGGAGGTCTTCGAGCACGTCGGGATCGGTCCGCGCGGTGAACGGCTCGGGGTGGGGCGGGGCTTCCGGCATGAGGCGCATCCTACGGATCGGGTACGGCGCCCGCCGCGCGACGGGCTGGGCGTGGACGGGGGCTCGGCGCGGACCCGTTGACGACGGAGTAGACCGGTCGTATAGTCATCGGTGTCGGAACACGGCGCACATCGAACTCCCGGAAGGGACACGCATCATGGGACGCATCAAGGTCGGCACCGAGAACAGCACGGACATCGAGCTGCACTACGAGGACAAGGGGACCGGGCAGCCGGTCGTGCTCATCCACGGCTACCCGCTGGACGGCAACTCCTGGGAGGGACAGGCGCCGGCGCTGCTCGACGCCGGCTACCGGGTCATCACCTACGACCGGCGCGGCTTCGGCAAGTCCAGCCAGCCGGCGACCGGTTACGACTACGACACCTTCGCGGCCGACCTGAACACCGTGATGGAGACCCTGGACCTGCGCGAGGCGGTCCTGGTCGGCTTCTCGATGGGCACCGGCGAGGTCGCGCGCTATCTGTCGGTCCACGGCTCCGACCGCGTCGCCAAGGCCGCGTTCCTTGCCTCCCTGGAGCCGTACCTGGCCATCACCGACGACAACCCCGACGGCGCCGCACCGCTCTCCTTCTTCCAGGGCATCTCCGAGACGGTGAAGAAGGACCGCTACGCCTTCTTCACCGGCTTCTACAGCGACTTCTTCAACCTCGACGACAACCTCGGCACCCGGGTGAGCGAGGAAGCCCTCCGCAACGCCTGGAACGTCGCGGCCGGCGCCGGCCCCATCGCCTCCGCCGCCGCACCCCTGACCTGGCCCACCGACTTCCGCCCCGACATCCCCCGCATCGACGTCCCCACCCTGATCGTGCACGGCACCGCCGATCGCACCCTGCCCATCGACGCCACCGGACGCCGCTTCGCCAAGGCGCTCCCCGCCGCCCGGTACGTCGAGATCGAGGGCGCCCCGCACGGACTGCTCACCACCCACACCGCCGAGGTCAACGAAGTGCTGCTGGAATTCCTCGGCCGCTGACCCGCGACGGCGGAGGCGGCGGGTGGTCACGCATGGACACTGTTAGACGACTGGTCTATTCAGCGGTACGGTGAAGAACATGCCAGCCATCCACGGCGACACCCGCCGCAGCATTCTCGACGCCGCTCAGCGGATCATGTCCCACAAGGGATTCGCCGCCGTGGGCATCAACGAAGTCCTCACCGAGGCCGGTGTGCCGAAGGGGTCCTTCTACCACTACTTCGGTTCCAAGGACGCCTTCGGTGAGGCGATGATGCGGTCCTACTTCACCGACTACCTCGCCGACATGGACCGTGTCCTCGCCCAGCCGGGCCTGACCTCGGCGCAGCGGCTGATGAACTACTGGCGGAACTGGCGCGAGACGCAGAGCGTGGACGGGTGCCAGGGCAGGTGTCTGGCCGTCAAGCTCGGCGCGGAGGTCTCCGACCTGTCGGAGACCATGCGGCTGGCGCTGAAGGAGGGCACCACCGCCATAGTCGACCGTCTGGAACGGACCATCACCGCCGGTGTGGAGGACGGTTCGCTGAGCGTCGACGGCGACGCCCGCGACACCGCGGAGGTCCTGTACAACATGTGGCTCGGAGCCAGCGTGATGGCCAAGATCCACCGGGACGTCGGCCCCCTCGACACCACGACGGCGGTCACCCGCCGCCTTCTGCACCTGTAACAGCCCGCGTCGGTCGTCTCGCCTCGCCTCGCCTTGCCTTGCCTTGCCTTGCCTCGACTTGTCACGAGCGAGACGACCGGTCCACCAGATCACTTGGGAGAGACATCATGAAGGTCCTCATCGTCCTCACCTCGCACGACCAGCTCGGCGGCACCGGCCGCAAGACCGGCTTCTGGCTGGAGGAACTGGCCGCCCCCTACTACCGCTTCAAGGACGCCGGCGCCGAGATCGTCCTCGCCTCGCCCAAGGGCGGACGCCCCCCGCTGGATCCCAAGAGCAACGAGCCCGGCTTCCGGACCGACGACACCCGCCGCTTCGAGTCCGACCCCGGCGCCACGGCCGCGCTGGAGCGCACCGTCCGCCTCGACACCGTCTCCGCCGACGACTTCGACACCGTCTTCTACCCCGGCGGCCACGGTCCGCTGTGGGACCTCGCCGAGGACCCGCACTCCGTCCGGCTCATCGAGAGCACCCTGCGCGCGGGCAAGCCCCTCGCCCTGGTCTGCCACGCGCCCGGCGTCCTGCGCCACGCCACCGCCGCCGACGGCACGCCCCTGGTCCGGGGCCGCAGGGTCACCGGCTTCACCAACGAGGAGGAAGCCGCCGTCGAGCTGACGGAGGTGGTCCCCTTCCTCGTCGAGGACGAACTCATCAGGCTCGGCGCCGACTACGCCAAGGCGGGCACCTGGGAACCGTACGTCCGCACGGACGGCCTGCTCATCACCGGCCAGAACCCGGCCTCCTCCGCCCCGGCCGCCGACGCGCTCATCACCCTCGTCGCCGACACCGCCAAGAGCTAGGCCGTGTTTTAGAAGTCCCGCCTGCCCCGCGACGCCCGGCACGCGCACTCGCCGCGTTGTCGGAGTCGCCCAAGTACGCCCAGTACGAGAGCGATCCTCCGCCTTGCGATCGCACGCACCGGACGCCGCAGGGCCCGCCCTCCGGGCGGACGTCGCTACTTCCAAAACACGGCCTAGGCCGGGTCAGATGAAGTCGAGCAGGTCCGCCAGCGGCGGCGGGACGGCTTCGTGCGGGAGCGCGTCGACCAGCACCCGGCCGTAGTGGATCTTGCGGCCCTTCTTGGTGCCGAGAAACCGCTGCAACTGCTGCTGCGGAGTGCGGCCCCGCTGCGCGGGCTGGGCCAGAAAGATCTGTAGCGGGCGCAGATCGCCCTGCTCCTGGATCAGCTCGGTCACCCGTTCCGGGCCCAGGGCGCGGATCAGCTCGTCCTCCAGGTCCGCGTCACACACGAAGTGGTGCGGCGGCAGCCCGGCCCGCGCGAAGGCCCGCTCGTAGTAGCCGCGTTCGCGCTGGTCGCACAGGCCGGTCAGCCGCAGGTCCAGGCCGCCCGGCCCGAGCAGGTCGACGAAGCGGGCCACGTTCATGGCGCCGCCCATCCCCAGGACGCAGACGGCCTCCGCCGCGAGGTCACGGCCGTAGCCCTCCGCCAGCGCCTCGACCGCGGCGGCGTCGCTCGGACCCTCGACCAGGACGGCGCCCTCGACGGACAGCTTCGTGGCCAGCTCGTACGCCAGATCACTGGAGTCACCCGCCGCCCATGCCATGACCGCGTCCCGGAAGGACCTCATATCAGCCAAGTTGCCCACCCATCCGCGCGGGCACCGGCCGCCGCGCCGTTTCCGGGGACGCCGGGGCGCCCGTTTCGCCGAAGGACGGCAGGTTTGGGGAGTGACGCTCGACCAGCTCCGCCAGTCCGGCGACGGTGGCGGCCTCGAAGAACTCGGCCGCCGGCAGATCCACCTGGAGCACGGTCCGGATGCGGGCGAGGAGATCCATGGCCATCAGCGAGTTGCCGCCGATCTCGAAGAACTCGTCGTCGATGCCGATCTCCTGGAGGGCGAGCGCGTCCGCCAGCAGGTCCGCCAGCAGTGCCTCGAGGGGGGTGCGCGCGGCCACGTAGGGCACGTCCGCCGTGCGCGGCAGATGCGTGGGGGCCGGCAGGGCCCGCCGGTCGGTCTTGGAACCCAGCGTCAGCGGGAACTCGTCCATGACGATGATGACGGAGGGATGCATGTACCGGGGCAGCCGGTGGTGCAGGGCCAGGCGCAGCCTCGGTACGAGACCTTCGGCGGGGCCGTTCGGCACGACGTACGCCACCAGGACCTTGCGTCCGGGCATGACGTCCTCGCGGGCCAGCACGACGGCTTCCTTCAGATCCGGCAGACCGGACAGGGCGGCCGCGATCTCGCCGGGCTCGATCCGGTAGCCGTCTACCTTGACCTGGTCGTCGGCGCGGCCACGGAACTCCAGAGCGCCCTCGGCGTCGAGCCGCACCACGTCGCCGATGCTGTACATCCGCTCGCCGGGGACGAACGGGTCGGGCACGAACCGCTCGGCGGTGAGCGCCGGGCGCCCCACGTAGCCGCGGGCCACACCGCTGCCGCTGGTGTACAGCAGGCCCCACTCCCCTTCGGGGACGGGCTCCAGGTTGTCGTCCAGGACGTACAGGCGGGTGTCGGTGACCGCGCGGCCGATCGGGACGCTGTCGCCGATCACGTCCGTGATGACGTGGCAGGAGGTGAAGCAGGTGTCCTCGGTGGGGCCGTAGCCGTTGACGATCAGCAGGTCCGGGTAGGCCCGGTGCAGCGTGTTCATATGCAGGGGGGACAGCGGCTCACCGCCGCCGAGCATCTGGCGCAGGCCGGCCATGCTGTCGAGATGGTCGTCCACCAGGCGGTGGAACAGGCCGGTGGTCAGCCACAGCGTGGTGATCCGTTCCTTCTCCAGGAACGCGGCCAGTTCGTGCATCGCCACCGTGCCCGGCGGATAGATGACCAGCTTGGCCCCGTTGAGCAGCGATCCCCAGATCTCGAAGGCGGAGGGGTCGAAGCGCAGCGAGCAGAATTGCAGGAAGGTCTCGGCCTCGGTCAGTGAGGCGTAGTCGCCGGACTGCACCAGACGGACCACGCCTCGGTGGCGTACGGCGACGCCCTTGGGCATGCCGGTGGAGCCGGAGGTGTAGCAGACGTAGGCCAGGTTGTCCGGCCCTGTGCCGGGCTCGATCGGCCCCGCGACGGGGGCCGTACGCCACGGGTGGTCGAGGTTGACGACGGTGCCGTCGATCTCGGGCACCCTCTCGCTCAGCCGGTCGTGGGTCAGCAGGACGCGGGCCCCGGCCTGCTCCAGCATGTAGCGGAACCGCTCGGGGGGTTCGTTCTGGTGCACGGGCAGATACGCGCCGCCCGCCTTCAGGATGCCGACGAGCGCGACGATCATCTCGAAGGAGCGCTCGACGAACAGGCCGACCACGCTCTCCGTGCCGACCCCGAGCGCGCGCAGGTGCCGGGCCAGCTCGTCGGCCCGGCGGTCCAGCTCCGCGTAGCTCATGTCGACACCGTCGAAGCGCAGCGCGGTCGCGTCGGGGCGACGGCGCACCTGCTCCTCGAAGAGATCAGTGATGGTCACGGTCCGCCAGTCGTCAATCGTCGTCTGAGTCACCGAACTTACTCCTTCCCGCGCCGGGCACAACCGGCTCGCCGTAGTCACACGACCCCCTGCTTGCGCAGGCCGTCCAGAATCGTCGCGGCACGCAGCGACAGCAGGCTGAACGATCCCGCGTCGCCGATGCCGTGGCTCGACTCGCACAGCCCGTTGAGGAACAGCGGTGGTGTGCCCCCGGTACGGGGCCGCACCTGGTAGTCGGGGTCGACGGCCAAGTAGCCGTCGCCGTCGAACTCGAAGCGGTCGATCACCCCCGACAGCAGCGCCGGGTACGCCTCCTGGCCCTGCCCCGGTCCCAGGTCACGGAACCCGGTCGCGAGGATCACCAGGTCCACCTGGTCCGTCGACACGTCCTTGGTGTGGACTTCCTCCACCTCCAGGCGCACGCCCGTGCCGTCCGGTTCCGCGTGCCGTACCTCGCTGTTGCCACGGACGAATATCCGCTGATCGCCGTCCAGGCGCTGCTCGTACATCAGCGCGTACAGGTGGTGCAGGACGTCGGCGTCGGTGGATGAGTAGTTGGTGGGGCGCATGTACGCGTCCAGCTCGTTCTTGCTCGCCCGGCTCGCCCGGTAGTAGTAGTCCGTGAACGCGGGGTAGAAGCCCTCTTCGCTGAACGGGCTGGTGTCCTTGAGGCGCAGCCCGAACTTCCGTACGTAGTTGACGACGCGCGCCTGCGGAAAGCGGTGCGCGAGATCGAGGATGATCTCGACGGCGCTCTGGCTGCCGCCGATGACGGCGATCGACCGCGGGGGCTTGTCGGCCAACTCCCTCACGGTGGGCAGATACCGGGTCAGATGGCAGACCCGGGGGGTGTCGAGGCCGGCGAACGGTTCGGGAACGAACGGCGTACGCCCGGTGCCCACCACCAGTGAGCGGGCCCGCTGCCGTGAGCCGTCCGCGCAGGTCACCACGTACTCAGGGGTGCCGTCGCTCTCGGCGACGGCGATGTCCGTCGCCCGCGCCCCGAACGCCACCTGTGGCTGGAACTGCCGGGTGGCCCAGTCGATGTAGCGCGCGTACTCCTTGCGCAGCGGGAACTCCAGGGGCAGGTTCAGGTGCTCGATGAGCCTGCCCTCTTCGAAGAGGTAGTTGAGGAAGCTGTAGCGGCTGCGCGGATTGCGCAGGGTGACGAGGTCGCGGTTGGGGTGATTCTGCATGTTGGAGCCGTCCAGCAGGAGTCCCCCCTGCCACACCGGGTCGGGTGCGGCCTCCAGGAAGAAGGCGCCCGCCTGGGGCAGGTCCTCCTGGAGCGCGATGGCGAGCGACAGGTTCGCGGGTCCGAACCCGACGCCGAGCACATCGACGGGTTGTTCATCGACGGGTTGTTCATCGACGGGTTCATCGACGGGTTCGCGGGCCGGCGCGGTCGCCTGGACGTCGGGTCGGTCGATCATGCGGCACCTCGGTGTATGTCATCCCGCGTGAGCATTGTTCTCCCGTTCTGTGTGCCGGCCGGTGATCAGGGCCGGGTCCGTCCGCATCTCCTCGTACCAGCGCCGCCACTTCGCCACGTCGCCCGCGAGGCCGGCGGCGGCGATCGCGGCTTCCTCCCGCTCCCAACTGATCTCGCTCCTGGGCTGGATGCCGCTGCTGCCCAGGACCTTGCGGTAGAAGGGGTCGTCCGCCGTGCGGGCGTCCCCCATCAGCGCGCCCACCTGGGGCGAGACCAGTCGCAGGCCCGGCCGGGGGGACCAGTTCTCCAGTCCGTCGACCGGCGGCAGTCCGAGCGCCGCCATCAGGGCGGCGGTGACACCGGCCGGATCGGCCCGCATGTCGTCGGAGTCGACCAGTACGTACGGGGTCTTCCGCGCCCGGCACAGCTCCAACTGCTCGCGCAGCGACCGCCATCCGCTCTCGAAGGGCGGGAAGGTCGTCGCCCCGTTCAGCTCGCGCACGATGCGCAGCCGGGAGGTGGTCGACAGCCGGGGGTCGCAGATGACGAAGACCGGCGGCGCCGTGGCGAGCCCGACGAGCTGGGTGAACTGTGCCTCGCCGAGCTGGAAGCTCATCTCTTTCATCAGCAGGCCGCTGCCCGGCTCCACGCCGTCCAGCGCGACCCGCTCGCCCGACGCGACCACCATGGGCTCACGCAGGACGCCTTCGACCGATTCCGGTCCCTGGTCATCCCAGTAGCAGGCCTCGAACGGCTCGTGACAGTGGTGTGTCACGCGGGGGTGCTGCCACAACAACCGGGCCACGGCGGTCGACCCGGTGCGCGGGGGCGATATCAGCGCCAACCGGGTGTCGTACACGCGGGTCAGCGCGGTTTGCCATTCCACTGTCTCCTCCTCCTGCTCCTGCTGACTGACCTGGCGGCGCGCGTCGGGACTCTCACCGCGTCCGCAGCGCCTGGTCGAGATCCGAGATGATGTCGTCCACGTGCTCGATTCCGACGCTCAGCCGGATCATGTCCGGCGGCACCGGGGCCCGGCCGGGGTCGGCGTCCGCGGCCTGCTTGTGCGTGGTGGCGCCGGGAATCGTCGCCGTGCTCCTGACCTGGCCGAGGTTGTTCGCCCGCCAGACGAGCCCGAGGCGGTCCATGGCCTCGTACGCGGCACGGACACCGCCGGCCGGGCGGAAGCAGACCAGGAAGCCGAATCGGTTCTGCGCCTCGCCCCCGTCCAGCTCGCTGTCGACCAGCCACATGTCCCGCCGGGCGATGTGGTGCGAGCGGTGGCTCTCCAGTCCCGGGTAGAACACCTCGGTGACACCGCTGTGTTCGGCGAGGTGCCGGGCCACTTCGTGCGCGGTACGGGACATGGTGTCCACCCGGCCGCGTACCTCCCGGATGTCCGCGAGGATCGTCCACGCGTTGAACGGGCTGATGACCGCGCCCATGTCCCGCAGGGGACCACGGCGCAGATGGCCGGCGTAGTCGGCCGACAGCTCCGCGGGCTGCCCCCGCAGCCCCAGGTCGTGCCGGGCGATCACCGCTCCGCCCATGCTCCGGCCGCTGGCGCCGGCCGCCTTGGTGAGCGAGTGCACCACCACGTCCGCGCCGAGGGCCAGCGGGCGCAGCAGTGCGGGCGTCGCGAGCGTCGCGTCGACGATGAGCGGGATCCGCGCCTGGCGGGCCAGCGCCGACAGCGCCGGGATGTCCACGAGCTGCACCGTCGGGTTCGACGGGACCTCCGCGTACAGGAACCGGGTCCCGCCGTCGATGCGGCGGGCCCAGGCGTCGACCGACAGCGGGTCGCCGACCCACCGTACGTCGACGCCGCGTTCCTGCCCGTACCGCTTGTCGAAGACCATCGTGGTGGAGCCGTAACACTGCGGCGAGGCGACGATGTTGGGCGCCGGCCCGGCGGCCGTGGACAGCAGCCCCGTCGTGGCCAGGGTGATCGCGCCCATCCCGGTCGCGGTGAGGGTGGCGCTGACCTCGGCGTCCACCCCGTACCCCTCCAGCGCCGCCACGGTCCGCTCCAGGAGACGGACCGTCGGGTTGCCCCGTCGCGCGTACACCCAGCCGTCGCCGTCCTCCGCGGTGGCCGCGAGCATGGCGTCCATCGACGGGAAGCTCTGCGCGGTCGCCAGATGGGCCGGCTCGCTCAGCGAACCGAGGTGCCGGTCCGCCTCCGTGTGGTCGTAGGCGCCGCTGATGGCGAGGGTCGTGAATCGGGCGCCCTTCACAGCGGCGACCCGCCTTGCGCCTGCGCCGGCTCGTTGCTCACGAGTGCTTCCCTTCCGTCCCGGTGCTGCCGTGGGGTCTGGTGATCTGCGTGGTGGCGCTTCGGCGCGGCGGGGCCTCCCCCAACGCCGGCTACAACCCGGCCAGTTCGTCGTGAAGATCGTCAAGACCGAGCGGGCCGAGCGCGAGTGCGGCCGTGTGCCAGGACTTCAGGTCCAGCCGCCCCCCGCGCCCCGCGTGCGCCGCCTCGGCCGCCGCCCGTCCCTCCAGCCAGGCCCGCTCCCCCAACTTGTAGGAGATCGCCTGGCCGGGCAGGCCGAGATAGCGGCCGATCTCGCTGTCCACGTACTCGGCCGACTGCCCGCTGTGTGCGGCCAGGAACTCCTTGGCGAGCGCGGGGGTCCAGGTCCGGCCCGCGCCCAGCGGGGCATCGTCCGGGAGGTCGAGGGCCAGGTGTACGCCGATGTCGACCAGGACCCGTACGGCGCGCAGCATCTGCCAGTCGAGGAAGCCGAGGCGTTCGCCGGGGGTACGCAGATGGCCCAGCTCGTCCATCAGCCGCTCCGCGTACATGGCCCAGCCCTCGGTGCACGCGTCGATGGCCCCGAGGCCGGCCTGGTACGTCGACAACTCGTCGCTGAGGTGTCTCCACTGGGCGAGTTGCAGGTGGTGGCCCGGCACGCCCTCGTGGAACCAGACGCTGCGCAGGCTCCACAGGGGGAACCGGGTGCGGCCCTGGGTGGGCAGCCAGGTGCGGCCGGGGCGCGTGAAGTCCACGCTGGGCGGGGTGTAGTACGCGGCCGAGCCGGTGCCCGCGGGTGCGATCGCGGATTCCACCACCCGTACGGGCGGCGCCACTTCGAAGTACGTGCCGTCGAGCGCGTCGAGCGCTTCGTCCATCCAGCTCTGAAGGCGCAGCCGGACCGCCTCCGTACCGTCCACCGCCTCGCCGTGCAGGTCGAGGTGGTGCATCGCCTCGCGCGGCGTGGCACCGGGCAGCACGGAGCGCGCCTCGGTGCGCATCTCGGCGAGGATTCTGCGGTACTCCCCCCAGGCCCACGCGTACGTCTCGGTCAGGTCGAGTTCGGCGCCGGTCCAGAACCGGGCCCAGGTGCGGTAGCGGTCGGCGCCCACGCCGTCGGGCCGGTCCTGGACGCGGGGGAGGTAGTCGGCGCGCAGCCAGTCCCGCGTCCCGGCCAGCGCGGCGGTGGCCAGGGCCGCCGACGCGTCCAGTTCGGACCGCAGCGCCGCCGGTACGTCGGCGTCCGCGCAGAATCCGGCGTACCAGCCCCGGCCGTCGCCGTCGCGGACCCACGTGTCGAGCTGGTCGGCGATGACGTGGGCCTGTCGCGGCGCCGCGACGAACTGGCCCTTGTCGAGTCCGCGGGTGAGGGATGCCCGGAGGCCGTCGAGCGTGCCGGATACACGGCTCATCCGCCGTGCGACCGCCGTCCAGTCGTCCGCGGTGCGCGTGGGCATCAACTGGAAGATGTCCTGGACGCGTTGTTGCAGGCCGTAGACGTTGACGATCTCACGCAGGTACTCGTCGTCGGTGCTGATGGCCAGGTCGGCGCCCAGCCGCTCGCGCAGCAGCCGCCCGCAGCGGCGCTCCTCGGCGGCCAGGGGGCCCGCCGTCGCCCGCTCGGCCCGGTCCAGGTCGAGGAGCGTCGCGCGGGACAGGTCGTCCGCCCGGTCGCGGCCCTCGGGCGACAGGTCCGGCATCTCGTCGCGCGCCACCGGCAGACCCAGATACGTGGCGATGCCGGGGTCCACCCCGGCGAGCCCCGTGACGTAGGCATCCGCCACATCACGCACCGCGCGGAAGTCGTCGGACAGGTCGTCGCCCACGTGTCTCCACCTCACTGTGTGTCGATCGGTCACTTGGCGCTGTCCGGGGGCACGGCGATACGCCGTGGACCACGCAGCGGACTGGGGAGGGCGGTGCACGGCACCGCCGGGGAACAGATCATGTCCCGGCCACAGGGGCGGGTCAATCGACGCCGATTGAACGCCGACCGGCGTACGGAGACGGCGAGTTGACCGCCCCGATCCCCGTCAGGTCAGGTCAGGTCGGCTCAGCTCGGCTCAGCGGGGCAGGAACACGCCGGCGTCCTCGTCGCGGGCCATGGCGTGGACGCGGGCCGCGAGGGCCACGTCGTGGACGCCCATGCCGAACGGGTTGATCACCGTACGGTCGGTGGAGGTGATCGGGCGCGGATAGGCGCCTGACAGGAGCGTGGCGAGGTCCGCGTCCACCTGCCGGGCTCCCGCGACCACGGTGCCCGGCGCGGTGGCACGGCCGGCCCGCGCGAGGCGCCCCAGGAGCCGGGTGTCGTCCTCGCTGACGAGGTGCCAGTCGTCGACGAACAGGTGCTCGGCGCCCAGGAGTACGTCCTCGGCGGCGTCGTCCAGGGACACGTTGAGGAAGACGGAACCCTCCGGCAGCCAGGCCAGCGGTACGTACGCGGTCGTGGTCGTCGTGGCGGCCACCGTGACCGGGGCCGCCCGTACCGCCGACTCGGCGTCGGCAGCGATCTCGACGTCGATCCGCGGCAGTTCGGCGCGCAACTCGTCGGCGAAGGCCACGGACCGGGACGGCGACAGGTCGTGGACGATCACCGACTTCACCGCGCCGTGGGCCGCCAGCAGCCTCAGATGGGTACGGGCCTGGACACCGCACCCCAGCAGGGCCACCCGGTCCACCGTGTGCAGCGGACGGACCGCGCGCAGCGCCGCCACGGAGACCGCCGCCGTACGCAGGGCGCTGATCTGCGCGCCCTCCATGAGGCAGACCGGTTCGGCCGTTTCGCTGTCGTACAGCAGGATCAGGCCGGCGGCACGGGGCAGACCGCGCTCCACGTTGCCCAGACTGGCGTTGATGATCTTGCAGCCGTACGCGCCGTCGTGCCAGGCGGGCAGGACGAGGCTGCGGGCCGCGGATCCGTCGGGCGCGGTCCACCGCAGGGCGGCCTCGGTCGCCACTCCGGACCGGTTCTCGCGTACGGCGAGCAACGCCTCGGTGACCGCGTCGAGCGGGTCGAGCCGCGCGCACAGCGACGCGACGGTCGCACGGTCGAGATACCGCATCGGTTGGGGCTGGGCCTGCATGGGTCAGGTCCTTTCTCGTTGTGAAACAGGGGAATTGCACATCCTTGAAGGGCTCGGACGGCCTCCTCTACGGTCGCCCGCATGAACTCACCACAGCCCCGTCCCAAGAAGCCGCCGCGCTGGCTCCTGCGCCGCCCGGACCCGGACGCGCCGGCCCGCCTCTTCCTGTTCCCCTACTCGGGGTGCGGCGCCTCGATGTACCAGGCGTGGCCGCGCCGTATCGGTGCGATCGACGTCTGCCTGATCCAGCCGCCCGCCCGGCAGAACCGGATCGCCGAACCGCACTACGGGACGTACGAGAACATGGCGCGGGAGCTTGTCGAGTACCTGCGGCCGCATCTGGACCGGCCGTTCGCGTTCTTCGGGCACTGCGGTGGGGCGCTTCCCGGCATCGAGGTGACCCGGCAACTCGCCGCGGCCGGGCTGCCGTTGCCCGAGCGGGTCTTCGTCTCGGGGCAGGTGGCGCCGCACGACGGGCCGTACAGCCGGCTGTTCGAGCTGGACCGGGACGGGCTGCGCACCGAGCTGGGACACATCATCACCAGGCTCGGCGGCGAGCCGGGCGGACCGCTCATGGAGATGGGCCTCGATGTCCTCGTCAACGACCTCGAGGCGAACAGGCGGTACGCCCCCGGCCGCGTCACGGTCGCCTCCGGTATCACGGCGATCGGCTGGTCCGAGGACACCGAGATCCCGGCGAAGCTCATGGGCGGCTGGCAGGACACCTCCGCCGACTGCCGGTCCGTCGAACTGCCGGGCGGACACTTCGAGTTCCTTTCCGCACCGCAGGCGCTGCTCGCCGAGATCCGCCGCGACTTCGGCGAGGTGGCGGACGTCCCGGCGGACGCGGAGCCGGAGCGGGCGGTGCGCTGAGCCGGGGGCGGCTCGCTCGTCACGAGCCGCCGTCCCCCTGCGTCGACACGGGGCATGTCAGCGGTCCGCCGAAGGCCGCAGCACATGGCCGCAGTTGGACCGTCGCGCCCGCTGCCGCGCCGGGGCCAGGCTCGCCCAGCGGGCGTGCCGGTCCGCGTAGTGCGGGCTCAGCGGGTGCCCGGACTGGCCGGCCGGCAGCTCGGCGGTGACGAGGGCGTCCACCGTGGCCACGACCCGGCCGGCCGCGCCGAATCCCGGCACGGCGGTACGCACGCTGTGCAGCATCCCGGCTTGTGAGCGCGGCCGGATGCCGAGGACGGCGTCCGCCCACGGCACGAGAGCGCCGAGCGGATGCCGCAGGCCCACCCGGTTCAAGTGGCCCCATTTGCGGGGGCGTTCACGTACCGCCGCCGCGACGCACTCGGCGATGAAGGCGTCGGCGTCGGTGGTCCCGGCGGGCAGCAGCGCACAGTCGCGGGCGTGGAGGATCGCGAGCAGCGGGCGGTCGAGATCGCGGAACGGGAAGCGGAACGCGGGTTCGTACTCGCGGCACACCGCGACGTACGGCGCGAGGACACGCCGGGCCAGGACATTGCGCAGCCGTACGAGGACACCGAAGGCGCGGGACTCGGTCGCGGCGGTGCCGTCCCACTCCGCCAGCAGGGACCGGGTGGGGTCGCCCGGCGGCAGCGCGGCCACCGCGAGGTCCCGGTAGGGCAGATAGAGGTCGGCGGCGATGTCGTGCTGGAGCGCGCGCATGCCGGCCGCGTGGTGCCGCCGGGCCGCGCCGAGGACGTCGCGGATGCGGCGGGCCCGGTGGCCCGGGTCGAGGTCGAGGCCGATCCGGAACTCGTCCTCGGGCAGGGCCGCGTCGTTGGCGGAGACGAGGACGCGGTCGGCGGGGTCCACGGACCGGGGGCGTTCGGGTCCGGTGAGGTGGCCGTCGGCGGGTTCGGTGCGCGGGGTACCGGCCGGACGGCGGGGCAGCAGACCGGTCGCCAGATGTGCCATCCGCTCCCGGTCGGCGACCAGGACGTTGAGGGCGACACCGTGTGCGCCGTCGAGGACCGCGACGGCCTCGTCGACGTCGTGGGCGTGGGCGAGGCGGTGGAATCGCAGGTCCGCGGTGCGGGGGTCGTGCCCCGTCCAGCGAACGGCGATCTTCTCGCCGCACAGCGAGGTCCGCGAGACCGGCATCGTGCCGTCCGTCGTGATCTCCACGGTGACCGGCGCGCCGCCACGGACGCGGATCTGTTCCGTCCTGGTGCGCAGCGAGTCCGTACCGGCGGGGACGAGGTCGAGCACATCGGCGGTGAGGTTGGTGACCCCCCAGACGATCCGCCCGTTGGTGCCGGTCAGGGCGACCGGAAGGCCGGGGCTCGCCAGTCCGCGCAGCCGGGTGCCGGGCCACGCGAGGTCGATCTCGTACAGGACGTTGGGCACACCGAACGCCAGGTGCAGATCGCAGGCGAGCAACGGCTCGTCACCCGTGGCGATCCAGCAGTTGGAGCCCGGCACGGCGCCGTCGAGGGCGACGAGGTCGGCGGACCCCTCCTCGCCGCGATGGCGCGCCAGGCCGGCGGGCGGGGACGTGGCGCCGCCGGGCAGGAGGAAATCGGCGACGGGTCCGGGCAGCGCGCGGCGCATGACCGACTCCGCCCGCTTGGCCTCCTCGTTCCATGACAGCGAGTGGGACAGCACGAGCGCGGTGAGCACGCTGTCCGCCACCCGCCACGGCTTCGGCCGGTAGGACAGGAACCGGCACTCGAACGGGGTCTCGCGTTCGAAAGCGGCGTTGACCCCTTCGGCGAACGCGGTCAGCAGCTCCCGCTCCGGTGCGGCCAGCCGCTCGGCGGCGGCTTCGGCCGCGGCGGCGAGCTGGAGGTGGCGGTACGCGGTGTCCAACGGCACGGCGGTACGTCCCCATACCTCCGCGACCCTGCCCCTTCCGGTGCGGCGTACGAGGTCCATCTGGAAGCCCCGGTCACGCCCCATGGTGTAGCCGAGCGCGCGGACCGCGTCGTGGTAGCTCCCCGCCGTGATCCGGGTGACGCCGTCGCCGCCGCACTCGGCGCGTACCGGCGCGGTCAGCGTGGGCACCTCGATGTCGCCGGGGCAGCGTGGCGCCGACTCCCGCAGGGCCCGCACCATCCGTCGCTCAACTGCGACCCGGCCACAGTTGCGGTGCGCATAGCCGGCGATCCCGGCCGCGCCCGCGAGCAGTACGGCCGCCGACAGCCACGGCCACGCGAGCGCGGCACCCGCGAGCAGTACGGTGGCCGCGCCCGCGCCGCTCACCGCCCGGACCGTGGGCAGCAGCAACAGGCGGCGCAGGCGCGGACGGTGCGCCGGGCACGTCGTCACGAGGTCTCCAGGAGGGCCGAGGCGGTGGTCCGTACGGCGGTCGTGATCGCGGTGAGCAGTTCGGTGGCCAGCTCCATCGACGTCGTCGCGGGCTTGTGGCGCAGCTCGAACAGCAGCTCGCCGCCGGTCGGTGCGACGCCGAGGACGAAGTCGCAGGCGGTGGCCACGACTTGGGCACCGAGCACGTCGCGTTCGGACCGGTACGGCGCGAACACGAGGCCGTCGTCGAGAGTCACGGTGGCGGTCTCCTGCTGGGCGACGAGCATCGCCTCGAACACGGGGCCCGTATCAGGGTCCGGGTGCCGGTCGCGGGTCTCGGCGAGCACGTCCTCGAAGGGCAGCTCCTGGTTCTCGAACGCGGCGACGCAGACCTCGCGGGCCTGCCGGCTGATCGCGACCGGGTCGGTGTCGCCCAGGCGCATGCGCAGCACGACGGTGTTGGCGACGAGCCCCACCACCTCGTCCAGACCCGGCTCGACGCGGTTGGCGAGCATGGTGGCGACACGGATGTCGTCCTGGCCGCTCCACGCCCGCAGGGTCGCCGCGTACGCGCCGAGCACGAGCATGAATTCGGTCATGCCGCGCTTACGCGCCGCTTCGCGGACCGCGCGTGTGTCGTCGGCCGACAGTGTCACCCTGGTCGTCCTCGACCTCAGCCGTTGCGCGAACGACGCCGTGCCCAGCTCGGCGAAGCGGCTGCCGGGGGTGTCGGCGAGCGCGGGCCACGGCGGGGTGAGCTGCCCGATCCAGTACTCCCGCTGCCGTGCCGCCTCTCCGGTGGTCAGCCACGCGGCCCGGTCCTCGGCGAGCCAGCCGCTGCCGCGCGGGATTGGCCGGGGCGCGGGTGCGCCGTCGACGGCGATCTCGCGGTAGATCCGGCCGGCGTCGGACAGCAGCAGCGTCAACGACCCGCCGTCACACACGATGTGATGGATGTTGAGGAAGATCACGTGCTGGTCGGTGGCGAGCCGGTACACGACGACGCGCATGAGCGGCGCTTGGTCGAGCGGCAGCGCCTCCCGCGCGGCGGCGGCCATCAACTGCTCGCACCGGCGGGCCGGTTGCTCGTGGGCCGAGAGGTCCTTGACGTCGACGCGGACCGCGACGTGCGGTTCGACCACCTGGACGGGTTCGTCGCCCACGGTCTCGAACCGGGTGCGCAGCGCCTCGTGCCGGGCCGCCAGCTCGGCGAAGGTCCGCTCCAGGACGGTGAGGTCGAGCGGGCCGTCTGCGCGCAGTGCGCCCGCCATGCCGAACAGGCCGATGCCGGGGAGCCGGCCGGCGATGTCCCACATCTGGCGTTGCGCGCGGGACAGCGGGTGGCGGGCCGCCGTCCCGGACGTGTCCGGGACGGGAGCAGGAGCCTGTGCCTGTGCCTGCGTCTGCGCGGCGGGGGAGCGCAGCGCGTTCGCCAGACCCGCGATCGTGGGCCGTGACATGAAGGTGCGCATCGACAGGGCGCCGTGGCGGGCCCGGAGGCGGCTGACGACCTGCATGGCGGTGAGCGAGTCGCCGCCCGCGTCGAAGAACGGTGTCGCGGCGTCGATGTCCGTGGTGCCCAGAACCTCGGCCCACACCTCGCGGACGCTCTCCTCGAGCGGTGCGTCGGCCGGCTCCGCAACAGGCGCCGGGGCTGGAACCGGAGCCTCCGCCGTCGTGCTCCCCGTAGCCACGGACCCCTCGGACCCTTCGGACGCCAGTAGCCGGGCCAGGTCGGCCATGCCGGGCAGCGGGGTGTCCCGCAACGACCGCCCGGCGTCCTCCACGATCGCGGCGAGCGCCGCGCGGTGCACCTGCGCCGCCAGGGCCATCGTGCTCCGCGGCAGCGCCCCGGCGTCGTACTCCATCAGCAGCCGCAGCTCATGGGTGCGGACGTCGACGGTGAAGGCGGAGCTGTAGGCGTAGTGGGTGGACTCCAACTCCTGTGCGTCCAGCAGCTCCAGGCCGCCGGCGCCGACCATCCGGCGGGTGTTGTGGTAGTCCGTGAAGTTGAAGCCGGAGTCGAACAGCGGTGCCGCGCCGTGTCCGGCCTGGATCGCCGCGTACGGGTACCAGCGGTGCCGCATCATCTCCTGTTCCTCCTCGTGCACCCGCACCGCGAGGTCCGCCCACGACCGCTCGCCCAGGGCCACCCGCAGGGGCAACTGGTTGAGGAACAGCCCGAGTACGCGGTCGGCGTCGGAGTCCTCAGGGCGGCACGCGAACACCATGCTGGTGGCGACGTCGTCGGAGCCGGTCAGCCAGGACATCACCCGCAGATGCGCGGCGCACAGCAGCGCCTTCACCGGCACGCCCAGTCGGGCGGCGACGGCCCGCAGGCCGTCCAGTCGGCCCGTGAGGTCCACATGGAACTGCCGCATCACGGGCTCGCCCGACCGCTCGGGGGCGACCAGGCGCGCCGGGCCCGAGGTGCGCCCGGCCCAGAACGTCCGCCTGTCCTCCTCGGCGAGCGCCGCCCGCTCCAGCGCCACGTAATCGCCGAAGGTGGTTCGCGGGCTCGGCCTCGGCGTCGCCGTACCCGTGTCGAGCAGTTCGCGGTAGCGGGCGTGCAGGTCCTCGAAGAACAGGTTCACCGACCAGCCGTCGAGGATGGCGTGGTGGTGGGTGAATATCAACTGGTATTCGGTCGTTGACGTGTTGAGCGCCACGAGCCGGAACGGGCCGGGCCGGGACAGGTCGAAGTCCTCGGCGGTCTCGCGCGCCACCACCTGCTTGATCCGTGCTTCCCGGGCCTCGGTGTCGAGGCCGGTCAGGTCCTCGAATGTGAAGGGCACCGTGACAGCGGTGTGCACCCGCTGCACCGGGCCGCACTCGTTGGCGAGGTCGAAGCTGGTGCGCAGCACCGGGTGGGCGTCCGTGACGGCCTGAGCGGCGGTACGGAACGCGACCGGGTCCAGCACGCCGCGTACCCGGTAGCTGAGCATGATGTGGTAGACGCGGGCGTCGGGCGCCATCTCCTGGTGGTACATCATCCCGGACTGGAGGGCGGTCATCGGGTAGGCGTCCACGACGTCCGGCGGGAGGACGACGCCCGCCGGGAGCCCCGCGAACGGCGCGCGGACGGCGCGCCCGGCCCCGACCTCGCTCGCGCGGGGCGCGAGGGCGGCGACCGTGGGTGCGGCGTACACGTCCCGTACGGTCAGGCCCAGGCCGCGGTCCTTGGCGAGACTCACCAGGCGGATCGCGCGCATGGAGTCTCCGCCGGCGTCGAAGAAGTCGGTGCCGGTGTGTGCGGTGGGGTCCGCGAGCACGTCACGGAACACCTCGAGGAGCAGGGCGTCGCGCCGGCCTGACGGCGCGTCACCGCGCGCGGCAGGTGCTTTCCCAACTGCCGTGTCCCTGGGGGCTGTGGCGGCGACCACGGCCGCGCGGTCGAGCTTTCCGTTGTTGGTCAGCGGCAGTTCGGCGACCACCGCGAGGGTGCGCGGCACCATGTAGCGGGGCAGCGTCGAGCGCACCGCCGCCAGCAGGTTCTCCGGCTCGGGCGTGGCACCGGCCTCGGCGACGACGACGGCCACCAGGTGCGCGCCGCTGCTGTCCGTCGTGACGGCCGCACCGGCCGCGGCGACGCCCGGCCGTGCGGAGAGCGCCGCCTCGATCTCGGCCAGCTCCACCCGGAAGCCGTTGACCTGCACCTGCTGGTCGCGGCGGCCGAGGTAGGCCAGGGTGGTGCCGTTGCGCCGGGCGAGGTCGCCGGAGCGGTACATACGGGCACCCGGCACCTGGCTGAAGGGGTCCGGAAGGAAGCGGAGCGCGGTTTCCCGGGGCCGGCCGAGGTAGCCGTCGCTGACCTGTGGGCCGCCGACGTAGATCTCGCCGACGCAGCGGTCGGTGACCGGGGTGCCGTCGTCGTGCAGCACGTGCAGCGCGGTACCGGGCAGCGGGGTGCCGATGTCGGACTCGGCGGTACGGGTGTCCTCGGGCCGCAGCCGGCGCCATGAGGCGTGCACGGTCGTCTCGGTGATGCCGTACATGTTGACGAGCTGGGTCCGTCCGCCGATCTCGTCGTACCAGCGCTCGACCAGCCGGCGGTCCAGTGCCTCGCCCGCGAACAGCACGTACCGGATGTGCTCCGTGGCGTCGGGGCGCGCGGCGAGCGCGGGCAGCATCACGGTCAGCGCGGACGGGGTCTGGCTGAGCACGGTCACCCGCTCGCGGGCGCACAGTTCGGCGAACTCCTCCGGCTCCCAGGTGGTCAGCCGGTCCACCACGACGAGCTTGCCGCCGTGCACGAGGCAGCCGAACATCTCGTACATGGACACGTCGAACGAGCAGGCGTGGAAGAGGGTCCACACGTCGTCGGGGCCGAGGCCGTAGCCGTCTGCGGTCGCGTCGAGCAGGCTCAGTACGTTGTGGTGGGTGACGCGTACGCCCTTGGGCCGGCCGGTGGAGCCGGACGTGTAGATCACATAGGCGGCGGCGTGCGCGGGCACGTGGGCGAGCGGCGCCCTGTCCGGGCCGTGCGCCAGCTCGGCGAGAGTGGCCCGCTCCCCCGGCACCGTGTCGTCCTCGGTGATGGTGAGCCGGGCGCCGGAGTCGGTGAGGATGTCGCTCACGCGCGCCGTAGGCCAGGACTCGTGCAGCACCAGGCTCGCCCCGCCCGAGGCCATCACACCGATGACGGCGACGACGAGATCGAGGCCGCGGGGCAGGGAGACGGCCACGACGTCCCCGGCGCCGATCCCACGGGCGCGCAGGGCCCCCGCGGTCGCCTCGATCCGCGCCCACAACTCCGCGTAGGACAGGGCACCTTCGGGCGCGGTGACGGCGACCGCCGCCGGGCGGGTACGTGCCATCGCCGCCAGCCGCCCGGTCAGCGACTCGTCGGCGCGCGGAATCCGGTCGGGCGCGGCGATCGCGCCGGGGGCGGGCACCCCGAACGCTCCGGTGGCGAGCGCCGTGACCGGGGCGGCCGGGTCGGCGCCGGCGGCCGTCAGCACGGCCAGGACGGTGCCCGCGACGGCCTCGACGTCCTGGCCGGTCACCGCCCGGTGGTCGGCCTCGACGTACAGGGCGAGCGTGTCGCCCTCGTCGCGGAGCAGGAAGTTCAGGTCGTACTTCGCGCCGGTCTGCGCCACCTCGACGTGTTCGATCGCCAGCCCCGGGAATTCGGGCGCGGGCAGGGTGGCCCCGAGGTCGGTGACGATGACGTTGAACGCCGCGCGGGCGGCGGCGACGTCCTCGGGCACGGGCGCGTGGCGTACGGCGCCGAGGACCGCCGAACGGGTCCGGCGCACCAGCTCGGTGAAGGGGGCGGGGCCGGCGTCGAGCCGCAGCGGCACCATGTCGAGCAGCAGGCCGACGACCCGTTCCAGGCCGGTGCGGTCGCGGCGGGAGACCGGCATGCCCACCACCAGGTCCTGGCGCCCGGTGTAGCGGGACAGCGCGACCGCGACGGCGGTGGAGACCACGGTGAAGACGCTCGCGCGTGTCTGCTCGGCGATCCGCCGCACGGCGGCGGTGGTGTCGGCGGGCATGACCACGCGGTGGGCGTGGCCGCGCTCGCCGTCCGCGCCGTCGAGCGGCGGGGGCAGCGCGAGCGCGCCGAGCGAGGCGTCGTCGAACCGCTCCTGCCAGTACCGGCGGGCCCCGGCGAGATCGGCGTGGGCGATCCGCTCGGCCTCCCAGCGGGCGTAGTCGACCACGGGCACGGCGGCGCCGAGGGGCGGCGGCGGCTGCCCGGTGACCCGGCTGCCGTAGCAGCGCGCCAGATCGTCCAGGAGCGGGCCGAACGACGAACCGTCGGCGATCACATGGTGCAGTACGAAGAAGAAGACGTGGTCCTGCGGCGCGAGCCGGAACAGCCGCATCAGCACCGGCGGGGCCGTGTCCAGGGACAGCGGCAGATCGGTGAGGCGCGCGCACTCGGCCAGGCAGGCGTCCAGGTCGGCCATCTCGCCCTGCGTCAGCGGGGGTTCGACCGAGGGCAGGATCCGCTGCCGGGGCTCGCCGTCCGTCACCGGGAAGACGGTGCGCAGCGACGGGTGCCGCTCGTGCAGATCCCGCAGCGCCGTGACGAACGCGTCCCGGTCGAGCGGACCGCGCATGCGCAGCGCCCCGCACAGGTTGTAGGTGCCGTCGTCGGCGAAGTACGAGGTGGCCCAGAGCGAGCGCTGGGCGGCGGTCAGCGGCCCGGTGTCCCCTTCGGCGGTCGCGGGCGCGGGCGGCGGCGGCCAGGTCAGTCCGGAGCGCCGGCCGACCAGGCCAACGAGGTCGGCGCGGTGCCGCTTCATCTCCGTCAGCAGCTCGGGCGGCAGCTCCTCGCCCCGGCCCCGGTAGCGGAGCCGTCCGTCGGTCAGGGTCAGGGCCACGCCGAGATCGTCCAGGCGGCGCAGCACCTCCAGCGCGCTCACAGCTCTCCCTCGAAAACCGGTACGGCGGCGCTGTCGGCCCGCAGGCGGTCCAGCTCCTCGGCGACCTCCTCGACCGTGCCCAGCTCGAAGAAGTCCTCCAGCGCCAGTTCGACGCCGGTCACCTCGGAGAGCCGGTAGAGCACCTGCACGGCCAGCATCGAGTGGCCGCCCAGCTCGAAGAAGTCCTGGTCGACCGCCACCGTGTCCAGCTCCAGCAGTTCACGCCAGACCTCGGCGACCTGATCCTGTGTCGACACCTTCATCACCGCCTTCACCGCCTTCACCACCTTCATCACCTCTCGCCGAAAGTCGGTACCGCGTCGGGGTCGGCCGCGCCGGCGCGCAGCACACCGGCCAGCGCCCGCGCCCAGGCCGCGACGGTCGCGTTGTCGAACGTCTCCGGCCAGAACAGGACCTCCAGGCGCAGTTGGTCGCCCTCGCCGGAGACGTCGATCATCAGGTCCAGGTCCATCACGGGGTCCGCCAGCTCGCGCGGCACGGCCCGCAGGTCCCCGAGCCGCGTCGCGGTCCGCCACGCGCCCTGGTGGGTGACCTTGACCTGGAACAGCGGGAACCGCCCCGCCCGGCGCGGCGGGTTCACCGCCGCGACGATCTTGTGGAACGGGAGCCGGTCGTGTTCCTGGGCGCCGAGCACCTGGCGCCGGGTCAGGTCGAGCAGGTCACCGAAGGACGGTGCGGCGCCGGGCGCGAGCCGTACGGGCAGTTGGTTGACGAACGTGCCGAGCAGTTCCTCGCTGCCGGGCCACGAGCGGTTCACCGAGTCGATGCCGAGCACCAGGTCGGTGGTCGCGGTCACATCCCGCAGTACGGCGTACGAGGCGGCGAGCACCGCCATGAACGGGGTGGCGCCACGGGCGCGGGCCGTCGCGGCGAGGGTCTTGGTCTCCTCGGCCGTGAGCAGGGTGACCACGTGATCGGTCACGAAGGCCGGGCGGGCCGGCCGGGGCCGGTCGAGCGGCAGGTCGATCGCGCCCGGTGTACCGGCCAACTGCTCCGTCCAGTACCGGGTGCACTCCTCGGCGTCCGGGCCCGCCAGCCATGCCCGTTCGGCGGCCACGTAGTGGGAGAACGAGGTGCGGGGCGGCGTCACCTCGGTGTCGCCGGCCAGCGCCTTTTCGTAGTGCTCGGCGATGTCGCGTTTGAGCACTTCCAGGGACCAGCCGTCGGCGACCAGGTGGTGCAGGGCGAGGGTGAGCACGTGGTGCTCGTCGCCGACCCGCTCCAACCGGGCCTTGGCGAGCGGCGGTTCGGGGATACGGGCCGAGATCCCGAACTCGCCGGAGGTGCCTGTCTCCAGGGTGATCTCGGCGGTGGGCCGTACGACGGCCTTCGGGACGCCGCGCTCCTGGGTGAAGACGGTGCGCAGCGGCTCGTGCCGGGCGACGACCGCCGCCAGCGCGTGCCGCAGCGCGTCCTCGCGCAGGGGGCCGTACAGGTCGAGCGAGAGGATCAGCAGATTGGGCGCCTTGCGGCGGTGCAGTTGTTCGAAGAACCACAGCCGCTCCTGCCCGGACGACAAGGCGCCCAGCGTGCGCGGTTCCTCCGGGGTGGCCACCGGTTCCGCGGCCTCGATCGCGGCGAGGAGACCTCGCGGCGTCGGCCGGGACAAGAACGCCCGCAGGGACGTGCCCTGCGCGCCGAACCGGGTACGGGCGGCGGCGACCAGGGTCATCGCGAGCAGCGAGTCGCCGCCCGCGGTGAAGAAGTCGTCGTCCGGGCCGATGACGCTCACGCCAAGGGTCTCGGTGACCAGGGCGCGCACCGCGTCGAGGTCGGCGGCCGGGGCGGCGGCCGGGGCGGTGGCCACGGCGGGAGCCGTGGGCGTGTCCTCGGCCGTGGGCGTGTCCTCGGCGCACAGGGCCTCCAGGGCCCGGTGGTCGGTCTTTCCCGAGGTGTTGACGGGCAGTCGGTCGAGCACGGTCACCTCGTGCGGGACGAGGTAGTGCGGGGCGTCGGCGCGTACGGCGGCGGCCACGTCGGCCGGCCGGTCGAGGGTCACGAACGCCCGCAGCCTGCCGCCGGTGAACACGCAGGCGGCCGAGCGGACTTGGGGCACCCGCAGCAACTCGGCCTCGACGTCGCCCAGTTCGACCCGGTGACCGCGGATCTTGACCTGGCGGTCGCGGCGGCCGTGGAAGTCGATGGTCCCGTCGGGGGCGCGGCTCACCCGGTCCGCCGTGCGGTAGAGCCGGGCGCCGGGCGTGCCGGACAGGGCGTCGGGGACGAAGGTGAGGGCGGTACGCACGGGGTCGCCGATATAGCCCCGGCCGACGCCGGTGCCGCCGACCAGCAGTTCGCCCTCGGTGCCGGCCGCGACCTCGCGGCCCCGCGCGTCCACCACGTACAGGCGGGTGTTGATGATCTCGCGGCCGATGGAGGGCCAGGGCCGCCCGGCGCTCTCGGCGGCGGTCACCACGTGGTGGGTGACGTCGTCGGAGCACTCGGTCGGGCCGTAGGCGTTGACGATCGGGATGTCCGGGCAGTGCTCGTACCAGCGTGTGGCGACCGCGCCGGGCAGCGCCTCCCCGGTGGCGACGAGGTAGCGCAGCGACGACAGGCCGGCCCGCAGGTCGTCGTCGAGCTGCGCGGTGAGCACGGCGAGGAAGGACGGGACGATCTCCAGCACGCTCACCCGGTGCCGGCGGACCCACGCCACGAGTTCCGCGGGCTCGGAGATGTTGCGGGTGGATGCCACGGCGGTGCGGGCACCGGTGGCGAGCGCGGTGAGGGTCTGCCACACGGAGATGTCGAAGGACAGCGGGGCGGTGAGGCCGATGACGTCGGCGGGTCCCAGTCCCAGGTCCGCGATCTTGGCCGCCATGTGGTTGTCCATGCCGACGTCGGCGACCATCGCGCCCTTGGGTGTGCCGGTGGACCCGGACGTGAAGATCACATACGCGAGGCCGTCGCGCGGCCGGTCCGGCACCGCGTCCGCAACCGCGTCCGCGTCCGCAACCGGCTCCGGCCTCCCCGGCTCCTGAGCGGCGACGAGCACGCTCGGCGCCGGGTCGAGACCGGCCACCACCCGGGCGGCGAACTCCTGGTGCCCCGGCTCGACGAGCAGGGCCCGTACATCGGCGTCGGCGCACATCCGGCGGGCGCGCCGCTCCGGCACGCCCGGCTCCACCGGCAGGAAGGCCGCCTCGGCGAGCAGCACACCGAGCACCATGGCGACGTAGCCGGGGCCCCGGTCCGCGACCAGTGCCACCACGGTCTCCCGGCCGACGCCGGCCGCCCGCAGCTCCGCGGCGTGACGGCGGGCCAGCGCGTCCAGTTCCGCGTACCCGTGGGTGACGTCGTCGGAGACGACGGCGGGCGCGTCGGGGTGCTCCCGCCGGTACGCGGCGAATCGGGCCAGCAGGGGGCTCACGATCGGTTCGGGTTCGGGCATGTCAGGTCCTCTCCACCAGGTCGCTCACGGGAAGCAGTTCGGCCAGTGACGCGGCACCGGACACCGCGTCGGCACCCGCCAGCGCGCGCACCGTGGCGCGCATACGACGGGCCAGCTCCGCCACACCCGCCGCGTCGAACCGGGCGGCCTGGTAGCGGTAGGCCACCTCGTAACCGCCGTCCCGCTCCTCGATGTCGACCAGCAGCGGGTAGGGGGCGACCGCGGTGTCCAGGTCGGTCGTCCGCACGTCGAGACCGGTCAGTTCGACGGGCCGGGAGGGCGGCTGCATCACGAGCATCACGTCGAACGGCGATCCGTCCCCGTCGAGGGCCGGGGTGAGCAGCGGCGCCAGCTCCTGGAAGGGCACGTTCGCGGACCGGTAGGCCCGCAGCGCACCGGCCCGGACGGCGGCCAGCGCGTCGGCCGGCGAGTCGGCCGGGGACAGGTCCACGGCCAGCACCGAGACGTTGAGCAGCGGGCCGACGACCCGCCGCCACTCGGGCCGGTCGCGCTGGGCGATCAGCGTGCCGAGCATGATCTGCTCGCGCTCGGCCGCCCCGCTGTGGGTGAGCGCGGCCAGCGCGGTCGCGAACACCATGTAGGGGGTGGTGCCGGTACGGACGGCGAGGTCGCGCACCGCCTCGGCGAGGCCGGGGTCGTAGGTGTCGGTGTGCCGGGCCGACACCTGCCCGCCCGGCACCTGCGCGCCCGGCGCGGACGGCATGGACGGCATGGACGGCACGGACGTTACGGCCCGGTCCGGCAGCGGGGACCGCCGCGCCGGGCGGCCCGCCACGTCCCGCCACAGCGCCGCCGTCTCACCCCGGTCGCGCCGCTCCCACCAGGCCCGTTCGTCCTCGCAGTAGTCCGCGAATCCGTAGCCGTCCGCCGGGGGCGTCCGCCCGTTGTAGCGGTCGGCCAGCTCGCTCAGGAACACCGACACCGACCAGCCGTCACACACAATGTGGTCGATGTTGATGAACAGGCCCCACTCCTGTTCCCCGAGCCGGGCGAGCAGCGCGCGCAGCGGCAGCTCCCGGCGCAGGTCGGCGACGACCGCCGCCTCGTCCTCCACCAGTCGGTCGAAGACCGCGTCGCCCAGCTCGGCCACCGGGCCACGCAGGTCCAGTCGGGCGAGATCGAACTCCTCGACCGGGCCTGCGGTCCAGGTCAGTTCGCCGCCCTCGGTGGCGAACCGGGCGAGCAGTACGGGGTGCGCGGCCAGGGTCGCGCGCAGCGCCGCCTCCAGCGCCTCCTCGTCCAGGTCGCCGCGCAGGCGCAGCACCCCGGGCATGTTGTACGTCGGGGAGTGCGGGTCCATCTCGCGCAGGAACCAGAAGCGGTGCTGGGCGGCGCTGGCGGGGACCGGCCGGGTCGGGTCCGAGGGGGTCCGGTCCGCCACCCTGCCGGGGGTCGCCGGATCGGCCACGCGCACGGCGGCGACGAAATCGCCCAGCCTCGGGTTGGCGAACACGGTGTCGACCACGAGGCGTACGCCGAGCAGCGCGTTGACCCGGTCGATCATGGCGAGGGCGAGCAGGGAGTGGCCGCCGAGCTGGAAGAAGCTGTCGTCCTGGCCGACCGTGTCCAGCTCCAGCAGGTCCGCCCACAGGGTCCGGACGGTGGCGGCGAGCGGGTCGTCCAGCTCGGCCGTGGCACGGGTGGCCGCCGGTGCCGTGAACGACAGCGACCGGTAGTCCACCTTGCCGTTCTTGGACCGGGGCAGCAGGCCGAGTTCGGCGATGATCGTCGGGATCATGTGCCGGGGCAGCAGATCGGCGAGTACGGCGCGGAACCGCTCGTCCTCGTCCAGGCCGAGCACTCCCGCCGGGCCGGACGGGCCGCCGGGCCGGGACACGTATCCGACGAGCGAGGCGCCCGCCGGCCCGTGGTGGACCTTCACCGCGGCCTCGACAACGCCGGGGCACCGGCGCAGCGCGGCCTCGACCTCGCCGACCTCGATCCGCTGGCCGCGGATCTTGATCTGGGTGTCGGCACGCCCCAGGAACTCCAGGTCGCCATCGGCGTTGACGCGGCCGAGATCGCCGGTGCGGTAGAGCCGCCCGCCGGGGGTGGCCGCGTACGGGTCCGGTACGAACATCTCGGCGGTCCGCCTCGGGTTGCCCCGGTAGCCGCGGCCGACCGCGCCGCCGCCGACGTGCAGCAGACCGACCACACCGGTCGGCACCGGCCGCAGGTGCTCGTCCAGGACGTGCACGGTGGTGTTGGCGAGCGGGCGGCCGACCGCCGTGGTCATCGGTGCGTCGGGGCCGGCCGCGCAGAGCCCGGCGGTGACGTCGTCGGTGCACTCCGCCGGACCGTAGGCGTTGTGGACGGGGATGCCGGGCAACTCCCGTACCCAGCGCCGCAGTACGTCGTGGGTCAGGGTCTCGCCCGTGGAGAGCATCACCCGCAGCGCGCCCGGGGTCGCGGCGAGCCCGGCGTCGAGCAGCGCCATGATGTTGGACGGCACCAGCTCCAGCATGGTCACGCCGCCGTCCACGACGGCCGTCAGCAGGCTCGCGGGCGACTGCGAGTCCGGCTCGGGCACGATCCGCACCCGGCCGCCGGTCATCAGCGGGGTCAGGAGCTGCCATACGGAGATGTCGAAGGAGACCGGGGCGGTCTGGGCCACGCAGTCGTGCTCGGTGAGCCCGAAGTGCTCGGCCAACTGCCACATGTGGTTCGTGACGCCGTAGTTGGTGGAGACGGCGGCCTTGGGGACACCGGTGGAGCCGGAGGTGTGGATGATGGTCGAGGTGGCGTGGTCGTGGCCGAGCCGTGGCGGCCGGGCGTCGGTGCCCCCCGAGACCAGCTCGGCGAGGTCGAACACCTCGCGGTCGCCGAACAGATGGCGGCCCGAGGGGCCGGCGATGATCGCGGCCGGCTCGACCGCGTCGACCATCGCCTCGGCGCGCCGGGGCGCCTCGCGGGGGCTGACGGGCACGTAGGCGCCGTCGGCCTTGTGCAGGCCCACCAGCGCCACCAGGTAGTCGGCGGACCGGTCCGCGCTCATCACGACGGTGCCGTCCGTGGCCACGCCGGCCGCCCGCAGCCGGCCGGCCACGTGGTTGGCGCGGGCGTCCAGCTCCGCGTAGGTCAGCCGGACCCGGCCGTCGTCGACGGCGACGCTGTCGGGGGCGCGGTCGACCCAACTCTCGAACGAATCGAGGTAGTTACCCGGGCGCGGCACGTCGGGGCCGGTCCCCCGGGCGACCAGCGCGGCGGCCTCGTCCTCGGTCAGCAGCGGCGGCGGGCTCGCCCCGGCACCGATCCCGGCGAGCAGCACCGGCAGGGTCCGGGCCACCAGCTCGGCCTGGTCGCGCGAGACCGTGGCCTGGTCGTACTGGAGCTGGAAGTCCAGCACGTCGGCGCGGACCGCCACGTTCAGGCCGAGGTCGGACTGTGTGGTGTGGTCGGGGACCGGGTGACCGTGCAGGGTGACGTCACCGGCCGCCAGTTCGGCGTGCTCGTCCCCGGTCACGATGCCGGCCGCGCCGGGCAGGGACGCCGTGTAGCAGGTGAACATGGCCTGGAAGATGGTGGCCGTCGCGCTGTCGCGGTCGGGGTTGACCAGGCGCACGATGTCGGACAGCGGTGTGTCCGCGTGGTCGAGCACGTCGAGGACGTCGCGGTGGGTGGCGGCGGCGAAGTCGGCGAACGGTGTCTCGGGGCGGTAGGCGGAGCGCACCGGCACCACGTTGACGAGGTAGCCGACCCATTCGGCCAGGGATCGTTCCGTACGGCCTGCGGTGGGTACGCCGACGATCAGATCCGACTGGCCCGACAGCCGGTGCAACAGCGTCTGGTAGGCGGCGAGCAGCAGGTTGTGCAGGGTCAGCCCGTGCTCGCGGGCGTACGCGGCCAGTGGGGCGCCGGGCACCTGGAAGGCCAGGGACTCGCGGGCTGTCGTGGCAGCGGGCCGACCGAGGCCCAGGTCGGGAAGGGCGAGGGTGGGCAGTTCGCCGTCGAGTCGTGCCTGCCAGAAGCCGGCGTGGTCGCGGGGTGCGGCCGGGGCGGGTACGGGGCGGGGCGCGGGGCGCTCGCCGCGCAGTTCGGCGGCCAGGTCGGCCATGACGATCGCGACGGACGACACGTCGCACACGAGGTGATGCAGCGACAGCGCGAACAGCCAGTCGGACCCCCGGCGCAGCAGGGCGGCCCGCAGCGGTGTACCGGAGCCGAGGTCGAACGGGCGGGTCGCGAAGTCGCGGTACCAGGCGGCCTCCCGCTCGGCGGTCCCGTCGCGCCCGTCGCTGACCTCGACGTCGGGGGCGGTGGTGTCGCACACCTCGGCGTGCGGGGCGCCGTCGCGCGTGGTGATCGCCACGCGCAGGCTCGGGTGGCGGGCGGCGACGGCCGCCAGGGCGGTGCGGAAGGCGTCGGGGTCGACGGTCCCGGTGACCCGGAACGCGCGGGTCACGTTGTAGTCGCCGCTGTCCGGCGCGGCACGGTGCAGGAACCACAGGGCGCGCTGGGCGGGGTTGAGGACGTAGCCGTCCGCCGGGGCGGCGGGAGCGGCCGGCGCGGTCGCGGCGGCCGTGGCGGTCGTGGCGGCCGTGGCGGTCGTGGCGGCCGTGGTCGCGGCGGCGGCCAGCTCGGCGATCGACTCCGCCCGCAGGGCCGCGGTGGGCGCCAGTTCGCTCCCGACCGCCTCCTCCAGGTGGTGGTGCAGTCGCACCGCCGTCAGCGAGTCGGCGCCGAGGGCGGCGAGTGAGGCGTCGGCCGGCGGTGGCTCGGGCAGCCCGAGCAGGGCGGCGATGTGCAGGCGCAGCGCGTCCGTCAGGGAATGGTCCGTCAGCAGGTCCGTGAGCGAGGAGGTGTGCCCGCTGTGCTCGCCGAGGGTGTCGTCCAGCAGGACGGGCAGGTCGCCGTCGAGGTGGCGGCGGCGGGCCGCGAAACGCTGGATCTTGCCGCTGGAGGTCTTGGTGAGGGTGCCGGGCGGCACGATCAGGACGGTGCGGGCGGTGACACCGTGGACCCGCGAGAGCGTGGCCCGTACCCGTACGGCGATCTCGGCGTAGCGCTCGGGCGGCGTGTGCGCGGCCACCTCCTGGCACACCACGACCGCTTCGTCGTGGTCGTGCTCGACGCCGAAGACGGCGCACCGGCCGGGCCTGACCTGCGGATGGCAGGTGCCGGCGTCGGCCTCCAGGTCCTCGGGGTAGATGTTGCGGCCACGCTGGACGATGAGGTCCTTGGCGCGGCCCACCACGAACAGTTCGTCGCCGTCGCGGAAGCCGAGGTCGCCGGTGCGCAGGAAGGTCCCGAACCGCTGCCCGCCCCAGTAGCCGGCGCCGTTGCTGCCGCTGGCGACGGCGATCTCGCCGACCTGCCCGTCGCCGAGTTCCGAGTCGAGTCCACCGTCGAGTTCCGTGCCGAGTCCGCCGTCGCCTTCACGCTCGACCACCCGTACGTCGGCGTGGTCGGGCAGTCGGTAGGCGGTCAGCTCCCGGCCGTCCTCGAAGGTCCGCGAGACGGCGGGTGCGACGGTCGTGACGAGCAGGGTCGACTCGGCGAGGCCGTAGCAGGGCAGATGCGCCTCGGACCGGAAGCCGGTGGCACGAAATGCCTCGGTGAAGGCCCGCAGGGTACGGGGGTAGACCTGGGCCGCGCCGTTGAACGCCACGCGCCAGTTGGACAGATCGAGGCCGGCCTTCTCCTCCTCGGTCACCTTGCGCACGCACAGGTCGTAGGCGAAGTTGGGGCCGCCGCTGATGTCGGCGCCCTCCTCGCTGATGGTCCGAAGCCAGCTCACCGGGCGCCGGACGAACGACAGCGGGTCGAGGATGACGCCCTTGGCACCGGTGTACAGCGGCTGGAGCATCGCCCCGATGAGACCCATGTCGTGGTGGAGGGGGAGCCAGCTCACGATCGTGGAGTCCGGGGTGACGCCGAACGACCGCTGGATGGCGGCCTCGTTGTGCATCAGCGCACCGTGGGTGACGACGACGCCGCGGGGCGTGCTGGTGGAGCCGGAGGTGTACTGGAGGAAGGCGACGTCGTCGGCGCCCGCGAGCGGCAGACCCGCGCCGTCGTCGGCGGCGGTGGGCTCGATCAGGTCGGCGAGCAGCCAGTCGTGTCCCTCGGCGAACGCGCGCAGGTCCGGGTCCTCGCCCGCGGCGGCCAACTCCCGTACGAACGACAGGGAGATGACGAGCGACACGTCGCAGTCGCGGGCCACGTTCAGCACCCGCCGCCGGGCCCCGTCGTCGGTCGGCAGCGGTACGGGCACGGCGATCACGCCTGCGGCGAGGCAGCCGAGGAAGGCGGGGGCGAACTCCGGCGCGGTCGGGAACAGCAGCAGCACGCGCGCGCCGGGCCGCACCCCCCGCTCGGCGAGGGCGCGGGCCACGGCGGTCGACCGGTCCCACAACTGCCCGTAGGTCAGGTCGACTTGTGGGCCGCCGCCGAACGGCGCGATCGAGAGCGCCGGCTTGCGCGTCGAGTCCTGCGCGTGTGCGGCGAGCCGTGCGATCAGCCCGCCCGGGACGAACCCCGTCATTGGTCTTCCTTCCATGTGAACCGGACGGTCGCCTCACTCGCGCCGAACATCAGCCGCGGGTCGAGCAGTCGGGTGCCGGCCGGGTCGATCGCGAAGTCCGTGGTGGAGTCGAGCAGTTCACGCAAGGCGATACGGATCTCCAGGCGGGCCAGCGGCGCGCCCAGGCAGTAGTGGATGCCGTGGCCGAAGGCGATGTGCGGGTTGTGGGCGCGCTCGATGTCGAAGACATGCGCCTGTTCGAAGACCCGCGGGTCGCGATTGGCCGCCGCGATCCACACCGACACCGACTGCCCGGCGGGGATCTCGTGTCCGCCGATCACGACGTCCTTCAGGGTCTTGCGTTCCACCCGGGTGGTCTCGGAGCGGTAGCGCATGACCTCGTCGATGGCCGAGTCGAGGAGTTCGGGCCGGGCCCGCAGCTCGGCGACCGCCTCCGGGTGCCGCCCGAAGACGATCATCGCGTTCACGAGGGTGATGGTGGCGGCCTGCCCGGTGGACATCAGCAGCGCGACGAGGCCGGCTATCTCGTCGTCGCCCAGGCGCTCGCCGTCGATCTCGGCCGCGACGAGCTTGCTGATCAGGTCGTCGGTGGGAGCGGCGCGCCGCCTGGCGATGAACCGGTGCAGATACGCCTCGGCGACCTGGGTCAGCCTGAGCACCGTCTGAAGGCCGTTGCCCTGGGCGCTCGGGTCGGCCAGCCCCAGGAGGTTGCCGGACCACTCCTGGAACAGCCGCTGCCCCTTGTCGGGGATGCCGAGCATCCGGGCGATGGCCGTGGCGACCACCGGGGAGGCGAACTCCCGTACGTAGTCCACCTCTTCCCGGCCGCGCAGCTCCGCGAGGAAGGTCCGGACGGTCTCGAGGATCATCGGTTCGAGCCCCGCGACCCAGCGCGGGGTGAACGCCTGGCTCACCAGGCCCCGCAGATTGCGGTGCCGGGGCGGGTCCATCCACGTGAGGTTGCCCGTGCGGTACAGCCGCATCGGCGAGTCGTCGGGCACCGGGCGCACCACGGCGTTGGAGAAGGCGCCGTGGTGGGCCAGCACCTCCTTGACCTCCGGGTAGCCGAAGACGTGCCAGCCCCCGGACCCCGGGGCCCGGGTGACCGGATCGCGAGCGCGCAGCCAGTCGGTCAGCGCGGCCTCGTCGGCGGGCGGCGGTGTCCACACGCTCGTCGTCACGCTCATGCTCCCTCGGTTGCTACCGGTGTGAGGTGTCGGGCGACCCAGTCGTCCGCGTAGACCGTGTCGGCGTACGGCGTACCGCTGTCGGCGCACAGGAACGCCACCACCGGCTCGGGGCCGGCGCCCGTGTGTCCGTCGAAGTGACGGGTGATCGCGGTGTAGACGCAGCCGGTGGAACCGCCCGCGTAGATCCCGTGGTCGCGCAGCAGGGCCCGGCAGCCGGCCACCTCGTCCCGCTCGGACAGCACGACCACTTTTCGGATCCAGGCGTCGTCGATGAGCGGCGGACGGATGCTGGAGCCGATGCCCGGTATGCGTCGGCGGGCCGGCGGGGCGCCGAAGATCGCCGAGCCCTCGACGTCGACGGCGACCACGGCGGCCTGCGGATGTTCCTCGCCGATCCGGCGGGAGAGCCCGTTGATCGTCGCGCCGGTGCCGACCCCCACGAAGAGGTAGTCGATACGGCCGATGTCCTCGAGCAGTTCGCGCGCGGTCAACTCGTAGTGGCCGCGCGCCCCGTCCGGATTGGCGTACTGGTCCGGCCAGTACACGTCGGACAGTTCCGCGCGCAGCTCGGCGACCCGCGCGAGCCGGCTCAGCAGATAGCCGCCGGTGCCGTCCGGCTCGGTGGCCTTCTCCACCCGCGCGCACAGCCGCCGCAGCGTCCGCTCGGTGGACGCGTTCACGTTCGGGTCCAGCACCGGTACGAACGGCACGTCCAGCTCGTTCAGGAACGAGGCGAGGGCGAGGGCGAAGTTGCCGGAGGACGACTCGACCACCGTGGTGGCCCGGGTGATCTCGCCGCGCCGTATCGCCTCACGCAGGATCCAGATCGCGGCCCGGTCCTTCGCGCTCCCCGTCCGGTTCTCCAGCTCCATCTTGGCGTAGAGCCGGATGCCCGGGTGGGGCAGCCGCACGACCGGGGTCCTGGGCAGGTCGCCCAGGAGTGCGCCGGCCCGGTCGAGCAGTTCCCCGTCGGTACGTCCTCGGTCAACGTGCGCAAACACGGAAACCCATGTCGTAGCAGGAGTAGTCGGGCAGGTTGTAGATCCGCACCCACGCCAGGCAGCCACGGGGGTCGCAGTTGTTGTAGAACGAGCCGCCGCGGATCACGCCGAGCGCGACCGAGCCCGCCTTCGTCTTCAGGACACGGCCGGGCTTGTTCTCGTCGTACGGGTAGTGGTGGAAGGCGCTGGAGGTGATCTCCCAGACGTTGCCCGTGAGGTCCTGGTGGCCGTAGGGGCCGACGTTCTTCGGATAGGCGTCGACGGGGGTGGTGTCGGCGACGTTCATGGTGTGGTTGCACAGCTCGGCGGTGGGCTCCTCCTCGCCCCACGCGTAGGGGCGGGCGTCGGTGCCGCGTGTCGCCTTCTCCCACTCGGCCTCGGTGGGCAGCCGGGTACCGGACCACTCGCAGTAGGCGCGGATGTCGAAGGAGCTGACGTGGGTGACCGGGTGGCGGTCCTTGCCCTCCAGGGTGGAGTCCGCACCGTGCGGGGTGCGCCACGTCGCGCCGTCGATCTCCTTCCACAGATAGTCCTGGTCGGGGATGACGACGCTGGGGTCGCCGATCCACACCCAGCTCTTGCCCTTCTTCTCCGCGCTGGTCACATGGCCGGTCGCCGCGACGAAGCGGCCGAACTCCGCGACGGTGACGGGGTACTTGGCCATCCGGAACTCGGCCACGTCGACCTGGTGCCGGGGCGCGGCGGCCCGCGGCTTGCCGTCCGGTCGCAGCTCGTCGGCGCCCATGGTGAAGGGGCCACCGGGGACGGTGATCCAGTAGTCCGCGGGAATCTCCTCGGTGGGCGTCACTTCGGCCAACACCTCAGTCACGGTTTCTCCTTGGTCGTTGTGGTTGCGGCCGGCTCGGGCCGGCCGTCGAGGTAGTAGCGCCATACGGTTGCCAGCGGCGCGCTGCCGCAGCGCAGCAGCCGGTCATGGAACGGCTTCAGGTCGGCAGCCGAATCACGGACACCGGCCAGCTCGCGCCACCGCCGGAAGTGCAGTTTGCCGAGCGTGTACATGGCACCGGCCGGGTAGGCGGCGACGGCCAGCACCTCGCGGCCGGCCCGCTCGGGCGACCACGCGCACAGCGTGGCGGCCTCGGCGGCGGCGGCGCCGAACTTGCTCCGTCCGCTGTGGACGGAGAGGAACACCAGCAGGCGTGCGGCGGCCTCCAGCGCATGGCGCAGGGCGGCGACCTCGACGAGCGGACGGCCCTCGGCGAGGCCGCGCTCGATCGCCAGTTCCTCGGTGTAGTGGGCCCATCCCTCGCTGGTGCCGGGGAACCACGGCATACATCTGCGGATCACGCCGGCGTGCTCGGGTGTGGCCTCGTGGTGCAGGTAGTGGCCGGGGACGGCCTCGTGGACGGCGATCATTTCGAGCATCGGCTCGTTGAGGTAGTCCCGCAGCGCGGCGGGGTCCGCCGGCTCGGGGACGTGCAGCACGTGCGGCTGCGGCACCGTCTCGAGCGCTCCGGCGTGGTCGAAGACGACGGCCGCCGAGGTCGACGCGTCGCGGGCGGGCCGGATGTCGAGCCCGTAGCGGCTGGTGAGGGTGACGACGTCCTGCTCGGCCCAGAACTCCCGCAGCCGCCCGATGATTTCCGACAGTGCGGTGACCACCGACCCGGCCGGTGGCCGGGCGCTCAGCAGTTCGTACGTCTGCGGCCTGCCGCGTGTGCCCAGTCGCGCGGCGAGCGCGTCGAGGCGGGCCACCAGATCCCGTATCTCGGCCTCGGTCCGCTCGAGCAGTTCGTCCACCGGTGTGTCGATCCCCTCGGCCGCCTCGAGGTAGCCGGCGAGCAGTTCGGGACCGAGGACCGCACGGGCCGGCCGGGTGGCCGTGACCGCGTCCGCGAAGCCCGCGAACGCCGCGCTCGCCGAGCCGGCCAGTTCCGGCAGAGAACTGTCGGCGAGATCCGGCCGCACCGCGACGAGTTGCGCGACGACCTTCGGTACGGAGGCCGCGCGGGCCCTGGCGTTCTCGATGCCGCTGACGCGCTCGCCCGCCGGCAGCGAGCCGCCGAACGTCTTCGCCGTGGCGGCGAGGAAGTCCGGGAGCTGCGCGAGGTGCCGCGACAGAGCCGCGACGCGCTCGTCCAGCGGCGCGTACTCGCTGCGCAGATAGACGTTCACGTCGGTCTCGGCGAGCCACAGGTCGGGCCCGCGGTGCGGCCGGCCGCGCTCGGCGATGCGGAACCGCTCGTCGGTGAGCACCCGCATCGCCGTGCCGAGATCCGCCCGCACCTCGGGGTCGGCGCCCTCGGGCAGGGCGTCGAGCCGGGTACGGACCGCGGTCAGCAGACGGTCCACGTCGGACACGGAGTCGGGCGAGACCTCGGGCAGTCGGGCGTCGAATTCGTGACAGCCCGCCCGCCTGCCCACCTGCGGATATCGCGCGAAAACATGGTCGACCACGGCGGATACGGAAATCGAGGCAGCAGACGTCATTTCACTTTTCTCGGCAGAGCGCGAGCCGGCGGCCCGCGGGAAACGAACGCGGAATTTCCGTTCGCGCCATGCGCGAAGGAGTTACCCGAAGCGGATCAGGCGACTTCGGGACCCACACTGGGTTCGATGACGTCGCCGTCCTCGCCGTAAATCAGGTCGTCGTCGAGGCTGGCCAGCATATTGCGCAGCTCCTCCGGAGACATGGCCTTGAGTTCATCGGCGTCCACAAGCTGTGAGAGAACCATTCGACTTCCCTGTGCGATCAGTGATCCGGAATTTTCGAGGGCTTCGCGCACACTCTTCGGGCGCATGTCGGTCCATACGCTCTCTATGTGGTCGAGGCATTCCTTGCGCGGGCGGGGGGCGCCCAACGCCGTCCAGCCGCCCGGTACTTCGCGGGCCGCCGGCCAAATCGAGTACTGCTCCTCGCCGTTGACCACCACGAGGTATTCGGCATTCTCGTCGTCGAACATCAGATCAGTTTCTCCATACAGTCGTTCCCGATTGGAGAGAGGCATGACGCGCTAATCATTGCGAGCGGTCCCGAAACCGCGTCCCGGCAGTTCGGCGGGGCTCAAGCTAGGTCAGGTCGTTTCAGAGTGTCAAGAACACCAAGAGCCCGACGGAACACCCGGATGAACAACCCGGATGAACAACACCGCCGACTGAACACAACCACCCTTGACCATATGGCGAGATCTGGGAATCCTCGAATCCCTGCGGAAGCGCCGAACTCGCCGCCCCCGCAATACGGAAGATTACGAGTCGGGCGCAGACCGTCCAAGTGGCGCCGCCCGAACATGAGCTGTTCGACAACCGGCCACCGCCACTGTTCGACCGGTGCCGGGCTCCACTTGGACAGCGGCCCCTCCCGGGGAACCCACGAACGCGGAAGACGATAGGAGATGTCAGTGACAACGACGGCCCAACCGGTCTCTGTGGACGTACGGACCGAGCTGAGCCCCGAGGAGTTCCGCGCCGAGTACGTCGGGCGCAGACCGGTGGTGATGCGCGGCGCGGCGGCACACATGCCCGCCGTGTCCACCTGGTCGGCGGCCCATCTCGGCGAGGTGGCACCCGACCAGCGGGTACGCGTCAAGGTCGGCACGGTCTCCGCGGGCCGCACGGAGGCCGTCCGGCTGGCCGACTACGCCCGCGAACTCGCGCGGTGGGACGCCGCGGTCGCCGCGG
Source organism: Streptomyces sp. NBC_01506 (assembly GCF_045040295.1). Lineage (NCBI taxonomy): Bacteria > Bacillati > Actinomycetota > Actinomycetes > Kitasatosporales > Streptomycetaceae > Streptomyces > Streptomyces sp. NBC_01506. The sequence goes on along the minus strand of NZ_CP109422.1, from coordinate 5,769,847 downwards.
GGGACGACGCCGGCGATCCGCCCGGCTATCTGCACGACGTACCGCTGCTGTCGATGGTGCCCGCGCTGCGCCGCGACCTGGAGCCGTTCCCCCGCGACTACTTCCCGCCGTTCTTCCGTGATCAGTGGTGGGCGTTCACCCAGTTCTTCGTCGGACCCGCGCGCGCGGTGACCCCGCTGCACTTCGACACACTGCTCACGCACAACCTGTTCTTCCAGATACGCGGAGCCAAGCGGTTCGTCATGGTGGCCGACGCCGAGCGCGACAAGTGCCACACGTACAACTGGCGATGGGCCGGGGTCGACCCGGAGGCGCCGGACCTCGAGCGGTATCCGCGCTTTCGCGACGCGACCGTGCTGACCTGCGACCTCGAGGCGGGCGACGTCTTCTACATGCCGCCTGGGACCCTCCACAAGGTCACCTCGCCCGGCGCGTCGATCTCGTTCAACATCGACTGGCACGACCGCGCCAGCGCGCTGCGCGGCGTCGCCGCGGTACGCGAAGGCATGCCGCTGAAGAACCTGCGCTACAACCTGCTGTTCGCGCTCGGGGTCGTCGCCGGTGTGCCACGCGGCCTTCTGATGCCGGGACTTCGCTCGTACTACTCCTACATCTCCTAGCGAGGCCGGGCTCCGGCCGCGCTACTCCTGTCCCAGGGAAGGGGCTTCATGAGCAACTTCAGCCAGTACGAGTCGAACGTGCGGACCTACAGCAGGCGTTGGCCGGTCGTCTTCTCCCGTTCCAGCGGCAGCCGCCTGTACACCGCCGAAGGCCGGCGCTGGCTCGACTTCTTCGCCGGGGCCGGCTCGCTGAACTACGGGCACAACAACCCCGTCCTCAAGCGCGCGCTGCTGGACTACATCGGCAACGACGGCGTCACCCACTCGCTCGACATGTTCACCACCGCGCGGCACAACCTGCTCGAGGCCCTGGTCGAGGTCGTCCTGCGACCACGGGGAATGGACCACAAGGTGATCTTTCCGGGGCCGGGCGGCGCCAACGCCGTCGAGGCGGCCCTGAAGGTGGCCCGCACGGTCACCGGCCGCGGCGAGGTCGTGCACTTCACCAACTCCTTCCACGGCGCGACGCTCGGCGCGCTCGCGGTCACCGGCAATCCCGCGCACCGCCGCGCCGCCGGCGTGCCGCTCACCGGCGCGACCCCCGTGCCGTTCGACGGCCCCGACGGGCACCCCCGCCCGGAGCATCTGGCGCGGCTGCTGGCCAACCCCGGCAGTGGGCTGGACCGGCCGGCCGCGGTGATCGTGGAGACCGTCCAGGCCGAGGGCGGGGTGAACGTGGCGAGCACCGAGTGGCTGCGGGGGCTCGCGGAGCTGTGCCGGGAGTACGGGATCCTGCTGATCGTCGACGACATCCAGGCAGGGTGCGGACGGACCGGTCCGTTCTTCAGCTTCGAGGACGCGGGCATCGTGCCGGACCTGATCTGCCTGTCGAAGTCGATCGGCGGATACGGGCTGCCGCTCGCGCTCACCCTGGTCCGGCCGGAGCTGGACGTGTGGCAACCGGGCGCCCACAGCGGCACGTTCCGCGGTGTGAACCCGGCGTTCGTCACCGCGACGGCGGCGCTGCGCACCTACTGGCAGGACGACGCGCTGGAGAAGTCGACGCGCGCCAGGGGCGAGTGGATAGGAAACGCCCTTCAGGACATCGTCAACGCCCACCCCGGCGCGGGCCTGTCCACCCGGGGCCGCGGCCTCATCCACGGCCTGGTGGTCGGCGAGGGCCGTGCGGACGCGGTGGCCGACGACGCCTTCGCGCGCGGCCTGCTGGTGGAGACCGCCGGGCCCCGGGACGAGGTCGTCAAGCTGCTGCCGCCGCTGACGGCCTCCGACGCGGAACTGGCCGAGGGCCTTGCCGTCCTCGAGGCGTCCGTGCGCGGGGTGGTTGAACGGGCCGGGTGATCACGATCATGACAGCTCCGACAGTCAGTCCGCCCGTCAGTCCGCCCGTGACCCGAGACAGGAATCCGCTTGTGACGCCGCAGTACACCGACACCGAGGGAGCACACCGATGACGCGAGGAAAGGGCAAGGGCACCAGCAGGCGGCGCGCCCTGGCCGAAGCGCTCGCGCCGCTGTCCCTGCGGGAGTTCCGCATCCTGTGGACCGGGCAGGCCGTGTCGGCCGCCGGGGGCGGGATGACCAAGGTGGCGCTGATCTTCGCCGTGCTGGCGGTGGACGGCTCGGTCACCGACATCGGGCTCGTGATGACCGCGCAGGTCCTGACGCAGATCCTGTTCACGCTGGCCGGCGGGGTGTGGGCGGACCGGATGCGCCGTCAGGTCCTGATGCTGACGTCCGATCTCATCCGTGCGGGCGCCCAGCTCTCGCTGGCCGTCCTCCTGCTGTCCGACGCCGCGCAGGTGTGGCATCTGGCCGCCGGCGCGGCGGTGTTCGGCGGCGCCCAGGCGTTCTTCGGCCCCGCCTCCCGAGGTCTGATGGCGGAGATCATGCCGCCGGAACAACTCCAGCGCGGCAACGCGCTGATGTCGTTCTGCATCAGCGCCTCCACGGTGCTGAGCCCGGCGCTGGCCGGTGTGGTGATCGCGTGGTGGGGGCCGGGGCTGGTACTGGCCCTGGACGCCGTCACGTTCATCGTGAGCGCGGTGTCGCTGACGATGCTGCGGCTGCCCCCTCGTACCATCCCCGCGCCCGAATCGTTCTGGCGGGACCTGGGCACCGGCTGGCGCGAGCTGTCCGTACGGCGGTGGCTGTGGCTGAACATGCTCGTGCACATGATGCAGAACCTGGCGATCGCGGCGTACTACGTGCTCGGCCCGGCGATAGCCAACGATTCGCTCGGCGGACCGTCCGCCTGGGGCGTCATCGTCTCGGGCTTCGCGGCCGGCGCCATCACGGGCGGAATCGTCGCGTTGAAGCTGGAGCCGCGCAGGCCGCTGATCGTCGGCAACCTCGCGCTGGCCCTGACCGCGATACCGCTGCTGGCGTTCGCGGTGCCGCTGCCGCTGTGGGCCATGGTGTGCTCGGCGTTCGTCAGCGGCGCGGCCACCTTGTTCCTCGACGCCCTGTGGCAGGCGTCGATGCAGCAGTTGATCCCCGCCGAGGTGATGTCGCGGGTCGAGTCCTACGACTGGCTGATCTCCACGATCGCCGCCCCGCTCGGCCTCGCCCTGGTGGGCCCCCTGGCCAATCAGACCGGTCAGACCCAGACTCTTCTGATAGCCGCCGTGATGATCGTCATCCCGTGCGGCCTCACCCCGCTGGTGCCCGGCATCCGCGCGGTCCGGCGCGCTGCCGACGGCAAGATCACCGGCCCGGTGGTCCCGCAGCAGCCCGCCCATGTGTGAGACGACGAACGAGGAGCCATGACCAAGGGACAGGGTGAGTGGATCCGCCGGTACCGGGCGGCGCCCGGGGCGGCGGTGCAAGTGGTGTGCCTCCCCCACGCCGGCGGATCCGCGAACTACTTCCGGCCGATGGCGCAGGCGCTGGCTCCCACGGCCGAGGTGCTGGCCGTGCAGTATCCGGGCCGGATGGACCGCGTCAACGAGCCGTACGCCGGCGACTTCGAGGAGCTGACCGAGTGCGCGCTCGCCGCGGTGCGCCGCGAAGTGGACAGGCCGGTGGTGCTGTTCGGGCACAGCATGGGCGCGCTGCTGGCGTTCCAGGTGGCCAGACGGCTGGAGGCCGAGGGAGCCGTACCGCTGGCGCTGTTCGCGTCGGGCGCGCGGCCACCCGGCGCCGCGCTCCCCCGCCACACGCGCGCGGAGACCGACGAGGAGATGATCACGGACCTCGCCACGCTGGGCGGCACCGACGAACGGCTGCTGGACAACGAGGACATGCGCGAGCTGGTGCTGTCCGCGCTGCGCGCGGACTACCGGATCCTGGCGTCCCACCGCCGCGACAACTCCACGGTGGCGTGCCCGGTGGTGGCCCTGACCGGCGACAGCGACCCCGTTGTCTCGATCGACGACGCCCGCGCGTGGGCGAGTCACACCGCCGGCCGGTTCGACCTGCACGTCTTCGCCGGCAGGCACTTCTACCTCGACGACCACTGGGCCGCTGTGAGCGCGGTGGTCACCCGCCATCTCGGCACGCACGAGCGGACGCGGACGGGATGACACCGGGACGGGCACCGGCACCGGCACCGGCACCGGCACCGGCACACCGTACGAAGCACCCCCAGGGCGTGTCCGCGAAGTCCGGCCTGACCGGCGACGCCCGGACGGCACCTCTCCCCCGTAGCCCCCCCCCGGGGCACGGGAGGTGCCCCTGCGTTGTCTTCAGCCGTCCAGGTACGGCCGGGCCGTCCACAACGCCGGTCCTCCGCCTTGCGACGCACCGCACCGACGAGACATCCGCCGCCCTACGGGCGGACGGCGCTACTTCGCGAAGCACCCCTCGCCCGCACTGTCGCGGACGAGGGGTGCTTCGCGCTCCGTGAAGCCCGGCGGCAACGGCCGCCCCGGTCTCAGTGACCGGCCTGCCACGCGGGCTTCGTCACGATCTCCAGTACGGCGCAGCCGAAGGCGAATCCGGTCGAGTCGCCCAGCATGACGACCCGGTCCCCCACCTCGACGGCCCCCGTCTCCAGCAGATGGGTGAGCCCGACGAACGAGTCACCGCCGCTGGTGAAATGGCCGACCGTGCGCCCCAGCTCCCAGGTCGTGCGCGCGGCGTCGATCCCGAACTCGGCGAAGAAGTCGCCGTCCACCAGGAACCGCCCCGTGTACGGCAGGAGCCAGTGCCTGATGTCGCCGGCCTCGACCCCGGCGTCGGCGAGCGCGCCCCGCACACAGTCGCGTCTGGCTTCGGTCATCGTCCGCATCATCGACATGACCCGCTTGCGCTGCGCCCGGCGGTACTCCTGGCGGTCCTCGAACCGGCTGGCGTCGAGTCCGCCCGGCGCGCTGAATCGGCCGTCGCCGACGGTCTCGGTGGCGAGGAGCCGCGCGACACCGTCCCCACGGCCCAGCACCATGGCGGTCGCGCCGTCGGCGGGCACACCGCCCTGGTCCTCGCGGTAACGCCCGCCCCCACCCTCGTACTTGTCCGCCGAGGTCAGCACGGCCGCACCGCCGGCGGACACATACATCGCGCCCACCTCCAGCGACGCGAGCGCGCTGTTGCAGCCCTGCCGCAGCCCGAGCGCCCGGGCCCGGCCGTCGTGGACCATGCCCTGGACGTACGAGGCCGGCTCGGCGACTCCCTTCGGGCCCTGTTCGTCCACGTAGGCGTGGACGAACACACCGATGTCGGCCGGGTCGACGGCGGACCGGGTGAGCGCGACCCGCGCGGCCTCGACGGCCATGTCGGCGGCGCAACCGCCGCCCGCGACCGCGATCGACTCGTAGCCGTGCGCCTCGCTCAGGGCGGGGTCGTAGCGGCCGGCCGCCACCGCGCCCGCCACCGGCTCCCGTTCCCCCAGGTTCATGGCACAGGACCGAACGTACACATCGCCCCAACGCATGAGGCAGCCTCCCGGGGTGGTAGGTGGGTGCGTGCTGACGGTGAACGGCTGCGACCGTAACGGCCCGCGCTCCGTTCCGGCAACGCTCGTGCCGGGCGGCCGGATCGGGCGCCGCGTGCCTGGTCACAGCGCCACCGAACGGCTCGCCGCCCCGCCCTCGAAGGTGTTCAGGCTCCGGCGTGCACACCTTCACCGAGCGGCGCCGCTGTGGATACGATCCCGCGACGAACCGGGCTGCGGCGGACGGGAGTTGATGGCGCCTCGTCCCGCCGCGGTGTCCGAAGGACCTGAGCTGGAGAGGAGCACCGCCGTGACCGCAGCCGCGCTGCCGGACGGAAAGACCGTGGATGTCGCGGGAGTCAGGATCGCTCCCGAGGACAAGGATCCCGCGATCCGCGAACGGGTCGCCACGAGCACCGGCGACGACGGTGACCGAACGGGGCGGGAGCGGACGGCGGGACCGCGACCCACGCTGTGGGGCGGTGCCACGGAGCCGCGGTGCCTGCTGGACGGGCTGACTCGGCACGTGGCCGAGCGGCCCGACGCGCTCGCGCTGGTCGACGGGGCGACCCGGCTGACGTACGCGGAGCTGTGGGCGTGGGTCGCCGAACTCGCCACGAACCTCACCCGCCGGGGCGTCGAGCCCGGCAGCCGGGTCGCGGTGACCGGCGGACGCGGCGGACGCACCGTCGCGGCGCTGCTCGCCACCATCGCGGTCGGCGCCACCTACGTACCGCTGGACGCGTCGTATCCGGTGAGCCGGCTCGCGTTCATGCTGCGCGACAGCGGCGCGAGTCTGCTGCTGCACGACGGCCCCCGGCCGGCGTTCGCCGGTGAGGTCGCGACCCTCACCATCGAGGACCCGTTCAGGGACGAATCCGGGGCCGGGGTCGGCTCCGGCGACTTCCGGCCGGTGGCCTGCCGGCCGGACCTGCCGGTGTACGTCATCTACACCTCCGGATCGACCGGACAGCCCAAGGGCGTGACGCTCCAGCACAGTTGTCTGGACAACCTGGTCGCCTGGCAGCGCGGCGACTCAGTCCGGCCCGGCCTGCGGACCGCGCAGTTCGCCCCCCTGAATTTCGACGTGAGTTTCCAGGAGATCCTGGGCACCCTGTGCGACGGCGGCGCTCTGGTCATCGCCCCCGAGCCGCTGCGGCGCGACCCGTTCGCCTTCCTGGCCTGGCTCGCCGACCAGCGCATCGAGCGGCTGTTCCTGCCCTACGTCGGCCTCCACATGCTGTCCGTGGCGGCAGCGGGGCAGGACGGCGACCTGGGCCTGTCCTTGCTCGAAGTGAACACTGCGGGCGAGCAGTTGCTGTGCACGCCGCCCATCAAGGCACTGTTCGAGGCCCTGCCACAGGCCCGGCTCGGCAACCACTACGGGCCCTCGGAGACCCATGTGGTGACGGCGTGGACGCTGCCCGCCGGCCCCGCCGACTGGCCGACGCTGGCACCCATCGGTCGCCCGCTGCCGGGCTGTGAGCTGCTGGTGGACCCCACCGACCCACAGGACCCGGCCACCGGCGAACTGCTCGTCGCCGGCGCCGCGGTCTCCCTGGGCTACCTCGGCCGGCCGGAGCTGAACGCCGAGCGCTTCGTCACCGTCGAACGCACGCCGCACGGACACACCGTGGCCTTCCGCACCGGCGACCTGGTACGCGTCGAGGACGGCCTCGTGTACTTCCTCAGCCGGCTGGACTACGACGTCAAGATCCGCGGCGTCCGGGTCAACCTGCTGGAGATCGAGGCATGTCTGATGAAGCTGCCCGGTGTCGCCACCGCGGTCTGTGTGGCCCTGGAGCCGGTCCCCGGCTCGCGCAAGCTGCGCGCCGCCGTCACCCTGCACCCGGACGTGACCGAGCCCGGCGACCTTCGCGCGGCGCTGGCCGAGCTGCTGCCGGAGGCGTCGGTGCCCGCGTCGGTGAACGTGCTCTCGGGTCTGCCGCAGACCCCGAGCGGAAAGATCGACCGCGACTCGGTCGCGAAGTCCCTTGCGACCGGAGGTGCCCGATGACGACCGGACCGACCACCCACGAGGCCACCGGGACCTACCGGCAACGCGTCGCCGAGATCTGGTCGACCGCGCTCGGCACCCAAGTCACCACGGAAGACCACCAGTTCTTCGCGGACGGCGGCGACTCCTTCCAGGCCGCGCTCGCGACCGCGACGGTGCGCCGCGAATGGGGGCTGGAGATCACCGTTCAACTCCTCATCGATCACCCGGTGTTGAAGGACTTCGCGGACCGGGTGGCACAACTGGCGGCACAACTGGCGGACGACCGGGCCCGGTGAGGGAGACACGGAACATGCTGATGGTCCTGGACTACCCGGGGCGCCGCCCGGAGGCCCCGGTCACCGCACTGGGGCTCGACAACATGGCCACCCTGCTGACCGACCCGCTGCCGGTCGAGACCACCGGCCCCGCCTACGCGGCCCGGCTCGACGACGGTCCCCATCCGATCCTGGCGTACTGCGCCGCCTCGGCGATCGCGGTGCACCTCGCCCGCCGCTCCGAACACCCGCGCCCGCTGGTCCTCTTCGACCCGATGCCGGCCACCGACGACGACGTCACCCGCGCCTACGCCGACGCGGTCGCCCAGGTGCCCGGAGGCCACGAGCCGCCGCTGCCGGCCGGTGAACTGCCCACCGCACCCGGGCCGTTCCTCAGGGCCGTCCACGCGGACCTGGCACGGCGCGCGGAGACGGCCCTGCGGGCGCAGGGGCTGGACGACGACGTGATCGCCGAACCGGTCGCGCACTTCGCCCGGCAGCATGTGTCCTATCTCGCCTATCTGCTGGCGGCGCGGGGCGCGCTGCCCAGGGCGCCGGTCGGGCCGATGCTCCAGGTTCTCTCCCGCGACCACCCCGACCACCGGGACTGGCTCCCCGAGGGGGAGCTGACCACCCTGCGTACCGACAGCGACCGGGCCGGGCTCACGGCCCACGAGCCGGCCAGGACCGGCGTGGTGTCGTTCCTGTCCACGACCCTGTCCACGACCGTGTCCACGACAACGAGGAGGCAACACCCATGACGGAGGAAGAACTGCGGACGTCGGTCCGCACGATCTGGCGGGAAGTGCTCGGAGCCGAGGTGGACGACAGCACCGACTTCTTCGACGCGGGCGGCACCTCGTTCGCCGCGCTGCGCATCATCGCGATGCTCAACGACCGGCACGGGACCCCGACGCCGGTGAAGACGCTGTTCGACAACTCCCGGTTCAGCGAATTCGTCGCGGCCCTGGACGAGAAGTCCCGGCTCAGCGCGCCGAGTTGAGCCACCCCACGGCTTTTCACGCACCACGTGTCAACCGCCATGAGGTCATGAGGTCTGCCAGGCCACCGAGAAGCAGGGGGCTCCTTGTCCGTGTCAGTGACAGTCGACTTGTTGAATCCCGCGCTGTACGCGCGGGGGAATCCCCACGAGGTGTGGCGGGCCATGCGCGAGGCCGGCCCCGTACACCACCAGGTGGCGAGGACCGGCGCGGAGCACTGGGCCGTGGTCGGGTACGACGCCGGCAGACAGGTGATGCACGACTGGAAGGTCTTCACCTCCACCCGCGGCGCGCTGCTGCGCGAGGACGACAACTCCGCCCCGTACCCCGGCGCCGGCAAGATGCCGGTCCTCACCGATCCCTCGCGCCACACCGAGCTGCGCAGGGCTGTCGCCCAACTGTTCACGCCGCGCGCGGTGGAGAAGCTGGGCGCGCTGGCCGGGGAGGTGGCGGGGTCGCTCCTGGCGGAGCTGCGCGCACGGGGCGGCGGCGACTTCGTCACCGATGTGGCCGCGAGGTTCCCCCTCGCGGTGCAGGCCGAGATTCTGGGCATCCCGCCCGAGGACATACCGGTGATCATGGAGGCCACGGGCCGCTCCGTGGACGAGGCGGACCACGGGGCCTCCGGCCACCACGACGTGATGACGTACTTCCTGAAGGCGCTCGGCACCCGGCGCGGAGAGGCCGGCCGGGACCTGGTCGGCACGCTGCTCGCGGCCCGCGCGGGCGGGCTGCCGTTGTCGGACGAAGAGATTGTGCTGACGTGCGACAACATCGTGGTGGCCGCGAGCCAGACGGTCCAACATGCGTTGAACGGCGGGCTGTTGGCCCTGCTCGAGCACCCGGCGGCCTGGTCGGCGCTGCGCGAGGGGCGGGTCGGTGTCGACTCCGCCATCGACGAACTGCTGCGCTGGACCGCGCCGGCCACGCATGTGATGCGCACCGCCGTCCGCGACACCGAACTCGCGGGCACCCCGATCCGGGCCGGTGACGCGGTGGCGGTGTGGATCCCCTCCGCCAACCGCGACGCCGCCGCCTTCGCCGACCCGGACACGCTGGTCCTGGACCGCGCTCCCAACGCGCACCTGTCCCTCGGCGCGGGCATGCACTTCTGCCTCGGCAGCGCCCTGGTCCGGGTGCTGCTGCGGGCGCTGCTGACGGACCTGATCAGCGCCGATACGTCCCTGGCGCTCGCCGGTCCGCCTGTCTGGCAGTCCACCTGGGCCGTCAACGGCATGCGCTCGCTGCCGGTGACGGTGGTCCCCGCCTGACCGGCCACGGCCCCCGATACGCCGACGCCGCCGATACGCCAACGCCCCCGAGGTCCGGGGGTGTTGGCGTATCGGCGGCGCTCCGCGACGACTACGCGTTCCGGTGCTCCCCGGCGCCCTGCCCTGCGAAGGCGTGGCCGACCATCCCGGCGCTCAGCGTGGTGCCGTCCGCCGCGTCGATGAGCAGGAAGGAACCGGTCCTGCGGACGTCGGCGTAGGCGTCGACGGGCAGCGGCTCGGCGGTACGGATCGTGACCCGGCCGATGTCGTTGGCGACGAGCTGTCCCGGCGCCTCGTGCTGGGACAGGTCGTCCAGCGTGAGCCGGGACGGGATGTCCCTGACGACCGCCTTGACCGTGCGGGTGGCGTGCTTGAGCAGCACCCGCTGCCCTACGGTGAGCGGCCGGTCCGCGACATGGCAGACGGTGGCCTCGATGTCGCGGGTGAGGGCCGGCGCGGCGGCGGCCGGGGCGATCAGGTCACCGCGCGAGATGTCCAGTTGGTCGGCCAGGCGCAGTGTCACCGACTGCGGGGTCCGGGCGGCGTCCACGCTCTCGCCGAGCAGGTCGATGCCGGTGATGGTGCTCGTACGGCCCGAGGGCAGGACGGTGACCTCCTGTCCGACGCGCAGGGAGCCGGCGGCGATCTGGCCGGCGTAACCGCGGTAGTCGGGGTGCTCGGGGGTCTGCGGGCGGATGACGTACTGCACCGGGAAGCGCGCCGGGCACCCGGCCTGCTCGAGGCTCACCGGGACGGTCTCCAGGTGTTCGAGGACGGTGGGGCCGCCGTACCAGTCCATGTGCGCGGACGGCTCCACGACGTTGTCCCCGGCGAGTGCGGAGATCGGGATCGCCATCACGTCGGGAATGCCCAACTCCCCTGCCAGTGCGTCGAATTCGGCGCAGATGCGCGCGAAGGCCGACTCCGCGTAGCCGACGAGGTCCATCTTGTTGACGGCGAGCACCACGTGCGGGACGCGGAGCAGGGCCGCGACGGCCGCGTGGCGGCGGGTCTGTTCGACCACTCCGTTGCGTGCGTCGACCAGGACGACGGCGAGTTCGGCGGTGGAGGCGCCGGTGACCATGTTGCGGGTGTACTGCACATGCCCCGGCGTGTCGGCGAGGATGAACCGGCGCCGGGGGGTGGCGAAGTAGCGGTACGCGACATCGATGGTGATGCCCTGCTCGCGCTCGGCGCGCAGCCCGTCCGTCAGCAGCGCGAGATCCGGCGTACCGGTGCGGGAGATCGACTCCAGTTGGTCGGCGAGGATCGACTTGGAGTCGTGCAGGAGCCGGCCCACCAGGGTGGACTTGCCGTCGTCCACGGAGCCCGCGGTGGCGAAGCGCAGCAGCGTGGTCGGCGACGGCTGTGGCGTGGTGCCGGTCATGGTGGTCATGGCTAGAAGTACCCTTCGCGCTTGCGGTCTTCCATGGCGGCCTCGGACATCTTGTCGTCGGCCCGGGTCGCGCCGCGCTCGGTGAGCCGGGACGCCGCGATCTCGGCGATGACCTGGTCGAGCGTCTCGGCCTCGGAGTCGACGGCGCCGGTGCAGGACATGTCGCCGACGGTGCGGTAGCGCACGCGTCGTTTCTCCACCACCTCGCCGTCCTTCGGACCGCCCCAGTCACCCGCCGTCAGCCACATGCCGTGGCGGTCGAAGACCTCACGCTCGTGCGCGAAGTAGATCTCCGGCAGCTCGATGCCCTCCCGGGCGATGTACTGCCACACATCCAGCTCGGTCCAGTTGGACAGCGGGAAGACCCGCACATGCTCACCCGGCGCGTGCCGCCCGTTGTAGAGCTGCCACAGCTCCGGGCGCTGCCGCCGCGGATCCCACTGCGAGAACTCATCCCGCAGCGAGAACACCCGCTCCTTCGCCCGCGCCTTCTCCTCATCACGCCGCCCGCCGCCGAAGACCGCGTCGAACCGCTCCGCCCGGATCCTGTCCGTCAACGGCACCGTCTGAAGCGGATTACGCGTACCGTCCGGGCGCTCACGCAACGTCCCCGCGTCGATGTACTCCTGCACCGACGCCACATGCAGCCGCAGCCCGTGCTCGGCCACCGTACGGTCCCGATAAGCCAGCACCTCCGGAAAGTTGTGACCCGTGTCCACATGCAGCAGCGTGAACGGCACCGGCGCCGGCGCGAACGCCTTCAACGCCAGACGCAGCATCACGATGGAGTCCTTGCCACCGGAGAACAGAATCACCGGCCGCTCGAACTCACCCGCCACCTCACGGAAGATATGCACACCCTCCGACTCCAGAGCGTCCAGGTGGGTGAGGGCGTACGGGACACCCACGTCCTCGGCCGTCGCGGTGGATGACGTCATGCGATGCCCCTTCTCTTCAACAGATCCAGCAGCGCCCCCGCCGACTCGTCCACGCTCTGCCGGTGTGCCTCGATCCGCAGATCGGGATCGGCAGGCGGCTCGTACGGGTCGTCGACCCCGGTCAGCCCCTTGAGGCGGCCCGCCGCCTGACGGGCGTACAGACCCTTCACATCCCGTACGGAGCACACCTCGACCGGAGTCGCGACATGCACCTCCAGAAACAGGGTGCCGCTCGCCTCGTGACGCTCGCGGACGGCCTCACGGCTGTCCGCGTACGGGGCGATGACGGGCACCACGGCCAGGATGCCGTTGCGCGCGATGATCTCCGCGACCAGGCCGATGCGCTGCACATTCGTGTACCGGTCGGCGCGGCTGAAGCCGAGGCCCGCCGACAGGAAGCGGCGGACCTCGTCGCCGTCAAGCACCTCCACGCGCCGCCCGCTCGCGCGCAGTCGCCCGGCCACCTCGGTGGCGATGGTCGTCTTGCCGGCGCTCGGCAGCCCCGTCAGCCAGACAGTGGCACCACGCTCCCCCGCTCCGGAGCGAACCATGATCGGGTTCAACCTCTCTCCCCCTCGGTCTTGTCGCCTATGTCTTCCGCGCCCATGTCTTCCGCGCCTACGCCTTGTGCGCGAACCGGCCCACGGTGTCGATGACGTCCTCGCCGTACAGCCGCAGCGCCTGCTGGAGCGCGAACTCGGCCATGTAGCGCCGGAATTCGTCCACCGGCTCGTCGGCCAGATTGAGCATCTTCCGGTTGGGTACGACCGCCGGGCCGCGCAGTCGGTCGACGGCTCGGGCCACGGCCGCGTCGATCTCCTCCGGCTCCACCACCTCGTCGATCAGCAGCCCGGCGGCCGGTTCCGTGGCCCGGATCCGGCGGCCCCGCAGAATGATCTGCCGGGAGACGCGGGCTCCGGTGTGCCGGCCGAGCCGGAAGTTCCCGGCCCCCGGCACGATGCCCTCGCGGGCGGCGGGCAGGCTCAGATAGGCGTCCGACGCGGCGATGACGTGGTCGAAGGCGAGCAGCACCTGCGTGCCGCCGCCGATGGCGAAGGTCTCGACGGCCGCCACCCACGGCTTCTCGACCGTGCGGGAGTGCCAGGGCGCGTCCTCGGTCCGTACCCCCCGCACGAGTTTGTGGATGTACCCCAGCTCGCGCCGCAGCAGGAACCCGACCAGCGAGATGTCCCCGGCGTGCAGGCTCTTGAGGTTGATGCCCGCGCTGAACACCCGCCGGCCCCGGTAGCGGGGGTGGGTCATCGTGCCGCCGCGCAGGACGCCCACCTTCGTCCCCGGATCGAGGAGCGCCACGTCGACGGCGGTCTCCATGTCGTCCACCTGCTGGTCGTCCTCGGCGTTCAGGCAGTCGTCGCGGCACATGGTGAGATACGCCGCGCCGCCTTGCCTCTCCACCCGGACCGACCGTGTCTCGAGGACGCCCGTGCGGCGGAACTCGGGCAGCAGCCGTAGCGCCCGGGGGGTGGGCCGGAGCATCGTGTCGAGCAGATGCGCACCGGCCCGGGGTGCGGCGAGTACGGCTCGCAGGAAGATGCCCTGGTCGATCTCGTACCCCTCCTTGTCCGCCTGCCGCCGGCCCCGGTCGGCCTCGATCTGACCGGCCGTCGGCACCAGCGCGGGGAACTCGTCGGCGGCGGCCTCGACAAGTTCCGCGATGCGCAGCTCCTTGGTGCCGCCGTCGGTCAGGTGGTCGTACACGGCGTCGGCGTACGTCCGCAGATAGCGCGTCCGCAGGGTGCGTACGGCGTCCCGCGCCTCGGCCAGCTCCGCCCGCTGACCGGGCAGCCGGGCGCCGGGCTCCGGCAGCGCGGCCACCAGCTTGTCGACGCGAGCGGCCGACTCCACGAGCGCCGGCCGGTCCGGGACGCTCACGACGCCACCCGCTCGGGCTCGCGCAGCATCCGGTCGCAGGCGGCCAGGTGCGGGCCCAGGGCCTCCTCGAAGCTGGTCGTCGCGGCGTCGAAGAGCAACTGCCGGCGGATGGCTATCTCCGCGCCGGCCAGTTCGCCGACCAACCTGGCGGCAGCCGCGAGCGCCCCCGCCGGGTCGTCGGTCAGCTCGTCGGCGAGGCCGGCCGCCAGCGCCTCGGGGGCCTCGATGGGCAGCCCGAACAGCAGCGCGCGGCGCACCCGGGCGGCCCCGGCCAGTTGGACGAGCCGGTAGCCGGCCATCCCGGGCCAGGTCGCCGCGGCGTCCGTGGACACCAGCAGCCGGGTGCCGGGTGTGATCAGGCGGATGTCGCAGGCGAGGAAGGCGTCGAGGGCCGCGCCGCCGCAGTCGCCCGAGGCCACCGCCACGGTGGGGCGGGCAAGCCGCTCCAGCCGGCGCAGCGCCCGCTCCCACTTGCTGACCTTCGTCACATCGAGGCCGCTGGTCCATCCCTCGGCCGGGGCCCCGCCGACCTGGACGACCAAAGCTCCGGTGCCCGCCCGGTCCTCGGCCGTGTCACAGGCCGCCAGCACGGCCCGTACGGTCGCCGCCGACGGCGGTTCGGTGCCGTCGATCACGAGGGTCAGTACTTCTTCCATGGCGTCCTCCGCATTCACCACTGCACCAGTGCCGTTTCGATCGTTGAGCCCGGACCCATGGTCATCAGCACGCCGTACTCACCGGGTCGGGCGACTGACTCGTCCAGGAGCCGTTCGTACGAGAACAGGAACGAGCCGCTCGACACGTTCCCCAGGTCGCGCAGCACCCGCACGGTGTGCCGTACGTCGTGCCGGGTCAGCCCGAGGTTGACCACGACGGCGTCGATCACCTTCTTGCCGCCGGAGTGCACCAGCCAGTGGGCGATGTCGCTGCGCCGCAGCCCGGTGTCCGCGAGCAGCCGGTCCACGGCCAACTCGGCGTGGGCGCCCACCACATAGGGGACCTGCGGGTCCAGATAGAAGCTGAAGCGGCCCTGGTCGCGGTCCCAGTCGTAGCGCATGGCGTCGACGGCGTCCGGGATGAGGCAACTGGCGAACTTCAGGATCCGCGGGCCTTCGGGGACGGGCGCGTCGTGCGGGTCGGGGCCCGAGCGGATCGCGATCGCGGCGGCGCCGTCGCCGAAGAGGCTGTTGACCACGGCGGTGCGCATCGTGGAGTCCATGGCGTACGCGGCGGAGCACGCCTCCGCGCAGAGCACGACGGCGAGTTCGCCGGGATGGGCGGTGGCCCAGCCGGACACCACGCCCAGGGCGTTGAGGCCCGCGTTGCAGCCCATGCCCACGATGTCCGAGCGGCTGACGTGCCGGTCGATGCCCAGCTCCCTGATGAGCAGGGCGCTGAGTCCCGGGGTGAGGAGTCCGGTGGATGTCACGCAGCACAGATGGCGCAGATCGGAGAGTTCGGCCCCGGCCCGTTTGAGGCAGGCGCGCAGCGCCTCGGCGCCCATCTCGACGGCCTTGGCCTTGTGCTTGTCGAGCAGGTCGCCCTGTGGCTCGGGGACGCGGCGGCCCGCGCCGTCCGGCGGCGGGAGTGTCAGGTGTCGGCGCTCGATGGCGCTGTTGAGGAAGACCGAACGGATCTTGGGATCGGTGATCTCGAAGGCGTCGAGCACCTCCTGCTGGGTGTACGACGTGGGCGTCACCGCCGTGCCCACGCCGAGGGCGCGAGGCCGCGACTGGGCTGCCAGGGTCATCGGAACGTCCACCCCCACATACGCGGTTTGCTCCGCTGTCGTCGGTGCCGGCTTGGTCCGGACATGTGCGTGTCCTCTCTCGCTACGAGTTGAGCTGCCCGCACCGCCGGTCAGAGCGGTGCGCTCTGTGTCTCGACGAAGCGCACGAGCCTCGCGGTGCCCTCCTCGATCTCGGCGGGTGTCAGATAGCTGATGGACAGCCGGATGCCGTGGTGGCCTCCGGTGCCGGGGCAGAAGTGCGACATCGGCGTCCAGATCACTCCGAAGTCCTGTGCGGAGGTGACCAGTTGGGCGTTGTCGACCAGGAAGGGGACTCGCATGGTGAGGAAGAAGCCACCGGTCGGCTCGTTCCAGCTCACGCCGAGACGGGCGCGGCGTTCGGCGGGCAGCCTGGCGTCGAGCTGCCGCAGCGTCTCGCGCATCGCGTCGCCGTAGTGGGCAGCAGCGCGGACGTTGAGCCGCGAGAGCCGGCCCTGGGCCCCGAGCAGCGCGCCGGCCACGGCCGCCTGGCTCAGTGACGAGGTGTTGACCGTGACCATGCTCTTGATCTTGGCGAGGTCGTCGGCCAGCAGATGCTCGCCGCCCGTCGCGTCACGCACGCGCTGGTCGGCGACGACGAAGCCGACCCGGGCGCCGGGAAAGACCGTCTTGGAGTACGAGCCCACATGCACCACCCGGCGCGCCCGGTCGCGGGACTTCAGGGTCGGCAGTGGTGTGCCGGGGCTCACCAGCCGGTACGGGCTGTCCTCCAGGACCAGGAAGTCGTACCGCTCGGCAAGCTCGAGCAGGTCCGCACGGGCCCGGGTCCCCATCGTGGTGCCGGAGGGGTTGGAGTGGTCGGGCACCACGTAGAACGCGCGCGGCCGGCGGCCGTTCGCCAACTCCTCGCGTACCGCGGCCTCCAGATCGGCGGCGCGGAACCCGTCCTCGCGCTCCTCCACCGGGCGTACGCGTACGTCGAGCAGCCGGGCGGCGCCGGTGATCCCGACGTAGCAGGGGCTGGAGACCAGCAGCACATCGTCGGGGCCGGCCATGAGCGCGCGCAGCACCAGAAGCATGGCCTCCTGGGCGCCGACGGTCACCACGATGGACTCGGCCGGCACATCGGTGTCCTCGTCCGCCCGCAGCGAGTCGGCGATGATGCCGCGGATCAGCCCCGCCGTGGGCCCGTACTGGTACAGCGCGGTGCGGATGTCGTCGGGCGAGCCGCCTTGCCGGGCCAAGTGGTCAAGGTAGCGGCGGATATCGGCGATGACCTGATCGGTGTCGAAGAATTCGTCGTAAGGCCGTCCTGGTGCGAACGAGATCGCGTCCGGATAGCGGTGGGTCACCTCATTGAGGAAATTCATGGTGTCGAGCACCGGCTCGGAAACACTGCCGTGCAGCTCTGCCATTTCCAGTTGGCCCCGTGAACGGGTGCCGGCGGTAGCGGTGTTTCCTGGCATGAAACTCCCCTGAATTCACTTGAATTCATCGGACGGGTGGGACGGGTCGCACGGTCGGACGGGTCGCACGGTCAGACGGGGACGACGTCCCCGGTGTCGGGGGCGAAGGCCCGGTGCCCGGGATCGGCCACGACCGTCGCGAGCAGCGCGGCGTAGCGCTCACCGATCCGCTCGACGGTCGACGCGTCGAACAGGGCGGTGTCGTACTCGATGTAGCCGGTGATACCGGCGGGGCGACGCTCGGCGTCGTACTGCTCGGTGACGCTGATGAGCAGGTCGAACTTGGATGTCGACGTGGCCTCCTCGACCACCGAGACGTCGAGGCCCGGCATCTCGAACTCGTAGCCGGTGACGTTCTGTAGCACGAGCATGACCTGGAACAGCGGGTGCCGGGAGAGCGAACGGGGCGGGTTGACGGCCCCCACGACCTGCTCGAAGGGGACGTCCTGGTGGGAGTAGACGGCCAGGGCGGTCTCCCGTACCTGGACGAGCAGTTCGGTGAAGGAGGGGTCGCGCGACAGGTCGGTGCGCAGGACGACCGTGTTGACGAAGAAGCCGACCAGGTCGTCGAGGGCCACGTCACCGCGCCCGGCCACCACGCTGCCCAGGGGGATGTCCGCCCCTGCACCGAGCCGGCGCAGCAGCATCGCGAGTCCGGCCTGGAGCACCATGAAGGGTGTGGCGTCGTGATCGCGCGCCAACGCGGCTATCGCCGCCTGGAGTTGGGCATCGAGGCGCAGCGGGAGCGCCGCGCCCCGGTGATCGCTGTCGGCGGGACGCGGCCGGTCGAACGGCAGGGCCAGCTCGTCCGGCGCACCGGCCAGGGCGTCCTTCCAGTACGCGAGCTGACGCCCGGCGAGGCTGTCGGGGGAGTCCGGGTCGCCGAGGAGCGTCCGCTGCCAGAGCGTGTAGTCCGCGTACTGCACGGGAAGTTCGCGCCACGCCGGGGCCTCGCCGCCGCGTCTGGCCGCGTAGGCGGTCGCCAGGTCGCGGCTGAGGGGCGCCTTGGACCAGCCGTCCGCGGCGATGTGATGCAGCGTCAGCACCAGCACGTGCTCGCGCTCGCGCTCGTCCAGGACGAACAGTTCGGCACGCAGGGGCGGGTCGGCCGTCAGATCGAACGGCCGGCGGCCGGCCTCCCGTACCGCGCTGTCCAGCTCCGCCGCGTCGACGGCCCTCACGGGCAGGGCGAGACGCAGATCGGCCGGGTCGAGCACCACCTGATACGGCACCCCGGCCTCCTGCCCCACGACGGTGCGCAGGCTCTCGTGCCGGACGGTCACGTCCCGGACCGCCTCCTCGAGCGCGGCGCGGTCCAGGTCGCCGCCGAGCCGCAGGACGACGGGCAGGTTGTAGAGCGGGGAAGGGCCGTCCCACTGTTCCAGGAACCACATCCGGTGTTGCGCGGTGGACAGCGGTACGCGGGCGGGGCGCCCGCTCCGGGCGAGCACCGGGCGCCGGGCCCGCGGCTCCTGGGCACGTACGAGCGCGAGCAGCGCGGCGACCGTCGGGGCGGCGAAGATCTGCCGGATCGATACGTCCGCGCCGAAGGCGGTCCGCAGCTCGCCGATCAGCCGGGTGGCCCGCAGGGAGTGGCCGCCGAGGTCGAAGAAGCTGTCGTCGATGCCGACCCGCCCGGTGCCGAGGACCTTCGCGAAGATCGCGCAGAGCGTCTTCTCGTCCTCGGTGCGCGGGGCGCGGTAGGCGGCGGTCGCGGTGAACTCCGGTACGGGCAGGGCCCGTTGGTCGACCTTCCCGTTGGAGGTGAGGGGGAAGGCGTCCAGGGCCACGAAGGCGGCGGGGACCATGTAGTCGGGCAGGGCGGACGCGGTGTGGTCGCGCAGTGCGCCGGCGTCGACGGTCCCGTCGCCGACGACGTAGGCCACCAGACGCTTCTCGCCGTCGACCTCCCGGGCAGTGACCACGGCCTGGGTGAGCCCGGGGAACGCCGACAGGACGGTTTCGATCTCGCCCGGCTCGACGCGGAAGCCACGGATCTTGACCTGGTCGTCGGAGCGGCCGAGGAAGTCGGCCATGCCGTCCCGGTTCTGGCTCACGACGTCACCCGAGCGGTACATACGGCCGCCGGCCGGCCCGTACGGGTCGGGGACGAAGCGCTCGGCGGTACGGGCGGGCTGGTGCAGATAGCCACGGGCCAGTCCGGCCCCCGCGAGGTACAGCTCACCGGGGGTGCCGGCCGGGACCGGGGTCAGTTGCTCGTCCAGGACGTAGGCGCGCATGCCGTCGAGCGGGCGGCCGATGGGGACCCGGTCGGCGACCTGGGCCGCGTCGGTGTAGGGATGCTGGGTGGCGTACAGCGTGGTCTCGGTGGGGCCGTAGGTGGCGCGTACCACCGTGCCGGGGCAGGACTTCAGGATCCGCCGCACCGCGACCGGGGAGATGATGTCGCCGCCCGTGGACACTTCGCGCAGCCCCCGGAAGGTCTCCGGGGCGGCCTCGGCGATGGTCCGCAGCAGACCGGCGGTCATCTCCACACTGGTGATCTTCTCCGTGTCGAACAGCTCGCGCAGTCGGGGCGCGGACACCTCCCCGGCCGCCGCGACGACCGAGGTGGCGCCGCGCAGCAGGGGCATCCACAGGCCGTGGAGCGAGGCGTCGAAGGCATACGGGGCGATCATCAGGACCCGGTCGTGATGCCCGGTGTCGAACAGCGTGTCGTCCACCAGATCCAGCACGTTGCGGTGGCTGACGGCGACGCCCTTGGGCGTCCCGGTGGAGCCGGAGGTGAACATCACGTACGCCAACTGGTCCGGCACGCACCCCACTTCGACCGGCCCGGCCTCGATCTCGGCGTCGGCAGCCGCCTCGGCATCGGCGCCGGTCGGCCCGTCCACCCGTACGACGGTGACATCACCCCCGGGAAGACCCCGCGCTGCCGTCACCGCGTCGGTCAGCAGGATGCGGGTGCCGGTCCGGCGGATGATCCCTTCCATGCGCTCGGCCGGGAACCCGGCGTGCAGGGGCACATAGCAGCCACCGGCCTTGAGAACGCCCAGGAGCGCCACCGTGACATCGACGCTGCGGTCGGTCAGCACCGCGACCGGCGTCTCGCGGCCCACTCCCAGACCGATCAGGACCCGCGCCAGCGCGTCGGAGCGCCGGTCCAATGCCCGATACGTCAGCTCACGCCCTGCCGAACGCACCGCCACCGCGTCCGGAATACGCGCGGCCTGCTGACGGAACCTCCCGTGCAGGGAAAGTGAATCAGGCATCTGGTTCGACTCCACATCATGTCCGAGGCGGTGTTCCGCAATCACGGGAATAGCGTTGTCCCCAGCTCTGAAAAGAGTTCTCCACGGCATACGAATAACCGCCGGCCGGAGATCTCTTGCTGTGGTGCACCACAAGACCCGAAAGGACGGCGGAGCGTCAACGCGGCCGTTCCGCACGGCACTTGAATACCTGTTCAGCCGGTCGGACACCGGCGGCGCGGGCCGTCCAGGCGCGACGGCACGTTCAAGCGGGTCCCGGAATCACTTGGACACCGGACGCGGGCACAGGCGCAGGCTCGGGCAGCGGCGCGGACCGGCCGGCGCTTCGGACCGGCCGGCGCTTCTTGACAGGACCTGGTCAGCCGGCGCGCGGCGGGAGGAAGCCCTGCCGGAAGGCGATCACCCCGGCCTGGAAGCGGCTGCGCGCGCCCAGGTGGGCCATGAGGCCGGAGGCGATCCGGCGGGCGGTACGCGGTGACACCCCGAGGCGCTTGGCGATGGCCTCGTCGGTGTGGCCGAGCGACAGCAGTCTCAGCGCCTCGGCCTGCTGCCCCGTCAGCTCTCCGGGAGCCGCGTGCTGCGGTGCGTCCAGCGGATCGGCGGACTGCCACACACTCTCGAACAGGCTGTGCAGCGCTGTGACCATGCCCGGCGAACTCACCTGGACGGCTCCGGCGGCGGTGTCGTCGGCGTTGGCGGCGATCATCACGAATTTACGGTCGTAGATGATCATCCGGTTCGGCAGCGACGGGACGGTGCGCACCTCACATCCCTGTTCGGTCAGCCAGTGCGCGTGATCCATCGTCGGCCGGTCGTGCCGGATGCTTTCCAGGTAGATGGTGCGCATATGGACGCCGCGGCCGAGCAGTTGCTGGTTGAGCGGCCGGGACGCGCGCATGTTCTCCGGCCGCTGCGGGCCGCCGGGCGCGAACGTGAGCAGTTCTTCGGCCACTTGGCCGTTGAGGACGGTCAGATGGTCACGTATGGCGTCCAGCCCCACCAGATACTTGACCTCGGCCTCGGAGCTGCCGGGAGCCTGACGTCCGTCGTAGTCGAGGACGAACCTGGCCGCCGCGGCCTGCGCCGCTTCCAGCCTCTGCTGTTGTGCGGCGACCTCGGAGCGCTGTTGGGCGATCAGGATCTCCATGCCCACATGCGGGCTGACCGCGTACAGCAGATGGGGTGAGTCGGCCGAGGCGCGTACGAGGGCCAGTTCGCTGAGGCGGTCGAGGATCCTCCGGACGACATGCTCGGGCAGGTCCAGCCGGCGACAGATGCCGGCCACGCCGTTCACTCCCTCCAGCAGGGCGACGTACACGGACTCGACGAGCGGCTCCAGCCCGAGCGCGCCCAGCGCGCCTGAATGGACCTCTCCCGTTTCAGCCATGCGGCCCCCCGCCCCAAAGCGTGTCGAGACATATCCCGACCAGTTGACCAACTCTATTTGGCCACGACATGGCAAGGCAAGAAGCTGCCCGAGTTGAACAGAGTTGCAGCATATTTCCTCAGATGACCCCACCTGTGTACTGTCAGGAGCCCCCGGACGGCGGCCAAAAACCTGCCCCGATGAATACGGAATCACATCGTCCGCAATCAAATGTTCGGATGGCAATGAATCTATTTCTCGTGCACATATCCCTGCGGCCGCGTCAACCCGCCGCTCAAATGCCGCCCTCGGCCGCGGAGTCCATCGCCCGGACCTGCGCAGGGCGCGACGGCTTCGAGCACGCGAGCGTGCACCCGGGCGCACTCCCCCACCCGGTCGTCGGCTTCTACGTGACGGCCGGCTCGCTGAAGGAGGCCGAAGCGGCGGCCATCTCCCTGTGGGGCCATGCCAGTTCCTCGGTGGCGGAGCTGGCGGCCTGGGAGCCGGCGCGGGCCGAGGTCCCCCTGTTCAGACCTGACGTCGAGACCCGTCCGCCTCCATGGACGGGATGGACGCAGTAGATCCACGGTGTGGACGGAGTAGGTCATGGACGGTTTACCTCCCGGCCACCCACTTTCTTTCTCCTACCGCTGACGCCAATCTATTTCTTGTCGGCGAGATCAGCCACGGAGAAGGGAAACGCAATGTCCCGCACGGTTCTGCGCAGCACCTTTGGCAGCATGGCCCTGACCGGTGTTCTTGTGATGGCGGCCGGAATTTCCGCACACACCGAGAACGCCCACTCCCGAGCGCTGGAAGTTCATACGCAGCCCGCTGACCCGGATTCGAATCCGGACGACCACGGATGGCAGTGACCCCGACCATTCGCGAATCGGACCGGCTTCGTAGAACGGGGAAATGGCCATGGACCCAGCAGACTCGGAATATCTGACAAAGCTGCAATCCACCCTCAAAGAACTGCCCGTCGAGCACGTTCCGGTGGAACGTCTGCGGACCGGCTTCTCCCCACGGGTGGACGGCGAGGACACCGATCACATCCGGCTCCTCAGCGAGACCGCCGACGAGCTGCCGCCGATCCTCGTACACCGCGCGAGCATGACCGTCATCGACGGCGCCCACCGGTTGCGCGTGGTCGAGCTCCTGGGGGCGGACCACATCGCGGCGCGCTTCTTCGAGGGCGATCAGGAAGACGCCCGGCTCCTGGCGGTGGCGGCCAACATCACGCACGGGCGCCCCCTGTCGACGGCCGACCGTGCGGCTGCCGCGATGCGTATCTTCGCCGCACATCCCGAGTGGTCCGACCGGGCCGTCGCGGCGGTCACCGGTCTGTCCCCGAAGAAGATCGCGCGGCTGCGCAGGGAGCTGATGCTGCCGCAGTCCGAGTGCCGGGTCGGCCGGGACGGCCGGGTCCGGCCCGTCGACTCCGCGCACAGACGCGAACGGGCCGGCGAGCTGATCCGGAGCAATCCCGGCTTCTCGCTGCGGCAGATCGCGGCGCAGGTGGGACTGGCCCCGGCGACCGTAGCGGACGTACGCAACCGCGTCCGGCGCGGCGAGAGCCCGGTACCGAGCGGCGCACGGGGTCGCACGGCTCAGGCCGCGGAAACCGCGCAGCACACGTCGGCGGCGGAAATGGCCCTGGTCCGGACCTCGTCGAGCGGGGCCACCATCACCCGGCTCCCCGCCGCGGGGCAGCGGGCGCGCGCCGATGACAAGACCCCGGGCATGGCCCTGGAGGACATCAGGAAGCTCATCACCATGCTGGCCCGCGACCCTTCGCTGCGTCACAACGCCTCGGGACGCACGCTTCTGCGTCTGCTCGACGCCTGCGCGCTGATCACCCAGGACCGGCAGAAGATCACCGAGACGGTGCCCGCGCACTGCAAGGAGTCCGTGGCGCGGCTCGCTCAGGGATACGCCGGGATGTGGCGGTGGCTGGCGGACGATCTGGCGCGGCAGATCGAGGAGATGCACACGCTCGGCGAAGGCGACGGGGCGCTCAGCGCCTGAGAGCTGATCCCCGGTTTCCGCGCCGAGTTCTTCCTTTCCGGACGAGGTAGGCATGACGGCATGACATCGGCAGTCGTTTACGAGAAAAGCGGACATGTGGCCCGCGTGACGCTCAGCCGCCCGGCGGTTCTCAATGCGATGAACCTGGCGATGCACGAACAACTCGCCGAGATCTGGGACGATTTCGAGCACGATGACGATATGTGGGTCGCCGTGCTGTCAGGTGCCGGCGACCGGGCTTTCTGCGTCGGCCAGGACCTGAAGGAGCTTCAGCGGCGTACGAGAGAGGGGATCGCCGAGCCCTCGACATTCGGGAGCCGTGGCAAACCGGGCTGGCCACGGCTGACCGAGCGGTTCCGGATGGCCAAACCGGTGGTGGCACGCGTCCACGGATACGCGTTGGGCGGCGGGTTCGAGCTGGCACTGGCCTGCGATGTGATCGTCGCCGCCGAGGACGCCGAGTTCGCGCTCCCCGAGGCGCGGATGGGCCTGATAGCCGGCGCGGGCGGGGTCTTCCGCCTCACCCGGCAAGCTCCGCCGCGTATCGCGCTCGGTCACCTCATGACGGGCCGCGGGATGAGCGCGGCCCGTGCGTACGAGCTGGGTCTGGTCAACTCGGTCGTACCCGCCGAGGAGTTGGACGCGTGTGTCGACGGCTGGGTGGAGGACATTCTGCGCTGCGCCCCGCTGGCCGTGCGTGCCGTCAAGGAGGCCGCGCTGGCCTCCCTCGACCTTGGGCTGGAGCAGGCGTTCGCCACCCGCTATGTGTGGGAGGAACGCCGTATGCACAGCGACGACGCCACGGAAGGGCCCCGTGCCTTCGTGGACAAGCGCGCGCCCCGATGGCAGGGCCGCTGACCCGACGAATGTCGTCTCCCGGGAATTGCGAAAAGCCCCTGTACCGTGTCCAGAAGGACCAGTTGATCACGGATGCGGAGATACACGGGCCATGACCAGCCAACTGTTCGCGATCTGCTTCAACGCGACCCGGCCGCCGGACCTGGCGCGCTTCTGGTCCGGCGTCCTGGGCAGGGAGTTGGCCGACGGTCCGGACGACGACGTCACGATCCTGCCCCCCGATACCGGCGGGTTCCGCATCCGTTTCCTGCCGAGCCAGGAGCCGAAGACCAGCCAGAACCGGGCGCACTTCGACCTGACAAGCACCTCCCCGCAGGACCAGCGGCAGACGGTGGCCAGGGCACTGGAACTCGGCGGCAAGCACATCGACGTGGGTCAACTCCCCGAAGAGGGACATGTGGTGCTCGCCGATCCGGACGGCAACGAGTTCTGCGTGATCGAGGCGGGCAACGAATTCCTCGCCGACACCGGTTTCATCGGAGCGCTCTCCTGCGACGGTACGCGCGAGGTCGGTCACTTCTGGAGCGAGGCGCTGGGGTGGCCGCTGGTCTGGGACCAGGACCAGGAGACCGCGATCCAGTCGCCGGACGGAGGTACGAAGATCACCTGGGGTGGTCCTCCGGTGGCCCCGAAGACCGGCACGAACAGGCTGTACTTCGAGCTGTCGCTGCCCGCCGGCGCGGACGGCGAGGCGGAGGTCGCCCGCCTGCTCTCGCTCGGTTCGACGCGCACCGACAGCGGCGAGGGCGACGGCGACGGCGTCCGGGTGCTGATGCTCGACCCGGACGGCAACGAGTTCTCCGTACGAAGGCCCCGACCAGCCGTCGCCGGGTGACCGGTAGGGACTCGGGACCACGCCACGGACACGTTCAGTCCAGGCAGAACTCGTTGCCCTCCGGATCGGTCATCACGATATGGCCGGGGCTCAGCGGCGCCGGCTCGTCGCGGCGTACCCGGGTCGCTCCCAGCGCGACCAGCCGGTCGCACTCCGCCTCCAGCGCCGCCATCCGCTCCTCCCCCTGAAGTCCGGGGGCCGCGCGGATGTCGAGGTGGACGCGGTTCTTGGCGACCTTGTCCTCCGGTACCTGCTGGAAGAACAGCCGCGGGCCGTCCCCGTCCGGGTCCTCCACGGCCGATCGGCTGTTGCGCCGCTCCTGCGGTACGCCGATCTTGGCCAGGAAGTCGTCCCACGCGGCGAGCGGGTCGGCGCCCGCCGGCAGGTCGACTCCGGGCGGGCCGGGGTGGATGTAGCCCAGCGCGTCGCGCCAGAAGGTCGACAGGGCCTGCGGGTCGTGGGCGTCGAAGGTGATCTGGATCTGGCGGCTCATGAGGTCGCTCCGTTCGTAGCGCGTTGTGCAGCGGGTTGCGCGGACGGTTGTGCGGCGGTTTTCGTCGCGATTCGATGTCGTACCCGTCCCTGGAACCACCCTGACACCCATGGCGGACAGGATCGGTCCGCTATCTCTGCCAGGCTGGCCGTATGGACGCGGGGAGCGAGCGAGACACGACGGAGCGGGGCACCACCGAGCGGGTGCTGACCCTGCTCGGGCTGCTGCAACAGCGCCACGTCTGGACCGGCCCCGAGCTGGCCGGCCGGCTCGGCGTCACGACGCGCACGGTACGGCGCGATGTCGAACGGCTGCGCGTGCTCGGCTATCCGGTACGGGCCGGCCAGGGCGTCGGCGGCGGCTATCAGCTCGGTGCGGGGCAGGAGCTGCCGCCGCTGCTCCTGGACGACGAGGAGGCGATCGCCACCGCGGTCTCGCTGCTCGCCGGGGCGGGTGGCGCGGTCGCCGGGGCCGGCGACGCCGCGCTGCGGGCGCTGACCAAGCTCGACCAGGTGCTGCCCGTGCGGCTGCGGCACGAGGTGCGCGCGCTCTCCGGCTCGGTGGAGTCCTTCGGCGGTGGCCGCTCGCCGGTCGACTCCGACGTGCTGATGACGCTCGCCAGAGCGTGCCGCGACGAGGTCGAGGCCGGCTTCGACTACCCCTCGCGCGGTGAGGTGCGGCGCCGGCGGTGCGAGCCGTACCGGCTGGTCGCCTCCGACCGGCGCTGGTATCTCCTCGCCTACGACCTCGACCGCGACGACTGGCGCACCTTCCGTGTCGACCGGATGACGGAGGTGTCCGTACGGACCTGGCACTTCCGCCCGCGCCCGGCGCCCGACGCGGCGGCGTACGTGCAGGAGGGTGTGGCGATCCGCGTCTACCCGTGTCAGGCGCGCTTCCTCGTGCACGCGCCGGCCGACAGGGTGCGCGAGCAGATCCCGGGGGCGGCGGCCGTCGTCCAGGAGCGGGAACCGGTGGGCGGAAGCGAACGCTGTGAAGTACTCAGCGGCGGCGACCGCCTCGACGCCGTGATGATGCATGTGCTGTTGCTGGGGCACGACTTCGAGGTGCTGGACCCTCCGGAGCTGGCGGCGCGCGCCCGCGAACTGTCGGAGCGGCTGCGGGCGGCCGGTGCGTGAGGCGTACGCGTCGGTGAAACGGGCTCGCACGGCCCCTCCCCCGCCCACTAACGTGCCCGTCATGAGCAACCCCGACGGCACGCCTGACAACGACACCCCCAACGCCACTGCCTCCGCCGCCCATCCTCGTTTCGTCGAGGCGCTGCGCGAACTCGGCCTCGACGACCTGCCCGGCCAGGTCCGCACCTTCCCCGACGCCACCCGTACGGCCGCCGAGGCCGCCGCCGCCATCGGCTGCGGACTGAGCGAGATCGTCAAGTCGCTGATCTTCGAGGCCGACGGCGTCCCGGTCCTGGTGCTGATGGACGGCGCGTCGCGCGTCGATGTGGAGCGCGTACGGCAGGAGTTGGGCGCCGGGGCGGTCACGCGGGCGCGCGCCGATCTCGTACGGGAGACCACCGGTTACGCGATCGGAGGCGTACCGCCCTTCGGCCACCGCACCCGTACCCGCGTGCTCGCCGACCGGGGGCTGCTCGACCACGACGTGGTGTGGGCGGCGGCCGGCACCCCGCACACCGTCTTCCCGATGGACCCCAAGAGCGTGGTCTCGTACGCCGGCGGCACCCTGGTGGACGTCCGCGAGCGCCCGGCGTGACGCCAGGCGTCGCCGCCGCCGTCCTCCTGGCGGCCGTCACGCACGCCACCTGGAACGCGATGGCGCACACCATCAAGGACCAGTTGGTCGCCTTCACCCTGATCGCGGGCGGCAGCACCGTGATCGGCGCGGTCGCCGTCTGCTTCGCGCCGTTCCCGGCCGCCGGCGCGTGGCCGTATCTGATCGTCTCGGCGGTGCTGCATCTCGGCTACCAGGCGCTGCTGATGCGGTCGTTCAGCCTTGGCGACTTCGGCCAGATGTATCCGATCGCTCGCGGCACCGCGCCGCTGCTGGTGACCGTCCTGGCGGCGGTCTTCGTCGGCGAGTCGCTGGACAGATGGCAGGCGGCGGGCGTCGCCGTCGCCTCGGCGGGGCTGGTGGGCGTGGCGCTGTGGGGCATGCGCGGCGCGGAGACGAAGCCGCAGTGGCCCGCGCTGCTGGCGGCGGTCGCGACGGGGGTGTCGATCGCCGCGTACACGGTCGTGGACGGGGTGGGCGTACGCGAATCGGGCACGGCCCTCGGCTATATCGGCTGGCTGTTGATCCTTCAGGGCTCGCCGATCCCGCTGTACGCGCTGTACGCGCGCCGCGGTCAACTCCTCGCCCAACTGCGCCCGCACGCACGGCTCGGCCTGCTCGGCGCGGTGCTGTCGGTCAGTGCGTACGCCCTGGTGCTGTGGGCCCAGACGCGCGCGGCGCTCGCGCCGATAGCGGCGCTGCGGGAGTCGTCGATCATCGTGGGGGCTCTGATAGGCGCGGTGTTCTTCAAGGAACGGTTCGGTGTGCCGCGCATCGCGGCTGCCGGGCTGATGGTGATCGGCATCGGCCTGATGCTGCGCGCGAGTTGAGACAGGGATTCGTCACGGAGGGCCGGAATGAACAGACGGACACGGAAGAAGCTGTCGCGGCGCCTGGTGTGGGCCGCGAGGATCGGTGGCGCGAGGGAGGTGGCCGCGCTGCTGCGGGCCGGTGCGCCTGCGCAGACGTACGACTCCGAGGGGTCGACGCCCCTGTACGCGGCGTCCGTGCAGGGCGACGCCGACTCCGTACGCCTCCTGCTGGCGGCGGGCGCGCTGCCCGACACCGAGAGCGGGGACCGCTCGGAGGGCACGCCGCTGTGCGGGGCCGCGTGCTGGGGGCATGCCGACGCCGTACGCGAACTGCTCGCGTACGGCGCCGATCCGCATCTGCGCGAGGACGGCGGCAGCGGGCACTCGCCGCTGGAGTGGGCGCGGAAGGGGCCCTATCCGCAGACGGTGCGGCTGCTGGAGGAGGCGGGCGCCGGCACTACCTGACCCGGTCGGAGAGCTTTTCGAGCCGGGCCAGATAGCTGTTCAGGCCCTTGGCCCGAGCCGCCGTCTCCTGGACGAAGCCCACGATCCCGCGCAGCAGCAGCGGGTGCCTGACCTCGGGCAGCAGCGTGCCGAGCGCCGTCCGCAATTCCGTTTCCGAGGTGGCCGCCGCCGCCAGCAGTGCCCGCACGGTGTCCTCGGAGATCTCGCGCAGGGCACGGGAGCCGGGGAGATCGCGGGGCCTCAGGAAGTGCCAGTAGGCGGACGGCGGCATACGCGCGGTGCCCATGGCCGTGTACGAGGGCTCGTTCGGCATCCAGTTGCAGTCCTGCATGTATGCCCGCCAGTAAGGCTCTCCGGTCTCGGGGTCGCGTGCCGTGACTTCCCCGTCCCTGCTCCGTCCCCCCTTCTCGCCGTCCCCGTCGAGCAGCAGGCCGCGCGGCGCGCCCGGCAGGTCGAGCAGCCCCCACGGGCCGGACGCACCGGGCTGCGGGCGGATCGTGCCGTGGACACCGTCGACACGGTGGTAACGGAACCGGCCGGTGCGGTCGCGGGAGACCCGCATGCCGACGCGGGTGCCGTCGCTGCCCAGCGGTGAGCCCGTGACGCCGTACGGCAGTGGTGCCAGGGACGAGGCCCGGACGAGCCACTGTTCGCCGGCGGCCTCGTCCAGCAGGGACGGATCGAGGAATTCCGGCAGGCTGGATTCGCCGAGGTCCCCGGTTACGGGGTCCAGCCGCCGTACGCCGTGACCCGGTTCGTTGTCGCTGTGCCACCAATAGGTCCGGCCGTCGTGGAACATATGGCCGTTCGGGCCGACGTGCCGGTCACCCGCCGCGAGCGGCCGATGGCCCGTGAACCGCCGCCCGTCGGGTGCGACGAAGGTATAACCGGCCTGTTGTCGCTCGTAGTACAGCGTGCGGTACTCCGGCTCCGGCACAGTGAAGATCTCCTGCGGGGAGTTGGACCAGTAGAGCGTCCGCGCGCCGTTGACCTGGTGGCACACCAGGAACTGGCCGTCGGAGAAGAAGACTTCGACGTCGTACGAGAACGCGTTGGCCCCGCGCGGCACCCGTATCCGGTGCTCGGCGATCCGGCCGAAGGCGGGATCGATGGCGATGGCCTTGGTCTTGCTGTGCACGGTCAGGACCGGCCAGCTCGCCCGGCA
The DNA here is from genome assembly GCF_045040295.1 of Streptomyces sp. NBC_01506. Taxonomy (NCBI): domain Bacteria; kingdom Bacillati; phylum Actinomycetota; class Actinomycetes; order Kitasatosporales; family Streptomycetaceae; genus Streptomyces; species Streptomyces sp. NBC_01506. Next base: position 5,739,419 of record NZ_CP109422.1, on the reverse strand, counting down.
CCAGGTGTCCTTGGTCCCGGCCCCGATCTCGGCGGCGGCCTCGTCCAGCGCGTCCCAGCCCAGCTCGTCGAGGATGCCCGCCCGCAGGGTGCGGGTCAGGGGCGTCACCAGGTCGCAATCCGCGATCCGGCGGAGCAGGTCCGGGACGGCCGCCGCCGTCCGCCGTTCGGTGGTGCGCCAGATCTGGGTGAGCGCGGTGAGGGCGCTCTCCAGACCGCCGGAGACCACGGCGCTCAGCCGGCTTTCGACAACATCGCGCAGGACGGGGTACAGCGGCTCGATCTCCCACCAGGTGTCGAAGTCGCTTTCGTCGTACGCGCGGTGGACGACGGACCGGGTCAGTGCCGCGCGATGGCGGGGGTCGGCGATCAGCGTGGGCAGGTCGACCCGGACGGGGTCGCTCCAGTGGGACAGCCGCATCGCCGGGTCGGGGTCGGCGAGCGGGATGCCGGCGGCGAGGCAGCGGGCGGGAACTGCGGCGTCGATGTAGTACGCGTCGAAGTCAGCAGAGCCGGAGCCACCGGAGCGACCGGAGCGGCCGAGACGCAGTGGGGCGCCGGTCGCGCGGACGGGCGCGGCGAGGCGAGTGATCAACTGAAGCAGTTCGTCCGGCGCTTTGGGGCATGATCCGGGTCCGGAACCCTGGTAGCGGATGAGCATGGCGGACAGCCAGTGAGCGGCACCGGCGTCCGTGCCGAACTCCTCGAAGGCGCCCGCCTCTTCGAGCAGCGCCGTCCACCAGCCGTCCATCATGTCCGAGTGCGGCAGGTCGGTCAGTTGCCACAGCAGCCGCGTCTTCAAGAGGGCCGAGCCGGCGATCGCGGGCAGCAGGACCTTGCGCTGCGACGTCCAGAAGCCGTCGGCCGCACGCCACAACGCCGGTGCGTCCACGAGGACTTCGAGCAGACCGCGCCGCTCGGTGACGACGTCGAGGCCGGCGGCTAGGGCGAGCTTGTCGAGCTGGGCCGTCATGTCGTTCCACGGCGGCAGACCGCCGAGGGTACGGCGCAGGGCCAGCTCCCGCAGCTCACGGTAGGGCGCGCCGGGGTCGGCCGCCCCCGCGCCGGCCCCCGCCCCCGCGCCCCGGCTCAGCTCGGCGACGTAATTCTTGATGTCCTTGGCGGACAGCGCGCCGGCGAGCGCGAACTCGAGGAACACCGCACGCCGCCGGGCCGGATCGACGGCCGCGCGGGCGGCGCGCTCCGCCTCACGGGCCCGGCCGAACATCAGCGCGCCCTGCTTGTGCCGTCCGGCGGCGATCATCACCCGGCCGACCTGTTCCCAGTACGCCGGGTGGTGCTCGGACGGAAGGCCCTCGGAGACCTTCCTGTACGTGTCGAGCGCGGGCCCCGGTTTACGTACGGCCAGCCGCTCGGCCCGCTCCATCTCGGGCAGGGCGGCCAGCGCCACGGCCGCGTTCCCCGGATCGTGGACCAGGGCCCACGCGGGGTAGCCGGGCTCGCGATGGCGGCCGGTGGCGACCGTGGGCCCGACGTCCGGTGCGGAGAATCCGGCGGCGGCCAGCAGCAGGTCCTCGCCGGGTGCGGCGGTCTGACCGGCGAGCCGGACGACGGGCCGGCCGCCGAGGTGGGCGTGCCGGTAGCGGCGGGCGGTGATGGGGTCGCCGTCAGGGGCGTCGGCGGGGCCGAGCCCGACGTCGAGGGAGAGGCCGAGTGCGGGGTCAGTGGTCATGGGTCGTACCGCCCGCGTGGATCAGTGCGGCCATCCGGACGCCTTCGGACCAGGCCACCGGGCCGACATCACCGAGCGCGACGGCCCGTTCGGAGCCGTCGACCCACAGCAGCCGCCCGGTCTCGGTGGGCAGCCCGGGATCGTAGGAACCCAGCCAGTAACGCGCCTGGAGGCCGACACCGCCGTCCGCCACGGCCAGCGAAGCGAAGCCGCCGCGCATGACGAAGCCGTGCTGCGCGGCCCGCGAGGTCGCGTGGCGCAGTTCCTCGAAGTGACTGCCCGCGTAGTCGTCGACGCTGGTGGCCCGCAGGTCGGCGGTGGCCGGCCTGTGGTGCACCTCGCGCTCCAACTGCTCGATCCCCTGGGTCAGTTCAGCTATCTCCAGCAGCTTCCACCACCGGGCGGCATCGGCCAGCAGGACAGGGTGCGGCAGCGAGAGCGGCCCGGCGGGCAGTGTGCGCGTAACGCCGGCCTCGTCCCCGGTGTCGACCCCGCCGTCCTGGGCGTCGACCCCGCCGTCCCCGAACTCCAAAAGCGTCGTTCGGCCGTCGTCGGCCACGTCTGTCAGCAGCCCCGTGACTCCCCCGACGGTCACGGCGAGATGCTTCAGACGGTCCCGCCAGGCCGGGTCGGGCCATACCCGGCCGAGAAGCGCGGCGGGTATCGGCACGCCGGCCGACATCCAGGATTCGACGGTGGCCCGGCACTCCTCCTCGTGCCGTAACAGCCGCTCGCGCAGCTCGATCAGCCGCTCCCCCACACGACTGGATCGCGCGGCCCGGGGGACCGATTTCAGGATCTGTCCGCTGCCGCTCTTGCGGCAGATCAACGTAGAGCCGTCCAGGGCCAGTTCATGACCGTGGACAGCGGGCACCCAATGGGGCCCGGTGGAATGGATCGACATGGCTACGACTATGCCAAGGACCACTGACAACGCCGCCCCACGTCGCGCCGCCCACTGACAGTGGATCAGGCCGCATCGGGCGCGGGAAGCCGCCAGTACTGCCGCTTCTTCTCGTCGCGGACCGCCAGCCCCAGACCGTTCAACTCCTCCCGCAGCGCCCGGACATCGCCCTCCGTACCCGGCTTCCGCATCGCCTGCGCGCGGGCACTCAGCAGCGCGTTCGCACCCACCGGAAGGCCCGGGGTGTCCGGGACCCAGAGCCGGAAGTCGGCCTTGTGCGGGTCCTCGGGGACCCAGTGGTAGCCGTGGGCCGTGAAGGCGGCGGCCAGGGCCGCGCGGTCCAGGTCGGAGGGCTCGCGGGCCGTTTCCTCGGTGCGGTGGCCGAGCAGTACGAGGAACTTGCCGTCCAGGAAGACCGCGCCGATGTCGGCACGGCGCAGGTCGCGGGTCTCGTCGCGGATCGTCAGCGTCACTCGGGTGTCGCTCACGCGTACGGTCAGCGCCTCGTGCAGCGCGATGAACGCCACCAGCAGGCCGAGCAGCGCGCCCGCCGTCACGCCGATGACGGTGAGCCACGGCTCGGGGATCGAGTTCAGCAGCTCCGCCGGACCCTTCATCGGCGCCCAGCGCAGCGTCACCAGCCAGTTGGCGAGGAGTTTGACGAGCCAGCCGGCGACCGCGCCGATCGCGGCGAAGACGGGGACGATCCAGACCCCCTGGCTCAGTACGGTGGCGCGGCTTTTCTCGGCGTTCGGCTTCATACGCCCGAGGCTAGGAAGCGGCGGCCAAGGCCGGTACCGGCCGAAGGGATCCGCGGGAGTGACCAAAGTATCGGGAGTGCGCGGTGCTCGGGAGTGCGCGGTGCTCGGGAGTGCGCGGTGCGGGGAGTACCGGACCCGCCGCCGGCACCCGCCCTCCGGTCGGCCTGTCGCGCCTTGCCCTTGAGCGCACTCCAGGTCCTAGAGTTCCGGCGTACCCCCGGCCGAGCCTGACCAGCAAGGGAGCACCACCTATGCGTTACCGCACTCTCGGCGGCACCGGTATCGAGGTGAGCGTCCACTGCCTCGGCACCATGATGTTCGGCTCCGTCGGCAACAGCGACCACGACGACTCCGTACGCGTCATCCACGCCGCCCTCGACCAGGGCATCAACTTCGTGGACACGGCCGACATGTACTCCGCCGGCGAGTCCGAGCACATCGTCGGCAAGGCGCTCAAGGGCCGCCGCGACGATGTCGTACTCGCGACCAAGGTGCACTTCCCGATGGGCGAGGGCCGCAACCGCGGCGGCAACTCGCGGCGCTGGATCGTCAAGGAGGTGGAGGAGAGTCTGAAACGGCTGGGGACGGAGTGGATCGATCTCTACCAGATCCACCGGCCCGACCACACCACGGACATCGAGGAGACGCTTTCCGCGCTGACCGATCTCGTGCACCAGGGCAAGATCCGCGCCTTCGGCTGCTCGACGTTCCCCGCCGAGGAGATCGTGGAGTCGCATGTCGTCGCCGAGCGCCGCGCGCTCATGCGGTTCAGGACGGAGCAGCCGCCCTACTCGATCCTGGCGCGCGGCATCGAGACGTCGGTGCTGCCGGTGTGCGAGCGGTACGGAATGGGTGTGCTGACGTGGAGTCCGCTGGCCTCCGGGTTCCTCACCGGCAAGTACCGCCAGGGCGGCACGGTCGACATGACCTCGGGCCGCGCCGCACTCACCCCGGCGCGGTTCGATCCGTCGCTGCCGGTGAACGCCACCAAGCTGGAGATTGTCGAGCAGTTGGTCGAACTGGCGGACGACGTCGGCTGTTCGCTGCCCGAGCTGGCCGTGGCCTTCCCCGTCGCGCATCCCGCCGTGACGTCGGTCATCATCGGCCCGCGCACGATGGAGCAGTTGGACGGTCTGCTCAAGGGCGCGTCGCTCACGCTGGACGACGCGACGCTCGACCGTATCGACGAGATCGTGGCGCCCGGGACGGACGTCTACCACCCGGACGGTGTCTGGCGGCCGCGCGCGCTGACGGAAGCCTCGCTGCGCCGCCGCCCGGTCGGCGACCGGGCCGCGGCGTAACTCTTCACCCCCTGTATCCGAAGCCTGAGCCCTCGTCAGGCGGGCTGCCGAGGCGGCGCGTCGGTGCCCCGGCCGGTCAAGCCATCAGTCGGAAAGGTGACTTGACCGGCATGGGACCCGAGGATCGGATCCTTCGGCATACGCGCCGCCACCATCCGCCGGTAGCGGGCGAGTTGGGCGGGCCGGTTCATGCACAGCGCGCCGGTGATGTGCTGTCCGTCCGTGTACAGGGCGACGAACCGGCGCTCGGCGAGAGTCCCCGCGACGATGTGCGGGACGCCGATGCCACGTCCGACGAACTGGATCGTGCTGCCGTACTGCTCCGATCGGAAATACGGCACCGACTCGAAGGGCCGCCTCTCCTCGCCGTCCGCGAGGAGGGTGTCGGCGGCGGCCACGGCCTGATCCGCCGTGTCGTCCCGGTGCCCGACCCGCATCACCACGCCGAACAGCGGGTTGTACCAGCGGGCCACACCGCCGGCCGCGACGACGCGCGAGGCACCCACCGCCGCGCACGTCGCGTCCAGCAGCACGCCGTCCGCGATGTCGAGGCCGCTCCCGCGCAGCCACTCGGTGCGCGACGCGCGGCCGACCGCGACGACCACCAGGTCGGCCGGTACGCGGGTGCCGTTGGCCAGCTCGACCCCGTCGGGGTGGAGCGCGGCGACCGAGGCGCCGGCCCTGACGACCGTGCCGTGGTCGCGGTGCAGCCCGGCCAGCTCCCGCCCCATGGCCGTACCGACCACCCGCCCCAGCGGGCCGGCGCCCGCCTCGATGACGGTGACGTCCAGCCCGAGCGCCCGGCAGTGCGACGCGACCGCGCAGCCGACGAATCCGGCACCGACGACGGCGACCCGTGGGCCGCCGAGGAGCGCGGCGCGCAGTGCGAGGCAGTCCTCGAAGGTGCGCAGGACGTGGACGGCCGGGTGGCCGCCGCGCATCTGGGCGGGCTGCCGGGCCGCGGCGCCGGTCGCGATGACCAGCCCGTCGAAGTCCAGGGTGCGCCCGGTCGACAGTCGCAGGGTGCCGCCGCTGCCGCCGGTACCGCCGGTGTTCCTGCCCGGACGACGCGCGCGGCTGGTGAGGCCGGTGAGACCGCCCGTAAGGTCCGTGCGGCCCGTGAGACCCGTAAAGCCCTCGACGCCCCTGAGTCCCTTGAGGTCGAGCCCTTCAGCCGTCGTGTTCAGCAGCAGCTCGGCATCGAGGTCCGGCGCGACCGGCAGCCGTGTCCCGTGGACGTCCCCGCCGGTCAGCACGGCCTGGGCGAGCGGAGGATGGTCGTACGGCGGGAAGTCGCCCTCCGCGCCGACCAGGCTGAGCCGCCCGTCGAAGCCCCGTCGACGCAGCGCCTCAGCGGCGCGGACCCCGGCGAGGGAGGTACCGACGACGGCGATGTGACGGAGCGTTCCGCCGGACCTGCGCCCCCGCTCGGTCTCGATCTTCATAATGAGTCCCTTCACCCAATCAGCCCCTACCCACGCCCTGTCAAAAGGCGCTAAATATCGGCTGCGCGTCGCCCCTCGCCTCCCCGCACGCCTAGCTGAAAGCGGACCTGCGGGGCACGCTGATGGCACGACGTACCGCATAGACATCGACACCGACATCCGACTTCGGGGCGACGAGGAGACGGTCTTCCTTGACTTCCGCCGAGCACACCGACGACGCCGGGCTGCTCTCGCCCGGCCGGGCCGGATCCGCCGCCGAGGCGGCCACCGGCGACGCCGCCTTCCTGCGGGCGATGCTCGACGCCGAGGCCGCGCTGGTCCAGGCTCAGGCGGCGGTCGGTCTCGCGCCGGAGGCGGCGGCCGACGCGGTCACGGCGGCGGCGACGGCGGAGCGGTTCGACGTACGGGACGTGGCGCTGCGGGCGCGCGCCGACGGCGATCCGGTGGCCCCGCTGGTGGCGGACCTGACGGCTGCGGTGGCCGACGAGGACACGGCGCGGTACGTCCACCGGGGCGCGACCGGCCAGGACATCGTGGACACGGCGATGATGCTGGTCGCCGCCCGTACGCTGCCGCTGATCCTGGCGGATCTGGACCGTACGGCCGACGCGCTGGCCGCCCTGGCCCAGGCCCACCGCATGACCCCGACGGCGGGACGCACCCTCACACAGCAGGCGGCCCCGACGACGTTCGGGCTCAAGGCGGCGGGCTGGCTCTCGTCGGTACGCGACGCCCGCACCCGGTTGGCGGCTGTCCGGCTCCCGGCCCAACTGGGCGGCGAGACAGGCACGTTGGCGGCGTTCTCGGCGGCCGACGACACGGTGGAGGGCACACCGGACAGGACCTCCACCGCCGCGTCCTGCGAGCCGGTGTACGACCTGACCGGCGCGCTCGACACCACGCTGGACACCCCGCCCGAGCCGCTGCCCGACTACCCGCCCGCCACGGGACCAACTACGGGCGCGGACCCCGAGCCCGACCTCGGGGTCGGCCCCGCGCCCGACGAGCCGATCTACGACCTGCCGGGCGAGGCCGCGCAGGGCACGGCCACCGACCCCGCCCCCGAAAGCCCCGCCCCCACCCGCACGGCCACCGACCCCGCCCCCGAAAGCCCCGCCCCCACCCGCACGCCCACCGCCACCACCGCCACCGCCACCACCCATCCGGACGCCGAGACCGGCGTACGTCTCCTCGCCGCGTACGCCGCCCGGCTCCGACTCGCCGAACCGACGCTGCCGTGGCACACCCTCCGTACCCCCGTCGCCGATCTCGGCTCCGCCCTCGCCTTCACCGCGGGCGCGCTCGGGAAGGTGGCCGCCGACGTGCTCGTACTGTCCCGGACCGAGATCGGCGAGGTCGCCGAGTCGCGCGGCGGCGGTTCATCCGCGCTGCCGCACAAGCGGAACCCGGTACGGGCCGCCCTGATCGCCGCCGCCGCGCGACAGGCGCCCGCGCTCGCCTCCGTACTGCTGGGCGCGCTCGTCGCCGAGGACGAACGCCCCGCCGGCCCCTGGCACGCCGAATGGCAGCCGCTGCGCGAGCTGCTGCGGCTGACCGGCGGCGCCGCCCGCGACGCCGCCGAACTCACCCACGGCCTGCGTGTCTTCCCCGACCGGATGCGCGACAACCTCGCCCTCACCCACGGACTGCCCACGGCCGAACGGCTCGCGACGGCCCTGAGCTCCGCCGTGGGCCGGTCCCGCGCGCGGGAACTGCTCGGCGCCGCCGCCCACCTCGCGACGAGCGCGGGCATCCCGCTGGCCCAAGCCCTGACGGAGACCGACCCGGCGGTGGCCGAACTGATCGGGGAGGAGCGACTGCGCGCGCTCACCGACCCGACGCAATACACGGGCTCGGCCCCGGCATTCGTGGACCGCGCGCTGGCGGAACACGGGGACACCTCAAGCGGCCCGCCCGATTGACCACGTACGCCCGCCATCCCCTTCCCCTCCTTTCGAGGTCGAGTCGCGCGTCCGGTTCGCCCGTTTTACAGTCAGATCCGGTGAACGGTGGCGTTCCCTGTCCGAGGGCCCGCACCACCCCGTGTCACCACCCCCACCTATGACTGAATCACCGCCCACGCCGCCCACGCCGCCGAACACCGCGAAGAGTGCCGACGCCCCCGAGGGGGGCCACGGCAACGGGATCGCGCTGACCATCATCGCCTCCTGCCAGTTGATGGTGGTCCTCGACGTCACCATCGTGAACATCGCGCTCCCCCACATCCAGAACGCGCTGGGCTTCTCGACCCAGAACCTGTCGTGGGTGGTCAACGCGTACACCCTCACCTTCGGCGGTCTGCTGCTGCTCGGCGGGCGCCTCGGCGACATCCTGGGGCGGCGCAGGGTCTTCATGTTCGGCGTGGCACTCTTCGCCGTCGCCTCCCTGCTCTGCGGTCTGGCGCAGGACTCCTGGCAGTTGCTCGCCGCCCGCGCCCTCCAGGGCATCGGCGGCGCGATCGCCTCCCCGACGTCGCTGTCCCTGATCACCACCACGTTCCCCGAAGGGCCCGCGCGCAACAGGGCGTTCGGCGTGTTCGCGGCCGTCTCGGCGGGCGGCAGCGCGATCGGGCTGCTGGCCGGCGGCATCCTGGTGGAGTGGCTGGACTGGCGGTGGATCTTCTTCGTCAATGTGCCGATCGGGCTGGTGATCATCGCCCTGACGCCCCGCTTCATCAAGGAGTCCGAGCCGCGCCCCGGCCACTTCGACATCGTCGGCGCGCTCACCGCGACGCTGGGCATGGTGTGTCTGGTGTACGGGTTCATCCGGGCGTCCGAGGAGGGCTGGACGGACGGCCTGACGCTCGGGTCCTTCGCCGCGGCCGTCGTACTCCTGTTCCTCTTCATCACCATCGAGCGGCGTTCGCAGCAGCCGATCACTCCGCTGTGGATGTTCCGTGACCGCAACCGCGCGGGTGTCTACGGGATGATGCTGAGCCTGGCCGCCGCGCTGTTCGGCATGTTCTTCTTCCTGACACTCTTCGTGCAGGAGGTCCTGAATTTCAGCCCGCTCCGGGCCGGTCTCGCCTTCCTCCCGGTGAGTGTGGTCATCGCGATCGGTTCGGGCATCGCCTCGCAGCTCCTGCCGCGCTGGGGTCCGAAACCGTTCATGGTGTCCGGCGCGGTCCTGGCCTCCGCGGGTCTCGCGTGGCTGACGCTGGTGAACGTGAACAGCACCTACGTGGGCAGCCTGCTGGGCCCGGTGCTGGTCTTCGGGCTCGGTATGGGCTTCCAGTTCGTGTCGCTCACCCTGATGGCGCTGTCGGGCGTCAGCCAGGAGGAGGCCGGTGCCGGATCCGGTATTTTCAACGCGACGCAGCAGGTGGGCGGTTCACTGGGCCTGTCCATCCTGGTGACGGTGTACGGCACCGCCAGCAGGGACGAGGCGAAGACCCAGGCCCAGGACTTCATGGCGCACGCGACGCAGGCCCAGAAGCTGACGTTCCAGAAGACGGGGACGCTGCCGAAGCCGTGGAGCGACGAGGTGCTGACGTCGGGTGTGATGAACGCGTTCATCGTGGCGGCGGTGTTCGCGGCCGTGTCGGCGGTGATCGCGGTGTTCGTGATCCAGGTACGGGCCTCCGACCTCGACCGCCTCCAGGGCGGCATGCCACCGCCCGCCGCCTGACCCTTGTTTCACGTCGTCGCCGAGACGATCCCCAACGCCCGGACCAGGGCGGCCTCGGCGGTCCGCGAGGGCGGGTAGCCGCGCGGTACGGCTTCGACCAGCATGATCAGGTACAGGTAGGAGCGGTACAGGGCCATACGCAGCCGCGCGGCCTCGCCGAAGCCGGTGCCACCGCCACCGGCCCGGTAGCCGGCCAGCAGGGCGGGGTCGTCCTCGGGCTCACCGAACAGATTGAGCGAGACGAACTCCGCCAACGGATCGCCCCAGAACATCCGTTCACCGTCGATGACCCCACCGATCGTCCACCGCCCCTCTTCCTGGGCCAGGAGGATGTTCCCCTCCCACAGATCGAAGTGAACGAGCGCGGGAACGGCAACCTCGTCCAACGCCGGGGCCGCGCCCCGTACCAACTCCTGTACGCGCTCCCCGGACACCGGCAACGTGACCCCGAACCGCTCGGCGTCCCCCAGCACGGCCTCCAGCATGGCGGTGAACGCCTCCCGCCAGGTGCCGGCGGTGGGCACGGCCCCGGAGGGATAGCCGAAGCGCGTACCGATGACGGCGTGCAACTGAGCGACGTAAGACCCGAGTTCACGTCGCAGCCGGTCACGCTCAACGTCTGCGAGCCGACCCGCCAGACCGCTCCAAGGCTCCCCCGGACACTCGGTCATCAACAACGAATCTCCAGCGAGACGCACCACCTCGGGCACGGGCACATCGGTCCCACCCCGGGCCCGCCGATAGAACTCGCCTTCGTTGACGAGCAGTTCGGATTCGTACGTCAGGTGCGGCATACCGGGCTCCGGCGGCAACTTCAGAACCAACCGCCTGCCGTCGTCCATGCGAACGCGGTAGAGCGAGTTGTAGGTCCCCCCACCCAACACCTCACACCCACCCACCGACGCCCCACCTACCCCGGCGGCTTCCAGGACGGCGGCGAGCCGGGACGCGCTCAGCGCGGACATGTACGGACCCTTCCGATTCGGTCCGGTCCTAGGAGAACTCCCCACCGGCCAGAATCTCTTCGACTGCCCGCACTGCTTGTGCGGTCGTCGAGCGTACGTCTTCCGAGGAGTCGGTAGCCGCTACCTCTTGCAGGGTGGGGAAGGTGAGTGCATCGCCCGGCCACCCAAAGGCCAGCATCCACACGACGCCGCTCCTGACCGCCTCACTTTCATCGTGGCGGGCACGCTCTCGTAGAGCATCGCGAGCTTGGTCTGTGGTTTCTCCCGCCCAGAGCCGAAGCGCCTCAAGTCTTAGCTCGGGGTAGGGGTCGGTGGTGGCGCGGTCGTGGATCAGGGCACGAGTCTCCGGGTCATCGGGCCAGCTCCGGGCCAGCAGCTCCAAAGCCTTGGAACGGGCGATCTCGTGGGGGTCACTGATGACACGGTCCCGAATCAGCGCACGAGTCCCCGGATCCTCCAACCAGTGCCGGGCCAAGAGCCACAGGGCAGTGGAGCGAGCATTTCCGTCGGGGTCATTGGTGACACGGTCATAGGCCAGCGCACGAATCCCCGGATCATCGCGCCAGTAGCCCCAGGCCAGCATCTCCAAAGCGGTGGAGCGGGGGGTTCCGTCGGGGTCGCTAGTGGCACGGTCCCGGAACAGCGCACGAATCCCCGGATCATCGCGCCAGTGCCGGGCCAACAGCTCCAAAGCCCTGAAACGAGGGATCTCGTGGGGGTCGGCTGTCACACGGTCATAAACCAGCGCACGAGTCCCCGGATCCTCCAACCAACGCCCTGCCAGCAGCCGCAGGGCCCTGTAGCGAGCGACCACGTCGGGATCGCTGGTGACACAGTCATAAACCAGCGCACGAGTCCCCGGATCCTCAGGCCAGAGCCGGGCCAGCATCTCCAAAGCGGTAGAGCGAGCGGTCCCGTCGGGGTCACTGGTGACACGGTCCCGAATCAACGCACGAATCCCCGGATCATCGGCCCAACGCCCTGCCAGCATCTCCAAAGCGGTAGAGCGAGCGAACCCGTCGGGGTCACTGGTGACACGGTCATAAACCAGCGCACGAGTCCCCGGATCCTCCAGCCAACGCCCTACCAGCAGCTCCAAAGCGGTAGAGCGAGCGGTCCCGTCGGGGTCACTGGTGACACGGTCATCAACCAGCGCACGAATCCCCGGATCATCGCGCCAGCCCCAGGCCAGCAGCTCCAAAGCGGTAGAGCGAGCGGTCCCGTCGGGGTCACTGGTGACACGGTCATAAACCAGCGCACGAATCCCCGGATCATCAGGCCAGTCCCGGGCCAACAGCCACAGGGCAGTGGAGCGAGCGGTCCCGTCGGGGTCACTGGTGACACGGTCCCGAATCAACGCACGAATCCCCGGATCATCGGGCCAGCGCCGGGCAAGCAGATTGAGAGCTTCTGCACGTGCGGCGGACTCCGGCGCGAATCTGGCGAGCAGCACTGGAGTTGTGGGGGTTCCATACAGAGCGCCGGCCACCTTCGCGGCCCATTCGAGGTCCCACTGGAACTGACCAGACGCGTGGAACCAGCGCAAGTAGTGCTGGCGCCCGCTCCAGTACTCGCTGAAGGTCATCAGGGCAGGCAGCGCGGCGCTAAGCGCATTGTCAGCTCGATCCGACGAAGGTCCGCTGACGGCCTGGATGAGGGCGTCGACGACAGCATGGCTCTGCGCGGCGAGGGGACCGATCTTGCGTACTTCGGCCAGGGCCCGTACCGCCAGGGACAGCATGCTGTTGTCCTCGCTGGGCAGCTCACCGTGAAGTTGCAGCAGGCAGTCGATGGCCGGGCCCGCGTCCCGTTCGCTCAACTGGCCGATCACCAGGAGCAGGACCTCATGCCAGGAGGGGTCTGCCGCACGCGCCTTGAAGACCTGTTGGATGAGTTCGTCCTGGCTCCATTCGCGGTCTTCCTTGTACCGGTGGGCGATGTCGGCTGCGGCAAGGTATTCGAGGAAGGCGCGGTGGACGAACCCGTAGACCTCCCCTCCATACCTGCTCAGGATGAAGTTCCGTGTCCGCAGCCGGTCCACCATGGCGCGTGCCGCCGCCTTGGCCTTCATCGGGGGGAGTTCGTAGTCCCGCAGATAGTCGCGGAGAACGGCTTCCAGCTCGCGGCCGTGGATGTGGTTTCCGGCGATGCCGCTGCTGCCGTTCTGCATGGAGCGTGCCAGCAGGCGCAGCAGTTCGAGTAGTTCCTCGGGGTCCAGGACTTCCCAGGCTTCCGCGCCGGGTTGTCCCTTCAAATGCTTGACGTCCTGGTCCAGGTGCGCGACCAGGACCGTCACCGCGTGCCGGTACACACCCTGGCGGTCCCGTGGCAGCGTCTGGCGGCGTCCGATGATGGCCAGGATCGTCAGGAGCAGCGGATTGCCCGCCAGTTCACGCACCGGCCGGGAGTGGGATACGGCGTCGGTGACCCGTCGTACCAACTGGGCTACCTGCACAAGATTGTTGGGGCAGGCGTTGGCGTACCAGAGCTGGGCGAACTCGGCGATCTGATCCTCGTTCAGATCTTGCAGCATGTGGTGATTGAAGTCCGCGCCGTCCAGGGTCGCCCGCTGATAGCCGATGACGCGCGAGGTGACGACCACGCGGATGTCCGGGTACCGGTCGGCGAAGGCGGCGATGCGCCGTGCGGTCTCCGCTCGTACGCGGGGATCGAACAGTTCGTCCAGACCGTCGAAGACGACCAGCGCCTTTCCGCTCCGCAGGCGGTCTCGCAGCACGGCGGCGGGGACCGACATTCCTTCTGTGGTGTGCAGGTGTTCCAGGAAGTCCTCGAAGGTCCGCTCGCGCCAGCGCTCCTCCGCGTAGAGCCGAAGTTCGATGACCTGGGGCAGCCACCCGTTCAAGGCGCCCAAGGGACCGGGCGGTTCGGGGCTGGTGAGAGCCAGCGCGAGATAGCGGGCCAGGGTGGACTTCCCCGCCCCCGGGTCCCCAAGGAGGACCACCCGCTTGGCCTGCGGGTCGGCCACGACCTCAAGCACATCGGTGGGCGGGCGCTGACGGTACGCCTCACGTACCTGGTGCAGTCGTACGGAATCGGTCCCTGGGGGAAGGTCGCTGCTCTCCAGTAACTCGCCCTGCTCCACCAGCCGTTTCATCAGCTCGCGAGGCAACTCGACCTGCGGTGGGTCCGCTCGCACAAGCGGGGCGACGAAGACCTCGCGCAGCTCCACGACCGGATGCTCGTTCTGCTCCGACAGAGGCGTCAGGACCTCCAGGTCCAGTCGCCCGTAGTGGCCACGGACCCGGCCCGCGTACGCCTCTACCGCCGCGTGCGCGTCCTCGGGTGTGGTCTCAGCCGGTAGCGGCCCGTGCTGGTGCAGTTCCCCGATGTTCATGACCCCGCTGTTGGCCACACCACCGCTCTGGGCCCGCGCGTCCCCCGTATCCGTGGCCTGAACGGTCGGCTTCTTCCCCAACACCACTGCCCGCGCCCCTTAGTTGAGCTGGATCCCGCTGTTCGCCCCGCTGCCGTCGCCGTCCGCCTCGACGTCACCGGTGTCCGTGGCACTCGCCTGGACCGGTCCGCCCGAACCGGTGCGTGTGATCCCGGTATTGGACGTGCCGCCGCCCCGCACCGTGTTCTTGCCGGTCCGCGTGACACGGAAGCTGCTGGGCCGCTGCTCCGCACCGGCGATGAGGGCGTAGACGATACCGACGACGCCCACCGACGCCCCGACGACACTGGCCACACCGTCGGCGGTCCCAAGGTCCACGACCACCCAGACCACGACCATCGCCACGATCAACGCGCACGAACCGACGATCAGCGCTGTTCTCTGCCATCCCCGCATGGGCGAATTCTCGTCCAACACGCCAGAGCAGCAGGCCGACTTCGCACAAGTTCTGGTCCAACAGCGTTGTCAGACCCCGGTGGCATGCTGTCGATCGCGTGTCCTCTTACGAACGGAGCTGCTGGCCATGGCTGTCAACTTTGATGCCGCGTGGTGCGCGACAGATCTCGGTGAACACCGCCCCTGTCGCCATACCTACGAGCGATACCCCTACGGCACCCTGCCGGTTCTGGACGAGAAGCAGTTCACCGGCGCATTCCAGTGGCTGGGCGATCCAGGCGAAGTCGATGCCGAACAAGCCACGAAATTCCGGCAGTTGGGGGAGGGGCTGGCTGCCGAAGGACTGGAGCTGCCGCAGGACTTCGTCACCTTCCACGTGTCGTCGAAGTTGCGGGGATCCTTGGACGCGGTGTCGGTGACGGGTTGCTGGAGCAGTCTCTCCGAGCCTCTGCCCAGCCCCGTCGAGCCTGGCGCGTTCCTGCTCCGGTTCTTCCGTGACCAGCAGGACTGCGTTCATTGGTACCTCTACTTCCGCCCGTCCGGCGAGGTCTTCGTGATCAACTCCCACATTAACTATGAGTACGAAGCACGTGACTCGGAGGACTGGGAGCCGGAGAGCGACCTGTCCGATCTCGCCGCTCAGACGGCGGCAATCCTGTGGTGCGCGCCCTCCTTCGAGAACTTCGCCTACCGCTTCTGGCTTGAGAATCGTCTCTGGCACGCTGTCAACGGCGGGGGCGATGCCTCGCTCGACGCCGAGATGCGGCGCTATCTGGACCACTACGAGGTCACCGCACCCCAAGGGGCTTGACTACCCGGCAACCGCGGGTCGGAGCTTCACCACAGAGTGGCTTGCGTATCGGGTTCGGGGTTTCCGGGCATGCGAGGCGGCACGGCCACGGCGACGAGTTGGCCCCACGTCTCGTACTCGCCAGCCATGGCGATGAGGATCTGAGCGGTGGCGTACGCGTCGTACGTCGCGCGATGGCGGCGGCCGGGCGCGTGGGTGAGGTCGGGCTCGACGTGCTCGATCAGCGCGTCGAGCGTGTACGAGGGGAGGCTGCGGTAAGTCGCCCTGGCCAGGCGCAGGGTGTCGATGACGCCGGCGGGCTCCCAACTCGGGAAGGTGCCGCGTCAGGACCTTGTGGTCGACGTGCGCGTTGTGCGCACAGATCCACGCCCCACCCAGCAACGCGCGAACCTGGCCGGCGACCTCCCCCCAGGAGGGCCGGTCGGCCAGCGCCTCGTTGGTCAACCCGTGCACCCGCGCCGCGAACGGCGTGACCGGCCTGGCCGGCCGCACCACCCAGGCCCCGGCCGTGCCGGTGTCGGGAAGGCCGTCGCGGATGGGCAGCGCGGCGACCTCCACAAGGTCGGGAGGACTGGCCCCGTTGCCCTCCACATCGACTACCAGGAGCGGGGGCCAGGTGGTGAAGTTCATGGCGCTGATGTTCCTTCCTGCTACAGCCCGCGCAGCGCGGTCAGCGTCCGTTCCAGGTGTACGGCGTCGGCCAACAACTCGGCACCGGCCTCCGGCCCCAGCGGCGACGCGTCGGCGGGCAACGGCAGTTCGGCCCAGATCACCTTCCCCCCGGCACGGGGCCGGCAGACGCCCCATCGTGTCGCCAGCGCCTCAACGAGGCGAAGGCCGCGGCCGTCCTCGGCGTCGGTATCGGCGTGGTTCACCTCGGGGACGCCCGGAGCCCTGTCCCATACTTCGACGTAGAGGCTCCGCCCGGCGATCCGGAGCTGGAAAGCCACAAGGTCCGTGCCTCGGACCGCGTTCGTGACCAGTTCGGACGACACGAGCAGGACGTCGTCCAAGGCATCGGCCGGCAGTACGAGCCGGTCCCCGGCGCAGTGTCGTGACACGGCACTACGCGCCGGCACCGCGCCCGTGGGCGCTCGCCGCGTACTCGTCCAGGGCATGCACGCGCGCCTCGACGCCGAATTCGATGCGATCGAGTAAGGCCCCGCGCAGTGGACCGTTCTCCGCGAGATGGGAGAGCGACGGCACCAGCACATCGCGGGCGCCGGTGTAACGCAGGGCGTCGATCAGCTCGTTGAACGCGTCGAGCGCTCCACAGATGAACTCGTGGTGGATGGCGACGAGTTGAAGCCCACGTTCCTCCGCGAAGCGCTTCATGTCGCGCTCTTGCGCGTACGCCGCGCGCTCGGCCGCGTCGGAGAGGACGCGGAGATAGCCGTAGGCCATGCACGGCTCGTCGGTCAGGGAGTTCATGACGTTTTCCTCCGGTGGGGGCTTGCGAAAGCGCCGCCGACAATGCCCGGCTCGCCCTGGAATGAGCCGTAGCCGACCGATTGACACATTGAAGAATGGCCCGCAGTTCTAGAAGTGTGATTGACTCAACGAGTCGAGAGGAGTAGTCATGTCACCCACAGTGCCCAAATGGCGCCGGATCGCCGACCGCCTCGCCGCTCAGATCTCGGACGGGACGTACCCGCCCGGGAGCCGCCTGCCGCACATCCAGGAACTGGTCAGCGGGGGCGAGGGCTCGACCGCGACCGTTCACCGTGCGTACCAGACGCTCGAAGCGGAAGGACTGGTGCGCAGCTCGCGGGGACACGGCACGACGGTGCTGGGCGCTGACGACGCGGCACGATCCGCAGTGACCGGAGCGGGTCGTCTGGCGCGGCTGACTCGCACCGGTCAGCCCTACTCGCCTCGGGAGACGGCCGAGAACCGGCACTCAGGTCTCCGGTCGTGCGCTGACGACCAGGTCGCAGCCCTGCTGGGGATCGATCCGTACGACGAAATCGTGGTACGAAGCCGCACTTTCGTCCGGGACGGGAAGCCAACGATCCTCGGCCTGAACTTCATTCACGTCCGCGCACTTGAACATCTGCCGGAACTGCTCGATCCGAACCCGACGCCGAGGTGGCGGCACGACCTCTACACGGAGCGCACCGGGCGCACCGTCACGGCCGAGCCCGAACGCCGAAGCGCTCGTCTGGCATCCGCCAACGAGCTCAGCGAGTTCGGCATCGACGTACTACCGGGCATTGCCGTACCCGTCCTCGTGCTGCGGACCATGTTCCGCGACGACATCGGCCCGCTGGAGCTGTGGGAGGACATCTACCGGCCGGGTATGGAGCAGGTGGACCAACACTGACCAGTCGAGGAAATGGAATAGCCGATGAAGTCACACAGCGGGGCCGCGACCGCACCGGGACTGGCATGGGTCAAGTCCTCGTATTCCGGCAACAACGGCAACTGCGTGGAAGTAGCCGCCCTGCCCGACGGCAGCCGGCGGCTGCCGCGCGACAGCAAGCGACCCCACGGGCCCGCCCTCGCCCTCACGGCCGGGCTGTTCGACTCGTTCGTACGCACCACGCGACGGACGGGTTCAGCGCGCGCTAACCACCGGCGACAACCGCCGAGCGCCCAGCCACCGCCGTGGTTGGGCGCTCCGCGCCGTCATACGGGAAGCTGCCAACTCGGGCCCTGTGGCGAGCCGATCCACACCGTCTGAGCGTCGGGCGTCGCTGTCATGCCGAACTCGCAGAGACCGGCCGCACCCGCTTGTTGCCACCGCGCCAGTCCGTTTTCGACTTGGTCCCACAGCCGCAGAGGCCCATGCTGGTGCACGACCCAGCCGGCACCCTTGGCTTCTGTCCACGCCTGCGACCCGGTGGCGACGTCGCGGAGGATGACGCCGGAGCTGGTCTCCATCAGCTCGGCGGACGGAGCCGAGAGCTGGGCGACGAACCGCGCTTCCCACTGCTCCAGAAGCGCCGGGTCCACGCGGGCGGGAGTGGTGTCGCCGTCGATCTTGAAGAACAGCGGGGACGGTGGGCGCTCGTGCGGGCGGGCGAGCATGTACGTGATGGTGTCCGCCGTGAAACGCCCGTGGGCGGTTCCTTCGTCGTCGAGGACGAGACGGATCAGACCGGCCACCTGCATCCAGCCGCAGATCGTGGTGGTGATGGAGCCACCGTCGTTGAGCTGCCAGAACCAGTGCGGGGGGATGGATCGCACGGAGCAGGTGGCGGTCACCGCGTCGTAGTCGGCGTGTTCCCCGCACCCGCGCAGGCCGTCTCCGACGGCGAGGGTCGGCGTGTACCCGGCGGCTCGCAGGTGGGTAGCGGCGGTGGCGGCCAGGCCCGCGTCGTACTCGATGCTGACAACGTTCTCCGCTCCGAGCCGGTGACACAGCACCGCCGTGGAGTAGCCGGTGCCTGTGCCCACTTCAAGGACGCGTTGGCCTGGTTGGAGATCAGCCACCTGGGCTGTGCGCACCACGAGTGAGGGCAGTGTGGCCGAGGAGGTGGGGCTGCCGGTGATCGGGCCGTCGACGTCGGCCACGTCCCGTCCGTCGACCTGGGTGACCCACGTCGAGTCGGTGTAGACCATCTCCAGCCACTCGGCGTCGCCGCTCTCGGCCCGGCGTACGGGCGTCCATCCAGTCCCGACGTGGCGGAAGAAGGCGTCGTCCACGAACAGCTCCCGGGGAACGGCCGCGACGGCGTCGCGCCAGGAGGGATCGAGCGTGGGGTTGCCGGCCGCGATCTCGTCGGCGAGGGCGTGACGTAGTGCGGCGGAGTCAGCGGGCATGGTGCCCTCCTGCGTGCTGGAGTCGGTCGGCGACGGCCGTGACGATCCTGTCGGTCACAGAAGTCGGAAACCAGGCGAATTGGTCAGCAGCGTGGGCGGGATGCTGAACCCGCACGCCGCTGCGGCGGCGAGTTGCGCGGGCTTGTGCTCGGCGTCCCGGTTTCGCCACGGATGGTTGACGTAGTGGGCGCCGGGCAGCGCGGCGAGAATGCCGCCGAGGCCGTAGCGGGCCTCCTCTCGGCACCACCGGCCGGTCTGCTCATCCGGACCGGGCGGTGCGGCGTACGGCCGAGGGCGCCGCCAGTACACGGATCGGACGCCGCCGAGGTCTGCGACGCGGGTGGCGGTCCGTGCCGCACCCCGAAGGCCGTCCTGTCCGAAGCGGGCCGTGACGGTGAGGCCGGTGGGGAAATCCCCGGGGTCAAGCCGTACGACGGGCACACGCCGGCGGTTCAGCTCCTCGATGACCATGTCCGCCGTCGCGTCGTCCGCCTGTGTGACGACGAGGACGGATCTGCCGGTCAATCGGTGTCGCCTTCCTGGTCGCTGCCGTGATCGGGGTTGCCGTCCAGACTCGTCTTCGTCGAGGTCTCCTTGTTCGTCTCGGACCGCTTGTGTCGCGCCGTCGCGGGCAGGATCTCCCCGTCCGGGCCGACCCAACGGCCAGTCTGTGTGACCGGATCGACGGTCGCCGTCGCTGCCGGCAGAGTCACGGCCTCGGGGTAGGGCCTCATGCGGGTGATGCCCCAGGGGACGGTAGTGGGCACGCGTACCTCCATCGTTGTGACCGTTGGGGCCATTATGTTCCTTGGACAAATCCCTTGGTTACATCACAACAGGCCGATTCCTTGGCCGGACTGGCGCTCCGCTCGCAACAGCGCCTTGCCCGCTCGACGGCGGCACAATCCCCCACGGGCGGCACTACTCTGCCGGGAGACAGGTCCCCGGAGCGTAGGGATGCACGATGGACGACGAGGCGTTGTCGGACTGGGCGGAGCGCCGGGAGGCGAAGATCGGACGGCTTCGAGCCGTGCCGCTGGCGTCCGACGACGGCCTCAAGGGATCACACCTGAACCCCGACGCGCCCCGTGTCATCCAGCGGTGGAACGGGTACGCCTGGGAACCGCACGGGACCGTGCCGAACCTCGCCGAAGCCCAACGGCTCATGCGTCCGCGCGACGAGGAACCACCGACGGTGGCAACCCCCGAGTCTCGGCCTCTCGACGCCGGCCGAGGCAGGCACCGCAAGCCCCGGCCGGGTGAGTGAGCGCCGGCAAAGACGCCGGCCCTTCGGCCGTGCGGGAGGCGTTGGAGCGGCACCGCTGACGGCCCGGCACTAGCCCGCCTCAGCCCCCCAACACCTTCCGCAGGACCTCCGCGAACTCCCCCGGCGACTCCACGAACCCCCCGTGCCCGCCCGGGAATTCGGCCGGTCGGGAGCCGAGGCGGGTGGCCAGGGCCGTGGAGGTGCGGTACGTGAGCAGGGGGCCGGACGTGGCGCCGATGCCGATCACGACGCGGGCCGGGCCGGCCGTCAGTGCGTCGATGTCCGGCAAGTACCCGGCGGTGCCGCGCAGTTCGTGGCCCAGGAAGCGGGCTCCGTCCGCCAGGTCCTGGGCGGAGGGCTCGCCCGGCGGCTCGGCGGGGGCGCCCTCCTCGCCGGTCTCCAGCCCGGAGGTGGCCATGAACTTCGCGAACGCCGGGCCGACACCCTCCCGGTGGAACGTCTCCACGATGTCGTCCGTCTCCGCGAGCCGTTCATCCGCGTCGGGCAGCAGCCCCAGCACGGGCGGTTCGTGCGCGACGAGGGTACGGACGCGGGCCGGGTGGCGCGCGACCAGCGCGAGGCCGGTCACGGCCCCGCCGCTGGACCCGAGCACATCGGCGGACTCCGCGCCGAGGTCGTCCAGGATCGCGGCGATGTCGTCGGCGCGCAGCTCAGGGGTGGAGTCCTGCTCGGGATCGTCCAGTGTGCTGCCGGAGATACCCCTGGGGTCGTGCGTGACGACGGTGTACGAGTCGGCGAGCGTGTCGGCCAGGGGTGCGAAGTGCGCGGTGCCCATGGGCGCGCCCGTGAGCACCAGAACGGGGCCGGAGCCCCGTACCTCGTAGCGCAGGCGCGCGCCGGGGACGCCGAGTGTGTGGGTGGTGGCCATGGTGGAGCCGTCCTTACCTAGAGCCTCGCGGCTACATAGGTATGACGCCTCCGGCCACCGAAACTCATCGGTCCTGTGGCGTACGCCAGTACTCCGGGCACTGCGTGTTCGTAGCCGGCGGCAGATAGTGGTCAAGGACCTTCCGCCGGCTCTTGAGCTGTTCCCCGGACAACGCGGACGCCTCCAGGTCGCGGCGCAGCGGCACACTGAGCAGTACCGGCACGCCCTCCCGCCACGGCTCCTGCGCCTGGGCCACCGCCGGGTCGACCATGTCGAGTTCGATACGGTCGGCCCCGCTCGCGGGCTTGATCCACTCCTTGACGTCGAAGGTGACCAGGAGCCTGCCCTCCTCCGGCGCGTCCCGCACGGCCACCACCGCGGCCTCGACGATCAGCCGCGCACAGGCGATGCCCTCCCGGTTGTTGGCGCACTGCCCCTGCTAAAGGTCGGGACCATGTCGCCGGGGCCGGTTTGGCCGCGTCCGCGCGCGACCACAGCACCCGGTCGACCTTCGACCGCACATTCGGGACCCGCCTTCGGGGTGGCGGCCGTACCCGCCAACGCGGCTACCGCGTCGCGCGACCGCCGCGTCCGGTGCGTCAAGTGCCCCCGCAGGCCCGCCCGTTACTCCGCCGCCCCCGCCAGCGCCGTCCGCAGCGCCACATGTGCCGACAGGATCCCCCCGTCCACCGGCAGCGTCACCCCCGTGATCCATCCCGCGTCCGACGACGCCAGGAACGCCACCGCCGACGCGACGTCGTCCGGCAGGCCCACCCGGCCCGCCGGGTAATGGGGCGCCGCGCGTTCCAGGTTGGCCTCGCGGCCCTGCCAGGCGTCCGTACGGATCGTGCCGGGCGCGACGAGGTTCACGCGGACCCCGCGCGGCGCCGCGTGGCCGGCCAGGGTGCGGGTCAGGCTCGCCAGGCCCGCCTTCGCCGCGCTGTAGGCGTGGTTGCCGAAGTCCTGCTCGCCGTTGACGGAGCCGATGTTCACGATCGCGCCGCGCCCCGACGCCGCCAGGTGCGGCAGCGCCGCCCGCGCGCAGCGGAAGGCGCCGGTCAGGGTGAGGTCGAGGTCACGGGCCCAGTGTTCGTCCGGCTCGTCCTCGAAGAGGGGCATGTCCGGTGTGCAGGAGTACGCGTTGTTGACCAGGACGTCCAGCGAGCCGAAGCGCTCGACCGCGTACGCCACGGCCGCCTCGACCGACGCGCGGTCGGCGACATCGCACGCCAGCGACGAAGCCCCGTCGATCAACTCCGCTGCCTGCTCCGCCCGTTCACCGTCCACGTCCGTGAGCAGCACCCGCGCGCCCTCGGCGGTCAGCCGCCGGGCGATCGCCTCGCCGATGCCGCGCCCGGCTCCGGTGACCAGTACTCCAAGATTCTCGAATCGCCTCATGGGCCGATCATGAGGCCGACCTGACGGCCCGCACCAGAGCCTGGGCACGGGGGTCCGCTGTCACTCCCTTCCGCATGCCGTTGGTGACGTAGCCGAAGGCGATGCCCGACTCGGGGTCGGCGAAGCCGAGCGAGCCGCCGCTTCCCGGGTGTCCGAAGGAGCCGGGGCCGAGCAGTGGCACGCCCGCGCCGTGCAGCATGAAGCCGAGGCCGAAGCGGGTGCCGACGACCAACACCCGGTCGGGGCCCGCCGATTCCTCGGTACGGGCCAGGGTCAGCGTCGCGGGGGCGAACAGCCGCTCGCCGCCCCGGTAGCCGTGCCCGGGGCCGTCGACGGGGCCGATCATCGCCGCGTAACAGCGCGCCAGTGCCCGCGCGGTGGAGATGCCGCCGCTCGCGGGCATCTCGGCGGCGCGGTAGGCGGCGCTGTTGAGGTCAGGCAGCGGATCGATCGCGCCGAAGGCCCGCCGCGTGAGCGACTGCGGGTCCTTGTACGCCTGGGCGACCGAGCGCTTCACGCGCAGCCGCAGCTCGCCACCGCCGGCACCGCCGGCCCCCTCGCCAGTGCCCCCCGCGGGCTCCTCGATCCGCCCGATACGGCCCACCCGGTGCGCCTCCTCGGCGGGCAGCCCGATCCAGAAGTCCAGGCCCAGCGGCCGGGCGATCTCGTCGGCGATCCACTGACCCACCGAGCGCCCGGTGACGCGTTTCACCAGCTCGGCGACGAGCCAGCCGTAGGTGTACGCGTGGTAGCCGTGGTCGGTGCCCGGCTCCCACACGGGCCGCTGCGCGGCGACCGCGCGGGCGCCCGACTCCCCGTCGAGCGCTTCGGCGGGGCTGAGCGGCCGGTCGAGCACGGGCACGCCCGCGCGGTGCGACAACAGGTGCCGTACGAGGACCCGTTCCTTGCCCGCGGCCTTGAACTCCGGCCAGTACGTGCCCACCGGCGCGTCCAGGTCGATCCGCCCGCGCTGGTGCAGCAGAAGCGGTACGGCGGCGGCGACGCCCTTCGTCGCGGAGTGGACGATCTGCGCGGTGTCCACGGCCCACGGCTCCGTGCCGTCGACGTCGCGCGTACCGGCCCACAGGTCCACGACCTTGTGCCCGTCCCGGTACACGGCGACGGCCGCGCCCCGTTCACCGCGCTCGTGGAAGTTGCGTACGAAGGCGTCCTTGACGGGTTCGAAGCCCGCGGCCACCGTGCCCTGGACGTCAGCGACGCCTACCATCCCGCTCATGCCTCCATGGTGCACGGTTCGCGGCGCCTTCAGGGCCACCCGACTCAGCGCGACGGGACCGCCGTGGGATCGAAACCGAACGGCAACTCCAGCCGGTGCGCGCCCATCAGCTCCGCGTCGCCCAGCAGTTCGCGCGTCGGCCCGTCCGCCACGATGACGCCCTCGCTGAGGATCACGGCGCGCGGGCACAGTTCCAGCGCGTACGGCAGGTCGTGCGTGACCATCAACACAGTGACGTCCAACGCCCGCAGGATGTCGGCGAGTTCACGGCGCGACGCCGGATCGAGGTTGGACGAGGGCTCGTCCAGGACCAGGATCTCGGGCTCCATCGCCAGGACCGTCGCCACCGCGACCCGGCGCCGCTGCCCGAAGGACAGATGGTGCGGCGGCCGGTCCGTGTACTCGGCCATGCCGACCCGGGTGAGCGCGGCCACGACCCTGGCCTCCAGCTCCGGGCCGCGCAGTCCGGCCGTGGCGGGGCCGAAGGCCACGTCCTCACGCACCGTGGGCATGAAGAGTTGATCGTCGGGGTCCTGGAAGACGATGCCCACGCGCCGCCGGATCTCGGCGAGATGCTCCTTCGCGACGGGCAGCCCGGCGACGGTGACGGACCCGGCGCCCGCCGTGTTGATGCCGTTGAGGTGCAGGACGAGGGTGGTCTTCCCGGCACCGTTGGGGCCGAGCAGGGCCACCCGCTCGCCGCGCGCGACGGTCAGGTCGACGCCGAAGAGTGCCTGGTGCCCGTCCGGGTACGCGTAGGCGAGCCCGCGCACCTCCAAAGAGGGCGGGGGCGGCGCGGACTGCTCGGGAAACCGCGTGTTCACAGCGTCCAGCCAAGCACACAGACCGCGAGCGCCGAGAGCGGGAGTGCGGCGGCGGACGTCCACTGCGCGCGCGACGCCGTCATCTCGTCGATGACCGGCATCGTGCCCGTGTAGCCCCGGCTCATCATCGCCAGATGCACCCGCTCCCCGCGCTCGTAGGAGCGGATGAACAGCGCGCCGGCGGATTTGCCGAGCACACCCCAGTGCCGTACGCCGCGTGCCTCGAAGCCGCGCGAGCGGCGGGCGATCGACATCCTGCGCAGCTCGTCGGTGATCACGTCGCCGTAGCGGATCATGAAGGACGCGATCTGGACGAGCATCGGCGGGAGCCGGAGCCGGCGCAGCCCCAGCAGCAGCGCGCGCAGTTCGGTGGTGGAGGCGAGGAGTACGGAGGCGGCGACCCCCAGCGTGCCCTTGGCCAGCACGTTCCAGGCGCCCCACAGTCCGGGTTCGCTCAACGACAGCCCCAGGAACCGCACTTGGTCGCCGGGCACCACGAACGGCATGAGGACGGCGAACGCCACGAACGGCACCTCGATCAGCATCCGGCGCAGCAGGAACCCGGCCGGGACGCGGGCGAGGGCGGCGACGACGGCGAGCAGCACCGCGTACAGGCCGAAGGCCCACACGGCCTCGCGCGGGGTGGAGACCACGACGAGCACGAAGCACAGGACGGCGGCGAGCTTGCAGTGCGGCGGCAGCGCGTGGACCGGCGAGTGCCCGTGCCGGTAGAGCTTGTGGGCGTGGCCCGCGCCCATGTCAGGCCCGCTCGGTGGAGACCGGCCGGGACGCGGAGGTACGGCGGCGGTGGACCACGTAGAAGATGCCGCTGCCGACGACGACCGTGGCGCCGACGCCGATCACGCCCGCGAGGCCGCCGGAGAGCCGGGTGCTGGAGATGTCCTTGATGCCGTAGTCGGCGAGCGGCGAGTCGGCGGCGGCGTGCTCCTCGACCTTCTTGTCGATGCCCTTGTCGGCGGCGACCTTCTCCAGACCGTCCGGGTCGGCGGAGGCGTAGAAGGAGACGACACCGGCCAGCAGCAGGGCCGTACCGAGACCGGCGGCCAGCAGCCCGCGCGGCGAGCGGGCGGAAGCCGCCGCGACCGGGACGGCCGGGGCGGGCGCGTCCACCAGTTCGCCGTCCACCCGCAGCTTGAGCGGCGCGGCGAGCCCGCGCGCCCCGTGGACCAGATCCGGCCGTACGGCGATGACCGCCCCGACCGTCAGCGCGGTGATCGCCGCCTCGCCGATGCCGATGAGCACGTGCACGCCGACCATCGCGGTGAGCACCTTGCCGATCGGGATGTCCGTCGTCCCGCCGATCGCGTAGAGGAGGGTGAAGGCCGCGGCGGCGGCCGGCACGGACACCAGCGCGGCGACGAACGCGGACACGGTCACCGAGCGGCGCGTGCGCGGCAGGATCCGCAGCAGGCCGCGGAAGATCCCGTACGAGACGAGCACCGTCACGACGCCCATGACCGTGACGTTCACGCCGAGCGCGGTGAGCCCGCCGTCGGCGAAGAGGATGCCCTGCATCAGCAGGACGACGGCGATACAGAGCACGCCGGTGTACGGGCCGACGAGTATCGCCGCCAGCGCCCCGCCGAGCAGATGCCCGCTGGTGCCTGCCGCGACCGGGAAGTTCAGCATCTGCACGGCGAAGATGAAGGCGGCGACGAGACCCGCGAGGGGCGCGGTGCGCTCCGCGCCGTGGCCTTCGGCGAGCGGCCCGTCGCCCAGCTCGCGGCGGGCGCCGCGCAGGCTGACCGCCACGGCCCCGGCCGCGACGACGCCGGCGGCGGCCGACACCGGCAGGTTGATCATTCCGTCGGGGACATGCATGGGCGGGCTCCGCTTCCGGCAGGCGTGGGTGAACCGCTCGAAGTGAACCGTTCGAATAGATAGTCCTCTACTGCGAACGAGTTGCAAGAGCGCGCGGCATGCGAACCGGTGTACGGACATCGAACGGCACGGAAAGTTTGGGATTCCGTGACACTCGGAGTTAAATAACGGACAAAAGGTATGTTGTGCAGTAAAGCGCCACACAACTCCTCGGGGAGCGTCACAGAGGAGCAGGAGCGAGCGATGTCAGCCGTGTCAGCCGTCGTCGAGCAGTCCGCCAAGGTCCGCCTCATCGCGGACACCCTCCACCACCGGCGTCTGTCGGTCGTCCTGCGCTACGACAGCGCCGATCCGCCGACCGTACGCGTCGCCTTCCCCGCCGAGGTGTCGCGCGACGGCCGCGAGGTGGTGTGGGCCTTCGCCCGCGAACTCCTCGAAGCGGGCCTGCGTACGCCCTCCGGCCACGGCGACGTACGCGTGTGGCCCTGCGGCCGGGCCCAGACGATGATCGAGTTCCACTCGCCGGAAGGCGTCGCGCTGGTCCAGTTCGACACCTCCGCGCTGCGCCGCTTCCTGCGCCTGACGCACCAGACGGTCCCGGCCGGCGAGGAGCGCTACCCACTGCGCGCCAAGCGCGGCCTGGACCGCCTGCTGCACAACACCTGAGTCAGACCTGGGCCCTGTCGGGGCGGACAGGGCCCAGGAAACCCAGGTGAGTCCCAGGTGAGTCCCGGGTGAGTCCCGGGTGAGTCCCGGGTGAACTCAGACCCGCACCAGCTCCTTCTCCGAGCCCGGCCCCGCGTCCGGCCCCCGGCCGTCCGACTCCTTCTCCAGCATCTTGTGCAACTGCTCGCCTTCCACGTCCACGTTCGGCAGCAGCTTGTCCAGCCAGCGCGGCAGCCACCACGCCTTGTTGCCGAGCAGCGCGAGCACCGCCGGGACGATGGCCATCCGGACCACGAACGCGTCGAAGAAGACCGCGATGGCCAGCGAGAAGCCGATCATCTTGATCATGGACTCGCCGGAGCCGATGAAGCCCGCGAAGACCGCCATCATGATCACCGCGGCGGCGGTGACGACCCGCGCCCCGTGCCGGAAGCCGGTGACGATCGCCTGGCCGGGCCGCTCCCCGTGGACGTACGCCTCACGCATCCGCGTGACCAGGAAGACCTCGTAGTCCATCGCGAGACCGAAGACCACACCCACCATGAAGATCGGCATCATCGACATGACCGGACCGGTCTGCTCGACACCGAACAGGCCCGACAGCCAGCCCCACTGGAAGACCGCGACCACCGCGCCGAGCGCGGCGACGACCGACAGCAGGAAGCCGAGGGCCGCCTTCAGCGGCACCAGGATCGACCGGAAGACCAGCATCAGCAGCAGGAACGCCAGACCCACGACGAGCGCGAGGTAGGGCAGCAGCGCGTCGTTCATCTTCTCGGAGAAGTCGGTGTTCATCGCGGTGGCGCCGGTCACCAGGACCTTCGCCTCGCTGTCGGCGGCGATCTCACCGCCCGCGTCGCGGATGGTGTGGACCAGGTTCTCCGTCTCCACCGATGAGGGACGGTCCTTCGGGACGACCGTGATCGTCGCCGTGTCACCGGCCTTGTTGTACGTGGCGGGGGTGACGGCGGCGACGCCCTTCAGGTCCTCCACCGCGTCGGTGACCTGCCCGGCGATCTGCTTGGCGTTGTCGTCACCCTTGCCGTCCACGACGACCATCAGCGGGCCGTTGAAGCCGGGGCCGAAGCCGTCGGACAGCATGTCGTACGCCTTGCGCTGCGTGGTGCTCGTCGGCTGTGAACCGTCGTCGGGCAGACCCATCTCCAGCGAGGACGCCGGTACGGCGATGATGCCGAGGCCGACGACTCCGGCGACGAGTACGGCGACCGGGCGGCGCAGTACGAAACGGGCCCAGCGGGTGCCCATGTTGGGCTTGCCCTCGGCCACCTTGCCGTCCGCCGACTCCGCCCGCTCCCGGTCGTGCCTGGCGCGCAGCTTCTTGCCCTGCACACGCCTGCCCGCGTATCCCAGCACGGCGGGGACGAGCGTGAGCGCGATGAGGACGGCGATGACGACCGTACCGGCGGCGGCGACACCCATCTTGGTGAGCATCGGGATGTTGACGACGGAGAGCCCGACGAGCGCGATGACGACGGTGAGTCCCGCGAAGACGACCGCGGATCCCGCCGTCCCGGCCGCCCGCCCGGCGGCTTCCTCGGGTTCACGCCCCTCCGTCAGCTCCGCCCGGTAGCGGGAGACGATGAACAGGGCGTAGTCGATGCCGACGGCGAGACCGATCATCATCGCGAGAATGCTGGTGGTGGAGCCGAGGTCCATCACACTGGCGAGCGCGGTGATGGACGAGACGCCGATCCCGACGCCGATGAGCGCGGTGAGCAGTGGCAGCCCCGCAGCGATCAGTGAGCCGAAGGTGATGACAAGGACGACGGCGGCCACGGAGACACCGATGATCTCGGTGGCCCCGGTCTCCGGCACGGCCTGGAGCGCGTCCCCGCCGATCTCGACCGTCAGGCCCGTGTCCCGCGCCTCGGCCCCGGTCTCCTCCAGCGCCGTGCGGGTCTCGTCGGTCAGCTCCATCGAGCTGACCTTGTACGTCACCGACACATAGGCCGTCGAACCGTCCTTCGAGACGGCCTTGGCGGCGTACGGGTCGGTGACCTGCGCGACCTGGTCCGAGCCGGCCGGCAGCTCGTCGACGATCTTCTTCACCTCGGCCTTGTGCGCGGCGGAGGTCATCTTCTCGCCGTCCGGCGCCTTGAAGACGACACGGGCGGTCGCTCCGTCGGCACTGCCGCCGGGGAAGCGCTGTTCGAGCAGGTCGAAGGCTTTCTGCGCCTCCGTCCCCGGAATGGAGAAGGAGCTGGAGGTCGCGGTGGACGCGGATGCCGCGCCGACGCCGGCCAGGGCCAGCAGCGCCACCCATACGAGGGCGACGAGATTTCGGCGTCGGAAGGAGAACCGTCCGAGCTTGTACAGGAACGTGGCCACGAGGCGTACTCCCGGTCTGGGGGTGGATCAGGGCATGGGGAGCCGACCGACGGCGCGCGAGCGGACACGCGTCAGGTGCTGGGTACTGCTGGGGAACCCCGGAGTTGGGCGAGCGGCCCAGGGAGGTGACGCTGCGGAGCTGCGGGGAGCGTCAGACGCCGAGTGCGGGGAGGAGCACGGCGTCGACGTAATCGCGGAGGAACGCCTGATCGACAGAGCGGTCCTCTACGAGCTGCCGGGCGACGAAGGCGCCGACCAGCATATGTGTGACGTAGTTCAGCGCGGGTCGGTCCGCGCTGACCTCACCGCGTTCCACGGCACGGCGCAGAAAGACACCGAGCCCGTTCAGTTCGGGCTCGATGAGCAGTTCACGCAGCGCGAGGTGGAGATCGGGGTTGTTGTGGACGGCATGGACCAGGCCCCGCATCAGCGCGGAGTCCCGTTCCATCTGACAGTCGTCGGCCAGCGACACCATGGCGTGGAAGTCCCCACGCAGCGAGCCGGTGTCGATCTGACTGACATCGGCAGGCTTGTTGTTCCGCATGGCTCGTGCGACAAGCTCCGGCTTGCTCCCCCACTGGCGGTAGAGGGTGGCCTTGCTGGAGTGGGTACGAGCGGCGACGGCGTCCATGGTGAGGGCGTCGTAGCCGACCTCGCGCAGCAGGTCGAGCACGGCTCCGTACAACTCGCTCTCGCGCTCCGGCGTGAGTCTGGTGCGTCCCATGGTCGACCTCCCGTCAAGAAATCAAGGAACCAAGCGAAACGGTTTCGTACAGTACGAAGATAACCCCACCCTCATCGAAACGGCAACGTTTCGCTTGTGTCCTCCACCACACCGCGCCGCCACACCGCGCCGCAACCCCTCCCCGCACACCTCCACACACACGACCGAGTGCCCGCCGAACACATCCGGCCAACTGGCCTCGGCCCACGAGTTGCCCCGCCCCTCCCGCACGGAAAGCATTGGGGGGTGAGTGACGACGTCGCGTATCTCCGTTATCCGCATCTGCACGACGACTTGCTGTGCTTCGCCGCCGAGGACGACCTCTGGGTCGCTCCCCTCTCGTCGGCCAAGCACCGCCCCGACCGCGCGTGGCGGGTGACCGTCGACCGCACCAGGGTGGGGCATCCCCGGTTCTCGCCGGACGGCAGCCAGATCGCCTATACGACCTGGCGCAGCCTCGATCCGGAGATCCATCTCGCGCCGGTGGCCGGCGGTCCGGCCCGCCGGCTCGGTTACTGGGGCTCCACGGACACCCGCGTCTGCGGCTGGACGCCACCGGACAAGGACGGCTCGGCGCAGATCCTCGCCGTCTCCTCGCACGGCCAGCCGTTCTCGTACTACTCGTGGGCCTACAGCGTCCCCACCGACGGCTCCCCCGGCGGCAAGCTCCCCTGGGGCCCGGTCGCCGACATCGCGATCGCCGACATCGACGGCGAGCGGCGCACCCTGCTGCTCACCGGGAAGCCGCCGCATGAGCCGGCCGCCTGGAAGCGGTACCGGGGCGGGGCCATGGGGCGGCTGTGGCTGCACGGCGAACGGCTGCTGGAGGATCTGCCCGGCCATCTCGACTGCCCGATGTTCGTGGACGGGCGTATCGCCTTCCTCTCCGACCACGAGGGCGTCGGCAATCTCTACTCGACGCTGCCCGACGGCACCGATCTGCGCCGGCACACCGACCACGACGCGTTCTACGCCCGCCACGCGTCGTCCGACGGACGCCGGGTCGTCTACCAGTGCGCGGGAGACCTCTGGCTGGTCGACTCGCTGGCGCCCGACTCGGTGCCGCGCAAGCTGTCGGTACGGCTCGGCGGTCCGCGCGCCGGGCGGCGCGTCTACCAGGTCCCGGCGGCCCACCACGTCGACTCGATCTCCGTGGACACCACGGGCCGGGCCAGCGCCGTCTCCGTACGCGGCAGTCTGTACTGGCTCACCCACCGCGACGGCCCGGCCCGCACCATCACGGACACTCCGGGCGTACGGGTCAGGCTCCCCGAGATGCTGGGCAGCGGCGGCAAGGTCGCGTACGTCACGGACGCGGAGGGCGAGGACGCGATCGAGATCGCCTACCTGCCGCGCGCGAGCGGCGACCGGCCGCCGGTACGCCTCGCGGCCGGGCGGCTGGGGCGCGTCCACGAGCTGATCGCGGACCCGGACGGCGAACGGCTGGCGGTGACGACGCACGACGGAAGGCTGCTGATACTGACGGTCCCTGACGAGGCGTCAGAGACGGCCGGAACAGCGCCGGTTGAGCCCACGACCACCACCGGGGACACCACCGAGCCGGTCACCGAATCCGTCACCGAGGACATCACCGAGCTGATCCGCTCCGTCAACGGCCCCGTCACCGACCTCGCGTTCTCCCCGGACGGCGACTGGCTCGCCTGGGCGCACCCCGGCGTCGGCCGCACGCTGCGCCAGATCAAGATGGCGCGGATCGCGGACCGTACGATCATCGATGTCACCAACGGCCGCTTCGAGGACGAGAATCCGGTCTTCACCCGCGACGGCCGATATCTCGCCTTTCTTTCCTGGCGCGGATTCGACCCCGTGTACGACGTGCACACCGGCGACCTCTCCTTCCCGCTGGGCTGCCGCCCCTATCTCGTACCGCTGTCGTCGGCGACGCCCTCGCCGTTCGCGCTGTCCCCGGACGGCCGCCCGGCCGCCGGCGGACTCGACCCGGTGCCGGTCGTCACGTCCGACGGCACGGCCGCCGTGGCCGAAGGGACGGTCACGGTCGAGGTCGAAGGGCTCGCGAGCCGCGTCACGCCGTTCCCCGTCTCCGCCTCCAAGTACTCGGCCCTGCAACCGGTGAGCGGCGGCGGCCTGGTGTGGCTGCGCTGGCCGATCTCCGGCGCGCTCGGCGAGACGTTCGCCAACCCCGCCGACACCTCGGGCCGGCCGACGCTCGAACACTTCGACATCACCAAGGCGCGTAAGAGCGAACTCGTCGACCACCTCGACTGGTTCGCACTCAGCGGCGACGGCTCACGCCTCGTGGTCGTGGACGACGACGAACTGCGCGCCGTGCCCGCCACCGAGGCCGGCGACAACGACTCCACCGTCCATCTCGATCTGCGCCGCATCCTGCACGAGGTCGACCCGGCGGCCGAATGGCGCCAGGCGTACGACGAGGCGGGCCGCGTCATCCGCGCGTACTTCTGGGAGCCGGACATGTGCGGCATCGACTGGGACGCGGTGCTCAACCAGTACCGCCCGCTGGTCGAACGCGTCGCGACCCCCGACGAGTTCGCCGATCTGCTGCGCGAGGCGCTGGGCGAGCTGGGCACCTCACACGCGTACGTCACCCCCGCCCGCCGCAACGAGGGCCCGCCGCACTACCAGCGCGCCATGGGCCTGCTCGGCGCCAACCTCGTGTGCCGGGACGGCGAATGGCTCGTCAAACGAATCCTGCCCGGCGAGTCGTCGGACTCCAAGGCCCGTTCCCCGCTGGCCGGTACGGGCATCCGCGAGGGCGCCGTCCTCACGCATGTCGACGGCCGGCCCGTCGACCCGGTGGCCGGCCCCTACCCGCTGTTGTCCGCCGCCGGCGGCACGACGGTCGAGCTGACCTTCCGCCCCGCCGAGGACCTGTCGACGGCCAACGACGGTACGGCGAACGGCGGTTCACGGCGCGTCGCGATCGTCCCGCTCATCGACGAACGGCCGCTGCGCTACCAGGACTGGGTGGCCAAACGCCGCGAGGTCGTCCGCGAGATGAGCGGCGGCAAGTGCGGCTACCTCCATATCCCCGACATGGGCGGCTCGGGCTGGGCACAGTTCAACCGGGACCTGCGCCTCGAGGTGTCCAGGCCCGCGCTGATCGTGGACGTACGCGGAAACGCCGGCGGCCACATCAGCGAACTCGTCGTGGAGAAGCTGACCCGGCGCATCCTCGGCTGGGACCTGACACGCAACGCGCAGGCGGTCAGTTACGCCTCCAGCGCCCCGCGCGGCCCGGTCGTCGCGATCGCCGACGAGGCCACCTCCTCGGACGGCGACATGATCACCGCCGCCTTCCGGCTGCTGAAACTGGGCCCGGTGGTCGGACAGCGCACCTGGGGCGGTGTGGTCGGCATGACCGGCAGACACCAACTGGGCGACGGCACGGTGATCACGGTGCCGATGAACGCGGCCTGGTTCGACACGTACGGCTGGTCGGTCGAGAACCACGGCGTGGAGCCGGACATCGAGGCGCTGCGCACACCGCTGGACTGGGCGGAGGGCCGGCACGCGCAGTTGGACGACGCGGTGTGGGTGGCGCTGGAACTCCTGGCGAAGCAGCCCGCGGCGACGCCCCCGGGTTACGCCGATGTCCCGGACCTCCGCCGCCCGTTGCTACCGCCGCGAAGCTGAGCCCCGGGGGATCGCCGGACGGGCTTCAAGCCCGCCCGGCGATTGAGGGCAAAAGAAGCCCGTCCGGCGATTGAGGACACCACCCACGGCCCGCACAGAGAAGCGCACCTGGTGCACACCGCACCAAGCGCGCTGCTCAAGCAATCGGCTCAGGCGTCGTCCCGCGAGCCGCCCTCGCGCTCGTCCCGCGAGCCGGCCCGCTCCGACGCCCCGTCCCGCTCGTCGTTGTTCTCGTTCGTCTTCTCGTTCATCTTCGCCCTCGCCTTCGCCTGTTCGGCGAGCGACCGCGACTTGTCCTTGAACTGGTCGGCGATACCCATGAGGAATCCGCTCCTGGAAGTTGGAAGTCGGTGGGGCCCTGGATGAGTCCTGGGCCTCGACCAGACTTACACGCGCCGACATAGCTCGCATTTCGATCAATTACGCTGCGTACGCTCCCGCTCGTCGGCCGCCCCGCCCGCCCCCACGAGCCCCTTCCCCACCCCGCCGAGCCGCGGGTCGAGGCTCCGCATGTGGCGGCTGCCGACGGTCGCGATGATGCCGGGCAGAAGTCCGCGTACGGACTGTGTGCCCCGCAGCCACCACTGCGCGTACACATGCGACGAACGCCGCTCGATCCCCGTCACGACGCGCTCGACGGCGGGCCCCGGCGGATACGTCTTGTTGGCCGGCCACGGCAGCCGCCGTCGCATCTCGCGCATCACCTCGTCCTCGTCGGCGCCGCGCACCATGTCGGTGTCGGTCCAGGACAGATAGCCGACGCCGACCCGCACGCCCTTGTAGCCGAACTCGGCGCGCAGGCTGTGCGCGAATGCCTCGACGCCCGATTTGGAGGCGCAGTACGCGCTCATCATGGGCGCCGGTGCGATCGCGGCGAGCGAGGCGATCTGGAGGAAGTAGCCACGGCTCTCCAGCAGTACGGGCAGGAACGCGCGCGCCGTCACCGCGCCGCCGATGAGGTTGACCTCGATGACCCGCCGCCAGGCGACGGGGTCGGAGTCCAGGAACGGACCGCCCGCCGCCACACCCGCGTTGGCCACGACGATGTCGACCTTCCCGAAGCGCTCCTTGACCTCCGCCGCGACACGGGTCATCGCCTCGTGGTCGGTGACATCCGCGTACCAGTACTCGCAGTCGCCGTGCAGCCTGCTCGCCACGTGCTTGAGCGCGTCGGCCTCCAGCCCCACCAGCGCGACCTTGGCGCCGCGCGCCGAGAGTTTGCGGGCCAGCAGTTCGCCCACGCCGCGCGCCGCCCCGGTGACGACGGCGACCTGTCCTTCAAGACTGACCCTGCTCATACCGCACTCTCCTCACCGACACCGGCCCGCAGATGATCGTCCACCAGTCGCCGGATCACGGCGGTCACCGCCTCGGGCGCCTCCACCGGCGTCATATGTCCCACGCCCGTCAGCTCGGTGAGCCCGGCACAGTCGGGCAGCGCCTCCGCGAGCCGGTGCGCCTGCACGGCCGGCGTCAGCCGGTCCGCCGTCCCGACGACGACCGCCGTGGGAACGCTCAACTCCCTTACGCCCGCTTCGAGATCGAGTTCGGCGAGCACATGCGACCAGGCCACCCGCACCGCGCGCGGACACGCGTGCACGATCCGCGCGCACGCGGCGACCCGGTCGGGCGCCGTGCCGGGCCCCATGGTCCCGTATCGCAGGATCCGCTTCGAGACCGGCGTCACCGGCCCCAGCGGGGCCCGCGAGCCGAGGATCAGCCGCGTCAGCCGGGTCCGTACGCGCCCGGGGCGCATCGGCACCACCCGCGATTCGGCCACCAGCCCCGAACTGCCCGTGCTGCACAGCAGCGCGGCGGCGGCGTGCTCGCGGAAGGCGGGCCGCGCGGAGGCGGCCATCAGCGTCATGCCGCCCATGGAGTGCCCGGCCAGGACGGCCCGCTCGCCCGGCGCGAGGGTGGCGGCGAGCACCGCCTCCAGGTCGTCGGCGAGCGCGTCGGTGGTGTAGCCGCTCCGGTCCACGGCGGGCGAACGGCCATGCCCGCGCAGGTCGTAGACGATCACGCGGTGGTCGGCGGACAGGTCCTGGATCTGCGCGGCCCAGAAGAGAGTCGAGCAGGTCCATCCATGGATCAGGACAATCGCGGGCGCCCCCTCGGAGCCGTACACCTCAATATGAAGGCGCGAGCCGTCGGCGGAAGTCGCCATCAGCACACGGGAGTTGGGGGTCGCTGTCATCGAAGTGCCTCCTTGCCGCGCGGCTTCCCGTCCCATACGCGGACGATGTCGTACTCCCCAAGGTCCACGGCCCGTGTCGCCCGCCGGAACTCGGTCGTCGTCCCCGGCCAGATGGTGGTGTTGCGCCCGTTTGCGTCCAGATACCAGCTCGTGCAGCCGCCGGTGGCCCACACGGTGCGTTTCATCCGCTCCTGCACCCGGTGGTTCCAGGCGTCGACGGCCGCCTGCCGGGGGATGAGCGCGGCGCCCGCGCCGAGCGAGCCGAGGGTACGCAGATAGTCGCCGAGATAGTTGAGCTGCGCCTCGATGACGAGGATCATCGAGGTGTTGCCGAGGCCGGTGTTGGGGCCGATGACGGTCATCCAGTTGGGGAATCCGACCGCGGTCGCGCCGCGCAGCGACTCCATGCCGTCCTTCCACGCCTCGGCGAGGGTGATCCCGTCCGCCCCCACCACCCGCTCGGCGACGGGCATGTCGGTGACATGGAAGCCGGTGCCGAAGATGATCGCGTCCACCTCGGTCTCGGTCGAGTCGGCGGCCACGACGGTCGACCCGCGCACCTCGGCCAGCCCGGACGCGACGACGTCCACATTGGGCCGCGCGAGCGCCGGATAGTACTCACTGGACAGCAGGATCCGCTTGCAGCCGATGCGGTACGAGGGGGTCAACTTGGCCCGCAGCGCCGGGTCTTTGACCCCGCGCGCGATGTTGGCCTTGGCCAGCAGCTCCACCAGCCCCAGCTCCTGAGGCCACTTGGTGAACGCCTGGACCTGCAACTCCCTTATCCCCCACAGCAGTCCACGCCGCGCCGCACCGGTGACCGGCACCGTGCGGTGCAGCCACCGCTCGGCGCCGGAGATCGCCCGGTCGGCGCGCGGCATCACCCACGGCGGGGTGCGCTGAAAGAGCGTCAGCCGGGCTACGTCGGGCTGGATCGCGGGCACGATCTGGATCGCCGACGCACCGGTCCCGATCACGGCGACGCGCTTGCCCCGCAGGTCGTAACCGTGGTCCCAGCGCGCGGAGTGGAAGACCTTGCCGGGGAACGAGTCGAGACCGGGCACCTCAGGCACCTTCGGGTCCGACAGCGCCCCGGTCGCGGAGACCACGACGTCCGCCGTGATGATCCCGCGCGTGGTCTCGATCTCCCAGTGCGCCCGCTCGGCGATCCAGCGCGCCAGCCGCAGCTCGTGGTTCAGCCGGATGTGCGGCCGGAGCCCGAAGGTGTCGGCGACGCGCTCCAGATACGCGCGGATATGCCGCCGGCCGGAGAACGTACGCGGCCAGTCGGGGTTGGGCGCGAAGGAGAACGAGTAGAGGTGCGAGGGCACGTCGCAGGCGCAGCCCGGATAGCTGTTGTCGCGCCAGGTCCCGCCGATCGAGCCGGCCCGTTCCAGGACGACGAAGTCGGTGATCCCCTCGCGCCGCAGCCGCACGGCGGCCCCCAGCCCGCCGAATCCGGACCCGATCACCGCCACCCGTACGTGTTCGGCCATACCAGCACCTCCTCGGACCGTGCCAGTAATCACTGGCACTGTGGGGAGAGTAGGACAGCGCCTTACTCATGGGTAGGGGCCGGACAGGAAAAAGTTACCGACGGTACGAGACATAGGCTGACCGCCATGTCCGACCAAAAGGAAGCCCGCGAGGACTTCCACGAATACCGCGAGTACCGCATGCAGGAGCTGGCCGAAGCGGCCGGCATCACCGTCCGCACGGTGCGCTTCTACCGCGAACGCGGACTGATCCCGCCGCCCCGCAGACAGGGCCGGATCGCCTGGTACGACAGCCACCACCTCGCCCGGCTCCGTACGATCGCCGCCCTGCTGGAGCGCGGCCACACCCTCAACGGCATCGCCGACCTCGCCACCGCCTTCGAGAGCGGACGGGACGTGGGCGAGGTCCTGGGCCTCGGCGAACCGACCGAGGAGACCCCCGTCCGCCTCACCCCCGAGGCCCTGGCCGACCACTTCGAGGGCGAGGTCACGGCCGAGAACCTGGCCACCGCGCTCGAACTCGGCTATCTCGCCACCGACGGCGACGACCTCGTCCACATCAGCCGCCGGCTGCTGGACGTCTCCGCCGCCCTGGTCCGCGAAGGCGTCCCACTGGCGGCGGTCTTCGAAGCCGGCCGCCAGGTCCGCGCCCACGCGGACGCCCTGGCCGACCTCTTCGCGACGACGCTCCAGACCCACGCGGCCACCACGTCCCCCACGACCCTGCGCCCACTCGCCAAAAGCGTGGTGGACGCGGAACTCTCGATGGCCCTGGACCGCCGCCTGCGCGACAAACGGAACGAGCCGGATCAGCCCAGCTCGTAGGTGACACTCACCGGCGCGTGATCGCTCCACCGCTCCCCATGACTCGCCGCCCGCTCCACCCACGCCTTCACCGCACGCCCCGCCAGCCCCGCCGTCGCCACGTGGTAGTCGATGCGCCAGCCGGTGTCGTTGTCGAAGGCGCGCCCCCGGTAGGACCACCAGGTGTACGGCCCGGTCTGATCCGGGTGCAGGGCACGGACCACGTCCACGTACGCCGCCTCGTCGAAGACCCGCGTCAGCCACGCGCGCTCCTCGGGCAGGAAGCCGGACTCCTTGCGGTTGCCCTTCCAGCTCTTGAGGTCGGCCTCCTGGTGCGCGATGTTCCAGTCGCCGCAGACCAGCACCTCCCGGCCGTCCGCCGCCGCGCGCTCCCTGAGACCGCCGAGGTAGGTCAGGAACTCGTCCATGAACCGGACCTTCTGGTCCTGGCGCTCGGTGCCCACATCACCCGACGGCAGATAGAGACTGGCCACCGTCACCCCGGGCAGATCGATCTCGACGTACCGCCCGCTCGTATCGAACTCCGCACTCCCGAACCCGGTCCGCACCCGCTCCGGCTCCCGCCGCGAGTACAGCGCGACCCCCGCCCGCCCCTTGTCGGCCGCCGGCGCGAACACCGTGTGCCACCCCTCCGGCTTCCGTACGCCCTCGGCAAGTTGCCCCTCCTCGGCCCGCACCTCCTGCAGACACACCACATCGGCCCCGGTCCCGGCCAGCCACTCCACAAACCCCTTCTTCGCGGCGGCCCGGAGCCCGTTCACATTCACGGAAGTCACAGTCAGCATTCCGGCACTTTATCCAGGCTCTAGAATCGGTGCTGTGGCCATCCAAATACGTCAGGTCCCCTACGACCACCCCGACGCCGTAAAGCTCGACGCCGAGGTCCAGCTCGAATACGCGGCGCGCTACGACAGCGAGGGCGACGCCACCGTGCTCCACGCCCGGATGTTCGACCCGCCCCGCGGTCTCTATCTCCTCGCCTACGACGCCGACGAGCGCCCGCTGGCCACCGGCGGCTGGCGCTCGCAGGAGACCAACGACGAGGGCTACTCGGACGGCGACGCCGAGATCAAGCGCATGTACGTCACGGTGGAGGCGCGCGGCCTCGGGCTGGCCCGCCGTATCCTCGCGCGGCTGGAGGAGAGCGCCCGCGCGGCGGGCCGTACCCGCATGGTGCTGGAGACGGGCACCATGCAGCCGGAGGCGCTGGCGCTCTACCGATCCAGCGGCTACACGGACTGCCCGAAGTTCGGTCACTACCGGCACAACCCGCTGAGCGTCTGCCTCGCCAAGCCGCTCGGCTGAGGACCTGGCGCGCGACACACAACAGGCCCGGTCGGGCAGTCGAGCTGCCGGACCGGGCCTGAGGCGGGAACGTCAGTGGTTGCCCACGCCGTTCGCCGAGAGGACCGGGATGTCCTCCAGGATGTGCGACAGGGGCTCGTCGCCCTTGGCCTGCGTGGAGTTCTCGGTGCACTGCTGGTTCTGCGGGGAGGACAGGACGTTGATGTCCTGGACCGCGATCGGCACGAGGCCCACGAGCGAGCCGACGTTGGCCTTGACGGGCAGACCGACACACGGCTTGTTGAGCGTGCCCTGCACGAGGCTGAGCGCCGGGCTCATGTCCCCGTGGGTCTCCGAGTTGCCGAACGCCTGCTTGGCACCGTTGCCGCTGAGCGACGTCGTACCCGTGTCGTTGCCGATCGCCAGCGCCGGCGACGCGGTGGCGGCGAGGCCGCCGACCATCGTGGCCGCTACAGCAGCGGTAGCCCACAGCTTGTTCATTTTGTTGCCTTTCCGGAAAGTCGGCACCCCACCGGTGGAGTGCCGATTCGTTCAACTCACCACGCGACGTTTGGTTGCGCCCATTCGCCCGAACAGCCCATAAGGCATATCGGTAGGTCACGGCGGCATGAATACGGCCGAACGCGACCGAACACGGCCGGGCCACCGCCGAATTCAGAAAATTCGGCGGCGGCCCGGCCGCGGTGATTCAGGGGCGATATCAGCCGTTGCCCGCACCGTTGGCGGACAGGATCGGGATGTCGTTCAGCAGGTGCGACAGCGGCTCGTCGCCCTTCGCCTGCGTCGAGTTCTCGACACACTGCTGGTTCTGCGGCGACGACAGGATGTTGACGTCCTGGACCGCGATCGGCACGACACCCAGCAGGGAACCGGCGTTGACCTTGGCCGGC
The DNA here is from genome assembly GCF_045040295.1 of Streptomyces sp. NBC_01506. Lineage (NCBI taxonomy): Bacteria > Bacillati > Actinomycetota > Actinomycetes > Kitasatosporales > Streptomycetaceae > Streptomyces > Streptomyces sp. NBC_01506. The sequence continues at coordinate 5,698,792 of NZ_CP109422.1, read as the reverse complement.
AGACCGATGCAGGGCTTGTTGAGCGAGCCCTGGATGAGCGCCATCTGCGGGCTCATGTTCCCGTACGTCGCGGAGTTGCCGTACGCCTGCATGGCACCGTTGCCGCTGAGCGACGTGGTGCCCGCGTCGTTGCCGACGGCGAGGGCGGACGGCGCGGCCATAGCCGACATGCCGATGACGGAGGCAGCGACGGCCGCAGTGGCCATAACCTTCTTGATCACGATGAGTCCCCTTCTGAAGGATGCCCCAAAGTCCCCGGGGCGCCATGAGCAACTTCATTCCGCAGGTTTAGTTATCGCGCTTCACTCCAACAGCCCATTAGGCACTCAATCAACCGCTCAACGCCCGCAAGCCGAACGAGTGAAGCAGCGGAACCAAACCCAGGGCATCCGGTTGGGCAGGCCGCATCACCTGCATTTCTTGAGAAAAGGAACCAACCGTGATCAAGAAGATTCTGGCGACCGCGGCGGTCACCGCCTCCGTGGTCGGCGTTTCCGCCGCGGCGGCGGCGCCCGCCCTCGCCGTCGGCAACGACACCGGCACCACGTCGCTCAGCGGCAACGGCGCCGAGCAGGCGTTCGGCAACTCCGTGACCCACGGGAACCTGAGCCCGTCGGCCAGCCTCGTGCAGGGCTCGCTCAACAAGCTCTGCGTCGGCCTCCCGGCCAAGGCCAACGTCGGCTCCCTCGTCGGCCTTCTGGTGCCGGTCGCGGTCCAGGACATCAACGTCCTGTCCTCCCCGCAGAACCAGCAGTGCACCGAGAACTCCACGCAGGCCAAGGGCGACGAGCCCCTGTCGCACATCCTGGAGGACATCCCGGTCCTCTCGGCCAACGGCGTGGGCAACGGCTGACAGCCATTGCCGTCGCGGCGCCGTTCCGGCGCCGTTGCGGGCCGACGAAGGCCGGCCGGGGTGAATTCGCCCCGGCCGGCCTTCGTGTCGTACGAGCGGTTTCCCCGCCGCCCGCGGAAGCGCCGCAGAAACGTCATTTCTCGCGGCGATCGGGTGAACCAACAAAGGCCATAAATCAGGGCAGTTTCCTCATTAGCGCGTACTCGTTGGAGTTCCAGCAGCGGCGGTGCGGGCTGAGAGAGCCGTGTTCGCGTGGCACGAGAGCCGCGCGCGCGACCCCGTTGCGGAAAGGCTCAACCATGAATGCCAAGAAAGCAGCCGCCGTCGTCGCGGGCGTTCTCCTGTCCGTCGGTGCCGCGGCGCCGGCCATGGCCGACGCGGGCGCGCAGGGTGCCGCCGTGGGCTCCCCGGGCGTCCTGTCCGGCAACGTCGTCCAGATCCCCGTGCACATCCCCCTCAACGTGTGCGGCAACAGCATCAACGTGATCGGTCTGCTGAACCCCACCTTCGGCAACACCTGCGTCAACGCCTGACGCCTGGCGTCCGGCACGTACTGACACGCATCGAAGCGCCCTGAGGGGCGTACCCGGGGCCGGCCCCGAGGCGTACGGCGATACGCGCCTCGAGGCCGGCCTCAGTCGACACCGAGACACCGACGCACCGGCGACACACCGGCGATATCAGGAGAACCAGATGCGAGAACTCATCGGCAAAGGACTGCTCACCGCCGCGGCGGCGTCGAGCGTGCTGACCATGAGCGGTGGATACGCCCAGGCCACCGACAGCGGCGCCACCGCCGCCGGGTCCCCGGGGCTGCTGTCCGGCAACAGTGTCCAGGCACCCGTCGAGGTCCCGGTCAACGTGTGCGGCAACACGGTGAATCCTGTCGGCGTGCTCAACCCCTCCTTCGGCAACGGCTGCGGCAACTCCTCCGGCGCGCACGCGGCGCCCCACGGGGCGTCCAAGCCCCGTCCGGCCCCCCACGGGCAGCACACCGCCCCGCGCGCCGAGCCCGCGACGCACCCGGCGCCCGCCCAGGCGCCGCCGTCCGCCCCGTCTCGGCCCGGCAACGGCAACGGCAACGACCACGGCGGCAGCGGCGACGACGGCAACAGCGACGGCAGGGACAACCACGCCAGTTCGACGCACGGCGGCGGCTCGCCGTCCGGCGACCACGGCCGCCACCAGGACGACGGCGGCTCCTCGGCCTCCGGCGCCGCGGTCGGTTCCCCGGGTCTGCTGTCGGGCAACCTCCTCCAGGCCCCGCTCGACATCCCGGTGAACGTCTGCGGCAACAGCGTCGACCTGGTCGGTCTGCTCAACCCGGCCTTCGGCAACTCCTGCGCGAACGGCGCCGAGGGCGAGACCCCGCACGCCCCGCTGCTGCCGCCCACCCCGATCGACCCGCTCGACCCGTCGACCCCGCCCGGGGAGCACGAGGTGGAGCCCCCGAACGTGCCGGTGGCCCACGACCCGATGCTCCCGGAGCGGCCGCGCGCCGTCGAAGAGGCCCACGCGGTCGACCAGTTGGCCGAGACCGGCTCGGACCGGAACCTGCTCGCCGGGGCCGGTCTCAGCGCCGGCCTGCTGCTCGCCGGCGCCATCCTGTACCGCCGCAACGCCGCCGCCGTACGCGTCTAGCACGTCTAGACGAGGTCATCGATCGCCGGACGGGCCTGAAGCCCGTCCGGCGGTTGCACCCGCCCCGCCCCCGCCCCCGTTCCCAGCCGCCGGCGTACGCCGCGTACCACCCGCCGCGCCGTGTACGTCGCGCCGAACACGAACCGCATCGACGGGCCGAACGACGGCGCGCTCAGCAGACCCGTCACGAACAGACCGGGGTGCGAGGTCTCGAAGACGGTGTCCGTGTCGGGGGCGGTGCTCGCGCCCACCGTGCGCAGTCGCCGGCGCAGCCGCTCGTCCAGCAGCCCCAGCCTGTCCAGGCCCGGTGTGAAGCCGGTGGCGGCGATGACATGGTCGGTCGTGACCGTGCCCACGGATCCGTGGGTGGAGACCAGGTCGAGCCGTACGCGCCCCCCGCCCGGGACGGCGGCGGCGACGCTCTCGCCCAGCCGGACCTCCACCGCCGGTTCGAACCGCTCGCGCAGCCACCAGGCGCCGGCGGGGCCGAGCGCCGAGGTGAAGACGCGGGCCCGGGTCGAGGTGGGCAGTTGGTGGAAGAGGCCGGGGGTCCGCGCGTAGAGCCAGTTCCGCCAGCCGCAGCCCAGGCCCGTGTGCGGGGCACGGGCTGCCTCGCCGAAGGGGCGCTCCAGGGGCGGCGGGAGGGTGTTCCAGTTCAGCGCGTGCGACCGGGCCACCACGCGTACGGCCGTCCCCTGTTCCGCGAGCAGCGTCGCGGTCTCCAGCGCGGCCTGGCCCGCCCCGACGACCGTGACGTCCATGCCCTTGAAGCGCGTCAGGTCAGCGTGGTCCACGCTGTGCGACACCCGCTCGGGCGGCAGGGCGCGCAGCGGTCCGGGGATGTCGGCGAAGGGCCGGACGCCCACGGCCAGCACCACCGTGCGGGCGAGGAACGTCTCGCCGCCGTCCTCGACGGTGACCTCGAAGCCGCCACCGGCGCGCGGCCGTACGGCGGTGACGGTCCGTTCCTCCACCGGCGGCGCCGCGTGGGCGGCGAACCACAGGCCGTACGAGGCGAAGAAGCCGACCGGCAGCGGGACCCCGTGCCGCACCCGCACCCCCTGGGTGGCCGCGTAGGCGGCCAGCCCGTAGGCGCCCTCGGGGTCGGAGAGGTTCGACGCCCACGGCTCCGACTTCAGGAACATGCCGGGCGGCATCCCGTCCCGCCACGCCGCCATCGGTCTGCCGAACACGCGCGGTCTCAGACCGGCCGCCGCCGCGTGCGAGGCGATGGAGAGCCCGTACGGGCCTGCACCCACAACTACCAGGTCCTGCATAGGAGTTCGCCGTTCTTTCGCTGTTCTCGGGAGTCTCGGGAGTCTGCTGATCAACGCGGGACGAGCGGGGTGGCACTGTCCGGGGCGGGCCGGCGCCGGCGTGCGCCGCCGCGCGCCGCGTGCCGGAGCCAGGCCACGCTCATGGCGTACGCCGGGCGCGGGTCGTCCCGCGCGAACCACGCCGTCTCCGTCCCCGCCGCCCGGATCCGGCCCTCGACGCGCCCCGGGCCACCGCGTCCGGCCGAGGACAGCAGGGACAGCAGCGCGTAGTTCTCGACCACGAACGTCCGCCCGTACGCGGGAATCTGCGGCGGGACCGGCCGCCCGGTCAGGTCCAGATGCAGCGCCCGTACGACGTCCATGCCCGACGCGTCGGTGAAGAGACGGAACTGGGCGCCGGGCCGGGGGTTGAAGTCGAGCAGGTGGTACGCGCCGGTGGCGGCGTCGAGCCGGAAGTCGAGATCCACGATGCCCCGGTAGCCGAGCGCGGCGACGACCTCGCGCGCCAGGCGCTCCACGGCGGGGTTGGGCAGCCATCGGCCGACGGCGGTCAGCCCCGCCCCCACCGGCCACGACCGTTCCTTGCGCCCGGTCGCGCCCATCAGGAGCGTGCCGTCGCGACCGCTGTAGCCGTGGAAGAACCAGTCGAGATCACGGCCGCGCGGCAGGAGTTCCTGGAGCAGCAGCCTGCTCCCCGCCTCCGCGCCGCGCCCGAACAGCTCCCCGGCCTCGCGCGGCGAGCGCACCACGACGGTGCCGCGCAGCCCGGAGCCCTCGGGCAGCAGCCACGGCCGGCTCCACTTGGCGACCACCGGCAGCCCGAGCGTCCGCGCCGCGCGCGTGGCCTCCTCGGGGCCGCCGGGGACGACCGTACGGGGATGCGGCAGACCGAGCGTGCCGCAGATCGCGGCCAGCTCCACCTTGTCGGCGACCCGCTCCGGCAGCCCTGACGGCTGTTCGGGCAGGAGATAGCGGCCGGCCAGCCGGGGCCGCAGCCGGGCGACCGCGATCGCGCTCAGATCGTCCAGGGGGATGAGGACGGCGGGCGTGCCCAGTTGCTCCGCGATCCGCAGCAGCAGACCGTGCAGCTCCGCCTCCGAGGTCCGGTCGGGACGCGGATGCCCGCGGTGCAGATACCGGGAGGCGGCGACGGGGCTGCGTAGCGATTCGATCACCGCGTGCACCGTGATTCCTCCCCGGCCGAGGGATCTGACGGCGCCGAGGGTTCCGTGGTGAAACGGATTGTGGTCGAGCCGTACGAGTACGGCGGGGACGCTGATGTCAAAGCTCACCACGGTGGTGTCCTTCATTTCCGATGACCCATGCGGGGGGTGAAATTCACGAACGGTCTAGTGAAGCGACTGACCGGGTTACCGATCGGCTTAACAGAAATACTTTTGGGCCAGTGCGACCACGGACCGCGTCCCCTTCATGAGGAGCACAAATGTCCTATCGACGTCGACGGCTGATCAGCACCTGGCTGGGTGTCATCACGGCCGGCCTCCTTGTTTCGGGTTCCGTCCTGCCGATGGCGAGTTACGCCGCAGGTCCCGACGTTCCCGGCAGTCCCGAACCGCCGGAAGTGACATCACCGGCGATCGGCGCGTACCTCGATTACGGCCCCGAGGGTGTCCGCCGTATCGCCGAAATGCAGAAATGGCTCGGCGGCACGGAACTGCGGGTCGGGCACACCTACCTCCCCGGTGACGTCTGGTCCAACATCGAGGGCGCCCCGAGCTTCCTGGGGGACTGGGCCGAGTGGAAGAAGGCCCGCGCCGACCGGATGTTCGTGCTCAACGTCCCCATGCTCGAACGCAACGAGGACCGGGTCCACGACCAGGTCGTACGCAGGGAACTGCGCCGGGGCGCGCGCGGGGAGTACGACCGGCACTTCGAGGCGCTGGCCGAGCGGCTGGTCTCGCTCGGCGTGCCGGACACCGTGGTCGTACTCGGCTGGGAGATGAACGGCACGACGTACACCCATCGCTGCGGCCCCGATCCCCGGGCGTGGAAGGCGTACTGGAAGCGGATCGTCGGCGCCATGCGTGCGGTGCCCGGCCAGGAATTCCGTTTCGATTTCGCTCCGAACCGCGGAAAGGACGCCATCGCCTGGACCAAGTGCTATCCGGGCGACGACGTCGTGGACATCGTGGGAATGGACTCCTACGACCAGCCGCCGGGACGGACGTTCGACGAGCAGGTGAATGAGCCTTTCGGGCTCCGTCAGCATGTGGACTTCGCCGCTGAACATGGAAAGGTTATCTCCTATCCGGAGTGGGGCCTCTTCCGCAACGGCGACAACCCCGAGTACATGCGGGGCATGCTCAAGTGGATCGAGGAGCACCGGCCGCTTTATCAGACGCTCACGGATTACTGTCCGCACGGTGTCTGGCAGTGCGAGGAGAATCCGCGGTCCTCGAAGGTGTTCCGCTCGGCGCTGTACGGGCTGACGCCGGAGCCGGAGCCGACGCCGACGCCCACGCCCACGCCCACGCCGACGCCGACGCCGACGCCCGAGCCCAGCACCCCGGTCACGCCGCCGGTGCTCGAGCCGACCCCGGAGCCGACGCCCGAGCCCAGCACGCCGGCGAAACCCGAGGCACCCACGAACTGCCGTCAACTGACGCTGAGTTCATGGATCGAGGCCCTGCTCGGCCGGAAGGTCTGCCTGCGTATCGGCGGTTGGGACCGCTGGCTGTCCTGACCGGACCGGACCTCATCGCGGCGGCGGCAAGGGAGACAACCCCTTCGGGGTCATTCCTTGCCGCCGCCGCGCCGTGTCCGCTTCGCCAGGCCCGCCTTCATCGCCGGCAGCCGCTCGTTGACCAGGACGGCCGCCTGGCCGCGCGCGGCGGCGTGGGCGGCGATCAGCCGCAGCGAGGGGGCCAGCAGACCGCGCGCCAGCAGCAGCCGCCGGTTGCAGACGGTCTCCGGGCGCCAGTGGTGTTTGTACGGCTCGTTGCCGCGCAGCATGCTCAGCGTGGAGCGCCCGTCGGCGCTGATCCGCCGGGCGCTCTCGCGCAGCAGCATCGTGGCCACGTCCACCTTCTGCTCGCGCAGCATCGGGTCGGCGCCGTACAGATAGCCGCCCGCCAGGCGCGGTGACATCAGGGTGAGATCGGCGGCCACCACCTCGCCCGCGAGCCGGAATTCGGTGATCGCCGCGTCGCCGCACTCGACCATGGACCGCACCGAGCGGGTCAGATGTTCCGAGAAGCGCGCGCTGAGGTGTTCGGGGGTGACGCCGCGCCCCTGCCACTGGAGCCGGTGCAGACGCAGGAGGCGTGCGACGGCGGTCGGGATCTCGTCCCCGGGCACCACGCGCTCCTCGATGCCGAGCGAGTCGATCCTGCGCATCTTGGCCCTGGCGCGCTGGGCGCGCGACGACGGGAGGCGGCCGAGCAGTTCGTCCATGGGGACGGCGGGCAGTTCGAGGCAGGGCGAGTCGGCCAGTTGGCCGCGCGGGCCGTCCCAGCACTCGTAGAGACGTTCGGCGGCGGCTCCGGGCCGTACCTCCCGCAGGTCGATGACGGCGGTGCGCGCGGCGGTGGCGAGGGCCTTCGCGAGCGCCGGGGCGGCGCTGTCGACGCAGTCGTCGTCCAGCAGGACGTCGGAGAAGTCGGAGATGGTGCCGCCGAGTTGGACCAGGACGGGGAACGGGCGGTGCGTCAGCATCAGCGGGGCGGCGGCGACGAGGGTGCCGCTCCGGCGTACGAGGACGACGCGCAGCCGGCCGGGGGTGCCGTACGACAGCCACCAGGAGTGGAGCCAGGCGTGGCTCTGGAAGGGGGTGGCCGGGCCGGATCGGCGGTGCAGCGCGGTCCACTCGGCGGCGAGCGCACCGAACCGGTCGGGGTCCCGGCAGATCTCCGAGGTCAGCGGCGCGAAGGCGGCTCTGCCGGCCCTGCCGACGGGCGCGAGCGCGGCCGTCGCCGTGGCCGCGCGCACGCGATGCCGGGTGGTGGTCGGTTCCGCCGCCATCACACGCTTTCCGTCTGTGGCACGAGTGCCGTCGACGGACCGGGAACCGCCGCGCGCACCTCGCCGCGCCGGCGCTTCGGCCGGACCAGCAGACCGAGTCCGCCGAGCAGTCCGCCCGCGGCTCCGCCGACGAGCGCGGCCAGCGGCGCCGAGGGTGACACGGGGCTGGTGGGCTTGACCGCGCGGGAGAACTGGACCACCCGTACGTTCGTACTGCCCTGCATCTGCGTGCCGTTGAGCACCAGCGAGCGCGCGACGCCGTCCGCCATGCTGACGGCCGCCTGCGGGCGGCGCGACGTGGCCGTCACCGAGATCATCGGGGCGTCGGGCGAGGTGACGGTGGTGACGTTCTCCTTGAGGACCTTCGCGGAGACCCCGGCCCACACCTGCGCGTCCCCCACCGCGGCGACCTGCGAGGCGACCCGCCCGTACGCCTGCGCGAAGCCGAGCGCGGCGGCCGGGTCGGCCTTGTCGGTCGGTACGACGAGTACGTAGCTGGTGGCGGAGTACTGCGGGGTGCGCAGCATGCCGTACGCGCCGCCCGCGAGCGCCCCGATCAGGACGCCGACCGGCACGATCCACCAGACGAGCAGCGCCCCGATCCTCGCCAGGACGCGGCCGGGCCACCTGCCCGTGCGGCGTCCGCCGCTCTCGTTGTCGGTCATCTTCGAACTCACTCCTCGGGGGTGGCCGGGCGCCGGAGGGCGGGCTCGGACGAGCCGTTCCGGTGCAGGGCTCGGTCGTAGACGGACATCAACTGTTCGGCGGTGCGCGCGATGTCGTAGTGGCGCGCCGCGGGTGGTACCGGCAGCCGGTGCGGGCCGCCGCCGGCCGCGAACTCCCTCTGCGCCGAGGCCAGTTCGGCGACGAGATCCCACACGGATCCGGTGATCCGGCGGGCGCCGGGAGCCGCTTCGGCGGGCAGGTCCGCCAGGGCGGGGCAGGTGACATACCGGACGTGCAGCCCGGCGGCCAGGGCCTCGATCACGGCGAGGCCGAATGCCTCGTCCGCCGACGTCGAGACGGACAGATCCATGGCGGCGAGCAGTGACGGCAGATCAGGTCCCGTACCGACGCCGGGGTTCGGGGGCGGGTCCTCGCACGCGCCATGCAGCAGGACCCGGTCGGCGGCGCCCAACTCCGTTGCCAGCGCGTGCAGTCGGTCGCGCTCCGGGCCTTCGCCGACAAGCAGCAGTCGGGCGCCGGGCACGGCGGCGACGGCCCTGACGAGCGTGTCGAAGCGCTTGCCCGCGCACAGCCTGCCGACGCCGCCGACCACGAACGCGTCTGCGGGCAGGCCGAGTTCGGCCCGCGTCTTGTGCCGGGCCGTCTCGTCGTAGGAGAAGCGCGGCACATCGATGCCGTTGGGCACGACATCGATACGGTCGCGGCGTACGCCCCAGCGGCGCAGCCGGTTCGCGACGGTCGTGGATACGGCGACGGTCCGCGTGCCGAGGCGTTCACTGCCCAGATAGAGGGCGCGGGCCCCGGCGGTCAGCGGGCGGCCCTCGATCTGGGTGGCGCCCAGCGAGTGCTCGGTGGCGACGACGGTGCGTACGCCCGCGAGGCGCGCGGCGAGGCGCCCGTACACGCAGGCGCGGTAGAGATGCGTGTGGACGAGGTCGTACCGGCCGTCCTTGATCAGCCGCGTCAGCCGGGGCAGCGCGCCGAGGTCGCGGTTGCCTCTTATGCCGAGGTCCGTGACGGGGAAGCCGTCGTCGGTGATGCCCCGGGCGACGGCGCCCGGGTTGGTGAGCGTGACGACTGCGCTGTCGGTGGGCAACTTCCGCAGCAGGAGCCGGAGTTGCTGTTCGGCGCCGCCGATGCCCAGGCCGGTGATGATGTGCAGCACCTTCATGCGCCGCCGCCCTCGGGCGCGGTCACGGCTTCGGCTCCCGCTCTGTCGGCCGGATACGGGCCGTACGGGACCGGTTCGCGGCGCCGCCCGTGCAGTGCGCGCTTGAGGAACAGCCGGGGCGCGGTGTCCTCCTGGCCGATATGGAGGCGCGGCAGCGCGAACAGTCCGGTGAGGGGTCCGGGGCTGATGCCGACCGCGTACCGGTAACCGGCGTCCCGTACGGCCGCCATCACGCGGGGGTCGACGGTGCCGTACGGATAGCAGAACCCGGTCACCTCCCCGCCCGTGATCGCGCGCAGCGCCTCGCGGCTGCCGCGCGTCTCGTCGGCCAGCAGCGCGTCGTCGGCCTCGGTGAGATCGGTGTGCCGCAGCCCGTGCGACCCGACCTCCATGCCGGCCGCCGCCGCCTCGCGGATGCCGTCCTCCGTAAGGAGGGGCTTGCGCGGGCCGAGGGCGTCCCACTCGTTGGTGCCGCCGAGCCGGCCGGGAAGCACGTAGACGGTGGCGGTGAACTCGTAACGGCGCAGCAGCGGCACCGCGTGCGTCAGGAAGTCCGCGTAACCGTCGTCGAAGGTCAGGCCGACGAGTCCGGCGTGCCGGCCCCGCGCGCGGGCGAGCAGCAGCCGCTCCATGCTCACGCCGGTGAGCCCCCGGCGGCGCAGCCAGCGCAGTTGCCGGTCGAGCCGGCCGGGCGAGACCGTCACCCGGTAGGGGTCGTCGGTCGGGTCGGCGATCGAGTGGTACATGGCAGCCCACAGAGGGCCTGCGGGCACCGTGTCAGCGGGCATCGACGAACTTTCGTGTGACGGAGCGGAGGACGGAGTCGATCTCCGGTGCCTGGAGGGCGCGGGCGATGACGAGGAACACGGCGGCGACCACGAGACAGGCGATGGCCGCCGCCGGTACGGGCGCGGGGATGAGGGCGCCGCAGAGCCAGCCGGCGCCGGTGGCGGCAGCGGCGGCGGCGCTGAGTTTGACGAGCCCTCCGGTCATGTGGCGCACCCGCACCGGAACGCTGTGGCGGGCGACGCCGTGCAGCAGCAGTACGGCGGTGACGGTGATGCCCAGCGCGTTGCCCGCCGCGATACCGAGGACCCCCCAGACGCCGACGAGCAGCGCGCCGCCCGCGGTGGTGAGGGCGAGCCCGAGGAGCATGGCGAGCGCCGGGAACCACAGCGGGCGCGCGGCGGAGAAGTAGCAGCGGACGAGGGCACCGACGAGGGTGTGGCCGAGCAGCCCCAGTGCGTACACACGCATCACGGCGGCGGTGGCCGCCGTGTCCGCACGGTCGAAGGCGCCGCGCTGGAAAAGGATTTCGATGATCTGCGGCGCGCACGCGACGACCGTCGCGGCGCCCACCAGCACGATGACACCGGCGAGGGCGAGGTCACGCTCGACGCGCCGCCTGGCCCGGTCGGTGTCCCCCGCCGCCATGGCGCGCGCGACCACGGGAAAGGTGACCGTGCAGAGCATCAGGGACAGCACCATCGGCATCTGCGCGACCTTCTGCGCGTAGTTGAGATGCGAGATGGCTCCGGCGGGCAGGGGTGCGGCGAGGAAGCGTTCGATGAGGACCTGGGACTGGCGGGTGAGGGCGAAGACGACGACGGGGGCGAGCAGTCCGAGGGCGACGAGCGGCCGGCCGGCGCCGCCCGGCTGCTCGCCGGGGGGCTGGTGTTCTTGTGTGTGCTCCGCCGTGGCGCGGCGCTCGCGCAGCCGGCGCAGGACCATCGGTGTCTGGACGAGGACCATCAGGACCCCGCCGACAGCGACGCCGGCCGCCGCCGCGCGCACCCCGAGCCGGTCGCTGAGCAGCAGCATCGTCGCGATGATGCCGACGTTGTACGCCACGTAGATCATCGCGGGCGGTACGAAGCTGCCGTGCGCCCGCAGCGCGGCGCTGCAATATCCGGCGATACCGAAGCTGAACGCGCAGGTGGCCGTCAACCGGGTGCAGTCGACGGCCAGTTGGGTGTCCGGGAGGCCGGGGGCCAGCAGGGCGACGACCCAGGGCGCCGCGAGCATCAGCAGGACGGCGCCCGCGCTGAGTGCGAGCAGCAGGCTCGGCAGGGTCGTACGGAGCAGAGTGTGTACGGGGTCGGGGGCCCGGTCGCGGTCGCGGTCGCGATCTCGCTCGAGGTCGCCGTCGAGGAGTGGCTGGTGCGCGGCGCGGCGTGCGAGAGCAAGGCTGAAGGCGGGCACCAGGATGAGCGCCATCGCGTCCTCGATGAGCAGCGTCGACGCGACTTCGGGGACGGTCCAGGCGACGAGGAACGCGTCGGTGCCGGGGCCGGCGCCGTAGAGGTGGGCGATGGTCTGGTCGCGTACGAGACCGAGCAGCGCGCCGGCGGCGGTGAGGAGGGCGGTCAGCAGGGCCGCGCGGGCGAGGAAGCGGTTGGAGAGGTAGCCGCCGCGACCGCCCGAATCGGCCTTCTCGGCGTTCTCGGCGTTCTCGGCCGTCTCGGCATCGGGCGTCTCGACCGGCGCGGTGGCGGGGGCAGGTGGCGGTGCCGACCGTCGGCCGGGGACGGTGGGCCCGGTGGACGGAACAGGTTCAACGGGCTTCGCGGGCCCGGCAGTCGGGGACTGTGTCGCGTCCGTCAGATCGGTCACGCGGCACCGGCTTCCCTGCGCTCCGACAGGCGGTCCGCCCGACGATCCGCCCGCCGGTCGAGCGCCCACCACGCGGCCAGACCCAGAACCACGGCGGTGAGCACCGTGGAGGGACCGCCGATGTCCGCGTAACCGAAGTCCACCAGTTGCCAGATCAGCAGCCCGGCGGCGACGAGCGCGCAGTCGGCGCCCGCAGGGCCACGGCGCGCGCCCGGCAGCCGCCTCAGTACGAGGACGAGCAGCGCCGCCCAACTCCCGGCGAGAGCGAGCAGACCCACCAGCCCCTGCTCGCCGAGGATCAGCAGATACATGTTGTGCGGCGAGAGCAGCGGCTGGCGCCGGAAGGCCGTCCCGGCGCCGGCCGTGTCGCTGCCCGACGACAGCGCGATCGAGGAGTGGCTGTCGCGGTAGGCCGGGAATGCCTTCAGCCCCACGCCGGTGACCGGGTCGGTGCGCCACATCCCGGCCGCCGCCGCCCACATCGTGTACCGGTCGGTGACCGACCGGTCGGGCGCCTCGGTGACTTCGGTGATGCTGCCGAGCCGGTCGGCGACCATCTGCGAGCCGATGCCGAGTCCGCCGACGAGTACGACACCGAGGGCCGCCGTCACGAGCGCGACGCGGGCCGCGCGGCGCGGCCCGGAGAGCGCGAGTTGCAGCGAGAGGGCCACGACCGTCGCGATCCACGCGCCCCGGCTGAACGAGAGCACGAGCGGCAGGAACAGCAGCGCGGCGCAGCCGAGCGCGGCGGCGCGCTGACGCCTGCCGTCCTCCGCTCCCGCGCCGAGGGCCAGTCCGACCGCGGCGACCAGACCGTACGACACGACGGTGGCCATGCCCATGACGTCGGTGGGACCGAAGGTGCCGACCGCGCGGACGTCCTCGCCCATGTACGAGGCGCCGGTGCCGGTCGTGTACTGGACGACGCCGATGAGCCCCTGCACCAGCGCCAGGGCCACCATCGACCAGGCCACGACCCGGAAGTCCCGGCGGTGCCTGATCAGCAGCAGCAGCGCGCCGGGCACCAGCACGAAGATCTGGAGGTAGCGCGCCACACCGGGGAGGCTGGACGCGGGGTCGTACGACGTGATCGCGGCGGCGCAGACCCCGAACACCGGAAGTCCCAGGACCAGCGCGGCTGTTCGGGTCAGCGGCCGGGCGCGCTCGCGCACCACCCGGACCAGACAGAAGACGACCAGCAGCCCGGACGCGAAGTCGGCCACCGTCCCGGAACCGGCCGACCCGTCGGCGGCGGGGCCGGCCACCGGGACGGCGAGGAGCGCCACGACCGCCAGGACGGGCAGCAGCGGCGCGTTCCGGCGCAGCGCGTCGCGCCAGTCGCGTTCTCGGTCGGGGGCAGGGAGGCGCAGGGGGTCCAACTCGCGGCGGGGGGCGAGGAGTTGTGCGCCCCGGGCGTCGGCCACGTCAGCTCCCCGCCGGGCGGACGAGCGAGAGGGCGGTTCGGATGATGATGCACACGTCCTGCCACAACGACCAGTGGTCGATGTAGTGGTTGTCGAATCGGGAGCGGTCCTCGATGGAGGTGTCCCCGCGCAGTCCGTGGATCTGCGCGAGGCCGGTGATACCGACGGGCATCCGGTGGCGTGCCGCGTAACCGGGGTGGGTCTTGCTGAAGTTGGCGACGAAGAAGGGGCGTTCGGGGCGGGGGCCGACGAGGCTCATGTCGCCGCGCAGGACGTTCCAGATCTGCGGCAGCTCGTCCATCGACGTACGGCGCAGGAAATGGCCGACCGCGCTCATCCGCCGGTCGTTGGCCACGGACCAGCGGGTGGCCGCCTCGTTGTCGTCGGCCGGGCGCAGGGTGCGGAACTTCAGCAGGGTGAAGGGGCGGCCGTTCTGCCCGACGCGTTCTTGACGGAACAGCACACCGGGGCCGTCGAGGAGCCGTACGGCGAGCGCGCAGGCCAGCAGCACCGGCGAGATGGCGACCAGGACGGGTCCTGCCACGGCGATGTCGAGCAGTCGCTTGGCGAGGCTGCCGCGGCGTGCGGTGGGCGGGTCGACCCGGTGGCAGGTGTGGCCCCAGATGTGCTGGGACATGCCGCGCCCGCCACCCCCGCCGCTACCGATGAACCAGGTGGCGCAGCCGTACTCGTGGAAAAGCGCGACGAGCGCGGACCGGTCGGCATCGCCGCCGTTCCCGGTACCGGCCGGGCTGTCGACGAACACGGCCTGCTGGACGCCGTTCTGGATGACGGCGCGGTGGATCGCCTCGATGGTGGTCAGCACGGGAAGCGCGGGAGCGAGGGCGTCGGCGTCCGCGTCGGACGGGTGCTCGTCGCCGACGTCGGGCCCGTCGCCGCGTACGGGGGCGACGATGCCGACGGGCCGCAGGCCGTACTCGGGATGCCGGGCGAACAGCGCGGCGAACCGCCGCCCCGCCGGCCCCGTTCCCACGACCAGCGCGGAACTCGGCCGGCCGCGTGCCGTGCGCCGCCGGTGTCCGTGGACGACGGCCCGGCCGCAGCACGCGACGAGCAACTGCGTGCCGCCGCCGCCCAGCAGGGCGGCGAGGCTGAGCGCGTGCGCGGGCAGGAGCGCGGCGAGCAGCGCGGCGGCGGCGCACCAGACGACGAGGGTGCGCGCGGCCAGCGCGGGAAGTTCGTCCAGTGCGGTACGCGGGGTACGCGGTCCCGAGGGGCGGTAGAGACCGGCGTACGCGTTGAGGACCGTGAAGGAGACCAGGAGTTGCGCGATCAGCGGTGTGTGGCGCTGGGCGGAGTTGAGGACGACTGTGCTCAGCAGGGCGGCGGCCCAGTCGGCGGCCAGGAGCGGCAGCCCGACGCGCAGCGGAGCGGCCTTACGCCGGCGCCGGGAGGGCAGCGCGACGCGGTCGGTCGCGTCGCGCCGGGATGCGATCGAGTCGAACCCGAGCGGCGGCCGGCCGGTCGCCGTGACGGTCCCCGGACCGAGTCCGGCGGAGGTGTGGCCGCCCTGACCGCGCCGCCCTCGCTGCCCGACTCCCGCCGCCGGGTGGCCTGTTGAGGCGGCGGATCCGGTCGAGGCGACCGATCCACGCCGCTTCGATCCAGGTCCGGACGGTGCGGGGACACTGGTGCTTTCCGTGGTCACTGGGGGATCGGCTCCCTGCGTTCGGAGCGCGGCACGGTGGCCACGTCGCGGTACACGTCCGCGATGGCACTGGCCGTCCGCCGCACGTCATAGGTGCCGCGTACGTGCTCCAGTCCCTGGCGGCCGAAGGTGTCGAGCAGCGACCGGTCGCGCAGCAGCGCGGTGATCGCCGTCGCCGTCGCCCTGTGGTCCCCGGGCGCGGTCAGGCACTGTGCCCGCTGGGCGGGCGGCAGGCTCTCGCGCGCCCCGTCCACGTCGCTGAGCAGTACGGTCCGCCCGCTGGCCATCGCCTCGAGCGGCGCCACCGCCATGCCCTCCCAGCGGGACGGCAGGACGACGAGGTCGGCGGCCCGGTACCAGGGCGCGGTGTCCGGTACGGCTCCGGCGAAGAGCACCGAGGGCGGGGCACCGGCGCGCAGGCGCGCGGCGTCGGGGCCGTCGCCGACGAGTACGAGACGGGCCTCGGGCATGTCCTTCAGGACCAGTGTCCAGGCCCGGAGCAGAATGTCCTGCCCCTTCTGCCGGCAGAGCCGGGCCACGCACACGACGAGGGGCGTGTCCGGCGGGAGTTCGGCGAGCCGGGGCAGCGCGGCACGGCCGGCGGCGGTCGAGGCGAGGGGGTCGGTGGCGTCCGCCGGGCGGAAGCGGTCGGCGTCGACGCCGTTGTGGACGACGGACCAGGGCGCCCGTACCCCGGCACGCTCGCCCCGCTCGCGCTCCGCCTCGCTCACGCAGACGACGCGGGCGGTCCAGCGGGCGGCCAGCCGCTCCCAGCCCCGGGCGAGTGCCGCCTTCGTACCGCCGACCGCCTCGAACGACCAGGCGTGCGGCTGGAACACGGTCGGGACCCGGCCCCGTACGGCCAGGCGTCCGGCGAATCCGGCTTTCGAGCTGTGCGCGTGCACCACGTCGGGGCGGATCCGCCCGACCAGCTCGGCGACGCGGCGGATCTCGGCGGGCAGTGCGGACCCGGGGTCGCGGGTGGCGTCCCAGACGCACGTCTCGGCGCCCAGCGCGGCCACGTCCGCCATGAGCGGGCCCCGGTCGGGGCAGGCGACGACGACCCGCACCCCGGCGGTGACCTGCGCGTGGACGAGATCGGCGACGACGCGGGCCACTCCCCCGTCGACCGGCTGGACGAGATGGAGCACGGTGAAGCCGGGACCGGGGCCTTTCCTTGATGGCCGCACGCGCAACTCACTCCACTCGTGGTCTCTGGTGTCGTGGATCGGACAGTCGGGAAAGCCCGAAAGCGCGCTGACGCGCAGACGAATGAACCGGATCAGCGCCGCGCGTCCACCGCTACGTAAAGCGCGCCGAGCCAGATCGAGTCGCGCCCGGTCCGGAAACTGACGTGCATAGTGTCGCCTCCCGGGACGAGTGCTTCGCGCAGGTCGAAGAGATCTGAGTCATATCCAAGAGTGTTCTTGTAAGCGGGTTGTCGTTTAATCTGCGTGGATCCGGCATCAGAAATACTGGAATTCATCACATTGCTCACCGGGTTGACGGTGTCACCGATCGAACGTGCTTTCCCTCGCCCTGTCCCGACCGTCAGCGAGTCACCGGCGGTCCCGGGATCCCCGTCGTACGAGACGACGCCCATCGCACCCGTGCCGTCCGCCGGCGTACGCAGCTCCCCGAGCCCGACCCGCAGCTCCTGCTCGCGTGCGTCAAGCGCCTCGAAGCCGTCCCAGATCGCCAGATGACGCAGCGGGTCCTCGGCCCTCTCGTACGCGACGACCATCGTCCAGCCGCCCCACGCGCCCGCCGCGGTCCTGCCCATCGCGACATTGATCTGCGCCACCGTGTACAGACCCGAACCGGCGGCGCGCACCAGCGGTGTGATGTCCGCCGATGCCTGGTAGGCATCGGCACCGCCGGCCGTACGGTGGCCGATCACGGTGTCGGACAGGACTTCCTTGTACGCGCCACCGGGCTCGGCGATCAGTACGCGGCCGTTGTCCTCGGGCGGCTTCTGCTCGCCCACCCGCAGATTCCCGCCCCAGTACAGACGCGCGTAACTGACCTTGGCACCGGCCGGTACGCGCAGTTCGCCCCGGGTCGAGTTGTAGGTGTTCGGGTCCTTGTCGAGGTCCGTGTAGAACATGTCGTACTGGTCGTTGGACGCAGTGGCGCTGTCCCGCGCGGCGACGCAGGCGGAGGCGTCGGCCGGGGTGACGGTCGTGAACTCGCCCGTGGTACGGCAGGTGATGGCCGAGTTGGCCGCCCGGACGATCCCGCCGTGCTGGACGGCGTGAAAACGCTCGCCGAACGGAATTCGGGTGGCCGATTTCGCGGCCGGGACGGTGGAAGCCGTCGAAACGGAGGGCGGAGCCACAGCCACCGCAGTCGCCGTCGTCGCCACCGCCGTGACGGCGAACAGAAGACCGCGCCTTACAGCATGAACGACGTAATCGCGCATTAAGACTCTCCGACCCGAAGAATGAATCGACAGTGCACCCTTACAGAGCGCGGACTGAAAATCACGTGAGACGCGCGGACCGTACCAAAGCACCGGGATTTCGCGGCCTTTCCAACTCTTGGGGTGATGCCGCGTTTCCCGAACGGCCGCCGGTCGTTGAGCCTGACGCACCATTGGTAAATCGAAAGGATATGGTGATGAAGCGAGTCGCTAAGTCCGTCGTCATGGCAACGTCGAGCGCCGCCTTCCTCCTCGCCGGCGCCGGCATGGCCTCCGCCACCGGCCACAGCGGCGCCTCCGCCGAGGCAGTCGCGGCCAACTCGCCGGGCGTCCTGTCCGGCAATGTGATCCAGATCCCGGTCCATGTGCCGATCAACCTCTGCGGCAACACCGTCAACGTGATCGGACTGCTCAACCCGACCTTCGGCAACACCTGCGTCAACGCCTGACCTTCGCCGGGCTCCGCCCGGTGACCGACGAAGCTCCCCCGAGCGCTCCGTCGGTCACGGCCGGTCCACCGGTCCGTACTCCGGTCGGCACAACGGGTCCGGCGGCACCGCCGCCGGACCCGACACCGTTTCTTCACTCATTCGGACCGCAACCGATCAGCACGCACCGCGTTGATCGGTAAGTCGGGCAACCGCGCCCGTACCCGCATTCCCTTAACACCGAGGAGCTCATCCCCATGTCGCGTATCGCCAAGGCTGTTGTTCTGTCCTCCGCGGCCGCCGCCGCCGTCATCGGCACCTCCGGTGCGGCCATGGCCGACGCCGGCGCCCAGGGTGCGGCTGTCGGCTCCCCCGGTGTCATCTCCGGCAACGCCATCCAGATCCCGGTCCACATCCCGGTCAACCTGTGCGGCAACACCATCGACATCGTCGGCCTGCTCAACCCGGCCTTCGGCAACACCTGCGTCAACGCCTGAATCTGACAGCAGCACCACTGCCGTCACCCACGGCAAGAGCCGCTCCCCCCGTTCCGGGGTGGGCGGCTCTTGCGCTGTACGAGGGCATACCCGGCCACCCTTTCGGCGGCGACACGCGCCTCGGACGGGTGAGAATTCCCGGCGGTCCGGTCCAGGTCAGGGGGGTCGCGACGGCCGATTGGCGGACACCGCGCGGCGGTCTCGAACAGTTGCGGGCCACGTCCACGCGACCCACGGTGAAGACGAAACCCCCACCGTGTCCTGAAAGGACCTTTTCATGCGTTCCCATGTCTCGTCCCGTGCCGCAGCCGCCGCCGTCTGCGCCGTACTCGTCCTCGGCTCCGCCGGTACCGCCGTCGCCACCACCGTCCACCGCACGCCGGCCGGCGTCGGCGCGGACCGTGCCCCGATCGCGGACGCCGCGACCGTCAAGCAGCAGGCGGAGTCGCTGAGTTCGCTGTCCGGCGCCATCGCGCCGGTCACCGACCTGCTCGACGCCGTGCTCGCCGCCGACAACGGCCAGCTCAGCGCCGCGGACGTCCAGAAGCACCGGGCGGCCGTCCAGAAGGGGCTGGACGCCGTGAAGAACGCCGCCCCGGCCGCCCCCGCCAAGCCCGGCAACAACGCCGGCAACGCGGACGCGGTCAACCCCGTGAACGCCGTGGGCGCGGACGGCAAGGCGTCGGCCCCGGCCGACCTGACGGCCCAGGCCGTCGCCTCCGTACAGAGGTCGACGGACGCGCTGCTCAAGGCGGCCACCGGCAAGGACGCGCGGGCTGTCGTCACGCAGTCGCAGGCCGTCGTGACCTCGCTGGTCAACCTCACCACCGCGCTCGTCATGAACGGTGGCCTGCCGGCCCCGAACCTGCCGGGCCTGCCCGAGCTGCCGAAGCTGCCGGGCGCCGAGGTTCCCGCGCCGGCTCCGGAGCTTCCGGGTGTGCCGTCGACGCCGAAGCTCCCGTAGCACCACGTAACACCGCGTACGTCACAACGGCCGTGCCGGTCCCCTCACCCGGGGCCGCACGGCCGTTGGTCGTGTCCGGGACGGCCGGAGGTCGTTAGTGAGGACGAGGCCAGGCAAGAGAACTACCGCTGAAAGAAGGATTCACCATGAAGCCCATGAAGGTCGCCGCGGTCGTCGCCGGTTCCGTGCTGGCGCTGGGTGCCGCCGCCCCCGCGTTCGCCGCCGAGAACATGCCGACGAGCCTGAACGGCGGACTGGGCACGGCCCTTGAGACGGTGACCAACCAGGAGACGCTTGACGTCCAGCCGGTGCGGACGAACGCGCTCGACCCCAAGAACGACGGCTCGCTCATCAACAGCGTGGGCGACGTGGCGAAGGGGCTGAGCGGCGAGGGCAAGGACGCCAAGGGTGGAAAGGGCGGCAAGGGCGGTAAGAGCAAGGACGGCAAGGGTGGGAAGGGTGGCAAGGGCGGGGCCAAGACCGGCAAGGGCGGCGCGATGCTCGGCGGGCTCCCGCTCGGCCGCTAGGCCCTGTTCCCCCGCAACTTCCGTACCAACGGCGGCTGTTCGGTGTCCCCGCACGCGCGTGCGGGGACACCGTACGGCCGCTTTCAGCTTGTCCAGAAGTCCCACCAGCGGGTCAGGACGAGCATCCCGATGGTCCCGATCCACAGCACCGGCAGCACCCAGTGGAACTCCCCCAGCGCGGTGCGCAGTCCGGCCGGCGCCGGCAGGATCCGGTGCGTGACGTTGTGCGTGGTGACGTAGCTGAACATCACGATCGTCGCCACCCACGCCAGCGAGCACCACAGGCACAGCGAGCCGATGTTGTACAGCGACTGGTACTGAAGCCAGGTGCAGAAGGCGACGCCGAACAACATCCCGGCGTTGAGCCCGAGCCAGAACCAGCGCCGGTAGCGCGCCCCCGCCAGCAGCCCCGCGCCCACACACCCCACGACCGCGTACGCCGCCAGGCCCAGCATCGGGTTGGGGAATCCGAAGGCCGACGCCTGGTCGCTGGTCATGATGTTCCCGCACGAGACAACGGGGTTCAGGCTGCACCCCGGTGTGAAACCGGGATCCTCCAGCAGCTTGAACTTGTCGATCGTGATCACCCACGACGCCAGCACACCCGCCGCGCCCGTCACCACCAGCAGCCAGGCCAGCGCCCGGCCCGCCCCGAAGCGGGGCTGCCCGTCAGGCGCGCGCCCGCCGTGGTCCACGTCCGGCTTCGACGCGTTGTCGATCTCTACTGTTGTCATGGTGTGCTCCACCGATCCGGTCACGCATTCGAAGTAGCGTTTCAGCTTTCCCCCTCGACACGCCGGGCACAGTGACTCCGGGGTCAAGTACGGCGTTGCCAGAGCATGAACTCCGTGCGAGCACCCCGATGGCAGCGCCTCACAGCGGTGCCCGAGCTCCGTGCCGAAGCGGTTTCCCCGCCCCCTTCGCCACCCCCTCCCTCTCCCACCGCCACGCCCGCCCCCACTCCCATCTACAGCGCTCTCGTACGGGAGTGGGGCGCGGCGGGACGTTCGGTCCCCGCGAACGACGGGCCCGGCCGCAACGGCCGTTGATCGGCGGCGCTCAGCCGCGCAGGCTGCTCACCGGGACCAGGCAGTGCGCGGCACCGGTGAGGACGGCCTCGTCGCCGACGAAGGCGCGCAGCGTCTCCTCGCTCACCGGCTTGCCGGGAGTGCCCTCGGGCCAGGGCCGGGTGGCGATGATGAAGTACACGCCGCCGGTGTCGTGCGCGTCCTGCTCCCACTCGGGCGGCACGGCGCACTGGGCCTTGAGATACGGCATGGTCAGTACGGCCCGCCCGGCCTGTACGAGCAGGGTGATCGGGACGTTGGGCGACTTCCCCACATCGACGAGGCCGGCGCCGGTCGTGAGGCCGACCTCCTTGATGACGGCGTGCATCGCCTCTTCTCCGGCCTCGGCGCCGTCACGGCCGTCGCCGAGTGAATAGGCAAGCAGGAAAGGCGGGTTGCGCTCGCCGTCGGAAGGTTCGCCGGTCCAGGGAATTACCGTGAGGGTGCCGAGCAGAGGGGCGTATTGCCGGCTTCCCTGCGCGGTGTTGGTAGAGGTCATGCTCCGGCACAGTAGCGGCCCGTCGGCGTGCGTCGTGAGTTCGCTTCACCCGAGTGGAGGAGTATTCGTTCCCCAGTACGACGGTGGTTCGCCGATACGCCCGTCTGTCCTACATCCGGGGCACTCTGACAACGTGTCAGCCGTGGGAAGCTCCAAGCCACGGAAGGAATGAACAATGACGCCGAATCTCGCCGATCCCTCGTTCTGGCAACTGCCGCGTTCCGAAAGGCTGGCGGGCTTCGCACAGCTCCGCGCCGCCGGGACGCCGCGGTATTTCGTGGAGCGGCCCGGTGGCCGACTGCGGCCTGAGCGGGGCTTCCACGCGCTGGTCAGCCACGCGGATGTGGTGGAGGCCAGCCGAAATCCCCGGGTGTTCGGCAGCGCGCCCGGCGTCACGACCCCCGAGCCGGCCCGCTGGGTACGGGCGCTGTTCGGGGAGTCGCTGGTCAATCTGGACGAGCCGCAGCACACGCGATTGCGCAAAATCGTCTCCCGGTCCTTCACTCCCCGCATTCTCGCGGCGACGGAGGACGACGTCCGTTCGGTGGCCACCCGCATTGTGGACGACATGCTGCGGGAACGCCCGGCCGATTTCGTCACGGCGGTCGCCTCGCGCATGCCGTTCGAAATCATCTGCAATCTGATGGGCATCCCCGAGAAGGAGCGTCCCTCGATCCTCGCGCAGGTGAATCGGGCATCCGTCGAAACGGGTGTCGCACGCACCGTACGGCAGCGAATTCGCGTACCCGGAAAGGGCCTTCGGGCACTGGCCGCCATGCAGGGAATGGTCGCGGATCTCGGACGGCAACGGCGGGCGAATCCGGCCGGGGATCTCATTTCCGCGCTCGTGAGCGCCGATATCGACGGACAGTCGTTGAACGGCCGCCAACTCGGCTCGTTCTTCTCGCTGTTGATGGTCGCCGGGGTGGAGACCACGCGTAACGCGATCGCGCACGGTCTGTCGCTGCTGACCGACCATCCCGACCAACGCTCGCTGCTGATCGGCGATTTCGACCGGTACGCGGACGGTGCCGTCGAGGAGATCGTGCGCCACTCGACACCGATCATCCAGTTCCGGCGCAGGCTCACCGAGGACCACCGGATGAACGGCCACGACTTCCGGCGGGGCGAGCGGGTGGTGCTGTTCTACGCCTCCGCCAACCGCGACGAGTCGGTGTTCACCGACCCGGACCGCTTCGACATCACCCGCAGCCCCAACCCGCATGTGGGGTACGGCGGGGGTGGCCCGCACTACTGTCTGGGCACGTTCCTGGCGAAGCAGGAAATGAAGGCGCTGTTCCGGGAGTTGCTGACGAGGCTGCCCGAGCTGCGCTCGGTGGGCGCGCCGGTGCTGGTGCCGTCGAACTTCGACAACCGGGTGCGCTCGATGCGGTGCGCGTTCGCGGGAGACCGTCAGGGGGTGTGACCGGCGCCGGACGGGCCGCACACGCGGGCCGTCCGGCACAGGCGGGTGCGTACTGTCACGCGGCGGCGCCCGCCGCCTCGGTCTCGACGTCCGCGAGACGCGTGAGGAATTCCGCGATCGTGGTGAGCTGCGCCTCGTCGTAGTCGGCGAGCAGCGCGCGCAGCCGCTTCAGCCGGGGCGCGTCCTCCTGCTCCAGCCACTCGGTGTTCAGCGACACGAGCACCCTGCGGCGGTCGTCCCGGCAGCGGGAGCGCGTGACGTAACCGACCTGCTCCAGGCGGTCGATCACGCCGGTGATGGTCCCCGACGAGCCGACCCCGGCGAGCCGGCCCAACTGCCCGGGGCTGAGCGAGCCGTGCAGCCGCAGCAGGTTGACGAAGTTGGCCTCCATCGTGCTGAGCGTCAGGCCCGCCTGGGCCCCCACCTCGTGGTCGAACCGGGCGGCTGCCGCCGCGTGCCGGAGCGCCGCGGCCTGCATGCGGTCGCACAGCGCGGCTGACGGGTTTGTCATCGACGGCCTCCTTGCCTAGTCTGTCGTCGTCACGACATAGTCGCCCAGGCGACACAGTCGACACGGCGACCCTCTCGCCGGGCTGCCATTTTACCGCCGCCGACCGGACAACCAGGGGTGCTGTCATGACCACGGAGAAGCTGGCCGTACGACCCGAGGGCGGGGGCGGTGGTGACACCGGGCAGCAACCGCCGTACCCACGCCGCTGGGTGGCCATGGTCATCCTGATCCTGGCGTTCATGCTGGACCTGCTGAACGTCACGATCGTCAACGTCGGGCTGCCCGCCATCCAGCGCGACCTCGACGCGAGCTCCACCCAACTGGAGTGGATCTCCGCCGCGTACCTGCTGGCCTTCGCCGCCGCGCTGATCACCTTCGCGCGGGCCGGTGATCTGTGGGGCCGCAAACGGGTCTTCCTGCTCGGGATCGTCGCCTTCGGCCTCACCGGGCTGTGGAGCGGCTTCGCGAACGGTCCGTACGAGCTGATCGCCGCCCGCGCCGCGCAAGGGCTGGCCGCCGCCGCGCTCGCGCCACAGGTGATGAGCATCCTGTTCACGCTCTTTCAGGGCCGCGAACGCGCCACGGTCTTCGGCACGTTCGGCATCGTCGCCGGACTCGCCCAGGCCGGCGGTCTGCTCGTCGGCGGTGTCCTGATCGACGCGGACGTCGCCGGGCTCGGCTGGCGCGCGGTCTTCCTGGTCACCGTGCCGGCCGCCGCCGTACTCGTGGCCCTCGGGGCCTGGCTGGTGCCGGAGAGCCGGGTGCCCGGCAGTGCCCGGCCGCGCTGGCTGTCGACGGGGGTGCTCACCGCCGGACTGGTCGCGATGGTGTTCCCACTGATGGAGGGCCGTACATTCGGCTGGCCCGCGTGGATCTGGCTCTGCCTGGCCGGGGGCGTCCTTGCCGTGCTGGGGCTGGCGGTCGCCGAGCACCGGCGGCCGGCCTGGCGGGCGGGGGCCCTGCTGCCGATGGACCTGTTCCGCAACCGGCTGATCAGCACCGCGCTGACCGTCCAACTGGTGGCCTTCGCGGCCTTCACCGGATTCCTGCTGGTGTTCGTGCTGTGGCTCCAGAGCGGGCACCGGTACTCGGCGCTGGACGCCGGGGTGCTGACCATCGGGTTCTCCGCGGGCGGCATCGCCATGGCCCCCTTCGTGGGGCGGCTCATCGTGCGGTTCGGCCGGGCCCCGATGGTGGCCGGGTGCGTACTGGCCGCCGGGGGCATGCTGGGCGTGCTGTACGCGGCGCCGGCCGGGTCGGCCGCGCCGGGGGACGTGGACAGTTGGGCGCTGGTGCCCGGTCTGGCCGCGATCGGGATGGGCATGAACCTCGTCATGCCGACGCTGAGCACGCTGTTCTTCGCGACGGTGCCGCCCGAGCACGCGGGGTCGGCGTCGGGCATCTACAGCACGAGCCAGCAGTTCGGCGCGGCGTTGGGGGTGGCCGGGCTCGGCACGATCTTCTTCACGGCGGTGGACGGGGGCGGGGACTCAGGAGGGGGCGGGGGCGCGAACGGGGACGCGTATGCCACGGCGTTGACCGCGAGCGTTCTGACGGCGACGGTGGCGCTGATCCTCAGCGCCGTACTGAGCCTGGCGCTGGGCCGGAGCCGGCCGAGCCCGTCCGCCGACTGAGGGCGGACCTGGCGAGCCCGCTCAACCAGCCTCCTACAGAGGCTGGTTGACGGCCAGCTCCGCCTCCAGCCACGTACGCCCCCGCGTGCGCGGGCTGAGTCTGACCGCGCCCAGCGGTACGGCCAGGCGCTCCGCCTCGCGCCGTACCGCCGCCTCGGCGTCCGCGCCGACATCCTCCAAGAAGCGGCACACGATCTCGCCGCTGCCGTCCTGCGCCCAGCCGCCGACGATCCGGCCGTCCCACCACAGCGAGGGCCCGATGTTCCCGACGCCGTCGAAGAGGCGCGGCCCGTGGTCGCCGAGGAACCAGCCGCGTTCCTGCCAGCCCATCGGGGTGGAGTCGAGCCCCGGCAGTAGCGCGGCCCACGGCTCGGGCGGCGGGGTCGGGGCCAGGTCGTCGGGCAGGAGCAGGCCCGTCGTACCGCCGCCGAGATCGACCTCGACCGGCTTCAGTTCCGTCAGCACCCGCTTGACCTGCGTCTTCGTCCACCCCGCCCACCAGCGCAGATCGTCCGCCGTGGCCGGGCCGAACGTCCGCAGCCAGCGCCGGGCCAGTTCCTCCTCCGCGCGGTGGGTGTCCCAGGGCGCGAGGCCGCCGGGGAACCAGTCGGTCAGCGGCGCCCAGCGGTACTGGTGCGAGGTCCACGAGCCGCGCGGCCGGCCGCGTACGACCCGGCCCTCGGCGGCGAGCAGAAGCAGCAGCCTGCTCGCGACCTTCTGTCTGCCTTCGTAGGACTTGCCGGCCGAGAGCACCACCTCCGTACGGAGGCGGGCGTCGTCACCGGCGAGTTCGGCGGCGGTGGACTCACCGCGCGCGGCGAGCGCGCGCACGGCGATGTCCTCCGTCTCGGCCAGCCACTCCCGTACCCCCGCCTCGTCGTCCGCGACCCCCGACGCGGCCAGGAACCCGAGCAGCTTGCGGCGTTCGCGCGCGGCCACCGCGTGGGAGCAGGCGGCCTGCATGACCGGGGCCACGTCGAGGGAGGTGACGAAGACCGTACGGCGCATGCCCAGCAGCCGGATCAGGGAGCGGTCCTCGTACAGAAGCCGTTCCACCTCCCGTACCGAACCGGCGTTCATGCGCGCCCAGATGGCGACGTACACGGAGGACGGGTCGGTGCTGTGCAGCGCGACCAGGTCGCGTGCCACCTCGACCGGGTCGTCCGAGCGGGCGGCCACCGCCAGCCGGTGCCGTACGCCGATCCGTGCCCGCCGCTCCGCCACGTCGATACGCCGCACGTCCGCCCACTCCTTCGCGCCCCGAGCCGTCGTCCTTCTTCCCTACGGGAAGGGAAGCGTACGGGCGAAAAGGGTCACCAGGATCAGCACCGCGGGGAAACAGGCGAGGAACATGGCGAAGGTGTAGCCCATGATGTCGCGCGCCTTCAGACCGAGGATCGTCAGCGTGGGCAGCATCCAGAACGGCTGGAGCAGATTGGCGCTCGCCTCGCCGAGGTCGTACACGACGACCATCCAGCCCTGGTTCACCTGGAGCTGGTTGGCCGCCTCCAGGACGTACGGCGCCTCGATCACCCACTTGCTGCCGCCGCTGGGCACGAAGACGCCCAGCACCATGCTGTAGATCCCGATGAAGGCCGGATAGAAGAATTCGTTCGACACCGAGACCAGCCATCCCGCGATGGTCTTGCTCAGCCCGGTGAAGGCGATCATGCCGAAGATGCCGCCGTAGAGGGGGAATTGGAGCAGGACACCCGAGGCGGCGGGGGTGCCCTCCTTGACCGCCTGGGCGAGCCGGACGGGGCGCCAGTGCAGGATGAGGGCCAGCAGGATCAGGATGAGGTTGACGGTGTTGAGGTCGAGCGCGTTGAGCGGGTCGCCCTCGGCGAGGGCGAAGTGCCGTACGAGATACCAGGCGCCGAGCGCGAACAGCAGGATCGCGAAGACGGGGCTGTACTCGATCCACTCCCCCGGCCGGCCGCGCCGGGTCCGCTCCCGCTTCTCGGCGACGCTCGGGCCCAGCTCGATACCGAGCTGGGCCGCGGTCTTCGCCCGCTCGGGGGACGGCGCGAGGAACCACGCCATGACCACGGCGATGACGAAGATGATCGCCGTGGCCACCATGCCCTGCCACAGGAAGATGGTGTCGGTGAGCGGGATGAGCCCACTGCCGCGCCCGTCCGCGATGACCTCCTGGACCGCCGGCGGGCTCGACGTCTCACTGGCCACCTGGAGCGCGGCCGACCCCGAAAGACCCTGGGCCCAGACGGTCCCGAGCCCCAGGAAGGCCATCGCGCCGAGGGCGCGGTAGTCCACGCCCTGGATCCGGCGGGCGATCTCCTTGGCGAGGATCGCGGTGAAGATGAGGCTGAACGCCCAGTTGAGGTAGGCCGTCACCATGGCGACGGCGGCGGTGAACGCGATGGCGCCGCGCGGGGTACGGGGCACCCGGGCGATCCTGGCTATCAGCCGGCTCATCGGCGGGGAGACGGCGACCGCGTACCCGGCGATAATGATCATCGCCATCTGGAGCGTGAAGGTGATGAGCGACCAGAACCCCTGCCCCCACGCGTCCACCAGCCCGAACCCGGCGGTGTCGGCGGGGTCGTCGGGCCGCCCGTACAGCCCCTCCCCGGTCGCGAGGCCGAGCGCGAAGACCGCGAACGTACCGACGAGGACGAACCCGAGGGCGTCGGGCAGCCACTTCTCGGTGAACGCGGTGAAGCGCAGCGCCATGCGCGCGAGCCAGTTGTCCTTGTGCTGTGGTTCCCGCTGTGGTTCCGGTTGTGGTTCCCGTTGCGGCGAGGGCGCCGTGGCCATGGGGTTCTCCTGTGAGGGTGGCGGCCTGAGCCGCGGATCGTGTACAGGAGGCACGGACGCGGGGGCGGACTGGTTCAGGTGGTGGTGTGTCAGCGGAGAGACAGAGCGACTGCTGTTTACGGTGGGGCGATGCGACGTGCCCCCTGGTGGGTTCTCCTCTCCGCGGGGGGAGCCCCTCTTCTTCTGATCGGTGCCTCCGCGATTTCGCAGGTGCTGCAAGGACCGGCGTACAACCCCGTGGTGGACACGCTCAGCATCCTGGCGTCCTACGGCGCCCGCGCCTACTGGCTGATGACGGGAATACTGCTCGTGCTGGGGACCTGTTACGTGGTCACGGCGCACGGGCTTCGGGAGGCCGCGCTCCCCGGGCGAATCGCCCTGGCCGGTGGCGGGTTGTCCGCGATGGGGCTGACCCTGGTGCCCGCGCCCGCCAGTGGTGGGGCGCTGGGGCACGGGGTGGTGGCGGCGACCGGCTTCGTACTGCTCGCGGTGTGGCCCGCGCTGGCAGCACGACGTGGTAAACGGGCGGTGGCGCCGTGGGGGCTGCGGTTCAGGGTGTCGGTCGTCGCGAGCGCGCTGATGTGCGCGTGCGCGCTGTGGTTCGTGTTCGAGCTGCGGAGCGGGAAGGCGCCGGGGGTCGCGGAGCGGGTGGTGACCGTCGTTCAGGCGCTGTGGCCGCTGGCGGTGGCGGTCTCCTGCCGTGTGTGGTCCGGCGAGGGGCCGGTGGCGACGGAGCAGTGAGATGCCGTCGACGTACGGTCATGCTTACGTCACCGACCCCGCCAGGCTCTACGAGGCCGACCTGCGTTATTTGATCCACGCGCTGGGCCTGACACCGTCCCGGTGACGCCGAAATCCCGCCCGATCGAAGTGATCGGACGGGATCGCGTGAAACGCCTTTGCGGGCCTACGAGTTGAGCGCGGCGCTTACGCCGGATCGATGCGGGAGATGGTGCCGCCGATGGTGAGCACGTACAGCTCGCCCTCGCAGTCCTCCACGAACGAGATGACCTCGCCGCCGTTGACCCCGAGGTCGCTCTGGCCGGTCACCTCGCCGTTCTCGATCTTCAGACCGCGCACGGTGCCGTCGCAGTAGTCGCTGTACAGATACTGCCCCCGCAGCTCAGGGATGGCGTCGCCGCGGTAGACGAATCCGCCGGTCACCGAGCAGCCGAGCCCGTTGCGGTCGTACTCGAAGACCGGCGGCACATGGTTCGCCGGCTCCGTGCCGCCCCGGAAGGGATGGGTGCCCTCCATCGAGGCCCAGCCGTAGTTCTCGCCGCCCTCGCTGTCCGCCGGGGCCCAGTCGATCTCCTCCCAGTCGCTCTGGCCGACATCGCCGATCAGCACATCGCCGGTGCCCGAGTCGAAGGAGAACCGCCACGGGTTGCGCAGCCCGTACGACCAGATCTCGTCCCGCGCGTTCGGGTCGTCCACGAACGGGTTGTCCGCCGGGATCGCGTACGGCTCGCCGCCGCTGGGGTCGATCCGCAGCAGCTTGCCGAGCAGGGTGTCGAGCTTCTGCCCGTTGCCGTGCGGGTCACCGCCCGCGCCGCCGTCGCCGAACGCGATGTAGAGGTATCCGTCGGGGCCGAACTTGATGTCGCCGCCGTTGTGGTTCTCGTACGGCTGCGTCTGGGTGAGGACGGTACGCCGGGAGTCCGCCCGGATCTTGCCGCGCCGCATGGTGAACTCGTCGATGGTGCTGGTGCCTTCGAGGTCCGTGTACGAGATGTAGAAGTGCTTGAAGTCGTTGTCGAACGCCACGCCCAGCAGGCCGCGTTCACCGTCGGTGGTGGTCTCGCTGGTGATGTCGAGCACGGGCGCGCCGAGCCCGTTGTCACCCAAGACCCGTACGGTGCCCGCGCGTTCGGCTATCCAGACGGTCCCACCGGGCCCGGGGGCACCGGCGGTCGGATTCTTGGCCGTGGCCACTTCCGTGAGCGCGACTTCCGCCGCCGCCTTGGACGGGGCGGCGGGCTCGTCCGCGTACGCCGTGGCGAAGGCGAGAGAAGTGACAAGGCAGATGGTGCCGATGATCGCCGAGCTTCTGGTGCGAAATTTCACCGTGACTCCTAGAGGCGGCGAATGGGGGGTCACCCGGCTGCTTGGGGCAGAGTTGAGCGGCCGTCGCCCGCGCCAGCACGCAACCTGGGTGGGGGATGTGAGTGTCACTGGCTACGGGTGAGGATACTGGGACGGGGGCAGTTGGCCTAGACCAATACCTCGTCCATCTGTGCCGGCACCAAAAAGCCCCTATCGGATCTATGCCTCGGCGAGCAGTGGATCGAAGGCGCTCGAGCGCTGACGGCCCGTCATGAAGGAGAGGAAGTCGGTCAGGAACGCGCTGCGCGAGTACGTTCCCTCGGCGGTGTCCATGTCCCGCCGGAAGCCGGTGCGGAACAGGGCACGGTACTCGTCCGCGTCGATGGTCTGGTTGCCATCTTTGTCGGTGGCGTCGAAGAGCACTTCGGCGACTCGGATGAGGGCGGGACCGGCGAGAGAGGGGACGGCGGCGGCATATTCCTGGGCGCTGACGCGGCCGTCGCCGTCGGCGTCGAGGGCCGCCTGGAGTTCCTTCCACCAGTGGGCGTACGCGTCGTAGAGGCGGGTCTCCTGTGGTTCGTCCAGGTCGAGGCGGCTGGAGAGTTCCCTGGCCATGGCGGCGAGGTCGGGCCAGTCCAGATAGCCGTCGCCGGTCTGGTCCAGCACCGCGTGGAAGAACTCCTCGGCGCCGCGCTGCGGCGCGGGCGTCCGGGCGGGTTCGGGTTGCAGGGGAAAGGGGGTGATCAGCCTGACGAAGGCGCCGGCCCGTTTCATCGCCTCCCGCACCGCGGTGATGCTCCGAGCGCGGGGGTCGTCGCTGTCCGGTGAGAGGAAGAGCAAGCCCGCGACACCTTCGGCCTGGATCCATCCGTCGGGCAGGAAGCGTGCCAGGCCGGCGGTCAGGTAGGCGCTCTGCATCAGCGTCTGCGCGCCGGGAATCTCGGGCAGGCATGCCTTCCGGCGGAACGATTCGGGAAGGGAGGCCACGGTGACGGCGCCGATGACGGGTCCGGCCAAGGTGCGGCCGGCCGCCCACACCGTAGGCAGTCCGTCCAGTACTGGCGGCGCGGGGAGGTGGTCGAAGAGTCTGTACAGGATGATGCGCAGGGCCTCGGTGTTCTCCAGTTCCTCCTCGACCATGCGGTCGAAGTACGGCCAGAATTCGTTCAGGGTCGGCGGTAGGTGTCCGGCCTGGTCGCCCATGGTCGCGAGGAAGGTCTGGAACTCGGTGTACAGCTTTTCCACGGTGGCCTGTTCGAGGGGCTGTCCCCCCAGGCGGCACATGGTCACGGCGCTTTCGAACAAGGTCGCCACCACCCAGGCCCGTACCCCGGGGTCCATCGCGTCATAAGGTCGGCTGCGGGCGTCGGTGCCGCTCAGCCGCGCGTGCAGCCGGTTCAGGCGGGCCGCCTCCCGCTGCCGGGTGTGGTCGTCGGCGCTGAACATGCGCTGCATGCTCTGGAAGGTGTTGCGCAGCCGCCGCCAGGGGTGCGCCACGAAGGTCGAGTTGTCCAGGAGGGCGGCACCGATCTGCGGGTGCGCGGCCTCCAGCACCGTCGCCCTGATCATGGCCAGGGCCCAGCGCGGGTCGTTGAACAACATGTGGAACTGCGACCCGGGACCGAACATCGGGTCCAGGGGCGGGTCCGCGGGCACATCGAGGCTGGGGACGGTGTCGGTCACGCTGGGGATACTCCGTCTGCTAGGGGTGTCAGACCGCCGAAGCGGCGGCTGCGCTGCCGGTAGGTGTGCAGGCATTCCACGAAGTGCGCGGCGGTGAAGTCCGGCCAGAGCACCGGGGGAAACATGAATTCGGCGTAGGCGACCTGCCAGAGCATGAAGTTGGAGATGCGCTGTTCCCCCGAGGTCCGGATGACCAAGTCCACGTCGGGGGTGTCGGGGTGGGGCAGGTGCGCGGCGAAGGTCTCCTCGCTCACCGCTTCGGCCGACACCTGGTCACGGATCAGGGAGCGGGCCGCTTCGACGATGTCCGAGCGCCCGCCGTGATCGAACGCCACCGTCAGCGTCATGCCGCGATTCCTGCTCGTCAGCGTCGTCAGATCGGCGAAGTCCCGGGCCAGTACGGCAGGAATCCGGGAGTCGGTGACGCCGAGGAACCGGCAGCGGATCCCCCGGGCCTGTAGCAGTGGCGCATGTTTGCACACCACGCGGCGCACCAACCGCATGAGGTAGTCGACCTCGCTCCCCGGGCGCTGCCAGTTCTCGGTGGAGAACGCGTACAGGCTCAGCCACTGAACCCCGGCAGCCCGTGCCGCCTCGATGACATCGATCACCGTCGCCTCGGCGGCCCGGTGACCCGACGTCCTCGGCAACGACCGGCGCTCGGCCCATCGGCCGTTGCCGTCCATCACACAGGCGACATGCTGCGGAGCCGGCACGCGGAGGCCCGCGCTTCCTGGGCTGCGGGCAGGCGGGCCGACGGGCTCAAAGGCAGTGGGGCCTGTGGCTCGCTCGACCGTCACGCGGACTCCTCAACTGCCTCCACGAACACCACTGGGCCGAAGATCAGCGGGTGCGCCCCGGGGATGCGGGCGGTACGGGTGTGAGGCCACCGTGATCGACAAGGAACAGCGTGACGGGCCCAGCCCGCCGGCACAGCACGATCACGCGGCATTCACCCCAACGTGGGCCACGTCGCACAAACGAACGAAGACCGGCCCCTGATGTGCTGATGGGGACGCTCCACCCGCCCCCACACACCCCCGGAGCTCCCAACGAGCCCAGGAACGACGAAATCCCGCCCGGTCGAATCGACCGGGCGGGATTTCGTGAACCGCTTACGAGCTAACCCGTGAACGGCTTGCCGTGGACCTGTGGGGATTTGAACCCCAGACCCCCTCGATGCGAACGAGGTGCGCTACCAGACTGCGCCACAGGCCCTTGCGACGAATGAAACTTTAGCACCCCGGTCGGGCTGCTTGGAAATCAGTTCCGTGCTGGTCACTCGTTGGCCGCGCGGGGGCGGTCGTCGTCGTACTGGTCGAACAGCGGGGTCCGGCCGCGGTCGCGGGGGCGGCGCTGGGGTGGGGGGGTGTGGCGTCGGTCGGCGGGGTCGGGGGGCGGCGGGGCGGCCGGGGTCGGCTCGGCCGTGGAGGAGCGGGCCGCGCTCCAGGTCTCCGGGTCGCTGACGTTCACGCCGCTCGTCGCGCGCGGGGCGACGGGCGCCGTCACGTACGTCGGCAGCGGGACCGGGACCGGCTCCCAACTGTCGCCGCGGGCCGGGCCGCGCTCGCGCTGCTGGTCGACCCACTCGGCGTGGTCCGTCTGCTCGACCAGCGCGCGGCGGCCGGCCTCCTGCGGGGAGACCGAGGGGGCCGGTTCCGGGGCGGGGTGGGGTTCCGGCTCCTCGTCCGGCTCGGCCGGGGCCGATGCCTTGTGGTGCCGGCGGGGGCGGTTCTCGCGCAGTCGCTGCGCGGCGATCTCGGCCCTGCGGCGGTCCATGGTGAAGACGAAGCGGCGCCGCTCCTGGGCGCGCAGATGCACGATGTACGCGCTGAGGAGTACGGCGGGGACGCCCGGCGCCCACAGGAAGGCGAGCCCCTGGACGCCGGCGACGATCGCGCCGACCGTGAAGGCGAGAAAGAGCACCACGGTGGTGCGCCGGCGGCGGGCGAGGACCTGGGAGCGCTGGGCGCGGCGGGCGCGTTCGGCCGCGGCGCCGGAGGGGCGTGCGCGCCGTTCGGGCGCCGGGCGGGCCTGCGCGGGTACGGGGGCGGGGGCGTGCGCCGGGCCCGACGCGGCGGGCGCGGCGGCCGGTGCGGGCGCCGGGATCTCCAGCCGGGCTTCGGTACGGGCCGCGGGCGCGGAGAAGGACCGGACGTCGACAGAGCTGGTCGGCTCCGCCGCGACGTCCGGTTCACCGTCGGGCCCGGTCTCCTCGGTGGTGCGGTCCTGCAACTCCTTGGCGTACCGGCGCTCCATCGCCGCGCGCCCGGACAGCAGCCGGATGGCGGTGCTGAAGCGTTCCGTCGGACGGGCTTCGTTGAGCTCGTCCTGCCTGCGGAGCCACATCGGTACCAAGTAGGCGGCCCAGGCCCCGACGATGACTGCGTAGATGAGGCCGCTGCTGCTCACGGTTCACACCGTAGAGGTGTTCGCGCGACGGGATCCGCCAATTGAGCCGGTGTGTCGCACGATCTGGCTGATATCACGGACTTTTTTTGTGATTGTTCAGATCACTTGATGGTCGGATGGCGACTATTTTCGAACACTTATTTCATTTATGTGGCGTCCCAGGTCGCGCCCGGTGCCAGCGGTGCAGGAGTCCTTCCGGCACTTCCTCGGCCGTGAGCGCGAAGACCAGATGGTCCCGCCAGGCCCCGTCGATGTGCAGATAGCGGGGGCGGGTCCCTTCCTCGCGGAATCCGAGTTTCTCCACGACCCGGCGGCTGGGCCCGTTCTCGGGGCGAATACACACTTCGATCCGGTGCATCCCCGCCATACGGAAACAGTGGTCGACGGCGAGGGCCACGGCCGTCGGCATGACGCCTCGCCCCGCGACGTCGCGGTCCACCCAGTAGCCGACATGGCCCGAGCACATCGAGCCCCAGGTGATGCCCGCGACGGTCAACTGACCGACCAGACGCCCCTGGTACTCGATGACGAACGGCAGCATCCGCCCCGCGTTCGCCTCGGCGCGCAGATGACGGACCATCTGCCGGTATGTCGGGCGCTGCGCGACCGGGGCGCCGGGGGGCGGCGGCGGGATCGTCGCCTCCCACGGCCGCAGCCACTCACGGTTGCGCCGGTTGACCTCGCGCCAGGCCCGCTGATCGCGCGGCTTTATCGGCCGCAGGACGACATCACCGTCCACCAGCGCCACGGGCCAGAACGGGTGGTTCATCCGTCGGTACGCGGGTGATCGCCGCCGTGGATCTGGTCGACGGCGTGGACGAGCAGTCGGCCCAGGACGGCGAGCCCGTCCCGTACACCGCCGGAGGAGCCCGGCAGATTCACGATCAGGGTCCGGCCCGCGACGCCCGCGAGGCCCCGCGAGAGCGCGGCGGTGGGGACCTTCCGGGCGCCCTCGGCGCGGATCGCCTCGGGGATGCCGGGGATCTCGTGGTCCAGGACGCGGCGGGTGGCCTCGGGGGTGCGGTCGGTGGGCGAGACGCCGGTGCCGCCGGTGGTCAGGATGACGGCGTACGAGGCGGCCACCCCCTCGCGCAGGGCCTGCTCGACCGGGTCGCCGTCGGGCACGACCAGCGGTCCTTCTACCGAGAAGCCCAGCTCCGCGAGGGCGTTCGCGATGATCGGGCCTCCGGTGTCCGCGTACACACCGGCCGCCGCGCGGTTGGACGCGGTGACGACGAGGGCGCGGTAGGGCTGTCTCGCGCGCGGCCCGGGGGCCGTGGTCGTGGTGCCGTTGTCGGCGGGATCGGTCATGGCGTGCCCCTCTCCGGGGTCCCGTTCGTGGACGCCACGCGTGAGTAGTGGCCCGACTTCCCGCCGGTCTTCTCCTCGACCCGTACGTCGGTGATCACCGCGCCCTTGTCGACGGCCTTCACCATGTCGACCACCGTCAGCGCCGCGACCGAGACCGCGGTCAGGGCCTCCATCTCCACGCCCGTGCGGTCCGTGGTCCTGACCGTCGCCAGGATCTCCACCGCGTCGTCCGTGACGGCGAGGTCGAGCGTGACCCCGGAGACCGCCAGCGGATGGCAGAGCGGGATCAGCTCCGGGGTCCGTTTCGCGCCCATGATGCCCGCGATCCGGGCGGTGGCCAGGGCGTCGCCCTTCGGCACGCCCTCGCCCCGCAGCAGTTCGACCACGCGCGGCGACACCAGCACCCGGCCGCTCGCGCTGGCGGTGCGCGCGGTGACCTCCTTGGCGGAGACGTCGACCATGCGGGCCGCGCCCGCCTCGTCGAGATGTGTCAGGCGGCCTTGTCGAGAAGGTCCGGGGGTCTCCCCCCGGGAAAACGCAGTCATCGCTGTGGCGCTCCCGGTCCGGGCCCGGCGGGGCCTGTTAGGCAGGACACGCTACCGCCACCGCGCGGCCCTCAGCCGAGCAGCACCACGTCGACCTCGCTGCCGGGCTCCACCGACGTGGCCTCCTCGGGGACCACGATGAGCGCGTCGGCGTGGGCGAGGGCGGCGACGAGATGGGATCCGGCGCCGCCGACGGGGGCGGCCGTGCCCGCCTCGGCGTCGTACGTACCGCGCAGGAACTGGCGCCGGCCCGACGGGGACGTCAGCGGTGCGTCCGCCTCGAGCGTCGCGCGGACCGTGGGGCGGTGGACGTCCTGGCGGCCCATGAGCGCGCGGATCGCGGGGCGTACGAACAGCTCGAAGGACACGTACGACGAGACGGGATTGCCGGGGAGGGCGAGCAGCGGGGTGTGGTCGGGGCCGATCGAGCCGAAGCCCTGGGGCTTGCCCGGCTGCATCGCCAGCTTGCGGAAGTCGATGCCGCTGCCCGGCTCGTCCTCGTCTCCTACGGAGGACAGCGCCTCCTTCACCACGTCGTACGCCCCCACGCTGACACCGCCGGTCGTCACGATCATGTCCGCGCGGATCAACTGGTCCTCGATGGTCGCCCGGAGGGT
This sequence comes from Streptomyces sp. NBC_01506, assembly GCF_045040295.1. NCBI lineage: Bacteria > Bacillati > Actinomycetota > Actinomycetes > Kitasatosporales > Streptomycetaceae > Streptomyces > Streptomyces sp. NBC_01506. The sequence goes on along the minus strand of NZ_CP109422.1, from coordinate 5,662,109 downwards.
GTCCGCGTCGTCGGTGACCGCGCCGACCCGGTAGGCGATGGCGCCGGCGTCACGCGCGGCGGCGGTGAGCGCGAAGCTGTTGGAGTCGTAGATCTGGCCCTCGCCCAACGCCTCGCCCGGCTGGACCAGTTCGCTGCCGGTCGACAGGACGACCACGCGCGGGCGCGGGTGGACCCGGACCGTGGCGCGGCCGATGGCGGACAGCAGACCGATCTGCGGCGGTCCCAGGAGCGTGCCGGCCTCCAGGGCGAGGTCTCCGGCCTGTACGTCGCTGCCGCGCGCGCGGACGTGGGCACGGGCCTCGACCGGGCGGTAGACCCGGACCTCGCCGCTCGCGTCCTCGGGCGCGGAGCCGGCCGGGCGCATCGAGGTGGCCGCTCCGCCGCCCGTACCGCCGTCGGTCCATTCGACCGGGACGACGGCCTCGGCGCCCGGCGGCAGGGGTGCGCCGGTCATGATGCGGGCGGCCTGCCCGGGGCCGACGCGGGGCAGGGAGCCGCCGCCCGCCGCGACGTCGCCGATGACGGTCAGGACGGCCGGGAACTCCTCGTCGGCTCCGGACACGTCGGCCGTACGGACCGCGTAGCCGTCCATGGAGCTGTTGTCGAAGGGCGGCAGGGCCACCGGCACCGTGACGTCCTCGACGAGGACGCAGCCCTGGGCGTCGGGCAGTTGGAGCTCGATCGGGTCCAGCGGGCGGACCGTGGCGAGGATGTCCGCCAGATGCTCGTCCACCGTCCAGAACCGTCCGTGCCCCGAGACGGGTGCGGGTGCCGGTGTCGCCGTACTGCTCAAGTCGCTACATCTCCTCGGTGACGTAACTGCGGAGCCAGGCCCGGAAGTCCGGTCCCAGGTCTTCACGTTCGCACGCGAGTCTGACAATGGCACGCAGATAGTCGCCGCGGTCACCCGTGTCATAACGGCGTCCCTTGAAGACCACGCCGTGGACGGGGCCGCCGGCCTTCTCGTCGGCCGACAACTGCTGGAGCGCGTCGGTGAGCTGGATCTCACCACCGCGGCCCGGCTCGGTCCTGCGCAGTATCTCGAAGACGGCGGGGTCGAGGACGTAGCGGCCGATGATGGCGTAGTTGCTGGGCGCGTCCGCGCGGTCGGGCTTCTCGACCAGGTCGTGCACCTTGACCACGTCGCCGTAGGCGGTGGGTTCGACGGCGGCGCATCCGTAGAGGTGGATCTGGTCGGGGTCGACCTCCATCAGGGCGATGACGCTGCCGCCCTCGCGCTCCTGGATCTCGACCATGCGGGACAGCAGCGGGTCGCGCGGGTCGATCAGGTCGTCACCGAGGAGCACCGCGAAGGGCTGGTCGCCGACGTGCGGGGCGGCGCACAGGACGGCGTGGCCCAGGCCCTTGGGATCGCCCTGCCGGACGTAGTGCATCGTCGCCAGATCGCTGGACTCCTGCACCTTGGCGAGGCGTTCGGTGTCGCCCTTGCGGGTCAGCGCCTCCTCCAGCTCGTAGTTGCGGTCGAAGTGGTCTTCCAGGGGACGCTTGTTGCGACCGGTGACCATGAGAACGTCGGAGAGCCCGGCCATCACGGCTTCCTCGACCACGTACTGGATCGCTGGCTTGTCGACGACAGGCAGCATCTCCTTGGGAGTGGCCTTGGTGACAGGCAGGAAGCGTGTTCCGAGACCTGCGGCAGGGATGACGGCCTTGCTGATCCTGGGGGGCGACTGAGTCATGCGGAGCAGCCTATCCGCCACCGATGAGGGGAAGATGTGGCTCCGGTTAACTTTCCCTCTATACATACGCATACGACAGATTTGTGAAGTCCGTTGAATACTGACATGTCAGGAAAGACCGCCCTACGACGGGAACTCCTCGCCGCGCGGCGCCTCCTGTCCGAAGACGACGTCCAGAACGCCTCCGCGGTTCTCGCCCGGCGGGCGCTGGATCTTCCCGAACTCGCGGCGGCCGGGACTGTCGCCGCCTACGTCTCCGTGGGACGCGAGCCCGGCACGCGCGCGCTGCTCGACGCGCTGCGGGAGCGGGGGGTACGGGTTCTCCTGCCGGTGCTGTTGCCGGACAACGACCTGGACTGGGCGGCGTACGACGGGGCGCGGCGGCTGGTCCGCGCGGGGCGGGGGCTGCTGGAGCCGGACGGGGCGCGGCTGGGTGTGGACGCGGTGCGTCAGGCGCGGGTGGTGCTGCTTCCCGGGCTCGCGGTGGACGGGCGCGGGATGCGGCTGGGGCGGGGTGGCGGGTCGTACGACCGGGTCCTGGCCCGGCTGGAGGGAGCGGGGGCGGAGGTGGGCGCGGGGGCGGGCGTGGGGGCGGGGGCGGGCGTGGGGCCCGCTCGCGCGGTGCTTCTGTACGACCACGAGGTGGTCGAGCGGGTCCCGGAGGAGCCGCACGACCGCCCCGTGCACGTGGTGGTGACGCCGGGTGGGATCCGGCGCTTCGGGAGCGGGTGAGCGGGGGGAGCGGGGCGTTCCCGGGTGGCGCCGCGTCCTACGGCGCGAGCGTCAGGGTGTCCCCCGTACTCTCCTCCACGGCTCTGCTGCCGAACGACCAGTCGAGCAGTTCACCCTTGGCCCATTTGTCCGTCTGGTCGGTGTAGTTCGGGCTGTACGCGTGCCCCGAGGCACCCGTCAGATTGATCCAGCGGGACTTGTCCCAGTCGCCGACGTTGATCACCATCCGCATCGACGGCACCCACATGACGTCGTAGCCGCCCGCCGCGTTCCAGCCCGTGGCGTTGACCGTGGCCTCGCCGCCGCCCAGGTTCCACGGGCCGCGGTTGAGCAGGGTCTTCACTATGCCGGGACCCTCCGTACCGAGGGTCTGGTTCTCGAGGTTGAGCTGGTGCAGCCGGCCCCAGCTCCAGGTGGAGACGTCCTTGCCGAGCTTGGCGGTCAGCTCCCAGCGCGCGTCCGTGAGGGCGCGCAGCAGAAGCTCGTCACGGGTGTCGGTGGCCTTCTCCGTACGTGTCTTCGGCGACTGCCACCACTCGTTGTCCTCGTCCTTGAGGATCTTGCGGGTGATCTCGAACCAGCGGTCACCGCCGTCCGGCTGCGCCGACTCCGGGGAGCGCTGGCCGCACTCCTGCACCAGCTCGGCGAGGTCGTCGACCGGGCCCGTGCTGTCGGCGGGGCGCACGGTCAGACACTCGCCCTTGACGCGCATCTCCTTGGGAAGCTTGTTCCCGAAGGCGAGCTTGAGGACGTTGCGCCAGACGCCGTTGAAGTACGCGGCTGCCGCCGAGTCCGGTTCCTGGGTGTAGTCCCAGCCCTCGAGGAGCTTCTGGGCCTCGCGTACGTCGGGGTCCGAGACATCGATCTTCAACAGATACGGCATGAGCAGCGTGGCGATCTCGCTGCGGTTGTCGGTCTGCATGGTGCGCATGTCGTCGGTGGAGATCTTCCCGCCGTCCTTGATCTTCGACTTGATGAGGTCGTTGATCCGCTGGCTGCGGGCGCCGTAACCCCAGTCCTCGGTCAGCGGGTAGGGGTAGTCGTCCTTGTCGATGACGGCCTGGTTGGCGGTGACGATGTAACCGCGCTTCGGGTTCTCCTCATAAGGAAGCTCGTCGAAGGGGACGTAACCCTCCCAGCGGTACTTCGGGTCCCAGCCGGGGGCCGGCAGCGAGCCGTCGCCCTGGGCGCGGATCGGGATCCGGCCGGGCGCCTGGTAGCCGATGTTGCCCTTCGTGTCGGCGTAGATCAGGTTCTGCGAGGGGACCTCGAAGTTCTCGGCCGCCTTGCGGAACTGCGCGAAGTCCTTGGCCTTGTTGAGCTCGAAGACCGCGTCCATGGATTTGCCCGGCTCGAGGGCGGTCCACTGGAGGGAGACCGCGTATCCCTCGCCCCGGTCGGGGGCCGCGTTGTTGACGGGGGCCTTGTCACCGACTCTGCGCAGCTCGCTGTTGCGGTCGGAGACCACCGGGCCGTGTTCGGTGGAGCGGACCGTGATGGTCTGGCTCTTGGCACCGGCGATCTTGATGGTTTCCTGACGGGTCGTGAACTTCTTCTGCTCGTTCCCGTACTGGTAGGTGTCGCCGTTGACCTTCTCCAGATAGAGATCGGTCACATCGGCGCCGAGGTTGGTCATACCCCAGGCGATGTCCTTGTTGTGGCCTATGACGACGCCCGGCATACCGGCGAAGGTGTAGCCGGCGACGTCGTACTGGCAGTCCTCGGTGAGGCTGCGGCAGTGCAGGCCCATCTGGTACCAGACGGAGGGGAGCTGGGGCGCGAGGTGCGGGTCGTTGGCGAGCAGGGGCTTGCCGGTCGTCGTGTAATCGCCCGAGACGACCCACGAGTTGGAGCCGATGCCGCTGCCACTGGGGCCGAGGAGGGCGGGGATCTCGTCGAGGGTGCCGGAGAGGGCGTCGAGTTGGGACTCCAGGCCCTCGGTGGCGCCCGCCACGTCCGTGCCGGTGCCTGTGCCGGTGCCTGTGCCTGTGCCGGTTTCTGTCCCGAGCCCGGTGCCCGTGCCGAGCCCTGTGCCCGTGCCGTCGTCCGTCGCGTCGCCCGGCTCGGCCTTGGGGTCGTACTCCTCCGCGAGCGGGTCGACCGCGCCCTCGGAGACGATCGGCTGGTTCCGGCTGTACGGATACGACGGGTACAGGTCCTTGATCTGCTCCTCGTCCATCCTGCTGGTGAGCAGCGAACGGTCGATCTCGTCCTGCATGTTGGAACGCAGGTCCCACGCCATCGCCTTGAGCCAGGCCACCGAGTCGACGGGGGTCCACTTCGCAGGCTTGTAGTCGTTGGTGAAGTTCAGGGCGGCGTACTCGACGGAGATGTCCTTGCCGTCGCGGCCCTCGAGGTAGTCGTTGACGCCGTCCGCGTACGACTGGAGGTTCTTCTTGGTCTCGTCCGAGAGCTTGGTGTCGTACTCCTCCTGGGCCACCCGCCGCCAGCCGAGCGTGCGCAGGAATTCGTCCGTCGCGACCTGCCCCTTGCCGAACATCTCGGAGAGCCGGCCCGAGGTCATGTGGCGCCGGACGTCCATCTCGTAGAAGCGGTCCTGCGCCTGGACGTAGCCCTGGGCGCGGAACAGGTCCTCGTCGGTGTTCGCGTAGATCTGCGGGATGCCGTAACTGTCGCGCTTGACCTCGACCTGACCGTCGAGACCCGGCAGCTTGATCGTGCCGGTGGTCTGCGGGAGCGAGGCACGCACGGTACTGACGCCCCAGTAGGCGCCGTAGCCAACGCCTGCTACCAGAGCCAGCACCAGGACGATCACGACAAGGCGGGCGCGTCGCCCCTTCTTTTTGGTGACAGGGGGCGTTGAGTTGGCGGGCATCGCTGTCCTTCGAGGGGCAGGGTGGTCCTGGAATGCTGCAGCAACCATAGGCGCAGCACTTCACCCGCCCGGACGCGGTGTCACTAGTACGACCGGGAGAACGACCCGGCGGGGCCCCTCGGACGATCACACAGGAAATCACGGAATCGATCGCACGAACGATCGAACGCGTCAAGAAAACGTTAAAGATTAGGTAAGGTAACGAAGTGTCGACTGCCGGAGAAACGATCCGGTGTGCGCGAGGGGAAGGATCGGCCGCTGACTGTCCACCAGCTCAATGAACTCCTGCTCATCTGCTCGCTCGTGCTGCTGATCGCGGTCGCCGCGGTACGGATCTCGTCCCGGAGCGGCCTTCCCAGCCTGCTGCTCTACCTCGGGATCGGCGTCGTCATAGGTCAGGACGGCATCTTCAACGTCAAGTTCGACAACGCCGAGCTGACCCAGGTGATCGGCTACGCCGCCCTGGTCGTGATCCTCGCCGAGGGTGGTCTCGGCGCCAAGTGGAAAGAGGCCAAGCCCGCGCTGCCGGCGGCCGTCGCCCTGTCGACCCTCGGAGTCGGGGTGAGCGTGGGCGTCACCGCGACCGCCGCTCACTATCTCGTCGGCCTGGACTGGCGGCAGGCGCTGATCATCGGCGCCGTCGTCTCCTCCACGGACGCCGCCGCCGTCTTCTCCGTACTGAGGAAGATTCCGCTGCCGTCGAGGGTGACGGGCGTGCTGGAGGCGGAGTCGGGCTTCAACGACGCCCCCGTGGTGATCATGGTGGTGGCGCTGTCGACGGCCGGACCGGTGGAGCACTGGTACGTGCTGGTGGGCGAGATCGTCCTGGAACTGGCCATCGGCGCCGCCATCGGCATCGCGGTGGGCTGGCTGGGCGCCTTCGGGCTGCGGAGCGTGGCGCTGCCGGCCTCCGGTCTGTACCCCATCGCCGTGATGGCCATCGCCGTCGTCGCGTACGCGGCCGGGGCCATGGCGCACGGCAGTGGATTCCTCGCCGTGTATCTGGCCTCCATGCTGCTGGGGAACTCCAAGCTGCCGCACGCGCCCGCGACCCGCGGCTTCGCGGAGGGGCTGGGCTGGCTCGCGCAGATCGGCATGTTCGTCCTGCTCGGGCTGCTGGTGACGCCGCACGAACTGGGCGACGACTTCTGGCCCGCGGTGATCGTCGGTCTGGTGCTGACCGCGGTGGCGCGGCCCCTGTCCGTGCTGGTCAGCCTCGCGCCGTTCCGCATCCCCTGGCAGGAGAAGGCGCTGATGTCGTGGGCGGGGCTGCGTGGCGCCGTGCCCATCGTCATGGCGACCATCCCGATGGTCTCGGGGATCGAGGGCAGCCACCGGATCTTCAACATCGTCTTCGTGCTGGTCGTCGTCTACACGCTCGTGCAGGGGCCGACGCTGCCCTGGGTGGCCAGGACCCTGCACCTCGGCGACCCCGCCGAGGCGTCAGACCTCGGTGTGGAGTCGGCGCCGCTGGAGCGGCTGCGCGGTCATCTGCTGTCCGTGGCGATCCCGCAGCGGTCGAAGATGCACGGTGTGGAGGTCGGCGAACTGCGGCTGCCTCCGGGGTCGGCGGTCACGCTGGTCGTACGGGAGGACAAGAGCTTCGTGCCGGGGCCGTCCACGGTGCTGCGGCGGGGGGACGAGCTGCTGGTGGTGGCGACGGATCCGGTACGGGACGCGGCCGAGCGGCGGCTGCGGGCTGTCGGGCAGGGCGGAAAGCTGGCCGACTGGCTGGGTGCGAACGGGACAGGCGGGACGAACGGAGCGGGTGGGACGACGGGCGGGACGGGTGGCGCGGGCGCGAGTGGGGGCGCGGGCGGACCGGCCAGGAGGCCGAGGGCGCGGAGGAAGCCGGGGAGCGGGGTCGGCGGGCTCGGGCGGGGGTCGGGCTGACGGCCGGGGCGTGCTGCTGAGGCGTACGGCTGAGGCGGCTCGGGCGGCTGGCCTGGGAATCGAAGGCCGTGGCATCCGGAGGCGTCAATCACAGGTACGGGCCGGGATCCTCCGGGTGTTTCCCAGGTAGGATGAGGCCCGTGCCTGTCGCGTCAAGGAATGCTTGAGACGTATCGCTTCAGCCGTACCGTCCCGGCCGTACTGACATGACTGCACAGACTTGATCGACCAACTCTGCCTGACGCAGAGCTGGCGCGACCGTATGGCGGCCGTGGCGTCCCCCTCAGTGGACCCTGGGTATCTACCGCAGTTCCGCGCAAGAGGACAGCTCTCGGCAGCCCCCGTACATGCGGGGACGCCACCAGGCGGCAGAAAGGCAAGGACCGTGTCCGACACGGTCGACACCACCGCCGGTGGCTCCGAGGGAACGGGCCCGGCCGCACGTCCCGGTTACGGGCAACTGCTGCGTACGCCCGGTGTCTGGACGTTTCTGCTTCCCGGCTTCGCCGCGCGGCAGCCCTTCGCGATGCTGACGATCGGCATCGTCCTGCTCGTCCAGCACACTTCCGGTTCGTACGGCAGCGCGGGCATCGTCGCCGCCGTCACCGGTGTCTCCATGGCGCTTTTCGCGCCGCAGAACGGCAAGCTCGCGGACCGGTTCGGGCAGCGCGCGGTGCTGGTGCCCGGCGTGCTGCTGCACGCGGCGTCCGTCACCGCCCTGACCGTGCTCGCGCTGGCGGGCGCGCCCCTGTGGGCGCTGTTCGTCGCCGCCGTACCGACGGGCGCTTCGATCCCGCAGGTGGGGCCGATGGTCCGGGCCCGCTGGGCGGCCGTGCTCGGGGGCTCCGACGAGCGCGCGCGGCTGCTGCCGACGGCCGCCGCCTTCGAGTCGGTCACGGACGAGTTCACCTTCGTCATCGGGCCGGTCCTCGCGACCGCGCTGTGCACCGGCGTACACCCGGCGGCGGGGCTGATCGCCGAGGGGGTGCTGACCCTGGCGGGCGGGCTGCTGTTCGCCGCGCAGCGGGGCACCCAGCCGAAGCCGACGCGGCAGCGTGCGGCCGGTTCGAGTGGTTCTGCCACTTCGGTCGCTTCGGTCGCTTCGAAGGGGGCGCGCGTCTCGGCGCTGTCCGTTCCCGGCGTACGCGTCCTGGCCGTGGTCTTCCTCGGTATCGGCTCGGTCTTCGGCGGTATGCAGGTCTCGCTCACGGCCTTCGCCGAGGAGATCGGCAACCCCGGCGCGAACGGCCTTCTGTACGGAGTCTTCGCCGCCGGCAACATGCTCGCCGGTGTCGCGTACGGTGCCGTCGCCTGGAAGATCGGGCCCCGCCGCCGGCTGGTCGCCGGTTACGCGGGCCTGACGCTGGCCGCCTCCGGGCTGTGGGCCGTGCACTCGGTGCCCGTGCTCGCCGGGCTCGGCCTGCTGGTCGGCCTGTTCATCGCGCCGGCGCTGATCAGCGGCTACACCCTGATCGAGTCGCTGGTCCCCGCCGGGGCGCGTACCGAGGCGTTCACCTGGCTGACGGGCGCGGTCGCGCTGGGCCAGGCCGGAGCGGTGTCGGCGGCCGGACAACTGGCGGACGCGCACGGCGCGAGCGCCGGATTCGTGGTGCCGCTGGTGGGCACCGCACTGGCTCTGGCCACGCTCGTCACCCTGCGCTCGCGGCTCACGCCGAAGGCGTCAGGCCACGTCGACGGGCGTGGAATGGATCACCGCGTGCCGGTGGCAGTGGACTGATCCAGCGGAATACGTCACTATGGAGCGTCGTTAGCACTCATTGAGTGAGAGTGCCAGGAGGAACAAGTGCCGACCTATCAGTACCAGTGCACCCAATGTGGCGAGGGCCTCGAGGCGGTGCAGAAATTCACCGACGATTCCCTCACCGTGTGCCCCGCGTGCGAAGGCCGCCTGAAGAAGGTGTTCTCCGCGGTCGGCATCGTCTTCAAGGGCTCCGGCTTCTACCGGAACGACAGCCGCGGCTCGTCGTCCAGCAGCACGCCGGCCAAGGCGGGCGCGTCGAACGGCTCGGGTGAGTCGGGCGGTTCGAGCGACAAGTCGTCGGGCTCGTCGTCGTCATCGTCGGACTCGAAGTCCGCGTCCACGTCGTCGAACGGGTCGTCGTCCTCCGGTTCGGGCTCGGGTTCTTCCGGCTCCGGTTCCTCGGGTTCCTCCGGCTCGAAGTCGGGCGCTTCGAGCGGCAGCTCCAGTTCCAGCTCCAGCGGGTCGTCCGCCGCCTGATCATCCAAAACCTCCTCCGGGACCCCGCCGTTCGGTACGGCGGGGTCCTCGGCGTTCCCGCACGCCCACGCGCGCACGTCCTCCCTTCCGTGGCCCGGCTAGGGTGATCGTCATGGCGACCAAGGCGAACGCAGAGGGCTCGGAGACCGCGGAGATCGGCGTGATCGGCGGCTCGGGCCTGTACTCATTCCTGGACGACGTGACCGAGGTCACCGTCGACACCCCCTACGGGCCGCCCAGCGACTCGCTGTTCCTCGGTGATGTCGAGGGCAGGCGCGTCGCGTTCCTGCCCCGCCACGGGCGGGCGCACGATCTGGCGCCGCACCGCATCAACTACCGCGCCAATCTGTGGGCGTTGCGGTCCGTCGGCGTACGGCAGGTGCTCGGCCCGTGCGCGGTGGGCGGGCTGCGTGAGGAGTTCGGCCCGGGGACGCTGCTCGTACCGGACCAGATGGTGGACCGTACGAAAGCGCGTGCCCAGACGTACTACGACGGGGTGCCGCTGCCCGGCGGTGGCGCTTCCAAGGTCGTCCATATCTCGCTCGCCGATCCTTACTGCCCCGAGGGGCGCAAGGCGGCGCTCGCCGCGGCGCGCGGGCGCGAGTGGGAGCCGGTGGACGGCGGGACGCTGGTGGTCATCGAGGGGCCGCGCTTCTCGACGCGCGCCGAATCGCGGTGGCACGCGGCGATGGGCTGGTCGGTGGTCGGTATGACGGGGCACCCCGAGGCCGTGCTCGCCCGTGAACTGGGCCTCTGCTACACGTCGTTGACGCTCGTGACCGATCTGGACGCCGGGGCCGAGACGGGCGAGGGCGTCTCGCACGAGGAAGTGCTGAAGGTCTTCGCCTCCAATGTCGACCGGTTGCGCACGGTGCTGTTCGACACCGTGGGCGGGTTGCAGTCGGCCGAGACGCGGGACTGCCTGTGCTCGCACGCGCTGGACGGCATCGATACGGGGCTTGAGGTGCCGTAAACGCCTGGGGCGGGTCTCGTTCGGGTGAGCGAGATATCCACATCGAGGTAGTTATCCACAGGCTTCGGCGGGATTTCGGCGGGACGTGGATCGTGAGGGGTGGTCAGCAGAGATTCCTCACGCCAGGTGGTGGTTGCCATGTCCCGTTCCCGTTCCCTCTCGCGTTCCCTCCCCCGCTCGCCCTCGACCCGCGCCTCGGATCATCCGTCCCTCCCGCCCGTGCCCGCGCCATGTGGGGTGCCGGCGTTCGATCCGGTGCGGGTGCGCGGCGGTGGGCATCGGCTGCGCCGGGCCCTGCTCCGGCGGCGGCGTGCGATGGCGGCGGGGCTGGCGGTGACGGCCGCGGCGCTGGCGGCGTCGGGCGCGGGCGGCCCCGGTGTCACGGCCGGAGCGGAGGAGCGCGCCGAGGCCGCGTCCCGTGCGGCGGCGCGTGGTGGTGGTGTGCCGGGCGCGGGCTCAGATGCTCAACCGGCGGTGCCGAAAGCGCGGTTGGTGACGGCTCCGGTGCGGATCGCGGATGTGGCGACGGTCCGGCTGCTGCGGCCGGGCGACCGGGTCGATGTGATCGCCGCGGCCCACTCCCCCACGCGCGAGGAGTCGGACGCCCGGGTGATCGCCACGGGCGCGCTGGTGGAATCCGTCCCACGGGCCCTGGAGAGCGCCGCCGACGGTGGGGCGCTGGTCCTGCTGACCGTCGCGCGTGATGTCGCGGCGGAGTTGGCGGGTGCGAGTACCAACTCCCGGCTGGCGGTGACGCTGTGCTGAGCCGACGGGTGCCGATTTTGGCTGCCCATCGTCGTACTGATGACCATATTGGTCACACGAAAGCATGGGCGGATTGGACAGCCGGGGCGCGAATTGCCCAAGGTGTCAGGGCGATTGGCTGTCCCCGTCGCTGTCCCCACGGCAGATACGAAGAAGGGCTCATTGGTGAGCAACGAGAAGGAGAGCCTGTTGGAGGGCTTCAAAGCCTTCCTCACGCGCGGCAACGTGATCGACCTCGCGGTCGCGGTGGTCATCGGCGCCGCGTTCACCAGCGTGGTGAACTCCCTGGTGAAGGGCGTCATCAACCCGGTCGTCGGCGCGTTCGGCACCAAGAATCTGGACAACTACACCTCGTGCCTGAAGTCTCCGTGCGAGACGAACGCGGCGGGCGATGTCGTGTCGGGTATCCCGATCATGTGGGGCTCGGTGCTGAGTTCGACACTCAGCTTTCTGATCACCGCCGCCGTCGTGTACTTCCTGATGGTCCTGCCGATGGCGAAGTATCTGGCCAGGCGTGCCAGGCAGCAGGCCGCGAAGGAGCAGGTGGAGGAAGTGCTGGAGGTGAGCGAGCTGGAGGTCCTGAAGGAGATCAGGGACGCGCTGGTGGCTCAGCGGCGGGGGCCGGAGCAGAGCGCCCCATAGGTCGCGTCCGCGAGGTCCCGCCCATCCCCGGACCCGTCTGCGGCCCCGACCGCGACGGCCGGTCCGGCGGATCGTGGCGGGACGGCCCCGGCCCGCGCGGTCGGGCCGCCGACGCTCAGATGTGGTGGGGCGGCTTCTCGTCGAGGAAACGGGCCAGGTCGGCGGCGCTGTTGCCGCTCGTGGCCGGCCGCTCTCCCCAGCCCGCGTCCGTGTCGTCGGAGGACTGGCGGTCCAGCGGGTCGTCGAAGACCAGCGGCGGCTTGGGCGGTCCCGGCTTCGGGGGTGCCGGCTTGGGCGGGGCCGGTCGGGGCGGGTCCGTGACGGTGTCACGCGGTCCGGGAGTGCGGGCGGTGCTCATACGTCCACAGTACGGGGGCCGGGCCCGCTCCGGCGGATCGTCGCGGACCCTCGCACGTCCGCCGGACCGGCACCGGGCGCGGCGGGCGGGGCGGTCACCGCCGTGGATGGGTGGGACCTCGTGGTACGCATGGGGCCCATGGCAACCAATGACGCATTGACGGATGTGGCGGGGATCCGGGTCGGCCACGCACGGGTGGCCGGGGACGGGGCGCTCACCGGCACCACGGTCGTCCTCGCGCCCGAGGGCGGGGCGGTCGCCGCCGTGGACGTACGGGGCGGTGGTCCCGGCACCCGTGAGACCGACGCGCTGGATCCGCGCAATCTGGTCCAGCGGGTGGAGGCCGTCGTGCTGACCGGCGGCAGCGCGTACGGGCTCGACTCCGCCGCCGGCGTGATGGCGTGGCTGGAGGAGCGGGGGCGCGGTGTGCGGGTCGGGCCGGATCCGTCCCAGGTGGTCCCGGTCGTCCCGGCCGCGTGCGTCTTCGACCTGGGGCGCGGCGGCGACTGGCGGGCCCGCCCGGACGCCTCCACGGGCCGCGCGGCGGTGGAGGCGGCGGCCCGTACGGAATCGGGGGCACCGGTCGCCGAGGGTGCGGTCGGCGCCGGGACCGGGGCCGTGGTGGGGCAACTGAAGGGCGGGGTCGGCACGGCGAGCGTGCTGCTGCCGTCCGGGATCACCGTCGCGGCGCTGGTCGTCGCGAACGCGGCGGGCTCCGCGGTCGATCCGCTGACGGGCGTGCTGTACGGGCGGTACTTCCAGGGCCGTCCCGGCTATCCGTCGGCCGGTGTGCACGAGGCGGCCCTCGCGCGCCTCGCCGAGGTGCGCGAGCGGGACGGGCTGCCTCCGCTGAACACCACGCTCGCCGTCGTGGCGACCGATGCCGACCTCTCCAAGGCGCAGGCGCAGAAGCTCGCGGGGACGGCGCACGACGGCATCGCGCGCGCCGTCCGTCCTGTACATCTGCTCAACGACGGCGACACGGTCTTCACCCTCGCCACGGGCGAACGCCCGCTCGAAGCCGGGAGTCCGCTGGCGCTCAACGAGTTGCTGGCGGCCGGGGCCGACGCTGTGACCAGGGCGATCGTGCGGGCGATGGTGGTGGTCGAGGGGATCGACGGGCCCGGCGGCACGTTCCTGGCGTACCGCGATCTGTACGGCACGGACTGACCGGCGGCGCAAGGGAGTTGAGGGGGGCTCGAAGGAACTTCTTGCGCGCCCCCAATCGTTTTACCAAACTTGGGACGCAATGTCAGTCCCAGGGGCTACGTTATGCAATCACCAAGTGACATGTGGCGACGGCCTGGAGACCCACCTTGAACGATCCGTATGAGACAAGCGAGACGCATCTTGAGCGTCTCCTGGGTCGGGCACTCAACTCCTTCGATCTGCCCGACACCGTGATCGAGCGGCTCGACTCCGCTCTGGCGCATGCCAGTTCATTGCGTTCCTCGCACCACAGTGCGGGACTGCACCGCGAGACCTACCGGCATACCTACCTGCTTGCCGACAGCACCGCCCTCACCCTCTGGGAGCTGGTCCACAACACCGGGCGCGACGGCGCCGAACAGCACGAGCTGTACACCGACGAGTACGAGGTGCGCCTCGCCGCCTCCCGACTGCGCCACCCCGGCCGCGCGGGCGGCAGCGGCCGGGCCGCCGTTCCCTCCTCCGACCCCCTCGACTCCGCCACCGATTCCGACTCGTTCTTCGAGTCCCGTTTCGAGCCGGGGCTCGGCGGGAGTCTCGATCCGAGCTTCGAGTCCGACCTCGCGGCCGATCTCGACCTGCTCAGTGGCCTGCTGACGGCGCCACAGACACCACTGCCGCGGGTGTATCTCCCGGACAACTCCGCCGACCACGCACGCCGGGTGCTGCGCCGCGCGGAGAACGTGGACCGGCCGGGCGAGGAGATCGCGAGACCGCTGCGGGCCGCCTTCGCCCACCAGATCACCCAGGTCTTCGGCCGGCACGGCCATGTCGAGGGCAAGGACGCGGGGTTCACGCTCTACGAGCACGCGTTCCTGCTCCTCGACGGCACGGAGACAAGCCTGTGGGAGGTCGAGCACACCGCGACGCCCGACGGCCGTCACATGTGTGAGGTGTACGCCGCGCAGAGCACCGCGCGCGAAGCCATGGAGCTTCGCGCGCGGGTCAGATGACCGGGTGGGGGCGGGTGCGGGTGCTCAGACGGATACCGGCACCTTGGGCGCGGTCCCGGACTCCTCGGCCGGGACGCCGTCCCGGGCGAGGTCCTTCCCGCCGCGTCCGCCCATGCCCTTCAACAGGATGACCAGAGCGGCACTGACCGCCGTACCGGCCAGGATCGCGATCAGATAGAGCACCGGATTGCCGATCAGCGGGAGCACGAAGATCCCGCCGTGCGGGGCCCGCAGGGTGCACTCGAAAAGCATCGACAGCGCGCCCGTGACCGCGCCGCCCGCCATGGCCGACGGGATGACCCGCAGCGGGTCGGCCGCGGCGAACGGAATCGCGCCCTCGGTGATGAACGAGGCGCCGAGCACCCACGCGGCCTTGCCGTTCTCCCGCTCGGTACGGGTGAACAGGGCGCCGCGCACCACGGTGGCCAGGGCCATCGCGAGCGGCGGGACCATACCGGCCGCCATCACGGCGGCCATGACCTTCAGGCTGCCGTCGTTGGGGTTGGCGAGGCCGCCGACCGCGAAGGCGTAGGCGACCTTGTTGAGCGGCCCGCCCAGGTCGAAGCACATCATCAGGCCGAGTACGACACCGAGGATGATCGCGTTGGCGCCGGACAGCCCCGACAGCCAGTCCGTCAGGGCCTTCTGGAGCTCGGCGATCGGCTTGCCGACCACCAGGAACATCAGGAAACCGACGACCGCGGAGGAGATGAGTGGGATGACGACGACAGGCATGATGCCGCGCAGCGCGGCGGGTACCTTGACCCGCTGGATCGCCATGACCGTACCGCCGGCGATCAGACCGGCGGCCAGACCGCCGAGGAATCCCGCGTTGATGGTGAGCGCGATGGAGCCGCCGACGAAGCCGGGTACCAGACCGGGGCGGTCGGCCATCCCGTACGCGATATAGCCCGCGAGGACCGGCACCAGGAAGCTGAACGCGAGGCCGCCGACCTGGAACAGCAGCGCCGCCCAGCTCATGGAGTCCGTCCAGGCGAAGTGCTCGGCGACGGAGGGTGCCTTGTCGACGGTGTAGCCGCCGATGGCGAAGCCGAGGGCGATGAGCAGTCCGCCCGCCGCGACGAACGGGACCATGTAACTGACCCCGGACATGAGCCACTTGCGCAGTTTGGTGCCGTAGCCCTCGTCGGGGCCGCCGGTCGCGTCGACGGGTGAGCCGGGGGCGGCGGCCGTGGTCTCGCCGCGGGCGGCCTTGGCGCGGACCTCGGCGATCAGTTCGGCGGGGCGGTTGATGCCCGCCTTGACGCCGACGTCGACGGTGGGTTTGCCGGCGAAGCGTTCCTTCTCCCGTACCGGTACGTCGTGCGCGAAGATCACGCCGTCGGCGGCGGCGATGACGGCGGGGTCGATGCGGGTGAACCCGGCGGAGCCCTGCGGTTCGACGACGATCTCGACGCCTTCGCTCTGGCCGGCCTGTTCCAGGGCCTCGGCGGCCATGTAGGTGTGCGCGATGCCGGTGGGGCAGGAGGTGACGGCGACGACGCGGAAGACGGCGGGCGGTTCCGGTTGCGCCGCCGGTTCCGCCGCCGGGGCCGGTGTCTCGGGAGGTGTGTCGCCGCTGATCAGGCTCGCGGTCGCCGCAGGGTCCGTCGCCGCGCGCAGCGCCGCCGTGAAGTCCGGGTCCATCAGCCGACGGGCCAGGGCGGACAGGATCGTCAGATGCGCGTCGTCGGCGCCGGCCGGGGCCGCGATCAGGAAGATCAGGTCCGCCGGGCCGTCGGGCGCCCCGAAGTCGACGCCCTCGGCCGAGCGGCCGAACGCCAGCGTCGGCTCGGTGACATGCGCGCTGCGGCAGTGCGGGATGCCTATCCCGCCGTCGAGCCCGGTCGGCATCTGCGCCTCGCGGGCGGCCACATCGGCGAGGAAGCCGTCCAGGTCGGTGACGCGGCCCAGGGCCACCATGCGTTCGGCCAGCGAGCGGGCCGCGGCTTCCTTCGTCTCTGCGGCCAGGTCGAGGTCGACCAGGTCCGCGGTGATCATGTCGCTCATCGCGGGCTCCTTCGGGGGGACGTGAGGGGAGAGGTCATGAGGCGGGCTCCGAGAGGGGACGGTCCAGGGGGATGTCCGCGGACACGGTGACCGCGCGCGGGTCGAGATCCGTGGGCGACGGCATGACGCTGCCCGGCAGTTGGACGGCCGCCGCGCCATGGGCGACGGCCGAGGCCAGCGCGTGAGGACCGGTGCCGCCCGCCGCGAGGAATCCGGCGAGCGAGGCGTCACCGGCGCCGACGTTGCTGCGTACGGCGGCGACGGGGGCGCTCGCGAAGTAGGCGCCCGCGTCGGACACCAGGAGCTGGCCGTCCGCGCCGAGGCTGGCGAGGACGGATCTGGCACCGTACGTACGCAGCTCCTCCGCCGCCTTCAGCGCGTCCCCGACGGTGGCCAGCGGGCGGCCGACCGCGGTGGCGAGCTCGTCGGCGTTGGGCTTCACGACGTCCGGGCGCTCCTTGAGCGCGGCCAGCAGCGAGGCGCCGGAGGTGTCGAGCGCGATCCGGGCGCCGGCGGCGTGGGCGCGGGCGACGAGTTCGGCGTACCACCGCGGCCCGAGCCCGCGCGGCAGGCTGCCGCAGCAGGCGATCCAGTCGGCCTTCCCTCCCACGGCGTGGTCGCGCAGGGCGGACAGCAGGGACTCCGACTCGGCGGGGGTCAGTTCGGGGCCGGGTGCGTTGATCTTCGTCAGCGTGCCGTCCGGTTCGGCGAGGGCGATGTTCGAGCGGGTCGCGCCGGCGATCGGCACGGGGGCGACGTCGATGCCCTGGCCCTCGAGGAGCTGGGCGACGAGCGCGCCGGGGGCGCCGCCGAGGGGCAGCACGGCGACGGTACGGTGCCCGGCCGCCGCGACGGCCCGCGAGACGTTGACGCCCTTGCCGCCGGGGTCCATGCGCTCGACAGTGGCACGCAGGACCTCGCCGCGGTGGAGGGCGGGGATCTCGTACGTACGGTCCAGGCTCGGGTTGGGCGTGACGGTGAGGATCATGCGGGGGCCCTCCGGGGGGTGGGGGTGGGCCAGTCGACCGGGTCCGTCCGGTGGGCCGGTTCGTCCTCAATCGCCGGACGGGCTTGATTGGTTCCGGCCGGTGGTCGGGTTGTCCTCAATCGCCGGACGGGCTTAAAGGAGCCGTCCGAGGACGATCCTCCACCGTGCGGTGCACCGCACCAGACGCCCCGGCCTGATCCCCGAAGATCCGCCGGACAGGGCCTAGACACTCAGCACCTCGGTGCCCGTCGTCTCGATCGTGGCTCGGGCGGTGGGGGGCAGCGCGGTGTCGGTGATCAGCAGGTCGACGTCCGCGAGGGCGCCGAAGCGGGCGAAGTGCTCCTGTGCGTGCTTGGCCGAGTCCGCCAGCAGCACGACGCGGCGGGCCGCCGCGATCAGTGCGCGTTTGACGGCCGCCTCGGCGAGGTCGGGGGTGGTGAGGCCGCCGTCCGGGGAGAAGCCGTTGGTGCCGAGGAACACGACGTCGGCGCGGATCTCGCCGTACGCGCGCAGCGCCCACGCGTCGACGGCGGCGCGCGTACGGTGCCGGACCCGGCCGCCGACGAGGTGCAGGTCGATGCCGGGGTGGTCGGCGAGGCGCGCGGCGACGGGCAACGCGTGGGTGACGACGGTGAGTTCGCTGTCCAGCGGGAGCGCGGCGGCGAGCCTCGCGACGGTCGAGCCCGCGTCGAGGATCACGCTGCCGGTCCGGGGCAGTTCGGCGAGCGCGGCGTGCGCGATACGGTCCTTCTCGTCCGCGGCGGTGGACTCGCGCTCGGCGAGGTCGGGCTCGAAGTCGAGGCGGCCGGCGGGGATGGCGCCGCCGTGCACCCTGCGTACGAGACCGGCGCGGTCGAGGGCCTTGAGGTCGCGCCGTACGGTCTCGGCGGTGACCTGGAACTCCTCGGCGAGCGACAGCACGTCGACGCGGCCTCCCTCACGGGCGAGGCGCAGGATCTCTTGCTGCCGCTCCGGTGCGTACATGTGGGTTTACGTCCGTTCAATGCCCGAGTCTGTGTTTTCGGGGCCACGTTACGGCGGGGATCCGCGGAAGTAAACACATGTGGGCGCGAGCGGTTGTGGGCGGGGGTTTCGTTTGCCGGGTTGCGTTGCCCCTGCGGGTCGGTTTCGTCCTCAAGCGCCGGACGGGCTTGGTGGTTGCGGTCTCGTTGCCACGGTCGGGGTGCGGGCCCTCCGGGTGGGCATGTCCGGACGGCATGATTTACGCCGCGTGCAACGCTCATTGGTCTCGACGAGACCGGGTTGTCCACGCGACACAAATCAGCCTGAGTGTCCGAACACACCCACCCTCCGACCCCGCCCCCCTCACGCCGCCACCACCCGCAGTTCAGACAACCCCACCCCCTGCGGGTTGAAGGGGGACGCGCAGGGGTCGTGTCCGGACACTAAAGCGTGATTTGTGGCGCGACGAGGACCAGCAACCCTCCAAGAACGTCACGCGCCGTAAATCATGCCGTCCGGGCATGACCCCGGAGCGGCCCCCGGCCACCACCGCAACCACCAAGCCCGTCCGGCGCTTGAGGACACCCGACCACCGGGCGGAACCGGTCAACGAAACCTCAGCCCGCCACCCGCCTCCTCGGCAGCACGAACATCAGCAGGAAAATGCCCACCAGCACCGCCGCCACCCACCACAGCGCGTTCTGGAACCCGTCCCCGAACGCCGTCGCCACCTCCGCCGGCGTCGTCGCCGGGCGGTCGTCGACCACCCCGAAGAAGACCACCGACACCAGCCCGAGCCCCAGCGCGTTGCCCATCTGCTGCACCGTGTTGATCAGGCCGGACGCAGAGCCCGAGTGCTCGCGCGGTACGTCCGCCAGCACCGCGTCCGTCAGCGGCGCCACGATCAGCCCCATCCCCAGGCCCATCACGATCAGCGGCGGCAGCATCTGCCAGGTGGTGATGTCCGCCCCGTACCGCTCCGCCACCCAGAGGTAGAGCAGAATGCCCGCAGCCATCCCCAACGCGCCGGTCTGGAGCACCTTGCGGCCGAAACGCGGCACCAGCGTCTGTACGGAGAGCGCGGCGGCCGTGGACACCGCGAGCGAGAACGGCAGGCCCGTCAGACCCGCGTGCAGCGGGCTCCAGCCGAGGCCGATCTGCATGTACAGCGTCCAGACCAGGAAGAAGATGCCCAGGCTGACGCCGAA
Organism: Streptomyces sp. NBC_01506; assembly: GCF_045040295.1. Taxonomy (NCBI): domain Bacteria; kingdom Bacillati; phylum Actinomycetota; class Actinomycetes; order Kitasatosporales; family Streptomycetaceae; genus Streptomyces; species Streptomyces sp. NBC_01506. Next base: position 5,642,638 of record NZ_CP109422.1, on the reverse strand, counting down.
GGTGAGCTGTACGGCGATGCCCGCGGCGAAGCTCTTGACCCTGAACAGGGACAGCTCCACCAGCGGTGACCCGTCCTTGCGGGTCTTCACCCTCTCGTACGCCACGAACGCCGCGAACACCGGCACGCTCGCCACCATGCACAGGTGCCCCCACAGCGGCCAGTCCAGCTCGCGGCCACGGGTGAGCGGGTAGATCAGCATCAGCAGCGCCCCGGTCACCAGGACGACGCCGACCACGTCGAGCCGCAGGGCCTTCGGCGCCTTGGACTCGGCGATGAACTTGCGGCCGAGGATCAGACCGGCGATGCCGACAGGCAGGTTGATCAGGAAGATCGGGCGCCATTCGAGCCCGAAGAGGTTCCACTGGGTGAGCAGCGCGCCGAGCAGCGGTCCCGATACGGCGCCGAGGCCGACGATCGCGCCGAACATCCCGAAGACCTTGCCGCGTTCGTGCGCCGGGAAGGTGACGTGGATGATCGCGAGCACCTGGGGCACCATCAGCGCGGCCATCGCGCCCTGGAGGAGCCGGGAGGCGACCAGCATCTCGGGGTTCACCGCGAAGCCGCAGAGCGCGGAGGCGATGGTGAAGCCGGTGATTCCCAGGAGGAAGATCCGCTTGCGGCCGTAGATGTCGCCGAGCCGGCCGCCCGTGATCAGTCCGGCGGCGAGGGCCAGCGCGTAACCGGCGGTGATCCACTGGATGGAGCCGAACGACGCCGACAGGTCCCGCTCGATGCTGGGGATGGCGATGTTGACGATGGTGACGTCGACCAGGTCCATGAAGGCGGCGGTCATGACCACCGCCAGCGCCAGCCAGCGTCGGCGGTCGCCGGGTCCCGGGGTCGTGGCGGGGTCGAAGGCCGTACCGGGTGCGCCCGGTCCGGCGGGTGCGTTTGGTGCGTCTGTTACGTCTGGTACGGCGACCGGTGTGGTCGCTGGAGAAGTCATAGGAGAAACCTATGCACAATATAGGACAGTTCATGTCCTAGACGGCTGGCACTCTGGAACGCATGACGGACACCCCGGCACGACTCCTGAATCTGCTGTCACTTCTCCAGACGCCGCGCGAGTGGCCGGGCAGCGAGCTGGCCGAGCGTCTTGACGTCAGCCCGCGCACGATTCGGCGGGACATCGACCGGCTGCGCGATCTCGGCTATCCGGTCGAGGCCAGCAAGGGCGCGGTCGGTGGGTACCGGCTGGTGGCGGGCGCGGCCATGCCCCCGCTGCTGCTGGACGACGAGGAGGCCGTGGCCATCGCGGTGGGGCTGCGGGCCGGTGCGGGGCATGCCATCGAGGGCGTCGAGGAGGCGTCCGTACGGGCGTTGACGAAGCTGGAGCAGGTGCTGCCCTCGCGGCTGCGGCACCGGGTCTCCACCCTCCAGGCCGCGACGGTGCCGCTCCTCGTGCGGGGCGACGCCGCCAGCGTGGCGCCCAGGACGCTGACGGCGATCGCCTCCACGATCACCGGTACGGAGCGGTTGCGGTTCAACTACCGCGCGGCGGACGGCGCGCGGACCAAGCGGCAGGTCGAGCCGTACCGTCTGGTGTCGACGGCCCGGCGCTGGTATCTCGTCGCGTACGACCTGGGGCGGGAGGACTGGCGTACGTTCCGGGTCGACCGGGTCGGCGATCCGTTCGCGACCGGGGCCCGCTTCACGCCGCGTGAGCTGCCGACCGGTGACGCGGCGGAGTTCCTGACCCGCTCGATGCGCGGCGCCCAGCAGCAGTGGGAGCTGGATGTGAGCTTCGCGGCGCCCGCCGGATTCGTGGCGGCGCGGCTGCCGGCCTCACTGGGTGTGCCGGAGCCGACCGGCCCCGAGAGCTGCCGGCTGCGGGCCACCGTGGACGACGCGATGGAGTGGCTGGCGCTGCGACTGGCGCTGGTGGACTGCGAGTTCACGGTCCATCAGCCCGCGCGGCTCGTCGAGCACATCGGTGAGCTGGGGGGACGGCTGACCCGTGCGGCGGGCGGGGACGGAGCGAGAGGGCACAGCGCGTGAGTACGTAAGGAGTCCCGGCACCGGGGGGGGGGGGGTGGATACCGGGACTCCGCTCAGGGGCGCACCCCGCGGCCTCACGCCGCGGCGTCGAAGCCCACGTCGTGCGCCATCTTCTTCAGCTCCAGAAGGGCGTGCTTCTCGATCTGCCTTATCCGCTCACGGGTCAGACCGTGCTGCTTGCCCACCTCGGTGAGCGTGCGCTCCCGGCCGTCGTCGATGCCGTAACGCATCTTGATGATGGAGGCCGTGCGGTGGTCGAGCCTGCCGATCAGTTCTTCCAGCTCCTCGCTGCGCAGCAGCGTGAGGACGGACTGCTCCGGCGAGATCGCCGAGGTGTCCTCCAGCAGATCGCCGAACTGGGTGTCCCCGTCGTCGTCCACCGACATGTTCAGGCTGACCGGGTCACGGGCCCAGTCCAGGACGTCGGTGACACGCGCGGCGTTGGAGCCCAGCTCGGCGGCCACCTCGGAGGGCTCCGGGTCGCGCCCGTGCTCACGGTTGAACTCGCGCTGCACCCTGCGGATGCGGCCGAGCTCCTCCACGAGGTGGACGGGCAGCCTGATCGTGCGTGACTGGTCCGCGATGGACCGGGTGATGGCCTGGCGGATCCACCAGGTCGCGTAGGTGGAGAACTTGAATCCCTTGGCGTAGTCGAACTTCTCGACCGCGCGCACCAGGCCGGCGTTGCCTTCCTGGATGAGGTCGAGCAGGGGCAGTCCACTGCGCGGGTAGCGCCGGGCCACGGCGACGACGAGACGCAGATTCGAGCGTATGAAGACGTCCTTCGCGCGCTCACCGGCGGCGACGAGGGCTTCGAGCTCCTCGTGCTGGGCACCGGCGCCCTCGCTCTCCACCGCTCCGTCGAGGATCTGCTGTGCGTACACACCCGCCTCGATGGTCTGTGACAGCTCGACTTCCTTGGCGGCGTCGAGCAGGGGCGTACGCGCGATCTCGTCGAGGTACATGCCGACCAGGTCGCGATCGGCGATCTCGCCGCCTCCGGCGCGAACACTGCTTGCCGCTTTCGAACCGCCGGTGGCGGTGCGACGGGCGACGGCACGGGTTGCCATGCGAGCTCCCTTACTGAGTCGGTCGCGACACCCTCCCGGGTGCCCTGCATCCGTTGGAAACAACGACTGGAATCCGGACAGAATTCCCACGGCGTGCACTCATTTTTGTGATCATGCAGTACCCTGTCCCGCCAAAGGGGAGGGACACATGGTGCCAAGCTGGTCGGAAGCGCAGGTCAGGACGGGAACCGAGGACGATCTGACGGCGCTCACCGACATCTACAACCACTTCGTCCGCGAGACACCGATCACCTTCGACACGGCCACCTTCACTCCCGAGCAGCGCCGCCCTTGGCTGCGCTCCTACTCCGAAGACGGCCCACACCGTCTCAAGGTTGCTCAGGATGTCCGTTCCGGGCGAGTCCTCGGTTACGCGACCAGTGGCCCCTTCCGGCACAAGCCGGCGTACTCCACTTCCGTGGAGGTCACGGTGTACTGCGCGCCCGAGGCGGCGGGGCGGGGAATCGGCACTCTTCTTTACGAGGCGCTGTTCAAGGCCCTGGAGGGCGAGGACGTGCACCGCGCGTACGCGGGCATCGCGCAGGGGGTGTCTCCCGCCGAAGGCAGGGGGACCAACGCGGCGTCGCAGCGGCTGCACGAGCGTTTCGGGTTCCGGCACATCGGTACGTTCGGCGAGGTCGGCCGCAAGTTCGGCAGGTACTGGGACGTCGCCTGGTACGAGAAGAAGCTCTAGCTCCTGTCCTGGCCCCCGTGCGGTGTGCCGCCCAGCAGGCGTTCCACGGCCGCGCGGGCGTTGACGCGGCCGGAGCCGTACGTCACCACGGTGTTGGCCGCCAGCGCGTCCACGGCGTGCGGCCAGCCCGTGAGGACGACGACCGCGTCGGGGCGGCGGGCGACCAGTTCGCGCAGCAGCGCCGTCTCCTCCGCGTTCCGGTGCGGCTCCCTGGCCAGGACGACCAGGGGCTGGTCCCCGGCGCCCCGCAGCGCGGTGTCCGCGCGGTCGGCGGTCGGGCCCTCGGCGGGGACGCCGGTGGCGGTCAGGCCGGGCATGGCCTCGGCGAGCAGCCGGTTCAGGTGGGGCGCGCGGCTGCCGGAGGCGTGGTTGACGCGCTGTCGCAGGTCGATCACGTACGGCGGCGAGGTGAGGGCCACGTTGCCGCGTACCCGCAGTGCGGCGCGGGCCACGGCGAGCGGCAGCGCGTCCTCTTTAGGAGGCGGCGGCGTGGCGCGCGCCCGGCCGATCCACTGCGCCAGCTCGTGGGCCCGCCGCCCGGCCTCCACGAGCCGGTCCATCGGCAGCCTGCCCGTGGCCACGGCGTCGAGGAGGGCGTCACGCGCCGTCGTATAGGCGGCCTCGGCGGCCTCCGCGCTCTCCGGGTTGCCCAGGCAGAGCAGGTCGGCGCCGCCGAGCACGGCCTGGACGCAGGCGGGGCCGAAGCCGGGGTCGGCCAGGACGGCGCCCATGTCGAGCGCGTCGGTGACGACGGCGCCGGTGAAGCCCAGCTCCTCCCTGGCGAGCCGGGTGGCCTCGGGGTTCAGCGAGGCGGGGGCATCGCCGAAGGGGAGGGCCTTGATGTGCCCGGTCATCAGACAGCGGCTGCCGGCCTCGATCGCGGCGGCGAACGGCAGCAGGTCGCGCCGCCGCAGCAGGTCGAGGTCGGCCTTCAACTGAGGCACGCGCAGATGCGAGTCGACCGCCGTGTCGCCGTGGCCGGGGAAGTGCTTGGCGCAGGCCGCGACGCCGGCGGACTGGAGGCCGGTGACGTACGCGGCGGAGTGCCTGGCCACCTGGGCGGCGTCGGCTCCGAAGGACCGTATGCCGATCACCGGGTTGTCCGGGTCGGCGTTGACGTCAACGTCGGGCGCGAAGTTCAGGTCGATGCCCGCCGCGCGCAGATCGTGGCCGATGGCGCGGGCGACGCGTTCGGTGACGTCCGTGTCGTCGACCTCGCCGAGGGCGCCGTTGCCGGGGTATGAGGAGCCGGTGGCCGCCTCCAGGCGGGTGACGTCGCCGCCCTCCTCGTCGCTCGCGACGATCAGGTCGGCGCGGCGGGCGTGCAGGGCGGCCGAGAGCGCGGCGGCCGTCTTGGGGTCGGGCACGTTGTGCGCGAAGTACACGACGCCCGCCAGCCCCTCGTCCACGGCGCCGAGCAGCCACGCGGGCGGCTCGGTGCCGTGGAAGCCGGGCAGCAGCACGGAGTTGACCAGCCGCGGCGCCTGCGCCCCGGCGACGGAATCCCGCGGAGTCATCCCTTCACCGCCCCGGCCGCCAGCCCGGAGGCCAGGCGCCGCTGCACGATGATGAAGAAGATCAGCACCGGCAGGGTGATGAGGGTGGAGCCGGCCATGACCGGGCCCCAGGACGTGGAGTTCTCGCCGAAGAACTGGAACAGCCCCACGGCCGCCGTGTACTTGGAGCCGTCCTTCATGAAGGTGTACGCGAAGACGAACTCGTTCCACGCGGTGATGAAGGCGAACACGCTGGTGGCGACGAGACCGGGCGCGACCAGCGGCAGCAGCACGGACCAGAACATCCGCGGCCACGAGCAGCCGTCCAGATACGCCGCCTCCTCGACCTCCTTGGGCACCGTCGCGACGAAGCCGCGCAGCGTCCAGATCGCGAACGGCAGCGACAGCGCGATGTAGACGATGGTCAGCCCGATGAGGCTGTTGAGGAGTTCGTAGTCCCGCATCTGTAGGAAGAGGGGGATGACAAGCGCCTCGAGCGGGACCATCTGCACGATCAGCACCATGATCAGCACCGAGGTACGGAAGCGGAACCGGAAGCGCGCGACGGCCACGGCGGCGAACAGCGCCAGCAGCCCGGACACCAGGATCGTGCCGAGCCCGACGATCATCGAGTTCATCAGGAACTCGCCGAAGTTGCCGCGTTCGAAGATATAGCTGAAGTGCTCCCAACTGATCCCGCTCGGCAGGACGTCGGCGCCACGGGTGATCGCGTTGGGGTCGAGCGCGGTGCTGACCATCCAGTACACCGGGAACAGTGTGAAGACCAGCAGCGCGAACACCGCGACAGCGAGCCCGATCCGCCCGGCGGTCGTCGTGCGGGTCACAGCTCGTCACTCTCCTTGAAGAGGGTTCGGATGTAGACGATCGTGATCAGCAGCAGGAGCAGCGTCAGGAGTACGGCGGTGGCCGCGCCCGCGCCGTAGTCGTTCAGGGCGAACGCCTGCTGGTAGGACCACACGCCCAGGTTGAGGACCTCTTCGTTGCTGCCCGCGCCGCCCGGCATCAGATAGATCTGGGTGAAGACCTTGAAGTCCCAGATGGTCGACAGGATCGTGACGACGAGGAAGATCGGCTTGATGGTGGGCACGGTGATCTTCCAGAACCGCTGCCAGGCGTTCGCGCCGTCGATCATCCCCGCCTCGTACAGCTCCTTGGGGATGGTCAGCAGCCCCGCGAGCACGGTGATGGCCACGAACGGGAAGCCGTGGTGCACCACGTTGAGGGTGGCGATGGCGTAGAAGGACAGCCGCTCGGTGAACCAGTTCGTGGTCTCCGGGTCGATCAGGCCCAGCGAGCCGGCGAGCTGGCTCATCATGCCGTCGCCCGCCGAGAACAGCCACACCCACACATAGGTGCCGGTGACGGCGGGCATCGCCCAGGCCGCCATGATCGCGGTGGAGCAGATGACCCGCCAGGTGGTGCCGAGCCGCTGGAGCAGCAGGGCGGCCAGCGTGCCGAGCGCGACGGTCAGCGCCACGCAGGCGACCGCGAAGAACACGGTGTTGGGCAGGACCGTGCGCCACAGGTCGCCGTCGGTGAGCAGGGCCTTGTAGTGGTCGAAGCCGGTGTACGTGCCGACTCCGCCGCCGAACTTCACCTCGTAGTCCTGGACGGACAGGATGCCGACCTTGACCAGGGGCCACAGGAGCAGCCCCGCCAGCACCACGAGGGAGGGCAGGAGCAGCAGCCAGGGGCGGGTGGTGCGGCCGAGCTGCTTGCGGCGCAGCGTCGGGCTCGGGCGCTGCCCGCGTGGCCGCGGCGACTTCACCTTCACGGTGGAAGTCGCCGCGGCCACGTCGTCGTGCCCCGAGTCTTCGAGAACTGACTCAGTTGGCGGCAAAGATCTTGTCCATCTCCTCGGCGGCCTGGTCCGCGGCCTCCTGGACGGTCTGCTTGTCCGTCAGGATCGACTGGATCATCTTCGTGACGACCTGGGTGGCCTGGATCTGCCCGTACGCGGGCGTCTTGGGCACGGTAGCGCCGGCGTCGGTCATCTGCTGGGCGAAGGGCGCGACGAGCGGGTCAGCCTTCGCCTGGACCTCCTTGAGGAGGGAGTTCTGTCCGGGGAAGTAGTTCGTCTGCTCGGCCCACTTGGTGGCGAACTCGCCGGTGGTGACCAGCTTGACGTACTCCCAGGCCAGGTCCTGGTTCTCACCCTTGAAGGTGGACAGGTACGAGCCTCCCAAGAAGGACTTGCTCATACCGCCGGTCTCACCCGGGATGGGCGCCGCGGCGAGCTTGCCCTCGAGGTCGGGGGCCGCCTGGACGAACGCCTTGGGCGTCCAGTTGCCGGAGAGGGTCATGGCGATCTTCCCCTTCTGGAAGTCGGTCGCCACCTCCTTCTCGGTCCAGGTGGTGACCTTCGCCGGGGACAGCTTGTCCTTCTTCGCGAGGTCGGTGTAGTACGTGATGCCCTTGACCGACTCCGGGGAGTTGATGCCGGACTTCCACTTGTCGCCGTCCTGGACGGCCAGTTCACCGCCGGCGCCCCAGATGAACGGGGTCGCGAACATCTCCGCGCCGCCCGCGACCGGGAAGGAGATCATGTCGGGCTCCTTCTCCTTCAGGACCAGCGCGGTGTCGCGCAGTTCCTTCCAGGTGGTCGGAGCCTTGAGGTTGTGCTTCTCGAAGATGTCCTTGCGGTAGAGGAGGCCGCGGACACCGGCGTACCAGGGCATGCCGTACTGCTTGCCCTCCAGCGTGCCCGCGTCGGCCAGGCCCTCGACGAGGTCGTCGCCCAGGCCGGAGTCCTTCACCTTGTCGGTCACGTCCACGAGGCCGCCGGTCTCGGCGAACTGCGGAATCCAGGTGGTGCCGACCTCGGCGACGTCGGGGACCTGGCTCGGTCCGCCCTCGATCGCGGTAGTGAACTTCTTCTGCGCGGTGGCCCACTGCTGGTACTCGACCTTGACCGTGGCGCCCGTCTTCTCCTTGAAGGCCGCGGCGACCTCGTTGAAGAAGGGCTTGGGGTCCGGGTTGGTCCCCTCCATGATCCATACGGTCAGGGTCTTGCCCTTGCCCGACGTTTCGCCGCCGTCCCCGCCGTCCCCGCCCGAGTCCCCACTGCCGCAGGCAGAGAGTCCGAGCGCCATGGTGACGACAAAGGCCCCGATGACTTGTTTCCGCATGGCCGCTCCCTAACAGGATGTCTAGACCACAGGAACGTACGGAGCCGTGATTGCCCGGTCAAGTGCCATCGGCCAGGGGATGTCGAACCGTTGTCTATCTGAACCCGTCTGCCATTGGCCCGACCACTGGCGGAGCATTGCGGGGCAGGTCGGCGGTCGGTCGGCCGTCCCGTTGGCCGTCGCTCGGCCGTCCGGTCGGCTGCCGGTCAGCGGTCGCTCGGCCGTCCGGTCAGCCGAACTGGACCGACCGTTTGGCCAGGCCCATCCAGAAGCCGTCGATCACGTTGCGTACGGTGTCCAGCTCGTCCTCGGCCGCGCCGAGCGTCACGAACAGCGGCGCGAAGTGTTCGGTACGGGGGTGGGCGAGCGGTCCCGCCGGGGATTTGCGCGCGAAGTCGAGCAGCGCGTCGACGTCCCGCGCGAGCAGCGCCTCCCGGCCCCAGGCGTCGAACTCGGCGGACCAGCCCGGCACTCCGGGGCCCACATGGCGCAGCGCGGCCAGGTTGTGCGTGAAGAAGCCGCTGCCGACGACCAGGACCCCTTCGTCCCGCAGCGGGGCCAGCTTGCGGCCGATCGCGAGGAGTTGGCGGGGGTCGAGCGTCGGCATGGATATCTGGAGTACGGGGATGTCGGCGGCGGGGAACATCTCGACCAGAGGGACGTACGCGCCGTGGTCGAGCCCGCGGTCGGGCACGCGCTGTACGGGGGTGCCGGGGCCGCGCAGCAGCTTCTCGACGGAGTCGGCGAGGGCGGGGGCGCCCGGGGCGGCGTACCGCACCTGGTAGTAGTGCTCGGGGAAGCCCCAGAAGTCGTACACCAGCGGCAGCGTCCCGGTGGCGCCGAGGGCGAGGGGCGCCTCCTCCCAGTGGGCGGAGACGATCAGGATCGCCGTGGGGCGTGGCAGGTCGGCGGACCAGGCGGCGAGCTGGCCGGGCCACAGGGGGTCGTCGGCGAGGGGCGGGGCGCCGTGGGAGAGGTAGAGGGCGGGCATGCGCTCCGCCGTGCCGGTCATGGCGTCTGTGCCGGTTATCGCGTCTGTGCTGGTCATGGCGTCTCCCTCAGCATCTGCTTGAACTTTAAAGCACACTCGCTGGGGCAGACCTTACGACTATCTAGTTCAACATTCAAGGATCACTTACAGTGGAGAGCATGGGGAGCGACGTACAACCACGCTGGCTCGACGCCGAGGAACAGGGCGTCTGGCAGGCGTACCTCCAGGCCACCACGTTGCTGGAGGACCATCTCGACCGCCGGTTGCAGCGCGACGCGGGGATGCCGCACCTCTACTACGCCCTGCTCGTCCATCTGGCCCGCGCCCCGCAGCGCCGGCTGCGGATGACGCAGCTCGCCCGGAACGCCAAGATCACCCGGTCCCGGCTCTCGCACGCGGTAGCGCGGCTGGAGAAGGACGGCTGGGTACGCCGCGAGGACTGCCCCTCCGACAAGCGCGGCCAGAACGCGATCCTGACGGACGAGGGCGACGAGGTGCTGCGGCGGTCGGCGCCCGACCATGTCGCCGCCGTACGGCAGGCGATGTTCGACCGGCTCAGCCCGGAGCAGGTGACCCAGCTCGGGGAGATCATGCGGGTGCTGGCGCGGGGGCTGCAACCGGACTGTTCGGACGCGGATCTGCCCTGGCGCCGCTGAGGAACAGCGACGCCAGGGCAGCGGTTGGGCGGCCCCTCTTAAGCGGACCTCTTAAGCGGACCTCTTGAACGGACCTCTTAAGCGGACCTCTTGAACGGACCTCTTGAACAGACCTCTTGAAGAGGGTCAGTGCATGACGACCGGGATCTTCGCGTCCTCCGCCGACGCGTCGGCGCCCTCCCCCTTGGCCACCTGGGTGCTCCCCGGACGGCCGGTGTTGATGAACGTGAAGGCGATCCCGGCGGAGATGACCAGGATGCCGACCGCCCACCAGATGGCGCTCGCGTATCCGTGCACCATCGCCTGGAGCTCAAGCAGCTTCGGGTTACTGGCACCCGCCGCGTTGGCCGCGACGTACGCGGTGGTGGCGGAGGCGGCCACGGTGTTCAGCAGCGCCGTACCGATCGCGCCGCCGACCTGCTGCGAGGTGTTGATCATCGCCGAGGCGACACCCGCGTCACGCGGCTCGATGCCGTGCGTCGCGAGGGACATGGCCGGCATGAACGCCGTACCCATGCCGAGACCGAGCAGCAGCAGCGCCGGCAGGATCAGTGCGGGGTACGAGGAGTTGATCTCCAACCGGGTCAGCAGCAGCATGCCGAGCGCGCCGACCAGGAAGCCGGGGCCCATCAGCAGGCGCGGCGGCACGCGGGTCATCAGCCGGGCGCCGATCTGGGTGGAGCCCGTGATCATGCCCACGATCATCGGCAGGAAGGCGAAGCCGGTGTTGACCGGTGTGAAGCCCTTCACGACCTGGAGGTAGTAGGTCAGGAAGAGGAACAGACCGAACATGCCGATGATGGCCAGGCCCAGCGAGAGGTAGACACCGGCGCGGTTGCGCTCCATCAGCACGCGCAGCGGCAGCAGCGGGGACTTCACCCGTGCCTCGACCGCGACGAACGCGGCCAGCAGGACGGCCGACGCGACGAACATGGCGATGGTGGTCGGGTCGGACCAGCCCTCGGACTCGGCGCGCGTGAAGCCGTACACCAGCGCCACCAGGCCGAGCGTGGACAGGAAGACACCGGGGATGTCGAGCGGGTTGCGGTTACGGCCGCCCGCGGGCTCCCGGATCACGAAGTAGGCGCCGGCGGCGGCCACGATCGCGAACGGGATGTTGACGAAGAAGGTCCAGCGCCAGTCCAGGTACTCGGTGAGGAATCCGCCGAGGATCAGACCCACGGCGCCACCGCCACCGGCGATCGCACCGAAGATGCCGAACGCCTTGGCGCGCTCCTTCGGGTCGCTGAACGTCACGGCGAGCAGGGACAGCGCGGCGGGCGCGAGCAGCGCGCCGAAGGCGCCCTGGAGGGCGCGCGAACCGAGCAGCATGGCCTCGCTGGTCGCGGCGCCGCCGATGGCGGACGCGGCGGCGAAGCCGAGCAGACCGACGGTGAAGGTGCGCTTACGTCCCCACAGGTCGGCGATGCGTCCGCCGAAGAGGAGCAGACCGCCGAAGGCGAGCGCGTACGCGGTGATGACCCACTGGCGGTTGCCGTCCGATATGCCCAGGTCCTGCTGGGCGGAGGGCAGCGCGATATTCACGATGGTCGCGTCGAGCACGACCATCAACTGGGCCAGGGCGATGAACACCAGGGCTTTCCAGCGATTGGGATCGGGGACCGAATCGGGGACCTGGGGGTCCGGGAGCCGGGTCTCGGCTGTTTTTGACATGGGTGAAGCCGCCTATGCGTACGAAGAGTTCATAACGGACGCGGGGACGCACTGGTCGGCCCTACGCGCTGGTTACGGGTTACGGATTACGAGCTGCGAGCTACGAGGGAATCCGGCCGACGTGGTCGTCGTCGCGATCGCCGGTGCATGTGGTCAGGTACGTGGTCGTGTACGTGGTCGACAGAAGTTCTTGGTCCGGGTGCGCGTCACATGTCGTCATCGACCGTGGCGCAGATCCTCCAGAGTCGCCGCCGTACCCGGCAGCTCGGAGCGCGCGGGCGCCTCCAGGCCGTCGAGGAACAGTTGCAGATGCCGGTGCGTGAAGCGGTCGATGTTCAGACAGCCGGTACCGGGCAGCGGACGGGTGAGCTGGGAGAGCGCGACCATCAGGTCACCGACAGCGACGTCGGTGCGCAGCCTGCCCGCCGCACGCGCCTTCTCCATGAGCGCTTCCACAGCCGCTTCGAGGCGTTCGCGTTGCGCGAGCAGATGGGGAAGCTCGGAGTCGAAACTGCCGGAGAGGAGCGGGCACAGGGCGCTGATCCGCTCGTCGGCCGCCGCGTGTACGAAGCGGCTGAGCGCCACGAACGCGTCGGCCTCCTCGGCCGCCAGGCGCTCCGCCTGGTCCGCGGTGCGCGCCATGACGGAGTGCACCACCTCCAGGATGAGCACCGACCGGTCGGGGAAGTGGCGGTAGAGGGTCGCGTTGCCGACGCCGGCGCGCCGCGCGATCTCGTCGAGCGGCACGTCGGGGCCCGACTCCACGAGGATTTCGCGTGCCGCCGCCACGATGCGCTCCCTGTTGCGCAGCGCGTCCGCTCGCGGACGCGGGATGCGACGCGCTTCGGATTCGGCGGCGGTGGTGGTCACGACGGGGCCTCTCCTTGGTTCACGCTGAGTTCATGCTTGGTTCGCGTAAGTGGGGATGTTGTCCCCGCTTTCCTTGACACGGGTGCAAACGGGGATGGCATCCCCGGTTATTTCGCCGGGAGGTGTGAGCTGGATCACGGGCTCCGCCGAACCTCTGCCGGGGCTCTGCCGAACCTCTGCCGGGGCTCCGCCCGGACTCCGATCCGACTCCGCTCGCGCTCCGATCCGGCTCCACTCCACCTCCGCCCTGGCTCCGCCCTGGCTCCGATCAGACTCCGCCCAGGCGCTGGAAAACCCCACGATCGGCGCACCCAGCGAGCGCCGACACGCCGACCGTCGCAGGGTGATCGGACGGAGAGCAGTCAGCACGGACGACTGCCGCTGACCCGAAGGCGGCCGATGAAGCACACCCGTCGGATACGCGAAACCGCAGGTCACGGCCGTCACGCCAGACCCCGTCGGCTCGGCGCCCTCGCCGCACTCGGCGCACTGACCCTCGCCGCACTCGCCACCGCCAGCGCGACCATCCCGCTGCCCACCCGCGCCTCCGCCGGCCCGGTCTCCACCGCGCACGACTCGACGCTCGCCCCGTGCCGTATCGCCACCGCCTCCGGCGTGCAGATGTCCGAGGGCGTGCCCACCCCCTCCGGCTACTCCCGCTCGACCGGCACGGTCCGCGCGCTCAATCTGATGGTCGACTTCTCGGACGCGCCGGGTCCCGGCAGCGCCGCCGACCGGCTCGGGGAGTTCTTCCCGCAGACGTCGCAGTGGTTCCGTACCAGCTCGTACGGGCGGCTGGACTACCGGCCCGAGGCACCGCTGAAGGACTGGCTGCGGATGCCGCTGCCGTTCGCCGACTACGGGATAGAGCGCGGCGCCCCTTACGAACCCGGCTACCGGCGGCTCGTCCAGGACATCGTGACGGCGGCCGACCCCGAGGTGGACTTCGGCGACTACGACCTCGTCAACATCCTCGTCACCCCCAACGCCGGCCCCTCGGCGCTCGACACCGTCCTGTCCGTGACGTTCTCCGGCAACGGCGAGGCCCCGAAGGCGGACGGCGTCCCGCTCGCCAACACGTCCTTCGTCTACAGCAGGCAGGACGACGGCTCGGGGTCGTACTCACGGACCGGCTACCGCGTCCTGCCGCACGAGAACGGCCATGTCTTCGGCCTCCCCGACCTCTACACGATGGACGGCGGCGGCGCGGTCGGGCACTGGGACATCATGTCCGAGGACTGGGGGGCCAACAACGACCTGCTGGGCTGGCACAAGTGGAAGCTGGGCTGGCTCGACAACGCCCAGATCAGTTGCGCGTCGGCCCCCGGCGAGAGCGTGCACGACCTGACACCGCTGGCCACCGAGGGCGGTCACAAGCTGGCGTTCGTACCGGTCTCCGAGGAGTCCGGTTACGCGGTCGAGGTCCGCACCCGCGCGGGCAACGACGAGGCCGTCTGCAAGCCGGGCGTGCTGATCTACCGGGTCGAGTCCGACGTCGACACGGGGCGCGGTCCGGTGACCGTCTCCGACAGCGCGGAGCGCAGCGGCGGCTGTACGCGGCGGCCCAACGTGCACGCGGAGCTGTCCGACGCGCCGTACGGGCCCGGCGAGACGTTCCGGGACCGGGACAGCGGCATCGGCGTCACGGTGCTCGGCAAGAGCGGGGACGGCGGCTACCGGGTCCGTATCAGCCGGTCCTGAACCAGCCGTCGGGTGTGAACGCCTTGGCGGTCGCCGCCTCGTCACGCCAGTAGGCGTACGGGAGCGACTGACCGCGCAGCCACAGCTCGCCGGTCTCGGGCGACACGCGTGACTCGAGGGTGGGCGTGGCTCGGGGAGCCGCCGCAGGCTCCCCCGTTCCGTCCACCACCAGCGCGCCACCCGCCGCCATCGCGCCGTACACCGCGTCCAGAGCGGCGGTACCTGAGAAGGGGCGGGGCAGCGGCAGGACGGGGGCCGGGCCGAGGCCCGGCAGCTCGCCACGTTCGAGCGCGTCCGCCGCCGCGCGGAACCGGGCGTCCATCGCGGCACCCGCCTGCGCGAGCTGGGTGGCGACGGCTCCCCGGAGGGGATTCGCCGGTGACGCGTAGCCGATGGTGGCGTCGTCCTCCGCGCGGATCTCGATGTCGGGCGGGGCGGCGTACGGATCGGGGGCTGGCAGGTCCTGGGAGCCGAGGACCACCACCCGCTCCCCCGGCCACCCCTGGGCCTGCGCCTGCGCCGACCGCTCACCGTCCACGAGCAGCACGCGGGGCGCGCAGTGGTCCAGTACGCGGCGCAGCTCGTCCGCGCCCCAGGCGGCGTCGAGCGGTACGGCGACCAGCCCGGCGAGCTGGGTGGCCCAGAACGCGGTCTGCCACTCGGGCCGGTCGCCCAGCACGAGGGCCGCGCGGTCGCCGGGCCGCAGGCCGTGGGTGTCCACGAAGTGGTTGGCCAGCGCGGTCGCGGCGGCGAAGAAGTCACCGTACGTAAGGAGGACGGCCCCGTCGCCGCCTACCAAGAAGGGCCGCTCCCCGTACGCCCACGTCGTCTCCACGAACTCCCGCAGGGTGCGCGGCCCGTCCGCGTACATCAGCGAGCCGTTCTCGGCGCGTACGACCTCGAAAGGCGCTCCGGGGGCGGTCAGGGCGGCGGTGTGCGGCACGTGCGTCTCACTTTCCTCGTACCTCGTACCTCGTACCCTCGCAGTGAGTCCACCGAGCGAGGAGTTCCAGTTGCCCAACTTGTACGTCAAGGTCTGCGGTCTGCGGAAGCCCGCCGAGATCGAGGCCGCCGTGGCCGGTGGGGCGGACGCCGTCGGGTTCGTCCTGACGACGAGCCCCCGGCGACTGTCCCCCGCCGAGGCCCGCCCGCTGGCCGCGCTCGTGCCGGCCGGTGTCGCCAAGGTCGGGGTCTTCCGCGGTGAGTCGCTGGACGAGGTGCGCCGGGCGGCGGCCGACGCGGGCGTGGACACCGTCCAACTGCACGGCGGCGAACCGCCGGAGATGTTCGCCGCGCTGCGCGCGGACGGCTTCCGCCTCATCCGCGCCACCTCGCCGCGGTCGGGCGATCCGCTGTCGGCGGGCGCGTACGGCGAGGACGTGCTGATCATCGACTCACCGCGGCCGGGCTCCGGCGAACGCTGGTGCGCGGACTCGCTGCCGCAGCCGCCCACGGGCGCGTGGGTGCTGTCGGGCGGCCTCTCGCCGGACAACGTCGCGGACGCGGTGACGGCGCTGCGGCCGTGGGGCGTCGACGTGTCGAGCGGGGTGGAGAGCAGCCGGGGGGTGAAGGACGTGGCCCTGATCGAGAAGTTCCTGAGGGCCGCGGTGATCGGTACGCCGTGATCCGCCCCCTCCCCACGCGGTGATCAGTCCCCCGGCCGCGCCGGGTGGTCGCCGGGGCCGTGGGTGCGGGGGGCGAGCGGCGTCGGGGACAGGTCCGTGCTCTCCTCGCCCGGTTCGAGCAGGGTGTCGGCCGGGCCCACGATGAGCGGGTCGGGTTCGCCGACCGCCGTCTCGTCCTTCAGGTCGTAATCCACCCGCCACAGCAGGCTGCGCATGGCCTCCAGCCGGCCCCGCTTCTTGTCGTTGTTCTTGACCACACTCCAGGGCGCGTGCGCGGTGTCGGTGGCCCGGAACATGTCGACCTTGGCGTCGGTGTACGCGTCCCACAGGTCGAGCGACGCGAGGTCGGTGGGCGAGAGCTTCCACTGCCGTACGGGGTCGATCTGCCGGATCGCGAAGCGCGTGCGCTGCTCGTCGTGCGAGACCGAGAACCAGAACTTGACGAGCAGGATGCCGTCGTCGGTGAGCATCCGCTCGAACTGGGGCGCCTGGTGGAGGAAGTGCTCGGACTCCTGCGGGGTGCAGAAGCCCATGACGCGCTCGACGCCGGCCCGGTTGTACCAGGAGCGGTCGAAGAAGACGATCTCCCCGGCGGACGGCAGATGCGCGACGTACCGCTGGAAGTACCACTGCCCCGCTTCTCGCTCGGTGGGCTTCTCCAGGGCCACCACGCGGGCGCCACGCGGGTTGAGCCGCTCGGTGAACCGCTGGATGGTGCCGCCCTTGCCCGCGGCGTCCCGGCCCTCGCAGACCACCACCACCCGCTGGCCGGTGTCCTTCACCCAGCGCTGGAGCTTGAGCAGTTCGATCTGGAGCGTGCGCTTCGTCCGCTCGTACTCGCGGCGGCGCATCTTCTTGTCGTACGGGTAGTTCTGCCGCCATGTCCGGATGGGGTGGCCGGACTTGTCGAGCAGGACGGGCTGCTGGGGGTCCCGGTCGTCGACCGTCAGCCCGTCGAGAAGGACACTCTCGGCGTCCTCACCCGGCGGCATGCCCGCGCCCTCCCCGGTAGGGGGTGGTGGCGCTGTTGGGATCGGTGCCGACGGCTTCGTCCTCTTCGAGCGGGGGGAGGTCGACGGTGTAGTGCGCCTCCAGGAAGAGGTCACTGTGCTGAGGACGCGAAACGGACTCATCTGCGGCGGGAAGAGGCGCGGTTCGGACGATACGACGCTGAGAGCTCTGCATCCAAGACCATCCAGGGAAAGGGAGTCGTACGGGCCGCGCGGCCCATTGCCGGGCGACAGCCTCATCCTTACATAGGGCTCGATCTTGACAAGCAAGCCGAAATGCCGACCGGGGTCAGCCCGCCCGCCCGTCGAGGCGGAAGCGGCCGAGTACGCGGTCCACCAACTGGCCCGCCGCGCCGGTGTAGTGGGCCGGATCCGACAGCTCCCGGAGGTCTTCGGCCGAGCGCCGGCCGGCGGGGGGTTCGGCGGGGGCGGGGGCGTCGGCGGGGTCGGGGGCTTCCGTCCGGGCTCCGGCGAGGACTTCGGCGAGGGCTTCGGCCAGGACCTCCGCGAGGTGCCGGCCGGAGGTGGCGGCCTGCGCCGACGCCCGGCCGAGCAGCGCCTTGGCCTCGGCCCGGCCCAGCTCGACGGAGAGCAGGGCGGCGAGCCGTTCGGAGACGACCAGACCGCCGGTGAGTTCCAGATTGGCCCGCATCCGGTCCTCGTGGACGATCAGCCCCTCGGTCAGCTCGGCGGCGGTGTGCGCCGCGCCGCCCGCCAGGCGCAGACAGTCGCGCAGCGGCGCCCATTCGGCGTGCCAGGCGCCGGCGGGCCGCTCGTCGTCGTGGACCGACACCTGCATGAGGGTGCCGACGAGGGAGGGCACCTGGTAGGCGGCGGCGCGGATCAGCGCGGAGAGCGCGGGGTTGCGTTTGTGGGGCATGGCGGAGGACGTGCCGCGGCCCTCGGCGGCCGGTTCGGCCAGCTCGCCCGTCTCGGTGCGGGACAGCAGTTGGACGTCGGCCGCGATGGAGCCGAGCGCGCCGGTCAGCAGGGCGAGCGCCGCCCCGAGGTCGGCGAGAGGGGTACGGACGGTGTGCCAGGGCACGAGCGGTTCGGTGAGGTCCAGTTCGGTGGCGAGCGCGGCGGGCAGCTCCTGGATGTAGCGCGCCCCGCCGTCGTCGGCGGCGGCCGGTGCGTGCAGGAGCGCGTACTGGAGGTATCCGGCCATCGTGCCCGCCGCGCCGCCGAGTTGGACCGGCAGCCCGTGCGCGCGCACCCGGCGCAGCCGGTCCCGTGCGTCGAGTACGCCCTGGAGCCAGCCGGCCGCCTTGAGGCCGAAGGTGGTCGGGACGGCGTGCTGGCCGAGCGTGCGGGCGGCCATGGGGGTGTCGCGGTGCCGGGCGGCGAGACGGGCCAGCGCGTCGGCGGTACGGTCCAGGTCGGCCAGGACGAGGTCCAGGGTGCGGGCGGCGACCAGCATGAGCCCGGTGTCGAGGATGTCCTGGCTGGTGGAGCCCTGGTGGACGCTGTGGGCGGCCTCGGGGTCCTCGGCCGCGACGAGCGCGGTCAGCCGCCGTACGAGGGGGACGACCGGGTTGGCGGCACCACGCGCCTGGACCGCCAGCTCGTACAGGTCGAAGTGCTCGGCCCGCGCGGCCTCCCCGATGGCACGGGCGGCGGCCTCGGAGACGGTACCGAGCCGCGCCTGGACCCGCGCCAGGGCCGCCTCGGTGTCGAGCATGGCGGTCAGACACGCGGCATCGGTGGTCGCGGCCTCGGCGGGGGTGCCGGACCGGACCGGGGAGAAGAGTCCGGTGTCGGCGGCGGGCTGACTGGTCGTCATATCTGATTCCTCGTCAACTCAGTTAGGGAGTAGGCGGCTTCGGTCGGTCCGGCGGACCGGCGGACCGGGCGAAGACGGCCGCGTCGGAGTCTCCCAGGGTCGCCGAGCCGACACCAGGGCGGACCGAGCGACGGTCGGGGCCGGGACGAGGGACCGTACATAAGATCGCAAGTGGCGCAGGTCACCTTCGGCCGGCCGATGACTTTTCCTGCCGCCTCCGGTCATACATGCAAAGCACATCAACACTCGGAGATCGTTCCGCGCCGAGGGATAGGACACCGCCGACATGACCGCACCCGAGAACGGCCCCGCGAGCTACTTCCCCTCGATCGAGAAGAAGTACGGCCGCCCGATCGCCGAGTGGAAGGAGATGATCCGCGCCTCACCCCTGACCAAGCACGCGGAACTCGTCTCCCAGCTCAAATCCGAACACGCCCTGGGCCACGGCCACGCGAACGCCCTGGTGGCCCACACCCTCGCCGAGGACAAGGCAAAGTAGACGACCCGGTCCGGTCCCAGGTCCGGGCCCGGCGGCTTGGCGGGTCTTGGGGGCGTTACCAGCCGTGTTCCGCCAGGGCCGCGGACTCTTCCAGATACCCGAGCAGCCCTTCCCTGGGGTACTCGATGATGTCTTCCGGCAGTTCATGGACGCTGAACCACTGGAGTAGCAAGCATTTCGCGGGTTCGCGGTTGACGGGGTCCCCTGTCCACTCGGTGGCTTCGAAGAAGAACCCGATCCGTTCCACGGCCTCGCTCTGTTTGTGGTGCACGACGTGCACCAGGCGCAGGTGGGCCGGATCAACCTGCACGCCGGTTTCCTCCAGCAGCTCGCGGGCGGCCCCGGCACTGAGGGATTCGCCCTGGTCGAGCTTGCCGGACGGCATGTGCCAGCGGCCGTAGCCGTAGGGGCCTCCGCGCTGGGAGAAGAGGAGTTTGTCTCCGTCGCGCAGGAGGACGTGTGTGTCGATGACGGGTTGGGCGGGGTGCGGATTCATGGTTCCTGGGGGGGGTGTTTGGTGGTGTTGGGGCGGCTGACGTTACCGACGGATGGGGGATCGCGTCGGCGATTGAGGCCGCGACCTGCGTTGGAGTGGCATCGTCGGTGTTCACGATCAGCACCTTCACGTTTGCCGTCATGAGGGTCCGGGCGGTCTCGTCGTACAGGTCGACTTCGCGGCGGGGTGCGGTCGGGTCGAGGTGGAAGCGGTTGCGGGGGCCGCGTGCGGCTATCCGTTCGGCGATGAGGCTGGGGGACGCGGTGAGGATGACGGCCAGGTCCGGCATCAGGACATGGGCGTTCAGGTCCAGCAGGAACTTCAGTGGTACGCCGTCGAGTTGCTGCATGACGAGCGTTGATGCGAGGTACCGGTCGCAGACCACGGTGTCGCCGGCGCTGAGCCGGGGCTCGATCTCGCACTCGATGTGCTCGTACCGATCGGCTGCGACCAGGCAGGCCAGGGCGCGTCCGTGGATGTGACTGAAGTGCTCGCGGATGAAGGCTCCAAGGGGGCTGGTGGTGGGTTCCACGGTCTGGTGGACGGCCCGGCCCCGCTTGGCCAGTTCCCTGGTCAGGACGTGGACGGTGGTGGTCTTCCCGACACCGCTGGGGCCGTCGAGAGCGACGAACAGGCCGCGTGCCGACCTCACGCCGCGGTATCCTGGGTCGGCTGGTTGCGTTCGTGCTGCTCGCGGGTGAGCGTGGCCAGGGTGGTGCGTCCTTTGCTCAGGGGGACGTCGCCGAACTGGATGCCGACGGAGAAGTTGAATTCGTCGCGTCGGCGCATCGACTCATCAGCCCCGTCAGCGGTGAGGTCGACGTCTGCGTAGGCGAGGAGTTTGTCGGGCTCGTGGCCGGCGTCGGTGAGTGTCTTCCACACGGGCGTACCGGGGTAGGGGCGGAACTCGAACACGCTGGCTCGTACGTCGCCGGGGTTGGCGTCGGCGATGCTCCAGAGGTTGCGGATGTGGCGCACGGTCGCCCGGATGTCGTCGTCGGTCTCGCCGGGGAAGCCGAGGATGAAGTACCCCTTCACGCCGATGCCGTGTTCGACAAGGCGGCGGGTGACGCGTTCGGTCATCTCGGCGTCGATGCGCTTGTCCATCGCGCTCAGGATGCGGTCGCTTCCTGATTCGATTCCGAGGGCGACTTCTCGCAGGCCATTGTTGACGAGCAGTTCGAGTTCGGTGTCGTCGAGTCGGTCCAGGACATTGATGCGTCCAGTGGCGTCCCAGACGTACCGTTCGCCGATTTGATGCCGTGTGAAGGCAGCCATCTGCGTAGTGATGACGCGGGAGACGCCGAGGAACAGGTCGTCGACGAACCGGAACGCGGTGACGCCGTACTCGGCGTGCAACATGTCGAGTTCGCCGATGATGTCCTCGGGCTCGCGAACTCTGATCGTGACGTCGGGGTTGGCGCTGACAGCGGCCCCGCAGAAGGTGCAGTTGTACGGGCAGCCCCGGGAACCGACGATGTTGGCTTCCAGATGCCCGGTGCGGGCTGCCCGGGTCAGGAAGTCCGTACCACCGCTCGTCGCGAGGCGGCGGTCGGCCTCGGTGGGCGCGGCCCGGTAGGGATCCTGCGGCAGGAAGGCACGGTTGACGTAGGGCAGGGCGTTGATATCGGGGCCGAGCATGTGCGCAAGCGACTTACCGACCGGGATCCCTACGGCACGAGTCCCGAGCAGGCGGTCACGCCACAGGACCCCAGGCAGTTCACGCCGACGTTGTTCGTCCTCCAGGAGGGCGGCGACACGCAGTTCACCCTCACCGAGCACGAGCGCCCGCAGGTTGGCCATGCGCGGGTCGGCGAGCACACGGTCCGGCATGGCCTTGGCATGGTGGCCGCCGGCCATGAGGGCGATGTCCGGGGCGAGGCCGGCCGCGATACGGGCGGACATCTCGTACGTGGGGGCGAGCAGGTTCATGGCCGCCCACCGGGGTCGCGCGGTGTTGACGAGTTCCGCAGTCTCCGCGATGCCGAGACCGTGGGCTTCAGCGTCGAGGACGCCTACGTTGAAGCCGCCGACTTCCTTCGCGTACGTGGCGATGTATGCCATGCCCAGTACGGGAAGCGTGTAGTCGTTGGTCCGCGGCCGTTCGTCGTAGTCGCGCAGCGGCGCGTTCACGAACAGCGCGTCGAGCGTTCGGGTCGGATCGGCGCCGTGGATCAGCGTTAATCGCGGCATGGAACCTCCAGGTCAGCGGGCATGGGAGCCCCAGGTGAGTGTGGAGAGCGTCAGGGTGTGCAGGGCGGTGCGTTCGAGGCCGGCCATGGCGGTCCACATCGGGCCGAACGACTTGTCCTTCTTGCCGGGCCAAGCGTGGGCGGGCGCGATCTGCGCGGCCCAGGTGCGAACTGCGAGATCGTCGTGCGGGTAGATGCTGAAGTCGCCGGTGTAGTCGGCGGCAGCCGCGGCGGCCGTCCATGGGCCGATGCGCGGGACACTCGTGAGCGCGGCGACCAGTTCGCGCGGGTTCATACGCTGCCAGTGGGCTTGGTGGCGCTCGTAGTGGGTTGCAGCGGCACGCAGGGCGCTGCGGTGGAACTTCGCCCCGACATCAGCGAATTGTTTGTCGTCCAGAGCCAGAACGCGCGTGGCGGTGGGGGCGAGGGACAGCTCACCCGTGGGGCTTTCAAGGGTGGTGCCGTACGCACCGCACCACGCCCGGTACAGCTTGCGGGCCTGCCCGGCACGCACGACCTGCCGCAGGATCGCAGTCGTGACGGCGTCCCACAGCCAGGGATTGGCCAGACGCCGTGTCGGGCCGAGACCGTCAAGGCCCGCCTTGAGCTGGGCGGGGACGCTGTCCGGCAGACAAGAGGGGTTCGTGGTGACGAACAGTGGCTTCATGTTCTCAGCGCCCTGCACACACGTCACGTGCGGACCCTCCACATCCCATGACAGAGCCCAGACACCGGAGGCCGTACGGACAGCTCGTACGTGGGCACCGGCCTGCGTCTCGATCCAGGCGGGGTGATCAGTCGTCAGAACGCCGGGCATGAATTGCTCCTCATCGTGCGTGCGGTTGGTGCGGTTCGTGCGCTGTAGCCTCTCGCGTTTGTCCGGAGAGAGAGGAGAGGACGTGTTGGGCTTCCGGGAGGCTGATGGGGCTCAGTGTGAGTGCGGCGTCGCTGTCGCAGCGGACACAGTCGTGATGGAAGTACAGATCAAGGAAACCGCCGTCGGTGACTGCTTTGAAGGCGGCGCCGAGCCGGCGCATGACCTGCTGGGCCTCGGGCCATTCCGTGAGGTTCCGCCGGACTGTCTGCGCGGGTGCGCCGAGGAGGCGGGCGAGCCGGTCGGCGGTGGTGACGGTGACGTCGCCCAGGGCGACCTTGCCCTGTTCCACCGTGAGGCCGGGTACGTCGAGACCGTGCTCACGCAGCGCGGTGCGCAGGGCTTCGGCGGTCTGGTGGGGCGGTGTTGTGGAGTGGGGGTGCGCATCATCGGTCGTGGTGGTCATGCAATCTCCGGGAGGGTGCGTGGGGCTCAGGCCCGTACGGCGATGGCGGCGGTCAGCGCGAGCACGAGTCCTGTGACGCTGAGGTAGGTGTAGAGGACGTGGACCAGGACGGGGTGTTCGCGGCGAATGGCCTTGAGCGCGGCGAAGACGCGGGAGGCGGGCCTGCGGCTCAAGACAGGCCGTCCGGCTCCGCCGCCTGCCGGCGGTGCAGGGACGCCGGCAGAAGTCGCAGCGGTTCGGTGTCCGCCTGCGGGACGTGCTCGGCGACGCCACAGCCATGCGGAAGCTCGCCGCCACCGGTTCCCGAACGGCCGCGAGGAACGAGCACGAGCGTCGGCCGCCGGTCGCGGTGGGCCATCAGACACTCCCCGGCCCGACCGGAACCGTGCACCAGGTGCAGGTGCCTTTACGCCCCCAGTCGCGGGCGAAGTACGCGACGAGCCGCATCCCCCGCCCGCCCTCGTCCTCCGGCCCCGCCTCCCGCACCTCCGGCGCACCGGGCGAGTGGTCGTCGACCTCGATCAGTACATCGCCGTCGGCGTCACAAGTGACCTGGAACGACACCGAGTTGGCGTTGCCGTGGACGATCGCGTTGGTGACGATCTCGCTGACCAGCAGTTGCACGGTGCCGATCGTGTCGCGGTCCCTGACGCCTGCCTCAGACAGAACGACGGTCGTGATGCGACGCGCGTGCTCCACATGCCTGGGATCCGCATTGAACGAGATCGCAGCGTGCGCGCTTTTCATCGGCCCTCTCCAAGTAGCCGTCTCGACAACCACCAGGCTGATGCTGTCCAGGCGACTTGGTAGCCACCGGAAGAGGAAAACAGCAGCGTGTGGTGTCAGAGGCATCAGATGCACAGGAATTCCCTCCGCGATCGTGGAACGCCCAGCCCTGGCCGGGAACGGGGCTCGCGTTCCTCTGATACCGCCGATTACGCGCCTACCTAAAGGAAGGAAGGCATGGCCGCTTCGACGGCTGCGGCGTCAACTCCGTTAGGCAGGAAGGACCCTGGCTGATTCCGCTTCTTGACCGTACGGTCGGCGCAGATGGAGTAGGACTGACTGTGGGTACGCGTTAGTTAACCGAACGCATCGGGGAGCCTCATGACCAACAAGGCGCCTGCACGGCACAGGGCGGCCACCGGCATCGTCGCCGGGTTCGTGCTGCGCCTGGCCAGGGAGAGCATTCCTCGGACCCAGACCGACTTGGCCGAGGCCCTGAGGGTCGACCTGGCTACCGTCCAAGGGCGTGAGTCCGGACGTCGCCCTCTGGCCCACATGAAGGCAGGTGCGTTCCTGGACCTGCGTCGCCGGCTATTGGCGTTGGGCTCGGACCCCACCCTTCTCGGGCTTCTGGACGCTGCCATGGACGCGGATCGCATCCTTGGCGCAACGCTGGTGGCGTCAGCCGACACGCAGCGTCACCCCCTCGCCGACTGGGTACACACCCGAGACACCGCGCACATGATCGCGTGGGCACTGAACGGCACCCTTCCGCCCGCCCTTTCGGGCCGTCCGGCCAAAGCTCGCCGGGGGCCCGTGGCTCCCGCACCCCTCCTTCGCGCGCCGGATCGCAGTCTGTTCTTCTCACGCCTCCGGGACTCGGCCGAGTCCGCCGCACTTGCCGGCGGAGATGGACTACTGCTGCACCGACAGGCGCTCTACCTCAGTTCCTACGACAGGACTTCAGAAGCGACCTCGTGGACTGCGAATGCCGTGCACACGCGCCGTGACCTCCTTGGCGCACGTGGTTGGACACCCCACTGGGCGGCGGCCAGGTCCACCGCCACGGCATTAGCTCGCTTGGGTGACCGCCAGCCACTTCTTGACTTCATCGATCGAGCGGTGATCGATGACGACACAGCGGAGACCGCGAATCTCAACTACTGGGCCTACTGGTTCGGAGCATTGCGTCAACCGCAAGCGAACGACGCGTTCATGCGTCGCTGCGGCCCATCCGAATGGGAGCCGGTCGCTCTGCTGCGCAGCCTCGTGGATGGGCTTCATCGAGCCCCCGGCTACGTCGATCTTTATGCACACTCGCTGTGGGCCTTGCTGTCAGCTCATCCCTGGCTTCCGCTCGCGTCTCCCGATCTGGCCAACAGGCTCAGCGAGCGGACCGGACAACTCCTCGATGATCGCCTGATCTCCCCGCGATCACGGCAGGAACTGGCCGCCGTGTATTACGTTTTGCGAGGGAACCACACGTGACAGACCGGAGGACACACCACATGGCCGATGACACAGGGCAGGCGAAAGGCACCGCAGGCTTCCTGCTGGAAATGGGAATGCTCAAGCGGGCCAAGCGAAGCGGGTGGTGGATCACCGGAGTCAAGGACCCCGAGACGATCGCCGAACACAGCTTCCGCGTCGCCCTCATCGGCTCG
The DNA here is from genome assembly GCF_045040295.1 of Streptomyces sp. NBC_01506. Classification (NCBI taxonomy): domain Bacteria; kingdom Bacillati; phylum Actinomycetota; class Actinomycetes; order Kitasatosporales; family Streptomycetaceae; genus Streptomyces; species Streptomyces sp. NBC_01506. Next base: position 5,617,062 of record NZ_CP109422.1, on the reverse strand, counting down.
GTGCTCGCCATGATGGAGGGGGCCGACCCGGCGAAGACTGCTCTCCTCGGCCTGTGGCACGACACCCAGGAGACCCGCATCAGCGATATCCCACACATCGGCCGCCGCTACCTGGACGCCGCCTCCAACGAAAAGGTCACAGCAGACCAGGTCTCCGCAGCCCACCCGGCAGTACGAGAAGGCGCCCAGCGCATCGTCGAGGAGTACGAAAACGGCGACTCGCTCGAAGTGATCTGCGCGCACGACGCCGACAAGCTCGAATGCCTCATCCAAGCCGTCGAGTACCGCGAGCAGGGCTACTCGAACGTCCAAGGCTGGATCGACAGCAGCCTCCAGAAACTCAAGACCGCATCCGCTCAAGCACTCGCCGAGGCCGCGTTGGACATGACGTCGGTGGAATGGCAGAACACCTACCTCCGCTGACGCAACCGCCGTCCCGCCCTGGACGCCTACGCGAAGCAGTCATGCCAGGCCACTCCGCGCGGCATGAGCCTCCAGACATCAGACCGCCGTTACAGGCCAAAGGCTCTGGAACTCGCAGACGCAGCCGCGGAGGCACGCACATCGGCGGGTACGACCAGGCTGCCTACCGGTTCCATGTCGCCCACGTGCTGTACGAGACCCACGACCTACCGGGCTCGATCGCGGCCCTGAAGACGGCGCTGCGGGCACAGCCGAAACAGGAACGCCAGGGGCGGGTGCACTTCAACGCGGTCATGGCCCAACGCCAGCACATCGCTCCGTACCAGAAGGTGCGAGCGGTACGGGAACTTGGCGCGCGGGCTCAGCGGGTCGCAGCGCAGGGGGGATGACGTGGCAGCGTGCCCACTTGCTGGCCGGTCGGGCGCGTTACAGACGGGGCGTTCCGCTCCCCCACCGACCGCACCCCGCCCCCGGCGACCTGGTTCGCCGGGGGCGGGGAGGGGATCGGGGGGAGTTACGGCGTGAGCACCTGGCCGATGCGCAGGCCCGCAGGGGCGCCCAGCGCCGTCGTGCCGTAGTAGAGGCCGGAGCTGGGGACGATGCCGCTCGTGCTGCTGTTGTCCAACTGGAGGATCGTGCCGTTGTTCGCGTCCTCGCCGTCCGCGCCGATCGCCAGGTCGGCCCGGCTGTAGCCCGACAGGTCGGTCAGTGAGACCGACGAGCCGAGGCGGTCGTCGGTCTCGGTGGCGCCCGGGACACCCGTGGTGTCCTGGTGGTACGCGGCCGAGCCGGTGGCCGTCGGGCCGGTTGACGAGCCGCGCAGGAGGATGACCTGGCCCGCGTTGGTGCGGGCGACCGCGCTGCGGGTGATGTCCTCGCCCGGCAGGCCGGTGAGGATGTCGTCGTAGCCGTCGAGGTTGACGTCGCCCACCGAGACGGACGCGCCCATGTCGTCGCCGGTCTCGCCGGTGTCCGGGACGCCGGTGGTGTCCTGGCCGAAGCTCTTGCGTCCGGTCGAGGTCAGGCCGGTCGACGAGCCGAAGACGGCCGTGACCGCGCCGCCCTTGAGGGTGTGCCCGGACTCCGTGGTGCTCGGCTGGCCGACCGCGAGGTCGGTGTAGCCGTCGCCGTTGAGGTCGCCCGCCGCGAGCGAGCGCCCGCCGCGAGCGTCCAGGACGCCGGCGCGCTGGAGCCCGGTCGCCGAGCCCTTGAGCCACAGCAGCCGGCCGACACCGCCCGGGTCGCGGAAGTTGATGGCGGCGTCCGCGTAGCCGTCCTTGTTGAAGTCACCGCTGACGGCCGAGGCGTAGCTGGTGGCGGCGGTGTACGCCGTGGAGTTCAGGTAACCGGACTTGGCCGCACCGGACTTGCCGTCCCACGCCCACCAGCGGCCCGGCTTGCCCGGGGCGACGGAGAGGATGTCCGCGTTGCCGTCGGCGTTGAAGTCACCGGAGGTGACGGTGGCGCCCAGCTTCTCACCGGCGGTACGGGTCGCGGCATCGGTCCAGTACCCCTTGCCGCTATTCAGGCCGGGGCCGTTGAGCACCGCCACCGTGCCGGTGTCGGTCTGGCCGGTCGTGCCGTTCTCGCCGGGCGAGCCGACGATCAGGTCGGCGTATCCGTCGCCGTTGACGTCGCCCCACGCGTTGGCGGAGCCGAAGAGGTCGCCGGCCTCGGAGTTGCCGGGGACGCCGGGGCTGCCCTGGTTGAGGGTCTTGCGCGCCGCCGAGCCCGGTCCGTCCGTCGTACCCGGCAGGATCGTGACGCTTCCGTCGCTGCTCGCGGCCCGGGGCAGTCCGGCCACCAGGTCGTTGATGCCGTCCCTGTTGAAGTCGGCGCTCGGGACGGCGGAGTTACGGCCCGGACCGGCGGCGAAATCGCGGATCGCGGGGAGCTTCGCGTACAGGTTCTTGCCCGGACACGCGGTCGCGAAGGCGTCGCGGTGGCCGGAGATCACGCTCATCGTGGCCTGCTGGCCCTCGGTGTACTTGCCGGTGTCGCCCTGCGCGACGAGTGTCACGGAACCCTTCGGGTTACCGCCGTACTGGCCCAGCTTCCAGGCCGCGAGGCGCGCGGCGGACTGCTGGGCGGCGGTGGTCGGCCGGCCCGCGGCCTTGCCGGTGGCGGTGTCGCCCTCGAAGTCGCCGAGCAGCGCGATGCCGGTGGAGTAGCTGTTGAAGCCGAAGGTGTGCGCGCCCTTGACCGGCAGGTCGACGCCGCCGCCGCGGCCCTCGAAGATCCGGCCGCACTTGTCGACCAGGAAGTTGTAGCCGAGGTCGTTCCAGCCCTCCGTCTTGACGTGGTACGTCATGATGCCGCGGATCACGGCTGCGGATTCGGCGCAACTGTAGTTGTTGGAGCCGACGGTGTGATGGATGTAGACCGCCTGCACCTTGTCGATGTACTCCGCCGGGTCGGCGACCATCGACTCGTCCGCGCCCCACTGGGCACGCTCGATGATCGGCGGGCGCTTCACCGTCGACGGCGGCGCGGTCGGCTTCGTGGGTGTCGGCGTGGGGTCCGGGCCGGGCGTCGCCGTGTCCGTCGGGGTGGGAGGGCCGGTGTCGGTCGGGGTCGGGGTCGGGCTGCTGGTCTCGGTCGACGTCGGCGTCGGCGAATCCGTCGGCTCCGCGAACGCGGCGTTGTCCAGGACCGGGTCCGCCGGGTTCTTGGCCTCCGCCGCGCTCACTCCGGGGTCGACTATGTGCAGCTTCAGGTTCTTGGGCAGCGTCCTGCCCGACTCCACCCGTACCCGCACCGCCGTGGACGGCCCGACCCACAGCGGCTCGGAGGCGCCGCGTGCCTTGCCCTCCGGGGTGTCCGGTCCGTGCGAGTCCAGTTCCAGGGTCTGCCAGGGGGACCACTTGCCGGACTTGGCCTCCCGGGTACGCACCTGAGCCGTGCCCTTGATGTCGGCCGTGGCGCTGTCCCAGCCGATACCCACCAGCGAGAACGGCTCCGTGCTGGTGCTCGGCAGCTCCCGCTCCGTGGCCCCGCCCTCGGACAGCGGGACCGTGTGAACCTCCGCCGCCCGCTTCTGGGGGCCGGACTTACCCGGGCTCTCGGGCGGATTGGCTATGGCGACCGTGACCACTCCGGCGCCCCCGAGGACGACGGCTCCGACGGTCAGCCACACCCGGCGTTTCATGCTCAGACTTCGGTACGCGTGCGACGTACGCGGGCTCAATTGCCCCACCCCTCTGGAAGTTCACTTGAGGCGCACCCGTCACATGAGCGGCCTGACCTACCCAGCGCACCCCACCCCCCAAACGTCACTCCCTCGAAATGTCATATGGTCACGAACCTGGGGTGAGAGACGGACCTGTGAGTGAAGGCGCTGTGACGCTTCACAGCCCGCGCACGCAGACGTAGGTGCTGGGCGGTACGGAATTGGCACTGAGAGGGAAGTGTGGGGGCGTACGACGCGGAACTCGGTGCTGCCGTCGAGCGGGCTCAGCAGGGGGACGCGGAAGGGTTCACGATCGCGTACCGACTGGTGCAGCCGGGCCTGATCGCGTACGTCCGGGGCCTCGTCGGGGACGATGCCGAGGACGTGGCCTCGGACTCCTGGCTGGAGATCTCGCGCGACCTGGGCCGCTTCCGGGGCGACGGCGCGGGATTCCGGGGCTGGACGGCGACCATCGCCCGGCACCGCGCCCTGGACCATCTGCGCAGGCAGAAGCGGCGTCCGCGTACCTCACTGCTGGAACAGGACATGCTGGAACTGCCCGGCGGCCACGACACCGCCGACGCCGCTCTCGAAACACTCTCCACCGAGCAGGCGCTCGAACTGATCGGCGGGCTGCCGCGCGACCAGGCGGAAGCCGTGCTGCTGCGCGTGGTCGTGGGGCTCGACGGGCCCGCGACCGCGCGGGTGCTGGGCAAGCGCCCCGGCGCCGTACGCACCGCCGCGCACCGGGGGCTGAAGGCACTGGCGGGTCGTCTCACCAGGGCCGGAGCGGACGGTGTGACGCCTGGGGCGGAGCGCACGCTGAAGGATGAGACATGAATCCCGAACGGGAAGACCCCCGTCCCCCCGAGCTTGAGGCGCTGCTCGAAGCGGCGCGCCGCCCCGGCGCGCTCGACGCGACCGCCGAGGAGCGGGCGCTCCGGTCCTTCCGTACGGTGCGCGACAGCGGCGAGCACCTGGCGCCGCCGCGCTGGCGGCGCCGGACGCGGGACGACTGGCGGCCCGCCGGTGAGCTTCGGCGGGCCCGGTCGCTCAAGGCCGTGCTGGCGGGTGTCCTCGCGGCGGCGGCGCTCGGCGGGGTCGCGGTGGCGGCGGGGAAGGGTGTCATCCCGTCGCCGTTCGGGAGCGGCGAAGCGGAGCCGAAGCCGGGGCGCAGCGCGCCCGAAGTACCCGGCGGGGGCGGGCGATCGGCCGATGACGGGCGTGGGGAGGGCACACCACGGCGTACGGCGGGGCCCGCCCCATCGGCCTCGAACGAGTACGACTCCGAGCACGAGTCCCCGAAGCAACGCCCGGGAACGGCGCGGGACACCGTCGCGCACTGCCGCGTCTACCTGAAGGCGGTGGAGCGGCGCGGCGAGGCGCCCGCGAGCGTGGCCATGGCCCGTATCGAGGAAGCGGCGGGCGGCCCGGAGGCCGTACCGGCCTACTGCGAGCGGCTGTTGGCCGCCGGGAGTGGGAAGGGGCCAGGCTCGAACCCGGCCTCGAAACCGGCCTCCACCCCGAATCCGGCCTCCACCTCGGCGGGGAAGACAAGCCCGGCGGATCGCGGAAAACCGGCGAAGAAGGACGCGCCGACGCAGGCCGCCCACCCGAGCGCGGCGCGAAACGCGTCGCGCGGCGCCTCTTGACTGTTTGCTATAGCAGGCGCATGGTTACGGCCATGAGTAAGGACGCTCTCGGCCCGATGGAGTCGACGTCGCTGGCCGACCAGGCCTACCGGCGGCTGCGCGACGCCATCCAGGCCGGCACCCTGCGGCCGGGCGAGAAGATCACCGAGCGCGATCTCGCCGGCCGTCTCGGCGTCAGCCCCACCCCGATCCGGGAGGCGCTGCGCCAGCTCGTCCACGACCGGGTGGTCGAGCGCGTCGGACCGCGCTCGCTGCGGATCGCGGACCACTCGGCGAGCGCCCGCTCGGAGATCGTGGAGGCCGAGATCCGGCTGTCCGCGCTCATGGCCCGCCTCGCGGCCCGCAACGCCACCGCCGCCCAGCTCACCGAACTCGTCAAGATCCTCGACCGGGGGGACCGGTTGGTCGGGGAGATCGAGCGGAGCGTGGCGGATCAGGGACTCGCCGCCGCGACACCGGAGCAGTTGACCGCCGTGTTCCGGGTGATGCGCGAGTTCCATCATCACGTCGAGGGCTGCGTCACCAATCCCGTACTGGAAGGGCTCCTGGAACAGGCCCGCGCCTTCAGTGACGAGGAGCGGCTGGACCTCACCATGAGGCTGGTCCCCGAGCGGGCCGAGGCGTTCCGGCGCCGCTATCACGAACACCGCGAGATCCTGGACGCCCTGCTCGAACGGGACGAGGAGCGCGCCGAGCGGTTGGCGATGCGGCACCACCGCGAAGCGCTCGCCCAACTGTCCGCCGGCTGAGCCCACTTCGGCCAGGTCCGCCTTGGCCGGGTCCGCCTCGGCCGAGTCCGCCTCGGCCGAGTCCGCCTCGGCCGAGTCCGCTTCATCCGCCCACCGGTGGCGGGTAGCCATCACCCCATTGCTATAGCATATGGCACAGGAGCCGCCATGCAGCAGCCCGAGCCCGACAACGCAGCCCTGCCCTCAGCACCCCGGCGGATGAACGGCGGCACCGTGCTGTGGGTGACACTCGCCGTCTTCGCCCAGGAGTCGGTCTGGAACTTCTACGACGCCCAAGTCCCCGCCCAGTTGCGCACGTACCTCACCTCCGCCGGACTGGTCGGCCTGCTCATGGGTATGGACAACGCCCTGGGCGTACTGGTCCAGCCGTGGACGGGCTACTTCTCCGACCGTCTCGTCGGCGGGCGCCGGGGCCGCTGGCCGATCATCCTCATCGGCGCGTGCGCGGCGACCGTGCCGTTCGCCCTGATCCCGTGGGCGGGCAGTCTCCCCGCACTCATCGCGTGCGTCGTCTGCTTCGCCCTGATCGCCAACGCGTTCAAGGGCGTCACCGAGACCCTGGTGTCCGACTACGTCGAGGCGGGCGACCGGGGGAAGGCACAGGGGTTCATCAAGGCCGGTGTCAGCCTCACCATCGTCGTGTCCTCCCTGGTCAGTCTGCTGGTGGTCGACCGCAGTCTGACGATCGCCTTCGCCATACCCCCGGTCCTGATGCTCCTCATGCTCGGTCTGTCCTGGACCTTCCTCGGACGCCACCACAGCCGGACCGCCCTGCCCATGCACACCCTGCCCGCGCACACCGCGCACACCGCGCCCGCGCCCGCGCACACCGGCACCCGACGCGAGTTCTCCTCACCCTGGGCCGTCGTCAAGGACCTTGTCGGTGATCCGACAGGGGCGCGCATGCTCCTGATGCTCGGCATCTTCTGCTTCGCCGGCATGTGGTCCGCGCTGCGCTCGCTGATGACCCCGTACGGCGGCGAAGTCCTCGGCCTCAGCCGTGGGCAGGCCGGCGGAATCGCCCTGCCCGGTGCCATCGCCTTCCTGATAGCCGTGGTGCCGATCGCGTACGCCTCCCGCCGTCTCGGCCAAGTGCGGGCCATCCGCTACGGCGTGGCCCTGTTCGTCGTCGGACTGCTGCTCGGCTTCGCCGCGCCCACCCCGTTCATGACGGTGGTGTCGATGGTGCTGACCTCGATCGGTTACGCGGTGTTCGCCGTCAACGCGCTGGTGGCGCTCTGGAATCTCGCCCCGCACGACGGTGTCCTCGGTACGTACACGGGCCTCTACACGGTCGCCTCCGCCTCCGGGATGGCGCTCGGTCCCGCCCTGCTCGGCTTCACCGTCGATCTGACCGGCTGGCGCTTCATGTTCTTCAACGCGGCGGTCTTCGGCGCGCTCACGTTCGCCGTCTTCACCCGCCTCGCGCGCCGCGCCACCGACCACCCCAGCGACCACCCCACTGACCATCCCACCGACAAGACCCCCGACCCGGCCCCCGACCAAGCCGCCGACTCGGCCCCCGCTTAACGAAAGAAAAAACTTCATGGAATTCCGCATCCTCGCCCCCACCGGGGCTCTCGGCGCCGGCTTCGACGCGGAGGCGTTCTGGCGCGGCGTCGCCGCCCGCCCCGACGTCATCGCCTGTGACGCCGGGTCCACCGACAGCGGCCCCGCCGCGCTCGGTTCCGGCATCCCCAAGCTCTCCGCCCAGGCCGTCACCCGCGATCTGCGCCTCATGCTCAGGGCCCGCGACGAACTCGGCGTACCGCTGATCATCGGTTCCTGCGGCACCAGCGGCCGGGACGTCGGCGTCGACCGGGTGGCCGGGCTCGTACGCGCCGTGGCGGCCGAGGAGAACCTGCGCCTCACGCTCGGTCTGATCTACGCCGACCAGCCGGCCGACCGTCTTCGGGCCCTGTACGACGAGGGCCGCGTCCGCGCCCTGCCCAACGCCCCGGCCATCGACCGCGATCTGTTCGCCGCCGGTCACACGGTGGCGATGATGGGCGTCGAGCCCATCCAGGAGGCCCTGTCGGCGGGCTGCCAGGTCATCCTCGCCGGGCGGGCCAGCGACACCGCCCTGTTCGCGGCCCTGCCTCATCTGCGCGGCGCCGACCCCGGTCTGACCTGGCACATGGCCAAGACCGTGGAATGCGGCGCCGCCTGCGCGATCCCGCCCTCCGCCAACGGACTGCTTGTCCATCTGCGCGAGGACCACTTCGACGTGACCACCCTGGCCACGGGCAGCCGTCTCACCCCGCGCTCGGTCGCGGCCCACACCCTGTACGAGAACGCCGACCCGTTCCACATCCTGGAGCCCTCCGGCACCCTGGACACAACAGACGCCACCTACACGGCCGTTGACGAGCGGACCGTACGGGTCGCCGGCGCCCGCTATCTGCCCGCCGAGGGATACACCAACAAGCTCGAAGGCGCCCAACTCGTCGGCTACCAGACCGTCATCATCGGCGGCGTCCGCGACAAGGTCGTCATCGAACGCCTCCCCGACCTGCTCCCGCTCGCGAAGAAGTACTTCGAGGCGAAGATCCTCGACGTCTTCGACGGCACGGTCGACCCGGCGGCCGTCGACATCGACTACCGCCTGTACGGGGCCGGAGCCGTACTCGCGGGCGGCGAACCCGCCCCCCTGCACCCGCAGGAAGTCGGAGTGCTGATCACCGTCACGGCGCCGGACCAGTCAACTGCCCACGCCGTGGCGACCTTTGTCGCGCACGCCTCCTCGCATCTGCCGATCCCCGAGTACGACGGACTGGTCTCCACCCTCGCCTACCCCTACTCGCCACCGGAGTTGGACCGCGGCCCCCTCTACCGCTTCACCCTCAATCACGTGGTCACCGGCGTCAGCCCCACCGAACTTTTCCGCACCACCATCGAGGAGCTGTAAGCACATGGCCACCCTGCTCGACTACTGCTCCCTGGTCCGCTCAAAGAACGCCGGACCCTTCACCCTCACCTTCGACTTCATGTGCCACGACGAGCGCACGTACCGGGCCCTCGTCGACACGCGGGTCCTGACCCCCGGACTCTTCGCGGGTCTCTTCGGCACCGACGAGAAGCGGATCCTCGTCGTCAACCACCCCCGCGCGCTCGCCGTCAAGGTCTCCCTCCCCCGCCCCACCGTCCAGGGCGACCTGCGCGACAGCGACTGCTACGGCGGCCAGCAGTACGCCCCGCTGATGACTCTGGAGCTGCCCGAACTGCCCGAGCCGCCCGAGCTGCCCGAGCCGCCCACCTGACCGGCCGGGCGTCGCTTCGTCGCCCTCACGCACCGTCCGGGGCTTCGATGCCCAGGGTGTGGCTGAAGATGTTCTTCGGGTCCCAGGTGGCCTTGACCCTTTGCAGACGTGGGTAGTTGCCCTTGTAGTAGAGGGTCGACCAGGGGACGCCCGAGGTGTTGACGGCGGGGTCCGCCATGTCGTCGTCCGGGTAGTTGATGTAGGCCCCGTCGCGCGGATCCGGCACACCCCGCGTGCCGGCGTAGATCTCGCGGTAGAGCCTTCGGAGCCAGTCGACGTAGCGGCCGTCCAGAGTGGGATCGGCCCACGCCGCCGTGTACTGGATCCGCATCACGGCGTCGCGATGCGGGAAGGCGGTCGCGTCGGTGGCCACGGTGTTGATCCGGCCGCCGTAACTGGCGAAGCCGACCGAGCCGAAAAGCAGGTCCGGGGCTGACGCCCGCTTCACGGCGCGCGGGCGAAATGAGTCCGGACACCGGCGGGCGCGGACCGTGGTCGCGCGCCCCAGCAGAATCGGTGTCGCGCCTGCGGCGACGGACAGTGACGCGATCGGACAGCGATGCGAATGGACAACGACAACGATGCGACAACAGTGATGGGAACTGCTACTGCGCCACGGACCCCAGTACCTGGACAGCAAGCCACTCACCCGCGATCGCCGAACACGACGTCAGCACTCGACACTCGCCCGGCCGCCACGGCATCGATCACAGCTTCTCTCGTCAACTTGTTCCACGAACAGTGAATTTCGGCCATACGTCGCGCGTATCCTCGCGGTTGCGCACGAGGACGCCGGGGTAATGTGCGGCAAGCAGGGGCGTGTCCCCCAGGCTCCTCACGAGGCTCCCGGCGGACGGCGCATCCACCTCGGGAAGGGACGTGCATGACCATCGACCGGCGCGGCCAGGGCGGTCTTCCGGCCGCTTTCATGGCCTCGGAAACCTCTTCCTTCCTGGACTTCCTGTCGGCACAGGCCCCGGATCTGCTGCCCGCCAATCGACGCCTGCCCGCCCTCCAGGGCCCGTTCGAGGCGCCGCACGGCACCACGATCGTGGCGGTCGAGTACGCGGACGGTGTGCTGCTGGCCGGGGACCGGCGGGTCACGATGGGCAACGTCATCGCCAACCGTGAGTACGAGAAAGTCTTCCCGGCCGACGAACACTCCGCCATCGGCATCGCCGGCACCGCGGGGCTCGCGGTGGAGCTGGTCAGGCTGTTCCAGTTGGAGCTGGAGCACTACGAGAAGATCGAGGGCACGGCCCTTTCCCTGGACGGCAAGGCGAACCGCCTCACCACGATGGTGCGGGGCAGCCTCGCCATGGCCATGCAGGGCCTCGCGGTGGTTCCGCTTTTCGCGGGTTACGACCTGGACAAGGGCGTGGGCCGCATCTACTCGTACGACGTCACGGGCGGCCGGACGAAGGAGAGCGGGTTCACCTCCATCGGCTCCGGTTCGGTCTTCGCCCGGGGCTCCCTGAAGAAGCTCTACCGGGACGGCATGTCGCAGCGCGAGGTCGTCACCGTGGCCGTACAGGCGCTGTACGACGCGGCGGACGACGACTCCGCCACGGGCGGTCCCGACCTGACCCGGCGGCTGTTCCCGCTCATCGCGCTCGTCACCGAAGAGGGCTATCAGCGGGTCCCCGACAGCGAAGTGGCCGAAATTGCTCAGTCGGTGGTCGACCAACGCTTCCAGATCCCCAACGGCCCGCAGGCGCCTCTCCTCTAACGGGTTCTAACGACTGCCCCACGGCGGCGCGAGATCCGTATCGCGCGTTACGGATAGCCGAACTACGCCGGGACCGACACCGGGCTGCCGGGTGCGGGGCACCGGGCTGCCGGGTGCCGGGTGCCGGGTGCCGGGTGGTGCGGCGGCTCGCAGCGCCGGTCAGTTCAGCCGACGTGCGCGAGTTCCAGGAACTCGTGCAGGTCGTAAGCGGCTTGCAGCGCGCACACGCCGCTCACCGCGACGAGTACGCCCGCAGCCAGCAGGAGATGGGCCGGGCTGTGCGGGGCGGGTTCGAGCAGCGCGGCGACCCGCCGGGGTACGACACCGGGGCCCGGCCCCCGGCCGCGGACACGCCCGAGGACACCGAGCGCGGCGTCGGGCAGGCGCCGGGCGCGGGTGCGGGTGCGTTTGCCGGCCACGGCGGCTCTGGCCACGGTTTCGGCGACGGCGCGGCGATCGCCGGTGCGCCGGGCGGCGTCCTCGTCGGCCCATCGCTCGACGGTGAACGCGACCGCCGTGGCCAGCGGCCGTAGCAGCGGGTTGGCGGCGGCGGACATCTGCGCGAGCGTGACGAACGCGTAGTGGTGGTGGTTCAGATGCGCCTTCTCGTGGGCCAGGATGATGTCGTGGCCGGCGGGGTCGAGTGCGTCGAGCATGCCGTGCGAGATCACGATGCGGCCGGGCAGGCCGGGCACCGTATAGGCGTCGGCGCTCCGGTCGTCGGTGACGACGACGGCGTCCGCCCCCGGCAGACATGCCGCGTCGAGTGCCGCCGACCACAGCGCCCCGGCCCGGCGTGCGGTGAAGCGGATGGTGGCCGAAGCCGCGAGGACCAGGAGAATCGCCCCCGCCACGGCCGCCGGCCAGGCTGCCGGATCCTCGTGGGCGATCACCTCCGGTGAGTAGCCCTTGAGACTGGAGACCAGCGGGACGCGTACCAGCCCCGCCAGTGCGAGCAGCCCCAGAACGACCGTGCTGGACATGGCGAGCACCAGTCCGGCGACGGTCAGCAGCCAGGTCGCCAGCCGCGGTTCCAGCCGGCGGGCCAGCGGGCCGGCGCTCACCGCGGCCAGCACGGGAAGCAGCAACGGCAGGTAGAGGGCCAGACGCATCGGTACGCGTCCCGCTACTCGTCGCTGCCGAGCAGGCGGCGCAGCAGGTCCTCGTCCGCGTCGGACAGATCGTCGACGAAACGGGTCAGGACCGAGGCGCGGTCGTTGCCGCCCTCCATCACCTGGTGCATCTGTCTGGCGGTCAGTCCCGACTCGTCGGTGACGGGGGTGTAGGCGTAGCCACGGCCCTGCGGTGTGCGGTTCAGCACACCACGGCTGTGCAGCCTGGCGAGCGTGGTGGACACGGTGGTGTGCGCGAGCGGGGTGGCCAGGCGTACGGCCACGTCCGCGGGCGTCAGGGCAGCGTCCGCGGCGTGCAGCAGAGCGAGGATCTCGGCCTCCAGCGCCCCGTTGGCCCGGCGTCCGCCGCCGCCGAGGCCGCCGACGCCGGCGCCCGGTGTCTGTGGCTCAGCGCCCACAGCCTGTCTCCTGCCTTCGTGGTCTACAGTCAGCAGTAGCTTCTATTCACGAATAGAAGCTACTGTGTCCGCCTGCCCCCGGCGGCCCCTGCTCACAGGATGCCTGATGTTCTCCTCGACCGGCCACAGCCCTCCTCGACGCACCATCGGGCAGCGCCGAACGGCTACTCGCGCCGTCATCCCCGCCGTCACCCCCGCCGTCACCCCACCCCCACCCCCGTCCCCGGACGAAAGGCGGCGCCCGTGAGTGCCATCAGCGTCGGCCAGGCCGCGATCCTCGGAGTGGTGGAGGGAGTGACGGAGTTCCTGCCCGTCTCCTCCACGGGCCATCTGAAGATCACGGAAGGGCTGATGCACATCCCGGTGGACGACCCGTCCGTCGTCGCGTTCACCGCGGTGATCCAGGTGGGGGCCATCGCCGCCGTTCTCCTCTACTTCGCCAAGGACATCGGCCGCATCATGGGTGCCTGGGGGCGCGGGCTGCGGCACCGGGACGAGCGTGCTCACCACGACTACAAATTCGCCTGGTGGGTCATCTACGCGACCATTCCCGTCGTCGTCGTGGGGCTGGCCGCCAAGCCCCTGATCGACGGCCCTCTCGGCTCGCTCTGGGTCGTCGCCGGTTCGCTCGTCGTCGGCAGCGGCCTGATGTGGGCCGCCGACCAGGTGGGCCGGCACCGGCGCGGCGAGGACGACACGACCCTCAAGGACGCCATGCTCGTGGGCTCCTCGCAGATCCTGGCTCTCCTCTTCCCCGGTTTCTCGCGGTCCGGCGCCACCATGTCCACCGGGCTCATCCTCGATCTGGACCGCGTCGCCGCCACCCGGCTCTCCTTCTTCCTCGGCATCCCGGCCCTGACCGGCGCGGGCGTGTACGAACTCAAGGACGCCGTCGGGGCCGGTACGGACACCGCCCCGCTGATCGTGGGCACGGCGGTGTCGTTCGCCGTCGCGTACGCCTCCATCGCCTGGCTGCTGAAGTTCATCGCCCGGCACAGCTTCAACGTGTTCGTCGTCTACCGGGTCGTCGTCGGTGTGCTCCTGTTCGCCCTGCTGGCGACCGGAACCCTTACCGCCTGACCCTCTCCCTCTCGCCCGCCTGACCCGCTCGCCCCGCCTGACCCGCTCGCCCCGCCCGCGCACAGGAGCATGACCATGAACCTGGCCCTCGGCCCGCAGTGGCTCGACCCCGACCATCTGATCTCGACGTTCGGCCTGATCGGCATCCTCGTCATCGTCTTCGCCGAATCCGGTCTCCTGATCGGTTTCTTCCTGCCCGGAGACTCCCTGCTGTTCACCACCGGACTTCTCGTCGCGGGGCACAAGTACCTCACCCAACCCCTGTGGCTGGTCTGCCTGCTCATCGTCCTGGCCGCCGTCCTGGGCGACCAGACCGGCTATCTCATCGGCCGAAAAGCAGGGCCCGCCCTTTTCCGGCGACCGAATTCGCGTCTGTTCAAACAGGAGAATGTGGAGAAGGCCAACGAGTTCTTCGAGAAGTACGGCCCGCGCTCGATCGTCCTGGCCCGCTTCGTTCCGATCGTGCGCACCTTCACACCGGTCATCGCCGGGGTCAGCGCCATGCACTACCGCACCTTTGTCGTGTTCAACGTCATCGGCGGAACGCTCTGGGGAGTGGGCGTCACCGTGCTCGGTTACTTCCTCGGCCAGATCGAGTTCGTCAAGGCGAACATCGAACTCATCCTGATCGGCATCGTCGTGGTGTCGGTGCTGCCGATCGCCTTCGAGTACGTCCGTGCCCGGCGTACACGAAGGCGATGACCGCGTCGTTCGGATCGGGCCGATCAGCCCGCGGTGGCGGGAAGCGCGGCGACTTCCCGGCGGCCGAGCGAGTGCGTGTAGCGGCGCAGGAGCAGGACGGCGGTGGTGGCGAGGCCGGTGAGCAGGCCGAGCCAGATGCCGAGGGTGTCGAGTCCGAAGGTGTGGGCGAGGAGCCAGGAGGCGGGCAGTCCGACGGCCCAGTAGCCGATGAGGGTGATACGGAAGCCGCTCCTGGTGTCGTCGAGACCGCGCAGCAGGCCGACGCCGATGTTCTGGGCGCAGTCGAAGAACTGGAGGATGGCGGTGACGACGAGGAGTTGGGTGGCGATGGCGAGGGCCCGGTCGGAGCCGGTGTCGAGGAACGGGGCGAGGATCAGGCGCGGAATGGTCACGTAGAGGACGCCGACGACGGCCATGACGGCGGCGGCGCAGGCCAGCGCGGTGTTCTTGATACGGCGGGCGGCGTCGAGGTCACCGAGGGCGAGTTCGCGGCTGACGTTGATGGACGCGGCGTGCGAGAGGCCCACGGCGACCTGGAAGACGATGTAGACGAGCTGGTTGACGGCGGTGTGCGCGGCGAGTGCGTCGGGGCCGAAGGAGCCCGCCATGAGGGCGGTGAGGGAGAAGAAGCCGGCCTCGGAGCCGTACGTCGCCGCGATCGGTATGCCGAGGCCGACCAGGCGCTTGACGACCTGCGGATCGGCCTTGGCGATGTTCAGGCTGAGCAGGGGCGCGAGTTCCTTGTCCCTCTTCGCCGAGAGGTAGAGGGCCGCGCAGGTCAGCAGGTAGACGGTGGAGGTGGCGGTACCGATGCCGAGCAGACCGAGCTCGGGCAGTCCGAAGGTGCCGTGGATGAGCACCCAGTTCAGGCCGGCGTTGACGGCGACCGAGGCGATGGTGATCCGCAGGAGGGCTTGCGGGCGGCGCATGCCGACGGTGAACTGCCGCAGCGCCTGGAACCACAGGCAGGGCAGCAGCCCGGGGGCGAGGACGTAGAGCAGGGTCCGTGCGAGGTCGACGACGGCCGGGTCCTGGCCCAGCCAGGGCAGTGCCTGGCCGATGAGGATCATCAGGACGGCGCCGACGACGCCCGCGAGGGTGGCCACGGCGAGAGCGGCCCGGACGATGGCCCGTACGTCGTCGTCCGGGCCGGTGGTGGTCTCCTTGGCCGCCCGCTGCTCGGCGCGGGCCGCGGCGGCGGCCGTCTGGTTGCCGACGGAGGTCACGAGCCCGACGCCCATGGTGCGTACCTGGTTGAAGATCACGATCGCCAGGCCGCCGGCGGCGAGTTCGGTGGTGCCGAGCAGACCCATCATCACCGTGTCGGTGGTGGTCAGGGCGACCTGGGCGAGCTGGGTGAGGACCAGGGGTACGGCGAGAACGCCGAGGGCCCGGCTGTCGCGCAGCAGGGTGGACGGCATGGGTCTGTCGGCTTCCGCGGGGTTCGGTGAGGAGCGCATCGATCTCCTGCTCGGTCAGGGCGACCATAGTGCCGCCCGGGTGCGGGGCGGACAGGCGGGTCGGTCGTCCGCCGCCCACGGATGTGTCGTCGATCACTCCTTTGACAGCTACGCGCTGCCGCGTAATCTCACCTCCCCACGCCGGTAGGCGAGTTGAGGACCCTTCGAAAGCGGCGGCCCGCCTTGATGCCTACGCCGGGCGGGTTGTGAAAGCGCGGAAAATTAGGATAGGTAAACCTAAGTAAATTCTCTGCTTCCGGAAACGAGGACGACGTGGGCGTCACCAGACGACAGTTGCTGTGGGCCGGAGCCGGGATCGGTGCGGCCGGTACGCTCGCGGCCTGCGGTGGTGGATCGGACGGCTCGAAGGGCGGCGGCGCCTCCGGTGCCTCCCAACAACCCCGCAGCGGCGGCACGTTGAAGGTCGGCGCGCTGGGCAAGGCGTCCTCGGTCACCCGTGACCCGCACGGCACGCAGTCCAACGAGAGCGACTACCTGATCCTCAGCCTCGTCCACGACACCCTGACGGTGCCCGGCGACAAGACCAACACCGCGCCGAGGCTCGCCGCGAGCTGGACGTCCTCCGAAGACCTCAAGACCTGGCGTTTCGTCATAGCCGACGGCGCGAAGTTCCACGACGGCACCCCGGTCACCGCCGAGGACGTCGTCTGGTCGCTGAAACGGCTGCGGGCCACCCCCGCCGGCGCCTCCCGCCTGCCGGGCATCAAGCCCGAGGGCATCACCGCCGATGACGCCAGGACGGTGGTCCTGGTCTCCGACTACGCCAACGCCGAACTGCCGCTGCTCACCCGGCTGACCACCTTCGTACTGAAGAAGGACACCAAGGACGACCAGCTCGCCGACGCACCGGGCACCGGCCCCTTCACACTCGACTGGTTCCGCGACGGCAACGCCCGTCTGGTCCGCAACGACGACTGGTACGGCGGCAAGGTGCTGCTGGACGCCATCGAGGTACTCATCTTCGAGAGCCCGCAGGCGATGTCGAACGCCCTGCTGGCCGGCCAGATCGACGTCGCCTCCAACGTGGGCGCCGTCGCGGCCCGTACCGCCGAGAACCGCGAGGACATCCAGATCCTGCGCAGGCCCAACGACATGGCGATGCCCATCGTCATGCGCACCGCCGACGGCCCGTTCGCGGACGAGCGGGTACGCGAGGCCCTGCGGCTCGCGGTGGACCGCGACGCCATGGTCAAGCAGGTCCTGTCCGGCTACGGCACCGTCGCCAACGACATCCTGGGGACCGGCGACCCGAAGTTCGCCAAGGACATCCCGCAGCGCGGGCGCGACCTCGCCAAGGCCAAGGAACTGCTCGCCGAGGCCGGGTTCGACACAGCCAAGACGTACGACCTGCTCACCAGCGAGGACATCTCCGGTCTCGCGGAGTCCGCGACGCTGTTCGCCACCCAGGTCCGCGAAGCCGGGGTGAAGATCAAGGTCGTGAAGCAGGACTCGAAGGTCTTCTGGGACGACACCTGGCTCAAGGCACCGCTGTACACCTCGTACTGGGGCACCAACGACTCCGTGATCTTCTTCGCCTCCAAGACCATGGTCTCCGAGGCCGGGCAGAACGAGGCGGGCTGGCAGGAGCCCACGTTCGACGCGGCCTACCGCGAGGCGATCGGGCACGCCGAGGAGTCCGGGCGGAGCGAGGCGCTGCACCGGTTGCAGGAGATCGAGTTCGCCAAGTCCGGGTATCTGCTGTGGGGCATGGCCGACGGCATCGACCTCGCGGGGACCGCCGTACGCGATCTGCCCAAGCTGCCCGGTTACGGTCGCGTCCAGCTTGAGAAGACCTGGCTGGCCCGTTGATCCCGGCCGCCGCCGACGACGACGACGTTACGAAGGACCGCTCCGGCCCGCCCGGTCCGCCTCGCCCGGCCCGCCCGGCCCGCCCTGTCCCCCGCCCGGCCCGCGTCGTCTCCGGCGCGGGCCGGGCCGCCCGGCTCGTGGTCCGCCGGCTGGGCATGCTCGCTCTGCTGCCCGCCGCGGTCTTCGCCGCGATCGAACTCCTGCCGGGCGACGCGGCCGACGCCACCTCCGAACGCGGCGAGAGCGCGGCCGACATGGCGCTGCGGCGGGCGGCGCTCGGTCTCGACCGGCCGGTGGCGGAACGGTTCTGGGACTGGATCAGCGGCCTGCCCACCGGCGACCTCGGCACCACCGCACACGGGCAGCCCGTCACCTCGGTGCTGTCCGGGCCCTTCCCGAACACCCTGCTGCTGGGCTCCCTCGCCCTCGCGCTGAGCATCATCGGGGCGCTCGCGCTGGGCAGTTGGGCCGCCCTGCGCCCCGGCGGCCGGGTGGACCGGGCCGTCGCCACCACCTCGACGGCCGCCTTCGCCCTGCCCGAATTCGTGGTCTCCGTCGCCCTGTTGCTGGTGTTCTCCCAGTGGGCCGGCTGGCTCCCGGCCGTCACCCTCACCGGCCCCGACGGCGCGCCCGCCTCATGGAACATGCTGGTGCTGCCCCTGCTGGCACTCGCGATCCCCCAGATCGGCTGGAACACCCGGATCGTACGAGGGGCGCTCGCCGACCAGGCCGGCCTCCCGCACGTCCAGGCCGCGATCATCGACGGCCTGCCCCGCCACCGCGTCCTCACCCACCACATGCTGCCCGGCGCCCTGCCCGCCGTCGCGGTCTCCACCGCCACCTCCGCGGGCATGCTGGTGGGCGGGGCGGTCGTCGTGGAGACCCTGTTCAACTACCCCGGCGTCGGAGCGGTCCTCGCCGGCGCCATCGCCGACCGGGACACCCCGCTGGTCGCCGGAGTCGTCGTCGCCACCGGCGCGGCGATCAGCACCCTTCTGCTCCTGGCCGACTTCGTACGCGAGCGCATCCTGGGAACGGACCGATGACCGCCACACCTCTGACAGCACGTCAGAAACCGTCCAGAGCAAGGGTGTTGTCCCGCGCACTGCCCGCACTGCTACTCCTTGTCCTCGCGCTGGCCGGCCCCCTGCTGGCACCCCACGCCATCGACCGGCCCCTGACCGCCCCGTACGGCCCGGCGGACGAGACCGCCGCGCTCGGCGGGGACCTGCTCGGCCGCGACGTACTGAGCCGGCTGCTGTCCGGCGGCGCCCCCCTGATCGCCACAGCCCTGGCCGTCGCCCTGGCCGTCACGGCCGCCGCCACCGCGCTCGGCATCCTCGCCGCACTGCGCCCGCGCCTCGGCCGCTGGGTCGAACGCGCCGCGGATCTCGCCATCCTGCTGCCGTCCGTCCTGGGCATCATGCTCATCGCCCTGGCCTGGCCCTCCGGCGGTCGCCTCGCCGTCGGGCTGGCCGCGACCGTCCTCGGCGTCCCGTACGCCGTACGGGTCGTGGCAGCCGCCGCCGCGCCCATCGCCGCCGCCGGGTACGTCGAAACCGCCTCCGCCGGGGGCGAACGGCTCTGGTACCTGATGGCCCGCGAAGTGCTGCCCAACCTCCGCTCCACACTGCTCGCGCTGTTCGGGCTGCGTTTCGTCGAAGGCGTCTACATCGTCTCCGTCGCCGCCTTCCTCCAACTCGGGCCCCAGCCCCCCGAAGCGGACTGGGCCCTGATGATCCGCGAGAACGCCCCCGGCATCCTGCTCAACCCCTGGGCCGTCGCCGCACCCTGTCTGGCCATCGGCCTGCTCGCCATCAGCGTCAACCTCGCCGCCGAAGCACTCGCGCCCGCCCGGCCCACCCCGGAGACACCCCTGTGAGCCACACCGCCGCAGCCGCCCGCGCCACCGCGCTGACCATCACGCTCCCCGACGGCACCCCCCTGCTCGACCACGCCACCCTCACCCTCGAACGAGGCCGCGTCCACGCCATCACCGGCCCCTCCGGCGCGGGCAAGACGACCCTGCTGCGCACGCTCGTCGGCGCCGTACCACCGGGCGCGGCCGTCACCGCCGGAACCGTCACCGTCCTCGGGCACGACATCCTCGCCCTGGCCCCCGAACGCCTGCGCCGTCTTCGCCGCGAAAACCTCGCCTACCTCGGCCAGGACCCCGCCTCCGGCCTCAACCCCCGGATGAGGACCGGCCGCCTGATCACCGAGACAGCCGCGGACAAATCCCGTACGGCCCTGCTCGGCCTCCTCGAACAGGTCCGGCTCCCCACCGACGAACAACTGGAACGCCGCCGCCCCGCCGCCCTGTCCGGCGGCCAGCAACGCCGCGTCGCCCTGGCCCGCGCCCTCGCCCGCCGCCCCGACATCCTGCTCCTCGACGAGCCCACCGCCGGACTCGACGCGGCGCTGCGCGACGAGATCGCCGACCTCCTGCGCGCCCTCGCGGACCACCAGGGAATCGCGATCGCGCTCGCCAGCCACGACCCGGAGTTCGTGGCCCGCTGCGCCGACGACACCCTCGCCCTCACCCTCGGCCCGGCCACCCCCCGTACACCCGCCCAGGAGGACTCCGCCCCCCACCCGCGCCACCAAGTCCGCGCGGGCGGCGCTGCTTTGACCGCGCGTTCCCTCACCGCCCACGTCGGAACAGGCTCCGGCCGCCGCCAGGTGCTCGCGGACCTCGACCTCGACATACGCCCCGGCGCCCTGACCGCGGTCGTCGGCCCCTCGGGCTGCGGCAAGACCACACTGGTGCACACCCTCGTGGGGCTCCACCCACCCACCGGCGGAACCCTCACCCTGCACGGCAGCCCACTCACCGCCACCCACCGGCACCGCACCCGCGACCAGCGCCGCCGCATCCAACTGGTCCCCCAGAACCCACTCGGCGCCCTCAACCCCGCCCGCACGGTGGGCGCCACCCTCAGCCGCCCCCTGAAACTCCACCTCGCCCTGCCCACCGCCCACCGGACGGCCCGGGTCGCGGAACTCCTGACCGCCGTCAACCTCCCCGCGGACTTCGCCACCCGCTACCCCCACGAACTCTCCGGCGGCCAGCGCCAACGGGTCTCCATCGCCCGCGCCCTGGCCGCCGAACCCGACGTCCTGCTGTGCGACGAAGTCACCTCCGCCCTCGACACGGACACCGCAGCCGACGTCATGGCACTGCTGCGGGACCTACGGACGACCCATGGCCTGGCCGTCGTCCTGGTCACCCACGACCTCACCCTCGTCGCACACCACGCCGACGACATCCTCACGCTCGAAGCCCACGACGGAACGGCCCGATCCACGTAACGCCCAGAATCGACCAAACACCCAGGTCATCACCACCCCACGGAACGAGCCAAGCCCGAGCATCACCCCGGCGACCACCTCGGGACGCCGAATCCGCTACGCTGTTTCAGGTCCAACCTGGGACTTCGCCCGCCTCCGTAGCTCAGGGGATAGAGCACCGCTCTCCTAAAGCGGGTGCCGCAGGTTCGAATCCTGCCGGGGGCACAGTAAAACGCCTGGTCAGAGGCCCTTCCGTCCTTCGGGCGGGAGGGCCTTCGTACTCGCGGCACACATATGGCACACATGGGGCTGCGGGCAGAGATGGGGAGCTGTGCGACATGCCCCCAAGCCGACCAAGGTGTCCGCTCAAGGGCTCTGGATCACCTCGACCACGCGGTGCTGCATCAGTGCACCCTGTACTCCGCGACAGCACCGGCCGCTCTCTACGTGGCCGGCATCCTCACCGACCCGCGTACCGCTGTGCCCGTCGGCGCAACACCCCGCACCATTCCGGGTCCGTTGCGCGCGGAACTGCTGGACTGGCTGGACTCGGCCGCCAACGAGGTCACCGACGAGGTCACCGACGAGGTCACCGACGAAGCCGAAGCGACCAGCCGACACTATGGATTCCCGCCCGAGGACTACCCGCCGTTCGTCCAGATCCGTGAAATCCGCCCCGCGATCTTCGCTGCGGTCTCCGACTGTCTCAACGACCCCGATCCGCATGTACGCGAAGCGGCCATCGCCGCCTGCATCCCCCTCCTCGGCGACCCACGCCTGTTCAATCATCGGAGAGACCTGGCGCCACTGCTGCGCAAGACTCTGGCCGTGAGTGCACGGTGGACCGTGAGGCCAGGGAATCCCGGCCGAAGGATTGGTGAGACATTCGCCGTAGGACGGGTACCGAGGAACTCACGGACTGCCGGACTGTGTGACGCTGTCCGCGAGTTGGCCCACGACGTTCAGGACGCCCTGGCCAAAGCTCGTCGGGGCGATCAGCACGCCGAACACCATCACGATAAGCACGGTCAGCTTCTCGTCCCTCCGGCTTCGGGACTGTGTACGCCGACGCAGTCGCAGAACGATGACGACAGCCAGCAGAAGAGCCACGTTGATCGTCAGAATCACCCGGTCAGTCCTCCCATCAGGTATGAACGGCCTGTCTTTCGGTGTCGCCCGAACTGGGCGACGCAGTGGTCCAGTTACCAGTGGCTGACGACAGAGCTCTCGTCTGAGGGCTTGGTCTCCGCAGGATCCGGATACGGGGCCCGCGGGTACCCCGTCGCACCCGTTCCCCTGTTCCACGGGGTCACGACAGGGCCGTCGGGCGGCGTGGCGGCGGGATGCGGTCCAGCAGATCCCACAGCGGCCGAGACCCTGCGGCCCACTCGCCAAGTACGCGGCGGTCGACGAGATGGATACGGTGCTCTCTGCCCCAGGGGACGGCCTTCGACGAGAAGCGGCCGTTGGTGAGCACGACCGCGATATCCGCCCCGTGGATCTGCCGTGCGGTGCCATTGACCTGCTGCAGCACACCGACGCCGACTGCCGACCCGTGGTCCCCGTCTCGGCGGTGCTTGCACTGGATGGCCCAGACCCGGCCGACCGGGTCGGTCGCCCGTACGTCGCAAGCGTTGTCGCCGGCACCGCCAAGCTGCTCGGCTTCGCAACCGTCCCGGCGCATCAGGTCCCGTATGGCGAACTCGAACGCACGGTGATCCAGCGAGTCAAGCTCGGCGATGCGCAACCGCAGGGCCCGGGCGCGTACGCGTTCCCACTCGGCGCGCTGCCGCGCCTGCTGGAGCCAGAGGCCGGCCGCGCCGGCGGCGATCAAGACGGCGAAGATGAGAACCCACCAGTGCGCGAGGAGCCATTGCACGACGGCGGCGACCAGGCCGACCGCCACGACTGCGGCCACCAGCAGGGCAACCTGCTCGTCCTGCTTCCTGGAACGGCGGACCGGACGACGCCGATACCTGCGCCGTACCGGGCGGCGGCTCATCGGACCCCGCCCAACGCAACAGGAGCGGTAGAAGCGGTGCCGCCCCGAACGTGCACCTTCACCTGTGCCGCCATGAAGTAACTCCCCTTTTGTTCCCTGTCGTTGGCGTATCGCCAGAAGGTTGTATGAGAGCACGCGCCACTGACACCAGGTATGCAAATGATCACTGAAAGTAATAGCTTTCCGGTCAGCCCAACGCGGCGCACAGGCACCCGCGCGTCGGCGAGCAGCGCGTTTCATAACTCGACCGATGGGCTTCAGCCGTTTCGCGCTATCCCTGAGTCGGTCATGTGGCTTGCTGGGTTGCGGACGATGGCCGCGACGATGCCTGGTGGCTCATCGGCTCTCGGCTGCGTTGCCTCCGCTTCTTCTGGGATTCGCGTGCCTGGTTTGTTGCTAGCGTCGTTCCGTCGCCAAGGAGGTCCAGTGCCGTCTTCTCTGTCCGCTACACCCCACGTCGACCTGCGAGTTGAGCCGGTCGATGACGTACTCAACGAGGTTGAGCGTGGCTTCCAGACTTCGCTGGATCGGGGGACGCTGGTACGTAAACGGCGCTCGCTCGGTGCGCGTACGGACCGTGGTACGTGGGTGCGGATCGAGCGGCGCCGTTTCGAGAAGATCGGTGGCCAGGGCTGGAACGGAATCGAATGCGCTGCCCTGCTGGATGGGGTGGCCAAGCCCCGGTGGCACCGGGGCACGGCTTGGCGTGAGCCCGATGACGCCGTGATGTGGCGGGCCGACGAGATGGACCTCCTGCCAGGAGCGCCGATCGGCAGCAGCGTTCTTGCCGCCGACCCCGACCTGCCGGACGACTGGTGGCAGGCGCTGAACGCGTCGCTGGACGCACTGGCCGTCCAGCACACGAGGCGCGTGGCCACCCCGGACACCGTCACAATCACCCAGAGCGGTGTTACGGAGGCGATCCAGCGGTTCCTTCGCGTCGGCGCCGACACGGCGTTGCGCCAGTGGCGGCCGGCACACGCCGACCTCAACTGGGCGAACCTGACCGGACCGCGGTTCTGTCTGTTCGACTGGGAGGACTGGGGCATGGCCCCTCAAGGTCTGGACGCGGCCTCGCTGTGGGGGAACTCGCTCGCCGTCCCGGCGTTGGCCGAGCGCGTCCGCCACGAACGGCGCCACGACCTGGAGAGCCGGGACGGCAAGCTGATGACCTTGTTCGTCTGCGCGAAGATCCTGGCCCCGGACGCTCACCCCGAGGACCCTCGCCTCGAACCGGCACGCGACATGGCGGCACGAGTCGCGGACGACCTTCAGAGGGGCTGACGGCCTGCCCGTTGGCGGAGGAGCCGCCGGTACATACGGACGTTCCCGATGTCAGCCTCGTACCGCAGGGCATCGATCAGTTCACGCAGGTGGGACGGGTTATCCGTACCGACGGCGACCCTTCCCACTCTCGGTAGCCAGTACGCGGCGCGGAACGCGGACTGTAGGGACGAGAGGGCGTCATCAGACTCCTGGATGAACACCTGTGGGTCGAGATTGCCCCACAGCGGGTCTGTGGCCCTGCCGCCGAACGGGCTCATAGCCCACAGTTGGTCCGTGCCGAGGTCCCATCGGGCTGCCAGGGATTCGGACGCTTCCAGGACCTCGATCCCTGCGAGGAGGCCCCCGCGGACCATGAGCACATCGGGCCTGGGCGTGGTGCCGACCGCCAGTTCAGGCAGCCGGCGGGGATCCCAGGAGGAGATGCCCCAGGCTCCGCACAACCCCGCTGCCGCGGCTGCCTCCAGGGCCGCGCACGCCATGTGCAGGGCATCCTGCTCGGCGTCCGGCGAGCCGGTGAGAGAGCGCTCGGGGTTGTGCAGGAATACCAGGTCCGGCGCGCGGCCCAGGTCGCGGTTCGTCTGCTCCATGGCTTCCCTGAGTCGGCCGGGGTCGAGGGAGTGCTCGGCCTGTCCGGCGGCCGGGAAGAAGCCGACCTTGGTGGAGAGCGTGAAGCGGGGAAGGAGATCGCTTGCGACCTCCGAAAGGGCGGAGTGGGCCGAGAAACCACGGTAGTTGAAGCTGGTGTCGATCGCGTCGATACCGAGTTCCAGCGCGCTGGTCAGGATCCGGCGCTCGTAACGAGATCGGTGTAGCCCAAGAACAATTCGGGGGTCAGACTCGCGCACAGCTCCTCCTCCACCAGGATCTTCGCCAGTGCCTCCACCTCGGCGCCCAGCGCGTGGGCGGCCTCGTCCAGTTGGACGGGGTGGCCGCTCAGGAGCATGCGGAGCCCCGGCAGTGCCCTGGCCGCGAACGTGAGCTTCTTGCCGGCTGCCACCACGACAACGGTCTCCCCGACCTCGCTGATCAGGGGTGGGAACTCGCTGACACACGCCACGGCCCTTAGAGGACCGAAGATCTCCAGGAAGGGAACGTGCCTGCCGGGAGAAGCATCCTGCTCGCGCAGCATGAGGAACTCCGCCGGGTCGCGGGCGTCGACGAGGTGAAATGCCTCGGTGGCCAGCAGCGAGCGCTGGGCCTGTTGTTCGTCGGGGCTGCCCCATCGGTCAAGGTCGTGGCGGAACACCTCCTCCTGGCGGGACCAGTCGGCGAGCCAGGTCAGCCAGCTCACCCCGGTGCGCTTGGCGAAGCCGAAGGTCACATGGGTGCTGTGGCCGCCGCCCTGGCCCACGCGGGTGGCCGCGTGCCAGTAGCCGCGGGGGATGTGCATCACGTCGCCGGCCTTCATGGTGCCGGTCCACACGATCTCTTCGCTGGGTGTGTTGTTCCGCTCGGCATCTCGGAACATGGGCACGGGCCGGGAGGTACCGCGTACCTCCCACTGCTTCTCGCCGGCCAACTGCACGATGAGGACGTCGTGGTCGTCCCAGTGCAGGTCGAAGCCGGACGCGTCGTTCGTGGTCAGGTAGACGTTCGCCTGGACGTGCTCCCGGGACCACCACTGCATTGCCCGGCAGGCCGCCTCCATCGTGGGATCGAAGACGTTCGACTGGTCCAGAACCAGCGTCGCGCCCTCGCGCAGCAGGCTGCCCAAACGGCGCATGTCCACCATCGGAATCGCCTGCCCCCGGGGTGTGACCTGACGGTCGAGGTACGCGTCCGGGTGCAGTTCCTCACCACCTTTGAAGAAACGGAACTGGGGGTTGGCGAGGCTCCGGCGCATGACCATGTCGAGCACGCGCGGAGGCGTGAGCAGCCGTGCCAGGACCTCGGGGTCCTTGATGCTTCCCCGGACGAACGCCTTACCGAGCGGGCTTGGACCATCCCACCCAAGTGCCTCTTCGACGGCACGAACCAATCGATGCTCCATGAGCTGTTCCCTTCCTTGTGCCGGATCGGATGTGGGAGGCGGAGGGACCGCGTGCGCGTGGTCCCTCCGCCAGAGAACTGGCGGCTACGCCGCGTGGTTCAGCCCGTCACCCCCGGGCCAGGGGCCGTCACCCGAGCCGCCCTGCCCCGGGTCGGAGGCGTTGCTGTCGTGGCGGTCGTGGACGCTCGCGAGGACTTCCACGGCGACCACCAGGCCCTCCTCGACGGAGGGTGTCTTGTCTCCCACTTCGTACTCCTTCCTCTACCTATCTCCCGCCGGTGTGGCGGGGAGTCCGTGGCGTGCGGAGGTGCTGGTACTGCGGTCGGGGGCCGCGGCTCAAGTGGTGTACGCACGGCGGCGGGAATGATGAGCCGGCTCATCGTCGTGTCGGAGGCGGCGCTCAGCGACGGCGCAGGAATCGGCCTGGCGCCCGGTGCCTGCCTCCGCGTCGTCCGGCGGACGACCCCGATTCGGAGGGACCAGCGGGTTGCGACGACCGAGTCGGCTCATCGTGGAGAAGGATGGATTGCCAGACCTGGTCGTGCAGTTCCCGGATGCAGGGGCCGCAGGCGTACATGGCAGCCGGGGCACCGGCCACGCTCACGGGACCGATCCACAGGACACGGGTCCATTCCTGGCCGCAGTAGAGCCAGCAGTATCCGTCTACCCACCTGTTGCCGTCGTCGGTGTCCGCGGGTGCCGGCAGGCCACCTCGGGCGAATGCGGCGATCCCAGGTATCAACCGGGGCGTCAGGGTCAGTTCAACATGCACGGGTCGGCCCTCAAGGTCATTCGCCCTGGACGGCCATCCGGGCCTGCCCCTTCTTATGGGCGTCGGCAAAAAGGAGGGTGGGCTCGGCCAGGATGTCGCGACCGGATTCGCTCTTGTAGATCTCGTCGACGCTGCCGAACCGGGCTTTCGCATAGTCGAGGTCGAGCAGAGGCGCTGCCTGCCGGATTGATGCCTCGTCGGGTCCTTCGATCTCGATGAACGTGGGGAGGTCCGGCCAGGTGTCGAAGTCGAAGGCGACCTCGCCCAGGCGCCACTCCTCGCGGTAGTTCTCCTGGTAGCGGACCTCGCGCAGGCCGATCGTACGGAGGATCTCGGCCATGGCGTGCAGATCCGAGACCTCGGTCTCGACCTCGGTGGTGCCGTCGATGGTGGTGGGGTCGGTGACCTGCTTCAACGTGAGCGTGGATCGAGTGGCCTCGTCCCTCAGACGGATCCAGGCGCCACCGTCAAGGGCGTCGTTCTCGAAGATTTTGCGGGTGAGGAGGGTACGCGGGAACGCTCGGATTGCGCCGAGGGCAGTCAGCCTGGCCTGGAGGTCGGCTACGTCGACGGCGAGGAACTTCGCCTCGTACTCGTGCTTCATGTGTCCTTCCTCCCTGTGTCTCTAGGAGGGGGTGCACGCACGGGCGGCAAGGAAAAGGCCCATGCGGTGGGTATGGTCCTGCAATTGCCCGACGTGGGCCCGCTCGGCGAACTCGTCTGTCCGCAGGGTGAGCAGGACGTCCCAGTCCCCCATGAAGTAGCGCCGGAGCCTCTCAGGCGACGTGTAGTGCTCAACCATGTGATGGCGCAGCTCGATGGGCATCATGAACTCCGCACCGAACAAACCACCGGGCCGGACCAGGCGCTGCATACGGTCGACGAACTCGCCAAGAGGGCGATGGTGGTTGGCACCGTAATGCCATGAACAGCTCGTCCAGACCGCGTCACTGATTGTGCTCAAGGGCTCGGATACGAGGAAGTCCTCCTCTACAACCTGCACTTGGTCGTTGAGCCCTTCGAGCCTCAGCCGCTCGATCAGCCCCATCGCATGGCCGGTGTTGTCACCCGGAAGTTGGACTTCGCCGCCGTGAAGGGCGATCGGATCGCGTTCGATGGCGACGACGCGATAGCCGGCGGAGACCGGCGGCAGGATGAGCCTGCCGTCGCTCGCGCCGATGACCGTAACGGTGGAGTCAGGCTCTGCGCGCTCCTTCAGAGCGGCGAGGAACTGTGGGAAGAAGGTGAGGGTGTGCCGCCACATGCTCGGTGTCCGCACTGGGCTGCTCTCCTTGGGCGTTGATGGCGAGGATTGGCCAGGCAGAAGGCGAAGTAGCTCTCCACGACGACGGGGGTGCCGACGGACAGGTACCGCTCAATACGGTCAGCCGCACTGAACAAGGCCGAGAGGTAGAAGGACATCCGGGCGTCGACATTCCCCCGGAGGTCCACCTCGTGCCGCAGTGCTTGATAGCTCGGCGGCACGGTGGGGACCAGCACGGCCCCGCGGGCTGCTGCGAGCATGGGCGCGAGGGTCGACTTGCCAGTGCCGCGGAGTCCTTCGAGACTCTCGAACGATGCCTGGTCAGACACGCCCGTACACCACATCCGGTACCGCGAGGGTGAGTTCGTCGCCGGCGGAGGGTCGATGGGTGATGTGGTCAGCGAGTTTGTCGTACCAGAAGGCGTGCGAGTCTTGGCCAACCGCCTTGCAGGACATGGTGAGTGCGCCGCGCGGATCGGCCTCGATCCGCTCGATCTGCGCCGGGCCGACTGCGGGCGCGCAGGTCTCCGGGGCGCCGTGCTCGGACAAGTCCTCGTCGACGATCACTTCGATGGTCAGCTCGGAGGTCTTGAGCTGTTCACGAAGGCGGATGTAGGCGGCGGAATCGGTGACGAGGAGTTCGGGGTGATCTGCCGCGTTGCCGACCGGCCGCAGGCAATGGAGCTTCAACTGCTCGACCCCATAGTGCTGCAGGATGCCCGCCAGAGGCAGCACCTCGTCGATGCTGCGAGCGGTGACCGTCAGGGTCGCACCGGTGCGGACACCGAGTCCCCGGGCGACGTCGAGTGCGCCCAGCGCGCTGCGGTAGCTCCCGAACTTGCGAATGAGGTCGTTGGCCGAGCCGATGCCCTCCAGCGATATCCGCAGCAGGTCCAGATCGGGAGCGATCTCGGTGAGCCGGCGCTCGATCCGATAGCCGTTGGTGCAGATCTCGACCCGCATGCCCAGTTCCTGCTTGGCGCACCGGACGACCTGGGCGAGGTCCTTGTAGACGAACGGCTCGCCGCCGAGCAGCGTGACAGCCTCAGTGCCGTATTGCTCACGCATGAGCGTGAGGAGGTTGATCGCCTCGTCTGCGGTGAAGGCATCGGCGTACTGGAGCCTCTTGCCATGGAAACAGTGCAGGCATTCGAAGTTGCAGCGATACAAAAGCTGCAGGTACAGCATCCGGATCCTGCGGATCCCGGTGACTTCCCCGATCACGTGGGTCTCCTTGGGGCAGTTGCCTGGTGGAAGACCTGATGCTCGCGGAATGAGGAAGGACCGCATCACCGCGTATCCGGACGCCACGGGGACGTCCTGGGACGTTTTCAGTGCGCCGAGAAGGTCTCCAGGATCTCGAGAACACGCGCGGTGTCCGTCAAGTCCGGTAGCACCACCTGGGCGCCGGCAGCGGCCAGCTCTTCGGCACGGTGGACACCGGAGGCGACCGCGATGATCCCGGAGCTCGTGGCAAGCGCGGCTTCAACATCCCTCGGGGTATCTCCTACGAGCACGACAGGGACGTCATCCCGTACGCCCCGCAGGCGTTGGGCACGCTCGCGGGCAACAGCCACCAAGCCCGGACGCTGGAGGGCGTCGGCCCCGTAAGCGCCAACCGACAGTTCCAGCAGGGGGTCAAGGCCGAAGGCCGCTACCTTCACGCGTGCGTTGGCCGCGATATTGCCGGTGAGAACCGAGGACACCCAGCCATCGTGTGCCGAGGATTCCTTCAAGACGTCACGCACGCCGGGCAGGGCCGTTCCGCGCCGGCTGAGATCGTGAAGACGCTCCTCCCCCGCGCCGGCGAGAGCAGCCTCGACAGCGCCCCAGCCTGGCTCGGCCAGACCGTTGCGCTGGAACATGTCGCGCATGATCAGGCGATCTGTACGGCCCTCCGTTCGCGCCGGTTCCGCCGGATCGGTTCCCGCCAGCGCCGCGAAGGCAGCCGCGTAGATCTCCTTGCTCACTCCGGCGTTCTCAATGAGCGTGTGGTCGATGTCCCACAGGACGATGAGCTCCATACGACCAGCGTAAATACCCTGGTCGGAGCTTCGGCTCCTGATGAACGTCCCGTAACGTCCTTGCCCGCTCCTGACCGCCTCGGCTTGTATAGCCTCTGTGAACGAGCGACTGCACTCCGTACTTGCTCAGCGCGGCGTCTCGCCGGAGTCACTCGCTGAAGTCTGCGAGGTAGACCCCAAGACCGTCGGCCGGTGGCTCGGTGGACGCGTTCCCCATCCGCGCCACCGATTCCGCGCCGCCCAGCACTTGCGGGTGGAGGAGCTATTCCTTTGGCCGGCCCCCGTGCCGACTGCCGGACAGCCCAGTTCCGGGTCAGGCTCGGAGCTGGTCGGGACCCACCAGAACCGGGCGAGCGTTCCACGGGACATGTGGCTCTCGCTGCTGGAGGGGGCCCAGGAGCAGATCAGTGTCCTCGTCTTCTCCGGCACCTTCGTCGCCCAGTCCAACCCCCACGTCGCCAAGATGCTTGCCGAGCGGGCGGCAAACGGGGTGCGAGTACGGCTCTGCTTCGGCGATTCGAGCGGCCGGGCTGTGGCCATCCGCGGCCACGAAGAGGGCATCGGCGACACGCTCGCCGCCAAGATCCGCGCCTCCCTGACCTACTACCGGCCCTTATTGTCCGAGGCGGGCTGTGAGGTCAGATTGCACGACACCACGCTGTACGCCTCCCTGTTCCGCTATGACGACGACCTTCTGGTCAACCCGCATGTCTGGGGTCAGCCGGCCAGTGCCAACCCTCTGCTCCATCTCAAGCGAGCTGACGCTGCCGGGTGGTTCGACAACTACGCTCAGAGTTTCGACGCTGTCTGGGCCACCGCGCGGCCCTGGACGCCAAATCAGGAGGGGCCCCCGCCACATGGGCAGGACTGAGTACTACAACGACCCCAAGGCCCCCAAGGCGAACACGCTCATTCCCGCCAACAACCTGCTCGTCGTCGACGACCGCGGCGCCATCCTGCTCCAGCGCCGTCGTGACACAGGCCAATGGGCCCTGCCGGGTGGCGCCCAGGACATCGGCGAGACAGCGGCACAATGCGCGGTGCGCGAATGCGAGGAAGAGACCGGCATCATCGCCGAGATCACAGGGTTCTTGGGGGTCTACACGAACCCCAACCACATCGTCGCCTACACCGACGGCGAGATCCGCCAGCAGTACGAGAACACCTACATCGGCCATCCCGTGGGCGGCGAACCCACCGTCAACGACGAAGCGGACGGCGTCCGTTACATCCAGCCATCCGACCTGGACCAGTACGACATCCACCCCAGCATGCGCCAACAGATCGGCGACTACCTCGCCGGCACATACCCCTACCTGGGCTGAGCCGCCAACGCCGATTCCACCCGCCCAACAGCGGCGAGGATCTCCGGCGCCGCCCGACGGATGAATCGCCCCACCAGGCTGTCGGAGCCGTAACGGGCGGTGATCTCGGCCAGCCGAGCATCGACAGAAGTGACCGCGCCATCGGGCGTGGTCGTCATATCGCAGTAGACGAGGGCGTCCACAAGGCGCTGGTCGTCGAGCAGCGGAAACTCGGCCTCCAGCACGTCCCGCAACCCGCGCTCCTCAGCTTCCAGCAACGCCAGCGAATGGTTCGCCACCAAGCGAACCAGCCGTTCATCCGCAGCATGGATGTCACGAAGAAACCGAGCGCCATCCAGCGGATGAAATCCGGTGACGGCCAGCCGCGGGGCGTAGCCCACATCGTGCAAGACGGCCGCAGAGATCAGCAGCTCCGCGTCGTCCTCCAGAACCCCAGCCACTTCGGCCGCGCGCTGAGCAACCCCTTGCGAGTGCGCCCATCGACGGGGAAGCGGCTCACTCAACTCCGCCTCGGCCACCGCGCGTGCCCACTTCGCCATTGCTCCGTTCACGGGTTGGTACGTGCCCAAGTTCCGCCCGGCACAGTCTCCGACGTACAGATCAGCACGTGCTCCCTCGCCTCCACTGATCCTGGAACGGGTCACTTTCTCGACCAGCTCCCTGGGAACGTGCGGATCGTTCATCCGTAGAACACGACACAGCGGTCATTGCGCGCGGCCCCGCCACAGGATGCCGCGCGAGCCAGTGGCACAGTGGGCGCATGCAGCCGCCTGCCTGGGCTGGGACCGTGGACACCCCGATATCCGCGCCCGACGCCTTCGACGTCCCCGTGTTTCTCTACCGCAGCTCCCCGCTGACCCCGGCGCCACGGCCCTCCCCTGCACAGGTTGCCTCGGCCCACCAGCCCTGGCCCAAGTGCACTGGTATCCCTGCAGACGGCGC
This sequence comes from Streptomyces sp. NBC_01506, assembly GCF_045040295.1. Classification (NCBI taxonomy): domain Bacteria; kingdom Bacillati; phylum Actinomycetota; class Actinomycetes; order Kitasatosporales; family Streptomycetaceae; genus Streptomyces; species Streptomyces sp. NBC_01506. Next base: position 5,584,580 of record NZ_CP109422.1, on the reverse strand, counting down.
GTATCTGGTCGGGACGACGTGGCGTGCCCTCCTCGACGCCACGACCACCGTAGGACGGGACATCGGCCCCTGGATCGCCGCCACCCCCCGTCTCGCACGTCGAGAGATCATGGCGCGCCGTTCCCCCCTCTCGGCCTACCTTGTCCGTGCTGGGCACGAGGTCATACCCAGCGTCGTCTACTCCCACGGAACGGAAAGTTCGACTCGTACCGCCTTCGGTTACCAAGTCGGCATGACGATGGCGGAGTGGGCTTGCCGGATGATGGGGCTCGGTCCCACCACGCACGCTGAGAGCGCGATACCGCAGGGTGCGGCGCCCGGCTGGGCCAAGACATCCAGTCTGCCGGACCTGTTCGGCACGCATCGGGCGACGTCCGAGCTCTGGCTGGTCGAGGCGAAAGGGGGCCGTCGGCTCGGCCTGGGTCGCCGAGTCACGGGAGCTAAGCAGCTGAATGTCGGTGCCCTTGTGCCCGTTCCGCACCAGAAGGTGCTGTGCGGCACCAGCTTGGAGCGGCGCCTGTTCATGATGATCGATGTCAAGGGCGCCCCGACGGCCGGAAGTCCCGGTGGCGGCCCGACGGGCGGAGGCCCCGGTGACGCCCCGATGGCCGGAAGTCCCGGTGACGCCTCTGCGGACAGCACGGATGAGGAGACGCTGGAACAGGACGACGAAGCGCTCCTGAATCTCGCTCGGTCGCGCATGCTGACGTATCTGGCGCTGGCATCGCTACCCCGTGACAGTTTACGCATCACGGCTGTCGGCAGGCCCGAGGAAGGACCAGTAGCAGCGCGAGGGGACCTGATCCGACTGCTGGAGAGCGACCGCGCGACGACCGAGCTGCGCCGCCGCGTCGCGCCGGATGCCGGGGACGAGGCCATCAGGCAACAGAACGGCCTGGACATGCTGGCGGGACGACTGCCGGGAACAGATCTCATGCTCGGGATGTCCCGGCGCCTATACAGCGCGTGCCGTGCGCTGGCCGACGCGGAGCGTCGCGTCGTCGCCCGGGTCCGGGAAGAGCGGCCCAAATATCTGGAGGGACTACCCCGCGAAGTTCAGCCCACGGAGGGCGCCGTCGCGCGGCTGCCCGAACGACAGATGAGCGATCGCGCATACGTGGAAAGGATCGCCGAGGTCCAGGAGTACGTGCGAGAAGTCCGAGAGGAACAGCGGGACGACCAACTCCGGTCCGTACGGGACGGTTTCACGATGGGAGGCAGCGGCTCCTGGATGCACCTCATCGATTTGGCTCCGCGCCTCGCCCTCCCCAGGGAGGAGGGATTCCTGGAGGCGGCGACCTCAGATACCTACCTCGCAGTCGAGGAGGAGGCGCTCGACCTGGAGGCCGAGATCAGATAGCGGCTGCTGGTCAAGACAGATTGGCCGCCGGGAAGGCGCTGACTACGCGCCGCACTTGGGGCGCCATGCCGCTCGTCGTGGCCCACCCCTGGGTGGGCCTGTCCAGCGGATCCCTCGACTCACTCATGGCGGCGCGGGCCGCATGTGCTGTTCAACCAGGACGTGAGCGATCAGCTGTGCCCCGAACCGTTGCCCGCTCCTGTGGCCCACGCTCCGCCGTGGTGGCCGTCTCCAGAGCTGACTGCTGTGTTGTAGATCGCCAATATCCCGCCCTTCGACGGAGTGCGGTGGCCCAATCTGGCAGCACGCTATCCCTTGCCGGAAGCCCTACGCCTCTGGTGACCAGGGGCTGATTCGACGATCCCTGCCTCGCCTCCGGAACGAACCGCGGTCTCAGTTCTGGTCTCATTCGCGTACGTCCGGGGCTGTTCAGAAACCCCGCTCGCCCCGACTGCACCGCAGGTCAGGACGTTCCCGTACGCCCCCGAACCCCCGGACGAACATTTGGAAAGCGTGTTGGGGGCAACCCTTCATCTGCTGGGGGCGGGACATGCGTGCTGCCGTATCTAAGAATCCACTTGCTGATCGAGCGCTGCTTCGTAGAAGGCATCCGCGAGGGCGACGATGATCGAGTTGATAGCTGGCCCGTCGGTGAAGAAGTAGTCAGCCATCGTGTTGTGGGCGTCCTGGTTGTCTGCGACCGCCTCCGAAACTGCTGCTTGGAAGTCTGGTGACTCCACGAACTGCTTCTTGGAGTTCACCCTGGTCTGGTTGATCAGATTCGGGTCGGCGAGCAACCGCTGGACGAGCCCCTGCACGAACTCCCGGACCTGGGACTCGGCGAACGATTCGGCGCCGAAGAGGTCGTTCATCTTGGCTATGACGACCTGGAGCGCGACGTACTTCGGATCCTTCTTCGTGCCCGTGCCGGCGGCGCTGATGCCCTTCAGCTGCCCGTCACCCACGAGCGAGATGTCGACCGCGATCGCCTTGCCGTGCTTGACCCCGACCAGCACCACGTCGGAGAGGTCGACGTCGGCCGTCCAGGCGGACTCGGCGATGACCTTCTCCAGCAGGCGCAGGAAGATCGAGAGCATCTCCATGTAGGGGTCGCCGTAGTCGACGATCTGCGACATGAAGTCATAGAGGCGTACGTAGGTGGAGACGTCTTTGCGGAAGAGGTCGAGCGCGTTGAGCGTGACCTTGTCCTCTTCCTCGATCGCCCGCGCGTAGCGGCGCCGGAAGTCGTGCTGCGCCGGACTGATCGCCGCCGAGAGCGCGTTGTTGCCCTTCCGGGTCACCCACAGCTCGGCGACCTTGCGGACATCGTCCTCGGTGTAGACTCCGGCCTGGGCGAGCTGATACAGGGCGGCATGAGCCGGATCAAGTGGCTCGCCGCGCAGTTCTGACCAGGGGAAACAGCACCGCGCGGCAGCGCCGGGCACCACCCGGCAAGGATTCGATCCCACTCCTAAAGCGGGTGCCGCAGGTTCGAATCCTGCCGGGGGCACAACGCATTGCCGCCCTGACCTGGGGTTTCTCTCCCGGGAAGGCGTTCTGCTCGGCCTCGGACTCCTCGTCCGGGGCCGTTTGCGTGGGCGGTCGGGCAGGTTCGCACCAACTGGGTCCGCGTGCCCCGGTTGTCCTGGGGTGTGGCGTCAACCTAGGACCAGTCGCCGACGAGTTCGAGGTAGGCGTGGCCGGTCACCCGCTGACCCAGGTACGTACCGGTCACCGTGGCCGCGCCCTCGTACTTGGTCAGGGAGGGCTCCTTGGACACGATCTCCTGTTCCTTGTACGGGACTTCGATGATCAGCTCGGTGCCGATCTGCGGGGCGCGCACAACGCATCGGGTCGGGTAGCTACGGCCGGTGCGAGGGCTGGTCCATGCGTCCGTGGCCTCGACCGGCAGCATCGTCGGCGCGACGACGTGCGTGCCGTCGGGATGGACCGCGGTGAGCGCGAGGAAGAGCATCTGTCCCTGGCCGTTCATCAGCAGAGGCGGGCCGGACGAAGTCGCTGTGAGGTCGATGCGCACGTCGTCGCCCTTGACGCTCAGCGTGTAGCCGTCGCGGTCGCCGGTCCACGTCAGCTCGGGGGTGCTCAGGCTGAAACGGTCCGTGCCCACCTGCACCTGGTCGAGGGGGTGGATGTACTCCGCGACGCGCGAGGTGCCGATGCTCTCGTTCACGACGACCACGTTGAGTTGCGCCATGTCGGTGCCGGCGGGGAGGCGTTGGACCAGGAAGTGGACCTGGAGCCCGATGCGCTGCCCGCCGGAGTTCAGATTGGCGACGACGAACCAGGACTCGTTGGGCCACCGACGGAGGCTTACGACGTGACCGAGCCGTCCCCCGCCAGGCGAATGGGCCGCCCGGCGACGGGCCAGGAAGTTGACCACTCCCTGCTGCTGCGGGGCGCCCTCGCCGCCTTCGCCGAGAACGGGTACGACGGCACATCCGTCCGGGAACTGAGCCGGCGCCTCGGAGTGAGTCACGCTCTGCTCACCGCCCGCTACGGGTCCAAGGAAGAGCTGTGGTTCGCGGCGATGGAGCACGTGCTGTCCCGGACGAAGAGTTCCTGGCGTCGGCTCGCCGAAGACCCCAACCTTGACGACCTCGACGTCCTGCGCCAGGGGATCATTCACCAGGTCGTGTTCTCGGCGGCACACCCCGAACTGGTGCGCATCATGACCCACGAAGGGGCCATCGAAAGCCCCCGCATGCACTACCTCTTCGAGTACGTCATCGGCCCCCTGCGCCTGCCGCTCGAACGCCGCCTGAACCGGCTCATCGCCGCCGGACGGATCCGCCCCGTGCCCTACACCACCCTCCACTACCTGGTGGTCCAGGGCAGCGGCGCCCTCTACGCCAGCCCCGTCGAATCCGCGCTCCTCGGCGCTCCCCAGCCGGCGGGAGCGGACGACGTACGACGCCACGCGGAAACAGTGGCCGACATCATCGTCACCGGCCTGTCCGCCCCCCACTGAGGGCAACGGACCCTCTCACCCGACGACAACGCCCCCTGCCACTCATCTCTACAGTCCTGTAGATTTCGATCGCGCCGCCCCAGCTCCGCCCCTCGCCAGAGCACTGCCACCCACTACAGGGAGAGCACAGATACCCATGTTCGGCATCAGCGAGATCGCCATCATCCTCATCGTCGTCATATTGATCTTCGGCGCCAAGAAACTTCCCGAACTGGCCCGTTCCGCCGGGAAGTCGGCACGCATCCTCAAGAGCGAAGCCAAGGCGATGAAATCCGACCGGACTTCGCCGGCCGTGGGCCACGTGGCGTCCGAGGACGGCACAGCTCCCCGCGTCATTCGAGTCGTCCCCGGCGAGGCGTCCGACCCGCGCCCCACCGCCCCTCCGGACAACGCCACGCCACGCTCGTAGTCCTCACCCGCGCCCCGTCGCCCCGTCGGACCGGCGTAAGTGAGCGGTCCGTTCGGGCATCGTGATGTCGCCCTCTTCCCTCGGGGGCGGATTCCAGGGCTCGTGCGGGCGCTCAGATGTCGCTCGTCGTGTCGCTCGTCGTGTCGCTCGTCGCGGGACCGACGAGTTCTTCCAGCAGGTCTTCCATGGTGACGAAGCCGAGGACGGTGCCCTTGTCGCCGGACACGGCCGCCAGGTGGGTTCCGGCGGATCGCATCGCGGTCATGGCGTCGTCGAGCGGTGTGTCGATCCCGACGCCGACGACCGGGCGCAGGGCGGCGGGTGCCAGGGGCAGATCGCGTTCCACCACCCCGAGGGTGTCCTTGATGTGCAGGTACCCCCGTACCTCGCCCCGTGGCCCGGTGACCGGCAGACGGGAGAATCCCGACGTGGCCGCGGCACGTTCCAGCCCGCGCGGTGTGATGTCGTGCCGGACCGTGACCGTCGCGCCGAGGGGCACCATCACCTCACCGACGGGCCGGGTGCCCAGCTCCAGCGCGTCGCGCAGCCGTTCCCCGTCGGCCGGGTCGATCAGGCCGGCGTCGCTGGAGCCCTTGACCATCCGTACGAGTTCGTCGTCGGTGAAGACCGAGGCGACCTCGTCCTTCGGCTCGACCTTCATCAGCCGCAGCAGCACGTTCGCGAAGGCGTTGACGCCGAAGATGACCGGTCGCAGGGCACGGGTCAGGGCGACCAGTGCCGGGGCCAGGATCAGCGCGGTCCGTGCCGGGGCTGCGAGCGCGATGTTCTTCGGGATCATCTCGCCGATCAGCATGTGCAGATAGGTGGCCAGGGTCAGCGCGATCACGAAGGCGATGGGATGGACCAGGCCGTCGGGCACGCCGATGGACTCGAACGGCGGCTCGAGGAGATGGGCGATGGCCGGCTCCGCCACGGCGCCGAGTACGAGGGAGGAGATGGTGATGCCGAGCTGGGCGGTGGCCATGGCCGCCGACATGTGCTCCAGCCCCCACAGGGTGTTCCTGGCCCTCCCGTTGCCCTGGAGAGCGGCCGGCTCGATCTGGCTGCGCCGTACGGAGATCAGGGCGAACTCGGCTCCGACGAAGAAGGCGTTGGTGAAAAGGGTGAAGGCACCGATGGCTAGCTGAAGGGCTGTCATGACGGCTCCGTGTCGTTCGGTGAAGCCGGGGGCGGCTGGGGGGCGGTGATACGGACCCGGTCCGCGCGGTGGTGCTCGATGTGGAGTACGGCGAGCTGCCAGCCCTGGACGTCGAGCCGGTCCTGGAGGGTGGGGATACGTTCCAGGCGGTCGGCGATCAGTCCGGCGAGGGTCTCGTAGGAGCCCCGGGGCGCCTGGAACCCGATGCGTTCGAGTTCGTCCAGGCGGAGGCCGCCGTCCGCCTCCCATACGGCACGTCCGTCCTCGGCGGGCGCACGCTCCACCAGGTCGGGGTTCTCGTGGAGGTCGTGCTCGTCGCGGACTTCGCCGATGACCTCCTCCACGATGTCCTCCACCGTGGCGATGCCCGCGGTACCGCCGTACTCGTCGATGACGACGGCCATCGTGCGGCCGCGCCTCAGTTGCCGCAGCAGCCGGTCCACGGGCAGGGAGTCGGGTACGCGCAGCGGCTCGCTCACCAGTGCCGTGACCGGGGTGCCGCCCCGTACCGTCTCATCCAGCGCCAGCACATCACGGATGTGTACGGTGCCCACGATCTCGTCCAGGCTGTCGCGGTGGACGGGGAATGAGGAGAATCCGGTCGCGACGGCCAGGTTCGCCACGTCGGCGGCGGTGGCGTGGGTGTGAAGGACCCGCATGTCGACGCGCGGCGTCATGACGTTCTCGGCGGTCAGCTCGCCCAGGTGGAGTGTGCGGACGAACAGTTCCGCGGAGTCCTTCTCGATGGCGCCCTCGCGGGCGGAGTGCCGTACGAGGGCGACGAGTTCCTCCGGCGTACGGGCCGAGGCCAGCTCCTCGGCGGGCTCCAGGCCGATGCGGCGTACGAGGCGGTTCGCGGTGTTGTTGAGGTGCCGGATCAGCGGGGCGAAGCAGGCGGTGAAACCTCGCTGAGGGGCCGCCACCACCTTCGCGACGGCCAGCGGACTGGAGATGGCCCAGTTCTTCGGCACGAGTTCGCCGATCACCATGAGCATCACGGTGGACAGCGCGACGCCGAGCAGGGTGGCGACGGTGGAGACCGCGCCCGAGGGCAGGCCGGTGGCCTCCAGCGGGCCGCGCAGCAGTACGGCCAGGGACGGCTCCGCCAGCATGCCGATCACCAACGAGGTCACGGTGATGCCCAGTTGGGCACCGGACAGTTGGAAGGTCAGCCGTTTCGCGGCCTTCAGGGCGCTGCCGGCACCCCGCTCCCCGGCCTGCCGGCGCGCTCCAACTCGCCGCGTTCGACGGTGGTCAGGGCGAATTCGGCGGCCACGAAGACGGCGCAGGCGAGAGTGAGTGCCAGGGCCAGAAGCAGCAGGAGTACGGCGCTCATCGTTCATCCATGACGGGAACACAGCTCTCTGTCGGGTCTCTGTCGGGTCGGGTCGGTGGTCGGCCGGCCCGTGGACGTATGTGATCGGATTCAGCGGACACCGTCGAAATCGCCGCCGACCGTCAGGGTCACTTCACCTTCGGTGGCTTCCGTGGCTTCCGTGTCCTTGGACGCCGTCGTTCCGGGCAGCCGCGAGGCGAGGGCACGCGCCTGAAGCTCCAGCCCGCCGGGGAACGTGACCGACGTATCGCCGGTGCCCTCGGGCGCGTTGCCCGTCCCCACGACGGTGAAGCCGGCCGCGCGCAGGAGTTCCGCGACCTTCGCCGCCTCGCCCGCCCGGCCCGTTCCGTTGAGTACGCGGACCCGGACCGCCGCCGCGTGGAGCGGGTTCTTCCCGGCGGCCTCGACCGACTTCTTGTCGACTTCGCGGTCCTTGGCCAGCGACGCGAACAGGTCGGCGGCCTGCGGGTACTGCCAGACCACATTCGCCTTGTCGGTGGGGACGTCGGCCTCGCGCGGGTAGTTGGGCACGGTCAGGAAGGTCAGCCGGTCGTCCGGGATTCCCTTGAGTTCGGAGGCGAGGGCCGTGAGGGGCTTGATGCCGGCCAGTTCCTTGTCCGTGGTGAGCGAATCGGTCGCCGAGTCGAGGAAGCCGTACAGGGCCGTCGGACTGGTCAGTTTCGTCTGCGCCTTGGCCGCGAGCGCCTCCATGAACTCCTGCTGACGGCCTATGCGGCCGATGTCGGACCCGTCGCCGACGCTGTAGCGGGTTCTGACGTAGCCGAGCGCCTTCTCGCCCTTGACCGTCTGGCACCCCGCGGCCAGGTCCAGATGTGCCTTCGTGTCGTGGATCGCCGTCTCGGGACACACCTCTATGCCGTCCAGGGCGTTCACCATGCCCTTGAACCCCTGGAAGTCGACCGACATGAAGTGGTCGATGCGCAGGCCGGTGTTCTCCTCGACCGTCTTGATGGTGCAGGCCGCCGCCCCGGCCACCTCACCGCCGGTGCCGCCGACCGCGAACGCCTCGTTGATCTTGAAGTGGTGGGCCGTCGACGTGGTGCCGTCGCCTCGGTCGCAGGCGGGTATCCGGACCCACGAATCGCGGGGCAGGGACACCACGGTGGCCCATTTCCGGTCGGCGGCCACATGCATGACCATCAGGGTGTCCGACTGCATGGTGGTCAGGCCCTTGCCGTACTCGCCGTTGTCGCCGTCGCGCGAGTCCGAGCCGACCACCAGGATGTTCTTCGATCCGGGGCCGGCGTTGGCGGGCCGGTCGTCGCCGAGCTTGCCGTCGATGTCCGCGGAGTGGATGTTCCCGTCCAGACTCTGGTACGCCCAGAGACCGGCACCGCCGGCGGCCAGCAGCAGAACGGCCAGCACGGCGCCGCCGCGTACGAGAATCCGGCCGGGCCGGGTGAGTCGCGCGGACCGCTCCGCGCCCGCGCCCGCGTCCCGTGCGGCGCGCCCCCGCGGCCTTCTGCGTTCCCCACCCATGCCGATCCTTCCGAGTCCGGTGCGGCACCGCACCCCTCACGGAACTCTACATATCTGTAGAGGAGGGTTCGTCGTCGGCCTCTCGCGGCTACAGGGAACAGGGAACAGGGGCTACAGAGGGGTCGCCGCCTTGAGTACGAGGAAGAGTGCGACCGCCGCGTTGAGCGCGGAGAGCGCGGACAGCGCCGTACCCGCCGCCGCGACATAGGCGGCGATGCCGGTCGGGGTCAGCGCCGGCGGCCAGCGCCGGTCCGGAGGTACGGGGCCCAGGAGCGCGGCCACCCTGCGCGGGACGGGCCCGGCCGCGAAGGCGGGCAGGGGCGGCACGGCGGCATGCCGGGAGACGAGCGCCGCCTTGCCCACGGCGCGGGCGGTCGTCCGCCGGTCGCCCGTGACCCGGGCGGCCTCCTCGTCCGCCCAGCGTTCGGTGCTGTAGGTGACGGCGGACATCAGCGGACGCAGCAACGGATTCGCGCAGCCCGCCAGCCGGACCGCGAGCAGCAGGCGGTGATGGCGGCCCGCGAGATGCGCGCGCTCGTGCGCGAGCAGCGCCTCGCGCTCCGCCGGGTCGAGGCACGCCAGCATGCCGGTGGACACCACGATCCGGCCCGGAGCGCCCGGCAGCGCGTACGCGTACGGGGACGTATCACGCAGGACCGCGACGTCGGACCGGGCCGGGGAGGAATCGAGCGCGCGATGCGCGAGCACGCGGAAACGGTGATGGCGCCGGACGAGGCGAACGCATGCCGCCGCCACCAGCACCAGCGCGACGATGGCCGCCTTGCCGAAGAACTGGTCGTGCGGCACGGCCTCCCGTACCTCCGGGTCCGACCAGCCGTCGGGCAGCGGATTGCCGGGGAGTTGCGCGGTGCCGACGACCACCAGCAGCCCCAGGCACAGCGTGCTGCACGAGGCGAGGATCGCCGCGACGGTCGTCAGCAGGCGGGCCGCGCGACGCGGGTGCAGATGCCGCTCGGCGAGGCGCGCGATGGGCAGCGCGGTCAGCGGAAGCACCAGGGGCAGAAAGACGAAGACGCCCATGGATCATTCGTCCGGTTCGGCGGGTTCGGGCGCCTGCGCGGCGGGTTCGGCCGTCGCCGCGGCGGGTTCGGGCGCCGGCGCGGCGGGTTCTGCTGCCGGCGCGGCGGGCGAACCGGGTCCGGCGTCGTTCAGCAGGGACCTCAGCAGGTCCTCGTCGTCGGAGGACAGCGCCGAGACGAAGCTGGACAGAACCGCGTCGCGGTTGTCCTGCCGGTCGAGCAGCCGGCGCATGCTCAGCGCGGTGAGATCGGCCTCGTCCACCGCGAGCGACTGCCACAGGACGGGCCGCCCGGGACCGGTGCGCGTCACGGCACCCTTCTCGTGCAGACGGGTCAGGATCGTGATGACCGTGCTGTACGAGAGGTCCTCCCCGAGCCGCCGCTGAACCCAGCCCACAGGGACCGGGGTGGTGGCGTCCCCCAGCGCCGACAGCACCATCGCTTCGAGCTCCCCCTGGCCCCGCCTCCGGGCGCGCGGCGTCCGCCCGTGATCGTCATGCTCTGCGGCCACGATGTGACCCCCTTCCTCGGCCCAGCCGTCCACTCTCGCCGATCGCGGCGAATCCCGCACCATTCCATCTCTACAGTGTTGTAGATTTCAGAGACCGGCCTTCAGAGACCGGCACAGAGCCTCCGGACGGTCGCCGTCCGGGACACGACGAGTGGAGAGCGGGAAACGCGATGGGTGTGAGCCTCGGCAAGGGCGGAAATGTCTCGCTGAGCAAGGAGGCCCCCGGCCTGGCCGCGGTCCTTGTCGGCCTCGGGTGGGACGTCAGGACCACCACCGGGGCCGACCACGACCTGGACGCGAGCGCGCTGCTCTGCGACCAGGCCGGCAAGGTGCTCTCCGACCAGCACTTCGTCTTCTACAACAACCTCCGCAGCCCGGACGGCACCGTCGAGCACACCGGCGACAACCTCACCGGCGAGGGCGAGGGCGACGACGAGACCGTGAAGGTCGACCTCGCCGCCGTACCCGCGAACGTCGCGAAGATCGTCTTCCCCGTGTCGATCCACGACGCGGACACCCGGGGCCAGAGCTTCGGCCAGGTACGCAACGCGTACATCCGCGTCGTCAACCAGGCGGGCGGGGCCGAGATAGCGCGCTACGACCTCAGCGAAGACGCTTCCACCGAGACCGCGATGGTCTTCGGCGAGCTGTACCGGCACGGCGCGGAGTGGAAATTCCGCGCGGTCGGGCAGGGCTACGCCTCCGGCTTGAGCGGCATCGTCAAGGACTTCGGCGTCAACCTCTGAGCAGCCCGACTGCCCGACTGCCCGGCTGCCCGGCTGCCCCCACCCCCCCCCACCCCCGCCGAGAACGGAATGACTCGTGACCGTCAATCTTTCCAAGGGCCAGCAGATCAGCCTCACCAAATCCGGCGGCGGTGAACTCACCGTCGTACGGATGGGACTCGGCTGGAAGTCCGCGCCCCGCAAGGGCTTCCTCGCCCGCCTGACCGCCCGCGAGATCGACCTGGACGCCTCGGCCGTCCTCTTCGCCGGCAAAGACGCCCAGGACGTCGTCTTCTTCCAGCACCTGACCAGCGACGACGGATCGGTGCGGCACACCGGCGACAACCGGGTGGGCGGCGCCGGGCAGGGCGGGGACGACGAGTCGATCGTCGTGGACCTGCAACGCGTCCCCGTACACGTCGACCAGATCGTGTTCACCGTCAACTCGTTCACCGGCCAGACCTTCGAAGAGGTCGACAACGCCTTCTGCCGTCTGGTCGACGAGACGACCGGGCAGGAACTGGCGCGCTACACCCTGACCGGAGGCGGACGCCACACCGCGCAGATCATGGCCAAAGTGCAACGCTCCGGCGCCGGTTGGCAGATGACGGCCATCGGCGCCCCCGCCGACGGCCGCACCTTCCAGGACCTGATGCCCGCCGTCGCCTCGCACCTCTGACGCACCGCTCTCCCTTCCCCCACTTCCCCCCGCTTCCCCCCGCCCACCGAAAGACAGGAGCGCACACATGGCACTGTGGGACCGCATCAAAGAATCCGCGTCAACCATGCAGACACAGCTCAACGCGAAGAAGAACGACCTCAAGAGCGGGGGATTCCGCGACGCGAGCATGGCCATGTGCGCCCTTGTCGCCGCGGCCGACGGCTCTATCGACGCCTCCGAGCGTCAGCGCGTCGCCGCTCTCATCATGGGCAACGACGTACTCCAGAATTTCCCCGCCGCCGATCTGCAACGCCGCTTCGACGACTACTGCCAGCAGTTGACGGCCGACTTCGACTTCGGGAAGGTCGGCGTTCTCCAGACCATCGGCAAGGTCGCCAAGAAACCGACCGAGGCCCGAGCCGTCATCCAGATCGGCATCGTCATCGGCGGCGCCGACGGCGACTTCGACAAGTCGGAACGCGCCGTGGTGCGCGAAGCCTGCTTCGCGGTCGGCATCTCGCCGGACGAATTCGACCTCTGATCCGGCGCGGCACGCGCCAACTCCGGGCCGGCCGCCGGTGTGTTCGCGGCTTCCGGCCCGGCGTCGGTGCGGTGTGTGCTGTCGTTATCCGGCGAGGCTGAACGCGTTGCCGGCGGCGATGAGCGAGATGCTGCTGAGGCTGTTGATGGGTGTGGTGAGGGCGGTGCGGTCGGTGGCGGTGCCGTCGCCGATCTGGCCGTTGTTGTTGTAGCCCACGGCGCTGACCTTGCCGTCACGGTCGAGGACGAGGGTGTGGTAGCCGCCGGCCGCGATGGCGCGGATGTTGGTGGCGCCGTCGAGGGTGATGGGGGCGGGACGGTTGGTGAGGGTGCCGTCGCCCTGCTGGCCCTGGGCGTTGTAGCCCCAGGTCTTGACGGTGCCGTCGGCGAGCCGGGCGACGCTGTGGTAGACACCCGCGCTGATGTCACGGGCGGAGCTGATGCCGTCGACCTTGACCGGAGTGAGGCGCTGGGTCAGGGAGTTGTCGCCGAGCTGACCTTCGGAACCGCGGCCCCAGGCCCAGACCGTGCCGTCGGCGAGACGGGCGAGGCTGTGTACGTTGCCGGCGGCGACGCTGCGGACATTGGCGAGACCGGTCACGGTGACCGGTGAGTTGCGCTGGGTGACGGTGTTGTCGCCGAGCTGGCCGTTGCCGTTGAGGCCCCATGCCTTGACGGTGCCATCGGTAAGGACGGCCAGGCTGTGGGCGCCGCCGGCGGCGATGGCCTCGACGTTGGTGAGGCCGGAGACGGTGACCGGGGTGGTGCGGGTGGCGACGCTGTTGTCGCCGAGCTGGCCGCTGGAGTTGAGACCCCACGCCTTGACGGTGCCATCGGCGAGGAGCGCCAGGCTGTGGTTGGCGCCCGCCGCGATCGCGACCACGCCGCGCAGCCCGGTGACGGTGGACGCCTGGTCCTGGTTGGTGACGGTGCCGATGCCGAGTTGTCCGCTGGTGTTGAGGCCCCAGCTTTCCACGGTCCCGTTGGAGAGCAGGGCGAGGCTGTGGCTGTTGCCGGCCGAGATGCTCTGGATGTCACCGCCGGTGAGCCCCGGTACGGTCACGGGGGTGTACTTGGCGTTGGTGACAACGCCGCCGAGCTGGTAACTCTCGTTGGCTCCCCAGCCCTTGAGCCGGCCCTCCTGTGCGGTGGCGGCGGAGGGCAGGGCCCACGCCGTGAGGATCGCCAGCAGCGCCAGCAGACCCAGGAGAACGGGGGAGCTGCGGTTGCTGCCGCGGGGCAGTGCGTTCATGTCGGTCCTTACCGGTCGGGCAGTGCGGGCAGAGCAACCGAAGCCACCCCGCCCATCACTCAAGGTGAAGAACGGTCGCCATGAGTGTCCAGCCGGATGGATCTTCACTGCCCCGGATGGCGGACGCTTCACCCGAAGTGATGGCACACCCGTCGGCGTGTCGCGCACGGCGTTGAGGCTGCGGAACTGGCGTTCGCGCCGGGAGTCACCCGTACGGGTGGGGACCGGGTTCCGCCCACCGTGCTGACCGCCGGAGCCTGAGGGTCAGATCTGGGTTTCGCTCCCGCCCGTGCGGCAGACTCAGCCGGCCGTCGGGGCCGGCGGCGCGACCGACTCACGCAGTTCGGCGGCGGTCTGGGCGACGAGCTCGGAGAGGGTCGCGTCCGGGTCGGCCAGCCAGCGGGACGTGGCGCGCCGGGAGACCGCGATCGCCACGTCGATGATGAAGCGCGCTTTGCCGGGCTCGACGCCGCGGCGCTCGAGCGCCCGCGCCAGCGCGTCGGCGATGTCGGCGAGCTTGGTCAGATCGCGCTCGGCCAGTGCCGGGCTGGTGGCGATGACCCTGACGCGGCGTAGCAGGAACTCGCGCGAGTGAAAGACCTCGTCGGCGGTCCCCAGCGCGGTCAGCAGCGCCTCGATCGGCGTGAGGCCGGGGTCGGCCGCCTCGACCCGGGCGGCCAGGTGGGCTTCGAGTTCGTTGCCGGCGAAGAGGACTTCCCGCTTGTCGGGGAAGTAGCGGTAGAACGAGCGCTCGGTCAGACCGGCGGTGCGCGCGATCTGCGCGACCGTCGTGCGCTCGAACCCCTGCGTCTCGAACAACTCGAGCGCCGCGCGCTCGAGCCGCCCCTGTGCGTCTGATTCCCATCTCGGCATGCCCGCCAGGATATGACAGCAGAAGCTGTCGTCGCGCCGCTATGATTAATGACAGCAGATGCTGTCATCACTAGGAGACTGTCATGAAGGCGCTTCAGTTCGACCGGTTCGGATCCCCGGACGTGATCGTGCTCCGCGAGGTCCCGAAGCCGGAGCCGGGACCCGGCCGGATCCGGATCGCCGTGCGGGCGTGCGGCCTGACGCCGGGCGACTGGGCGGTGGTCGACGGCCTGCTCGCCGACCGGTTGCCGCCGCTGCCGCGCGGGCTCGGCATCGAGGTCGCGGGCACCGTCGACGCGGTCGGTGAGGGCGTTACCGGCGTCGAGATCGGCGACCGGGTGTTCGGCCCGGCGGCCTTCGACGGCCCGACGGCCGGGGCCGCCGAGTACGCGCTGATGGCGGTCTGGGCTCACATTCCGGTGGGCGTCACCGCCGAGCAGGCCGCCGCGCTGCCGATGGCGGCCGAGACGGCATGGCACGCGCTCGACGACCTCGGTGTCCGGCCGGGTGAGCTGCTGCTCGTCCACGGCGCGGGCTCCACCGTGGGTGAGGCGGCGGTGCGCCTGGCGCTGCACCGGGGTGTCCGGGTGATCGCCACCGCCGGGCCGACGCGGGCGGCAGTCCTGGAAGAGATCGGCGCCCGGGTGACCGGCTACGGCGACGGCATGGCCGAACGCGTCGCCGCACTGGCCGCAGGCCGTATCGACCGCGCCCTGGACACGGTCCCGACCGGCGGCCGTATCGACCGCGCCCACCAGGCCGGCCCGGCCGGCGGCTCGCTGCCGAGCCTGATCGAGCTGACCGGGGACCCCGACCGCGTCCTCACCATCTCGGACTTCGCCGCCGCAGCCGAGCTGGGCACCCGGATCACCCAGATCGAGATGCGCTACGACCGGATGGACGAGTTCGCCCGGCTGGCCGGCGAAGGCGTTCTCGTCGTATCGGTCGCCCGCACCTACGCGCTCGATCAGATCCAGGAGGCGGCCAGGCTCAGCCGGTCCCGCCGACCCGGCGGCAAGCTCATGCTCGTCCTGTGATCGGGGCACCGGAGCACCAGGTCCTGCCCGACGACCCGCCACAGAAGTCAGAAACAGGCGCTTGGGCCATGCGCTCAGCGGGGAATTTCGGCCAGACGCCTCATTGGCGGCAGCAGCCAGGGGTCTGCTGGTCCAGCGCCAGGACACGGGTGCTCCGAGTTGGGGGCAGACCCTTGCAGTCGCCGGGCGGCAACCCGCAGGACCTGCTTGCTGAGCTGCGGCAGCTCTAGCGACCGGGCCGCGCCCCCTGTCACAACTTGCCGGTGACCACTCCGCGCCACGTCCATCCCGCGCCGAGGACGGTCTCTTGCAGGGGGGTCTTCAGCTCGGAGCTGTCGAAGCTCGACGTCTCGGTCAGCTCGACACCGCCGTCCTCGCTCCTGCCGGGCGTCCAGCGCTTCGAGACCGTGTGCACCTGGCCGCGCTGGACGTCGGCCGAGATGGTCAGGGTGGCGGTGTCGCCGACCCAGGTGACCTTGTACTCCTGGTCGAGAGAGCGCACTTCGTTCTTCTCCGGGACCAGGCGCATCCGGACCTGGAACACCCGGCTCACCCCTCGGGGGACGAAGAAGGTCCGCCAGGCCGCGTCCTGGATGCGCCACTCGGCCACCAGGTCGGCGCCCTCCTCGCGGCCGTCCCGGACGACGTACGGGACATCGGGGCGGTTGACACCCAGCAGCGCCGCGTGGACCTCGGCGGCGGAGCGCGGGGCGACACCGTCGGCGGGTCGCTTGGTTCCGGTCAGCTTGTCGAAGAGTCCCATGAACTCAACCTACGAGGAGTCGGTTTGCCGGTGCAAGGTCCGCCAGAGGTCCACCCGAGGTCCGCCCCTTCCGAGTGACGCGCCTACCCGGCCGGGTCGGTGACCGGGCGGACGGTGCGCACGAACTCCTGGAAGTCGTCCACGACGTCGGGGAGTTGGGACGCGGTGGCCGTCAGGACCAGCCGGGTCACCGCCCGTTTGCCCGGATCGGCGACGTCCAGCATGGACAGATACACCTGGGACTGGACGAGATCGCGGGGTACGCCGCCGACGACGGCCGAGACGGCCAGCGTCTGGGTGAAACCGGGCGCGTCCGTGGAGCCGACCTCGCGGTGTCCGGTGACCACGACCGACGTGGCGGCCTGGCTCAGGCGCTCCACGGACTCGTGGGCGATCTCGGGCAGCGTCGCCGCGTCGGGCCGGACCTCACCGTCGATCGTGATGTTCGCGGTGAATCCGGCGTCCGGGTGCGGATGCAGCGCGACGAACGCCGCGCCCGGTGCGCCGACTTCGTCCGGCGGTGCGGGGCGCCAGCCTTCCGGCAGTTCGAACTCGATCGGTACGGGCAGGGTCGTGGGCATCTCGGGCCCTCCTTACTACGGCGGTGGGTCTGCGGGAGCGTGCGTCAGAACAGGCTGCCGATTGCATCACCCGCAGAGCTGATCCCGTCGCCGATGGCGTTGACCCCGTCCCCGATGGCGTTGGCCGCGTCGCTCGCCGTGTCGCCGATCTTCCCCGGATCCACGGTGACCTCCCAGCCCAACTGGCCGCCCAGCCCGACCGCGACGCCCACCTTCGTACCGATGGTGAACTTTCCGTCCGCGCCCTTCTCGAACGTCGCGTCGGCCCCGGCCCCGATACCGGCCCATCCCTCGGCCGTCGCGCCCGCGCCGATGCCGCCGATGTCCGCGCCCGCGCCCGCGCCGGCCTTCGCGCCGGCGAACGCCTCCGCACCCGCGTGCACCCCGTCGACGGTGGCCCCGGCGCTGACGCCGGCCTCGGCGCCCGCCTTGGCCTCCGCCCGTCCGTACACCCCGACCGGGCCGGCGTCGGCGGTGCCCTTGGCCGAGGCCTCGGCGCCCGCGAAGGCGGTGGCCTCGCCCCTGATGCCCTCGTTGGTGATGCCGCCGGCCACGCCGGCCTTGGCACCCACATAGGCTTCGGCCTCACCCGCGAGCTTCATCGGGCCGTTGGTGAGCGAGCCCTGTGCGCTCGCGCGGCCGAGGTCGGCATGCGCCTCGGCCTCGGCCAGCTTGCCGGCCGCGGCGTTGGGCCCGGTGGCCGACGTCCCGGTGCCGGGGCCGGAGGCCTCGGACTCGCCCTCGGCGACCCATCCCTCGTCCTTCTTGCCCTTGGGTTCCGGCTTCCCCGCCTTCGCCAGGTCGCCCTCGGCGTGCGCGTTGAACCCGCCGATCCCGAAACCGTCCAGCGCCGTGTCGCTCGTCGCGCGGGACAGCGCCCGCTTCACGCTCTGGTCGGCCTCGTCGACGGCCTTGACCGCCTTGGCGATGCTGTCGGTCCAGCTCTGCGCGTTCTCCCGGGCCTGGGCCAGCAGGCGGGGGTAGTCGGGGTCGTGCTGGAGGGCGTACTTCTCCTGCCCGGAGAGGTTGTCGTACCCGATGTAGGTCGCCTTGCCGGAGCTGTCGACCTTGTACTTCTTCTCCTCGGCGTCCTGGACCAGGTCCTTGACCGCCTTCTGGAGACGGACCAACTCGGTGTGCGCGTCGGTGAGAAGACTGGCTATGGCCAGCGCCTCCGCCTTCGCCGCCCCGTACTCGAAACCCGTGGCCGCGGCGTAGTCCTGCTGGGCGCCGAAGGAGGCGCCCTGCCAGTTGCCGTTGGTGAGCACACCCTGCACGTTCGTCTCGTACGCGGTCTTCAGCTCACCGAAGCGGTCGCCCATCTTCTTCCACGCCCCGGACACGTCCGTGAGCGCGGACAGATCGGCGGTCATCACGTCCTGATAGTTCAGCGTCATCGTCGCTCCCCCGTCACATACCGTCGAAGCTGCTGGGGAGCCGTACGGAGTCCGCCTGCGCGCCTATCGCCGTGTCCTGGCCCTGGAGGGTGGTCTTCGTGCCCTGTAGCCCGGTCAGCTCATGCTGGAGACGTCCCACCAGCTTGCTCGCCTGCCCCTGCCAGACGGTCAGCGCGTCGGAGACACCCTGGTCCAGCGCCCAGCCGGCCAGCCCTTTCAAGCCGTTCTCCGCTTTCATCAGGGGACTCGCCGGGGCCGTCGGGGCGAGGAACAGCGGACGCGTCGCTCCCCCGCCGTCCGCCATGCGGGCGGCCACCTGGGTATCCGGTATCAGGTCGTCCGCCATGAAACTCGCCGCGCGCTTCTTGTCGCTCGCCGAGCTGGCGAGTGTCTGCTCGCCACCGCTTCCAGATCCCACGGCAACCCCCGTTGCATTTCACGCCTCATCCGTCCCACGCTCAACACGCGTACCACGGAGCCTTTTCGTGCACCCTATAGGCTGCTTCCAAGCCAACGCGGCCCGCCCTCCCCACCTCCGACCTGCACATACCATGCACAAATCGCGCACAAATGAGGGCTGTTGAGGGGGCGCGCGCCGCCGCTCCCCGCGATTTCCCGCCATTTCCAGCCAAGAACCCCACATCGGAGTCCACCATGACCACAGCCCGGTTGTCCGCGACCACTTCGATACTCTCGGCCGTCGCCGCCGGTGCGCTCCTCGTCGGCTGTTCGGGCTCGGTCGAGGTCGGAACGTCCACGCCGAAGCTGTCCGCGGACAAGCTGGCGACCACGGTCGCCGAAAAGCTGGCCGCCACGACGAACCAGCCGGAGCCGGACATCACCTGCCCCGAGGACCTCACCGGCAAGGTCGACACCACCACGCGGTGCACGCTCACGGCGGACGACGGCAGCACCCTGGGCGTCACGGTCACGGTGACCTCGGTCGACGGAGACCAGATCGACTTCGACATCAAGGCCGACGAGACGACTTCCCCGGCTCCGAACTGACCGCCGACCGCGCTCTTATCGCCTTACGGCCTTACCGCGCGGCGTCCTGGGCGGCCTGGAGCGTATCGCCGGTCAGGTCGGGGACGTGGGCGTGCGCGTGCCCCAACTCGTCAGCAGGCGAAGGCTGTCCGACGTCGGGGAGGAGGGGGGTGCGTGGTGGATCGTGAGCGTCTGCTCGGAGCCGTCCGGGAGTTGGAGGGTTTCGTACGACAGCGTCAGGGCGCCGGCCAGTGGGTGCTGGAGACGGGTCGTGCCGTGATGGTGTTCCGGGACGTCGTGGCGGGACCACAGGCGGCGGAAGTCCTCGCTCCTGGTGGCGAGTTCAGCCACCAGTGACAGCAGCCTCGGATCGTCCGGGCGGCAGCTCGCGTGCCGGCGCAGCGCGCCCACGGCGCCGGTCGCCTGTGTCTCCCAGTCCGTGAACAGACGGCGGGAGTCCGGCGACAGGAAGACGATTCGGGCCCAGTTCCGTTCACCCGGCGGCAGTCGGTCCCAGTCGCCGAAGACCGCCGCCGCCATGGCGTTCCACGCCAGCAGGTCCGAGCGCCAGCCCGTCACGTACGCCGGGACCCCGTCCATGGCGGTCAGCATCCGGCGCAGCGCCGGGCGCACCCGCTCCCGCGCGGGCAGGGGCGGCGCGTGTCTGTTCGTCCGGTGGCACTTGACCAGTTGGGTGAGGTGTTCGTGTTCGGCGGCCGTCAGGCGCAGGGCGCGGGAGAGCGCGCCCAGGACCTCCGCCGATACGTTGTGGCCCCGGCCCTGTTCGAGCCGGGTGAGGTACGCCATCGACACCCCGGCGAGCTGCGCCAGTTCCTCGCGCCGCAGGCCGGGGACCCGCCGGTACCTCCCGTACTCCGGCAGGCCCACGTCCCGCGGACTCAGCCGCGCGCGGCGGGTGCGCAGGAACGCGCCGATCTCGGCGTGAGGGTCGAATGCCCGGACGTTCATGGTGACGACGCTACGCCCGCCACGCGGTTTGATCCTGTCCCTGTCGGAAGCAGGAACAGCGCTGACCTGGCAGCTCCCCGGCCCCTCGGTGAGGCTCGCGGCATCCACCGCGAGTCATCCACCGCAAGTCATCCACTGTGAGGGGACACGTCTCATGTCAGGCACTTCGCGGCACCGGCCCGCGCGGCACTGGCCCGCCCGGCTCTGGGTCTCGCTGCTGATCTTCAGCGGGGTGATCCTGCTCGACGGTCTCGACATCTCGATGATCGTCGTCGCCCTCCCCGAAATCCAGAACGACCTCCATATGAGCACCGCCACCGCGCAGTGGCTGGTCGGCGCCTACATCCTGGCGTTCGGCAGCTTCCTGCTGCTCGGCGGGCGGGTCGCCGATCTGTTCGGCCGACGGCGGGTGCTGGTGCTCGCGATGGCCGCCTTCGCCGTCGTGTCGCTGTTCGGCGCGCTCGTCGACGACGGGGTGCCGCTGATCGTCTCGCGCTTCGTCAAGGGAATGGCGGCGGGCTTCGCCGCACCGGCCGCCATGTCGCTGCTCACCACGACCTTCGCCGAAGGCCCGGAGCGCAACAAGGCGTTCGGGATCTTCAACGTCTTCGAGGCGTCGGGCTACTCCTGCGGGCTGCTGGTCGGCGGGCTGCTCGCCGGGCTCGACTGGCGGGCCATTTTCGTCCTGCCCATCCCGCTCTCCGTACTCCTGCTGCTCGCCGCGCTGCGCTTCCTGCCGCCGGACCCGCCCCGTACCGAACGCCCACGGCTCGACATCGGCGGCGCCGTCACCCTGCTCGCCGGGATGCTGCTCCTCGTCTTCTCCGTGGTCTCGGCTGCCGAGGCCGGCTGGTCGTCGTGGCGCACGGTCGGCGGGATCGCCCTGTCCGGGCTGCTGCTGGCCGGATTCCTGGCGATCGAGCGCACGGTGAAGGAGCCGCTGATCCGGCTCGGCATCTTCCGCAACCGGGGGTTGGTGACCGCCAACATCAGCATCGCCCTGCTGTACGGGGGTGCCATGGGCTTCCAGTTCGTGCTGGCCCTGTACTTGCAGGACCTTCAGGGCTGGCGGCCGTGGCAGATGGCGCTCGTGCTGCTGCCGGCCGGGCTCATGGTGGTCGTCATCGGGCCCAAGCTCGGCGCGCTCATGAACAGATTCGGCGTACGGAAGGTGCTGCTGGCCGGGTTGGTGGCCTTTCTGCCCAGCTATCTGCTTCTTCTGCGCGTCGGTCCCGAGCCGGATCTGTGGACGGTCCTGCTGCCCGCCTCGCTGCTGTGGGGCGTGGGCTTCGCGCTCAGCATCGCGACGCTGATGGTCGCGGGCACCAGCGGGGTGCCCGACGAGGAACAGGGGCTCGCCGCGGGCATGCTCAACAGCTCGCTCCAGGTCGGCGGCGCCATCGGGCTCGCCGTCGTCACGGCGGCGATCGCGCCCGGCACGGAGTTGGCCATGCTCCGGCCGGGGCTGGTGATCATCGTGGCGTTCGGGGTCCTGACGCTGCTGGCCCAAGTGACGCCGAAGTGGAACTGAGACGGCGGACGGGGAGAGTGGAGAGACTGGCGCGACGGAGCGCGAAAGAACACGGAAGCGGAACTGACCGCGCGAGCGGCGAGGGCGGCGCCGCGATGGCCGAGCAGATCCGCACCACCTCCCAACTGCGGTAATAGGAAGCACTGTTGACTAACCGTCGATCCTCTGCCCAGGGTTCTGCTGGACAGCGGCGCGCACTCGGAGTGATCATGTGTCTGCCGAGACGCCAGAATTGGCATTCGAGACCGTGCGTTCAACACCGTGAGGATGAGTCCGCTGGATGGCATTTCCGCTTCGACTATCTGACCGCACCGTTCCGTTTGCCCGAGGAGGGCTCGGCTCGTGACCCGTGACGAGAACGAGTATCCGGTCGAGCGGCACCCGGTCCAACACCCCGTCGGGAGAGCGACCGACCGCACGGCCGACCGCACCACCGATCGCACGGCCGACCGCACCACCGATCGCACGCCCGACCGCACAGCGGGCTCCGCCGAACAGCGCCCGCCGACCCTGCTCCGCGTGCTGCTCGAACGGCTCAACTGGGCCAAGTTCGCCGTCTTCGACGTACAGTTCAGCCTCGCCGCCCGCCGGGCCGCCAAGGAGTACGGCAACAGCCGCGTCGGCAACGTCTCCGTCTCCCGCATCACCTTCAAGCGGTGGCTCGCCGGTACGCAGTCCCCCCAGGGCGACGCGGCGACCGTCCTGGCGTACATGCTCGGCGTCGAGGTGGACCTGCTGCTCCAGCGCGTGCCCAGCCGCGAGGTGGTGCCCGCGCGGCTGCCGCACGGATCGTCGCTCGCCACCGCCCGCTCGATGGACGCCCTGTGGTCCAGCTCCTCCCTCTCCCCCTCCGAGGCCGCGGCCGGCACGGGCGGGCTCTGGTATCTCGACGGTCTGCGGATCTTCGACGGTACGGCGGTGCCCGTCCAGATGTACGAGGCGACCTCCCAGGACGACGTCGTGCTGATCGCCGTGGAGGAGAATCCGCATCTACGCGCGTTCGTGCAGCCCGCGCGGCGGGCCCTGCTGCTCGCCTCGCTCGGCGGGAGCGGCGGCGAGGGGCTGTTCGTGCTCGACTCCGCCCGCGCGCGCTACCAGTTGGACGCCGATCCTCGCGGGACGCTGCCGATACCGAAGCCGTACCGGCTGGACGATCTGACCTTCGGTGTCCTGTGGGCGATGCTCAACCTGGAGGACAGCCTCCTCGCGGACGATCACATTCTCGACAGTGAACGGCAGGAGCTGGAGAGCCATTTAGCGATGCCCCGCTCGGCCGTGGCACGTTCGGCGATGCCCGAGCTGTCCCGGGTGGGAGCGGCCTGGCTGGGCTCGTACTTCTGCGCGCTGCACATCGACCGTCATCTCGGCGAGGTGACCGAACCGCCTTTCTTCTGGACGCGTGAGCAGACGGGTGAGGAAGGCGCGGCGTGGCTTTTCTTCCGGCACAAGCACGAGCACCTCACGCGTGCGGCGGCGCGGCGCGGTGATCCGTCCGTACGGCCGGGGCACGCATTCTGCATACCGGAGAAGTCCGTCAAGGAGAGCGAGCCCTACGAGCGGATCCTGCTGTTTCTCACCATCGCCCTGATGGAGATGCACGGACTGTCCGTGTGGATCTGTGCCGAGGAGGAGTACTCGCAGATCGACGAATTCGTCCTGGCACCCGACGACCGGGTGATCGTGGCCAACTGGCTGCGTTCGGACGGTATTTGGCGTGTCGGCATTACGGATCAGCGCTCCCAGGTCCGTACGTACACCCAGGCGATCGACCATGCCCGCGCACGCAGCGTGATCGAGGGACCCACCTCGGCGCACCGACTGCGGTCCCTGGCAGACTATTTGGCGATCGACTGGCCCTGGCTGCTGCGCCGTTGCCAGGAGTTGGGTGCGTACGGCAGCTCCGGCATGCTCCGGCCGCGCAGCCGGCTGCTGAGCATGGACCAACTGGACGAGGTCCTGCGCTTCGTCGGCGAGCTCGATCCGAAGTGATGCCGGGGCCGGCTCGGGCGCCGCTGACGCCGGGAGCCGAAGGGTCACCCGGAGCAGAAGCGCCACCCGGACCCGAAGCGTCGCTCGGACCCGATGCCTCGTGCCGAACTCGAAGCTCGCGTCGGACTCGAAACTCGCGTCGGTCTCGACCGGCGCTCGATTCGGAGTGATCCGCGTCACGGTCAACCACGCGCAAATCAAGCGTCACTGACGGATATTCACCGTCGCACTCACCAGTTCTCCGCGTTGTGAAGATCCCGCAGGATTGAAGTGCCTTGCCACTGGGCAGAGTTGGGTTGAGGATGACGATGCGCGCTTTGAGAGGTTGTTCCTCAAGCCATGCTCAAGTTCTCGTCATGAGCGACCCTCATACCGATCGCCGCGTACCGCGAAATCGATCGTTTGGCGGTCGTATCTCAGTGATGCCCCGCGCACGCACTCTCTGCGTTCGGGCCAATAGCCGCTTTTGCGTGGTTCACATTGTGAAGCCCCTGGGATCAAGCGACCGTTGAACGACCCCTTCCGGCCGTGGCGGCGAACGCGCCCACGCACCAAGCTTGATATGGCTCTTAATGACGCTGGCATGTGCCTGTCCCGTTCCAACTGCCCGTCTGTGAAGGCTCCTTAAACCCATGGTCCGCTCCCTCATGCCCGCTCCGCCGGCCCGGATGTATCGGCCGGCTGACGCGGCAGCTCCCGAGGGCGGCGGCCGGGACGGTGAGCCCGCGGCCCCCACCCCGACGGCACGCGCCCGAACGGCACACGCCACACCGGCACTCGCCACATCGGCCCACGCCATATCGGCATTCGCCCCGACGGCATACGCCTCAACGGCCCACGCCCCAGGAGCCCCAAGCCGGCACCGAAGCGCGGCCCCTTCACCTTCATCCGCCGGTCCCCGTCGTACCGAGGACATTTATGCCTGAACTCTCTCCGCACGCCGCCCCCGCCGACCGTCGCAACGGTCGGCGGCGCGGTCGTTCCGCTCGGCACACCCAGAACCCCGGGAACACGGCCCAGGGCCACGCCCAGGCTCCCGCCAAGGCCAACCGGAATCTGGCCACCGAGAAGGGTCTGCGTTCGCGGATCCGTTTTCTCGTCCTGCTGCCGGTGGCCTCGATCGTGGTGCTCGGCGCCGGCGCGGCGGCCATGTGGCACTTCGTCGGGAACGACGTGGCGACCTGGTCCGTCATCGGCGCCGCCGCCGTCCTCGCCCTGGTCGCGACGGTCGCCGCCACCCGTAAGGCCGCCACCGTCTCCACCGCCGTGCACGAGCAGCGGGTCACGAACGCCACCTCCGCCCGCCAGTGGGTCGAGCGGTTCGAGTCCGTGACCACCGAGGGCCAGCGGAGCATCGCCCAACTGCTGGAGCAGATCAGCCGCGGCGAGCGGCCCCAGCTCCCGGACACGGCGCCCCCGGCGGTCGGCCAGGGCAATCCGTTCGCGGATCTCGAGCACACCCTGCGCCTGGCGCAGCACCAGGCGCTGGCCGCCGTCGCCGAGGCGGGCGCGCGCCAGCAGGTGGACGTGTTCGTCAACATCGCCCAGCGCCTGCACGCGCTGGTCAACCGCGCGCTGGCCCGGCTGGACGATCTGGAGAGCGAGGTCGAGGACCCGGACCTGCTCGGCGGTCTGTTCGGCGTCGACCACCTCGTCACCCAGTTCCGCCGCCAGGTGGAGAGCCTGGCCGTGATGGGCGGCGCGGTCCCCCGCCGTATCAACAAGCCCGTCCCGCTGCCCACGGTGCTGCGCCAGGGGGTCGCCGAGATCGAGCAGTACGCGCGTGTACGTGTCATCCAGCCGCCCGAGGGCACGCTGCCCGGCTACGCGGCGGCCGAGGTCATCCATCTGCTGGCCGAACTCGTCGAGAACGCGGCCCGGTTCTCCGCCCCGGAGACCCAGGTGACGCTGCGCGCCGAGCGCGTCCCGGCCGGTCTCGCGATCGAGATCGACGACCGCGGGCTGCCGATGGCGCCCGACAAGCTGGAGCGGATGAACCGGCTGCTCACCAGGCCGGACCAGTTCGACATCCGCGAGCAGTTGGAGGACGGCCGGATCGGTCTGTTCGTGGTGGCGCAGATCGCGCGCAGGCACGACATCGACGTCGCGCTGCGCCGCAACATCTACGGCGGCACGCAGGCCATCGTCGTCCTGCCGAGCGCGCTGCTCGACGCCGCCCCGCCGCCGCCCGTCCAGCGGCAGGCGCCGGCGCCGGACGCGGAGCAGGAGCGGCGGGCGGAGCACGCGCAGCGTACGGAGCCGTCCCCCGAGCCCTCGTCGGGCGCGGCGTGGACGCATCCGCAGTCGCACCCCCAGTCCCACCCGCAGTCCCACCCGCAGCAGGCGCCGGGCCAGGTACCGAACCAGGTACCGGGCCAGATACCCCAGCAGTCCCCGTACCAACAGCCGTACCAGGTCCCCCAGTCGACGTCCGACCACCGCAGCCCCCTGCCCGCCGAGGCCGGCGCCCGCGCCTCCCGCGGCGGTCGCGGGACGCACGGTGAGACGTCGACGCCCGTACGCCGCATCGGCTCGCCCACGGCGCACGCGGCGGCGGCAGCCGCCGCGACGGCGACGGCTTCTGCCGGGTCCGGGTCCGGGTCCACCACCGGTGAGGTCCCGCTCCCCCAGCGGCAGCCCACCGCGTACGGCGCGAGCAACGGCCACACCGGCGGCGGACACGCAGGCGGTCTGAACGGTGGCCTCAACGGCGGCCTCAACGCGACGGCCCACAGCGGCTCCCACCAGAGCCAGGGCCCGAGCCAGAGCACCAGCCCCAGCCCGCTCCCGAACGCCGGTCACACCGGCGGCGGCCGGCCCTCCGCCACCGCCTACCCCGACTCCGGCCAATCCAGTGCCGGCCGCTCCACCACCGGCTCTGCCGACGTCACACCCCCCGAGGTCCCCCGATCCACCCAGACCTCACCCCCCAGCGACGCCACCGCTTCCCCCGGTCGTCGGCCTATCCTCCCCCGGCGGAGCGAGACGTACCGCGGACCGGAGTTCCCGCGGCTCGCCGACGCCGACCGGGAGGTCGTCGCCCCGAATCCGGATCTGATGGCTCGTTTCGCCTCGGGCATCAGGCTCGCCAGCTCGGAAGACGGCCCCCAGGGGCCCCCCGACCAGACGAGCTGACGCTGACGCTGCCCGCGGCGGTCGCCCAACCACTTACGGAGTCACTCTCTTGCCAAACGAAGGTTTTTCGGCCCAGCAGCCCGATCTGGACTGGTTGATGGCCGATTTCATCAGGCGCGTGCCGGGTACCGAAGGCGCCGTCCTGGCTTCCAGTGACGGAGTGCGCAAGCATTCCTACGGTCTGAGCATCGACTCGGCGGACAAGCTGAGCGCGATCAGCACCGCGCTGTGCTCCCTGGCCGGCGGCGTCCGTGACATCAAGGGTCCCGCCGACGGCAGGGTCAGGCAGGTGGTGGTCGAGCACGACAACGGGCTGCTTTTCGTGTCCATGGCCGGCCCGGGGGCCGTGCTGGGTGTCCTGGCCTCCGACAGCGCCGATCTCGGTGCCGTCGGTTTCGAGATGGGGCAGCTCGTCAAGAGCGTGCCCGAACACCTCAGTACGCCCCCGCGGCTGCGGCAATCCTCCATCGACGACCGGGTGCACTGATCATGGCGGCTTTAGACGGCACCCCCTGGGTGGACGACGACGAGCACGAGGTTCGTCCGTACGCCCTGACGGGTGGGCGAACGCGGCCCACGAACGAGATGAGTCTGTCGTCCCTCCTCAAGGCACGGGCCACGGCACCGGAGGGCTACCTCAGTCCGGAGGCGGCGCACGCTCTCGCGCTGTGCCGCGGCGAGGCGCGGTCGGTCGCGGAGGTCGCCGCCACCTTGGGCCAGCCGGTCCAGGTGGCCAAGATCCTGCTCTCCGACCTGCTGGACGCCGGTGCGCTGATCATGGCGATGCCCACGAGAACGGCCGACCCGAAAGACCCGAATCTGCTGGAGGCAGTTCTTGAGGGGCTACGAACCTATGTCGTCTGACGATCCCATCGCGCTGAAGATCGTGGTCGGCGGCGGCTTCGGCGTCGGCAAGACGACCATGATCGGATCGGTCAGCGAGATCAAGCCGCTGTCCACGGAAGAGACCCTGACGTCGGCGAGCAGCGGCACGGGCACCGATCGGCTGGAGGGCATAGAGAACAAGGCCACCACCACGGTCGCCCTGGACTTCGGCCGGATCACGCTCCAGAAGCAGAACATGGTGCTGCTGCTGTTCGGCACCCCGGGACAGCAGCGGTTCTGGTTCACCTGGGACGATCTGTCGCTGGGCGCCATCGGCGCGGTCGTCCTGGCCGACACCCGACGGCTGCTGGACTGCTTCGCGGCCGTCGAGTACTTCGAGAGCCGCGAGGTGCCCTTCGTCGTCGCCGTCAACGAGTTCGACGCGGACGACGCCTACCGCTACAGCTCGGAAGAGGTCCGCGAAGCGCTCGAACTCAGGTCTGACGTACCGGTGTTGCTCTGCGACGCGCGTGACCCGGCGTCGGCGAAGCACGTACTGGTCTCACTCGTCAGTTACGCGCACGCGGTCTCGCTCCGCCGCGCGCGGGAGCGGGCCGTCCAGGCCCCGCCCGCCGCACCACCCCTTCAGCACTCCAGCGATCTGGGAGCCACCTCATGACGTACGACACCGAAGCGGGCCTGCATCTCCCCGCGCCCGACGCGGACTTGGCGGGGCGCGAGGCCCGGCTGCGTGAACTGGGTATCGGGGACATGCCCGACGCCGAGTTCGACGCGTTCGCGACACAGCTCGCGCAGGCGGCGGGCGCGCCGTACGCGATGGTCAACTTCATCACCGGCCACCAGTTCTTCGCCGGTCTGCACACGCCGTCCGCCCCCCAGTCGGGCGCGGGCGGTCCGGAGACGGGCGGCGCCCCCGAGGTGAGCCGGATCATGTCCCGGGATCACGGGTACTGCCCGGACGTGCTCAACCGCCGTAAGGCGCTGGTACTTCCGGACGTGTACGCGTATCCGCGGTTCGCCTCGAACGAGGTGGTGGACCTGATCGGTATCCGTACGTACGCGGGCGCCCCGCTCATCGACGAGCGCACGGACACGGTGCTGGGCACGGTCTGCTTCGTGGGTACGGACCCGCGTGGCAAGGAGACGGGCCGCGACACCCTTCAGCTCATCAAGGAGAGCCGCGACGAGCTGATGCGGATGATCTACCAGCGCACGGGTGGCGGCCCGCGCTGAACCGTGTGTCCGGCGACCGGCTCGCCGGGCGGGCGTTGTACGTACGTGTGTACGTACAACGCCCGCCCGCCCGCCGAAGCCCGGTTCAGCCGACAGCGGCTCCCACGCCCACTCCCGCGCCCGCACCCGCGTGGGCGGCCAGTCTGCGTGACCAGTCGCCCTTCGCGGTGCCCAGCGCCGTCTCCGCCAGCCGCTGGAGCTGGATGTCGGACGTGCCGGCCGGGGCGAAGATGTGGAACGCGTCGCGCGTGTAGCGCTCGATGGGGCGGTCCGCCGAGAGGCCGATGGCCGCGTGGACCTCCATGGCGGTACGGGCGGAGTCCATCGCCGACTCGACGTTCACCATCTTGGCGTTCATCAACTCGGCGTCGCACGTGAGCCCTTGGTCGAGCAGATGCACCGCGTGATACGCCGTCAGCCGCGCCGTCATGAACGCCGACTGCATCTTCCCCAACTTCTGCTTGATCGTGGGGAGTTCGGACAGCGGCGCGCCGTAGCGATGGCGGGCGGTGGCGAACGCGACCGTCTCCTCCAGGATCGCCCGGTGGATGCCCAGCGCGACGGCGGTGAGGTTGGCCCGCCCGTAGAGGACGCTCGACGAGTACGCGACGGGCAGCCCGTCGCCCTCGTCGCCCAGCAGATTGGCCGCGGGCACCCGGCAGTTGTCGAAGATCAGCTCGCCGAAGGAGAAGCCGTGCAGCCCCATGGCGGGCCGGTGCGGGGCCAGCGAGAAGCCGGGGCGGTCCGCCTCCACCAGGAAGGCGGAGAGGCCCTTGCTGCCCGGCCCGGTGCGCACGACGACGCCGTGCAGATCGCCGACGTGCGAGTTGCCGACGAACACCTTGGATCCGTTGAGGATGTAGTCGTCACCGTCGCGGTGGGCGGTCGCCTCCATGCCCAGTACGTGGCCTCCCGAGCCCGCCTCGGTCACGGCGATGGTCGGCAGACAGCCGCCGGCCGCGATCTCCGGGAGCCAGGTCTTCTTCTGACTGTCGCTGCCGAAGTGAATGATCTTCGCGACGCCGAGCTGGGATGCCTGCACCATGGCACCCATGGCTCCACTGACCCGCGACAACTCTTCAATAATGACGGTCTTGGCAACGTGTCCGGCGCCCATGCCGCCGTACGCGGGATCGATGGTGACGCCCAGCCAGCCCTGCCAGGCGATGAGCTGTGACAGCTCGTGCTGGACGGCCTTGGACGCCTCCATCTCGGGTATTCGGGGACGGACCTCGGCCTCGGCGAATGCGCGGACCTGGGCCCTGAGACGTTCATGGAATTCCGTGGTGAAATAGCCACTCATGCGCCTGTACAGCCCTCTCGAATGAGACATCTGTCAACTGTCAACATGGTCAGAACTGATCGGTGCTCTCAGATAGGTCAACGGAACCGGAACTCGCCATACCGGCGGCAGGCGCTCCTCCACAGTGACGATTTCCCGCTCTCGTTGCAGCACCGCACCGGGGTCGTTTGTGGATCGTTTGCTGCGATGACTACACCCCGTGTCCGCCTGACTCAGTGCCAATCCGGCCTTTCTCACGTTTTGGCCGACATGGCCCGGCGCACCATCCGAACGGCAAACGACCCCCGTGGGACCCATGAACGACCGTGTTCGACGGCATGAAATGCGCCAAGCGACGTTTGCGGGCTATTCGGGCATGGTTCGGGCACTCTGTGAGCCCGCACGGGCACGGTGAGACACGACGCCGATCGCACGGGGCCGGGCGCCGAACGCCACCGCCCGGCCGGCGCAAACCCCTCCGTCGAACCCGGGCCTTGGTCGCCGTGCCGGGCTCAGACGGCCCAGGAGTCACCCGGATCGTCGAGCCAGACGCGCTGTCCGGCCTCACTGACCGTCAGTCCGAAACGCTCGAAGCCGGGCCGGTCGTGGCGCTCCCACCATCCGTAAGCCCGCTCGACCTCGTCCCACAGCCTGCGGGGCCCGCACTGCACGACCTCGAACTCCGTGTCGCCCGGCACATGGTCGGCGCTGGCCCAGGACGCGGTGTCGGCACCGTAGAGCCACAGCGTGTACGCGCCGCCCTCATACCTCTCCGCCCGCCAGAACGCGGCGGGCACCCGAAGCCCGATGACGAACTGCGCGAGCCAGCTACCGGTTTCGGCGGGAGAGAGGGACGTGGTGCCTCGCTCCCCGTCGGCGGGCCACGGCTTCCCTCTCAGATATGCCTCGAACGGGGGCCGGTGGGTGCGTTGTTGCCGCAGTCGCATGAACGCGGAAGGGCGCGTGAACGTGCCGCTCGCCACCCCGCCGCCGACGACGGTCAGTCGGGCGATCGCCTCACCGCCGTACGTGGTTCCCCAGGGAGCGACGACCATTCCACCGTCCGCCGTCCGGCGGATCCAGGAGTACGGCACCTCCCCGACCGAGCAGGTGGCGATGGTCCGCGTGTACGGAGCGCCCCCGGCATGCCCGAGCCGGCCGTCGCCGACCACGACCAGGGGACTCAGCCGGGCGCGGCGCAGGTTCTCGCGGGCCGTCCGGGCGATGTCGGGGTCGTACTCGACGCTGACGACGTTCGCGTCGCCGAGGCGATGCGCGAGCAGCCCTGCGTTCCACCCGGTACCCGTGCCGATCTCGAGCACCCGGTCCCCGTCACGTACCCCGAGGTCCGCGAGCATCGCGAACACCATGCGGGGCATGGAGTTGGAGCTGGTGGGCTGGGTGCCGAGACCGTCGCCCCGATGCTGTCCGTCGTCCCACTGCGTCGTCAGAGGAATGTCGGAGTACACCGCCGCCCGCCACGCCCCGGGATCCTCGTCGCGGGAAACCAGAGCCTTCTGGCGGGTCCCGTCGGCGATGCCGGGCCAGATCCGTTCAGGGATGAACAACTCCCGGGGCACAGCTTCGAAGGCGGGCAGTCAGTCGTCCGTCAGCGCGTCCGCCCGGACGAGCGCGGAGGCGAGCCCCTGGGGACCCGCCTCCTCCTTACGCGTGGTCATCGCTCCTCTGCTTACCGGTAGCCGGGCCGGAGCCGTCGCTGGTGTTTCCGCCCTCGTCGGAGCCGCCTCCGCCGTGCCCGGCACCGCTGTTGGAGTCGTCCTGCTGGCTTCCGCCCTGTCCGTCACCGGTGCCTCCGCCGTGCTGTCCACCCATGACAATCTCCTCCTGTGAGTTGTGTTCTTGAGGCTAGAAGCGGCTGAACGCCAACGGCCAGGAAGTTGCAGACGATTGCAGACGAATCACTGGAGAGTGCCGATCGCCGCTCGGACCAGCGCCCGCGCATCGTCGCCGTACACGGCCATCTTGGCCAGTTCGGCGAACGCCCTTGCGTACGTGGCGATTTCACTGGGCTGCGTCACGGTGACCTTCGCGGTCAACAGCTCCACGTGCACCCGCTCGTCATCGAACATGGTGAAGGTCTCTTGTCCCCACATGCCACGGGTGGCCGTGCGTGGAATGACCCCCAAGGAGACGGACGGCAGCGCCATGACGGCAAGCAGATGGGCAAGTTGGGTGGACATGGCGACGGCGCCGCCGTAGCGGAAGTGGAGCACGTCCTCTTCCATGATCAGAGCGAAGCGCCGCCCGCCCTCCCGGACCACATGAGAGCGCGCGACGCGCGCCGCCGCGGCCTCGGCCGAATCGTCGGGCAGCCCCCGGAACGCGGCGATGTTGGCCAGCAGGGCGCGGGCGTACTCCTCGGTCTGGAGCACACCTGGTACAACCCGGGAGGAGTAGACGCGGAAGTGTCGTGTCCGCTCGTACAACGGTACGTACGACTCCTGGAGCCTGCGAAGCCCCGTGCGTTGCAGCCGCTTCCACTCGACGTACATGGACACGGCCGTACGGTTCGCGGTCACCAGATCGACCGCCTGGTCCTCCGCGCCACAGGCGCGGCACCAGGCTCGGATGTCGTCGTCCGAAGGCCCCGTCTTCGCGTTCTCCAGACGTGAGGACTTGGCCGGGTGCCAGCCGCACAGCGTGGCTACGTCGCGGCCGCTCAACCCGGCATCGAGCCGCAGTTCTCGCAGACGTGCTGCCAGCGCCGCGCGCGCGGCCTGTGCGCTGGAGGACGGTGAGGTGTGCACGAACGGAGGTCCAGAGATCCGAAAGTCAGGTTGTGAAGTCGTCGTGCGGGATCCCTCGTTGCCACACCGCCTCGAACGCCGAAGCGCAGAGCGCCACCACTGCGGCTTCGTCGGTGACCTCGGGCCCCGCGGACGCCCCGTCACCGGTGAAGTGATTGAACCGCACGGTCCGGCCGTCGAACAGCCAGAAGTCATTGCCGGGCAGCGTGATGTCCGACGCCTGCCGTCGTGGCAGCCAGCGAACCGACTCCCCGGCCTCGATGTTCAGCGCCGTCCCCTCGTACTCGAATCGGATGTACTCGGATACCGGCTCCGACACGATTCGGGCACGCCGTACCGCTACCCCGCGGCCAACTGTCTCCCTTACGAGACTCAACCAGCCCCGCCGCCGCCCCGATCGGTCATGCCGACTGCTGTCGTCGCCGCCCCGCCACGCCTCGAACTCCGCCGCCTCGGCGGCGATGCCGTACACGTCGCGCATCTCCAGGTGCACGGCGGACCGTCGGCAGTCGCTCAGCATCTCAGCGAAGCTCGGTACGTTCTGCGGCATCACATGCCTCTCTGATGAGCGGCACCAACCGTGCCGGAATACGGATGACCGCCTCAGTCTCCGGGATACGGCCAACCGTCAGGCACTCTGCCTCAGTTCGGCTGTCGGCCTTCCATCCCTGGAGTACGAGATCGGCATTCTGGTCGTCCACCCACACCGTTGGACATTCATCGCCATCGGTGTCGGGGTCCTTGCCGAAGAAGAGTAGCGACATGATCGCCTCCGCAGTCGTACGAATACACAGCGTCACATGACCATGGCCTTCAGGGCCTGTCGCGTCAAGATGCGCCTCGAACGCCGCTCGAAGCCGGAGCCGGCTCCGGACGGCAGCAGTGCCCCTGCCCCTGAGAGTCCGCTAGAACATCACCCTCAGCGGCATCCGAACCGCCGGGGGCAGCGGCGGGACGGCCGCCGGCTCGGCCCGCATGCCCTGGAGAAGCAGCGCGGCGAAACGGCGGGAGGCCGCCGCCGCCGCGGCCGGCGAGGTGGTCCGGATACCGGTGTTGGCCATGAGCACCATGACCAGGTCCTCCAGGACGAAGTCCGGGCGCAGCTTGCCCGCCGCCTTGGCCCGGCGGGCGAGTTCGGCGAGATCGGCCAGTGCCTGGTCCCGGTTCGTGGCGAAGTCGACCGCGTGCGGGAAGGCCGCGACGAACGCGGCGGCGAAACCCCGGTCCCGCGCGTGCATCTCG
This sequence comes from Streptomyces sp. NBC_01506, assembly GCF_045040295.1. Classification (NCBI taxonomy): domain Bacteria; kingdom Bacillati; phylum Actinomycetota; class Actinomycetes; order Kitasatosporales; family Streptomycetaceae; genus Streptomyces; species Streptomyces sp. NBC_01506. Next base: position 5,550,465 of record NZ_CP109422.1, on the reverse strand, counting down.
CAGGCTGTCTCGATCACCCGGCAGAAGCCGCGCCAGGGGTCCGGATCGGCCAGCCCCTCGTCCACGAGGGCGGTGCAGGTCGCCATCTGCTCGGTGAAGACCTCGGTGACCAGCGCCTCCTTGGTCGGAAAGTGCCGGTAGACGGTCGCGGGGCCGACCCCTGCGCGCCGCGCGATCTCGCGCATCGCCACGTCCAGCCCGTGCTCGGCGAACGTCGTACGGGCCACGGCGAGGATGCGCTCCCGGTTGTCCCGGGCGTCGGAGCGCGGGGAGTGAGGCAATTGGTTCGTCACCGCTCTCACTTTAGCTAAACGGACGGGGTGTTCCGTTAGCGTCCGAACCATGAAAGCACTCCAATTCTCCGCATACGGTCCCGCAGACGTTCTCGAGGTCGCCGATGTGCCCGAACCGCACCCCGGACCGGGCCAGATCCGGGTGGCCGTACGGGCCTCGGGCATCACTCCCGCCGACTGGTACACGCGCTCGGGCCGCTTCCGCGACATGATCCCGCTGCGCCTGCCCCATGTGCTCGGTGTGGACGCCGCGGGTGTGGTCGACGAGGTCGGCGCCGGGGTCTTCGACGTACGGCCGGGTGACGCGGTCTTCGGCCTGGTCGACCTCGCGAAGCACGGCGGCGCGACCGCCGAGTACGCCGTCCTGGCGCACTGGGCGCCGAAGCCGGACGCGCTGAGCTGGGAGCAGGCCGGCGGCGCCGCCGGGAACGTCGAGACCGCCACGCGTGTCCTCGACCGGCTGAAGGTGGGCCCCGGCATGACCCTGCTCATCGAGGGCGCGGCCGGCGGCGCGGGCACGGTCGCCATCCAGCTCGCGGTGGCACGCGGCGCGACCGTCATCGGTACCGCCGGCGCCCGCAACCACGAGTTCGTCACGGGCCTGGGCGCGACACCGACCACCTACGGCCCCGGCTTGGCCGAGCGGGTCACCGCGCTGGCACCGGGCGGAGTCGACGCCGTCCTGGACTTCGCCGGATCCGGCTCGCTGCCCGATCTGGTGAACCTCGCCGGAAGCCCGGACCGGGTGGTGACCATCGCCGACATGGGGGCGGAGAAGTACGGGGTCCACCTGTCCCGCTCGGCGGGCCCCGGAGCGGACCCGACGGCGACGCACGGCCTGGCCGAGGCCGCCGCCCTCGCCGAACAGGGCCGCTTCACCGTGCCGCTCGCGGCCACCTTCACCATCGAGGAGGGGAGGGCGGCGCACGAGCTGAGCGAGACGGGCCATGCCCGGGGCAAGATCGTCTTCACCTTCTAGACCTTCTGGCGCGGGGTGGTGCGGTGCTGTGGCGAGAGTTCGCCAATGCCTCAACTCGGCGGTCGCGGACTGCTTCACTGACAAGTGAGCTGACATAGCTGTCGCTCACTCGACATCGTTCGAAGACGCGGGGGAGACACTGATGAGAGTTGGGCCGACGTGCTGGAACAGCGATAACGGGGACGACGAGAAAGACAATCTGCCGGGTCAGCCCTGGACTCCGCCCCCACCGCCGCCTCCGGACGGTGGATCACCGGACGGTGATGGGCAGCACCGAAAGTGACACTCGGGTCCGACAGGGAGAGCCGTGCCGGTGATGAACTGGCGCGGCAACTCCTCGACATGGGGATCCTGCCGCCCGAATGGGCGGCAACACTCAGGGCCGTACCGCGATCGCGGTTCCTGCCCGATCTCTTCTGGGCGTACGACATGGCGACCGGCCGCAGTGAGCCCCTGTCCAGGAGCGACGACCCCGGCGGCTGGGAACTTGCCGCTTACAGGGACATCCCGTTGGTCACCCAGTGGGACGACGGGCAGCACACCGGCACCCGGCCGGGGACCGTGGGGACCAGTTCCGCGAGTATGCCGTCGGTCGTCGTGTCCATGCTGCGGGACCTGGACGTGAGCGACGGTACGCGGGTGCTCGAAGTGGGCACCGGTACCGGCTGGAACGCCGGACTTCTCGCCCATCGTCTCGGCAGCGACCAGGTGGTCAGCGTCGAGATCGACGCCACAGTCGCGGCGCGCGCCTCGGACGCGTTGGCCCGTGCCGAACTCAACCCGCGCGTGGTCGTGGGGGAAGGCGCCGACGGCTGGCCGGCCGGGGCACCGTACGACCGCGTGATCGTCACGGCAGGCGTACGGCGCCTTCCGGCGGCGTGGCTGGAGCAGACGCGGCCGGGCGGGATCATCCTCGCCCCCTGGGGCACCCACTACAGCAACCAGGACGCGTTGGTCCGGCTGACCGTGAACGAGGACGGCCGGGCCGCCGGGCCCTTCCTGCGCATGGTCGAGTTCATGAAGCTACGGGATCAACGCCTCGACTGGGACCTGTTCCGCGAGCACGTCCAGGCGTTCCCCGGCGACGCCCAGGTGTCCCGAACTCCGTTCACCCTGGCGGATCTTGGCGATCGTTACGACACGTCGTACTTCGTCACGGGCCTGTGCGTGCCCGAGTGCGCCCATGCCGTCAACATGGGCGCTTCGGACGGATCGGGCGAAGCGGGTGGCGCCAAGGCATGGTTCTTCGACTTCCTCAGCCGCTCATGGGCGGCCGTCGTCTTCGCCGCCGATACGCCGCACGCCACCGTGTACCAGTCGGGCCCCCGCCACCTCTGGAACGAAGTGGAGCGGGCCCTCACCTGGTGGATCGAGAACGGACGGCCCGACCTCGACCGGTTCGGCCTGAGCGTGGACCGGGACGGGGGCACTCGCCCGTGGCTGGACGATCCGTCGAACTTCCTGCCGTTCAGCAACCGCGCCACAGGGCCGCGATGATCGAGCCGCCGACAGCGGTGACAGAGATGACAGCGCCTAGGACTTGTCCGGTCGATCATGTTCGGAGCCAGATGGTGAGGGCGGCGGCGGTTGCGGTGCCGAGGTAGACGTAACGGCGTTTGTCGTAGCGCGTGGCGACCGCCCGGTGCTGCTTCAGCCGGTTGATGGCCCGTTCGACGGTGTTGCGTTTCTTGTACCGCTCTTCGTCGAAGCCCGGTGGCCTTCCGCCACGTGAGCCTTTGCGCAGGCGGGCGGCCTGGCTGTCGGTCTTCTCCGGGATCGTGTGCCGGATACCCCGGCGCCGCAGATACTCGCGGCAGGGGCCGTTGCTGTAGGCCCTGTCCGCCGCGACGCTGTCCGGCTTCCTGCGGGGCCTGCCCGGGCCGGACTTCGGGACGCGGATCTTCTCGAGCACCGGTTTGAACTGAGTGCAGTCCGCCCGCTGACCTGGGGTGACGATCAGGGACAGCGGGCGGCAGTAACCGTCCGCGCTCAGGTGAATCTTGGTGGTGAACCCGCCGCGTGAGCGGCCCAGGCCCTCACCTCCCGCACCACCTCCACCAGGCGGGCGTGCAGACTCTGCCACGCGGTTTCGCCCTGGTGTTCTGGAACTTCGCCCCCCTTTAAGACGAGTGCCGGCGGCGGGTCGGTGCGGGCGCCGGCCGCGTGCTGATGCGCCCGCACGATGGTGGAGTCGACCGAGATGTCCCAGTCAATTTCACCCGCCGCGTCGGCGGCGGCCTGGACCTGCTGGAGCAGACGCTCCCATGTCCCGTCGCCCGACCACAGCCGGTGCCGTTCATAGACGGTCTTCCACGGGCCGAACCGTTCGGGCAGGTCACGCCACTGAACACCGGTCCGGACCCGGTGCAGGATCCCGTCGATCACCTGCCGATGGTCCCGCCACCTGCCACAACGCCCGTTGCTGACCGGCAGGAACGGCCGCAGCCGTTCCCACTCAGCATCACTCAGATCACCCCGCCCCATGTCCACATCAACGACCTGGGCCGGGAATAGTCACATGATCGACCGGACAAGTCCTAGTCGGCGGGCATGTGCAGGAGTTTCGAAGACAGGGTTCGGACAGGTGCCACGAGTTCGGGGTGATCACCGAGTTCCGCGCGGTGCAGCAGGCGGGCGGCGACGTAGAGCTGTGCGCTGCGCCCATCGGGAGTGTCGAGCACAGGGAAGTGGCGAACGACCTTCTCGGCGAGTTCGGGGGCGGTCAGGCTGTAGCAGTAGAGCGTGGCGGCGTCCGTACCGGCAGGGCCCGAGCCCCACAGTTCCCAGTCGAGGATGGCCAAGGGGGTAAGGAGATTGGCCCAGTGCAGATCGCCGTGCACGGTCTCCCAACGCTGAATCCCGATTTCGGCATCAGGGCCGAAGGCGGCCCGGACGCGCCGGTCGACTTTGGCCTGATCGGTGCTTACGCGCTCGGTGGGGGTGTCGGCGAGGACACGGAGAGCGTCGTTGAGGCCCTGCCACCAGCCCTCGGAGGGGTCAAGGCCCGGCCGGGCGGTATCGGTGGGCGAACACGGTGTGCCGGGCACGAACGTCATCACCTCGGCGCGCTGGCGGCGCCACTCACCTTCAGCCCACTCGTGCACGTCGAGCACGCGCGGTTTCGGCACCCCGTGTACGTCGTTGGCGTCGACGTTTCCCGTCCAGCCGTGGCCCTGCGCCCACTGGGTCTGTTCCGACACAACGCGTAGCCAGTAACGTCCGCGTCGTCGTTCCGCGAGTGCGCTGATGGAACGGTCACGCCAGCCGAACACCGGACGGCCTGCGAGAGCGAGACCGAAATGCGCGGCGGCGTGGTCCAGATTTCCCCGCATCCAGACACGGAATCGACGGTCGGCCTCGGCCGGCTCGGCGACTTCGGCCTGCTCCGTGACATGAGGTCCTGTGGCGCCCGGTTCTCCAGGGTCCGTGGCACCCGATTCCGTGGCGTTCATTGGACGATGTGGCGCAGATAGGCGTCTGGACTGTGCAGGTATCGGCGCCAATGGTCGACCAGTTCCAGCTCTCCCCACTTCACCCGTCCGAATCCCTCGTCGCCGACCTCGACAATGTCGGCGCCGGGGGTGCCGGCGAGGACGGGCGAATGGGTGGCACAGATCACCTGCGCGCCGGACTGACCCAACTGGTGCATCAGACCGACGAGTTGAAGGCAGGAGGTAAAGGAAAGCGCTGCCTCCGGCTCGTCCATCACGTAGAACCCCGGGGCATCGAACATGGCCCGGAACATGGTGAGAAAACCCTCGCCATGGCTCATGGCACTGGTGTCCTCGGCCCAGTAGCCAGGCACGCCACCCAGGTTCTCGGTCATGTCGAACGCCGTCTCCGCCCGGAGGAAGAACCCCTTCTTGGCCCGGCGGGGCCCGGCGAGCATCCGAGCACCCGCGCGGGTGGTATCGGCGCGCAGTACCTCTCCCAGAGGTGTCTTGGTCGGATCGGGCCGTCCTCGGAGCCGTGCCAGCCGTCCGCCGGACGCATCAAGCTTGAAACTCTCGGCGATCGCCTCCACCAGGGTGGACTTCCCCGAGCCGTTGTCCCCGACCAGGAAGGTGACCGGGTGAGTGAAGGTGAGCCCGTCCTTGAGAAGTTGGGCAACAGCGGGCACGTTGAACGGCCACTGCCCCCGCTCGGTACGGTCGGGGGCCAGCGCATCCGGTACGAACACCCGGTCGACGAACACGGAGCTCCTAGCTAGTCGTAATTCGGCCGGCAGCCGCCGTTGGGAGAGCAGGGGCCTGCCCCCGTCGGCCAGCACGAGGGGTTACAGGCCGGCCCGCACGACGGCCCGCATCGCGGATCGCACAGCTCCTCACCCTCGCCTTCGCCGTCGCCTTTTCCTTTGCCCATACCGGCTGTCGCAGGCTTCCGTGTGGCGAAGTCCGCCTCCAGATCGGCCCGTGTCTGCCGGGCCTCCGGGCTCGACAGAATATCGACAAGTTCCCTGTCGAGCACGTTCCCGACAGGCAGCCATCGGGAGAAAACGCAGGGCCACACCGCACCGTCCGGGGATACGGCGATCACTCCGGACATACAACGGCCGCATAGCTGCGACGTGTCCGGCTCCCGCTCGCGTACTCCCCGCCCGACCTGACGCAATCGGTCCGTGCCGACGTTACGGATACCGAGATCGGTGAGCTCACTGTGGGCGCCGACCACCCGCTGCCCCGGCTGTAAATCGATGATCCCTGCCCGGATGGGGATGCTTCGGCGGACGGCCTCAGCGATATCGGCTCTCGTTCGTGCGTAGCTCGGTCGCCCGGTAATGGCGGCGTGCTCCGCCGAGTCGTCCGAGTAGTAGCTGGTGGCCAATGACACGCCGGGCCGCTCCAGGACGGGCCACATGCCGGCCGGCACGTGCACGAGGTTGGAGAACACTTCCACTCGGAGACCGCAGTGAAGCGCCCACTCAATGAGAGCCGACAACTCGGGGTGAAGCATCGGCTCCCCACCGATGAACTGAACCATGGTCGCGCCTGCGGAGGCGAGCTGCTCGATCACTCGGCGCCAGTCGTCGGACTCCATCGTTCCATGGGTGCCGCGAGGTCCGGAGTCCGCGTAGCAGTGGGCACATTCCAATTGGCACTTGCCGGTGATCTCCAGCCAGGCGAAATTGACTCCGGTCATGAGATTCCCCTCAGGTGAGTACGGCGGGCGGATCTCGGAACTACGGAATGCGGCCTCACCATCACCCTCGCGATCGCGGAGCGAAGGTGAATCGGCGCGGCTCGCAGCGCCGTTCAGCAACCGCGCCACAGGGCCGCGATGATCGAGCCGCCGACAGCGGTGACCGAGATGAGGTAGAGGGCTTGGGCTTTGGCGTTGCTCACTGATCCGATTCCTTTTCCTTGTGGAGGTCGGCGAACGAGCGCGTGGTCTCGGCCAGCGCGCGCATCAGCTCGTACGCGTGCAGAGACGGAGTGGTCGCGTCGAAGCTGTCGCAGAGGGCGAGCAGTCGGTAGGCGTCCCTGTGCAGCGCGAGTACTCGCGGGGCGTCGGCGTCCCCGTCGTACGCGCACAGCAGGAGTTGCAGATGCCCGCGCAGCTTGAGCGCGGTGACGTCCACCCAGGTGCGCTCGGGTAAGGGCAGTTGGAAGACAAGGGCCTCGGTGACCGTGCGGGAGATGGTCGCGAAGTCGATGGGGCGGTGGCGGTTGGGAGTCACGAGGCGCGCACCTCCCGCGCGGCGACGGTGCACCAGGTACAGGTCCCACGCCGGCCCCACGCGCGAGCCAGCGCGGCGACGAGCAGTATTCCCCGGCCCGTCTCGTCGTCGGCTTCCGGGTTACGGACCTCGATCGGTACGGAGCGGCCGTCATCGACTTCGATCAGCACATCGCTGCTCCGGTCGTACGAAATCGAGAACCGGACACGGTCGGTACGGCCGTGCACCACGGCATTGGTAACGATCTCGCTGACGAGGAGCTGCGCGATCTCGACCGCGTCCTGGTCGATGCCGCCCTCCCGCAGGAGCGTGCCGGTGATGCAGCGCAGATGCGCGACGCGGCGGGTGTGGGGGCGGAACGAGATGCTGAGGCGGACGGTGTCGCCGCCGTCCCGTATGTCGACTGCGGTGGGTGGTGGTGGGGTGGGAGTTGCGCTACGCGTCATGGGGGGCATCGGGAGTCCTTGTCGCTCAATCTCCATGCTCACGCAATGCGTTGAAGTGACTGCGTTGGGTGAGTTCCGGGTATAGCCTCGCATCGGGGCGACAGCCCCGGAAGTGTTCTGGTGGAAATGCGCGAGCAAGTTCTGGCGCGAATTCCTGCTCCTGGGCAGGTCGTTCGCCAGGGGCCGACGACTCCCGCTCACACGCAGAACGTTCCTCGCGGAAGCGAAGTACGTCCCAGGGCGGCGCCCGGGAAGGAGAGCGGATGATGACGGACACGCAGGCGGCGACACCCACGATGTGTCGCTTGCAGCTCGGTAGTGAGCTGCGCCGGATTCGAATCAAGCGAGGGCTGACATCAACTCAGGTTGTGAGGAAGCTCCTTTGGAGCCCTTCCAAGCTCACCCGGCTGGAGACGGGGGACAACGCGACGGTCGAACCCTCCGACATCATGGCGCTCTGCCAGGTCTACGGCGTTGACGAGGCGACGGCCGAACAGCTCAAGGAGTATGCGGCTGTCACGAAGACGAAGCGCGAATGGTGGCAGTCGACGCAGTTTCGCCCGATCATCGGTCCCGGCCCCAAGGCGTTCCTTGGCCTGGAATCCTCGGCCGCTGCCCTGCACGCCTACAACTCGGAGTACGTTCCCGGTCTGTTCCAGACTGCGGACTACGTGCGGGTGCTCCACCGGCATGCCCACGGAGGACGCGCAGATGAAGACATCGACCGTATGGTCGAATTGAGGCTGAGGCGACAGAAGGTTCTTCGCCGGGATCCCCCACTGAAGTTCGCTGTAGTCGTCAACGAAGCGGTGCTGCTCCGGCAAGTAGGGAGCCGTTCAGTGATGAAGGCGCAGCTAGCTCAAATGATCGAGGCCGCCGCCGAGCCGAACGTCAAGGTCCAGGTTGTGCCCTTCAAAGCTGGTGTTCATCGCTCAATGAACGGAGCGTTCACCACTTTTCGCTTCCTGGACGACCTCGCTCTGAAGCCCATTGTGCACTTGGAGCATTTGGCCGACCACTGGGTGCTCCGGCGCAGCGTTGATGTGGAGCTGTATGAGGACGCCTTCAACGAGTTGCAAGCCCTGTCCCCGGGGCCGCAGGAGTCTCTAGGCATGATCGAGAACGCAATGAAGGAGCTTTGATTCGCATGGCAACCACGGCTGACGCGCTTTCCGGCGCCGACTGGTTCAAGTCGAGCTACAGCAACGACGACAACGGTATGTGCCTCGAAGGCGCCCGCCTCCCCGGCGGAGCCATGGCCGTACGCGACTCCAAGAACCCCCACGGCCCCGCTTTCATCCTCACCGGCAACGCATGGACAGCCTTCATCGGCGCCCTCACAGCCGGCGAGTTCTAGCAACGGACGGCCTGTGGGCTGTCTCTTCCAAGAAGCAGCAAACTTCAGCGGCGAGGGTCAGTGGACCGGCCCGCGCATGGAGGTCCGCCACGATCCGGTGCTGGCCGCGCAGTACCTCACGGCGTACGAGGCAGCGTGGAAGCGCGCGATTCCTCACGCGGAGTACCGGCCGAGCTGATCGCGCACCGTGGCTGTCTCCGCGTCTTCCAGTGCCCGGCAGGCCCGGCAAGCTCTCGCGGATCGACTCGGGGGAGATTTGCCGGGATGCCGGGCTGACGGGGCTTGCCCTGGCCGAGCGTTGCGGATGGAGCCGGTCCAAATCGTCCCGGATCATGAACGCCCGTACGCCCCCGTCCGCCGACGACATCCGGGCGTGGTGTGAGGCGTGCGGCGCCGAGGCGGTGGCCGTCCGCATGGAGCGTCAACGGGTCCTGTACGAGGAGGACCGGCGGTTTGCGTTTCTCGTTGAAGAGTCGGTGTTGCGGGGCGGAATCGGCGGCGCCGAGGTGATGTCCGGACAGCTTGGCCATTTGATCTGGATTGCCTCACTCCCCAACGTGAGCTTGGGAGTTGTGCCAATGACGCCGGATCGGGAGCGGTGGCCGGCCGAGGGGTTCTGGATCTACGACGTGGCACGGGTAAACGTCGAGTTGATCTCCGGCTACCTCACGATCACGCAGCCCAGCGAAGTGGCCATGTACGCCGAGACGTTCACGGAGCTGGCAGCGCTGGCCGTCCATGGGGCGCCCGCCCGCGCGCTGATCACGTCGGCTCTGGATGCCCTCGGGTAATTGGCACGCAACCCTGTGCAATCGCCTGTCAGTTGGCGGTTCGTCCTTCCTAGCGTGGTCAATGGACCGCGTCAGGGGCGGAGGACCTACCTGGGCGACGGTCCGGGTACCGATTCCCGCAGCAGGACAGCGGAAGGACAGACACCATGAGCGCGATTCCCGACTTCGAGTTCGTCAAGACGGCCGCCTGCCGTGATGCCAGGGTGGACAACTGCCCCGAGGTGGCTACCAACGTCCCCGGCACGGTCGCGTTGCGCGACAGTGGCCGGCCCGACACCATCATCACGATGACGGCCGCCGAGTGGGTCGCGCTCGCCGACGCCGTGAAAGCTGGTGAGTACGACCTGAGCGCCTGAAGGGAGACCCCGTGAACGAATGCCCTCGCTGCGCCGCCGAATGTCCGAACGACCCGGAGAACGGGTTGCCGTGGTGCGCGCGGTGTGGGGCGTTCTTCGGCCTCTCGCTGCCCGCTTGCCGGGGCTTGTGGTGGTGGCGCAACGCTGCCACCCGCTCACCGGTCCGGCCGCGCGAGCACTGAGATCGCATGCCCGCCTCTCCGGCGGCGCCTGGCCCTCAACCAGGGCGAGTTCTAGGCTCCGTGCCGCAGCCGGTACACAGCACGGCCCGGCCCGGCACGGAGCCGTACCGCATCAGTCGTTGAGGGCGTCCAGCACGGGCTTCAGCGCCACGAACTTGAAGTTCGTGGCGTCCCGGTCCGGCTCGCCCGGCTTGTCGTCGCCGTCCTGGACGACGAGGAGGCCGTGCGGGTACTTCGGGCCGAGCGGCTTGTTGAGGGCGGCGGCTCCGTCGCTCTCCTCGGTGCCGTCCAGGGTTTCGGAGGCGGCGGTCACCTGGAAGCCGCCTTCGTACTCGTTCCTGTCGCTGAACTCGCGGTCGTACGCCGCGAAGCTGTTGTCACCCTGGCTGGAGGCGAGCAGGTAGCCGTCGCCGCCCTCCTGGTGGACCAGGGTCAGGCCCTCGACGTCGGCCGACAGGCGCGTGCCGCCGAAGCCCGGGTCCGCGCCGGGGGCGCACTCATCGGTCTCCTCGTCGTAGGTGCCCGGCACGCCGTACTCACGGACCTTGTCGATCAGCTTCGGCGTGCCCCGCAGGTCGGCGCCCAGGCGCCAGATGCCGATGGTCTCCTGGCCCGCGTAGAGCGTGCCGGTCTCGGGGTCGATGACCATGCCCTCGACCTGGGGCTGTTCGCCCGGCTCGCCGCACGGGGTCCATGTCTGGCCGTTGGGCAGCTTGAAGGCGGACGGCAGCTTGAGACTCCGCACGGTGCGGTACGAGACCGTGCCGCCGGCGCCCGCCGTCAACTCCAGCAGGCGCAGCGTGGTGCGCTCGCGCTGACTGACCACCGCGTACGAGCGGTTGGTGGCCGGGTCGGTCCAGGTGGCGAGGCCGTACGCGGTGCGCTGCTCGTTGATCTCCTCCTGCGAGGCGGAGAAGATCGCCGGCGCCGAGGGGTCGGTGATGTCCGTGAGGGGGGTGCTGGGGTTGTCCCCGTCGACGCGGTAGATCCGCAGCCGGTCGCTGCCGCGATCGCTGGTGACGGCGAGGTCGCTGCGGCCGGAGCCGACCTTCATGCCGTGCACGAGGTCGACGTTGTTGAACCGGCCGGGGGCGTCGTCCGGGCCGGGGGCCGCGGGCGCCGGCACCGACTGCACTTCGCGGGCGTCCAGGTCGTAGACGCGCAGACCGCCCTCCTTGAGCGTGGCGACGACGAGACTGCGGGCCGGGTCGGCGGGGTTGCGCCAGATCGCCGGGTCGTCGGCGTCCGAGTTGCCGCCCGCCTCGTCGTCATACACGGCAGGAGTCTCGGCGGTCGGCCGCACACCGGGCAGTTCGCCGGCCGCAACGGCCGACTGCGGCAGGGCGGTGGCGAACGCGGCGAGCACGGCGAGCGCGGTGAACAGCGTGCGGCGGCCGACGGTCGTGTGCGGCCGGTGAGGCTGAGTCATAAGGAGATCGCCTTCATGTCGCGAGCATGGCAAATCCACCATGCGGCCGCCCGGTGACGGGTGCCCCGTCCCGGACATGAACAGCGTCGGAAGGAGCGGGGACTTGGCGACGTACCTTCCCGTAGTGCGCGAAGCCGCCCGCCGTACCCGTTTGCGTGAACCCCGACTTCAGCAGGACTCGGCCCGAAGCTCTGTTCCCCACGCGGTGCTTGGCGCGCACGGTTGACAGGGACAGTGCGTCGAAAGCGAAGGCCAGCAATTCGGTCACCGCGCAGGTGGCGATGGAGCGTCCCCAGGTGTCGTGACGCACGATGTAGCTCAGGTGGCCCTCGCCGTTGATCACGTTCAGCTTGATGATGGCCACCAACTCGCCCTCGACATCGACGCCGAGGGTGTATCGGAGGCGTGGTCGGTCCGCCGATCGGGCCGTCGCCTCAGCGATGTACGCCGTGGCCTCATCAGCGCCCATCGGACCACGGCCGAGGAACCTCAACGACGGGCCGCTGTAGATTCTCCGGACGCCGGGCGCGTCGCCCGCTTTCAGCTCCCGCAGCCCGATCACGGCAGCGACGCCAGTACGTTGCCGAGTTCCGCCGCTGTGGGGCGGTCATCCGGGCCGGACAGCAGAACCGGGCGCAGTACGTCTTGGAGCGTCGGCCACGGGATCGCGGAATCCAGCGGGATCCTGCCCGTGGCGATGGCCGCCCGACGAACGGCCGGTCCGATGTCCGGCTGAAGGCCGACCGCCGCGTAGTCCAAAGGCCACTTGCCGGTCGCGCAGGTCCACAGCACCCCGGCGAGGGCGTAGACGTCGGACGGTGCGGATGGCTTCACGGGTTGTGGCCCGTCCCTGATCCACGCGGCCAGCTCCGGCGCGACCAGGTGCACGATGCCTCCGTAGAACATCGGCCAGGGGGCCGCGCCTGTGGCGGCGTGCCACGACCATGCGAAGTCGATGAGTCGTACGCCGGTACCCGTGTGGATGCCGTGGGCGGGCTGGAGGTCCCCGTGGACCCATCCTGTGGCGTGGAGACCAGCGACTGCGCGGCACAGCCCGACAGCCTCCGCGAGGACCGGAGCGCGCTCGCCCCGGTCCCTGGCGTCCCGAACCGGCCCGAAGACCTGCCAGGTTGACGGCCCGGCCAGCCACGGCGTGACGTACCAGACGCCCACGGCGGCTCGCCCTGCCACGACGGTACGGCCCGAGAGTTCGTCAAGGACCGCAGCCTCCCGCGCAATGGTCTCCTCGCCTTCCCCGTAACCGAGCTTGACGGCTACGGTCGCCACAACCCCGGCCGCCCTCCACACGGCGGAGCCGCGCCGGTCGGAGATCTCCTTCAACTCGACGGGAGGGCCGCAGATGTCCTCGGCGGCCATCAGCGCTTCTGCGGGGCAGGGAGCGAACTCGCCCATTGTCGAACCGACTTCCAGTCGCAGGGGATCTTCTCGAATACGTCGCGGCCGTCGTCGTCGGCTGCGGCCAGCGCCGTCGAGAGTTCGGGGGTGGTCTTCAGGAAATCCGGGTCTAGCCGTCGCACCGAGGCCCGCACGGGGAGAAATGAGAACGGGGCCGGCGGGATGTTCCCGCCGGACCTGTCCCGCTCCTGGACGCCTCGGGCGAACTTGCCGAACATAATCCCCACCGGCCCGTACAGATGCTTCAGCGCCCAGTGGGGCCACGCCATCAGGTTGCGGTGGTCCACGTCCGACACACCGGCCAGAACGACGATGTTCTCGCAGGCGAGCGCGCTATGCCGCCTCGCCGACCGGCGTACCGACTCGGCGGCCTGGACGGCGGCGTGGAACAACTCGGCTTCGACCGCGTACCGATGGGCTCCCGCCGTGACTTCATAGACCGTCCAGCCCGTCATCCCCCGGGCAGTGGACACTTCGAGGAACGGGCAGTGCTCGTACATCGCCTCGACATACCCCAATACGTCCACGCTTGCAGGATTCTCCGACCGAGGCTCAACGAGGCGGAGCGCCCCGGCGGTAGGCCGGGGCGCTCCGTCGGTCGATGCGGTGATCACCGTGCGGTCGCATTCGGTGCCGTGTCACCGTCGCTGGGCGCCGGTGCGCAGTCCCACTCAGCCACTACCGTGCTGGTGTTGCGATAGCGGGCCAGGGATCGCTCGTTGACCGTGCAGTCCGCATCGGTGAACCAGATCTCCGGCAGCGGGCCGTACATCTCCTCATACGCGGCCACCCAGCCGATCAGCCCGTACCCCGCCGATTCGACGTGGGCCAGTTCTCTACCGGCGTGCTCGGTGGTGAACGCGGCGTGAGCCCGAGGTGCGTCGGCCAATTGGTGCCACACGGCGTCAATCGCCGGTGAGAACATCTCCGGCGCGGTGTGTCCGGCGTCAAGGCGACGGGCGGTGACGGTGAAGAACTTGCCCAACTCGACCATTTCTGCACTGCTCTTGGTGGCGGTACTCATGTGCTCCTCCAACAGGTTGGCTGAGTCCGACATTAAGGATTAGGGAATTGGACCATCAATGAGCTTGCCGGAACTTGCCCGGGTCACCCATGGAATCACCGGAGAGATTCGATGGCCGCGCCGATCAGGTCTCGTGCCGGTGGACCGTAAATGGCGAGTTCCGAAAGGCCGGAGAACGTCTGAGCGTACATGTCGATCTCGTGGGAATGTTTGACACTGAGATGCGCCGAAACCAACTCGACATTCACCTCGGCCTCATCGAAAAGGAAGAATCCCTCGACCGGCCAGAGGCGGGTGCGATCGACAGCCATGGGGATGATGCCGAGGCTCACGGAAGGAAGGGACGCGGTCACGAGAAGGTGCCTCAGTTGGCCCGCCATGACCTCCGGGCCGCCAATGCGATACCGCAGGACGCTCTCCTCCAGGATGATGGCGAAGCGGTGGTCACCCTGATGGAGAACGCGCTGTTTGTCCACACGCACCCGGACGGCCTGCTCCACGTCGTCGGCAAGCCGCCGACGATCGCGGATGGACGTCAACAAGGCCGCGATGTACGGCGCTGTCTGCAGGGGGCCTGGGATGAGCCAGGACGAGTAGATACGGAACCGCCGAGTTCGTTCCCAGAGGGGGAGTACTGATTCCTGAGCATGTTTGAGCCCGGTCTGCTCCATTCGGCGCCACTCGACGTACATGCCCTCGATACCGCGCGCCGTGGTCACCAATTCTTCGGCGAGCTGCGGAACTCCGCAGTGAAGTGCCCACGCACGCAGGTCGGCCTCGGAAGGACGTCGGCTCCCGCTCTCGAAGCGGGAGCACTTCGATTCATGCCAGCCGGCCTTCCGGGCCAACGCACGAGCGGTAAGTCCGGCGTTCTTCCGGATTTCGCGCAGGCGTTGCCCCAGAGCCTGTGTGGCCTCCTTGACGCTTGATGAGGACGGCAGTGCGTCTCGCGGTTGGCGTGGCGATCGCATGTTCGTAGATGTCTCTGTGAATCAGATAGCGATCAGCTCGGCCGATACTCCGCGTGCGGTGTTCCGCGCTCCCATACGGTCTCGAAGGCGGAGGCGCAGAGCTTCGCCACTTCGGGGTCGGTGGTCGATTCGTGTTCCAGGGAGTCGCCGTCACCGTCGAAGTGGTTGACGAGGACGACACTCTCGTCGAACAGCCAGAAGTCGTTTCCGGGGAGAGCGATGTTCGTCGCCTGACGGCGTGAGAGCCAACGGACCTGTTCCCCGGCCGAGATGTTCAGCCCTTCCGTCACCTCGTACTCGAAGCGAATGTACTCGCTGACGGGTTCCGAAACGATACGGGCCCGGCGTACCTCCACCCCTCGGCCGGTCGCCTTGGACACCAACTCGTGCCAGTCGGGCCAGCGCTCGGCCGGGTCGATCCGCTGTCCGGCGTGCCAGTCGATGAAGACGGGGTCCGACTTCATGTAGCCGTCGCGCATTTCCAGATGGACCGCCGAGTTACGGCAGTTCTGGAACAGCTCGTCAAACGTCGGTGTCTTTGCCACTCTTCACCTCCAGGAAGAACTGCGCCATGCGCCTGGGGATCTCCACCACCGTCTCCTGTCCGGGGATGTCCATCTGAGTCAGGCGCTCCTTGTCCAGAACCTTCCAGCCCTGAACAAGGTAGTTCTCCTTGGCATCGTCCAAGTACACCGTGGGAGAGCCACCGTTGGGGCTCTCGGGATCCACGCCGAGTTTGCGCAGGGCCATGATGTTCACCTTCGCTGTCGGTGACGTTCCGTAGGGTCGATGTTGCCGTGCGTCCGCCCCACCGGACAGGGATTTGCCGGAACCTGCCACCGCGAGCGGGCAAGCCGGCCGGTTGCCGTGCCGCGCGCACCGCCGGAGCGTTCTACGCGGCCTTGGTCAGGGTCGACCTGTCCGTCCGGGGCGCGGGCCCGGTGGTGGTCGCGGGGTCGGGCGCGGCCTGGTGTTCGTCGGCGTGTTCGTCGGCGTGTTCGTCGTGGCGTGGCCACAGGAGAAGCGCGCCGACGGTGCCCGCCCCGGCGAGGGCCGCGAGCAGAGACCAGGTGAGGGTGAAGCCGGCGTTCGTGCCGAGCCAGCCCGCGATGGGGTAGGTGATCAGCCAGGCCAGGTGCGACAGGGAGAACTGGGCGGCGAAGGTCTCGGGGATCGCGTTCGGTGCGACAGAGGCGCGCAGGACGCTGCCTGTCGGGGTGATGATCAGCGCCATGCCGATGCCGATCGCCGTCCAGACGATCGCCGTAACGGCCCATGTGGTCAGTTCGGCCACGGTGAGAGCGACCGCGCCGAGCGTGCCGACGACGAGGACCGCGGCCCCGGTCAGCATGACGGTGCGGGCGGCGATCCGGTCGAGCAGGCGGGGCAGTACGAGGGCGGCCAGGAGCGTTCCGCCGCCGGAGGCGGCGAGCATCCATACGACGGCCGACTGCGAGCCGCCGAGTTCGTCACGGACGTAGTTGACGGTGTTGACGACCACGATCGATCCCGCCGCCGCGACCACGAGATTGAGCGCCATGATGCCGCGCAGCCGCGGTGTCCTGACGAACGTCCTGATCCCTGCCGCCGCCTTGTCCCACGCCTTCGTGTGGGCACTGGGACGGGCGTCGGGGATGCGCGTCGGCAGGATGAGCAGAGCGGAGAGGAGGAATCCGGCGGAGGTGCCCAGGAACAGCCAGTTGAAGCTGATGAACGCGAGGGCGACCGCTGCCAGTACGGGGCTGAGCAGGCTCTCCATGGTGGAGGCGACCTGCGAGGCGGACAGCGCGCGCGTGTAGTCGGACTCGTCGGTGACGACGTCGGGGATGACGGCCTGGAACGTCGGGGTGAACGCCGCCGACGCGGCCTGGAGCAGCCCGATCAGGACGTAGATCTGCCAGATCTCGGTGACGAACGGCAGGGCCAGAACCACCGCGGCGCGCACCACGTCGAGCAGGATCATGAAGGTTCTTCTGGGGAAGCGGCCGACGTACGCGGCGGCGAGGGGGGCTATGACCACGTACATGACCATCTTGACGGTCAGGGCGGTGCCGAGAACGGTGCCGGCGCGCGGGCCGGCGAGGTCGTACGCGAGCAGTCCGAGGGCCACCGTGGTCAGGCCGGTACCGAACAGGGCGATGATCTGGGCGCTGAACAGGTAGCGGTAGTCGCGGATGGCGAACAGGCGCATGGCGTGTTCCTTCGGTGTATGTGTGGTGGGCGGGGCGCGGCTTCGGGTCGGAGGCCGGTCACCGCAGAGGAAGGCCGGGGCCGGGGTGTCGTTACGCATCGGTGCCTCCCTTCGGTGTGAGGCCGGCGAGCAGGTTGAAGGAGCCGGTGAGGATGTTGAGTGCGACGACGCCGACGACGTCGGCTATCGCGCGGTCGCTGTAGCCGTGCTCGCGCAACGCGGTGACCTGCTCGTCCGTGATCGACGTCGGTTCGCGGTAGATCTGGAGGGCGAGAGCGATGATCGCCGCGACGGCGGGATCGGCCGAGGTGCCCGCGCGGGCCCGCTCGATCTCTTCCTCGTCGACTCCCAGGGCGCGGGCAGCGCTGACATGCGCGTCGAGGCACAGTCCGCAGCCCTGGAGGACCTGGACGGCGATCGAGATCCGTTCGCTGGTCGCGCGGTGGAGCTTGGCCCGCCCCATGGCCCGGCTGAGCTGGAGATAGCCGCTCAGGACGGCGGGCGAGTGCGCCATCGTGGAGACCATGTCGCCGACCTGGCCGTGGCGGGAGACCAGCTCGGCGAGGAGGTCACGCGAGGCGCCGACCGCCGTATCGGGCGTGAGTCGGGTCAGGCGGGGCGTGACGGTCGGCATGACGGTCCTTTCGGTGTGGAGGCTGTACGGGGCCGTACGCCGGGGCGTCCGGTCAGTGGTGTGCGTGGTCGCCGTCGCGCGTGGTCTCGCCGGTCCGCACCGTGAACTCGGCCGTCCGGACGGTGTCGTTGTGCTGGAAGTCCAGGTACAGGCGGTAGGTGCCGGCCGTGGGCGCGGTCGCCGCGAAGGTGATCTCGGGGCCCGGTTCGGTGACGCCGTCACCGGGCTCGCCTTCCGGGTGGACGTGGAGGTAGCCCAGGTCGCCGACCCGCAGCGCCACCAGATGTCCGTACGCGGCCAGGTAGGGCTGGAGGTCGGTGACCGGCCGCCCGTCGCGGCTGACGGCGAGCGTCAGGTCGCTCGCCTCTCCGGGCACGAGTTCGCCGTCGAGGGTGACGGCGTACTCGCCGGTCCGCGCGGTCCGCGTGGCCTCGGGAAGCGGCCGGGGGTCGTACCGCCCGGCGACCGCGACGTCGATCCCCAGCGTCATGGTCCCGTCGTGGCCGGCCGGGTGGATGTCGGCGAAGAAGCGCCAGTCTCCCGGTTCCAGGGTCACTTCCACGCTCCAGGTGCCCTTCTCGTCCCTCACCGGGTGGACGTGCTGGAACCCGGCGGTGTCCCGTCGTACGGCGATGAGGTGCAGTTCCATCCCGTGCTCGGGCGTGAACCCGGTCACGGGCCGCCCGTCGGGACCGGTCACCCGGAAGGTGACCGTCTGCGCCCCGGCGGAGAGGATCACCGAGTCGAACTCGAGGGTGTAACCGCTCTCGGAGACCGACAGCCCGCCGGGACGGTCTCCGCCGTGGCCGGCGTGGCCGGCGTGCGCGGCGTGGGCGCTGTGGCTGGTCTGGTCGTGGCCGGAGTTGGTCTTCATGGCGCGTCTCCCTCTCTGCGTGATGTGTCTTCTCGCGTTGTCCGCATCCACAGAATAACATACCCCTAGGGGGTATGCATAACGGACACGAGGAGACGTCCATCAAGACGCACGGGAGGGCGCCCAGTCCCCCGCCGTACCGCCGATCAGGTCAGCCCTCTCAGGCTCAGGGGAGCCGCAGCACCGGTGCATCCTCGGCGGGAAGCGGTTCGCGGTGGTCGGCCGGGTGAATGCCGGGTACCTGCGCTGGAGCAGCGAGGAGGAGTTCGCCGGAGGCCGCCCCGTCCCGCCCTGGATGCCCGGTTTCGACGAGCAGTTCGGCGAACGAGGCATGCCGCTCGTCCTGGTGCACAACATCGGGGCCAAGAGCGGGCTCGAGCGGATCAACCCGCTGTTCTTCCAGCCGGTCGACAACGGCTGGGCCGTCTTCGGAACCCACGGCGGCAGTCCGCGTGATCCGGCGTGGTACCGGAATCTGATGGCGAACCCACGAGTCACCGTCGAGGTGGGCACGCAGACCGAGTCGGCCGTGGCCCGGCTCGCGCAGGGCGAGGAGCGTGAGCGGATCTGGGCGAAGGAGGTGGCGCTGGTCCCGAAGTTCGCCGAGTTCGAGGCGGCCTCAGGGAGGCAGGTCCCCGTCGTCGTTCTGGAGCGCGTAGACGGATAGGGCGCGGGCTCACTCCAAGGAGCAGCCTGCCATGACAATGTCCACAGCCCCCGCCCAGCACCCGAAGCTACTCAGACCGGGAATCGAATACAGGCACTCAGCCCGCCGCAGGCGCGGCAGTCGCCGCCCGTTCCGCCTTGTTGCGTTCCACGCAGAACTCGTTGCCCTCGATGTCCGCCAGGGTCGCCCAGCCCCGGCCGTCCGGGCTGCGGTGGTCCTCCACCAGCGTGGCGCCCAGGGCGAGAAGGCGTTCGACCTCCTCCTCGCGGGTGCCGTCCTGGGGTTCGAGGTCCACGTGGACGCGGTTCTTCACCGATTTGGGTTCCGGGACCTCCACGAACAGCAGCGTGATGCCGTCCGCCTCGACCAGCACCTCGTCGTCGCCCGGTTTGTCGTCGTCCGCCACCTTCGTGCCGAGCACGTCCGCCCAGAAGGTGCCGAGGCGGAAGGCGTCGGTGGCGTCGACGGTCACATGTCCTACACGAGAAGTCATGGTGGTCACCCTGCATCACCGGGCGGAGCGCGCGCATGTCAATTCCCGGTGTCCCACTCCCGTACCGCCGTCGCCATCGCCGCCACCGCGCGCGCCGTGCGGGTCGTGTCGCCGCGGACCGTGCGGCTGACCTCGATGTGCAGGAACGGCACGCCCCGCGCCGCCGCCAGCCTGCCCTGTGCGTTGTTGCGGCCTTCGAGCGGGCACGTGCGTTCCCAGGCGCGGCAGACGCGGAACCCGTCGTCGTCCAGCGCGTCCGCGAGCGTGCGCCCCTGGGGGCGGGCCTGGTCGCCGGCGCCGGTGGAGACCACGACGTCGCGGTCGGGGACGCTGCGGTCCGCGTAGCCGTGGACCTGGATGGCGGGGAGCGAGCGGTCGACGAGTCCGGTGGTGACCGCGTGGAACACCGTGTCCTGGCGGTGGGCGACATCGGCCTCGTCGCCGTCGCCCGCGCGGCGGTGGGCGCCCGCGATGACCAGGACCCCGCCGGGGGCGCCGCGCAGCACGCCCGCGCCGAGGCGGTCGGTGTAGGCGTCGGCGACCGGGTGCGGGACCTGGACGCTGTAGCGCGGCGCGGTGTCCAGGTCGACGTACACCCGGCCCCAGCCGCGCCGGGTCTCGTCCCCGCGGTCGGCGATCTCCGCGTAGCGGCGGCCGGGTTCGTCACCCGATCCGTCGCGCACGATCCGTATGCCGAAGTCCACCTCGGCCAGCTTGCGTTCGGCCCGCGCGTGCTCGCCGTCCACGTACAGCGCCACGCCCTCCGCCAGCGTCTCGCGTTCGGCGCGGTCCGGCGGCCGGTAGCGGGCGTCGGCGACGACATCGGTGGCGTACGAGGCGAGCCGGCGCTCCAGACCCGGTGCCGCGCTGTCGGGCGGGCCGGGGGACGGGGCGGCGTCGGTGCGGGATCTGTCGAGCGCCGGGACGATCACGGCTACCGCCGCCGCGAGGACCGCGAGGAGCAGGGCGGTGCGCACGACGTTCGCCGGGACCGTTATCTTCTTGGTCGGATCGGGGCTCATGTTCGAGCGAAAATATCAGGGTGACACCACACATACGCACTTCACGCCGGGGCCGCCGCCTGCCCCGTAGCACCGCCGCGAGCACCGCCGCGCTCGCGTTCGCGCTGCTCGCGACGGCCGCCGCGGGCTGTTCCCTCGTCGGCTCCGACAGCGAATCCGCGGAGCCGAAGGGCGATCCGGCGTTCACCGTCGCCGCCGCGGGCGACATCCTGATCCATCCCCAACTGACCGAGCAGGCGTACCGGGACGCGGGTGTCACCGAGGTCCCCGAGGCGGTCGGCAAGAAGGTCGGGGCCGATGTCCCGGACCCGGACTTCCACAAGATCATGGCCGGGGTGAAGCCCGTCATCAGCGAGGCCGATCTGGCCATCTGCCACTTCGAGCCGGTCGTGGCCGGGCCCAAGGGCCCCTTCCGCAGCTTCCCCGACTTCCTCGTACCGCCGCAGATCACCACCGCGATCAAGGACACGGGTTACGACACCTGCTCGACCGCCTCCAACCACACGATGGACGACGGCCCCGGCGGCGTGACCCGCACCCTCGACGCCCTGGACGCGGCCGGGCTGAAGCACACCGGCTCCGCGCGCAGCGCCGCCGAGGCGGCCAAGCCGCTGATCATGGACGTGAAGGGTGTCAAGGTCGCGCAGATCTCGTACACCCTCGGGTTCAACGGGCGCGAGCTGCCAGCCGACAAGCCGTGGCTCTCCAACAAGACCTCGCTCAAAGCGATCTCCGCCGCCGAGAAGGCCGCGCGCAAGGCGGGGGCGGAAGCGGTGATCCTGAGCATCCACTGGGGGCGGGAGCACCATCCCGACCCCAGCGCCTCGCAGCTCGCGCTGGGCCGGCGGATCGCCGAGGAGACCGGCGTCGACCTGGTCATCGGCCATCACGCGCATGTGGTGCAGCCGATGGAGAAGGTGGACGGCACCTGGATCGCGTACGGCCTCGGGAATCAACTCGCCCGGCACGACGTGCCGTCGGGGCTGACGGAGGAAGGCGCGATCGGCTGGTTCGAGTTCCGCGAGAAGTCCGGTGGCGGGTGGGACGTGGCCGCGCGGTACGTCCCGACGTTCGTCACCATCCCTCCGGAGGAGGGTGAGGAGACCGCGGACAGCGAGCAGTCCACGGACAGCGCCAAGGCGCCGGTCACGGATCACCGGCTGCTGGACATCGCGGGCACGCTGCGCGCGGACAAGGACCTGTCGGAGGAGGAGCGCGCCCAGTACCGGCTCGCCTTCGAACGCACCCGGGGCACGATGCTCAACCGAGGTGCCTCGAAGGACGGTCTGAGACCGCTGAACGATCTGCCGGACTGAGCCCTCACCCGCGGTGACCTCCCGCGCGCGCGTTGACACCGGCGGCCTGCCCAAACGTCGCGTAGATCACACCCGTCACTCTTCGTGCAACCTTCCCCAAGGCCCGTGAGTCGGACCCTTCCGGCTGGGGCTGTTCTCCGCGCGTCCCCACACGCGCACAGCGCCGGCCGATCACGAACATCCGAAAGGGAACGCTCATGGCCGCTTCGCCCGCGAAGCGACGGCACAAGGTCCGTAAACGGGCCGACATGTCCCTCCTGGGCGGTATACGCCCGCCCATCGCGATCCTGTCCGCGCTGCTGCTCTCGCTCGCCGGAATCACCGCCCTCGGCTTCGGCCGCGCGAGCGAGGACTCCGTACCGAAAGCCGTCATGACCTCGCAGCAGCACTTCGCCGAGGACGGCGCGGTCGCCATGCGCGCCTCCATCGACGAGAGCGCCGCCGACCTCGCCAGGACCGCCGGACTGTTCAACGCGGGAGACCCTGCCCAGCCGGACGCCGTGGTCGACAAGATCGGCAGCGTCTACCAGAAGTGGGTGGGCACCGCCGTCGTGGAGATCTCCTCGGGCAAGATGCTCGCGGCGCGCGGCGAGAACGTGCCCGTCGCGGCGATCGACACCGCCAAGCTCTCCGAGAAGGACGGCCTCAGCCCCCGTATGGTGCGCCTCGCCAACGGCGAGACCCGGCTGCTCTCCCTCCAACTGCTCTCCTGGGAAGGCCGCCCCCAGCAACTGCTCATCGCCTCCAGCAGTCTGCGCTTCCCCGGCATCAGCCTCGGCAAGTTCCGCTCCATCGCCGTCATCGACAGCACCGGGCGCATCCTCAGCAGCGACGGCATCCCGGAGAGCGAACAGGTCGTCACCGAGTACCAGCGCACCGGCATCGAGCGCTCCAAGAAGCAGCTCACCGCGTTCGCCAAGATCGCCGCGAAGCGGGCCGAGGAGCACCCCCTCAAGGCCAACGTGCCCGGCGACGGCGGCTACACGGGCGTCAGCGGCAGTCTGCGCGGCGGCACCTTCCAGGGTGACCGCGCCATCGCCGGTTACGCGGCCCTCACCGGCCCGGAGGCCGGCAAGGGCACCGTCGCCACCTCGCTCGGACTGACCGTCGTCGCCATGGTGGACGTGGCCGAGGACCCGACGCGGGTGACCGACCCGCTGTTCGGGCTGCTCGCCGCCGGCGCGCTGCTGCTGATCGGGGCCCTCGCCGTCGGCGTCCTGCTCGGTACGGTGCAACGGCCGCTGCTGCGGCTGTTCCTGGAGAGCCGGCGGCTCACGCGCGGCGATCTGACCCGGCCCGTGCGGGTGCCCCGCCACGGTGAGGCCGCCCGGATCGGGCAGGCGCTGGAGCGACTGCGCCGCCAGCTCCTCGGGGAGCGTTCCGACGCCGACGAAGGCGCGGGAGCGGGAGCGGGAGCGGGAGCGGGGACGGGAGCGGGGGCGGGGGGCCGCCGGGGCCGGATCGGGGCCCGCGCCCTGCTGGCCGTCTGCGGCATCCTGCTGCTCGTGTGGTCCGGCCCGATGCTGCTCCTGCTCAACAGGGCCGACGCCACCGCCGTCGTACCGGAGCAGATCACCAACGACCAGCGTGAGCGCACCGACACCCTCTCCGACCGGGTGCGCCGCTCGCTCAACGAGGGCCACGCGGACCTGGTGTCCGTCGCCGGTCTGCTCGGCGAGCGCACCTCGCCCGAGGACATGACGAAGGTCCTGGACCGCACCCGTACCGACCACACGCGCTACCGCTCCTTGTACGTACGCGCCGCCGATGGCGAGATCCTGGCCCAGTCCGGCGAATCGCCCCGGCTGCCCGAGGACGACAAGGGCGGGACGGGGGACAGCAAGGACGGCAAGGACGGCAAGCCGTTCGCCGACTCCATCGCCGTCCTCAACGACTCCGGTACGGAACCGGTCATCGCGAGCTACGCGGAGCTGCCCGGACGCGAAGGCAGCACCGTCGTCGGCGAGTTCCGCATCGACTTCATCAACTCCCTCCTCAAGCGGCCGGGGCTCGGCGAGATCCGGGTCGTCGACTCCGAACGGCAGGTCATCGGCGGCAATTCGGGCTATCTGGCCTTCGAGGACCTGCCGTCGGCACAACTGGAGGAACTGGCCGCCGGCACCAGCCAGAAGACCGGCGTCAGCGCCCGCGCGGGCGCCGTCGTCTACCGCGACGGAGGCGGCGTACAAGTCGCGGGCGCGGCCCCGTTCGTCGGGGGCGGCGCCGCCAAGTCGCTCGGCTGGATGGTGGTGAGCTGGCAGCCGGCCGCCGGTCTCGCGATCCCCGAGTACAGCCTCCAGAACCGCACCGTCCTGGCCGGTCTGCTCGGTATCACCGCCGCCGCCGCGTGCCTGGGCTGGCTGCACATCGTCGTCGTACGACCGCTGCGCGAAGTGGCCAAGCAGGCCGAGGCGCTGGCGGGCGGCGACCGGCGCACCGTGCTCTATCCGCGCCATCACGACGAGGTCGGCGCCATCGCCCGCTCCCTGGAACTGCTGCGCCAGCAGGTCATCGAACAGCGCAAACGGGACGGCACGGGGACCCCGGTCACAAGCGTCCCCGCCCAGGCACCCGCCGGAAGGAACTGACCGACCGTGCTCTTCCTCTACACCGTGCTGATGGTGTGCTGCGCGTTCCTGCTCGTCGCCGGCGTTGTCGAGCAGCGCCGCCACTTCACCAACCTCAACCGCATCCCCACCCGCGTGCTGGTCAACGGCATCCGCGGCAAGTCCTCCATCACCCGGCTGTGCGCGGGCGCGCTGCGCGGCGGCGATCTGGTCACCGTCGCCAAGACCACCGGCACGGCCGCCCGCTTCATCCACCCCGACGCCACCGAGGAGCCGGTCTACCGCAAGTTCGGCATCGCCAACGTGGTCGAGCAGATCGGGATCGTACGGCGCGCTGCGTCCTACAACCCCGACGCGCTGGTCATCGAGTGCATGGCCGTCATGCCGGCGCTCCAGGAGATCAACCAGTCCAAGCTGATCCGCTCCACGATCGGCGTGCTGTGCAACGTCCGTGAGGACCATCTGGCCGAGATGGGGCCGACGCTGGACGACGTCGCGCGCTCCTTGTCGCGCTCGATGCCGGAGGACGGCATCTGCGTCACGGCGGAGAAGGACCGCTTCGACATCCTCCAGGAGGAGGCGGACGCGCGTAACTGCCAGTTGATCTACGCCGATCCGGAGACGGTCAGCGACGAGGAGCTGCGCGGCTTCAGTTGGTTCACCTTCAAGGAGAACGTGTCCATCGCGCTGAAGGTCGCCGAACTGCTCGGCGTGGAGCGCGAGACGGCGCTCCAGGGCATGTACGACGCTCCGCCGGACCCGGGTGTCCTGTCGGTCGAGCGGTATCTGACGCCGGACGGCAAGCGGCTGCGGTTCGCGAACGTCTTCGCGGCGAACGACCCCGAGTCGACGCTGATGAACATCAACCAACTCCTCGACCTGGGCGCGATCAACCGCCCGCTGAACGTCGTCATCAACTGCCGTCCCGACCGCGTCGAACGCAACGGCCAGATGGGCGAGATCGTCCCCGACCTCCAGCCTGACCAGGTCTTCGTCATCGGCCACCCGGCGAAGAGCGCGATCGACGCGATTCCGGCGGACTGGCGCTCGCGCGCGGTGGACCTGGGTGGTGACAAGCGCGATCCGGAGGAGTTCATGCGCGAGCTGCTGGAGCGGCTCGGGCCGGACTCGTCGCTGGTCGCGATCGGCAACATCCACGGGCAGGGCGAGCTGCTGCTGGAGCACCTGGCGGAGCTGCCGGCGGACGAGACACCCGATCCGGAGGAGACGGCGGTCCCCGCTTCCGCTTCCGACCCGGCCGGTGATCCGGCGGCGACAGCGGCGCTGCCGGTGGTCGTACCGTCCCAGACCCCCCGGCGGGCGATCGAGCCGACCACCGAGCTGGTGGCCCGGCTGACCGCGCAACCGCACACGCCCGCGCCCACGCCCACGCCGGCGCCCCAGCACCCGCGCCACGACGAGACGATGAGGCTCCAGCGCTACTCGCCGCACATCGACCCGTACCAGCCTTACCCCGAGGCGTACGAACAGCGCTACCAGCAGCACCAGCAGCCGGCCCGCCCCCGCGGCCCCTTCGAGCCCGTGCAGATGCCGGGCACGTACGCGAACGAGCCCGCGCCCGCGCCCGGCCACGACACCGGCCACGAGACCGGCCACGGGACCGACCCCGAGACCGGACAACAGCCCCCGTACGGCCGCACCGCAGACTCTCCCCACACTCCGCAGAATCCTGGAGAACCCCGTTGATCCCCGCAGTCCTCACGCCCGAGATCGCCGCCATAGGCATCGGCCTGGGCCTGATGTTCTCCCTGATCTGCTACCTGACGACCAACCTCTCCCCCGGCGGCATGATCACCCCCGGCTGGCTGGCCCTGACCCTCGTGGAAGACCTCCAGCGCGCCGCCATGGTCGTGGGCGTGACCGTGCTGACGTACGTGAGCACGCTTCTCGTCCAGCGCTTCGTGATCCTCTACGGCAAGCGCCTGTTCTCCACCGTCGTCCTCATCGGTGTGCTCCTCCAGGCGACGGTGATGCTCGTGCTGTCGCTGGAGTTCCCGCTGCTGTACGCGAACCAGACGCTCGGCTTCATCGTGCCGGGCCTCATCGCGTACCAGCTCGTCCGCCAGCCCAAGGGGGCGACCATCCTCGCCACCGGCACGGTCACGCTCATGGCGTACGTCGTCCTCACCGCCGGCATCCTGCTCGGCGCCCTGCCCACCACATGACCGGCCGCCCGACCGCCCACGTACCCGAGATTCCTGGACCCTGGAGGAGCTGACCTCTCATGAGTGCCAAGGCCAAGAAACGCGGTGCCCGCCGTTTCCTGCACGCGGCGACCGTCATCGCGCTGCTCGCCGGCAGCGCCTACCTCACCGTCGAACTCCGCAAGGACGAGCAGGCGAAGGCCCCCGCCGTCCAGGCGATCACGGACACCCCGGACCTGACGTCCGGCGGGAAGTCGGAGTCCGGCGAGCAGAAGTGGGAGCGGCTGAAGAACCCCGAACGCTCCGTGCTGCGCTCCGGGAGCGGGGCGGTGCTGGCCACGTTCACGGACGGCGCGCGCACCGCGACCCTGACCGGGCCGAGCCGTACGTTCTCCGAGCCGACGAGCACCAAGTCCCGGGTGGTGACGGAGAACTGGGTGCGGCTGATGCCCGAGCCGTGGATCAAGGACGGGCAGAAGGAGAAGTGGTTCAAGGACTGGTTCGAGGAGTTCTACGGCAGCGAGGAGGACGACCTGTTCGCGTACGCCTTCCAGTACGTCGAGGGCGCCCCGGTCAAGGAGGACGACGAGGGCACACCGTACGCCGGTGACGCCGACTTCGGCCCGATCAACCCCGAGGGCAGCGAGGGCGCGGACTACCGGCTCGAACAGTCGGACTTCTACGACTACCTGGGCATTCCGTACACCTTCCGCGACGGCACCACCATCCAGCCGGAGCAGAAGCGCTACCGCTCCATCGACTGCTCGGGCTTCATCAGGACGGTCTTCGGCTACCGGGGCCGGTTCCCGCTGATGGCCGACGACGACAGCGGTGACGGCCTGCCGCGTACGGCGAACGGAATGGCCCGCTCCAAGACCGGCACGGACATCATCAAGCTGTCGGGACAGACGCCGTTCGAGCGGCCGAAGTCGATCAGCGTCCTGCAACCGGGCGACCTGGTCTTCTTCAAGCTCGACGCGCGGACCAAGGAGCGTCTTGACCACGTCGGGATGTACATGGGCGTGGACACCGACGGCCACCAGATGTTCGTCTCCAGCCGCGAGGAGGTCAACGGCCCGACGATCGGCGACAAGGGCGGGACGTCACGGCTGGACGGCAACGGCTACTACGCGAAGACGATGCGCAGCGCGAAGCGGCTCTGAGGGGCGAAGCGGCTCTGAGGGGCGGGGAGTTACGAGTCACTCCGCACGGTCCACGACGGGTGGGTGTTGACCTGCGCCACCGTGGCGTGGGCCAGGTGCTTGTAGCGGTTGGCGATCTCCTCGGCCCGGCCGGCGGGCAGTGGCCCGCCGTGCGCCGCGGCGCGCGCGATGATCTCCTCCGGTCCCGAATCCCGGTTGGCCAGCACGATCGCGTTGACGGCCGGCCGACGCAGTTCGTCGTAGCGGCGAAGCCCGGCCACCGGGTCACCTGCCTGTGCCAGGCACCAGGCCAGCACGCGGGCGTCGACGATCGACTGCGATCCGCCGTTCATGCCCATCGGGACCATCGGGTGGGCCGCGTCACCGAGCAGGGTGACGCGGCCGAAACTCCAGCGGGGCAGCGGGTCGCGGTCGAGCATCGGATACTCGAAGATCGCCGAGGAGCGCTCGCCCAGCGTCGCCAGATCGATCCACGGCAGTCGCCAGTCCGCCAGGCCGGCGCGGGCCTCGGCCGGGGTGATGCGACGGTTCGAGCGGTCCAGCGGTTCGGCCGGCTGTCCATGCCGTACCTCCAGCACCCAGTTCAGCAGCGCCTCACCACCCCCTGTCACCGGGTCCTCGATGGGATAGGCGACAAACTTCGCTCCGGGGGTGCCGCCCGCCACCACGATCGAACGGCCGTCGAGTATGTGCGGGTGCCGCGCGACACCGCGCCACATGTGGACGCCGTTCCAGTACGAGGGGCCCTCGTCGGGGTAGAGCCGGGCGCGGACCACGGAGTCGATGCCGTCGGAGCCGACCAGCAGGTCGGCGTCCTCCACCGTCGCCGCACCACTCGTGCGGTCCAGGAAATGGGCCCGTACACCGCCCGTGGTCTGCTCGAAGCGCCGGAACAGCGAGCCGGTACGGACGTGGTCCGGCCCCAGGCGCTCCCGTACGGCCGCCAGCAGCATCACATGCAGTTGGCCACGGTGTACGGAGTACTGCGGCCACCGGTAGCCCGCCGCCCGCCCGAGCGGCTCCTCCCACACCGGCTCTCCCGCGCGGTCGTGGTAGCTCAGCCGGTTCGGAGGCAGCGCGATGGCGGCCAGTTCGCCGGCGAGACCGAGTTCGGCCAACTCCCGTACGGCGTGCGGCAGCAGGTTGATCCCCACACCCACGGGCTCGACCGTCCGCGCGGCCTCGTACACCCGTGGCCGGAACCCGGCGGCGTGCAGGCTCAGCGCACAGGTCAACCCGGCGATTCCGCCGCCCACCACATTGACTCTCATCCGTCCGTCCCCGGCCCTTCGTCGACGTCGCAACGCGAACTTGCCTGCGGGAGTGCGGAGTTGATGCTAGTGAGCTGGTTCGGAGATGCGTGAGCAGTAGCGGCAGATGCGGTCGAGGATCTGGTCGGCGGTCCTGGTCCACTTGAACGGCTGGGCATCGTCGTTCCAGATCTTGATCCAGTTTTCGAGTGCGGCCTTGAGATCGTCGAGAGAACAGAACACCCCACGCTCGAGACAGCGCCGTTCCAGCTCCGCGAACCACCGCTCGACCTGGTTGATCCACGACGAGTATGTGGGAGTGAAGTGCATCTGGAAGCGAGGATGAGCGAGCAGCCACTTGTGCACCACAGGTGCCTTGTGGGCGGAGAGGTTGTCGCAGATCACGTGGACCGCCAGGCCCCTGTCGGTCTGGCGGTCGATCTCGTCGAGGAAGTCGCGGAAGTCCACGGCACGGTGCTGTGCGGACAGTTTCGTGATCACCTTGCCCGTCGCGGTGTTCAACGCGGCGAACAGATCGACGGTGCCGTGCCGGACGTAGTCGAAACTCCGCCGCTCGGGCACTCCCGGAATCATGGGCAGCACCGGCGCGGTCCGCTCAAGGGCCTGGATCTGCGGTTTCTCGTCCACGGCGAAGACGACGGCCTTCGCCGGCGGAGCGAGATACAGACCGACGACGTCACGGACCTTGTCGATCAGGAACGGATCCGGGGAGATCTTGAAGGTCTCGGTCCGCCACGGCTGCAGACCGAAGGCATGCCAGATCCGCAGCACACTCGCGGGGGAGATCCCCACGGCCTTGGCCAGTTCCCGCTTCGACCAGTGCGTCCCGCCTTCGGGTGTCTGCTCCAGGGTGCGGACCACCACCTCTTCGACCTGGGCATCGGTGATGCTCCGCGGTACCCCGGGCCGAGGCTCATCAGCGAGCCCGTCGAGCCGGTCGCGCAGGAACCGTGAGCGCCACTTGGCGACCGTGCCCCGGTTCACCCCCAGCCGGGCCGCGACCGCCAGGTTCGGCCCGCCCTCCGCGCACGCCAGCACGATCCGCGCCCGCAGGGCCAGACCCTGCGCGGTCGTCCGGCGCTTGACCCACATACTCAACACCTGCCGCTCGGCCTCGCTCAGGACCAACGGCTCCAGCCTGCTGTCACCCACAACCGACAGCAGACCGAAGCCAGTCGGCACCCGTCAGCCGAACCCGCGAATTGGTGCGCAAAGCGACTCACGTGGTGCCCAACGAACTCACAACCAGATCACTAGCGGTCAGCAGTCAGCGGCCGACGGTCCGCTGTCAGTCCCCTTCGCGAAGTTCCTCCGGGCAGGGCGTGCCCGGACGCAGTTGGTACGGGGCCGAGATGCGGTACGTCCCCGGGCGCGGGGCCAGCAGCTCCGTCCACTCGTCGCCGTCGGCGTTCTTCTCCGCCCGGAACAGACAGCCGTTCGGGTTGGTGAACTTCTTGGGGCCGTCGTCCCCGTCCGCCTTCGACGCCTCCGTCTCCTCGGGGCGGTCCAGGCTCTCGCCCTTGTCGTCCACGACGGCGAGCCAGCGCGAGTACGGGATACGGATCAGCACCCGCCCGGCGGTCTTCACCTCTATCGTCAGCTCGTTGGCCGACGCCTCCCGCACCACCGCCGGCGGGTCGGCGAGCGGCATCGGGTCCTGGACCTCGTAGAGCTGCCAGTTGGCGTCGCCCCACAGATGGTTCAGATAGGGCAGGCCGCGCTGTACCAGCTCCGCCTCCAGGCCCGCGCCGTTGTCCGGCCGGCCGGTGGGCAGCACCACGTAGCGCACGGCCCAGCGGTCGAGCCAGGCGCGGTAGTTGTCGTCGGTGAGGCTGTCGTCGTAGAAAAGCGGGTTGCGCTCCATGTCGGCCTGCCGGTTCCAGCCCCGGGCGAGATTGACGTACGGCGCGAGCGCCGACGCCTCGCGGTGGCTGCTGGCCGGGACGACCTCCACCCGGCCGCGCTCGGCGCCGACCTCCTGCAACTCGTTGACCAGCGGCGCCAGTTCACGGGTCCAGGACGCGGTGGGCGCGGTGCGGATGATGTCGTCGACGCCCTTGAACCCGATCCAGAAGTTGAAGGCGGCGAAGGCCAGCACCAGCGCGTACCACTTGCGTGAGCGCGGCACGGCGTACGGCAGCGCGGCGAGCAGCACCACACCGCCGACGATCATCGCGAGCCGTGACACGTTGGAGCCGATCTGGGAGTCGATGACCCAGGTGAGCAGGGTCCCGATGCCGTAGACGGCGGCGGCGGTACGGACGGTGCGCCAGTCGCTCGGCACGAGGAAGAAGACGATGACGGCGAAGAGGAAGGGCAGCGACGCCGTCCCGAGCGACATCGGCTGCGTGCCGGAGAACGGGAACAGCCAGGCGGAGAGCGCGACGACGGCGACCGGGGCGAGCCCGACCGCGTACGCCCCCGGACGCCGCTTGTTGAGGAACAGCGCGGCGGCGACGACACCGAGGAACAGCCCGGCCACGGGGCTCGCGGCCGTCGCCAGCCCGGCGAGCGGGGCGGCGACGACGCCCTTGGCCCAGCGCTTGTAGCGCCAGCGGTGCGGCCAGCAGAAGACGGCGGCGACGGCGCCGAGCGCGAACATCGTGCCGAGGCCGAAGGTGACGCGGCCGGAGAGCGCGTTGCACAGGAAGGCGAAGACCCCGGCGAAGGAGCAGGCCAGCGGATTGCGGACGGCCTTGACGCGGTAGAGGATCAGCGAGGTCAGGGCGGCCGAGACCGTCCCGACGATCATCATCGTCGTACGGACGCCGAGCAGCGACATCAGGTAGGGCGAGACGACGCTGTACGAGACGGGGTGCATCCCGCCGTACCAGGCGAGGTTGTACGCGGAGTCCGGGTGACGGCCGACGAACTCGGCCCAGGCGTCCTGCGCGGCGATGTCGCCGCCGCTGTTCGCGAGGAAGAAGAACCAGAGGACGTGCGTGATGCCGGCGACCGCGCCCGTGAGCAGGACGGGGTGGCGCAGGAGCCGGCTGCGCAGGTCCTTGGCGATGCCTGCCTTGTCTTCCGTTCCCGGTGATTCGGGCTCGGTGGTGCTGCCGTCCGCGCGTGTCGGCTCAGCGGTGGTCACTGCGGCTCTCCCCGTCTTCACCGTCAGCCCGGTGTGCCGACCCTGGAGGAAGTAAGGACGCCGTCCCCGCGTCCCGAGTTGCCCGGCTGCCCTGATCTCGGACGCTAGCACGGGGCCGGGGTCGGGGAGGACGCCATTTTTCTGCGCCAGTTTCTGGCGCCCTCCCGTGCCGTGCCGCCGGGCTCCGGCCGCTCAGCCGACCCGTGTCAGCTTGTCGCCGAACGTGGGCTCGGCGAGGTCGCCCTGAAGCGCGACGGCCACCTTCACCTGGCTCTTGCCCTCGCCCACGGTGAGCGTGCCGACATGCGTCCCGGCGGCGGCGGACTGGGGCAGGTCCTTGCCGTCGTCCGTCAATTCGAGCTTGACGGTGAGGCCCGACCAGCCGACGGCCTTGACGTCCTCGGTGGCGACGACGGGCGCCGTCGTCCCCATGCCGTTGTCGACCTCGCCGACGACCTGGCCCTTCTTCACTATCGTCGCGCCATCCAACTCTTCCTGAGTCGCGAGCATGACGTCCTTGCTCACCGCGTTGACGGTGTCGATGATCGGCGACTTGTGCTGGCCGAGGACCGCGCCGACGACGAGCTGGTCGGTGTCGCCGACCATCTTGTGCGCGGCGAACAGGAGATTGCCGCCCGCCTTGGTGGTGGAGCCGGTCTTGATGCCGAGCGCGCCGTCGTACGGGACGAGGGTGTTGTAGTTGCGCCAGCTCTTGCCGGACGGGTCCGTCCACTCGGGGAGCTTGGTGATGTCCATCAGCGCCTCGATCTCCACCAGCTTCTGGCCGAGCTTGACCTGGTCCTCGGCGGAGCTGACCGTCGTCGCGTCGAGGCCGGACGGGTCGGTGTACGTGGTGTTCTCCATGCCCAGCTCCTTGGCGGTGTCGTTCATCTTCTTGACGAACGCCTCCTCGGAGCCCGCGTCCCAACGGGCCAGCAGCCGCGCGATGTTGTTCGCGGACGGAATCATGAGGGCGGCCAGCGCGTCGTGCTGGGTGAGCTTGTCGCCCTCGTTCACGGTGTTGAGCGTCGACTCGCCCTGCGCGTCGAGCCCGCCGTCCGACTCGGCCTTGGCGTCGACCGTGATGGACGGGCCCTTGGCGCCCTTCTTCAGCGGCTTGTCCTTCAGCACGACGTACGCGGTCATCGCCTTGGCCACGCTGCCGATCGGCACGGCCTTCTGCTCCCCGAAGGAGTCGACGGTGCCGAGCCCGGTCGCCGCCATGAAGCCCTGGCCCTCGCTGGGCCAGGGGAGCGCGGGCCGGTCGCCCTCGAAGGTGTACGTCGACTTCGTCGTCAGGTTCAACGAGGGCGCCGGGAGCGGGCGCATAACCTGTACGACCGCAAAGATGATCAGTACGAGTACGAGCAGCGGCGTCCAGATCTTGACCCGCCGGACGACGGTCCGGGCCGGGGTCTCGGGCGGCGCGGGCTTGTTGGTCAGCTCGGCGAGCAGATCGAGCGGCGGCAACGGCGGCATGGGCTGCTGCCGGGTCCGCTCGGCCTCGGCCACACCGCTGCCGGGAGCCACCTGGTCCGCCCGGAGGGGCACGAACTTGCTGGTCCGCTCGGCGGGAAGCTCGGGCGCGGCGGCCGGGGGCCGCGGCGGAAGCTTGAGCATGGCGGTGGGCTGATCGACGCGGGGCTGCTGGACCGCCTTGAAGACGGCGGTCTTGCGATCGCCCCCGGGCTCGCCGGTGCCGGCACCGGACCCCGCCGGGGCGACGTCGCCCTTGCCCCCGGACTCGTCCCGACCGCCTGCCGGCCGGGCCGGGGCGGTGCCGGGCTTCGCCGGGGCGGCTCCCTGACCGCCCGCCGATCGGGCACTCCCGGCCTGCCCGGCATCGGGCTCGGCCCCACCCTGGTCCGCTGCTCCGGACTCACGCCCGGTCCCAACTGCCGACCGGGCGGGCGCGGCGCCGGACTTCGTCCCGGACGTAGCCGCCGGCTCCGCCGGGTTGGCGGGGGTTGAGTCGGCCTTGTGCCCGCCCCTGTCCGCTCCGGGCCCGCGCCCGCTCCCGAACCCGTCCCGGCCGTCTGCCGGCCGGGACGGCCCGGCGTCGGGCCTCGACCCGGACTGCGCACCGGACGTAGCCGCCGGCTCCGCCGAAGTGACGTCCGCCGCCGTGTCGGCGGCGGACTGACCAGCCACCGGCGAGGCAGACGCCGAACCCGGCCCGGACTCGGGCTCGTTTTCCGGCTTCGCCGGGACAACTCCCGCCGCCGCGCCAGCGGCAGACTCTCCGCCCGCCGGGCGGGCGGAGGCGGAGCCGCCCGCAGCCCCGAACCCGTCCCGGCCGCCCGCCGAACGGTCAGGCACGGCCTCGGGCCTCGACCCGGACTGCCCACCGGACGTAACCCCCGGCGAGGCAGACTCCGACACCGAACCCGGCCCCGACTCAGGATCGTTTTCCGGCTTCGCCGGGACAACTCCGGCCTGGCCGCCCGCCGGGCGGGCGGAAGGGGAATCGGCCCTGGGCCCGGCCCCGTCCGTTCCGGGCTCACGCCCGGACCCGTCCCGGCGGCCCGCCGACCGATCAGGCACGGCGTCGGGCCTCGACCCGGACTGCGCACCGGACGTGACCTCCGGCTCCGCCGAAGCGGCGTCGGCGGCGGACTGACCAGCCACCGGCGAGGCAGACTCCGGCGCCGAACCCCGCCCGGACTCGGGCTCGTTTTCCGGCTTGGCCGGGGCAACTTCCGCCGTCGCGCCAGCGGCGGACTCTCCGCCCGCCGGGCGGGCAGGTTCAGCCGCCGGCCCGGCAGACGTTCGGCCGGACGTGGCTTCCGCTTCCGCGTCGGCGTCAGGCTCCGCCGGGTCCCGCATCGGCGAGGTGAAATCGATCGTCCGGCCGGACGTGGGTTCCGCCAGAGCCGCATCGGTGGGGTTTGCCGGAGCAACTTCCGGGTCCTCGGCGGAGTCGGCCGACGCCGCGGACTCGGACTCCGGTTCGGTCGTGGATTCCAGTTCGGGCGGGGCCGCGGGCCGTACCGGTTCCGAGGGGTCCGTCGAAGACCCCTCCGCGGCCGCCACACGCGCCTCAGTGGCCTCAGGAGCCGCAGGCCCGCCCCTCGCCCCCCGGACCGTGAAAACGGCCGTCGAGTGGTCGACAGGGGCCTCCGGGGAACCACCCACCCCCGCGCCCGCGTCATCGGCGGCGCGGAAGACCGCGAATCTCGGGTCCTGTTCATGTTCCCGCGTCGCCTCCCCCGACGACTTCCGCTGCTCCGACTTGTCGGGGGACTCGCCCGCCACCGTGCCTCCTCATGCGTGTGCGACGACGTGCCGCGCGCCGCGCCGCCACACTCTCCGAACCGATTATCAGTGTCCTGTGCGAAACCACAGCCCAAGTGCCAGACGAGAACGACATACATAACGGTTCCCGCACAAAGCGACCAGGCACTCTCGACAGACCAATGTGAGAGGGGTCACCCTGTCATTCATCCACGCGGGGAGGCATGGATGGGCAGGAGCCGCAGAACAATTCCGGAGGAGCTGCTGTTGCTGGCTCTGGACCCGGCCACGGGTACCACAGCGCAGCCGCAGTCGCTCGACCTCGGCCTGGCCGGGGCGCAGCTAGTAGAGCTGGCTCTGGCAGGACGGATAGCCCCTGACGGGGATCGTATCGCCGTGGTGATGCCACGGCCGACCGGAGATCCGACTCTGGACTCCGCGCTGGAACTGCTGCGCCGACGCGGCAGCCCGGTTCGCGCAGTTCACTGGATCGGCGGGCCCCGACTGGGGCTCCGCCAGATTTACCTCTCGCATCTGGAGCGGTGCGGCATGGTTCATGCCGTGGCGGGCCAGATGTGCGGAGTGCTGCCGACGACTCGCTACCAGGCGACGGAGACGGCGATCAGCCGCGACATCAGGTCACGGCTGGACAGTGCGATCCGCACCGGAGTACCCCCGGACCCGCGGACCGCGGCGCTCGCCGCACTGGCCCACGCGGTCGGTCTGGGCAAGCACCTGTACCCCGGTAACGAGGGGCGCTCGTCGCGCTCCCGGCTCCGGGATCTGATCAGACACGACCCCATGGGCGGTCTCGTGGCGCATGCCGTGATGGACGTCCAGAACGGTGTGGCCGTACAGCCGCGCCGCAATCCCGCACCGGGAGGCCGACCGCCGGCCGTACCGATGCAACCGCACCGCGCGGGCATGGCCCGCGTCGCGGCGCACTGAGAGAGCCGCACAGAGAGCCGCACCGAAAGAGCACCAACACGTACCGACCGACGTCCCCGAAGACCCGGTTCGGGAGCCGCAAGAGACGCGCGGGGCCAGCCGTACGACAGGCTGCCCCGCGCGTCGCGCGCATCGCGCTCATCGCACCCATCCCGATACGTGTCGCACGGACGGATACACGACCTGGCCACAGTGTGTCCACTTACCGTCATTTTCCAGCGCGGCCGGGGCCATCGGTGGCAGTCTGCAGAGGCGTAGACACACAGCGCTACGCAGTTACTCAGCAGGAGGTGCAGTTTCCGTGGCGTCCAACGTCAATCCCACGGTCAGGCGACGCCGATTGGGCCAGGAGTTGCGCCGGCTCCGTGAGGTCAAAGGCATGACGGCCGAGGAGGTGGCGGAGCGCCTGCTGGTCTCCCAGTCGAAGATCAGCCGACTTGAGAACGGCCGCCGGTCCATCAGTCAGCGCGATGTCCGCGACCTGTGCGGTGTGTACGAGGTCGAGGACAACCGCATCGTGGAGTCGCTGATGCAAATGGCCAAGGACTCGCGCCAACAGGGCTGGTGGCACGCCTTCGGCGACATCCCGTACAGCGTCTACATCGGTCTGGAGACCGACGCGGCCTCACTTCGTGTGTACGAGCCGCAGGTCGTGCCCGGTCTGCTCCAGACCCGGGGCTACGCGGAGGCGCTGATCACCGGCGCGCTCCCGGAGACCGCGCCGACGGACGTCGAGAAGCGCGTCAGTGTACGGATCCGCCGCCAGGAGCGGATCAACGCTCCCGAGCAGCCGCTGCGGCTGTGGGCCGTCATCGACGAGTCGGCGCTGCGCCGGGTGGTCGGCGGCAAGCAGTTGATGCGTGAGCAGTTGGAGTTCCTGGTCGAGCTGTCCCAGCTTCCCCATGTCACGGTGCAGGTGCTGCCGTTCGGCATGGGCGCCCATCCCGGCATCAGCGGGCATTACGCGATTCTCGAATTCCCGGACGCCACGGATTCGAGCGTGGTCTACATCGAGGGCGTCACCAGTGATCTTTATCTGGAGAAGGCGAACGACGTCCAGAAGTACAGTGTGATGTACGAACACCTCCGCGCGCAGGCGCTGAATGCGGACCAGACGCGCGAGTTCATCTCGGACATCGCCAAGGAATACGCCCGCTAAGGCGCTTACTCACCAGGGCAGTTCGGGAAGATCGAGGCGGCAGAATACACCCGGTGGACTCGTACCGGAAGAGTCCACCGGGATATCCCATCCGGTCGAGTGAACACCCGCCCCACGCATCGATTCTGACTAGTAGCGTCGATCTTGCCAGCGAGAAGTTGGCGCGTTGACACCACTTGCTGAATCGGAGCGAACCGAACATGGCAATTCTTCAGGGCGCTACGGAAACCTGGACCAAGTCCTCGTACTCCGGCGGAAACGGCGCATGTGTCGAGGTCAAGTCTCCCGTCGTGGCGGCGGTCGCCGTACGGGACTCGAAGGCCCCGGAAGGTCCGTCGATCACCTTCGTCCCCGGATCGTGGACCACTTTCGTGCAGGAGATGAATCAGGGCGCTTTCGATCTCGGCTGAGTGCGCCGAGGTCGTGGTCTTCGCCTGATCCCGACTCCCGACTCCCGACTCGTACAGCGCCACCTGGCACCACCCGCGCCACAGCACGGAATGAGCCCTCTCGACCTGTCCGCCGTCCTGGCCGAGGGGGCTCTGCCATGCCCTCATTTCACACAGACTCCCTCTCGGCCGCACGGGACCCGCATCCCGCGCGGCCATTGCTGTTCCGCCTGACGAAGTGCCAGCCCATCGTGTGGTCCCGGCGCGGTCGCGACAACGGTCCGTGAGGTCAAGAGCGAGCAAAATCGTTCGGCTTTCTGATTCCCGTTCATACTTGTGACCATTGGAACCCTTGACCCGCTGCCGCGAGTAGCGGTTCAATCCCCCGTAGTCCCCGCTCCCGCACGGGGCACCGCTGAACCGGACGTACTGACGAAGAGCACCCCCCCGTTCACAAGGCGGACCCCTGGAGGGGGCACATGAACAGTCTCGACTGGACCGTGCTCATCGGATACTTCGGCGTGATGGTCGCGATCGGCGTCTGGTCCCACAAGCGCGTCGGCGACGTCCACGACTACTTCACAGCCGGCGGCAAGATGCCATGGTGGCTGTCCGGCATCTCGCACCACATGTCCGGTTACAGCGCGGTGATGTTCACCGGGTACGCGGCCATCGCGTACACCTACGGCGTCACGTCGTACGTCACCTGGTCGTTCCCCATCGCCATCGGCATCGCGATCGGGGCGAAGCTTTTCGCGCCACGGCTCAACCGGGTGCGCTCGCGGCTGCATGTCTCGTCGCCGCTCGAATATCTCAAGAACCGCTACAACCTGCCCACCCAGCAGGCCCTCGCCTGGTCGGGCGTACTGCTGAAGATCGTGGACGTCGGCGCCAAGTGGGCCGCGATCGCCACCCTGTTGTCCGTCTTCACCGGTGTCTCGCTCAACATGGGCATCCTGATCACGGGCGCGGTCACCGCGATCTACTGCACCGTCGGCGGACTGTGGGCCGACGCGCTGACCGAACTGGGCCAGTTCATCATCCAGTTCATCGCCGGCATCGCGATGCTCGTCGCCGTCCTGGCGGAGCTGGGCGGGTTCAGCAGTCTGTGGAACGTCTGGGACGAGCCCGAACTCCAGGGCCACACCGAGCCGTTGGCCGGGCCGTACATGATGGTCTTCCTGATCGCGTATCTGTTCATCAAGACCTTCGAGTACAACGGCGGTATGTGGAACCAGGCGCAGCGCTACATGGCCACGGACTCCGCGAAGTCCGCGACGCGCTCCGGGGCGCTGTCGGCCGTGCTGTGGCTGATCTGGCCGCTGGTGCTGTTCTTCCCGATGTGGGTCGCGCCGGTCCTCATCGATACGGACGTGCCCGCCGACAGTTACGCGCTGATGGCCGAACAGCTCCTGCCGCACGGTCTGTTGGGGCTGGTCATCGTCGGATTCTTCTCGCACACGATGGCCATGTGCTCGTCGGACGCGAACGCCATCGCGGCGGTCGTGACCCGCGACATCATGCCCGCGCTGTCGCGCAAGGCACGGGAGTGGGACACCCGGGTCGGGCTGCTGGCCGCCCGCTGGACCACGCTGCTCTTCCTCGGTCTGTCGATGGGCATCGCGACGCAGGTCAACTCGCCCTTCTTCGGCGACATCATCACCGTCGTCATCAAGTGGGTCGCCGGGCTCATGGGGCCGATCGCGATCCCGCTGATGCTGGGTCTGCTGCCCTGGTTCCGCAAGAGCGGTCCCACGGCCGCGCTGGTCAGTTGGGGGGTCGGTCTGGTCACCTTCTGGCTGGTCAACTACCCGATCAGTTGGAACGTGGACGGTGGGGTGCCGCTTCAGTACCAGGTGTCGATCCCGCTCGCCGTATCGCTGGTCCTGTACGTCGTGATCGGCTTCATCAAGCCGGAGGACACGCCGGAGCGGGACGCGGTGCTGGAGAAGATCAACAACGACGACGACGGTTCGGACGCGCGCGTGACGGTGCCGGTGCCCGCGCCTGCGGAGCCGGGCGACGAGAAGCGGCTCGGCCGCGAGGGCGCTTCCGGCTGACGGGTGGCGGCTGACAGGGCCGTCTCCCGGCCTGGTGCCGGGCCCGGACGAGCTTCACCGGGCCCGGCCGGTGGGCCGGTTCGTCCTCAATCGCCGGACGGGCTGAGATTCGACCGGCCGGTGGGTGGTGTCCTCAAACGCCGGACGGGCTTGAGTTGCCCGCCGGACAGGCTGAGAATCCCGCCGGCCGGTGGGTGGTGTCCTCAAACGCCGGACAGGCTTGAGTTGCCCGCCGGACGGGGGAGATTCATCCGGCCCGTGGGTGGTGTCCTCAATCGCCGGACGGGCTTGATTGGCCGCCGGACAGGCTTGAGTTGGCCGCCGGGCGGGCTTCAATGCCCTCACGTTCCCCGGGGATACCGTGTCAGCCAGCCCGACGAGGTGATCGCCGGGGCGTGGAGTGCCGGGCCCTGCGTCATCTCCATCGCGAAGTCGTCCGCCATCTCCAGCAGCGTCCCGCGGCCCTCCAGCTCCGCCAGCCACGCGGGCGGCAGCGCCGTCTCCCCGTGCATCGCCCCCAGCAGCGCCCCGCACAGCGCCCCCGTCGCCGAGGACGGCCCGTCGTGGTTGACGGCCAGCCGCAGGCCGTGGCGTACGTCCTCGGCGACCAGCGAGCAGTACACGGCCACCGCCAGCGAGTCCTCCGCCGCCCGGCCCTCCGCGAGCACCGAGACGCGCCCCGGGGTCGGGATGCCCTGCCGTACGGCTCCGAGAGCCTGCCCCAGCGCGTCGGTGACCGGCTGGTGGCCGGGGCGGCTGGTCAGCAGCGCCAGGGACCGCTGCACGGACGCGTCGACGCTGTCGCCGCGCGCGACGCCGTGCACGATCACGGCGAACGCGCCCGCCGACAGGTACGCCGTGGGATGGCCGTGCGTCTGCGCCGCGCACTCCACGGCGAGCTGGCACACCAACTCCGGCTCCCAGCCCACCAGCAGCCCGAACGGCGCCGAGCGCACGAGCGCGCCCGCGTCGCGCGCCGTGGGGTTCTTGGGCTTCTCGAGCGTGCCCATCAGCTCGTCGCCCAGCCCGGTCAGACAGGACACGGAGGCGTCGCGGCGCGCGTACAGCCACTCCTGCTGGGCGAGCCAGCCGTTGTCCTTGCGGCGTTCGTCGGGGCCCCAGTCGCGCTGCGTGGCGGCCCAGCGCAGATGGGCGCGGTGCACGTCGGTCGGCGGGTGCCAGGCGCCGGTGTCGCGCCGGACCTGGGCGCGGATGAGGCCGTCGACGGTGAAGAGGGTGAGCTGGGTCGCGGCGGCGACCGCGCCGCGCCGCCCGTAGGCGGGGGCGAAGTCGGTGACGCCCTCCGCCCCGTACGCGCTCCGGGTCTCGTCGAGGGTGAGCGTGTCGACCCCCGCACCCAGCGCGTCGCCGATGGCTCCCCCGAGAAGGCACCCACGGACGCGGCTGCGGAAGTCCTGCTGCTCCGCCCGGCCCCATATGGCGGTGGCTGGTCTGCTCACGCGTCCCCCTCCCGTGTCGTGGAACGCACACCTGGCGCAGCACTTTAATCCAATGGGACAGGGGCGGCGGCCGGGCCTACTCCGGCAGCAGCGGCAGCAGTTCCGGCAGGTGTCCGTCCGACGCCGCGGCCGCCCGTACGCGCTCCTCGGGCACCTCCCCGTACAGCGTCGTCCGCGGCCTGGCCGGGCGCCCGGCGGCCTCGGCGATCGCGATCAGGTCCTTGACCGAGCGGTACGAGCCGTAACTGGAGCCCGCCATCCGGGAGATGGTCTCCTCCATCAGCGTCCCCCCGAGATCGTTCGCGCCCGAGCGCAGCATCTCGGCGGCGCCCTCCGTACCGAGCTTGACCCAACTGGTCTGGATATTGGTGATGTACGGGTGAAGAAGCAGCCGGGCCATCGCCATCACCGCGCGGTTGTCGCGGGTGGTGGGGCCAGGGCGGGCGATGCCGGCGAGATAGACGGGCGCGTTGGTGTGGATGAACGGCAGCGTGACGAATTCGGTGAAGCCCTCGCGACCGGCCTCAAGTGCCTTGCGCTGCATGCCGGCCAGCGTGCGGAAGTGCCCGAGCCAGTGGCGGGGCTGGTCGACGTGGCCGTACATCATCGTGGAGCTGGAGCGGATGCCCAGCGAGTGCGCGGTCTCGACGACCTCGATCCATGTCGCCGTGGGCAGCTTGCCCTTGGTGAGGATCCAGCGCACCTCGTCGTCCAGGATCTCGGCGGCCGTGCCGGGGATCGAGTCGAGTCCGGCCTCCTTCGCGGCGGTGAGCCAGTCGCGGATCGACATCCCGGTGCGGGAGGCGCCGTTGACGACCTCCATGGGTGAGAAGGCGTGGACGTGCATCCCGGGGACGCGTTCCTTGACGGCGCGCGCGATGTCGAAGTACGCCGTGCCGGGCAGGTCGGGGTGGATACCGCCCTGCATGCACACCTCGACGGCGCCGACGTCCCACGCCTGTGCGGCGCGGTCGGCGACCTGGTCGAGGGAGAGGGTGTACGCGTCGGCGTCCGTACGGCGCTGGGCGAAGGCGCAGAAACGGCAGCCGGTGTAGCAGACGTTGGTGAAGTTGATGTTGCGCGTGACGATGTACGTGACGTCGTCGCCCACGACCTCGCGGCGCAGTTCGTCGGCGATGTGCGTCAGCGCGTCGAGGGCGGGGCCGTCCGCGTGCAGGAGGGCGAGCGCTTCGTCGTCGGTGAGCTTCGTGGGGTCGGCGGCTGCTGTCGTCAGCGCCTGCTTGACGTCGGTGTCGATGCGCTGGGGCACCATGCCGGGCGCGGCGGCCTCGCGCAGCGCGTCCCAGTCGCCGTAGACGTGGTCGAAGTCGTCGCGGCGGTCGCCGGTGCGGCCCTCGGTGTCGATGGTGCGGTGCAGATCGGTACGGCCGGTGGCGGTGAACCCCTCGTCGGGCTCCTGCCAGGGCAGTCCGGCCGGGGTGACGTCGGTGCGGGCGAGTCCGGTGGCCGGGTCGGCGAGGGCGCGCACGTGCGGCATCACGCGCGGGTCGAGCCAGGGCTCGCCGCGCTGGATGAACTCCGGGTAGATCGTGAGCCGTTCACGCAGCTCGAACCCGGCGGCGGCGGTGCGCTCGGCCAGTTGGTCGATATGCGGCCAGGGGCGCTCGGGGTTGACGTGGTCGGGGGTGAGCGGCGAGACGCCGCCCCAGTCGTCGATGCCAGCGCCGATGAGGAGCGCGTACTCCTCGTCCACGAGGTTGGGCGGGGCCTGGATCCGGGCGGCCGGGCCGAGGATGTGGCGGGCGACGGCGATGGTCGCCGCCAGCTCCTCCAGCTCGGCGTCGGGCATGGCGCGCATCGCGGTGTCGGGCTTGGCGCGGAAGTTCTGGACGATGACTTCCTGGATGCCGTGGTAGGCGCGGGCGGTGCGGCGCAGCTCGAAGACGGAGTCGGCGCGCTCGTCGTAGTCCTCGCCGATGCCGATCAGGATGCCGGTGGTGAACGGGACGTTGGACCGGCCCGCGTCCTCGAGCACCCGCAGCCGTACGGCGGGCTCCTTGTCCGGCGAGCCGTGGTGCGGGCCGCCGGGTTCGGACCACAGACGGGTGGCGGTGGTCTCCAGCATCATGCCCATGCTGGGCGCGACGGGCTTGAGCCGCTGGAAGTCGGTCCAGCTCAGCACGCCGGGGTTGAGGTGCGGGAGGAGTCCGGTCTCCTCCAGGACGCGGATGGCCATGGCCCGTACGTACGCGAGTGTGTCGTCGTACCCCTCCGCCTCAAGCCATTCCTTCGCCTCGGGCCAGCGGTCCTCGGGCCGGTCGCCGAGCGTGAACAGCGCTTCCTTGCAGCCCATTTCGGCGCCCTTGCGGGCGATGTCGAGGACTTCGTCGGGCGACAGATACATCCCGTGCCCGGCGCGGCGGAGCTTGCCGGGCACGGTGACGAAGGTGCAGTAGTGGCACTTGTCGCGGCAGAGGCGGGTGAGCGGGATGAAGACCTTGCGGGAGTACGTGATGACGCCGGGCCGTCCGACGGCTTCGAGCCCCGCGTCACGCACCCGCGCGGCCGATGCGGCGAGATCCGTCAGGTCGTCGCCGCGCGCCTGGAGCAGGACGGCGGCCTCGGCGGCGTCGAGCGCGACACCGTCCCTGGCTCGTTTGAGGGCGCGGCGCATGGCGTTGGCGGTAGGGGCGGAGGGGGCCGTGGCGCTCGTCGTCATGGGTCCGAGCATACGAGCGGGGTCGGACGATTCCGGCTGCGAGATGAGTAGATGAGCGGATGCCCACATTCGGGTGTGCGGGAATAACTTCACTCACATGAGTGAAGCGAAGGACGACACCAGCAAGGACGACACCGGCGAGTCGACCGCGCACAACAGGGGTGGCGCGCTGCTGGGCGTCGGGATCGGGTGCGGGCTGCTGGTCGCCGTGCCGGTGCTCGTCGTGCTCGGCTTCCTGATCACGTACGCGGTGCAGCGCGGGACGCCGGAGGAGTACGAGCGTGTCGACCCGCAGGCGATGATGACCCGGATCGGGGACGTGTCGCAG
This sequence comes from Streptomyces sp. NBC_01506, assembly GCF_045040295.1. NCBI lineage: Bacteria > Bacillati > Actinomycetota > Actinomycetes > Kitasatosporales > Streptomycetaceae > Streptomyces > Streptomyces sp. NBC_01506. The sequence goes on along the minus strand of NZ_CP109422.1, from coordinate 5,505,832 downwards.
GAGGCGTACGACGTGCTGGGCTTCGAGCACGACATCCGGTCCGAGGCGGGGAGCGGTTTCTGCTACCCCGACGGCCTGGAGAGCATCGCCGACGAGCCGGTGGACGGCGCGTACGCCCTGTCGCAGGACTGGTCGGTGGACGGTGTGAAGGAGAGCGAGGCCGCGTCCGCGCTGGAGCGACTGCACGGGCATCTGAAGGACGAGGGCTGGGACATCGACTCGTACGAGAACGGGGCGGACGGGGCGGGCGCGGCGGGCGCGGCGATGGGGCTGGAGCTGCGCGCCTCGCGCGGCGGCCCGTCCGACGACGGCGGCGACATCAGGCTGGTCTTCGACTGGCGGGACTACCAGGAGCGGTTCGAGGGCAGTGTCCATGCCCCGTGCGCGTACGACCCCGAGGCGGAGCCGGGCACGGATGCGGCCACGGAGGCCGGGGAGTTGGTGGAGTCGCCGGATCTGCGGTGGGCGGGGTGAGTGCGCTGAAACGCCCGGAGGGGCAGTCGCGGTGTGCGACTGCCCCTGGGCGGCTTCTGGTGTCGTGTCGCCGTGTCGTCGTGCGGTGTCATGTTCAGGCGGCCAGTGTCACCGCCTCGACGGCCGGGACGCGCAGGCCGCGGTACGCCGTACCGACGCTGGTGACGATCGTCGCCGCGGCGCCGATCCCGACGACCAGCAGCCAGATCCCCGGGCTCTGGTCCGGGAGGGCGGTGTCGGTGCGGACCATGCTGAAGGGGATGACTCCGGCGACCGCCGCCACCGTCGCGAAGAACACACCGGTCACGGTCAGGATCAGCGATTCGAGGCCGACCATGCCGAGGATCTGCGCCGAGGTGGCTCCGGCGAGGCGCTGCTGGCCGAACTCCTGGATGCGGTAAGTCGTCGCCGCGTAAAGGCTGTTGATCAGCATGACGCAGGCGAAGACGACGATGATCCCGACGACCACGTAGTTCAGCGTCTCGATGTTCTTGTCCTCGCCGGTCGGGCTGATGCCGGACGCCTTGGCCGCGTCGCTCTGGATGGCCTGCATGTAGAGCGTGGCGCAGGAGATGGCGATGAAGAGGATGAGCGGCATCAGGACACCGGAGAGCTGGGCGGCGCGCTGCCGCATGTTGTGCACGGTGAGATAGCCGCTGGCGCCGGTGAGCGCGATGAGGGGCCGGGCCAGTCGGCCGAGCAGGGACTTCAGCAGGACCGGTGAGAAGACCGCGAATCCCACGGAGATCAGGACCGCGCCGTAGACCGGTCCGGCCATCAGCGCGGCGTCCGTCTTCTTCATCGCGAAGGTGGACAGGACCCCGCCGACGCCCAGGGCGAGGGCGGCGAATCCGGCGAAGTGCCGTGCGCGGCCACGGGGCTTGGCGCCACCCGCCGCGGCCTTGGTCGCCCGGCGTACCGCGAGGAACGCGGCGCCGACGGAGGCCACCAGCGTGATGCCGAACCCGGACGCCGTCGCGATCGGGCCGAAGCTGAAGTCCACGCCCGCGGTGACCTGGTCGGTGTCCTTGAAGAGTTCGAGCAGCCGCCCGCCGCCGAGCATCGCGGGCCCGATCGCCAGCAGGGTGCCGACGACGGAGACGGCGGCGGCCTCGCTCACCACCATCCGCTTGATCTGCGCGGGAGTCGCCCCGCTGCGGCGCAGCAGCGCGATCTCCTCGCCGCGCTGGCGGACGTTGACGGTGAGGGTGGAGGCGACGGCGAAGAAGACGAGGAACGTGCCGTAGCCGCCGACGACACCGGCCGCGATGGTGAGGGTGTCCTTGCTGAGGGCGTCGATGCCCGGGGCCGAGGGGGTGTCGTGCATCGAGTTGAAGGTCATGACGACGACCGCGCCGAGGAACGTCGAGAGCAGGGTGGCGATGAAGCGCCCGGGGCGCTGGGCGATGGAGCGCATGGCGAGAGTGAACATGGCTCACACCCCCGCGTACGTGTCGTCGCCGAGGTGGGCGAGGCGTTCGGCGACGGTGTCGACCGTGGGGCGGTCGAGGTGTCCGGCGAGGCGGCCGTCGGCGAGGAAGATGACGGAGTCGGCGTACGAGGCGGCGACCGGGTCGTGGGTGACCATGACGACGGTGCGGCCGTAGAGACGTACGGTCTCCTGGAGCAGCCGCAGCACATCGCGTGCGCTGCGGATGTCGAGGGCGCCGGTGGGCTCGTCGGCGAAGACGACGCTGGGCTCGGTGACCAGGGCGCGGGCGATCGCGACGCGCTGCTGCTGACCGCCGGAGAGCTGGTCGGGCCGGTGGCCGAGCCGGTCACCGAGACCGACCTGGGTCAGGATCTCCTTCGCGCGGGCCTTGTCGATACGGCGGCCGGCGAGCTTGAGCGGCAGCACGGTGTTCTGCGCGACGGTCAGCGTCGGCAGGAGGTTGTAGCGCTGGAAGACGAACCCGATCCGGCGCCGCCGGAACTTCGTCAGCTCCGCCTCGCTCCCCCCGGTCATCTCCTCCCCGTCGACCACGACCCGCCCCCGGTCGGGCCGGTCCAGCCCGGCCGCGCACTGCAACAGGGTCGACTTGCCGGAACCGGACGGCCCCATGACGGCGGTGAACGACCCGGCCGGAAGGCTCAGCGACACACCGTCGAGAGCGGTCACGGCGCTGTCCCCCGCGCCGTAAACCTTGCTCACACCCTCCAGCCGCAGCGCTTCCGCACTCCTGCCCCGACCGGTAGTGCTCTTACGACGAAACATGACCCGCTCCTTCTTCTCGGACACTCCCTGTGCCACGACTACGAAGTTACGGACGCCGCGGGTCGACCACATTGGGCGTACGACCCGAGTCACGGGTGTCGCTGGGTACACCCCCCGCCGTGAACGGGCCCACGGATCGGCGCAGGATCCCGCGAGTCGCGATGAGTTCTGCGGCGTTCGGCGGTCGTACTGTCGTGCGGTCGAACCCGTTCCTGAGGAGGACTTCTGATGCGCAGCGTGACGTATTCGATGGGCGTCTCACTTGACGGCTACATCGTCGGGCCGGACGGCGGTTTCAACTGGTCGGAGCCCGACGAGGACATCTTTCGCTACACCACCGACGAGGTGCGGGGGGCCGGCGTCCATCTGATGGGACGGCGGCTGTACGAGGCGATGCTGTACTGGGAGCCGGTCGAGCAGGTTCCGTCACTCGACTTCTCGACGGTCGAGTTCGCCGCGCTCTGGAAGGCGCTCCCCAAGGTGGTCTTCTCCACCACGCTGTCGGAGGTGCGGGGCAATGCCCGGCTGGCCTCCGGCACTGTGGCGCAGGAGATCGAGCGGCTGCGGGCCGAGCCCGGGGACGGCGACATCGCGATCGGCGGCGCGGCGCTCGCCGCCGAGGCCGCCGCGTCGGGTCTGATCGACGAGTACCGGCCCAGGGTCTATCCGGTGCTGGTGGGCGGTGGCGTTCCGTACTTCCCGCAGGACGAGCGCCGGGTGGATCTCGAGCTCGTCGAGACCCGGACCTTCGCTTCGAAAATCGTCGCCCTCCGCTACCGCGTGGCGCGCTAGGCGCTGTCCGCAGGGCCTGTCCGTAGGCCCTGTTGACACACACTCCGCCCCCACCTACGTTCAATTCACAAACGCAAACGTACGGGGTGGGGTTTGTGGCGTTCTGGATGGCTGCCGCGTCTTTGTGGTGCGTGCTGCAACTGCTGTTGCTGTCGTGGCCCGCGCGTACCGTCGGGTGGTCGACCGTACTGCTCGCCTTCGGGGTGGGGGCGTACGGCTGCGGTGTCTTCTCGGTGCTCATCGAGACGGTCGTCACCCGCCAACTGGCCGCCGCCGACGAGACGTCGATGCGCACGGTCATGGACACCGTCATGTGGACGACCGCGCCGGGCGTCGAGGAGTTGCTCAAGATCGTCCCGCTCGCGCTCGCCGGCTGGGCGTTGCGCGGCCGGGTCCAGTGGGGTCTGACGGACTTCGTGGTGCTGGGCGCCGCGGTGGGTGCGGGGTTCGGGCTGCTCGAGTCTGTGCTGCAATTCGCGTTCGCACCGGATGTCCGTGTACAGCCCATCGAGTCGGCCGGTGGCTGGTCGGTCGCGACGCGACTGTTCGAGGTGCCGTTCGTCTCGGGCTTCCCCGAGCTGCTGGGGCACTGGTTCCCGGCGGGCGTGGGCACCCTGGAGCTGGGCTCCGCCACGGCGAGCGTGCCGGTGGACACCCATGTCGGGTGGTCGGCCCTCGGCGGTCTGTCCGTGGGGCTGGTCGTGTGCGGACACCGGTGGTGGGTACGGGCGTTGGGGCTGCTGCCGCTGCTCGCCGCCGTCGGTCTGCACACGGCCGTGAACTACATCGCCGCGCTGCCGAGCACCCACGGGGCACCGCGCGAGTGGTACGACCGGATCGTCGCGAGCGGGCTCTGGCTCGTGCTGGGCTGTCTCGTGGCGGCCCTGGTGTGGGACATACGTACGCGGCGGGCCGGGCGGTCGCGTGAGCCGGGCGTACGGCTGCGCGGCGAGGGTGCGGCCGAGGGCCGGGGCGGGGGCGGGGGCTCGTCGGCCGGGCTGCTGAACTACGCGCTGCTGCGCGCCCCGTGGACCACGTTCATCGCCCTCAGGTACGCGCGACAGCGCCGGGCCCTCCTCCACGTCACCACGCACCCCCGCGCCCGCCCGGAGCACGTCGCCGCGCTGCGGGACGAACTGGCCGCCCGTACCGCCGAGTTGGACGCCACCGCGACCCCGGAGTCATGGCGTGGCACCTCCGTACGCGAGGCATGGCGGCGGGTCCGGGCACGCGGGGACGGGCGGCTGCCGTGGTGGGAGAAGGCCGTCCTGGTCATGGGGCTGCTCCTACTGATCCCCTCCGCCCTCCTCGCCGCCACCTTCGCCTTCGAAGGGACGGAAGGGCTGGAGGAGTTCTTCACCGAGGGCCAGGGCTGGCGGCTCCTCATCGGCTGCGCCCTGGCGGGCCTGGTGCTGGCCGTGTTCCGGCTCGTACTGACGTGGCGCTCCCTGCCCCGTACCCGCGCCCTGCCGCCGGCCGAGCCGTACGCCGCCGCGCTGCTGCGGCTGGCGGTGGTCACCGGTGGCCTGTGCGCCGGGGCGCTGCTGTTGTCGCGCGCGGGCAGCATCGCCGAGTTCGGCAGGGTTGTGCCCGACCATCTGATCGTCTCCTTCGTCCTGGACAAGTTCCTGGACGTGGCCCCCGCGCTCATCCTCACCCTGCTGATGTTCGCCCTCCCCTACGCGCTGCCGCTCGGCCTCGCCACGGGTGGACTCGGCGCCCTGGCAACGGAGTTGCTGGTGACGGCGGCGGGCCGCGTGCTGGCCCCGGTGGCCGCCCGCGCCGCCGCCCAGGTCGGCGCGCGGCTCGCGGGCCGGGGCGCGCTGGCGTGGGCGCGGGGCGCGCTGCGCGGCGGCCGGGGCCGGTTCACCCGGCGTCCGGACGAGGTCAGGCACGGGCGGACGGACCCGGTGGATGTGGCGACGGGCCGGATGTTCCTGCCGGTGACCGATGCCGAACTGCCAGGTGTGCTGCCGCTGTTGTTCACGCGGCGGGTGGACTCCGGCTACCGGGGCGGCCGTTGGTTCGGTCCGATGTGGGCGTCGACGGCGGACCAGCGGCTGGAGTTCGACGAGCACGGCGCGGTGTTCTTCACCGAGGACGGTCTGCTGCTGGCGTATCCGCACCCGGTGCCGGGCGGCGACGCGGTGCTTCCCGGGGAGGCGGCGGGGCGGGCGCGGTGGCCGCTGGCGCGGGCGGCGGACGGCTCGTACACCGTCACCGACCCGGAGGCCGGGCAGGTGCGGACCTTCACCGCGCACGGCGAGAGCGGTGTGGCCCTGCTGCGTACGGTCACCGACCGGCACGGCAACCGGATCACGTTCACGTACGACGCGGAAGGCGCGCCGGTCGAGATCGCGCACAGCGGCGGCTATGTGCTGCGGCTGACGCGGGACGCCGAGCGCGTCACCGGTCTGTGGCTGGGCGACGTGCGGGTGACGGCGTACGGCTACGACGCGGACGGCCGCCTCACTCAGACGTACAACTCCTCTAATCTCCCCCTGCGCTTCGCGTACGACGCGGCGGGCCGCGTCACGTCGTGGACGGACACCAACAACCGCTCGTACACCTACGAGTACGCCGGCGCCGACGACGACCGGGTGGTCGCGGAGGGCGGCGAGGGCGGTCACCACAGCTTCCGGTTCGCCTACGAGGGATCCGAACCGGCCCTCCCCGGCCTCGCGTTGACGACTCTGACCGCTCCCGACGGCTCCACCACCCGCTATCTGGTCGATGAACGCGCCCTGGTGGTGGGCGAGATCGACCCGAACGGTGCCGTGTCGCGTACCGCCTACGACGCGGCGGGCCGTGTCACCGCCGAGACGGATCCGCTGGGGCGCACCACGCGGTTCACGTACGACGAGCGCGGTCATCTCACCGGCGTCGTCCGCGCGGACGGCAGCACGGTCGGGGCGGCCCTCGACGCCGAGGGCAGGCCGCTACGGATCACCGACCCGGCCGGGCGGGTGTGGCGGCAGACGTTCGACGCGTCCGGCAACCGCACCTCGGCCACCGACCCGACCGGCGCCACGACCCGGTGGCTGTACGACGGCCGGGGCGCCCCGCTCGCGATCACCGATCCGCTGGGCGCCACCACGCGCGTACGGTGCGACGCGGCGGGTCTGCCGGTCGAGACGACGGACCCGCTGGGCGCGACGACGCGACTGGCGCGTGACGCCTTCGGCCGGGTGGTGGCCGTCACCGACCCGCTGGGCGCGGTGACGCGCTTCGAGTGGTCCACGGAGGGCCTGCTCCTGCGCCGTACCGCCCCGGACGGCACCGCGGAATCCTGGACCTACGACGGCGAGGGCAACACCGTCACGTACACCGACGCCAACGGCGGTGTCACGCACCACGAGTACACCCACTTCGACCTGCTGACGGCCCGCACCGACCCGGACGGCGCGCGCTACTCCTTCACCCACGACGCGCAGACGCGGCTCACCCAGGTCACCAACGCACAGGGCCTGAGCTGGAGTTACACCTACGACGCGGCCGGACGTCTCATATCGGAGCGCGACTTCGACGGCCGTACGGTGACATACGAACTCGACGCGGCGTCCCAACTCGTCGGCCGGGTCGACCCGTTGGGTGTGCGTACCGACCACCGTTACGACGCGCTGGGCCGCCTCGTCTCGCAGGACGCGGGGGGCGAGGTCACCACGTACGACTGGACGGCGGGCGACGACCTGGAGCGCGCGAGCGGGCCGGACGCCGAACTGCTGCGTACGTACGACGCGGCCGGGCGGCTGCTGACGGAGACGGTGGACGGGCGCGAGCTGCGGCTGTCGTACGACCCGGCGGGACAACTGTCCGGCCGGCGCACCCCGGCGGGCGCGATCACGACGTACGCGTACGACCTGGCGGGCAACCGCACCGAACTCACCGCGTCGGGGCGGTCGTTGACGGTGACGCGCGACGCGGCGGGCCGCGAGGCCCGGCTCGACTGGGGCGCCGCGCTGTCCCTGACGCAGACGTGGGACCCGGCGGGGCGCGTGCGGTCGCGGTCGTACACCGGCGCGCCCGTCCCCGCGCTGACGTACACCTGGCGCCCCGACGGCCACCTGCTCGCGGCGGGCGACGCGCGCTACACGCTCGACCCGGCGGGCCGGGTCACCGAGGTCCGGGCGGCGGGCTGGTCGGAGTCGTACGCCTACGACCCCTCCGGCAACCCCACCCACGCCGCCTGGCCGGCCGACCTCGCGTACCCCGAGGCGACGGGCCCGCGCACGTACACGGGCACCCGGGTGGGGACGGCGGGCACGGTCCGCTACGAGTACGACGCGGCGGGCCGCACCACCCTGCGCCAGAAGCCCCGCCTCTCCCGGAAGCCGGACAACTGGCGCTACACGTGGAACGCGCGGGATCAGCTCACGGCGGTCACCACGCCGGACGGCACGACGTGGCGCTACGCGTACGACGCGCTGGGCCGCCGCGTCGCGAAGCACCGCATGGCGGCGGACGGTTCAGTCGCCGAGGAAACGCGCTTCACCTACCACGGCACCACCCTGATCGAGGAAACATCGGCCTCCACGGACTGGCCGGGCGCCCAGACGCTGACCTGGGACCACGACGAGTCGTCCCTGATCCCGCTGGCCCAGACGACCCGCTACACCCCCGAGTCCCCTCAGCACGAGACGGACACCCGCTTCTACGCGATCATCACGGACCTGATCGGCACCCCGACCCACCTGATAGACGAATCGGGCACGATCGCCTGGCACACCCGCCGCACCCTCTGGGGCACCACAACCTGGCCCCCCGACGCCACGGCGTACACCCCCCTGCGCTTCCCGGGCCAGTACCACGACCTGGAATCGGGCCACCACTACAACCTCCACCGCCACTACGACCCGGAATCCACCCACTACCTGACCCCGGACCCGCTGGGCCTGGCCCCGTCCCCGAACCCGACGGCGTATGTCCACAACCCACTGACGTGGTGCGACCCGATGGGGCTGGCGCCCTCATGCACCGGGCTATCCGCCTCACGTACAGCCACTCAACTGAGAAACAGTCCCGGAGCGACAACGGGCGGGTCGCAGCTCCGCGACGTGACAGGAACCTGGCTCAGAGGATCGGCCGGGAATGCCGGCCGAATACCTGGTCAAGTCGCAAGAGCCCTGCAAGGGAGAGAGTTCAACACTTTCAACGATTTCAGAAGAGCATTCTGGAGAGAGGTTGCTGACGCGCCAGAATTGGCCCGCCAATTCAGCCCTTCCAATGTCTCTCAAATGGCCGACGGCATGGCTCCGCGAGTCGTCCTGGATCAGCAAACGCCAGGCCAGCTTTGGTATACTCTCCATCACATAACACCCATACAGCACGGCGGGGGAGTATACGACCTCGACAATCTTGTCGTTGTGACACCCAGATTCCACAAGGAAATTCTTAGCGGCAGTTACCACTACTAGAATGAAAGTAAGCGCACCATGAAAGCAACTCCGCCAAGAGACAGACTGATCGAAATGGTTGAGAGAATCATGTCTGGATCGACCGGCTCCGAAGAACAGGATCTTGCCCTCATGAAAGAACTGGAGGCAAGTGTTCCGCATCCACGGGTCAGCGATCTCATCTTCTATTCGGATCCCCCGATGTCTGCGGAGGAAGTTGTCGAAGAAGCGCTCTCATATCGACCGATCGAACTCTAGGATCGGGTTGCCCGACAAGGGACGGTTACCGCTCGACAGCAAGGGCTGATTGCCGTGACACGGACGAGTGACATAGAATTCACATTCGCGGAACCACTCTCGATCCGCGAGGTGCTCCATGTGCTTCAAGAGGCCGGTCTGACACTGGCCGAGAGCGATCAGGTCTCGTACGTGATCGACCGCGACAAGATGTTTGATTGGACGACGGCGAACGCGTCACGCTTGCCCGACGTTATCGATGAGGCGGATCAAGCAGACTCGCGGTTGACGACTTTCGGCATCACCTCCTACTTCGGAAATGGCACCCACGGCGGCGATCTGCTGTTTCACCAGGGCCGCAAGGAGATTTCCTTCATCGTCACCGTCAACAAGCGGACCATGCTCGATTCCGTGTTCTGCGATTTCGGCTGGTACTTGAGTCGACTGGTTCCTCCCTTTGAACGGTTGGGACTTGTCGAGTTGACCGCAACGGATCTTCATTGACCATGAGCCGCCCCGGACGAGGGCCGGGGGGCTGGGGCCGGTTCCGACGTGCCGTCAGACTTTTGGCTTGGCGGGGGCCGCCGAAGCGCGCTCCGCAAGGTCCGGCTCGGCCGTGCCGATCACGCCCACGTGCCGCAGCACCACCGCCGACAGCAGCGCCAGCACCGCCGTGCACACCGCCGCGACCAGCATCGCGAGGTTCATCCCCGAGGTCGCCGCCTCCTTCGCGTGGTCCAGCCAGCCGGCCGGCAGCCGGTGGGCCGACGCAGCCGCGCCGGCGAGGCTGTCGACCGCCGTGTCGGCAACAGCGGTCGGCGTATCCGCCGGGGCGGCGGCCACGCGGTCGCGGTAGACCGCCGTGGCCAGGCTGCCCAGGATCGCCACGCCCAGGGCGAGGCCCAGTTCCTGCACGGTCTCCGACAGGGCCGAGGCCGAGCCGGCCTTCTCCGGCGGCGCGGCTCCGACCACCAGGTCCGTACCCAGCGCGGCGATCGCGCCGAGGCCGAGGTAGACCAGGCCGAATCCGATCACCATCAGGGCGATGCCGCCAGAAGTGTCCACCCGGGTGAGCAGTACGTACCCGACCGTGGACAGGGCCAGGGTGGCGGCCACCACGATTCCCGGCGGCACGCGGCGCGCGAGAAGCGGCGACCCGATCGCCGCCAGGAACATCAGCAGCGCGGGCGGCCCCATCCACAGGCCTGCCTCGACGGGTGGCAGTCCCTCCACGAACTGAAGCTGTTGGGTGATCAGCAGCATCGAGCCGCCGACTCCGACAAGGCCGACGAGCAGGACGCTCAGCGCGGCGCTGAACGTACGGTCGGTGAACAGGCGCACGTCGAGCAGCGGGCTCGCCAGCCCGCCCTGGCGCCGTACGAACAGGACCGCGAAGAGCAGCCCGATCACGGCGGCGGCGAGCGTGGGAGCGTCGAGGCCGTCCTTGGCGAACCGCTTCACCGCGTAGATCACCGGCAGGATCGCGATCAGCGACAGCACGACACTGAGCAGGTCGAACCGCCCGCTGTGCGGCGCCCGGTACTCGGGGATCAGGACCGGCGCGGCCACCAGCAGCACGATCGCGACCGGGACCGCGAGGAGGAACGCCGACCCCCACCAGAAGTGGTCCAGCAGCACGCCGCCGACCACCGGCCCGAGCGCCATGCCGAGCGCGAAGCTCGTCGCCCAGACCCCGATGGCCAGTGAGCGTTGGCGCTGGACGGTGAACATGTTGCTGATCAGGGCCAGAGTGGACGGCATCAGCGTGGCCCCGGCGATCCCCAGGGCCGCGCGCGCCGCGATGAGCGTTTCGGCGCTGGTGGAGTACGCGGCCAGTACGGATACGGCCCCGAAGGCAACGGCCCCGATCACCAGCAGCTTGCGGCGGCCGATCCGGTCGCCCAGCGTGCCCATGGTGATCAGGAAGCCGGCGATCATGAAGCCGTAGGCGTCCATGATCCACAGCTCCTCGGTGCCGCTCGGGCGCAGATCCTCGGCCAGCGAGGGAAGCGCCAGGTACAGCACGGTGACGTCGAGGCCCAGCAGCACGGTGGGCAGCGCGAGGACGGCCAGCCCTCCCCACTCCCTGGCACCGGCCCCGCGTACGCCGCGTACGGTCGTTGTGCTCATGGCACTCCCCTGCGTCTGATGTTTCGGGAACGTGCTGCGCACTGTGCCGACCGTCACGCACGATTTCCTGATGGTCACCCGGCGATAGACTGGCGACCATGCGTTACGGGGTGCTCGGCCCGCTGGCCGTCTGGGACGCCGGGGGTCGGCCGGTCAGGGTCCCGGAGGTGAAGGTGCGCGCCCTGCTGGCGAATCTGCTGGTCCACGGGGGCGGACCGGTACCGGCGGACCGTCTCATCGAGGACCTGTGGGCGGGCAACGCACCGGGCGGGTCGGTCAACACGCTCCAGACCAAGATCTCCCAGCTTCGCCGCGTACTCGGGGGCCGGGAGCAGGTGGTCCGTGAGCCCGCCGGCTATCGGCTGCTCCTCGGCGACAACGACGACGCGGTCGACGCGCTGCGGTTCCAGGAGCTGGCCGAGCGCGCCCGCGCCCACGACGAACCGGCCGTGAAGGGGGGCCTGTTCGCGGACGCGCTCGCGCTGTGGCGGGGCCCGGCGTACGCCGACGTGGCCGAGTCCCTGTTCGCCCACGGTGAGATCGCCCGGCTGGACGAGCTGCGCCTCACCGTCGTCGAGGACCAGGCCGAAGTACGGCTGACGCTGGGCGAACATACCGCGCTGGCAACGGAGTTGGGCGAGCTGGTGGCGCGGCATCCGCTGCGCGAGCGACTGCGCATGGCCCATATGCGCGCGCTGTACCGGGCTGGGCGGCAGGGCGACGCGCTGCGGAGCTTCCAGGAGTTGCGGGGCCATCTGACGCGGGAGCTGGGGGTGTCACCGGGGCCGGGAGTCACCGCGCTGCATATGGCGATCCTGCGCCAGGAGCCACGACTGGCCACGCCCGCGCTCGAGTCGCTGTCGTGCCGTACCAACCTGCCCACGCCGCTGACCCCGTTGATCGGCCGGCGCGAGGCGGTCGAGCAGGTGCGGGCACAACTGGGCGCCGGCGCGGGCACCCGCCTTGTCACGCTCACCGGTCTCGGTGGAGTGGGGAAGACGCGGCTGGCGATCGCCGCGGCGCGCGAGGTGGCCGAACGGTTCGCGGACGGCGTGTGGTTGGTCGAACTGGCCGGTCTGAGTGCCACGTCGACCCCGGACGACATCGCCGAGCGGGTCATCACGACCCTCGGTCTGTGCGACACCGCGGCGACGGAGCCGAACCTGGACGACCTGGTGGGCTGGCTGTGCCAGGCGGTGGCGGACAAGCACCTGCTGATCCTGCTGGACAACTGTGAGCACCTGGTCGAGCCGGTCGCCGTGCTCGCCGGCGCCGTACTGTCGGCGGTGCCCGCCGGGCACCTGCTGGTCACCAGCCAGGAAGCCCTCGACGTCCCCGGCGAATCGGTACATCAGGTGCCGCCGCTGGCGTTGCCGGACGGGGGGCCGGAGCGCACCCGTCCGGAGGCGGTCGCCCGGTCCAGCGCCGTAGAGCTGTTCGTGGAGCGGGCGGCGGCAGCGGCGCCCGGCTTCGTCCTCGACGCGGACAACGCGGCGGCCGTTTCCGTCATCTGCCGTCGCCTGGACGGTATTCCGCTCGCGCTGGAACTCGTGGCGTCCCGGCTGCGGACGCTGAGCCCGGAGGAACTCGCCGACTGCCTGAGCGACCGGTTCGCCCCGCCGCCCGACGTCCGGGTACGTGGGCTTCCGGCCCGGCAGCAGACGCTGCGGAGCATGCTCGACTGGAGCTGGCAACTGCTGACCGTGGACGAGCGGACCGTGCTGCGGCGCCTCGCGGTGCACGCGGACGGCTGCACCCTGCCGGCCGCCGAGGCGGTCTGCGCGGACCGTGACCTGGGCGCCGGGCGGGTGGCCGACCTGCTGGCCCGGCTGGTGGACCGCTCGCTGGTGGTACGTGAGGGGAACCGGTTCCGGCTGCTCGAATCGGTGGCCGCCTACTGCGCCGAACGACTGGCGGAGGCGGGTGAGGAGGCTGCCGTACGTGCGCGATTCCTGCGCTGCTACACCGAGTTGGCCGAGCGGGAGAGCGAGCGGCTGCGCGGCCCGGACCAGCGGTGCGCCCTGGAGCGCCTGGACGCGGAGACCGTCAACCTGCGCCGCGCCCTCGACCTCGCGGTCGCCGGGAACGCCACCGGAGACGCGGTGCGGCTGGTGAACGCGCTGACGTGGTACTGGTTCCTGCGCGGCCGGCTCACCGAGGCGCGCAGGTCGCTCCGTACCGCGCTGGCCGCCGACGTCGACGCCGCCCCGACCGCGCGCCTGACGGCGCGGGCCTGGCTGACCGGCATCGAACTGCGCACGTCGACCGCCAGTGACGACCTGGGTGAGGACCCGACGGCCGGTGTCGAAGATCCCGCGCTGCGCGCCCGGTTGCGGTGGTTCGTCGGCACCGGTCTGACCGGCCACGGCCACCACCGCGAGGGGCGGCGGATGGTGGAGGCGAGCCTGGCCGACGCGCGCGCCGCCCGCGACCGCTGGAGTGAAGCCGCGGCACTGGTCGAACTCGCGGGCCACGCGGAACTGGGCGCCGCGGAACTGGGCGCCGCGCTGTTCCATGAGGTCGGCGACCGCTGGGGCCGGCTCCGGGCCGGCCGGTCCCTGGCACTCGCGGCCGGACGCGACGGTGACCACGCGCGGGCGGAGCGCCTGCACCGGGAAGGTCTGCTGATGGCCGAGGAACTCGGGCTGTGGACCGAGGTGGTCGAGACACTGACCCGCCTCGGCGAAGCCGCCCTGGCAGGCGGCCACGCCCGGCGGGCGACGGAACTGTACGAACGCGCACTGTCCGTGTCCGCCGAACGTGCCTACAGCAGGGGCGAGATCCGCGCCGAGACCGGCCTGGGGCACGCGGCACGCCTCCGGGGCGACCGGGAGGCCGCCGAGCGCCATCTGAACCGCGCCCTGGCCAAAAGCCGTTCATCGGGCCACGCCGCCCATGCCACCCAGGCCGCCGATGCCGCAGCGGCACTGGCGGAGCTGGCGGAACTGGCCTGACCGCTACAGGTTGTTGGTCCAGACAGCCCAGTCGCGGTACTTGTCCTCAGTGCTGTTGTGCGGGCAGACCTGGAACCAGTACTTCGGCCCCTCCGGGAGGTCGTACGCGCCCCCCGTGACTTGGACGTTCGGTAAACGCACAGCTCAGCGTGGCAGCCCCAACTCGCCCGCGCGCAGCCCCGCCTGGTAGCGGGAGTCTGCCTCCAGCTTGACCATCAGTTCGGCCACGCGACGCCGGTAGGTGCGCAGCGAAAGGCCGAGCTGTCCGGCCGCCGATTCGTCGGTCAGCCCCGAACCGAGCGCTTTGAGGACCATGCGGCCGTCGGCGTCGAGGTGGGGGATGTTCTTCCGCAGATAGGTGTCGGGATCGACGGCCGTGTCCCAGACCGCCTGGAACAGCGAGTGCACGCCGTCGATCAGGATCCGCGACGTCGTCACGGTGTACTCACGGCCGGTGGGCGTCCGCGCCCCGGCGAGGATCATCACGCGCCGGTCGATGATGATCGTCTCGTGCGGCAGCGGCGAGCCGCTGATACGTACGAGAGCCCCGTGGTCCCGCACCAGCCGCAGATGCGCGCGGGCCTCCTCGTCGGCGAGCGCGACCGGGCTGAGCAGCTTGCGGGGGATGAGGTCCGGGGGGCGCGCGGCGCGCATCCGGTCGCGGATCGCGGCCCTGGCCCGCGGCTGCGAGAAGGTCTTGAGGTCTCGGGCGGCGCACAGGAACTCGCTCCGCGCGGACTCGAAGAGATGGCCGGCACGCACCATCAACTCCGCGTCCCCCCGGACGGAGAACAACACCTGCTCGTTCCGCATACCTCAAGTCTGGCAGCAAGCTGCCACACGCTCGCGGGACGTCGTGGCGGCGGACAGCCTGAGCCTTATGACGATCAAGAGGCACGACAAGAGGAACACGACGTACAGGACATACAAGACCTTCTCCCTCGGCGGAGACCTGACCGTCGACCGGCTCGGCTTCGGCGCGATGCGTCTGGCGGCCGGCACCTTCGAGGGCCCGCCGCGAGACCCCGAGAACGGCATCGCGGTGCTCCGGCGCTCCGTGGAACTGGGCGTGAACCACATCGACACGGCCGGCTTCTACCGAAGGGGTGCGGTACGGGCCAACGAGCTGATCCGCAGGGCGCTTTCCCCGTACCGCGACGATCTGGTGATCGCGACGAAGGTCGGCCCGCTGCCCACGCCGGACGGTGTGCCGAGTGGGCAGGCGGCGCCTGATCAGTTGCGCGGCCTGGTCGAGGCGGATCTGCGCGCCCTCGGGCTGGACCGGCTCGACCTGGTCTATCTGCGGGTGGGCGGGATGACAGGGCCGGGCGGCGAGTCGATCGCCGAACGCTTCGCGGTGCTGGCCGAGTTGCGGGCGGAGGGGCTGATCCGGCACCTGGGCGTCAGTAACGTCGACGCCGTCCAGTTCGCCGAGGCCCGGGGGATCGCGCCTGTCGCGGCGGTGCAGAACCGGTACACCGGTGACCTGGGGCTGCTGGCGGAATGCGAGGCGGAGGACATCGCGTACGTGCCGTACTTCCCGCTGGGCGGTGGCGTCACGCCGCTGGACACCGAACGGCTCGGCAAGGTCGGCAAGGTCGCGGCTCGTATGGGCGCGACCGTCACGCAGGTGCGGATCGCCGCGCTGCTGGCGGCCTCGCCGTCACTGCTGGCGATTCCGGGCACCGGTTCGCTCGATCATCTGGAGGAGAACGTCGCGGCGAAGGATCTCGTCCTCAGCGACGAGGACCTGTCCCGGTCCGACCTGTACGGCTGACCCGGCCCGCCGTCCGTCCACAGGTCCCCCGGCCGTTGTCAGTGCCCCCTCCTAAGATCGCTGCCATGAATTTACGGGGACGCAATGTTGTGCTGTACGGAGACTTCACGTCTGTCGGGGGAAGGGCCAGGGCGGTAAGCCGGCTCACCGCGCTCGGCGCGCGGGTGGCGGACGCGGTGACCGACGAGACCGACCTGATCTTTCGTACGCTTTTCGAGCGGGGCCCGATTCCCCGCACGGACGTAATGCTCCGCACGCCTTATTTCGACGAGGAAGCGCTGCTGGGCATGTTGGAACGCGCGGAGGAGCAGGTCAACCCAGCTACCGCCGCTACCGCCGCCGCCACCGCTACCGCCACCGCCACCGCTCACGACGACCGGCCGCCGCCGTTCCTGCCGCCTGCGGCCCTCGCCGGCGCGGCCGACTCGGCCGCTCTGAGTGCCCTCTTGGGCGACGCCGACTGGTCCGCCTTCACACCGGAGCGCGATCTGCCGCCGCTGCGCGCCCGGCTCGCCGAGCTGGAGCGCGCCGAGGGCGTGACCGACGCCCACCGCCTGGCCACCGGACGGGTGCGCGACGTCGGCGAGGCGACGCTGCTCCACCCGTACGGGCACGACGGGGAGATCGTGGGCCACGCGCTGAGTCCGGACGGCCGCTATCTCGCCACCGGTAGCTGGGTGACCGACGACTACGACGAGGGAGGCGTTCTACAGGTCTGGGAGGTCGCCACCGGACGGTGCGTCAGCACCGTGCGCGACATCGAAGGCGGCATCGGCTGGCCCGACTACGCCAACACGGTCCAGTGGTCCGCCGACTCCACCCGGCTCGCCATGTCCTACCTCACCAACTCCGTGGGGGTGTGGAGCCCCACGGGGGAGACCGGCAGCCCGATCGCGTCGATCGACGTGTCGAACGGCAATTCCCGCCCGTCTGAGTTCGCGCTCTCCCCCGACGGCCGGAGTGTCTACTACCACTGCGGTACGAACGGCGACGGCGGGCTGCAAGGCTGCCTTGTCCCGCTCGACCGCGGTGAGTTGTCCTGGCTGCCCAACCACCTGAAGGCCGACCACCCGTACGCCATGTCCCGGGATCTCCCGGAGGCGGTGCGCGAGAAGTTCGAATCGACCGGGACACACCGCGACGACGACAACGACTTCGAGGTCGGGGAGTGGATCGAGGGCCCGGTCTGGTCGCCCGACGCCACGCGTCTGTACGGCACCAACGCGATCGCCGTGGACGCCGAGACCCGCCGCGTCATCTGGTACGCGCCCGCCAGGACCGCCCGGTTCAGCCCGGCCCGCGACCGCGTCGCCACCGTCACCCACCGCGGTCTGTTTTTGCGCGACGCGGCCGACGGACGGATCCGCTGCGGCCCCTTCGCGCTCGGCAAGCCCTGCTCCCTGCGCTGGGCCACCGGGCCCGCCCACCGGCTGGCCGTCCTGACGCCCGGTTCGGACACCGCCCTGCCCGCCGTCCATGTCTTCGACGGCGACCGCCATGTCGGCACCGCCTCGATCGCCCATCCCGAGTGGGAGGACGGCGAACGGTGGACCGGCGACCGCAACGCCTGGGACTGGGCGCCCGGAGGGGACCGCGCCGCCTGCCTGACCAGCGAGGACACCGTCGAGGTCTGGTCCTTCACCGATCCCGCCGACGCCCGGCGGCTGTGGACCATGCCCGCGGCCGGGATCCACGCGGTGCACTGGGGCGCGGACGACACGCTGGTGCTGGTCGGAGAGACGAGCGTGCGGTTCGTCGCGGCCGGCACCGCCGGGTCCGTGGGCGACTTCACCTTCCTGCGTGTCCCGCAGGAGCCACGCCCGGTGGAGGGGGAGATCGCCGAGGAGTACGTCACCGACGACGCACAGTTCGGCAAGCAGGTCTTCGCCCTCGACGACCACACCTGGGCGATGACGCTGGTTCCGGACGCCGTCATCGCGTCGGCCGGCAGTGAGGACGCCCTGCGCTCCGTCCTCGCCTGGGCGGTGGGCCGCCGCCACGCCTGGCCCGTACGGTGGGGCGAACTCCAGGTGTTTCCGGACGCGTTGACCGCCGCCGACCTCCTCGATTCCGAGGACGGTGAACTGCTCCGGGAGTACCGCGAATCCCTGGCGGAGCTCGCCGACGCCGGTGACCCCGGCCCGTGGCCGCCGCCCAGCACCGCGCGGATCGAGGATCTGTACGAGGCGGCGCGCCGTACCGTCGCCCATCTCGACGCGGACCGCTGGGGATTCGCCATCGGCCCGTACACACGTGCCGCCGCCCGGCTGCGCGCCCGGCACGGCTCGGCCGATTCGGCCGCGGCGGCCCTGGCGCTGGTCGAGGAGATACCCGACGTGCTGGACCGCGTCGGCGCGGCGTCCGACGTCGCCGTGATCCTGGCCCGCGCGGGACAGGGCGAGGCGGCCCGTGCGGCGTTCGACCGGGCCGAGGCGCTGGTCGCCGAGGCCGGGGGCAAGGAGCTGAACGCCGACACCGCCTCCTCCTTCGGCGCCGCCCACCACGCCCTGGGCGACGTGCGCCACGCCGAGAACTGGCTCCGGCGCGCCCGCGCGGCCATCGATGTCGAGCCCAACCCGTGGCAGGAGCATCTGGCGGTCCTGCATGCCCTGTTGGAGTGCGGACGCGACGACCTCGCCCGCGAGATCCTGGCGGACCGGGCCGGCCATCCGCCGGTCGGCTACACCTCCGAGCCGCAGTGGCTGGTGTATCTGGTCCGCACCGGGCGCATCGACCTGGCCCGCGAATTCCAGGCACTTCCGGGATGGGAAGTCCCCTACGAGGTACTGACAGCGCTCGCCGAGGCCGGGCGCCCGGATCTGCTGGAGGAGTGGGGAGACCACAACTGGGCGCTCGGCGACGACCTGCCCGAGCGGGCCCGACGCGCCGCCACCGCCGGCACCCCACCGGTCCGGCCGCTGACACCGAGCGAGCGGGACATCGAGGAGCTGGCCGAGGGATACGCGGAGATTCAGCGCACCCCGCACGCCCATCGCGAACGCCCCATCGAGCTGCTGGCCCAGCGCGCCGCCGAGTGCGGGCATCTCTCGGCCGTACTCGACCTGCTCGAACTGCTCCCGGAGAACGGCGAGTTCAACGGCCGCCCGAGCGCCGCCTTCGACGCCCTGTGGCTCGCCCTCACCGGCTTCAGCCGCCCCCCGTGGTGACGGCGGCGAGACCCTGACCATCCCCCGTCCCCGCTCACCGCTGAACAACGGAGCCCGCATGGCCGCCCTCAACGCCACCGAACGACGCCTGCGCAGGATGCTCGGCGAATTACAAAAGGCACCCGATATCGAAATATTCTCCCCAAGGACGGGAGAGATTGCCCTCACAGACCAAGACACCGACGCGCCGTTCGCCGAGAGGTGCCTGGTCCGCTTCGACCAGATCTCCGCCCACTGGGATCTGGAAGGCTCCGGACTCTCCGGCGAGTTCTGCGTCTCGCACCCGGCCACCGCGCTCACCACAAAGGCTCCGCCCGACGCGACGGAGCTGATGACGCCGGCCGTACGGCAGCGGTACGCGGAGTTCCGGGTGCTCGACGATCACCCGGTGAGCGGCACGGGAGAGTTCGCGGCTCTGCGCATCCGCCCGGAGACTCCTGCCCCGGAGATCTGGTACCACGCGTCGGAATTCCGCCTGGGTGGATACCGGATGGACCTCGACTACTGCCAGTACCTGGAAGCGCTGACCCTCACCAAGGGAACATTCGGCTGGCAGTATCTGTTCTGCGACGTCTCATTCACGGATGACGATTTCTCCGGGATCGCTGCCGACCTGGAGGAAATGCTGGACGTCTTCCCGGAGTTGTTCCCCGACCACAACTACGAACCGCTCAGCTCACGCCTCACCGAACGCCTGCGCCGACCGCACCGACCGCACAGCGAAAATGGCGACCATGACACCCAGCGGTAAGCACACGGACAACACCCCGGACACCCGCGTAGGCCCTCCCCGCCTCGGCGATGAACGCGAGACCCTGCGCGCCTTCCTCGACTACCACCGCGCGACGCTCGCCATGAAGTGCGCCGGCCTGAGCGACGACGACCTGCGCCGCCGGTCGATGCCGCCCTCGACGCTGTCCCTGCTCGCCCTCGTACGACACCTGGCCGAGGTCGAACGCGCCTGGTTCCGCCGGGTGTTCGAGGACAACGCGGCGCCGATGCTGTGGTCACCCCCGGGCGAGGTCAACTTCCAGTCGGCGTACGACGCGAGCACCTCGACCCGCTCCGAGGCGTTCACCGCCTGGGAGGCCGAGGTCGAGAACTCACGCCGCGTCGAGCGGGCCGCCGACTCGCTGGACATGACGGGTCACCAGCCACGGTGGGGCGAGGACGTCTCACTGCGGATGGTGATGCTGCACGTCCTGCTGGAGTACGCCCGCCACAACGGCCACGCGGACCTGCTGCGCGAGGGGGTCGACGGGACGGTGGGCGCGTAGCGGGACCGCCCAGGTAACGCGTCAGGGATCAACGGCCCAGCCTGGCCCGCGCCATGGCCGTCAGTGCCGTCAACTCCGGGAGGCGCAGGAGGCGGGCGGTTGCCAGGAAGGTGCAGAGGAAGACCGTTCCGCCCGCCGTCAGGGACAGCAGCGAGGCCGGTGCGCCGTTGCCCAGGGTGTGGGTGAGGGCGAACGCCGCCGCGCCGCCCGTGAGCGCCGCCGGGAGCGAGGCCGTGATCAGGCGGGCGTACGTCCGCAGGACGCGGGTGCCGTCCAGGTCACCGCCGAGGCGCCGTCGCAGGCGGCGCCAGGCGATGCCGACACCGAAGGCGTAGCCGAGGCCGTACGACGCGGCCATGCCGACCACCGCCCAGCGCGGCGGGAGGACGGCGAAGCAGAGCGCCGACGCGGCGGCGTTGACCAGGGCCACGACGAGGGTGTTGTAGAAGGGGGTCCGGGTGTCGTCGTACGCGTAGAAGCCGCGCAGCACCACGTACTGCACGGAGTACGGGACGAGTCCGAGCCCGAAGGCCATCAGCGCGTAGCCGATGCCCCGCGCGCCCTCGGCGCCGGACCCCGCGTAGAGCAGCGTCGCCATCGGGACTCCCAGCGCCAGGAAGGCGAATGCGCACGGCACGATCGCGACGGCCGAGGTCCGCAGGCCGTACGAGATGTCGTCGCGTACCGCCGCCGTGTCGCCGTCGACGGCGGCGCGGGAGATGCGCGGGAGGACGGCCGTCATGACGGAGACGGTGATGATGGCCTGCGGCATCTGCCACAGCAGCAGGGCGTAGTTGTACGCGGTGATGCCGGTCCCGGTGAAGCCGGCCCGCTCGGCCGCCGCGCCCGCCTTGGTGGCGAGCTGGGTGACGACGACCATGCCGAGCTGGTTGGCGAGCACGAACAGCAGCGTCCACTTGGCCAGGCCGATGGCCCTGCCGAGCCCGTGGCCGCGGAAGTCGAAGCGCGGACGGAGCCGGAAACCGGCGTCGCGCAGATACGGCAGCATGGCGAGCGCCTGGACGGCGAGCCCGAGCAACGTACCGAGGCCGAGGAGCCGGACGCCTTCGGGGGTGATGGTGGCGGGGGTGAGGCCGGAGGCGGTAAAGCCGCCGAAGGCCCAGATGAAACCGCCGAACGCCGCGATGATCACTATGTTGTTGAGGAGCGGCGTCCACATCATCGCGCCGAAGCGTCCGCGCGCGTTGAGGATCTGGCCGAGCACGACGTGGGCACCCATGAAGAACATGGTCGGCAGGCAGTAGCGGGCGAAGGCCACGGTGACCGCCATCCGGCGCGGATCGTCCGCGATCTCCGGGGACATGAGGTGCACGAGGAGCGGCGCGGCGAGGACGCAGAGCGCGGTGACGGCCGCCAGCGTGACCATCACGAGGGTGAGGAGGCGGTTGGCGTACGCCTCGCCCCCGTCGTCGTCCTTCTTCATGGCGCGCACGAGTTGCGGCACGAAGACGGCGTTCAGCGCCCCGCCGCCGACGAGGACGTAGATCATCGTGGGCAGGACGTTGGCGACCTGGTACGAGTCGTTGAGCGTGCCGACACCGATGGCCGCGGCCATGACCAGGGTGCGGGCGAAGCCGGTGATCCGCGAGACGACGGTCCCGGCGGCCATGAGGGCACTGGCCTTGCCGAGCCCGGCGGAGCCGCGCGACGGAGCGGGCACGGGCGCGGACGTCGGGGCCTTTTGACCGGGGACGCCCGGGGGCAGCCGCAGCGTCACGGTGTTGTTGTCGTCCGGCGCGCTCATGCGCACACTATTTCACTTGCGGGTCGGACAAATGATCAAGTAATGAGCGTGGGAGGGGAGTTGGTCACGAGATCGGCGAACGAGAGCCTTGGCCATCTCGGACGTCACCGGTCCGTCGGGTGTCTCCACGGGGCGAACCGCCGGTCCGTCATCGGAGGCCACACGCATGGCAGTGCGGGTGATTTCGGAGTTCCGCATTGCACTCCCGCACAGTCACCGCCTTGCCGTTCTGCCGCGCCTCCTCGCGCTGCGCGGCCAGTGCTCCGCACACTCCGCACCCCTCGACGGGAACGGGCTCAAGAGTCGGCGCGACTGAGCGCTTGTCGAGCGTCATGGCATCAACCGCCGCGGTCCGCGTTCGACGTCCTTCAGGACCTCGCGGGTAACAGCGTCGTACACCCTGGGCACAGACTCGGGCACCGGACGCCAAAAGCCCCCGCCGTGAATCGTGGTCTCAAGTTCGCTGTCCGGCCCAACGGTTGATAGCGCGACGGATTGGGTAACCGGTCTGCCGCGACGAAGTCGCCGGGGGTTGCTCTGTTCATACGCCGCCATCCCGGCACCTCCACCCGATTCCGATGCAATGAGCATCGCGGTGGCGACCCCAGGCGCGTAGGGGCATCCCCAGGGGCAAGTAGTGCCGATCGCCCGCCAGTTCGGCCCCGAGGGCGCCTGTGAGGGCAAGATGGAGCTATGGGAATTGCTCGGCTGATCAGGGAACTGAGGAAGGTTCGCGGTTGGAGTCAGGGGCGGCTGGCGTCGGAGATCAACGAGGCATTCGGTACTTCGCTTGAGCGGGAATATGTGAGCCGCTGGGAGCGTGGCAAAGTGACGGCGGACCGTCCGGTGAGGCGTGGGAGGCGAAACTCGCCACGTACGGCACGCGGTACATGAGCCTGGGCGCCGCCGATATCCAGCGGCGGGTCGCGGGCGAGCTTGTGCTCGTACAGCAGCAGCTCGACTCCCCGCAGCTCTGGTCGGTGGCGGCCCGGCTCATGACCCTGTACGCGAAGACGTTTCCGGGATCCGACGGCGCCAGGGCGGTCAACTGGTACCGGACCGCCGCGCGCGCGGCCGACGAGAGCGGCGACGAACAGGCACGCGTCTGGGTACGCGGGCGGGCGGCCATCGCCCTGGGCTACGAGGGTGTCGGGGGCATCGGTGGTCCCGCTTTCCCCGGTGTCGTGGAGTGTGAGTTGCGTTGAGTGGGATGAGTAGGTCGTCAAGAGGAGTTGGCGTTCCTCGGGTCTACGGGGGCGCCCGTAACCAGGTGCCAGACTCATCCGTACTGCGGACCGCAGTGCGCCACAGCGACCGGGAGGGAACGCGCGCATGGACCGGGAGAGCCTTCAGGACGGTCCCCGCCCCGTCGTACGGATCGGCGACACCGTCCACCGCCCGGTCCAGCCCTGGACCCCCGCCGTCCACGCGCTGCTGCGCCATCTGGAAGCGGTCGGCTTCCCCTACTCCCCTCGTGTGCTGGGCTTCGACGGCGAGGGCCGGGAAGTCCTCACCTTCATCGACGGCGAGTCGGGCCCCGCGGTCTGGGCCAAGATCGTGAGCGACGACGGTCTGGCCGCGTTCGCCCGGCTGTTGCGCGCGTATCACGACGCCTGCGCGGGCTTCGTCCCTCCGGCCGGCACCGAGTGGTGCACGGGCGTCGGCGCCCCTGCCGCCGGCCAGATCGTCTGCCACGGGGACTTCGCCCCGTGGAACACCGTCTGGGACGGCGACCGTCCCGTCGGGATCCTCGACTGGGACTTCGCGCGCCCGGCGGCGCGGATCCACGATGTCGCCTACGCCCTGGAGTACGTGGCGCCGTTCCGGGACGACAAGGAGTGCGTGCGGTGGCTTCGGTACCCCGAGCCGCCGGACCGGCGACGGCGGTTGGAGCTGTTCTGCGACGTGTACGGTCTCGGCCGGGCCGACCGCCCCGCCTCCGGCATGGTCGACGCCGTCATCGCCGCGCAGTTGGACACCGCCGCCCTGGTGCGACAACTCGCCTGCCGAGGGCTGGAACCCCAGGCCACCTGGGTCGCCGAGGGGCATCTGGCGGTGCTGGCCGGCCGGGTCGAGTGGAGCCGGGCGCACCGGAGTCTCTTCAGGTGACGTGACCGGCAGCCGGTCCGGACGGTCACGGTGCGTACCCGGCGGTGGCGGGCGGGCCTGGTCGCGGGCCTGGTCGGGCGGGCCTCGTCGATACCGGCAATGTGCGCACCATCTGTCGACCCCCTTCCCTTGCACCGCCGTTCACGGCTCAATACCAGGGTTCGAGTGCACCACTCCCGTCCACTCCTGTTTCGTCCCGTCACTCTCGACACTCCTGGGGAGCCGCCCGCATGTGCAACGACCACACCGAACACGCGATGGGCAGACGCGCTCTGCTCGTGACCGGGGCCGCCGCGGCCCTTACGTTGAGCAGCGTGAGTTTCGCGAACGCCGCGCCAAGCAGTGGTGAGACGGAGACCAAGACCGTGCGCGGCACCCTGCCGACCGGCTCCCCCGACTTCGTCTATCTCCCCGTCGACGTGCCGCGCGGTGTGCGGGAGATACGGGTCGCGTACAGCTATCAGCGGCCCACCATGCCCGCCGGTACCCAGGGCAACGCGCTCGACATCGGCATCTTCGACGAGCGCGGCACCAAGCTGGGCGGGGACGGGTTCCGGGGCTGGTCCGGCGGGGCGCGTACGGAGTTCTTCATCCGTGCCGACGAGGCGACCCCCGGCTATCTGCCCGGCCCGGTGCGGTCCGGCACGTGGCACATCGCGCTCGGGCCGTACACCGTCGCGCCCGAGGGTCTGCCGTACGAGGTCACGATCACCCTCACGTACGGCTCCCCCGGCGCCACCCCGCGCCCGGTCCACCCGCCCGAGCGGGCCAAGGGGCGCGGGCGCGCCTGGTACCGGGGCGACTGTCATCTGCACTCCGTGCACTCGGACGGCAGGCGCACCCCGGCCGAGATCGCGGCGGGCGCGCGGGCCGCCGGGCTGGACTTCATCAACAGCAGCGAGCACAACACGTCCTCCGCGCACACCGCTTGGGACGGGCTGTGGGGCGACGACCTGCTCATCCTCACGGGCGAGGAGATCACCACCCGTAACGGCCATGTCGTCGCCGTCGGCATGGACCCGGGCACGTTCGTCGACTGGCGCTACCGCGCCCGCGACAACCGTTTCGGGCACTACGCCCGCGAGGTACGGCGCGCGGGCGGTCTGGTCGTGCCCGCGCACCCGCACGCCACCTGTATCGGCTGCAACTGGAAGTTCGGCTTCAACGACGCCGACGCGGTCGAGGTGTGGAATGGTCCCTTCACCCCGGAGGACGAGGTCGCCCTCGCGTCCTGGGACAACACCCTGGTCTCGTCGGCCCGTTCGGGCCGGCCGTGGACCCCGGCGATGGGCAGCAGCGACGCGCACCGCGACCCCGACCCGATCGGCACCCCGCAGACGGTCGTCCTCGCCGACGAGCTGTCCCGCGAGGCGATCCTGGCGGGCATCCGCGCGGGCCGCAGCTACATCGCGGAGTCGGCGGCGGTGTCCGTGACGTTCGGCGCCTCGGGCGGTCGCGGACTGCACGCGGGCATCGGCGAGCGGCTGAAGGTGGCCGACGACGACCCGGTGACGGTACGGCTGGAGGTCACCGGCGCCCCGGCGGGCAGCACGGCGCGCATCGTCACCGACCAGGGGACGCTGCACACCGCGGCGCTGCCGCAGTCGGGCACGGGCACGGTGGAGTGGCGTACGACGGCGGAGTACGCGACGTACGTACGCGCGGAGGTACGGCGTCCGCCGGCGTCCCCGGGCGTGCCCGGTGTGCCGGGGCCGTTCGTGGCGCTCACCAACCCGGTGTTCCTCGGGCAGGGTTCCTGAGCGAACGCGGCGCCGGCGCCGGCGCCCTTCAGCACACGAACTGAAGTACGGGCGGGAGTACGGATCGCGGTACGGATCGCAGTACGGAGCGGCGGTGCGGAATCGCGGTGCGGCAGGCCCTTGGCGGCCGGCCGCCCCGCCCGCCCGCCGTCTCGCCACCCGCAGCCGGATTTACCCGGAGGGGTCCCGTCCTTTACCGTGTCGAGGGCTTGTGCAGACCCCCGCCCGAGGCTGACGCCGCCACTGGGGACAAGGCAGACTGTCGGGGGCGATACCGGCAGTTCGGCGGGCAGGGGGAGCTATGGACCGTGACAGCGGGCCGCGCGTACCGGAGCAACGGGCTCCGGCCACACCGAACAGCGCACAGAGCAACGAACAGGCCGACGCGCGGGCCGACTCGCGGACCGACACACCCGCCGGTCCCCCGGCCCCCTCCACCCAGCTCCGTTTCGCCGTGCTCGGACCCGTACGGGCCTGGCGTGGCGGCGAGTCGCTGGCGTCCGGTTCACCGCAGCAGCGCGCGCTGCTCGCCGCCCTGCTCCTGCGCGACGGCCGTACCGCCACCGCAGGTGAGCTGATCGACGGCATCTGGGGCGACACGCCGCCGCCGCAGGCCCTCGCCGCCGTACGGACGTACGCCTCCCGGCTGCGCAAGGTCCTGTCCGCCGGTGTCCTGGTCAGCGAGTCCGGCGGGTACGCCCTGCGCACCGCGGCGGACGCCCTGGACCTCAACGTGGCACGGGAGTTGGCCACCGCCGCTGAGAAGGAGCGGACGGCGGGGAACCGGCAGCAGGCCCGCGTACTGATCAACAAGGCGCTGGGGCTGTGGGACGGCGAGCCGCTGGCGTCCGTGCCCGGTCCGTACGCGGACACCGAGCGCGCCCGGCTCGTCGAGTGGCGCCTCCAGCTCGTCGAGGGCCGGCTGGACATCGATCTGGAGCTGGGCCGGCACGCGGAGGCCGTCTCCGAACTCACCGCGCTGACCGCCGCGCACCCGCTGCGCGAGCGCCTGCGCGAACTGCTGATGCTGGCCCTCTACCGCAGCGGCCGGCAGGCCGAGGCGCTGGCCGTGTACGCGGACACCCGCCGCCTCCTCGCCGACGAGCTGGGCGTGGACCCGCGCCCCGAACTCGCCAGGCTCCAGCAGCGCATCCTCCAGGCGGACGCCGAGCTGGCCCGCCCGGTGGAGGAGGCCGCGCCGGTCGTCACGTTCACCCGGCCCGCCCAACTGCCCGCCACCGTGCCGGACTTCACCGGACGGGCGCTGTTCGTACGGGAGTTGGGCAACCGCCTGGCCAGCGCCGAGGGTTCGGTGATGGCTGTCTCCGCGCTCGCCGGTATCGGCGGCGTGGGCAAGACGACGCTCGCCGTGCATGTCGCGCACGCGGCCCGACCACGCTTCCCCGACGGCCAGTTGTACGTGGACCTCCAGGGCGCGGGCGCGCGCTACGCCGAACCGGAGGCGGTGCTCGGCTCGTTCCTGCGCTCGCTCGGCACGCCCGACTCGGCGATCCCGGACTCGCTGGACGACCGCTCCGCGCTCTACCGCTCGGCGCTGGACGGCCGCCGGGTGCTGATCCTGCTCGACAACGCGCGCGACGCCGCGCAGGTACGCCCGCTGCTGCCCGGTACGGAGGGCTGTGCCGCGCTCGTCACGAGCCGGGTGCGGATGGTCGATCTGGAGGGCGCCCATCTGGTCGACCTGGACGTGATGTCACCGGAGGAAGCACTCCAGTTGTTCACCCGCATCGTCGGCAGGGAGCGCGTCAGCTCCGAGCGCGAGGCCGCGCTGGACGTCGTCGCCGCCTGTGGTTTCCTGCCGCTCGCCATCCGGATCGCCGCCTCCCGGCTGGCCTCGCGCCGCACCTGGACGGTCTCGGTCCTGGCGGCGAAGCTCGCCGACGAGCGCCGGCGGCTGGACGAACTGCAAGCGGGCGACCTGGCGGTGAAGGCGACCTTCGAGCTGGGTTACGGCCAGTTGGAGCCCGCCCAGGCCCGCGCGTTCCGGCTGCTGGGTCTGGCCGACGGGCCGGACATCTCGCTGGCGGCAGCCGCCGCCGTACTCGATCTGCCGCCCCACGAGACCGAGGATCTGCTCGAGTCGCTGGTGGACACCTCCCTCCTGGAGTCCGCGGCGTGCGGCCGCTACCGCTACCACGACCTCGTCAGGCTCTACGCGCGCGCCTGCGCCGACCGCGACGAACAGCCGCCCACGGCAATGGAGTCGGCGCTCTCGCGGCTGCTGGACTTCTATCTGGCCACGGCGGCGCGGGTCTACACGATCGAGCGGCCGGGCGACCGGCTGAAGGACCATCTGGAGCCGACGGAGTACGAGGGTCTGGTCTTCACCGACCGGAACGAGGCGCAGGACTGGCTGTACGCGGAGGCCGACTGCCTGCTGGCGTGCGCCCGGCAGGCGGCGGGCGGGGCTCGGCCGAGGCACGCCCTGAGGGTCGCCGTCGATCTGCTGTGGGCCGCGAAGGACCTGGCGGAGTCGGGCGCCAACTCCAAGTCGTACGAGACGGCGGCCCGTTCGGCGCTGGCCGCGGCCCGCGCGTCGGGCGACGCCCGTACGGAGGGGCGTGCCCGGATCTCGATGACCAACGTCCATCTGGTGGCGGGCCGTTACGAGGAGGCGGACGACGAGGCCCGGAGGGCGGCGGTACTGGCGGACTCCGTACAGGACCCGGTGCCGGTCTACTGGTCGGACAACGACCGGGGCATCATCGCCCTCGGGCAGGGCCGCTTCCAGGACGCCGAGGCGCATCTGCTCAAGGCGCGCGAAGGCTCCCGCGCCGACGACAACCTGCCCGGCGAGGCGAGCGCCCTGTGCAACCTCTCGCGCATCCAGCACTCCCTGGGCCGTACGTCCCAGGCCATAGCGCTGGCCGAGCAGGGCGTCGAGGTCTACGACAGCATCGGGCACACGCTGCGGCTCGCCAACGCCCGTTACGCGCTGGGGATCGCGCTCACCCACGCCGGGCGGCTCACGGAGGCGCTGGATCAACTGAGGCAGGCGCTGGAGGGGTTCGAGACGAACCGACAGCGGCTGTGGGAGGGCACCACCCATTTCCGTATCTCGCAGGCCCATCTCGCGGCCCGGCGCGCCGCCTCGGCCGCGCAGCACGCCGAGCAGGCGCTCGCGATCGGCTGCATCGGCGGCGACCGGACCAGGGCCAACGTCCTGATCACGCTGGGCAAGGCGCTGGAGACTCTGGGGCAGGCGGACCGGGCACGGGTGTGCTGGCGCGAGGCGCTGTCGCTGCACGAAGGGTCGGGCGCTCCGGAGGCCGCGGAGGTACGGGGATTGCTCGAGGCCCCGCTCAGCGCGGCGTAGGGGCTCATGGGGCGGGTGGGGCGCGTATCACCCTGCCCAACAGGTCGCGCCGTCCGGTGTCCAATGACAAGCGGGGTGCCCGGCCTGGGCGTTCATCGAATGTTTATGCTCTTTCGGCATGCTCCAGTGCATATTCAGATCCGTTGCCTCGGGGGGCAGACGGGTCGCTCGGGACCATTGTCTCCGCAGGGGGTCAGCGGTCCCCCTGGCCTTCTGCCCGGCGACCTCGGGGGAGTATCCGGGCGGAAGGCCGCCTTCGGTTCGAGCAGGGCAATCCCAAGGGGGAAAAAAATGAGCAGCACCGAGAAGAACGCGGAAGACGTCACCACCCAGGGCGACAACCACGCGCCCGCGCCGCCGAAGGGCACCGCGACCACCCAGGGCGACAACCACGCGCCCGCGCCGCCGAAGGGCACCGCCACGACGCTGGGCGACAACCACGCGCCCGCACCGCCGAAGTAGTACCGGGCAGCGGTCGCGGCGGTGGGGGAGGGGAGCTGCCGCGACCGCGCGCCGTAGGCGAAAGACGTAACACTCGGGGGAAACAGGAGACGACGGCAGTCGGGACCGTTCAGGGGGCCCCGCCTGCCGTCGTCTCTCTTTGCGTGCCTGCGCGCTTTGCGTGTCTTCGGTCAGGTGGCGAGGCGGACGACGTTGTCGACCTTGCACTGGCCGCCGGACGCGCCTTCGTCGTCGGACAGGTCCACCGCGGTGACCTCGACGGTCTCGGTGCCGCCCGCGACGACGTCCGGGATGCTGCCGACGGTGTTGCCGACGGTCGCACCGGCCGAGTCGGTGAAGTCGACCGTGAACGAGTACGAGTAATCCACCGAGCCGCTGTTGGTGGCGGTGATCTCGGCGACGAAGCCGCGGGCGGTGTCGTAATCGCAACTGTCGATGGTCAGATCACGGCCGGCGTCGGCGGAACTGCCGCCCGTCACGGATCCGCCGGTGGTGGTGGAGCCCGACGTGCTGTCGCTGTCGTAGTCGTCGTCGTAATCGCTGTCCGAGTGGCTGCCGCCGCTGCTTGAGCTGCCGGAGCTGCTGGAGCAGCCGCCGCCGCCGGAGCCACGGGCGCCGGTCAGCGCGAAGACGGCGATGCCGAAGACGGCTATGGCGCGGACATGGCGAATTTTCACTTCAACCCCCGTTGAAAATGGTGCGGTTGGTCACTGTTGATGGCCTTTTGTCGGGCGCATGTCACCCTAGCAGGACGCGAGGGGTGCTCGTTACGGGACCAAATCTGGCGGCCCATGGTTCCCGGGCGTAGCGTCGGAATTTGGAAGCTTGTGCTCCGCACGCTCGTCCAAGGAGGCCGTCGATGGTCCGCAACATCATCGGGTCGGTCCTCGCCGTCATCGGAGCCGCCTCGGCGGTCGCGAGCCCGTTCCAGGCCTGGTACGACGGCCGGCACGGCCAGGACTACCGCGTCGAGGACCTGTTCAACGGCATCACCGGCACCAGCTCCGACCTGTGGCTCTCGCTGCTGCTCCCGTTCGTCTTCGCCGCCCTGGTCACCCTGCTCGGGCTGCTGCTGCGCTCGCGGGTGCTGGTGGCGCTGGCCGGGGTGGTCGTGCTCGGGTTCACCATTTTGTGGATGGTGCGCCAGGGGCAGGCCGCCGGGGGCCTGACGCTGACGAGCGACGGCACGGGTCTTGGGCTGGGCGTCGCAGGCGCCTTCGGTGGCGGGGTGCTGCTGCTGATCGCGGCGGTGGTGATGAGCGGCCGGCCGCGGCGCGGAGGTCGCGGAGGTCGCGGAGGTCGCGGAGGTGGCGGAAACCATCGGTACGTCGGGGGCGACCGGGACCGGAACCCGGACCGGGACCCGTACCCCTACCCGGACCGTTCCGGGTACAGCGACGGGTACGACCGGGAGGAGCCGTGGGCGCATCCCCCGCAGGATCCCCCGCCGGATCTCCCGCCTGATCCCCCGCCCGACGACACCACCCGCCGCCCGTACGGGAATTGACGCACTTCACGGAATTGACGCCGGGGTCGGTCAGCGGGCGCCGCGGCCCGTGGCCGTGCCCTTGATCGCGTCCAGCGCGTACACACAGCGGTCCTTGCTGCACGCGTACACCACTCCCCCGCGCGCCACCGGTGAGCCCGTGATCTCGCCGCCCGTCGCCAGCTTCCAGCGGAGCTGTCCGCCGCCGGCGTCCAGCGTGTAGAGGACGTGGTCGGCCGAGCCGAAGT
Organism: Streptomyces sp. NBC_01506; assembly: GCF_045040295.1. Classification (NCBI taxonomy): domain Bacteria; kingdom Bacillati; phylum Actinomycetota; class Actinomycetes; order Kitasatosporales; family Streptomycetaceae; genus Streptomyces; species Streptomyces sp. NBC_01506. The sequence continues at coordinate 5,474,249 of NZ_CP109422.1, read as the reverse complement.
GCAGTCTGCCGTCGGCCACGACGGGCGCGCCGACGACGTCGCCGCCCGCGGCGAAGCGCCACTTGGGCGTGCCGGCCACCGCGTCCAGCGTGTAGAGCGCGGTGCCGCTGCCCACGTGCACGTTCCCGGCGGTGACCAGGACCGGTTCGAGGGACTGACGGGCCTCGGTGGCGATGCGCCAGCGGTCCTTGCCGGTGGTGGCGTCCAGCGCGTACACCGTGCCGAGATAGTCGGCGAGATACACGCCGCCGCCGGTCACGGCGGGGCCGGGCGCGAAGGCGGGCGGTGAGAGGAAGACGGCGGGCGCCTCGAAGTGCCAGCGCACATGGCCGCCGGCGATGTCGATGGAGAGCACGCGGGTGCCCGCCGCCACGTAGACGTACCCGTCCGGCGCGGGGACCAGGCGTATCGGTACGCCACCGCAGGACGCGCCGTCGCCGATGGGATACGACCAGCGCTCGCTGCCGGTGCGCGCGTCGAGCGCCCTGAGGCGGGCGTCCTGCCACACGTACACCGTGCCGTCGAAGATCGCGGGGCCGGCCTCCGGGGTCTCGAAGTCGGTCTGGGCGCCGGTGATTTCCCACAGCTTCTCGCCGTTGGACGCCTCCCACGCCTGGACGCCGCCGCCGCGCGTACCGGTGACGACGGTGCCCCGGTCGGTCTTGAGCGAGTACACCCACGCGTCGGTCTGGAGCCGCCAGCGCTCGGTGCCGTCCGAGCCGTCGAGCGCGTAGAGCGTGGGACCGTCGGAGGCGTGGATACGGCCTCCGGAGACGGCCATCGCCCACGCCACGTCACGGGTCTTGAACTGCCGGCGTCCGCTGCCCACGTCCAGCGCGTGCACCTCGAACGACGTGACGTAGAGCAGATCGCCGTCGACGACGGGGGTGCCCCAGACGTCGTTGGACATCCGGAAGCGCCAGGGCCGCCAGCGGCCCGGCGCGGCGGCGCCGTCCTGGGCGGGCGACGGCGCGGGAAGCGGCGGTGCGGCGGGCGCCTGGACGGTGCCGGGGGGCGGCTCCGCCCCGTTCACCCCGGCGGGCGGGCGGATCCAGCCGGTGGCCGGTCCGGCGTCGGCGGAGGCGGCGCCACGGCCGTCCGGGACGCGGGGGCCGGGGCCGATCGGGACCGGTGAGCCGGAGAGCCTGACCGGGCCGCCGCCGCCGGGGGACCCGCCCTGCGGCGCGGGCACGGCGGGCACGGCGGGCGCCGGGCCCGCGCCGCCCCGGCCACCCCGCTGCCCCTGACCGCCCTGTCCGGCACCCCCACCATCCGGGCGCCACGCGGCGTCCCAGTCGGGCGAGTGCGCGGGCGGCGGCGGGTGGTGCGAGGGCGGGGGCGGCACCGGCGGGCGCGCGGCGGCCGCGGCGGCTGCCGCGTTGATACGCCCGCCACCCCGCCGCTCCTCGATCATCTCGGTGGCGGACGCGGGCAGCCAGGCCGAAGCCGTACCGCTGTCGTCACTGCCCGAGGCGAACAGATGCGGGGCGAGCTGCGACTGGAGATCGGCGGGCGACGGGCGCTGGGTGGCGTCCATCTGCATGCACGACTCGATGAGCGGGCGCAGATCCTCGGACAGCCCCTCCAGATTCGGTCCCTCACGCAGCAGCATGAAGACCGTCTCGACGGGGTTGGCTCCGTGGAACGGCGCGTGTCCGGTGGCGGCGAAGACGAGGGTGGAGCCGAGCGAGAAGACATCGCTCGCGCCCGTGACACTGCGCGAGTCGCGCGCCTGCTCGGGCGACATGTACGCGGGGGTGCCGACGGCCACATTGGTCATCGTCAGGCGGGTGTTGGAGACGCCGGAGGCGATACCGAAGTCGATGACGCGCGGTCCGTCCTCCACGACCAGCACGTTCGACGGCTTGAGGTCACGGTGGACCAGGCCCTCGCCGTGGATGGACTGAAGCGCCTCCGCGATACCGGCGGCCAGCCAGCGCACGCCCTGCACGGGCAGCGGGCCGCACCGGTTGACCATCTCCTCGAGCGAGGGCGCGGGCACATAGGCGGTGGCCAGCCAGGGCACGGCGGCCCGGGGGTCGGCGTCGACCACGGCGGCGGTGTAGAAGCCGCTGACCGCGCGGGCGGCCTCCACCTCGCGCGTGAAACGGACGCGGAACAGTTGGTCCTCGGCCAGCTCGGTGCGCACCGTCTTGATCGCCACGCGCCGGCCCGAGGCCGAGCGCGCGAGATAGACGAGCCCCATACCACCCGCTCCGAGGCGTCCCAGCACCTCGAAGGGCCCGATACGTCTCGGATCGTGCTGCGTGAGCTGCTCCACTTGCCTGCCACCTCCCCGTACGGGCCACAAAGGTACGGCCCCCTGCACCCTGATTCTTCCTGTCTGGCTCGATGGTTGCGAACCCGGGGGCGGATCGGGGTGTCTCACCCTGTTTCGGACAGGAAGTGAGCGAACGACGTCGTACGGGGTGAGTATCACGCCCGTACGAGTCCTGACGCGTACGGGCCAATGCGGGGTTGCTCCCCCTCCCGCACGCCGGCCCCCTCCCCGCGCGCGCCGGACCGCTCACGCGGCCTCCGGCTCCGCCAGGAGTGCGAAGACGGCGCCCTGGTTGTCCGCGACGACGGCGATGCGGCCGTAAGGAGTGTCGGTGGCGGACTCCCTGACCCGGCCGCCCAGTCGCACGGCCTCGGCGACCGTCTCGTCGCAGTCGGCGACGGAGAAGTAAACGAGGAAATGCCCCGGCATCTCCTTGGGAAATGCGTCGGTGATGACACTTCGCCCACCGATCGCCGAGTCACTGTCCGGCTCGGAGCCCGCCGGGGACCACGTACGGAAATCGGCCGGTTCGCCCGGCAGATCCTTGCCGACGAAGCCGAATACCGACTCGTAGAAGAGATCGACGCTCTCCTTGTCCCTCGTATAGACCTCTGTCCAGCAGAAAGATCCGGGCTCGCCCTGCTTTTCGAAGCCGGAGTACACCCCCGGCTGCCAGAGGCCGAAGACCGCGCCGCCGGGATCGACGCCCTGCGCCATCGTGCCGTACGGCCCGACGGCTGTCGGATCCATCACCATTCCGCCCCCGGCCTCCTTGATTCGCGCACCGATCGCGGCGGCGTCCGATGCCGAGAAATAAACCATCCATGCGGTTGGCATTCGCCCGTCCTGCTTCGCGGCGAGGGCGGCGACACGCTTTCCGTCACTGAAAGCATTCGTGTAGTGCCCGTATGCCGCACCGCCGTCCGCGCCGAATGTCCAGCCGAACAGCTCGCCGTAGAAACGCTTGCCCGCCTGAACGTCGGGAAGCGACACATCCACCCAGCACGGCGTGCCTTCCGCGAATGCGGCCATGAGCCCGGATCCTTCCTCCACGTGCGCACCGCCCGAGCGGCGCCCCTTCCGGCCACGCTAATGGCGCATTTCGCCTGGCGCAGGGCGGGGCAAATCGAACAATTGACTAATTGTCCCCCGGTGAGGGCCTGTGCGCACCGAGTTGTCCACCGCCGTTGTCCACAGGCTGTTGATAACACTTTTCCTGGTCACGGCTGTCCGGAGCGAGCCGCTTCGGGCCCTTCGGGCCCTTCGGGCCCTTCCGACGCCCGTCGGCCTCTTCCGGCCTCTTCCGGCCTCTTCCCGTCTTACGGTGTCTTCCGTCTCTTTCGACCTCTTGTAAGGACCCCGGCGATCAGCGGGCGGTTCCCCATTTGCAGTCGGCCGAATCGCGCTCCGATCACCCCTCGGTAAGCTGACGGCATGACAGGACAAGTGCGTACCGTCGACGGCCGCGTGGCCGGTCGGCGCGGCCAGGCGACGCGGCAGAAGCTGCTCGACTGCCTCAGCGAGATGCTCAGCACCTCGCCGTATCGGGACGTCAAAGTCATCGACGTGGCCCGGAAGGCAGGCACTTCACCCGCGACCTTCTATCAGTACTTCCCGGACGTCGAGGGCGCTGTCCTTGAGATCGCCGAGGAAATGGCCAAGGAGGGCGCCGGATTGACGGAACTGGTCTCCGGCCGCTCCTGGGCGGGTAAAGCGGGACGCCAGACGGCGGAAGAACTCGTAGAGGGATTCCTCGACTTCTGGCGCAAGAACGACGCGATCCTCAGGGTCATCGATCTCGGCGCCGCCGAGGGTGACAAGCGGTTCTACAAGATCCGCATGAAGATCTTGAGTTCCGTCACCAACTCCCTTACGGATTCCGTGAAGGAGCTCCAATCCAAAGGCCGGGTCGACAAGGACGTCAACCCCGCCGCGATGGCCGGCTCGCTGGTCGTCATGCTCGCCGCGGTGGCCGGGCACCAGAAGGGCTTCCAGACCTGGGGCGTGAAGCAGGCCGAACTGAAGCCGAATCTGGCGCTGTTGGTCCACCTGGGCATCACGGGCAAGAAGCCGGCGAAGTAACCGCGCCCGCAGGGCACGGTACGGGCGTGCCCTGCGCTCCGTCCTGTCACGCCGGCGGCGGATCAGTGAGCTGATCCACCGCCGGCGCTCCCGTCTCAAGGACCGGACGGACCGGACGGATCGGGTGGGTCGGGTGGGTCGGGCGGCAGCACACGTTCCACCAGCTCACCGATCAGCCGCGCGGTCTCCTCCTCGGAGAAGACACCGGGCAGCGTGAGCCGCTCCACCACCAGCCAGTTGGCGGCCAGATAGATCATCTTGACCGCGTCGGCATCACCGGGCAGCCCGGATCCCAGATGCGCCACGACGTTCGCCTCGACGTCCTGACTGACCCGCGCGGTCAGTACGGCGCGCAGCTCGGGGCGCCGGGTGGCCTCGAGCCGTAGTTCGAGCAGCGCGAGAAACCCGGTCCGGAACCCGGTGACGCGCGCCACCACCATCCGTACCAACTCCGCCGTCCGCTCGCGGGTGTTGGGCCCGGCGAGCAGAGTGGCCGCCGTGGCCTCGTCCGGGATCAGCCGCTCGTAGATCCGGTGGCCCACCTGGTTGAGCAGTTCGTCCCGGCTGGTGAAGTAGTTGGACGCCGTCCCTTTGGGTACGCCCGCCTCGGCGTCGACGGCCCGGAAGGTCAGCCCCCGGGCACCGTCACTGGCGAGCACTTCGATGGCCGCGTCGACAAGCGCCGCGCGCCGGGCCGGATTCTGTCGCATGAGGGCGGTCGCCCCTTTCCGTTGCTGCCATTGGTACCACTTCAAATGTAGTACTACATCGTAAGTGGTTCCGGGGGGCGTACGGGACCGGCACGGTTGAATGAGCCCATGAGCAACGACGAGAGCGACGAGCAGCAGGCGTTCCGCGCGGTTCTGCCGGAGCTGCGGGTCTGGGACACCGACCTGCCGGTCTTCGATCCGGCCGACGTACCCGACGTACCGCTCGTGCTGTTCCACCGGTGGTTCGTGGAGGCGGTGGCGGCCGGGCAGGCCGAGCCGCACGCCATGACGCTCGCGACCGTCGACGGCGACGGGCGGCCGGACGTACGCACCCTGCTCCTGCACGACGCCGACGACCGCGGCTGGCACTTCGCCTCCCACGCGACCAGCGCGAAGGGCCGCCAGTTGGCCGCCCGCCCGTGGGCCGCGCTCGGCTTCTACTGGCCCGCGCGGGGGCGGCAGATCCGGGTACGCGGCGCGGTGAGCGCCGCCGGGGCGGCGGAGAGCCGGGCCGATCTGGGCGTACGGTCCACCGGCGCGCTGGCCGCCGCCCTCACCGGGCGGCAGAGTGAAGTGCTCGGCTCCACCGAGGAGTTGGCGCGTGCTTCCCGGGCCGCGTGGGACCGGGCACGGGCCGAGCCGGACGCACCGGCGCCGACCTGGACGCGGTATGTGCTGGCCGCCGACGAGGTCGAGTTCTTCCAGGGCGACGCCGGGCGACGCCATGTCCGGCTGCGCTATCGCCGTACGGCCCCGGACGACGGTGGGGGCGGCTGGTCGCGCGAGCTGCTGTGGCCCTAGGCGGCCTAGGCGGTCTCGAAGCCGGCGCGGGAGGTCTCGATATCGCCCAGATAGCGGTGGGTCCAGTCGCACATCAGGTCGACCGTCGCGCGCAGGGCGCGGCCCGGTTCCGTGAGGGTGTATTCGACCTTCGGCGGCACGGTGGGGTGCACGGTCCGTACGACCAGGCCGTTGCGTTCCAGCATGCGCAGATTCTGGGTCAGCATCTTGTGGCTGATGCCCTCGACCTCGTCGCGCACCTCGCCGAAGCGCAGGGTGCGCTCCCCCAGGGCCTCGATGATCAGCAAGGCCCATTTGTTGGCCACGTCCGAGAAGATCTCGCGTGCCAGTGAGTCCGCGCGCCTGAGGTCCGCGTCCTCGGGCGAGCCGCTGAACTGCTTGGTCACCATCAGGTTCCCCAGTCACCAGAAAGTGCGTTCTTCCATGTCAGCGCACACTCTCCTACGGTTCCTGAGTAACCACAAGTGACCGGCAAACAGACCCGAACAGAAGGCGGACAGCAAGCATGGCCATCAGCCTCGTGAACCCCACCGGACTCCCGGAGATCGACGTCTACCACCAGGTGTCGATCGCGACCGGCTCGAAGCTGGTCTTCATCGCCGGACAGGTCGCCTCGGACGCGGACGGCCGCACGGTCGGCGAGGGCGACCTCGCCGCCCAGGTCGAGCGGTGCTACCTCAACATCGGCACCGCCCTGGCCGGGATCGGCGCCTCTTTCCAGGACGTGGCGAAACTGACCGTGTACGTGGTCGACTGGACACCCGACAAAATGCCGCTGTTCCTGGACGGGGTCGCCCGCGCGGCGGCGCGGTTGGGAATCACCCCGGTACCGCCGGGCACCCTGCTGGGCGTCGCGGCACTGGACGTACCCGAGCATCTGGTCGAGGTCGAGGCCACCGCCGTCATCGACTGAACGCGCTCGTAAGGCGTACGAAGACCCCGGCCACCGCCCACTCGGTAGCCTGAACAGGTGACCACCGAGCTCCGACTCCTGTCCGAGGTGTCCTACCGGGGCCGGCAGATCACCGGCCCCCGGCTGCACGCCCTCCTCGCGCTCCTCGCCGACGACCTGCGCGCCGGCCGGGGCACCACGGGCCTGGTGGACGGCCTCTGGCCGGAACCGGAGGAGCGGCCCGACCACCCCAGGAAGGCGCTCCAGGTACTGGTCTCGCGCACCCGCGCGCAGTTGGGCCCCGAGGTCGTCGTCAGCACCCCGACCGGCTACCGGCTCGCCCTCGGCGAGCAGCAGGTCGACAGCTCCGCCGTACTGCTCAGCGCGGCCGAGAGCGCCCGGCACGCCCGCGCGGGCGACCACCCCGCCGCGCTGCACCACGCGGAGGCGGGCCTCGCGCAGTGGGACGGGCCGGGGCGGGGAGGGGTTGACGGGGCCGAGGGGTCCGGCGACCCGGCGGCCGACGACCCCCTGAGCGCGCTGCGCCGCCGACGCGCCCCGGCCCGCCGCTCCCTGGCGCGGGCACGGGCCCTCGCGCTGTCGCGGCTCGGCCGCCGTAACGAGGCCGTCGACCCGCTCGCCGCCGTCTTCCGCGATCACCCGCGCGACGAAGAGGTCCTGCTGGAGCTGCTGCGCTGCCAGGAGACGACGGCGGGCCCGGCCCAGGCCCTGGCCACGTACGACACCTACCGCCGCGCCCTGCGCCAGGAGCTGGGCACCGATCCGGGCGCCCCGCTGCGCACCGCGTACCAGGAACTGCTCCGCGCGCGGACACCCGTCCTGCGGCACGGCGTCGCCCACGACCCCAACCCCCTCATCGGCCGCGACGACGACATCGCGGCCGTCGCCGAGCTGGTGCGCTCCTCGCGTGTCACCTCGATCGTCGGAGCGGGCGGGCTGGGCAAGACCCGGCTCGCGCACGCCGTGAGCCGCCGGGCGCAGCAGCGCGTCGTACACCTCGTCGCGCTCGCCGGAGTCGGCACCGACGACGACGTCGCGGACGAGGTCGCCGCCGTCCTCAGCGCCCGCGAGGCGCGGCGCGGCGCGCGCGGCGGCCCCACCGCCCCGGCGGACGTACTGGTGCGGATCGCCGGCGCGCTGGGACCCGACCCGGTCCTGCTGGTCCTCGACAACTGCGAGCACGTGGTGCGCGGTGTGGCCGAGATGGTGCGGGGCCTGGTGTCCATGACCCGCGATCTGCGCGTACTGACCACCAGCCGCGCCCCGTTGGGCCTCTCGTCGGAATCGGTCTATCTGCTGCCGCAGCTCGATCTGCCGACATCCGTCGAGCTGTTCGAGCGCCGCGCGCGGGCCGCGCGGCCGGATGTCGACCTTCCCCCGGACGCCGTCGCCGAGGTGTGCCGCCAGCTCGACGGGCTGCCCCTCGCCGTGGAACTCGCCGCCGCGCGCGTACGCGTCATGTCCGTCTCCGGGATCGCCCGGCTCCTGGGCGACCGCTTCGCCCTGCTGCGCGGCGGCGCGCGCGACGCACCCGCCCGTCACCGCACGCTGCACGCCGTCGTGGAGTGGAGCTGGAATCTGCTGGACCCGGCGGGGCAGGCCGCGCTGCGGGCCCTGTCGGTCTTCCCGGGCGGCTTCACGGCGGATGCGGCGTACGCGCTGCTCGGGCCCGTCGGGTCGCGGGACACCCTCGGGGTTCTGGAGGACCTGGTCGACCAGTCGCTGCTCAGAGTGGTCGACGCCCGGACGGGCGCGCGGTTCCACATGCTGGAGACCGTACGGGAGTTCGGTACGGCCCGCCTGGAGGCGGCGGGCGAGACCGCGCGCGTGACGGACGCGTTCCTGGCCTGGGCGTACGGCTTCGGCACGGCCCACCACCAGAGCCTCTTCGGCGCCGAGCCCTTCGCGACCGGCGAACTGATCAAGACCGAACAGGACAATCTCCTGCGGGCGCTGCGCCTGGCGCTCGCGAAGGGGGACGGCGCGACGGTGGCGGCCACGACCGCCGTGCTCGGCGGCGTCTGGATCATCGAGTCCGCGTACGCGCGGATGGCGGTGCTCACGGAGGAGACCGCGCGGACGCTGTCGCACTTCCGGCCGGGACCCGAAGCCGTCGAGATCACCAGGACGGCGCTGACGGTGTGCGTCGCGTACGCCTTCGTCACACGGGGGCAGCGTGCCACGCGCGCGCTGGTCGCCCTGCGCCAACTGCCGACGGCCCCTGCGGACACCCTGGTGCGGGCGATGGTGGCGGCCCTGGGGGCGGGGGCGGGGGCGGCGTCGGGGGCGGGGGCGCGGGCGCGGGCGGGTGGCGGTCGTGGCTCCGAGCCGCTGCTGACCGTGCTCACCAACTGCTTCGACAGCTTCGCCCGCGAGGCCGAGAACGACCTGGCGGGCGCGCTGGCCGCCGCCGAGCGGATGCTCGACGCGGCCGATGTCGTGACGGTCCCATGGATCTGGGTCATCGCGCGGTCCCGCGTGGGTGTGCTGTACGGGCGGACCGGGCGGCGTGAGCGGGCACGGAGCCATTTCGCGGCGATGCTGCCGGTACTGGAAGGGTTCAGGTCCTGGTCGGACGTGACGGGGATCCAAGCCGCCCTGGCCCTCACCGACCTACAACTCGGCGACGTCGACAACGCCGAGCGGCGGCTGGACCTGGCGAGGCGGTATCCGGCGGGCGACGAGACCGTGATGACGTTCGGTCTCGGCTCGGAAGGGGAGTCCGGTCTCGCGTTCGACTTCGCGGTACGGGGCGAGATCGCGCTCGCGCGAGGCCAGGTCGACACCGGGCTCGGGCTGTGGCGCGAGGCCCTTGACCAGGTGCGGCTCCTTGTCAGCCAGATCCTGATCGCCGATCGCGCGCTGGATCTGTGGGCGGTGGAGATCCGGACGGCCGCCGTGATCGCCCACGCGCGGCACGGCCGCCTCGACCTCGTCGCGGAGACCTCCGCCGAACTGCGGCACTCCCTGGACAAGTTGCTCACCGGCCCGCTCACCACGTCGCCGCTGTCGCTGTTGGAACTGCCGGCCTGCGGGGCGCTGTTGCTGGCGCTGGCCATGGTTGACCTCGCGGGCGAGGACGTCGGCGTGGCCGCGCGGCGGACTGCCGCCCGGCTGATCGCGCTCGCCGAACGCTTCCACTTCCTCCGGGAGTTCGAGCCGACCATGTCCCCGGCCCGAGCCCGCCGCGAGGCGGAGCGGGCCGACGCGGCGGCGTACGCGCGAGCGTCGTCGGCGTTCGCGGCGCTGGGCCACGAAGCCCTGCGCGGGGCGGCGCTGGAGGTACTGCGGGAGCGGGACGGTGCGGTGCGGCGGGGCTGTGCCGGGGAGGGATGACCGGGTCCGTCCGGTGGCCGGTTCGTCCTCAATCGCCGGACGGGCTGGGGTGGTTCCGGCCGGAAGAGGGTTGTCCTCAAACGCCGGACGGGCTTGATGGACCGCCGGCCGGGCCGAAATTCATCCGGCCGGTCGGTGGTGTCCTCAAACGCCGGACGGGCTGGACTGGCCGCCGGCCGGGCCGAAATTCCTCCGGCCGGAGGGTGGTGTCCTCAAACGCCGGACAGGCTGGACTGGCCGCCGACCGGGCCGAAATTCCTCCGGCCGGAGGGTGGTGTCCTCAAACGCCGGACAGGCTGGACTGGCCGCCGACCGGGCTTGAAAGACCACCCGACGCGCTCGAAATCCTCCCGCCGGTGAGAGGCGTCCCCAAACGCCCCGCAGGCATGAAACACCGCCCGGCCGGGCCGGAAACCCTCCCGCCGGTCGGTGGTGTCCTCAAACGCCGGACAGGCTGGACTGGCCGCCGGACGGGCTTGAAAGACCACCCGGCAGGCTCGAGAAGGAGACCGGGCGGGCTGCGGTTGGAGCCCGTCCGGCGATTGAGGACAGAACACCCAGCCCGTCCGGCGATTGAGGACAAAGCACCGCCGCCCAACGAGACCCGCGGCCCCGGTCACGGGGTCAGCGTCAGCGGGGCGCCGGGTCGCGGTTGTAGAGCTTTCGTGACCACGCGTACCCGAGCACGGCGATACCCGCGCTCCACGCCACGGCGAGCACCGCGCTGTCGCCGATCTCCGTGCCCGTGATCAGGCCGCGCAGCGTCTCCGTCACCGGGGTGAAGGGCTGGATGTCCGCGAACCAGCGCAGCGCCGTCGGCATCGAGTCCGTCGGGACGAACCCACTGCCGAGGAACGGCAGCAGCGTCAGCGGCATGGGCAGATTGCTCGCCGTCTCGACGCTCTTGCTGACCATCCCCAGCGCGACCGACAGCCAGATGACGCCGAAGGCGAGCAGCACCAGGATCCCGAACGCCGCGAGCCATTCGAGCGGCCCCGCGTCGGAGCGGAAGCCCACCAGCAGCGCGACGCCGATCACGATCCCGATCGTGATCACGGTCTGGATCAGGCTGCCGACGACATGACCGGTCAGCACGGAGGCACGGGAGATCGACATCGTACGGAAGCGGGCGATGATGCCCTCGGTCATGTCCATCGCGACCGAGATGGCCGTCCCCTGGGCCACGGCGGCGACAGCCATCAGCAGGATGCCGGGGGTCACGTACGCGATGTAGTCGCCACGGCCACCGCCCGAGCCGCCCGAGCCGCCGGAGATGCCCGCGCCGAGCGCGCCGCCGAAGACGTAGACGAACAGCAGCAGGAAGATGACCGGCATCCCCGCCAGCATGAGGGTCATGGACGGGTAGCGCATCATGTGCCTCAGGCTGCGGCGCAGCATCGTCGCGGAGTCGGTCACGGCGTAGGTGAGAGCGCTCATCGGGTCACGGCCTTCTCGGTCAGTGGGTTTTCGGCGGTCCCGGTGGGCCGGCCGGGCTTCGGCTGTCCGGTGAGGGCGAGGAACACGTCGTCCAAGTCGGGTGTGTGGACGGACAGTTCCTCGGCGTCGATCGACTCCGCGTCCAGCAGGTCGAGCAGCGCGCGCAGCGATCGCACCCGCCCGTCGCTCGGGACCTGGAGCGTGAGCGCGTCGTCGTCGCGCGGTACGTCGTCAAGGGTCCGGGACAGGGCCCGTACCGCCGTCTCGTACGTCGGCACGTCGGCGAAGCGCAGTTGGACGTGGCCGCCGGGGATCAGCCGTTTGAGTTCTTCGGGTGTGCCGTCGGCGACCAGCGAGCCGTGGTCCAACACCGCTATGTGGTGGGCGAGTTGGTCGGCCTCTTCGAGGTACTGGGTGGTGAGGAAGATGGTCACGCCGTCGTCGGTGACAAGGTCACGGATGATCTGCCACATGGTGCGGCGGCTGCGCGGATCGAGTCCGGTGGTCGGCTCGTCCAGGAAGATGACGCGCGGATCGCCGACCAGCGTCATGGCGAGGTCGAGCCTGCGCCGCATGCCGCCGGAGTAGGTCGACGCCAACTGCTTCGCCGCGTCGGCGAGATCGAACCGCTCCAGCAGTTCCGCCGTACGCCGCCGGCCTTCCGTACGGCCCAGATGGCGCAGGTCCGCCATCAGGTTCAGATTCTCCGCACCGGTCAACAGCCCGTCCACGGCCGAGAATTGACCGGTGACGCCGATCGCGGCGCGTACGGCGTCGGTCTCGCGTACGAGGTCGTGACCGGCGACGCTCACCTCGCCCGCGTCGGCGCGGATGAGTGTGGACAGGATCTGGACGGCGGTCGTCTTGCCGGCGCCGTTGGGGCCGAGCAGCGCGAAGACCGTGCCCTCGGTGACGTCGATGTCGATACCGTCGAGGACGAGCTTGTCGCCGTACGACTTGCGCAGTCCCCGCGCGCTGATCGCGCTGCGAGCAGTGCGAGCAGTGCGACGTGTGTGGTCGGTAGTCATGCCGGAAGCGTGCGGGGCGTCGCATTCACGCCGCTTTCACGGCGGTTTCAGCCTCCGCACCCAGGACTTACCCGTACGTGACCGATTCGCAATCGATTCCCATCTTGACCGAGACCCAACAAGTGCTCGCTCGATTACGCTCAGCTTCCATGGCCAGCGACATCGACCTCACCAACGACCGCCCCGTGTATGTCATCGGCGGCGGACCTGGCGGTCTCGCCGTCGCCGCCGCCCTGCGCGCGCAGGGTGTACGAGCCGTGGTGCTGGAGAAGTCCGAGGCGGTCGGGGCCTCCTGGCGCGGTCACTACGACCGGCTCCATCTGCACACCACCCGCAAACTGTCCGCGCTGCCCGGACTGCCGATGCCCCGGTCCTTCGGCCGCTGGGTCTCGCGCGAGCACATGGTGCGCTATCTGGAGAAGTACGCGGAGTTCCACGGTCTGGAGATCGTGACCGGCGTCGAGGTCACCGGCATCGAGCGTTCGGCGGACGGCGCGAGCTGGCTGCTGCACGCGACCGGTGGCCGGGAGCTGACCGGGAGCGCTGTCGTCGTCGCCACCGGCTACAACCACACGCCGCGGCTGCCGTCCTGGCCGGGCTCTCAGTCGTACGGCGGTGAACTGCTGCACGCGGGTACGTACCGCAACTCCCGTCCGTACGCGGGCAAGGACGTCCTGGTCGTCGGCGCCGGCAACACGGGCGCCGAGATAGCGGTCGACCTGGTGGAGGGCGGCGCGGCGCGGGTACGGCTCGCGATCCGTACCGTCCCGCACATCGTGCGCCGCTCCACCCTCGGCTGGCCGGCGCAGCGCACCGGCATCCTGGTCCGGCGGCTGCCGACGCGGCTGGTCGACCGGGCGGGCGAGATCATGTCCAGGATCGCGGTGCCCGATCTCGCGGCTCAGGGGCTGCCGCGCCCCGACACCGGGCTGTACTCGCGGGTGCGTGAGGGCGCGATCCCGGTGCAGGACGTGGGGTTGATCGCGGCGGTGCGCAAGGGTCGCGTCGAGCCGGTCGCGGCGGTCGAGTCGTTCGACGACAGCAAGGTGGTGCTGGCGGACGGTTCGCGGATCTCGCCCGATGTGGTGATCGCCGCGACCGGCTACGACCGGGCCCTGGAGTCCCTGGTGGGGCACCTCGGCGTACTGGACGAGCGGGGGTGCCCGGTGGTGCGCGGCGCGCGCACGTCCGACCGGGCACCGAGGCTGTACTTCACGGGCTTCACGAATCCGATCAGCGGGATGCTGCGCGAGCTGTCCATGGACGCGGAGCGGATCGCGAAGGCGCTCAAGTCGTAGGCGCTCAAGTCGTAGGCGCTCAAGTCAGGCTGGCTGTACCCGTCTGGGAGCGGTTCCTGATCAGCAGCGCCATCAGCGCCGCCGCCGCGCACAGCGCGCCCGAGGCGTACCAGACCACGTTGTACGAGCCGGTCATGTCCCGCGCCATACCGCCCGCGAAGGCGACGATCCCGGCACCGATCTGGTGCGAGGCGAGCACCCAGCCGAAGACGATCGCGCTGTCGGTGCCGTAGTACTCGCGGCACAGGGCGATCGTCGGCGGGACGGTCGCGACCCAGTCGAGGCCGTAGAAGACGATGAAGAACAGCATCGGCGGCCGGACGTCCGAACCGCCCTGCGTCAGCAGCATCGGCAGGAAGAGCAGCGAGACACCACGCAGCGCGTAGTAGACGGCCAGCAGCCGGCGCGGGTCGAAGCGGTCGGTGAACCAGCCCGAGGCGATCGTGCCGATGATGTCGAAGACACCGATGACGGCGAGCAGCGAAGCGGCGGTCGTGATCTGCATGCCGTGGTCATGGGCGGCCGGTACGAAGTGGGTCTTGACCAGGCCGTTCGTGGAGGCTCCACAGATCGCGAACGTCCCGGCGAGCAGCCAGAAGGGCCCGGTGCGGGCGGCCTTGAACAGGACGGTGACGGCCCGCCGCGCGGCACCGGTGACCGGGGGCGGCTTGGGCTTGAACTCCTCGGAGCCGTACGCCGCAAGCCCCACGTCCGCCGGGTGGTCGCGCAGCAGCAGCCAGACGAACGGGACGACGACCAGCGCGGACAGGGCGACGGTGATGGAGGCGGGGCGCCAGCCGTGGTTCTGCACGAGCCAGGAGAGCAGCGGCAGGAAGACGAGTTGCCCGGAGGCGCCGGCGGCGGTGAGGATTCCGGTGACGAGTCCGCGCCGGGCGACGAACCAGCGGTCGGTGACGGTGGCGGCGAAGGCCAGGGCCATCGAGCCGGTGCCGAGGCCGACGAGTACGCCCCAGTAGAGGACCATCTGCCAGGCGGCGGTCATGACGACGGTGAGCGCGGAGCCGGCCGCGATGACGGTCAGCGCGACGGCGACGACCCGGCGTATGCCGAACCGGTCCATGAGCGCGGCGGCGAACGGCGCGGTCAGCCCGTACAGCGCGAGGTTGACGGAGACGGCGAACCCGATCTCGCCGCGCGACCAGTCGAACTCCGTGTGCAGCGGCTCGATGAGCAGTCCGGGCAGCGAGGCGAAGGCGGCGGCGCCGATGATCGTCACGAAGGTGACGGCCGCGACGAACCAGGCCCGGTGGATACGGGGCCTGGGGCGGCCTTGCGGGGCGGGCGTCTCCGTGGGGATCTCTGGTGGCGTCTCGGCTGTCTGTGTCACGTCAAGAAGCATCCGCCGCCGGGATGTGCCGGACGAGTGGCCCGAGGGACAGGGGTCAATAGGATCGGGCCATCGGCGAGTACGACTACGTCTGGCTGCTGTCCTCGGCGGTCGGGCGGGCGGCGCTGTCCGCCCGCCCGGCTCCCGGTCCGGCGTTCGAGGACGGGCCTGGAGGCCGTACGACACGTTTCAGCTCGCGGATCGGGCGCACCGCGAACAGCGCCGCGCAGACCAGCACGTTCACCACCGCCCCGCCCACCAGCACCTCGCGCGTCCCGAACGCCTCCGCCGCCGGGCCCGCCAGCGCACGGCCGACCGCGAGCATGATCAGCGAGCCCGCCACGTCGTACGAGTGCAGCCGGTTCAGCGCCTCCGGCGGGATCATCGTCTGGACCGTCGTGGACCACATCACCAGCCAGAACGCCAGCGCCACACCGCCCACGAAGAATCCGGCGGCGAGCAGCGGCAGCGGGACGTCGTACGCCAGCACCAGCAGGTTCGCGGCGACCGCGAACAGCGCGACCGTCCCCGCGAACAGCGGTCTGGCCGGGCGCAGTCGCAGCGCCAGCAGCCCGCCCGCCACATTGCCCGCGCCCTGGACGGTCATCATCAGGCCGAACATGGCCGAGCTGTGCCGCTCGGTGACCACCACCGCCTCCAGCGGGACCAGCGGCCCGAGGACGGTGATGCCGTACACCGACCAGATCGCTATCACGCCCCACAGCCAGGACCGCGCCCGGAACTCGCGCCAGCCGCCGATCAGTTCGGCGAGCATCGAGTCGCCGCGTACCGCTTTCATGGTCGCCATCCGGACCAGGAAGAGACAGATCCCGCTGACGCCGAACGTCGCCGCGTTGACCGCGAAGATCGTGCCGGGCCCGCCGAATCCGGCCAGCGCGCCGGCCGCCGCCGGACCGGCCATCGTCGCCAGGGACTCGGCGACCCGCAGCACCGCGTTGCCGCGCTGCACGTCGGGCGAGAGTACGGGCAGCATGCTGGCCACGCCCGGCTGGAAGAGTGCGGCGCCGAGCCCGTTGATCGCGCTCAGCGCGTAGACGAGCCACAGCGGTGGCGCTCCCGCGACGAAGATGACGGCGAGGGCCGCCGTGGCGAACAGCCGTGTCACATCGGCGAGGACCATCATGCGGCGCGGTGTGAACCGGTCGGCGAGCACTCCGCCGAAAAGCACGAACCCGGCGAAGCAGACCATCCACGCGCCGAGCGCGAAGCTGACGGACGACGCGCCGTGTCCCGCGTCGAGCAGTCCGGCGGCGAGCGCGACGGGGACCATGCCGTCGCCGAAGCGCGCCACTGTCCTGGCGAAGAAGAAGAGTCGGAAGTTACGGTTCCAGAGCGGGGTTTCGGTCGGGTCGGGAATGGCGGGGTCCGTCGAACGCTTAGCAGTCACAGGTTCGACAGATATCAAGTACAGGTCTGGACCACCAGGGGATTACCAGGGGTTTCCGTATGACGGACAGCAGAACCGCACCGACCGGTCGGCCGCGTCATCGCGTCGTGGTCCTCGCGCTCGACGGGGTCATCCCCTTCGAACTGGGCATCCCCCAGCGGATCTTCGGCCGCGCCCGGAGCCCCGAGGGAGCCAGGCTGTACGAGGTGATCACCTGCTCCGTACGCCCGCCGGGCCCGGTCCGTACGGACGCGGATTTCGACATCATGGTGGAGAACGGCCCCGAGGCGATCGCCACCGCCGACACGGTGCTGATCCCCGCCTCGTACAAACTCGGCCCGGTCTACGAGCAGGGCACACTCACCGACGAACTCCGGGCCGCGCTCGCGTATCTGCGTCCCGGCACCCGTCTGGTCTCCATCTGCACCGGCGCCTACGTCCTGGCCGCCGCTGGTTTCCTCGACGGCCGGCCCGCCTCCACCCACTGGACGTCGGCCGCCCATTTCCAGCGGACCTTCCCCCGGATCAAGGTCGACGCGGATGTCCTGTTCATCGACGACGGCGACGTCCTGACCTCGGCCGGGGTCGCCGCCGGGATCGATCTGAGTCTGCATATCGTGCGCCGCGACCACGGGATGGCGATCGCCAACGACGTCGCGCGGATCATGGTCGTCCCGCCGCACCGCGACGGCGGCCAGGCCCAGTACATCCAACGGCCGGTCCCCGACGCTCAGTTGGCGACCACCACCGGGGCCAGGGCGTGGGCGCTCGCCCGGCTGCACGAGCCCATCCAGTTGCGGGACATGGCGGAACAGGAATCGATGTCCGTACGGACGTTCACGCGCCGCTTCCGTGAGGAGGCCGGGATCAGCCCCGGCCAGTGGCTGGTCCAGCAACGGGTCGAACGGGCGCGCCATCTGCTGGAGTCGACGGATCTGTCGGTCGACCAGATCGCGCAGAACGCCGGATTCGGTACGGCGCAGTCGATGCGCCAGCATCTTCAGGCGGCGCTCGGTGTCGCGCCGACCGTCTACCGGCGGACGTTCCGCGCGGTGGACGGCGAGGGCGGCGGGGACGGGCGGAACGGCGGCCCTGGCGCTCAGACTTGTGTGACGGCCTTGGACGGGCCGTCCGCCCCGGCGGGCCCGGCGGGACGGCCCCGATCACGGTCCCGGTCGCGGTCCCGGTCCACCGGCTCACCGGACCTGCCGGTCCCCGACAGGTCGACCGCGTAACGCCCGCGCTCGCCCCCGCCACCGCCACCGCCACCGCTGTGGTGCGGCACAGGGGCCGTCGCCGACGGCGGCGGCGGCTCGTACGCCACCGCCACTCCCGTGCCACTGCGGTCCACCTCGCACCAGATCCGCTTGCCCGAGCCCTCCGGCTGCCAGCCCCACCGGTCGGCGAGCCCGTCGACCAGCTCCAGGCCACGCCCGTTGGTGTCCTCGCCCTGCGCGTGGCGCGGACAGGGCGGACGCGCGCTGGTGTCGGCGACCTCGACCCGTACCGTCCCGGCCTCGGCGGCCCCGGAACCGAAAAGCATCCGCAGCACGGCCGGACAGCCGGTGTGCACCACGGCGTTCGTGACGAGCTCGGAGATCAGCAGGATCAGCGTCTCCGCCAATGGCTCGTCGTCGTTCATCCCGGAGCCGACAAGCCGCGACCGGGCCCATCGACGGGCCCGTCCGACCTCCGCCGGATCAGCCCCGACCTCCAACTGCATCTGAAGAACCTGCACCGCTCACACCATCCGAACCGGCGGGCACATCGCCTCGCGCCTCGACAAGGTCCACGACAAGGTCACAGAACGTGATTCCCTTGTGGGACAGCATGGTTGACGTACAGTCACCGCAACAAGCGCTTCGGGCATATTCCATCGCGAAGGAGTACGCGTGCGGCATACTGTGCGACGCGCTCCGCGAGTAGTCGAACAAGAACGCGCCCGGCGCCTTCGTACTGCGCGATCGGTGGGCATTCCCCGGTCCGGCGTCGCCGTACTGGCCACACCGGGTCCGCCGCGCCTCACCACCACTCGCACCCGAGGGAGCGTACCGGAGCCCGCCGCCGACTCCGGCCCGTGACGGGTCGCGGGAAGGACACAACCCGGTATCGACCTGCGCGCGCACGGTCTTGTCACGCGCGGTAACGCTCTGCGGTACGGCTCCGAGTCGGCCGCAGGACCCCGCTGCGGCCCGGCTCCGACTCGCCCCGCCGGGCGGTGTCCGGGCCCCGGTTCTCCCGGCGTCTCCTCGCGGTTTACGGCTCCGGCGTCACGTAGTACGCGGCGAACGCCGTCAGGATCTCCTCCTCGGTGATCCGGCCGTCACCGTCCCCGTCCAGCCCCCGGGCGGCCTGCGCGGCCACGCCCGGCTCCGTACCCAGCACGAGCAGCACCCGCTCGGCCGCCGCCGGCGTCACACCGCCGCCGTCCTCGTCCGCGATGGCGATCACCGCGTGCAGGAACGGACGGGCGATCTCGGCGAAGCGCTGGGGGCTGTCACGCAGTCTCTTCGCCGCGCCGGTGATGAATTCCTGCCGGCTGACCCGCTGGTCACCGTCGACGTCGGCGATGCCCGCCATGCCCTGCCAGAAAGCCTCGGCCCCGTTGTAGAGGGCCTGCCCCTTCTCGGATCGTGCGGTGACGCCGAACTCCGCGAGCAGTGCCGCTGCCGCTCCGCTGAAGTCCTCGCGGTCGATGTAGCCGTTGCCGTCCTGGTCGAAGGCGGCGAATCGGGAGGCGATCTTGCCCTCGTACTCTGCGCTGTCCATGACTGGGAGCGTACGACGCCCAAGGGCCGCCGTGTGATGGCTTCAGCTCGGCCCGGCGCACGCGCCCCGAGGTCGGCGCCCCAGGTCGGCTCCCCGGGTCGGCTCGCTAGGCGGAGAGTGGATGCGCCTCTTCGTCGACCGCGTCGGAGACGTCCACGTAGACCTCGAAGAGGCGACGCACGCCGAGAGCCGCCAGCACGCGGTTGACGTGTGAGCCCTCCTCCGCGCCGTGGGCGGGCAGGATCAGCCGCAGCCGGCCCTGGCAGGAGCGCATCAGCTTGCGGGACGCGATCAGGACGCCGACCCCGCTGGAGTCGCAGAAGAACACCTCGGACAGATCGAGCACCAGCTCACGGCGGCCTGCGGCGACCGCGTCGTGGACATGCTGGCGGACCACGGGTGAGGTCACGAGGTCCAGTTCTCCGGTGATGTGCAGCACGGTCCACAGACCGCGCTCCGCCCTGTCCACCTTGAGCGTCATGCCTGGACCTTCCCTCTTGCCGAACCGGAGATCGTCCTTCTCTCTCGCGGCTGCCCTTCTCACCTCTTACGAAACACAACGCACACGACCCGGGGGAATTCCATATCATCGCTGACGGCCTCAGGGGGCGCACTTGACGCAAAGGGGCGCACTTCGATGACACTGGCCAGTACATTCGAAACGGCGGGGTCAGGTCAGGTCACAGGTCAGGTCAGGTCACAGGTCAGGTCACGGAGCAGTCACAGGGCTGGGGGTCTCATGGCAAAGGACACACCGCCCCGCTGGGACCGCAGGATGCAGCAGCGGCTCGCACGGGGCGAGGCCGCCGCGCTCGGCGAGCTGTACGACCGCTTCGCCTCGCTCGTGCACAGCCTCGCGCACCGGGTTCTCGACGACGACGAGGCCGCCGACCGGATCACCCGCGAGGTCTTCGGCTACGTGTGGGAGAACCCGGACGTCTTCGACCCGAAGCAGGGCTCGATGCGGTCCTGGATCGCCAAGCTCGCCCGCGTACGGGCCGTGAACCAACTGCGGCACCGGGAAACGGCCGCGCACCAGGCCAGCGGCGAGGGCAGCGCGGAGGAGCTGGAGCAGAAGATCCGCGAGGCGTCCGCCGCCGCACGCGCCGACTACATCGTCACCTCCATGCCCGCGCCCCTGCGCGCCGCGCTGGACCTGGCGTACTTCCAGCGCCGCGACTACCGGCAGACCGCCGCCGATCTCGGGGTCACCGAGGACGAGGCGCGGCGCCGGCTGCGGCTCGGTCTGCAACTGCTCTCGTCCGCGAACACCCGCCCCCTGGAGGGCTCGTCACCGCCCGGAAACGGACGCTCGCTATGAGCCGGCCGTTCGACAGCGGGCGCAACGGGGAGCGCGGCGGTCCGGACGAGCCCGAGGACGTACGCGGCATTCCGCGCATACCGGGCCAGCGTGCCGCCGCGGACGACCTGGAGCCGCCCGCGACGGACGTACTGCGCCGGGCCGTCGAGAGCGCGGCGCGCGCCGAACGGGCGGAGCGAGCGAAGTGGGCGGCGAGGCCCAGCCGCGAACGGGAAGAGTCGGACACGCCGGATGAACCGGATACGACAGACGAGGCAACGGGCGCGGACGTGGTCGAGGGCACGGGCGAGGGCACGGCGGGGGAGCCGGCCCATCCGCCCGATCCGGATCATCCGGACCGTCCGGACCGTCCGGACCGTCCGGCCGGGGAGCGGCACATGAGCGGCGAGCGGCATCCGCACGATCCGCCGGGCCCGCCCCACCCGCCGGCGGAGCCCATCGGGCCGCCGCCCTCGCACTCCGTACTGAAGTCCCTGCTCGGCGCCTGGGCCCTGGCGGCCTGCTCGCCCGAGGAGACGGCGCACGTCGAGAACCACCTCACCGAGTGCGCGCCCTGCGCCGACGAAGCGCTCAAACTGCGCGACGCCGTCGGTCTGTTGCAGACCGACCGCAATCTCGATCTCCCTCCGCTGCTGCGCGCCCGCGTGCTGGAGAACTGCCTCGACCGCCGGGCCGCCCGTATCCCGGTGCCGGTCTGGGCCACCCCGTACGACGCCGAGACCGCCCGGCTCGACGCGCTGCTGCGCGACTTCGGCGACGCGGAGTGGCACGCGCCGCTCCAGCTCAAGTGGTTCGAGAAGGAGGAGCCCGCCGCGCGGCGGGCCACGGTCGCCGGGGTCATCGGGCATCTGATGACCGTCGACGGGCTGGTGGCGTCCGCGCTGGGACTCGGCGATCCGCTGGGCGAGCCGGCGCCGCTGTCGCCCACCGACCGGACCGAGGCGTTCTGGCGTACGGCACATCCGCCGCCCACCCGCACGATCCACGAACCGTGGCGCGACCAGAGCCACACACTGATCAGGACGGTGTCCTTCGCGGGCCGCGGTGTGGCCGAACTCTCCGTCTCGTACGGCGAGTTCGCCCTGCCGTTGCGTGACGCGCTGATCGACCGGGCCTTCGAGTGCTGGATTCACGGCTGGGACATCGCCGAGGCGGTGAGCTACCCGTATCCGGCGCCGAGCGGCCCGCATCTGCATGTGATGATCGACCTCGCCGCGCAGCTCATCCCGTCCGCCCTCGCGGCCCGCCGCCGCGCGGGCCTGGCCTCGCCCGCCCGTCATCTGGTCGTGCCGGGGTCGCCGGGGCGGTCGCTGCATCTGGAGATCGAGGGCGCGGGCGGCGGGAACTGGTACATCGCGCTGGACTCACCGGCCGCGGTCGGCACGGCGGAGCGCTCGGTGGCCCAAGTCGCGCTGGACGGCGTCGAGTTCTGCCAGTTGGTGGCGGGGCACATCTCGCCGGAGGAAGCGGCGGCCGGTCAGGACGGCGACCGCGAGGCGATCCGGGACGTGCTGTTCGCGGCGGCTTCGCTGAGCCGGCTCTGACACACGGCGACGCCGGACGGGGCGATCAAGCCCGTCCGGCGCCGCGGCTGGATCCGGTGAACCTAGCTCACGTACAGGTAGTAGTAGCCGGTGCCGCCCGGGGCCGGGTCGCAGCGGTAGTTGCTGAAGCCCTCACGCACGTACTGCTGACCGGCGTCGATGCAGTAGGACCGGCTGGAGTACGAGCCGATGTACTGCCACGCCGCTTCGGTCTGGGCGGTGGCGGTGGCGGTGGCGGTGGCGGACGTTCCCGGAGCCGCCGCCTGGGCAGGGGCGTTGATTCCCGTGATCGCCAGAACGGCGATCCCCGCACTCACGAGTGCCGCACGCTTACGCATCCTGATCTCCCCTGTGTCGCCGCCCGGTTGCTCACCGGACGGAAAGAAGCAAGCGGTTTCTGGTGCACGAGGATCTTGAATCACGCGCCGTCGAACGCGCAAGAACGGTGACAGCGGCGCGCATCGCTGTCCGCCGGATTTCCGCCCGTACTGCACCGGGGCTCCAGCACGGCCCCATCGAGACTTCAGTGGGAGTTCGGCCGGGCTCCGGTGTGCGTGGCTGTTCGGCTAGCCGAAGATCACCGTACGGCGGCCGTTCAGCAGGATCCGGTGCTCGGCGTGCCACTTCACCGCGCGGGCCAGCGCCTGGCACTCCACGTCGCGCCCGATCGCCACCAGTTGCTCCGGGGTGACCTCGTGGCCGACGCGCTCGACCTCCTGCTCGATGATCGGGCCCTCGTCGAGGTCGGCCGTCACATAGTGCGCGGTCGCGCCGATCAGCTTCACGCCCCTGGCGTGCGCCTGGTGGTACGGCTTCGCGCCCTTGAAGCTCGGCAGGAAGGAGTGGTGGATGTTGATGATCCGGCCGTTGAGCTGCTTGCACAGATCGTCGGAGATGACCTGCATGTAGCGGGCCAGCACGACCAGCTCGACATCCTCCGCGCGCACCAGCTCCAGCAGCTCCGCCTCGGCCGCCGCCTTGGTGTCCTTGGTGACGGGGATGTGGTGGAAGGGGATGTCGTACGAGGCGACCAGTTCGGCGAAGTCCGTGTGGTTGGAGACGACGGCGGCGATGTCCACGGGAAGCGCGCCGGTCCTCGACCGGAAGAGGAGATCGTTCAGGCAGTGGCCGAACTTGCTGACCATCAGGACGATCCGCATCCGGTCCTCGGCGTGGTGGAGCTGCCAGTCCATCCGGAAGGAGTCGCCCACGGCGGCGAAGCTCGCGCGCAGCTTCTCGACGGTCACGGGCGTCTCGGCCGAGAAGTGGACCCGCATGAAGAAGAGGCCGGTGTCGCGGTCGCCGAACTGCTGGCTGTCCTCGATGTTGCACCCGGTCATGAAGAGATAACTGGACACGGCGTGCACGATGCCCTTTTTGTCCGGGCAGGACAGCGTCAGGACGTACTGGTCGGACGGGGCGGGCCGGTCGGCCTGGGCGGCGGGCTGCTGCGGGTCACTCATGACCCCAGAGGATTCCACACGGGCCCCGTACGGGCCGGTCGTGACCGCCAGGCGGACCGCGCCGGGCGCGACGGCCCCGCCCGCGTCAGGCGGACCGCGTCAGGCGGACCGCGTCAGGCGGACCGCGTCAGGCGGACCGCGTCAGGCGGACCGCGTCAGGCGGACCGCGTCAGGCGGACCGCGTCAGGATCCGCAGCACGTCCAGCGAGCGCGGCACCGTGTCCGGGTCCTCACCGTCGTTGACGGCCAGCCTGACGTGCGCCTCACGCGCCGCCCGTATCGCCTCCGGCCAGCCGTGATGCTCCAGATACACCGAGATCGGGGCGTCCGGCCCCACCTGGTGCATGATCCGCAGCACCCGCAGGACGGCGACGTCGACGAGCGCGGCCTCGCCGGAGTCACGGAAGATCGTCCCGACGTATTTCTCCGCCGACCAGTTGTCCAGCCAGGTGTCCTCGACCAGCCGGTACACGGCGTCGGTGACGTCGCCGTACCCCTCTCGGCCGGCCAGCCAGTACTCCTGGTGGAAGACGGGATCGGAAAGCATGTGCAGCGCCGAGCGCACATTGCTGCGCCAGCGCCACCAGGGAATGTCATTGAGCGGCATGCCGCCCATGGTGGAGGAGCGACGGCCACGACGGGAAGAGTTCTCCGAACCTTGCTGCACAGCAGTCGATCGTACGGTCCTGCGTAAACCGATCATGTGGCCCCCCGTAATTCACCGCGTCGTCATGTGTGGTTGGACAAGCGCCACCTGGCAGTTACCCATAGGCCGGAAGTGTGCGGATACATGACCGGTAGGCAGCAGCGCTCCTCCTTCCCTCGCCCCTTCCGCCGGAATCCGATGGTCCGCGTCCTGTGCACGGTGGCCGCCGGGGCGTCCGTGGTCAGCGGATGTGGCGTACTCCCTGGAGGCCCGGGGGGCTCCAGGGAGCCCGTCACGGTCATGACGTGGGCCCCCGAAGGCACCGGCGCGACGAACATGCCGGGCATGCCGGCCATGGCCAAGGCGTACGCGCGCTGGGTCAACGCGGCGGGCGGGATCGACGGCCACGAGCTGCGCGTGCTGACCTGCAACGAGCGCAACACCTCCGCCGGCGCGGCCGACTGCGCGCGGCTGGCGGCCGACAAGGACGTCACGGCCGTCGTCGGCTCGTACAGCCAGCACGGCGACGCCTTCATGGCACCGCTGGAGGCGGCCGGCATCCCCTATCTCGGCGGCTACGGCATCGCCGAGCGGGAGTTCTCCTCCTTCGTCTCGTATCCGGTCAACGGCGGCCAGGCGGCGCTCCTGGCCGGCAACGGCATGCAGTTGGCCGGGGAGTGCGGCCGGGTGTCCATCGTGCGGCCCGACACGATCACCGGCGACGCGATGCCGGAACTGCTCAACACCGGTCTGAGCGAGAGCGGCGGCGCCCAGGGCACGGACGAAAGCCGGAAGGCGACGGACATACGCGCGGCCGAGGACGCCACCGACTACACCGACCCGGCGGAGCGGGCGCGCGAGACCGCGGCCGACGACGGCTGCGTGACGGCGGTGCTCGGTGACCGTACGGAGACGTTCTTCGACTCCTACCGGCGGCTCCCCGACGACGGCAGGACCATCCGTATCTCGTCCGTGCTCGGCAGCGTCGGCCAGCCCCTGGTGGACCGCACCGGCGGTTCGAAGGGCCTCTTCGAGGGCGCGTACGTCACGGGGTGGTACCCGCAGGCGCGGGATCCCGCGTGGCAGCCGATGCGGGACGTGATCCGTGAGCACGCGTTCGGCGACGACAGCATCGACCCGGCGGATCCCGGCGTACAGACGACGTGGATCGCCTACACCGCCCTCACGTCGGTGATCGAGTCGATCGGCGCGGACAAGGTCTCCTCGGGCGCGTTCTCGCACGCGCTGGACAAGGGCGCGAAGGTCGATACGGGCGGTCTCACCCCCACGCTGCGCTGGCGGTACGAGGACATGCTCGGCTCCCCCGGCTTCCCGCGCATCGTGAACAGCGAGGTGACCTTCCAGGTGGTACGGGACGGTCAACTGGTGTCGTTGAAGGACGGGTTCGTGGACGTACGCGGGACGCTGAGCGACGCGGGGTCCAGCGCGTAGCGGACCGGCAGCCCGCGGCCGGGCGGGCCTGGTGGGCCCGCCCGGCGCCGTGACATCACAGCTCCGTGGGGGCCCGTTCCGTGAGGCCGTACTTGGACGCGATGCCGTTCCACAGGCCCGACGCCTTCTTCTTCGCCGTCGTCGCCTCGCCGCTCGCGTGGTTGCCCTCGGACGCGGCCTTCGTCGTACGGGCCTTGCCGTCCTTGCAGCCCTTCTTCGTCTTCGCCTCGCCCGCCCATGTCGCGTAGTGGTCGTCCGCCGACGCGGACGCCTGCCATGCCGTGGTCAGCGACGACGACAGCTCGCCGTGCTGGGGCAGTTGGTCGATGGTCAGTTCCTTGAGCCGGGTGACCAGGTCGCGGCGCTGCTCGGCCGCGCCCTGGAGGTCGGCGACGGCCTTGTCCAGGTTGTCGCAGGTCTTGATGGACTCGACCGCGCTGATCACCGCCGCCCGGCTGTCGTTGCTCTCGGCGAGGAGTTTGTCCAGCGCCTCGGCCTGCGGCTCGGCGGGGTCGGCCGCGGCCTTGTCGCCGTCCGCGCCCGACGGTGAACTCTCCGCAGACACCGTCTGGTTGTTGTCCTTCTTCTCGCCGTCGTCCCCGCTCATCAGCCAGCCGGCGCCGAGACCGAGGACGGCGCAGCCGATGACGACCGCGGCGATCATCGGGACCGGTGAGGACTTGCGGCGGCCGGCGGACCGGCCGTGCGGGCCGGACGGGTCCTGCGGGCCGCCGGGCGGCTGCCCGTACGGCGGCGGGGCGCCGCCCTGCCCGTACCCGTGCGCCGGGCCCTGCTGCGGGTGACCCTGCGGTCCGCCCCGGCCGGGGACCGGACCGGCGGCCGGGTCGAAGTGCGGCATCTGCTGCGTCTCGTCCGGGACGGGACCCGCGCCGGGGGCCTCCGTACGGAAGAGGCTGTCGAACTCGGCGGGCGGCGGGCGGTCGCCGGGGGCGCCGGGCCTGACGCCGAACGGCGCGCCCGGAGGCGGGGCGGGGACGGGGGCGATGAACTGCGTCGCGTCCGCGTCCGACGTGGTCTGCACGGGCGGGGCCGGCTGCTGGGCGGCGCCGAGGTACTGGGTGGATTCGGCGGGGCGCTCGGGAGGCAGCCCGCCGGGGTTCTGGCCCTGCGGATACTGCGGCACCGGGGGTATGTACTGCGTGGCGTCGGCGGGCCCGGCGGCCGGCACCGGCGGCAGATACTGCGTCGCGTCCGCGCTGCCGCCGGGGCTGCCGGGGCCGCCGGGGGACGGTGTCTCGGCCGGCAGGGGCTGGCCGCCGTACGTACCGCCCTGGGGGGCTCCGTACGGCTGCTGCGGCGGCAGGGGCCCCGGCTGGGGCTGCGCGGGCGGCAAGGGCTGCTGGTGCGCCTGATACGGCTGTTGCTGAGGAAGCTGGGGCGGCTGCTGCTGCGGCGGGTAGCCGTAACCCCCGCCTCCGTACGCGTTCGTGGCGTCGTACGACCCGTAGGCGCCCGGCTCCTGCTGAGGCGCCTGCGGCAGCGCGTGCGGCTGCTGCGCGTGCGACGGCGGCAGTTGATACCCCTGCTGCTGCCCCGGGTCCGGCAGTTGCGGCGGCGGCTGCTGCGGCGCCCCCGGACCCCAGGGCTGCCCCCATGGCTGCCCGCCCGCAGGCGCGGCCTGGTCGGCCGGGGCCACCTGGTCCGCCGGGGCGCCGGGGATCAAGGGGGGACCGCCGTCGGCGGGCAGCACGATGCCTTCGTGCGCGGGCCGAGCGGCAGGCGACTGCGACTCGTCCCTTTGTCCGCTTTGCGTCACCGGGACTCCTAGTGTGGACCTACGGAATCGTCAGTTCACGCTACCGGGTGAATCAGGAGCCCTGCCACGCGCCCGGAATCAGTCACAACCCCCCATGTTCAAGACACCTCCCGGCACCTGCCGGTGATGCGGATCGATCCGGCCTACCGCGCCCCGGTCACGTCCCTGCCGCGTCCCGTCCGCACCCCGTCTCACCGGCGCCTCAGTGCCTCGGGGCCCACACCGCTCGACGCCCGCTCAACGCCCGCCCGGCGGCCGTACGACGGTCTTCCGACCGCCGTACGGCCTTACCCCGGACGGAAGTTGTAGCAAAGCCGTGTCACGCGGCCTGCATCTCCAGCCTGGCGCTGAACTCCCGCACCGCGGGCTCCGTGCCGTACGGCTCCAACCGCTGCTGGAAATCGTCCAGATACTCGGCGCCTCTGCTGGAGCGCAGGCCGCCGAGCAGCTCCGCCGCGCGCGTTCCCGTACGGCACGCCTCCTCCACCTCGCGCTGCTGGACCTGCGCCGTGGCCAGCAGCACCAGGCCGATCGCCCGACGTCTCGTCCGGCACTCCGGGTGTCCGGCCAGCGCGTCGGAGGCATGGCGCGCCGCCACCTCGGGCTGCCCCAGATCGCGATAGCAGTGCGCCAACTCGTCGGCCAGATAGGCGTGGTCGTAGTGCGCGATCCACACCGGGTCGTCGTCCACCTCCGGATCCGTCTGCTCCAGTGCGGTGAGCGCTCGGCCCGCCACCGCGTTGCACTGACTCACGTCGCCCAGCAGCGCGTGGCCCCGCGCCTCGGCGCCCAGGAACATCGCCTGCGCCCTCGGGGTGACGTGCCCGCGCGCGCCTTCCTGTGCGGCACGCGCCAACTGGGCGATCTCGCGCGGATTTCCGAGCTGGGCCGCGAGATGGCTCATGGACGCGGCGAGCACATAGCCGCCGTATCCCCGGTCGCCCGCGGCCTGGGCGAGCCGCAGCGCCTGGATGTAGTAGCGCTGGGCGAGCCCCGGCTGGCCGGTGTCCACCGCCATGTATCCCGCCAGCTCGGTGAGGCGGGCGACGGTGGCGAAGAGTCTGCGGCCGACCGCTTCCCTGTACGACCCCGAAAGCAGGCCCGACACCACGCTGTTCAGATAGTGCACGACGACCGGGCGGACATGGCCGCTGCCGAAGCGGTGGTCCAGCTCCACCAGGGCGGCCGTCATGGCGGCGACCGCCGCCACGTCCGAATCGCCCACCCGCGCGCCGGTGTTGCGCGCCACCGACACGTCCGCGCCGGTGATCAGCCAGTCCCTGCTCGGCTCGACGAGCGCCGACGAGGCCACCGCCGATCCGGTCAGGAAGTCACGCCGGCCCACATCGCTGCGCCACAGCTCGCAGACCTGCTCGATGGCGCCGGTGACCGTCGGTGAGAACTGGAGGCCGATGCCCGAGGCAAGATTCTTGCCGTTGGCCATCCCCAGCTCGTCGATCGTGACCGTACGCCCCAGCTTGCGGCCCAGGGCCTCGGCGATGATCCCCGGGGCCCGGCCGCGCGGCTGCTGTCCGCGCAGCCAGCGAGCGACGGATGTCTTGTCGTAGCGAAGGTCGAGGCCGCGCTCATTCCCGACCATGTTCACCCTGCGGGCAAGCCCGGCGTTGGAACACCCGGCTTCCTGGATGAGTGTTTGCAGCCGTTCGTTCGGCTGACGGGCGACGAGAGGTCTGGCTGCCAATGGATACCCCCTGTGGCCGCAGTGATCGACTGAGTGATCACTGCCCGGCGGAAACGCAGTAAATGCGTGCGATGGTCGAAATCAGCAATCTTCGGTAACTTTCAGGAAACGCCGCCCGCTTGGCACCGAGATATGTGTGATCCGCCTCACGCCTCGCGCCTCCTCGATGGCAACCCCCAGTCACCGGTTGTGGTTACCCACCGACACGCCGCAACCTCGCGCGCGCCCCCACCCATGCATCAGTGCGCCCCGCGTGCGGGACCGATACCCCGCCGGGAGGGTCCCCGGCGCCCGTAACCCGCGGTGCGGGCGGCAGTTGTGTTCTTCGTGGACAAGACCATCGGAGTGACAGGCGTCACAGACATCGCGCACAACGCCGCGCGGGAAGCCGCGCACGAAGCCGCGCGGATTCCCAAGCAGCGGGGCGATCTGCTGCTTGACAGCGCGGTGCGGTACGCGGAGGAGCGGCACTGGGACGTGTTCCCCGGCAGTTGGCTGGAGGCGGTGGACGGCGCGGAACGCTGCTCGTGCGAGCGCTCCGACTGCCCGGCCCCCGGCGCGCATCCGACGAGGCCGGACTGGTCGACGCAGGCGACGGGCAGCGGCGTCGCCGCGCGAAGGCTGTGGTCGAAGCAGCCCCGCTCCTCGATCCTGCTGCCGACGGGCCGCACGTTCGACGCGCTCGACGTGCCGGAGTCGGCGGGGTTCCTGGCGCTCGCGCGGATGGAGCGGATGGCGATGACGCTCGGCCCCGTCACCCGCACCCCCGAGCGCCGGATGCTCTTCTTCGTACTGCCGGGCGGCTCGCTGAAGGTGGACGACCTCGTAAGGAAGTTGGGCTGGTCGGCGTCGGCGATCGATCTGGTGGCGCGCGGCGAGGGGCATTACGTGGCGGCCCCGCCCACGCGTGTCGGCGGTTACGGCGCCGTGCAGTGGGCCCGCAGGCCCACTCCGGCGAACCGCTGGCTGCCCGACGCCGAGGAGCTGATCAGCCCGCTGGCGTACGCCTGCGGCCAGGACGCGGCGACAGCGCGGGCCGCGCGGACCTGATCGACAAGACACCCCCTGGCCGCGCGGTCCTATGGTGGGTCCTCTCGACACCTCGAAAAGGAACACCGAAGGGCAGTGCGGCATGCCGGATCACGTACCGGACCGAGCGGCGGAGCAGCAGACGGGGACGGGAACGGCTGCGGGAACGGCGGCGGGAACGGTGGCGGCTGCGCCCGGCACGCCGCCCGCCGTCCGCGTGGAGGGGCTGTGGAAGCGCTTCGGCGAACAGATCGCCGTCGCCGGGATCGATCTCGATCTGCCCGCCGGCCAGTTCGTGGGTCTCGTCGGCCCGAACGGCGCCGGCAAGACCACCACGCTCTCCATGGTCACCGGCCTGCTGCGGCCGGACATGGGCCGCGTCCAGGTCGCCGGGCACGACGTCTGGGGCGATCCGGTCGCGGTCAAGGCCCGGATCGGCGTCCTGCCCGAGGGGCTGCGCCTGTTCGAGCGGCTGTCCGGGCGCGAACTCCTCGGATACACCGGCCGGCTGCGGGGACTGCCCGGCGACGAGGTCGACAAGCGCGCCACCCAGCTCCTCGACGTACTGGACCTGGCGGGCGCGCAGCACAAGCTCGTCGTGGACTACTCGACCGGTATGCGCAAGAAGATCGGCCTGGCGTCGGCGCTGCTGCACAATCCCGAAGTCCTGTTCCTGGACGAGCCGTTCGAGGGCGTCGACCCGGTGTCGGCGCAGACGATCCGCGGTGTGCTGGAGCGCTACACCGAGTCCGGCGCGACCGTCGTGTTCTCCAGCCATGTGATGGAGCTGGTCGAGTCGCTGTGCGACTGGGTCGCGGTGATGGCCGGGGGCCGTATCCGCGCGCAGGGGACGCTCGCGGAGGTACGGGGCGAGGCGCCGTCGCTCCAGAGCGCGTTCCTCGAACTGGTCGGGGCGCAGGGCCGTGACACCGGCGAGTCCCTGGACTGGCTGGGCGGCGCGCGATGAGCGCGCAGGCGCGGGCCGAGGGGGCGGACCTCTCCGGTTCGGCCGGTTCGGCCGGTCCCAGCGATTCGGCCGGCCTCGCGAGTTCCGCCGGACCCACCGGACCCGCCGGACCCGCCGGTCCTGTCGGCTCGGGCACGACGCCCGTCGTCACCCTCGGCACCCGCGCCCTCGCGCCGGTCTTCGTACGGCTCAAGCTGTCGCTGCTGCGCAACGGGCTGCGGCAGTCCTCCGGCCGTACCGCCGCGTACGTCGTCTCCGTCGTCCTCGCCCTGCTCATCGCCGCCGGTCAGCTCCTCGGGCTGATCCTGCTGCGCGGGAACGACGGCGCGGCCACCCTCGTCGTCGTACTGACCGCGATCGTGGCCCTGGGCTGGGCGATGCTGCCACTGTTCTTCCCCAGCGGCGACGAAACGCTCGACCCGAGCCGGCTCGTGATGCTGCCGCTGCGGCCCCGGGCGCTGATCGGCGCCCTGCTCGCCGCGTCCCTGGTCGGTATCGGGCCGCTGTTCACGCTCTGTCTGGTGCTGGGGTCCGCGATCGCCGTGGCGCACGGCGGCGCGGCGGTGGCGCTGTCGGTCGTCGTCGTACCGCTGGTGCTGCTGGTGTGCGTGGCGCTGTCGCGTGCCGTGGCGGCGGCGAACATCCGGCTGCTGACCTCGCGCAAGGGCCGGGATCTGGCCGTGCTGAGCGGTCTGGTGATCGCGGTCGGGATCCAGTTCGTCAACTTCGGTGTGCAGCGGCTCAGCGAGGCGGGCGGGCTGTCGGCGCTCGACCCCGTCGCGGACGTCCTGCGGTGGCTGCCGCCCGCGTCGGCGATCGGCGCGGTGGACTCGGTGAGCGACGGCGCGTACGGGTCTGCCGCCGGTCAACTGCTGCTGTCGCTGGGCGCGCTGGCCGCGCTCATGTACTCCTGGCAGCGCTCGCTCGTGAAGCTGATGACCGCCCCGGACGGCTCGACGATCGCCGCCGCCGCACCGGACGCCGCCCGCAAGGGGTCGCGGTCCGGGCTGAGCCGGCTGCTGCCCGAGGGGCGTACAGGCACGGTGATGCTGCGCAGCCTGCGGTACGTGTGGCGGGACCCGAAGACCAAGGCGGCGTGGGTCACCTCGCTGGCGATCGGGCTGATCGTGCCGCTGGTGAACGCCCTTCAGGGCAGCGGCTCGATCTATCTCGCGTGCTTCGCGGCGGGGATGCTCGGCATCCAGATGTACAACCAGTTCGGGCAGGACACCTCCGCGTTCTGGATGGTGGCCCTGACGATCTCCTCCACGCGTGACGCCTACCTGGAACTGCGGGCGCGGGCCTTCGCCCTGCTGGTGATCACACTGCCGTACTCGACGCTGGTGACCGTCGGGACGGCCGCGCTGCTCGGCGACTGGCGGGCGCTGCCCGAAGCGCTCGGGCTGTCCTTCGCGCTGCTCGGCGCGATGATGGCGACGGGCGCGGTCGCGTCGGCCCGGTTCCCGTACTCGATCCCGCAGGACAGCGCGTACAAGAACGTCGCTCCGGGGCAGGCCGGGCTCGCCTGGATCTCGATCCTCGGCGGCATGCTCGGCGGCGCACTGCTGTGCGCGCCGGTGATCGGGCTGACGATCGGCCTGCATGTGTCGGGCGCGGACGGCCTGACGTGGCTGGTGCTGCCGTTGGGCACGGCGTACGGCGCGCTGCTCGCGTGGGCCGGGGTGAGGGTGGCGGCGCCGCAGACGGCGTCGCGGCTGCCGGAGATCCTGACGGCGGTGAGCAAGGGCTGAGGCCCCGCCTTCGTACGGGGCGCCCGTCCGCCGGCTTCCCGGCCTGGGGTGGGCGCCCCAGGTGCGGCGCGCGGTGGGCCATCCAGCCCGGGAGCGAGGCCCATGTACCCACGCCTCTGGTGCGGCGTCCGCGCCATAGGCCGCCGTCCAGCCGGGAGTCGGGCCGGGAGGCCCACGCCCGTGGCCGAAGGGCAACCGCCGACCCTCCAGCCGGGGGCCGGGCACCCCGGCCCCCGCGTCCACGCGACGGGCCATCCGCCCGGACGGCGGGGCAGGCGGGGACCCGCCTTCGTACGGGGCCGTCCGCCGGCTTCCCGGCCCGGGGAGGGCGCGCCCCAGGTGCGGCGCGCGGTGGGCCACCCAGCCGGGGAGCGAGGCCCATGTACCCACGCCTCTGGTGCGGCGTCCGCGCGGTAGGCCGCCGTCCAGCCGGGAGTCGGGCCCGGAGGCCCACGCCCGTCCTCCAGCCGCACTTGGCCGAAGGGCAACCGCCGACCCTCCAGCCGGGGCCGGGCACCCCGTCCCCCGCGTCCACGCGACGGGCCATCCGCCCGGACGGCGGGGCAGGCGGGGACCCGCCCTCGTACGGGGCCGTCCGCCGGCTTCCCGGCCCGGGGGGCGCCCCAGGTGCGGCGCGCAGTGGGCCACCCACGCGGGGAGCGAGGCCCATGTACCCACGCCCCGGCCGCACTCGGCCGGAGGGCGGGACGCCGACCTTCCAGCCGGGGGCCGGGCACCCCGGCACCCGCGTCCACGCGACGGGCCATCCGCCCGGACGGCGGGGCGGGCGGGGCAGGCGAGGCGGGCGGGGACCTGCGCCGAGTGGCGGCAGTTGTGCGTCCGACGGGGTCACCTCGACCACGCGCGCGGTGAACGCTCCGCTCACCGCGCGAGCCGCTGACGCCTCCCGCACGAAGCGCGCGCGGAACCCGTCCCGTCTTCGTCCGCCAGACGCGGGCGGATCACCTTGACGCGTACAACCGCCTGCCTCGGACAGCTCCTGGCGCGTCCGGCGGCGGGCCTCGTGGGTGTCGCTTCACTCTGCTGGGTGGAATCGGCCCCGTAATAAGGGGCCTTCGGCCCCGCCATGCCCGGTGTCGTCGGCGTCCGCCTCAACCATGAGCGCATGTCACTACCCAGCCTGCGTTCGCTGGCCGGTCGCGTGGTTCCCGCGCTGCTGGTCGCCCAAGCCGCCTTCCTCTTCCTTCCCCCTCAGTCCGCCTCTGCCGCCCAGCAGTTGGCGCACCCGTGCCGAGCGCTGGCCAGTTGCGGTTCGGTCGTCGTCGCGCCTGTCTCCCAGGCGGCCCCGGATCACGGTCCCTGCACCAGCGCCGAACCCGTCGTATGTCTGATCCGCAGTGAGACTCCGCAGCAGCGCGAGGTCGCCCGCGATCAGCGGATGCGCTACCACGACCTCCTTGAGGACATGGAGCGCGCGGAGTGCGCCATGCGTGCGGAAGGGCGCTCCGAGGAGGACATCGCCCGCACCCTCGTCCAGATGCGCAACGACGCCAAGGACGTCGTCCGCGCCGGCATGACCCGCGAACAGGTCGCGGAACTGGAGGCGCGCAACCAGAAGAAGTACGGCAACCCGCTCGGCCCCACGGCGGACCAGCTCTATCTGAAGTACGGCTCCTGGGAGAAGGTCACCGACGCCGCCACGCGTTCGAGTGCGGCCGTGGACCGCGAACTCGGCCTGGAATTCCGTCACTGCCCCTGTGAAGTGCTCCAGGTGGCATGACTCGGCCGTCACCCGCCGCATGGTGCGGACGGGGACGGCGGGGGGCGGGGGCGGGGCCGACACGGGTCGGTCCCGCCCCCGCCCCTTCTCACGCCGCGTGCAGCGCCAGCGTCGGGGAGAGGCGGGAGGCGCGGACCGCCGGGTAGAGGCCCGCGACCGTGCCGATCGCCAGCGTGGCGGCGAAGCCGCCGCCCATCGCCCATGGCGGTACCACCCAGGGCAGCCCGCCGGATCGCGCGTACACGCCCGTCGCCGCCGCTCCCAGCGCCACACCGGCCAGCCCGCCCAGGCCGGAGAGCATCAGCGACTCCGTGACGAACTGGATCCGGATCTGGCCCCGGGTGGCGCCCAGCGAGCGGCGAAGGCCGATCTCGTAACGCCGTTCCAGCACCGAGATGATCATGGTGTTGGCGACCCCGACCCCGCCGACGAGCAGCGCGATGCCGCCCAGCCCGAGCAGCAGACTGCTGAACGCGCCCTCGGTCGCCGCCTTGGCCCGCAGCGCCGACGACGGGTCGGTGACCTTCACGTTCTGCGGGTTCCGGGGGTCGACGGTCGCGGCCATGACCGCGCGTACGGCCCGCACCGACGCGTCCGTCGAGCGCTCGTACACCGACGTCGGGTGGCCGTCGAAGTCCAGCAGCCGCTTCGCGCCCTCCCAGCCGACCAGCGCGGACCGCTCGATCTCCGGGGCCAGCGGAAGCGGGTCGAGGATGCCGACGACCGTGAAGTAGCGGTCACCGATCCACACCTGCCGGCCGGGCTCCGTGATGCCGAGACGCCGGGCGGAGACATGGCCGAGGACGACGGAGGGGTAGCGGCCGGTCGCCTTGTTGAGCCAACTGCCGCTGCCGACCTCGCCGCGCAGCACCTTCAGCAGGTCCTCGGTGGTGGCCTTGACCGCGATCCCGGCGGTGTCGTCCTCGTCGATCTTCTCGTTGCGGAGTACGGAGGCGTCCAGGTCGGCGGTCGCGCCGACGTCCTGTACGCCGTCGATCCTGCCGACCATCCCGGTCGACTCCTCGGGCAGCTTCACGTCCTGGCCCGCGAACATCGACTCGCCGGGCGAGGCCACCAGCAGGTTGGTGCCCAACTTGTCCAGTTCGCGCAGTAGTTGGGCCTGGCTGGAGGACGAGATGCCGACCACCGCGACCATGGTGGCGATGCCGATCGCGATGCCCAGCGCGGACAGCACGACCCGCATCGGGCGGCTGCGCAGCCCCGAGGAGCCGACGTGCAGTACGTCGCGGGGGCCGAGCCGGGCCGCCGTCAGCCGCCGCGCCCCCCGCCCCTGGGCCTTCACAGGCCCGCCCCGATCCGTATGTCGTTGCGGATGTCCGCGACCACCTCGCCGTCCCGGATGCGTACCTCGCGCGGCAGCCGCCCGGCGATCTCCATGTCGTGGGTGATGACCGCGATGGTGGCCCCCTCCTGGTTGAGGTCGTGCAGCAGTTGCAGCACCGCCGCCCCCGACGCCGAGTCCAGCGCCCCGGTCGGTTCGTCGGCCAGCAGCAGTGCGGGCTCGCCGACCACCGCCCGCGCGATGGCGACCCGCTGCTTCTGTCCGCCGGAGAGCTGGTGCGGCCGGTGGTCGAGCCGGTCGGCGAGCCCGACCCGTTCCAGCGCGGCCACGGCTTTTCGGCGGCGTACCGAGCGCGACAGGCCGGAGTAGAGCAGGCCCTCGGCGACGTTGTCCCGGGCGCTGACGCCCGGCACCAGGTGGAACGCCTGGAAGACGAAGCCGACGTGCTGGGCGCGCAGGGCGGAGAGCTTGCGGTCGGAGAGCTTCGCCACGTCGTGCCCCGCGATGCGCACCGAACCGGCGGTCGGGCGGTCGAGGGTGCCGATGATGTGCAGCAGGGTGGACTTGCCGGAGCCGGACGGGCCGACGATGGCGAGGAGTTCGCCCTCCTCGACCGTGAGGTCCACCCCGCGCAGGGCACTCACCCCGCCCGGATACTCCTTGGTGACCCCGGTGAGGCCGACGACCGTACTCGCAGGCGTACTCACAGGCGGCGTACTCGCAGGCGTACTCGCAGGCGCACTCACAGCGACGGCACCCCGACCTTCATGCCCTCGCGCAGCCCGCCGCCCGAGACCTCGACCCGGCCTTCGGCGAACATGCCCAGCTCCACCTTCACATCGCGCGCGGCCCCCTTCTCCACGACCTGGAGTCCGAAGCCGCCGCCGGACAGGGCGAGCAGCGCGTTCACCGGGACGCTGAGGACGTTCTCGCGTGTCTCGCCGGTCAGATTGACGGTGACCGGGGACTGGTCGAAGCCGTCGACCCGGTCCGGTTCGCCGAAGGAGACGGTCAGCGTGACCTTGGGCTCGGTGTCCTGCGGATCGTCGCCGGGCTTCGCCGTCCTGCCGACCGACGCGACGGTGCCGGGCGCGCTCGTACCGTCCGGCAGATCGACCGTGACCTTGGTGCCCGCCTTGGCGAGCCCGCTCTCGGTCACGGGCAGGGCGAAGGTCACGACGCGCTCGGAGCCGGTGGTCGTGAGGACCGGGGCGCCGGGCTGGGCCAGGTCGCCGACGGGCGTCCCGATGCTCTTGATCCGTACCTCGCCCGGCGCGAACGCGACGTCCCCCGGCCCCAACTCGCCCGTCCGCTCGCGGTCGTGGGCCTTCTGCCAGCGCTTGACGGCGGCGGCGGTGAGATCGGTGTACTCGTCGTCGGGCGTGAAGCCGGTGTAGCCGAGGTCGGCGAGGTTACGTTCCAACTGCTCGACGTCCCGGCCCCGGTCACCCGGCTTCACCGTCCGGTACATCGGCCCCGAGCCGTACATCAGCCGCACCGCCCGCCCGTCGATCTCGTACAGCCGCTCGTCGCGTTCGACGGTCGAGCCGGTTCGCGGGGTCCAGGTCATGGTCCCGGCCACGCCCGCGTTGACCTTGCGCTGTTTGTCGAAGCCGAGCTTCCCGTCCGCCTGGGCGCTGTCGCGCAGGTCGCCGCGCTGGACGGCGGCGGTGTCGGGCGGGAGTCCGGTGTTCTGCCGGGCGTCGGCCCGGTCGGAGCCGCCGAGTTGGGTGAGGGCGAGGGAACCGGCGGCGACAGCGAGCACCGCCGCTCCGGCGGCCAGGACTTTTCCGCGCCTCATCGGCCGGCGCTTTCGCAGGCCTTGTTCGCCTTCTCGAACTTCTTCATGTCCTTCTCCTCCACCATGGGCGCGGCTTGCATCGCGCCGCTTTCGAACGTGGGGTCGGGCATGTCGATGCCGTTCTTGCGCATGCACCGGGCGAAGGCGAGCTGCTTGTCCTTCTCCGCCTGGGTCAGCTCTTTGGGCCCCCCGCCGACGGCCTTGTCCTGGCACGCCTTGAACGCCTTCTCCACCTCTGCTTCGCTGCCCCCGAGTTCGAGGGTCGCGCCCTCCCCGTCCGTCTTCGGCTCGGGGATGTCCAGGCCCTGTTCCCGCAGGCACTTACGGTGCTCCAGCGCCTGGTCCTCCTCGGTCTTGACGCTGTCCCCGCCGCCGGATCCCGCGTCCTCGGCACCGCCGCCGGAGTCGCCCGAGCAGGCGACGAGCCCCAGGGCGAGGGAGGCGAAGAGGGCGGCGGCGGCAGCGGTGTTGCGGCTCGCGGTGAACTGGTTCAGGAAAGTCATGACGACTCCTCGTCCATGGGCTGACAGACCGGATACGGACCCGGATACGGACCCGGATACGGACCCGGATACGAACGGTCCGAGCGTGCGCGAGGTCCCGGTTTCGTTTCTCTCAAGCCGAATGCTTACGCCGGCGAAACATCGTTGTCGGATATAGAGATCCCATGCGTGTGCTGGTGGT
Source organism: Streptomyces sp. NBC_01506 (assembly GCF_045040295.1). Lineage (NCBI taxonomy): Bacteria > Bacillati > Actinomycetota > Actinomycetes > Kitasatosporales > Streptomycetaceae > Streptomyces > Streptomyces sp. NBC_01506. Next base: position 5,435,657 of record NZ_CP109422.1, on the reverse strand, counting down.
GGAGGACGAGGAATTCCTGGCCGAATTGATCGCCGAGGGGCTGCGGCGGGACGCGATAGCCGTCGATGTGGCCCTCGACGGCCATGCCGCCCTGGACCGGCTCCGGTTCGGCGCGTACGACGTGCTGATCCTCGACCGCGACCTGCCGGGTCTGCACGGGGACGAGGTGTGCCGGCAGGTGGTCCGCTCCCGGCTGCTCACCCGCGTCCTGATGCTGACGGCGTCCGGGACCGTACGGGACCGGGTGGCCGGTCTCGGGCTCGGCGCCGACGACTATCTGACCAAGCCGTTCGCGTACGACGAACTCCTCGCCCGGGTTCTGGCGCTGGGCCGGCGGGCCAGACCCGCGCTGCCGCCGGTGCTGGAACGGGCCGGGCTGACGCTGGACACCGCGCGCCGCCAGGTCAGCCGCGACGGCCGCTATCTGTCCCTGTCGCGCAAGGAGTTCGCCGTACTGGAGACGCTGCTGCGCGCCGAGGGCGCGGTCGTCAGCGGTGACGATCTCATCGAGGAGGTGTGGGAGGAGGACACCAGCTACCGCACCAACGCGGTCCGGGTCACGCTCTCCAAGCTCCGCGCGAAGCTGGGCGCCCCGGCGGTGATCGAGACCGTCCCGGGGGCGGGCTACCGCATCAGCGACGGCACCGGCGCTCCCGCCGGCCCGCGGGGCGACCGGTGAACAGCGAGCGGGCCCGGCTGACCGGGCTGTACGGCGGACTGCTGGTGCTGGCGGGCGTCCTGCTGACGGGCGGGGTCTATCTGCTGGTCAGCGAGGGCATGTACGCCAATCTGCTGACGGCGGTGTTCCCGACCGTCTCCGCCGGACAACTGGACGCCGACTTGGTCCTCGGCACCCCGGCGGACGAACAACTGGCGCAGACCGTCGTCGCCGACCCCGGCCAGTTCGCGGTGGCGCGCAAGGTCAGCAGCGCGGCCGGGGACGCCGCCCTCAGCCAGTTGCTCACGGTCTCCGGGATCGCCCTCGCCGCCTACTCGGCGCTGTCCGTCGCCCTGGCCTGGTGGATGGCGGGCCGGGTGCTGCGGCCGGTCGGTGTGATCACGGCGCGGGCCCGGCGGCTGTCCGGCAGCAATCTGCACGAACGCCTCGCGCTGAAGGCACCACCCGGCGAACTCAAGGAGCTGGCCGACACGTTCGACGGAATGCTGGACCGGATCGAGGAGCTGGTCTCCTCCAGGCAGCGGTTCGCCGCCAACGCCGCCCATGAGCTGCGTACCCCGCTGGCCGTGCAGCGGGCCGCCGCCGAGATCGGGCTCGCCGACGACCCGACGCCGCAGAACGTGGCCCGGATCCGGGCCAAGCTCATCGAAACGGCCACCGGCAGCGAGCGGTTGATCGAGGGGCTGCTGCTGCTCGCGGTCTCCGACGAGGGCCTGCGGCGCAGGGAGCGGGTCGCGCTGGACGAGACGGGCGCGGCGGTGACCGCCGCGCTGGCGGCCGACGCCGAGGCCCGGTCGATCACCGTCGAGTTGACGGCGCGGCCGGTGACGGTCGAGGGCGACGCCGTCCTGCTCGACCACCTCGTGCACAACCTGGTCTCCAACGCCCTGCGCCACAACCACCCCGGCGGCACGGTCCGCGTCGACGTCGGCCCGCAGGGGCCGCAGACCGTCCTGGAGGTCGTCAATACCGGGCCGGTGATCGCGCCGGAGACCGTACCGCTGCTGTTCGAGCCGTTCCGCCGTGCCAAGGCCCGGCTGCACGCACCGGGCGAGGGCGCGGGCCTGGGCCTGTCCATCGTGGCGTCGGTCGCGCGGGCACACGGCGGCGAGGCGACCGCGGAGGCGAACCCCGGGGGCGGTCTGACCGCCCGGGTCGTCCTGCCGAGGTGCCCCCAGGCCGTGTCCGGACAGGACCTAGACTCGCCGGTATGACTGTCTCCCTCAGCGCCGGCGCCCGGAAGCTCCTCGACGGCCGCAACCACGCCGTCCTGTGCACGATCAGCCCGGACGGCAGTCCGCAGTCCTCGGTGGTCTGGGTCGGTACGGACGGCGACGATCTGGTCATCTCCTCGCAGGCCGGCCGGCGCAAGGTGACGAACGTGGCCGGTGAACCGCGGGTCAGCCTCTGTGTGTTCGACCTGGCGGACCCGGAGCGGTACGTGGAGGTGCGCGGCACGGCCACGGTCGGCGAGGACGTCGGCCGGCGGACGGCCGTCGCTCTCGCGGAGAAGTACAGCGGCCCCGGCGCCGGGGAGGAGTACGTGAACCTCCCGCCCGAGGCCGTACGCGTCACGATCCGGATCACCCCGCAGCGGCTCACGGGCAACGCGGCGGCCTGATCCGGTAGATGATCCGGTAGATGATCCGGTGGATCGCGCCTCCCGCAGCCGTTACGGGGTCAACGCGCCGTCCAGGAAGGGCTCTATCGCCGCGCGCCAGGCTTCCGGCTGGTCGTAGTGCACGAGATGGCCGGCGTCCGTCACCTCCGCGTACTGCCCGCGCGGCAGGACCCGGACCATCTCCTGCGCCTCCGCGCGGCCCAACTCGCCGTCCAGGCCCCGTACGACCAGCGTGGGGCAGCGGACCTGCGCCAGTTCCTCCCAGTGCGCGTCGTGCACCCAGGTCTCGCGGGAGACGAGCATCTGGCGGCGGGAGAAGACCGGCCGCCAGCCGTCGGCGCGCTCGGCCATCACCTCGGCGAAGAACTCGCCGCGGCCCGGACTCGGCCGCTCCAGCCACGGATCGTCCTCGGCGAACCACTTCCGTACGTCGGCGAGCGTCGCGAACGGGACGGGCCAGGAGCGGAACCAGTCGTCCCACTCCCGCTGTGACGCCGCCCCCAGCGCGGACGCCCGCATGTCGCTGATGATCAGCGCCCCGACCAGGTCGGGCCGCTTCGCCGCCAACTGCCAGGCGGTGAGCGCCCCCATGGCGTGGCCGACGAGGGTGACGGGCGCCAGGCCGAGCTGTTCGATCACCGCCTCGGCGTCCGACACGTACGCCTCGCGGGTGTACGCCGCTGTGGACGGCTTGTCGCTGCGGCCGTGGCCCCGCTGGTCGAGCGCGACGGCCCGATGGCGGCCGGACAGCCAGCGCGCGGTGGACTTCCAGTGCGAGGCGCGGCCCATCAGTCCGTGGAGCAGCAGCACTCCGGGGGTCGTACTCCCCGCCCCGGCCGGCTCCTTGGGCGGATCCGCGAACTCCCAGGCCGCGAGCCGCAGCCCGTCGAAACCGGTCACGTCGATGCGCTGCACCATGTGTCCTGGCACCCCCTTCGGTCCTGAGTGGTCGAGTCCGATGGCACCGGCCCGATGCTGTGCCGTTCGGTCGTGCGGTCCCCAGACTATCGAACTCTCGTTCGAAAACATGGCTGTGGCGCGCAACACCGCTCGTTCGAGTGACCATGGTCCAGGGTTGGCCGAAGCGCCGCTGGGGAGATCTTCTGCGGGAGGCGGACCACTCGGGGATGAGGGTCCGTGGGGATCGACCCTGGGAGCTCGGGGCTCCGGGTCGAGCAAGGGGAGGACAGGCCCCGGCGCCGCGCGGCGCCGGGGCCCTTAACCTTCGGGGCGGGGCCGGGCGACACGGACCGGGCGCACCGGACGGACCGGTTCAGCGGCTCGTACAGCACATCGGTGGCGGCGTCGGTCACCGCGCGCGCACCCGGTATCGCGCACATCGCGGGCACAGCGACAAGCATCAGGCGCACAGCCCCGCTCCCTCCTCGGCCGCGCGACGAGGTCCGCGACCGGCTGCCCTCAGGCCCTACGCTCCCCGGCCAGCGTGGCACGCGAATCGCCCGCGCGCTGCCATTCCGCCGGGAAATCGCATTCTCCGTCGCCGGAGGAACACGCTCCGCAGCCGCCACCGGACACCGGGAAGCCCGCCCGCGAGCACCGTACGAACACGGCAGCACCCGGCACGTGCCCGGCGGACCGACCGCCCGGGTCCCGGAACCGAGTGACGAGAGGCGGTCCGGGTCCCCGGGAGGTCAGCGCTTGGCGACGAAGACGTGCGAGGCGACCTCGGAATTCAGCTCGGCGGCCTCGCCGCTGCTGCCCACGAGCACCCCGCCGACCGGCGACTGAGTCACGCTCACCACGGAGCCGGGCTGCACGCCCGCCCGCCGCAGCGTGTACATGAGCTGGGCGTCGGTCTGGATCGGCTCGCCGATCCGGCGCACCACGACCGTCTTGCCCTCGGTGCCCGGGTCGAGATCGGCCAGGCTGACCATGCCCTCGTCGAGGAAGGGGTCGGCCTCCTTCTTCTCGCCCAGCTCCTCCAGCCCCGGGATCGGATTGCCGTACGGCGACTCCGTCGGGTGCCGCAGCAGCTCCAGCACCCGCCGCTCCACCGCCTCGCTCATCACGTGCTCCCAGCGGCACGCCTCCGCGTGCACCTGCTCCCACTCCAGGCCGATCACGTCGACCAGCAGACACTCGGCGAGGCGGTGCTTGCGCATCACCCGGGTCGCGAGCGTGCGCCCTTCCGCCGTCAGCTCCAGATGCCGGTCCCCCGCGACCTGCACCAGTCCGTCGCGCTCCATGCGGGCCACGGTCTGGCTGACCGTCGGCCCGCTCTGATCCAGCCGCTCCGCGATCCGGGCGCGCATGGGGACCACACCTTCCTCTTCGAGCTCGAGGATGGTGCGGAGATACATCTCCGTCGTGTCGATCAGTCCGGACATACGTGCCCCTCAATGCTGTGACATGAAAACAACCGTGCCCTGCCCCGGCCCCTGCTCAATTCTGACGCATCGCACTGACAACCGTGCCGTACGGGAAGCCACCTCTGGCGAAGCCGTATTGACACGGTAAAGGTCCAGACCGCAACGTGATCCGCGGCACAGGCATTCCCGCGCCCTGTTCCACCCTCTTCTCCGCTTCCCCAAGCCTCCTAAAGAAGGGTCTCTCCATGAGCGAGAGCACGCTGGCCGGTCAGTTCTTCGGCGCCGCGATCGGTCTGCTGGAGCGCGTACGCGACGAGGAGGCCGCGAACATCGAAGCGGCCGGCAAGGCGATCGCCGAGGCCGTCGCCTCCGGCGGCCGTGTCTTCGCCTTCGGCGCCGGACACTCCTCGCTCGCCGCGCAGGACGTCGTCTACCGGGCGGGCGGTCTCGCCGTCATGAACCTCCTCACCGTGCCGGGCGTCACGGGCGTCGACGTCATGCCCGCGACACTCGGCTCCGCGCTGGAACGGGTCGACGGCCTCGCGAGCGCGGTACTCGACTCCAGCCCGGCGCGGGCCGGTGACGTCCTGGTGATCGTCTCGCTGTCCGGGCGCAACGCGCTCCCGGTGGAAATGGCCCTGAACGCACGGGCGTTGGGCCTGAAGGTGATCGGGGTGACCTCGGTGGCGTACGCGACGGAGACGAAGTCCCGGCATGTGACGGGGACGTACCTCAAGGACCACTGCGACATCGTGCTCGACAGCAAGATCGCGGTGGGCGACGCGGAGCTGTCGGCGGACGGCATCGAGGCACCGTTCGCGCCCGCGTCGACGGTCGTGACGAGCGCGCTGATGCAGGCGATGGTGGCGACGGCGGCCGGCGGCCTGGTCGAGCGCGGCATCGACCCGCCGCTGCTCAGGTCGGGGAACGTGGACGGCGGGCACGACTGGAACATGCGCGTGATGACGGAGTACGGCGACCGGATCTTCTACCGCAACTGACGCCGGACGGTCCGGGGCGGTCGAGCCGGGACCGGCCGGGGGCGACCAGGGGGCGACCGGCGGCGGCTCACGCCTCCGGCCGCGTCTCCTGCGCCCGGAGCAGATCCAGCGAGGCCGCCATCCGGGCCGTGACATCCTCCGCGTACACCGCGTCCTGGCGCTCGAAGGACGGACGGCTGGCGCTCCGCAGGAACGTGACCACGCCCAGGGTCCTGCCCCGGCTCCGCAGCACCGTACAGAGCGCGTGCACGGAGTCGGGGGGCCACTGGCGGGAGACCGACCAGGTCGGGGTGGTCGAGACGCCCGAGGGGGCGCTCGCGCGCACCGAGCCGGTCCGGGCGACCGCCTGGAGCGCCGGATGGCCTTCCCGGTAGCGCACGGGGATTCCGCCCGTCGCCACCGGCTGGCAGGGGCCGACCGAACCGCCCGGTGTCGCCGCGACCCGTACGAGCCTGGTCGGCGGTACGTCTCCGGTCGACGTACCACCCGCCGGAGCAGCCAAAGTCGCTGCCGCCGGATCGCCGTGCACCAGATCGATCAGGGCGTGGTCGGCGAAGCCCACGAGCGCGAAGTCCAGACAGACCGTCGCCGCCTCCATCGGGCTCTCGCACTCCCCCGCCGCCCGCCCCGCGCGATGCAGTTGGCTGGAGCGGAAGCGCAGCCTGTCGGCCTCCTGCGCGGCGAGCTTGGCCTCCGTGACGTCCTGGAACAGCCAGCCGACGCCCAGCGGCACCGGCTCCTCGGCCAGCGGCGAGGCCAGCCGGAGGAAGCCGCTGCGCCAGCAGCGCCGCCGCTCGCCCCCGTCCGGCGTGCGCAGCGTCACCCACAGCTCGGAGAGCGCGCGAGGGGCGCCCTCGGCCAGTACGTGATGAAGCGCGCCCTCCAGCTCCTCCACGCCCTGCGCGACGGTCTCGCCCAGGGGCCGCCCGAGCAGCGCCGCGCGGCCCGAGCCGAGCGCACGCGCGGCATGGCCGTTGACGACGGTCGGCCGCAGATCGACGTCGACCAGGACCACGCCCCACACCGCGTCGTCGAACAGCGCCTCGCTGAGCGCGATGGACCGCTCGAGATCGATCTGCGCGTGGACCTCGCTGAACGCGCAGTACACCCCGGCGGGCCCGCCGTCCGCACCGCGCACCCCGGCCGACTGGGTCCGTACGAGCACCCGGCTGCCGTCCTTGCGCAGCAGCGCGAACTCGTGCACCAGCCGTCCGGGCACGTTCATCGCCGACATCAGCCGCCCGCGCACCTCGTCGGCGTCGGCGCTGCGCACGGCCCAGCCGGCGAATCCGCGCCGGCCGACGGCTTCGTCGGCACTCCAGCCCAGTATCCGCTCGGCCTCGCGGTTCCAGTGCGTTATGACGCCGTCGGCGTCGAACGCGCAGAGCGCCGCGTCCATCCCGTCGAGCAGCGCGGCGAGCAGATCCGCCCCGGGACCGCTGTCCCCACCCGGGCCCGTCACCTCGGCCGGGCCGGATCCCGGCTCGTCGGGGCCGGGCGGGCGAGTGGTCTCACTCCGGGAAGCACTCATCGTTGGCACCCCCTGCCGGCTGCTTGGTCACACCTACGATCATTCAACTCGAACGTGACTCAGCACACACCTGGTTCCCGGAAATCGTTGTGCGGTGGAAATCCAAAATAATCACTTGTGGGTCGACGGACGCCTTCCTAGGGTGGTGAGCACACTAGAAGGGAGGTGGTTCGGAAGTGATTTCAATCCGGACAAGTGAGGTGGCTGCGGGCTGACGCCCGTCGTCGCACACGTGCGGTGCCGGTGAACCACCGGCCCAATCCAAGCAGTCACCCGACCCGCGTGCTCGCCGGTAAGTCCGGCCGGCTCCTCCCCGGAGGAACCTGAGCACGCGGGTCGTCTGCGTTGCCGGTTCCTACCGGTTCACGGGCAGAGCCGCTCCACCCGCCAGCCCGCCGCCTCCGTCACGTACCGCAGCCGGTCGTGCAGCCGGTTCTCGTGCCCCTGCCAGAACTCGACCGCGTCCGGCGCGACCCGGATGCCGCCCCAGTGCGGCGGGACCGGGACCTGCTCGTCGGCCCCGTAGCGGCCGTCCAGCTTCTCGTACCGCTCCAGCAGTTCGGCGCGCGAGCCGATCGGCGCGGACTGGTCGCTCGCCCAGGCGCCGAGCTGGGAGCCGTGCGGGCGGGTACGGAAGTACGCCGCCGTCTCCTCGTGGCTGACGCGGGACGCCGTACCGGTGACGATGACCTGGCGGGCCAGCGGGTGCCAGGGGAAGAGGAGGCCGACGTAACGGTTCGCCTCGATCTCGCGGCCCTTGCGGGACCCGTAGTTGGTGAAGAAGACGAAGCCCCGCTCGTCGTACCCCTTGAGCAGCACCGTGCGGGACGACGGGCGGCCGTCGGGGGTCGCGGTGGAGACCACCATCGCGTTCGGCTCGTGCAGCCCGCCGGCCACCGCGTCCTTGAACCAGCTCGCGAACTGGTCCATCGGTCCGGCGGCGAGGTCGCTCTCCAGGAACGCGGCCGTGCGGTACTGCTCGCGCATGACGGCGGGATCGGGCGTCTCGGCGGGATCGGGGGTCTCGGCGGGGACGTCGACGGTCTCGGGGGGCGGAGTGTGAGGCACGCGACCCATCCTCGCGCAATGCCGAGGGCGTGGCATGGTTGATTCGATGACCGAGCTGGGCAGGACGGTGAGTAACGGATGACCGTTCCGGACCGCGAGTCGTAGGACAACGACCGCGGATCCGTGCCGGCGCCGACAACTTCTGACACCGGACCGCGGGCCGTAGGCCGTAAGCCGTGCTCCCGGTTCAGCCGCACGCTTCCGCGTCCGTCACACCAGAGGAGCCGCCTGATGTCCGATTTCGTACCCGGACTCGAGGGAGTCATCGCTTTCGAGACGGAGATCGCCGAACCGGACAAGGAGGGCGGTGCCCTCCGTTACCGGGGCGTCGACATCGAGGATCTGGTCGGCCGCGTTTCCTACGGGAACGTGTGGGGCCTGCTCGTCGACGGCGCCTTCAATCCCGGTCTGCCGCCCGCCGAGCCCTTCCCCCTCCCCGTCCACTCCGGCGACATCCGCGTCGACGTGCAGTCGGCGCTCGCGATGCTCGCCCCCGTCTGGGGCCTCAAACCGCTCCTCGACACCGACGAGGCCACGGCGCGCGACGAGCTGGCGCGGGCCGCCGTCATGGCCCTGTCGTACGTGGCGCAGTCGGCGCGCGGCCAGGGGGTGCCGATGGTGCCGCAGAGCGAGATCGACAAGGCGGAGTCGGTGGTCGAGCGCTTCATGATCCGCTGGCGCGGGGAGCCCGACCCCCGGCACGTCAAGGCGGTCGACGCGTACTGGACGTCGGCGGCCGAGCACGGCATGAACGCCTCGACGTTCACCGCCCGCGTCATCGCCTCCACCGGCGCGGACGTCGCGGCGGCCCTGTCGGGGGCCGTGGGCGCCATGTCCGGACCGCTGCACGGCGGCGCCCCGTCGCGCGTCCTCGGCATGATCGAGGAGATCGAGCGGCTGGGCGACGCCACGGCCTGGGTGAAGCAGGCGCTCGACAAGGGCGAGCGGCTGATGGGCTTCGGCCACCGCGTGTACCGGGCGGAGGACCCGCGCGCGCGGGTGCTGCGGCGTACGGCGAAGGAGCTTGACGCGCCGCGTTACGAGGTGGCCGAGGCGCTGGAGAAGGCGGCCCTGGCGGAGCTGCACGCGCGCCGCCCGGACCGGGTGCTGGCGACGAACGTGGAGTTCTGGGCGGCGATCATGCTGGACTTCGCGGAGGTGCCGGCGAACATGTTCACGTCGATGTTCACCTGCGCGCGTACGGCGGGCTGGTCGGCGCACATCCTGGAGCAGAAGCGGACGGGCCGGCTGGTGCGGCCCTCGGCGCGGTATGTGGGCCCGGGGTCGCGCGACCCGCGCGAGATCCCGGGGTACGACGCCATAGCGTCCTGACCGCTGACCGCTGAGTGATCGCTTGCCCGGCCGCCGGACGAACGTTGTGCGGTTCTCACCCTGCTGGCGCTGCCGGTTCGGCGGGCCGGGCCGTGAAGAAGCGGACGATGTCTTCGGCCGCGGTCGGGGACAGCATCATCGCCTGGACCCGTGCGGACATTTCGGCGATCGCGTGGGACCTGGTGAACATCGCCTCCTCGTACGTCCGGATCGCCGAGTGCGGGTCGGCGGGGTCGGCGGCGAGCCGGCCGGCGAGTTCGGCGCCGTCGAGCATGGCCTGGTTGGCGCCCTCGCCGACCGGCGGCATGAGGTGCGCGGCGTCGCCGATGAGGGTGACGCCCGGCCGGCCGGACCAGCGCGTACCGATGGGCATCGTCTCGATCGCGCGCGGCACCGGCGCGCCGTCGCCGGCCTCGATGAGTGCGGTCAGGCGAGGGTCCCAGCCGTCGAACATCTCCAGCAGAGCGCGCTTGCCGCAGTACGTGTCGACGGGGCGGTCCGGTGCGCGCAGCGAGATCCCGACACGCAGTGCGCCGTCGCCGAGGCGTTGGGCCGCCAGGATCTGGTTCACGCCGACGCACCACAGGTTCCCGGGCCCGACCAGCTCGGCGAGATCGGGACGGCGCCGGTCGACGTCTTCGACGGTCAGCTCCACGAGGGTGGCCACGTAGGACAGTTGGACGTCGGTCAGCAGCGGCCGGACGACCGAGCGCGCGCCGTCCGCGCCGATGAGGATGTCGCAGTTGGTGCGGTGGCCGCCGTGGAACGTCAACTCCCAGCCCCCGTCAGGTCGTGGGGTCGCGGCGGCGAGCCGGTGCCCCCAGACGACGGTGTCGCCGGGGAGGGAGTCGAGCAGAAGATCACGCAGTGCGCCGCGGTCGATCTCGGGACGTCCGTCGAACGAGCCGGGCTGCGGCTCATGGTGGACCAGGGTCCGGCCGGCCGGGTCGAGGATGCGGTGTTCCTCGCCCTCGGGCCGCGCCCGCGACCGGAACCGGCCGTCGAGACCCGCCTCGGCCAGGGCGTGTTGCCCGGACTCCGGGTGCAGGTCGAGCGAGCCGCCCTGCTGCCGGGCGGACCGGCCCGCCTCGCGCTCGTACACCACCGCGTCGATGCCGAGCCGGTGCAGGACCCGTGCCAGTGTCAGCCCGCCGAGGCCGCCACCGGCGATCGCTATGCGCATTCCGCCACCCTTCCCGTACACTGTATCTGTGGATACACCGTACGGTAGCGAGACGCCGCCCGTTTGGGAACGGCCCGAACCTCAACCGCGGGCGGCGCCCGTGCCGTTGAGCCGCGAGAAGATCGCGACTACGGCGATCCGGCTTGCCGACGCGCACGGCCTCGACGGTCTGTCGGTCCGCAAGCTCGCCAAAGAACTCGGCGTCGGTCCGATGCGGCTCTACGACTACGTGGCCAACAGATCCGAACTGCTCGATCTGATGGTCGACGTCGTCTATGCCCGGATCGCCGAGACGGGCTCGGACTCGGACTCGGACTCGGGCTCGGACTCAGACTCGGCACCGTGGCGCGCCACGGTGCTGGCCATCGCCCACGCGACCCGTGCCGCCGCCCTCGACCACGAGTGGTTCGCCGATCTGCTCGGCGGAAGGCCGCACTTGGGACCTCACGCGCTCGCCGTGGGCGAAGCGACCGCGGCGGCACTGAGCCGGGCGCCCGGCGTGCGCGGCGTCGACGGTCTCCAGCGGACCTTGGGCGCCCTCAACGCCTTCCTCGTCGGAGCGGTCCGCAGCGAGGTCACCGAGCGACGCACCGCCCGTGCCACCGGCACCGACGAGGCCGCCTTTCAGGCCGGCCTCGGCCCCTACCTCACCCGCATGTTGCAGACCGGCAAGTACCCCACCGTCGCGCGGCTCGTCATCGAAGGCGCCCACCTCGACGCCGAGGAGACGTTCGACCACAACCTGACCACCGTCCTGGACGGCATCACCGGCCGATCCCGCACGTGAACTACAGGCCCTGGTTCTCGTACGCGTCCGTCACACAGTCCCCGTCGCAGCGGTTCCACTCGTAGCGCTCGCGCAGCGCGACCGCCGCCGATTCGCGTGGCACGGTGGCGTGGCCGAAGTGCTCGGCGGCCACGGTCAGTACGTCGTCGACCCGGACGATCGCCGGTTCGTCCGCCGCCGCCGCGTGGCGGGCCGCCGCGATCGCCATGTCGGCGGAGCGGCGCAGATCGCGGGGCAGCCGCCGGTTCTTGACGTTCCGCGCGCGCACCCGCAGATACGGCTTGCGCACCTGCCCCTTCCAGACCGCCCCGGCCGCCATGAGTACGGCACCCGCCGCGACGATCACGAACACGCCTTCCACCGCCACCGCCGTCCCCGCCGTCCCCGCCGTCCCCGTCAGCCCAGCGCCGTTTCCAGGATCCTGGCCCACTGCGCGACCACCCGGTTCCGCCGCTGCGTGTCGTCCGTCAGGAGCGTGGCCAGCCCCAGGCCGCGCGCCATGTCCAGCAGGCCCTGGACGGTCTCGCGTACGCCGGGCACGGACTCGTCGGCGCCCAGGAGTTCGACGGTCATACGGTGCGCCTCGCGGCCGACCCGCGCTTCGAGTTCGGTGACGCGGGGCCGCAGTTGCTCCTCGTCGGAGGCGGCGACCCACAGATGCAGCGCGGCCCGGAACAGCGTCCCGGTGTAGAGCGCGACGACCGCCTCGACCACCTCGCGGCGGCGGGTCGGCCCGGCGGGCCCGAGGGCGCGCAGGGCGGTGGAGCGTTCCTCGGCGACGTACTCGACGGCCGCCGTGAACAGGTCCTCGCGGGTGGGGAAGTGGTGCTGCGCCGCGCCACGCGACACCCCGGCGCGTTCGGCGACGACGGAGACGGTGGAGCCCGCCCAGCCGTGTTCGGCGAGGCAGGAGACGGCGGCCTCCAGCAGCCGTCGCCGGGTGGCGCGGCTGCGGTCCTGCTTGGGCGCGGCTAGGCCCTGACCTAGCGCACCCACGCCGCGTCCCGCCGTTCGAGGAAGGCCGCCATGCCCTCGCGGGCCTCGGCCGTGGCGAAGAGGGACGCCGAGCGCTGGACCAGGTCCTCCGCGTACCGGTCGAAGGTCTCCAACACCCCAGCGGTGAGCAGCTTCTTGGACTCGGCCAGGCCCTGCGGGGACCCCCGGCGCAGGGCGTCCAGCAGCGGGGTGAGCGCGCTGTCCACGTCGTCGGCGGCCTGGGTGACGAGCCCGTCCGTGACGGCCTCGGCCGCGCCGAACGTCTCGCCGGTGAGGTAGTGCCGGGCGGCGGCGCGCGGTGTCATCCGGGGCAGCAGCGGCATCGAGATGACGGCGGGCGCGACACCGATCCGTACCTCCGTGAAGGCGAAGTCCGAGTCGCTGGACGCGACCACGATGTCGCAGGCCCCGAGCAGCCCGAGGCCACCGGCCCGGACATGACCGGTGACACGGGCGACAACGGGCTTGGGGTGCTCCACGATCTGCCGCAGGAGCGCGACGAAGGTGTACGGGTTCGGCGGCTCCTTCAGATCGGCCCCCGCGCAGAAGGTGGTGCCGGTGTGGCTGAGGACCACGGCGCGTACGGACGTGTCCTTGGCGCAGTCGGCGAGCGCCTCGCCCAACTCACCCACCAGCCGCGCCGACAGAGCGTTGCGCTTGGCCGGCGCGTCCATGATCAAGGTGGTGATGCCGCGCTCGTGCGCGGTCGCGACGAGCGTCACGTGGTCTCCGTCTTTCCTTGCGCGGTCCCTTGTGGTGCGCGAGGTTCAGAGGGTGGCAGCGTGCGCCGCATCAATCAAGCGAGCATGTCCAGGGCTTCCGCGACCGGGGTGGGATCCAGCGGGCCGACGTGTGACGCCTCCGGGAAATTGCGCACGCGGAACCTGTTGCCGGGTGTGATCGCGTCGGCCTCCGCGATCATCCTGTCCTGGAGTGCGGTGGCGATCGTACGGTCCTTGCCGAAGCGCAGGTAGGTGCGGGGAACGCGTCCCCAGTTGGCGACCCGGCCGACCGCCCGGCCCGCGTACGCGGTGATGGGCTCGTCGGTCTGCATGCCGGCGAGTATCCGGCGGTAATCGGCGTCGGGGTAGTCCGCGCAGATCATCTCCTTCAGGAGGGCGAGTTCATGGCTGTCTCCTGTACGGAAGTTGAGTCGCAGTACACCGAGCCGGTCCGGGTCGCCCACCGTCAGCTCGACCGGGCTGACGGCGTTCGCGTTCTCGGGTGCCGCCGTGCAGGCGTCCGCCGTGGGCAGGGCACGGCTGGGACAGAAGGCCGCCATGTAGCAGATGTGGTCCAGCAGATGCGGGACGGCGTCGGCGACGCGGCTGACCGATACGCCGCCCAGGCTGTGCCCGACCAGCACCACCGAGCCGTTGCGTGCCGCCCGCCGCACGACGCCCGTCACCCGCGCCTCGTACTCCTCCAGCCCGACGCCCTTCAGCGGCGACGGCTCGGTCGCCATCGCCTTGAGGTCCTGGCGCTGATACGCCTCCGGCACGAAAGCCTCCGCGCCGTGCCCCGGCTGGTCCACCGTGACGACGCGGGGACCGCGCAGGGTCAGCTCCCGCGCGATGGGCGTCCAGAACGCGCCCGCGCTGTGGGTGCCGTGCACCAGCACATAGGTGGTGATCCCGCGACGCGGGTCCGCCGCCGCCGGCGAGGCACCGAGCCCGGTGGCCAGTGCCACGCCCCCCACCGCGAGTCCCAGGCCACGCAACGCCGACCGGCGGGTGGCACCTGTTCGTTCTTCGTTCGTCGCATTCATCATGGGTACGACGCTATAAACGGCCCACTCGGCCCACCAGCGGTCCAACGCCACCGCTGGGGTGGACCCAACACCACCTTCCGACGCAGCCGTTACGGGTGGTCCGGAAGCGTGGTCCGGAAGCGTGGAACTCCCGTGATCACGGACAGAAGGGGCTATCCCCGCTCCCGGCCACCAATGCGCCCTGCACGGACCGGGCATCATTTCCTACGGTGGAAAAGGAAATCCACGCCTTCTGGAGGCACGTATGGACGCGGCACTGGCCAAACACCGCAACCCCATTGGCGATGATGTTCACCAGCCAAACCGTCCCCTCTCGCCGCCGCAGCCGACACCACCGCCGCCTGCCCCGGACAAGAAGTAGGTGCGGTGAGCACAACAGCGGTGTTGGCTGCCCACACGGAGCAGTTCCTCGCCGAGGTCGCCCAACTCGTCCGGCCGTTGCCGCCCGCTCTCGACCGCGCTATGCGCGCGGTACCGAGGCATCTGTTTCTTCCGGCTGTCATCTGGCCGCGCGACGGGGAGGGCGGCTACCGGCCGTGCGACCGGGCCACAGACCCGGACGACTGGCTGAGCGCGGCCTACAGCGACGCGCCGCTCGTCACGCAGCTCACCGACGGAGTTCCGACGTCGTCGGCGTCCATGCCCTCCATGGTGCTCCGCACGCTCGCTCTGGCGGACCTGGATCTGGACCGCGAGTCGGCAGGGCGGCGCGTTCTCGAACTGGGCGCGGGCACCGGGTTCAACGCGGCCCTGCTGTGTCAGCTTTGCGGCGATCAGGCGGTCACCACCGTCGAGTTGGACCCCACGGTCGCGGCGGAGGCGGAACGGAATCTGAAGGCTGTCGGCCACGCGCCGAGGGTGGTACGCGGTGACGCCGGGGCCGGCTGGTCGGCCGGGGCTCCGTACGAGCGGATCATCGCCACGTTCTCGGTCGACCGAATTCCGGCGGCCTGGCTGGAACAGACCGAACCGGGCGGACGCATCGTCACCCCGTGGAACTCCGCCTGGTGCGGCGGCTACGGCACGCTGGTGCTGACGACGACACCGGACGGGGGCGGCGGCGGCGAGGGCCGGTTCCACAACTTCGCCTCGTACATGGCGATGCGGGAACCTGCCCCGTCGACTCCCGCGCCCGCCGACGACGACGGCAGCGGCCCGCCGCCCGAGCAGGTGACGTCCTCGGCCTTGTCACCGTGGGCAGTGGCCGGTGGAGATCTGAACGCCGAGTTCCACGTCGGCCTCGCCGTTCCCGGAGCCTATTTCTCCTGGGACGCGAGCGGGGAGCACGCTCCCACACGGCTCGACGTGGCCGACGACACCGGGCTGTCCTGGGCGACGGTCGACTACGACGGCCAGCATGCCGACCGGTTCACCGTCACCCAAGCCGGTCCCCGGCGTTTGTGGGACGAGATCGCTGCCGCGTACGCCGGTTGGGAGAACCTTGGCCGCCCGAGCGTCGACCGGTACGGGCTCACGGTTAAGGCGGCGGGGGATCAGACGGCGTGGGCGGAGGGGACGGACGGCACCCGTGAATGGGTTTCCCTCGATGCTGCGGTTGATCTCAGTCAATCGTAAAGCCCCAGAAGATGCCGACTTCCGTGGCGGAGAGAGCGATGACACCGCAGTCCAGTACATGCCCGGTGAACCCCTCATAGGCACCTTCTCGACGGAACATGTCGGCATGGGGATTCTCTCGCGCCGTCGCCGCGTTGGTGAAGAACAGCGCGTCTCCCCCGAACCGTTCCAGAATCACTCGCGCATGAGAGGTCAACTCGGCCTCTCGTACGGAGAATTCCGGAATACCTTCCACCTGGAACCACTCTCCCAGGAGAGTGACCATGATCTGTTCCGCGCCCCTCCTGGACACAGGGAATACCGAATCGAAATCGGCGGGTGTGACGGCAACGAAGGGGCTTTCCGGGGCAGTGCCGTAATCCCGCCCTCCCGGCGCCTTGATCAGCCTCAACCAGCCACGGGGATCGCCCGTCCTCAACTGCATGGCATCGAGGGCATCCTGTCTCCAGTCATCGTGCCCCCGCGCGCCGACAGCCGCGAACATGACTTCCCCGAAGAGATTCCGCAAGGAACAGTTCCAAGACGCCTTGCCCATCTGGCTGTCAACCATTCTCGAATCTCCAGAGGACGGTGAAGCGCCCCGCAGACCGGTGGGAACGGGCTACGGGGCGGTGTTGGACGGGGGCGGATCAGGCGTCCAACGCGCCTTGCTTCACGGCCGAGATGAAGGATGCCCAGCCGGACGCGTCGAACGCCAGCACCGGGCCGTGCGGGGTCTTGCTGTCGCGCACGGGGACGACGGGGGCGAAGTCGTCAGAGACCTCGACGCACTCGCCGCCATCCGAGTTGCTGTAGGAACTCTTGCGCCAGCTAGCGGCGCTGGCGAAGTCGTCAGAGACTTCGAGGCAGGCGCCGCCATCCGAGTTGCTGTAGCTGCTCTTACGCCAGGTGATGGCGCTCAGGTCGATGGATCGCACGCTGCAACCTCCAACTGGGCGTCAGGTGCCCAAGGTTCCGACCTTCACGGCCGAGACGAACGAAGCCCAGCCGGACGCGTCGAACGCCAGCACCGGGCCGTGCGGGGTCTTGCTGTCGCGCACGGGGACGACGGGGGCGAGGTCGTCAGAGACCTCGACGCACTCGCCACCGTCTGGATTGCTGTAACTGCTCTTACGCCAGGTGACGATGCTCAGATCGAGGGATCGCATGACACTTCCTCCAACATGCGTAGGACGAACTTTCGCGACTTGGCAGGGGACAGGGCCAGATCGCGCACCACATCGTAGGCGCGCTGCAAGCGTTCGACCATCGGGCTCTCCTCGATGAGTTGGCCCCAGTAGGTGTTCTCGGTGTACGCCACGGGGCGCCCATCCGGTAGTCGCAGGAACATCACTGCGCTTCCCACCAGACCGTGCAATCCCTCACTTTGCGGCAACACCTGAATGGTCACGTCCCCGCACTCCCCCAAGTACTCCAACTGTTCGCGCCACTTCCCTGCATCCCTGCACGGTGTCCGAAGCACCGCCTCCGAGAGGATCGTTCGGAATGGCGGCGCGCTGTCCCCTTCCAGCAACTCCCGCCGCCCCATCCGCGCTTCAACCTGCTGCTCAAGCGCCTCCCCCTTGAACCCGCCCGCCACCAGCACCTCACGCGCGTAGTCCTCCGTCTGCAACAACCCCGGCAGCACACTGACTCCGAAGTGCCACAGGCTCGTCGCCTCCGCCTCCAACGACATGTATCGCCGGTACTGCTCCTTGAACTGCGACTTGTCGCCCACCGCCAGCTCCCACAACGCCAGCAACAACCCCGGCGTCCCGTAATACGTGTCGAGTGCCTGGACGACCTCCGGGCCGCCCAGCGTCTCGCCCTTCTCCATTTTGCCGAACAACGACCAGTCCCAGCCCAGCCGTTCACCGAGCTGGCGCAGGCTCTCGCCGCGTGCGGCGCGCAGTGCGCGCAGCTCTTGGGCGAACCGCGCCCGGGGCTCCCTGCTGCGGCCGGTGACCGCTCGTCTCGTCGGCATGGGTGCTGCCCTCCGCGCGTTCGTAACGGGTCCGTCACGCACGGTAGTTCACGACGAGGCCCCACGCCGGGCAAACGGGCAACAACCAGCCGGACGAGCTGCCGCAGGGCTACGGCTACGGGTGCAGCATCACCTTTGTGTAGCCCTCGATGCGCTTGTCGAACTTGTCGTACGCCGATGCCGCCTGATCCAGGGGCAGTTCATGAGAGACCACGAAGCTCGGAGTCGCCCTGCCGTCGATGATCATGTCCCGCAGGAACCGGTTGTAGTTCTTCACGTTGCACTGACCCGTGCCCATCCGCAGGCCCTTCTCGAAAAGCTTGCCGATGGCGACGAGAAGCATGCCCTGCTTGGACTGGTCGTCAGGGCCGCCGGGGTCGGCCGGGACATAGAGGCCCGGTACGCCGAGTGCTCCGGTGGCGCGGACCGTTGCGACGAGGGAGTTCAAGACGCTCGCCGGCTCCTCGTGGCCCGCGCTCTGCGCCTTCGCCTGGTAGCCCACGGCGTCGATGCCCTTGTCCGTGCCGACGCCCCCGGTCTGCTCCTTGATCTGCTCGACCGGGTCGCCTTCGCCGAAGTTGATCGGAATCGCGCCTATCTCCTCGGCCTTGGCCAGCCGCTCGGGGACCCGGTCCACGACGAAGACCTTCCTGGCGCCGCGCAGCAGGGCCGAGTAGGCGGCCATCAGGCCGACCGGCCCGGCGCCGTACACCGCGACGCTCTCGCCGGGGCGGACGTCGGCGAGTTCGCAGCCGTGATAGCCGGTGGGGAAGATGTCGGCGAGCAATATGAAATCGCTCTCGTGCTCCTGTCCCGGCGGCAGCTTCAGGCAGTTGAAGTCGGCGTAGGGAACGCGCAGGTATTCGGCCTGGCCGCCCTTCCAGGGGCCCATGGCGACGTAGCCGTAAGCACCCCCGGCGAAACCGGGGTTGACGGTCGTACAGAATGCGGTGAATCCGTCGACGCAGTTGGCGCAGAATCCGCAGGCGACGTTGAAGGGCATGACCACGCGGTCGCCCTTCTTGAGGCCGGTGACGCCCTGGCCGATTTCGTCGATGATTCCCATGTTCTCGTGACCGAAGACGATGCCGGGCTCGGCGGCGGTGCGGCCCTCGTACATGTGCAGGTCAGAGCCGCAGATCGCGGTGGTGCTGATCCGTACGATCACATCGTTCGGATGCTGGATGCTGGGCTTTTCGACATCTTCGACCGCGACTTCGAAAGGTCCCTTGTATACGACGGCCTTCATGGCTGCCACCTCCGCTCGACTTGCTCGCGTGTGTGATGTGCCCCACCCCCGCGTGACCCATGTCTCATGGTTCTCCGCCCTGCCCGATGAGGCAAATCGGTATTCTCCGGTGAATTACCGTCGGCGCCGTACCATGAATGAGGGAGGTCCGCGAGACATGTCCGCTCAACGATTGGGTACTTTGCTTGTCTCCGCACCAGGACTGTCCGGCACCGTTTACCCGCCCGGCACGACCGTGACTGTCCAGGGAAGCGGCTCCGCCGTCGACGCCTTCGTCAACGGTGACTGGCTGGCCCTGTCCTGGTGGGAGTTCTCCGACGGTCTCCGCGAGGACATCGCGGACTAGGTCGCGTACTGGGTCGCCCACTCCCAGCCCACTCCTAGCCCTTGCCTCACCTATCGAGATTCGATAGATTCCCATCGTATCTCGATCGAAGGATGGGTCATGGGAAAACTGACAGTGCGTGCTCTGCGCGCCGTGCTCATGGCGGTGCTCACCGGCACCGTGTTCGTACAGGCAGTGATGGTGTGGGCGTTGGTCAGCGGGAACGACCCGGAGGACGGGTCGCTCCCGCTGACCGCGCTGCGCGTGATCACGATCCTGGGCATCGGAACGGCCCAGGTCGCCCTGGCCTGTGTATGGCGACTGGTGACGATGGTGCGACGCGGAACGGTGTTCTCCCCCGCCGCCTTCCGGTACGTGGACTTCATCATCGGCGCGATCGTCGCGGCTGCTCTTGTGTGGTTCGCGGTCACGGCCCTGAACGCGCCCGACCAGGGGGACGACCCGGGCGTCACCGTCATCATGGGCGGGATCGGCGTGGCCATCCTGGGAGTCGCGCTCATCGTGCTCGTGCTGCGGATGCTGCTCGCCCAGGCCGTCGCCCGCGACGTCGAAGCGGCGCGGATGCAGGCCGAGTTGGACGTGGTGATCTGATGCCGATCACCGTCGACATCGACGTGATGCTTGCCAGGCGGAAGATGTCCGTGGGCGAACTCGCCGACCGCGTAGGGATCACGCCCGCCAACCTGGCGGTACTCAAGAACGGCCGCGCCAAGGCGGTGCGCTTCGCGACGCTCGCCGCGCTCTGCGAGGTGCTCAAGTGCCAGCCGGGAGACCTGCTTCGCTGGGAGGCCGAGGACGCCGCAGGCACCGCGGGCACCGCAGGCACCGCAGGCGCCGCGAGCACCGCGGGCGAATGAACCGTGCCGGCCGGCGCGTTTTCCCGGTTCGGCCCCTTCGTGGAACGTGTGGAACGTGTCGGGGCACCGAGGGAAGCACCCCTCGCCCTCGGTCCCGGCCGCTCCCCCGCTGACGCATTCTCGTAATGCACCCCTCACGCACGGTAGTTCAGACCATTCGTCGGTCGGGGTGGAGAAGTCGCGCAGCAACGAGCCGAAGGAGACCCCCCATGACGTCTGCGACTCCCAAGCCGCCGCTCCCCAGCCGTACCCCGCCCAGCCCTCTCCCCCCGGACAAGGTCCAAGAGGCCGTCGAAGCGCGGGACGTGTTGGCTGCGGCGCTGACGCGGGCCGGGATTCAGTTGCCCGCCATGGATGTCCGTACGCCGTGGCCGGTCACCGACGACAGCGAGGCCGGGCGGGACACGCGCTACGCCCTGGTCCATCTCGGCGTCTGCTCCGCCCCCGTCGCGCTCGCGCTCGCCGCCGTGATCGTGGACGGGGCCGGCCGGTGACAGACGGTGCGCGGCCGGTGTGGCCGGTGTCGGAGGCCCAAGCGCCCCCGCCGTCGCCCGTACGTATCGGGGACACCGTCCATGACACCGCCCGTGACCGCGTCGGCGTCGTCACCGACCGGCAGGGTCCGTACTTCCAGCTACGCCCGCTCGGCGGCGGACGCGAGTGGGACGCCGACCCGGCCGGCGTACGGCCGCTGAGCCCGGCCGAACTGCTCAGCGCCCGCCTCGCATACGCCAACACCCGCAGTCGCGGTCGCGCGGGCCGGAGCGACTGACCGGAGAGCCCGGCCCGCCGCCCCGCGTCAGGCTCAGCTCCCGATGCTCTGCGCGTGCCGGAAGAAGTTCGGCGCGTCGTACCGGCGTTTGACCGACACCAGCCGGGAGTAGTTCTCGGCGTAGTACGCCTGCCGCCAGTCCCCCAGGTCCGGGTTGGGGAAGTTGAGGTACGACTCGCCGCTCGAGAGCGGGTCGATGACGTCGAAGGCCTGGATGGGCCACTGCATCGCGGCCTCGGCCTCCTCCGCCGGTGGCTGGGCGTTGGGCAGCAGGGTCGCGCAGGCCACGAAGAACTCCGTGCCCCGGTGCACGTACGCGGTCTGTCCGCGCGGGACCTCGTTGGCGACTCCGCCCAGTGCCGTGAGGTAGAGGTACGTGGTCAGGCCCGGCCTGCGGTTGGCCTCGAAGACGGTGAGCAGGTCGGCCACCCCGGAGGCGCCCGTGGGGCGGTCGAGCATCCGGGTCCGCTCCCTGAGGAAGGGGGTACGGGGGATCTTGGCGTCCGGGTTCGTGCCGGCGCGGTGGCACTGCTCGACCGTGAACTGTTCGCAGCCGTAGACGGCCTTCATCGCCTCGTCGTACGGAAGGTCCTTGACCGTACGGAAGGTGGGGGTGGCACCGGCCTCGGCGGCCAGTTCGTTCAGCGCCTGCTCCATCTCCGACTGCGGCCCGTGGTAACCGCCGTTGATCTTGATCATCGGCACATTGCCCGGGGAGCCGTCACGCAGGAGCACGTTCAGCGTCGAACCGAGGTTGTTCGAGCCGTTGGAGCACCACTCCTGCCAGGCCGTGATGATCTCCTGGGCCTTGTCCCACGGCCACAGGCTGTCGAAGTACACCATGCGAGGCGCCGATATCGGACGTACCTCGAAGTCGACGGCCACCCCGAAGTTGCCGCCGCCACCGCCGCGCAGGGCCCAGAAGAGATCGGCGTGCGACCGCTCGGAGGCGCGCACGATCCGGCCGTCGGAGAGGACCATCCGGGCCGACACCAGGCGGTCGCTCGCGACGCCGAACTTCCGTACCTGAAATCCGATGCCCCCGCCCGAGATGTAGCCGCCCTGGCGCACGGTGGCACAAGTGCCCGTCACGATCTGCCTGTTGTACGGCCTGAGCGTGGCCAGCGCGTCGACGCTCTGCACGCCGGGGCCGAGCCGCACCGTCTCCGCACCCACCGAGACACCGTTGAGCCGGGAGACGTCGAGGACCATGCCCCGGCCGGTGGACCAGCCGGCCAGGCTGTGGCCGCCGCTGCGGGTGTGTACCGCGATGTCGTGGTCGCCGGCGAACTTGATGGCCGTGCTGACGTCCTGGGGAGTCTCGCAGTAGACGATCGCGCGCGGTTTCACGGTGTCCAGCTCGACCAGAACGCCTTGCTTGGAATAGTCGTAAGCCTGGTCGGAAGGCAGCACCACATCGCCCTTGAGATGCCTGCGCAATTGCCCCCATTTATCTTCACTGCCGTATGCCGACCGCATGGATGACCCGACAGTGGCAGCCGCCAGCGCCATGCCGCCGCCACCGCGGAGAAGGGATCGTCTACTCAGCATCGTTCCTCCAGAAATAGAGACCAGAACGTCGGCCCGACATTTATTCTGTCTGCGGTGAGCAGGGACAACGGGCGTGGCACGGCTACTTTCGCCACCCCGTGAAGGGTCGATGCGAGCACTCGGCATGTCAAGAAGATTTCTGCCTTAGTTCATTTCTAGTGACACTTGAGCGGCGACCAGTACGGTGGCGGACCAGGAATTCAGCGCGTGAATAAGTGCATATTTGGCTCGACTGCTCGGCCGCTCGACATTGACCGGCGTCGACCAGAAAACAAACAATGGAAATGCCGCAGCCGCGTCGCGGTATCGACCTGGGGGAACCAAATGGGACAAGGAACATCACCATGACGATTTCCGGTCACACTTCTGTCGCGGGCACCTCGCTGGGCCGCAGATCGCTGATGGTCGGCGGCGCCTCGGCCGTGGCGCTGTCCACGCTGTCCACACTGCCCTTCGCCCGCACGGCCTTCGCCGCCACCGGCGACGAGGCGGCCCCGATCGACCTCGACCTGGACAAGGACAACTACATCAAGTGGGCCCAGCCCGGCGAGGCGCAGGCCGGCGAGGAGGGCAGGCTGGCGTTCATCGGGCCGATGGACGCGACCGTCTTCCTGTGGACGAGCCGGGTGGCGATCATGTCGGTCTTCGACGCGCTCGCGCCGTACCACGAGACCGCGGTCGGCGTGCACTCGCGGATCCCGCGCCGCCCCGCGAGCGAGTCCGCCACCAACCGGAACATGAACATCGCGGTCATCTACGCGCAACTGTCCATCTGGAAGCGCATGCTGCCGAACGACACGGCGGGCATCCGGCAACTGATGGTCGCGCTCGGTCTGAACCCCGACGACGAGTCGGAGAACCTGACCTCCCCGATCGGTATCGGCAACGTGGCGGGGAAATCGGTCTGGGCGGCCGTGAAGAACGACGGCATGAACGCCCTCGGCTACGAAGGCGGCCGCAAGTACCACCCCACACCCTGGGCGGACTACACCGGCTATGTGCCCGTGAACACGCCGTACAAGCTGTCCAACCCCTCGCGCTGGCAGCCCTTCCTCGGCGCCCACAACGGCCGCCGGGTCGGCGGCGGCCCCGGCGACATGGGCATCTTCGTCAGCCAGCACTTCGTGACCCCGCACATCCGGCTGACCAACCCCTACATCTTCAAGGACCCGGCCAAGTACCGGCTCGCGCCGCCCACGCACACCGATCACACCAACACCCGTGCCTACAAGCGGTCGGTGGACGAGATCATCGAGGCGTCGGCCACGCTCACCGACGAGCGCAAGGCGCTCGCCGAGATCATGGACAACAAGACCTGGGGCATCGGCTACTCCTCCATCGTCGTCGCCCGGCACAACGACCAGAACGACGAGATGGGCGTGCAGGGCTGGGCCCACTGGTCGCTCCAGCACCTGCTGGCGACCTTCGACACGCTGATCGTCGCCTGGCATCAGAAGGCCATCTACGACTCGGTGCGGCCGTTCAGCGCCGTACGGCACGTGTACGGCCGCAGCAAGCTGACGGGCTGGGGCGGTGCGGGTATCGGCACGGTCGACGATCTGCCCGCCAACGAGTGGGCCAGCTATCTGCCGGTGAGCGACCACCCGGAGTATCCGTCCGGCTCCACGACGATCTGTGCCGCCGCCGCGCAGACGGCGCGGCGCTACTTCGGCTCCGACGACCTGGACTGGACGCTCACGTTCCCGGCCGGCTCGTCGCTGGTGGAGCCGGGAATCGGCCCCGCCAAGGATCTCAAGATCAGCTTCGGCACCTTCACCGACCTCGAGAACGCGTGCGCCAGCAGCCGGGTGGACGGTGGCGTCCACTTCAAGAAGACGGTCGAGAGGTCCCTGGACTTCGGTTCCCAATTCGGCGACATGGCCCACGAGTTCGTACAGCGGCACGTCAGCGGCAACGTCAAGGACTGACCCCCGCTCCGCCGCGCGGCCCGAAGGCCGGGGCGGCACGGCCATCGACACCCCGTGCCTCACGAAGGGCCTGCGCGGGCTCGCCTCCGCAGGCCCTTCCCCGTCAAGAAAAGGAAGACGAACATGACGACGTCCGCACTCACCTCTGCCGCCGGCACCTCGCTGGGCCGCAGAACGCTGCTGCTCGGCGGCTCCTCCGCCGCCCTGACCATGCTGGCCTTCTCACGAACGGCCGGTGCGGTCACCAGCGACGAGCCACTCAAGATCGATTTCGACCTGGACAGAGACAACTACGTCAAGTGGGCCCAGCCCGACGACGACCAGGCCGGTCAGTCGCCCAGCCTGGCGTTCATCGGGCCGATGGACGCGACCGTCTTCCTGTGGACGAACCGAGCGGCGATGCTGTCGGCGTTCGACGCGCTGGCGCCGTACCACGAGACCGCGGTCGGCGTGTACTCCAAGATTCCGCGCCGCCCCGCGAGCGAGTCCGCCACCAACCGGAACATGAACATCGCCGTCATCTACGCCCAGCTCGGAATCTGGAAGCGTCTGCTGCCACGTAACGTGGGCGGTCTGGTGCAGGTGATGACCGCGCTCGGCCTGGACCCCAACGACGAGTCGGAGAACCTGACCAGCCCGATCGGCATCGGCAACGTGGCGGCCAAGACCGTATGGGGGGTCCTGAGCCATGACGGTATGAACGTCCTCGGCTACGAGGGCGGCCGCAAGTACCACCCCGTGCCCTGGGAGGACTACACCGGCTACGTGCCCGTGAACACGCCGTACAAGCTGTCCAACCCCTCCCGCTGGCAGCCGCAGTTGGGCCCCCACAACGGCCGCCGGGTCGGTGGCGGCCCCGGCGACATGGGCATCTTCGTCAGCCAGCACTTCGTGACCCCGCAGGCCGGGCTGACCAAGCCCCACATCTTCCGGCACCCGAAGCAGTTCCCGCTCGCCCCGCCCACGCACAGCGACCACACCCGGGCGCGGGACTACAAGCGGTCGGTGGACGAGATCATCGAGGCGTCGGCCTCGCTCAACGACGAGCGCAAGGCGCTCGCCGAGATCATGGACAACAAGCTGTGGGGCATCGGCTACTCGTCCATCATGGTGGCCAAGAACCACGATCAGGACAACCGGATGGGCGTGCACGGCTGGGCGCACTGGACGCTCCAGACCATCCTGGCGACGTTCGACACCCTGATCGCCGGCTGGCATCAGAAGCGGGTCTACGACGCCGTGCGGCCGATCAGCGGAGTCCGGCATCTGTACGGCCGCAGCAAGCTGACGGCCTGGGGCGGTCCCCACAAGGGCACGGTCGACGACCTTCCGGCCAACGAGTGGCGCGGCTATCTGACGACGGGCGACCACCCGGAGTACCCGTCGGGCTCCACGACGCTGTGCTCCGCCGGGTCCCAGGCGGCGCGGCGCTACTTCGGCTCCGACGTACTGGACTGGACGTTCACCTTCCCGGCCGGCTCGTCGCTGGTGGAGCCGCAGACCAACCCCGCCAAGGACGTCCAGGTGCACTTCGCCACGTGGACCGAGTTCGACAAGGCGTGTGCCGTGAGCCGGGTGGACGGCGGCGTCCACTTCAAGAAGACGGTCGAGAGGTCCCTCGTGTGGGGTGAGCAGTTCGGCGACCTGGCCCACGAGTTCGTACAGCGGCAGGTCAGGGGCGACGTCAAGGACTGACGAACCCGCCGCGACGGAAAGGGGGCCCCCGGTACTCGGTGCAGCCGAGTACCGGGGGCCCCTTTCTCCCGCACGGGCGGGAAGCCTCACAGAGCGCTCACAGAGCGCTCGCGGACCGCCTCGCGGACCGCCTCACGGACCGCCTCGCGGACCGCCTCACGGACCGCCTCACGCGTCGCCGCGCCCGGTGTGAGCCGGGCCTCCGACCGTGGTGTCCACCGGGCGTCCGACGTCGTCCGGGTGTTCCAGCACCGCCAGAGCCCGTTCGATCATCTCCACCAGATCGGCGTCCTCGCTGTGGTCTCCCCACAGCACCTGGTGGAAGGCGCCCGTCACGGCGCCGACCAGGACGCGCAGCTCCAGATTGTCCGCGGGCAGGCGGGCCCGTTCGGCGAGCACCTCGCTCACGTAACGGATCCACCCGTCCTGGGATTCGCCCACCAGGGCCCGCATCGCGGGCACCTGGCGCACGAGATCCCGCCGCCAGCGGTACTCCTCGCTGAAGTCCTCGGCGAGTCTGCGCACCATCTCCGTCACCACCGCCCGCAGGGCGGCCAGCGGAGGCTCGTCCGCCGGGCGCTCGCGCAGGAACGCCATGCTGAAATTGGCGTAGTCGTTTGTGAGGACGATGTGTTCCTTGGTGGGGAAGTAACGGAAGACGGTGCTCGGGGAGACCTCGGCCGCCGCGGCGATCTGCTCGATGGTGGTGTTCTCGTACCCTCGCTCATCGATCAGCAGTCGGGCTGCCGCACGGATTGCGTGACGCGTGCGCAGTTTCTTGCGTTCGCGCAGGCCAAGGCCGGGTTCGGCGCCTGCGATCGCCGATACCGGTGCGCTGGTCGTTTCAGAGGGCATACGAGTCATTGTCGCGCACCGTCCACTGTGTCGGGGAGCGCCTCGGGCAGCGGCTTGTCCTCTGCCGCGGCCTCGGCGTCGGCGTCGGCGTCGGTCTTCTTGTTCTCCCGGCTGTCCGGCAGCTTGAAGGCGCCGAGGATCGCGGCAAGGATGCCGGCGACACCGCAGACCAGCAGCACCGTGCCCATACCGCTGACGAAGGCGGACTCCGCGGACTGTGCCAGTGCCGGCATGTCCAGCTCTGTCGCGACCTTCTGCGCGGCCACCACGGACTCCTCGGCGACCTCGGCCGCCTCGGCCGGCACCCCGCTGGTGTCGACCTTGTCGGCGAACACGGCGTGCAGCACACTGCCCAGCAGGGCGATGCCGATGGCGCCGCCGACCTGGCGCAGGGTGGTGTTCAGCCCGCTGCCGGTGCCTTCCTTGCCCTTGGGCAGTACGCCCAGAGCGGTGTCCAGGGCCGGCACCATGACCAGGCCGACGCCCAGTCCGGTGAGGACCATCCAGATCACGGTGAAGCCGTAGCCGGTGTCGGTGTCCGTGGTGCTGCCGAGGAACATCGCCAGGGACATGATCGTCAGACCGGCGACGACCAGCGGCCGGGTGCCGATCTTGATGGTCAGCGGCGGCACGATCTTGGCGATGACCATCATTCCGGCCAGCAGCGGCATCAGACGTACGCCGGTGCCGAAGGCGTCGTTGCCCTGGATGACCTGGAGATACTGCGGCAGCACGAACATCAGGCCCATGAACACGAACGTGCCGAGGATCAGGAAGATCGTGTTCCAGCGGAAGGTCGGGTTACGCAGCAGCTCCAGGTCCACCATCGGGCGGGTCTGGCGCTGCTCGCGCAGGACGAGGCCGACGAGCAACAGCAGACCGCCGGTGATCGAGGAGAGGATCAGCGGATCGCCCCAGCCCTCGGCGGGCGCTTCGATGACACCGAAGACGAGAGCGCCGAGACCGACGATGCCCAGGGTCGTACTGATCATGTCGACCTTGGGAGCCGATGGGTCCTTGGTCTCGGGGATCAGCAGGACACAGGCGATGATGCCGATGGCGACCAGCGGGACGTTGATGACGAAGACCGAGCCCCACCAGAAGTGATCAAGCAGCCAGCCGCCGATCAGGGGTCCGAGCGGCAGGCCGATCGAGACACCCACGGTGATGATCGCGATCGCCTTGGTCTGCTCCTCGCCCTTGAACAGGGTCGGGATGATCGACAGCGACAGCGGCATGATCAGCGCGGCGCCCAGACCCATGACCGCACGGGCCCCGATGAGCGCGCCCGGCGTGGAGACCAGCGTGCCGATGATCGAGCCCGCCAGGAAGATCAACAGCCCGGCGACCAGCATTTTGCGCCGTCCGAAGCGGTCACCGAGGAAGCCGGCGGGGAGCATCGCGGAGGCGAAGACAACGGCGTACGAGTCGATGATCCACTGCAACTCGCCCGTGGAGGCGCCGGTCTCGGCGGCCAGGGTGGGCAGGGCGACGTTCAGGATCGTCGTGTCGAATCCGATAACGAGGACGCTGATGGTCAGCGCGATCAGCGCCAACCAGCGATTTTTGACAGCCATAGCGAAAAGATAGCAGCTCTCGCTTGAGAGCGAATAGAGATTGGATGAGTCTCGCCGAATACCTGATCATGACGCAGGCATGACATCTTTTCCCGGCCTATTGACTGCACAACGACTGCACTGATGCTAAAATGCAGGCATGACCGCGATCACAGTCCGGGATGTCCCGGATGAGACAGTCAACGCCCTGAAGGTCCGCGCCGCACAGGCCGGGAAGTCGCTCCAGGCGTACGCCTTGGACCTGCTCACCCGGGAAGCCGCCAAGCCCACCCTCACAGAGATGGCCGCACGGCTGGAGCGTGAAACCCGTACCGAGCTCGATACGAGGGACATCCTTGACGCCATCGAGGACGGGCGGCACCGACGTTGATCGTCATTGACTGCTCCAGCCTCGTGCACTTCCTCCTCGACCACGGCAAGACCGGAACCGCGATCCGTGAGCGGGTGAGCCTCGCCGGTACTCTCGCGGCGCCGGGCCTACTGGACTACGAGATCACCTCGGCCACCTTCGGGCTGGCCCGCGGCCGCAGAGGAGGCAAGCCGAGAATTACGGAAGCGGAGGCGCTGAAGGCGATCACCGACTACCAGGCCCTCGCTGTCGACCTGCACCCAACGCTGGTCCTGTGGCAGCGCGTTCGCGAGCTGTCGAACAACCTCTCCGTCTACGACGCGCATTACGTGGCCCTCGCCGAGAGCTTCGGTGTTCCGCTGGTCACCAGCGACGCCAGGATCGAGCGCAGCGGGGCGGCGCGCTGCACGATCGAGACCTTCGAGGCACCCGGCACCTGACCCCGGCGGCACCAACGTGTGGGCTCAGTACGGGCTCAGTACGACTTGGGGAGACCCAGGGACTGGTGGGAGACGTAGTTCAGGATCATTTCGCGGCTGACGGGTGCGATGCGGGCCACCCGGGACGCGGTGATGAGGGACGCCAGTCCGTACTCACGCGTGAGCCCGTTGCCACCGAGGGTGTGTACGGCCTGGTCGACGGCGTGTACGCAGGCCTCCCCCGCCGCGTACTTGGCCATGTTGGCCGCCTCGCCCGCGCCCGCGTCGTCGCCCGCGTCGTACAGGTGCGCGGCCTTGCGCATCATCAGGCGGGCGAGTTCGATCTCGATGTGCGCCTGGGCGAGCGGGCGCGCGATGGCCTGGTGCGCGCCGATGGGCTGCCGCCAGACCTGCCGGGTCTTGGCGTAGTCGACGGCCTTGTCGAGCGCGTAACGGCCCATGCCGAGGGCGAAGGCGGCGGTCATGACGCGTTCGGGGTTGAGACCGGCGAAGAGTTGGAGGAGTCCGGCGTCCTCGTCGCCGACGAGGGCGTCGGCGGGCAGCCGTACATCCTCCAGCACCAGCTCGAACTGCTTCTCCACCGCCTGGAGTTCCATGTCGATCTGCGAGCGCTGGAAGCCCTGCGCGTCGCGCGGGACGATGAACAGGCAGG
Organism: Streptomyces sp. NBC_01506; assembly: GCF_045040295.1. Classification (NCBI taxonomy): domain Bacteria; kingdom Bacillati; phylum Actinomycetota; class Actinomycetes; order Kitasatosporales; family Streptomycetaceae; genus Streptomyces; species Streptomyces sp. NBC_01506. Next base: position 5,405,549 of record NZ_CP109422.1, on the reverse strand, counting down.
GCTTGAGGGAGCCGGTCCTGGCGTCCTCGGTGCGGCCGACGACGAGCGTGGCGTCGGTGATGTCGACGCCGGAGACGAAGACCTTGCGGCCGTTGAGTATCCAGCCGCCCCCCTCGCCCTCGGCCGCCTTGCGGGCGGTGGTGGTGATGCGGTGCGAGTTGGAACCGGCGTCGGGTTCGGTGATGCCGAAGGCCATGGTGCGCGAGCCGCCGGCGAGGCCGGGGAGCCATTCGCGCTTCTGCGCGTCGGTGCCGAAGCGGGCGATGACGGTGCCGCAGATGGCGGGCGACACGACCATGAGGAGCAGCGGACAGCCGGCGGCACCCAACTCTTCGAGGACGATGGAGAGTTCGGCGAGTCCACCGCCTCCGCCGCCGTACTCCTCGGGGAGGTTCACGCCGAGATAGCCGAGCTTGCCCGCCTCGCTCCACAGCGTCTCGCGGTCGAAGGCGCGGCCGTGGCGGCGGCCGAGGGCCGCGACGGCGGCGCGGAGGTCCCGGTGTTCCTGTGTCTCGACGATGCTCAACTTTCCTCCTGTGCGGTGTCCGTGACTACGGCGAGGAGCGCGCCGACCTCGACCTGTTGGCCGGGTACGGCGTGGAGCGCGGTGAGCGTGCCGGAGGCGGGAGCGGTGATGCGGTGCTCCATCTTCATGGCCTCCAGCCAGATGAGCGGCTGCCCGGCGGTGACGGCGCTGCCCTCACCGAGCCCGTCCGCGATCCGTACGACGGTCCCGGGCATGGGCGCGAGCAGCGAACCGGGCGCGGTGGCGGTGCGGGGGTCGGTGAAGCGGGGGTGGGCGAGGAGGCGGTACGAGGCGGTGGGGCCGTCCACGTAGACGTGCTCGCTTCCGTACTCCTTCACGTCGAAGTGGCGTTGCACTCCGGCGACTTCGAGCGTGACGCGGTCGGGTGCGACGTCGACGGCGCGCACCGCGTCGTCCTCGACGCGGAATCCGTCGCGGGTGCGGTGGTAGCGCACCTCGTACCGCACCTCGTGCCCGCCGTACGTCTTGGTCTGCGGCTGCGACGGGAGGTTCCGCCACCCGCCGACCGGGTGGCCCCGGCGGACGGCGTCGGCGAGCGCGGCGGCGAGGGCGGCGTGCCGGGCGCTGTCGTTGCCGTTGCCGTTGCCGTCGTCGGCGGCGGCGGCGGGCTCCGTGAGCGCGACGAGATGCCGGTCGTAGAACCCGGTGTCGGGCAGGCCGCCGGTGAACTCCGGGTGGCGCAGGGACCGTACGAGCAGTTCGCGGTTGGTGACCGGCCCGTGCACCCGTGCCCGGCGCAGCGCGTCGGCCAGTCGTCGCACGGCCTCGGCGCGGGTGGGCGCCCAGGCGACGACCTTGGCGAGCAGGGAGTCGTAGTGCACCCCGACGCTGTCTCCGGGCCCGTAGCCGGAGTCGACGCGCAGCCGGGGCCGGTCGCCTCGCGCGGTCGCGGCGAGGGCGGGTCCCGGCACCGCCAACTCGTGCACCCGGCCCGGTTGCGGTGCCCAGCCCCGCGCCGGGTCCTCCGCGTACAGGCGGGCCTCCACCGCGTGGCCGCGCGAAGTCGGCGGGTTCGCCGGGAGCCGGGCGCCTTCCGCGACGGCGAGTTGGAGCGCCACCAGGTCGACGCCGAACACCTCCTCCGTCACCGGGTGTTCGACCTGGAGGCGGGTGTTCATCTCCAGGAAGTACGCGCGGCCCTGCGGCGAGAGCAGGAACTCGACCGTGCCCGCGCCCCGGTACCGCACCGCGCGCGCCGCCGTGACCGCCGCGTCCGTGAGCGTCGCGCGCAGCTCCGCCGTCAGACCGGGCGCCGGGCACTCCTCGATCACCTTCTGGTGGCGTCGTTGCAGGGAGCAGTCGCGGGTGCCGAGCGCCCACACCGTGCCGTACGCGTCGGCGAGGATCTGGACCTCGATGTGCCGGCCCCGTTCCACGTACGGCTCCGCGAAGACCTCGCCGTCGCCGAACGCCGACCGGGCTTCGGCGGCGGCCGCCGCCAACTCGCCCGGCAGGTCGGCCACTTCACGGACGACCCGCATTCCCCGGCCGCCGCCGCCCGCCGCCGCCTTGATCAGCAGCGGCAGATCCGCCCCGGTCGCGGACGCCGGGTCCACCGGCGCCAGGTGCGGTACGCCCGCCGCCGCCATCAGCTCCTTCGCCCGTGTCTTGGACGCCATCGCCTCCATCGCGTCCGGCGGCGGCCCCACCCACACCAGCCCGGCATCGAGCACCGCCCGTGCGAACTCAGCGTTCTCCGACAGGAATCCGTAACCGGGATGCACCGCGTCCGCGCCCGCCGCGAGGGCCGCCTTCACGATCAGATCGCCGCGCAGATACGTGTCGGCGGGCGCGGCCCCCGGCAGCCGTACCGCCGCGTCCGCCTCCCGTACATGCAGCGATTCGGCGTCCGCGTCCGAGAAGACCGCGACCGTGCCGATGCCCCGCTCGCGGCAGGTCCGGAAGACACGGCACGCGATCTCGCCGCGGTTCGCGACGAGGAGAGTGGATATCACCGTAAGCCTCACATTCGGAAGACGCCGAAGCCGCCGCGCACGCCCTCGATCGGCGCCGTACGGATCGCCGACAGACACAGGCCGAGCACGGTGCGGGTGTCACGCGGGTCGATGACCCCGTCGTCGTACAACCGCCCGGACAGGAACGCCGGCAGCGACTGAGACTCGATCTGCGCCTCAACCATCGCGCGCAGCGCCGCGTCCCCCTCCTCGTCGTACGGCAGCCCCTTGGCCGCCGCCGAGCCGCGCGCCACGATCGACAGCACGCCGGCGAGTTGCTGCGGCCCCATCACCGCCGACTTGGCGCTCGGCCACGCGAAGAGGAAGCGCGGGTCGTAGGCCCGGCCGCACATGCCGTAGTGCCCGGCGCCGTACGACGCGCCCATCAGCACCGACAGATGCGGGACGGTCGAGTTGGCGACCGCGTTGATCATCATCGCGCCGTGCTTGATGATGCCGCCCTGCTCGTACTCCTTGCCGACCATGTAGCCGGTGGTGTTGTGCAGGAAGATCAGCGGGATGTCGCGCTGGTTGGCGAGCTGGATGAACTGCGCGGCCTTCTGCGACTCGGCGCTGAACAACACCCCCCGCTCGTTGGCCAGCACCCCCACCGGACTGCCGTGCAGCTCCGCCCAGCCGGTCACCAGGCTCGGCCCGTACAGCGGCTTGAACTCGTCGAAGTCCGAGCCGTCCACGATCCGCGCCACGACCTCGCGCGGATCGAAGGGGATCTTGAGGTCGCCGGGGACGATGCCCAGCAGTTCGTCCGTGTCGTACTTCGGCGGCTCGGCGGGGCCGCAATCCGGTTGCGCCTTACGGTGGTTGAGGCGGGCGACGATCCGCCGCGCCTGCCGGATCGCGTCGGGCTCGTCCAGCGCGAAGTGGTCGGCGAGCCCCGACGTACGGGCGTGCATCTCCGCGCCGCCGAGCGATTCGTCGTCGCTCTCCTCGCCCGTCGCCATCTTCACCAGCGGCGGTCCGCCGAGGAAGACCTTCGACCGCTCCTTGATCATCACGGTGTGGTCGGACATGCCGGGGACGTAGGCCCCGCCCGCCGTCGAGTTGCCGAAGACGACCGCGACGGTGGGGATCCTGGCGGCGGACAGCCGCGTCAGATCGCGGAACAGCGCGCCGCCGGGGATGAAGATCTCCTTCTGGGAGGGGAGGTCGGCGCCGCCGGACTCGACGAGGCTGATGAGCGGCAGCCGGTTCTCGTACGCGATCTGGTTGGCGCGCAGGGCCTTCTTCAGCGTCCAGGGGTTGGACGCGCCGCCGCGCACGGTCGGGTCGTTGGCGGTGATGACGCATTCGACGCCCTCGACCACGCCGATGCCGGTGACCATGGACGCGCCCACGGGGTAGTCGCTGCCCCAGGCGGCGAGCGGGGACAGCTCCAGGAACGGGGTGTCGGGGTCGAGCAGCAGCTCGACGCGCTCGCGGGCGAGGAGCTTTCCGCGTTTACGGTGCCGGGCCACGTACTTCGCACCGCCGCCGGCCACCGCCTTGGCGTGCTCGGTGTCGAGGTCGGCGAGTTTGGTGAGCATGTCGGCGCGGTGCGCGGCGTATTCGGGGGACGTGGTGTCGAGCGCCGAGTGGAGCACGGTCACGGCAGCAGTACCTCCGGGATGTCGGCGTGCCGGGAGCGCAGCCACTCGCCGAGCGCCTTGGCCTGCGGGTCGAAGCGGGCGCGCGCGGCGACGCCTTCGCCGAGGAGGCCCTGGACGGTGAAGTTGAGGGCTTTGAGGTTCGGCAGGACGTGCCGGGTGACGGTCAAGTCGGCGGTCTCGGGGAGGAGTTGGCGGAACAGGTCGACGGTCAGCGCGTGCGCGAGCCAGCGCCAGGCGTCGTCGGTGCGTACCCACACGCCGACGTTGGCGTCCCCGCCCTTGTCGCCGCTGCGGGCACCGACGAGCAGGCCGAGCGGGGCGCGGCGGGTGGTGCGGACGGGCAGCGGGTCGGGGAGTTGGGGCTCTGGGACGGGCTCAAGTTTCTTAGTGCATACGGGAGTTGGCACCGGTACGCGCGTGTCGTCGGGCAGTACCGCCGTGTGCGGGACCTCGGCCGCGCCCACGTACGCCGCCTCGAAGACGCCGTACGGCGCGCCCTTGCCGGGCGGCGCGGTGACATGGAACCCGGGGTAACTGCCCAGCGCCAGCTCGACGGCGGCGCCGCTGACCGTCCGGCCGACCGCGTCCGGGTCGCTGTCACGGACGACCAGCCGCAGCAGCGCGCTCGCGGTCTCCTCGGTGTCGGCGTCCGCCCGGTCGGTGCGGGCCAGCTCCCAACGGACGTACTCCGGGGCCTGGTCGGCGCGCGCGAACGCGTCGGCGACCTGGACCTTGACCAGGTCGGCCTTGGCGTCGATGTCGAGTCCGGTCAGGACGAACACGATCTCGTTGCGCCAGCCGCCGATCCGGTTCAGCCCGACCTTGAGCGTGGGGGGCGGCGGCTCGCCGCGTACGCCGGTGATCCTGACCCGGTCGGGGCCGTCCTGGGTGAGCCGTACGGTGTCGAGCCGGGCCGTCACGTCGGGGCCCGCGTACCGGGCTCCCCCCGTCTCGTACAGCAACTGCGCGGTGACGGTGCCGATGTCGACGATTCCGCCGGTGCCGGGGTGCTTGGTGATGACGGCGGAGCCGTCGGCGTGGAGTTCGGCGAGAGGGAAGCCGGGGCGGCGCAGGGTGTGTGCGTGGTATGCGTGGTGTGCGTCGTGCTCGCGGAAGAAGGCGTAGTTGCCGCCGGTGGCCTGGGTGCCGCACTCCAGGACGTGCCCGGCGACGACCGCGCCGGCGAGTGCGTCCAGGTCAGTCGCGTCCCAGCCGAAGTGCGCGGCGGCGGGCCCGGTGACCAGGGCCGCGTCCGTGACGCGTCCGGTCACCACCACGTCGGCACCGGCCCGCAGGCACGCGGCGATCCCCGCCCCGCCGAGGTAGGCGTTGGCGGTGAGCACGCCCTCGCCCCACCGGCGATCGGCCGTCAGCAGGTCGTCGCCCTCGACGTGCGCGACGCGCACGGGGACGCCGACGCGCCCGGCCAGTTCGCGTACGGCGTCGGCCAGGCCCGCCGGGTTCAGCCCGCCCGCGTTGGCGACGATCTTCACGCCGCGTTCGTGCGCGAGCCCGAGCCCTTCCTCCAACTGCCGCAGGAAGGTCTTGGCGTAGCCGGAGGCCGGGTTCTTCTGCCGGTCGCGGCCGAGGATGAGCATGGTCAGCTCGGCGAGGTAGTCGCCGGTCACGACGTCGAGCGGGCCGCCGGTGAGCATGTCGCGCAGTGCGTCGAAGCGGTCGCCGTAGAAGCCGGAGGCGTTGCCGATCCGCAGGACGTCCGCGTCCGGGGTGCTCGTCGTCATGGCTTCTTCGCCGCCCGCCCCGGACCGGCCGGTCCCGCGAACGCCTGCGCGATGTCCAGCCAGCGGTCGGCGTCCGCGCCGTCGGCCCGCACGGCGAGGTCCGCGCGGTGGGCGCGCTGTGTCACGAGCAGACAGAAGTCGAGGGCCGGCCCGGTGACGCGCTGCGCGGCGTCCTCGGGGCCGTACGTCCACAACTCGCCTTCCGGGGCGGTGAGTTCGACCCGGAACGCGGTGGTTGGCGGTTGCTCGCCACGTACGACATAGGCGTAGTCGCGGGCCCGTACGCCGATCCACGCCACATGGCGCAGCCGCGCGGTCGGCTCGTGCCGCACGCCGAGCGCGTCGGCGATGTCCTGGCCGTGCGCCCAGGTCTCCATCAGCCGCGCGGTCGCCATCGACGGGGCGCTCATGGGCGGCCCGTACCAGGGAAAACGCGCGCCGGCGGGCGCGGAGCGCAGCGCCAGGTGGAGCTGGTCGCGGCCCTCGCGCCAGCGGGTGAGGAGTTGGTGCGGCGGCAGTACGGCTCCGGCCTGGGCGCCCTCGTCCACGAAGGTGTCGGGGGCGGCGAGCGCCTTCGCGGCCAGGCCGGCGAAGGCGGTCGCGTCGGTGACGGCGAGGAGGGACGCGGTGTCGGTCCAGGCCAGATGGGCGATCTGGTGGGCGACGCTCCAGCCCGCGGCCGGGGTGGGGAGCGACCAGCTCGTGTCGTCCAACTCGGCCACGAGCCGGTCGACTTCCTCACTCTCGCTGCGCAGATCGGCGAGGACTGAGGCGGCGGGGTCGGGCACGGGACGCACTCCGATCGGCTCTCGGGACACGGCGTGGTGCGGTGTCCCGGAGCATGGCAGCGCCCGGAGAAACAAGCAAGCGTGCTTGCTTTACTCGTTGACCCCCGCCACGGCGGCCAACTCCTTGCGCTTGCCCACCTGCGTACGGACCGCGCCCATGCTCGCCGCGATGACGAGCGCGATCGCCAGCGCGTCGGTGAAGGAGAGGCCCTGGTGCAGTACGAGGAAGCCGGCCATGGCCGCGAGTGCCGGTTCCGCGCTCATCAGGATCGCGAACGTCGGCGCGGGCAGCCGCCGCAGGGCGAGCAGCTCCAGGGTGTACGGCAGGACCGACGACATCAGCGCCACGGCGAGCCCGAGCCCGATCGTGGACGGCACCACCAGCTTCGAACCGGCCTCGATGATGCCCAGCGGCAGGCTGAGCAGCGCGCCGAAGGCCATGGCGAGCGCGAGCCCGTCGGCCTGCGGGAAGCGCCGCCCGGTCCGGGCGCTGAAGACGATGTACGTGGCCCACATCACGCCCGCCGCGAGCGCGAACGCCGCACCCACCGGATCGAGCCGGTCGAACCCGCCACCACTGAGCAGCAGCACACCACCGAGCGCGAGCCCGGCCCACAGGAGGTTGCCGAGCCTGCGGGAGGCGATCACGGACAGGGTGAGCGGCCCCAGGACCTCCAGGGTCACGGCGGCGCCCAGCGGGATGCGGTCGGCGGCCTGGTAGAAGAGGAGGTTCATGGCCGCGAGCACGGCACCGAAGACGAGCACCGTGCCCCAGTCGGCGCGCGAGTGACCACGGACCTTGGGCCGGCAGATCACGAGCAGGACGACGGCGGCGAGCACGAGCCGCAGCGTCACCACGCCCACAGCGCCGGTCCGCGGCATGAGCAGGACGGCGATGGACGCGCCGAACTGCACGGAGAGCATGCCGGTGACGACAAGCGCGACGGGCCCGACCGCCCGCCGCCGCCCGGCCCCCTGCGACCCCCCGGCGGCTGCCCCCACGGCCCCCTCGGCCCCCTCGGCCTCCGGGGTGACGGGCGCGGCACTGACGACTGCGGTACGCGGCTCATCCACCGGGGACCTCCTTCGGATCATCTAGGGCAACACAATGAACTGTCCAGACCAACATACTGCACCCAGAATACGAAGATGCTCGCCGGGTCCGCCTTTCACCATGACACGAATCGGCACGGGCCCAGACATCGGAGGTGGTGTGGCCGGCCGGGAGCGGGCGCCCTTGTCGCATGCTTCCCCCGCCTCCTCTCGTAACGGCAGGATCGGAGCCATGCGCATTCTGGTCATCGGCGGAACCTGGTTCCTGGGCAAGTCCATCGCGGAGCGAGCGCTCGGAAGGGGATGGGCCGTCACCACCTTCAACCGTGGGCAATCTGGCCCCGACGTCGAAGGCGTACAGCCGGTCCATGGCAACCGTATGGTCCAAACGGATCTGGACGAACTGGCCCAACACAGCCCGTGGGACGCCGTAATCGACACGTCCAGCTCGGACCTCGCGCCGCGAGATGTCTTGTTGGCCACTACCGCGCTCCGGGATATGTCACGGCGCTGGGTCCACATTTCCACCGTGTCCGTGTATCAAGGGTGGCCGCACCAGCCGTTGACGGATGCCTCGCCGCTGTTGGAATGCCCGGCAGACGCTGACGAGACCTACGGGTACACGGGCGAGGACGGGAGCCCCACCGTGTACGGATTCCAGAAGGCCGGCGGTGAACATGCCGTCACCGAAGCCTTCGGGGATGCCGCGGTCTTCCTGCGGCCGGGCGTGATCCTCGGGCCCGGTGAATACGTCGGCCGCCTCCCGTGGTGGCTGAGTAGGGCTGTACGCGGCGGGCGCATCGTGGCGCCGGCTCCGGCCGGGCGACGTATCCAGCCCGTGGACGTCCGGGACGTCGCGGAGTTCGCGCTGGGCCAGGCCGCGAGCGCGTCCAGCGGCGGCTATAACCTCACCCACCCTGAAGGGATCACCTTCGCCGACTTCGTCAGCGAGTGCCTGACGGTGGTGGACAGCACGGGCATCCCGGTATGGGTGGATCCGGACGTTCTGGTCGCACAGGGGGTGAGTCAGTGGACGGAGCTGCCGTTGTGGCGCACGCACGCCGGCGTGTGGTCGGTGGACTCAGGGCGTGCCGTTGCCGCAGGACTGCGCTGTCGGCCTATTACTGAGACGATTCGGGACACCTGGGCGTGGCTTGCCCGGGATGGGCGTCCCGTGCACCACCCGCGGTGGGCGGAGCACGGGATCGCCCCTGATAAGGAGGCGAAGGTCCTCGCCTCGCTGTGATCAGGCTTCGAGGGCGAGGAGCCCGATGTGTGGGCCGACCTGGTAAGGCGGGGTCAACACGCGGAGGTCGGCACCGGCCTCGCCGAGATCAAGAAGGCGCTGGGTGTGCTGGTCGAGCGGAGCGCCGATGCAAACCCTGCGCGGCGCAGACCCCACCCCATGCACCTGTCCGGCGCGACCAACGCGCCAGGACTTGTGCACAGCAGGTCACCTGACCGACGCGGGACCTGTCCCCTTCCATTCGCGTTCGAGAATCGAGTGCACGACGGAGTCACGCCACACGCCGGCCTTCTGCACGTGTTCGCGGATGACTCCCTCTTCGACCATGCCCGCCGTACTCATCACCCTCGCGGACGCTTCGTTCAGAGGAGATCGGGCACCCCAGACGCGATGCAGGTCCAACTCTTCGAATGCCAGGCCAAGCAGCAGATGTACGGTCTCCACCCCGTATCCCACACCCCAGGACGCGGGCCTCAGCGCAAAGCCGAAGGTGGCGGCACGGGGCTGATGCGGATCCATGGCGAGACGCCCGAACCCGATCATCGAGCCACTGTCTCGTTCGATCACGGCCACTGCGTACTCGGCACGAACGGCCTTGAGAGCAGACGCCATGCACCCGGCCAGGACGTTCTCGACATCCTCAACCGTGCGCGGGAGGAACGACATGTGCTCTGTCGCCTCAGCGCTGCCGTAGATGTCAAAGAGCGCGCCCGCATCGTCTTTCCGCAGCTCGCGCAGTCCAAGCCGCTGACTGGACCTCTTGATCGGGTGCATGGCGAAACCCTACTCGCGTCGTGACTACTGCGGGAGAGCCAGCCGGCGCGGGGGGTACATTTCGATCTCTTCCCGGATCTCGCGGGCCGTGACGCTGTCCCGCGCGGGCCCGCTCATGAGGGTGTGACGGACCCGCCGGGCTGACGCGACAATGCCGTTGCTCCGGTAGCTGGGCGGCAGGTCCAGCACCGGACGAATGGCTTCCGCAGTTCCGTCGACGTCCCCGCCGTGAAGACGCGCGAGGCCAAGGGCGCATTGTGCGCCGGCCAGATCGCCGAAGGCCCAGTCATCGGCATCCGGGTCGGAAAAGCCCTCCACGGCCAACTGAGCTCGTTCCACAAGCTCCGTGCCGCCGTTGTTGAGCAGGACCTCGGACTCCGCCTCGTAGTAGAGCTGTTTTTGTCGCGAGTACGTGAACAGACCTCCCAGTTCATCGAGTTGATCGGGCTGGACACTGTCCCGGCGGTCGGTTGCATCCCGAATGGCCAGCCGTGTGGTCTGCTCGTCTCCCAACACGGCAGCAGAACGGGCCTGAAGGCCCAGAAGCCACAGCCCAGCCGTACCTCGGTCGGGGGCCGTCTGCGCGCCCTGCCGGGCATAGTGGAGCGCGTCTCCGGGGCGGCCCGACCAATAGGCGATCAGGGACTTGAGTCCGTCGACCATGGCAACGAGACCTGGATGTTCCGCCTCTCGTGCGCAGGCATGGGCAACCCGCGTCATCGTCATGGCCTGAGCCGAGTCCTCCATGTCGTGGAATCCCTTGGCCATCAGGAAGGACAGAACGGCTGCCGAGACGTTCAGGTCCCGGAGTTGTGACGGCGTCACCCTGCCGCCCTCCAGGAACCGGAAAACCCTGTCCTGTGTCTCGACCAGGTCCGGCCAGAGGTCGGCGAGCGGAGAACGCGGATAGGTGGCCACCAGGCGCCGCACATCCTCCGCCAGGAAACCCAGCTCATCCTCCCCTACACGCCCCCGCTCTGCTCCGAGCACGTATTCCCTCGCGCGCCGTATAGCCATAGCGCCCATCCTTTTCATCTCGTTCAGGTCCATGCCGGGCTCGGCAGGGCAATGCGTACGTGCCGGGCCGGCAAGGGAAGGAAAGGCCGGAACGCTTCCCTCCGGGACCTCCGTCCACAGTTGCTCAATGCTGTGACCGAACCAGTTCACGAGCACCCTGCGGGAGTCGTTCTGAGGTCGCCGTGTCCCGTAGTACCAGGCTTCGAGGGTCGACGGAGCGGGTTGCAGACCGCTCAACCCAAGCTCCGCAGCCACCTCGTTGAACGGTCCGATGAACGCGCTGTAGCTCTTCAGCTCGCGCTCGTCGAGGAGATAGCGCAGAAGCGTGCCCATGCTGCTCCTTCCGTCCGTCTACCGCACGTCACCAGCACGAGGGTAATTCGCTCACCCCTACAACTTGCCCTGTTGTGACGGCACTTAGAGGGGTCGAGGGAAAACCGAGGTAGTAACCATTCTCTGTAGGAAGAGCCGATGACGGATTGGGGATATCTCTGTTCGGCGCTCCTTGCAACGCTCGTATCCCGCTGCTGACCCCCCGGACCGCGAGGCACGCAACATGGCACCCGCCGAAGAGAAGTCCCGATGAACACGGTGATCAGACACGCTGACTGGTCGCTCGGTGTCGACACCGAGCCCGGCGCCTCCGGCCCGGTGCACGAGATCGCGTGCACGACGTGCGGCGAGTCCTCCGGAGCGGCGGAGGAGCGGGCGAGCCGCGAGCAATGGGCTCTCCACCACACCGGTGGCCATCCGTCGCACCGCGGCTACCGGGGAATCACTGCGGCCTTCTTCCGCATGACGCCAGCACCCGGAAACCCGTACGCAAGCACCCCGCCCCGAGCCACCTGAACTGATGCCATGAACCCCCCACTCCCCGCATGTTCAGCGCCAGCGCCGGAACTCGTGAGTCCGTCGGCTGCCCCCTCGCCTGCCGCGCCGCCGCCCCAGGGTGACGGCAGAGGGTGTCTCTACGCCCTGTCGATACCGAGCTGCTTCGGCTTCCTCGCATTCATCGGCACGCTGCTCCTTCTCGTGGCCGTGCACGACCTCACCTGGTGATCCAGCTCAGTGATCTAGCTGTCGAAAGGCGCCCCCATGGCCGCACCCACAGCAGCAGTACAACCGGCCCCGGACGAAGGGCTGGTGGAGCTTGAAGAGACCATCCACGGCGGTGGCTTCTGGCGCCTCGTACCCGAGTGCGTACCCCGCGTCTACGCCCCGGTCGACCGATCGCTCCTCAAGCACGTCGAGACCTGTCTGCGGCGGCTGACATGAGGGCGCGTCACGGCGCCGCGGTTCTCGAGCCCGTGGCCGTCGAGGGGTGTGACGTGTGCGCGGCACTGGCCGCGCAGCGGGAGGAAGCCCGCCGCCGGGGCGGTCAGCCGACAGTCGAGGACTGCGACAACGAACTGCGCGCGCACGCGCACCACGCCCGCCCCGCGCGTCGGCACACCCCATAGCCCGGCTCGGTTCGATAGCCGGACGGGCTCCAACTCTCGCCCAGGAGGCGGTCGTGACCCTCACGACAAGCGAGCGAACAGCGGCGGCAACCCCGACGCAACTGCAAAACGTGACCCGGCGGGCCATCTCCCGCGCGGTCAAGGACCTGTGGCCGAACAAGCGAATTGTCTTGGGCAAGCCGTGCCCGAGCGTCACCTCCTACGTCTGCCGGGTCACGGTGGACGACGAGGAACTGATCGCGAAATACGGCTGGTTGGGCGTGTCCCTGGTGTCCCTTCTGCGAGGGGCCGGAGGGGCCTGGAAGGACGTACGGCAGGCGCAGGCGGCGTATCTGCGCAGCGCTGATCCGGTCATCGCTCGCGAGGCGCGGCACCTGAAGTTACTTCGTGAGCTCGGACGCCCGCGTGTGTGCGAGACGACCGCTCTCCACCAAGGCGTTCTGCTCACGCGGGTCGTGCCAGGCGTGACGTTGGTCGATGAACTGATGGCCCGCCCGTGGGACACAGGCGACCTCCTAGAAACGGCCTTCGCCGCCCTGGGAGACCTTCACGGTCCGTCGGGTGCACGGCTTTTGGGCAGAGCGGCGCCGATCGGTGAGCGTTCCGTCGTCGGTGTCTTCCGCCGCAAGTTCAACGGCCTGAGCGCCGGGGCCTACCTGACCGCGCTCGGCCAGGACAGTGGGCTTGCGGAGTCCGCGCGCCAGGAGGTCGTGGAGCTGACACAGCACACCGTGTGGCGGCTGCTTCGGATGGGTGGCGCCATCTCATCCCGAAGGAACATGGCGATCTACGGGGATCTCAAGCCTGAGCACGTCGACGTCGACGGTCCGCGTATGCACTTCATCGACCCGGCCGTGCAGTGGGCCGGCGGCCCACAGCCGGACATCGCGAAACTCGTCGGCCGGTCGCTTCTTCTCGCGATCGGCCACCCCGACCGGAGCCTCGGGCAGCAGATGGTGCGGGGCATTGCCTCCACACTCGCCCGGCAGGCTTCGGCGGTTCCGGCGAGCGGGCGCGCGGGCTGGCTGCGCGAGGTCCTGGTGCTGTGGCTCATGGACACAGTCAGCATCCTGAGCACCTGCCTCAGCGCACCACCTGGGCTTCCCCTGGCGCCCCACCACCAGACCCTCGTCAAGCAGGCCCGTGAGGTGGCGGGCATTGTCAACCGGGTGAGCGCACTCCTCACCGGGACAATGGCAGGACCCCGGCTCCTGGACGTCGTGTTCTCCGAGGTCGAGCAATCCACCGGCGGCGTCCGGTGACCGCCGCTGTCATGGGGATCGTCGGTGCGGGCACCATCGGGCAGACCCTCGCCGCCGGCCTCGTCGCCGCCGCGCTCCCGGACCGGCTCCTGGTCGTGTCCCGGCAGCCGGACCAGGTCCGTGCCCTGACCGCCGATCTCCAGGACCTCGCCCACGCCGCCCGCTCCCGTACGGCGGTTGAGCCCGGCGAAGTGGATGACCTCCAAGGGTGCGACGCGGTGATCGTCACTCTCCGGACGTCCTTCACGAACACGGCCGAGCGTGACATACGGCGTGGCGGTGCCACCGCCAACGCCCCCGCCCTCGGCACCCTGGCCCGGCAGTTGCGAGGCTTCGGGGGCACCGTTCTGGTCGTCACCAACCCCGTGGACCTGATGGCCCGTCGCTTCGCCGAAGTGTCCGGCTGCGCCCAAGTCTTCGGGATCGGGTCGAACCTCGACTCGGCCCGGTACCGGATCCTGCTGGCCCGGTACGCCGGCGTGCTTCCCGACCGCGTGCACGGCCACGTGATCGGCGAGCACGGCGACCGCGCCGTCATCTGCGCCTCAACGACGACCATCGATGGCCGGCCCGTCCACGTACGGACAAGGGCGGTCGTGGACGAACTTCAGCGGCGGCCGGCGCTGATCCGTGCCGGCATCGGCCGTACCCGCTGCGGGCCCGTCGGCGCGGTGCTCTCCACGCTCCGTAAGAGCCTTGGTCTGGCCGACGGCGTCGAGGAGTTGTCGGTGCCGTACGGGGATGTCTGGCTCGGAATTCCGATGCGCTTCACAAGCGGTACGGCCCTACCGTGCCTGCCCCGGCTCTCCCCCTCCGAACGTCTGTGTCTGGACTCTGCGGCCAGCGGTCTCCGCGACGCCTACACCCATCTCCCCGCTCCTACCGAGAGGACCGCTCCATGATCAGCGCCACCCGACTCGACGCCGCCACGGCGGCCGTCACCGTGCTCAGCAACCGCGCCGAGGTCACGGACTGGGCCCTGCGGTACTTCGGCCCGTGGTGGAACGCCACGTCAGCGGACGCCGCCGCCCTCCGCGTCGGACCCGTCGTGATCGCGGACGTCGAACCTGCCGACTACGAGGAGATCACCCGACTCGTCCACGACGGCCGGCCCACCGAGGAGGTGGACTACGCGAAGCACACCATGCTCGTGGCGCACGACGGCGAGGACATCATCGCCACGTCGCCCGAGGAGGGGATCGCGTACCGCAGCACGCCGGTGTCCGGTCGGCTCGTCCTCGCCGGTGCCGACGCGCGGGCGCTCGCCCTGGCCGCCGCGCGACTCGCGCGCGAGTCGATCCGTGGTCAGCTCCTGCGGGACGGCTGGGCCGTCCTCCACGCCTCGGCCGTTGTGCGGGAGGGCGACAGTGCGACGGTCCTCACGTTCGGCGACAAGGGCGCGGGCAAGACCACCACGGCTCTGCTGCTCGCCTCGCACGGCTGGCAACTCCTCGCCAACGACCGGGTCCTGGTCCGGCCGGCCGGCGCGCGGGACGTCCAGGTCCTTCCCTGGCCGTCCGCCGCCGCGCTCGGCCTCGGGCTGCTGCACTCGCTCGGCTGGGATGTCAGGGCGCGGGAGTACCTGCGGGCCGGGGCCGGCTTCCATCCGACTCAGCACGAGTCCGTGACCGAGGCGCTGCTCGCCGGCGATCACACGCCGCTGTGGGACGGCAAGGGCAAGGAGCGGAAGGTCCAGGTCTGCCCGGACCAGTTCCCGGCACTGTTCGAGGTTCCGCTGGCCACCGGAGGGCGGGCCGCCGCCCTGCTGTTCCCCCAGGTCGACGCCGACGCGGCGCCCGGCGTGGTTGACGCAGTACGCGCCCTCGGAGAGGCGGACTTCATGTCCGGGGCCACCGAGGACCGCTACCCGGACGTCTTCGGGCTGGCCCAGGGTGTCGACGGCGGCGGCCGGGACAGCGTCCGTACGGAGGTGGCCCTGCGTCTCGCCGCGCTGCCGCATCACGCGGTCCGCCTCAACCACGACATCCCGGCCGGCGCCGCCCTGTTGGGCAAGGTCGCCGACACGGCAACGCGACCGGGCGCGTCACCGCTGCGGGAGACGTCGCATCCGTACAAGGACCGATGAGGTCAGCGGATCGGGCTCCACGTACGCCCAGCTCACCGCGTACCGGCCGGACTCCAGGTCCACGCGCGCCTGGTCCTGCCCCGCCAACTCCCTTCCCGACCAGACCGGATCGAAAAGGAGCACGGCTCCTGAGAGGTCCCAGTAGATCTCGGGCTCCCACGCGGCCGCGTCCAGAGCGGGGCCGATGCTCTCAAGGAACTCAGCTTCGGACTCACCGGCGCACCAGCGCACGAAGAGGCCCGGCCCAGGAAGGAATGCGGTCGAGGCGGGCTCACCACCGAGGACCAGGGCAACCTCCGATCCGACAGCGATGAGGCCAACCCACCCGTCGACCTCGCACGCTCTGTCGTAGTCGGTTTCCTGCTCGTCGCTGTCCGACCCGAGCCAGGACGGCAATGCCCCCGCCGGGACCATGACCAGCGGCCCGCCACTGGATTCCACCCACTCGACCGCACCCGGATCCGCGTACCTGACCATGCGGGCAAGCTACACACCGGCAGTGACAGGCGCCCGCCCGCGCCCACCGGTCGGGGTCGCCCACGGGCCGCTCCGGGAGGGGGAACCGTTCCGCCGGATTTCGCGTGGTGTCCTGACGTGTTGTCGGTTGGTGGTGGCGTGCGACCGAAGGGGGAGCGGTGAGCAGCGTTCGGGTGCGGGCGATGGCGGGGGTGGGGGTGGCGGTGTCGGCCTCTTTGGCCCTCGTCGCGTGTGGGCCGGAGAAGCCGAAGGAGTACACGGGCGCGGACCCTTCGGAGGCGTCCGCGACCGCGGCGGCCCAGTTCGCGCCGCTCGTGCGGCTCCACGAGAAGGAGTCGCTGATGCCGATGGACGCGACTCGGTTCATCGAGCGGTCGGTGCTGCGCTTCGACCACGACGGCTTCTGCCGTGAGGAGGAGCCGGTGGCCGATCCCGTCGACCCACGGCGATTGGGCACGCGTGCCGCCGCCCCCTACCGACACCAGGATGTCGAGCCGGGGAAACCGTCGTCCAAGCCGGTGAGCTGCCCCGGGCACGCGTCGGACAAGGAGCACGCCGCGACCGATGTCGGCGCGGGCTTCTATCTCGACCCGCCCGAGGAGGTGCGCGAGGGGGAGGGCCCCGGCGCGCCCGCCTACTGGGAGTACCACAAGCACAAGAGCGATCCGGCGCGCTCGGCGTACGTGTACTGGTTCTTCTACCCGTACAACAACCTGCTCGTGGGCAACAGGCACGAGGGCGACTGGGAGCGCGTCGCGGTCCAACTGCGCGACGGCAAGCCGCGGGCCGTGACGTTCGCGAAGCACGGCGACACTCCGTGCAGCGTGAAGTGGGCGGACCTGAACCCGAGCGACGGGCATCCGACGGTGTACTCGGCGCTCGGTTCGCACGGTTCCTACCCGGCCTCCGGAGTCCACCGGGTGTCACACACGGTCGACCGGACGTCCGACAAGGGCGCCGAGTGGCGCACGTGGGACAACGTCCGCCCCGTCGACGGACAGCCCTGGTGGGGGTACGGCGGGTGGTGGGGCGCGCAGGAACACGTGAAGGGGTTCAACGGACCGATGGGCCCGTACCCGAACCGTCAACTGCCGGGCGTGTTCAGCGACGAGCCTTGCGGGGACGCCGACAAGCCGCCGGCGGACCCGCCCGCCGACCCGCCCGAGGAGCAGCCCGAGGAGCAGCCCGCGCCCAGGACGAAGGAGGGGGCGATCAAGCGTTACGAGCAGTTCCTCCACGCCGTGGGCCGCGAGGACATCGACACGGTCTGCGAGGTGGCCGGGCCCGCGGCGAAGCAGGCCGAGGACCAGGGGTTCGGGCCGTGCGAGGTGACGTTCCGCATCACGTTCCAGATGATCCCGCCCACGCAGAAGAAGGCTCTGCAGACGGCGACGGTCGACCCGCAGGGCGTCATCGAGCTGGCGCCGGACCGGTTCGAGATGCCGACCGCGGCGGTCAGGGCCTCCGTGACGTTCTCCGACGACGAACTCGGCGACTCCACCATGGAGTACATGAAGGACGAGTGGTACGTGGTCGACTGACCGGTCCTGTTCCCCGGGCAGTTGGCCGCTGATCAAACGCTCAAGACCCACCACAGGCAGGCCGCCGGCTCAACCTCCGGCCGGTGGCCCCCGGTCAGCGAAACACGCGAACTCGACAGTGGGGGATTGCGTGATCGTTCGCGCGACCCGGCATATGCGGCCGTAGGCTGACAGGGCGGCCCGCTGAGTGACGGTGGGGCGCCCCGCATGCGAGCGCGGCGACCGTACTGACCATGCGGAACGGCAACCAGTCATCTGCCACCCACTCCGATGCCGGGCTTGTAGCAACCCCGTGTCGGGCGTGGCAGGACGTCTTACGGAGGAACGGGGATCATGACCAAGAGCGGTCATCGAGGGGGAAGCAATCACGCCGTCCGGGTCTTCCGGGTCCAGAGAGCCTTCACCGAGCTGGAAGGACAGGTGCACGGTCCCGGGGAGTTGGCCGAGGCGACCGGGCTGGACGACTCGACCGTCCATCGCATTCTCCAGTCCGGTATCCACGACGGCATGTTCGTACGCGAGGGGCGCGGGCTTTACCGGCTCGGTCCCGGCGCCGCGCGGCTGGGGCTGAAATCGCTCAGCCACGCGCCCAACACCGAAGTGGCGCACGGGGTGTTGGAGGAGTTGCGGGAGGCCACCGACGGAGGGCTCGTGTTCCTCTTCGCGCTGGCCCCGTTCGGCGGTGCCCGCAAGCAGTGTCTGGACATGGCCGTGGGCGATTCTGACCTGGCGGAGCTGGGCATCAGCCGGCGCGCGCTGCTGACGGTCTTTCAGTCGCTGCGTACGGGCGCGGGCGGGCGGGCGATCCTCGCCCATCTGCCGGAGGTCATCCAGGAGGCCGTGCTGGCCGAGCCGCCGCCGGTGGAGGCGGGGCCGGGGGTGTTCCGGGACAAGGGAACCCTGCTCGCCTCCCTCAAGGCCGTACGCGAGCAGGGCATGGCCGTCGAGTCCGAGGAGTGTGCCGCAGGCTGGAACGGCCTTGCCGTGCCCATCCGTTGGGACGGCCTGATCATGGGGTCGCTGGCGGTGCTCACACCGAAGGACGGTGTGCCGCACTGGCCCAGCAGGGTCCTCAGAGCCTTCGAACTGGCCGCGGAGGCGTTCTCCGAGGCGGGCGGGCACGGCGCCTGGTCGTCGGAGACCACCAGCTCCTTCTGACGCCGGACCCCTGCCCCTGACGCGCGCGGTTCTCACGCAATCAAGGTGTCACCGCGCCGTCACATAAACCGCCGGGCGGTGCGCCGGAGGTGACCGGCGTTCACGGGGTCTTCACTCCCGGTATATGCGAAACCGCAGCCGTTTCTCATGTGCCGGGAGTGGGTCCGCTCGAATTCTCATCCTGCGGGAGAGCATTTTATTTTCTTGACAGACCCCGGTGCCGGTACTCAATACTCAAGACAGGGAGAGCCGGAGTTCTTGCGCTTCGGATTTACTGTCACGGGGAGTTTGCCTTGGTCCGCGCCGTCGTTTCCCGTTCATACACTTCGGAAGAGAGTCGGGCGCGCTGCGCGCCGGACGCCCTCGCCGCAGGCTGTTCCACAGGCCAGGCTGCGAGTATCGCCTGTTCGGCAGCGACCGAACCGCCCTCCTGGGAGGCGGAGTTGGATCGCGTGCCGTTACTCTCCGCGCGTGAGGCCGACGTATTCGAACTGCTCGGCGAGGGCTATTCGAACCGCAGTATCGCACGGAGACTTTCCATCACCGAACGCACAGTCAAGTTTCATGTGGCGCAGGTGCTTTGTAAATTACGCGTTGAATCCAGGTTACAGGCCGGGCTGGTCGCGCACTCTTATCGGCGACTGTACCAAAGTACAGTTCCCCGCCGAATGAATGCTCGATAGTTTATTGCCGGAAGGAAAGACCAGAGGCCATGGGCCCGGTTTTTCTTTGAGGACTTTTCCGGGAAAGGACGAGCCCATGCCGGCCCAGCCCGCCGCTGTCGCCGAGAGCCCGGCGCCGCCCCGTACGGCACCCGCCGCCTCCCATCCCGCCCCGCCCGGCATGCGGGAGAGCGTCGAGACCCTGCACGCCACCCGACTGGCCGCCGAAGAGGGCCCCGGTCCGCACGCCACCGAGCAGCAGCACGCACGGGGCAAGCTGACCGCCCGTGAACGACTCGACCTGCTTTTCGACCAGGGTTCGTTCACCGAGGTCGAGCAGTTGCGCCGGCACCGGGCCACCGGATTCGGTCTGGAGGCCAAGCGGCCCTACACGGACGGTGTGATCACCGGGTGGGGGACCGTGCACGGCCGTACCGTCTTCGCGTACGCCCACGACTTCCGTATCTTCGGCGGCTCGCTCGGCGAGGCGCACGCCACGAAGATCCACAAGATCATGGACATGGCCGTCCAGGCGGGCGCGCCGCTGGTGTCGCTCAACGACGGCGCGGGCGCCCGTATCCAGGAGGGTGTCTCCGCGCTCGCCGGATACGGCGGGATCTTCCAGCGCAACACCAGGGCTTCGGGGATGATCCCGCAGATCTCGGTGATGCTCGGCCCGTGCGCGGGCGGCGCCGCCTACTCGCCCGCCCTGACGGACTTCGTCTTCATGGTCCGCGAGACCTCGCAGATGTTCATCACCGGACCGGACGTCGTCCAGGCGGTGACGGGCGAGGAGATCACCCAGAACGGCCTGGGCGGCGCCGACGTCCATGGCACGGTCTCCGGCGTCGCCGGGTTCGTGTACGACGACGAGGCCGAGTGCCTGGACGAAGTGCGCTTCCTGCTGTCGCTGCTGCCCTCCAACAACCGGGAGCTGCCACCGGCCCTGGAACCGGACGACCCGGCCGACCGCCGGACCGACGCGCTCGTCGACCTGGTCCCCGCCGAGGGCAACCGGCCGTACGACATGCGCGCGGTGATCCAGGAGATCGTGGACGACGGCGAGCTGCTGGAGATACACGCGGGCTGGGCCGGCAACATCATCTGCGCGCTGGCCAGGCTGGACGGGCGGACCGTCGGCGTGGTCGCCAACCAGCCAGCCCAGTTGGCCGGAGCGCTGGACATCCACGCCTCCGAGAAGGCCGCCCGGTTCATCTCCATCTGCGACGCCTTCAACATCCCGCTGGTCACCCTGGTCGACGTGCCGGGCTTCCTGCCCGGCGTGGACCAGGAGCACAACGGCATCATCCGGCACGGCGCGAAGCTGCTGTACGCGTACTGCAACGCCACCGTGCCGCGTATCTCCCTCGTGCTGCGCAAAGCGTACGGAGGCGCGTACATCGTCATGGACTCCCGCTCCATCGGCGCCGACCTGGCCTACGCCTGGCCGACGAACGAGATCGCGGTGATGGGTGCCGAGGGCGCGGCGAACGTCGTCTTCCGGCGGGAGATCGCCGCGTCCGACGACCCGGAGGCGACGCGGGCCCAGTTGGTCAAGGAGTACCGAACAGAGCTGATGCACCCCTACTACGCCGCCGAACGCGGGCTCGTCGACGACGTCATCGACCCCGCCCGGACCCGCTCGGCGCTCATCGAGGCGCTGCGGGTGCTGCGTACCAAGGACGTCAGCCTGCCGTCGCGCAAGCACGGCAACCCGCCGACGTGACGGCCGCCCAGGACACCGCGCGCACGGTGCCGGGCGGACGTACCGCCGCCCTCGATTCGGAGCCGTCAGTGAACCTTCCGCTCAACCCGATCGATGAGGTCTTCCTCGCCATGGACGGGGAACAGACCCTGGTGCAGGGCCAGTTCCTGCGATTTCACGGGAAGGCACCGTCGCTCGACCAGCTTCACGACCATCTGGCGGAGCGGCTGCCGAGACTGCCCAGGCTCACCCACCGGCCCGTGACCGACCGACGCGGCGCCTTCCGGGTGCCCAGCTCCGGCTTCGACCTGCGCGACCACGTACGGCTGATGAGACTCCCGGCGGGCACCGAGCTGGACGACGTGCTCACCGCCCTGGTGCGCCGGCCGCTGGGCGACAACGGCCCCCTGTGGTCGATCGATCTCGTCCACGGATACGCCCCCGGTGAGTACGCCGTCTGCTACCGGGTCCACCACTGTCTGGAGGACGGACTGGGAGCGGCCCACGTCGCCACCGTCCTGTTCGGCGACACCCCGCATCCGGGGCGGACTCCCGCGAGCGGGGAGCGCGAAGGGCGGCGGCGCGGACCGCTGTTCACCGCCGGGCCCGGTGAACTGCTGCACGGCGTGGCCAGCGTGGGCAGGGGCATGGTGCGCGGGCTGCTGCCCGGCCGGCTCTGGCCACGGGCACAGTGTCCGGCCCCGGAGAACCTGGCCATGTGCAGCACCAGCGCGACGCGGCGTGAACTGGTCAAGCTGGGAAGGGAGTTCGGCGGCACCGTCAACGACGCCTTCCTCATGGCGCTGTGGGGCGCGCTGGCCGCCTGGAGCACCACGGACGACGGGTGCCACGACGTGCGCTCGGTGTTCCGCGCGTCGCCCGTGCCGGTACGGATGCCGTTGAGCACCCGGCACATCGGCGAGGAGGACGCAGTCGGCAACCACCTCACCACCGTCGTCGTCACACTGCCCCGGCGGGAACTGCCGCCCGCCCAAGCCTTCGCGCAGTTGGTCGACAGCACCCAGCGGATGCGCCGCAACGGTCTGCGCCCGGCGAGCAGGGCGCTGCTCGCCCTGCTGCCCGGCGGTCTGATCCGGTGGACGGTCAAACGGCTGCTCAGCCCCCGCGCGTCACCGCTGTACGCCTCCAACTACTCCCTGCCCACCTCCCTCTCCTTCCGCGGCGACCCGGTGGTCGACGCGATACCGCTCGGTGTGCTGCTGCCGGGCAACGCCCTGTCGGTGACCCTGCTGTCCTGCGGCTCCCGGGTCCAGGTCAGCTTCCTGTACGACCGCAGACTGCCGGGCGCGCAGCGACTCGCCGCCCTGTGGCGCAAGACCCTGGACGACGAACTCCACGCACTGGGCGCCCTGCCGGCCGTGTAGGCGGCGGTTCGCCGCTCGCCTCGGCCGGCCCCGCCACTCGTACTCCCTCTTCTCCCTCTTCTCCCTCTTCTCCCTCTTCTCCACCTTCTCCACCTTCTCCACCTTTCTGTCGGCGCACCCCCGCCACCACCCACCCCCCTCGGAGGGTTTTCGATGTCAAGTCGGTCCAGTTCACGCGGACATTCCGTATGGACCCTGATCGTGACCGGACTCGCGGTCTTCATGGCGGCGCTGGACAACCTCGTCGTCATCACCGCGCTGCCCGCCATCCAGAAGTCGCTCGACACGAGCCTCCAGGACCTGGAATGGACGGTGAACGCCTACACCCTGTCCTTCGCCGTCTTCCTGATGGCCGGTGCGGCGGCCGGCGACCGTTTCGGCCGCCGCCGGATGTTCCTGATCGGGCTGGTCGTCTTCACGGCGGCATCGGCGGCGTGCGCCCTCGCCGACACCTCCCAGCAACTCATCGTCGCCCGCGCGGTGCAGGGCTTCGGCGCCGCCATCGTCATGCCGCTGACCCTGACCCTGCTGACCGTCGCCGTACCGGCCCGCCGCCGTGCCCTCGCCCTGGGCGTCTGGGGCGCGCTGAGCGGACTCGCCGTCGCGCTCGGCCCGCTCATCGGCGGCGCCGTCGTGGAGAAGATCTCCTGGGAGTGGATCTTCTGGGTCAATGTGCCGATCGGTGTGCTGGTGCTGGCACTGAGCCTGTGGAAGCTCGACGAGAGCAAGCGCCCGGAGACCACGCTCGACCCGGTGGGCACCGTCCTGGTGAGCCTCGGCATGTTCGGCGTGGTGTACGCCCTCGTACGGACCACCGAGCACGGCTGGACCAGCGGTGAGGTGCTGATCTATCTGATCGCCGGAGTGCTGCTCATCGCCGCCTTCGTCCTGTGGGAGCTGCGCGCCCGCCATCCGATGCTGCCGATGCGGCTGTTCCGCAACCGCTCGTTCAGCGCCGTCAACTCGGCCAGCCTGATGATGTTCGCCGCCATGTTCGGGCTGGTGTTCCTGCTCACCCAGTTCATGCAGAACATCCAGGGCTTCTCGCCGCTCGAAGCGGGTGTACGGATGCTGCCGTGGACCGCGATGCCGGTCCTGGTCGCGCCGCTCACCGCCATGCTGACGCCGAAGCTGGGCAACCGGCTGGTGGTGGCGGCGGGGCTGCTGTTCGAGGCGGTCGGCCTCGGCTGGCTCGCCATGGTCACCGAGGTGAACACCGACTACGCGGACCAGGTTCCCGGCCTGGTGCTGGGCGGCATCGGACTCGGGCTGTTCTTCTCGCCCGTCGCCGAGATGGCCATGAACATCGTCTCCCCGCGCGACCAGGGGATCGCGTCCGGAGCCAACAACACCTTCCGGGAGCTGGGCGGTGTGCTCGGAGTGGCCGTACTGACCTCGGTGTTCACCGCGCAGGGCGGCTTCGGATCGCCCCAGGACTTCGTGGACGGACTGGTCCCGGCCACCTGGATCGGCGCCGCGATCGCCGCCGTCGGCTGTCTGTGCATCCTCGCCGCACCGCGCCGCTCCAAGGAGAACAACGGCGCGTGGCAGGAGAAAGAGCTTGACGACACCGAGAAGGCGGGCCCGGGTGACCGGCTTGAGCCGGCACCCCGCTGAGAACGGACCAACAACCGCCCAGCAACCGCCCACCAGTCGATCAACAACCAGTGGCAGGAAATCGAGATGTACGACGCGATAGTTGTCGGCGCACGGATCAGCGGCGCCTCCACGGCCATGCTCCTCTCCAAGGCGGGCTACAAGGTGCTGCTTCTCGACCGGGCCGTGTTCCCGGGCGGCAAGGCGGCGGCCACCAACCTGGTCCACCCACCGGGCATACTCCGGCTCAAACGCTGGGGTCTGCTGGACAGACTCACCGCCACCGGCTGCCCGCCCATCACGGAGTACGGCCTGCGCAGCGGCCCGGTGGAGCTGATGGCCCAACTGCCTTCCGTGGACGGCGTGGGCGAGGCGTACTCCCCCGAACGCAGCAAGCTCGACCAGATCCTGCTGGACGCGGCGGTCGAAGCCGGCGCGGAACTGCGTACCGGCATCTCGGTCCGGGAGCTGACCACCGACGACGCGGGCACGGTGACCGGGGTACGGGGGGAGACCTCGGACCGTACCCCCGTCGTCGAACACGCCCGCGTCGTGGTGGGGGCCGACGGCTCCAACTCCACCGTGGCCCGGCTGGTGGACGCCGCGAAGTACGACGCGCACCCGGTCCTCAACAAGAGCCACTGGTCGTACTGGGAGGGCCTGCCGCACGACGGACGGGTCCGCACCTACCGCCACGCGGGCAAACACGCGTTCACCTGGCCGACCCATGACGGGCTGACCATCGTGGGAGTGGCCCTGCCGGTGGCCGACTTCAAGGCGACGAGCGACGAGGACCGCGACCGTACGGTGATCTCCGCGTTCGAGGAGGTGGATCCCGAGCGCGCCGAACTGCTGCGTACGACCAAGCGGGTCGACCGCTGGATGACCGGGGCCGTCCCCAACTTCCTGCGCCGCTCGCACGGCGCGGGCTGGGCCCTGGCGGGCGACGCCGGCTACACCCGGGACCCGATCACCGCCGCCGGGATCACCGACGCTCTGCGCGGGGCCGAACTCCTCGCCGAGGCCGTCGGGTCGGCCCTCGCCGGGAGCGAGCCGCTGGACGACGCGCTCGCCCGTTACGCCCGCGCCCGCGACGAGTTGGTCACCGGCCACTACCGCTACACCCGCGACCACGCGACGATCGCCGACCACACCCGCGAGGAGCTGGCCTTCATCCGGGCCATGAGCCGCAGCCCCACGCACGGCCGGGCGATGGTCGGCATGTTCGCCACGATGGTCCACCCGGCGGAGTTCTACTCGCCGGCCAGCATCCACTCCCTGCTCGACCATCTGGAGCCGGGCAGCGGGCCGGGCTGGAAGCTGCGGATGGTGCGCTGGCTGGCCCGTGGGGTTCCCCGGCATCTGCCAGCCGCGACCCGGACGGCCGACCGGCTGGTGGCCAAGAACCTGGGGCCCATGGGGCAGTACCTGGTCTGAGCCGCGCCCCCGTTCGCACTGTCAGCACCCTCCGCACCGCCTGCGTCGTCCGCACCGCCCGCGTTGTCCGCACTGTCAGCACTGTCCGCACCACCACCATGGAGGCAGCATCATGACGGTCCACACATCCACCGATCTGCGCACCACCTTCCTCTTCCCCGGCCAGGGCGGCTTCGACGGCCCGGCCCTCCAGTTGGCCATGGAGCGGTACCCGCAGGTCAGGCGGGTCTTCGAGCGTATCGACGCGGAGACCATGAACCTGTTCTCGCGCCGAATAACCGATTCGCTGTTCGGCGCGCGCAGCACGGACCTGCGCGAACTGCTGGACGACGACGCCTGGGCCTCGCAGGTGGCCATCTACGCCGCCGGTCTGGCCGCGTACGAGATCCTGGACGCCCAGGGGGTACGTCCGGACGTCCTGGCCGGCCACAGCCTCGGTGAGATCACCGCGCTCGTCGCCGCCGGGGCGTACTCCGTCGAGGACGGCGTACGGATCGTGGCCCAGCGGGTGGCGGTCATCCAGCGGCAGAACGGCATCGAGGGCCGCATGGTGGCCCTGTCGGCAGGCGCCGAGCGGACCAGCAGGCTCCTGGAGCTGCTGGGCGACCCGATGCTGGCCGTCGCCACGGAGAACCACGACGAGCAGACCGTGGTGAGCGGTCCGGGCGAGGTGCTCGACCGGGTGGTCGCGATCGCCGAGCAGTTGGACATCGGCGCCATCGAGATCGACGCGCCCTTCCCCTTCCACACCCCGGCGCTCGCCCCCGCCGTACCCGAATTCGCCGCGTACGTCGGCAAGTTGGACCAGCACCCGCTGCGGCACGCGGTGTACTCGCCGATCCTCCAGCGCTACTACGAGCCGGACGACGCGCTGGCCGACCTGCTCGCCGAGCACTTCGTCACGCCGGTACGGTTCGCCGCCGCCGTACGGCACCTCCAGGCCGCCGGTGTCAACACCTTCGTGGAGGTGGGCGGCCGGGCCGCGCTGTCCAAGCTCGTCACCCGGCTGACCAAGGGGTCCGCCGTACGCGCCCTGCCCTCGCTCGCCGTCGACGCCGACGGCGGGCTCGCGCTGGACGCCACCCTGCGGATCCTGCGGGACGCCGGACTGGCCGGTACGGCGGGTGCCCCGGGCCTCGCTGAGCTGCTGGCGCCCTCGGTGCCCGCCGGGGTCTTCGAGGCGTACTGGACCCGGCACGGTGACCAGGTGCTACGGCGCATCGCCGACGAGCTGGGCGCGTTCAGCGAGCAGTCGGTGAAGGAGTCGGTACGGGAGTCGGTACGGGAGTCGGTACGGGAGTCGGCGGACGACGGTCCGGCTGCGGTGCCTGTGTCCTCGCCCGTCACCGTCGCCGCCCCCGCCGCCCCCGCCGCGCAGGCACCGTCCGGCGGCGCTCCGGACCGCGCGGAGATCCACGCCGAACTGCGGACCCTGTACGCCGAGGCGCTGGAGTACCCGGAGGAAGTCTTCGAGGACGGCGTGCAGTTGGAGGCCGAACTGGGGGTCGACTCGGTCAAGCAGGTCGAACTCCTCGCCCGCGCCTCCAAGCGTTACGGCCTGCCGACACGTGAGGCCGGCTTCCGGCTGGAGAACTACAACACGATGGACCGGATCGTCGACTTCGTGGTCACGGAGCTGTCCGGACGCCAGACCGTCGCGGCGGCCTGACGGAGCCAAGTGCTGTGGCCGGAACCAATCCAGCCCGTCCGGCGATTGAGGACGAACCGGCCCGCCGGACGGACCCGGTGAACCTCTCCGGCCACAGCACCAGACCCCCTGCTTCCGCCCGGTATCCCGGCTCCTCCAGAAGGCTCGCTCCAGAAGGGCACGCGTTCCATGAAAGACCTCACAGACAAGGTGGCCCTGGTCACCGGCGGATCGAAAGGGATAGGTAAGGCCATCACGCGCGAACTCGCCGCGCGCGGGGCCCATATCGTCCTCAACTACTTCCATTCGCACGACCAGGCCAAGCGGACCCGCGACGAACTCATCGCCGCCGGCCACCGGGTGGATCTGGTCCGCGCGTCGGTGGCCAGGCAGGACCAGGTCGACCGGATGTTCGCGGAGATCGACCGGCTGCACGGCCGGCTCGACATCCTCGTCAACAGCGCCGCCGACGGCGCGCTGCTGCCGCTGGACGAGATCACCGACACGCACCTCGACAAGGCCATCGAGATCAACTACAAGGGCGGGCTGCGCTGCGCGCGTGCCGCCGCACCGCTGATGGCCAGGGGCGGCGGTGGCGCGATCGTCACGGTATCCGCCCTCGGCGGTTCGCAGATGGTGATGGCCAACTACCTTGCCTGCGCACCGGCGAAGGCCGCGGCCGAGGCCGCCTCCCGGTATCTGGCCGTGGAGCTGGCACCGCTGGGCATCCGGGTCAACACGGCGTCCGCCGCCATGCTGACCAGCGAGGTGGCGGACAAGTTCCCCGACGCGGCGCGGATGCAGGACGTCATCGCGCGGGCCACACCCTCGGGACGGCTCGGCACACCGGAGGAGTTCGCCACCGTGGTGGCCTTCCTCGCCTCCGACGACGCGCGCTGGATCACCGGCCAGGTCATCCTCGCGGACGGCGGCCTCACGCTGGGTGCGGCCCTGCTCTCGCCTCCGGCGGAGCGGCACGACGAAGCGCCGGTGGCGGAAGCGGACGTAGCGGAAGCCGAGAGCCCCGCGTCCGAAACGCCGCTCACCGAGGCCGAGTTCGGGGACGACTCGATCGCCGTCGTCGGTATGGGGCTCGCCGTCGCCGGTGCCAACAGCCCGGAGGAGTTCTGGAAGCTCCGCATGACGGGCGACGAGCTGTTCGTCAAGGTTCCCGCCGACCGCTGGCAGCACGAGAGCTTCCACTCGCCGGACACCGAGGCGCAGGACAAGGCGTACGCCGAACACTGCGTGTTCATCACCGACTTCGAGCCCGCCCCCGGCGCCCTCGACGGCATGGAGGGCGGCCCCGACGATCAGGAGCTGACCACCCAGTGGCTCCGCCACAGCCTCGTCCAGGCGCTCGACGGCGTACGCCGCGGCGACAGCGACAACTGCTCCTTCGTCGTCGGCTACACCCCGGACGGCAGCCAGCACCTGGAGGAGGCCGGGGTCCTCGACAGCATGACCCGGATGACCCACGACATCGTCGATGACCTGGCGATGTCCGACGACGAGCGGGCCGAGCTGCGCGCGGGCATCGACGCCTCGCTCACCCGCCGCTACCGGCGCGGCGGCCAGAACCCGTCCCGGTTCCTGCCGCACCGCGTCGGCGAAGTGGCCATGCGGGGCATCCTGCCGTCGTCCACCGAGCTGCACATGGTCGACACCGCGTGCTCCTCGTCGCTCTACGCCATCGACATCGCGGCCAAGGGCCTGCTGATGGGCAAGCAGGACATCGCGGTGTGCGGCGGGGCGTTCGCGCTCGCGCCGCGCGGCACCGTGCTGTTCTCCAAGCTCCAGGGGCTGTCCAAGAGCGGCAAGGTGCACTCCCTGGACGAGGCGGCGGACGGTGTGATCTTCGCCGACGGCGCCGCCCTGGTCGTACTGAAACGGCTGAGCAAGGCGCAGGCGGACGGCGACCGAGTACTCGGTGTGCTGCGGGCGTTCGGTTCGTCGTCGGACGGCAAGGGCAAGGCGATCTACGCGCCGAACTCGGCCGGCCAGAGCCTCGCCGTACAACGCGCGCTGGAGAACGGCGACGTGGACGGCGACGAGGTGGACTGGATCAACGCGCACGCGACCGGCACTCCCGCCGGTGACCTCGCGGAGTTCTCCACCCTCCGCGAGCACTTCGGCACGGCCCGGCCGACCGCCGTCACCTCGAACAAATCCCTTATCGGGCACACCGGTTGGGCGGCCGGTGTCGTCTCGCTCATCGAGAACCTGAAGGGCCTTCAGAAGCAGACCATTCCCGGCCAGTTCCGCTTCACCAACCCGCGCGAGGACTTCCGGCTGGCCGATACGGAGCTGGACATCCCGTTCGAGGCGGCGCGGTGGCCCGCGCGCGGTGACCGGCCCCGGCTCGCCGCGGTCTCCGGGTTCGGGTTCGGCGGGACCAACGCACACCTGATCGTCGCCGAGAACCAGCCGCGCGTGGAGGCACGCGTGGAGGCGCCTGTACCCGCCGCGACACTCGCCCCCGCCGCCGCCCCCGCCGGGACGATCCCGGCCACCCGCAAGCCGGACCCCGACAGCCGGGTCGCCATCGTCGGCTGGTCGTCCCATCTGCCGGGACTGGCGGGCCGCGAGGCGGTGTCGGGCTGGCTGGCCGGCGGGGAACCGCCGCTGAACAGCTTCGGTGCCACGTACCCCTCACCGCCGTTCAACGAGGTACGGCTGCCGCCCAAGACCATCAGGGCCCTGGACCGCTGCCAGTTGATGATCCTGCGGTGCGCCCACCAACTGCGGGACCAGATGCCCGAGTTCTGGGGCGAGCAGGCGGCGAAGACCGGTGTGTTCGTCGGGCACATGGGCCCGACCCGGGCCGCCATGCTGTACGCGAACCGCTGCTATCTGGACGACATCGGGCAGGCCGTCGCCGACTCCCCGCTCGCCGGGTCCCCGGCCGCCGCCGAGGTGCTGGACCAACTGCGCGCGAACGTACGGGCGATGATCCCGGAGTCCAACGAGGACGCGTTCCCCGGCCAGATGCCCAACATCATCTCCGCGC
This sequence comes from Streptomyces sp. NBC_01506, assembly GCF_045040295.1. NCBI lineage: Bacteria > Bacillati > Actinomycetota > Actinomycetes > Kitasatosporales > Streptomycetaceae > Streptomyces > Streptomyces sp. NBC_01506. Next base: position 5,375,393 of record NZ_CP109422.1, on the reverse strand, counting down.
GTGTGTCGAACTACTTCGACCTCCACGGCCCCAACATGACGATGGACTCCGGCTTCGCCTCCGCGCTGTCCTCGATCACCTCCGCGAGCCGCTATCTGCGCACCGGCGAACTGGACTTCGCGCTGGCGGGCGGCATCAACGGCAACAGCCTGCCGGAGTACCGCTCCCTGATCGGGGACCTGCTCCCGGCTCAGGAGGACGAACTCGCCGAGGGCGCCTTCCTGTTCGCCCTCGCCACGGAGGAGCTGGCGAAGCGCGAGGGCCTGCCGATCCTGGCGTACGTGGACGAACCCCTCGGCAGCCAGGCGGCGGGGGCCGACGCCGTACCGGAGCGGGAGTCCGTACGGTGCACGGCACCCGAGCACGCGCGCTATCTGGGGGCGGCCGGAGGGCTGGCCGTGCTCAAGGCCCTGCACGGGCCCGCCGGCACGGTGGAGGTCTCCTGCGACCAGAGCGGCGGCGCACCCGGTGCCCGGCTCCGGCTGACCGTCCCGGGCGTCCCGAGCATCCCGGACGTCCCGGACGTCCCGGACGTCCCGGACCCCGACGCCGCGGAAGAGGCAGACGGCTCGGTCACCGGCACCCTGTCGGAGAGCTTCGTGTCGGCCACGCACACCGGGGAGCGGGTCCCGCTGCGGGTACGCCGCCAGATCCCGGTGCTCGAGCCGACAGCGGCCCGGCAGGTGCGGGAGCCGATTCCGTTCCTGCCGGACGGCGCCCTCGTCGTCACCGACGCGCCGGGTCAGCTCGCCGAAGCGGTGGGCCCCGACACCGCGCTGACCGCGCTGACCGTGCTGTCCACCGTCCCGCTGCCGGCTCCGCGCCCCAACTGGCACCATCTGCCCGAGGTCACCCCCGACGCCGTACGGGAGGCCCTGGGCGGCACCGGGCAGCCGGTCACGCATCTGCGCGTGCTGGCCGACCTGGGGCGCTCGGCGCCCGCCGCGGACTCCCTCACCGAGGGATCGACCCGCCTGCTCGCCCTGCACGACGCGGTCTATCTGGCGGTCCAGCACGCCTACGACGGGCTGGCCACGGCCGGGTCCACGTTCGTCATGCTGTTCCTCGACGCGGTGCCGGACGGCACCCCGCACCCGTTCTCCGGTCTGTTCACCGGCCTGCTCAAGAGCGCCGGCCGGGAACTGGCGGCCGGTACCAGCTTCGCGCTGCTCACCTCGGCCACCGAAGTGACCGAAGCGGTACGGCTGGTGGAGGAGGAGAGCGGCGCGTACCGGGACTTCCCCGTCGTGATCGACAACGGCGGGGTGCGCGGCACCCACCGGCTGCGCGACGAGCCGATCACCCTGGGCACCTCGACTCCGGCGGCCCTGGACCGGGACTCCGTGGTCGTCGTCGCCGGTGGCGCGCGGGGCATCACCGCCGAAGTGCTCAAGGCGGTGGCGGCTGAATTCGGCCCCCGTATCTATGTGTTCGGCAGCAACGACCTGGACGGTCACCCGCCGTCGGTCTACGCCGGCGGTGACGAGGAGTTCGCGGCGGGCCGCGCGGCCTACATCTCCGCCGAACTCGCCAAGAGCAGGGGCAAGGGGAAGAGGAAGGGCAAGGCTACGAGCAAGCCCCGCTCGGTGGCGGACCTCAACAAATCCTTCGACCGGATGCTGAACGCCCGCGACGCCCGGCACAACCTCGACGCGATGGAGGAGCACAGCGGCCCCGGCCGGGTCACCTACGTGCGGTGCGACATGCGGGTCGGCGCCGAGGTGGAGAAGGCGGTCGGCAAGGTGCTCCAGGAGCACGGGCGGATCGATCTGCTGATCAACGCGGCGGGGCTCCAGCGCTCGGCGCTCATCAAGGACAAGGACTTCTCGGAGTTCACCTCCATCCGCGATCTGAAGGTCGAGTCCTATCTCAACCTCAAGTACGCGCTGCGCGACGCCCCGCCCCGCGTGTGGTGCAACTTCGGTTCGCTGCTGGGCTACTTCGGGCAGCTCGGCGAGTCCGACTACGCGTCGGCCAACGACTTCCTGGGCAGCGCGGCCACCTACGCGGCGGCCACCTATGCGGCGGCCACCTCGGAACACCGCGAGTTCACCATCGGGTGGACGCTGTGGGCCGGTGTCGGGATGGGCGCCAACGAGCTGACCAAGGCGTACTACGAGCGGGCCGGCTCCTACAGCAGCATGGCCGTCGCCGAGGGCGTGCACCACTTCGTACAGGAACTCCACGCGCCCGGCCGGCGACCCTCCCTCGTACACCTGGGGGAAGCCGAACGGGCCACGGTCGAGGAGTTCTACCCCGGCTATCTCACCGGCGGGCAGGGGCATGACGCGGCTCCCACGATCGGTGGGACTCCCCCGGCCGCACCCGGCTTCTTCCTGCGCCGGGTGGTCGAATCGACGGCGGCGTCGGCCGAGTTCGAGTGCCGCTTCGATCTGGCCACCGATGCCTATCTGGAACACCACACGGTGCGCGGCGAACCGACCCTGCCGGGCACGTTCGTCACCGAGATGGCCGCGGAGGCCGCCCGCCACCTGGCGCCCGACCAGCACGTGATCGCCTTCGAGGACCTGCGGTTCGAGCACTTCCTGCGTGTCTACCGTGGTCAGTCCGCGGCCCCCAAGCGGCTTCACGCGCGGATCGTCGCCTCGACCGCCGGCACGACCGCCGTCGAGGTGCGGATCAGCGGGGACGTGGTGTCGCCGGCCGGCGTCGTACTGGTCAGGGACCGGGTGCACTTCACGGCCCGCGTGCTGCTCGCCGACACCTTCCCCGCCGCTCCCCACTGGGGGGCGTGGGACACCGCCGACGACACACCGGTGCCCGATCCCTACCATCAGCCCGGCTCACCGGTGCGGCTGACCGGACCGTTCGTCTCCACGACCGACACCCGCGTCCACCCCAACGGGAAGCGGGGCCGCTGCGCCCTGTCGCTCCCCGCCGACGATCCGACGTGGCGGCGGTTCACCGTCCCGAGCATCCTGCTGGACGGGCTGGCGCGGGTCGGCGTACTGGACCTGGTCGACGGCCATCTGATCCCCGTCGCCGCGCCGCTGTCGATCCGCCGTATCGACCTGTACGAGGAGACGAACGACCTGTCCCTGTCCGGGGGCGGCGAGGAGATCGAGCTGTACGCGACGCCGCCCGGGTTCGACCTGGCCGCCGATCTGATCGACAACCGGTTCGTCGCCACCCGGCCCGACGGCCGGATGCTCCTTCAGATGAAGGACATGCGGGCGACGCTGATCGGCTATGTCGACGCCCGGACCGGCGAAGCCGTCGCGACGAAGGAAGCCGCCGCATGACATCCGTACGGGAAGGGCCCCCGCCGGGGCCGGCGGACACCGCCACCACTACCGGGAGCGACAACGCCCCGGTGCAGGCGGTGAGCCGGATGGAGTGGCAGCTCACCGCCCTGCCCGCGGCCCCCGCCGACCCCGCGCGCCTCGCGGGGATGCGGGTGCTCCTGCTCGGCGGGGACCGGGACACGGCCGCGGCCGTGGAGCGGGAACTGACCGGGCACGGTGCGCTGGTACGGCGCCGTACCGCGGGCGGCGGCGCTGTGGACGCCATCGTCGACCTCACGGTGGGCGCCGAGGCACCTGGCACCGGGGCACCTGGCACCGAGGTCTGGCGCGAGCCACTGCTGGAAACGGTGGCCGCGCTGCGCGAGCAGTACGACGACTGGGCCGCCGAGACGTCCGCGCGGCGCCTGTACTACCTGGCCGTCACGTATCTGGGCGGCGGCATGGGGCAGCACCCGCAGGACGACCTGGCACAGCCGCTCGGCGGTATCTGGGCGGGGCTGGCCAAGACGCTCCACCGTGAGCTGCCGAACTGCAACGCGCGCGTCGTGGACACGAGTCTGACCGCCGCAGCCGAACTGCCCGGCATCGTCGCCGCCGAACTGGGGCGGCCCGGTGAGCTGGAGGTCGGCCACCGCGACGGGCAGCGGCTGACGCTCAACCCGGTCGCCCGGCCCGCCGGGGAACCGTCCGTCGCACTGGGCCCCGACGACTGCGTCCTGATCTCGGGCGGCGGCCGGGGCATCGGCTGGGAGCTGGCCCGCTCCCTCGCCGCCACCTACGGCCTGCGCGTGGTGGTGACGGGCCGGGAGGACTTCCCCACCGGCGACGAACCGTGGTTCGGCACCGACGAGAGTCAACTCAAGGAGTACGAGAAGCAGTTGTGGACCGGGCTGCGGCAGGGCACACCCCTGGCGGAGATACGGCGGGACATCGCCCGCACCCGGCGCCTGCGGGAGTTGGCCACCAACATCACCGAGGCCAGGTCCCTGGGGCTGCGCGTCGACTACGCCCGGTGCGACTTCACCGACGCGCGCCAGGTGCGGGCCCTGCTGGAGCGTGAAGGCGCCGCGCTGACCGGCGTCGTGCACAACGCGGGCGTGGACACCGCGGCGAGGCTGCCCAAGAAGACCGACGACGAGATCCTGAGGACGGTCCGTACCAAGATCGGGGGCTTCCTCAACCTCTTCGCCGAACTGCGGGACCACCGGCTCAAGTTCTTCTGCAATGTGGGCTCGCTGACCGGCCGACTGGGCGGGATGGTCGGCCAGCTCGAATACGCGGCGGCCAACGAAGGGCTGGCCCGGCTCGGCCGGTGGGCCGGCCGGCAGGCGGACTTCCCCGTGATGACGCTCGCCTGGCCGACCTGGGACCGTATCGGCCTCATCTCCAACTTCTCCGCGACGCTGCGCTACATGGCCGCCATCGACATCACCGACGGCCTCGCCAAGTGGCAGGCCGAGCTGCGCGCGGGCTCCGAGGGTGAGGTCACCTTCGTGGGGCCGCTGGGCCGGGCGATGAGCCCCGGCCAGGCGACCGACTATCCCGTCGTGCCTGATCTGCCCGGGTTCACCGGCACCTTCCCGCGGATCTTCCATCTCGGGGAAGTGACCACGTACCAGCCTCACGTCCGGATGGTGTCGCGGGTGACGTTCGACCGCGAACGGGCGCCTGTCCTGGGCGACTTCCTTGTGGACGGCGGCGCGGCGGTCCCGCTGAGCATCCTGCTGGAGAGCGCGGTGCGCGGCGCGGAGTGGATCGTCCCCGAGGACTTCCCGGAGCTGCGGGCGAGCTGCCTGGAGGAAATCGTCGTACCGCTGGACCTGCTACGGCTGGACGCGGGCCCGACCGTGTGGGAGCGCGAGGTGCGCGGCGCCCACGAGGGAGACACCTGGGTGGTCGAGGTGCGCTTCCGGCGGGCGCCTCCGGCATCGGACGGGGGTACGGGGCCGGGTGACGGTACGGGGCCGGAGGCGAGCCTGCGCGTCGTGCACGAGCCGGGGGGCACGCGGTCGGCCGCCCTGCCCCGGCCCGATGTGAAGCGGACGACGACCTGGCGTTCGGGGCAGCCACTGCTGAGCTGGCGCTCGTCGGTGGTGCCCGCCGCCGACTGGACCGCGGGCCCGGACAACCGCCGTACCGCCGTGGTGCGGCCGTGCGCCCCCAACGACCTGTGGGCGACGCTCCACGCACCACGGGCGGTGATTTCCGTTTCCGCGCTGGAGAACGTGGTCCAGGCATGTGCCAGACAGAGCGAGGGGTTCTCGGTCGCGGACGATCCCTTGGTCGTCGGGCGCGTCGCGCTCCATTCGCAGGAGCGCGGGGATTCGATTGTCGAGGGGGATCCGACCCTCGGTGTATGGAAAGTAAGAAATGCGGAATCAGGGGCTCCGGTGATGACCGTTTCAGGCTTCCGCGGAACGGTCGGCAACGGTTGAATTACGGGATGAATTCCCGCCACACATCCACCAATCAATCCATAAATGGAAGGTCCACATGTCGAATCTGCTGGAGAACAAGGCCGTACTGGAGCGCTACTACGAGGAATGCCTCAACAAGGGCAACCTCGACGTGATCTACGAGGGCGCCGGTGACGACCACATCAGCCACGGAACGGCCCCCAACGGCAAGGAGGGCGTCGAGCATCTCAAGGAGTGGGTGCGGCTCCAGCGCGCGTCCTTCCCCGACCTCCACGTGACGGTCGACGACTGGATCTTGGAGGACGAGAAGGTCGTCAGCCGGTTCACCGCTCGCGGTACGCACACGGGCGAGCCTTACGAGGGGGTGCCGGCCATCGGGCGGGAGTTCGCGGTCAGCGGCATCGTGATCGACGCGTTCGCCGACGGGAAGATCGTGGAGAGCTGGTTCTCGCTCGACGGGCTCGAACTGGCCAAGCAGTTGGGCGCGTTGGGCTGACGGCGCCGGCCCCGGCACCCGCCGGTGCCGGGGCCCTGGTCACCCCTGCGATCAGCCCTGCTTGCCGGAGCGCGCGGACGCGTCGGTGATGGGCTCGGCGTGCGCCTCCGCGTTGCCGGAGGCGGCGATGGAGTCCAGCGCCCGCTGGAGGACGACGGTGTCCTCGAGCGTGTGGATCTCGGTGATCCTGCCCCACTTCAGATACATGAACTGGGTCATGATGTTGTCGTAGCGCGTGCCGTCCGGCAGCGGCCCGCCGATCCGCACGCGCGTGGCGACCTTGGTCAGCCAGGGGCCACCGGAAATCACGATTTCCAATGGCTCGAAACCGGCGTCGGGAATCAGCCGGAATACCCGCTGCCACCACAGGCTCATCGCTTCGACCGTATGCCGCTCGCCGGAGAGCGCGTGCTCACCGTAGAACACATAGGTGAATTCGGGCGCCAGCGTGTCCACCATGGACTGCCAGTTACCGGCGTTGATGTCGGCAAATGCTTTACGGAGCTTGGCGGCGACAATCCGATGGTACATAAACTACCTCCCGAGCGTATGAGCCGCTTTGTCGTTGCAGCCCCTGAATAGTTTCTGCGAACGCCCCAATTGATACCACGGCACCCCGCACAGGGAATACCCCGACCATCGGGGCCGAGAATAGGAGAGTGATATGACGGCAACTTCGCCCGTGCTCATCACCGGCTGTTCCTCCGGTATCGGTCTCGCCAGCGCACTGCGGATGCACCGGGCCGGTCTGACCGTGTACGCCACGGCACGCAGGCCCGAAACCCTTACCCGCCTAGCGGCCGAAGGAATCCGGACGCTGCGCCTGGACGTCACCGACGAGGCGAGCATGCGGGCGGCCGTCGATGTCGTGGAGGCCGCGCACGGCTCGGTCGGCGCCCTGGTCAACAGCGCCGGATACGCCATGTCGGGCGTCGCGGAGGAGGCCGGACTGGACGACATGCGACGGCAGTTCGAGACGAATGTGTTCGGGCTGGCCCGGCTCAGCCAACTGGTACTGCCCGCCATGCGCGCCGCGCGGCGCGGGACCATCGTCAACATCTCGTCCGTCTTCGGCCGTTACGCGGTACCCGGCGGCGGCTTCTACCAGGCGTCCAAGCACGCGGTCGAGGCGTTGAGCGACGCCCTGCGGCTGGAAGTGGCCGACTTCGGCGTCCGGGTCGTCCTCATCGAGCCGGGCCCGGTGCGTACGACGGACTTCGGTGCCACCTATGTGGCCAACCTCAAGCCCATGACCGAGGACTACGACGAATTCCGCCGACGCACGGCCGAGTACTTCGACGCCATCTACACGGGCAGCAGGCGCACCCTGGCCGGGACCTTCGCCATCCAGTCCGACGACGTGGCCCGGGTCGTGGAACGGGTGGTCCGCAGCTCCCGCCCGCGCGCCCGCTACCCCGTCGGGCTCCTCGCCCGCTCCACCATCGCCCTGCGCAGGCTGGCCCCGGACGTCGTCTTCGACAACCTCTTCGTGCGGCGGGTGTTCCCGGTGCCCCGCGACGAGTCCCGCAGGCAGCCACCGCGCCCGCAACCCAGCCCGAGCCCCAGCCCCAGCCATGAAGGAGACCGCCGATGACCACGACCACAACCCCCGCGACCGCCCCCACCGGCACCACCACCCGGGCCCCCGGCCCCAAGGGAGTCCCGCTGCTGGGGAGCCTCGGCCCCTGGCGCCGTAACACCGCCGAGTTCCTGCTGGGCCTCCAGCGCGACCACGGGGAGACCGTACGCATGCGCCTCGGACCGATGACGGTCCATCAGATAACCGGCCCCGATGCCGTGCGGCAGGTCCTGGTCAACAACCACGCCAACTACGTACGCGGCCCGCTGTACGAGCAGTTCAGCGTCGTCATGGGCAAGGGGCTGCTCACCACGGACGGCGAATACTGGCGCGGGCACCGGCGGGCGGTCCAGCCGGCGTTCCAGAAGAACGCCATCCTCGACATCGTCCCCAACATCGTCACCGCCACGACGGAGATGCTCGACGAGTGGGAGGTCAAGGCCGCGCGCGAGGAGCCGGTCGACCTGATGACCGAGATGCTCAAGCTCACTCTCATCACGCTCAGCCGCTCGCTGTTCGCATACGACATCAAGCCCTCGTCGCGAATCCTCAAGCGCATCGTGGACGACGTGGTCGAGGTGATGTTCCGGCGCGGCTCGGCGTCCGAGATGATGCCGTCCTGGCTGCCGACCGACCGCAAGCGCAAGATCACCCGTATCCACCAGGTCTTCGACAAGATCGTCGCCGACGTCCGGGAGAGCTACGCGCGCACCGGCGAGGGCTCGCTGATTTCCCTGATGGAAGAGGCGAAGGACCCCGTCACCGGCGAGCCCTGGACCGATCAGGAGCTGCGCGACGAACTCCTGACCATCTATCTGGCGGGACACGAGACGACCGCGGTGTCGCTGTGCTGGACGCTGCTGTCGATCGCCAACCACCCGCCGGTGCAGGAGGAGTTGGACAACGAGATCGGCGAGGTCCTGGGCAGCGGGCTGCCGGACACACAGAACACCGACGCGCTGACGTACACCAAAATGGTGGTGGACGAGAGCCTGCGGATGCACCCACCCATCTGGATCTTCCCGCGCGCGGCGGTCGGCCCGGACAGCCTGGGCGGATACGACATCGAGGCCGGCTCGTCGATCCTGCTGTCCCCACTGGTGTCGCACCACAACCCGCGCCACTGGGACAACCCGCTGGCCTTCGACCCGTACCGCTTCACCCCTCAGGCGGTGAAGGAACGCCCCCGCATGGCCTACTTCCCCTTCGGCGCGGGCCCGCGCCAGTGCATCGGCAACACCATGGCCCTGCTCGAACTGCGCACCATCGTGACGATGATCAACCAACGCTTCAAACTGAGCATGATCCCGGGCCACGCGCTGGCCTACGGCTCCCCGGTGATCTCGCTCCGCCCCCTGGACGACGTCATGATCCACCTCACACCCCGCACCCCCACCGGCCCCGGCAACGGCACGGCCGTACCGGCACCAACACCTGCACCGCCGCTCACCTGCCCGGTCACGGGAGGCAAGGCTCAACTGGCCGACTGAGCAAGCCCGGTGACCGCCCACCGCGGCCCGGTGTCCCGGTCGTGGCTCCATACGTACTGGCTGTCGGGGGTGCGCGTCATGCCGAAGTCGTAGAGGTCCGGCCGGTCGTGGTGCTCCCAGCGGGCGACGGCCGTCTCGATCTCCTTGAGCAGGCGCCGCGGCCCGCCCTGGTACGCGGCGCCCGGCCCGTCCCCGTCCCCGGACGCGGTCAGAGTCGCCCAGGAGGTACGCCCGTCGTGCACCCAGGCCACCGGCCCGTCCCGGTCCCCGACGATGACCTCCACATCCGGCAGGACCACCCGCAGCGCGAACAGCAGGTGCGGATCGGCCAGTTGGGCCAGGTCCAGGGTGTGGGAGTCCTCGTCGTCGGCGGAGGCGTGGCCACGTACTTCCTGCCAGCCGAGGCGGGCCGGTACGTCGCGGGCGGGCATGAACAGGGCGAGCCCCTGGAACCAGCCGGTGGCGGACCGCCCGTCGTCCGCGACGGTGAGAGCGACATGCCCCATGCGCCCCCACGGGGTGACGATCCGTCCGCCGGGCCGGGTCTGGGCCACCCACTCCCACGGGACGGTCTCGACCGCGTACGTCGACTCGACCCGGTCGTACGGGCCACCCGGCGCGTGGCCGCGCTGCCCGTCCCCGGTGACCACGGTGACATCCGCCCCCGCCGCCGCCAAGCGGTCGCGCGCCGTCGCCGCGAGGCCGGGGTCGGCCTCCACGCTGATCACCCGCCCCGGCCCGGCGCGGCGGGCCAGGAGCGCGGCGTTCCAACCGGTGCCGGTGCCGAGTTCGAGCACCCGGTGGCCCGGGGCAGGCATCAGGGAGTCGAGCATGTCCACCACCACGGACTGACAGGACAAGCTGGAGGTGGCCCGTCCGTCCGTCACCTGGGTGACGGCCGGATCGCTCGGGCCGCCGTAGACCTCGTCCGCCCACCGCTCGGGCTCCGTCGCGCGGCTCACCGAGACGTAACCGTCACCGTCCCAGCGCCACAGCGTGTCGGGTGCGAACAGATGCCGGGGAACGCCGTCGACGGCCCCCCGCACCCACGGCGAGCCCTCGGGCCACCCACCCCGCACCGCCATGGCCTCACCCAACGCACCCCGCCGCTCGCCGTACACCCGGACCCTCCCTCTACGAGATCGTTCGGATACAGAGTGCTACATCGCAGGCCGTCGTCAACTAATCCCTGTCGTCCGAGGCGGACCGGCCGACCGGTCCCAGCGCCTCCGCCAGCACCTCCGCCAAGTGCCTCGCGCCCCCGCCCGCCAGTTGGTCCAGTTGCGTACGGCACGAGTAGCCGTCCGCGAGGAGTTCCGTTCCCTCCCCCGCCGCGCGGACCGCCGGCAGCAGTTGGTCCTCCGCGCAGGCCACCGAGACGTCGTAATGGCCCTTCTCGAAGCCGAAGTTGCCCGCCAGGCCGCAGCAGCCGCCGCTCAACTCGCCGGTGAGGCCCGCGCGTTCGCGCAGGCGGCGGTCCGGTGCGTCGCCGAGCACCGCGTGCTGGTGGCAGTGGGTCTGGCCCGCGACCGGGCGGTCGACGCGTGGGGGGTGCCAGTCGGGGGCGCACTCCTCCAGTGTCTCGGCGAACGTCCTTACGGACGCGGCGAGTCGGGCCGCGCGTGGGTCGTCCGCGAGGAGTTCCGGCAGGTCCGTCCGGAGCGCGGCGGCGCAGCTCGGTTCCAGGACGAGTACGGGTACGTCCATGTCGAGCAGCGGTTCCATCCGGTCCAGGGTGCGGCGCATCACCGCGCGGGCCCGGTCGAGTTGGCCGGTGGAGACGTACGTCAGGCCGCAGCAGACCTTCCCGGACGGCAGCGCGTGTGTGATACCGGCCGCGTCCAGGACCCGGACGGCCGCCTTCCCCACGGAGGGGGAGAGATATTCGGTGAACGTGTCCGGCCACAGGATCACCGCCGGGGCGCTCGGGCGCTGCCGTTTCTCCCGCCGCAGCCACCGCGTGAACGGCACCCGCGCCAGTCGCGGCAGTGAGCGCTCCGGCGCGATCCCGCCCATCCGCTTGGCCGGCGCGGCCACGCCCGGCACCCGTACCGCCGCGTTCAGCGCGGCCGCGAACGGCGCCGCCGCCCGCAGCCAGCGCGGCAGTTGGCCCATCGCGTAGTGCGCGGCGGGCCGCCGCCGGCCCGCGTAGTGGTGGTGCAGGAATTCCGCCTTGTACGTGGCCATGTCGACGCCCACCGGGCAGTCGCTGCGGCAGCCCTTGCAGGACAGACAGAGGTCCAGCGCGTCTTTGACCTCGGTCGAGCGCCAGCCGTCGGTGACGATCTCCCCGGCGAGCATTTCGTGCAGCAGCCGGGCGCGCCCGCGTGTGGAGTGCTGTTCGTCGCCCGTCGCCCGGAACGACGGGCACATCACCCCCGCCCCCGAACTCGGCCCCGCCACCCGGCATTTGGCGACGCCCACACAGCGCCGTACCGCCGCCGAGAAGTCACCCCCCTCGGCTCCGTCGTGCGGGTAGGCGAAGGCGACCTCGACGCGTTCGCGCGGCAGGACCTCGAAGCGCAGGTTCTCGTCGAGCCGGGCGGGCCGGGCGATCGAGCCGGGGTTCATCCCGCCCGCCGGGTCCCACACGTCCTTGAACTGGCCGAAGAGTCCGGTCAGTTCGTCCCCGTACATCGTCGGCAGCAGCTCCGAGCGCGCCAGCCCGTCGCCGTGCTCGCCGGACAGCGAACCGCCGTGCGCGACGACGAGAGCCGCGACGTCCTGCGAGAAGCGACGGAAGACCCGCACTCCCCGCGTGCTCAACAGGTCGAAATCGATGCGCACATGGATGCAGCCGTCGCCGAAGTGCCCGTACGGCGTGCCGCGCAGCCCGTGTTGGGCGAGCAGCGCGCGGAAGTCCCGTAGATACGCGCCGAGTCGGTCAGGCGGTACGGCGCAGTCCTCCCAGCCCGGCCACGCCTCTCCCCCGTCCGCGCTACGGGTCGCGGTGCCCGACGCGTCCTCCCGTACCCGCCACAGCGCCCGCACCCCGGCCGGGTCGGCCACGACCGTGCCGTCCAGGGCGTCGGCGGCCCGCATGATCCGCTCGGCGTGCGCCCGCGCCTCGGCGACGGTGGCGCCGCCGGTCTCCACGAACAGCCAGGCGCCGCCGCGCGGCAGATCGTGCGGGCCGGGGACGAGGTCGTCGGCCATGCCCTCGACGGTGAGCGGGTGGTACGGCAGCAGCCCGGCCGCCGCCTCGGCCGCCGCGCTCTCGTCGGGGTAGCCGAGGACCGCGAGCACCCGCGCGGGCGGCGACTCCACCAGTCGTACGACGGCTTGCGTGACGACGCCCAGCGTGCCCTCGCTGCCGCAGAACGCGCGGGCGAGATCGGTGCCGTTCTCGGGGAGCAGCGCGTCGATCGCATAGCCGGAGATACGGCGCGGGAGGCCGGTGGGGTAGCCGGTGCGCAGGAGGGCGAGGTTGCGCTCGACCAGCGGGCGCAGGCCGGTGGGGGCGCCGTCCCACCCCTTGCCGAGGCGCAGGGCAGCGCCGCCGTACGCGGTGACCGACAGCTCGTGGACGTTGTCGGCGGTCGTCCCCCACGCGACCGAGTGCGACCCGCACGAGTTGTTGCCGATCATGCCGCCGAGGGTGCAGCGACTGTGCGTGGAGGGGTCGGGCCCGAACGTCAGACCGTGCAGGGCGACGGTGTCGCGCAGTTGGTCGAGGACGACGCCGGGCTGCACGACGGCGGTACGCGCCTCGGTGTCGACCGACACGATCGAGCGAAAGTGCCGGGTGAGATCGAGGACGACGCCGACCCCGGTGGCGTTCCCGGCGATCGAGGTACCGCCGCCGCGCGGCACGACGGGGACGCCGTGCGTACGGCACACCTCCAGGGCCGCCGCGACGTCCGCCGCGTCGCGCGGGGCGACGACGCCGACCGGGACGCGGCGGTAGTTGGACGCGTCCATGGTGACCAGGGCGCGGGCGGCGGCGCGGAAGTCCACTTCGCCGCGGACGGCTCCCTTCAGATCCGCGGCCAACGCGGTGGCGTCCGCCGATGCCGATGCCGCCGCCTTCCTCTTCGTGCTGTGCTCAGCCATTCCCTCAGCATGCCCCGCCGACCGTGTCTCACGACGTGACCGCCCGCCGGACAACCGGCGGAAAACGTCTAGGCTGCCGCCCGTGGCCGATATTCAGATTCCCGCTGACATCAAGCCCGCCGACGGTCGTTTCGGCGCTGGCCCCTCCAAGGTGCGTACGGAGGCGGTCGACGCCCTGGCCGCCACCGGTACCTCTCTCCTCGGCACGTCCCACCGCCAGGCCCCGGTGAAGAACCTGGTCGGCGCGGTGCGCGACGGTGTGCGTGAGCTGTTCCAGCTCCCCGAGGGGTACGAGGTGATCCTGGGCAACGGCGGCTCCACCGCCTTCTGGGACATCGCGACGCACGGTGTGATCGAGAACAAGTCGCAGCACCTGAGCTTCGGCGAGTTCTCGTCCAAGTTCGCGAAGGCGGCGAAGCTCGCCCCGTGGCTGGCCGAGCCGAGCGTCATCTCCTCCGAGCCGGGCACCCACCCGGCCCCGGCGGCCGAGGCGGGCGTGGACGTGTACGCGCTCACGCACAACGAGACCTCCACCGGTGTCGCCGCGCCGATCAAGCGCGTCGCGGGCGCCGACGAGGGCGCGCTCGTGGTGGTCGACGCCACGTCCGGCGCGGGCGGTCTGCCGGTGGACATCGCCGAGACCGACATCTACTACTTCGCCCCGCAGAAGTCCTTCGCCTCGGACGGCGGCCTGTGGATCGGCGTCTTCTCGCCGGCCGCGCTGGAGCGCGCCGCGCGCGTCCACGGCTCGGGCCGGCACGTCCCGGAGTTCTTCTCGCTGCCGACCGCGATCGACAACTCGCTCAAGAACCAGACGTACAACACCCCGGCGCTCGCCACGCTCTTTCTGCTGAACGAGCAGTTGACCTGGCTGAACACCCAGGGCGGCCTGGACTTCTCGACCACCCGCACGGCCACGTCGGCGCGCACGCTGTACGGGTGGGCGGAGTCGTCCAAGTACGCGACCCCGTTCGTGGTCGACCCGGCGCAGCGCTCGCAGGTCATCGGCACGATCGACTTCGCGGACGAGATCGACGCGTCGGCGGTCGCCAAGGTGCTGCGCGCCAACGGCATCGTGGACACGGAGCCGTACCGCAAGCTGGGCCGCAACCAACTGCGGGTGGCGATGTTCCCCGCGATCGACCCGGCGGACATCGAGGCGCTGACGGCCTGCGTCGACTACGTGATCGACAAGCTCTGACGCACGCGTAGCCCCACGTACGCCCCGGCCCGGTCGACACCGACCGGGCCGGGGCGGACGTGTTTCACGGCATCGACGGGGGCCATCACTCTTACGCGTGAAGGATCACGCTCACGACGTATCGGGCTGTCGCGACATACGATGATGGTCTCGACACCAGCCATCAGGAGGCCCGCATGTCTGCCGCAGCAGCCGAGCACCCCTGGGACGGCCCGCCGGAAAGCCAGCTTGAGGCCGCCGACAGCGTCATGGAGCGGCTTCCCGGCTACCGCGTCGAGATCATCGGAGGCGTCATCGCCGTGACCCCACCCGCAGACGGCGCCCACGCACGGCCCATCAAGAAGCTGACCCGCTCCTTCGAGGATGCTGGACTGGACGAGGGGGAGTCCGAGGTATATCAGGGGATCGGCGTGTGGCTACCCGCCGGTCCGGGGGGGTTCGCCATCCCGGACCTCTCCCTTGTGGACGCCGACTTCGAAGACCATCTGATGCATAACAAGTGTTACGACCCCGCCGTCTTCCGTCTGGTCCTCGAAGTCACCTCCAGCAACTACCAGCAGGACCTGCGGAGCAAGGTCACCGCTTATGCCGAAGCGAAGATCCCCGTCTACCTGATCGTCGACCGCAAGCACGGTCGGCTCCACGTCCTGACCGAACCCGTCGCCGGCGACTACACCAGCCACCGCATCCACGCGCCCGGCGAGCAGGTCGTCCTCCCCGACTCCATCGGCGCCGAGGTGAAAGTCGACGTCTCCGCCCTGCTCAAGGCAGGGGAGCCCCGGAAAGCGACCTGACGCTCACCGGCTCAGCCGCTGGAACCTCCGTACCGCCAGCGGTACGCACACCAGCGTGATCACCGCCGGCCACGCCACCGACAGCAGCAGCGCGTTTTCCTCCGGCCAACTGCCGCCGCTCGCCACCGGGTTGCCGAACAGTTCGCGGATCGCCGTCACCGTCGCCGACACCGGGTTCCATGCCGCGACCACGCCCAGCCAGTCCGGCATCAGGGACGGGGCCACGAAGACGCTGGAGATCATCGTGACCGGGAAGGCGACGGCGAAGAGGCTGCCGGCCTGTTCGGGGCCGGGGACCACCAGGCCGAGCCAGACGCCCAGCCAGATCAGCGAGAAGCGCAGCAGCAGGAGCAGGCCGAAGCCCGCCAGGGAGGCGAGCAGGCCGCCGTCCGCGCGCCAGCCGATCGCCAGGGCCGTGAGCGCGAGGATCGCCAGTTCCGCGCCCGCCGTGATCAGGTCCACGACGCCCCGCCCGGTGACCACGGCGGACGGTGCCATCGGCATCGACCGGAAGCGGTCGTGCACGCCCTTCCCGGCGTCGGTGACGAAAGCGGTCGCGGTGTTCATGAAGCCGAAGGCCATCGTCATGGTGAACATGCCCGGCATCAGGAACTCCCGGTAGTCCCCGCCGCCCGGCACCTTCATCGCGCTGCCGAAGACATAGCCGTAGAGCAGCACGGAGACGAGCGGAAAGCCCAACGTCCAGAGGATGAAGGCGGGTTGGCGCTGGTAGTGGGTCAGGCTGCGGCGTACGAGATTCCAGCAGTCGGCCGCCGCCCAGTAGGCGCGGCCGTGGGTGTCGTCCACCGCCAGGCTCACGCCCGTCAGTTCCCCGGCGTCCGTACTCATACCGGCACCTCCGTCTTCGTCTCCGCCGCCGTCACATGGCCCGTCAGCCGCAGGAACACGTCGTCCAGGCTCGGCCGGCGCAGCCCGATGTCCTCCACCGCGATCCCCCGGTCCCGCAGCTCGCGCGCGACCTCCGTCAGCGCGGCCACCCGGTCACTGACCGGCGCGTGCACCCGGCGGGCCACGGTGTCCGTCGCGGGCACCGATCCGGCGACGCGCGCGACCAGCTCGGCCACCGCCGGGAGTTCGCGCTCCTCGTACGCGACGACCTCGATCAGGTCGCCGCCCACGGTGTTCTTCAGCCCGTCCGGGGTGTCGTCGGCGATGGCCCGGCCCCGGTCGATGACCGTGATGTGCGAGGCGAGCTTGTCGGCCTCGTCCAGATACTGCGTGGTGAGCAGCACGGTCGTACCGCCCGCCACCAGCGCCCGCACGGCGTCCCAGACCTCGCCCCGGCCGCGCGGATCGAGCCCGGTGGTCGGCTCGTCGAGGAACAGCACCCGGGGGGCGAGGATCATCGACGCGGCGAGGTCGAGCCGGCGCCGCATGCCGCCGCTGTACTCGCGTACGCCCTTGTCCGCCGCGCCCACCAGGTCGAACCGCTCCAGCAGCTCCCCGGCGCGCAGCACGGCCCGCCGGCCGCCGAGATGGAAGAGGCGGCCGAACATCTCCAGGTTCTGCCGGCCGGTCAAGATCTCGTCCACCGCCGCGTACTGCCCGGTGAGCCCGATCCGGCTCCGCACGGTGCGCGGGTCGGCGCGCACATCGATCCCGGCGACCGTCGCGCGCCCGCCGTCGAGCCTGAGCAGGGTGGCGAGGGCGCGCACCGCTGTGGTCTTGCCCGCGCCGTTGGGGCCGAGCAGCCCGTGCACGGTTCCGGTGCGTACGGCGAGGTCGAAGCCGTCGAGGGCGTACGTGTCCCCGTACCGCTTCCGGATGCCTTCGGCGTGCACGGCGTATTCGGCACGTACGGCGTGTTCGGTCACTGCTCTCACTGCCCCCACTGGCCCCTCCAAGGAATTGAGTACGGCGTACCCAAGAAGCGTACATGGTACCCAATTAATCGTCGGCCGATTACGCTGAGCCCATGGCTACGACGGAAAGCAGCGGCAGCGGCGATGTGTCCCGCAGCATGGAACTCCTCTGGGGCACCGGCGAGCGGGCCACCCGGGGGCCGAAACCGGGGCTCACGCTCGACCGGATCGTCACGGCGGCCGTCGAACTCGCCGACGCCGAAGGGCTCTCGGCGGTCTCGATGCGCAGGCTCTCCACGGAGCTGGGCGCGGGAACGATGTCGCTCTACCGCCATGTCCCCGGCCGGGCCGAGCTGGTGGACCTGATGCTCGACCGCGTACAGGGCGAGTCCGGTACGCCGACCGCCGGTACGCCGACCGCCGATGCGGCGCCCGTCCCCCACAACTGGCGGAAGACCGTCGAGACGGCGGCCCGCGAAGAACTCGCCCTCTACCAGGCCCACCCCTGGCTGCTCTCCGTCAACCAGACCCGGCCCGTCCTCGGCCCCGGCGCGATCGGCGGCATGGAGACGATGCTCGCCGGGCTCAAGGACATGGGGCTGAGCGACCCGGAGCTGATCTCCGTAATGATCATGGTCAGTGGTTACGTCTCCGGGGTCGCCCGCACCCAGGTGCACGCCGTCGAGGTCCAGCAGGTGACCGGTATCAGCGACGACGAGTTCTGGAAGGCGCAGGAGCCCGTCCTGTCGGCGGTGATGACCAGCGGGCGCTACCCGCTGATGGCCGCGCTCTCGGTGGAGGCGTTCGGCCCCGACTTCGACCACTTCGAATTCGGGCTCCAGCGGCTGCTCGACGGACTGGAGGTGCTGGTCACACAGCGCACGGGCGGCGGCCGGTGATCGCGTACGTCAGGCGCGTACGTCAGGCGCGTACGTCAGGCGCTTGGCTTCCTGCGCCTGAACACGAGGAACAGCACGGCGACACCGACAAGCACCACCGCGCCGATCGTCACGTTCCCGGCGTCACCCCCGGCGCCGTCCTGCGCCGTACGGTCCCCGGTGCTCCCCGCGCCCGCCGACGAGCCGCCGTCCTTCTCGATGTCGACGCGTCTGACCTCGCTGCGCGTCCCCTCCGTGCCGAACATCAGCGCCGAACCGTCCAGCGTGTACGTCACCGACTCCGACTGGCCCTGGATCGGCGCCGAGACGCGGTGGTCCTCGCCCAGGCGGCCGTCCTTCCATACGTAGCCACGGGCGCTGAAGTACGAGCGCAGTACCAGCTCCTTGCCGTCCGGCGAGAACGCGCCGTCCGTCACCCACGGCACCTCGCCGACGCGCTTGAAGGTGTTCGTGCCGCCGGTGGTCAGCTTGGCGGGGCCCTCGTAAAGGCCGCCGCCGTTCTCGTTCTTCGAGGCGATGTAGACGCGGCCGGTGGTGGGATGGACCATCAGCGCCTCGGCGTCGCGCGGGCCGTCCGCGTACTTCACGTCGTACTGCGTCGCGTCGACCGTCGTGTCCGCGAGCCGCTCCGGCTCCGGGAAGCGGTAGATCCAGACGTGGTCCCAACTGCCGTTGAGGTTGTCGCCGATGTCACCGACGTAGATGTCGCCGTCCGCGCCGACGGAGATCGCCTCCATGTCGCGGGGCTCGCCGACCCCGCGCATGGTGATGGTCGCGACGGTCTCACCGGTGCGGGAGTCGACGCCGTAGATGAGGGGCTTGTCCTGGTCGTTGTGCGTCCAGTAGACGCCGGGGTGCGCGCGGCTGGCGGCGAGACCGCTGGACTCGGTGATGCGCGGGTCCGTGATCCGGAAGCTGCGGTCGGGGTCGGCGGCTGAGGCTGCTGGGGCGGACAGGGCGAGCGCCGCCGCGATGACGGCGCCGACGAGACGCGAAGACGGGCGTACGACCTTGACCATGACCCAAGACTGCCACCTCACGGGCCGGGCGCGGTGGCCCGTCGGCCGTCGTGGATGATGATCCGATGCGTTTCATGTTCGTCGGCGACTCGATGACCATCGGCCGCGCCGGCGACTTCACCTGGCGTTACCGGATGTGGCAGCACCTGAACGCGTCGTACGGCGGCCCGTACGCGATCGTCGGCCCGCGCACCGGCCTGTACGACCCCGACTCCGCTGTGTCGCACGCGTACGGCGCCGCCGACTTCCCCGCCAAGGCGTGGCGGCATCTCGCGGGCTGGGGTGAGGGCTGGCAGCACATGGCGCCGCTGATCCGTGCCGCCGTCGCCGCGCACCGCGCGGACGTCCTGCTCGTCTCACTGGGCCTGATAGACCTCGGCTTCTACACCGACAGCGACCAAACGGCCGTCTACGTACGGGAGTTCATCGCCGAGGCACGGGCGGCGAACCCGCGCGTGCGGATCGTGGTGCTGCCCGTCATACCCAACACGCGCGCGGACACCGACCCGGCGTTCGCCGCCGAGGTCGACCGCTTCAACGACCTGCTGGCCAAGACGGTCGCCGACCTGGACGACGCGGCCTCCCCCTTGCTGCCGGCCTCGCGCCCGGCGTCGTACGACATCCACCGCGACACCTACGACGGGACCCACCCCGCCCCTTCGGGGGAGCATCTGCTCGCCGGGGCGTTCGCCGACGCGATACATCAGGCGTGGGGACTGGGCGCGCCGTACGCAGTCACGAGGAAGCGAGTTGAGGGTCGAGTTGGGGGTCGAGTTGGGGGTCGAGAGGGGCGCGGGTGAGGCGGTTGGCGAGGGTGGAGAGGGTGTACGTACCGATGCCGAGGACGACTTCGAGGGCGTTGCGTGTCGTGTAGCCGTGGGCGAGGAACGCGTCGAGCGTGGCGTCGTCCACCGCCCCGGCGGTGTCGAGGACGGCGAGGGTGAACTGCCTTACGGCTTCGAGCTGTTGGTCCGCCACCGCGCGCCGCTCGCTCAGTGCGGCTATCAACTCCCCCTCGGCGCCCAGCTTCCGCAGTCTGCCGCTGTGCATGGCCACGCAGATGTGGCACTCGTTGCGCGTGACGACGGTCATGACGACGACCTCGCGCGCCACCGGGTCGAGCGTCGTGCCGTCGAAGAGGGCGGTCAGCTTCTGGAACCCTTCGAGCAACTGGGGCGAGTCGGCGAGCCGCGCGACGGCGGACGGCAGAAAGCCCAGATGGCGGACGGTGGCCTCGATGGCACGGCGGGAGTCGGGGGGCGCGGTGTCGGGGGTGTGATCGACGAAGGTGGCGCTGGCTCGCACGGGAGCCTCCCTGGAATTTAGAATGGACAACATGGTTGACGAAAAAAAGGTAAACCAAGTTGTCGATTTCCGCAACGGGCGCGGTGCCGCTCGTCATGTCTGAGCGCGCGGGCGACACGCCCGGATACGAGCTGCCGCTGCTCCTCTTCGCCGGATTCCGGTCCCTGATCGACCAGTTGCACGCGGAACTGGCCCGCCAGGGCCACCCCGACGCCCGGCCCGCGCACGGCTTCGCCATGCAGGCGATCGGCATCGACGGCGCCACCGCCGCCACCGTCGGCCGCCGCCTGGGCGTCTCGAAACAGGCGGCGGGCAAGACGGTCGACCGCCTGGAGGCCCTGGGCTACGCGGAACGCACCGCCGACCCCACGGACGCCCGCCGCAAACTGATCCGCCTCACCCCGCACGGCCTCGACGCGCTCGCCCGCTCGGCGCGGATCTTCGACGACCTGCGCGCCCGGTGGGCGGCGGCCCTCGGCGGCGACAGGCTGCGCGCCCTGGAGTCGGACCTGCGGGCGGTCACGCCTCCGGACGCGTTCGGGCTGGACGCGGAGGGCTGGCTGGGCGGCCCGTGAGCGGCCTGCCGCACCCGCCGCAGGTCACCAACTCCAGGTCGTCGTTGAGCCGGCCGCACTCCTCACACACCAACTCCAGCATGCAGGGCGGCTCGCCGCCCTCGTCCTCTTCACTCGTCGTCAATCTCGTCAATCTCGTCACCCTCGTCACCCTCGTCAACCTATGCACCGCCCCCGAAGGAGACCACCTCGTGGACCACGAACCCGGTGAGCTGTATCCCCCGATCGAGCCCTACGACCACGGCCTGCTCGACGTCGGCGACGGCAACCTCGTCCACTGGGAGGTCTGCGGCAACCCCGACGGCAAGCCCGCCCTCGTCGTGCACGGCGGCCCCGGCTCCGGGTGCAATCCGCGCGTACGCCAGTACTTCGACCCCGACCGCTACCGCGTCGTCCTCTTCGACCAGCGCAACTGCGGACGCAGCACCCCGCACGCGAGCGACCCCGCCGCCGACCTGCGGCACAACACCACCGGTCATCTCCTCGCCGACATGGAGCGACTGCGCACGCACCTCGCCATCGACAAGTGGCTGCTGTTCGGCGGCTCCTGGGGCTCGACGCTGATCCTGGCGTACGCCGAGCGGCACCCGCAGCGCGTATCGGAGATCGTCATCCCGAGCGTCACCACCACCCGCCGTTCCGAGATCGACTGGCTCTACCGGGGCGCCGGCCAGATCTTCCCCGAGGCATGGGCCCGCTTCCGCGCCGGCGCCGCGACCGACGCGACCGCCTCCACCGCGTCGAGCGCGGACACCCCCACCCTCCTCGCCGCCTACGCCCGCCTCACCGAGAGCCCCGACCCCGCCGTACGGGCCAGGGCCACCGCCGACTGGTGCGCCTGGGAGGACGCGGTGCTCTCGCAGGAACCGCACGGCTCCCCCGACCCGTACAGCGGCCGTCCCCCCGCCGCCCGCCAGGCACTCGTCCGGATCTGCGCGCACTACTTCTCCCACGGCGCCTGGCTGGAGGAAGGCGCGCTGCTGCGCGGCGCGGGCCAACTGGCGGGCATTCCGGCGGTGTTGATCCACGGCAGACACGACCTGGGCGGCCCCCTCGGCACCGCCTGGGACCTGGCCGCCGCCTGGCCGGACGCGCGCCTGATCGTCGTGGAGGACGCCGGTCACAAGGGCAGCGCGACGATGCGCCGCGAGGTGCTGGCCGCGCTCGACGCGTTCGCGACGTGAGCACCCGCCCGATGACCTGGGCACGGGCGCCCGGTGCACCCGTTGAGCCCTTGCTTCGAGCGCGCTCGAAGGCGTTGGCTGTGGAGTCATGAAGTACACGCAGCTCGGACGCACCGGACTCAAAGTCAGCCGACTCGTCCTCGGCACCATGAACTTCGGCCCTCTCACGAACGAGGCCGACAGTCACGCCATCATGGATGACGCGCTCGGCGCCGGCATCAACTTCTTCGACACCGCCAACGTCTACGGCTGGGGCGAGAACAAGGGCCGTACGGAGGAAATCCTCGGCACCTGGTTCGCCCAGGGCGGCGGCCGTCGCGACAAGGTCGTGCTCGCCACCAAGGTGTACGGAAACATGGCGGGCGACGGCGAGGCGTGGCCCAACCACGACAAGCTGTCCGCCCTCAACATCCGCCGCGCGGTCGACGCCAGCCTCAAGCGGCTCCAGACCGACCACATCGATCTCTACCAGTTCCACCACATCGACCGGGCCACCCCGGTCGAGGAGATCTGGCAGGCGATCGACACCCTGATCCAGCAGGGCAAGATCCTCTACGCCGGTTCGTCCAACTTCCCCGGCTGGAAGATCGCCCAGACCAACGAGACGGCACACCGGCTCGGCTCGTACGGCCTGGTCAGTGAGCAGTGCCTGTACAACCTCGCCGAGCGCCGCGCCGAGATGGAGGTCATCCCGGCCGCGCAGGAGTACGGCCTCGGGGTCATCCCCTGGTCGCCGCTGCACGGCGGTCTGCTCGGCGGCGCGATCCGCAAGGAGCGCGAGGGCGGCACCGGAAAGCGGTCCAGCGACCGGCTCGCGGACACGAAGATCCGTGAGCAGGTGCAGGCGTACGAGGACCTGCTCGCCAAGCACGGTCTCGAGCCGGGCGAGGCGGCGCTGGCCTGGCTGCTGACGCGTCCCGGTGTGACGGGCCCGATCGTCGGCCCGCGTACGGCGGAGCAGTTGGAGTCCGCGCTGCGCGGGATCGAGCTGGAGCTGTCGGACGATGTGCTGGCGTCGCTGGACGAGATCTTCCCAGGTCCGGGACCGTCGCCGGAGGCGTTCGCCTGGTAGTCGCCGGGGGTGCGGCTCTCGCGCCGCGCCGCGCCGCGCCCCCGCCTGCTAGCCGAACGCCGCCGCGACGGCGACGATCACGAACATCAGCACCAGCGCGGCGGCCATGATCCGGTTCCGTGTTTTGGGGTCCACGCGTCGAGGTTAACGGCCCCGCGCCGCGGGCCTCGCGGTGGGGCAGCGCACCAGCGTCTCGTACCGCGGCTGCTCGCCTTCCACCCCGGCGACGGGCAGCCGGCTGCGTACGAGCGCCAGCTCACCGACCTCCCACGGCATGCCCTCGAACCCGTCGAGCGCGGCCACGTACGGCCTCAGGTCGGTCTCGGTCCCGGTCCGCGTACGGGCCAGGGTGAGATGCGGCCGGTAGGTACGGTGCTCCTCCATCGGCAGCCCGGTCCGGCGCGCGGCGGCGTCGGCCCGCTCGGCGAGGCGCCGCAACTCCGCGACACCCCCGGCGACACCGGCCCACAGCGCGCGCCCACCGAAGCGCCCGCCGCCGCGCAGCCGCAGCGAGAACGCCTCCGTCCGCCGCGCCGCGCGCTCCAGCCGCTCGGTCAGCTCGGGCACCAGCGCGTCATCGACCTCGCCCATGAAGGCGAGCGTGAAGTGCCACCCCGCCTCCCCGGTCCACCGCATCCCCTCGGCCCCGGGCAGCCCGCGCACCCGCTCCCCGACGGCCACGGCAAGCTCGTCGACGACATGGGCGGGCGGCAGCACGGCGGCGAAGAGACGCATGGCGGCCAGTCTGACAGCCCGGCGTGACCCGGTCACCGTGGTTATCGTTGTACTGCGCGGCTGCCGAATTTCGTACGGCAGCGGGGAGGAGCGCCACGATGACCGTCGTAGAGACCGACAGGATCGCCATGGCCGACGAGAGCGACGCAGAAGACAAGCTGACTCTGGACAGGATGTTCGAGTGGCTTGAGAAGTTGCCCGTCCCCGAGGGTTACAAGGCCGAGATCGTCGGGGGGAACGTCTTCATGTCGCCGCAACGGGACACCCATTGGGAGATCATCGCGGACATCTACGATCAACTACGCGCTTCCGGGTACGCGCGCAGCCGGGTCAAGTCCGATGTCCGCTTCGACTTTCCCGGACATCTCAACGGCTTCGCCTGCGACGTCGTCGCACTGTCCGACGATGCCGTCAAGAACGCGAAGGGCCTCTGGAACTACGAAGACATCGAGTTGGTCGCCGAGGTGATCTCCAAGTCCACCGCGGCCAACGACTACGGCCCGAAGAAGGCGGTATACGCGACCGCCGGAGTCCCGATCTATGTGATCGCCAATCCCTACACCGGCAGGTGTCACGTCTACACGGATCCGAAGGACGGGGATTACACCGCCGACCAGACCGTCCCGTTCGGTACGGACATCGATCTGACGAAGACGGACGTCGGCCTGACTTTCAAGACCGACGAGTTCCCCCGTAACTGACCCGGGCGTGACCCGGTCACCGTGGTTATCGTTGTACTGCGCGGCTGCCGAATTTCGTACGGCAGCGGGGAGGAGCGCCACGATGACCGTCGTAGAGACCGACAGGATCGCCATGGCCGACGAGAGCGACGAGAGCGACAAGCTGACTCTGGACTCACTCTTCGAGTCCCTCGAAGCAATGCCCGTCCCCGAGGGATACAAGGTCGAGATCGTCGGGGGAACTATCACCATGTCGCCGCAAAGGGACACCCACTGGACCATCATCCGGCGCATCGTGCGGGCACTGGAAGACAGGTTCGGCATGGACGTGGCCGTTCTGTCGGACGTACGCATCGACTTCCCCGGCCACCTGAACGGGTTCGCGCCGGACGTGGTCAAGCTCGCGGACGGCGCCAAAAAGGACGCGAGCGGCAGGTGGAACCCCAGCGACGCGCGGTTCATCGCGGAGGTGCTGTCGCGAAGCACCGCGGTCAACGACCACGGCCCGAAGAAGACCGCGTACGCGACGGCCAGCGTGCCCGTCTACCTGATCGTCGACCCGTACGTCAGGCGGTGCCACGTCTACACCGAGCCGAAGGACGGCGAGTACACCGTCGACCGGACCGTCAAATTTGGGCAGGAGATCGATCTGACCGGCACCGATATCGATCTGGTTCTCAAGACCGACGGCTTCCCCCGCGACTGACCCCGACCCAACCCCCTCACGCCACCGTCGCCAACGACTCCCGCTCCCGCTGCACGAACGTCACATGCTGGTGCCCCCGCCGCAGGTCGATCTTCACCCGCAGGCCGCCCACCCGGGCCAGCATCACGCCCACGCCCACCGCCGCCAGCGCGGCGACCACGCCGCCGGAGGCGAAGCCGACCCTGGCTCCGTAGGTGTCGGTGACCCAGCCGACGAGCGGGGCGCCCAGTGGCGTACCGCCCGTGAAGACCATCATGAACAGCGCCATCACCCGGCCTCGCATGGCCGGGTCCGTGGTCATCTGGATGCTGGAGTTGGCGGTGACGTTGACCGTCAGGCCGCACATGCCGACCGGCACGAGCAGCGCCGCGAAGAGCCAGAACGTCGGCGCGAACGCGGTCACGATCTCCAGCACTCCGAAGAGGACCGCCGCCGCGACCAGCAGCCGCATCCGGGAGGTGCCCCGGCGGGCGGCGAGCAGGGCGCCGATCAGGGAGCCGATCGCCATCAGGGTGTTGAGCAGGCCGTACGTACCGGCGTCGGCGTGGAAGACGTCGTCGGTGAAGGCGGAGAGCCAGATCGGGAAGTTGAAGCCGAAGGTGCCGATGAATCCGACGAGCACGATCGGCCAGATCAGCTCGGGTCTGCCCGCGACGTAACGCAGCCCCTCCCGCAACTGGCCCTTGCCGCGCGGGGTGCGCTCGACCTTGTGCAGTTCCGAGGTGCGCATCAGCAGCAGACCGGTGAGCGGGGCGATGAACGACAGTCCGTTGAGGAGGAAGGCGTAGCCGCTGCCGACGGCGGTGATCAGCACACCGGCGACGGCCGGGCCCACGAGCCGGGCGGACTGGAAGTTGGCGGAGTTCAGACTGACGGCGTTACGGAGCTGGTCCGGGCCGACCATCTCGTGCACGAACGACTGCCGCGCC
The DNA here is from genome assembly GCF_045040295.1 of Streptomyces sp. NBC_01506. Lineage (NCBI taxonomy): Bacteria > Bacillati > Actinomycetota > Actinomycetes > Kitasatosporales > Streptomycetaceae > Streptomyces > Streptomyces sp. NBC_01506. Next base: position 5,349,170 of record NZ_CP109422.1, on the reverse strand, counting down.
GGGTTGTCGACCACTGTGACCAGGCCGAGTACGAAGGCCGTGGCGTACACATGCCAGACCTGGACCTGGCCGCTGAGGGTGAGGGCGGCGAGCGCGAGACCGGTGATTCCCATGGCGGCCTGAGTGCCGAGCAGCAGGGTGCGTTTGTTGCACCGGTCGGCTATGACGCCGCCGTACAGGCCGAAAAGCAGCATCGGCAGGAATTGCAGGGCCGTGGTGATACCGACTGCCGTGGAGGATCCGGTGAGGGTGAGCACCAGCCAGTCCTGGGCGATGCGCTGCATCCAGGTGCCGGTGTTCGACACGACCTGTCCGGTGGCGAACAGGCGGTAGTTGCGGATCTTCAGCGAGCTGAACATGCTCGCGGGGGGTTCGGGGGTGGTCGGTGCGGGGGCGGAGTCTGCTCCGGATCCCGTACTCAAAGTTGGTTCGCCTCCTCGGCGTTGACGACGTGCTTGTACAAGCGGCTACGACCTGCGGGCTGCGGGCAAGGGGCTGCGGGCGGTCGGTTACAGATGTGCGAGCTTCTCCAGCACCGGCGCGGCGGCGCGGAGTTTGGACCATTCGTCGTCGTCCAGGCCCTCCGCCACGGCGGTCAGCCAGGCGTTCCGCCTGCGGCGGCTCTCCTCTAGCATGGCCTCGGCCTGCTCGGTCGACGTGACCACCTTCTGCCGGCGGTCGTCGGGGTGCGGCTCCAGCTTGACCAGGCCCTTGGCCTCGAGCAGCGCGACGATACGCGTCATGGACGGCGGCTGTACGTGCTCCTTGCGGGCCAGCTCGCCGGGGGTGGCCGAGCCGCAGCGGGCGAGGGTGCCGAGCACCGACATCTCGGTCGGGCTCAGCGACTCGTCGACGCGCTGGTGTTTGAGGCGCCGGCTCAGCCGCATGACGGCGGAGCGGAGTGCGTTCACAGCGGCCGCGTCGGCTGCGTCGTCGGCCGCGCCGCCGTGGGATAGGTCAGGCATGTTGTTTAGCGTAACTCATTACCTAAGCTAAGGAAAATAGAAAAACGCCCCACCTCACCAGGTCGCACAGATCCCACACATCGAGCGCGGGTAGCTCACTCGTACGAGTGACGAAATCGCGGAAAGTCACCCACCGCCCCGCACCCGCCCGCGACCCTGGTCCGTATGGGATCGACAGTGCTCAGCCTGCGGATAGACGGTGAGCTGCTCGACCGGCTTCGGGAGCATGCCGCCAGACGCGGAATGAGCGTCCAGGACTACGTGGTCGGGACGCTCACGCGCGACGATTTCGACGAACGCTTCAAGGCGTCCGTCGACGAGACGGAGAGGTTCTACGGCGCCGCGTGACAGCCCTCGAAGGCGCGCGGCTTCGGCCTTACGTCAGACCCAGCGCCGGCATCGCGTAGTAGAAGACGAACACGGCCGACACGACGTACATCGCCACCGGCACCTCACGGCCCCGGCCCGCCGCCAGCCGCAGCAGGCTGAAGGTGATGAAGCCGATGCCGATGCCGTTGGTGATCGAGTACGTGAACGGCATCATCACCATCGCCAGGAACGCGGGAACGGCGACGGTGAAGTCGCTCCAGTCGATGTCCTTGACCGATCCGGCGAGGATCAGGAAGCCGACCGCCAGCAGCGCGGGCGTCGCCGCCTGGGACGGGACCATCGTCGCGATCGGTGTGAGGAACAGCGCCAGGGAGAACAGCGTGCCCGTCACGACGGACGCCAGTCCGGTCCGCGCCCCTTCGCCGACGCCCGCCGTGGACTCCACGAAGCAGGTGGTGGCGGAGGACGAGGTCGCGCCGCCGGACGCGACGGCGATGCCGTCCACGAACAGCACCCGGTTGATGCCGGGCAGCCGGCCCTTCTCGTCCATCAGCTTCGCCTCGTCGCCGATGCCGAGGATCGTGCCCATCGCGTCGAAGAACGTGGACAGCAGCACGGTGAAGACGAAGAGAACACCGGTGACGAAGCCGACCTTCCCGAATCCGCCGAAGAGACTGAGATCGCCGACGAGCCCGAAGTCCGGTGTGTCGACGGGGCTGCCCGGCCACTTCGGGGTCGTCAGACCCCAGCTCGGCACCTTGGCGACCGCCTCCACGACGAGCGCGACGACCGTCATCGTCACGATCGAGATCAGGATCGCGCCGGGCACCTTGCGGATGATCAGCGCGAGCGTGAGCAGCGCGCCGAGCGCGAAGACGAGCACGGGCCAGCCGTTGAGGTGGCCGTCGGAGCCGAGCTGGAGCGGCACGGTGGTGTGGGCGGCGTCCGGGATACGGGAGACGAAGCCCGAGTCGACCAGGCCGATCAGCATGATGAACAGGCCGATACCGATGGCGATGCCCTTGCGGAGGCTGGTCGGTACGGCGTTCATCACCCGTTCCCGCAGCCCGGTCGCGACCAGCAGCATCACCAGGAAACCGGCCAGGACGACCATGCCCATCGCGTCGGGCCAGCTCATCCTCGGGGCGAGCTGGAGCGCGACGACCGTGTTCACGCCGAGCCCGGCGGCGAGCGCGATCGGCACGTTGCCGATGACGCCCATCAGGAGGGTGGCGAAGGCGGCGGTCAGCACGGTGGCGGTGACCAGTTGACCGCTGTCGAGCTGGTGGCCGTGCATGTCCTTCGCGCTGCCGAGGATGATCGGGTTCAGCACGATGATGTAGGCCATCGCGAAGAAGGTGGCGAAGCCGCCGCGCACCTCGCGGGCGACGGTGGAACCGCGCTCCGAGATCTTGAAGAAGCGGTCGATGGCGACCGGGGCGGTGGCCTTGTCCTGGACGGGCATGCGCAACCTCAGTCGTCGTGATCACGGGATGTTCGAACGAATGGAACCGGCCATGCGGAACGGGCCATTCGCAAAACCGTTTCAGTATGAACAGATGGCCCGGTGATCGCTATCTCCGCGCGTAGAGCCGTGCGCGGACCGCGCCCCACCAGGCCAGAGGCCGCCGCATAGACTGCCCCCATGGCCAAATGGACCCCGACGCACGAGGCACCCGAGCCCCTGGAGGGGCCGATCGTCCCGACCATCGTCGGCGGCACCGTCATCTGGTTCGCCCTCTTCCTTGTGCAGCTCCCGTTCTACGGCTGGTTCGACGACCACGGACACCTGTGGTGGGTGTGGACCTGTCTGGCCGGTGCGGGGCTGGGCCTGATCGGTATCTGGTACGTCCGCCGGCGCGACGCGGCCATCAAGCGCGCGAAAGCCACCATGGACCCCGTGGGCCCCGTGGACCCCGCGCCGTAATGCCCTGGGACGACTTGTGGTCACGACGCCTCGTACCTCGGAGGGATCTTCCACCCACTCGGCGGGTGAACGCCCCGCTGCGGCCGTAACGTCGACCTCATGACTCAGCGGGCGAAGATCGACACCAGCGACGGCGAGCCACGCGGCCCCTCCATCGACGCGGGTGCGGAGCTGGATCCCGTCCATCCGATGGAGCTGCCCGCGTCGGCCGGTGTCGCCACGGGGCTGACCGCGGCGGAGGTCGCCGAGCGGGTCGCGCGGGGCGAGGTCAACGACGTTCCCGTACGCAGCAGCCGTTCGACCGTCGAGATCGTCCGCGCCAACGTCTTCACCCGGTTCAACGCGCTGATCGGGGTGCTCTGGGCGATCGTGCTGTTCGTCGCGCCGATCCAGGACAGCCTCTTCGGTTTCGTGATCATCGCGAACACCGGCATCGGCATCATCCAGGAGCTGCGCGCGAAGAAGACGCTGGACGGTCTGGCGGTCATCGGCGAGGCCAAGCCCGTCGTACGGCGCGACGGCGTCACGGCCGGGATCTCGACCTCCGAGATCGTCCTCGGCGATGTCATCGAGCTGGGCCCCGGTGACAAGGTCGTCGTGGACGGCGACATCGTCGAGGCCGACAATCTGGAGGTCGACGAGTCGCTGCTCACCGGTGAGGCCGACCCGGTGCTCAAGCGCCCCGGCGACACGGTCATGTCGGGCAGTTTCATCGTCGCGGGCGGCGGCGCGTTCCGGGCGACGAAGGTGGGACGGGAGGCGTACGCGGCCCAACTCGCCGAGGAGGCTTCGCGGTTCACGCTCGTCCAGTCCGAGCTGCGCACCGGCATCAGCACGATCCTCAAGTACGTGACCTGGATGATGGTCCCGACAGCCGTCGGGCTGATCATCAGCCAGCTATTCGTCAAGCAGAACGCCTTCAACGACTCCGTCGCCCGGACCATCGGCGGCATCGTCCCGATGATCCCCGAGGGCCTGGTCCTGCTGACCTCCGTCGCCTTCGCGATCGGCGTCATCCGGCTCGGGCGCAAGCAGTGCCTCGTCCAGGAGCTGCCGGCGATCGAGGGTCTGGCCCGGGTCGATGTCGTCTGCCTCGACAAGACGGGCACGCTCACCGAGGGCGGGATGGACGTCACCGAGCTGCGTCCGCTGGGCGGTGCGGACGAGGCGTACGTACGCAGGGTGCTCGGCGCCCTCGGCGCGTCCGACCCCCGGCCCAACGCCAGCCTCCAGGCGATCATCGACGCGTATCCGGACGAGTCGGGGTGGCGCGCCACGGCGGCGCTGCCGTTCTCCTCGGCCCGCAAGTACAGCGGCGCGACGTTCGACGGGGAGAGCGGCCCCACGAGCTGGCTCCTCGGCGCGCCCGACGTCCTGCTGCCGGCCGGTGACCCCACCCTCGACGGGATCGACACCCTCAACCAGCAGGGCCTTCGGGTGCTCCTGCTGACCCGCGTCGACGGCGCCGTCGCGCTCGACGCCCCCGACGTGGCAAACGGCGCGGTGCCGACCGCCCTCGTCGTCCTGGAACAGCGGCTGCGGCCCGACGCCGCCGAGACCCTGACGTACTTCGCCGATCAGGACGTCGCGGCGAAGGTGATCTCCGGTGACAACGCGGTCTCGGTCGGCGCCGTGGCCGCGAAGCTCGGCCTGCCGGGCGCGGAACGCACCGTGGACGCGCGCCAACTGCCCGGCGACCGCGAGGAGATGGCGCAGGCGCTCGACTCGGCCTCGGTCTTCGGCCGGGTCAGCCCGCAGCAGAAGCGGGAGATGGTGGGCGCGTTGCAGTCGCACGGCCACACGGTCGCGATGACCGGCGACGGTGTGAACGACGTCCTCGCGCTCAAGGACGCCGACATCGGCGTCGCGATGGGGTCGGGGTCGGAGGCGACGCGCGCGGTCGCCCAGATCGTGCTCCTGAACAACAGCTTCGCCACGCTGCCCTCGGTGGTGGCCGAGGGCCGCCGCGTCATCGGCAACATCACGCGCGTGGCGACGCTGTTCCTGACGAAGACCGTCTACTCCGTGCTGCTGGCCATCCTGGTGGTGTGCACGCAGGTGGAGTATCCGTTCCTCCCCCGGCATCTGACGCTGATCTCCACACTGACCATCGGCGTCCCGGCGTTCTTCCTTGCCCTGGCACCGAACAAGGAGCGCGCCAAGCCCAACTTCGTACGCAGGGTGATGCGTTACTCGATCCCCAGCGGCATCATCGCCGCCGCCACGACGTTCGCGACGTACATGCTGGCCCGCTCCCACTACAGCGGACCGGGTTCACTCTCCGCCGAGACGAGCGCGGCGACGCTGACGCTGTTCCTGGTCTCGATGTGGGTCCTGGCGATCATCGCCCGCCCGTACACCTGGTGGCGGGTGGGCCTGGTGGTGGCGATGGGCTTCTGCTTCCTGCTCGTCCTGGCCGTCCCCGCGCTCCAGCACTTCTTCGCCCTGAAGCTGGTGGGCACGACGATGCCCTGGACGGCGGTCGCGATCGCGGCGGTGGGCGGGGTGCTGCTGGAGGTGGCCTGGCGGCTGGTGGACCGGAAGTACCCGGTGTAGACGACGGGGGGCGGCGATCAGGCCACGGAGCCGGTCGCCAGGTGGATGGCGGCGACCGCTTCGGGCTGAGGCTCTAGATCAGTGCCGTTGGGTTCTGCGGTGGCAATAAGCCTGAGTGAGCCCAGACCTTCGGGGCAGCGCTTCGCACTACACTGCGGGGATCTGAGCGAATGTTGTGCCGATGGGAGTAGGCCCAATGAGACTCTGCGGCAACTGCACACCGCGACCCGACGGCGACCGAGCATCATTATTTGGTGAGGGCGAGGAAGTGGTGCCGCATCGTCAGACCTCTTGCAACAGTACCGCCGCCGGAACGTCGAGGGCCTGGGCCAACGCGACAATATTGTCCAACCCGACGTTGCGGTTGCCTCGTTCGAGGCTTGACACGTATGTGCGGTGCAGGCCTGCTGCATGAGCCAGAGCCTCTTGCGAATAGCCACGCTGCTCCCGCAGCGCGCGGACCCGCCTACCAAAAACCAGCCGATGCTCTGGGGCACTCGCCTTGGCACCGTGCGTAGTCATGATGCTCCGGACACTAGATCCACTCAGACCACGAGGCTACAGACTATGAGTAACACTTCTCGCGTGCCGGAGGAACTTGCCGTAGGCAGGAGTGATCCGGCGTATATGGCACACGCCTACCTGACGAAGGTACCCGTTCCCGCCATCACGCCCTTCATCGAGGCGTACTCCAAGCCAGGCGACACGATCGTTGACCCATTCGCCGGCTCAGGAATGACTGGCGTGGCTGCGGCCATGCTCGGGCGAACTGCCAAGTTGTTTGACATCAGCGTTCTGGGCCAACACATCGGAAGTAATTACGTAAATCTAGTACCCCCCGATCAATTTCAAAAGCATGCCCAGGAAGTAGTCGAAGCATCCAAGAGGAGCCTCGGCAACCTCTATAAGGTTAAGTGCTCCAGATGCGAATCCGAGGCTGAGCTCACGAAGTCCGTCTGGTCTTTCACCATTGAATGCCGCGAGTGCAAGAAGCCTGTCAACTACTACCACTCACTCAAGGCTGCGGGCTGGGATAAGCCGAAGATGGCTTGTCCTCATTGCCGATCCGCCGTATCCAGTAGGGATCGCCGCGTAGGTGAGCAGCAGGTCCTGGACTACGTGAGCTGCTCCTGTAGCCCCACACAAATCGAGCAGCAGCCCCAGAATCCTCCATCGTTCGACGTGAAGTCGCTCGCGTATCCCAAGGTAGAAATCACCCCCGATCGCCAGATGTATAAGGCTTCGGCGCTCGGCAAGAGCGGCATGACCTCGATCGCCTCCTATTACTCCGAGCGGAACCTTGCTGTTCTCACCACGCTGCATAAGCGAATTGTCGAGACCGAGGACAGGAGAATAAGGAGTAAGCTACTCTTTTCCTTCACTGCATGCTTGACACGCGCATCAAAGCGCTATCAATGGTCTAAGGCAAGGCCTCTCAACGCAGCCAATGCGAACTATTATGTGGCTTCCGTATTCTACGAGTGGAACGTGTACGACCTCTTTCTCCGGAAAGCCTCGGCGGCTCTCAAGTCCGATGAGTGGATCCACGGGACTCGGAAAATCTACGCAGGAACCGAGGGAGTAGATTCCCCCCAGGTCACCTACGAAGTAAGTAGCGCAGAAAAAATCCCACTGCCGGACAACAGCGTGGACTATGTTTTCACTGACCCGCCCTTCGGGTCGAACCTTTTCTACGCCGACATGGCACTTTTCCAAGAGGCGTGGCTGGATGGGTTCAGCGACGTCCAGCGGGAGGCCGTGGTGGATCGTCGTGGAACCAAGGGGGCAAGGACCGCCGATCGCTATGAGCAGATGCTCTCGCAGGCACTTTCGGAGTGCCGGCGAATCCTGAAACCGGGCGGCAAGGTCAGCATGGTGTTCGGTAACTCGTCCGGAGAAGTCTGGGCCTTGGTCCAGCGCGCAATTTCTTCAGCCGGCTTGCAAATCACCCCGGACGCGCTGGTAGTACTCAACAAGGGGCAGCGATCTGTCAAAGGGCTGGCATCCGGATTCGAGCACGTGGCTACTCTGGATCTAGTCATCACGATGGAGGCATCAGAGAAGCAGGAGGAGGTTGCCGCCCTGCGGCATGTTGACGCCGATCTCGTTGGAACACGAATTCGCGCCATTGCAGCGGCCAACCCCGCAACCCCCAGCCACCTGTACCTTGAGCTCCTCCGAACGGGCATCCGCGAGGGTTGGCGCCTGAACGAGATCGATCTCAGCGTCGTCACCGCCGCACTCACGGAAGGAGGCTGGACTGTCGAGACTAAATCTGGCCGCTTGCAGCGCATGAAGGGATAGCAGATCGACGTCACCTTTATGCGCAACTTGGCGTGCTCGGTGGACTTTATCTCCACCTGACATGTTACTCATAGTCTGTAGACTTTCCGCCAATGGCGGGCGAACGTTTCCGATGTGACTGACCATCCATCAACAGAACACCCGCCTACAGACCTCCAGAACTCCTTCCTGCGGCCGCACGGCGACATTCAAGACATCGTGCAGCTCGGACTGGAACTTCAGAGGCACGCATCCAAACGCCGAATTCATAACGTATTCGATGATGGCGGCTACAAAGAACTACTACTCCTTGAGCTGTTTAATCTCAAAAAGGGTGGCGGGCGCACAGGTAACGATGCCCTGGATGCTTTTGATCGAGAGTACGAAATCAAAACGGTCGCGCGAATCAGCACAAAAGGGGAACGTAAAAGCTCGCTTTCTGTAACTACGGAGCACACACTCACCCTGGAAAATATCGACAGATACAGAAAAGTCCACCTCTGGCTCATTGCGATATTTGAGCAATCAACACCGGAAATGATCTACGAAATTCAGCCTTCGAAGCTAGAGGCGGACTACTTTTCAAGATGGGAAGTAAAGCTACGCAATCAGATAGAGTCTCTTCGGGATGGCGGAGCTCGCCCACACCTTAATAACCCAAAGATTCCGCTGAGCTACATCGCGAAGCATGGTGTAGTCGTCTGGCGGGCGGATGGTCAGCACCAATGACACTACCGAACTCCATTGAGTCCGGGCTTGAAGAGGCGCAGCAACTCTCGGGCTGACCAACCCGGTGTGGCAGGGGCTAGTACTCCAGGCGTAGATCGTGATCTCGATGGTGAGTGGCGCCTCTCCGCCTACCCGAGTTCACCGAGACGGAGGGCGTCCCTTATCTTGCTGAGCTTCGCGGTTGTCGCCGGGGTCCGTTCCTTCGCCTGTTCGCCGAGACGGAGGGCGTCCTCAATCTCGCTGAGCTTCGCGGAGGACAAGACGCCCGCCCGCTCGATCAGGTCGTCCCGGGACACGGTGGTCAGCCACGTGCAGGGGGTAAAGCCCAGGCGCGGGAACGCGAACCGCAGCACGCCTTCAAAGGGCAGTCCTTCCATGGCACCTACTTGCACTTCGACGCCCAGACCGCTGATGTCGACGCCCGCAGGAGTGACGACCTGCATCGCCCGGATCCTGGACGCGTCGTCTGCCGCCAGCAGTACGACCAGCCGCCGCTCGTCGAACTCCACCCACCAGACTTCACCACGTTGCACATGTCCTCCTGACTCAGGACGGCAGCCGGAACTGCGCGACCCTGACGCGTTGTGGAGACGGGTGCGGCCACCGTTGATCATCGTGAGTTGTGTGGACTGACGAAGAGACGGTGGCCGCAGGTCACAGCAGAAAACCCGCCCGTTGGCGGGACGCGTTCGAGGGCCTGATGGGCCGGATCGCGGGGCGTGCACGACGACCGGGCGGTGCTGGTCGTCGACGAGACCGGCGATGTGAAGCAGGGCACCGGCACGGTCGGCGTCCAGCGCCAATACACCAGTACTGCCGGCCGGATCGAGAACTCCCAAGTCGCCGTCTACCTGGTTTACGCAGGCAAGCGCGGCCACGCCGCAGTGGACCGGGAACTCTACGTTCCGCGCTCCTGGACCTCCGACCCCGACCGCTGCCGCGCCGTGAACCTTGCCGAGGAAACCACCTTCGCCACCAAGCCGGAGCTGGCCACTCGTATGGTCGTCCGGTTCCTGGACGCTGGCTACCAGGCCGCATGGGTTGCCGGCGACGAGGTTTACGGCGGCAACCCGAAGCTGCGAACCGCACTGGAGGAACGCGACACCGGCTACGTCCTCGCGGTGGCCTGCTCGCACGAAGTCACCACCGGTGCGGGGAAGTTCCGTGCGGACATCTTGGCCAAGAAGGTGCCCAAGCGGGCCTGGCAGAAGCTCTCCACAGGGGCCGGGGCCAAGGGCCACCGCGTCTACAACTGGGCAGTCACCGACCTCCCCGACCCCCGCCCCGGGAGTCGTCAGCTACTGATCCGCCGTAACCGCGGCACCGGCGAACTCGCCTACTACCGCTGCTACTCGCCCGCGTCCGTGCCGCTGACCGTGCTGGTCAGAGTCGCCGGATCAAGATGGCGGGTGGAGGAGTTCTTCCAGTCAGGCAAGGGCCTGGCCGCACTCGACGAGCACCAGGTCCGCCGCTGTACCTCCTGGTCCCGCTGGGTCACCCTCGCCATGCTCGCGCACGCTTTCCTCGCCGTCGTCCACGCAGACACCCGCCCCGCACCCGATGCCCTCATTCCGCTCACCTGCAACGAGATCCAGCGCCTGTTCATCACCCTCGTCGTCCGACCCGTCCACGACACAGCCCACCGACTCGGTTGGTCGAACTGGCGACGCCGCCACCAGGCCCGATCCCAAGCCAGCCACTACCGACGACAAGCCACACAGGAATGAAGATCACCAACTACGGCTGGAGTACTAGGAACGTGCCCAAGTCGGCCATTCGCACGCATCCAGGTGGCGGGGACGCAGTATTGCGTCCCCGCCTTGGCCGGGAACGGCGGCGGAACCGGCCGGTTCCGCCGGATGGAGGCAGATGAATTCAAGTGCGACGGTGCATTCGTGAGGTCTCGTCGGATCAGTCGGTGAGCCGACTTCCCAGACGGTGCTGCGGCCGGCAATTCCCAAGCAGACAACGGACTTGTACGTCATCGCGGCCGCCGGGCGGGCTCTCCGCCAGCATCGTTACGCGACTCGGAGCGCTGGGCCGCGAGTTGAGGAGCGCACAGTACCGTGGATCGCCGCAGATGACCCGACTGTGCGAGCGCATCAAGAGCACCGCCACACCTGCGGCACTCCCCGCCGCCGACCTTCGGAGCCGTTGACGTGACCGACTTCTCCGCCACGCACGACGCCGCCGTCACCGACCGCACCGTCCTGACCAGGAGCGCGTACAACACAGAACACGACCTCGCGGCCCGTCAGTCGCTGTACCAGTGGCAGACACCGCGCCACGACCTACCCGGCCTCGTCGTCCGGCAGCTTCAGCACACTCGCGGAACTGTCGCGGACATCGGATGCGGCAACGGAAAGTTCATCAAGCGGATCCGGCAGGACCGCCCCGACCTCAGCCTGCTCGGCCTCGACGTCTCACTGGGCATCCTGGGCGGCGTACCCGGCCCCGTCGCCGTCGCTGACGCCGGCCACCTTCCGCTGCGGCCCGCGAGCATCGAGGCATCCCTGGCGCTCCACATGCTCTACCACGCCGCCGACATCCCCAGGGCGATCAGCGAACTGTCCCGCATCACGACCCAGGACGGCGTCGTCGTCGCCTCGACCAACAGCGACCGCGACAAGGCAGAGCTCAACCACCTGTGGGAACAAGCCGCAGGCGACGTTCTCGGCATCGAGAAAGGTCCGGCTCGGATCTCACTCAGTGCCCGGTTCTCCCTGGAGAAGGCGCCGACACTGCTCGGCGAGGCATTCACCAGGATCGAGACGATCGAACTGCCCGGCACGATCGCCGTACGCGAACCCGGTCCCGTGATCGCCCATATGGCTTCCTACCGGGCCTGGGCGGACCAGCACGACGTGCCGTTCGAGGAGACCATCGAGCGAGCGCGAGGAATCCTCGAAGACCATATCCGACGGCGGGGAGCGTTCGAGATCACCTGCCTGGGCGGGCTCCTGATCTGCTCGCGTTGATCCGCATCTCGTGCCGGGACGGCGAAGGACCCCGCGCGGGGTGCGCGGGGTCCTTCGTGCGGGCCGTTCGAGCGGTTACCGGATACGGGTTACGGGTTACCGGTTACGTCACTTCACGTCGACGAAGTCGCCCGCCGGGATGATCGCCGGGGTCGTGGACGTGCCGGCGAAGTTCCAGCGCCAGAAGCCGTCCACCGTGGCCTTGGTGGTGGTCTTCAGCGTGCCGGTGGTGGAGGTCTTGACCGTCTTCACCGTGCTGTAGGTGGAGCTGGTCTTCTTACGGAACTGGAGCTGCACGGACTGGGTGGCGTAGCCCTTGTAGGTGCCCGTCTCCCAGTTGGCGCGGGACAGCTTGCCCGTGACCGTGATCGTCTTGCCCTTCTTCACGGGCTCCGGGGCGGCGTTGACGTCCAGCCTGGAGAGCCGCTGGAGGCTCGTCTTGGTGAACTTGTCGTTCTGGGTGCTGTACTCGTCGTTCGCCTGCGTCCAGACGCCGACGTTCCAGGTCCTGGTGTCGCTGTTGATGAGCCACATCGGATCGATCTCGATGTTCTGCGTGCAGGTGGAGGTGGTGGCGCTCGCGGCCGTGCACTTGAACGGGGCGGTGGCTCCGAAACCGAAGGCATCCGGGTCGTCGACGCTCGAGCCGAGCCAGATGATCGCGTCGGCGTCGGCGATGCCGGACGGGTGCGACGCGGTGATCGAGACCTTGACCTTCTTGACGGCCGTGGTGCCGATGGCGATGGGCTTGCCGCCGTTGACCACGGCCTTGGTGATGACCGGGGCCTCGGCGGCAGCCCTGGCGTTGCCCTTCGGCGCGGCGTCCTGGTGGGTGGCGGAGCCGTAGGCCGGCACGCCGGGACGGTCGTCCGCGGGTGCGGCCTGGGTGGCCGGCACGGCGAGGGCGGACAGAGCCAGGGCACCGGTCGCGACGGCAACAGTGGCACGGATTCGCATGCATTTCCCCATTTGTCAGTGAGCCCTGTTGGCTCACCTGTAAGACGAGAGTCAGGAGGGAATGGTTGTACAGAAGGTGCGACTTTCGTGAAGATCGCACCTTCCGTCGCAAGCGTGGGCGATCGCGGTGCGCAGTCCTCAGTCGAACCAGCGGTCCCGCGCCAGCTCCTCCGTGCGCGACGCGTCCTCCAGCAGCGCGGCCACCTCGAAGCGGCGCGGCCACTGGCCCGCCGCCCACGCCAGCCCGGCGGCGACGCCCTCCACCGTGGACGCGTGGACCGTGCCGTCCGGCGTGCGCCGCCAGTGAAGCTCCACGCCGCCCGCGACCAGTTGCTCGTGCTCGGTGTACGTGTCGGGCGTGCCCGCGCCGAGCAGTACGTGGACGGACTCCGGGACCTCGTACTCCTCACCCCGCGTCGTCACCTCCGCCGTGACGCTCTCGCCGAGCCGGGCGACCTGCAACAGCTCCGCGAGATCGGCGGCGCGCGCCGGGGCGACCGGCAGCAGCGGTACTCCGGCGGTCAGCGGCAGCAGGTCGGGCGCGTCCGCGATCACGGCGTCCGCCGCGTCCACGATCCGTACCTCGCCGTCCACGACGGCGCGCAACTCGTCGGGCAGCGTGACCTGTTCGGGGTCGAGCTCGGCGACCGCCGTGTACAGGGCGTGCAGTTGACGTGCCGTCACTTCGCGGTCCGGGTCGGCCAGCCGTCCCAACAGCTCGGCCGCGCCGCCGGGTTCGTCGAGGAGCGCGGCGACCGACGTCCGTACGCCCAGGGCGCGCAGCACCTGGGTGTCCTCGAAGCCGGAGGCGTCCACCGAGTCGTACAGCCCGGCCAGCAGCGGATCGCCGCCCGCCGCGCGCAGTCCGGCCGGGCGGCGCCCGTCGAGCACGGGGTGGTCGCGCAGCCACCAGGCGGTGTACGAGCGCACGCTCTCGGTCGTGCCGTCGGGCAGCAGGACCCGTACCGGCGCGATCAGCGCGTCCCGCAGCGGCGGCTTCGCCAGCAGGGCGAGCGCCTGGGGCCAGGCGTCGTCGTCCACCAGGTCCAGATCGCGTACGGCCACGATCTCGGTGGCGACCGGCGGCACGGGCGTCTCGGGAAGCCGGTCCAGGACGTCCTCGCACCACACGTCGACGGCGTCGAGGAGACCGGGATCGTCGGGCTCGGCGAAGTCGCCGTCGCGGGGCTCCAGTTCGTCGGGATCCAGGACGACGTCCGTGGCGCGTACGAGGGCGAAGTCGGCCAGCACCCCGCAGGCGGCGAGCGGCTGTTCGCCCCAGCGTTCGGCCAAATCGGCGTCGCACAGGGCGAGTTCGTCCTCGCGCATGACGGCGGCGAACGGGCTGCCGGGCAGGACGAGTTCACCGGCGGGGGCCAGTTCGCCGTCCTCGTCGGGCAGGGCGAGGGCGGCCAGCCACGGCTCGTCTCCCGCGTCCAGGTCCGCGTCCCGTACGAGGGCGAGAACGGTCTCGGCCAACTCCTCGGCGTCCAGATGGTTTTGAAGGTCCTCGTCCCACAGCTCCCCGGAGTCCATCGAGGCGGCCACCGCCGCCCGTACCTCCGGGGTCGTCAGTACGGCGCGCGGCGACGCGGGCAGCGCGCCCAGCTTCTCCAGCAGCGGGTGGGCGGCGTCGGGGTGCGCCACCTTCAACCCCAGCCTGGCCAGGTCGGACGGTGTGTCGGCGAGCGGCAGCAGGACCCGCCGGGGGCCCACTGCCGTACGCCCGCTGGCGAGTGGCACCGGCAGTCCGGTCAGCCGGTCCGGGTCGACGCCGGCCAGCGACTCGTACAGCCGCCGCCACCACTCGGGGGCGCGCTCGGCGCCGCCGATGCGTTCGATCGCGTCGCCGAGCGGCAGCCGGCCCACCGTCAGGGACCGTAGTTCCGCACGCCGTTCGAGCCCGGCGGGCAGCAACGTGGGCAGTACTTCGGCCAGTACGCGTACGGTGTCGGCGCCCGCGCCCTCCACGACCTCCGCCTCGAAAGGCCGCAGCGCGGTCAACTCCTCGCTGGGGGCGGCTGGTTCGAGGAAAGCGACGCGCGGCAGGCGCCGCAGGATCGCGGCCCGCAGCAGCCCGTCCAGCTCACCCTTGCCGAGCGGCCCCGGCACCAGGTCGATGGTGCCGGTGGACACCGGCCGCCAGTCGCCGAGCAGTTCGGCGTACGCGTCGGCGGCGCGCTCCACGAGGAAGTCGGTGAGCGGTCCGGGCGCGGGGTGCCGCCGGGTGGTGTCCAGCGGCAGCGAGGCGATCAACAGGGCCGGTACGCCCAGGGGTTCATCGGTCGGTGTGGGGGCGTGCACGACGGGTGCGGTACGGGGACGGGCCGGGGCGCCCTCGTCGTCCACGGGGACGGCCCAGGTGACCGCCCAGTGGGGCCGCAGGCGTTCCTCGACGGGCCGGCCTTCGAGGAGTTCGGGCGCGGTGACCCCGTGATGACTGACGACCCGCCAGCGCCGCACACTGTCCGCCCGGCTGTCCTCCACATGCACATACGCCCCGTGCTCGCCGCGCCTCAACACCCGTTCGCCGTCCGGGGTTTCGACGGCGATCTCGGTGAGGCCCGGCAGGGTCAGCAGCAGCGCGTCGTCAATGGCGGCGAGCAGCCGCTCCACCAGATCGAGCGCGGCCGAGTCCCGCAGGGGCAGGATGACCACGGTGTCGTAACCCTCGGGCGCGCTGCCCTCGGCGGGCAGCGGCAGCCGCAGCAGCGGCACGTGCCCGTCGCGGCGGCGCAGCTCGTCGCCGAGCCCGGGGCTGGCCTGCGCGGCCTCCTGGGCCAGCTCGCGCGCCTCGGCGAGCGACCAGCGCACGCCGCCGTGCCGGCCGACGACGGCCGGTTCGTCACTGACGGCGATGACGGCGGCGAAGCCGACACCGAAGCGCCCGACGGCGGACTCGTGCCCCTCGCGCTTGGCGGAGGCGCGCAGCGTGCTGAGCGATTCGACACCGGTCGCGTCGAGGGGCGCGCCGGTGTTGGCGGCCACGAGCACGGCGGGCTCCCGCGCCGTGGCGGGCCGCAGGGTGAGCCGGAGCCGACCGGGGGTGCCGGCGCGGGCGGCGGCGTCGGCGGCGTTCTGCGCCAGCTCGACGATCAGGCGGTCACGGTAGCCGCCGAGCGCGAGGTCTTCCTCGGCGTTGGCGTCCTCCCGGAAGCGGGCGGGCCCCGCACCCCACGAGGCCAGTACCGCACGCCGCAGCCGAGCCGTTCCGAACGGGTCGGCCCCCTCGGTCGTCGTGACGCTCACCCTGTGACTCCGCTCTGTCCGCGTACCGGTCCCGCATCGGTCCCGTATCGGTAAGTGTGCGGGCCCGAACGTACCGCGCGGCACGCCTCGGGTGGGGTGCGGGGTTGCTACGCGCCGCTGGTAGCTCGGGGCCGTAGACGGTGATACATCCGCACCGCCGCGTACCCCACGACGGGGACGCCGACAGCGGGCACGATCCACCACTCGACGCCGATCCACACGGCCGGGAGCCCCACCGCGAAGCAGGTGACGACGCTGGTGATGAGCAGCCGTTTGCCGTACGGATTCCAGGTGAACGGCTCGTAGCCACGGGGCTTGACGACGCGCACCGCGCCGAACACGAACCCTTGAGCCGCGAGGAACGCGGCGAGCATGCCGAGGGCGGCGTTCATCTCAAGCTCGTCACGGGGCGCCTGGGAGCTGTTCTGCCGGACCCCGTCCTTGCTGAGCGACATGATCTCGCGGTGCCAGACGGCGGCCGTGACCTGATCTCCCGGCTTCAGTTGCTCAAGGAGCGGTCCCGGGTCACCGAAGTCCACGACGCCCCGCCAGGAGTCCTTGTCCTTCACGGTCGCCTCGTAGGTGGAAGACTTCCCGGATTTGACGACCGTCTTGACGACGGTGAAATGCCAGGTGCTCACGCAGTCGCGCTTCACCTGCTCCGTCGCACGCGTGGGACATGGCTCGGCCGCCTGATGGTCCTGGTAGCGCTCGCGGTCGGTGGGCAGCCACACGGCGAACGCGATGTAGCAGAGCACGGCCGGTACCACCGACAGCAGGACCAACAGCCCACCCACAAACCGCACCCGCCCCGGCGACGGCCGACCGGCACGCTCCTTGCCCTTGCCGCTGCCCTTGCCTGGCGGCCGGCCACCCGGACCCATGTTGTGAATGCTCGGTTGCGTTGTCGGCATCGCCCACCCCCTCGACACCAGCTTCCTTCTTCCGGAAGCGGGAACGCATCGGGGTGGCACGGCAATGGTGAGGGGGTGCCGGCTTCCGCATCCCGGCAATCCTGGCACGATGAGGGGGCCATCGCCCTACGGAGTGGCACCGGCACCCGGCGACGCCGCGCATGGACGGGGTCGGCGAGAGACCGCCTACGCGGTCAAGCCAGGTTCGAAGTACCCCGGGGTGCGGAACAGGCCCGTGAACGTTCCGGGGCCGTGCCGATCGTCCAGCCATGCCCCCAGCGACGTCACATCACCGCTGATGATGGCCGCGAGAAGGCGCGTGTGGCACTCACTCCCTTCCCCGGGGGCGAACTCCTCAAGGAAGTGCGAGTAACGGCGGTTGACGCCCTTCTCGTAACCGCTGAGGGCCGCCCCGTACCGCGTCTGCTCTTCGCT
This sequence comes from Streptomyces sp. NBC_01506, assembly GCF_045040295.1. Lineage (NCBI taxonomy): Bacteria > Bacillati > Actinomycetota > Actinomycetes > Kitasatosporales > Streptomycetaceae > Streptomyces > Streptomyces sp. NBC_01506. The sequence continues at coordinate 5,331,847 of NZ_CP109422.1, read as the reverse complement.
TTCCGGTACGTCCACCACGCGCCGGATGTCGTCTTCCGTCAGCGTCCCCGTCAGGTCCCTGAAGGCGAGGGAGCCGGGAGCGTCCGAGGGTTCCGCCACGCCAAAGCGTTCCGCCGTCTGCCGGGTGACGGCGCGCGCTTCTTTGTCGCACGCGCCTTCCATGACAATTCCCACGTTGCGCGTGTGGTGGCTTCCGCGCCGGTCCGCTGCCGAGTAGGACTGCCCGGTTGCGCGGCGGTAGTTGATTCCGTATTGAGTACGGACAGGGACGCCCGCCACTTCCACGTACCGCCGACGCGCCCCGTAGTGAAGGCAGTCATGGGCGTACGCGCGCAGCAGGTCAAGAAGTGCCAGCGCAGGATTTTCGGGATTCTGCCTTTCCATGGGCCCGTACATGGTGATGACGGCCACCATTTGAAGGTGCCGGTATCCCTGGTCCGGGTGATGGAATCCGCCGAAGGCACCGGCGCGCGAGGAGTCGCAGCCCACCAACACGCGGTCGAGCGGCAACATCTTCGCCAACCCGTACCCGACGTACCGGCGTCTGGCGTTTTCGACACCGGCATGAAAGGGCGTGGTGTCGATTCCGGCTGCCGCCCACCGGCTGAGCATTTCCGAGAGGGGCCGGAACACATGGGCGGGGTGCTTCGCGGTCAGCGGTGACACATCGGCGCGCATCGCCGCCAGTGTCGCCATTGCCTTGGCGCCGGTGACGGACTCGTTCGGGGCGAGTTCCGTCAAGTCGGTGAGCCAGCCTTGATGAGTTGGACGTGGGACTCCTGCATCCCCTCCGGGAGCGCGTCCGGACTGAACCATTTCGCCTGCAGAATCTCGAAGCTGTCGAGCTTGAGAGTTCCACCCACGTGAAGGGCCTCGTAGGCGATTTCCACGCGGAGCTTGTAGCCACTGGTCACTTGCACCAGCCGACCCGGGACGACTTCGAGGCCGGTTTCCTCGCGGACCTCACGAACGACGGTCTGCGCGAACTCCTCACTCTTGATCGCGTAACCGGTGGGAAGTCCCCAAGGCCGGTCTGCGGGCCACATGCGGTGCTTGAGGAGCAGGACTTCCCCCGCCTCGTTACGCACCACTCCCGTGACACCGATCATGAATTTGGCGTGCGCGAACCACAGAACACGCCATTGCAGAGGGCCGCGAATGAGCTTCCACATTCGGGCGATGATGTGCTTCATACGCACCCTGTCGATAGGACAAGCGCATCCAACGCTTGCGATGCTGACTCAACCTGCGCCGTGGAGTACGGGTCACGCCTCGCCACAGTCGACGTGCCGGTAGACGACCACCGCAGAGGCGGACCGCCGTTCCAGCGTTCCCCGGCGGCAACGCTCAAGAACTCCGATCGGCTTCGTGCACGCGGGGCACGTCTCGCCCGCTGGGGCATAGGTCGTGTACTCCCGCTGCCACGCGTCCGTGTCGCTCGTGCTGTCGGCCTCGCTCGCGGCCATCGTCGTCCCCTCGCCACATCGTTCCGATGGCAACGACGCTAGGTCCGACTCGCCCCCAACTCCCGCTGTGTTTCTCGATGTTTCTCGCGCCGGCGCACGATCTTCCCCATGGTTCTCACCCGGCGGCAAGCAGCCGGCGAGCGCGGGCCAGAACCCGGTGAGCGTCGGGGCCGTAGGCGGCGGCACTGTTCAGGCGGTCCCAGACTCGCCCGTAAAGCGCCACGTCGGCCGGGTCGTCCAGCCGTAGCTCCGTGCTGATCGTCTCCACCCGGACCAGCCGCTCATCGAAGATCCAGAATCCATGCTTCGGGGTCAGCTCCATGGGTGCGCCAAGAGGGACGATCCCAAGGGAAACCGTGTCCAGACCGATCAGCCCGGCGAGGCGGTCAAACTGCGCGGCCAACGCCTCGGGGGTGCAGGGGCGAGCGTGCAGCGCCCCCTCCCACACGATGACGCGGTGACGCTTCCCGGGCTCGTACAACGTCTCTTGTCGCCTCATGCGGGCGCGTACGGCGGCCTCCGTATCGCGGGGCGTCCGGTGGATCTCAGCGTTGTGGGTCAGCAACGCCCGTGCGTAGTCGGGAGTTTGGAACAGCCCCGGAATCACGGTCGCCTCATAGGCCCGGACCGTCTGCGTCTCGCGGTACTCGACCACCGACTGTTCCTGAATCGGACCGTGTCCGGCGGAGAGTTGACGACGACGGGATTGAACGTGTGTCTGCAGCCCCCGCAATCGGCGCTTCAGGTCCTCGGCCTCTTCAGGGGCATCACAGCCACGGGCCCACTCGTCCAGGTCTTCTGGCGTCGCCGTCTGACGCCCGTTCTCCAGCTTGGACACCTTGGAGTGGGGCCAGTGGCAGCGCGCGGCCAGTTGCCGGCCGGTCAGCCCGGCCCCGGTGCGCAGCTCCCGAAGCCGCACACCAAGTGCTCCACGGGCTCGCTGGAAGTCGGTACTCACACAGCGGAAGGTACCTGCGTAGCGAATTCCTCGTACGCAACAGCGAAGTGCCAGGCACTGTCACGGACTTGGCACGCCTTGAGTACTTCGGCCGGATCGGTGATCAGCTCCAGTCCAGTCGTGCTGCCGTCCTGGTGGTGAAAGCGGGCCAGCCAGTTTCCGCTGTGACTCCCCCCGTCCGCGTACCGCTCCCGTATCGGTCAGTGCGCGGCCCGAAGGTACGGGTGCGGCGACTTCGGCAACCCCGGCCTTCAGGCGAGCGCGAGCGGATGTCCGGGCGCGTAGACGCCCTCCCCCACTCCGATCACGGTGTCCCCGGTGACGTAGACGCTGCGCATCACGAGCAGAGCGTGGTCCCCGTCCAGCCCGAGATCGGCGCGGTCCTGAGCGGTGCTGATCCGGGCGTCCACAACCTTGGAGGCAACCGTCACCGGCTGCCCCGAGCGCTGCTGGTAGATCGCCTGCCACGACGGGTCGCAGGCTTCCGGCTCATCCACTTCGGGCACGATTTCGGCGACATCAAGGCCGACCCAGGACTGCGACGCCTGCAAGATCGTTTCGCCCCGGTTGACTGTCCGCGCGCGGTTCACGCACTCTCCCTCGCCCAGGATGCCGGCGACCCACGGGGGTGCCTCCACCCGGATGCTGTGCTTGTGGTGAATCGTCTCGTCAGTCTGGGTGATCCCCTCCAGGATCCGGCGCGTGCCGGAGATGAGCGCGCGCCGGTCCATGACGAAGACGCCCTTCCCCTGCTGCGAATGGACGTAGCCCTCCGCCTTGAGCAGTCCGATGGCGCGGTACACCGCGTTGTCGGACAGGTTGAACTGCTGCATGAGGAAGCGGGTCGGGGGGATCTTGTCGCCTGCCTTGAGCGTTCCCGCGTCAATCCGCGCCTTCAGGTAGGCGGCCATGCCTGCGACGGTCCCGGGCACTGGGCCTCCTTCGAGTACTTCCTATCGGATGTCCCTTGACGATAGCCCACAAACCCTTCTAACTTCCCATAGGAAGTCACTTCCTATGGGAAGTTTGCGCGGCGTCGTCAGCCACTTATCGGCGCGATGTCACCTGCACGTGGACAGAGGAGCGGGCCATGATCAGCGAGACGCCACCGAAAGTGGGGGCCTCGGTTGTGGATTCCGCTGCGGGCAGACTGACCGAGTACTGGGGTTCAGTCGTCCAGGTCGATGACGAAGTCAACAACCGTGGTGTCCCCTCTGCGGACGATCGGATGTGCGACCTCCACAACACGTCCGCTGTCCGCGATGTGCCGTCGCGTGTACCGCAACACCGGGACCCCGGCGCCGATACGCAGAGTCGCAGCCTCGGCCTCGGTCGGCATCGCCGCCGTGAAACTCTCGGTGACCCGGTTGACGTGGATACCCAGGCCGCCGAGCTGCGCGCGGGTGCCGCCCGGCCAGGGCTCGTTGATCGGGTCCGCCACGGGTGTGCCGGCGACGTCGGACCAGCGTACGTAGCTGGTGGACATCTGCGTCGGCTGGTCGTTGTCGTGGAAGACGAAGTGCCGGGCGAGCAGCCGTTCGCCCGGCTCGCACTCGAACAGCGCGGCCAACTCGGCGTCGGCCTGGACGCGTTCGTACCGCTTGTCGAGCCGGTACTCGGACCAGCCGATGCCCTGATCGCGGGTGTACGGCGTGGCCCTGGCACCGGGAGCGGCGCGATACCGGTCGGCAGCCATGCGGTGAACGGGCGGCTGCGGCCTCACCCGGGTCCCGGCCCGCGCCTTGGACTCGATCAGCCCCTCGTTGCGCAGCAGGCTGAGCGCGTTGCGGATCGTCGTCTCCGACACGCGGTACGCCTCGCACAGCGCGGGAAGCGTGGGCAGTCGGTCGCCGGGCCCGTACTCACCGGAGGAGATGCGGCGCCGCAGGTCAGCGGCGATCCGCAGGTACTCGGGCTGTGCCACCGCCACACCACCGTCCTCAATGATCGTGTCAATCTGTACACACATACTCTCCCCTCCCGCTTGACCAGCGCCAACTCGCGCGACAATCTGAGTACAGAAAAGCATTATCCGTACTCAGATAGCCATGGAAGCCGAGGGACAGTCATGTCCGAATCGGGACACACCTGGCGCCTGGTCTTCAAGGGTCACCCTGCCGAGGCCGTCCGCGTCCGCCAGTGGACCGGGGACCGCCTCACGCACAGGGACGCCCCCGCCATCGCGAATGAACTGTTCATCGCGATCCTCGGCAACTCACCCGCCCGGTGCTCCGCCGCCATCGAGATCACCCTCTCGACCGCCGGCCGACGCGCACGCATCAGCGCAGACGGCGCCCACCCCCTGCCGATGCTCCAGACCCACGGACCGGGCGCTCTGATCATCGCCCGACTGTCGCAGTCGTCCGGCGTCACCGCCGACGGGTACGGCCTGTGGGCCCAGTTACACCAGGAGTCGGATTGATGCCCAACCAGACGCATTGCGGACCTCGACGGGGCCGCGCCCGCCCGTACCACCGAAAAGACATCACCTACATCTAGGCAGAGGAGCGAGCAATGATCGGCGAGACGCCACCGGAAGTGGGGGCCTCGGTTCTCGACATCGCCATGGGCAGACTGGCCGAGTACCGAGCTACGGTCGCCGGGCTGTGGCGGCTGCGGTCCTATCTGGGTGCGGACCAGTGGGACGCACGTCCCGAGGACGTACGGCGGGCGGAAGAAGTCCACGCGCCGGGCGGTGTCGCGATCCCAGAGGCGCACGCGGAGTGCGAGGAGTGTGACGCCTGGTGGTGGGCCGAGCAACTTGCTTTAGGCGAGGAGGAGTTGAGCGAGGCCGTCGACTGCCGCGTCTACCTCGAACGGCACCACCACGCGGCGCACGGCGGCACCACAAGTACGGCGCGCCCGGCCTGACAAGCCCGTCCGGCGATTGAGGACGAAACCGGACACCGGGCGGACCCGCTTACGTGCGTCGGGGGCTCAGTCGTGGTGTCCCCTCTGCGCACGATCGGATGTGCGACCTCCACGACACGTCCGGTGTCCGCGATGTGCCGTCGCGTGTACCGCAGCACCGGGACCCCGGCGCCGATACGCAGAGTCGCAGCCTCGGCCTCGGTCGGCATCGCCGCCGTGAAACTCTCGGCGACGCGCCTGACGTGGCATCTGCGTTGGCTGGTCGTTGTCGTGGAAGACGAAGTGCCGGGCGAGCAGCCGTCCGCCCGGCTCGCACTCGAACAGCGCGGCCAACTCGGCGTTGGCCCGGACCCGTTCGAACCGCTTGTCGAGCCGGTACTCGGGCTGTGCCACCGCCACACCACCGTCCTCAATGATCGCGTCAATCCGTACGCATATGTTCTCCCGCGTCGATCCGAAGGGAGTACGGCGCCCAGGACGATGTCTGATTTCCGCGAGCACGATGCGCCTTCGCTGATCACGCTGAAGCCATGACGATGTCATCTCCTACAGACTCAGTAACAGTCCTCACCGGCATGTACGCGGCTGAGGCCGAGTACCTGGCGGCCGGCGGCCCTGGCGAGGCCTCGTTCGACTTGCTCGCCCCGTTCTTCGCGTCGGATGTCGAGCTGCATCAAGCGGATGCTCTGCCGTACGGAGGTACTTGGCGTGGGCACGAAGGACTGACGCGGTTCTTTCTCACCATGGGACAGGTCTGGGAGACGTTCGACATGGTGGAGCAGGAGTTTCTTGCCACCGGTGAGACCGCGGTCGTACTCACTCAAATCCGTGCTCGCGCTCGTGCGACCGGCCGTGAACTCAGCTTCCCGATTCTGCAAACGGTCACGGTCAAGGAGGGACGGATCACCGAGGTCCGTCCGTTCTACTGGGACACTCGGGCTATCGCCGACGCCTGCGCCGCGTCCGCGCCGACAGACTGAGACTGAGACCGACTGCGAATCCGCCGGTGACAGCCGGCAGGCTCACAGCCGGCAGGCCCTCAGCCGACCGTGCCCGGCTTCGTACCCCAGATGTACAGCGCGTCGTCGACCGCCAGCAGGTCCCACAAGGTCGCCGCGTCCGCGAGGCGCAGGTTTACGCAGCCCGCCGAGCCGCCGCCGTCGAACAGGTCGTCGGGGCGGCCGTGCAGTGCCTGGCCGCCGTTGAAGAACTGCGAGTACGGCATGGGCGCGTTGTCGTAGATCGTGGAGACGTGGTGGCGGTCCCGCCAGTAGATGGCCTGCCAGCCGGTGCGGGTCTCCTCGTTGTCGCGGCCCGTGCGGATCGGTACGGGGTGGAAGACGACCTTCTTCGCGACCTGGACCCACAGGAGTTGACGGTCGAGGTCGACGCACGTGACCCGGTAGGAGCGCTCGGGGCAGACACCGGCGGCGTTGGGGTTGGCGCGGGCCTTGACGGCCGTCATCGTGCGGTACGTGACGAGGTTGGCGTAGCCGTCGGCGGGGTTGATCGACTCGGACCGCTGGAAGGTGCGGATCGCCGCGCAGTCCTCGGGGGACTGGACACCGTCCACGGTCCGCTTCAGATACTCCTCCATGGGCCGCTGGTAGGGGCCGGTGGAGGCAGTGCACGTCTCCGCCGCCGCCGTCGGTCCGGGCGTGGCCGTCGCTGTCGCTGTCGCCGTACCGGGAAGCGCCGCCGCCAGTCCCGCGCTCACCAGGGCCAGCACCGCGATCCGTCTCATTGCCGGCCTCCTCGTCGCGTACGTCCGTGACCCCACAGCTATCAGGAGCGGGCCGCCCGCGCCCTCGGAGTGCGCCGAACCGGTGAGGCCGGAGCCTCACCGGTTCGGTAGGAGGGGTTACTTGCCCTTGCCGGGCTCCCCCCGCTTGTTCGCGATCTTGACCGTCACCGTCTCACCGGCGTTCTGCTCGGTGATCACGTACGGGCCCTTCACCGGGTCCGCCGGCAGGACGTAACCCTCGGGTACGGCCGTCTCCAGCAGGTAGTAGCTCCCGAGCGGCAGGTCGTCGAAGACGCACACCCCGACGCGGTCCGTCGAGCAGCCCGGACCGGTGCGGGTGTCCGGCGGTACGATGCCGTTCGGGCGGGTCTGGAGACCCGTGATCCCGTTGGACTCGCGCCACAGCTCGAAGACGGCCCCGGCGAGCGGCTTGCCGTTCTTCGCGTCGGTCTTGGCGACCTTGATGGTCGAGTCCTTCTGCGGCACCGGCGACTTGCGGTTGTCCGCGGTCACGGTGACACCGGCGGTGGCGTTCTCGTCGGTGAGCACCAGCGGGCCGAACACCGAGGGGGCGGGCAGCTCGTACCCGGCGGGTGCGGCCGTCTCGCGCCAGTAGTACGTGCCGGTTTCGACGGTCTTGGCGCACTGTCCGTTGGCGCCGGTCGTGCAGGAAGCGCCGATCGGGGTGTCGGGGGTGGTACCGGTGGTCTGGAGACCGGCGACGCCGTTGGTCTCCTCCCACAGCTCGAACACCGCGCCCGGCAGCACCGCACCGCTCTCCGCGTCCTTCTTGACCACCGTCACCGCACCCGTGACCGGGGTCTTCTCGTCCTCGACCGTGATGCTGACGCCGTCCGGGATCTGCGCCGGAGTCAGCGTCACCGGCCCGAAGACCGTCTGCGGAGGCAGCTCGTAGCCCGGCGGCGCGGCCGTCTCCCGCCAGTAGTACGTACCGAGGTCCACGGTCTTCGAGCACTCACCGTTGGCGCCGGTCGTGCAGGAAGCGCCCACCTGGGTGTCGGGAGTGGCACCGGTGGTCTGAAGACCGGCGACGCCGTTGGTCTCCTCCCACAGCTCGAACACCGCGCCCGGCAGCACCGCACCGCTCTGCGCGTCCTTCTTGACCACCGTCACCGGAGCCTGGGCCGGCGGGACCGTGCAGTCCGGCAGATCGCCGTCGAACGGGTAGGAGTGCATCTCCTGGCCGCCGCCCCCGCTCGCCGCGCTGGTGTGGGTGAGCGAACCGGTCGTGAAGAAGCGGCCGTTGACACCCGGCAGCGTGATCGTGGTCTCCGAGGCCGGGTTGCCGATCAGGACGCTGCCCTGGAACTGGCCGGTGCCGGCCAGATTCACCGTCGTGGCGTCCGGGAAGTTCCACAGCAGGCGCGGGCGGAGCTGGTTCAGCGGGTCGGTGTCCGCGATGCCGCCGCTGTACGTGCTGAGTGTGCGGGTGGTCCCGAGGACGTTGACCAGGACCGTGGCGCCCGCGGGGATGTTCCGGAAGACGAGGCCCTGCTGGGCACCGGTGCTCGTGGTCATGTCGAAGTCGACGTTGAAGACCTGGAGCGCCGAGGTGTTGTCGCCGGTGAAGAGGGTCTGGCCGCCCTGGTTGACGGCGGTGCCGGTGGCGGGCCGGGGTCCGGTGGCGTCGCGCGCGTAACACTGGCTCGCCGTCGTGAGCTGGCCGGGCAGCTCGCTGTACGGTGCGGCGGCGTCCGGGTCGGCGACGACCGTGCCGGCGATGGTGCCGGTGGCCGTGCCCGCGTGCCGGACGACTCCGCCCTCGGCGAGCAGGCGCTGGCCGGTGGCCACGGAGACGTTGCCGCCCGTGGTGAGGAAGTCCGCGCCGTCCGGCGGGGGGACCCGTGAGCCGACGCCCACGATGCCGACGTTGTAGACGGCGCTGCCGCCGGCACTCTTGTTCTGGTCGAAGTCGCCCAGGACGACGAGGCGGCCCTCGGCCTCGGCGGCACGCCCGCGTACGCGGTAGTCGCCGCCCGCGAAGATGTTGATGCCGTTGTCGCGGCCCGCGATCGGGCCGTTGCTGACCGGCGGGTACGGGTCGGGGCAGTCGCCCGGGACACAGGGGCCCAGACCGCCGGGGAGCGGGGCGGCGACGGCCGGGGTGGCGGTCGCGGTGGCGGCCCCGAGGGCGATGATCGGGGCCGATGCGGCGGCCACGATGTACGCGAGGCCGATGGTGGTCCAGGCGCGGGCCCGCGCGGGCGGGCGTCGGGTGGCGCCCCGGCCTGCCGACCGGGGGAGGAATGGTCTCATACGGGCCGTTGTCGCACGCCCGCGCGAGGTTCCCGCCCGCGGACACCCCACCCGGACCATTTGCCGCATCCGGAATCACCCGGCCGACGCGGTGAGGGGGCCAATGGGGCAGGCGGGGCGAGGCAGGCGGGGGCATGCGGGACTTCGAAGACACGGCCTGGCGGGCGCCGCGCCAGGACTACGCGGGCGCCGGCGTGTAGATCACGACTGTCCGTTCACAGGCGTTGTCGGCGAGCAGCTTCAGGGTCTCCAGCTCGTCCTTGTCGACACTCAGCGACCAGCGGTGCTTCGTGGCCACCCACTCCCCGACGTAGCGGCAGTAGTTGTCCCCCGCGAGGGGGAGCCAGTCGGCCACGTCCTGGGCCGCCTTCTCCCTGACCGTCCGGGCGGTGACCGCCACCAGGGTCGTCGGCACCGCCTGGTCGTTCGCGTACGCCTCACGCCGGGCGGCGGACCAGGTCCTGGCGCCGGAACCCCACGCCTCCGCCAACGGCACGAGGTGATCGACGGTCAGGGCGGCGGTGCCGGTCACGGACTGGTTGTCGTAGTACGAGAGCCACTTGCCCCCCGTGATCTCGCACCCGGCACCGACCTCGGGCGCCTCCACGGCCTCCGCGATCAGCACTTCCTCACGCGTCGTGCACCCGTCGTCCGCGTCCTGCCCCTCGTTCCAGTGCTCGAAGGCCCCGGCCTCGAACCCGGTGCGGTCCTCATCGGCGGTGGGGAGCGTGGACAGGGCGTCTTCGAGCTGCTGGACCACGGCGGCGTGCGCCGGGCGCGCGGCAAGGGGACCGGGGAGGAAACCGAGGGGGAGGAGTACGGGGGTCAGCGCCAGGGACACGGGCACCAGAGTCCGGGCCAGGCGGCGGCTCAGGGAATCAGTCATGCCCCATACGTAGCGGTCGCGGCACCCCCGGTCCGTACGATTGGCCCGCAATCCACCCGTACGGGCAGATCAGGGGCTCGAGCGCGCGGCCCGCACCCCACCAACCACACACCCACCCCACCCCACCCACCAACCCGCGCGCCCGCCCGCCCGGGTAACCCCTGGCCCTCGGTGTGCAACTCGACCATGACGGGGCCCGGCGGGCCGTCGCGGGCCGGCCGGATCCCCGAAGATCCGCGATCCGCCGGACAGGGCCTAGCCGTCCTCCCCCGACGGCCCCAGCGGAAACGCGTCCGCGCCCAGTTCGTCCAGTACGTGCGGTGCCGGGCGCGGTGGCGTCGGCATCACGGCCGCCTCGGAGTGGCCGCCGCAGCCGTACGCCAGCGACACCACCCGGCCGTCCGCCGGCGAGAACTCGTTCGCGCAGACCCCGAACGCCTGCCGCAGCGAGCCCGCGAGCGGCAGGAGGAAGCCGCAGGACACGCACGGCGCGGGCGCCGCCTGGGCCATGGGGGTCTTCGCGCCGAACGCCTCGTCCCAGCGGTCGGCCGCGATGTGGAGCCCGTACCGGGACAGCACTCTGGCCCGGCGCATGCCCAGTTCCTCGGCGACCGCCGCGATGGTGCCCCGGCCGGGGACCGGTGCGGCTTCGTCGCGGGCCGTCTCCTCCGCGTCCTCCGCCTCGACCAGGTCGGCCAGGGCCTGCGGGGTGACGGCGTCCCGCCCGGCCTCGCGAACGGCGGAGTTCGGCGGGGGCGCGTCCTCGCCGCTGTAGCCGGGCTCCAGGCGCAGATCCTCGGCCTCGGTCGGCAGCAGATCGCCGGGGCCCATGTCGCCGGGGCGCAGCCGGTCGCTCCACGGCACCCATTCGGGCGGCTGGAGGGAGTCGGGGCCGGGCAGCAGCACCGTTTCGTCAAGGGTGACGAGTTTGGAGCGGGACGCGCGGGCGACGGTCACCGCCCAGCGCCAGCCGCGGTAGCCCATCTCCTTGCATTCGAACAGATGAGTGACGACGCGGTCGCCCTCGGACACCGCCGACACATGCTCGCCGACGACACCCGGCGCGGCAGCCTCCTCGGCTGCGGCCCTCGCGAGGTCTACCGCCTCGGCGCACAGGCGGTCGGGGGTTCGGCTTCGAGTCGTCGCAGCACTCACAGGTCTCGCTTCTCTCCTACGCCGTTTCACGGGTGCGCCGGCCGATTTGCGATGCACGGGCCGAGGGCGGAGCGGACCAGAGGGCCGCATCGACGTCCACGCCCGACGTCTCTCGGGCACACCTACCGTCAACCATTCTGCGGGATGACGAAGAGGCGCGCGGCCGAGAACAACCGCCGGTGGCGCGCTACGCACGCTACCCCCTTCGTCGCCCGGCGCCCACCTGCGCGCCCTCTTTCCCGGAGTTCGGGCAGCCCGGAGGCCGCGCGACGGCGCGGGAAAGGGCTGGGAGACAGCGGTGAAGGGGACACCTGAGCGGCCGTGAAATCTCGGCAAAGTAATAAGAAGAGGAGCCGAAGTCCGCGCGTCAGAGACGTCGCGGGCGTTCCCCCGCCCGAAGTGGGGGCAGTATGACGGGGTGGCAGCCGCCAGGTCGTCCAAGGGACCCGGACCGTTCCGCAGAGCGGGCCGGACGGTCGGGCGTGCCCTGCATCTGCCGTTCACCGGCACCGCCAGGGGCATCCGCAAGGCCACGCACGCGCACGGCGCGGGCGAGTCCGGTCTCGGCAGGCTGATCGAGCTGCACGCCGTGAACGGCGCGGGTGACGTCATGATCACCGTCGCCCTCGCGTCGACGGTCTTCTTCTCCGTACCGACCGACGAGGCCCGTGGCCGCGTCGCGCTCTATCTCGCCGTCACCATGGCCCCCTTCACGCTCCTCGCCCCGGTGATCGGCCCCCTCCTCGACCGCCTCCCGCACGGCCGCCGGGCCGCGATGGCCGGCGCCATGCTGACCCGGGCGCTGCTCGCGCTGACCATGTCGGGAGCGGTGGCGACGGGCGGACTCGAGCTGTATCCGGCCGCGCTGGGCGTGCTCGTCGCGTCGAAGGCGTACGGGGTCGTGCGCAGCGCCGTCGTGCCACGGCTGCTACCACCGAACTTCTCGCTGGTCCGGGCCAATTCCCGGGTGACGCTCGCGGGGCTGCTCGCGACGGGCGCGGCGGCCCCGATCGGGGCCGGCCTGCATCAGATCGGGCCGCAGTGGCCGCTGTACGGGGCGTTCCTGATCTTCGTCGCGGGTACGTTCCTGGCGTTCACGATGCCGCCGAAGGTGGACTCCGCGAAGGGCGAGCGCAGGGCGCAGCTCGTGGCGCGCACCGGCAAGAAGCGGCCGAGTCTGCGTACGGTCGGCCCGTCCGTCTTCAACGGCCTCCAGGCGAACGCGGCGCATCGCGCGCTCTCCGGGTTCCTGATCTTCTTCCTGGCGTTCCTGCTGCGGCAGCACCCGTTGGCGGGGCAGAGCGCCGCCGTCTCGCTCGCCATCGTGGGTGTCTCCGCCGGCACGGGCAACGCGGTCGGTACGGCGGTGGGCGCCTGGCTCAAGGCCCGCGCCCCCGAGTTGATCATCGTGACCGTGCTGGGTCTCGCGCTCGCGGCGGCGACACTGGCGGCGGTGTTCTTCAGCGGGCTGACGATCGCGGTGCTGGGCACGGTGGCCGGTTTCAGTCAGGCGCTGTCGAAGCTGTCGCTGGACGCGTGCATCCAGCGGGACGTCCCGGAGGAGGTCCGTACGTCCGCCTTCGCGCGCGCCGAGACGCTGCTCCAGATGTCCTGGGTGGTGGGCGGCGCGATCGGTATCGCGCTGCCGCTCAACGGTGTGCTGGGCATGTCCGTCGCCGCCGCTCTGGTGGCGACCGGGGCGCTGTTCTCCGTACGGGGGCTGCTCGGCGCGGCCCGGCACGGCGCGCCGCACCCGCGCGTCGCCTGAGCCGGGCCGGGCGATAGCCTTCGGCTCATGACCGTTGCGTTTATCTCTGCCAGGGTTCGCCGGACCGGTGTCGCGCTCGGCGCCGTGTCCGCGGGCCTGCTCGCCCTCTCGGCCTGCGACAAGCCGACGCCGCTCGCGACGGTGACGATCGGTACGGACTCCGTGCACTCCGAGGCGGCCTGCTACAACGACGGCAAGCCGCTCAACGACCAGGCGGAGCTGGCGACGTGCCTCAACGACACGTCCGGGAGGAAGACGATCTCGGTCTCCCTGGACGACCGGATGCACTTCGGCGTCGACCCGAAGATCGCGGACAACGGCTGGACCTTCTACCTCGACGGACAGCAGGTCGAGGCGGAGCCGAACAACGACACCTACCGCACGATCCAGGCGGGTTCGTTCTTCGCCTCGCAGACGGGCGAGACGATCAAGTCCGTGAATCTCGGAATCGTGGAGACGAGCGAGAAGGACAAGGCGGTCGTCGGAGTCTGGAACTTCGAGTTGAAGACAAAGTCCTGACCCTGGTCCTCACCCTGGTCCTGACCCTGTTGGGGAGGCGTTCGTGCGCGTACTCGTCGTGACGGCCGTGGCGGCGGAGGCCGAAGCGGTCTCGGGCGGGCTCGGTGCGGGGGCCACGGAGCGCGCCCTGCCCGGTGGTTACGCCCTGAGCGCCCACGACCGCCCGAGCGCCGATGTGCTGGCGGCCGGGGTCGGCCCCGCGGCGGCGGCGGCCGGTACGGCGACAGCCCTGGCCTCCGCGTCCCTCTCCCCCGCGCCGTACGACCTGGTCGTCTCCGCCGGTATCGGCGGCGGGTTCCAACCGCTCGCCCCCCTGGGCTCGTTGGTGGTGGCCGACGCGATCGTCGCGGCCGACCTGGGCGCCGAGACGCCCGGTGGTTTCCTCCCGGTGGACGAGCTGGGCTTCGGCCGCACCGTCCACCACCCGCCCCCGGAGCTGGCCGCCCGGATCGCGCACCTGCTGGACGCCGTGCACGCGCCGGTGCTCACCGTGTCCACCGTGACCGGATCGGTCTCCCGTACGGGCGAACTGACGGCCCGTCACCCGCGCGCCGCCGCCGAGGCCATGGAGGGCTTCGGTGTCGCGGAGGCCGCCGCCGCGTACGGGCTGCCGGTGATCGAGATCCGCGCGGTCTCCAACGCCGTTGGCCCGCGCGACCGTTCGGCGTGGCGGATCGGTCCGGCGCTGGACGCGCTGCGGTACGCCTTCCAGCAACTCAGCCCCGTCTTCGAGGAGTCGCCATGAGCCGCGCCGCCGCCGCCCCGCCCCTGCGCATCGCGTACTCGCCCTGCCCCAACGACACGTTCGTCTTCGACGCCTGGGCGCACGGCCGGGTGCCCGGCGCGCCCGAGCTGGACGTGACGTTCGCCGACATCGACATCACCAACGGCATGGCGGAGCGCGGGGAGTTGGACGTACTCAAGGTGTCGTACGCCGTGCTGCCGTGGGTCCTCGACGAGTACACGCTGCTGCCCTGCGGCGGGGCGCTCGGCCGGGGCAACGGTCCGCTGGTCCTGACCCGCGAGCCGGCCGCCGACCTGACCGGGAAGACCGTCGCCGTACCGTCCGAACGCTCCACCGCCTACCTGCTGTTCAGGCTGTGGGCGGCGGAGGTCGTGCCGGGCGCGGTGGGCCGGATCGTGGTCATGCCCTTCCACGAGATCATGCCCGCGGTGCGCGACGGCAGGGTCGACGCGGGGCTCGTCATCCACGAGGCGCGCTTCACGTACCAGGATTACGGGCTGCACCGCCTCGCCGACATGGGCGAGCACTGGGAGTCCACGACGGGCCTGCCGATCCCGCTGGGCGCGATCATCGCGAAGCGGAATCTGGGCCCGGACACGCTCCAACTGCTGGCGGACTCGGCGCGTACGTCGGTCCGTATGGCGTGGGACGACCCGGAGGTGTCCCGGCCGTACGTCCGCGCGCACGCGCAGGAGATGGACCCGGCGGTGGCGGAGCAGCACATCGCTCTGTACGTGAACGAGTTCACCGCCGATCTGGGCCCGGACGGCTACGCGGCGGTGCGCGGCCTGCTCACCCGCGCGTCGGCGGAGGGCCTGGTGCCGCAGCTCTCCCCGGAGGCGCTGTCCTTCGGCTGACGGGCCGGCGGGCCGGCGGGCTGACGGGGCGGCGGGCTGACGGGGCGGCGGGCTGACGGGGCGGGACCTCGGTCCTAGGACCGTAGTTGGGGTGCCTGGTCCGCGCGGCCGATACGCGACGGCAAGAGCCGCCCTAGCGTCGTGGCCATGCCCAACAACGCGAACACGAACGGTGTCCTGGAAGAGGCCCTGGAACGGCTGCACGCCTCGGGCCCCGAGATCTACGAGTGGCGCCTGACCAACCACGCCCCGATGGTGGTCGAGGCCCTGGCCACGCACGGCCGGTCGGCGTCCGTGCACCGCTGGCTGGACGCGTACGAGGAAAGACTCGACGACTTCCCCGACCGGGTGTCCCCCGTCACCGACGCCAACTGGCGTGTGGCGCTGGGCGATACGCGCCGGGGAGCGGACTGGATCGGGTACTTCCTGCGCGCGTTCGAGGAGCGGCCCTGGCGGGATGTGCTCGCCGAGTGGTGGCCCCGGCTGCTGCCCGGTATGTACGGCGGGTCCACCCACCCGGTGATCCGGGTCGGCCACGCCGTACGCGTCATCACCGAGAGTGGCGAGAACGCGCCACGCCTCACCGAACTCGCCCACGGACTCGGCTACTGGGCCGCCCGCCACCGGCAGATCCCCGGAGTCGTCCCACTCTCCGGCGCCCCGGACGCGGACGGCGCGCTGGAGGCCGTACCCGCGATCCGCGACTCCCAGGGCGGCTTCACGGAACGCCTCGCCCAGGTCGACCGCCTGCCGGTGTGGTCCGCGTACGTGACGGACCCGGACGAGGCGCGCCGCCGGCTGACAGAGCTGGTGACGGCGGCGACCCACCGCTACGCCACCCACGGCCACGGCAACGCGACGATGCTGGTCCACGCGGCAACGGCCCCGAACGCGGTGCTGCGCACACTGCCCGCCCTGCCCCGCGCCCTGTGGGTACCGAGCCTCCACGCGGCCTGGACGGCCACGGCGGCGGTGACGTCGATGTACGCCCCGCCCGAGCCGTCCCCGTACACCCCGGCGACGGGCACGACGGCCGAGGAGGTCTTCGAACGCGCGCTGGCCCACGGCGACGAACACGTCATCAAGTTCGCGGACACGGCGGTGGACGTGGGCGACGAACGGGCCCTGACGGCGGCTCTGCGCGCGGTCGAACTGAGCGAGCCGCTGAGCTACTGAGCGAGCCGTTGGGCTACTGAGCTCCGGCTCACCCGGTGAACGCGTACTCAAGCGCGTAAAGATGCCCGGCGGGGATCGGGAGGGACCGGCCGCCGGGCGGGGCGGGGTCAGGTCAGCAGGCCGGCCGCGATCGTCCTGGCGGAGCGGAACGCCTCCGCGTCGCGCTCCCGTACGACGGTGATCGTCGCCCCGTCCATCAGCAGCACGAACTGCCGGGCCAGCGCGTCGCCGTCGGGCCGGCCGGCCCGCGCGAGCAGACCGGCGATGTAGTCCGTGACCGCCCGCTTGTGCTCGACCGCCAGGCGGTGGACCGGGCCGTCGGCGTCGGCGGCCTCCGTCATGGCGTTGGTGAAGGCGCACCCCCGGAAGTCCCCCCGCTCGGCGTCCTGCGCGAGGGCGTCGAAGACGGCCAGCGGCGCACCGCCCCGGGCATCGACCTCCGCCGTCAGCCAGCGGCGCCAACTCGTGTCGCGCTCTTCGAGGACCGCGACGACCAGTTCGTCCTTGCCGGTGAAGTGGCGGTAGAAGGACGCGCGACCGATACCGGAGTCCGCGAGCAGGCGTTCGACGCCGACCGCGCGGATGCCCTCCGCGAAGAAAAGTTCCTTGGCTGCCTCGATGAGGCGCTCGCGAGCGTGGGTGGCCATGCGCCCCACGCTAGCCGACCTTGACGGCAAACGGTACTGATCGGTACCGTCCATTCCCGGAAGACGGTACCGATCGGTTCCGAATTCCTTCCGGAGCGACCGAATCGTGCGCCCCGGGCGATCCGCGAAGATCTACGACTGGACGGTCATGGACAGCGACTCCCCACGCGCGACTCCCCCAACACCCGTCACCCGCTGGGGCGTTCCCATGCTGGGCTTCGCCACCTTCGCCGTCGGGACGGACGAATTCGTCCTGGCCGGCGTGCTGCCCGAACTCGGCCGCGACCTCGGAGTCTCCGTCACCACCGCCGGACAGGTGGTGACGGTCTTCGCGCTGACCTGCGCGGTGGTCGCACCGGTCCTGGCCACCGCCACCGCCCGGCGGGCGCGGCGCGGGGTGCTGTTGGCCGCGATCGCCGTATATCTGCTGGGCGGCGTGGCGACCGCGCTCGCCCCGACCTTCGCGACGGTGCTCGCGGCGCAGATGGTCGCCGCAGTCGGCGCCGGGCTGTTCGTGCCGACCGCCGCCGTCACCGCCGCCGCGCTGGTCCCGCCGGGCCGCAAGGGCCGCGCCCTCGCGACGGTCGCCATCGGGTTCACCGCAGCGACCGCGCTGGGCGCGCCCATCGGCACCGCCCTGGGCGGCTACCTGGGCTGGCGGGCGACGATGTGGTTCGTCGCCGCACTCGCCGTACTGGGACTGATCGGCGTACGGGCCCTGGTGCCCGCGCGGGTGCCGACACCGGCGCCGGAGGGACTGCGGCAGCGGCTCGCCCCGCTCAAGGACCGCCGGGTGCTGGCCATCCTGGCGACCACCCTGATCGGCTTCACCGCCGTCTACATCCCGTACACGTACATCGCCGTCGTCTTCGAGCCCGCCACCGGGGGCAGTGGCGACCGGCTGGCGGTGCTCATGTTCACCCTCGGGGTGATCGGTACGCTCGGAAACTTCGGTGCCGGGTCTCTCGCGGACCGCTTCGGCGGGCGGATCGTGGTCGCCGTGGCGCTGCTGTGGATGGTCGCGGCACTGGTGGTGTTCCCGGCGGCCACGGGGGCGTTCGGCCCGGCGCTGGTGATGATCGTCGTCTACGGTGCGGCGGCCTTCGCGATCACCACGCCCCAGCAGCACCGGCTGATCACCCTGGACCCGGAGTCGGCCTCCGTCCTGATCGCGCTCAACGCCGCGATCCTGTATCTGGCGATCTCGCTGTCCGGCGCGGTCGGGGCGCTGGGCATCGCCTGGGTGGGCGCCAACTCCCTCCCGCTGATCGCGGCGGTCCTGGCCGCGGTGGCCCTGATCACCTCAGAACTGGGCCACCGGCTGACCCGCGAAGCCGCTCGGGAGCGGGATCAGGACGGCGCTCCGAGGCGGGCCGTCAGGCCGTCGAGGACCCGGTCGAGGCCGTAGGCGAAGTCCGCGTCCCGGATCTGGCGGGGGTGGGTCGCCTGGTGGGCGGAGGTCCCCCCGCGGAATCCCGAGTGGTTCCGTGCCGCCTCGTCGAAGGCCGGGCGGAGGTCCGCCACCCATTGCTGTTCCGTCTTGCCGCTGCGGGTGATCAGGGAGAGATACGCGGCCTCGGAGGTCGCGATGCCGATGACGTACGCGGTGAGCGTGCCCACCGCCTGGTCCTTCTCCTTCGCGGGGAAGCCCGCCGCCTCGAACCGGGCGAGCAGACCCGATGACATCCGCATGGCGTTCGGACCGATGTGGACGAGGCCGACCTGGCCGAGTTCGGGGGCGATCCAGGGGTGGCGCAGGGTCATCTCCCGCAGATCGGTGGCGGTGCGGGCGACAGCCTCGCGCCAGGGGGTGGCGTCCGCGGTGGCCGGTACGTCCAGTTCGCCGAAGACCTCGTCCACGACCAGCTCGATCAGCTCGTCCTTGTTGGCCACATGCCGGTAGAGCGACGTGGCCGCGGCGTCCAGGCGCGTACCGAGGTTGCGCATGCTGAGCGCCGCGACGCCCTGCGCGTCCAGCAGTTCGATCGCCGCGGTCACGATCTGTTCGCGCGTCAGATGCTTGCGCTGCGGGCGGCGTGGGCGCGTCCACACCGATGCGATCGGATTCTCGTCGGCCGGCCTGTCGGCCGGCCTGTCGGCCGGCGTATCGGCCGGCGTATCGGCTGGCGTGTCGGTTGGCATACGGCCCTCGTCCCTGCTCGTCCCGCTGCTCCTCCCGCACTCTAGCGCACGCCGTACGCATATTGCGTGCGTCGTTACGTTGTGCGTACAGTGTTCGCAACGAGAACACCGTACGCATCGAGTGGGAGCGACTATGTCCAAGAACGTGAAGGCGAACGTGAACCTGGACCTCGGCCACTGGCAGGCCCGCCTCGACGAGCTGCGAGTGAGGCACCACGTCCCGGCCGCCTCACTCGCGATCCTGGTCGACGGGACCGTCCACGAGCTGGCCAGTGGCGTACTGCACCGCGGCACGGGCGTGGAGGCCACGACCGACTCCGTCTTCCAGATGGGCTCGATCGCGAAGCTCTACACCGCCACCCTGGTCATGCGGCTCGCCGAATCAGGCCAACTGGACCTGGACGCCCCGGTCGTGGACGTCCTGCCGGAGTTCTCGGCCGCCGACCCCGAGGCGGCCAAGGCGATCACCACACGGCAACTGCTCAGCCACACCAGCGGCCTCACCTGCGACTTCACCCATGACAGCGGACGCGGCGACGACTGCCTGGCCAAGTACGTGACAGCCGCCAAGGATGTCGCGCTCGACTGCCCGCCCGGCACCGCGCTCTCCTACAGCAGCGTCGGATACAACGTGCTCGGCCGAATCGTCGAGGTCGTGACCGGCAAGGTCTGGGACGAGGCGCTGAGGGACCTGCTCCTCACGCCGCTCGGCGTCACGCACACGATGACACTGCCGGAGGAGGCGCTGCGCTTCCGTGCGGCGATGGGGCACCTGGGCGAGGCCGGCCAGGACCCGGACCCGGCGCCCTCCTGGGACCTGATGCCGCGCTCGGCGGGCCCGTACGGCCGGGTCATCGCCACGGCGGGCGATGTCGCGCGGCTCGCGCGGATGCACCTCGACGGCGGTCTGGCGCAGGACGGCACCCGCGTGCTGTCCGAGGAGTCGGTCGCGCTGATGCAGCGGCGCGTGGTCGACTCGCCCGACAAGTGGACGGTCAGCGCGGACGGTTGGGGTCTGGGCTGGACCCTGTACGACTGGGACGGCGTCCGGGGCTACGGACACGACGGCGCCTCGATCGGACAGTACGGCTATCTGCGCGTCGTGCCGTCGGCGGGCGTCGCGGTCGCGCTGCTCACCAACGGCGGGGGTGCGCGTGAGCTGTACGCGGCGCTCTACCGTGAACTGCTCGCCGAGCTGGCCGGGGTGACGATGCCGGAGCCCTTCGCCCCGCCGGCCGAGCCGCCCGCGGTCGACTACGGGCCGCTCGTCGGCACGTACCGGCGCGAAGGCGTGGTCATCACCGTGACCGAGCGGGACGGCGCGGGGCACGCGGTGTACGAGTTCGTCGACGGCATGAAGGACTTCTCCGAGCCCCTGGAGATCGACCTCGTGCCGGTAGCACGAACAGAGGCGGGGACCGGGGCGGAGACGGTCTTCGCCGGTACGGGGGTGGGCGCGGCGTTCAGCGAGGACTACATGCCCGTGGTCTTCGCCACGCTGCGGGACGGCACGCGGTGCGTGTACATCGGAATGCGGTGCGGTCCGAAGGTCGCGTAGCGGGAGGCGGACGAGATGAGGCGGACGGGATGAGGCGGACGAGATGAGGGGCGAGGGAGCCCCGGGCTCACGGCAGGTGAGCCCGGGGAGATCCGCCCGACCCGTCTCACACGTCGAGTTGGTCCGCCACCGCGCGCAGCAGGCCCGCGATGTTCGCGCCCTGGGACTTGTCCGGGTATCTGCCGCGCTCCAGCGTGGGGGTGATGCTCTCCAGGAGCGTCGTCAGGTCCTGGACGATCGAGGCCAGTTCGTCGGGCTTGCGGCGCTGGGCCGCCGCCACCGAGGGGGCCGGGTCGAGGACCGTGACCGAGAGGGCCTGGTCGCCGCGCTGGCCGGCGACGACGCCGAACTCGACGCGCTGGCCCGGCTTCAGTGCGTCGACTCCGGCGGGGAGGACCGATGAGTGGACGAAGACGTCTCCGCCGTCGTCACGGGAGAGAAAGCCGAAGCCCTTCTCGCGGTTGAACCACTTGACCTGGCCGGTAGGCACGTCTGTCCTCGTCCTCATATGTGTTGGGGGCGCTGGCGCGCACAAAAACGGCTCTGGATAGCACTACAGCGGGTCGGACGACCCGCCATCCCCAAGGCTAATGGTCCAGGGGCTGGTGACAAGACGTCGCCGGTTGGTTCCTGTCCGCAGGGAACTACCCTGGTGGAGTGACTGCTACTCCTTCATCACCCGTGCCGGAATCCGCGCCGCGACCCGCGTCGAATCCCACGCCCGATCCGGCGGCCGACGTGGCCGGTCCCGGTGACCAACTGGTGCGCATCGGGGCGATCGTGTTCATCGTCGGCGTGGTCGCCACACTGGTCACTGTGGCCCCGCTGTTCCTCGGTACGGACCCGTTCCCGACCGCCGCCTATGCCCTCTGCACCCTCATGGCGGTCGGCTTCGTGATCGCCGGCACCGGGCTTCTGCGGTCGATCGCCGCGCAGCGCCGTCAGGCCAGATCGGTGGTGGGCTCTCCCACGTAGGAGCGCAGCCACGCCGGGAACGCCAGCAGGTCCGGCAGCAGCACGTCCGCGCCCGCCGCCCGCAGCTCCTCCTCGTCGCAGGGGCCGGTCGGCACCGCGACCGAGAGCGCCCCCGCCGTACGGGCGCCGCGTACATCACCCGTGTGGTCGCCCACGTACACGCTCGCGCCGTGCTCGCGCAGCGCCTCCGCCTTCGCTTCGGCCCACAGCCAGCCGATGACCGCGTCAGGTTCCACACCGAGATGCGCGAGATGCAGCTTGGCGTTCGGCTCGTGCTTCGCCGTCACCACGATCGCCCGCCCGCCGAGCGCCTGAACGGCGGCGACGGCCTCGCGGGCCCCGGCCATCAGCAGCGTCGGCTCGATGGCGTGTGTGGGGTAGATCTCCCGGTACCGGTCGCCCACCGCCGCGACGCGGTCCGCCGGGAACCAGTACGCCAACTCCTGGTCGAGCGGCGGCCCCAGCCTGGTCACGGCCAGATCGGCGTCGATCGCGACACCGGTCTCGGCCGAGAGCGCGCGGAAGGCGGCGTGGATGCCGGGCCGGGAGTCGATCAGCGTCATGTCGAGGTCGAAGCCGACCGTCAGCGGATGTGGGGTCGGGGGCGTGGCCGGGAGGTCAGTCATACAAGCATTGTGCCTGGGGCCCTCCGCCGGTCGGTGGCCAGATCTCGACGCTTAGACTTAGCCAAGCCTTACCAAGCCATGCCGCCCGCGCCGCCTTACCTCCGAGCCCAGTATCCGATTGGTCCCGATGCCAGCCGCCGCCGTCCCGACGACCCACCGCACCAGACGCGCCCTCGTCGCCCGCCGCATCGGCTGGACGGCCGCCGCCGCCGCGGCCCTGCTGCTCGCGGTCCTGCTCAGCCTCGCGGTCGGGGCCCGCGCCGTCGCGCCGAGCGCCGTGTTCGACGCCCTGCTCAACGGGGGTCACAGCGACGACGCCGAGGTCGTACGGCAGTTGCGGGTGCCCCGTACCGTCATCGGCCTGATGGTCGGCGCGGCGCTCGCACTCGCCGGTACGGTCCTCCAGGGCATCACCCGCAACCCCATCGCCGACCCCGGCATCCTCGGTATCAGCCAGGGCGCGGCGGTCGGGGTCGTCATGGCCATCGCCTTCGCCGGGGTGCACACGCTGACCGGATACGTGTGGTTCGCGTTCGCCGGCGCGGCCGTCGCCTCGGTCGCGGTGTACGCCATCGCCGCACGCGGCAGGGGCGGCGCGACCCCGGTCAAACTCGCCCTCGGCGGCGCGGCGATCAACGCGCTCCTGGTGTCCGTGACGATGGGCATCCTGACGACGCGGGCCGCCGCGCTGGACGAGTTCCGCTTCTGGCAGGTGGGGTCGGTCGCGGGCCGGGACGCCGAACTCGTCGGCCAGGTCTGGCCGTTCCTCGTCGTCGGCACGGTCCTGGTGGTGAGCGTCGCGCGCGGCCTCGACGCGCTCGCGCTCGGCGAGGACGTCGCGAAGGGACTCGGGCAGAACGTCGGAGCCGTACGCGTCGTGGGCGGCGTCGGCGCGACCGTACTCGTCGGTGTCGGTGTCGCGGCGGCCGGTCCGATCGCGTTCATCGGCCTCGCCGTCCCGCACATCGCCCGCGCGATCGTCGGCAACGACCACCGCTGGCTGATGCCGATGGCCGCGCTCGTCGGGCCGGTGATGCTGCTCGTCGCGGACGTCCTCGGCCGGGTCCTGTTCCCGCCGGGCGAGGTGCCGGCGGGTGTGATGACGGCGCTGCTCGGTGTGCCGTTCCTGGTCGCTCTCGTACGCAGGAAGGCGGTACCGGCGTGAGTACGACGGTTGCTGACCGGAACCGGAAGGTCACCGGCGCGCCCGCCGGGGTGCGGCCCGCCGGATACGCGCTCGTACGCACCCGACTGGGCACCCGGCGCGTGTCGTTCCTCGTGCACCGGCGCGCGGCCGTCGTCGCGGGCGCCCTCGTGGTGCTGCTCGCGCTGACCTGCGTCGCCTACCTCAGCGTCGGCGAGAGCTTCATCGCCCCCGCCGAGGTCCTGAAGGTGATCCTCGGACAGCCGTCGCCGGACGAACTGGTCGTCGGCACGCTGCGGCTGCCGCGCATGGTGGTCGGTCTCCTCGTCGGCGCCGCCTTCGGCGTCTCCGGCGCGCTCATCCAGACCGTCGCCCGCAATCCGCTCGCCAGCCCGGACATCATCGGTGTCACCCAGGGCGCGAGCGCGCTGACGGTCTTCGCGATGACGTACGGCGTCACGTCCTTCACCGTCCTGCCGTATCTCTCGGTCGCGGGCGGCATGCTGGCGGCCGTGCTCGTGTACGTCTTCGCCTGGCGCGGCGGGCTGCACGCGACGCGCTTCGTACTCATCGGCATCGGCTTCGCGATCGCGCTGCGCTCGCTCACCACACTCTTCATGACGAAGGGCGACTATCTCGTCGCCCAGCAGGCCCAGGTGTGGATGACCGGCTCGCTCAACGGGCGCGGCTGGGACGAGGCCGTACCGCTCGGCTGGGTGCTGCTGATCCTGCTGCCGGCGGTGGCGTGGGCGGCGTACGCCCAGCGCACGGTGTCCATGGACGACGACACGGCCACCGCACTGGGCGTACGCCTGGGGCACGTACGGCTCGGGCTCGTCCTGCTCGGCGTGGTGCTCGCCTCCGTCGCGACGGGCACGGCGGGGCCGGTGGACTTCGTGGCGCTGCTCGCGCCGCAGATCGCACGGCGGATGACACGTACGGCGCAGATTCCGCTGCTCTGCTCCGCGCTGCTCGGCGCGGTGATCGTGGTGCTCGCCGACCTGTTCGCGCGCAAGCTGTTCGCGCCCACCGAGTTGCCCGTGGGGGTGCTCACGGCGGCGATCGGCGCGCCGTATCTGATCTGGCTGATCATTCGCAGCCGTACCGCAGGAGCTGAGAAGTGATGAGGACGCGGAAGCAGACCGGGCAGACCAGGCTCACGGCGCACGAGCTGACGCTCGCCTACGACGACCGCACGGTCGTCCACGATCTCGAACTGGCCGTCCCGGACGGGCGGGTGACCGTCATCGTCGGCCCCAACGCCTGCGGCAAGTCGACCACGCTGCGCGCGCTCGGGCGGCTGATGAAGCCGAAGAGTGGTTCGGTGCTGCTGGACGGCGCGGAGCTGGCGGGCATCCCGACCCGGAAGATCGCGCAGTCGATCGGTCTGCTGCCGCAGTCGCCGACCGCGCCCGAGGCGATCACCGTCGCCGACCTGGTCTCGCGCGGGCGCCAGCCGCATCAGCGCTGGTGGCAGCAGTGGTCGGAGGAGGACGAGCGGGCGGTCACGGACGCGATGGCGCGTACGGACGTGACGGAGCTGGCCGAGCGGTCGGTCGACGAACTGTCGGGCGGGCAGCGGCAGCGCGTATGGATCGCGATGGCGCTGGCGCAGGAGACGGATCTGCTGCTGCTGGACGAGCCGACGACGTTCCTGGACATCGCGCACCAGGTGGAGGTCCTCGACCTGGTACGACGGCTCAACCACGACCAGGGGCGCACGGTCGTGATCGTGCTGCACGACCTCAACCAGGCGGCGCGGTACGCCGATCACCTGGTGGCCATGAAAGAGGGCCGGATCGTCGCGGAGGGCCGGCCGGACGAGGTGGTCACGGCGGAGCTGGTACGGGAGGTGTTCGGCCTCGAATCGGTGGTGGTCCCGGACCCGGTGACGGGGTCACCACTGGTGGTCCCGGGGGCGCCGTACCGGCCACGGGACGGGGCGGACGCGGTGTAGTGGTGAAGGTAGTGGCTGCTTGGCGGCGCTTGGGCGGGCGTCTTGTCCTCGATCGCCGGACGGGCTTCATTTGCAGCCCGCCGCCCTCGAGCGTGGAGCTGCCGAGACGGCTCACGTGTTCCTGCGCGTTGGGGCGCCCGCACCTGCGGCTCAGGGTGAGCGAGCGACATCCGGGCCGGACCGGGCTCCAGGGCCGGGGCCGGGGGCCAGGGCCCGGCCCCGTGACACCGCGCCGCGCGGGCGTCAGCGGTGGCGGGAGCGCCAGACCAGGAACAGCGCCGAGCTGACCGCCGCCACCCGGACCACCACCGGCCACGTCTGCGAGACCGCGTCACCCATCGCGCCCTCCGGGATCTCCTCGCCCCAGCGCTCCGTCATACGGCCCCAGAGCCAGATCCCGCCCCCGGCCACGGACACGATCGGCAGCCCGAAGACCGCCAACTTCGCCTCGAAGGGCTTCAGTCGGCGTGAGGCGTACGCGAGGACCCAGCCGCCTGCGAGCGCCAGCCAGGAACCGAGGACCGCGCCGACGACGAGGAGCGCGGCGGCCAGCAGCAGGAACGGGTTGGTGAGCCGGAGCCCCGGGCCGCGGCCGGTGTCGCTGTCGGCGGTCTTCTTTCCGCGGCGGCGGGGTCGCGGCAGCAGCCGGCGCCGTACGGGCGGCTCCGCCACCTCGCCCGCCTCTTCCTCGGCCTCGGCGTCCTCCTCCGCCTCTTCCTCCTCCGGCTTGGGCGGCGGTTTCAGTATCTCGGGGATCTCGACCCCGCCGACGAAGCCGGAGACACCGGTCGCCGCCCCCATCGGGCCGGGGTCGACGCGCCACCAGTCCGGTTCGCCGCCGGAGGGGCCGAGTTCGTGCATGGGGGCCAGATGGGGCGGGGACGCGGTGGGTTCGGCGGGCGTCTCGGGTACGGCCCGGCGCGTCTGCTTCGGCAGCGAAGCACCGAGGCCCAACCCGAGGCCCAACCCGCGCCCCCGCCTGCCCCGTTGCTTCGGCAGCGACGGCCCGGACGAGGACCCCGACGACGGCTCGGGCGGAGCCTCCGGCGGCGGCTGCCGGTCGGCGAACGAACCGCCCGACGCCGCCGCCCCCACCACCTGGTCCGGCGAACCGAGCCGCCCCAGGATGCGGCGGACGGCGGCGGGGCTGTCGCCGCCGAACTTCCCGCGCTGCTTGTCGATCTCGCCGCGCAGCTCGGAGACGAGTCTCATCCGTTCACCTGAGGGCAACTGCCGTTGCTGGGCCACATCTCCGACCCGGCTCAGATAGTCGTAGACGAGCTGGTCGCTCTCGATCCCCACACTGCCCTCCGCACCTACGCGCCGTACCTGCGGCCGATGGTGTCGCGCTCGTCCCCGTACGTCCAGTACGGCACGGGCGAACGGCTACCGGCCCGGCGGCCAGGGCACATCCGCCACGAGCGGCAGGATCACCTCCTCCTCGTAGTCGAGATGCGCGGTCAGCTCCGTCGTCATCCGCGCCAACTCGGCGCGGAGAAGCGGCGGATCGGCGCTACCGAGGTCGCCCAGCAGCACCACCAGCCGCTCCTGAATGCGCGCGACCGTACGGTGCTCCGCCCGGAGCCGGTCGAAGACGTCCGTCAAGTGCGGGTGGTAGTGGGCGATCCCGGGGAACAGGTGCCCGTCCTCGGCGGTGTGGTGGAACTCCAGCGCCTGGCAGAACGCCAGGCAGCGCTGCCGGATCTGTAGGCCGAGGCTCGGCGCCGGCCGCTCGCCGGGCCCCTCGTGGGCGGCGAGCGCCGCGAAGTGCGCGTCGACGTCGGCGGTCACCAGCCCTAGTTGGGCGCGCAGTTGGTCATGGACCTCAAGGATCTTGTCGGCGAGGGTCCGTACGGACGATGTGGGCATGCGTGTGTGTTCTCCGGTAGACGAAGGCAGCCCGCAGAGCCGATGCCGGCTGCGAAGGCTGAGAAGGGTGAGGAGGGTGAGGAGGGTGAGAGACGAGGGGGGACGTGCGGCGGCGCTCGTTCGCGCTCGCGGCTACGTCACGTACGGATCGCGGAGACCGTGGAGTACGTACTCAAGACGGATCCCTTGCCTGCGGGGTGCTCGCCCGGTCACCGGCCCGCCCACTGCTTTTCGGCCGGCGCCACGCGGCACCGCCCCCATTACAGGCAGCCGCCCGCCACCTGTCAACAGACGCCGGCGCAGCCGCGCCGCAGCGCCCCTCGACCGCCGCCACCCCGGCCCGGCGCCCCACAGGGGCTAACGTGGGGCGGATGGGAATCAGCTAGCCGCCCCTGGAGGCGCACGTGTCCGAACGAACCGGCGGAACGCCCCCGCGTACGCTCGCGGAGGCCCTGCGCACCCGCGACGACGACGCGCTGGCCGCCCTGCTGCGCACGCGTCCCGACCTGCTGAGCCCCGTGCCGAACGACCTCAGCCAGCTCGCCACCCGGGCCGGCACCCGCGCCTCCGTCATGCGGGCGCTGGAGCGGCTCGACCGCTTCACGCTCCAGACCGCCGAGGCGCTGGCGGCCTCGACCGACCCCGCGCCGTACGGCGCCGTACGCGCGCTGATGACCGGCGACGAGGGCGACCCGCGCGTCGAGGCGGCCCTGCCGCGCGCCGTCGCCGCGCTGCGCGAGCAGGCGCTGATCTGGGGCGCCGACGACCGGCTGCGGCTGGTGCGTACCGCCCGCGAGGTCCTGGCGCCGTCCCCCAACCACCCCTCCCCCACCGGGCTCGGCCCGACCGTCGCCGAGGCCACGGCGGGCATGTCGCCCGGCCGGATCCAGGAGATCATCACCACCGCCGGTCTGCCGTCCACGCACGACCCGGTCTCGGCGGTCACCGCGCTGGCCGCGCTTTTCACCGACCGCACGCGCATGGCGGCGCTGCTGGACACGGCCCCGCCCGACGCGCTGAGCGTTCTCGACCGGCTGGTGTGGGGGCCGCCGTACGGCGAGATCACCTCGAAGCCCGCGCCGCCCGTGCAGTGGCTGCGCGACCACGGGCTGCTGCTGCCGACCTCCACACGCACGGTCGTGCTCCCGCGCGAGGCCGCGCTGCATCTGCGCGGGGGGCGCGCGCACCGGCACACCGAGCCGGAGCCGCCGGAGATCCAGCCGCACCCCTCGACGTCGTCGGTGGCTTCGACGTCCGCGAGCCGTCCACAGGTTGTGGACAGCGCGGCGGCGGCGCAGGCGTACACCGCGCTGGAGACCGTCGAGGAGCTGGCCAAGGAGTGGAACGAGGGCGGCCCGAACGTCCTGCGGGCCGGCGGCCTGTCCGTACGCGACCTCAAGCGCACCGCCACCGCGCTGGACGTCACCGAGCCCGTGGCCGCCTTCTGGGTCGAACTCGCCTACGCGGCAGGGCTGTTGGCGGCGGACGGCGAGGCGGACGAGCGCTACGCGCCGACGCCCGCCTACGACCAGTGGCCCGAACTGCCCCCGGCCGAGCGGTGGGCCGCGCTGGCCACGGCCTGGCTGGGCGCCACCCGCACGGCGGGCCTCGTCGGGGGCCAGGACAGCAAGGGCCGTACGCTCGCCGCGCTCGGCCCCGACCTGGACCGCGGCGCCGCGCCGGAGGTACGGCGCCACGTACTGGACCTGCTCGCGAGCCTCCCGGAGGGCACCGCACCCGACCCGGAGAGCGTGCTCGCCCGGCTGCGCTGGGAGCGCCCGCTGCGGGGCGCGGTGGCGGGCCGGCCAGAGGACCTGCGGGCGCGCATCGCCGCGTGGACGCTGAACGAGGCGGAGATGCTGGGCGTGACCGGGCGCGGCGCGCTGTCGTCGCACGGCCGCGCGCTGATCGCATCCCCGGCGCCGGACGGCGGGGCGATGGGGTCGTTCCCGAGGCCCGCCTCCCGTACCGGCTCCGCCACCCCCGCCGAGTTGTCCACCCTCGGCCTGCACGCCGCCCGCGCCCTCGCGCCCCACCTCCCCGAACCCCTCGACCACGTCCTGCTCCAGGCCGACCTCACCGCCGTCGCCCCCGGGCCGCTGCTGCGTCCGCTCGCCGAGACGC
The DNA here is from genome assembly GCF_045040295.1 of Streptomyces sp. NBC_01506. NCBI lineage: Bacteria > Bacillati > Actinomycetota > Actinomycetes > Kitasatosporales > Streptomycetaceae > Streptomyces > Streptomyces sp. NBC_01506. The sequence goes on along the minus strand of NZ_CP109422.1, from coordinate 5,302,383 downwards.
TGTCCGTGATCGCCGACATCGAGTCGCGGGGCGGCGCGACCGTCTACCGCTTCACGCCCGCGTCCGTACGCCGCGCGCTGGACGCCGGGCAGTCGGCGTCCGACCTGCACGCGTTCCTCGCGGCCCACAGCCGTACGCCGGTACCGCAGCCGCTCAGCTATCTCATCGACGACATGGCCCGGCGCCACGGGCATCTGCGGATCGGCTCCGCGTCGGCGTACGTACGCTGCGACGACGAGGCCGTCCTGGACGAGATCCTGGCCGACCGGCGCTCCCACGGCCTGCGGCTGCGCCGCCTCGCCCCCACCGTCCTCGCGGCCCAGGCCGACCCCACGACGCTCCTGGACGGGCTGCGCACGATGGGCCTGGCACCGGCCGCCGAGTCGGCGGAGGGCGACGTCCTTATCACCCGCGCCCACGCGCACCGCACCCCGCCGCGTACGCCCCCGGTCCCCGTCCCGGACGGCCCGCCGGTGCCCGCGCCGACACTGCTCGGCGCGGCGGTACGGGCGATCCGGGCCGGGGACCAGGCGGCGACGGTCGTACGCAAGACGCTCCCCGAACCGGCGGGCGCGGATCTGCCCCGTACGACATCGGCCGAGACCCTGGCGACGGTCCAGGCGGCCGCGCTGACGGGCTCGGCGGTGTGGATCGGCTACGTCAACGCGGAGGGCGCGGCGAGCCAGCGCGTGATCGCGCCGGTGCGGGTGGAGGGCGGCTTCGTGACGGCGTACGACCACACGGCGGACGAGGTCCGCACGTACCCGCTGCACCGGATCACGGGCGTCGCGGAACTGGCGGACGACCCGGCGTAACCGCTGCCGGGCGCTACGTCCGCCCGCGCCGCGCCGCGCCTTTGGGAGCGGCGGCCTTCTTGGCGGTCGCGGCCTTCTTGGCCGGTGTCTTCTTGGCCGGCGTCTTCTTGGCAGTCGCGGCCTTCTTGGCACCGGTCTTCCCGTCCTGCCCCGCCGACGCCTTCTTCCTGGCCGCCGCTTCCGCCCTCTTCGCGGCCCGCGCCCGCCGCCGCTCCCTCTCCCGCTCCTCCGCCCGCCGGGCCTGTCCCTCCAGCGAGCGGAACCCCAACGTATGGAACCGGTGGCTCAACCGCCGCCCGAGCAGCAGATACGCGACGAACGCACCGCTCGTGTTCATGATCACGTCGTCCACGTCGAAGGCCCGCCCCTCGACGATCGCACCCTGCGCCAGCTCCACCACGGTCATCGTGACCACGGTCAGCACCATCACCCGCAGCATCCGGTGCCTGCGCGGCACCAGCACCGGCAACAACAGCCCGAACGGCGCGCCCATCAGCACGTTCCCGCCGACCTGCTTGCAGGCGGCGAGGAAGGTGTAGTCCTCGGCGTACTGCCGCAGCGAACGCCCCGGCCGCAGATTGGCCCCGGCGATCTCCGAGGACGCGGGTGACGGCGTGAGCGTCAACTGCGCGAGTACGACGGCGAACCCGACGAGCAGCAGCAGCGCGACGACCAACACGACCACCCGCAACACGGCCCCACCCCACGACGTCCGCCACGCCGCACCCGAACCCCCCGCTCCCCGCGCACCGGTCCGTTCCGTCTCAGCACCCATACACCCCAGTTGCCCCCGCAGGGGCCACGTAAGCAGCCGGGTCGGGCTGACTGTCAGACCCCTCTGCAAGGATCACTGCTGAGTCACTTCTTCAGGGGGACGACGATGTCGACCGATATGTACGGCGTGCGGGTGCTGGAAGTCGATCCTGACCAACTCCGGGTCAGGCTGAAGGTGTTCGTCGTCTATTACGAGACCGGGTCGCGCACGTACATCCCGCTGCCGGACGACGAGCCGGGTATCTTCCTGCAGTTCCTGTGGGATAGCGACGAGGGGCGCCATCTGAGCGACGACGACGAACGTACCGGTTCCCTGGGCAGGGTGCTCAGCACCGATGACATCCTGAACTTCGAGTGGGTCGACACCAACGCGCGCCGTTTCATCTCGGAGGTCCGGCGTGCCAAGACACTCAACGACCCGCCCACCGAGGAACAGTGGGAAGGACTCCACGATTTCTACTACGAGCGTGACGGTGCCTGGAAGGATGAGAATCTGCTGGTCCAGGGCGAGTACGAGATACGGGTCACGGACCGCAAGTGGCTGGCGCACCTGAGCGAGGGGCAGTCCTGGGCCTCGACCTTCTTCCCCCTGAACGGCGACAACTGGACGGCCGAGGACGCGCCGCACATACCCGACCTGTCCGAACCCGCCTTCACCCTGCGGCCGTTCGAGACGACGACGGGCAGCCTCAAGTACGACGGCGTCGAGGCCCTGGAGTTCTCGGACGACGGCACGTACCTGGCGGTGTGCAGCGACAAGGGGCGGGTGTGGGTGTACGACACAGCGGACTGGAGCGAGACCGTGCACACCCACGCCGGTGACTGGGTCGTGCCGGTGATGATGTGGGTGCCGGGCGAGCACGTCCTCGTGGTCAAGCGCTACGACTCCGGGGACGGGCCCGAAGAGGAATCGCAGTGGGCCTATGACGTGGACCGGGGCACGACGGTGGAGGTGCCCTTTCAGCGCGGGCTCCGCCGCTCGGGCGACGGCTCGTACCGAATCACCCGGAACCACGCGGGCGGCGAGGGCGGCTTCGACCTGCACGGGGAGCAGCGTGAGCCCTACCGGCGGCTGTCCCACGCCGGCAAATGGGACCCCATCCAGTGCCACGCCTTCTCCGGTGACTCCGCCCGGCTGTTCCTCGGCGCCCAGCAGAACCTGTACATGGTCGACCCGGCCGAGGCCGAGGTGGTCGACAAGGTCATGGACGCCTCGGAGCGCTTGTTCAAAATCGCGTCCAACCCGGACGGAAGCTATCTGGCGATCGGCAGCTTCACCCGGAAGCTGAGCTATCTGGTGCTTGGCGACGACCGGCCGCACGAGTTGTGTATCTGGCGGACGGCCGACAAGAAGATCATCCTGGGCCACCAGTTCCAGACGTACATCGACGAACTCGCCTGGTCCCCCGACAACGGCCGCTGGCTCGCGGTCGCCCTGGAGCCCACTGGCGAGGGCCAGTTCCACCAGGGCAAGGCGGAGATCGCCGTCTTCCGGATGGGTCCGGGCCATTGAGGGCAAGGCCCTGACGGCGGGGCTCGCCGCCGCGCGCGGTCTCACCGATCCGCCGTGGGCGGGGCAGCGTGCCCGCGCTTGCGGCGGCCCGCCAGGCCGAGAGCGAGCTGGCGGACATCGCGAGGCGGCTCCCCGAGGAGCGGCGCGCGGCGCTGCCGGCCGAGCAGTCGGCCTTCCGGCGCGTGCTCCACGAGGAGTGGCCGGCGGCGGTACGGACGGGGGCCGGGGGCAGCTCCAGGGCGGTTCCCTTCGAGGACGTGGACGTCCCCCGCAAATGGACCGAGGGGACGACACCCGCGACTACGTGATCCGCGCCCGGGGCGAACGGAGACCCGAGACCCGGGACCCGGATCGCCCTGATCCGCCACGCGCTCCCGGCTGCCCGGCCCTGGCGGCAACCGCACGCGATCTCGGCGGCCCGCCCGCGATCCGCGAGTTCCTTCAGGCCCTCGTGGACATGCACCGCTGGTGGCCCTGAGGTTCCCCTGCCCCGAAAGCGTCGGCGATGCGCCACACTGGACGTTTGGCCGCAGGACGTGGCCGTTGGCCGTTGGCCGTACGAAGGACGAAGGACGAAGGACGAAGGGCGCGACTGTGAATGGACCTCTCATCGTCCAGAGCGACAAGACGTTGCTGCTGGAGGTGGATCACGAGCAGGCCGACGCCTGCTGGCGGGCCATCGCGCCCTTCGCGGAGCTGGAGCGGGCGCCCGAGCACATCCATACGTACCGGCTGACGCCGCTCGGGCTGTGGAACGCGCGGGCCGCCGGGCACGACGCCGAGCAGGTCGTCGACGCGCTCGTGGCCTTCTCGCGCTACCCCGTGCCGCACGCGCTGCTCGTGGACGTCGCCGAGACCATGGCCAGGTACGGGCGCCTCACCCTGTCCAAGCACCCCACCCACGGGCTCGTGCTGACCAGCACCGACCGGCCGGTGCTCGAGGAGATCCTGCGGTCGAAGAAAGTGCAGCCGCTCGTCGGGACGCGCATCGACGCGGACACCGTCGCCGTGCACCCCTCCGAGCGCGGGCAGATCAAGCAGACGCTGCTCAAGCTGGGCTGGCCGGCCGAGGACCTGGCCGGGTATGTGGACGGCGAGGCGCACGCCATCGAGCTGGACGAGCGTGAGTGGTCGCTGCGCCCGTATCAGAAGCAGGCCGTCGAGGGCTTCTGGCACGGCGGGTCCGGGGTCGTCGTGCTGCCGTGCGGGGCGGGCAAGACGCTCGTCGGCGCGGGCGCGATGGCGCAGGCCAAGGCGACGACGCTGATCCTGGTCACGAACACCGTCTCGGCGAGGCAGTGGAAGCACGAGCTGATCAGGCGGACGTCGCTGACCGAGGAGGAGATCGGCGAGTACAGCGGTACGCGCAAGGAGATCCGCCCGGTCACGATCGCGACGTACCAGGTCCTCACGGTGCGCCGTAAGGGCGTCTATCCGCATCTGGAGCTGTTCGACTCCCGCGACTGGGGGCTGATCGTCTACGACGAGGTGCATCTGCTGCCCGCGCCCGTCTTCAAGTTCACCGCCGACCTCCAGGCGCGGCGCCGGCTGGGGCTGACGGCCACGCTCGTACGGGAGGACGGCCGCGAGTCGGACGTGTTCTCGCTCATCGGGCCCAAGCGCTTCGACGCGCCGTGGAAGGAGATCGAGGCGCAGGGCTACATCGCGCCCGCGGACTGTGTCGAGGTACGGGTCAATCTGACCGACAGCGAGCGCCTGGCGTACGCGACGGCCGAGCAGGAGGAGAAGTACCGCTACTGCGCGACGACGGCGACGAAGCGCAAGGTCACGGAGGCGCTGGTCCGTAAGCACAAGGGCGAGCAGACGCTGGTCATCGGCCAGTACATCGACCAGCTCGACGAGCTGGGCGAGCATCTGGACGCCCCGGTGATCAAGGGCGAGACGAGCAACGCGCAGCGGGAGAAGCTGTTCGAGGCGTTCCGGCAGGGCGAGATCTCGGTGCTCGTCGTGTCGAAGGTCGCGAACTTCTCGATCGATCTGCCGGAGGCGACGGTCGCCATCCAGGTGTCGGGCACGTTCGGCTCCCGGCAGGAGGAGGCGCAGCGGCTGGGGCGGGTGCTGCGTCCGAAGGCGGACGGTCACGAGGCGCGCTTCTACTCGGTGGTGGCCCGCGACACGATCGACCAGGACTTCGCGGCGCACCGCCAGCGCTTCCTCGCGGAGCAGGGGTACGCCTACCGCATCGTGGACGCCGACGAGTTGCTGGCCGGCAACTGAGCCGGGAGGGGAGGGAGCGGCGGGAGCCGGAGGGCCGTCGCGGGCTGCCGGGTGATCGTACGGTGGCGGTGACGGTGGCGGTACGCCGCGTACGCGAGGACGGCCAGGACCGTGAGCGCCAGCAGCGGGTACGGGGACGCCAACATCTGCTGCCACCAGGGCAGTTGAAGCTCAGCCCCGCCCTCGCGCGGTACGAGACGCAAGGTGCGCGCCGCGAAGACCAGCGCGACCGCCGACGCCGTACGCCAGCGGCCCTCCGCCAGCAGCACGGCCAGCAGCGGCACGCACCACACCCACTGGTGGGACCAACTGACCGGCGAGACGAGCAGCGCGGTCAGCGCGACGGCCAGGACACCCCACGTCTCATGTCCCGCCCGCAGGACGGCCCTTCGCGCCAGCCACAGACCGGCGAACGTGACGCCGACGCACGCCAGCGCCCAGCCGACGCCCGGCTCGGGCGTGTGCAGCGCGCGGGCGAACAGCCCTTGCAGCGACTGGTTGTCGGCGCTCCACCCCGCGCCCGGACCGCCGGTCTCGAAGACCCGTAGCGTCCAGAAGTCGAGGCTGGCCCGTGGGAGGACGAGGGCGCCGAGCAGCATCGTGCCGATGAGCGACGCGAGGGCGGTGAGCCCCGCGCGTACGCCGCCGGGCCGGCCCGTCAGCAGCAGATAGGCGATGAACAGGGCGGGGGTCAGCTCGACGCCTGCCGCGATGCCGAGGGCGAAGCCCTTGCCGAGCGCGTGGTCGGGGCGGGTCAGGTCCCACAGGACGAGGCAGGTCAGCGCGAGGCTGATCTCCCCCTGGAGGACCGTCCGGAAGACCGGTTCGAGCCACAGCGCGAGGGCGACACACAGCACGACGAGCACGACGGGGGCAGGGCGCCCCCCTGCGGGGCGTCCCCCGGCGAACCGCCAGGACAGCCGGACGAGAAGGGCGAGAAGCAGCACGTTGCCCGCGACGACGACCGCCTTGAGCGTGGCCACCGGCAGCCAGGTGGCCGGGACGAACAGGATCGCCGCGAACGGGGGCGAAGTGGCGGGCAGTCGCCACTCGGTGACCGCGAAGCGTTCGGCCACGGGGATCGGCCGGGCGAGCAGGGCGTACTGCGCCGGGCAGAGCGCGGTCAGTGCGATGAGTGCCGTCAGCGACAGGGCGAGTGCGCCAACTGCGAGGAGTGACCGGACAGTCACGGTCGGGTGCGTCACGGCCGCGAGACTAGCCGATCAGCTCGCAGGCGCGGACGCCTGACGGTACGGACCCTGCGGACGTACGTGCTCGGTGTCAGCGCATGATGCCCGCCTCCTCCCCGTACTCCCCGAGGACGGCCACGCTGAACGCGGCGGCCACGAAGACCTTGACGGCCCGCAGCGCGTTCCCGACAGGGTGTGGCGCGTGGGAGTCCGAGCCGGCGTGAGGGGCGGAACCGAGCGCCGTCGCCCCGCTGCGCGGCGGGCCGACGTGCACGGACTGGACCGGGGTGAACGTCGCTGTACTCATACATCAATGGTGCGTCTTCAGCGACCGCAGCACATCGCTCCGCAGGGGGAATCAGCGGGGCCGTTTCCTACGCCTCCGGGGATACGGCATCCCCTACGGGGACTACGGCCCCGCCCCTGACCGCTACCAGGGGATGAGCACCTCGCGATAAACCCGTTCGCCCCGCCGCCGCCCGCTGACTACACTCGCTCTCTTCCCCCGCCTCCCTCCGAGGAGCGCCGCCGCCCGGTCGGAAACCGGCCGGCTGCCCTGACGTGATCCACCGCCGACAACCGGTCCACCGCCACCCCGCCCCCACCGGGTCGCGGCCCGTCGGCCTGCGTACATCCGGAGGCACCACCGTGTCCGCGCACGACCCCGCACCGACAGAAACCACCGGCGCAGAAACCACCGGCGCAGAAACCGATCCGCTCGCCCGCGAGCGCGCCCACCTCGGCGCATCCCGCGCCGCCCTGCGCTCGATGCGCGAGGACGTCCAGGCCCTCGACATCCGCGACGTGACGGCGAACTGGGTCAACGCCGCCGTCCTCGAATCGCAGATCGAGGAACGCGTCAAGGCGCTCGCCGACCTCTCCCACACCCCGCTCTTCTTCGGCCGCCTCGACTACACGCACGCGGTCGGCGCCGACGAGGCCGAGGGCGCCGAGGGCGAGCGCTTCTACATCGGCCGACGCCATGTCCACGACGCCGACGGCGACCCGATGGTCATCGACTGGCGCGCCCCCGTCTCGCAAGCCTTCTACCAGGCATCCAAGAAGAACCCGCTGGACATCTCCCTGCGCCGCCGCTTCGGCTACACGGCCGGCGAGCTGACCGCGTACGAGGACGAACACCTCTCCGACCCGATCGACCCGACCGACCCGACAGACACGGCCCACACCAGCAAGCTCCTCCAGGCCGAGATCGAGCGCCCGCGCGTCGGCCCCATGCGCGACATCGTCGCGACGATCCAGCCCGAGCAGGACGAGATCGTCCGCTCCGGGCTCGGCGGCTCCGTCTGCGTCCAGGGCGGCCCCGGCACCGGAAAGACGGCGGTGGGCCTGCACCGGGTGGCGTATCTGCTGTACGCGCACCGCGAGCGGCTGGCCCGTACCGGCACGCTGGTCATCGGACCGAACGCGTCCTTCCTCCACTACATCGAGCAAGTGCTGCCCGCGCTGGGCGAGTTGGAGGTCAAGCAGGCGACCGTCGACGAGCTGGTGGCGTCGGCGCCGGGCCAGGTGCGGGTGCAGGGCGTGGACAGCGCGGCGACGGCGGTCGTGAAGGGCGACGCCCGGATGGCACAGGTGCTGCGCCGGGCGGTCCGTTCGCATGTCACGCTGCCGACGGAGCCGGTGATGGTGGTGCGCGGCTCCCGGCGCTGGCGGGTACCGGCGTACGAACTCGAGGAGCTGGTACGGGAGTTGCTGGACCGCGACATCCGCTACGGCGCCGCGCACGACGCCCTGCCGCAGCGCATCGCGCACGCCGTGCTCGTACAGATGGAGCGATCCGGCGAGGCCCCCGACGACCGGGTGCAGGACGCGGTGGCCCGTAACCCCGCCGTGAAGGCGGCCGTCAAGGCGATGTGGCCCGCCGTCGACCCGGCGAAGCTGGTGCTGCGGCTGCTCTCCGACGCGGACTTCCTCGCCGAGCACGCGGCGGGGCTGCTGACGGACGACGAGCAGAAGCTGCTGCTGTGGACGAAGCCGCCGCGCGGCCTGAAGGCGGCGAAGTGGTCGTCGGCGGACGCGGTGCTGATCGACGAGGCGAACGACCTGGTGTCCCGTACGCACTCGCTCGGCCACGTCGTCCTGGACGAGGCGCAGGACCTGTCGCCCATGCAGTACCGGGCGGTGGGGCGGCGCTGCTCGACCGGCTCGGCGACGGTGCTCGGTGACCTCGCGCAGGGCACCACGCCCTGGGCGACGGCGAGTTGGGCGGACGCGCTGGCGCATCTGGGCAAGCCGGACGCGGTGGTGGAGGAGCTGACGGCCGGTTTCCGCGTACCGCGCGAGGTGATCGCCTACGCGTCGCGCCTGCTGCCCGCGATCTCGCCGGGGCTGACGGAGGTGGCGTCGGTACGTGAGTCGCCGGGGTCGCTGGCGGTACGCGCGGTGGGCCCGGCGGACGCGGACGCGGCGGTCGTCGGCGCGTGCGTGGAGTCGCTGCGCCACGAGGGCTCGATCGGCCTGATCGCGGCGGACGCCCGTATCCCGGCCCTGGCCGCCGCGCTGTCGGCGGCGGACCTGCCGTACCTCTCCCCGGGCGAGGAGACGACGGCGGACGCCCGACTCACCCTGGTCCCCGCGTCGCTGGCGAAGGGCCTGGAGTACGACTACGTGGTCCTGGACGAGCCGTCGACGCTGGTAGCGGCCGAACCGGACGAGCGCACGGGCCTGCGCCGCCTGTACGTGGCACTGACCCGCGCGGTCTCGGGCCTGACCGTGATCCACAGCTCGCCGCTGCCGCCCCAGTTGGACACGGCGTGGGCGGGGCCGACCGGGTAGGCGACACTGTCCAGGTGAACTCGAACGATGAGCCCGAGGCGAAGACGGCGACGGCGACGACGGCGGGGACGGAACCGGTCGGCCCGGGGTCGGCCGCCCCTGACGCGTCGGCCCCGGACGCGCGCCACGTGGCTGAGGCCGTGGCGGCAGCCCGTACGGCCACGGGCCCGGCAGCCGCCGACGCTGCCGCGGGCGGGAGCGGTACGACCGTGGCCGGCGCGGTCCCCGCGACCGGAGTCGCCGGGACGGCGTCGGTCCCGGCTGAGACTGCCGCCACAGGCGGGAGCGAGGCAGGCGCCACCGCCGACGCGGACACGCCGACCGCAACCGAAGCGGCCGGTACGGCCGACACAGCGGACGCCTCGGCCTCACTCGGCGCCGACGCGCGCCAAGTAATCGCTACGGCTGCCGCAGGCACCCCCGGCAGGGCCGCTACAGCCCAAGCCGGTGCGGGCGGCGAAGCCGCCGCAGGCGGGAGCGAGACGGCCGACGCCGCAGAGGCGGCCAGTGCTGCCGAAGCTGGTGTGGTCAGCGCGACCGCCGACACCGACACGTCGGCCCAAGCCGAGCCGACCGCCGCAACCGCCGCCGCAGGCGAGCCGGCCGGTACGGCCGAAACCGACGCCGCCCCCACGACCGCCGCGTCGGCAGCCCGTACGCCCACGGCCACGGGCCCGGCAGCCGCCGACGCGGACACTGCCGCGGGCGGGAGCGGTACGACCGTGGCCGGCGCGGGCAGCGCGACGGGAATCGCCGGGACAGCCGCGACCGCAGATGCCGACACGTCGGTCCCAGCAGAGACCGCCACCGCAGGCGGGAGCGAGCCGACCGGTACGGCTGAGCCGACCACCGCAGGCGAGCCGGCCGGTACGGCCGAAACCGACGCAGTCCACGCGACCGCCGCGTCGGCAGCCCGTACGCCCACGGCCACGGGCCCGGCAGCCGCCGACGCGGACACTGCCGCGGGCGGGAGCGGTACGACCGTGGCCGGCGCGGGCAGCGCGACGGGAATCGCCGGGACAGCCGCGACCGCAGATGCCGACACGTCGGTCCCAGCAGAGACCGCCACCGCAGGCGGGAGCGAGCCGGCCGCCGCAGGCGAACCGACCGGTACGGCTGAGCCGGCCGCCGACGCCGCCGGCCACGGCGGCCCCGCTCCCACCCACCGCCTCTTCTGGTCCGCTCTCGTCGTCGCCCTCGGGCTTCTGCTCGTCGACCAGGTGTCCAAGTGGTGGGCCGTCAGCGCGTTGGGGGACTCCGAGTCCATCGATGTCGTCGGCGACGTCATCCGCTTCTGGCTCGTCTACAACCCCGGCGCCGCCTTCTCCATGGGCACCGGCGTGACCTGGATCTTCACCGTCTTCGCCGGTGTCGCCGTGGTGGCCGTCGCCTGGTACGCGTGGCGCGTGCGGTCCACCCCGTGGGCGTACGCGCTCGGGCTGCTCCTCGGCGGTGCCACCTCACACTTCGGTGACCGGCTCCTGCGTGAGCCCGGTTTCGGGCGCGGGCACGTGGTCGACTTCATCGACTACGCGGGCTTCTTCGTCGGCAACGTCGCCGACATCGGGATCTTCGCGGGGGCCGTGACCATCGTGGTGCTCTCGTTCAGGGGCATAGAGCCTGTCCGGCCCACCACACCGGCGGAGTGAGTGACCCGGCTACCCGTCGATCGCCTCTCGCCACTCCCGTACCGTCCCCTCGTCCACCGGCGCCCCCCAGCCGTTCGGCCGCGCCGCGCCGCCGATGTGGAAGGCGTTCAGGCCGCCCGCGCGCAGGCGGGGCAGGTGGTCCAGCCGCAGGCCGCCGCCGACGAGGAGTTGGGGGCCGTAACCCGGTTCGCCACGGGCGGCGGACTCCGCCTCCGCCAGCAGGACCGGGATGCCCGCGTCGACCCCGTTCGCCGAACCCGCCGTGAGGTACGTGTCCAGGCCCGGCAGCTCCGCGAGCTGCTTGCGCAGCGCGTCGCGGTCGGCCGCGCGGTCGATCGCCCGGTGGAACGTCCAGCGGCAGGGGTCCAGCTCGGAGACGAGCCGTTCGACCGTGACGAGGTCCACATTGCCGGCGATGTCGAGGAAGCCGAGTACGAACTCGTCGGCGCCCTCGACCCGCATGGCGTCCACGGACGCCACCAGCACGTCCACCTCTTCCGGTGAACCCGCCGCGAACCCGTCCTGGAGCCTGAGCATCACGCGCAGCGAGATGTCGACGGAGGCACGGATCTTGGCGAAGGTCTCGACCGCCGGGGTGAGACCGTCCGCCGCCATGTCGGTGACCAGCTCAAGCCGGTCCGCCCCGCCCGCCTGGGCCGCGACGGCGTCCTCGGCGTTGAGGGCGATCACCTCCAGGACTGCGCGCTTGCTCATGGGAACCCATTTCCGTTCGGGAGTTCGGGAGGCTGGTTAGCCGGGCCAGGACGTCGGGCCGGCCGGTCGGCGGTCGGCCCGCTACGGACTTATAGGTCTAGTCCAATAGCCAGCCTACGATGCCGCACGGCGCGTCCGCATCACCAAACCTCCAGCACACCACACACCCGCACACATCAGTGCCCCTGCGCCCCCACGGTGAAGGCCGCCGTCCGGACCTTCCCCTCGTGCTTGAAGTCGAAGAACAGCCGGTACGAGCCGTCGCTGGGCGCCGTCGCCCCGAAGGACACCTTCGCGCCCGACCGGCCGTCCGGGTGGACGTGCAGGTAGGCGAGGTCTCCGGCGCGCAGGGCGACGAGGTGGCCGTACGCCCCCAGGTAGGGCTGGAGGTCGTTGACGGGCTTCCCGTCCTTGCTGACGCTCAGTTTCAGCGCGCTCGCCTTGCCGGGGGTCAGGGCGCCGTCGAGGGCGACCTGGTAGCCGTCGACGTCGGAGGTGGCGCGTACGGGCGGGAGATCGGACGGTTCGTACGGCCCCGATACGGCGAGGTCCGCGCCCAGTGTGAGGTTCGTCGCTGTGGCCGCGTGACCGCCCTCCGCGTGGGCACCGCCCTCCTCGGCGGCCCCACCCTTCCCGCTCGGCGTGAAGTCGGCGAAGACCCGATAGTCGCCCGCCTTGGGCAGGTCGACGGGGATGGACCAGACACCGTCGGCCGCCCGCGTCGGGTGCAGATGACGGAAGACAGTCAGATCGCGCGAGGCGACGATGAAGTGCAGCTCCTTCTCGTGCTCGCGCTCGTACGAGGTGAGATTGCGGTCGTGCTCGTCCTTGATCGAGAACTTCAGGTCCGTACGGGCCCCGGCCGCGATCGCGGTCTTCTCCACATCGAGGCGGTAGCCGCCGTCGGAGATCTGGAGCCCGCCTGCGGGCAGCTTCGCCACGCCCTGCCCCTCCCCCTTCTCCTCCGTCCCCGCGCCCGCGCCCGCGTCGTGCGCCTTCTCATGCTGCGCGGGCGGCGGCTTCTTCGCGACCACGGGGTCAGTCCCCGCCCCCACGCCGTACGCGACGCCGAACGTCGCGGCGAGCGCGGCGGCGTACGCGGTGATCCTGACTCCGGTGTTCACGTTGATGCTCATACCCTGAAGATACCCCCCTGGGGTATAAAGTCAAGCGAGGAACTACTCTTGCTTCCGATAGGGGCGAGGGGTATACATGGAGCGAGAGGGAGATACCCCCCTAGGGTATTTGCCGGACGCAACGCAGAGGAGAAGGCCAGTCATGAGCACCACACCGGCACCAGCAACCGACACACCCGTCAAGGTCGACGTCGAGCTCGCCATCGGTGGCATGACCTGCGCCTCGTGCGCGGCCCGTATCGAGAAGAAGCTCAACCGGATGGACGGTGTCGAGGCGACCGTCAACTACGCCACGGAGAAGGCCAAGGTCAGCTACGCGCAGGGCGACCTCTCCGTACAGGACCTGATCGCCACCGTCGAGAAGACCGGTTACACCGCCGCCGAGCCACCCCCGCCCCAACCGGCAGGCGGCGCGCACGCAGGCCCCGCGACGGCGGCGGACACCCGTCCCGACGACGGGCTGCGCACCCTGCGGCAGCGGTTGATCACCGCCGTCGTCCTCGCCGTCCCCGTCATCGCGATGGCGATGATCCCGGCCCTGCAGTTCGAGTACTGGCAGTGGCTCTCCCTCACCCTCGCCGCACCCGTCGTCGTCTACGCCGCGTGGCCCTTCCACCGGGCGGCGTGGACCAACGCGAAGCACGGCGCGGCGACGATGGACACGCTCATCTCGGTCGGTACGTCGGCCGCGTTCGCGTGGTCGTTGTGGGCGCTGTTCTTCGGTACGGCGGGCATGCCCGGAATGACCCACCCCTTCGAGCTGACCATCGCGCGCAGTGACGGCGCGGGGAACATCTACCTCGAAGCGGCAGCCGGCGTCACCGCGTTCATCCTGGCCGGGCGGTATTTCGAGGCCCGTTCCAAGCGGAAGGCGGGCGCCGCGCTCAAGGCGCTGATGGCGCTGGGCGCGAAGGAAGTCACCGTCCTGCGGGACGGCCGTGAAGTGACGCTCCCCACTGGCGAGTTGGTCGTGGGCGACAGGTTCGTCGTACGGCCCGGGGAGAAGGTCGCCACCGACGGAACGGTGGTCGAGGGCACCTCGGCCGTCGACGCCTCGATGCTGACGGGTGAGTCCGTACCGGTCGAGGTCGGGCCCGGTGACAGCGTCACCGGGGCGACCCTCAACGCGGGTGGGCGGCTGGTCGTCGAGGCCACCCGGATCGGCTCCGACACCCAACTGGCCCGCATGGCCCGCATGGTGGAGGACGCGCAGAACGGCAAGGCCGCCGCCCAGCGCCTCGCCGACAAGATCTCCGCCGTGTTCGTGCCCGTGGTCATCGCACTGGCGCTCGGCACCCTGGGGTTCTGGCTGGGCAACGGATCGGGGCTGACGGCCGCGTTCACGGCAGCCGTCGCCGTACTGATCATCGCCTGCCCCTGCGCCCTGGGGCTCGCCACGCCGACCGCGCTCATGGTCGGTACGGGGCGCGGCGCGCAGCTCGGCATCCTCATCAAGGGTCCCGAGGTGCTGGAGTCGACCCGCAAGGTCGACACGATCGTCCTGGACAAGACCGGCACCGTCACCACCGGCCGGATGACGCTCCTCGCCGCGCACACCGCGCCGGACACCGGCAGCGACGAACTGCTGCGCCTCGCGGGCGCGTTGGAGCACGCCTCCGAGCACCCCATCGCCCGCGCGATCGCCGCCGGGGCCACCGAGCGGACCGGCACCCTCCCCACCCCCGAGGACTTCGCGAACATCCCGGGCCTCGGCGTCCAGGGGATCGTGGAGGGCCACGCCGTCCTGGTGGGGCGTACGAAGCTGCTCGCCGAGTGGGAGATCCACCTCCCGCAGGAGTTGGCGGACAGGAAGGACGAGGCGCAGAAGCAGGGCCGTACCGTCGTCGCGGTCGCCTGGGACGGAAAGGCGCGCGGCATCCTGGAAGTCGCCGACGCCGTCAAGGACACCAGCACCGAGGCCATCCGGCGGCTGCGCGGCCTCGGCCTGACCCCGATCCTCCTGACCGGCGACAACAAGGCCGTCGCCGAAGCGGTCGCGAAGGAGGTCGGGATCCACGCCGGTGACGTGTTCGCGGAGGTCATGCCGCAGGACAAGGTCGACGTCGTCAAGCGCCTCCAGGCGGAGGGCAAGTCGGTCGCGATGGTCGGGGACGGGGTCAACGACGCCGCCGCCCTCGCCCAGGCCGACCTCGGTCTCGCCATGGGCACCGGCACGGACGCCGCCATCGAGGCCGGCGATCTCACGCTGGTCACCGGTGACCTGCGCGCCGCCGCCGATGCCATCCGGCTCTCCCGCCGGACCCTGGGCACCATCAAGGGCAACCTGTTCTGGGCGTTCGGCTACAACGTCGCGGCGCTTCCGCTCGCGGCGGCCGGGCTCCTCAACCCGATGATCGCGGGTGCGGCGATGGCCTTCTCCTCGGTCTTCGTCGTCGGCAACTCGCTGCGGCTGCGCGGCTTCAAGGCGAGTGTCTGAGCGAGTTCCAAACCTGGTCCAGACCAGAGCCTTGACAGGGTGGCGCTTCACTTCTTAGATCGAAGAAGTGAAGCGCTTTCTGTCGCTTTCTGCTTGTCATATGCATGGCAACCCCCACCAGGAAGGGATCGCCACGTGCTCACCCGGAAACGTTCCACGCACCACCCACTCCGTCTGTTCCTGCTGCTCGCCGTCCTGCTCGGCCTCGCCGCGACACCCACCACCGGCCGCGTCGCGTCGGCCACTCCGCAGACCACTCAGCAGGCCGCGGACTTCAAGGTCCTCGCCTTCTACAGCGGCACCTGGGACGCCGCGCACATCAACTTCGTACAAGAGGCGAACAAGTGGTTCCCGCAGACCGCCGCCGCGAACAACTTCTCGTACGAGTCGACCAACAACTGGAACAGGCTGACCGGCAGCGGCCTCGATGGCGTCGACGTCGTCCTGTTCCTCGACAACCTGCCGCAGAACGCCGCCCAGCGCTCGGCCTTCGAGCAGTACATGCGTAACGGCGGCGGCTGGATGGGCTTCCACGTCTCCGCCTTCACGACGGGCGCCCAGCAGTGGCCCTGGTACCACAACGAGTTCCTGGGCAGCGGAAACTTCAAGTCCAACACCTGGGGCCCGACCACCGCCAAGCTGAAGACCGAGAACGCCTCGCACCCGGCGCTCGCCGGCATTCCGGCGACCTTCACGTCCCCGGTCAGCGAGTGGTATAGCTGGTCCAACAATCTCCGGTCGAACCCCGCCATCAAGGTCCTGGCCTCGGTCGACCAGTCGAGCTTCCCGCTCGGCACGGACCCCAACCAGTCCTGGTACAGCGGGGATTACCCCATCCTGTGGACCAACAGCAACTACAAGATGCTGTACGCGAACTTCGGCCACAACGCCATGAATTACGACACCAACACCGGCCTGTCGTCCACGTTCGACAGCGCGACGCAGAACCGCTTCGTGGTCAACGGCCTGAAGTGGCTGGCCGCGCAGTGAGCCAGTGAGCCGTTGAGCGCTCGGGTCGTACCGTCGTGACGGTACGACCCGAACCACCGGCCTCCCCCAACTCCGCGACTCCGCAGGGCACCCTGAACCTTGAGACCAAGCTCAGGACGGCCGCAGCCCGGCCGTACAGCCCACCGAACGGGGAGACGAGAGTGCCCAAGCCCCGCCCGGCACGCGCCCCGGCCCGCACCCCCGCACACCACTGGTGGCACCCGCGCCCGCACCCGCGCCGACCGCGCGCCGTGCGCGCGGGCCGTCGCGCCGCCGGCGCGCTCCGCCGTACCCCGGTCGCGCTGTGGCGGGACGACGCCACCGACTCGGCCGCCGCCCTCACGTACTACACGGTCCTGGCGATCGTCCCGGCTCTCCTGGTGACCGTGGCCGCCATCGGACTCGCGGGCTCCGAGGCGTCCAACGAACTGGCGACCGAGATCACCGCGCTCGTCCCCGCCCAGTCGCGGCAGCTCATCCATGAGGCGCTGAACCAGATGACGCACCAGCGCACCGCGGCCTGGCTGCTGACGATCTTCGGCACGGTCGGCGCGCTCTGGTCCTCCTCCAGCTATCTCAGCGTCTTCCGGCGGGCGCTGCACCGCATGAACGGCGCCGTCGACCACCACACGCCCTGGCGCAAGGCCCCGCGCATCGTGATCACGGCGTGCGCGCTGCTCGCGCTCCTCGTCACGAGCGCGTTCACGCTGGTGCTGACCGGCGACGCGATCCGCCGGATCGCTCCGCTGCTGGGCGTCGGGAGTACGGCAAGCGTGGTGTGGTCGGTGCTGAAGTGGCCGTTGTTGCTGGCGCTCGCGGCGGTGCTCGTCCTCATCGTGTTCCGTACGGGCCCACCCGGCACCCGGCATCTGCGCAAGGCGCTCCCCGGCGGGGTGCTCGCCGTGCTGCTGTGGCTGCTGATGTCGGCGGGATTCGCGCTGTACGCGGCCCACTCGGGGACGTACAGCCGGCTCTACGGCTCGCTCGCGGGCAGCGTCGTCTTTCTCGTCTGGCTGTGGCTGTCGAATCTGTCGCTGGTGGCCGGCGCCCAGTTCAACGCGGAGCTGGCCGCCGGGCCGAGGGCTCTAAGCTCTCCCTCCATGTCAGCTCACGACGCGCTGCGCAGCCGCTGGCTGCGCACCATGGACGCGGTCCGCAACGGCGAGACCGCCCCCAACGCGCCTCCCGCCCCGCTCCCCGACCCCCTCCCCTACGCCGAAAACCTCATGGCCCGCTGGGCCGAGCCCCAGCGCCGCTACCACACCACTGATCACCTCCTCGCCGTCCTGGACCACATCGACACGCTCGCCGCGTACGCGGAGGACCCCGAAGCCGTACGCCTCGCCGCCTGGTTCCACGACGCGATCTACCGCCCCGACCGCTCCGAGAACGAGGAGCGCAGCGCCGTCCTGGCGATCCGCGCGCTCACCGAGGCGGGCGTACCTGCCGCTGTCACGGACGAGGTCGCCCGTCTCGTCCGCCTCACCGTCACCCACGACCCGGCGCCCGGCGACAGCAACGGCGAGGTGCTGTGTGACGCGGATCTCGCCGTCCTGGCGGGCGCCCCGGAGGCGTACGAGGCGTACACACGCGCTGTACGGGAGGAGTACGGCTTCGTCCCGGACGACGCCTTCCGGGCGGGCCGGGCGGCCGTACTGCGCCAACTCCTCGACCTGGAAAGGCTGTTCCGCACGCCGCACGGTGCGGCGGTGTGGGAGGCGCGGGCCCGCGCGAATCTCACGGCCGAGCTGGAAAGTCTCAGCGACTGACAAAAGTAGCCAAGAGTGGCCAGGAATGGTGACGTGGGGGCCGGTGGTTGTACGGGCCATGCCTCACTCCGCTCCCGTCGCGCCCGACCGCGCCCGAATGCCGCTCGCCGTCTACATACTCGGGCTGTCCGTCTTCGCCCTCGGGACCAGCGAGTTCATGCTGTCCGGGCTGCTGCCGCCGATCGCCGACGACATGGATGTCACCATCCCGCAGGCCGGTCTGCTGATATCCGCCTTCGCGATCGGCATGGTGGTCGGCGCCCCGCTGCTGGCCGTGGCGACGCTGCGGCTGCCGCGCCGTACGACGCTCATCGCGCTGATCTCCGTCTTCGGCCTCGGCCAGGTCGCGGGCGCGCTGGCGCCCAACTACGAGGTGCTGTTCGTCTCACGCGTCGTCAGCGCGTTCGCGTGCGCGGGCTTCTGGGCGGTCGGCGCCTCGGTCGCGATCGCGATGGTGCCGCGCACGGCGCGCGCCCGCGCGTTGGCCGTGATGATCGGCGGGCTGTCGATCGCGAACGTGCTCGGGGTGCCGGCGGGGGCGTTCCTCGGTACGCATCTGGGCTGGCGTTCCGCGTTCTGGGCGGTCGGCGCGGCGTCGGCGGTCGCGCTGGTCGGTGTCGCGACGCTGATCCCGCGCATCCCGCTGCCGGAGCGGAAGCCGGAGCTACGGCGCGAGCTGCTGATCTACCGCGACCGCCAGGTCTGGCTCGCGATCGCGATCACGGCGCTCGCGGCGGGCGGGGTCTTCTGCGCGTTCTCCTATCTGGCGCCGCTGCTGACGGACGTGGCCGGTCTCGACGAGGGCTGGGTCCCTTCGGTGCTCGGGCTGTTCGGCGTCGGCGCGCTGATCGGTACGGTGATCGGCGGCCGGGTCGCGGACGCGCACCTCTTCGGGGTGCTGCTGAGCGGGGTCGTGGCGTCGACGGTTTTCCTGGCCGCGCTGGCGCTTCTCGCGTCGAGCGCGGTGGCGGTGGTGGCGCTGTCGCTGCTGCTCGGCTTCTCGGCGTTCTTCACGGCGCCGGCGCTGAACGCCCGGATGTTCAACGTGGCGGCGGCGGCCCCGATCCTGGCGGGCGCGACGGCGACGTCGGCGTTCAACCTGGGCAACACGGGCGGCCCGTGGCTGGGCGGCACGGTGATCGACGCGGGCTTCGGCTTCGCCTCGACGGCGTGGGCGGGGGCGGCGATGACGGTGGTCGCGGTGGGCCTGGTGACGCTGGCGATGCGCCACCAGCGGACGGGCACGACGCGGGTGATCGCGACGGGCGCGACGGACGCGAATCAAGCCCGCCCGGCGATTGAGGACACCCACCCACAGCCCACACCGTGAGACAACCCGGCCACCTCCAGCCCACCCGCCGATCGAGGGCGCCGTTCCAACCCACCCGCCGATTGAGGACGCCGTTCCAGCCCGTCCGGCGATTGAGGACGCTCTTTCAGCCCGCCCGGCGTTTGAGGGCGCATTTCAAGCCCGTCCGGCGATTGAGGACACCCACCCACAGCCCGCACCGTGAGACAACCCGGCCACCTCCAGCCCGCCCGGCGATTGAGGGCGCTCTTTCAGCCCGCCCGGCGTTTGAGGGCGCATTTCAAGCCCGTCCGGCGATTGAGGACACCCGGCCGGTAGGCCACCCGGCACCCCCTACCCACCCCACCGCTTCCGCCGCCGCAACCCCGCTCCCGTCAGCCTCCGCACCAGCTCCCGCGACCCCACCTCCACCGCACCCGCCCGCACCGCGTCCCCGTACCGATGCGCCGGTACGTCGTAGTGGTCCCGGTCGAACGCCCGCGCCGGGCACCCGATCCCCGCGGCGAACGCGTGCAACTCCTCGTACGACACATCACTCACCAGGTGCGACCACATCCGCCCATGCCCCGGCCACGCGGGCGGATCGATGTACACGCTCACGTCACCCGGCCCCCAGAACCGCGCCCAGCGACCCCACCGGCGCCACCACCACGGCCGCCTTCCCGCACACCCAGTGCGGATCGGCGCCCAACTCCGGCTCCACCTCCAGCGCGTGCGGCCCGCCCTCCGCCGCCAGCTCCGTACGGGACTCGCCGCAGACGGGGCACAGCGGCCAGCGCCCGTGCGTCTGGAGAAGGGCGTCCTGTACGTCCTGGGCGATCAGCCCGGCGACGTACTCGATGCCCTCCGGCCACTGCTCCACCCACCAGCGCCGGTGCGACACGGCGTCCTCCACCAGCGAGACGATCTCGGCCCGCGCGACGTCACCCGCCGCGAGATCGGCGAGGACCAGGGCGCGTGCGGTGTGCAGCGCCTGCTCCAGGGGTTTCATGTCTTCCATGACCCCATTGTCATACGCACCCGTGCAAAGGACGGAAAGCCTCATGCGTATCGGTGAACTGTCGGACCGCACCAGCACCTCCCGCCGTCTCCTTCGCTACTACGAGGAGCAGGGCCTGATCGTCTCCACCCGCTGCGCGAACGGCTACCGCTCCTACGACGAGCCGACCGTCGACCGCGTCATACAGGTACGGGGGCTGCTCGACGCCGGCCTGCCGACCCGGATCATCAAGCAGATCCTCCCGTGCCTCGACAAACCGCGCGCCATCCACTTCCCGGACGCGACACCGCAGATGCTGGCGACGCTCGAAGTGGAACGGGACCGGATGACGCGGCGGATCGACTGTCTGATCCGTAACAGGGACGCGGTCGTGGAGTATCTGGCGGCGGTCCGCGAGACGGCCGCCCCTGCCACCGCCCTCGACGCGGGCCTTGACGCCACCCCCCTCTGAAATTATCTTTCAGTCGTGACCAGTGACGTGAAGGAAATTTACAGCGGCGGCGCCCCTCCGGCCCCCGCCGCCCTCGCGGCCAAGGTGCGCACCCTCGCACCCTCCATGACCCGCTCCATGCAGCGCGTCGCCGAAGCGGTGGCCGCCGACCCCGCGGGCACCGCCGCGCTCACCGTCACCGGTCTCGCCGAACTCACCGGTACGAGCGAGGCCACGGTCGTCCGCACCGCCCGCCTCCTCGGCTACCCCGGCTACCGCGATCTGCGGCTCGCCCTCGCCGGCCTCGCCGCCCACCAGGAGTCCGGCGCGGCCCCGGCGGTCACGGCCGACATCGCCGTGGACGACCCGATCGCCGACGTCGTCGCCAAGCTCGCGTACGACGAGCAGCAGACGCTCGCCGACACGGCGGCCGGGCTCGACACCGTCCAGCTCGGCGCCGTCGTCACGGCCGCCGCCTGCGCGCGCCGTATCGACATCTACGGCGTCGGCGCGAGCGGTCTCGTCGGCCTGGACCTCGCGCAGAAACTTCTGCGCATCGGTCTGATAGCCCACGCGCACAGCGATCCGCACCTCGCCGTCACGAACGCCGTGCAGTTGCGGCCGGGCGACGTGGCCATAGCGATCACGCACTCCGGCTCCACCGGGGACGTCATAGAGCCGCTGCGGGTCGCCTTCGACCGGGGCGCGACGACGGTCGCGATCACGGGCCGTCCGGACGGCGCGGTGTCGCAGTACGCGGACCATGTCCTCACCACGTCCACGGCCCGCGAGAGCGAGCTGCGGCCGGCGGCGATGTCCAGCCGTACGAGTCAACTCCTGGTCGTGGACTGCCTGTTCGTAGGCGTCGCCCAACGGACGTACGAGACGGCCGCACCCGCTCTCGCCGCGTCCTACGAGGCGCTGGCGCACCGCCACACACCGCGCACGCGCTGATCCGCACACCCGCCCGCACCCGCACCGCACCACCGCACCCGCACCGCCGCACCACCGCACACGCACGACCAAAACGGGGCTTCCTCAGGTTTCCACCAGCTCGCGAGAAAGAGCCGCCTCCCCATGACCTCCAGCACCTCCCCTTCCCCCTCCCCCTCGTACGGTGAACTCCGCGCCGAGCTCGCGACCCTCACCACCGAGGCGTTCCGCCCCGAACTCGCCGAGATCGACCGCCGCTCCACCGAGGACATCGCCCGCCTCATGAACGGCGAGGACCAGACCGTCCCGGCCGCCGTCGCCGCCCAGCTCCCCCGTATCGCCGCCGCCATCGACGCCACCGCCGCGCGGATGTCCCGTGGCGGCAGGCTGATCTACTCGGGCGCGGGCACGGCCGGCCGGCTCGGCATCCTGGACGCCAGCGAGTGCCCGCCCACCTTCAACACCGACCCGTCGGAGGTCGTCGGCCTCATCGCGGGCGGCCCCGGCGCGATGGTCAAATCCGTCGAGGGCGCCGAGGACTCCAAGGAACTGGCGGCCACGGATCTGGACGAGCTGAAGGTCGGCCCGAACGACACGGTCGTCGGCATCTCGGCGTCCGGCCGCACCCCGTACGCGGTCGGCGCGGTCGAGCACGCACGCGCGCTGGGCGCGCTCACGGTCGGCCTGTCCTGCAACGCGGACAGCGCGCTCGCGGCTGCCGCCGAGCATGGCCTGGAGATCGTGGTGGGGCCCGAACTGCTCACGGGATCAACGCGGTTGAAGGCCGGTACGGCGCAGAAGCTGGTCCTCAACATGATCTCGACGATCACGATGATCCGGCTGGGCAAGACGTACGGAAACCTGATGGTCGACGTCCGCGCGTCCAACGAGAAGCTGCGGGCCCGCTCCCGCCGCATCGTCGCGCTCGCGACGGGCGCACCGGACGACGAGATCGAGGCGGCACTGGCGGCGACGGACGGCGAGGTGAAGAACGCGATCCTCACCATCCTGGGCGCGGTCGACGGCCCCACGGCGGCGGACCTCCTGGCGGACTCGCGCGGGCACCTGCGGGTGGCGCTCCAGGCGTCGAGGGGGGCGGGCTCCGCCTCGTAGTTCGGGAGGGGGCGGCGCGCTGCGGCCTCAACTGGGCCGCACGCCCCGGGTGTTCACTTTCGGTGACCGACTTGCCACGTGACGTGTCGACCGTCTAGCGTTCCGAATAGCGAACAATCAGACGGCCTCCGCCAGGTGACGTGATGCTCCCGTACACCAGGGCCCGCCGTCCTCCACATACCGCGACGCGCCGTCCCCCCGAAGAGGACTCACGTATGACCGTTCAACCCACCCGCTCCGGAAGCAGGGCACGATGTAGGGGAGGAGGCGACGCCATGACCCCCAGCACCGCTGACCACGCCCAGATGTCCGTCGAGGAGTTCGAGCAGATCGCTCACAGCATCCCCGAGACGGTGACGCTCGAATTCATCAATGGAAAACTGGAGGTCAAGCACGTGCCGGACGGGGCTCACGACGAGATCATCATGTGGGTCGCCGACCAGTGCATGCAGTCCAGGCCGGAACTACGGCTGTACCGCGAACGCGGGCTCAAGGTCGAGACATACCGCAGAGGACGAGCCCGTCCCGATGGAACGCTCGCGCCACGCGGACACTTCGCCGCCCATGGCGAGTGGTCCGACCCCGACGGCGTCCTCATGGTCGCCGAGGTGACCTCGTACGACGGTGACACCGACAGCCGCGACCGCAAAGAGAAGCGCGACGGGTACGCGGCGGCCGGTATCCCCGTCTATCTCCTCGTCGACCGCGACGCGGACGAGCTGGTCGTCTACACCAACCCCCGCAACGGCGCGTACAAGGCCCGCACGTCCCACCCCTACGGCGCCGCCGTCACGCTCCCCGATCCGGTTTCAATCACCCTCGACACCGACGAGCTGAAGAACTACGCCCGCTGAACGCCCCCTGCGGTCGGTCCGATTCGTAAGCCAGAACCGGACCGCCCGCAGTACGCCCCACGATGAGGCGTTCCGCCGCGTCTTCGGCGGAGATCACGCGTGACATCGCTCAGAGGGGAAAGGCCGCAGTCTCCACGATGAGGAGGGCTTCCGAGGCGTCCACCGGGTCATTACTGTCGGGATCGACGGCGTCGATCGCATCGGACGGCATGATGACCAAGTCCGGTACGTAGAGCTTGTCGAGCGGCGCGATGTGAACGCCAAGGGTCTGGTAGATCTCCAGGTCCTCGGAGAGAACTCTGTAGAGCGTGCGCTGCACTTTTGCTGCGATGCCGTTGTGGTGCGCGGACGGCGGCGGTACCAGGAAGATCCGCCCTTGGTCGATCTCGGCGCGCCACCCGTCAGGCACGTCCAGTTCACGCCACGTCCCCAGCAGGTGCTCCCACGGGCGGAACCCGGATGACGGGTCCTTCTCGACCATCGCGGCGGTCATCGCGAATCCCTTCTCCGTGGCCTGAGTACGGCGAGCGTAGATCGGCAGATGGACGGCCCTCGCCCACCTTCACGCTGCGTCCCGCGATCGAGTGACGAACGCAGCGACCTGCCGCCGCCCAGGCCGCCGGGCCTGCCCTCCGCCGATTCGGGCCCCGCACATGTGCACATTTCTGAGAATGTGGCGCCACCACCTCACGGCAGGCGGCGTGCGCGGTTCATCTCCGTCACCTTCGCGCGCAGCGTCTCGTTCGGTGGTGCCGGGTGGACGCAGCCCGGTGGGCAGTCCCACTCCAGGCCGCCGCCCGGCGGCCGTAGCTGTACGCAGCCTTCCTCCAGCGCCATCACCTGACCCACGCGCCCGTCCCGCGAGTCGACGGCGTACGTCCCGACGTCGGGCACGAACCCGCTGCCTTCGCCGCCGCTCATGACTGGGCCCCTTCCAGTACGGCGACGATGCGCCGCGCGGTCGCCAAGTTGCAACGGCCCAACTCCACCAGCGGGTTGGCCGGTTCGCTGCCCGCGCACGAGACGGGGTCGATCCGCAGCGACGGCAGCGTGATGCCCACCGCCGCGAACGCGGACCGCAACAACTCGACGGCCTCCTCGGCCGCCCCTACCTGATCCGAAGCCACCATGCCCAGCTCTTTCGCAGTCTTGTCCACTGGTCGCCAACTCCACTCTGAGTGTTCGCTTTCACCACACAGCGTGGTCGTCGTTGGTTAGCCTGAACAGAGACATCCGGCCAACAAGCCCACGTGATTTACGTGCCGCCGATGGGAGTTGCCATGCCCGGCCCCAAGAAGCTCGACCCGTCGTCCTCACCTCGCGCGCTACTGGGAGCGGAGCTGCGGCACGCCCGCGAGAGAGCGGGGATGACCCAAGAGGCCCTGGGTGCACCGCTGTTCGTGAGTGGGGCGTTCATCGGCCAACTTGAGGGGGGTACGCGCCGGATGCAACGGGAGTACGCGGTGAAGCTGGACGAGATCCTGGACACGGCGGGGTTCTTCGAGCGGAACTGCAACGCGGCGACGAAGTCGAAGTACCCGGACCACTTCGCGGACGCGGCGGAGGCCGAGGCGATCGCGACGGCGATCAAGGAGTACGCGCCGCTGCTGATTCCGGGGTTGTTGCAGACGGAGGCGTACGCGCGAGCGGTGTTCCGCGCGTATCAGCCGACGGCGCCGGAGGAGGTGATCGACCAACTGGTCGAAGCGCGACTGGAGCGGGCGAGGCTGCTGTCGGATCCAACGACCCCGCTGTTTTGGGGAATTCTGGACGAGGCGACGCTGCGACGCCAGGTCGGAGGGCCTGCGGTGATGGCCGAGGCACTGCGCCAAGTCGCGGCTCTCGCCCGCCGCTACCGAATCATCGTGCAGGTACTCCCGTTCAGCGCCGGCGCGCATATGGCGCTCGAAGGCGCCCTGAAGCTGATGTCGTTCTCCGACGCCCCACCCCTCGCCTACCTCCAGAGCATGGGCTCGGGCCAACTCCTCGATGATCCGGCCTCGGTGGCGCGGTACGAGCTGACTTACGATCTGCTGGGGGCCGACGCGTTGTCACCGCGTAAGTCCCTGGCCCTGATCGAACAGTTGGCGGAGGATTACGACCATGAAGCGCTACAGCCTTGAGTGGCACAAGTCCAGCTACAGCGGCGGCGATGGCGGCAACTGCCTTGAGATGGGCACCTGGCGCAAGTCCACGTACAGCGGTGGCAGCGGCGGTGACTGCCTCGAAGTAGCCGATGGCCTCGCCGACATCGTCCCCGTCCGCGACTCCAAGTCCCCCGAGATCCCCGGCGTCATCTTCCCGGCCCCGGCCTGGTCCGCGTTCGTCGCGAGCCTCAAGACCGGGTCGCCGCTCGGGTAACCCCCGCCGCTCTGTCCTGCTCGTCCGCGAGCAGTTCGGTGGCCGTGCGTGCCAGGCGGGTGAGTGTGGCGCGGCTGTCGGCGGGCCAGGCGGTGAAGGGTTCCGCGACGGCTGTGGTCACCGCGTCGCGGAAGCGTGCCATCAGGGCCGCGCCCTCGTCGGTGAGGGCGACGTGGGTGACTCGACGGTCTGTCGGGGCGGCCTGGCGTCGCACGAGGGCGCGCCGTTCGAGGCGGCCGACCAGGCCCGTGATGTTCGTCTTGTCGCAGTGCAAGAGGCTCGCGAGTTCGCCGTGGGTACGTTCACCGGGTTCGATCACGCAGAGCAGTTCGGCCTGTTGCGGTGTCAGCCCGAGCCGCCGGCTCTCGGTCGCCTTGACGCCTTCGAGCAGGCGGCTCAGCCCGACCAGGGTGTCGGTCAGCTCTCGGTCTTCCGGTGTGGGGCCCATGCTCCTGATCCTATCTTGACAGTTGATGACCTCTACTATTTAGTCGACAGTGTCGATTGTATGTGTCCTCAACTTTCTGGAGCGCCCTCATGCCGTACGAGCCAGGGTCGGGATCGGGCAAGGTCGCAGTCGTCACCGGAAGCTCGCGGGGCATCGGCCGCGCCGTCGCGCTGCGGCTGGCCGCCGAGGGCACCGACGTGATCGTCAACTACCGCGACGACCTGCGATCGGCATCGGAAGTCGTCCGCGCGATAGAGACCAAGGGCGGGCGGGCCACCGCCGTTCAGGCCGATGCCACCGAACCCGCCCAACTACGCGCGCTGTTCGACGCCGCGCACCGTCGCTACGGCGGCACCGACGTGTTCGTGCACAACGCGGGCGGCTACGTCGGAGGGAACGTCGCCGAGGCCACCGACGAGGACTACGAACGCGCCTTCGCCATCAACGCCCGCGCCACCTTCGCCGCCTTCCGCGAGGCCGCCCGTAGCGTGCGCGAGCACGGACGCGTCGTCTACGTCTCCTCGGCGGCCACCCGCGTGAGCCCGGCCGGCCAAGCCTTGTACGCGGCGTCCAAGGCGGCCGGTGAGCAGTTGGTCCGTACGTTCGCCCGCGAGGTCGGCGCACGCGGAATCACCGCGAACAGCGTGCTGCCCGGCCCCACCCGTACGCGCACCTTCGCCGCGTCGGCCGCGCCCGTGGAGCAACTGGTGGCACGGACACCACTCGGCCGGCTCGGCGAGCCCGAGGACGTCGCGGACGTGATCGCGTTCCTCGCCTCGGACGACGCGCGGTGGGTCACCGGGCAGAGCATCACCGTTGACGGCGGCCTCAGTTGAGCCGAGAGCCCACTCCGGTCGTGCCGTCGAGCATTTCGCGCAGGATGTCCAGGTGGCCGTTGTGGCGGGCCGTCTCCTCGGTGAGGTGAAGGAGGATCCAGCGCAGATCGACATGAAGACCGTCGCGGACGGCTCGCCGGGCCTGCTTGTCCAGGCCGCTCCCGGCGACCAGTTCGCGGTAGCGGGCGCTGTGTTCGGCGTATTCGTCAAGCAACTGCGTGAGCGGGAAGTCGACGGCGATACGCATCTCGCGGTCGGGGTCCTCATCGGTCCAGGGCCCCTGGTCTTCCTCGCCGAGGAAGACCACCTGGAACCAGTAGTACTCGACCCAGCGGAGGTGGTTGATCACTCCGCTCATGGTCATCAGGGGTGAGCCCGGCAGGAGCGCCTTGTTGGCGTTCTCCGCAGAGACGCCGTCACACTTGGCGCGGGCGATGTCACGTGCGTAGTCGAGAAACGTGGTGAGCTGGGTGCGCTCGTCCCACGCGGGCGGCGTGTCGTCAATTCTGGTCATCGCGCGAAGCGTCCCCGATCGGGGCGAGCGGTGTCGAGCTATTTAGCGGGGCCAACCTGCGGCCTGGACCAGCTCGGTGCGTACGCCACCCGCAGTGGTGAGCGTCCACGGTCTAGTGGATCGCGTCGATCTCCACCTCGACAAGCCACTCGGGATCGATGAAGCGCGACACCTCCACGACGGTGCACGCGGGCCGGATGTCGGCGAACCGCTCACCGTGCGCGCGGGCGGCCTCCTTCCACCGCGTCACGTCGGTCAGCATGAGGCGGGTCCGCACGACATGCTCCATCCCCGCCCCCGCCTCCCGCAGCGCGCGCTCGGCGATGTCGAGGCACCGCACGGTCTGCGCGTAGACATCACCGGGCCCGACCGTGGAACCGTCGTCCCCGATGGGAGCCGTACCGGCGACGACGACGTACGACCCCACCCGCACAGCCCGCGAAAACCCGATCTGGGGCTCCAACGGCGACCCCGAGCCCACTACCTGCCGCGCGTCTGCCATACCGCTCCGCTCCTTGTGATGCCTGCGACGTTGCGACGTCATGCCGCCGAAGGCTCAAGGCTCGCACGGCGGGAGGTCCCGCGCCGCCACCAGCCCGTGCACCGGTCCGATGCCGCAGACCGCCGTGATCCGCTCGTCCCGGAACGGTTCCTAACGCAGCGGTACCGCAACGGCGTTGTACGTCGTCTCCGGCGTCGGGGGTGTCGTGAAGCGCGCGTTGACGAGGTAGAGCCGGTCGCCGAGGCGGGCCGCCGTCGTGGGGACGTCGAAGCGCGGGTCGGTGATGGAGCGGCGCAGCGTCGCGGTGGTGGCGCGGGAGTCGAGGTCGAAGACCGTGACGACGTTGAGGCGGTTCTGCACCACGTACAGCGTCCGGCCCACACGCAGCAGACCGTCGCCGTTGACGACGCTGTCCGCGCCCCGCAGCGTGATGAGCGTGGCGTGCCCGGTCTTCGGATCCACGCGGAACAGCGTGCCCGCCGCGCTGTTGACGACGATCAGCGCGCGGCCGTCGGGGGTGGTCTCGATGCCGTTGGCGCTGACGGCGCCGGTGGGTCCTTGCTCCCAGTCGCCGCCGAGCGGGACTTCCCGCAGATCGCCGCCGCGCCCGCCGTCGCCTCGCGGGACGGTGTAGAGCACGGGTCCGTACGAGTCGGTGAACCACGCCCGCCCGCCGTACAGGATCACGTCGTTGACGAATCCGGTCGTCGTCGGCTGGTACGTCGCGGTGAGCTGGTCCGTACGGGTGTCGAGCACCCGGATGGAACCGTTCCTGCCGCCCGAGATGTAGAGCAGCCCGTCGCGGTCGAGCTTCAGACCGTTGGCGATGCCGCCCGTCACCCCCGCCAGGACGGTCCGGCTCTCGCCGGTGCGCAGGTCGGCGCGGCGGATGGAGCCGTCCGCGAGGGAGCCCATATAGGCGTACGGGCCGC
This sequence comes from Streptomyces sp. NBC_01506, assembly GCF_045040295.1. Classification (NCBI taxonomy): domain Bacteria; kingdom Bacillati; phylum Actinomycetota; class Actinomycetes; order Kitasatosporales; family Streptomycetaceae; genus Streptomyces; species Streptomyces sp. NBC_01506. The sequence goes on along the minus strand of NZ_CP109422.1, from coordinate 5,273,130 downwards.
TGCCGATGGCGATGCCCTCGGGGCGGAAGCCGTTGGGCAGCGGGAATTCGGTGGGCCAGGTGGGGCGGGCGCGCTCGGTGGCCGTGGCCGCCGTGGCCGTACCGAGCGCGAGCGCGACGGCAGCAGCGCCGCCGAGCAGGGAACGACGGGAGGGTCGGAAGGGATTGGGGGGTGTCAAAGACATGGCGTCGAGCCTCCGGGGCTTCGGGGGTGCCTGGGGACAGGGACAACTCCGGTGCGCTATGCGCACGTAACGCGCCGCACCCGCCGCCGAGTTCCCGGTGCGCTGTTCCCGGTGCCGGAGGCGGGCCCGCGCGGATGTAGCCTCGGCGGCATGCCAGCGAATGATCAGGAGACCGTGTCCGGCGAGTTGACGGCGTGGCTGTCGCACAACGCCGTACCCCTGAGCGGCGGTCTGACCGCCGGCGCGCCCACCGCCGACCTCCAGCCGCTCAAACAAGTCCTCGACGGCGTACGGATCGTGGGGCTGGGCGAGTCCACCCACGGCACACGGGAGTTCTTCCAGCTCAAGCACCGTCTGCTGGAGTATCTGGTGACCGAGCTGGGCTTCACCGTCCTGGCCATGGAGGCGAGCGCGTCCGCCGGCCCGGCCGTCGACGCGTACGTACGCGACGGTGTCGGCGACCCGGCGCAGGTGCTGACCGGGCTGGGGTTCTGGACCTGGCGGACCGAAGAAATCCTGGACATGATCAAGTGGATGCGCGGGTACAACGAGGGTCGCCCGCAGGGCGAGAAGGTCCGCTTCGTCGGTGTCGACCCGCAGCGGTCCGGTGACTCGCTCGCGGTGCTGGAGGCGTTCCTGACCAGCGTGGCGCCGGAGAGGCTGCCCGCCCTGCACTCCTCGCTCGGCGTGCTCGCCACCGCGTATCCGGGGTCGCGCCCCGACCCGGAGCAGAAGCTGATGCGCGAGGCGGTGAAGCTGCTGGAGTTCGTGCGCGCCTGCGACGAGCCCGGCACCCCGGCCGGGGCCGTGGCGGTGCGGCACGCCCGCATCCTGGTGCGGGCCGCCGACCTGGTGACGCGCCGCGGACAGGACCCGGACCCGGAGCGCACCGTGTATGCCGCGCGCGACCGGTACATGGCCGAGGGCGTCGAGGCGATCCTGGACGGCGACCCGGCGGCCAAGGTGGTGCTCTGGGGCCACAACGGCCATATCGCGAAGGGCCGTTCGTCCGGCCCCGGCATCATCCCCACGCCACCGCTCGGCGAGCACCTGCGCGAGCGGTACGGCGACGCGTACTACGCCCTGGGGCTCCTCTTCGGCCAGGGCTCCTTCCGGGCGCACCGCATCTGGCCGGGCCCCTGGAGCGGCGTCGGCGGCCTGACGGGCCGCGCGGCCGAGGGCAACCCCATCGGCGCCCCGGCCGGGACCACGGTGGAGGCCCGACTCGCCGCCGCCACACCCAGGGACCACCTGCTGGACCTGCGCCCCGCCGGCCCGGACGCCACGGATGCCACGGACGCCGCGCCGCGCGCCGTACGGGAGTGGGTCGACGCCACGCACGAGACGCGGACCTTCGGCGCGCTGGTGACGCGCTGGTTCTACCGCCGCAACGTGACCCCGGTCCAACTGTCGGCGGAGTACGACGGCCTGGCCTACGTCGCGCTCTCCACCGACTCCCGCCCGATCGCCTCGTACCGACCGCCCGCAAGGCCGTAGCACCCGGCGCTCCCGTAAGCCGGCGCGACCCGCCCCCGAGGCTCAAGCCCCGCGCTCCGAGCCGTTTCTTAATAAGGAAGTGGGAGGAGGTCCTTCCTACCTACCCCGCCGACGCCTCAACGAGGCCGCATACCAGGGCGGATGACATTTCGTGATCGGCTTGCCACGCGGCGTGTCGACGGTCTAGCGTTCCGAATAGCGAACATAAAACGGCCCCCGCGGTGCTACCAACACCAACGAGGGCCTGACCGACCAGATCGACCACCCAATGAAAAGGCGATCCGATGGCTGGACCCCAGCTTAGTGCTGCCGCGCCCACCGCGCACATGACACCGCCCCCCACTCACCCGTCGGCGAACCCCGGCTACGGCAAGCGTTCGACCCCCGGCCAACAGCCCGCCGCCCCCGGCGACTTCGCGCATCTGCCGGACCGTGAGGCCGGGATCGCGCTCTACCTCGACCGGCTGCCGGACGGCGCGGACATCTCCGTCAAGACGCTGGCGACGATCCTCCCGTACGGCCAGTGCGCGCTGCGCACCGCGCTCCAGTGCCTGCGCCGCACGGGCCATCTGCGGACCGGCCGGGAGCATGTGCGGGGCTCCGGAAGCGCGCGGTGGGTGACGCGTACGTGGTTCTCCCGTACGCCCCGTGACAACGAGTGGTGGGCGGCCTTCGCCGCCGGTGACCTGCCGTCGTTGTCGGCGGCGCCCACCCCGCGCCCGACGCGCTCACGCGCGTACATCCTGCTGGCGGCCCTGCGTCACACCGCGCCCGCACTGGCGCTCTCCGCGATCGACTGCGTGGCGCTGGAGCCGCTGGCGGCGGAGTGGTTCGTGCGGGAGGCGACGGAACAGGACATGGTGCGTGCCCTGGCGTCGGGCCTGCCGCCGGAGGTCCACTGCCCGGTGGCCTTCACCCGGGCCCGCCTCATCAACAAGCTCCCGCCGGAGCCCGTCCGCCTCCCGAAACCGGCGCTGCGCGTCATCGAATGCGCGAAGTGCGGCGCGCCCGGCCGCCCGGAAGCCCTCCCGAACGGCGAATGCGCCCCCTGCCGCGGCGAGCCGACCCCCGTACGCCCACAGCCACGCGCGCCGCTGCCCCCGGGGACCGTCCACGCCCGAGCCGCGGAGGCGCGCGCGGCGGCGACCCGTCCACCGGAGGGGACGGATGCGTGCACGCAGAGGATTTCGAGGAGCTGACGCGGGGACGACGGAGACGGTGGCGCTCGAAGGGCTTCGCCCTGTCAACGACACCAGGCGAGGCAATTCGAAGTGGTGAAAGCCCTCGACATGACCGTACTATGTCGCCTACAGCATAATAGGTTCGAGATCATGGACGCCCCGCACACGATCGAGATGGAGCCGGAAGTACGTGCCTGGCTGGAGCTGCTCCCGGACAAGCACCACCGCAAGGTGGAGGAGTACGCGGAGCTCCTGGCCGACCTGGGCACCGGTACGCCCATGCCCTTCGCCCGTCGGCTACGGGACGGCGTGTACGAACTTCGCCCGACGCTCGGCGGCATCGACGCAAGGATCACGTACTGGTTCGCGCCAGGACATCGCATCGTGCTCCTTACGGTCTTCCGCAAGACCCGGATACGGGAAACGGCTCAGGTGGCCCGCGCGGTAGCGGCACGTGCGGTGTGCGAGGACGAACACGGTCCGGCCCACGAGACGTACAGTCGCGGCCAGAAGGGAGATCCGTCATGAACCACACACGATGGAAGCTCGCCCGTGAGCGGGAGCTCGTCGAGGGGTACACGGAGTCGCCGGAAGCCACAGCCGAGCGGGGAGAGATCAGGATCGCGATGGCCTTCGCGAAGGCCGTGTACGACCGGCGCAAGGAACTCGGACTTTCCCAGGCTCAGGTGGGCGAACGCGCCGGGCTCACCCAGGCGAAGATCTCCCGCATCGAGGGCGCGGACGCCGTACCGACGCTGCCTCTGCTGCGACGCCTGGCGCGGGCGCTCGACGCTTCCTTGAACATCGCCCTGGACGCCGAGCACGAAGAGGTCCGGTTCATCGCCCACCCTGCGGCATGACACCGATCGACCACCCCCAACGCCCGAGGGCGGCACCCCCTCTCGGGAGTACCGCCCTCGGTTCGTCGTACGTCGTGCGTCGTACGTCGTGCGTCGTGCGTCGTTCGTCAATCCGTGCGGGACTGGCGATCAACCCGGAGGTTGATCAGAAGTCCATGTCACCGCCCGGCATGCCGCCCGGAGCGCCGGCGGCGCCGGCCTTCTCCGGCTTGTCGGCGATGACGGCCTCGGTGGTGAGGAACAGCGCCGCGATGGACGCCGCGTTCTGAAGCGCGGAACGCGTGACCTTCGCGGGGTCGATGATGCCCTCGGCGATCATGTCCACGTACTCACCCGTCGCGGCGTTCAGGCCGTGACCGATCTTCAGGTTGCGGACCTTCTCGACGATGACGCCACCCTCAAGACCCGCGTTGACCGCGATCTGCTTGAGCGGGGCCTCCAGCGCGAGCTTGACGGCAGCGGCGCCCGTCGCCTCGTCGCCTTCGAGCTCCAGCTTCTCGAACACCGAGGAAGCCTGGAGCAGAGCCACGCCACCACCGGCGACGATGCCCTCCTCGACGGCGGCCTTGGCGTTGCGCACCGCGTCCTCGATGCGGTGCTTGCGCTCCTTCAGCTCGACCTCGGTCGCGGCGCCGGCCTTGATGACGGCCACGCCGCCGGCCAGCTTCGCCAGGCGCTCCTGAAGCTTCTCGCGGTCGTAGTCCGAGTCCGAGTTCTCGATCTCGGCACGGATCTGGTTCACGCGACCGGCGACCTGCTCGCTGTCACCGGCACCGTCGACGATGGTGGTCTCGTCCTTGGTGATGACGACCTTGCGGGCACGGCCCAGCAGGTCGAGACCGGCGTTCTCCAGCTTGAGGCCGACCTCCTCGGAGATGACCGTGCCGCCCGTGAGGATGGCGATGTCGTTCAGCATCGCCTTGCGGCGGTCACCGAAGCCCGGGGCCTTGACGGCGACGGACTTGAAGGTGCCCTTGATCTTGTTGACGACGAGGGTGGAAAGCGCCTCGCCCTCGACGTCCTCGGCGATGATCAGCAGCGGCTTGCCCGACTGGATGACCTTCTCCAGGAGCGGCAGAACGTCCTTGACGCTGCCGATCTTGGAGTTGACGATCAGGATGTACGGGTCGTCGAGCGACGCCTCCATACGCTCCATGTCGGTGGCGAAGTACGCCGAGATGTAGCCCTTGTCGAAGCGCATGCCCTCGGTGAGCTCAAGCTCGAGCCCGAAGGTCTGCGACTCCTCGACGGTGATGACGCCTTCCTTGCCGACCTTGTCCATCGCCTCGGCGATGAGCTCGCCGATCTGGGTGTCGGCGGCGGAGATGGAGGCCGTCGAAGCGATCTGCTCCTTGGTCTCCACGTCCTTGGCCTGCTCGAGCAGCGCACCGGAGACGGCCTCGATGGCCTTCTCGATACCGCGCTTGAGGGCCATCGGGTTGGCGCCGGCGGCCACGTTGCGCAGGCCCTCGCGGACCAGGGCCTGGGCCAGGACGGTCGCGGTGGTCGTACCGTCACCGGCGACGTCGTCCGTCTTCTTGGCGACTTCCTTGACCAGCTCGGCGCCGATCTTCTCGTACGGGTCCTCGAGCTCGATCTCCTTGGCGATGGAAACACCATCGTTGGTGATCGTGGGGGCGCCCCACTTCTTCTCGAGGACGACGTTTCGGCCCTTGGGGCCAAGGGTGACCTTGACGGCGTCGGCGAGCTGGTTCATCCCGCGCTCGAGACCGCGCCGTGCCTCCTCGTCGAACGCGATGATCTTGGCCATGTGAAGTGGTCCTCCCGGACAGGGGGTGGATTCTCCGGACCGTGCCCGCGCCCGCGACGGACGGCCTGAAAGCCTTGCGGTTCCTTGCCCCACAGGCTCTCGGGCCTCGCTGACCCGGTCCATAAGTTGTCACTCTCACCTACAGAGTGCTAACGCCAATGATTAGCACTCGACCCCCGAGAGTGCAAGCGCCTCCCGGGCCCTCCCGGTCATCCACAGACCCGCGCACGCCTCGCGCGCACGCACGTGGGGCCCGTATCCCCTACCGGGATACGAGCCCCACGTGTGTGAGTGCGTCGTTGGCCGATCGCGCCGGAATCAGACGGCGAGCTTGACCATGTCCGCCTGCGGACCCTTCTGGCCCTGCGAGATCTCGAACTCAACTCGCTGACCTTCTTCAAGGGTGCGGTAGCCGTCCATCTGGATCGCGCTGTAGTGGACGAAAACATCCGCACCACCGTCGACCGCGATGAAGCCGTAGCCCTTCTCCGCGTTGAACCACTTGACGGTGCCCTGAGCCATGCCTAACTCCCCTATTACTGGCCCCTGCGCGGGACCGCACTTCGCGCCGGAACGCGTCGACCGCGGCTGAATGTATCTGCCCAACTGCCCTCTGCAACAGGTCAATCGGACGAGAATTCTGGGCATGGCCGAACACGCAAAGGGGTGAATTGCCGGGCCACCAGGGCAAGTCGGGCCGGGCAAAGCGCAAGGAACCGCGCAAACAGCGTCCGCACTTCGACCGCATCTTGTCGCGAACTCATATGCTCGTGGCACAGGCGGCGGCGGGGCTACCCCAACTCTACCGCCTTCAACCTCATGGAATTGCCCCCTCCGTTTCTCTTGCGGAGGGGGCAACACCGTTCACCGTGCGTGCTGTTCAGCCGCCGGCGACCGCCGGGATGATCGAGATGCCGGCGCCGTCCGGGGTGGCGGTCTCAAGGCCCTGCTCGAAGCGGACGTCGTCGTCGTTGACGTACACGTTGACGAAGCGCCGGAGCTTGCCCTGGTCGTCCAGGACGCGGGCGGCGATGCCCGGGTGGTTCGCCTCCAGGGACTCGATGACCTGGGAGAGGGTCGTACCCTCGGCCGGAACCTCGGCCTTCCCGCCTGTGTACGTACGGAGGATGGTGGGGATACGGACGTTCACGCTCATCGGATTCTGCCTTCCGGGAAGTGGCGGGTGGTGCCGCTGGACGGTGTCAGGAGGCTCAACGCGCGAGGCCCGCGGCGCGGAACGCGTCGAGGCTCGGCGGGATCGTCGCGGTCGCCTGCGACGTCGCGGCCACGGCGTCCAGCGTCTTGAGCCCGTCACCGGTGTTCAGCACGACCGTCGTGAGCGCCGGGTCGAGCAGACCCGACTCGATGAGCTTGCGCGTCACCCCCACGGTCACCCCGCCCGCCGTCTCGGCGAAGATCCCCTCGGTCCGCGCGAGCAGCTTGATCGCGTCGACGACCTGCTCGTCGTTCACGTCCTCGACGGCGCCGCCCGTGCGACGGGCGATGTCCAGCACGTACGGGCCGTCGGCCGGGTTGCCGATCGCCAGCGACTTGGCGATGGTGTTCGGCTTCTGCGGCCGTACGACGTCGTGGCCGGCCTTGAAGGCGGCGGACACCGGCGAACAGCCCTCGGCCTGCGCGCCGAAGATCTTGTACGGCTTGTCCTCGACCAGGCCGAGGGCGATCAGCTCCTTGAGCCCCTTGTCGATCTTCGTGAGCTGCGAGCCGGACGCGACCGGGATGACGAGCTGGTCGGGCAGCGTCCAGCCGAGCTGTTCGCAGATCTCGTACGCGAGGGTCTTCGAGCCCTCGCCGTAGTACGGGCGCAGGTTGACGTTGACGAAGCCCCAGCCCTCGCCCAGCGGGTCGCCGATCAGCTCCGAGCAGAAGCGGTTGACGTCGTCGTAGTTGCCCTCGATGCCGACGAGTTCACCGCCGTAGATCGCGGCCATGACGACCTTGCCCTGCTCCAGGTCGTGCGGGATGAACACGCAGGAGCGGAAGCCGGCGCGGGCCGCTGCGGCGCCCACGGCGCCCGCGAGATTGCCGGTGGAGGAGCAGGAGAGCGTGGTGAAGCCGAAGGCGCGGGCCGCCTCGACGGCGATGGCGACGACACGGTCCTTGAAGGAGTGCGTCGGGTTGCCGGAGTCGTCCTTCACGTACAGGCCGCCGGTGACGCCCAGCTCACGGGCGAGGTTGTCGGCCTTGACGAGCTTGGTGAAGCCGGGGTTGATGTTCGGCTTCGAGGCCACGTCGGCGGGGACGGGCAGCAGCGGGGCGTAGCGCCAGATGTTGTCGGGACCGGCGGCGATGCGCTTCTTCAGCTCGTCGGGGCTGTCGGTCGGCAGGTCGTAGGCCACTTCGAGCGGGCCGAAACAGCTCTGACAGGCGAAGATCGGGCCGAGTTCGAAGCGTTCCCCGCATTCGCGGCACGAGAGGGCGGCGGCGGGTCCGAGATCCACGCGACCCGTGTCGGCGGCGTCGGAAGCGTTGTCGTGAACAGTCTGCACAGCCATGAAGGCGAGGCCCTTTCCTCATCTTCCTCGCGACGCGTCTCGCCGCAAGACGGAATTGGCACCTTCCCCACCGTGACCTCGCGGTCGGCGGGAGGGTTGCCGGGGCTTCAACGGGCCGTTCCCTCTGCCCCTCTGGATGAGCGGTATTCGATTGTCAGCGTGAGGACCCCCGACATGCGACGGTCATCCGCGTTGTTCAAGACTGTAACCGAACCCCTGGACGGTTGAATGCCTCGTCCGATCCGCGAGATGGAGATCACGTGCTGGAAGAGGTGGAGCGCTGGCTGGCCCGGCGGTCCTGGTCCGCGGCGGACCGGCCGCTCGCCGCGCTGGCCGCCGCGAAGCAGGGTACGCAGGTCAGCGTGGTGCTCCCGGCCCTGAACGAGGCCGCGACGGTCGGCCGGATCGTGTCGGTGATCCGCCGCGAACTCATGTCGGGCCCGGCGCCGCTCGTGGACGAACTGGTGGTGATCGACTCGGGTTCGACCGACCGTACGGGGGACGTCGCGGCGGCGGCCGGGGCGCGGGTGGTTCACCGGGACGACATCCTGCCGAGGCTGCCGGCGGTGCCGGGCAAAGGCGAGGTGCTGTGGCGCTCGCTGCTCGTGACGAGCGGCGACATCGTCTGTTTCGTGGACGCGGACCTGAAGGACTTCTCGGCGGATTTCGTCTCGGGGATCGTGGGGCCGCTGCTGACCGAGCCCGACGTGATGTTCGTGAAGGCGATGTACGACCGCCCGCTCGGCGACGAGCCGGGCCAGGGCGGCCGGGTGACGGAGCTGGTGGCGCGTCCGCTGCTGAATCTGCACTGGCCGCTGCTGGCGGGGTTCGTGCAGCCGCTGGGCGGCGAGTACGCGGTACGGCGCTCGCTGCTGGAGCAACTGCCGTTCCCGGTCGGCTACGGGGTGGAGCTGGGGCTGCTGGTGGACGCGCTGCACACGGTGGGGCTGGACGCGCTGGGCCAGGTCGACGTGGGGGTGCGCAGGCACCGGCACCAGGACGGGCAGGCGCTGGGGCGGATGGCGGCGGCGATCTACCGCACGGCGCAGTTGCGGCTGTCGCGGGGGCATCTGGTGCGGCCGGTGCTGACGCAGTTCGAGCGGGGCGAGGGCGGCTTCGAGCCGCGTACGCACGCGGTGGACACCGAGGAGCGGCCGCCGATGCGGGAGATCGCGGAGTACGAGGCGGGGCGGGCGGCGTAGGCGGGCGGCGTAGCTGTCGGACCGGAAGTGCGGCGCGGACGGCCCGCGTGGCACTTCCGGCCCATTCGTACGATTTGCCTATATTGCCTGGTATGGCGATGAACGCGGTGACCCTGACCACGGAACAGATCTGGCTCCTGGGCGGCATCGCCCTCGCCCTCGTCGGCGCCGGGGTGGTGGCGCTGGCGGCGAGCCGGGGCCGGGGGCGTGGCTGATGCCGGGGGGCATGGGTCGTGCCGGGGGGCGTGGGTCGTGCCGGGGGGGCGTGGCTGATCCTCGCCGACCTGAATCCGTACGTTTGAGCGTTTCCGCGACGGGCTAGGTTTCGGCACATGGTCTCCGAGCAAGCCGCCCAAGTCCTTGTCGCGTCCAATCGCGGCCCCGTCTCGTACGTGATCGGCGAAGACGGCGAGCTGACCGCCGGGCGCGGCGGCGGGGGGCTCGTGTCGGGGCTCTCGGCCATCGGGCCCGACACGAACGCAGTATGGGTGTGCGCGGCGCTCGGTGACGGCGACCGCGAGGCGGTCCGGCGCACCGGCGGCCGGCTGGACCCCGGCGACACGGGCGGACAGCGGGTGCGGATGCTCGGCATCGAGCCTGAGGTCTACGCGGACGCGTACAACGGCGTGGCGAACTCCACGCTGTGGTTCATCCACCACCTGCTCTACCAGACCCCGCTGGAGCCGGCCTTCGGTACGGAGTTCCGGGCGCAGTGGGCGTCGTACGAGACATACAACCGCGCCTTCGCCGAGGCCCTGGCCGACGAGGCGGGCGACGGCGCGGCCGTCCTGATCCAGGACTACCACCTGGCGCTGGTTCCCGGCATGCTCCGGGCGCTGCGCCCCGATCTGCGGATCGGTCTCTTCTGGCACACCCCATGGGCGTCGGCCGACTACTACCGGCTCCTGCCCGACGACATCGGGCGCCAGCTCCTGCGCGGCGTCCTCGGCGCCGACCGGGCCGCCTTCCACACCCACCGCTGGGCCGACGCCTTCACCGACTGCTGTACGCAACTGCTGGGCGGCACCGGCAAGACCCGGATCGGTGTGCACGCCCTGGGCGCCGACGCGGACTTCCTGCGCGAGCGCGCGAACCGGCCCGACGTGGACGAGCGGCTGGCCGAGCTGCGCGAGCAGATCGGCTCGTACGAGGGGGCGCCCCGCAAGACGATCGTGCGGGTGGACCGTACGGAGCTGTCGAAGAACATCGTGCGCGGGATGCTGGCCTACCGGCAGTTGCTGACGGACCGTCCGGAGTGGCGCGAGCGGGTCACGCATGTGGCGTTCGCCTATCCCTCCCGGCAGGACCTGGCGGTCTACCGCGACTACACGGCGCGGGTGCAGGAGGTGGCCGACGAGATCAATTCCACGTACGGCACGCCCGGTTGGACGCCTGTGGTGCTGCACGTCAAGGACGACTTCGCGCGCTCACTCGCCTCGTACCGCCTCGCGGACGTGGCTCTGGTCAACCCCATCCGCGACGGCATGAATCTGGTCGCGAAGGAGATCCCGGTCGTCTCGGAGGACGGCTGCGCGCTGGTGCTGTCGCGTGAGGCCGGCGCGTACGAGGAGCTGGGCGAGGACGCGCTGGTGGTGAATCCGTACGACCTGACGGCCACGGCCGCCGCCCTGCACGAGGCGCTGACGATGGACGGTGACGAGCGGGCGGCGCGCACGAAGCGCCTGGCCGCCGCCGCGACGGCACTGCCGCCGCAGCGGTGGTTCCTGGACCAGTTGGAGGCGCTGCGCGCGCTGTGACGACGGCCCCTGGGGCTCACCAGGCGACGGGCCGGTAGTCCTTGAGCAGTACGCCGTGGACGGGGCTGCCCGCCTGCCCCTGCACGATGGGGTGGTAGATCCGCGCCGCGCCGTCCACGATGTCCAGCGGCGGGCGCCATCCGGTGGCGGCGTGCCGCTCCCTGGCGGGCAGCGGTTTCTCGTCGGTGACCCAGCCGGTGTCGACGCTGCACGCGTGGATGCCCCGCTTCGCGAGATCGGCGGCGCTGGTGCGGGTGAGCATGTTGAGGGCGGCCTTGGCCATGTTGGTGTGCGGGTGGCCGCTCGTCTTCTTACGGACGGTGAACCGGCCCTCCACGGCTGACACGTTGAGCAGATACCGCCGGGGCCGGGGTGAGGACTCCAGCAGGGGCAGCAGCCGGTCGGCGAGCAGGAACGGGGCCACCGCGTTGACCAGTTGGACCTCCAGCATCTCGGCCGGGTCGATGTCGCCGAGCCGGGCGGTCCAGGAGTTCTCGGCGGCGGTCTCGGTGAGCAGCCCGGCTTCGTCGACGGCCGGCAGCACGGCGGGGGCGGAGGCGGTCGCGGGGGCGGTCGCGGGCGTCGGGCGTGGTACGAGCCCGGCGGCCCAGGGGCGCGCCTCGACCTCGGTGCTCCCCGCGCCGGGAACGGCGAAGTCGGGGGCCGTCCAGAGCGCGGGCAGCGCCGTGCGCGCCGGCGCGGCCTCGGCGGCCTCGGCGGCGGCCAGGGCGGAGTAGGCGCGCGGCGAACGGCGCAGCGTCTGGGCCGCGTTGTTGATCAGGATGTCCAACGGCCGTGCCTCGGCGAGCAGATGGTCGGTGAAGGCCAGCACCTGACGGGGGTCGCGCAGGTCGAGCGCGGCGACGCGCAGCCGGTCCCACCAGTCGGCGGCGTCGGGGGCCGCCGCGAAGCGCCGTACCGCGTCACGGGGAAAGCGGGTGGTCACGGTGAGGTCGGCGCCGTCGCGCAGCAGCATCAGCGCGAGCTGGTGGCCGATCTTGACGCGCCCGCCGGTCAGCAGCGCGCGGTGGCCGCGCAGGTCGGTACGGGCGCCGCGACGGGTGAGGTTGTCGTGGGCGCAGTCGGGACAGAGCCGGTGGTAGAAGTGGTGGACGCGCCGGTAGTGGTCCTTGCAGACGTAGCAGCGCTGCGGGCGGCCCAACTCGCGGCCCAACTCGCCCACGTCCGCGTCGCCTTGCGCGTCCGGCAGCGCGGCATCCATCGTGCGGTCCGGCGCGCCCATGACCGTGCCGGCCTGGATCTCGGCGTCCGCCACCGCGCGCGATCCCCGGGTGACCGAGCGGCGTTTGCGCCGCCCGTCCCGGAAGAGTCCGCTCGCGGCCCGCTCCAGTCGCTCGCGCCGGGGATCCTCGATCGACAGGTCCCGTGCCTCGTCCAGCAACTCCAGCGTCGCCTGTATCCGCTCGTCCGTCAGACCGTCGCTCATCGCGCCCTCGCCCCCGCCCCCGCTCACACCGAACGACCATGATGCGCGAGCCGCCCGCCCGGTGTCGCCCGCGTTTCCGCGCGACGGCCCCCGCGAATCGCAGCCCGTCCGGCGATTGAGGACCACCCGACCAACGGCCGCAACCAATCCAGCCCGTCCGGCGACTGAGGACCACCCAACCAACGGCCGCAACCAATCCAGCCCGTCCGGCGATTGAGGACCACCCGACCAACGGCCGCAACCAATCCAGCCCGTCCGGCGACTGAGGACGAACCGGCCCACCGGACGGACCCGGTGAACCTCTCCGGTCACGGTTCTAAAGACGCGCCGCCACCGACGCGAGGAAATCGGTCAGTGCTCCCGGGCCCGGTAGCACCAGGTCGGCCTTCTCGGCGAGTTCGGGGACCTCTCCCGTACCGCTGCACAGCAGCAGACCCGGGTGGCCCTTCGCGCGCAGGGCGTTGACCGCCGCGAAGGCCGGGAGGTCGCCCAGGTCGTCGCCGCCGTAGACGACCGTCTCGGCGCCGACCTCGCGGACGTACTCCTCCAGGGCCACGCCCTTGTCCACGCCCGGCGGGCGCAGTTCCAGGACGAGGCGGCCCGGTTCGAGCACCAGGCCGTGGCGGGCCGCCAGGTCGGCGAGGGGGCCGCGCAGGGCGTCGAAGGCGCCCTGGGGGTCCGTGGCGCGGCGGGTGTGGACCGCGACCGCCTGGCCCTTCTCCTCGATCCACGTGCCGCTCCAGGAGTCGAAGCGGTCGAGGAGGGCGGGGAGTTCGGCGCGGACGGCGGCGACTCCGGGGTGCGGTGCCGGGGCGCGTACGGTGCCGCTGACCGCGTCCCAGCGTTCGGCGCCGTAGTGGCCGAGGACGACGAGGTGCTCCAGGCCGGGGACGCCGGCGAAGCCGCCGTACCGTACCGCGACACCGGCCGGGCGGCCGGTGATCACCGCGAAGGACGCGACGTGCGGGGCGAGGGCGACGAGCGCGGGGACCGCGCCGGGGTGGGCGCGGGCCTGTTCGGGGTCCGGGACTATGTCGGCGAGCGTGCCGTCGAAGTCGAGCGCGACGACGGCCTTGCCGGGCCGGGCGAGAAGCGCGGCCAGCCCTTCGGCGCCGGCGGGGGTGACGGGGGTCGGCAGGGGGTGCGAGTGGCTGCCCATGGTCCGACCCTAGCCCGTCAGCGGCGGGCGCGGCGGGAGTCCCTGATCCGGCGCAGGCGGTTGACCGTCACCGGGTCGTGGGCCAGGGCGAGCGGGTCGTCGATGAGGGCGCCAAGGACCTGGTAGTAGCGGGTGGGCGAGATGCCCAGCCGCTCGCGGATCACGCGCTCCTTGGCGCCGGGGCCCGGCCAGGAGCGCTTCTCCACGGCGAGGACGGCGCGGTCCCGCTCGGTCAGCTCGGACCGTCCGGCGGGACCGGGCCCCTCGTGCGACGTGCGCTCGGGCTCGGGCTCGGGTCGCGACGTGCTCTCGGGCTCGGGCTCAGGTACGGGCTCGGGTGAGGGTGCGGCGGTCATAGGGCTGACACGCTACTCGGCGTTCTCCGCCGTCGTGGCGTCCCGGCCGATCCTCGCCAGGATCTCCGACGGCACCGCGCCGGGCCGCACCGCCTTGCCGATGTTCTTCTTGATGTCGTCGCTGACACCCGCCCACGACGTCTTGCCGAACGGGTACAGCTCGGCGGTGGGCAGCGCCTCCAGGAACTGCCGCAGATCCTTGTGCTCGTCGTCCGCCACCATCGTCTCGGACGCGCTGTAGGTGACCGGCAGGAGGTCGTACTGCCCGACGAAATCCATCACGTTCTTGTCCTCGAAGGTGAAGTCGAGGAATTTGCCCGCCTGTTCGCGGTGGCCGGGCTGCTTGAAGGCCATGATCCAGTCGGCGACACCCATCGTCGCCTTGGACTTGCCGTTGATGCCGGGCAGCGGCACCATCCCGACGTCGACGCCGGCCTTCTCGGCCTCCTGCATCATCGTCGGGTGCCCGTTGAGCATGCCGACGTTGCCGCCGGTGAACGCCTTGAAGGCGTCGGCGCGGTCCAGTTCGCCGGGCGCCACGGGGCCGGTGAGGCCCTTGCCGACCAGCTCCTTCTGGAGCCATTCGAAGGTCTTGATGTTCGCGTCCGAGTCGACCGCGTACGAGCCGTCGGTCGCGTCCTGGTAGCCGCCGCCACCGCTGAGCATCCACATCATGGTCTCGGCCTGCGCCTCCTCGGCGCCGAGCGGAAGGGCGAACGGGGTCGGTACGTCCTGCTCCTTCAGCGCCTCGGCGTCCGACTGGATGTCGTCCCAGTTCTTCGGCGCGTCGAGACCGGCCGCCGCGAAGAGGCCCTTGTTGTAGAACAGCAGCCGCGTGCTGGCGACGAACGGCATTCCGTACTGGGTCTGTTCGACCTTTCCGGCGTCGGCGAAGCGGGAGAGGAAGTTCGCCTGGGTGGGGATGGAGAGCAGCTCGTCCGCGCTGTACAGCTCCTCCTTCTTCACGTAGTCGGCGTACGCGCCGATCTGCGCGATGTCGGGCGCCTCACCGTCCTTGACCATCTTCGCCACGTCGGCGTCTACGGTCTTCCAGGAACGGACGTCGACGTCGACCTTGATGCCCGGGTTCTCGGCCTCGAACTCCTTGGCCAGGCTGTTCCAGTACTTCTCCGAGCTGTTGGCGGCACTGCTGCCGTAATCCGCCGCGACGACTTTCAGGGTGACGTCACCTGAACCGCTGGGGCTGCCGCAGCCGCTCAGCGCCATCGTCATGCCCAGCGCGGCTATCGCCGCGGTCTGCCCCAGGAAGCGCTGCTGCACAGCTCTTTTCCCACCCTTGTTTTCGCTCGGCCGTCTTTACGGCGTTCGTCGTCCGTCGTCCGTCGTCCGTCGTCCGTTGCTCCGGTCGCTCCCCCGCGACGTCCTGCGTTGACGATCTGCGATTTTCCCCCATGGTGCCGCCGGAGGTCTACACCAGCCTCGTATCGCTTCGGCAACTTCCCCTGCCTGTTCAGGTTTGACGAAGACTTTGTATGGGCTGGCAACAATCCCGCACAGTGGACTAGACCTTTCTTGGGTTTTCGCGCGAGAATGCGCTCGTGAGACACGTCATCGCCCTGGATGTGGGCGGCACCGGTATGAAGGCCGCCCTGGTCGGTACGGACGGCGAGCTGCTGTACGAGGCTCGGCGCGCCACCAGCAGGGAGCGCGGCCCCGACGCGATCGTCGAGACCGTCCTCGGCTTCGCGGCGGATCTGCGCGCGTACGGCATCGAGCACTTCGGCGAGAGCGCGGTCGCGGCCGGGGTCGCCGTACCGGGCATCATCGATGCCGAGCGCGGGATCGCGATCTACGCGACGAACCTCGGCTGGCGCGACGTACCGCTACGGGATCTGCTGGGCGCGCGCCTCGGCGGCGTACCGGTCGCGCTCGGGCACGACGTACGCACCGGCGGGCTCGCCGAGGGGCGCATCGGCGCGGGCAGGGGCTCGGACCGGTTCTTCTTCGTCCCCCTGGGCACCGGCATCGCGGGGGCCATCGGTATCGACGGCCGTATCGAGGCGGGCGCGAACGGCGCCGCCGGCGAGATCGGGCACGTCGTGGTCCGGCCCGACGGACCCGTGTGCGACTGCGGACAGACCGGCTGTATGGAGACGCTGGCCTCGGCCGCGGCCGTGACCCGGGCATGGGCGGCGGCCAGCGGTGATCCGCAGGCCGACGCCGCCGACTGCGCGAAGGCCGTCGCCTCCGGCGACCCGAGGGCCGTGGCGGTCTGGGCGGACGCCGTCGACGCGCTCGCCGCCGGGCTGGTCACCGCGCTCACCCTGCTCGACCCCCGAAGGCTGATCATCGGTGGCGGTCTCGCCGAAGCCGGGGAAACGTTGTTCACACCCCTGCGGGCGGCGGTCGAGGAGCGCGTCACGTTCCAGAAGCTGCCCGAGATCGTCCCGGCGGCCCTCGGGGACACCGCCGGATGCCTGGGCGCGGGGCTGCTCGCCTGGGATCTTCTCTCCACGGAGGTATCCACCTGATGGCCGCACGCGCCGAAAGCACTGTTCTCACCGGAGCCCGGGTGGTACTGCCGACCGGGGTCGTGGAGAACGGACGGGTGAGCGTCGTGGGCGGACGTATCACCGAGGCCGGGCCGGCCGCCGCCTCTGTAGGAGACGTCGTCGCAGACTCCGTAGGAGACTCCGTAGGAGACGTCACCCCGGGGACGCTCGACCTGGCCGGCCACTGGGTGGTGCCCGGCTTCGTGGACATGCACAACCACGGCGGTGGCGGCGCCTCCTTCACCTCGGGCAGCGTGGACGACGTCCTCAAGGGCGTCCGTACGCACCAGGAGCACGGCACCACCACGCTCGTCGCCTCCACCGTCACCGGCGAGATGGACTTCCTCGCGCAGCGCGCCGGGTTCCTCTCCGAACTCGTCGAGCAGGGCGATCTCGCCGGAATCCACTTCGAGGGCCCGTTCATCTCGCCCTGCCGCAAGGGCGCGCACAGCGAGGCGCTGCTGCGCGACCCGGAGCCGGCCGAGGTGCGCAAGCTCCTCGACGCGGCACGCGGCACGGCCAGGATGGTGACCCTCGCCACCGAACTGCCGGGCGGCATCGAGTCCGTACGACTGCTGGTCGAGCACGGCGTGATCGCCGCGATCGGGCATACGGACGCGACGTACGAGCAGACCGTCGAGGCCATCGACGCGGGCGCGACGGTCGCCACGCACCTGTTCAACGCGATGCCGCCGCTCGGCCACCGCGCGCCGGGGCCGATCGCCGCGCTGCTGGAGGACGAGCGGATCACCGTCGAGCTGATCAACGACGGCACGCATCTGCATCCGGCGGCGCTGGAGCTGGCGTTCCACCGCGCGGGCGCGGGGAGGGTCGCGTTCATCACGGACGCGATGGACGCGGCCGGTTTCGGCGACGGCGTCTACCAACTCGGGCCGCTGGAGGTCGAGGTCAAGGACGGTGTCGCGCGGCTCGCCGTGGGCGGGTCGATCGCGGGCTCGACACTCACCCTGGACACGGCGTTCAGACGCGCGGCGACGATCGACCGGCTGCCGGTCGCCGACATCGTGCGGGCGATCTCCGGCAACCCGGCGCGACTGCTGGGCGTGTACGACCGGGTGGGCTCGCTGGAGCCCGGCAAGGACGCCGACCTGGTGATCCTGGACGCGGACTTCGCGATCACGGGCGTGCTGCGCAAGGGCGAATGGGTGGTCGGGCCCCAACTGGGCCGGTAGATCCGGTAGATCCGGTAGATCAGGCCCGTCCGGCGATTGAGGACGAGCCGGCCGGGCCGCCTGATCCCCAAGGGGCCCCAGGCCGCCCGTCCCCCGTCCCCCGTTTGGCATGATCGGGGCAGTACGGAACCGGTACGGAGCGGGCAGCCCCCTCCCCGACACATCCCCGAGGGGGCCGCATGATCCTCACGGTCACGCTCAACACCGCCCTCGACATCACCTACCGGACCGCCGCGCTGACCCCGCACACCACCAACCGCGTCGCCGAGGTCCGCGAACGGCCCGGCGGCAAGGGCCTCAACGTCGCCCGCGTGCTGTCGGCGCTCGGCCACGAGACCGTCGTGACCGGGTTCGCCGGCGGCCGTACCGGCGACGCGCTGCGCGAACTGCTCGCCGCCGAGGGCCCGTCCGACGCGCTCGTGAGCATCGCGGGCACCACGCGCCGCACCGTCGCCGTCGTGGACGAGGCGACCGGCGACACGACCCAGTTGAACGAACCGGGCCCCACCGTCACCCCCGCCGAGTGGGCCGCGTTCCTCACCTCCTACGAAGGACTCGCCGCCCGCGCGGACGCGGTGGCGCTGTGCGGCAGCCTGCCGCCCGGTATCCACGTCGGCGCGTACGCGGAGCTGGTACGTCTCGCGCGGGCCGCGAACCTGCCCGTGCTGCTCGACACCAGCGGCGAACCGCTGCGCCGGGGCATCGCCGCCCGCCCCGACCTCGTGAAGCCCAACGCCGACGAACTGGCCCGGCTCACCGGCACCCGCGAGCCGCTGCGCGCGACCCGTGACGCGCGCAGGCGCGGCGGCCGTGCCGTGGTCGCCTCGCTCGGCGCCGCCGGGCTGCTCGCCGCGACCCCGGACGGCTCGTGGCAGGCGGCCCCGCCGAAGGCGGTACGGGGCAATCCGACGGGCGCGGGCGACTCGGCGGTCGCGGGGCTCCTGTCGGGGCTCGTGGAGCGGCTGCCCTGGCCCGACAGGCTCGCGCGGGCGGTCGCGCTGTCCACGGCGACGGTCCTGGCCCCGGCGGCGGGCGAGTTCGACCGGGAGGCGTACGCGGACCTGCTGCCGCGCATCGCAGTAACGGAACAAGCACCGTGATGTCGAAGACGGAACGCACCAGTCGGAACAGAGGACCACATGCCACTCGTCAGCACCGGTGAACTCGTCGCAGCCGCCGTCGCAGCCGCAGCCACCGCGCCCGCAGCTTCGGCCTCGGCCTCGACCTCGGCCGAAGATCGGAGCGGGCACGGCGGCATCGTCGCGTTCAACGTCATCACGCTGGAGCACGCCGAGGCGATCGCCGCCGGCGCCGAACGGGCGGGCCGCCCCGCGATCCTCCAGATCTCCGAGAACGCGGTGAAGTTCCACGGCGGCCGGCTGACGGCCATCGCCGCCGCCACCGCCGCCGTCGCGCGCGCCTCGGACGCCCCGCTCTCACTCCATCTCGACCACGTCGAATCGGCCGAGCTGCTGCGCGCGGCCGACGGCGAGGGCTTCAGCTCGGTGATGTTCGACGCGTCGAAGCTCGACTACGACGCGAACGTCGCCGCCACGGCGGAGGCGGTCGCCTGGGGCCACGCGCGCGGCATCTGGATCGAGGCCGAGCTGGGCAAGGTCGGCGGCAAGGACGGCGAACCGCCGCTCGGCGCCCACGCCCCCGGCGTCCGTACGGACCCGGCCGAGGCGGTCGCGTACGTACGCGCCACCGGCGTCGACGCGCTCGCCGTGGCGGTCGGCTCCTCGCACGCGATGACGGACCGTACGGCGGCCCTGGACCACGAGCTGATCGGCGCGCTGCGCCGGGCCGTCCCCGTACCGCTGGTGCTGCACGGCTCGTCGGGCGTCCCCGACGCGGAGATCCGGCGGGCCGTCACGGCGGGCATGGTCAAGATCAATGTCGGTACGGCCCTGAACACGGCCTTCACGGGCGCCGCCCGCGCCTACCTGGCGGCCGACCCGAAGACGGTCGACCCCCGGAAATACCTCGCCCCGGCTCGCGAGGCGATGACCGGGACGGTGGCGGCTTTCCTGAAGGTGGTCGGCGGAGAGCCTTAAGGGTGCCGCGCGGGGCGCCACACGTAGCGCCTGGCGGGCTCAGCCGTTCGCCTTGCCCGCCTCCAGGGAGACCTGGTCGAGGATGGCGTCGCACTGGTCGCCCGTCTCGCACGAGAGCTTCAACGTGTTGCTGCCCTTGGCGAGGTTGACGTAGGCGTAGGTGGTGGTCCACCCCTTCTCCCAGTCGCCCTCCTTCGCCTTGGCGAAATTGGACATGTTGACCGAACGCGGCGTCTCGCCGTTGATCGTGAGCGACGTCTTGGCGTCCTTGCCCGGCACGCTGTAGGTGATGAACAGCGTGTACTCACCTGCCTTCGGCAGGTCGACGCTCCAACTGGCCGAGCCACCGGGCCCGTTGAACGTCACATAGGCGCCGTCCGCGCCCTTCGCGCCCTTGATGTCCTTCGCCAGCACCGCCGGCGCCCCGAGCTGGAGCGTCGCCGCGTCCTGCTTCGGGAGTTCGACCGGCTTGTCGGGGTCCGGAGCCTTCTTGCCGGGGTCCTCGCTCGGCGTCACCGACTCACCCGTGGTCGGGCCGCCCGTCGGGGTGCCGTCGGCGTTTTTGCTGTCGTCTCCGTTGGAGAGCAGCGCGGCCGTGATCCCGATCACGACGACCGCCACGACGGCGACCGCGCCGATGAGCAGTCCTTTGGTGTTGGGTCCGCCGCCGTTGCCACGGCCGCCTCCGCCCCGCTGGGCGGGGACCGTACGGGTGGGTGCGCCGCCGATCTCGGGGGCCGCGTAGTGCGCGTCGGGCGCCTGTCCGTAGGGAGCCTGCTGCCCGTAGGGCTGCTGCTGGCCTCCGTACTGAGGCTGCTGCCCGTAGGGCTGTTGCTGCTGTTGTTGCTGCTGCGGGACCTGGCCGTACTGACGCTCGCCGACGGTCCTGACCTGGTTGTACGACGTTCTCGGCACACCGGGCTGAGAGGCGGGACCGGGGTAGCCGTAGCCGCCGCGCCGGGCCTGCGCACCGTTCGCGGCCGTCTGTCCGTCCTCGTACAGATAGCCGAACGGATCGTCGTCCTCGGGCGTACTCGCGCCGTTGTTCCCGGCCGTCATCCCTGGGTCACTCCTTACCATCTCGCCAGCGTCGCCGACCGGCCGAGCCTACCTCGATTGGGCAAGCATACGGACGGGCCTTGACGGGAGTGGGCGGTTGCCCCATCCCCCGATGAACATCGGGAGACGTCGGTGGACATCGGTGAACAGCCGTACAGAGAGATACGACACGGCGGCCCCCGCACACCGCCGACGTTATCCCGCCCGGCGGTGGACCTTGTTCCGCGAACGCTTCTCGATATACATGCGCTGGTCCGCGGATTTGAGCACTTCCTCGACCGTCATGCCGCAACTCGCCCAGCCGATACCGAAGCTGGCGCCCACGCGGACCGCCCTGCCGTCCACCCTGATGGGCGGGATGATCGCGTTCCGCAGCCGAACGGCCAGGTCAGCGGCGTCCGTCGCGCCGAGGCCGTCGGCCAGGACCACGAACTCGTCGCCGCCCAGGCGCGCGACGGTGTCGCCGTCCCGTACGCCGGTGTTGAGCCTGCGGGCGACTTCGATGAGGACGGCGTCGCCGGTGTTATGGCCGAAACGGTCATTGATCGACTTGAAACCGTCCAGGTCGCAGAAGAGGACGGCGAGGCCCTTGCTCCCGTCGTCGGGGTCGGCACCCGGCGCGACCGTGTGCACATGGTGGTCGAGGGGCGCGGGCGCGGAGGACGGGTCGAAGCCGTCTCCTTGGAAGGCGCGCTCGGAAGCGGGGTCCCGGTACTCGTAGGGCTCATACGGTTCGTACGACTCGTAAGGCTCGTAGCCCTCGACCGCGCCGCCGTAGCCGGGGGCGGGCACGGGCGCGTAACCGGCGCCGCTGGTCCCGTTGTAGCCGCCATAACCGTTGCCGTTGCCGCCGCCGTAGGCCGGTGCCTGTCCCGGTCCCTGGCCGTGACCCGGTCCCTGGCCGTACGGGACGACGCCGCCGTTGCCGCCCTCGTATCCGCCGTACGCCTTGTCCAGCGCCTGTACCGCCGTCTCCCGTACCGATATGGCGTTGGGACGCTCGCAGAGGCGGGCGCTGAGACGGGCGCGCAGCTCGGCGCTGTTGGGCAGGCCGGTCAACGAGTCGTGCGAGGCGCGGTGCGCGAGCTGGAGTTCGTTGCGCTTGCGCTCCTCGATGTCCTCGACATGGGTAAGGAGGAAGCGGGGGCCGTCGGTGGTGTCGGCGACGACGGAGTTGCGCAGCGACACCCATACATAGGTGTTGTCACGGCGCGCCAGCCGCAGCTCCGCGCGACCGCCCTCGGCCGACGTGCGCAGCAGCGTGCCGATGTCCTCGGGGTGGACGAGGTCGGAGAAGGAGTAGCGGCGGATCGCGGAGGCGGACCGGCCGAGCAGCCGGCACAGCGCGTCGTTCGTCCGCAGCAGCCTGCCGTGCTGGTCCCCGCCCATCTCGGCGATGGCCATCCCGCTGGGCGCGTACTCGAACGCCTGCCGGAAGGACTCCTCGCTGGCCCGCAGCGCCTGCTGCTCGCGCTCCAGCCGGACCAGCGCGCGCTGCATATTTGCTCTGAGTCGGGCGTTACTTATCGCAATGGCGGCCTGGGAGGCGTACATCTGGAGCGCTTCACGCCCCCAGGGGCCCGGACGGCGCCCGCCGCGCGGCCGGTCGACGGATATGACCCCCAGAAGCTCGCGCCCGCCCCCAGGGGCGTACATCGGCGCGTAGAGGCGGTCCTGCGGATGCCACTCGTCCTCGAAGCGCGGATCGGGTCCCTCGGTGTACCACTGCGGGACGTCGTCCTCCAGCAGGATCCAGCCCTCGGTATGGGGTATGTACCGCAGCTCGCCCCAGCTCTCGCCCATGCTGAGCCGGCGTTCCCAGGAGGCGCGCGCGCCGACGCGTCCGGTGATCAGTGCTTCGGCGGCGGCGTTGCCCGCGAAGGCGGCGACAACCAGGTCACCGTCCGGCTGTACGAGATTCACGCAGGCCAGCTCGTAGCCGAGACCCTTGACTATGCCGTCGGCAACTGTCTGCAAGGTGTCGGCCAGGCTGCGGGCCGTATTGAGCTCGCCGACAACGTCGTGCAGTTGCCGCAGGGTCGCAAGGCGGACGTACGGCTCCGACTCGGTCTCCATCGTTCGCTCTCCCCGAGACCTCGACAGCAACTCCAGAATTCTCATCGGCTCGCTTGATGCGGTATCCCGGCCACTGAATCACAGCGAGCTGTGCACCCGGTACACAGGGTCAACAATTACTCCGACCTGTGACCCAAGTCACATGTGGGGAAGGGGAGTTGGGTGGGGGCGTGGGAGCGCTCCACAGCTTTCATGAACGCAAATATCGAGGTCGGAGTCGTGCGGCGGGGGGCGCGCGAAGGGGCGCACTGTGAGCGCGCACTACGGCGCGCGGAGGCGGTGAGGCCCCTGCCTGGCTCCCGCGAGATCACCCGCCAGGTCCCTCGCCAGGCCCCTAGCCAGGTCCCTCGCCACGTCCCCCGCGAGGGCCCCGCGAAGTCGGCTGGACCTAGGTCCTGGCTGGTTCTGTGGTCCGATGCGGGCAGGTGACCGCCGGGGCTAGCGTGGACGGCGTGTTGCAAAAGACGACCGCCCCGCGTACCAAGGACGAGCCTCCCGACGCCACGTCCCCCGACACCGCGTCTCCCGAGGCCGTCCCCCATCCTGAGGGAGTGAGCAACGACGAGTTCCGCACCGCGCTCTCCCGGCTGGCCGCCGGGGTGGTGCTGGTCACCGCGTTCGACCCGGACGACGGCCCGAAGGGCGCGGACGCGGGGATGACGGCCACGTCCTTCATGTCCCTGTCCCTCGATCCACCACTGGTGGTCGTGAGCCTGCGCACCGGCTCCCGGATGGACGACCTGCTGGACGAACAGCCGATGTGGGCGGCGTCGATGCTCTCCGAGAACCAGGTACGGATCGCCGGCCGCTTCGCGATGAAGGGCCGGATCAGCGACCGGCTGCTCTTCGAGGACGTGCCGTACCGGCGCGGCGAGGTGAGCGGGGCGCCGCTGATCGACGGCGCGCTGTCGGTCCTGGAGTGCCGTACGGAACAGCGGATCGTGACCGGCGACCACACGCTCGTCGTGGGCCGGGTGCTGACGGCGGCGGTGCCGGGGGGATCGGGCGACGCGGGCCCGCTGGCGTACTTCCGTGGGAAATACCGGCAGTTGGGCCAGGGCCAGGGCTGAGGAACGACCGCGCCGAACCGACCGGGGCGCCTGGCGGCGCTACGCCCAATCCTGCCCGTTGCGCCCGCGCTTGGTCTGCGCCCGCTGCTTCTTCTGCCGCAGCCTGCGCTCGTTGATACCGCGCGGGATCTTCGTGGCCCGGCGCGGACGCGGCGGCGGTGCCGTCGCCTCGGCGAGGAGCGACGCCATCCGTACGAGGGCCGTCTCACGGTTGCGCCACTGGGAACGGTGTTCGGACGACCGTACGCTCACGACACCGCCCACCAGGCGGTTCCCCAGCCGCTCCAGCGCCCGCTCCTTCCACACTTCGGGCAGCGCCTCCGTCCTACCGAGGTCGAAGCGCAGCTCCACCTGCGAGTCGCTGGTGTTGACGTGCTGCCCGCCGGGTCCCGAGGAGCGCGAGAAACGCCACATGAGCTCGGCCTCCGGAAGGGAGACGGAGCCGCGGATGACGTGCGGGGACCCGGACATGTGTCCATCGTCCCGTGTCCGCACAGACAAATCAAAGGCGTTAAGGAACCTCTGAGTCCTCTGTCTGCGTTATGCCGGGTGACGGTAGCTTCGGAAGCCGATCGAAGCCCGCGCACGAGCTCGTACACAACGAAAGGGACCATCCCCATGGCTGTAAGCCTGTCCAAGGGCGGCAACGTCTCGCTCACCAAGGAGGCACCGGGCCTGACAGCCGTCACGGTCGGCCTCGGCTGGGACGTCCGCTCCACCACCGGTACGGACTTCGACCTCGACGCCTCGGCGATCGCGGTCAACGCGGGTGGAAAGGTCGTCTCCGACAGCCACTTCATCTTCTTCAACAACAAGTCCACGCCGGACCAGACCATCGTCCACACCGGCGACAACCGCACCGGCGAAGGCGCGGGCGACGACGAGGCGATCAACGTCAACCTGGCGGGTCTGCCGGCCGACGTCGACAAGATCGTCTTCCCCGTCTCCATCTACGACGCGGAGACCCGCAGCCAGAACTTCGGCCAGGTCCGCAACGCGTACATCCGTATCGTGAACCAGGCCGGGGGCACCGAGATCGCCCGTTACGACCTGAGCGAGGACGCCGCCACCGAGACCGCGATGGTCTTCGGCGAGCTGTACCGCAACGGCGCGGAGTGGAAGTTCCGCGCGGTGGGCCAGGGTTACGCGTCGGGCCTCGTGGGCATCGCGACGGACTTCGGCGTCAACCTCTGAGCGAGTGACCGGCTGAGTGACTGACTGACGCGTGCGAGGGGCCTCCGGCTGCGGCCGGGGGCCTTTGGCCTGTGGACGCGGAATCCGGTGCTGCGCCTGGTGCGGCGGCTGCTGCGGCTGGTGCGGCTGGTGCGGGCTCAGGTGTCGCGGCTGGTGCACGCGGCGATCGCAGGCCGCGCCCGGCCCGCTCCCCGGCGGGCGGAAACTCGTCCGCGCGCCGCCGTGACACCATCGGGCGCGTGCTCGACATCGGCTACTCCCTCTCCCGTCGCTTTCCCGATCCCCCGCAGACCGACTACCGCCTCGCCGACGTCCGGACCCTGCGGCACGATCTGTTCTGCGGCGATGTGTATCTCGCCGACACCAAGGCCGACCGCGAGGTGTCCACAGGCTGGGGATGGGTGCCCGTGCTGGACTTCGCGTGGGCGCTGTGCGACATCGTGGAGCAGCTCGACCGCGATCCGCGCGGCAACCGGTCGGCCCACCGGCAGTACGCCGAACTGGACTTCACCGAGTCGACGGACCGCCTGCTCTTCGAGCGGCGCTTCGGCTGGGTGGACGTGGCCGCCGACTGGATGCCCGCCGACGAGCCCCCGCTCACCTTCGGCCACCGGCTGCTGCGCCGCGAGTCGCGCGACTTCCTGCACGACCTGCTGGCCGATCTCGGGGACATGCACGAGGGTCTGCTGGACAACCCCATGATCTGGGACATCCAGTCGCGCTTCCCCCGCGTCTGACCGCCGGCCCCGTGGGACGGGTTCGCATCGGCGGGCGTACATCGCCCGGAACCGGGCAGACGCAGCTCTGCCGGGACGCCACCAGGAACCGGACTCCGGTTCACCCCCCACATGGCTGAGCCCCCGGAGCACACTGAAGGCCCCGACCCACCCCCCACGGTCGGGGTCTTCAGTCACTACGCGAGTGGCCCGTCCTCCACCCGTACGCCGATCTGCGCCGCGAACGCGGGCGCCAGATCGAGCAGTTGCGCCGTACTGATCACCGCGCCGGCCAGTCGATCGATCCCGCGCGCGATGCCCAGCTCGGCGACGGTCCGCAGGTCGACGTCCTTCATCCGTACGCCGCTGAGGTCCGCTTCCTTCAACACGCAGTCACGGAACTCGACGCGCTCCAACTCCGCTCCCCCGAAATCCGGCTCGGCCAGGACACAGCCCTCGAACACCACGTCCTTCAGCTTCGCCTTCCGCAGATTCAGATAGTCGATCTTGCCGCCCCGGATCAGCACCCGCTCGAACACCGCACCGTGCAGTTGCACCCCGCCCAGGCGCGCGTCCACCACCTCGACATCGCGCAGCGACGCTCCCCCCAGATCCGTGCCCACGCCCCGGATCCCCTCGAGGACACAGTCGATGAAGCGGGCCCGGCCCAGATCCGTACGGTCGAGTCCGCACTCGCGCAGCGCGCAGTCGATGAACCGGGCACCCGGGCCCTCCTGGTCCGCCAGATCCAGCCCGCCGAACTCCTGCCCGTCGTAATCCCCGTCGGGCTCCAGCTCTCCCTCGTACGGCACGAGCGGCGGCAGCCGGACCTCCGGCCGCCGCGCCGCCACACTCCGGCCCCTGCCGGCCGTCCCCGATTTCCCCGTCCCTGATTTCCCCGCCGCCGTATTCCGTGCCGCCGCTCTCCGAACCATGAACCCATGGTGACGCACACCACTGACAGCCGTCCGAAATGCCCGACTTCGGATGTCACAAACCACCCCCCTACCCCGTCACCTGAAGAGAGAGCACGCACAGGGACACCGTGAACCAGTGAAGGGACAACAGCCATGGACCGCATCACCGTCGTCGGCGGCGGCTTCGCCGGGCTCACCGCGGCCATCTCGGCGGCCGAGTCGGGCGCCAGGGTGACCCTCTACGAGGCGCACCACACGTTCGGCGGACGGGCCCGCACCACCGAGGGGCCGTACCACGCCAACGAAGGGCCGCACGTCTTCTACCATCGCGGCCCGCACTGGGCCTGGCTCCGGCAGCGCGGTCTGCTCGGCCCGATGGCCCGTGTGCCGGCCCTCGAAGGCGCCCGCATGCGCTTCCACCGCGGCGGCGCGCTGCGCAAGGCGCCGCCCTTCGGGCTGCTCAAGGCGAGCCGCAGCCGAGCCGAACGGGCGCCCGTGGACGTCGACTTCCACACCTGGGCCGCCGAACGGCACGGCCACGACGCGGCCGTCGCCGCCGCCCGTTACGCCGCCGTCGCCCTCTTCCACCACGACCCGGGCTCGCTCTCGGCCGCCTTCGTCCAGGAACGGCTCCGGCGCGCCGCGACCGTCCCGCCGGAGGCCCACTTCGCGGTCGGCGGCTGGAGCCAGGTCATCGACCGGATGCTCGGGCGGGCCTGGAATCTGGGCGTACGGGTCGAGACCGTCGCGCGCGTCCACACCCTCCCCGAGAACGGGCCGGTGATCGTCGCGACGTCGCTCGACGCGGCCCGGACGCTGCTCGGTGACGACAGCCTGCGGTGGGAGAGCGGGCGCACCGCCCTGCTGGACCTCGCGCTGACCACGCGCAGGGGCGACCCGTTCGTCATCAGCGATCTCGACGCGCCGGGCTGGCTGGAGCGGTTCACCGCCGCGGATCCCTCGCTGGCACCGGCCGGTGAACAACTGCTCCAGGGCCAGTTCCCGCTCGCCCCCGGCGAGTCCACGACCGTCGGCATCGCGCGCGCGGAGGGCCTGCTCGACCTCGGCTTCCCCAACTGGCGCGAACGGGCGGTCTGGCGGCGCCAGTCGCTCGCCGCGGGCCGTACGGGAGCGGTCGACCGGCCGGGCACCACCTGGCGCGACCGGCCGCGCGTGGACCGGGGCGACGGCGTCTATCTCGTCGGCGACCAGGTCGCCGCGCCCGGCGTCCTGTCCGAGGTGTCGTTCAACAGCGCGATCGAGGCGGCCTCGCTCGCGCTGCTGAGGGTCGGCGGCCTACGGCTGCGAGACTCCGCTTGACCTCAAGTCCGCTTGAGGTCGGAAGCTGGCTCACGTACGCCACACCGGGACGCGCCGCACGCGAACACCGCGCACCGCGCGCCCGGAATCGACGAGGGAGCCAGCCATGCACGCCATCCGTCTCCACGCCTTCGGACCCGCCGAGAACCTGGTCCACGAGTCGGCCGAGGACCCTGTCCCCGGCCCCGGCCAGGTCCGGATCGCCGTCGCCGCGGCAGGAGTTCACCTCCTCGACGCGGCCCTGCGCGAGGGCATGCAGGGGCCGTACCCCACGCCGCTCGAACTGCCCACCATCCCCGGCCGTGAAGTGGCGGGCACCGTGGACGCGCTCGGCGAGGGCACCGACCCGAGCTGGCTCGGCAAGCCGGTCGTCGCCCACCTGGGCATGGTCCCCGGCGGTTACGCGGAACTGGCCGTCGTCGACGCCGCCCGGCTCCACGAGATCCCCGACAACCTCGACGCCGCCGAAGCGGTCGCCATGATCGGCACCGGCCGCACCACCATGGGCATCCTGCTCTACGCCGACCTCGGCCCGGACGCCATCGCGATCGTCCCCGCCGCCGCCGGAGGCATCGGCACCCTCCTCGTCCAGTACGCGAAGAACGCCGGCGCCACCGTCGTCGGCCTCGCCGGCGGCCCCGCCAAGGTCGCGCGCGTCACCGAGAACGGCGCCGACATCGCCGTCGACTACACGCTGCCCGACTGGCCCGAGACCGTCCGCGCGCAGCTCGCCGGGCGCAGCGCCACCGTCGTCTTCGACTCCGTCGGCGGCGCGACGGCCCGCGCCGCCGTCGACCTCCTCGGCAAGGGCGGACAGCACCTCGTCTTCGGCTGGTCCGGGGAAGGCATCAAGGACGGCGAGGCGCTGACCTTCACGGAGGAGGAACTGGCGGCGCGCGGCATCACCTCCGAGAGCGTCCTCGGCCCCGTGATGCTCAAGAAGGCCGGCGGCGACATCCGCGTACTGGAGGACCGTGCCCTGTCCGAGGCGGCGGCGGGCCGTCTGCGGCCCGCCGTACAGCGCTTCCCGCTCGCCGACGCGGCCCGCGCGCACCACGCGCTGGAGACGCGCGGCACGATCGGCAAGGTGGTCCTGGAACCGCGGCCCCGCCCGTAAGCCCGGCCCGTAAGCCCCGCCCGTAGGCCCTGTCCGGCGGACAGGACCTGGTCAGACCGGCGAACGGCCGGGCGCCGCCGGGCGCTCGGCCAGCCGGTCGGCCAGCCGCAGCCGGTCGGCCAGCCGGTCGAGACCGCCCTTGATCAACTGCCCGTACCCGTCGTCACCGAGCGTGCCCACCGCGGCCAGCCCGCGCGCCAGATGCTCGCGCGCCCGGTCGAGATCGCCCAGCCGCCGGTACACATCCCCCAGGTTGAGATGCAGCGACGGGTAGAACGCCGCCACCGGGCTCACCACCCCCGCGGCCCGCGCCCGCTCGTCCGAGACCAGGTCCGCCGCCTCCAACGCCCGCAGGTCCCAGACCAGTTCCTCCCGGGGATCGTCCTGGACATCGGCCATGGAGTGGGCCAGCGCGCATATGTGGAACGGGTCGCCGTCCGCGCCCAGTTCGCCCCACACCCCGGCGAACACCCGCCGGGCGGCGGCCCGTTCACCACGCTGTCCCAGCTCCATGCCACGGCCGATCTCGGCCATCACCGGATCGGGCTGCTGAATCGTCTCGGACACGCGGTCCCCCAGGGAAGTCGGCGAACATCGGCGAACATCGGCGCACGCCGACGAAAACCCGGCGACATCCGCACTCGTCACCGACAGTAGCGCCCCCCACTGACAATCCAGCCGCCCGACAATCCCCCGGCCGCTGCGCGGGGCAGTTCCCCTACCCGCCCGCTCCCGAAACCGGGGCGCTGCCCCGCACCCCGCTCCTCAAGCGCCGGAGGGGGTGGTGGCGGCGGGCGCCCCCAGCGCGGCCAACTCCCCGTCCGTCAGCCGGAACACCGTCCAGCCGTCCTGCGCCCGCGCCCCCAGCGCCCGGTAGAACGCGATCGACGGCTCGTTCCAGTCCAGTACGGACCACTCCAGCCGCTCGTACCCGCGCTCCACACAGATCCGCGCCAGTCGCGTCAGCAGCGCCTTCCCGTACCCGCCCCCGCGCAGCTCCGGACGGACGTACAGGTCCTCCAGATAGATGCCGTGCACCCCGCGCCACGTCGAGAAGTTCAGGAACCACAGCGCGAACCCCGCCACCGCGCCGTCGTCCGTCTCCGCGATGTGCGCGTACGCGGCGGGCCGCTCCCCGAACAGCGCCTGGCGCAACTGCGCCTCGGTCGCCCGCGCCTCGTCCGGGGCCTTCTCGTATGCCGCGAGTTCCCGGATCATCGCGTGGATCACCGGAACGTCAGCGGCCGTCGCCGTACGAATCATGACCGCAGCCTGCCGTTTTTGCGCCTACGGCGCCAGCAGGGCCCGTCCCACGGCCGCAGGCACGGGGTCCGGTGTCCGCTCGCCCTCGTGAATACCCCACAGACAGGTCTGGAGCACCCGCCCCAGCGTCCACGCCCGTGCGCGCTCCCGGTCCAGCCCCATGACCTCCGTCATGAGATCGAACCTCCACAGGATGTCGCCCGCGTCGAAGCGGTTGACGAGCGCGGGCAGCAGCTCGAACGCCGGATCCCCGGCCAGCGGCTTCGGGTCGATCGCCAGCCACGGCTCACGCCCCGCGCCCCCGACCGGCGCCAGCACGTTCTCGAAGTGCAGATCCCAGTGCAGCAGCCGGTCACCGGGCTCGCCGGCCACCTCACGTACCGCCGCCGCGCAGTCCAGGAGCAGCCGCCGGTCCGCGCTGTCGGCGAGCGACCTCACCGTCACCGGCGTCTCGTCCAGCATCGCCGCCGCGATCCCGCCCAGTTCCCGCATGCCCGCCGGTGCGGGCAGCGCCGTCAACCGGGCCAGCAGCCCGGCGATGACCGCCACCCCGTCCCGTACCGGAACACCGCTCAGGTCCCGCCCCGCGTCCAGGCCCTCCAGCAGCAGCGTGCCCGACTCCTCGTCGTACTCCAGCAGCCGCACCGCGCCGTCGCCGTCCCACTGCCGCAGCGCCACCGGCTCACCGGCCGTCTCCTCGTCGAGCTGCTGGAGCTTCAGTACGCAGGGCGTACCGTCCGCCCGCTCCACCGGCAGGACGAGCGCGCACATCCCGTGCGTCACCGGGCCGGTGCTCCGCAGCTCCCACCTCTTCAGGAAGTGGGCCGCGCGCTCCGGAAGCGCGGCGATGAACGCGCGCCCCCGCGCACCGAAGAACCTCTCCTGCGTCTTCGCCAACTCCGCCGGGATCTCCATGGCGCCAAGCCTAGGAGCACGCCTGCGAACCCTTCGACCGCATTTCCCCCCTCGCCGCTCCCCCCTCCGGAATGTCGATCCGGCCGAAGCCCCCGCCCCCGTGGGTGAATCACCCCATGCGCCGCCCTCTCCGCAAGGCCACCCCCGGCACCCGGGTCCGGTTCAGGACCGCCCCCGGCACCCGCCCCTGGCTCGCGGCCCTCCTCGTCACCACGGTCGCCGCACACGTCGGCGCCACCCTCGTCAGCGAAGGCATCGTCAGTTGGGCCATCCACACCGGCCGCGCGCACGAGGCCGCCACCCACACCCTCGACGTCGGCGTCAGCTACGCCTTCGCGGGCGTCGTCGCCGTCCTCACCTACCGGATGGCCGCGCAGTGGCGATATCCGTACGGAGGAGCCGTCCTCATCTTCTACGGCATCCCGCTCATCGCCGGCCCCGGCTTCACCGACATCGGCCACTTCACCGCCGTCCTCATCGGTCTCGCCTGCTACCCGCTCACCCGGGCCCGCCCCCGTACCCCAAACCTGGACACAGGTACGAAGCGCGGTGTACGAACACCCTCATGAGCAGCAGCACCGTCAACGGCGGCATCTCCTTCTGGTACGCCCAGGACGGCATCCCCGCCCCCCGCGAACCTCTCCCCGGCGACGCGACGGCCGACGTCTGCGTCGTCGGCGGCGGCTACACCGGCCTGTGGACGGCCTACTACCTGAAGAAGGCCGTGCCCTTCCTCAACATCACCGTCCTGGAAGGCAAGTTCTGCGGATACGGCGCCTCCGGGCGCAACGGCGGCTGGCTCTACAACGGCATCGCCGGCCGCGACAGCTACGCCCTCAAGCACGGCCACGAGGCCGCCGTACGGCTCCAGCAGGCCATGAACGACACGGTGGACGAAGTCGTACGCGTCGCCGCCGACGAGTCGATCGACGCCGACATCCACCGGGGCGGCGTCCTCGAAGTCGCGTACACACCCGCGCAGCTCGCCCGGCTCAAGGACTTCCACACCACCGAGATCGCCTTCGGCGAGACGGATCGCACCCTGCACGGCGCGCGCGAGACCGCCGAGCGCGTACGGGTCACCGGAGCCGTCGGCTCCACCTGGACCCCGCACGGTGCCCGGCTGCACCCCGTCAAACTCCTCAAGGGCCTCGCCGCGGCCGTCGAAGCGCTCGGCGTCACCATCCACGAGTCGACGCCCGTCACCGAGATCAAGCCCAAACACGCGGTCACCCCGTACGGCAC
Source organism: Streptomyces sp. NBC_01506 (assembly GCF_045040295.1). Lineage (NCBI taxonomy): Bacteria > Bacillati > Actinomycetota > Actinomycetes > Kitasatosporales > Streptomycetaceae > Streptomyces > Streptomyces sp. NBC_01506. The sequence continues at coordinate 5,240,545 of NZ_CP109422.1, read as the reverse complement.
CGTCCGCGCGCCCTACATCCTGCGCTGCACCGAGGGCTTCACGGCGGCCCTCAAGGGCCGGCGCCGCTCGTGGCTGCCCATGAACTCCTCGATGATCGCCACCGAACCGCTGCCCGCCGCCCTGTGGGACACCATCGGCTGGGAAGGCCGCGAAGCCCTCGGCGACATGGCGCACGCCTACGTGTACGCCCAGCGCACCGCCGACGACCGGATCGCGCTCGGCGGCCGGGGAGTGCCGTACCGCTACGGCTCCCGCACCGACAACGACGGCCGCACCCAGCCCGCCACCATCGCCGCCCTGCGCGACATCCTGGTCCGCTTCTTCCCCACCACGGCCGGTGTCCGCATCGACCACGCCTGGTCGGGCGTCCTCGGCGTCCCCCGCGACTGGTGCGCCACGGTCACCCTCGACCGCTCAACGGGCCTGGGCTGGGCGGGCGGCTACGTGGGCTCGGGCGTCGCCACGGCCAACCTCGCTGCCCGCACCCTGCGCGACCTCATCCAGCAGGACTCCGGCCAGGGCGGCCCCACGGACCTCACGACCCTGCCCTGGGTCAACCACAAGGTCCGCAAGTGGGAACCGGAACCCTTGCGCTGGCTCGGAGTCCACACCCTCTACGCGGCCTACCGCACGGCGGACCGCCAGGAGGCCACGTCCCGCACGACGACAACGCACCCCCTGGCCCGCGCGGCGGACCGCATCTCGGGCCGCCACTGACTTCGGGCCGGTCCCAGGGCCTCCCCCGATCCGGACCGGCCCATCAAATAGTACGGTTGCGTTTCTCCCGACCCTGGTCTACTTTGATGGTACGAAACAGTTCCGTACTCAAGGGAGCTCGTAATGGCCCGCACCAGCGGCGATGAACCGATCCGCCGTCCTCGGATGACCCCCGAACGGGAGGAGGAGCTGCTTGCGGCGGTCATGGACGTGGTGCGGGAGGTCGGGTACGGCGAGTTGTCCATGGACCTGGTCGCGGCACGGGCGCGGTGCAGCAAGGCGACGCTCTACCGCATGTGGCCGGCCAAGCCGCAGATGGTCGCGGCGGCGCTCCATGCCACCCGGCCGCTGAGGCCGGAGGAGATCGACACCGGAACGCTTCGCGGCGATCTGATGGCCATGGTCGAGCTGTTCGGCCCGACCGTGGAGAAGGACTCGGCACTGATCGCAGCCCTGGGCCATGCCGTGCTCGCCGACGAAGATCTCGCCGAGGCGCTGCGCACCACGCTGGTGACGCCCTGGTTCAGGGATCTCACCGGTGTTGTCGACCGGGCCGTCGAGCGGGGTGAGCTGGCCGCCAGACCCGCCGCGACGGAGTTCCTGCCCCAGGTGTTCCTCAGCGTGGCCTTGACCCGGCCGGTGTTCCAGGGGGCCGCCGCCGACGCGGACCACCTGGCGCGCTGCGTCGATCAGATGCTGCTTCCGGCGCTTCTGAACACCTGATCCGGCCTGCCGGATCAGGCCGGCCGCGAAAACGCCACCGCCGCGCCCCTGAGTACGCGGAACGGAGAACGGAGAACGGAGAACAACGAACGACCGATAGGGGCAGAGTCATGACCCGAGAAGTCCCTCCACCGACCGCGTCCGTCCCCACTCCGCTCGCGCCCGCCGAGCGCACGCGGGAGCAGCGTGAACTGCTCTCCGGAGTCTTCGGGGACGACGCACCGAATCTCTTCAGCACCGTGGTGCGCCACCCGGAACTCTTCCGGGCCTGGCTGCCCTTCTGTCTGCGACTGCTGGCGCACTCGGTGTTCCCGGGCAGGGAACGCGAGTTGCTGATCATCCGGACCGCCTGGCGCTGCGGCTGCGCCTACGAACTGACGCACCACGTCGGACTCGGCGCCAGGGAAGGGCTGTCCGGCCACGAACTGGCCGCGCTCACCGGTGAAGCCGCGGTGACCTGGTCCTCGCGCGAGCGGCTGCTGATCGCCGCGGCCGACCAGCTCCACGCGGACCACGTGATCCACGACGACACCCTGCGTGAGCTGGGCGGGCTGCTGACCACGGAGCAGTTGATCGAACTGCCCATGCTCGTGGGCCACTACGTCCTGCTGGCCGGAACTCTCCGGTCCCTGGCAGTGCCGCTCGACGGCCCGCACGCCGCCTCGGCGTTCCCGCTCTGAAACCACTGGCACGAGAGCCACGAGAGCCACGAGCACCACCAACACCACCAGAAGCCCCAGAGCTTCAGAACCTCCATCCCCCATGAGCCGAAGGAGGCGCCGTCATGCGCCTAGTGATCTGGTTCGGAGATGCGTGAGCAGTAGCGGCAGATCCGGTCAAGGATCTGATCGGCGGTCTTGGTCCACTTGAATGGCCGGGCTTCGTCGTTCCAGACCTTGATCCAGTTCTCCAGTGCGGCCTTGAGGTCGTCGAGGGAGCAGAACACACCGCGTTCGAGGCAGCGTCGTTCCAGCTCGGCGAACCACCGCTCGACCTGGTTGATCCATGACGAGTAGGTGGGGGTGAAGTGCAGGTGGAAGCGGGGGTGCGCGATCAGCCACTTGTGCACCACCGGTGCTTTGTGGGCGGAGAGGTTGTCGCAGATCACGTGGACCGCCAGGCCAGGTTCCGTCTGGCGGTCGATCTCGTCGAGGAAGTCGCGGAAGTCGACGGCCCGGTGCTGCGCGGAGAGTTTCGTGATCACCTTGCCCGTCGCGGTGTTCAACGCGGCGAACAGATCGACGGTGCCGTGCCGGACGTAGTCGAAACTCCGCCGCTCGGGGACCCCGGGCACCATCGGCAGCACCGGCGCGGTCCGTTCAAGGGCTTGGATCTGCGGCTTCTCGTCCACCGCGAAGACAGCCGCGTTGGCCGGCGGGGCGAGACAGAGGCCGACGACGTCACGGACCTTGTCGATCAGGAACGGATCCGGGGAGATCTTGAAGGTCTCGGTCCGCCACGGCTGCAGACCGAAAGCGTGCCAGATCCGCAGCACACTCGCGGGGGAGATCCCCACGGCCCTGGCCAGTTCCCGCTTCGACCAGTGCGTCCCGCCTTCGGGTGTCTGCTCCAGGGTGCGGACCACCACCTCTTCGACCTGGGCATCGGTGATGCTCCGCGGTACCCCGGGCCGAGGCTCATCAGCGAGCCCGTCGAGCCGGTCCCGCAGGAACCGGGTCCGCCATTTCGCGACCGTGCCCCGGTTCACCCCCAGCCGGGCCGCGACCGCCAGGTTCGGCCCGCCCTCCGCACACGCCAGCACGATCCGCGCCCGCAGGGCCAGACCCTGCGCGGTCGTCCGGCGCTTGACCCACATACTCAACACCTGCCGCTCGGCCTCACTCAGGACCAACGGCTCCAGCCTGCTGTCACCCACAACCGACAGCAGACCGAAGCCCACCGGCACCCGTCAGCCGAACCCGCGAATTGGTGCGCAAAGCGACTCACGTGGTGCCCAACGAACTCACAACCAGATCACTAGGAGTCATCGCCAACCGCCTGGTCCTCGTCGCCGAGGACACCGCCGTCGATCTGGAACAGGCCAGCAAGGGCCGCTTCCCGGCCGATCCCGAGGGTGTCTTCGACACCTGGGACGCCCTGGTCGGGTGGGCCGCCACGTACACCTGGGACGAGGAGCAGGAGCGGCTGCCCCTCGACGGGCTGCAGAATCCCGTACCGGCGCCTCGGCAGGTCTTCGGTATCGGCGCCAACTACCGGGACCACCTGGAGGAGGCCGCCCGCGCCCAGGGGCACCAGGGCGAGATCCCGGCGCCCGAAACCCCCCTGATCTTCACCAAGTTCCGCACCAGCCTCACCGGCCCGTACGACGCCGTCCCGCTGCCCACCCGGGGCGTCGACTGGGAGGTCGAACTCGTCGTCGTCATCGGCCGGCACGCCGAGCGCGTGACGGAGAGCGACGCGTGGAGCCATGTCGCCGGCCTCACGGTGGGCCAGGACATCTCCGAGCGCGCCGTGCAACTGGCCGGCATCGCCCCTCAGTTCAACATGGGCAAGTCCTACCCCGGTTTCGGTCCGATGGGACCCGTACTCGTGACGCCGGACGAGTTCGACGACCCGGACGATCTGGAGATCGGGTGCAGCCTGGCAGGCCAGGTCATGCAGACGGGACGTACCAGTGACCTGATCTTCTCGGTCCCCGAGCTGATCGCGTACATCTCCGGGGTGTGCCCCCTGCTGCCCGGCGACGTGATCTTCACCGGCACGCCCGCGGGCGTCGGTCTGTTCCGCGACCCGCCCCGTTTCCTCCAGCCCGGAGACACGCTGGTCACCTGGGTGAAGGGCGTCGGTGAACTGCGCAACCCCGTGACGGCGGGCCCCGGTTACTCCGCCACGGACGAACCGAACGGAGACAAGTGATGACCACCTCGACACCCGACACGTCCAGCACCGGACCTGAGCGGTACGACGTCGGCGGAGTGCTGCTGCCCCGCCCGTTCAAGATCCGGCGCTTCGGCCACTTCGGCTTCAACTCCGACCACCTCGACGAGTCGATCGCCTTCTACACCGACCTCCTGGGCTTCCGCGTCACCGACGAGGTCAGCCTGTTCGACCAGGTGCCGCCGGAGGTGAGGCCCCTGCTGGAGGACGTCGTCAGCGACCCGCGCATGATCTTCACCAGCAACTCCTCCGACCACCACGCGCTGCTGCTGGCCCACCGCACCTTCGGCACGGTCAACGGCAACGACCGGATCGGGAAGGACATCACCCTCAGCCAGATCACCTGGCAGGTCGGCACCCTCCAGGAAGTGCACGACGCGGAGGAGTATCTGCGCGACAAGGGCGTGGAGTTCGGGCGCGTCGGACGGGACATGCCGGGCGGGAACTGGCACATCTATTTCCGCGACCCGGACGACAACATGGTCGAGCTGTACTACGGCATGGAACAGGTCGGCTGGTCCCGCAACTCCAAGCCGCACGCGATGCACTACCGGGGATTCGACAACAGGCCGCCCCTGCCCCAGATGTCCGAAGCCGCGGAAGTCCGCGAGGCGCTGGACAAGGGCATCGACATCCACTCCGGCTGGCGGCCCGCCGAGTCCCACCTGGAGGAGACCCACGATGTGGGCGGGATCCTCCTGCCGCGCCCCTTCAAGGTCACCAGGCTCGGACCGGTGTCGGTGTTCACCGAGCGCATGGACGAGATGGTCACGTACTACACGGAGCTGCTCGGCTTCGAGTACGTCGAGGAGTCCGAGTACCGCGGCAAGCGCGTCGTGTTCCTGCGCAACGGCACCGAGCACCACTCCTTCGTCCTGGCGGACAAGGCGCTGCGCGGCATGCTCGGGCTGAGCGAGCACACCTCGTGCCTGAGCATGGGCATGGAGGTCGGCAGCTACCGCCAACTGCGCGCCGCGGTGGAGTTCCTTCAGAGCCACGGCCACACCCGGGTCGAGGGCATCCCGCCGGAGCTGTACACGGGCATCGACTACGCGGCCCACCTGCGCGACCCGGACGGCCATCTGGTCTGCCTGTACTACTACATGGAACAGGTCGGCTGGGACGGCAGGCCGAGGCCGCGCGGCGAACGCCGCACCGTGACCGACGCCTGGCCCGAGACACTGGAGCCGTTGTCGGACACGTATGTCGATCAGACCTACATGGGACCCCTGGGCTGAGCGATGAACGACAACGAGACGACCACGACGAACGACGACGCGGCACGCCCCACGGACGCCGACGTCCTGATCGCGGGCGCCGGCCCGGTCGGCCAGGTACTGGCACTGCTGCTGGCCCAACAGGGCCTGCGCGTAAGCGTGGTGGAGCGGTGGGAGCGGCCCTACCCGTTGCCGCGCGCCGTGGCCATGAGCCACGACGTCCAACGAGTCCTGCGGCAGCTCGGCATGGGCGACGAACTCGACGGGATGCTCGAACCCTGGGGCCTGGACGGGCAGCGGTTCAGCTTCGCCGACGCCTCCGGGCGGACACTGGGCGAGTCGGAGTACCCGCTGGCGTCGGAGTCCGGGCACGCGCAGATGTCCGGGTTCTCGCAGCCCGACCTGGAGGCCCTGCTCGAGCGGCGGGTGCGGGCCGACCCCCGGATCGACCAGTACCGGGGCTACTCGCTCGACGGGCTGACCGACGACGGGACCGGCGTCAGCGCCACCGTACGGCCGCACACCGGGCTGGCCCCGGTGCCGGACGGAGCGCCGCGCACGCTGCGCGCGTCCTACGCCGTCGGCTGCGACGGCGCCAACAGCACCGTGCGCTCGCTGCTGGGGCTGGAGCTGACGGACCTCGGCTTCAGCCGTGACTGGCTGGTGGTCGACGTCGTCCCGCACGTCCCGCTCACCTGGCTGCCCTACGCCTGCCAGGTGCTGGGCCCGGGAAGGCCGACAACCCTCGTACCGGCGGGGCCGGGTCGGCGCCGGTGGGAGTTCATGATCATGCCGACGGACGACCAGGAGTCCGTCGACACCGACGACAACTCCTGGGAGCTGCTCAAGCCGTTCGACATCCACCCGGGCAACGCCGAGCTGGTCCGCCATGCCCGGTACACCTTCCGGGGCCGCTGGGCCGACCGGTGGCACCAGGGCCGTATCGTCCTGGCCGGGGACGCCGCACACCAGATGCCGCCCTTCACCGGCCAGGGGCTGAACTCCGGCATCCGCGACGCCGCGAATCTCGCCTGGCGCCTGGCCCTGCTGGTCCGGGGCGGGAGCGACGAGCGGCTTCTGGCGGACTACTCGGCCGAGCGCTCCGGGCAGATCGCGCGCATCATCCAGGACACGGTCGGCCTGGGCCAGTTGATCTGCATGACCGACCCGGACGAGTGCGCGAAGCGCGACGCCATGATGGGCGGCAGCGTCGGCATGGTCCACGAGGTGCGGGAGAACTGGACCCTGCGCGGCGGCACCCTCCAGGACGACGGGATCGGCGGCGGCCTGGGATTGCAGGCCACCGTCGGCACGGGGACGCGGACCGGTCTCCTCGACGAGGTCGTCGCTCCGGGAAGCTTCCTGCTGGTGGGACGCGACCGCGACCCGCTGGAACTGCTCTCGCCGGCCCACCGCACGGCCTGGCAGCAACTGGGCGGCCGCAGCGCCCACTTCGGGCCCGGCGGACTCACGGACACGGAGGGCGAGTACGCCGCGTGGTTCGAGCGGCTGAACGCGTCGGTCGTCGCGGTCAGGCCCGACTTCCACATGTACGGGGGAGTGCGTAGCCCGCATGCCGTGGACGCGTTGGTGCGCAACCTGACCGAACGCGTCGTGTCCTGACCGCTCGGTCACGTGCCCGCCGGGCGTAAACGTCCGGCGGGCACGGTCACCGGCCATCGGTCACCGGGTCGGAGTCGGCCGGGTCAGGTGAGCGTCAGCCCGTACGCGGTCAGCACCTCGTTGACCGGCTGCCAGTAGGTGATGCCCGACGTGGTGCAGGAGGTGCTGCCGACGGACAGCAGGCCGAGCGCCAGGTTCCCGGAGAAGGACGCCGTTCCGCTGTCGCCGGGGGCGGCGCACGCGTCCGCACGGAACAGCCCGTGGACGATGCCGTCGGCGAGGTGGCGGACACGTTGACGGCCTGGAACACCGACGTCATGTGGGTCCCCGGAAACTCGGTGCCCCGCTTCATCCCCGTCGATACGACCTTCCCACCCACCCTGGCCGCCCTGGAGGAGCAGACGTGACGCAGCAGAACGCGGAGCAGCGCCCCGGCATCGCTGCGGCCATCGTCGTCAGCGAGGCGCGCGTGCTCATGGTGCGTCGCAGGGTCAGCGAGGGACAGCTCTCCTGGCAGTTCCCGGCCGGCGAGGTCGAGCCCGGCGAGGCGCGCGAGGACGCCGCCGTGCGGGAGACCCGGGAGGAGACCGGCCTGGAGGTGGCCGCCCTGAAGCTGCTCGGTGAACGGGTCCACCCGAAGACGGGCCGGCTGATGTCGTACACGGCCTGCGAGGTGGTGGGCGGCACCGCGTACGTCGCGGACACGGAGGAGCTGGCCGAACTCGCCTGGGTCGCGCACGGCGCGATCCCGCAGTACGTGCCGTACGGACTGTTCGAGCCGGTCCAGGACCACCTCGACGCGGCCATGCTGCCCTGAACGGCAGGAAGAAGACGAAGCGGAAGAGGACCGGGAAGTAGGTATCTGCTGCCCTCCACCCACGCTTCGCTCACGCGCGCCGTCCCACGACACCCCGCCCCTGGCCCCGCCACGCCTCACACAACAGAAAACCCCAGGTCACAACCAAGGTGACCGGGGGTTCTCGCCGAGCCCCCTGTCGGATTCGAACCGACGACCTACGCATTACAAGTTGTCCGATCTTGTTCCGGGGGCGTCCACACACGTCCGCCCGGCTGCCTGCCTCGCTGGTCAAAGCCCTGGAGGGATACTCCTGGACTGCGGTGGACTCCCCTGGAAGCGAGGGCAATTGAGACCGGGACTGAGACCGCGCCCCGGCGGTCACGACGGTTTGGCGCCTGCCTGCCAATCGAGAAGTGGCAGGACCGCCGGATGGGGTTCGACACCTTGGGCGTAGCAGTGAAAACGGCGATGCCCGCGCAGTCTGCGCGGGCATCGCCGTAGTCGTTGGTGGTCGTCATCGCCGCCGTTCGACAACCCGCAGGCGGCCCCCGGTTCAGCGGTCGGCCGGGGCTCCGTCAGTCACGATTCGGCTTGTGAAGCCTTCCTGGCGCAACCGCTCGTAGGCCGCCTCCACGTCGTTCGGTACAGGCTGGGAGATCATGAACCCCTGCTTCGGGTAGATCATCAAACGCTGTAGCGCTCCGACAAGCATGTCAAGCACGAGGCGCCCGTCACCGATGGAATCCACGTACGCCTCAAAGGTCATCGGCGTCGACGCGCTCACGATTTCGACCTCAGGCCAGAGCTTGCGCGCCGTGGCGTACGCGCGCCGTTCCTCGTATGGCTTGCTGATCAACAACACAGAGGACACCTTCACGTCGGCCTCTGTCAGCAGTGCCCGCGAGAAGCGGATGTTCTCGCCCGTGTTTCGAGCCTGAGGCTCGACGAGCACGGCGGCGGCGGGCACCCCAAGCGCGAGGGCGCGCTCCCGGTAGTGGACGGCCTCGCCGCGTGGCATGCGCTCCGCCGTGGTTCGGCTGGTCGCCCCTGTGAAGACGATGAGCGGCGCCATGCCACGCCGGTAGAAGTCCACGGCGGTGTCAGCGACTCCCAGGTCATGGCTGCCGAGGCCGACCGCGACCGAGCACGGTCTCGGCTCATGGTGCATCTGGTGGAAGTCCCACAGTCTCCGGGCGTCTGCCCATGCCTGACTTGAGATCATCGATCTTCCCTCGTCTCTTGTGCGGAGTCAGGGACTTTGAAGTCGTACTCCCACGCAAAGCGTGAGGCGGCGTGCACCCCCAAGGCGAACTCAACGACTGTGCCATCTGCCGTGTAGGTGGTTCGGTGCAACTCAACGACCGGCTCACCGGTCGGCAGGTGGAGCAGCTTCACCTCCTCCGGCGTCGGGATGCGAGCGAACAACGACTCGGTCATGTGGTCGATCTCGTATCCCGCGTCGTACAGCACACGGAACCCACCGCCTCGGCCGGCTGGTCCAGGGGTGGGGTCGACCAGTCGAGTTCCCTCGACGTGCTCGGGTCGGTAGTAGCTGGTCAGGGTGTGCGTCGGCTGGTCGCCTTCCTTCACAAGACGCGCTCGGGCATACAGCTCAGCACCCAGAGGAAGGCCATGAGCTGCCGTGGCCTCTGCGGGCGCTGGGCCGAAGCTTATGGCCTGCGTCTGCTCGTCACGGCGGTACGCGCGGCCGGAAGCGACACGGTCGGCGATGAACGCGACCTCGTCGCCGTCCCGCCATTTGGCCTTGTCGTACCGCCCGGTTCCCAGCCGCTTGAGCGGCGTCTGCTGCCGCACGACGGTGCCATGCCCGCGCGATGAGGTAACCAGCCCTTCGGCCTCTAGCGCCTTGTAAGCGGCGTGGACCGTGGACTTGGAACCTTCACCAGCCTCGACCAGGTCGCGAATGTGAGGCAGTTGGTCACCTGGGCGGTATCCACGTTCACCGCTCTTGATCCGGTCCGCGATCCGGTCTGCCAGTTCTCGCCACTTGGGCGCCATGAAGAACTCCTCTCGACAGACCTAAGTCAAACACAGTCCCAGGACTATTGACAGTCCCGAGACTGTGCGGCAGAGTCTCACTCGTCAGCCACAGTCCTAGGACAGTGGGGCTGGTGCTGGTGTGTCGGTTCGGGATTGCTCGCTCTGGAAGACGGCTTCGGTCGTGCGCCATCGGGCCCTGAGCTGGTCGTTTCTTGAGAACTCAACAGTGGACACAAATTGGGCCGCCCGCCTCGATTCGGCGGCCAGTGCGGCTCACGTCCGCGCAAGGCAGCCCTGTGCTGCACGTCGTTGACCAGCCCCTACCGCTTCTGCGGGCTGGGTTGGTCGTCGGCGTGGGGATGCAGGAAGCCCCATCACACACGAGTGCGTCGCCCGGAGAGGCAACTCCGGGCGACGCCTTACAGGCACCTGACAAGGAGGCACCTGTGGTCATCAGTTTGACAGAGGAGCAAGAGGAAGAGATGCGGCGTCTGGTCGCTGAGGCGAACAAGCGCAGTGCGGACGCCGCGCGTGGGCGGGGTGGTCGGTGATGGCCGCCGCCACGTTCGCCGCCGTGTTCGTCGCCCTGTACGTCGGCCATTCGGTCGGGGATCACTGGGTTCAGTCGTCGTGCCAGGCCGCCGACAAGGGGAAGCCGGGGTGGGTCGGCCGTCTGGCCGATGCCCGGCACGTCCTTGGTCTGACGCTCACGAAGGCGGTAGCGCTGCTGCTGGTCGTCTTCCTGCTTGACCTTCGGGTGAGCGCCCTCGGTCTTGTCCTGGGGTTCGCGGTCGACGCGGTCACCCACTGGTGGGCCGACCGCCGGTCGACGCTCGCGTGGCTGGCCAGGGTGACCGGGAAGGGTGAGTTCTACCGCCTGGGGACGCCGGCGCACCCGGCGGCCCCGGCCACCGCAGAGGGCGGGTACGCCCCGACGCTCGGGACCGGCGCCTACGCGCTGGACCAGTCCTTTCACCACGTGTGGCTGCTGGTCGGCGCGCTGATCATCGCGTCCGTCTGACGGCTGCCTGTAGTCCCGGCTCCGCCGGGGCTGCGGGGAACCGGACAGTCCGGGCCCGTGATCCGAGGGAGAGTCCCATGCCGAAGTACCGCTTCACCGCCGAAGACCTCGCTGACGCCTTGAACCCTGGGGAGATCACGAGCGCGAGCGGCACGCTGAGCGCATCGTCGCCGCAGGCCGCCAAGAAGGCGGTTGAGAAGAGTCTGCGCTCAAGGGGATACGAGCCGACCGGCAACGTCACGGTCACCGCCCAGAAGTAGCCCCGCCCACACCCCACCCGCAACGGCGCGCGGCCCCGGAGTTGCACCTCCGGGGCCGCTGGTGAGCCGTGCCACCTGCTAGGGAGTACCCGACTCATGAATCACATCGTCACCGTTGAACAGGCCGTTACCGCCTTCGCCCCGTGGCTTGAGCCCACCGACGCGGAGCTGGACGCGGTCGAGCTGGAGATGCCCGCGATCCTCGCGGACGTCGACCTGCTGGACGCGCAGATCACCGCCATGGACCGGCCGGCCAACGAGCTGGACACCCGCCGTATCCGCCGGGCCCGGCACCGCGCGCTGACCGCCCGCCGGGAGCTCTCGAACCAGGGCGCCACCGTGAGTGTGCCGGGGGGTGCGGCATGAACGGGGTCCTGACGCTTGACGCGCTGGCCGTGCCGTTGCGGGCTCTGCGCCTGCTCGCGGTCGACTTCGGTCACCTGCCGGCGCCCGCGCTGGACGTGTCCACGATCTTCCCGAACCGGCTGGTTCTTTCGCTCCACGGGACGACCGTGGGCGAGAGCTTCGCCGCTTTCGAGCAGTGGCGCCACGCCCTGAACATCGAGCCGGACGCCGTCGACTTCCACGTCCAGAGCGGGGGCCGTGCCGCCGCTCTGGAAGCGCACGGAACGTACGGGGGCGCGGACATCGAGCTGGTCGCCTACGCGGCCGTTCCGCAGGCGGCGGACACCGGCGCGGGGGTGGCGGCATGAGCGACTACCGCCAGGAACGACGCGCCGACCAGGCCGCCGAGGCGGAGCAGCGGCGGATCGACGCCGCTGCCGCTGAGGAGCGGCGCGTGGTCCGGCAGCGGGCCGCCGACGAGCGGGCGGCCCGGTTGCGTGAGCAGCAGTCCGCCGAACGGGCCGCCGCCCAGCGGGCGCGGGCCGATGCCCGGTCCGACCGCAGCGCGGCGCGGGGTGCGGCCCTGACCGCCGGGAACGTGTACCGCAAGGGCACTTTGGCGCTGGTCACCGCGTCCGCGCTCGGCAGCCTGCCCGCGCAGGTCCTGCACTTCGTGCACATCTCCCCGATGCTGCTGCCCCTGCCGTTCGCGATCGAGGGCGCCGCGTGGGTCATGGCGGCCGGCGTCGCGTACGCCGATGAACGCGGTCTGCCGGGCTGGGTACGGTGGCTGCTGCGCGGACTGGTCGGCGTGGCCGCCGGTTTCGCCGCCTCGGTCAACTACAGCTACGGCACCGGTCTTGACGGGCTGTCCCCGTCCGACGCGGCGACGGCCGGTATCGGGCTCGCCGCCGTGACGCTGCTCGGGCCGGTCCTGTTCGAGGTCCGCCAGTGGGTGTCGACGCTCTCCGCGAAGGCGGGTGAGGGCGACCAGCGGCAGCAGCGTCGGCACGACCGGCGCCGCCGCCGTCACCACAAGACGGTTGCCCGACTCGCCGACCGACTGACGTCCGCCGCCCCGCTCGGCAGCCTCCCTGCCGAGGACGCGTGGGCCCGCGCATGGTCGATCGTCCACGGCACCGACGAGCCCGGTATGACGCCGCAGCTCCACCGGTACGCGGTCCGGTCGACCACCGCTCTCACCGACGCCATGCGCGAACCGACTCCCGCCGCCCCGGCGCGGACCGGTATCGCCCGGCGGGTCGCGGACTGGCTGATGCACCGCCAACCCATCCCGACCACAAACAGCCACAAAATGATCGCGATTGGCATCAATCAGTCTATGTCTGACCTGGGAGAGTCGACCCCGGAACCTGCCGCCGCGCCCGCTCCGGTCGGCCTTCCCGACCCGACTCCGGTCGACGCGAGCGCACCGGTCGTACCGGTCGGGTCGCCCCCCGTTCTCGCGTCGGTCGCCGCCGAGTCGCCCCGCCCGCGCCGGGCGACCGGTCGGGTACCGGACGCCGCACGCACACCCCGAACGAAGCGCACACCCGACCAACTTCTCACCGAGGCACGGGAGTTGACGGCCGACTGGTCGGACCGCGCCCTGACGGCCGACGCGATCCGCAAGGCCGTCCACACGTCGGCGGAGAAGGCGCGCGGACTGCGTGACACTCTGCGCGCCGAACGCGCCACCGGAGCGGACGGGGCGGGGGTGGCTGCCTGATGACCGCCCGGTTCTTCGACCCGGACGGCGACATGTACGGCATCCCGACCTTCCCGTTCCACATGGCCCCGGACGGCTACGCCACCCGCCGTCAACTCCGCGCCTCCGGGCTTCGGCCCGGCGGCCAAGGCGTCGCCGCACAACTCCTGTGGTACTCCAACCGCCGCCGGAAGTCGGGCTCCCCGCCCGCCCTGCGCGTCGCCTACCTCTACCACCGCGACCGCGCCCTGCCGGTACGGCCGATGACCCCGGCCAAGTGGGCGGCTCTCGCCAGGGCGAACGCCGCTCAACGCGTCTGTCCCGAGTGCCACCACGACGCCGGATACCGCATCCCCACGTCGCTCGGCATGTGCGTCCCGTGCGCCACCCCCGAGGAACAGCACGCCGCCTGACCAGCTCGTCCGCCCCGGCAACGTGCCGTGAGGGCGCCGGATCGAATCCGGCTCGGGGCACTCCCCGCACCACCTGGTCACCCGAGAGGACACCACCATGGACCAACTCCCCATGCCCGCGCCGTTGGTGCGACGGCCCGATGGGACGTATGCCTACGCCACCGAGACGGACCTGACCCCTTACCAGGCGCCCGCCGCGCCCACGGTTCCGGCGGGTCCGCAGGTCGTTCACCAGCACATCCACCAGGCCCCGCCGGACCGCACGGTTCAGCGGATCGCGCTCGGCTCCGGCATGGGCGCCGGAACCGTCGCGGCCGGCGTGTACTTCGGCCCGCTCCTCGTCGGCGCCCTGACCGCCATCGCCGCGAACCTGGCCATCCTCACGTTCCTCGCCGTCGCCCTGACCTGGGGCGTCGTATCTGTCGTGCGCTCCGTGGGCGGTGCGGACGGCACGGCCGCCGCGCACAACGTGCGCAAGGCGCGTCGGGGGAAGTCGTGAGCGGCTTCCAGGCAGGCGAAAAGGTGCGGATCACCTCCTGCCAGGACGACCCGCGTGCGGCCGGTCGAACCGGCCGGATCGTGGACGAAGTCCCGCCCGGACCGCTGACCGAGGGCCGCTGGACCGTGAACGGGATCAGCCTGCTCATCGGCCCGGTGCTGTGCCACACCAGCGAGTTGCGGCCCGCCTGACGGCTGCCTGATCCGCCCGTCCCGTACGGGCGGTGAGGGGAGCCGACCAGGCCCGCCATCACCCGCTGAACCGGGAGGACTCCCGATGAATCATCTGCCTCGCTTGTTCGCCGACTACCTGACGTTGTGGCGGGACATCGTCCGCTTCCCGCGTCAGGTGCTGCTGAACCGGTCGCACTCGATCGCGTCCATCACCGCCATCGGCGGGTTCTGCGCGGTTGATCTGTTGATCGCGCATCCCTTCGCGACGGCCGTCACGTACCTCGCGCTGGCCGTGTTCGTTCCGTCCGCGATCGTCTCGGTCGCCGGTTCTGTTGCCCACTCCCTGTGGGACCGGGGCCTGATCTGGGCGGACATCGAATGCGAGTGGTGCGGCGACGACCCCGACGACGACGGACCTGATGACGCTCTCGGGCCCGAGGACCCGGACGACCCCCACGGCCTCATCCGGGAGATCAAGGCCTACCTGAGCGACCAGCACACCCTCGCCCTGACCCGCTGATCTGGGAGGACACCGTCATGTCGAGTGACACCTACCGCAGCTACACCCCCGCCGAGCGTCGTCAGCGTGCCCGTGCCCTGTTCGGTGGGGTGCGCCAAGCCGCCGCCGACGCCGACACCACCCGCTACGACCGGGCCATCGACCGTATCGACGCCGCCGCCGAGGAGCGCGGCGCGCGTGAACTGGCCGCGATGCGAGGCCAGTTGGAGAAGGACCGGAACGCGGTCGCCGCCGCGAAGACCACCGTGCGCACGAGCGACCGGTCCGGCCGTGACGCCGCCAGGAAGGCGATGCGCACGGCTGAGGACGCGCTCAAGCGAACGGAGAAGGCCGCGCGGCGCCTCGGACTCTGACCACCCCCGGACGGCCGGCGACTTTGCCGGTAGACGGCCGTCCGGGGTTCCCGCCGCTCCACTTCAGAGAGCAGGAGGCATTCATCATGACCGACTTGATAGCGGAGGTTCCAGCCGTGGGTACCGTGCACCGCCTTGACGACCACCGGCCCGAGGCTGAAACGCCAGTCGTGAAGCCGGTGGAAGACACCACCCCTCCGGGCTCGGACGGGGCACCGGTCGAGACGTCGGCGGCCCGACGTGGCGGGCTCCGCAGGGTTCTGACCCACCGCCGGACGCGCACTGCGGCCCGTCTGGTTGCCCGGCACGGTTCGTACGTGGTCGGTGGCGGGCTCGTGCTGACGAAACGTGCGTGGGACGGCCGGACGACGGCCGTTCATCAGCGGATGATCAAAGCGGCCGAAGTGTCCGGGCAGCAGGAAGTGGCCGCTGAGTGGCAGGACCGGGCCGACCGGTTTCGCCAGGCCCGTCATGCCCGGCGGATGGCGCTGGTCACCGGTATCCCCGGCATGGCCAAGGCCGGTGTCATCGGCGTGGCTGCGGCGGAGGGTGCGCTGCTGGGCATCGGGACCGTCATGGCGGCCTCGGGCGGTGATATCGGCGATGTGATCGCGCCGACGATGGGCGTGGTCGACTTCATCTACACCATGTGCATGATCGTCGGTGTGGTCGGGGGTCCGGCCATGGTCCTCGCCCCGTGGCTGGCCGTTCTCGGGTTGTGGGCCGTGGGTAGGTCCCGTGGTGCGGCCCCGAAGTGGGCGATGCCCGTCGCCAAAGGGGATGGGCAGGATGTTGTCCCTGATGAGGGCGCCATTCTGGACGCGCTTCGGCACCTGGGTATCGCTCCGCTGAACAAGGCGGTCAAGGAAGGCTGGCAGCCCCGTTGGGTCTCCGGTACCGGCCGTCTGGGCAACGGCTGGCACACCCAACTCCAGCTCCCGCTGGGGGTCACGGTGGAGATGGTCAACGGCAAGAAGGCCGTCCTCGCGCACAACCTGCTGCGCAAGCCGGTGGAGGTGTGGCCGACCGAGCCGCACAACCAGCCCGGTGTGCTGGACCTGTGGGTGGCCGACCAGGGCTCGTTGTCGGGGAAGGTGCCGGACTGGCCGCTGCTTGCCGCGGGTGAGGCCGACTACTTCAAAGGCGTGCCCCTGGGGGTGTCCCAGCGTGGTGAGCCGGTGGCGGGCAAGCTCATGGCCGCCAACTACATGGTCGGCGGCATCATGGGCTCGGGTAAGTCCTCGCTGGTCGTGGGCCTGCTGCTCGGTGCGATGCTCGACCGGCTGGTCGAGATCGAGGTCTACGTCATGGCCTACAACGTCGACTACGACGTGATGAAGCCCCGACTTCGGACCCTGGTCAAGGGCGACGAGGACGAGCAGATCGAGGCCGCGCTGAAAGCGCTGCGGTCCCTGCGGGATGAGGTCACCCAGCGCGGGAAGCTCCTGGATGAGATGGGCGGGGACGAAGTGGCCCTCACGCGCGGGATCGCGGAGCGGGATCCGAGGATGCGCCCGAAGGTGGTCGTGTTCGATGAGTGCCACGAGCTGTTCATGCACAAGAAGTTCGGTGAGGAGGCCGCCGAGCTGGCGGTGAAGGTGATGAAGAAGGCCCGCAAGGTGGGCATCACCCTGATCTGGGTGACGGTCTCCCCAACGGCGGACAGCATCCCGAAGGACGTCACCCGCAACACGAGCCACCGTGTCGCGTTCGCGGTCGGGGACCACATCGCCAACGACGGGCTGCTCGGCACCGGCAAGCACAAGGCGGGCATCACCGCGACCACCCTCAACCCTGCCGAGAACATCGGCACGGCCCTGACGGTCGGATTCACCAAGAATCCCTTCGAACTGGTCCGGGCCTACTACGTCAAGAAGGACACCAAGACCGACCAGATCACCCCCGTCGTCAACCGCGCCCTGGCCCTGCGCGACGGCATCACCCCCGCCGCCGGCGGTACCACCAACGAGCCCGCCGACCACCCGGCCAACATCCTCACCGTCCTCGGTGACAGGGCCACCATGCGCTCCACCGAAGTCCTGGCCGCCCTGATGGCGACCTGGCCCGACCAGTACAGCAAGTGGACCTTCGCCGACCTGACCGGAGCCCTCGCGGAGATCGGAGCAGAGCCCCGCAAGCTCTCCGGGATCATGACCGTCCGCCGCTCCCGCGTCCTCGAAGGCATCGAAGACCGCGACGAGGACACCGCCGAAAGTGACGCTTCGTAAGGGGAGGTAGTAGGGGAGGCGGGGAGTTCTCCCCTACTACCTCCCCTCCACCGCCTCCCCGCGCCTGATCAGCACAGATCAACGCTAGGGGAGGCAGGGGAGGCACCCCTCCACACCTCGGGAAACCCCGGAAACAGCGCCTTCCTGGGGAGACTCCCGCCTCCCTCCCTGCACGCACAGTAACCATCGGGAGGAACGCAGTATGCGGTCACTGACCATCAAACAGCCGTGGGCCGACGCGATCACCCACGGCACGAAACGCGTCGAAAACCGGTCCTGGACCACCCGCTACCGGGGCCCGGTCCTCATCCACGCCGGGGCCACTTACGACCCCATGGGCCGGTTCATCATCACCGACCGGGAAGCCCTGGCCGCGTGGCCGGACACACGCCGCGCGGTCATCGCCACCGCCGAACTCGTCGACATCCACGCAGCATCGGCTGGCGGATGCTGCGCCCCGTGGAGTGAACCCAACGCCTACCACTGGGCACTCACCCAAGTCCGCACCCTCTCCGAGCCCGTACCGGCAACAGGGCGCCTGCGCCTGTGGACACCCACCACCGACCTCCTGCGCGCCGTACACAACCAACTCGAACCCGACCAGTAGCACGACCGAGGGCGGCCCCCGTCTCGCCAAAGCCGGGGCCGCCCTCGTCTGCCAGCACCCATCACAGGACTGGAGACATTCAGCATGACTCAACCGACCTTGATCCGGCGACCCCGCCGGGAGCTCCCGACCCACGCGGTCCGGGAGGCGTCGTGAAGTTCTACCTGACCACCCACAAACGCCACTGGGTGAAGCTCACCGACAAGCCGCTGTTCTTGAAGTCAGAGCACTTCGTGAAGGCGGTCAAGCTGCCCGAAGCCCTCGGCCCCTATGCCGTGGACTCCGGTGGTTTCTGGGAGCTCCAGGAACACGGCCGCTGGACCCGCAGCCCCCGGCAGTACGTCGCGGATCTGCGCCGCATCTGGGAAGGAGTCGGCCCCTTCGACTGGGCGGCCCCGCAGGACTGGATGTGTGAACCGCTCATCATCCACGGCGGCACGGCCGGGCCGCTCAGGTTCGTCGGCACCCATCTGAGCGTCGCCGAACACCAGCGCCGGACCGTCGCGAACTACCTCGAACTGCGTTCGCTGGCACCGGAGTTGCCGATCATCCCCGTGTTGCAGGGCTGGGAACTCCAGGACTACGAGCACTGCGTCGACCTGTACGACCGGGCCGGTATCGACCTCACGGCGGAACCGCTCGTCGGGCTCGGCTCGGTCTGCCGCCGCCAGTCCACCCGCGAAGGCGCCGAGATCGTCACCACGCTTGCCGGGCACGACATCAAGCTCCACGGCTTCGGCTTCAAAACCCTCGGGCTGGAGAAGGTCGGCCACCTCATGGCCACCGCCGACTCCATGGCCTGGAGCTACCACGCCCGCAAACGCCCACCCATGCCCGACCACACGCACAAGAACTGCGCCAACTGCATCGAGTACGCCCTCAAGTGGCGTGAGCGGGTCCTAGGCGGACTGCCTCCGCAGATGGGAGCTCCCGCATGAGTGAGTACCTGCGAACCGCCCTGGAACTCGCTACGGCGGGTGTGCCGGTGCTGCCGCTGCGCTCGGGGAAGCTGCCATTCGGGAACTGCCCGGCATGCCGTGACAACGCTTGCGGCGACCGTCCGCACATGAAGCGCGCGGGCGCGTGCGTCTGCCCGGCGCCGTGCCACGGATGGGCCGCCGCAACCACCGACACGACCGTGCTTACCTCCCCGCCGTGGGCGGGCGCGTGGCGTGAGGCGCGGGCGGTCGCCTACTACCCCGGCGGTGCTGGGCTGACCGTCGTGGATCTCGACAACGCCGCCGCCGTGGCATGGGCGCGTGAGAGCCTTCCGCCGACCCGGATCGTGGCCACGACGCGTGGGGAGCACTGGATCTACCTCGGTGCCATGCGGTCCGCCAACAACGTGCGTCCCGGTGTGGACATCAAGTCCCTTATGCAGTACGCCCGTTGGCTCGGGTCGGGCACGGGCACGATCGTCCGTCTGCCGGACGCCGTGCGCGCGCTGGTTGAAGGTGAAGAGACCACCCCCGCCGGCGGAGGGGTGGTCTCTTCACCCCCGGAGCGCGCCGCGTGGGATGCCTCGGTGGCCACCGGCTGCGTCATACCGAACGCTACGTACGCACCGGTCTGGAGCGGGGCACGGCCCTGATCCGCTCTCGGAGTGAATCGGGCGCCGGGTCGCAGGCGTTCGGCGTTGCTCAGTTCCTTGCCCGGCAGCACGCGCAGTGCCCCGGACCCTGCGGACTGGACGTCCTCGGCTCGCACATCATCAGCGTCGCCGTCTCGGTCGGCGTCCCTGAGGCGTACGCGGCTCGTGCCGTCGCCAACGGTCTGGGGAGGGCGGCATGAGCGTGCTGCCGGAACCGGAACAGCTCGCCCTAGACGGCGCCCCGCCCGCGCCCCCGGCGTTGCCCCGTGCCGGGCGTGCGGTCGTTGTCGGGAAGTCGTCGGCCGCAGGCCGTCCTTCTCAGCCTGTCCGCCATGACCCGCAGACGTCCACGGGCCGCACCGAGGTCGTGGGCTGGCTGCGGGTTGTGGCACCGCCGGACTGGTCGGCCAAGGTGTCCGGCCAGTCGTGGTGCCGGTGCGGGTACGACCGGACCGCGATCGGCCGTGCCGCCGTGCAGCAACTCGTAGAAGCCCACACCGACCACCGCGCACACTGCCCGCTGCTCGACGGCGGGGAAGGGAGCTTGGCCGCATGAGCACCACTGATCTGTGGGAAGGGTTCGACGCGCTCGATCCCGAGACCATCACCGGCCCGGTGTGGGACGAACCCGTACCGCTGTCCGCCCGCCGGGAGCTCCCGGCGTTCCCCGTGGACGCGCTCCCCGACTGGCTGCGGAACATGGCGTCCGAGGTCGCGGAGGAGACACAGACCCCGGTGGAGCTGGCCGGGTGCCTGGCCCTGGCGGTCATCGCCACCGCCGCCGGCGGACGCGCCACCGTGTGCGTGCGCGGTCACTGGCGCGAGCCGGTCAACATCTACACCGCCGTCGCACTCGATCCCGGCAACCGCAAGTCCGCCGTATTCGGGCTCATGGTCGACCCGCTGTTGGCGGTGGAGAAGATGCTGGTGGAACTCTCCGCACCCGTCCGGGCGGAAGCCGAGACAACCGCGAAGCTTGCCAAGGCGGCGGCGGAGAAGGCCGCGCAGAAAGCCGCCTGCGCCGAACCGGAGAAGCGCGACCAGCTCACTGCCGAAGCCGTCAGTCTCGCGCAGACAGCGGAGAGCCTGAGCGTTCCCGCCGTGCCGCAACTCGTCGCGGACGACGTGACACCGGAGGCCATCGGCTCACTCCTCTACGGGCAGGGTGGACGCATCTCCGTCATGTCCGCAGAGGGCGAGATCTTCGACATCATGGCCGGCCGCTACAGCGGGAAGTCGAACATCGGGATGTTCCTCAAGGGCCACGCCGGGGACATGATCCGCGTCAACCGGCAGGGCCGCGACAGCGAGCACATCGAACACCCCGCCGTCACCATGGGCCTGGCCATCCAGCCCCAAGTCCTCGACTCCATCGGCCGCATGGAAGGAGCCGAGGGGCGCGGGCTCCTCGCGCGGTTCCTGTACTCCCGGCCCGAATCCCTCGTCGGCCGCCGCAACCTCACCCCCGCGCTCCTGTCCGAGGAAACCGCCACCACCTACGCCAAACGCCTCGGTGGCCTGGCCATGGCCTTGGCGGACTGGACCGACCCCGCGCTGCTGACGCTCACTCCGGAGGCGGACGCGTTGATGCTCGCCTACCAGAAGGTCACCGAGTCTCGACTCGGCAAGGGCGGGAGCCTCTACCCGATCATCAAATGGGCGTCCAAGCGCGACGGCGCCGTCGCCCGGATCGCGGGACTCCTGCACCTGGCCACGCACCCGGACAACGGATGGACGCTGCCCATCGAGGCGTCCACGATGGCCGCCGCGACAGAGCTGGGTGACTACTTCACCGCTCACGCCGTGGACGTGTTCGACGCCATGGCAGCGGACCCCGCGCAGGAAGCCGCCCACCACGTCCTCACGCACCTGCGGGAGATGCGGCCGGCCGACTTCACCAAACGGGCTCTGTTCCGGGGCCTGTCCCGCGCGGACTTCCCCGCCATGGCCGACCTGGACCCCGCCCTGGCGCTGCTCGAAGAACACGGATGGGTCCGGCAACAGCCCCTCCCGCCCCGCACCGGACGGGGCCGGCCGCCGTCCCCGCGCTACCAGGCCCACCCCCGCCTCACCACCGGCTGACAGAAACCCCCCACCCGCTGACAGAAATGACAGAAATCCCGCGAACCGGCCCTGACCTGCGGAAACAGCCGCTCCGGGGCGCGTGACAGAAACAATAAGAAGTCCGACAGAAACCCGGCACCTCCCCCGATCCGATCCGGCACCGCCGGGCCGGACGGCCCCGGATGGGATTTCTGTCAGATTTTCCGCGATTTCTGTCACGCCCCCACCCGAGGCCAAAACCCCAGCTCAGAGGCCCAATCAGCGATTTCTGTCATTTCTGACAGCCCATCCGGCATTTATCGCGCCCGCCGCACCCAGCGCCGAGGAGGCATGCACCGATGAGCACCGCATCCCCGCCCGCCGACCAACTGCTCTACACCCCCGCCGAAGCAGCAGCCGTTCTCCGCTTCGGCCGCTCAACTGTCTACGAGCTGATGGCCGCCGGGGTCTTGAAGTACGTCAAGCAGGGCCGCTGCCGGCGCATCCGTCGCAGCGACCTTGAGTCGTACGTGAACCACCTCGAACCCCTGCCCCGCTGATCAGCACCAACAAGGCGGCCCCGGACGATCTGTCCGGGGCCGCCTCTCGCATGGAGGAGCACATGAGCCCCCGCAAGCCGAACATGGAATCCACCATCTACCTGGGCAGTGACGGGTGGTGGCACGGACGCGTCACCATGGGAATCCGGGACGACGGCAAGCCCGACCGCCGCCACCGTCGCGCCCGCACGGAACCGGAGATCAAGCGCAAGGTGAAGGCGCTGGAAGCACTCCGGGACAAGGGCCGTGCGCCGAAAGCCGGGCGCAAGCCGACCGTGGCCGGGTGGATGGAGACCTACCTCACCGACATCGCGAGCCTTAAGCTCAAGCCTCGTTCCCTGGATGACTACTGGTCCAAGACCCGTAACGACATCGTTCCCGGCATCGGTGCCCACCGACTCGACAAGCTCCAGCCCGAGCACCTGGAGAAGATGTACCGGTCCATGCTCGACGCCGGACACGCCCCCTCCCACGTGCTGAAGGTGCACAGGATCTTGTCGCGTGCCCTGAAGATCGCCCACCGCCGCCGGATCATCGGCGAGAACGTCGCCACCCTCGTGGACCCACCGTCCGTGGACGAGACCGAAGCGAACCCCTTCACCCAGGAACAGGCCAAGGCGTTTCTCATCGCGGCGGCCAAGCGGCCCACGTTCATGCGCTGGATCGTCGGCGTCGGCATGGGCTTCCGACAGGGCGAGACGCTGGGACTGCGCTGGTCGTACGTCGACCTCGACAACGAGCTGTTCCACCCGCGTTGGCAGCTCCAGCGCCTCACCTGGCGCCACGGCTGCCCCGACCCGCACGCCTGCGGGGGCCGCCTCCACCGGTTCGCCCCCTGCCCGCCCGACTGCGCCACGCACAAGGGCTACACGCGCGGCTGCCCCAAGCCCTGTGCGAAGAAGTGCGCCCGTCACGCGAGCACCTGCCCGCAGCGAAAGGGGGGCGGACTGGTCTTCACCCGACCGAAGACGAAGAAAAGCCAGAACCCCGTCCCCATCCCGCCGCCGTTCATCCCGCCCCTGCGCGAACACAGGGCGGGTCAGGAGGAAGCCAAGGCCGCCGCGGGCGACTCCTGGCAGGAGAACGACGTGGTGTTCACACGCCCGGACGGGCGCCCGCTCGACCCGCGCGCCGACTGGGAGGAGTTCAAGGAACTTCTGGAGGAAGCGGGGATCAGCGACCGCCGCCTGTACGACGGAAGCCGCCACACCGCCGGCACGATCCTCAACGAACTCGGGGTCGACCTGGTGACCATCATGGAGATCCTGCGCCACACCCAAGTCAGCCAGACCCGCCGCTACGTCAAGGGCCGCTCAACCCTCTCCAAGGACGCCATGCAACGCATGGGAGACGCATTCTTCCCCACCCACGAGTCGATCGCAGAACCCGCGACTGAGACCAGAACTGAGACCACCGACAGCCGCGCGGCACGTGCGCGACGGCGCCGACGCATCCGCTGAACACAGAACCCCAGCTCGGACGGGGTCCGGGCTGGGGTTCCTGTTGAGCCCCCTGTCGGATTCGAACCGACGACCTACGCATTACAAGTGCGTTGCTCTGGCCAACTGAGCTAAGGAGGCGTGCGGGAAAACTATAACCGGCACGGATCACAGGTCGGCCGGGAATTTCGTCGCGGCTCACCTACTGACAGATCCTGAAACGCGAGGTAGCGTCACCTCAAGTTCATCCAGGTGGACTAGACCCTTCCTCCGTTCTTCGCGGAGGAGCCATTCCTTTACTCGGATCGTCCGGCACGTTCCTGCCGGTGAAGGGACCACATCACCATGGCCACTGTCTCGTTCGACAAGGCGACCCGTGTGTACCCGGGTTCCACCAAGCCCGCCGTCGATCAGCTCGAGCTCGACGTCGCGGACGGCGAGTTCCTCGTGCTCGTCGGGCCTTCCGGCTGCGGCAAGTCGACCTCCCTGCGCATGCTCGCGGGGCTCGAGGACGTCAACGGCGGATCCATCCGCATCGGTGACCGCGACGTCACGCACCTGCCGCCCAAGGACCGGGACATCGCGATGGTGTTCCAGAACTACGCGCTCTACCCGCACATGTCGGTCGCCGACAACATGGGCTTCGCGCTCAAGATCGCCGGCATCAACAAGGCCGAGATCCGTAAGAAGGTCGAAGAGGCCGCGAAGATCCTCGACCTCAGTGAGTACCTGGACCGCAAGCCGAAGGCGCTCTCCGGTGGTCAGCGCCAGCGTGTGGCCATGGGTCGCGCCATCGTGCGTGAGCCGCAGGTGTTCCTCATGGACGAGCCGCTGTCGAACCTCGACGCCAAGCTCCGTGTCTCGACCCGTACGCAGATCGCCTCGCTCCAGCGCCGACTGGGCATCACGACGGTGTACGTCACGCACGACCAGGTCGAGGCCATGACCATGGGCGACCGGGTCGCCGTCCTCAAGGACGGTCTTCTTCAGCAGGTGGACTCGCCGCGCAACATGTACGACCGTCCCGCCAACCTCTTCGTCGCCGGCTTCATCGGCTCCCCGGCCATGAACCTGGTCGAGGTCCCGATCACCGACGGCGGTGTGAAGTTCGGCAACAGCGTCGTCCCGATCTCCCGTGAGGCGCTGTC
Source organism: Streptomyces sp. NBC_01506 (assembly GCF_045040295.1). Taxonomy (NCBI): domain Bacteria; kingdom Bacillati; phylum Actinomycetota; class Actinomycetes; order Kitasatosporales; family Streptomycetaceae; genus Streptomyces; species Streptomyces sp. NBC_01506. Next base: position 5,215,658 of record NZ_CP109422.1, on the reverse strand, counting down.
CGCCGCGGCCGACCGCGGTGACAGCACCGTCACCGTCGGTGTCCGCCCGGAGCACTTCGACATCGTGGAGCAGGGCGGCGAGGCCGCCAAGTCGCTGTCGAAGGACACCGAGGACAAGCCGGCCGGTCTGGCTGTCACCGTCAACGTCGTCGAGGAACTGGGCGCCGACGGTTACGTGTACGGCGACGCGCAGGTCGGCGGCGAGCACAAGGACCTGGTGGTCCGCGTCAACGGCCGTGCCGTTCCCGAGAAGGGCGCCAAGCTGCACGTCGTGCCGCGTCCGGGCGAGACGCACGTCTTCGCGTCGTCCACGGGCGAGCGCCTCAGCGACTGAACGCAGGACTGAACGTAAGAGCGTATGAACGGCCCCGCACCGACCGTGCGGGGCCGTTTGCGTATGCCGCTCGCGCGGACAAATACCCCGGCACACCGGTCATTTCGAATCGTGTGCGTCAACACCCGATTCGAAAAGCCCTGTCGAACCATCCCTCGGCCGAGTGACTAAATGTCGCCAAATCATCACTGACCGCTACGCTCGCCTGCGTGACCCACACTGCCCGCCGAATCGGCCGAAGTCTCGCCCTCGTACTGCCCGTCGTCCTCGTACTCTCCGGAACCCTGGCGGTCGCGACCGTCCCGTGGGCCGCGAAGAGTTCCGAGGCACAGATTCTCACCGCGTCCTCGGACAAGGCGTCCGTACGCGCCAAGTCCCGTGCCCCGCAGGACGTTCTGCGCGACAAGCTGCTCGTGGAGCTTCAGGAGAAGGACCCAGGAATCGCCCTGACCCACCTCCAGCGCCAGATCGAGGAGCGCCCCTCGCTCGCCAAGCACTGCATGTCCCTGGCCCGCGCGCTCGGCCGGGCCGCGGTCGCGCACTACGGTCCCACCCGCGCGCAGTCGTTCTCCCGCCCCGTCTGCGACACCTCGTTCGCCTACGGGGTCTCCCAGCAGACCGCGGGGCACTGAGCACCGGCTCCCCGGCCGACCCGCCTATCGTTCACGGCATGATGACGTTTCCGACGCAGGCCGTGGTCCTCGCGGGCGGCCAGGGTTCGCGGCTGCGCCCGTACACCGACGACCGTCCCAAGCCGATGGTCGAGATCCCCGGGACGGGGACCCCGATCATCGGCCATCAGCTTGCCTGGCTGGCCGCCGAGGGCGTCACGGACGCCGTTGTCTCGTGCGGCCATCTCGCCGAGGTGCTTCAGCAGTGGCTGGACGCGTCGGAACTCCCCCTGCGTGTCACGACCGTGGTGGAGAAGGAGCCGCTGGGGCGCGGCGGTGGCCTCAAGTACGCCGCCGCCCGACTGCCCGAGCCCGGTCGGCCGTGGTTCGCCACCAACGGCGACATCTGGACCCGTTTCTCGCTGCGCGACATGGCCGCGTTCCACGCCGAGCGCGACGCCACCGCGACGCTCGCCCTGGCCCGGCCGCGGATTCCCTGGGGGGCCGTGGAGACCGACGAGTTCGGCCATGTGCTGGACTTCATCGAGTCGCCGCCGTCGCCGTATCTGATCAACGCGGGTGTGTACGTGTTCTCTTCGGCGTTCGCGAGTCTGCTGCCCGACCGCGGCGACCACGAGCGGACGACCTTTCCCAAGCTGGCGCGCGAGCGGAAACTGGCGGGCTTCCCGCTGCCGCAGGGCGCGTACTGGCGGGCCATCGACACCGCGAAGGACCTCACGGAGGCGGCCAAGGAGCTGGCCGCCGCCGCCCGTTGACGTTCATGGCGGGAGTGGCGGGAGTGGAGCGCTCCTGACGGGCCCTGTGGGGCCCGGAGACCCCCTGGCCCCCCTGGGAGCGGTACGGGACGTTCCGGGCCCGCAGACGGGCATACAGCGCGCGTACGAGGGCGGCCACCCGATCCCGCCGGGTGGCCGCCCTCGTACGCGCTCCGGTCGCCGCTCAGCCGAGCAGGCCGCCGATCGGGTTCTTGGCGCCGCCACCGCCGCCGGTGGACGAGCCGCCCCCGCCGCCCGTGCTGCCGGTGCTGCCGCCGCCGTCGCCTCCGCCGGTCGTGCCGCCGCCTCCGCCTCCGCCGCCCGTCGAGCCACCGCTCGTGGCGGGGCCCTGGCTGCCCGACGGCGGTGGTGCCTGCTGCGCTGTCCGCGGGGGTGCCTGGCCGGTGCCCTGGGACTGGCTGGGCTGTCCGGCCGCGCCGGTGCGGCCGGGTTCGCGGGCCGGGTCCGTGCCCGGCGTCGACTGCTCGGCCGCCGGGCCGCTGGTCTGGCCGGCCGTCGGCGCGGCGCTGCCGCCGTTCTGCCGGGTGTCGCCGGTGGGCGAGCCGGACGCGCTGCTCTTGCCGGACTTCTGCGGGAGCGGTGAGCCGGGCAGTTGGTTGACCGGGTTGTTCGGGCCGGGCACGGTCACCATGTCCGTGGACCGTACGGCTCCGCCGAGCATCGAGCCGATGAGCAGCGTCAGACCGATGACGACGGTCGCCACGATCGCGCCGCGGCGCAGGACCCGGCGCCGCAGGTCCCTCAGGGGCGAGCGCGGGCCGAGCTTGCGCCATGCCTCGCCGGCCAGGCGTCCGTCCATCGAGTAGACCGGGGCGCCCGCGATGATCAGCGGGGACCAGGCGGCCAGGTAGATGATGTCGGGCGCGTCGTAGACCGGGACGGTGCGCCAGCTCACGGTGAGGATCAGCGCGGCGGAGAGCAGCGCCCCGAAGCAGGCGGCGAGCCGCTGCCAGAGGCCGAGGACGGTGAGCACACCGGCGACGACCTGGAGGAACGCGACGCTGAGTCCGGCGCCGACGGGGTGTGACAGGGCGAAGTCGCGCAGGGGTTCGGCGAGCGCCCACGGCTGGAGCGAGGTGAGCCAGGTGACCATGGAGCCGCGCTTGCCGCCGTCGAAGTAGACGGGGTCGCAGAGCTTGCCCATGCCCGCGTAGATGGAGATGAGGCCGAGGAAGACGCGCAGCGGCAGGAGCACCACGCCGAGGTTCATACGGCGGCCCGGGTAGTAGGCGTGCCGTACGGCGGCCTCGGCGGCCTGTGCCCCCGAGATGTCGTGGCGCGGGTCGTCGTAGTCCCCGCCGTCGTAGCCATGACCGTCGCGGCCGTAATCGCGGTCGTAGTCGCGCTCGTACTCGCGGTCGTCACGGTCGTCGTGCCCGCCGCGGTGGCGTGCGCCGCCCGCGCCGTACGTGTCGTACTCCGGTGCGTCGTACGCGCCCACGGCCTGGCGCATGGGAGGCAGCAGAGGGGTGTCGGACCCCGCGCCGCCACCGCGCCGCGGCACGCGGGGCGTCGGCATCGTGTCTTCCCCCACGTCGATGCGCGGGATGACCTGGGTGGAGCCGGTGGCCCCCGTCTCGTACGGGCCGCCCGGCCCTTCGGCGAGGGCGGCGCCCGCCGTTGTCGCGGAGGAGTTCCGTACGGCCTGGAGGAGCCCGGTGGCTCCGAGGTCGCCCGGCTCCGACCTGCCGCTCCAGACGACCGGGGCCCGGCGGCGGACCGCGCCTCCGGGGCCGCTCATCGCGGGGATCCGCGCGGTGTCCGCGGTGGCGCGTGCGGGGCTGGGGCGCTGGCTCGTTGCGAGCTGCACCCGAAAGCTGGCGTGGTTCACGATGACCTGCGCGGGATCGCAGTCCACCTTGACCATGCTCAGCGGGGGCTGTTCGTCGAACCCGGGCCGGGGCGTTCTGGTGTCCACACTCATCTAACCGAGTGACTTGTGTTTAGGACACTGCCTTGACGGCCGGTAAATGTCCGAGACCCGTCAAGAGTGCCGGGACGGGGACATCTGTACGAAGGTGGCCCCCCGCCCCGGTACGAAGGCCGCCCCGCACCCCGCCCCGCTCAGGCGCGCCGGCGGGCCGCCTCGTACAGCACCACACCGGCCGCGACGCCCGCGTTCAGCGATTCGGCGCCGCCCGGCATCGCGATCCGCACCCGGTAGTCGCAGGTCTCGCCCACCAGCCGGGACAGGCCCTTGCCCTCGCTGCCGACCACGATCACGACCGGGCCGCCGAGCGCCGGGAGGTCGCCGACCTCGGTGTCCCCGTCGGCGGCCAGACCGACGACGGCCAGGCCCGCCTTCTGGTAACTCTCCAGCGCCCGGGTGAGGTTGGTGGCACGGGCGACGGGCGTACGCGCGGCGGTGCCGGCCGAGGTCTTCCACGCGCCGGCGGTCATCCCGGCGGCGCGCCGCTCGGGCACGACGACGCCGTGACCGCCGAAGGCGGTGACGGAGCGGACGACGGCGCCGAGGTTGCGCGGGTCGGTGATGCCGTCGAGCGCGACGATCAGCGGGTCCTCGCCCTCGTCGAAGGCGGCGGCGGCCAGGTCCTCGGGGTGCGCGTACTCGTACGGCGGGACCTGGAGGACCATGCCCTGGTGGTTGAGGCCGTTGGTCATGCGGTCCAGCTCGGGCCGGGGGGCCTCCATCAGATGGATGCCACCGCGGTCGGCGGCGAGCTGAAGGGCCTCGCGTACGCGCTCGTCGTTCTCGATGTACTGCTGTACGTAGAGCATCGTCGCCGGTACGCCGTCGCGCAGCGCCTCGAAGACCGGGTTGCGGCCGACGACCATCTCGCTGGTGCCCTTGCCGCCGCGCCGCGCGACCTGGCGGCGGGCGGTCAGCTTGGCCTTGGCGTTGGAGACACGGTTCTGCACATGGCCCTTGCGGGCGGACGCGGGCGGCGTCGGGCCCTTGCCCTCCAGGCCGCGGCGTCGCTTGCCACCGCTGCCGACCTGCGCGCCCTTCTTGTTGGACGTGCGGCGGTTCCTGCGTTGGCTGTTCCCGGCCATGACCTACCTGTTTCGTTGCTTTCGTCGGTTCGTGAGAAATTCACTTCGTTCACGTCGTTCACGTGAGTGTGCCGCCCGGCGGCCGGACAGCACAATCGCGGGCCGGCGGGCGGAGCCCCGCAGTGCCCGGCCCCTCCTCTTCAGGAGGCCGTGGCGCCCGCCTTCAGCAGACCGTGGTGTCCGCCCGGCTCAGCGCCCGCCCCGCTCAGCGCGGGCCCAGCGTCCACCGCGGGCCCGCCGGGCCGTCCTCGATGACCAGTCCGGACTGCTGGAGCTGGTCCCGGATGGCGTCCGCCGCGGCCCAGTCCTTGCGGGCGCGCGCCGCCTCGCGCTGGTCGAGCACCAGTCGTACGAGGGTGTCGACCACCCCGTGCAGGCTGTCCCGCCCGTCGGGGCCGTCCTCGCCGGCACCCGCTCCCGTCCAGTGTGCGTCCAGCGGGTCCAGACCGAGAACTCCGAGCATCGCGCGGACCTCGGCGAGGCGGGCGACCGCCGCCTCCTTGTCGTCGGCGGCGAGGGCCGAGTTCCCCTGCCGGACGGTGGTGTGGATGATCGCGAGGGCCCCCGGGACCCCCAGGTCGTCGTCCATCGCCTCGGCGAAGGCGGGCGGCACCTCGTCGGCGGGCTCGACGGTGTGGCCGGCCAGCTCGATGACGCGCTGGACGAAGCCCTCGATCCGCCCGAAGGCGGACTCGGCCTCGCGCAGGGCCTCCTCGCTGTACTCGATCATCGAGCGGTAGTGCGGCGTGCCGAGGTAGTAGCGCAGGACGATGGGGCGCCAGTGCTTGACCATCTCGCTGACCAGGACCGAGTTGCCCAGCGACTTGGACATCTTCTCGCCGCTCATCGTGACCCAGGCGTTGTGCAGCCAGTACGCGGCGAACTCGTCGCCGTACGCCTTGGCCTGCGCGATCTCGTTCTCGTGGTGCGGGAAGACCAGGTCGAGGCCGCCGCCGTGGATGTCGAAGGCGCTGCCGAGGTATTTGTGCACCATGGCGGAGCACTCCAGGTGCCAGCCGGGCCGGCCGGGGCCCCAGGGGGTCTCCCAGGACGGCTCGCCGGGCTTGGCGGCCTTCCACATCGCGAAGTCGCGCGGGTCGCGCTTGCCGGTCTCGCCCTCACCCGAAGGCTGGCGCAGCTCGTCGATGTCCTGGTTGGAGAGCTGGAGGTAGTCCGGGAAGGACCGCACGTCGAAGTAGACGTTGCCGTCGCTCACGTAGCCGTGACCGCGCTCGATGAGGCCGCGCATCATCTCGATCATCTCGGGGATGTGCCCGGTGGCGCGCGGCTCGTAGGTGGGCGGCAGGCAGCCCAGGACGTCGTAGCCGGTGTTGAAGGCGCGCTCGTTCTCGTAACCGATGGCCCACCAAGGGCGGTTCTGCGCGGCCGACTTGGCGATGATCTTGTCGTCGATGTCGGTGACGTTCCGCACGAAGGTCACGTCGTAGCCGCGGTGGGTGAACCAGCGCCGCAGGATGTCGAAGTTGAGCCCCGACCTGATGTGCCCGATGTGCGGTGCGGCCTGCACGGTGGCACCACAGAGGTAGATCGAGACACAGCCCGGGACGAGCGGGGTGAAGTCACGGATCTGCCGGGCGCCGGTGTCGTACAGCCGAATAGTCACGCGACAAGGGTAGTGCGCGCGGAGCAGTGCCCCGGGCCCCTTGGGGGCACGGGACACCGAAGCGTGACGTTGACCGCGTCCGGGTGTGCTCGTCGGGGGCGCCCGGCCGGTGGGTGTCACATGCGGCCGACGACCTTGCGCGGGGTGATCCGGATGACGACGCGCTCGCCGTCCTGGTCAGCGTTGGGGTTGTACTCGCGGTACGGCTTCCCGGTGTACTTCACCGCCAGCTCGTCGATCAGCTCCTGCCCGCCCTCCGTAGTGAGGGTGGCCGATCCGCGGATCTCGGCGTACGAGTACGGCGCGTCGAAGGGCTGGAGCATGACCGTCACCCTCGGGTCGCGCCGCAGGTTCTCCTCCTTACGGCGGCCGACGGCCGTCGAGATGAGGATGTCGTCTCCGTCGCGCTTCACCCATACCGGCGACACCTGGGGGCTGCCGTCGGGCTGGATGGTGGCGATCGCGACGAAGACGGGGCTGTCGAGAAGCTCCTTGAGCTTCTCGGAGAGAGCGGCTGCCATCGGTGGTGCCTTCCTGAGGAGGGGGTGCGCGGGCGGGGACGCACACGGCGGGGTGCGCGCCGCGGTACGCGTACCCCGCGATGCTTCCTCAACAGAAGCCGGTCGCCCGGTATTTCGTGCCCACGCCACGCGCCCGGCGGGTCAGCGCTCGCGCACCAGCAGCGCCGTCGCGATGGCGGCCAGGCCCTCGCCGCGTCCGGTCAGCCCCAGCCCGTCCGTGGTCGTGCCGGACACGGAGACGGGCGCGCCGACCGCTTCGGACAGCGCCTTCATGGCTTCGGCGCGCCGCTTGCCGATCTTCGGCCGTACGCCGATGACCTGGACGGCGACATTGCCGATCGCGAAACCCTCGGAGCGGACGATCCTGGCCGCCTCTTTAAGGAGGGTGACGCCGGAGGCGCCGGACCACTCGGGCCGCGAGGTCCCGAAGTGCGCGCCGAGGTCACCGGCGCCCGCCGCGGAGAACAGCGCGTCGCAGGCGGCATGGGCGGCGACGTCGCCGTCCGAGTGCCCGGCGAGGCCGTAGCCGTCGTTCTCGGGGCCGTCCCACAGCAGGCCGGCGCACCACAGCTCGCGCCCGGCCTCGAAGGCGTGGACGTCGGTACCGATGCCGATCAGGGGCAGACCGGCGACCACCGGTGCGTGCGGTGCGGGCTGTGCGGGCGGTGCGGGCTGTGCGGGCTCAGAATCCATCGTTGGCCCTCCTGCGGGCGAGTACGGCCTCGGCGAGCACCAGGTCCAGCGGCCGGGTCACCTTGAACGCCTCCTCGTGGCCCGGCACGACCACGACGGGCGCGCCGAGCTGTTCGACGAGCCCGGCGTCGTCCGTCGCGCCCTGGCCGGCGAGCGGCACGCTCAGGTGCGCGCGTACGAGCGTGTCCCGGTCGAAGCCCTGCGGGGTCTGTACGGCGCGCAGCCTGGCCCGCTCGGGGGTGGCGACGACAAGCTCGGGCTCGTCCTTCTCGCCGGGCTCCCTGGGCTCGACCTCTTTGACGGTGTCGGCGAGCGGCAGGGCGGGCACGACGGCGGGTGCGCCGGCCCGTACGGCGTCGACCACCGCGTCGACGGTGTCGACCGGCACGAGCGGCCGTGCCGCGTCGTGGACGAGGACGGTGGTGATGTCGTCCGGCAGGGCCTCCACACCGAGCCGTACGGACTCCTGGCGGGTATCCCCGCCGGGCACCACGAGATAGTCGGTGCGCGCGGGCAGCGAGTGCTCGCCCAGGAGCAGCTTCACCGTCGCCGCGTCGCCGGGCGGGGCCACCACGACCACGAGGGAGACCGCGCGGGAGGCCGCCATGGCCCGTACCGCGTGGACCAGCATCGGGGTGCCCCCCAGGGTACGGAGCGCCTTGGGGGCGCCGGGGCCGAGCCGTATGCCACGGCCCGCCGCGGGGATCACGGCGGCGGTGCGGTGTGGGCTCGATTCGTCTGACATCGGTTGCACTCCGGCAGGTTTGTTTCCTCGGCCGACATGGGTATGGCCTCAGCGTGCCGGGCGCGGCGCCTTGACCGGACCCTTCCGTGACACTGGTTGAGACAGGCTGCGCCAGCTACCCGGGCCCGGCACACCAGTGATCGGGCGCAGGCGCGTGTGTCGGATGCGAGTACGGATACGGACATACGGATACGGGGACTGCGGGATATTCGGTTGTGACGGCAGTGACGGCACATCACATCCGAGTAGATCTTAGGGCCGGACGGGGCTGGTGACCGGACGAGGCTGTGAAGAGATCCCGCCGCAGAGATTTCACTTGAGTGATTTCCTCTGTTCTCACCCCCGGGATCCGTGGAATCCTTGGGATTCCGTGACCTTCTCCGGGCATGCCGCAGTGCCCGGCGACGCAGCATGTAAATCACTGCTGGTCAGCGGGCACTGCGGCATTGATGCCTGCTCCTGCTGCACGCCCGGGTCAGGACCCGGTCAGGACGCGAGGACCTCGTCGAGCAGGGCCTCGGCCTTGTCCTCGTTCGTGTTCTCCGCGAGAGCCAGCTCGCTCACCAGAATCTGGCGCGCCTTGGCGAGCATGCGCTTCTCACCTGCGGAGAGTCCGCGCTCTCGTTCCCGACGCCAGAGGTCACGGACCACTTCGGCGACCTTGATGACATCGCCGGAGGCGAGCTTCTCAAGATTTGCCTTGTAGCGCCGGGACCAGTTCGTCGGCTCTTCTGCGTACGGTGCCCGCAGCACCTCGAAGACCCGGTCCAGCCCATCCTGACCGACCACATCGCGCACTCCGACGAACTCCGCATTGTCCGCCGGGACACGAACCGTCAGGTCGCCCTGGGCGACCTTGAGCACCAAGTAGGTCTTGTCCACGCCTTTGATCTGACGAGTTTCGATAGCCTCGATCAGCGCGGCCCCGTGATGGGGATAGACCACGGTGTCGCCAACCTTGAACGTCATGTGACAGGTACCCCTTCCGTGGCTATCCAGGGTAACACGGGAACGGCTTCTTCTGAATGGCGTTTTCGCAGGTCAGGACGGTTCTCGGGGCTTGACAACAGCAATAGGAACGTGCTGCGAGCGGGTTCCGGAACGGGGTATTCGCAGGTGGGAGCCGCTGCGAAGCCGGACAGAAACACACCTGTTCCACCGCCCTGAACCCCATCACGATGGGCCGAACGTCCGCATTTGTCTAGTTCCGAGGGCTGAACTTCCCATGCTCCGTTCGGATGTCGGTCACACATACGGACGGAAGTGTGAACCCAATCCGAATTTGATCACCGGGGGTTTCCGAGGCTATCCGGCGCTATTCGTAAGGAATGTGTGTCGGGTCGGGGAATTGATCACGGGATTTATGTGAACGGCGTACTAAACATGCCGTCCACAGTTACTTCGGACCGCACCGCGGCTCTCGCTTCCGGACTTCCCCGTGAAGGACGGTCGCGAAGGCCGCCGTGGGTCGGGCGCGGTGGTCGGGCGCCGTAGAGGGCGGGTCGGGTGTGGAGGCGCGACAGGGGCTCGGTAACCTAGGCCCGCTGAACCATCGTTAGCCGTCAGCCGTCCTCAGCTCGCCCGTTCGTCCAAGGAGTTGCCGCCGCCGTGAGCCGCAGCCTTCGACGCGGCACCCTCGCCGCGTCTGCCATCGCGTTCTCGATCGCCTCGCTCGCCGCGTGCGGTGCTGGCAACAACGCGCAGACGCTCGGCGTCCGACCTGACAACGCCTCGACCTCGATCGGCGAGATCAGCGTCCAGAACGCCACGGTCGTCACCGAGCCCAAGGCCACCACCGGGGGCCCCGCCGCCATCACGGCGAAGCTTTTCAACAACGGCCGCACCGACCAGACGCTCGACGCGATCACGCTGCCGGACAGCGGCGCCACGGTGAAGATCACTCCGGCCAAGGGCAAGGGACCGCTCAAGGTGCCCGCCAACGGCTCGGTCCTGATCGGCGGCGAGGGCAACGCCTCCGCCGTCATCGACGGTGGCGACGAGGCGGCGCGCAACGGCGACGCCCAGCGGGTCGTCTTCCAGTTCAGCGACACCGGCGACGTCGGGCTCGACGCCTTCGTGGTGCCGGCGACCGGCCCCTTCACGGGCTTCGGGCCGACCGTGGCGCCCTCCCCGTCGACCACGCCGTCGACCACCCCGACGGACGGCGCCTCCGGCGCACCCGGCGAGGGCGCGACAGACGGAGCCACAGACGGGGCGACGGACGGAGCGACGGACGGAGCGGCCAACGGCGAGTCCGAACCGCCCGGGGGCACCGCCGAGGGCGCGGACCAGGGCAGCGACGAGGGCGACCAGTCGACGCCCACGGACTCCGCCTCGGCCTCCACGGACACCGAGCACTGACGCGGGACGCACCGAGCCTACGTAGGAGGGCGCCGCACCGGGATCGACGGTGCGGCGCCCTCCTACGTACGTCCGACGAACGAGTCGGTCTACGGCTCGAACTTGTAGCCGAGACCGCGCACCGTCACCAGATACCGCGGCGCCCCCGGATCGGGTTCGATCTTGGCGCGCAGCCGCTTGACGTGGACGTCGAGGGTCTTGGTGTCCCCCACGTAGTCCGCGCCCCAGACCCGGTCGATCAACTGCATACGGGTCAGCACCCGGCCCGCGTTGCGCAGCAGCATCTCCAGGAGGTCGAACTCCTTGAGCGGCAGGTCGACCTTGCCGCCGGAGACCGTCACGACGTGGCGGTCCACGTCCATGCGGACCGGTCCCGCCTCCAGAGCGGCCGGCGCGACCTCCTCCGGCTCGCCCCTGCGGCGCAGCACCGCGCGGATGCGCGCCACCAGCTCCCGCGAGGAGAAGGGCTTGGTCACATAGTCGTCGGCTCCTATTTCCAGGCCGACGACCTTGTCGATCTCGCTGTCCTTGGCGGTCACCATGATCACCGGGACGTTGGACTTTCCGCGCAGTTGCCGGCACACCTCGGTGCCGGGCAGACCGGGCAGCATCAGGTCGAGGAGGACGAGATCGGCGCCGTTGCGTTCGAACTCGTCGAGCCCCGCGGGCCCGGTGGTCGCGATCGCGACCTCGAAGCCCTCCTTGCGGAGCATGTAGGAAAGAGCGTCGCTGAAGGATTCCTCATCCTCGACGACGAGCACTCGGGTCACGGAAGGACCTCCGGGGCAGGGATCTCAGTCGATTGGTCAAGATCGTTGACGTCGTGGTGAAAGCGGCGCTGGGCGTCTTCGTCCGGGCCGGTTGGTGTGCGGTCCCGTCCGGCGCCCGCCTCGGGGAGCCTCAGGGTGAAGGTGGAGCCCTGGCCTTCGGAGCTCCACATCGTGACCTCCCCGCCGTGCGAGGCGGCCACGTGCTTGACGATGGCCAGGCCCAGGCCCGTACCACCGGTGGCCCGGGAACGGGCCGGGTCGACTCGGTAGAACCGCTCGAAGACGCGCTCGCGGTCCTTCTCGGAGATGCCGATCCCCTGGTCGGTGACGGCTATCTCGATCAGATCCCCGCCGGGCGCGGCCACCGGCCGGGCCGCGATGCCCACACGGGTGCGGGCCGGGGAGTAGTTGACGGCGTTCTCGACGAGATTGCCGAGGGCTGCGGCCAACTGGCCGCGGTTACCCCAGACTCGCAGATCGGCGGCGCCGCCCGCGGCCATGGTGATCTGCTTGGTGGACGCCGCGTGCCGGGACCTGTCGATGGCCTCGGCGACCAGTTCGTCCACCCGTACCGGCTCGGCGTCCTCCAGCGGGTCGTCGTTCTGCACCCGCGAGAGGTCGATGAGTTCCTGTACGAGATTGGTGAGCCGGGTCGCCTCGATCTGCATACGGCCGGCGAAGCGGGTGACCGCCTCGGGGTCGTCGGAGGCGTCCATGACGGCCTCCGAGAGCAGGGAGAGCGCTCCGGTGGGGGTTTTCAGCTCATGGCTGACGTTCGCCACGAAGTCACGGCGGACCGCTTCGATCCTACGTGCCTCCGTAAGGTCCTCGACCAGGAGCAGGACGAGGCGGGAGCCGAGCGGTGCCACCCGGGCCGATACGGCAAGGGCCTCGCCGCGGCCGGTGCCGCGCCGGGGCAGATCCAGCTCCACCTGGCGTATCTCACCGTCACGACGGGTGTCGCGCGCCATGTGCAGCATCGGGTCGACGGCCAGCTTGCCGCCTCTGACCAGGCCCAGCGCGTACGCGGCGGAGCTGGCCTTGACCACCGAATCGCTCTCGTCGAGCACGACGGCGGAGGAGCGCAGGACGGAGAGCACGGTGTCGACGCCGGGCGGAAGGCCGGCCTCCGTATGCAGTGAGCTACGGCTGGGCCTGGCCTGGTCGCGCTCGCTCCAGCGGAACGCCAGCATGGCGATCACGCCGGTACAGGCCCCGGCGATCGCTGCCACTGCGGCGACTGCCGCGTTCACGTCCATGCATCCAGGTTATGCGCGGTGAGCTGCACTCTCCCAGCCGTACAGGTGTCACCTGGAACACTCGTCGCCCAGAGTTCACCGTGGGGAAAGTGCCGGTTCACTTGGGAGGGAGCAGCCGGACTCCTGGCGGCCCGAACGTGGGAGCGTGGGGGTTCGCCGGCCCCCGGACCACCAGCAGGAAATCCAGAGAGGGACAGCCCATGCGGGACGCGTACCACGAGGAACTTGACTCGATCGGCGAGGGCCTGGTCGAGATGGCCCGGCTGGTCGGGTCGGCGATCGGGCGCGCCACCACGTCCATGCTCGACGCCGATCTGACGCTCGCCGAGAGCGTGATCGCCGGCGACCAGAAGGTCGACGATCTCCAGCACGATCTGGAGGCCAGGGCCATCGCGCTGCTGGCGCGGCAGCAGCCGGTCGCCACCGATCTGCGGATCGTGGTCACGTCGCTGCGCATGAGCGCGGACCTGGAGCGCTCGGGCGACCTGGCGCAGCACGTCGCCAAGCTGGCCCGGCTCCGCTTCCCGGTCAACGCCGTGCCGCACGACCTGCACGCGACCATCCTGGAGATGGGGCAGCTCGCGCAGCGGCTGATGGCGAAGGCGGCCGAGGTCATCATCACCAAGGATGTCGACCTGGCGCTCCAACTGGAGCAGGACGACGACGAGATGGACCTGCTGCACCGCACGCTGTTCCAGCATCTGATGGACGACCGCTGGAAGCACGGCATCGAGACGGCGGTGGACGTGACGCTGCTCGGCCGGTACTACGAGCGGTTCGCCGACCACGCGGTGTCGGTCGCCAAGCGTGTGGTCTACCTGGTGACCGGTGAGCACGCGGACGAGATCCAGCAGGCCGAGGCTCCGGTCGAAGGGGCCTGACGGAGGCGCGCTTCGGGGTGCGCTTCGGCCTGTGCTTCGGGGGGCGCTTCCGCGTGGGCTTCGCAGGGGGCGCGTGGGGGCGTGCGGAGGTGCCACTGGCGGGCGCCTGCGCGCATGCGCCGTTGATGCGCCCGCCGGGGTGCCGCTGCAATGGGCGCAGACGCCACCCCCGTATGCCCGTGCACCTTCGAGGAGGAACCCCATGGCCGAGTCCCCTGTGACCGAAACCCCCCAGGAAGCGCCCGTCGAACGAGCGTGGCTGGAACTCCTCGGCGCCTGCGGCTGCGGCTCGGGCTGCGGCTGCGGCTGCCAGTCGGGCGGGCCGTGCGCCTGCGGGGGCAACTGCGGCTGACCAGGACAAGGGCCCGGCCCGGTGGTGGACCTCCACCCGGGACCGGGCCCTGCTACGTAAAGCCTGCTACGCGGTGCCCGCCCGCGACCGGCCGCCTACTTCTTCTTGCCCTGATTCTTGACGGCCTCGATCGCCGCCGCCGCCGCGTCCGGGTCCAGGTAGGTGCCGCCCGGCTTGAGCGGGCGGAAGTCGGCGTCCAGGTCGTAGGTGAGCGGGATGCCCGTGGGGATGTTGAGGCCCGCGATCTCCGCGTCCGAGACGCCGTCCAGGTGCTTCACCAGCGCGCGCAGGCTGTTGCCGTGCGCGGCGACCAGGACCGTACGGCCCGTCAGCAGGTCCGGGACGATGTTGTCGTACCAGTACGGCAGCATGCGTACGACGACGTCCTTGAGGCATTCGGTGCGCGGGCGCAGCTCCGGCGGGATCGTCGCGTAGCGCGGGTCGTCGCTCTGCGAGAACTCGGCGCCGTCCTCCAGCTCCGGCGGCGGGGTGTCGTACGAGCGGCGCCAGAGCATGAACTGCTCCTCGCCGAACTCGGCGAGCGTCTGCGCCTTGTCCTTGCCCTGGAGGGCGCCGTAGTGCCGCTCGTTCAGGCGCCAGGAGCGGTGGACGGGGATCCAGGAGCGGTCGGCGGACTCCAGCGCCAGCGTGGCGGTGCGGATCGCGCGCTTCTGTAGGGAGGTGTGCAGGACGTCGGGCAGCAGGCCGGCGTCCTTCAGCAGCTCACCGCCGCGTACGGCCTCCTTCTCACCCTTGTCCGTGAGGTTGACGTCCACCCAGCCGGTGAACAGGTTCTTCGCGTTCCATTCGCTCTCGCCGTGGCGGAGGAGGATCAATTTGTACGGTGCGTCGGCCATGGGCCCGAGCCTAATCGAACGATTCCGATTGACGGCTGCCGTCAATCGACTGGTGGCCGGGGGACGCCCGTACGTAAGTTGCGGTTGACCAGTCGGCCACTTACCGGGGGAACGCCACATGTCCATCGCCGGACTCAGACGCGCCACGGGCGAGAGCGTCAGAAAGAGCGTCGCGGGGCTGCCGCGTGAGTTCTGGTGGCTGTGGACGAGCACCCTGGTCAACCGTCTCGGTGCGTTCGTCACCACCTTCATGGCGCTGTATCTGACCATGGAGCGCGGCTACTCGGCGTCGTACGCCGGTCTCGTCGCCTCGCTCCACGGTCTCGGCGGTGTCATCTCCGCGGTCGGCGCCGGGGTGATGACCGACCGGCTCGGGCGGCGGCCCACGCTGCTGATCGCGCAGTCCTCGACCGCCGCGTCGGTGGCGCTGCTCGGCTTCATGCAGCATCCGGTGGCCATCGCCGCCGTCGCGTTCCTGGTCGGTATGACCTCCAACGCCTCGCGCCCCGCGGTGCAGGCGATGATGGCGGACATCGTGAAGCCCGAGGACCGGGTACGGGCGTTCTCGCTCAACTACTGGGCGATCAACCTGGGGTTCGCGATCTCGGCGGGCGCGGCCGGCTTCATCGCCGAGTACAGCTATCTCGCCGGTTTCCTCGGTGAGGCGGCGCTGACGCTGGTGTGCGCCGTACTGATCTACGTCAAGCTGCCCGAGTCCCGGCCCGAACGCGTCCTCGTGAACGGCAAGCGCGCGCCGGAGGTCGGGATGGGGGCGGTCCTGCGGGACAGCCGCTTCATGGGTGTGGTCGGGCTGTCGTTCGTGGTCGCGCTGGTCCTCCAGCAGGCTTTCGTGGGGCTGCCGGTCGCGATGGGCGAGGACGGGTTCAGCAGCTCCGACTTCGGGATGATCATCGCGCTCAACGGTGTGCTGATCGTGGTGCTCCAGATCCCGGTCACCCGCTTCATCGAGCACCGCGACACCCGCCGGCTGCTGATCCTCTCCTCGCTGCTCATGGGGTACGGCTTCGGGCTGACGGCCTTCGCCGGGTCGCTCGCGCTGTACGCGCTGGCGGTGTGCGTCTGGACCGTGGCCGAGATCGTCAACGCCCCGACGCAGACCAGCCTGGTGGTGCGGCTCTCGCCGGTCCAGGGCCGGGGCCGCTACCAGGGCATGTACACGATGTCGTGGGCGGTGGCCGGTCTGATCGCGCCGGTGCTGGCGGGTTTCCTGATCGACCACTACGGCGCCGACTGGCTGTGGGGCCTGTGCGCGGTGCTGGGGACGGTGGCCGCGAGCGGGTACTGGCTGCTGATGCGGGGGCTGCCGACCAAGGACAGGGCGGAGACGGACGGGGTGCCTGTCGTGGCGGAGCCGGGTGCCGTACGAGAGGTGACCGAATCGCTGTGAGAGCGGTCAGCCGGTCAGGCCCCCGGGGGCGGACGCTGTCTTTCCGCCGCCGTGTTCCCGTACACGCTCCGTACGTTGTCCCTCGGCGCCGGCTTGCCGCGCCCGGCCGGGCCCGCCGCGAAGGCGCGGAGCACGTTCTCGGTGGTACGGGTGACGAACGCGCCGGTGCGCGCGTCCATCCCGTGGTTGCGGCCGTTCTCCTCGGTCCCCGCCATGAGAGCTTCGACCCACCGCATCGTCCCGGAGGCGAAGACGCCCGCGCCGCCGGGCACCGTGTAGTACGCGGAGTCCGCGTGGCTGCGGCGCCCGGCGCAGACCAGCGGCGAGTGGGCGACGATCTCCAGCGGTGACGGTGTGGGCTGCCCTGGGGTCACCCGGTCGTACTCCACGCCGACCAGGTGGTCGAAGGTGTCGCCGCGCTTCACCCCGGTCCCCTCAAAGATCCAGTGGTCCGCGCCGTGGACGACGTACGGAGCGTCCACGGGGAACCCCTCGTACAGGACGCCGGTCAGTGAGGACTCCGGGTCGGCGGCGGGCGGCAGGCGGAAGTCGGTGGTCGCCATGGTGCGGTGTTCCACGAGATACGGGTCGTTCTGGGAGTCGCTCTTGAAGCAGACGACCGTACGGACGGGACCGGTGCCGCCGTCCTGTTCCAGCCGGATCCGGCGGTAGCAGGTGTTGGCGCCGAGGAACGCCACGTTCGTTCCGCTGTCGCGGGCCTGGGTGACATGCCGCCGCTGCTCGGGGGTCCAGTACTCGTCGTGCCCGAGGGAGACCACCGCCGTGGCGCCGGCCAGCACCGCGGGGGCGAGGTGGACGTCCACGCCGGTGGTGTACGCCAGCGGGATGCCGAGGCGTTCGGCGAGGACCACGGCGGCGCGTTCGTAGACGAGGAACTTCTCGGCGCCGTTCTTGTCGTACGGCCGGTCGAAGCTGACGGCCAGCGAACGGGACCCGTACGCGCCGCCCTTGCCCTCGTAGAGGTTGTGGCCGCCCCACAGGTTGTACGCCTGCCACGTCGCGGGCGCGTGCATCAGCACCGTGCGGCCGGCCGCACTTCGCGAGCGGACGATCAGCGGGACGTATCGCTGGTGCCCGTTCTCGGCGTCCAGCCGCAGCAGATACGCGCCCTGAGGCCAGCCGTCCGCGTGGACGGCGAGGCTACGTTTCCAGTCGGCCCGCACGGTGTCGGTGAAGGTCACCATGCGCGGGCCGCTCTGGACCCGGCCCGCCACCCGGCCGGAGCGCCACACCAGCCGGGCCTGGGCTCCGCCGTACCAGCCGACCCGGTAGGCCGAGACCCGGAAGCCGGGCGCGGTGGTGGAGACGTACAGCCCGAACTCGTCGCCCGGCTCCACGCTCACCGTGTCCGTGTACCCCTCGACCGCGCCGGCTGGGCCCACGGAGCGGACGCGCCAGTCGGGGCTGCCGGAGCGCGCACGCTCGGCGGCGTCCGCAGCGGCTGCGGCTGTCGGGTCGGCATCAGCACCGACACCGGTACGGGCCGGGGCGCGGCCCGAGGAGTCGCAGCCGGCCACCGCTCCCACCGCGACCCCGGCGGCCCCTGCGGCGGCGGCCTCCAGAAAGCGCCGGCGGTCCAGCCGGCCCGTGCGTGCGGGGTGCCCGGGGTGCTCGGGGTGCCCGGGGTGCTCGCACCGCCGCTCTGCGTCGTCGTCCATCGCCCGTCGCCCGTCACCCGTCGCCCGTCGCGGGTCTCGCTTCCGCGTGTCAGT
This sequence comes from Streptomyces sp. NBC_01506, assembly GCF_045040295.1. Taxonomy (NCBI): domain Bacteria; kingdom Bacillati; phylum Actinomycetota; class Actinomycetes; order Kitasatosporales; family Streptomycetaceae; genus Streptomyces; species Streptomyces sp. NBC_01506. The sequence goes on along the minus strand of NZ_CP109422.1, from coordinate 5,197,697 downwards.
ACGATCCTGAGTCGGTGGGTGTCGCGGGGCGACCCCAGGAGGGCCGAATGCGGGTACGGCCGGTCAGTTCGGCGCGGGACGGGTCAGGTGGGTGAAGGCGTCGAGGTTCCGCGTGGACTCGCCGCGCGACACCCGCCACGCGTACTCCTTGCGGATCGCGCCCGCGAACCCCAGCTCCAGCAGCGTGTTGAACGAGCCGTCCGCCTCTTCGAGTACGGAGCCGAGCAGCCGGTCCAGTTCGTCCTCGCCCACGGCGGACAGCGGCAGCTTGCCGGAAAGGTAGACGTCGCCGAGGCGGTCGACCGCGTACGCCACCCCGTACAGCTTGAGGTTGCGCTCCAGCAGCCAGCGGTGGACGCCTTCCTCGTTCTCGTCCGGGTGCCGGATCACGAAGGCGTTGACGGACAGGGAGTGCCGGCCGACGCGCAGCGAGCAGGTCGTGGAGAGCTTGCGGGTGCCGGGGAGGGTGACGACGAAGGAGCCGGGCCCGGGGCTCTCCCACTTCAGGCCGGAGTCGTGCGCGGCGGCCGTGAGGGCCCGTTCGACAAGGTGCGCGGCGTGCGCGGCGACCGTGTCCCCGCTCGCTTCCGCCCGCGCTTCGTCAGCCATGGTGCGAGCGTACGCGACCTCGGTGATCATGCATGGCTGCCGTGTAGACGTCCGCCGTCGCCGACGCGGCCGTGTCCCAGCCGAAGGACTGCGCGTGGCGTGAGGCCGCCAGGCCCATGCGGTCCACCAGCTCGGGCCGGTCGATGAAGCGGGCGAGCGCCTGGGCGTACGCCTCCGGCTCGTGACCGGGGATCAGGAAGCCGGTCTGGCCGTTGCGTACGGCCACCGGCAGACCGCCCACCGCGGCGGCGACCACTGGGGTGCCCACCGCCTGCGCCTCGATGGCGACCAGCCCGAACGACTCGCTGTACGACGGCATGACCAGCACCGACGCCGCGCGGAACCAGTCGGCGAGCCCTTCCTGTCCGACCGGCGGCCGGAACCGTACGACATCGGCGATGCCCAGCCGGGCCGCGAGTTTGTGCAGCCCCTCCGGCTTCGCCAGACCGCTGCCGCTCGGGCCGCCCACGACCGGAACGACCATCCTCTTACGGAGGGCGGGTTCACGGTCCAGCAGGACGGCCACGGCCCGCAGCAGTACGTCGGGTGCCTTGAGCGGCTGGATACGGCCGGCGAACAGCGGGACGAACGCGTCCTGCGGCAGCCCGAGGCGGGTGCGCGCCGCCGCGCGGCCGTCGGCGGGCGTGAAGAGGTCCAGGTTCACACCGGGGTGGACGACCGCGACCTTCGCGGGGTCCGCTTCGTAGAAGCGGACGAGTTCGTCGGCCTCCTCCGAGGTGTTGGCGATCAGCCGGTCGGCGGCGCGCACGATCTGCGTCTCGCCGATGACACGGGCCGCGGGCTCGGGGGTGTCGCCCTCGGCGAGCGCCGCGTTCTTGACCTTGGCCATGGTGTGCATGGCGTGTACGAGGGGCGCGCCCCACCGCTCGGCGGCGAGCCAGCCGACATGGCCGGAGAGCCAGTAGTGGGAGTGGACGAGGTCGTAGTAGCCGGGGCGCTGGCCGGCCCATGCCTGCATCACGCCGTGCGTGAACGCGCACAGTTGGGCGGGCAGTTCCTCCTTGGCCAGGCCCTCGTACGGACCGGCGTCCACGTGCCGTACGAGCACGCCCGGCGCCAGCTCCACGCTCGGCGGCAGGGCGCCGGTGGTCGAGCGCGTGAAGATCTCGACCTCGATGCTGATGGCGGCCAGCCGCTTGGCCAGCTCGACGATGTAGACGTTCATGCCGCCCGCGTCGCCCGTCCCCGGCTGGTGCAGCGGGGAGGTGTGGACGCTGAGCATGGCGACGCGCCGCGGTCTGCGGGGGTGGCCGGGGATCCGGAGCCGGGGTGGTGACACCAGGGTGCCGGCAAGCCTGGACACGTACTGGCTCACGTCGACGGACCTCTCGCTCGGAGCGCTCGGAGCATGACAAGCGGAGGGTGTGGGGCCCTCTGGGAAGCGGAAACACCGGAATGCCCTTCTTCATTTCCCGCTTTGCCGAATCATTACCGTCGGAGGCTCAACCCTCGGCGGGTGTTCCGGGGACCCGCGCGGTGCCGTGGCCTCGTTAGGCTCACCCGCATGCCCGCGCGCCCGCCCTCCTCGCCCCGCCGCCCTGTGGGCACCGTCACACGCGGGACGACCAACCCGAACCGGCTGCGCCGCATGGACCGCTGGATCGCCGCCGTGCACGGCCCCGCGCTGCGCCGCTCGGCCGACCCCGTCGCCGTCGATCTCGGGTACGGCGCCGCGCCCTGGACGGCCGTCGAGCTGCTGCGGCGGCTGCGGTCGGCCGAGCCGCGCACCGCGGTGGTGGGCGTCGAGATCGAGCCCGCGCGGGTCGCGGCGGCGCTTCCTTACGAGGAGGACGGGCTCAGCTTTGTACACGGCGGGTTCGAGATCCCGCTGCCGCCGTCCGGTGGCGGCGCCGGGCGCCGGCCGCTGCTGATCCGGGCGGCGAACGTCCTGCGGCAGTACGAGGAGAGCGAGGTCGCGGCCGTCTGGGACCGGCTCCGCGCGCGCCTGGCGCCCGGCGGGCTGCTGGTGGAGGGGACGTGCGACGAGATCGGGCGGCGGCATGTGTGGGTCGCCCTCGGTACGGAGGGCCCGCGCACGGTCACCTTCGCGACCCGGCTGGGCTCGCTGGAGCGCCCTTCGGATCTGGCGGAGCGGCTGCCGAAGGCGCTGATCCACCGCAATGTGCCGGGCGAACCGGTGCACGCGTTCCTGCGGGACTTCGACCGGGCGTGGGCGGCTGCCGCCCCGTACGCCTCACTGGGTGCCAGGCAGCGGTGGATCAGGGCCGTACAGGATCTGTCGGCGGACTGGCCGCTGGCCGGTCCGGCGGCGGGGGGCGGGCGGAGCAGATGGCGGCAGGGTGAAGTCACGGTGGAGTGGGGAGCGCTGGCGCCGAACTCTGGCGAAACGGATGGGTTCAAGGGAACGTGAGCGACGGGCCGTTCGTCCCTGACGGGTGGTGGACGCGAGCGGCGCCCGGCACTGCCCCCTGTCGTTCCGGGGACGGGCATGGCACGATCACGTCGGCGCAGAACAGTAACTGACAGTAAGTCAGATGTCGGACGTCAGTTATCCGATGCGGTTGTCCGAAGTCCGGAGTCCGGAGGGGAAGCTCGTGAACCGACGCCGTTGTGTCACAGCCGCGATCACGGTCGTCTGCGCCTTGGCGGTGCTGACATCACCGGCGTTGCTGAACCAGGCGTACGCGGCTCCCGCTTCGCCTGCGGCCCCCGCGGCCCCCGCCTCGCCCAGCGACCCGCCCGTCGCGCCCCGCCCGTTCGACCGCACCCTGCCGCCCGGGGCGGACGGCGAGTCCCCCGCCGCCGAGGACTCGAAGCTCGAAGCGGTGCGCAGGAAGATCGACGGGCTGTACGGCAAGGCCACCTCGGCCACCGACGCGTACAACCTCGCCGAGGCCCGCGCGGACAACCAGTCGGCCGAACTGGTCAGGCTGGCCAGCGAGATCGTCAACGGCCAGGTCCGGATCGACAAGCTCAAGCAGCAGGCGGGCGCCGCGGCCCGCGCGCAGTACCGCGCGGGCGGGCTGCCGCCCGAGGCCCAGTTGATGCTCACCGACGACCCGCAACTCTTCCTGGACGGCGCGGGCAGGGTCCAGCGGGGCCAGAAGGCGACCAAGGACCTGCTGGGCCGGATGACCGAGGCGCAGGACGACTTGACCTCGTATACGAAGAAGGCCGGCGCCGAGTGGACCAAGCTCGAGGCCAGCCGGGTCAAGCAGGCGAAGGCGAAGAGTGAGATCAAGCGGCAGATCAAGGCCGCCGAGAAGATCGAGGCGGGGCTGGAGAAGGAGGAGCGCGACCGGCTGCTGATGCTGGAGCAGCAGGAGGCGGCCAAGGCGCAGGCGGCCTGGCTGAGTTCGGGCTCGCTCAAGGACATCAACGGCAAGGCGAGCGCCCAGGGCAAGAAGGCGATCGAGTACGCGACGGCGCAGATCGGCAAGCCGTACGAGTGGGGTGCCGAGGGCCCGTCGTCGTACGACTGCTCGGGGCTGACCTCCGAGGCGTGGGGGGCGGCCGGCCGGGGCATCCCGCGTACCTCACAGGAACAGTGGCGGCTGCTGCCCCGCGTCCCCCTCGGGGAGATGCGCCCCGGCGACCTGATCATCTACCACGACGACGCGAGCCATGTGGGTATGTACGTGGGCGACGGCTCGATCGTCCACGCGCCGCGACCGGGTCGGCAGGTGACGCTGACGGGGGCGGGCTCGATGGTGATTCTCGGGGTCGTCAGGCCGGACAAGTAGGACCGGGCCCGTCCGGGCCCGGCCGGGCGCACCCCGGGAGCACCCCGGGGGCGACTCGTCCCGTACGCCCCCTTCGCCCCTTCCGTACCCCCCGCACGTGATGTTTGTCATGGCCGTCTCGACTCCGCCGCCCGCCCCGATCGCGCCGGATGCGTGGCGGGAAGCGGCATATGGCGCGGGATCTTCTCCCTACCGGCGTCCCGCACGCCATTCCTTTCGGGCGCCGGCTACCGCTAGGGTCCCGGTCGGTGGGGTGTCGATCGTCGTCCCACCGCGCCCTCGGGGGGAGGGAAGGACTCACAGACCGATGGCCGTACCTGTACCCGTGCCGCGACAGCGCACGGGCTCGACAGTCGAGACAGTCGAGAGTGCGCCCGCCCCGGAGACCTCCGGAGGAGGCGACCTCACGCTCCTCGTCATCGAGGACGACCCCGCCGGCACCTTCAGCGCACCGGAACTCCCCGACGCGGCGGGCACCCGCGTCCGTATCCGCACCGCGCGCAACCTCACCGAGGCCGAGCGGCTGCTCACCGACGACATCCAGTGCGTGCTGGTGGACCTCGCGCTGCCGGGCCGTGACGACGGCGACCACGACGGTCTCGCGCCGCTCAAGCACGTACTGCGGCTCGCGCCCCGCCACGCCGTACTCGCGCTGGCCGCCGAGGGCGACAGCGAGCGCGCCGCCGCGGCGGTGCGGGTGGGCGCGCAGGACTACCTCTTCCGCGACGAGCTGGACGGCCGGCTGCTGAGCCGCGCCATCCGCTACGCCGTCGAGCGCAAGCGCGCGGACGTCGCGCAGCGCCAGCTCACCGAGTCGCGGCTGCGGGCACAGGAGAACGCCCGGCTGGAGCGCGGCCTGCTGCCCACGCCGCTGCTCGAGGGCTCGAATCTGCGGTTCGCCTCCAAATACCGGCCCGGCCGCTCCCGCGCCCTGCTCGGCGGCGACTTCTACGACACGGTCCGTACGCCCGACGGCACGGTCCACGTGATGATCGGCGACGTCTGCGGCCATGGCCCGGACGAGGCCGCGCTGGGGGTGGAACTGCGCATCGCCTGGCGGGCGTTGACGTTCGCCGGGCTCAGTGGGGACATCCTGCTCTCGACGCTCCAGAAGGTGCTGGAGCACGAGCGGGAGAGCGAGGAGATCTTCGCGACGCTGTGCACGGTCGACATCGCGCCGGACGGGCGGCGCGCGGGGCTCTGTCTGGCCGGGCACCCGTCCCCGCTGGTCGTCCGCGCCGGCCGGGCGCCCGAGCTGCTGCCGTACGACGGGGGCGGCCCCGCGCTCGGCCTGCTCCCGCGCGCCCGCTGGCCGCGCCGCGAGGTCGAGCTGGGTGAGGCGTGGAGCCTGATGATGTACACGGACGGGCTGATAGAGGGGCGCGTCGGAGCGGGCACGAAGCAGCGGCTGGGCCAGGACGGCATGGTCGAGATGATCACGGCCCAGTTGGCGCGGGGCCTGAGCGGCGAGGAGCTGCTGGAGGCCGCCGTGGCCCAGGTGCGGGAGCTGAACGGCGGCGAGCTGACGGACGACGTGGCCGTACTGCTGCTGGACCGCGGCCGGGTGACGGAGCGGGCGGCGCGGACGGCGCCGGGTTCGCCGTCCTGGGGTCACTGACCCGGCTACGGCTACGGCTACGGCTACGGCTTTACCGGCCGCCGTTGTACGGCCCGTAGGGGCCGTCGCTGCTGGAGCCCCCGGCGCGGCCCCGGCCGCCACCGGCGCCGCCGATCTGCCTGATCGCGGGACGCACATCGACGAAGTACACGATGACCGCGATGAGCCCGATGATCGGCAGGAAGGAGAGCAGCGGGAAGATCAGGCTCACCACGAGCGCGATCGCGAGAATGATCAGCCAGAACGGCTTGGTCTGCTTGTCCGCGGCGCGGAAGGCGTCCTCACGCCGGATGAACGCGTCGACCAGCGCGAAGCCGGCGAACACGGTCAGCGGAATACTCAACAGCGCCACGAGCCCGTCGAATCCTGCCATCAACACGTTGCCCACCGCCCGTTTCTGTCCGAATCATGTGCCGACAAGGTACCCGTACAACGGACCGGACACCGCTGGGGTGCCCGGTCCGTCCATATTGCTGCCACCGTCGCTGTCACTTGCCCGCCGGAGGCGTGGCCTTCTTCGCGGCGGCCGGCTTACGGGCGGCGGTCGTCTTCCTGGCGGCGGGCTTGGCCCCGGCGTCCTTGGCCTGGGCGGAAGGCTTGGCCTGGGCGGCGGGCTTGGCGGGCGCGGGCTTGGACGCGGGCTTCGCCGGAGCCGGCTTGGCCGCCGGCTTCGTCGCGCGCTCGGACCTGCGCTCGGACCTGCGCTCGGACTTCGGCTCGACGGCGACGGCGATCTCCGTCATCTCGTCGGCGGCGTCGCCGCGCCAGTTCCGTACGGACTGCTCGCCGCGCTCGGCGACCTTCTCGTACGTCTCACGGGCCTTGACCGCGTACTCCGCGGCCACGCCCACGCCCCGCAGCGCCAGGTCCTGAGCGGTCTCGCCCAGCTTCTTCAGATCGGTGTCGAGCGACCCGAGCGCCTCGGCGACCTTGGCCTGAACGGTCGTCTGCGCCTCCTTGGCCTGCGAGGTGACCTTGTCCTGGACGAGCTTGGGGTCGGCGTTGCGTACCGCGTCGATACGGCCCGGGGCCTCCGCGCGCAACTGCTCGATCAGCCCGGGAACCTTCCTGGCCTGCTCGACGGCGAGGTCCGCCGTACCGGCGGCGAAGTAGAGGGGGGTCGGGTCGCTGAACGTCTTACGCAGGTCATCGGTGATGGCCATGACTGTGATCCTCCGGATCAGTGTGAGGGTGGACTGACGGCACCGCCGCCGGCCGTACCGGACGTGTCCCCGTCGGCGTCCCCGCCACCGCTACCGGCGCCCTTACCGGCCGGTCCCGCGGTCGCCGCCGCTTCCGTACTCTCCGCGCTGAGTCCGTTCTCCTTGCGGAAGGACTCGTAGATCTGTAGGAGAACCTGTTTCTGCCGCTCGTTGATCGACGGGTCGGCGAGGATGACGGCACGCGTCTCCAACTCCTCACGCTCCCGCTCGTCGAGCATCCCAGCCTGCACGTACAGCGTCTCGGCGGAGATCCGCAGCGCCTTGGCGAGCTGCTGGAGGATGTCCGCGCTGGGCTTGCGCAGGCCGCGTTCGATCTGGCTGAGATACGGATTGGACACCCCGGCGGCCTCGGAGAGCTGCCGCAACGAAAGCTGCGCGTTGCGCCGCTGCTCGCGCAGATACTCACCGAGATTGCCGACGTTGAGTGATGCCATGACTCCAGGGTGCCCACTGATGCTAACTTTTGCAAGCACCCGCTTGCAAAAGTGTTCCACGCAACACGAGAACACCCTCCGCCTCTCGGGCATCGCTCGCTCGTCCACCCGAAGCCCGCCGCCGAGCTGCTCGCAAACCTCGCAGCGTCCGGCACACGAACCGACTAGCCGTGGAAGGTCGTGACCGCTTCGAGCGCGGCCCGACCGGTCGTGACGTGGTTGACCGGCGCCGCTTCGTCCGCGTAGCCGAAGGAGATACCCACAAGCAATTGCCCTGCGCCGACCGCGAGTTCGGCGCGGACCGTGTCGGCGTAGAAGCTCAGCAGCCCCTGCGGACAGCTCGCCACGCCGTAGGCGGTCATCGCCAGGAGCAGGGTCTGCATGTAGGCACCGACGTCGGCGGCGGGCCGGGCCCCGCCGTCCCCGGTGACGAACAGGAACGCGGCGTGCGGCGCGCCGTAGAAGCGCAGGCTCTGCGCGTCGTAGGCCGCCCGCGCGTCGTGATCGTGGGTACCGATGCCCAGCGCTCCGTACAACTGGGCACCGAACGCCGCCCGGCGCGCCTGGAGCACCTGCGAGTACATGTCCTCGGAATACGGAAAATCGACCGAGACGCGCTTCTCGGCGTGGGCCGCCCGCAAGGCGTCGGCCAGGCGCTCACGAGTGGCGCCGCTCACCACCTCCACCTGCCAGGGCTGCGCGTTGGAGTTGGAGGGCGCGGCGCCGGCCAGCGAGAAGATCGCACGCATCGTGTCCTCGGGCACGGCTTCCGGACGGAACGCACGGGTCGCGTGACGGCCACGTATCAGCTTTTCCGCGCAGTCACTCAGCTCGGTGGGGACCAACAGGCTCATGGAGCACTCCTCGACAGCAATCAATGTAAACGCAACCGTTTACATCGCGGGACCATAGCAGGCGCCGTCCCTTGAAGTAAACGCGGCCGTATACTTGATGCATGAGTGCGACGACTACGGCATCTCGAGGGCGAGGGCGTGGCGGACGGGAACGCATCCTCGCCGCCGCCGCCCAGCTATTCGCCACCCACGGGATCAACACGACCGGTATGGAGCAGGTCGCGGAGGCGGCGCCCGTGTCCAAGCGCACGCTCTACGCGCATTTCCGGACCAAGAGCGACCTGGTGGTCGCCCATCTCCAGGACCTCACCTCGTCGGGGGCCACTCTGGAACACGTGCTGACCCGCGAGGACCTCCCCCCGCTGGAGCGGATCCTCGGGCTGTTCGAGCCCGTGCCGGACGCGTCACCGGTACGAGGGTGTCCATTCATCGACGCCGCGGCGGAGTTCCCCGATCCGCGGAGCGCGGTCCACTCGTACGCCCGCGAACAGAAACTGCTGATGGTACGGCTGGTCACCACGCTGGTGACGGAACTGGGCTGCCGCGAACCCGCCGCACTCGCCGAACAACTGGTCACCCTCGCGGACGGGGCGGCCAGTCGTGCCATGGTGCTCGGCGAAGCGGACTACGGCCGGCACGCACGGGCGGCAGCGAAGACCCTCCTCGCGCACGCCCTGCCGAGCACGGCCTGACGCGGAGGAGTCCGCGCCCCGCCGGAGGCCGGAGCTGTGTGCGAGGTCGTGGGCTCGGTCCCGGCGGGGCTCGGTCGGTCAGGCGCCTCGGGGCTGCACTACGGAGTCGGGGCCGGGAGACATGATCGTCTCGTGTCCGTCCTCCGTCCGTACGCGGTAAGGGGGCGTGCCGTTGGGGCCCAGAATCTCGACGATCTCCACCACATGGTCGTTCTCGCCCACGACACGGCCGTGGACCACAAGGCGGTCTCCCTTACTGGCGTGCATCTCACCGATTCCTTTCGCTGGGGGATCAGGACTGACGCACCGACCTAACCAGAGCGGCATGCCCACAGCGGCGAATGACGTCTCCAGACACGAACGGCCGGGGCGCGGTCACCCGTTCACGCTCGGGAGGGGAGGGGAGGGGAGGGGAGGGGAGGGCGGGCCGTGGCCCTGGCGCGAAAGTACGGGCACGGTCACAGCGCGGGTGAGCATGGAGCATGCGCCCCGACGGCTGGCACCTCACCGAAGACCTGGACGACTTCCTCGCCCGGACCGGCGACTTCCTGCGCTCGCGCCCCGCCCTGCACACCATGCCGCTGACGGTGCTGGAGAGACTGCGGGCACATGGGTCGCAGGCGTACGGCCCCGAGGGTGGCGAGGGCGCCGTGTTCGGCCGGCTGAAGCGGCGGGGCGAGGTTCGCGCCATCTTCTACCGGCTGCCGTCCCGCGGTCTGAGCCTCACCCCCCTCTCCCCCGAGGGGGCCGGCACCCTGGCCGCCCATCTGGCCGGCCTCGGGCACCGCCTCCCCTATGTCACCGCCGCCCACAGCACCGCCACCGCCTTCGCCGAGACATGGCGGCGGCACACGGGCGCCGATGCGGTGCACAGGATGCGGATCCGTCTCTACCGTCTCGGTACGCTCACCCCGCCGCGACCGCGCCCGCGGGGCGCGGGTCGTGTCGTACGCGAGCGGGATCAACTCGTGCGCTGGTGCGGCGAGTTCGTCGAGAGCGTCGGGGAGGTCCCGGCCGTGACCGCCGCGTCCTGGGCAGGTTCGCGCTTCGCCGACAGACACTTCACGTTCTGGGAGACCCCGGACGGCACTCCCGTCTCCATGGCGGGCGCGACCTCGATGGTCGCCGGCATGGTCCGGGTCGAGCCCGTCTACACCCCGGCCCACCAGCGCGGTCGCGGCTACGCGGGCGCCGTGACGGCCGAGGTGAGCCGCGCCGCGCTGGCCGCGGGCGCGACGGATGTCGTGCTCTTCGCGGACCCGGCCAACCCGACCAGCACCGCCCTCTACCTGCGTATGGGATACGTCCCCGTCACCGACTGGTCCGTGTACGACTTCACCGGGGCACCGGCGCGGGCTTGAGCGCGCGGACCACGGCGGAGTGCATGCCGTCCGCGACCGCGTGCGTGGGGGTGATCTCGATGCCCGTGAATCCGGCGGCTTCCAGGCCGGCGCGGTATTCGGCGAAGGAGAGGGCGCCGGCGATACAGCCGACGTAGTCACCGCGTTCGGCCCGCTGGGCGGGGGTGAGCGGGTCGTCGGCGACGACGTCGGAGATGCCGATCCGGCCACCGGGGACCAGGACACGGAACATCTCGGCGAAGACGGCGGGCTTGTCGGTGGACAGGTTGATGACGCAGTTCGAGATGACGACGTCGACCGTGTTCGCGGGCAGCGGGACGGCCTCGATGGTGCCCTTGAGGAATTCGACGTTGGTGGCGCCGGCCTTGCGCTGGTTGGCCAGGGCGAGGGCGAGCATTTCCTCGGTCATGTCGAGGCCGTACGCCTTGCCGGTGGGACCGACGCGGCGGGCGGAGAGCAGGACGTCGATGCCGCCGCCGGAGCCGAGGTCCAGGACGCGCTCGCCTTCGCGCAGGTCGGCGACGGCGGTGGGGTTGCCGCAGCCGAGGGAGGCGGCGACGGCTTCGGCGGGCAGTTGGTCGCGCTCGGCGGCGGCGTAGAGGGTGCTGCCGAAGGTCTCGCCGACCTCGATGGCGGTCACCGTCGGACCGCAGCACCCGCCGCCTTCGGTGACCTGGACGGCGGCTGCGGCATAGCGGCGGCGGACGGTTTCGCGCAGGTCGTCCGTACCGCTGTCGGTGGTCTGCTTGGACATGCCTACCCCATCAGGTTGAATTGATGTTCGTCGATACAACCTTGCGCCTTGAATCGAAGACTGTCAATATCGAAGCATGTCGAAACAAGAGCTTGCCGCCGAGGCGTGCTGCCCGACGCTGCTGAGCGCCCCACTGGACGAGGAGACAGCCGCCGAACTGGCGCCGGTCTTCAAGGCGTTGGGCGATCCGGTGCGGCTGCGGCTGCTGTCGATGATCGCCTCCCGCGCGGGCGGCGAGATCTGCGTATGCGATCTGACCCCGGCCTTCGACCTGTCCCAGCCGACCATCTCCCACCACCTCAAGCTGCTGAAGCAGGCCGGGCTGATCGCTTCCGAGCGTCGCGGGACCTGGGTGTACTACCGGCTGCTCCCCGAGCAGACGGACCGGCTGGCCGCGATCCTGACGCGGACGCGGTCGGACAGCGACGTAACGGCCGGGACCGGAGCCGTCTCGTGAGCGACGCCGTGAGCGACGCTGTGAGCGACAGCGTGAGTGACAGCATGAGCGACGTGAGCACCGCGCCGGCGGCGCGGCTGTCGTTCCTGGACCGGTTCCTCGCCGTATGGATCCTCCTCGCGATGGCCGCCGGTCTCGGTCTGGGCCGTCTCGTGCCCGGCCTCGGGGACGCCCTCGCGAAGGTGACGGTCACCGGCGTCTCGCTGCCGATCGCGCTCGGCCTGCTGGTGATGATGTATCCGGTGCTGGCCAAGGTCCGTTACGACCGGCTCGGCACCGTCACCCGCGACCGCCGCCTCCTCGTACCGTCCCTCGTCCTGAACTGGGTTCTGGGACCGGCCCTGATGTTCGCGCTCGCGTGGATCTTCCTGCCGGACCTGCCGGAGTACCGCACCGGGCTGATCATCGTCGGGCTCGCCCGCTGCATCGCCATGGTGATCATCTGGAACGACCTGGCCCGCGGCCACCGCGAAGCGGCCGCCGTCCTCGTCGCCCTCAACTCCGTCTTCCAGGTGGTCATGTTCAGCCTGCTGGGCTGGTTCTATCTCGACCTGCTGCCCGGTTGGCTCGGTCTTCAGACCACCGGTCTCGACGTGTCGGTGTGGGAGATCGCCCGCAGTGTCCTGATCTTCCTCGGCATCCCGCTGCTCGCCGGGTTCCTGACCCGCCGGCTGGGCGAGAAGGCCAAGGGACGGGCCTGGTACGAGAGGGAACTCATCCCCCGGATCGGCCCGTTCGCCCTCTACGGACTGCTGTTCACGATCATCGTGCTGTTCGCGCTCCAGGGCGACGCGATCACCTCGCAGCCGCTGGACGTGGTACGTATCGCCCTGCCCCTGCTGGTGTACTTCGCCGTCATGTGGGCCGGGTCCATGGCTCTGGGCAAGGCGGTGGGCCTGGACTATCCGAAGGCCACCACCCTCGCGTTCACGGCCGCGGGCAACAACTTCGAGCTGGCCATCGCGGTGGCCATCGCCACGTTCGGCGCCTCGTCCGGGCAGGCGCTGGCCGGCGTCGTCGGCCCGCTCATCGAAGTACCGGTCCTGATCGGTCTGGTGTACGTCGCCCTGCGCGCCCGGCGCTTCTTCCCCGACACCCCTCGGCTCGCTGCCGCCGCGACGAAAGGCTCCGCCCATGTCTGACACCTCGAAGCCGTCAAAGCCGTCGGTGCTGTTCGTCTGCGTCCACAACGCCGGCCGTTCACAGATGGCCGCCGCCTTCCTCACCCACCTCGCCGGCGACACGGTCGAAGTCCGTTCCGCCGGATCCGCCCCCGCCGACTCCGTGAATCCGGCCGTCGTGACGGCGATGAACGAGGTCGGCATCGACATCTCCGCCGAGTCGCCGAAGGTGCTGACCGTGGCGGCCGTCCAGGCGTCCGACGTGGTCATCACCATGGGCTGCGGCGACACCTGCCCCGTCTTTCCCGGCAGGACGTATCTGGACTGGACACTCGACGACCCCGCAGGTCAGGGAGTCGACGCGGTCCGGCCGATCCGGGACGAGATCCGACGGCGGGTCGAGTCCCTGATCACCGGCCTGCGGACCGACTGATCCGGCTGATCCGGCTGATCCGGCTGATCCGGCTCATCGGCGCGGTTCCCAGCGGAAGAAGCGGGAGGCCAGCGCGACGGCGGCGACGACCCAGCCCAGGGTGGGCAGCAGCAGAAGCAGGGAGTCCGCCACGGGAACGCCGCCGTTCCAGGCGTTGAGGGCCAGCTCGGTGGCCGAGCCGCCGGGGAGCAGCCGCTTGAGCACGGTGAGTTCCCCGGTGCCGGTGATGCCCACCCAGTTGACGACGGCGACGGAACCGAGGCTGATGGGCAGCGTCGTCACCTGGGCGTGCTCGGGGGAGTTCGTCACTCCGGCCGTGGCCAGTCCCAGGCCGAGCATCATGATCAGCGTCGAGAGGACCGCCATCGCCAGCAGGACGACATCGGCCGGCCCGCCCGCGACCACGGCCAGCACGGCGAGGATCACGGTCACCTGAATCAGCGCGAGGACGGTGACCGGCAGCAGCAGCCCGGCGAGAATGCCGGCGTCGCTCGCCGGGGTGGAGCGCAGCCGCTTGAGGAAGAGACTCTGCCGGCGCGAGGCGAGGGTGGTCACCGTGGTGGCGTAGAGCCCGAACGCGGCCACGGTGAACAGCACGACCGCCCCGATGTAGCCGAGGCTGCGCAGGTCGGCGAAGGTCTCGTGCTGGTAGACGAAGAAGGCGCAGGCCGCCACGGGAATGATGAAACTGTTCAGCAGAACCAGCCGGTTCCGGAAGATCTGGGTCAGCTCGGTGTGAGCGATGGGGAGTACGGAGCGCATGGCGAAGGTCCTCTTCTTGGACTCTTGGGCTCTTGGACTGTTGAACTGTTGAACTCTGGAAGTTCCGGTGGCTAGTCGTTGCCGATGGAGCGGAAGACGTCGTCCAGCCGGGTCGGTCCGGCCTGGAGTTCCCGTAGCTCCACTCCGTTGGCGTGCGCCCAGGCGAGCAGCGCGTAGAGGTCGTTCTGCAAGGCGAAGGTCTTGATGACGAACTTCCCGTCGCTCGCCCGCGCCGCCCGCAGCGGTGGCGGCGGCGCGGGCGCGGGGGCCGGCAGGGCGAAGCCGATGGCGGCGGGCAGCGTCTGCGTCAGCTCGGTGACCGTCCCTTCCTGGCGGAAGGCGCCCTTGTGCATGAGCCCGACGCGGTCGGCGCGCTGCTGGGCCTCCTCCAGGTAGTGCGTGGTGAGCACGATGGTGGAGCCGTCTTCGCGCAGCTTGTCCACCGCGTCCCACAGCGCGTCCCGGGACTGGATGTCCAGCCCGGTCGTCGGCTCGTCCAGGAAGATCAGCTCGGGGCTGCCGTACACGGCGGTGGCGAAGTCCAGGCGTCGTTTCTCGCCGCCGGAGAGCTGGGAGACCAGGGTGCCTGCCTTGTGCGTGAGGCCGACGACGTCGAGTACGCGCTCGGCCGTGTCCGTACGCCGGGAGAGTCTGCCGATCAGCCGGACCGATTCCCGCGCGGTCAGCTCCGGGGAGAATCCGCTCTCCTGGAGCATGATCCCCATCCGTGGCCGTACGGCGCGCCGGTCGCGCGGGCTGCGCCCGAAGACCCGCACGGTGCCCGAGGTCGCCTTGCGGTGGCCTTCGACGGTCTCCAGGATGGAGGTCTTCCCGGCCCCGTTCGTGCCGAGGAGCGCGTACAGCTCCCCCTTCCTGACCTGGAAGGACAGATCTTTCACGGCGTGGAAGTCGCCGTAGCTGACGTTCAGACGTTCGACGTCGATGACGGGTGTCGAGTTCATACGTCGATCTCAGCCGTCGTCCCGTCCGCGCGGCAGTGGCGTGGTGTCATCACTCCGGCATGACATTCCTCGGCACGAACGCGTGACACGGTGTCACTGGCGCCGTCGACCGGGCCGGAAGAATACTGCGGGGCAGAGGCTTCACCCCGTACGACCCCGAGAGCCGCGATGCCATGCCCGAGTACGCCAAGCACCCCGAGCACGCCCAGCGCACCGAGCACGCCCAGCGCACCGAGACGACGGCACAGGGACCGCTGCGCACATGGAACCGCGTCACGTTCGTCCCGCCGCTCGCCGCCATCGGCGCGCTGCTGGTGGCGTCCGATGCCCGGACCTGGTGGGACGCCGCCGTACTGAGCCTGGGCGTGCTCGCCGGCCTGCTGGTCCTCGCGCGGTGGACGCCCGACGCCACCTCACGCGTCACGCTCCCCTGCCTGGTCGTCGCGGCGGCCGTGTGGCCGTACGGGGTGCTGGTGGCCGACAGTGACAAGGCGTTCTACGGCCTGACGATCGTGGGCCCCCACCTCATCCCCCATCTCCCGCGCCACCGAGGCGCGGCAGCCGTGGCGCTGGCCGTCTTCGTCGCCGGGGTGGGCGCGGCGAGGCTGACGCGGACACCGGACGACGTTTCCGGCGTACTGGTCAATTACGTCCTGATCCCCACGGCCGTCACGGTGGTGGCGACCGGCCTTCACTTCGCCAACCGGCGCTTCTACCAGATCCTGGAGCAGTCGCGGGAACGTGAGGCGGAGCTGGCCGTCTTCCGGGAACGTGTCCGTTTCGCGAGCGATCTGCACGATATCCAGGGCCACACCCTGCATGTGGTGAAGCTGAAGGTCACGCTGGCGCAGAAGCTGGTGCGCAGCGACGCCGGGCGTGCGGAGGACGAGCTACGGGAGGTGCACGCCCTGGTCAGCGACACCATCGCGCAGACGAAGGAGCTGGTCTACGCGCAGCGGCGGCTCAATCTGTCCGTGGAGCTGGAGAACGCGAAGAACCTCTTCGAAGCGGCGGGCATCCGCGTGCACGTCAGCCGTGAGACGGACGATGGGGACGCTGTTGAAGGTGACGGTGACGAGCGGGTCAACGGGCTGCTCAGCCAGGTCCTGCGCGAGACGACGACCAACATCCTGCGCCACGCGCAGGCCACGCGGGTGCGGATCGCTCTCTCGGAGTCGTACATCAGCATCGTCAACGACGGCGCGCCGGACACTCCCCTGCCGGCGCTCGGCGGACTGGCCGCCCTCAGGGAACGCGTGGGCGACAACGGAGGCGAGCTGACGGTGGAGCAGGACAGCGGGCACTTCCGCACGGCTGCGGCGTTTCCCCGCCTTCGTACGGCAACGGCAACGGCAACGGCGGCGGCGACTGCGGCGACGTCGCGGGAGGGCGGCCGATGACCACCGTGGTGCTCGCCGACGACGAGGCCCTGCTCCGCAAGGCGCTCGCGGCGCTGCTGACCCTGGAGGGCGAGATCACCGTCGTCGCCGAGGCGCAGGACGGCGAATCGGCCGTCGAAGCGACGCTCCGACACCGGCCCGACGTGCTCGTCATCGACCTGGAGATGCCCGGCGTGGACGGACTCGGCGCCGTCGAACGCATCCGCCGTACGCGGCCGGACCAGGTGGTCCTCATGCTGACCCGCCATGCCAGGCCGGGGGTGCTCCGCAAAGCCCTGCGGCTCGGGGTCCAGGGCTTCGTCAGCAAGTCGGCGGAGCCCGCGCACATCACGTCGGTCATCAACACGCTGCACCAGGGCAGGCGTTGGATCGACCCGGACGTCTCCGCGCGCGCCGTCGTGGACGACTGCCCGCTCACCGACCGGGAGATCGACGTCCTGCGCGTGACCGGCGAGGGGTACTCCGCCGCCGAGATCGCCGCCCGCCTGCATCTGGCGGAGGGCACCGTACGCAACTACCTCTCGAACGCCATGCGGAAGACCCGGACCCGCACCCGGCACGAAGCGGCGCGTTACGCGCGTGAGCACGACTGGCTCTAGTGACGGGGCGGGCCGTCGGCCGGCGCCGTGCAGCCGACCGAACAGTGCGTCGCGGGCATGGAGTTGAATAGGGGCGCATGGAGTTGAATACGGGCACACACGACGCCAAGGACACGGCCACCACGCTGCGGGCCATCAGCGACGAGGTGTCGGACCGTTTCTACGAGCGGGCCGACGTGGTGCGGACGCTGCTGGTGACACTGCTGGCCGGGCAGCATTCGCTGGTGCTCGGCCCGCCCGGAACGGCGAAGTCCGAGATGGCGCGGGAGCTGACGGGCCGGATCGACGGGGCGGCCTACTGGGAGATCCTGCTGTCGAAGTTCACCGCGCCGACGAAGATGTTCGGTCCCGTCGACGTCGCCGCGCTGGCCCGGGGTGAGTACCGCCAGGTCTTCGACGGCCGCGCCACGACCGCGCACATCGCGTTCATCGACGAGATATTCAAGTGCTCCACGGCTGCGCTGAACGAGACGCTGGGCTTCCTCAACGAGCGGATCTACCACCCCGAGAGCGGCGGCGAGCCGATCCGCTGCCCCCTGATCGGAGCCATCACCGCGAGCAACGAACTGCCCGGCGGGGAGGATTCGGCCGCGATCTACGACCGGCTGCTGGTACGGATCGAGGTCGGGTATCTCGCGGATCCCTCGAACTTCGCCGCGCTGGTCCGCTCCGCCGTCAGCCGCCCGGCGGCCCCGACGCGGACCACCATCGAGCTGGCCGCGCTGCGGGACGCGGTGAGCGAGGGCGTTCCGGCCGTGGACGTGCCCGATGTGATCGTGGACGCGGTGTGTACGTTGCGGGCCGCCCTGCGCCGCAAGGAACTCGTCACCTCCGACCGCCGCTGGCGCCAGGCGGTTGGCCTGCTCCAGGCGTCCGCGTATCTCGACGGCCGCCCGGCGGTCGCCGAGACCGACCTGTCGGTGCTGACCCATGTGCTGTGGGACTCCCCCACCGAACGCCCGACCGTCGAGCGCGAGGTGCTGCAACTGGTCAACCCCGACGCCAAGGAGGCGCTTGATCTGGCCGACGCCATCGAGGAGTTGGAGGCCCAGCTCGACGCCATGGCCGGGCAGTCGCGCGAGGCGCTGAGCGAGTGGGTCATCAAGAAGGCCCACAACAAGCTCGCCATGGCGGGGAAGCGGCTGGAGAAGCTGCGCGAGGAGGCGGCGGGCGCCGGGCGCTCCACCGCCGCGATCGACCGGGTCACCGGCCGCCAGCGCGCGGTCCGCGCCCGCGTACTCACCGAGGCCCTTGGGGTGGACGCGAGCATGGTGCCGGCCCCCCGGTCCCAGCTCTGAGCGAGGAGGAGGAGAAGAAGGAGGGGGGCAGGACCATGGGTGAGACACCGAACATGCCCGCCGGAAAGTGGCACACGGCAGCCGTGGTCGCGGACCGGTTCGAGCGGATCGCCTGGCGCGACACGTACGAGCAGTCGGCCGGACTGCGCGAGCTGGCCGAGGAGTTGAACGCGCGCCACGAGTGCGCCACCGACCTGCTGGCCGACGCGTTCCTGGCCGCGTACAAGATCCGCCCGAGGCTGCGCGAGCGCGCGGAGATGGACCCCGCCCGGCTGGTCAATCACCAGGTCGTCAACTCACTGCTGGAATCACCGGAGTTCGCCGAGCTGCGCCGCGAGACGGCCGGTGACCCGTACGCCGCCGCCATGGCCGTGCTGGCCCAGGGCGCGGCGCTGCGCCGGATGCTGGAGGGCTCCCGGGACGCCCAGGACCGGGCCGAGCGGGCGAAGAAGGCCCGGCGGGCCGCCGAAGGCGCGGCGGCGGCCGTGGGCGGGGCGGCGGGGAGCGGCGAGGACGGCGGTGAGGGCGGCGGGACCCCCGCCGCCGTACAACGGGCGATCGAGGCCGCGAAGGCCGTAGGGGAGCAGGCCGACCGGGCCGCCGCGCGGGCCCTCGCCGCCGCGGTCCCCGGTATCCGCGCGTCGGCGCGGACAGCGGCGGCGGAGGCCGCCGAGGCCGTACGGGAGGAGGCCGCGCTCATGCGGGCCTGGGGCGTCGCGCCCGGCCAACTGGAGCGGATGCCCTTCGACCGGCGCGCCCGGCTCGCCGAGCGGCTGCGCGCCAGCCGCCTCGCGCAGTGGGCCGAACTGATCGGCCGTTTCCGGCAGATGGCCGACGCGGAGCGCGCCCGCAAGGTGGAGAACACCACCGGGGAGCTGATCGGCGTCACGCTCGGCGACGACCTCTCCCGCCTCATCCCCTCCGAGCTGGCGAGCCTCGGCCTGCCCGAGCTGCGCGCGGTGTTCGCCGCGCGCTACGCCGCCGGGGAGCTGATGCTCTACGACAGCCAGGGCGAGCAGCCCACCGGCCGGGGCGCGATCATCGCCTGCGTGGACACCTCGCACTCCATGTACGTGGCGGGGCCGGGCGGAGTCAGCCGGGAGGCGTGGGCCAAGGGGTGCGCCCTGGCCCTGCTGGACCAGGCCCGGCACGCCAGGCGCGATTTCGTCGGCATCCTGTTCTCCGCCGCCGACAAGATCCAGGTCTTCCGCTTCCCGGCCGGCGAGTTCCACGCCGACGAGCCCGCCGGGATCGCGCGGGTGCTGGACTTCGCGGAGTCCTTCCTCGGCGGCGGTACGAGTTACCAGACGCCTTTGTCGGCAGCCGCCGAGCTGCTGGAGGAAGGGTTGAACGACGACACGCGCTCGCGCGGCGACATCGTGATGATCACCGACGACGAATGCGGGGTCACCGAGGAGTGGATGCGGGGCTGGAACGACGCCAAGCGCCGGCTGGGCTTCCGCGTCTTCGGCCTGGCGGTGGGCGCCCCGCGCGCCGCCGAGGCCGGCTCGGTGCTGGACGCCCTGTGCGACAACCTCCGGTCCATCGAGGACCTGACGGACGTCCACGCCGCCGCCGACCTCTTCCGCGTGATCTGACGCTCTGCCTCGGGGTCCACCGATTCAGACGGTCGTCTTCTCCCGTCCTGCCTGCTTCTCCTGCTTGTCCTGCTTGTCCTGCGCTTCCTGCTTCTCGGGAGCTTCCGGAGCCGCCGGAGCCGGGGCTCGCCGCAGTGCGTCCGAGGCCGCCTCGATGGCCTTGGCCTTCTCCGCCGGGGTGGCACGTTCCAGGAAGCGGAGCAGTTCGACCGGGAACGGCAGCACGAGCGTCGAGTTCTTCTCGGCCGCGACAGCCACCACGGTCTGGAGCAGCCGCAGTTGAAGCGCCGCAGGCTGCTCGGACATCTGCTCCGCCGCCTCCGCGAGCTTCTTCGACGCCTGCAACTCCGCGTCCGCGTTGATCACCCGCGCGCGGCGCTCACGGTCCGCCTCGGCCTGACGCGCCATGGACCGCTTCATGGTCTCCGGCAGCGATACGTCCTTGATCTCGACGCGGTCGATCTGTACGCCCCAGCCGATGGCCGGGCTGTCGATCATCAGCTCAAGGCCCTGATTCAGCTTCTCGCGGTTCGACAGCAGATCGTCCAGATCGCTCTTACCGATGATCGACCGCAGCGAGGTCTGCGCCATCTGCGAGACCGCGAAGCGGTAGTCCTCGACCCGGATCAGCGCGTCCGCCGCGTCGACCACCTTGAAATAGATCACCGCGTCCACGCGCACGGTGACGTTGTCGCGCGTGATGCCGTCCTGTGCGGGGACAGGCATCGTCACGATCTGCATGTTGACCTTGTGCAGCCTGTCCACGAACGGGGCGATCAGCGTGAATCCGGGCCCCCGGATGCCTTCGTGCAGCCGACCGAGACGGAAGACCACACCGCGCTCGTACTGCTTCACGACCCGGGCGGCCGACATCGCGATGATCCCGCACACGCATATCGCCGCTATGACCCCTATGACCAGTCCCTCGACCATGATGACCCCCTTCGTGCCGGACGAAGGTCTCACTGACAACGATATGCCCGGAATGACCGCTGGTCGATCGCCGGACAGGCTCTCTAGGCTCTGCCCATGCATCGGGCGCGCTCCACGCGGGACCAGTTGGCCATGATCGACAGCCTGAGTGCCCGCCCGTTCCCCGAGCGGGTGGAGAAAGGGGCCGGGGGCGGCAGGTGGAGCGGTCCCGGTCACCACGTTGTCGTGCTGCGCGAAAGCCGGGACTTCTGGGAGGAGCGCGGCGAGGAGATCGTGGCGGAGGCCGAGCGGGAGATCGAGGCGGACCACGACGCGCTGGCCGCGATCCTGACCGGCCGCTGGGGCGAGCCACGGACCGTTGATCTGTCTCCGTATCTGTCGGTCGGCAACCCCGACGCCGACCCCGACGCCGACCCCGACCCCGGTTTCGTGGCGCCCGAGCCGATGGGCTTCCTGTGCATGCTCGCGGGCAGCATGCGCGTATGGCGACCGGCGCCCGCCGGGCGGTGGATCGCGCTGGCCGTCGGCCAGGCCGATCCGGAGTGGCCGATCCAACTCCTGGCCGCGTTCGGCGAGGCGTCCGCACTGCCGAGCTGATCCGGCTGCCGGCCTGCCCAACTGCCCGGCGTTACGCGTCGAGAACCGCCACCTCCACCCGCCCCAGCCGGTCCGCGTCCGCGATGATGTCGATCTCCGTCACCTTGTCGTCCGTGATCGTGAACGCGAGCACCAGGAACAGCCGTCCGCCGGGAGCCATCACCAGCCCCGGCGACCCGTTCACCAGCGCGGGCCGGGTGAATCTGACCCGCGCGGCCGACCTGGACGCGCCCTCGGCCACCTGCCGCGCGCCCCGGAGCAGCACCGGTGCGGGGGTGGGGCCGACCGCCCGGTCGGCCCGGAGGATCACGTCCGAGTCGAGCAGCGCGACCAGCGCCTCGAAGTCCCCGCCCCGCGACGCCGCCATGAACGCTTCGACGACATGGCGCCGGCGCGCCAGATCCGCCTCCGACAGCGGCGAGGCCCCCTTCACCCGGCGGCGCGCACGGCTCGCGAGCTGTCTCGCCGCCGCCGGGGAGCGCTCGATCATCGGGGCGATCTCCCCGAAGGGGACGGCGAACATGTCGTGCAGGACGAAGGCCAGCCGCTCGGCCGGCGCCAGCGTGTCGAGTACGACCAGCAGCGCCAGCCCGACCGAGTCGGCCAGGACCGCCTCCTCCTCGGGGGCGTACTGCCCCTCGTACTCCCCCTCGCGCGCGCCCGCCGCGCGAGCCTCGTCGGGGCGGCCCGGTACGTCGAGCGGTTCCTCGCGCCGCGAGGCGCGCGTACGCAGCATGTTCAGGCACACCCGTGCCACCACCGTGGTCAGCCAGCCGGGCGGGTTCCGGATCTCGCCGGTGTCGGCGCGGCTGACGCGCAGCCAGGTCTCCTGGAGGGCATCATCGGCCTCGCTCGCGGAGCCGAGCATCCGGTAGGCCACCGCGCGCAGCCGAGTCCGGTCTTCCTCGAAGCGCTCCAGAAGCCAACTGTTCTCGTCCCTCACGTCACATTCCTCACTCGCCGGGTGTCACGGCAATAGACCCTCCCATCCCGGCAGATGTGACCGGCGAACACCCGGTCCACGAGACATCGGAGAAGCCATGACGTCAACGTCAACGTCAACGATCCTGGTCACAGGCGGCACCGGCACCCTCGGCCGCCTTGTCACGCCCCTGCTGCGCGACACCGATCACCACGTACGGGTGCTGACCCGGCACGGCCGCGCACCCGAGGGTGACGCCGGTGGCGCCGGTGGCGCCGGTGGCGCCGGTGGCGCCGGTGGCGCCGGCGGTGTCGAGTACGTCGCCGCCGACCTGCTCAAGGACGAGGGGATCGACACCGCGCTGGACGGCGCCGAGATCGTCCTGCATCTCGCGGGGGCCGCCAAAGGCGACGACGTGGCGACCCGGAATCTGGTGCGGGCCGCGACGCGTAGCGGCGTACGGGACGCCGTACGGCACCTCGTCTACATCTCGGTCATCGGCGCCGACCGGATTCCGCTCGGCTATCCCAGGGCCAAGCTGGGCGCGGAGCTGGCGGTGGCCCAGTCCGGGCTGCCGTGGACGACGCTGCGTGCGGCCCAGTTCCACGACCTGGTCCTGACCGTGGTGCGCGCCATGGCGAAGCTGCCGGTGGTCCCGGTCCCCGGCGGGCTGCGGTTGCAGCCGGTCGACACCCGCGATGTGGCGGACCGGCTCGTGGAGCTGACCCTCGGCGAACCGGCCGGCCGGGTGGCCGACCTGGCCGGGCCGAAGGTGTACGGGCTGGGGGAGCTGAGCCGGGGCTACCTCTGGGCGCGCGGCAAGAAGCGCCCGACGATGCCGCTGCGGATTCCGGGCAAGGTCGGCCGCGTGTACCGGGCCGGGGAGAATCTGACCCTCGTCGGGGCCGACCTCGGGAGGCGGACCTGGGAGGACTTCCTCGCCGAGCGGGTGAGCGGGGACGGGGCTCACGTACGGCGGCGCTGAGACACGGCAGCGTGGGATATCGCGTGGCCGACACCGCCACCCGTCCGGCACAGTGAGCCCGTGGACACCGTGAACACCCCGCCCTCCCACCCCACCCCCGACTTCATCCCCGGTCTCGATCTGTCACGTCTCCTCTACGAGGAGGCCGTGCGGCCCGTCCTTGACCGCGCGTATCCGGGGCTGCGGTACGCCGCCGCGCGGGTCGGCTCCGGGTCCGAGGTGCTGGGGTTCGACACCGCCCGGTCCGCCGACCACGAGTGGGGGCCACGGCTGAATCTGTTCCTCGCGCCGGACGACGCCGCCGAGCACGGGGCCGACCTGCGCCGACTGCTCGCGGAACGGCTGCCGAAGCACGTACGCGGCTGGCCCACCCACTTCCGGCTCGCCGACCCCGAAGTCCCCATCGGCCACATGGAGTTGACGGACAGCGCGGTCGACCACCGGGTGTCGGTCGACGACCTGGACCACTGGCTGCTCACCCAGCTCGGGGTGACGGCGGCGGAGCCGGCCGTCCGCGACTGGCTCGCGATGCCCCAGCAGCGGCTCGCAGAGGTCACCGGTGGCGCGGTGTTCCACGACGGGCTCGGCACGCTCGGCCCGGCGCGGGCGCGGTTGGCGTGGTACCCCGACCAGGTCTGGCGCTATCTGCTGGCCTGCCAGTGGCAGCGGATCTCCCAGGAGGAAGCCTTCGTCGGCCGGTGCGCCGAGGTGGGGGACGGTCTCGGGTCGGCGGTCGTCGCGGGACGGCTGGTGCGCGATCTGATGCGGCTGTGCCTGCTGCTGGAGCGGACGTACGCCCCGTACGGCAAGTGGCTGGGCCGCTCGTTCGGGCGGCTCGCCGTGGCCGGGGAGCTGACGCCGTCGCTGGCGGGCGCGCTGGCCGCGACCGAGTATCCGGCGCGGGAGCGGCATCTGTGCGACGCGTACGAGTACGTGGCCGGGCTCCAGAACGGGACGGGCCTCGCGGCGCCCGTGGACCCGGCCCGCCGCCCGTACCACAGCAGACCGTTCCAGGTGCTGCACGCCGAACGCTTCGCCCAGGCCCTCGCGGCGACCGTCACCGACCCCGAACTGCGCGGGCTGCCGCTGACCGGCGGGGTGGACCAGTGGGCGGACAGCGCGGACTTCCTCGGGCCGGCCGGGCCCCGGCGCGCGGCGGTCGACGCGCTCGCACGCGCCGCGAGGGCGTGACCGCGAAGTGGCGCCGGCCTTGCCCTCCGTGACGCCTGGCCGGGCGGGACTCCACGGACACGCCCTACGGTGTGAAGGTGCGGAAGAACGCCCGTACGTCGCCCACCAGCAGCTCCGGCACCTCCATCGCCGGGAAATGGCCGCCCCGGTCGTAGGAGGTCCAGCGCGTGATGTTGTTCGTGCGGTCGGCGATGTGGCGCAGCGGGACGAAGTTGTCGTGCGGGAAGTCGGCCAGCGCGGTGGGGACCGTGGACGGCTTGGGCGGCGAGCCCGCGTACGCGGCGTGCGCCCGCTCGTAGTAGATACGGGCGGACGAGCCTGCCGTGCCGGTCAGCCAGTACAGCATCACGTTCGTCAGCAGCCGGTCGCGGTCGATCGCGCCCGCGCCGCCCGTGGTGTCCGCCCACTCCTCGAACTTCTCGGCGATCCAGGCCAGTTGACCGACCGGCGAGTCCGTCAGGCCGTACGCCAGCGTCTGCGGGCGCGTCGACTGGATGTCGGCGTACCCCTGGCGGTCGCGGGCGAACTCCCGTCCCCGCTCCCAGGATTCCACCGTGCGCCGGCCCTCCTGCGGGCTCAGCGCGGCCAGTTCCGCCGCGCTCGGCTCGTGCGTCGCGCCCCCGCCGGGCAGCAGATTGAGGTGTACGCCGATGACGTTGCCCGGCCTGATGCGGCCCAGCTCGCGGGAGATCGCCGCGCCCCAGTCGCCGCCCTGGGCGCCGTACCGCTCGTAACCCAGGCGCTCCATCAGCTCCGCGAACGCCCCGGCCACCCGCTCGTACTCCCAGCCCTTCTCCCGCGT
The DNA here is from genome assembly GCF_045040295.1 of Streptomyces sp. NBC_01506. NCBI lineage: Bacteria > Bacillati > Actinomycetota > Actinomycetes > Kitasatosporales > Streptomycetaceae > Streptomyces > Streptomyces sp. NBC_01506. The sequence continues at coordinate 5,172,367 of NZ_CP109422.1, read as the reverse complement.
GGGGCCGGAGAGACCGAAGCCGGGGATGCTCGGGAGCACCAGATGGAACGCGTCGGCGGGGTCGGCGCCGTGCGCGCGGGGGTCGGTGAGCGGGCCCGCCACGTCGGCGAATTCGACGATCGAGCCCGGCCAGCCGTGCGTCATGATCAGCGGCGTCGCGTCCGGCTCCGGCGACCGGATGTGGGCGAAGTGGACGGTCGCCCCGTCGATCGTGGCGGTGAACTGCGGCCACCGGTTCAGCTCGGCCTCGGCGGCCCGCCAGTCGTAGGTGTGCCGCCAGTGGTGCGCCAGCGCGCGGAGATGGCCGAGCGGGACGCCGTACTCCCAGCCCGCACCCGGCAGTTCGTCGGGCCAGCGGGTGCGGTCGAGCCGGTCGTGGAGATCGTCCAGGTCGCTCTGCGGGATGTCGATACGGAACGGGGCGATACGGAACGGGGCGGGGCGGGCGGGGCTCATAACGGCGCATCGTAATTCCGGCGGCCCGGACAGCCCCACCCAATTCCGCTCCTCCGCCCGCCTTGACCCTCACACCAATGGCACTGTTCGAGCCTGTGGTCATGGACAACCAACTCTTCGACTACAGCCCGATCACCGAACGTCCCCCCGTCCACTGGCCGGACGGCGCCCGCATCGCCTTCTACGTAGGACTCAACGTCGAGCACTACCAGGTCGACCGCCCCTCCACGAGCATCTTCGCGGGCACCGCCGGCCTGGCCCCCGACCCGCTGAACTACGGCTGGCGCGACTACGGCCCGCGCGTGGGCATCTGGCGGCTGGTCGACAGCCTCGACCGGCACGGCGTACGCGCGAGCGTGATGCTCAACTCCGATGTCGGCAGCCGCTATCCGCAGATCGTCCGCGCGGGCCGCGAACGGGACTGGGCGTGGATCGCGCACGGCAGGAACAACTCGATCTTCCAGGCCGACATGTCGGAGAACGAGGACGCGGAGCGGGCCTATCTCACGGAGGTGGTCGACACCATCGAGAGGGACACCGGCCGCCGCCCGCGCGGCTGGCTGGGGCCGGCGCTCACCGAGACCTTCCGGACTCCGGAACTGCTCGCCGAGCTGGGTCTGACCTATGTGCTGGACTGGTCGAACGACGACCAGCCGTACCGGCTCAACGTGCCGGGCATGCTGAGCGTTCCGTACTCCATCGAGGTCAACGACATCAGTCTGTTCGTCGGCAAGAGCCTCAGCGGGCCCGACTTCGTGCGGATCGTCAAGGATCAGTTGGACCAGCTCTACGACGACGCGGCGGACAGCGGCCGGGTGATGTCGCTGGTGCTGCATCCGTTCGTCATCAACCAGCCGTTCCGGCACAAGTATCTGGACCAGGCGCTGGAGCACATCGCGAACCATCCGGGCGTCTGGCTGACGACGAGCGACGAGATCGCCGAGCACTACGCGAGGCACCGCGCGAGTCAGTGAGGGCGGCTACCGTCCCCGTATGGATTCAGGGACAGTGACCCACGCACGCGCGCTGTGGAGCGAACTCGCCGGTGTCCGAGTCGAGTTCAGCTCCCCCGGCGCCGTCGTGATCGCGCCCGGCTCGCGGCTCTGCCCGCCGGGCTGGGCCGGGATCGTACGGATCGGTGACGCCGCCGTCGTCACCGCGCCGGACGCGCGCTGCGCGAGGGCGCTGAACGAGGCGGTACGGAAGCTGACGTACGCGGAGCTGACCGACGCCGAGCTGACCGACCCGGTCCGGCTCGGCGAGGCGCTGAGCGGTACGGCAGCCCCGGTGCTCGACGCACTGGGGCCGGCCGCGCTCGCCTATCTGGACCGGGGCGACCGGGACGCGTTCGTGCCCGCGCTTCCTAAGGAGGCGGGCGTGAGCGTCGAGCGCGCGGCAGCTCACGACGACTCGGCGTTGGCCGCGCTGCTGGCCGGTGTCGGGAAGGGTGACGCCGGCGAGAGCGGTCTGGACGAGATCACGTCGCCCGCGTTCCTGATCCGCGAGTACGAGGATGTGGTGGCGGCGGCCGGTTATGTGACCTGGCCACGGTCGGTCGCCCACGTATCCGTCCTGGTCGCCCCGGACCGGCGGGGCCGGCGGCTGGCGCGGATCGTGGCCTCGGCCGCCGTGTCCCACGCGCTCGACGCCGGTCTGCTGCCGCAGTGGCGGGCCAGGCCGGAGCCCTCGCGGAGAGTGGCCAGGGCCCTCGGCTTCCGGGAGTTGGGCGCTCAGCTCAGCGTGCGGATGTAGGCCGTGGCCGGGCGGTCGTCGATCGCGATCTCGCCGGTGGCGACGAATCCGGTACGGGTCAGGACGGCGCGCGATGCGGGGTTGTCGTGGGTGGTGCGCGCACGCAGCGTCGTCAGCCCGTACGTCCGCGCCGCCAGCTCGCAGATCTGCCGGACGGCCTGCGTCGCCACGCCCTTGCCCGCCGCCTTCTCCGCGATCCGGTACCCCAGCTCGGCCGACCCGTCCGCCACGTCGACCAGGTTCACGCGCCCGATCACCTCGTCCGCCGCCGTACCGCCGCCGTCGTCGCTCACCAGCACATGGAAGTAGCACACCCCGGCGCTCTGTTCGGCGATCAGATCCTCGAGCCGCGCGGCGAAGTCCGTGAAGAAGGAGTCGCCCCGGTCGGGGACCGACGCGGCGAAGTAGGCACGGTTCTCCCGCTCGAACGCGAGCAGTGCCGGAGCGTGGTCGAAACGGAGCAGTTGAAGTGCGGGCATGCTCGCACGCTACCCGTTGGAGTGCACGTCAAGAGGCGTACGTGAGGCATTGTCGGCAGGCGCCCGGCGCCGAAAATCGGTGGGCCGACACGCCGTCCCCGAGTACCGTTCCGTCGCGTGACTGCTGACCTCGATCATGAACTCGACCACGACCTCGCCGAACTCGTCGACGCGGCGACCCGCCTCGTCGTGGCCCATGCCAAGGGTGACGACCACACCGTGGCCTGCGCCGCCCGCGACCGGGACGGCCGGATCATCACCGGTCTGAACGTCTACCACTTCACCGGCGGCCCCTGCGCCGAGCTGGTGACCATCGGCGCGGCGGCGGCCGTCGGCGCGTACGACCTCGTCACCGTCGTGGCGGTCGGGAGCGACAGCCGGGGTGTGATGCCGCCGTGCGGGCGCTGCCGGCAGGTGCTGCTCGACTACTTCCCGCAGGTCGAGATCGTGGTGCGGACGGAGAACGGTCTGCGGGCCGTGCCGGTACGGGAGTTGCTGCCGTACGCGTACGAGGTCGAGCGGGACGAAGCCGAGCGGAACGAAGCCGACCCCGCGTGATGCACGCCGACGAGGTGCCGACCGATGTCGCTCTCGTACGCCGGCTGCTCGCCGCGCAGTTCCCGCACTGGGCCGAACTGCCCGTCGAACCCTTCCCGTCCACCGGCACCGTCAACGCCGTGTACCGGCTCGGCGACGACATGACCGTACGACTCCCGCGTATCGAGGGCGGCGTCGAGGACCTGGCGAAGGAGAACCGCTGGCTGCCGTGGCTCGCCCCGCAGCTCCCGGTCCCCGTCCCCGTCGTCCTCCTGGGCGCGGGCACCCCCGCCGAGGGCTATCCCTGGCCGTGGTCGGTCTACCGCCGGCTCGACGGCGCGCACCCGGAGGCCGGGAGGCTCAGCCAACCCGGGGCGCTGGCAGCGGACTTGGCCGACTTCGTCATGGCGCTGCGCCGGATCGACCCCGTGGACGGGCCACCGGCCTACCGGGGCGGGGCCCTGTGCGACCAGGACGGCGAGACGCGCGCCGCGCTCGCCCGCCTCCGTGAGCCAGCCGAACTGGGCGAACCGCGCGGGATCATCGACATCGACATCGACACCGAAGCGGCGGCAGCGGCCTGGGACGTCTCCCTGCGAGCACCTGAGTGGGACGGCCCGCCTGTCTGGCTCCACTCCGATCTGATGCCGGGGAACCTCCTGTTGGACAGCGCCGACGGCGGACGGCTCAGCGGGGTCATCGACTTCGGCACGGTGGGACTGGGCGAACCCGCGTCCGACCTGATCCCCGCGTGGAATCTCCTCCCGGCCGGCGTACGGGACGGCTTCCGCGCCGCCCTGGACGCCGACGACGCGACATGGGCGCGCGGTCGCGGCTGGGCGCTGTCGATGGCGCTCATCCAGCTCCCGTACTACCTCCGCACGAACCCGGCGCTCGCGGCGAACGCGCACCACGTGATCACCGAAGTCCTGGCGGACCACGCGACGGACCACGCGACGTCCCGGCGGCTTTTCTAGAACGGCAGCTCCGCGCTGTGCAGCACATGCAGCCGCGACACCGCCCTCGTCAGCACCACATACAGCCGGTGCGCCCCGCGCCGTTCCGACGCGACGATCGTCGCCGGTTCGACGGCGACCACGTGGTCGTATTCGAGGCCCTTGGCGAGCGACGCCGGCAACAGCGTGACGCGGGCGCCCAGTTCGCCGGGGGACGCGGGCGCCAGGCCCGCTCCGGTCAGCGTGTCGCGCAGGCGCGCGATGTCGGTGTCGGCGGCGATGACGGCGACCGACCCCTCGTACGGCAGCGCCGCGCGGACCGCGTCGACCACCGCCGCGCCCATCCCCGCCGCCTCGGGGACCTTCTCGACGCGTAGTTCGCCGTCCGCGCGCAGCGACCGGGCGGGCGGTAGGTCCACCTCCAACGTGCCGAGCAGCCGGTTCGTCAGCGCCACGATCGCGCCGGGTACCCGGAATCCGACAGTCAGTTCGGCCACCGGGGCATCGGGCGCGCCCAACCGCGCCAGGTGCTCCCGCCAGTCGCGGGCGGCCCACGGGGTGGTGCCCTGCGCCAGGTCGCCCAGGACGGTCAGCGAGCCGAATCCGGCGCGGCGGGCGATGGCGCGGCACTGCATCAGGGAGAGGTCCTGCGCCTCGTCGACCACGATGTGGCCGTAGCTGTCCTGGCGTTCGAGGAGTCCGGCGACCTCGTCCAGGAGCAGCAGATCCGCCGCCGACCACGGAGCCGTACGGGCCGAACGGGGCCGGGCCCACGTCAGCGCGCGCCGTTCCGCCGCGTCGAGGATGCCCTCCGCCGGGCCGCGGGCCGGGTCGGACAGCAGCCCGGCCACGACCTCCTCCGGGGTCGCCCTCGGCCAGACCTCGTCCACGAACGCCGAGACGGCACGCGCGCGGGAGATCTTCTGAAGCCAGGCGTCGCTCCGGACGCCCGAGCGCCGTTCGGCCTGCTGCTGGATCAGCCGTACGGCACGGGTGCGGACGCGCTCGCGGCCGATCGCGTACGGCGGCGCCTCGTGCCGTACGTCGGCGACGATCCGCTCCAGCTCGGCGACCGGCAGCCGCCAGCGGTACGAACCGTCAGGCACCTCAAGGGAGTTGACGGGTACGCGCACCCGCCCGTACAGCGCGCGGCGCAGCACGGCCGCCATCCGCACGTCGTGTTTGACGAGCGCCGCCGCCTCGTCGTCCTCGGCGCGGACCGGGTGGCGCGCGACCTCGTCCTCGATCGTGGACTGGCGGACGCCCGTCTCACCGAGGGCGGGCAGCACCTCGGAGATGTAGGAGAGGAAGGTGCGGTTGGGCCCGAGGATGAGCAGTCCGCCGCGCTTGATCCGGTCGGGGTGGGTGTAGAGGAGATACGCGGCGCGGTGCAGGCCGACAGCGGTCTTGCCGGTGCCGGGGGCGCCCTGGACGCAGACGGACACGGTGAGTTCGTCCCGTACGAGATCGTCCTGCTCGGGCTGGATGGTGGCGACGATGTCGCGCATCGGGCCGACGCGGGGGCGCTCGATCTCGTCGGCGAGGATCGCGCCGGAGGCCGAACCCGGACCGGTCGTGGGGCGGGCACCCTGGAGGGGTTCGTCCTCCAGGCCCGTCAGGTCCTCCGAGAGCCCCTTGCTCCACGGCGCCCAGCCGAACCGGCGGCGGACGGCGACGCCCTGCGGGTCGGCGGCGCGCGCCTGGTAGAAGGCCCGTGAGACCGGGGCGCGCCAGTCGATCACGAGGGGCGGGGACGCGGGGTGTTCGCTGATGCGGATGCGGCCGATGTGATAGCTCTGCCCGGCGTGATCGTGACCGCCCTGTAGGGCTCCGCTCCGTACGGCTCCGAAATCCAGCCGCCCGAAGAACAGCGGCCCTTCCGGCAGCTCGGCCAACTCCTTGGCGTGGCTGCGGAATTGGTAGCCGAGGACTTCCGCGTCCGCCCCGGAGGCCGAGACGTCCGCGCCGGTGACGACCCGTTCCCCGGCCCCTTCGATCATGCCCTTCAGGGCGGTACGGCAGATGTCGTGATAGGCCCGCTCTTGGCCGAGCGCGCGGCTCGGCTCATGGTCGAGTGACGTCATTCCGCCAAGAATAACGTAACCCGGTTACATTTGACACCGGAGATCAGTTGTACGGGCCGAGCCCGCCCCGCAACTGCCCGAACCCCGACTCCGCCGCCGCCACCGCGTCCGGGCAGACCTGGTCGGCGCTCTCACCGGCCGCGATCCGCCGCCAGTTCTCCTCGGCGAGCACGCGCTGGACAGCGGCGATCTGACCGGCCGCGAGCCGCGCGGCCACCGGCCCGGCCGAGGGGCGCGCCCGCGCGAGCGCGCCCGCCAGCGCGGCCTCCGACCGGCCCTGGTAGGCGTACGCCCGCGCGACCAGGGACTCGGTCCCGTACAGCAGACCGTGGAAGGCCAGCACCCGGGGATCGTCGTTGAGCCCGGTCACCGGGTCCCGGCGGGCGAGACCGTCCGCGAAGTGGCGGTGCAGCGCCGCCAGCACAGAGCCGGCACCCGCCCCCGCGACCACCCGCGCCGACTCGTCCTCATGGTCGGCGAACCGGTGCAGGACCAGATCCTCCTTGGCGGGGAAATACCGGAACAGCGTCGGCTTCGAGACATCGGCGGCGGCGGCGATCTCGGCCACCGACACCCTGTCGAAGCCCCGCTCCAGGAAGAGGCCGATCGCCACCTCGGACAGCCGCTCGTACGTCTGCCGCTTCTTGCGCTCGCGCAGACCGTCCGCGATGTCCGGCGTCCCCGCTGTCTCACTCATGGGGATGAAGAGTACGCAGGGGAGGTCGGGGCGAAGCCAACGCCTGTGATACTAATACCGGTATACGTATTGGGTAGCCGCATCACAAGGAGTCACGGCACATGGTGGAGATCAAGACCGACACGGCACTGGAGAAGATGCGCGAGGCCGGACGCGTCGTGGCCAACGCGCTCGAGGCCGCCCGCGCGGCGGCGGCCGTGGGGGTGCGCGTACGCGAGCTGGACGAAGCCGCCCACGCCGTCCTGACCGAGGCCGGGGCCCGCTCCCCGTTCCTGGGCTACCGGCCCTCCTTCGCCCCCACCCCCTTCCCGGCGGTCATCTGCGCCTCCGTCAACGACGCCCTCGTGCACGGCATCCCCACCGACGACCGACTGCGCGACGGCGACCTGGTCAGCATCGACTGCGGCGCCGAACTCGACGGCTGGACCGGCGACGCCGCGATCAGCTTCACCGTCGGCACCCCCCGCCCCGCCGACCTGGAACTGATCGCCGCCACCCAGCGGGCCCTGGACGCCGGCATCGCCGCCGCCACCGTGGGCCACCGCATGGGCGACATCTCCCACGCCATCGGCACCGTCGTCAGCCAGGCGGGCTGCGGCATGCCGACCGACTTCGGCGGCCACGGCATCGGCCGCACGATGCACGAGGACCCGCACGTCGCCAACCGCGGCCGCCCCGGCCGCGGCTTCCCGCTGCGCCACGGCCTCACCCTCGCCATCGAACCCATGCTCATGGCCAGCGGACGCGACGAGTACCGCACCGACCCGGACGGATGGACCCTGCGCACGATCGACGGCAGCCGCGCCGCCCACATCGAGCACACCATCGCCATCACCGACGACGGCCCCCGCATCCTCACCTTGCCCTGACTCCACCTGCCCGACCGCGCCTGCCCCGACTCCGCTGCTGGGGGCACCACCAATCAGCCGCCCTGTCCTTGTGGTCACCGGTCCTGAGAAAGTTTGTACAGCTCGGCGAAGATTCCGCCTGCGTCCATCAGTGCCTCGAACGTGTCGGATTCGGCGATGCGGCCCTGGTCGAGGACGATGATGCGGTCGGCGATGCGGGCGTTCTCAAGGTTGTGCGTGACGAACACGGCGGCCTTGCCCGCGGCAAGTTCCTTGAAGCGGCGGATCACCAGGTGTTCGGCGCGCGGGTCCATCGCGGACGTCGGCTCGTCCAGCATCAGCATGGCGGCGTCCCGGTAGAACGCCCTGGCAACAGCGATTCTCTGCCACTGCCCCCCGGACAGGTCGGTGCCGCCCCAGTTGGAGCCGGCGACCAGGGTGTCGAGGCCGTACGGGACCTTGGCGATGACGCTGTCCGCGCCGGCCGAGTTCACTGCCTCCAGCAGGAGAGCGTCGTCTTCGGTGCGGGGCTGGCCGAGGTGGATGTTGGAGCGCAGGTCCATGGGCCAGCGGGTGTAGTCCTGCGGGACCAGGCCGACCTTGGACCACAGTCTGTGCGGGTCCGCCTCGGCAAGGTCGGTGCCGTCCCACGTCACAGTGCCGCCGGTGTTTGCGATGCGCAGCCCGGTGAGCAGGGCGGACAGGGTGGTCTTGCCCGAGCCGTTCTCGCCGACCAGGGCGATCAGCTCGCCGCGTAGCAGGGTGAGGCTGACGCCGTCGACCGCCGGGGCCTCGGCGCCGGGGTAGGTGTAGCTGACGTTCTCCGCGCGGATCTCGGCCGGGGCATCAGCGTGGATCGCCTGAGTGCCGCGTACGGCGCGCAAGGCCTTCGCCCAGCGCAGGAACGCCTGCCAGTCGTCCAGGTAGAGCGAGGTGCGGAAGAGCCTCGCCGCAGCCAAGACCAGGGAGGTCAGTGCGCCCGTCGAGGTGCGTACCGCGATGACGGCGGTGGCGGCGATGGCCAGGTCCATCCGCCCGGTGGCCGCCAGCCACCCGAGGGCGACCCACGTGGCGCCGAGCATCAATCCGCTGACGGCGGAGCCGAGCAGCGTGACGCGCAGGACTCGCGGGGCGGCGGTGCGGTGGGTGACTTTGATCCGGTCGGTGATCTCCCGGTACCAGGACTGGAGAAAGCCGGCCATGGTCGTGGCGCGGACCTCGGCGGCGGTGCGGCGGTCGGTGGCGTAGTACCGCAGCAGGTAGCGCAGGTGGTTGTCCGAGACGTTCTGGTAGTCCGCCCGGTGCTGAATCCGCGCCGTGGTGATCGCCGCCGCGCCCTTGGGTACCACGGCCAGTACCAGCAGCGGCAGAAGCAGGGGGTGCAGGACCGTCAGAACCGAGGCCGCGGCCACGAGTTGGGCGAGCGCGGAGACCAGGGCCTGGGCATCCCCGATCAAGTTCTCTGTCGCCTCGGCGCCCTTCCCGGCGGCCTGGAGCCGGTCGGTGAACCCGGGCCGGTCGTACGCCTCCAACTCCACCTCCGGGGCCGCAGCCAGGATCTGAAGGTCCGCCTCGGTCGCGACTTCCGGCGACAACCTGGCGGAGGCGTACACGGCGAGCGCGTCGGCTCCGGCCCGCACGCCGGTGGCGACGGCGACCACGACCAGCGCGGGAGTGGCCTCGCTCACCCGGTCGGCGACGGCTCCGCCGGTGAAGAGGTGGTTCATCGCGCCGGGCAGGGCGCCGAGCGCGACAGCGGAGGAGACAGCGATGACCATCTGGCAGGCGCAGAGCCAGAGCATGGCGGGGCGGTCCGCGGCCCAGCCGAGGCGCGTGGCGGCGGCGAGCGTGCGCGGAAGCCGGGCGGCCATCCGCCACCAGGAGGCGTTGGCGATGTCCTCGAAGTGCGGGTCGCTCCGGTAGCCGACCTGCTGCGGGGAACCGGTGGTCGTGGGGGCGGGTGGGGACTCGGTCACCCGCCCCATCCTGGTGGGTTCGCCGGGGCGTCCGAAGACTTTGAGCCGAACTCGCCCGCGCGGTGGACACTGCGTCTACAGGGCCCGCAGAGTGAGTTCGACGGCTGTGATCAGGAACAGTCCGGTGCGGTAGGGCGCCGCCTCGTCCGGTCCGAGGGCCGCCCGCTCGACCGTCTGTGCGAGCACGGCCGGATCGAGATAGCCCTCCTCGACAAGGTGCAGGTCCTTGCCCCAGCTATGCAGCAGGCCGCTCGCGTATTCGTGGACGGCGCGGTTCATCAGGTGACCGAAGTTCTCCCGAAGCGCAGGGTGCACCACCTCATCGGGCAGACCTTGGGTGGCGAACCGCATCGTCAGCAGCCGCTTGTCGCGCTTCCACTCCCGTGGGAGGCGCTGGCCGAAGCGGACCAGGTCGGGGTCGGTGAACGGGGCGAGCGCCCACAGGCCACGGCGTGCGAGGAGCGGGGTGGCGACCTCCAGTGCGACCAGGGCAGTCTCCGGCGCCACGGTGGGAGGAGAGATTCCGGTGTTCACCTCGCCGAGCAGGTCCCGGACCCGCTCGCCGCACCAGGCCGGAGCTTCCAGCGTGCGTACGGCGCCGCCGTCGGGGCAACGTACCCGGGCGACTTCGTCGCCGCCGAACCCGGCGACCACGGTGGCGATACCGCGCGCCATCAGCGCCTGGGCGAGCGAGTCGGCGGCCTCCAGGTGCGGCTCGTCCAGCGGGCTGATCGCCCCTGGATGAGCCCGGCGCAGCCCGCCCGGGGCCAGCGGTGGGTGGCTGGCGGCGGGCACCGTGACATCGGGGGCGAAACCGATGTGGTCGGTGACCATGCGGCGCCGGGCGATCTGCTGCGGGCCGGCCTCGCCGCCGATCAGCAGCGCGCACGGCGTGATCAGGCCCGGGTGCGCGAGGGCGAGGGAGACCGCGAGGTTGGTGGAGTCCTTGCCCCCGGACAAGTGGGCCGCTGTCTGTACGGGGTTGAGAGGGCGGCGGGCGTAGATATGGTCGACAAGTGCCTCGAACGCCCTCACCAGGGCCGGGCCGTCCATGCCCTCGGACAGCTCGGAGGGCCGGGCGTGCTCGGCGGGGGCGGGGTAGAGCATGCGCAGGCCCTCGACGTCCGCATATGCCGAGGACCGTTCGGACAGGCGCTTGATGCTGGTGAACAGGGTGTCGTGCCCGTAACGGGGGTGCCCGGTCAGCAGCCGCATGACCTCCTTCTCGTCCAGTTTTCCGGGTGTCTGGTGGGCGGAGAGGTCCATCAACTGCCACGACCCGACGAGCTGCCCATCGGCCTGGGCGAGGTAGAGCGGGCACACCCCGCCGAGCCCGGTCTGGAGCCGCAGTCCGTCCGGCCCCGCTTCGATCCATACGGACTGGAGCGGCCATGCCCGGCACTCCTCTACAGCACGGGCATGCATCGCGGCGTCCACCCGCACCGGGGTTGTCGACCGCAGCAGTGACGCGCGGCCGGCGGCCCGCTCGCGCACCACCATCAGCGTGGCCGTGCCATCGGTGACCGCCCGTGCCTCCAGCGCCGGATTGGCCAGCGGCCGAATGCGGTCCTTACCGCGCACCCAGCAGCCTTCGCCCTGCTCACACCCCTGCCACTGCCACGGCCCCGTACCGGCCCGCAGATCGACCGACAACGTCAACATCCCCGAACTCCCTTCATCCCTGCGATGAGCAAGTCCCGGGGCCCGCGCGGCTCGCGGCCAGGCGGGCCCCGGTAGTGCTGGTGACGCGTGAGGATCAGTCCTCGAAACGGCCCTGGTCCGAGCTCTCCGCGGCCTTCTCCTCGAAGCGCGCGGTGTCACTGGGCACGGCGGTGATCTCCGGCCCCGCGAACACGGACTCCCACGGGCGCGTCTGATCCTTCATCACGATCTCCTCTCCACTGGGCGAACCCGTTGACGGAACGTCATCGGGCTTCATCAATCAGTGAACTGTGCAGGGGAGTTGGCGGGTACCGTACGGAGCACTCGGGGCCGTATATCAGGTATACGAGAGCGGGGACCCCATGACCCGGCGCACGGCGAACCACCAGCTCAAGAAGCTGATCGAGGAATCCGGCCTGCCGTACGACGCAGTGGCGCGCGCCGTGAAGGCCGTCGCGTCGGAGAGCGGCCGGCGGCTGGGGACCAACAAGTCGGCCGTCCACCACTGGACGCTCGGCGCGGTCCCGCAGGGGGCGACCCCCGGCTACCTGGCCGAGGCGCTCTCCCGGCGCCTGGGTCGCCGGATCACCCGCGAAGACCTCGGACTCCCCTCCCCACCCGGCGGCGAAGATGAAAGCATCGGGCTGACGCTGGACTTCGACCCCATCGAGACGCTGACCGCCATCGGGAGCGCAGACGTGAACCGACGCCGTTTCCTTGCCGCCTCCGCCTTCTCCATGGCCGCCTCCGTCCTCCCGCTGGAATCCGTCCGGGAAGCCGCCGCCCGCACCCGCAGCGTCAGCGGCGGCGCGCTGGCCGGGCACGCCGACGTCGCGGCCGTGCGGGACATGGTGAAGCTCTTCATGGACATGGACGAGAAACACGGCGGCCAGCACGGCCGTGCCGCCTTCGCGCAGTACCTGATCACCGATGTCCGTGACCTGTGCCGGGCCCGGTTCAGCAGTGAGGAAGCCCGCGCCGAGGCGCTGTCCGTCGCCTCCGCCGCAGCTCATCTATGTGGTTGGAAGGCGTATGACAGCGGGGAGCAGGGGCTCGCGCAGCGGTACTACATGCAGTCGCTGGGACTTGCCCGGGAGTCCGGAATCCCAGGTCAGGATGGGTTCGTGATGCGGACCATGTCGCAGCAGGGCATGAAACTGCACCGGCCCGAGCACTGCCTGGCGCTGGCCGAGACCGGCTGGGAGACCGCCAAGGGACGAGTCGACCAGCAGGTCGAGGCGCTGTTCGCCGTCACCCACGCGCACGCGCTCGCCAAGACCGGCCGACGCAAGGCCGCACTCGCCGACGTCGACCGGGCCCACGCCGCGCTCGCGGCGGGTATGGACGACGAGGTGCCGTTCTGGGCACTGGTGTGGGGACCGCCTGCGGCCACCGTCCATTCCCGGACTGCCAAGGTTCTCGAAACGCTGGGCGACCACCCCAATTCCGCTCGCAGCTACGCGACCGCGGCGGCGAGCCGGCCGGGCACCACATACGCCCGGATCATCGCCCTCGACCTCGTCGCCCAGGCCGAGCAGCAGGTCAAGCAGGGCGGCATCGAGCAGGCATGCGCCACCTGGAGCCGGGCGATCGACACCATGGCCGGGGTGAAGTCCACCCGGACCCTCAAGGCCGTCCGCTCACTGCGCGGGGACCTGCGCCCGTACCGCTCGCGCGGCGTACGGGTAGCGGCTGAACTCGACGAGCGCGCCCGAGTCTTCCTCACCTGCCACCGCTGACGACGGAGGCGGCCCGCGCCGGGGAGAAGCCTCACCGGACGCAGGCTCCACACCCACGCGCCCGAAGAACAGATACGTTTCTGGATAATCCGCCACGGATCGAATTGTTACGCTGGTGCGTATGACCGCCATGACAACCACCCGTACGGAACCGGACCTCTCCTATCTCCTCGACCACACCAGCCACGTCCTGCGCACCCGCATGTCGGCCGCGCTCGCCGAGATCGGGCTGACCGCGCGTATGCACTGCGTCCTGGTGCACGCCCTGGAGAAGGAGCGCACCCAGATCCAGCTCGCCGAGATCGGCGACATGGACAAGACCACGATGGTCGTCACCGCCGACGCCCTGGAGAAGGCCGGGCTCGCGGAGCGCAGGCCGTCCAGCACGGACCGGCGCGCGCGGATCATCGCGGTCACCGAGAAGGGCGCGCGGCTCGCCGTGCGGAGCCAGGAGATCGTCGACAGCGTGCACCGCCAGGCGCTGTCGGCGTTCTCCGACGCGGATCGCGAGGCGTTCCTGCGGTTCATGGACACCCTGACCGGCGGGCAGTTGGCCGTCGCGTCCGCGACTCCGGGGACGGGGACGGCGCGGCGGGCGCGCCAGCGCGAGAAGTAGAGGGACGAACAAGAGATTCCGAGAGAGATAGTCTGCAACGGAACTATCCGTTAGAGTCCTTCCTGTCGACCCGTTTCAGGGGCGATCCATCGACAGGAGAGACCCATGTCCGCAGATTCACACGCAGACACGAGCGCGGAGACCGCACTCGCCACCCCGCCCCCGACCTCCCCGAGCTCCCCGAGCTCCCCGACCTCCCGCACCCGCGCGCTCGCCCTCGGCGTGCTCGCCTCGGGCATGCTGATGATCGTCCTCGACGGCTCCATCGTCACCGTCGCGATGCCCGCCGTCCAGGACGACCTCGGCTTCTCCCCCGCCGGTCTGAGCTGGGTCGTGAACGCCTATCTGATCGCCTTCGGCAGCCTGCTCCTCCTCGCGGGGCGGCTCGGCGATCTCCTGGGCCGCAAGCGCGTGTTCCTCGTGGGCACCGGGGTGTTCACCGCGGCCTCGCTCCTGGCGGGTGCCGCGGCCTCGCCCGCCGTACTGATCGCGGCGCGCTTCCTGCAAGGCGTCGGCAGCGCGATGGCGGCGGCGGTCAGCCTCGGCATCCTCGTCACGCTGTTCACGGAGCCCGGGGAACGGGCCAAGGCCATCGCCGTCTTCAGCTTCACCGGCGCCGCCGGCGCGTCCATCGGCCAGGTGCTGGGCGGGGTGCTCACCGATGCCCTGAGCTGGCACTGGATCTTCTTCATCAATCTGCCCGTCGGGCTCGTCTCCCTCGCCCTCGCCGCCCGTGTCCTGCCCGGCGACACAGGTGCGGGCAGTGGCCGCGGCCTCGCCGCCCGCGCCGACGCCATCGGCGCGCTGCTCATCACGGCCGGGCTGATGCTGGGCATCTACACCGTCGTCAAGGTCGAGCAGTACGGCTGGGTCTCGGCCCACACCCTGGGTCTCGGCGCCCTCGCCCTGGCCCTCATCGGCGCGTTCGTCGCCCGCCAGGCGACCGCCCGGACCCCGCTCATGCCGCTGCGGATCTTCCGTTCGCGCAGTGTCACCGGGGCGAATGCGGTGCAGATGCTGATGGTCGCCGCGCTGTTCTCGTTCCAGGTCATCCTGGCGCTGCACTTCCAGCGGGTGCTCGGATACGGCGCCGGCGAGACCGGTCTCGCGATGCTCCCGGCCGCGATCGTCATCGGCGTCGTGTCGCTGGGGGTCTCCGCCCGGCTCAACGCCCGCTTCGGCGAGCGCAACGTCCTGCTGGCCGGACTCGTGCTGCTGATCACGTTCCTCGTGCTGCTGAGCCGGGTGCCCGCCGACGCGGACTACGCGAGCGATCTGCTGCCGCTGATGCTCCTCCCCGCCGGTTTCGGGCTCGCGCTTCCGGCGCTGACGTCGCTGGGGATGTCCGGCGCGGGGGAAGCGGACGCGGGGCTGGTGTCGGGGCTGTTCAACACCTCGCAGCAGATCGGGGGCGCGCTGGGCGTCGCCGTCCTGTCGACGCTGGCGGCCTCGCGGACCGAGAGCGTGCTCGCGGACGGCGGGAGCGAGGCCGAGGCGCTGACCGGCGGATACCAGCTCGCCTTCGGCGTCGGCGCCGGACTGCTGGTGACCGCGTTCGTGGTGGCGTTCGTGGTGCTCAGGCCTCGTACTCGGTGAGGTCGATGGAGTGGATGTTCAGCGCGAAGCCGTACTCGGGGTGCTTCGTCTCGCGGTCGAGGACCAGGTCGAGCTTGCGCAGCACGTTCTCGGACTCGTCGTTGCCCATCCGGTTCACGGCGACGACACGCTCCAGACCCCGGTCCTGAAGGGCGAACTCCAGAACGGCCTGGGCCGCCTCGGAGGCGTAACCCTGGCCCCAGAACTGGGCGCCGAGCCGCCAACTGATCTCCACGTCCGGCAGCACCTCGGGCAGATACTCCGGTACGGAGAGACCGGCGAAGCCGATCAGTTCGCCGGAGGCGAGCAGTTCGATCGCGAACAGCCCGAAGCCCTCCTCGTCCCACTCCTCCTCCCAGCGCTCGATGTCCTCGGCCGTCTCGTCGAGGTCGCGGACCGAGCCGTCGCCGATCCAGCGCATGACCTGCGGGTCCGAGTTGATCTCGGCCATGGCGGCGAGGTCGTCGTCGGTCCAGCGGCGAAGGAGGAGGCGGGGCGTGCGGATCTCGGTCATGCGCTCATCCTGTCAGGCCGTCCGTCAGGGGTGGATGGCCGCGTAGTCGGCCGTACGCCACGCGGCACGGAACCCGTCGTACGTGTCCGTATCCGTGTCCGTATCCGTGTCCGTGTCCGTGTCCGTATCCGCCGAGCCTTCCGCGCCGCCCCAGATCCGTACGGTGTCCGTTCCCCAGCCCGGCTCCCCCGTCGCGGCGAAGTCCGCCCACGCCCGCACCATGCGGCGCGACAGGTCGTGGTCCTCGGCAGTCGGCGGGCCGCCGATGAGGAACGCCAGCTCGGGCACGTCCAGAACGCCGAAGACGAAGGGGACGTCGGCGCAGTGCCATGGGAGTACGACTCCGCCTTCCGTGACCCGCTTCCTGGCGAATCGCGAGAGATGCGTCGTGCGGCCCGCCCGCGCGTGCCGGTCGGCGAAGCGGCTGCTGTACTCGGCGAAGGACATGTCGCCGAAGATCGCGAGGTACAGGTCGAGCACCGGCGCGTCCGGTCGCAGCGCCCGGTACGCCGGCACGAGATCGTCGGGCAGCCCGAAGGCCCTTGCGAACGCGTCCAGTTCACTGTCCGTCGAGATCTTCTTGCTGCTGCCGACCGCGTCCAGCAGCCAGTACTCCTGTGTCGTATGACAGACCAGCAGTTCGACGTCGGCGCGGTCCGCCGGATCGGCGTCGAGAGGGTCGGCGGGCAGTACGTCCCCGTCGGCGACCGGGCCGTAGAGCACCGGATCGTAGTGGCGCGCCCCCGCCGCCGGGTCGTCGCGGAGGCGGGCCGTGACCCGGTCGCTCGCGCCGACCAGGTCGTACGGGGACGCCGCCGTCAGCCCCTCGGCGGTGGCCGGGACTCCGGCGGCCTCCGCCACCAGGCGCGTGGTGTCGGCGGCGAGTTGGCGCGAGTAGACCGGGCCGACCAGGCTGTGGGCGATCGCACGCCGGAACAGCCCGCGCGCCCGCTCCATCACCGTCAGACACGCGACGGACGTCGCACCGGCCGACTGCCCGGCCACGGTGACATTGCCGGGATCGCCGCCGAAGGCCGCGATGTTGTCGCGTACCCACTCCAGGGCGGCGATCTGGTCGAGCAGACCACGGTTGTCGGGGAATCCGGAGCCGGAGCCGGGGATGTGGCCGAAGCCCTCGAAACCGAGCCGGTAGTTGAGGGTGACGACGACCGGTCCGGCGCGGGCGAGCGCCGTACCGTCGAAGTCCGGCTGGGCGGCGGAGCCGAAGGTGTACGCGCCGCCGTGGATCCAGACGAGTACGGGCCGTGCGCCCCCGACGCCGCCGCCCGAGCCGCCCGAGCCCCCCGTCCAGACGTTCAGACTCAGCACGTCCTCGTCGCCGGGCGACCAGGACGGCGCGCCCGGCAGCTCCGCCGACTGCGGCACGATCGGCCCGAACCCGGTGCACTCCCGCACGCCCCGCCACGCGGGCGCGGGCCGGGGCGCCTTGAACCGGTCGGCGCCGAACGGCGGTGCGGCGTACGGGATGCCGAGCACCGCGACGACATCGGAGGCCCAACGGCGGCCCCGCACAAGCCCGTTCACCGTGGGGAAGTCAGTCATCCGGCCGTACCTCCGCGTCCGCCGCCCACACCGCTGTCCCCGCCGCGCTCGCGCACCAGCAGATCGACCCCGTCCAGAATGCGTTCGAGCCCGAAGGCGAACTCGTGGTCGGGGCTCTCCGGTTCGTCCGGTACCTCCAGCACACCGGCCGCCAGCATCTCCGCCACGGTCGGGAAGCGCTCGGGGTCGGCCAGCCTGCGCATCGTGCGACCGTATTTGGCGAGCACATGCTCCGCCGACTGGCCGCTCGCCGTCACGGCGGCGGCCAGGTCGGCCATCAGTGTCGCCTCGTGCCGTACGTAGCCGTTCACCATCAGCATCACCGACAGCTTCTCGCCCCAGTCGAGCCGGGTCCCCTCCAGCGTGACCAGCCCCGACTCCCACCAGGCCACCATCCGGGGTGTGGCGGGCGGGCTGAACACCGGGATACGCAGCGCCCACAGGTTCTCGTAGCTGACCCGGCGCATCGCCCAGGCCCAGTCCGACATCGCCGTACGCCAGTCGGTGCCCGGCGCGGGCGGTGCGGGCGGGTCGCCGATGATCGCCTCCTGCATCAGCACGTACAGCTCGTCCTTGGCCGCGACGTACCGGTAGAGCGACATCGGCGACACCCCGAGCTTCTTGGCGACGCGGCCCATCGAGACGGCGGCCAGCCCCTCCGCCGAGGCGAGGGAGACGGCCGCGTCGACGATCCGCGACAGGCTCAGGCTGGGTTTACGCCCCTTCGTGGGGCGCTCGCGCAGCCCCCAGGCGGCTTCGATGCTGGGCGGCAGCCCCGTACCGATGTCGTCGTCGCCGCTGTTGTCCTGCGTCACGTCCGCGCCGCCGCCTTCCCCGCTCGTGATCCCGATCCCGCCCGCTTGACGCCATCCTAGTTATGCGTAACCCTTACACATCAAGCGTAAGGGTTACGCATAAGCGTACCGACGACACGCGACGGAGGAGCGGTGGCCATGAGCCCCCAGAGAGCGATCAGCGCCATCGGCCTGGAGAAGTCCTACGGGAGCGGCGACGAGCGGGTGAAGGTGCTCGACGGCATCGACCTGTCCGTCGAGCGCGGCACGGTCTTCTCCCTGCTCGGCCCGAACGGCGCGGGCAAGACCACCGCCGTACGGATCCTGGCCACACTCGCCGACGCCGACAACGGCACGGCCCGCGTGGCGGGTTACGACATCCGCACCCAGCGGCGCCAGGTGCGCCGCGCCGTCAGCCTGACCGGCCAGTTCGCCTCGGTGGACGAGAAGCAGACCGGCGAGGAGAACCTGCGCATGATGGCGCGCCTCGGCGGTCTGTCGCGCGCGGACGCCCGCCGCCGGGCAGCCGAACTGCTGGAGCGCTTCGACCTCACCGCCGCCGGGCGGCGGCTCACCCACACGTACTCGGGCGGCATGCGGCGACGGCTCGATCTGGCCGCCGGGCTGGTCGGCGAGCCGGAGGTCATCTTCCTGGACGAGCCGACGACCGGGCTCGACCCGCGCAGCCGACAGGAGCTGTGGCGGGTGGTGCGCGAACTGTCGGCCGGCGGCTCGACGGTTCTCCTGACCACCCAATACCTGGAGGAGGCCGACCAGTTGGCGGACCGGATCGCCGTACTCGACAGCGGCCGGCTGGTCGGCGAGGGCACGGCGGCGGAGCTGAAAAGCCGGGTCTCCGGGCACCGGCTCGATCTGGTGCTCGCCGACGCGGCGGCGTACGAACGGATCGCGCCGCTCGCCGTGCGGCGCTCACCCGACACGCTCACGCTCGGCCTGCCCACGGACGGCACGGCGACGCGCGTACGGGCGCTGCTGGACCATCTCGATCCGCGACGCCGCGACATCGTGAGCTTCACCGTGCACAGCGCGACGCTGGACGACGTGTTCCTGGCCCTGACCGGCGACGAGACCACACAGAGCACCCGGATGGAGCCGACCCATGTCTGACGCGGCGACGATCTCCCGCCAGGGCGGCCGGGCCCTCAACAACTCCCTTGTCATGACGGGGCGTTCGCTGCGCCTGAGCGCCCGCAGCATCGACGCGATCCTCGTCTCGCTGATGCTGCCGGTCATGCTGATGCTGATCTTCGTCTATCTCTTCGGCGGCGCCATCCAGACCGGTACGGGCGGCCCGTACGTCTCCTACGTCGTGCCCGGCGTCCTGCTGCTCTGCGCCGGTTTCGGCTCGTCCGGCACGGCGGTGAGCGTCAACGAGGACATGAAGGGCGGCATCGTCGACCGGCTGCGCTCGCTCGACGTCGGCGGTACGTCGATCCTCGCCGGCCATGTCGCCTCGAGCACCGTGCGCAACGTGGTCTCCACGGTCCTGGTCCTCGGCGTGGCCCTGCTGATCGGCTTCCGCCCTACCCCGACCCTCCCCGGCGCCCTCGCGGCGGCGGGTCTGCTGCTCGCCTTCATCGTGGCGATCTCCTGGCTGGCGGCGGCGGTGGGCCTGCTCACCAAGTCCCCGGAGGCGGCGGGGTCTTTCGCGTTCTTCATGATGTTCCTGACCTACCCGAGCAGCACGTTCGCCCCGATCGAGTCGATGCCGGGCTGGATCCACGGCTTCGCCCACAACCAGCCGGTCACCCCGGTGATCGAGTCCCTGCGCGGCCTCCTCCTGGACCAGCCGGTGGGCTCGGACCCATGGGTGGCGCTGGCCTGGTGCGCGGGGATTCTGCTGGTGACGCTGGGGCTGTCGGGGCGGCTGTTCAGGAGCCGGACCGCATGAGCCAGTGCCGGTACGCGGCCATGATCTGTCCGCGCGTCGGTACGGACACCAGCCCCAGCGGCTCCCGCGCCGTGTCCAGGACCCGCTGGATCCGCCACGCGACCGGCGACAGCCGCCGCCGGGTCGTCGCGGCCCCGTCCTGGCGGGAGTCCCGGGAGTCCGGCGAGTCCTCCAGCGACCGCGCGGCGCGGATGACGTCGGTGTAGACGGACTGGAGCCGCTTGTACGCGAGCAGTACGGGCAGGTCCCGCCGCCAGCCCGCCGAGCTGCCGGGCCGCGCCCGCTCCACCGCGTCACGCCACACATCCGTGGTCCTGGCCGCCTCGCGCGCCCCGTGCCGCATCAGATGCAGGTGGGTCGCGAGGTCGTAGAGCGGGTCGCCGATCATGGCGAGTTCCCAGTCGATGATCCACAGGTCCCCGGCCAGGTCGATGACGAAATTCTGCCGGTGCAGATCGCCGTGGAGCAGGGCGGACGGCCGCCGGCTCAACGCCCGGGACCGGTCGCGCAGTTGGTCGAGGCCGTCCGTGCCGGTGACTCCGAGCGCCGCGAGGAGCGGACCGTACCGCTGCTCGTGCCTGCGGTGGACGCGCCGTTCGGTGAAGTCGATGAGGCGTCCGAGCGCGGCGGCCGAATCCCCGTCGCCCGGCGGGCGTTCGGCCGCCGGTATTCGCCCGATGTCCATGGCGTGCGGATCGATGGAGACCAACTGGCGGAAGAACTGCCCGAGTTGGCCGAGGTGGCGCGGGGACAGCCGCCGCTCGCCCGGCCATCCGGAGCCCAGCGTCCGGCCCTCGATGAAACCCCGGACCCGGACCCCGTAACCCTCGATCCGCAGCACTTCCGGAATCCGGTCGATCCGGCCGCGCAGCGCCATCAGGAGCTGGTCCTCCGAGGCGAAGTAGCGCGGGTCGAACCAGAGCACCCCCGGCCGCGGAACGCGCAGATTGGCCCGGTCGTAGCGGCGGGCGAGCGCGCTGCCGCGCGGCAGCGGGACGGCGTACGCCTCGTGGTGGTAGCCCGTGAGCGGCCTGACGCTCCCGCGGTCCGCGCCACCCGACCCGACCGCGCGCCGACGTGCGTCGGACACCGCGTCAACTGTCATACGGGGTCGGCCAGGTCAGCGATGGTCGGGTGGGTCACGTCGCTCCGTCCGTCGGGTCGGAGGGGCACGAAGGCGGCGCCTCTGTCATCCATCTTGCCCGCAACCGCGCCCGATCGGGAGGGCACATACGAACGGGAGCACCGTGCGCGAGGAGGGGACGGCGCACTCGACCGGCCGCCCCTATCCGGGGAGCGCGGCCAGCAGCTCGCGCATCGACTCCAGCACCACGGGAGCGCCCGCGCCGGCCAGCGATTCCCGTCCCCCCGGCCTGCGGTGGTAGCCGATGAACGGCATGCCCACCGCGCGGGCCGTGGTGAGATCCGTCCGCGAGTCGCCGATCATGACGTGCCGCTCGGGGCCGCCGGCCGCCGGCACCATGGCCAGTCGCAGCGCGTGCGGATGCGGCTTCATCAGCCGGGTGTCCGGATCGCGGCCGATGACCGGGCCGTCGAAGCAGTCGAGCACGCCCAGGCGCTCCAGGACGCGGGCGACCGCCACCGGGTGGTTGTTGGAGGCGACGGACAGATGCCGTCCCAGTCCCCGCCAGGCCCGGATGAAGTCGGTGGCGCCGTCGGTCTCCGTGCCGTGTTCCGCCGCCTTCCACTCCGCGGCGTCGAGCGCGTCGCGCATCTCCAGGGCGACCCTGCGCCACGTACCGGTGCCGGGGTGCCGGTCGTGCTCCGTCAGGATCCGGTGGGGGTCCTGGACCCCCGCCAGCTCGGGCAGGACGGTGCCGTTCACGCGCGCGATGTCGTGCAGGTCGGCGGCGATGGCGGGGGCGACGCTCTCCGGCGACCCATCAGGCCGGGCGAAGAACCGTACGACGGGCCCGTCCAGATCCAGCACGACGCAGCCGGCCCCGCTCAGCACCCGCTTGAGGGCGTCGTGCCGGGAGACGGACGAGGTCAGCGGGGTTGGTGGGACCGGCGGAAGCGGCGGGACGGGCGGGAGCGGTGAAGCTGGGAGGGTGCTCACGATCAGAATTCCGCCTCTGCCGCCAGGTGCTCCCAGCGCGAGTCGAAGAACTTCTGCGCCCGCCCCACGAAACCGAGCCGGCTGGAGGCGGAGTCGGAGTCGGGCGGGGAGTCGGCGCCCGCGCGGTACGGATGGAGCAGTGAGGCCGATCCCAGACCGATCGCGTCCTTGATCGTCATCACCTCGCCGGTCTTCTCCCACATGACGTCGTGCTCCGTGATCTCGTAGAGCCCCTGGAGGGCCAGATTCCCGTTCAAGATGTACAACTTGAAGTCGGGAATCCAGGACACGACCCTGACCTCGACCGTTACCTCGGAGACAAGCCCTTTGGCCTGGAGGTCGAACAGGGCCTGCCGGATCTGGGACACGCTGCGGAAAAGTATCCCCTGGAGCCGCTGGACCGGGCGCGGGTCGTCGGGATCGTCGACGTTCCTCGGCACGTCCAACCGGGCGCGGGTGTCGGGCAGCATCAGGCGGGCCGCGATACGCGCCGGGGGCGTCGTGCCGCCCTCCTGGATGCGCTGGGCCTGGTCCGAAATACGGTTCGCCAGCACCTCCGTGGTCATCGAGTAGACGTCGAGCGTCACCTCGCTCGCCTCGAACGCCTTGTTGAGGGACGGCCCCAGCATCACCGCGGGCACGCTCTCCGAGGCGATCGCCTCGCCCGCCGCCTCCGCGGGCGCCGCGCCGCCGGGCAGTCCGGGCGCCACGAACGTGCCGCTGCCGCGCCGGGACTCGATCAGCCGCTCCTCGCGCAGCACTTCGAGCGCCTCGCGGATGGTCGACCTGGACGCCCCGAAGCGCTCGACCAACTCCTCGTTGGTAGGCAGCCGCCCGGTCGCCCGGAAGTCGCCTCGGTTGATCGCGGCACGCAGATCATCCGCGATCGTCGCGTACCGGTACCGGGACTCTTCGTGACCTGACTCTCGATGCACCACCCCGCAACCGTACAACCACGCCACAGTTGCGTGTAGATGGATCCGACAACTCACCAGGCTCGTCCGACCATGACTGGCTAAAATACATACAACTACACAAGTTTGCAGGGCAGTTGTCAGCGGGCATGAACAACACAGTCAACTACATAAAGTTGTAAGGGAGTTGATCGGCTTACTTCCCCGGCAGTCCGCCCGAAGGAGAAACCGCCATGCCCGTGATCGCCCTCGTCCTCGCCACCTTCGCCCTCGGCTTCGAGCAGTTGGTCGCCTGGCACTTCGGTGCCATGGGCGTCATCGCACTCGTGCTGCTGAGCATCGGGATCAAGGCCAAGAACCCCACCTGCGCCGGCATCGGCGCCGTGGTGCTCGCCCTGCTCCTCATGCAACCGGGCACCGGCTGACCACCGCGCCCCCGGCTCAGAAGATGTCCGGGCACCAGGGCCGTCGTGACGTGCGGAACAGCGCGTCCGTACGGGCCGCCGCCCCCGCCGTCTCCTCCCTCACCGTGCCCAGCGCCGCCAGCCGCACCGCCGACTCGTCCCCCAGGTACAGCGCGCCCAACTCCCGCACGTCCAGCGCCAGATCGGCCGACTCCGTGGTCGGCGCACAGGTCGTGCCCGCCGGGCTCGTGTCGAGCCGGTAGCGGCCCGAGGCGAGGGACGAGCGGTCGTGGATGTCCAGGACCAGGGTGCCGGAGGCCGCGTACGTACGGGACTCCAGCGCCCGTACGGTGTCGAGGATCCGCACCCACAGGAAGTCCGCCTGCGTGACGATCCTGGCCGCGCGCGGGTCCGGGAGGAAGAGGGGGACCAGGTCGTCGGGGGCGCGGTAGCCGGTGCGGACCGTGGTGATCCAGTCGATCGAGCAGACGTAACCCCACAGCGCGCGCTCCGCCGCCGTCGTCACGGCGATCGCGTCGAGCACCGTCGCCGTGTTCAGCGGCTGCTTGGCGTCGCCCCAGGTCTCGTCCGCCTTGTACGTCAGCAGGCCCTCCACCTCGCCCGACGCCGAGCGGTACAGCGCGTAGAACGGCTCGGTCCATGGTTCGTGCGAGGCGGCCGTGCCCGTGTGGACCCGCCACCAGCGCTCGTCGCGGTCGACCACGCCGTGCCGCAGCGAGCGCAGCCGCTCGTGCAGGTCGGGGCCCAGCTTCCGTACCTCCGCGCCGTCGATCAGATCGACCCGGCCGCCGTCGTCCGGCTGACCGGACGCGCGCGGGTCAAGGCCGGCGCGCGGTACGTCGATCGACCACTCGGTGATCGAGGCGGCCGGGCCGAAGCCGTAGCGCCCGTAGATCGGATACTCCGCCGCGATCAGCGTGGACACGACGTCGCCGCGCTCCTTCGCCTCAGCCAGATCGTCGTTGATCATCCGGCTGAGCAGCCCCCGGCGGCGGTGCGTGGCCGAGACCGTGACGTTGGAGACCGCGTTGGACGGCAGCCTCGCACCGCCCACGGCGGTCAGCTCCTGCGGGAAGGTGCGGTACGTGGCGACGCAGCGGCCCTCGTCGAACGCGCCGCGCGTACGGCGCACGTCCATGTACTCGCTACGGATCGCCACCTCCTCCTCGCTCACCGTGGGTACGCGGAGAAAGCCGGTGGTCAGGGCACGGAGCCAGTCGGGGAATTCGGATTCGCTGATCATTCGGACGTCGATGGCCATGCTCGTACGCTAAACACAGACGGGCCGGAATGTCCTGCGGGTTTCCACCGACCCACCGACCCACCGACCCACCGACCCACCGACGAACGGGACGCGCGGTCAGAACACCGCCCGCACCTCGCCCACCTCCGCCTCGCCGCCCATCAGCGGCGCCCGGCCGATCCGCTTCAGCACCGGCCCCTCGACCCCCAGCAGCCCCAACGCCCGTGCCAGCACCGGCCCCAGGGCCCGCAGGCCCCCGTCGTCCACCTTGAACGCCAGCGCGCGCCCGTCCGCCAGCGCCACCGCCTGGACCGCCTCCGCGCCCATCTTCGACAGCGCCCCCGGCACCTCGCGCATCAGCCACGTGTCGGCCCTGCGCGTACCGGCCACATACTCCGGATGGGCGCGCATCGCGTCCGCCACCCGGCGCTCGGCCGAGCCCGGCTCGGCGAGGACGAAGTGGCGGAAGGCGCGGGCGAGTCCGGTGAGCCCGACGGCCATCAGCGGGGCGCCGCAGCCGTCCGTACCGACCGCCGCGATCCGCTCCCCCGACGTCTCCTCGACCACCGTCGCGACGAGCCGCTGCAACGGATGGGACGGCTCCAGATAGGTGTCCAGCGGCCAGTCGTTGTGGACGCAGGCCGCCAGCATCGCGGTGTGCTTGCCGGAGCAGTTCATGGTGACCCGGTCCCGGATCCGCCCCGCCGCCAGATACGCCTCGGCCTCGACCGGGTCCAGCGGCAGATCGGCCGGATTCAGCAGATCGTCCGCCGTCAGCCCGGACTCGGCGAGCATGCGCTGCACGAGAGTGAGGTGAAAGTCCTCGCCGGAATGGCTCGCGGCGGCCAACGCGAGGCGTTCACCGGACAGTTCGGCCCCGGCGCGCAGCACGGCGGCGGCCTGGAGGGGCTTGTTGCTGGAGCGCGGGAAGACCGGCACGTCCGGGTCGCCGAGCGCGAACTCCACGCTGCCGTCGGCCGCGAGCAGCACCAGCGAGCCCCGGTGCCTGCCCTCCACGAAGCCGGACCGCACGATCTCCGCGAGAACCGGGGACGTGGTGGTCGTCGTCCTGCGAGTGGTCATCAACGGGCCTTCCGGGCGGGGACCGCTCCGGAAGGCAGCCACGGCGTCAGGTGAGCAGGTCGTCTACTTGTGCTTCGCCTTCACGGTACCTGCGGGCGATCTCCGCACTGCAATCGTCCGCCGTCCGCTGGAGATGGTGCCGACGCCGCGAAACCTGCTGCTCATGGCGGACCAGCCGGCCCATCGCGGCGCGCAACTCCTCGTCCGTACGGGCCGCGAGGTCGGACAGCTCCACCTCGGCCAGCGCCTCGGCGGCCAGCAGCCGGAACTCCTCGCCGCGTGGTGTGGAAAGAGTCACATGCCGGGCGGAGGACCGGTGGAGCGAAGGAGTGTCCGCCAGGATCTCGGAGAGCCGGTCCACGACCGGTGTCTCGGGCGCCGCCCGGCGCGCCAGCTCGGCCCGCAGGATGTCGATACGGCCCTGGAGGAGGCGGCGCAGATAGCTCAGGTCGGCCTCGTCACGCGTCGCGTCCCGGCGCAGTGCGCGCAACTCCGGCAGCCGCAGGGCGTTCTCACCGCCCGGTGCCCGCTGCGCGGGGGGCCGGACGGTCGCCGCACCGGCACTCGCGCCGGCACCCCTGCTGGCCGCCGTACTGCCGGTGATCGGTACAGGACCGGGCGACTGCCCGGCACCAGATGTGCTCATGCGTGCTTACTTCCCCTCGCTGCGCGTGCGTGCATCGTGCCACTCCCGCACGTGCAATTGCAGGTGCCTGCACCCGTTCGGCCCTGGACGGCTGAGGGACGACGCCCGGATAGGTTGGCCCGTATGCGAGCAGTGGTGCAGCGGGTGGACGGTGCGAGCGTCGCCGTGGTGACGGATTCGGGGACCGAGACGGTCGGCGAGATCGTGGGCGAGGGGCTGTGTGTGCTGGTGGGAGTGGCCCACGGGGACACGGAGGAGAAGGCGGCCCAACTGGCCCGCAAACTCTGGACGCTTCGGATCCTGGCGGGCGAGCGGTCCTGTTCGGAGGCAGCCGCCCCGCTGCTGGTGATTTCACAGTTCACCCTGTATGGGGACGCCCGCAAGGGCCGCCGCCCCACCTGGAACGCCGCGGCGCCGGGCGAGGTGGCCGAACCGCTCGTGGCCGAGGTGGTGGCGCGGCTGCGGGAACTGGGAGCGACCGTGGCGACGGGCCGGTTCGGAGCGGACATGCGTGTCTCACTCACGAACCACGGCCCGTTCACGGTGCAGTTGGAGATGTGACCTCACCACGCCCGGTGGCTCAGGCTTCGACGACCACTTCCTGCGACGCCGCCGTGTTCCCCGCCATCAGCGGCGCGTCCAGCGGCACATTGCGCTTGACCAGAGCCAGCGCGATCGGCCCCAGCTCGTGGTGGCGCGCCGACGTCGTGACGAAGCCGAGCTGGCGGCCCTCCTCGCCGTCGGCGGCCAGCCGTACGGGCGTGCCGTGCCCCGGGAGCAGCACCTCGCTGCCGTCCAGATGCAGGAAGACCAGCCTGCGCGGCGGCTTCCCCAGGTTGTGGACGCGCGCCACCGTCTCCTGGCCCCGGTAGCAGCCCTTCTCCAGATGGACGGCGCCGCCGATCCAGCCCAGCTCGTGCGGGATGGTCCGGTGGTCGGTCTCGAAGCCCAGGCGCGGCCGGTGGCCCTCGACGCGCAGGGCCTCGTACGCGAGGATCCCGGCCGGCGGGCCGTTCTCACGGGCGTACGACTCCAGGTCGGCGCGCGGCAGGAAGATGTCGCGGCCGTACGGGGTCTCCCGTACGACGGCCCCTTCCGGTGCCTCGGCGATGGACCCGGCGGGGACGTGGACCACGGCGAAGTCGTCCGTACGGTCGGCGACCTCGACGCGGTAGAAGAACTTCATCGACTCCAGGTAGCCGATCAGCGCCTCGCGCGTGCCCGGCTCGACATGCGCCCACACCGTCTCGCCGTCGTCCACGAGATACAGCGCGTGCTCGATGTGGCCGTTCGCGGACAGGATCAGCGCCTCGGTCGCCTCGCCGGCGGGCAGGGCGCTGACGTGCTGGGTGAGCAGCAGATGGAGCCAGCTCAGCCGGTCGTCCCCGGTGACGGTGACGACTCCGTGGTGCGAGAGGTCCACCAGGCCCTTGCCTTCGGCGAGCGCCCGTTGTTCGCGGAACAGATCGCCGTAGTGCGCGGCAACACCTTCGTCCTGTCCTTCGGCGGCCACGGCACCGGGCAGGGAGAGGAGCGGGTTGGTCGTTGACTGTCGCTGCATACCGACAAGCGTACGACCCGGCCGGCCAGCCTAGGAATCACCGCCCGCCGCGCGCGCGGTGCAGTCGCGGCAGGTACCGAAGATCGCGAAGTGCTTCATGTCGGTCGTGAAGCCGAACGTCTCGCGCAGCTTGTCGGTGAAGTCGGCGGCGACCGCGACGTCCGCCTCGATGACGTTCGTACACTCCCGGCAGACCAGATGGATGTGGTGGTGCCGGTCCGCCAGGTGGTACGTCGGCGCACCGTGGCCCAGATGCGCGTGCGAGACCAGGCCCAGCTCCTCCAGCAGCTCCAGCGTCCGGTAGACGGTGGAGATGTTGACGCCGGACGCGGTCCTGCGCACCTCGCACAGGATGTCGTCCGGCGTCGCGTGCTCCAGGGTGTCGACGGCTTCGAGGACAAGCTGGCGCTGCGGGGTCAGGCGGTAGCCGCGCTGCCTCAGGTCACTCTTCCAGTCGGTGCTCACCACGCACCCAGTGTAGGCAGCGCTCGACGAGCGCCCACGTGGTTACTTGAAGAACGCGATGCCGTCGTCCGGCAGGTCGCCCAGGTCCTTGGCCCAGGCCGCGACCTGCTCCGGCGAGACGACCTTCTTCAGATGCGCCGACATGTACGCGCGCAGCGAGACCTCGGGGGTCGACTTCTCGCCGACCCACATCAGGTCGCTGTTCACATAGCCGTAGAGGCGCTTGCCGCCGCTGTAGGGGCCAGCAGACGCTGTACGCGCGACCGCGTCCGTGACGAGGTCGATCTGCGGCTTCTGGTCGGCCAGCTCCCCGTACCAGATCTCCACGATGCCCTGGTCACGCACCATGACGACCTCGACCTTGCGGTCGGCGTCGATGCGCCAGAAGCCGGACTCGGACTCGATGGGGCGGATCTTCTCGCCGTCGGAGTCCAGCGCCCAGGTGTGGGAGGAGTACTCGATGAAGTCCCGGCCGTCGTGGCTGAACGAGACTTCCTGGCCGAAGTTGGCCTTCTCCTCACCGGGGAAGTCGAAGACGCCCACGCCCTCCCAGTCACCGAGGAGGAAGGCGAGCGGGACAAGGCCCGGGTTCAGGTCGGACGGGATCTCGATCATGGGCAGCTCAGGCGATCTGTAGGGATTCGAGTGGGTACGGGACCGGACGGCCGGGCCCGGTCAGTTCTGGCCCTGGTAGAGCTTCTTCACGACGAGCACGGTGAACGCCAGGATCGCCACCGCGATCAAGGCGAGCAGGGCGGTGAAGACATTCTCAAGCACAGGGTGCTCCTCTTAAGAGCGTGAGGGCGGTAAAGGGCCGGTCCCCAGCGTAATGGGTGGGGACCGGCCCTTCACTGCGAGGTGTGCCCGGCCCTCAGCCGAGCAACTGGTTCTGGAGGATCACCGTCTGCCGGAAGGGGACGCGCGGGGCGCCGCCCTCGCGGGACTGGACGACCAGCGCGAGCGTGTCACCGGCGGTGATGTACGCGTGCCTGACATGCACCGGGCCGCGCGGCGCGGCCTCGTCGTACGCGTACGTCAGCGTTCCGTACACCCCGCCGCTGCGCGAGAACGCCTCGTCGGCCGACGACAGCTTCTCGACCCCCGTCACCTTCTGCGGCGCGTCCGTGGCGCCCTTCAGATGGGTGCCGAAGAAATACAGCGCGGTCGCCGTGGAGTGGAAACGCAGCAGGTAGACACGGGTGGACGTGCCGTCGTCGCTCATGGTCCAACCGCGCGCCGCGATATGGCGCAGACCGTTGTCCGTGAAATCGGCGGCCATCTTGGCGCGGGTGCCCTTGTCGTACTCCTGGAGGAAGCGGCTGACCGGCACCCGGCTGTTCTTGCCGGCCAGTGTCGGGTCCGGGCGGCTTCCCTCGGGGGCGGGCAGCAGCAGTCGCTCCAGGTCGGCGTAGTGGATCTGGCCGGAGTTGCCCCGGCCGAACGGGCCGACCGCGCCCGCGGGCAGGGTCGGCTTGGCGAGCGGCGGGTACGTCCAGCGGCCGTCGTCCTTGGTGGCGAGGGTGGGGACGTCGGTGCGGTCGCGGTCGATCACGGTGTACGCGACGGTGGTGCCGAGCACGCCGAAGACGACCGCGGCGGCGGTCCAGCGCAGGGCGGCGAACAGCGCGGCGCTACGGCGGCGGGGGGCGGGGGGCGGTGCGGGTGCCGTGCCCGGGTCCGCCGGGGTGATGACCTCTTCGACGGGCGAGATGGCGGTGGAGGTGGAGGCGGCGGTGGTGGTGGTCCGGTCGCTCATGTGGACTCCCCGGAGTCCGCCAGACGGCCAAGCTGTTCTTCGAACATGCGATCGATTTCCTTGGAGTCCAGTTTCGAAGCGCCGTAGGCGTACGCCGTGACCAGAACGTCGTGCGTGTGCCAACTGCACAGCATGGCGTTGAGCTCCGCCTCGCCGTCCGGCAGCAGAAAACAGCCGGCCGACGGGCCCTTGCGCAGACCGTCGAGTACAGGCTTGACGTCCGACCGGAACCGGGAGAGCGCGCGCTCCGACCCGGCCTCCTCGACCTGCGCGAGGTGCATCTCCACGACGGACAGGCTGTCCGAGTTGCTGTAGCTGCGCTGCGCCCCGCCCGTGAACCTCAGCTTCCTCAGGGCCTTGGCGAAACGGTCCCGCTGCCCGGCGTCGAGACCGCGTACGGCGTCCTTGGCGTGCTCGGCGGTGCGCGCGGCGTCCAGCGTGTTGTCGTTGCCGAGCGACGCGATGTCCGGGCCCAGCAGATAGCCGTCCGGCTCGTAACCGTCGTCCACCGGCAGCAACTTGGCGCCGATACCGCCGGGCACGAGGACCTCCGTGTCGGCGGGGCTCGCCTCGGGCACCTCGTTCGACCTGGACGGCGGCCAGGCGCGGGTGGGGGCGGTGCGGTCGGCGTCGCCGACCTTGCCAACGGCCCAGATCCCGCCGCCGGCGGCGACGGCGAGCGCGAGCACGGCGAGGACCCCGACGACCACGCTCCTGGGCAGGCGGCGGCGCGGGGCGGTGGAGCCGATGATGTCCTGATCAATGTCCTGATCGGTCACAGAAGCTCCAACTGCCGCTTGGCGAGGGCTTCGAAGTCCTTCTTCGGGACCGGGCCCGCGTTGTTGTCGTAACGGATGTCCATCGCGATGTCCCCCCGGAAGGCGACGGCGCGCGCCTGGTAGTACGGGTTGTAACCGGGCTGCCGGTCGGGCTCGTCGAACACCCACGTCCGGCCGCTCGTACTGCCGGGGATGGCGGAGCCCTTGTTGCCCGCCCACTTCTCGCCAACCATGTACCGCTGATGCCCCGCCGCGAACGCGGACGCCTCCAGGCTCTGCTCGTCACGGAACTGGACGATCGTGACCGTCACATAGATCTGGCCCCGCTCCGACCAGCCGACGCTCGCGGCACGCCGGTATTCGGTCCGCACCATGTCTTCGAACATATCGCCGGGCCGCTCGAACCCGGCCGCGAAGTCGGAGAAGCCGACCCAGTCGGCCTTCTGTTCGGTCTTCGCGCCCTTCGGCTTCTTCACCAGCAGCTCGCGCAGATCGCCGTCGCTCGGCGCCCACCGGTTCGCCGACAGCGACCGCGCGGTGGTCTTGCCGTCCGCCGGGACGAGTTCCGGCGTAGGCACCTCGGACTGGGCCAGCGGTGGCAGCGGTGTGGGCTCGCGCTGGTACTGCACCGCGTAGCCGGTGACGGCTCCGGCGAGTACGCCGAGGACAGCGGCCCCCGCGATCAGTGCGACGGTGCGCCGCCCCCGGCGCGGTCTCGGGCGCGGTCTCGGGGTGCCGTACGGATCAGGGCTCGATCCCTGATCCGGCACGGTTTCGGGCGATTCCAAGAGGTCCCCCCACAGGACTGAGGCGCGGATTCCGTTATCCGCGCATCCAACAGACCCGCCACGCGCCAACGGGGTTGTACAGGCGCGCATTACAGTTCGGGACATGGCGAAGAAGCTCGTGATCAAGGTAACCGCCGGCGCCGACGCCCCCGAGCGCTGCTCGCAGGCATTCACCGTCGCGGCGGTCGCCGTGGCCAGTGGTGTGGAGGTGTCCCTCTGGCTGACCGGCGAATCATCGTGGTTCGCCCTGCCGGGCCGGGCCGCCGGATTCGAGCTGCCGCACGCCGCGCCCCTGCCGGACCTGATCGAGTCGATCCAGTCGGCGGGCCGGATCACGCTGTGCACGCAGTGCGCGGCGCGCCGCGAGATCGCGGAGGAGGACGTACTGGAGGGCGTACGGATCGCGGGCGCCCAGGTCTTCGTCAGCGAGGCGATGGCGGACGACGCGCAGGCGCTCGTGTACTGACGTACGGCCGTGCGGGCCACCACGAATATCCGGTCGCCACCGGCCCGCCCGCCTCCTACGTTCGCCGTATGACGTCACGCTTCGGGCCGCTGATCGACACCCGCCCGCTCTTCCCACGCGACCGGTACGCACTGCTCGAACTGCTCCGGTCGCTGGAGCCCGAGGAGTGGTCGGCGCCCACGGTCTGCCCCGGCTGGGACGTGCACGACGTCGCCGGGCACATCCTCAACGACTGTCTGCGCCGTCTGTCCGGCGGCCGTGACGGACACCGCGGCGCCGTCTTCGAGAACGACGAGACGCTGCCCGCCTATCTGACGCGGGTGAACGGCGTCTTCGTGGAGGCGACCCGCCAGCTCAGCCCGCGCGTGCTGACCGACCTGCTGGCCCTTCTCGGCCCACAGCTCGACACCCTGTGGGCGACGGTCCCGCTCGACGGCCCCGCCGGGCTCGACGTCTCCTGGGCGGGCACGGACGAGCCGAGCCCCGTCTGGCTGGACATCGCCCGCGAGTACACCGAGCTGTGGGTCCACCAGCAGCAGATCCGCGACGCGGTCGGCCGCCCCGGCGCGGCCGGACCCGACCTGCTCGCCCCGGTGATCGACACGTTCATGCGCGCCCTGCCGCACACCCTGCGCGAGCACGAGCGCCCGGACGGCACGTCCGTACGCTTCGACGTCACCGGCCCGGCGGGCGGCACGTGGTCGGCGGTCCGCCGCTCGGCCCGCTGGCTCCCGTCACCCACCCCCCACCCGTCGCCGACGGCACGGATCACGGTGGACCAGGACACACTGTGGCGCCTGGCCACCCGCGGAACAACACCCGAGCAGGCCCGCACCCACTGCGTCCTGACCGGCGACGAGACACTGACCCGCACGGCGACGACGCTGCTGGCGGTGGTCGCGTAGCGCGGGGAGCCTTCAACGCCCCCGGGACAGGGCGAGCTTGTTCAGATCCAGGTCGATCTCGAACGGCACCGGCCGGTGCAGCGAGCCCCTGAAGATGCCGGCGGGCGCGTAGGCGGCGGTCGGCTCGTCAAGTTCGTAGACGTGGACGACGGGTGCCCCGTCCTCTTCCTCGATACGCCAGTAGTGCGGGATGCCCGCCTCCGCGTACTTGTGGAGTTTCACGGTGCGGTCGCGGTGGGCGGACTCGGGTGAGACCACCTCGACCGCGAGTCGCACTTCCTCCGGTGCGAACCACGTGCGGTCGCCGTCGAAGTCGGCCGTCGTGACGACCAGATCCGGCTCGGGGCGATTGCGTCGGTCGAGCTTGATGGTCATCTCCCGGCCGACACTGACGTCGTCCGGCGCCTGCTCCATGAGAGCGACGGTGAGCATCGTGACGAGGTGGCCGTGCCACCAGCGCTGTGGGGACATCATGAAGACGAGCGCTCCGTCGATCAGCTCGGTATGGCGGGGTGCCTCGGGAAGGCGGTCCAAGTCCTCCGCGAACCAGCCTTCCGCGCGGGGCGGGCGCATCCAGTCGGGCAGTGCGGTCATGACTTCACCGTAGCGTCTCGCGCCTGAGTCGACCTACCCCCGGCTCATTTCGGCTTCTTCCTGCCGTCCAGTTCGTCCCACCACTCGTCCGACTTCGGATCGCCCGACTTCGGGTCGCCCGGCGGGTCGTCCCACCAGCGGTCGTCCGGGCCGCGCGCGTTTGCGATCATCGCCGCGATCGGGGGGATGACCATGGCCACCACGCACATGCCGATCGCCGCCGGCACCGACCACAGGCGTACGAACGCCCAGGCGCTGACGAACAAGGCGATGCATACGCCCATCAGCACGAAGTAGCGGCGACGGCGTCGCGAGTACATACATCGAGCTTACCGACGGCACGAAGGGCCGCACCCCGTCCAGGAAGCGTCCAACCCCCTGGGGTGCGGCCCTCCGGCCGATCATGTCCCGCTCAGACCGCGATGGCCACCTCGGCCAGCCCGCCGGTCTGGGCGACGACCGTACGGTCCGCCGTGCCGCCCGGTACGAGCGCGCGTACCGTCCACGTGCCCTCGGCCGCGTAGAAGCGGAACTGTCCGGTCGCCGAGGTCGGCACCTCCGCGGTGAATTCTCCGGTCGAGTCCAGCAGGCGTACGTAGCCGGTGACGGGCTCGCCGTCACGGGTCACGGAACCCTGGATGGTGGTCTCACCGGGCTTGATCGACGAGGCGTCCGGGCCGCCGGCCTTCGCTCCACACATATGGGATCTGTCCTTAGGGTCAGCCGAGTCTGGCGGGCGGGATTACTTGTTGGCGCCGAGCTCGATCGGCACGCCGACGAGGGAGCCGTACTCGGTCCACGAGCCGTCGTAGTTCTTGACGTTCTCCTGGCCCAGCAGCTCGTGCAGCACGAACCAGGTGAGCGCCGAGCGCTCACCGATGCGGCAGTAGGCGATGGTGTCCTTCGCCAGATCGACCTGCTCCTCCTCGTAGAGGGCCGTCAGCTCGTCGTCCGACTTGAACGTGCCGTCGTCGTTGGCGTTCTTCGACCACGGGATGTTGCGGGCGCTCGGCACGTGGCCGGGGCGCTGCGACTGCTCCTGCGGGAGGTGCGCGGGGGCGAGCAGCTTGCCGCTGAACTCGTCGGGCGAGCGCACGTCGACCAGGTTCAGGCTGCCGATCGCGGCGACGACGTCGTCGCGGAAGGCGCGGATCGAGGTGTCCTGGGCCTTGGCCTTGTACTGCGTGGCCGCGCGCTCGGGCACCGCGTCGACCAGGTCGCGCGAGTCCAGCTCCCACTTCTTGCGTCCGCCGTCGAGGAGCTTGACGCCCTCGTGGCCGTAGAGCTTGAAGTACCAGTAGGCGTACGACGCGAACCAGTTGTTGTTGCCGCCGTAGAGGATCACGAGGTCGTCGTTGCCGATGCCCTTGGCGGACAGGAGCTTCTCGAAGCCCTCCTGGTCCACGAAGTCGCGGCGCACCGGGTCCTGGAGGTCCTGCTTCCAGTCGATGCGGACGGCGTTACGGATGTGGTTCTTCTCGTACGCCGAGGTGTCCTCGTCCACCTCTACGATGACGACCTTCGGGTCATCGATGTGGGCCTCGACCCAGTCGGCGTCTACCAGGACGTCGCTGCGGCTCATTGTGTTCTCCTCCGGGGCAGTGTGCGGCGGGTGGTGCGGGCGGCGGCGCCTTCCGGGCACGGGGGCACGGCGGGCTGCGTACGGCACGGGTGGCACGGGGTGGCCTGACGCGATGGTCGAAGGGCCGGGAGAGGTGGCGGGACTGACGGACGTGTCCCGCTCAGGCGGTGCGACAGAGCATGGCGGCGACGCGGCACAGATCAACTGCCCGCCGCTTCGTGAGGTTCGCCTGTCCCCGCTGCTGGAGACCGCTGATGAAGCACTGCATGCGTCCGATCGTAGGGACGGATACGGTGCGATGTCACCGGGGTGTCGAATGGTGAGACGAGATCGTCCGAGATGTGGGACAGATGGGCGTTCCCGGTGGCCGGGACCCGGTCCTGGACCCTCTCGTACCGCTGTTCCATCTACGGGATGGACATCCGCGTCTCACGATACGGCGGCGGCCCGCCGGTGGGCCGGGCCCGCCGTCCGCCGGTGGGCCGTCAGCTCGTGAGGTCGACGTCCGTGCCCGTGCCCGAGAACCGCAGGCCGTCCTGCGTCGTCGTCACCTTGTCGAGCGTGATGGTCGACGGCAGTCCGTCGATCGTCAGGTCGTAGTCGACAACGTCCTTCAACTCGCCCTCGACGCCCGGCACCGACAGCTTGGGAAGGTCCTCGGCACGCAGCCGTACCTTGTCGCCGTCCTCCAGCGACACGGTGCTGTACGCCGTGAACTCCTCCCGCAGCATCGCCTGGAAGGCCGTCGGTACGTCGACGCCCGCGCCCTCCAGCAGATCGCCCAGCGGCCCCGAGACCTTGACCTGGCCCTTCGCCGCCCGCTCGGCCCCGGCGTAGCTGACGGTCGCGCCCTGCGGCGCGGACTTGCTGAGGTCTTCGTACGAGATCAGCGCCGAGCCCTGCGCGCTGCCCGCGACCGCCGACGAGAAGCTGCTGTTCACCTTCACGTCCCGCAGCTCGGCCTTCACCTCGGTCACCTCGACCTGCCGGCCCTCCGCCGTCGCGGTTATCCCGCCGACGCTGATCTCGATCTCGTCCAGCTTCGAGCCCGCGACCTGTGTGAGGAAGGGGAAGCCCTTGATGGAGACGTCGGGCTCGCTGGTGAGACCCTGGCTGCTCCTGATCTTGCTAGCCGCCTCGCTCTCGGCGAAGTACACCGCGGCCCGGTCGACGGCGACGAACAGCCCGCCGAGGATCACGACGAAGATCAGCAGAATTCGCAGTGCGCGCATTGCTCGGTGTCCCCCACCCTGGTGGTACCAGCCCCCATGACGACGGTGAGCCTAATGGCAGCGTTGTCGCTCCGGTCACTCCGGTCGCTCCGGTCACGCGGATCGATCTCGACGCGGCCGTACGGTGACCGCACTGGGTCGACGTTCGGGGCGCCGGGTTCGGTTCCCGGCGCCGCTCCGTGGGGAGAGGCGTGCGTCTCGTCTTACGCCAGCGCCCTGCCCAGCAGATAGATCGCGGGCACCGCCACCGTCAGCGGCAGCGCCACCCCGGCCGTCATGTGCACGAAGCGCGACGGATAGTCGTAGCTCGCCACCCGCAGCCCGATCAGCGCGCACACACCGGCCCCGAGGCCGAGCAGCGCGCCCTGGCCGCCGATGTCCGTCAGCCCGCCCGCCGCGATCCCGGCGCCCGCGCCGGCCGCGAGCGCGACCACGATCGAGACGATGCCCGGCAGCGGCAGCGCGCGGGCGACGGTCGCGGCGGCGACGGCGAGCGCGCCGACCGTCACGGCGTCCGGCACGGCCGCGAGATTCCCGGTGGCGATGATGGCGAGCGAGGCCGCGGCGACGGTGGCCATCAGGCCCTGCATCCGTTCGTCGGCGCCCGCGTAGCTGCGCAGTTGCACCACGACCGTGAGCAGCACCCACACACCGAGCGTGCCGAGGATCGCGGCGAGCGCGTGTTCGTCGCCGACGGCGAGCACCGCGACGTCGGCGACGAGCGCGCCGGCGAAGGCCAGCGCGATGCCCTGCCGGGCGGGCCACATGCCGTTGAGCCGGAACCAGCCCGCGGCGGTGACCGCCTGGAGGATGACGAGCGGGACGAGGAGCGCGTACGGGCCAACGGCCGCGCCGCCCGCGAGCAGCAGGGCGAGCAGGGCGGTCAGCCCGGCGGGCTGGATGCCGGGCGGGATGATCGGCGACCGGCCCTCGGCGCGGGCGCGCTGGGCGTCGGTGATGCGCGCGTTGCCCATGGTGGTGGGCGGGCTGTAGCTGTCGGGGGCGGGGGCCTCGGGCGCGGGGGGTGCCGGCGCGTACGGCGCCTGTGCGGGGGCCGGGGCGGGGACCTCCGGCGGCAGCGGGTACGCCCCGGACTGCTGCGGCAGATAGGCCGTCTCGGCGGCGGCCTGGTGCGGGTGCTGGTGCGGGTGCGGCGGCTGCCGGTACTGGACCTGCGGCTGGTACTGGGTGTCCCAGGTCTGGCCCTCCCAGGTCTGCGCGTCCTGCCCGTTGGACGGTTCCTGGTACGGCTGTTGCTGGTACGAGGGTTCCTGGTACTGCTGCTGGTAGGGGTTGGGCGCCTGGGCCGGTCCCGGTACGCCGTACTGCTGCTGCCCGTACGGCTCGGAGTCGTAACTCCGGCCGTAACCGCCGTGCGGCTCATGTTGGTTGTACTGGTCGTCGCTCATGCTCGGCTGTTCACCCTCCTGCGAACGGCGGGAGCACTTCGACCGTGCCGCCCTCGGCAAGCCGTACGGTCTCATGCCCACGGGTGCCCACGGGGTCACCGTCGACGAGGAACGAACACCGCTGGAGCACCCGGACCAGCTCACCGGGGTGCTTGTCCCGCGCGACGTCCAGCGCCTGGGCCAGATTGTCCGCCGCGTAAGGCTCCTCGGCGACGCCCGCCGCTGCCTTGGCCGCGGCCCAGTAGCGGATGGTTCCCGCTGCCATGGCGTACTCCTCCCCTATTTTCTCGGCAATTTTCTCGTCGGATCCCGTCGGCCCTCCATGATGGCCGATCCCCAGCCCCGCCACGGCATCCGCCGCCTTGGGAGCGGGCCCGGGTACAGATGACCCGCTGTTCCCACCCTCTGACACTGAGCACATGTGGGTTATTCTGCTGCGGGAGAGGATCCGGGCAATGTAGCCCCCGGGTCCTTTCGCGCTTTCCGACCCGGGGCGCGGGGCGGTCGGCGTTGCCACATACGCCCCCACGCCCTCCGGGTGCGGGAGGTGCCCCCTTGCAGGGACCGAGGAGGAACCACGTAATGGGCGAGCCAATGACGCGGATGACGCGGACACATGAAGATTGTCCGACCCGGGCGGGTGGTCGGCGATGAGTTCTCTGCTGCTGCTCACCAACGCCCTCCAGCCCTCGACGGAGGTGCTGCCCGCACTCGGACTGCTTCTGCACCACGTGCGGGTGGCCCCGGCCGAGGGGCCGGCCCTCGTGGACACCCCCGGTGCGGACGTCATACTGATCGACGGCCGGCGCGACCTGCCCCAGGTGCGGTCGCTGTGCCAACTGCTGCGGTCCACCGGGCCCGGCTGCCCGCTGGTCCTCGTGGTGACCGAGGGCGGTCTCGCCGCCGTCACCGCCGACTGGGGCATCGATGACGTCCTGCTCGACAGCGCGGGCCCGGCCGAGGTCGAGGCTCGGCTGCGCCTCGCCACCGGCCGCCAGCAGATCTCGACCGACGACTCCCCGATGGAGATCCGCAACGGTGATCTGTCGGTGGACGAGGCGACCTACAGCGCGAAGTTGAAGGGGCGGGTCCTGGACCTGACCTTCAAGGAGTTCGAGCTGATCAAGTATCTGGCGCAGCACCCCGGCCGGGTCTTCACGCGGGCCCAGCTCCTCCAAGAGGTGTGGGGCTACGACTACTTCGGCGGTACGCGGACGGTCGACGTGCACGTACGGCGGCTGCGCGCGAAGCTCGGCCCCGAGCACGAGTCGCTGATCGGCACGGTCCGCAACGTCGGCTACCGCTTCGTCACGCCGGAGAAGGTCGAGCGCGCGGCGGAGGAGGCGAAGGCGAAAGCCATCGCCGAGGCGGCGGCGAAGGTGAACGCGAATGCGAATGCGAAGGCCGCGGGGCCGGTGGCCGGGGCGGCTGAGGACACCACGCACACGGCTGACACGTCCGAGGTGCGAGAAGGCGCCGTACGGCCTGCCGGGCGGTAGGTCACCACGCGTAGACTGCCGCGCGTGGCCAAGGTGACGCGGGACGACGTGGCGCGACTGGCGGGGACTTCGACCGCGGTCGTCAGCTATGTCATCAACAACGGACCGAGGCCGGTCGCCCCGGCCACGCGCGAGCGTGTACTCGCCGCGATCAAGGAGCTGGGCTACCGGCCCGACCGGGTCGCGCAGGCGATGGCGTCGCGGCGGACCGACCTCATAGGGGTCGTCGTGCCCGACGCGCGGCAGCCGTTCTTCGCGGAGATGGCGCACGCGGTCGAACAGGCCGCCGCCGAGCGCGGGAAGATGGTGCTCGTCGGCAACTCCGACTACCGCAACGAGCGCGAGGTCCACTATCTGCGGGCCTTCCTCGGGATGCGGGTGTCCGGGCTGATCCTGGTCAGCCAGGGCCCGAGCGAGCGGGCCGCCGCCGAGATAGAGGCGTGGGACGCCCGCGTCGTACTGCTGCACGAGCGGCCCGAGGGCATCGACGACGTCGCCGTCGTGACGGACGACATCGGCGGCGCGCAGCTCGCCACCCGGCATCTGCTGGAGCACGGGTATCCGTACGTGGCGTGCCTGGGCGGCGTGGAGTCGACACCGGTCGTCGGCGACCCGGTGACCGACCATGTCGAGGGCTGGCGCCGTGCGATGCGGGAGGCCGGTCTGTCGACGGAGGGGCGACTCTTCATGGCGCTCTACAACCGTTACGACGCGTACAACGTCGCGCTGAAGCTGCTGGCCGGGCCCGACCGGCCGCCGGCGATCTTCTGCTCCACCGACGACCAGGCGATCGGCGTGCTGCGGGCGGCGCGCGAACTGCGGATCGACGTGCCGGGCGAGCTGGCCGTGGCCGGTTTTGACGACGTCAAGGAGGCCAGGCTCACGGACCCGCCGCTGACGACGGTCTCCTCGGACCGCCCGGCGATGGCGCGGGCGGCGGTGGACCTGGTGCTGGACGACGGGCTGCGGGTGGCGGGGTCGCGCAGGGAACGGGTGAAGCAGTTCCCGTCGGCGCTGATCGTGCGGCGCTCGTGCGGGTGCTCGTGAGCCGGTAGCACCGGGCTCGGAGGCGCCCCGGCGGGCCGCCTTTATATGCGACATACACGGTTCTGTCGGGCTTCTCAGAACGCCTTCAGACGGCTCTCATCTGCGGGGCGGATTGTCGATGACATGACCGACAACTACCGCGGCGGCGGCGACGAAGACGCGAACCTGGAAGCTTCGAACCAGCAGCAGGAGGCCGGCGGCGGGCAGGCGTACCCGCCGCCCCCGCCGTTCGAGCCCGCGGCACCGTACGAGCCGCAGGCACCGTACGAGCCGCAGGCGCCGTACCAGCCCGGTCCCGGCGGCCACCACGCCCAGTCCGGTCACCCCACCTGGGGCTGGGGTGCCGCCGCCCCCGCGCACACCTCCGCCCCCGCCCACGCCCGGCGCGCCAAGCGGCCCGTCGCGCTGCTCGCCGCCGCCGCGATCGTCGCGGCCGTGGTCGGCGGTGGTACGGCGGCGCTGACCGAGACCCTGACGAACGACTCCGGCGGTACGACCGCGAGCAGCGTCTCCGGTACGACCGTCTCGCAGAGCAGCAAGGGCACGGTCGCGGGCGTGGCGGCGGCCGTCTCCCCCACCATCGTGGAGATCACCGCGTCCTCCAGCGCCGGGGAGTCCACCGGCTCCGGTGTGATCGTCACGTCCGACGGTGAGGTCATCACCAACAACCACGTCGTCGCGGGCGCGCAGACGGTGAAGGTGCAGCTCAGCACCGGCAAGTCGTACACCGCCGACGTCGTGGGCACCAGCCCGGACAAGGACCTCGCCCTCATCAAGCTCCAGGGTGTCAGCGGCCTCAAGACGGCGACGCTCGGCGACTCCGACAGCGTGAAGGTCGGCGACGAGGTCGTGGCGATCGGCTCGCCCGAGGGGCTGACCGGCACCGTGACCAGCGGTATCGTCTCGGCGCTCGACCGCGATGTCACCGTGTCGAAGGACGAGGGTCAGGGCCAGCAGCAGCAACAGCAGGGCGGTAGCGGCAGTCGTCAGTGGCCGTTCGAGTTCGGCGGTCAGCAGTTCAACGGCGACACGGGCTCGTCCACGACCACGTACAAGGCGATCCAGACCGACGCGTCGCTCAACCCGGGCAACTCCGGCGGTGCGCTGATCAACATGAACGGCGAGATCATCGGCATCAACTCGGCCATGTTCTCGGCGAGCGGTTCGAGTGCCGACAGCTCGTCGGCGGGCAGTGTCGGACTGGGCTTCTCCATCCCGGTCAACACCGTCAAGGCCGACCTGAGCACGCTGCGCGCCGGGAACTGACGACCAGGATCCGCCCGTCGTGCGAGGCTGAAGCAGCAGAGACCCCCGAGTTGCAAGGATGAGCGACGACATGAGCCCCGCCGAAGGCGATCCGCAACGCGTCCTGATCGTCGACGACGAGCCCGCCGTCCGCGAGGCGCTTCAGCGCAGTCTCGCGTTCGACGGGTACGGCACCGAGGTCGCCGTCGACGGTGTCGACGCCCTCACCAAGGCCGCCGTCTACCAGCCCGACCTGATCGTGCTCGACATCCAGATGCCGCGCATGGACGGGCTGACGGCGGCCCGCCGGCTGCGCGCCGGCGGATCGACCGTACCGATCCTGATGCTCACCGCGCGCGACACGGTCGGCGACCGGGTCACCGGGCTCGACGCGGGCGCGGACGACTATCTGGTGAAGCCCTTCGAGCTGGACGAGCTGTTCGCCCGGATCCGCGCGCTGCTGCGCCGCAGCTCGTACGCGGGCTCGGCGGGCGACGAGCTGCCGGGGGACGACGTCCTGGCCTTCGCCGATCTGCGGATGGACCTGTCGACGCGCGAGGTCACGCGGGGCGCGCGCCGGGTGGAGCTGACCCGTACCGAATTCACCCTCCTGGAGATGTTTCTGGCCCACCCGCGTCAGGTGCTGACGCGCGAGCAGATCCTGAAGGCCGTCTGGGGCTTCGACTTCGAGCCCAGCTCCAACTCGCTGGACGTGTACGTGATGTATCTGCGGCGCAAGACCGAGAGCGGCGGCGAGCCCAGGCTCGTCCACACCGTGCGCGGGGTGGGTTACGCGCTGCGCGCCGAGGGCGGGCAGGGCGGGCAGGGCGGCGCCGAGTGACCTCTCTCGTCCGGCGGTTGCGTACGCTGCCGCTCCGCTCCCGCCTCGCCATGCTCGTCGCCACCGCGGTGGCCGTGGCCGTGGCGGTGGCGGCGGTCGCCTGCTGGCTGCTGACCCGCGCCCAGTTGGAGACGGAGCTGGACAAATCGCTCCGCGGCATCTCGGCGCCCCAGAACCTGGTGCAGGAGATGCTGCAACAGTGCGGGAACGGCCAGCCCCCGCCTGAGAACGTCAACACGGCTTTCGCGTTCATCCAGATCGTCGGCAGCGACGGCAGCCGGTGCGTGGAAGCCTCCTCGCAGCCGGTGAAGATCCAGCCCTCCGACATCGCCGTCGCGCGCGGGACGGAGCCCAGCACCCTGCACGACTCCACCACCGAGGACGGCGCCCCGGTGCGTGTCCACACCACGCGGGAACGCATCAGTCTGCGCGGCGAGATCGCCACTGTCTCCATCTCCCGCCCCCTCGGCGAGATCGACAACTCGCTGAACCGCCTCGCCCTGCTGCTGCTGGCCGTCGCCGGTGTCGGCGTCGTCG
This sequence comes from Streptomyces sp. NBC_01506, assembly GCF_045040295.1. NCBI lineage: Bacteria > Bacillati > Actinomycetota > Actinomycetes > Kitasatosporales > Streptomycetaceae > Streptomyces > Streptomyces sp. NBC_01506. The sequence goes on along the minus strand of NZ_CP109422.1, from coordinate 5,129,089 downwards.
GGGCGGGCGCCGCCGGGCTCTGGGTCGCCAGGGCCGGTCTTCGGCCGGTCGACGGGCTGACCCGCGCGGTCGAGCATGTCGCGCGGACCGAGGACCTGAGCCTGCGCATCCCGGCCGAGGGCGAGGACGAGATCGCCCGTCTCTCCCGCTCCTTCAACTCCATGACGGCGGCGCTCGCCTCGTCGCGCGACCGCCAGGCGCAGCTCATCGCCGACGCGGGCCACGAGCTGCGTACGCCGCTGACCTCGCTGCGTACGAACGTCGAACTGCTCGCCCGCAGCGAGGAGACGGGCCGCGCGATCCCCCCGGAGGACCGCAAGGCGCTGATGGCGTCGGTGAAGGCGCAGATGACCGAGCTGGCGTCGCTGATCGGCGACCTTCAGGAACTGTCCAGGCCGGACGCCGCCGATCCGAGCCCGCTCCAGGTCGTCGCGCTGCACACGATCGTGGAGAGCGCCCTGGAACGCGCCCGGCTGCGGGGGCCGGACCTGACGATAAACGTGGCGCTGCGGCCCTGGTACGTACGGGCCGAGCCGGCCGGGCTGGAACGGGCGCTGGTCAACGTCCTGGACAACGCGGTGAAGTTCAGCCCGGCGGGCGCGGCCATCGAGGTCACGCTGAGCACACAGGGCGAGTTGACGGTACGGGACCACGGCCCCGGCATCCCGTCGGAGGAACTGCCGCACGTCTTCGAGCGCTTCTGGCGCTCCCCGTCCGCCCGCGCGCTGCCGGGGTCGGGCCTCGGCCTGTCGATCGTGGCGCGCACGGTGCAGCAGGCGGGCGGCGAGATCGCGCTGCGCCCGGCGGCGGGCGGCGGCACGGTGGCCGCGATCCGCATCCCGGGCGCCCCGACACCACCCCCGACGGGCCCGGCGGGTCCGGGCCCCGGCGCGACGCGGGCCTGACCGGTGCGCCCCGCCGGGACGCGCGCGGCGGCGGCCGGAAACCGCCGCCGCGTGCCCCTTGAGCCAGAGCCGACAGCCGTAAGCCGTCAGCCGCTAGCCGCCAGTCGTCAGCCGTTGTGCCGGATCAGTGAGTCCACCAGCCCCGCCCGTGTCTCCGGGAAGTCCAGCGGCACGATGCCGAGCCCGCGCCAGTTGGCCCCCTCCGATCCGTCGAGCAGCGTGTGCACCTGCGGGTTCAGCCGGTCGGAGTTCCAGCGCGGCGGCAGCAGCGCGGCCGTGCTGACGTAGTTGATGAACTGCTTGCCCGGCTGCTGCGCCGCCTTGCGGAAATGGTCAGCGATCTTGGGGTACTTGGCGCCCGGCTCGGCCATGTAGTCGTCCTGGATGTCGAACAGCCCGCCGTCCCCGTACCGCACACCCGGCAGCCCGCCGTTGTCCGCGAGCAGCACGACTTTGCCGCGCGCCTGGCCGAGCGTGGGCAGAGTGCTGTCGAGCCGGAAGAGGGAGCGCCAGCCCTTCCCGTCCAGATACGTGTCGAAGATCCGCCGGAACTCGGCGTCGCTCTCGGTCGAGTACTCCTGCTTCAGACGCATCAGGACGGTCTCGGAGGGGTGCGCCTGGAGGAAGTCGCGGCACGCGGTCAGGACGTCGTCGAAGTTGAGGTTCTGGTAATAGGCGGCGTGGTGGATCGGGAAGGCGTTGTCGAACGCCCGGCACCGTACGTCGAGGAAGCGCACCCCGCTGTTCAACTGATCGGCGATGGTGGTCCCTTGGCAGGCGACGTACAGACCGCCGCTGCGCGCACCGGAGTTGTGCGTGCCGGGGAGTGTCAGACGCTGTACGGGGGTGGAGTCGCCGATCCCGGCGAGCCAGTCGGAGGGGGCGAGCGCGCGCCGTTCCGTGGCGGGGGTGGCCGCCGCCGGGCGCGTACCGACGAGCGCGGTGGCGGAGAGCGCGAGGGCACCGGCGAGGATTCCGCGTCGGCCAAGTCCAGTACTGGTGGGGGGAGTTGTAGCTCCGTCTGTGACCATGGGGCCGATTATGGCGTGCACACATCATCCACGGACAGGGCCCGATCCGGCGGCACCGGCGCGCGGGCCGCTCCCGTCGTGGTAGCCGAGTTCGAGGTAGCGGGTACGGGTGCTCCAGGCGCCGAGGTCGGGCGTGTTCACCAGGACGTCACGCCAGGGCGCCCCGCCGGAATCCGCCGGCGTACCGGAAGGGTTCCCCTCGTCGTGCGCGGGCGGCGGATCGCCGGGGCGCCCGGCCCAGAGCCGTACTCCCGACCGCGCGTCGAACTCGCCGACCGGCTCCCAGAAACCCACCGAGAACATACCGGCGAGCTGGTGCACGGCGACGAAGCTCGCCACGCCTTCCTCGCGGTCCGTGGGGTCCAGGCGCTCGCTGAGGGCCTGCCGCAGGATGTACGCGTCCGGCAGCCGCACCTCGGGGCGGAAGCGGTACACGAGCCGTTCCAGTCTGATCGAGCCGATGCGCGGCACCCGCACCCGGTCACGCGGGACGACCTCGCGCCCGCCGCCGGTCCACATGAGTGTCTCGTTGCGGCCCAGATAGCCGGGCTCGGCGAAGACCGTGACGTAAAGGCGCTCCCGGGGACGGGGCCGACGATTGCGCAGCAGGCCGGCGCCGGCGACGGCGCCGCCGACGGAGGCCACACCCGCCAGGAGAATTCTGGTCTTGCGTTTCATCGGGACGCGACACCTCGTTTCTGACCGCACGGGTGTCTCATTCTGCGCCACCGACGGCACGTTGATCTACGGCCGGAGATCTACCGTCGGACCCGCTGGGACGCCAACCCCGCTACTCGGCGCGCAGTTCGTGACGGGCCGGCGGGAGGGACATCACCCGACCCGCATGCGGAAGGCCCCTGGAATCATGGCTGGTTCCAGGGGCCTGCGGGTGGCATGTGCCGTCCAGGTGGACTCGCTCCTGAGTCATCCGGACGGGGCACCTACCGCTCCGCGTCCTTGCCGGCTACCTACCGGCGTGGAAAGGGTCCTGGCCATCGGGCCTGTGAGAGCGGCGTCCCTTGGTGACGGGAGTCGTGCTCGCGTCCGGGGCGATCACCGGGGCGTTGTTGGTCTCCGGGGTCGCGTCTTCGCCCGAAGTGGTTTCGGTCTCGGTGGTCGGTTCGTCTGACATGCCGCACTCCGTATGGTCGTCGTCCGTCTTCGCGCCGGCCGGTGGGGAACCGACCGACGTAGGACACGTCGAAGACTCCCGAGATGAGTCGGCCGGCGACACGCCCGTACCAACGATCAGGCGCGCGGAGGGAAACGGATGGACATCCGACGGCACACGAAGACAAGGAACGACCTGGTCGCGGTGGTGGCGGGGGGAGTTGTGGCTCGGTCCGCGACCATTGAGGCAGCGCCTAAATGGTCTTGCTGAGGCGCAGATCCAGGTCGAGGAGTTCGTTGTTGGTGCGGTAGACGTCCGGCCTGAACCGCATCACCGCCTCGCGCAGCAGGACCGGATCGGCGCGGTAGTCCTTGAGCCTGCCCAGCGAGCGGTACCCGAGGCGCGCGATGCTGTCTCCTCTCAGGCCCGGTTGGACGAGAGTGCAATCCGGCTGCAATCTCACCAAGATGACGTTCTCGAACCTGTCGACGGTGTCGTTCGTGGTGGCGGCGTTGACCTCGTGGAGCAGCCCCATGTACTGGACGTCCGCCCAGGGAATACGCATGTCCAGGGTCGGCGCCGCCGGATTGCCGCGTACCGAGACTCCGTCGCTGTCCACGGTCAGCGTCCCCCCGGCCTTCTCACGCAGAGCGAAGCCGAGCGCGCACGACGGCAGGAAGAACGCGGGCCACTTCGCCGCCGACAGGCCGTACGCCGCCCAGAGAACACAGGTCGTCACCACGAGGACGGCGGTGACCGCCGACCCGATGAGAAGAGCCGAGCGCCGCTCCTCGCGCGTCTCGTGCGGCCGGGTGAACACGATCTCGCCCTCGGTACGCGGCGCTCCCGAGGGGTCCTCCCGCCCCGCCGCCGAGGAGGGTCGGCGGGTCGGCACGATGGTCGGCGTCGCCGGGGCAGCGACAGGGGCAGCAGGGGGCGCCTCGACAAGCGCCAGATCGCCGGCCGCGTTCACCGCACGCCGTTGCGGCCTGGGCAGGGAGCGGCCGTTGAGGTCGTCGTCCACGAAGTGGTAGATCTCGTCCAGCGTCAGGACACGCGGTCCTTCGAGAGCGCGCAGCATCGCACCCGTGAAAGCGGTGTGCGGGTCACCGGGCGGCGCGAAGGAGAGTTCGGTCTGTGTGGTGGACGTGAGGGTGTACGTACCCGAACGCTCCAACTGGTCGGCCACGATCCCCGTCCTGGTCGCCATGGCCGCCACCGCCCGTCCCGAGTAGCAGCAGTCCAGGACGAGCACGCGCGCCCGCGCCCTGGCCCGCCCCACCAGGCGCAGCACCTGTTCCACGGGGACGGCGCTGAACGCGACGGTCTCGGGGTCGGGATCGGTGTCCGCCAGCGCCAGATGCAGGCGGCCCCCGTCATCGAGCAGTCCGTGGCCCGAGTAGTAGACGAGCAGCAGGTCGGTGGCCTCACGCGCCGCCGACGCGAGTGCCGTGCCCACGGAGACCGGCGTCACCGGATTACGGGCGCCACGACCGCCCAGTACGCGGCAGTTCTTCGGCGGCAACAGGGCGCGCGGCGAGTCGGCGAGCACGGTCCGCAGCGAAGCCAGGTTGCCGTGAACGGCGGGGATCGCGGGCAGCTCGTCGGAGGCGTAGTTGGCCGCCCCGATCAGCACGACGCGCGACAAGTCGCCCTTGGGATACCAGACTTCAGTCATCCGAGGCTGCCGGACGCCGCGCCATGTCGGCCACCTGCCGCAGCAGAGCCTCCGGGTCCCGGGCGCCCCGCACATCGACCTCCAGGCTCCGCCCGTTCTCCGTCGTGACGGTGACCTTGACGTCCGAGCGCCGCCCCCGGACGAGCCACGTCGCGACCGAACGCGCGAGGATGCCCGCGACGCCACCGGAGCCGACCGCGACGGTGATCACGTCCAGTGCGGCGCCCATGGTCCCCGGCACCGGCGGCGCACCGCGCAGAGCCACGACACCGCGCAACCCGTCCACGTCTTGCAACCACGCGTACAGGGACGCGAGTTGGCCGTTCCCGACGGCGCCGCCCGGCGCGTCGTCGGGCGCGTCGACCGTCAGCCGTAACGCCGCGGTCCGCGAATCGAGGTCACTCATGGCGGCATCGTGCCAGGCGCGTAACGGCGACCGGGACGAAACCCGAAACTTCCACCCTTCCCCGGGACCCGCCGAGCGATCGCGGCACGCGGCGCGCGGCACACGGCGGACCCCGGGGCGCTGCTGTCAGCGCGAGTTACCGGGTGGGGCTACTTGCCGCCCCCGCCGCCCCCGCCGCTCGGGGCGGGATCGCGCGGCGCCTCGGGGGGCATGGGGCCTCCGTCGTGCTTGCCGCCGTCGGCCTCCGCCGTGACCATCGGGGCGCCGGCCGGCATGTCTCGCGGGTGACGGAACGGAACGCCCCGCCAGTCCTCGGCGTCCGGCGACCGCGTCTCGTATGTCTCGACGGTCTGTGCGCTCATACGCCGACCTCCTCTTTCGCGAAGGGCCGCGCCGCCGTAGCGTCGACGGCGTGACCGGTGAACCGCGCGGGCGTGAGCCCCGCGGATTGGTCATCCGCCCCGACCACTTGACCTGTCCAGGGTTCTTCACCGGTCGGGGCGGACGTCTTATGGGCGGCGGCGTCGGCTCCGTCAGTTCCGCAGCGACGCTCGGGGCAGAAGAGACGTGTGGTGCACGTCGAAGACCAGATACGGCCGTACGGTCCACTCCACCCACCGCCCCTCACTGCTGAGCGAGAACCCGCACGGCTCCCCCCGGTGCAGCGCCGCGACGGCCCCGACCGACCCGCCGTGCCCCGTCCAACTCAGCGCCCGCTCCCGCTCGATGGGCGCCAGCATGTCCATGAGCGCGCGCACATCGAGGCGAATCGCGTGGATGGCCTCGGCCGGAGTGGGCATCGAGCAGCGCGAGATGTCGGCACCGCTGTCGGGGTCGAACGACTCGTACACCACCCGCTCACACCAGAACGCGGCGAGCGGCGGCCCAGGTTGACGCGGTTGCGACGGTTGCCACGGTTGACGCATGCCGGGACCTCCTGGGTACGGCGGCGGTAGCCGCCCCCTGCTCGTGGCCGGCGTGACGAGCGGCGAGCAGGGGGCAGCCCTTCGAATCGCCCCCAACTGGCGCAGAAGCAGGGGCCGATGAGCCGAACGCTAGCGTTTGAGACGGACCCGTATCAAGAGTGTTACGTCTAACGAGTGATACTGGAAATATTAACGGGCGGTCCCACCCGCTTCGGTGGATACCGCCCGTCATGAACGCGCCTCGCGCCAGGCGAGGTCGTGGAACTCGCCCCGCGCTATGCGCGGTTCGCCAGGAACTCGGCGAACGTACGCGGCGCACGCCCCGTCAGATCCCCCACCGCCGTCGTCACTTCGGACATCGAGCCGGCCGAAATGTCCGCATAGAGCCACAGAAGGTCATCCACGAACCAGCCGGGCAGCCCTTGCGCCCGTAGCCCCTCGGCCGCCTCCTGGGGCGTCTGGTCGTGAAAGGGAATGGCGAGCTTCGCCGCGATCTCCTCGTGCGTCAGCGCCTCGGGGCCGGTGAGCGCGTAGGTCTCGCCGCCGCCGAGCGGGCCCGTCAGCAGCGCGGCGGCGCAGGCGGCGACGTCGTAGGCGTCGAGGTACGCCACCCGCCCCGCGCCGTAAGGACCTGCCAGGGCGTCGCCGTGGGTGAACCCGCCCTCCCCCGTGAAGAAGTTCTGCATATAGCCGGTGGGTTGCAGTGACGACCATCGCAGCCCGGACGCCTCGAGATGCCGCTCGATCTCCCAGTGACCGCGTACGGACAGCTTCGCGTCCGGAGCGGGCCGCCACGCCGACACCTTCACCACCGACGAGACTCCGGCGGTCCGTGCCGCGTCGATGGCACCGGTCTGCTGTCGGACCATGGGCTGCTGTCCGGCCACCGGGAGAGCGCCGCCGCTGTTGAGCAGAAGACGGTCGACACCCTTCAAGGCTGACGCCAGCGAGGCCGGATTGCCGAAGTCCCCGACGACGAACTCGCAGCCCAACTCCTCACCCTTGCCCGCGTCCCGCACCAGCGCGCGAAAGGGTACGTCGGCCTCCGCCAGTGCTCTTACCAGGTACCGGCCTATGGTGCCGGTCGCTCCCGTCACAAGAATCATCCGGCAACACTAACGGAGGCTGCATCCGGTTAGTGGGTTCACTCAGGCGAGGGCGGCGACCAGCAGGGCGAAGGCGGCGATGATGACGGCGACGCGGACGTAGTGGAAGCGGTCCCAGCGGTTCATCTGCTCTTTCCAGTCGGCGGGCCGGTTGTCGGGGGTCCACGTCTTGCCCCGGTTGTTGATCGGGACGAGCAGCAGGATCGACATGATCACGCTGACGATCAGAAGCACGCCGGCGGTGACGACGAGACCGGCGCCGGGGTCGTGCCATCCGGCGATGGCCCAGACCGCGACGAGCACGAGCGAGCCGATGTACCAGACCGGCATCACGGCGCCGAGCATCCGGCCCCCGTGGGCGCGGCCGAGTTGGCCACTGTCTTCGGGCAGTGCGTTGAAGATCCGGTTCATGACGAAGGCGACGGAGAACTCCACCCCCACCATCACGCCGACGATCACGGTGGTGAACACCTCAAGTGTGCTGAGCATGATGACCCCTCCTGGGATCTAGTGCCGCTAGCCGATGAGGCAACGCTAGTACTACTGCCGCTCGATTGTCTAGCGGTGCTAGAATCGAGTCATGTCGGTACAGGAACGCAAGGAACGCGAACGGGCGGACCGCGAACGCCTCATCGTGGCGACGGCCCGCGAACTCGCCGAGCAGCAGGGCTGGGACGCGGTCACCACCCGCCGCCTCGCCGAGCGCATCGAATACAGCCAGCCCGTCCTCTACAGCCACTTCCGCGGCAAACGCGAGATCATCGGCGCCGTCGCCCTCCAGGGCGCCACCGAGATGGCCACGGCGCTGCGGACCGCGACCTCCGCCGCGGCCGGCCCCCGCGCCAAGGTCACCGCTCTCGCCCGCGCCTACCTCGACTTCGCCGCACGCAACCCGGCGGTCTACGACGCCATCTTCCAGCTCGACGGCGGCCTCGCGTACGCACAGGAGGACACCCCGGAACCCTTGAAGGACGCCTTCGCCGCCCTGCTGGAAAGCCTCGGCGAGGTCGCCGGCGACGGCGTCCACCCGGGACTGTTCACCGAGGTGTTCTGGGCGTCCCTGCACGGAGTGGCCACCCTGACCCGTACGGGACGGCTGCCGCCGGAGGAGACCGAGCGGAGAGTGAAGCTGCTGGTGGACCGGCTCGCCGTGCTCTGACACACCGTCCGGCTGAAAACCACCAACGGGCGGCCCCCACCTGCGCCGGTGGGAACCGCCCGTTCGTCGTGAACGCGCCGCGCGTCAGGCGAAGTTGTCGAACTCGCCCTCCTTGGCACCTTCAAGGAAGGCGCGGAGCTTGACCCGGGTGGTGCGGATGACCACGCCAGGGTGGTCACTCTCACGCATCAGGATCTCGCCGTCGTGCTCCGCCAACTCCAGGCAGGAGTCAGCCTCGTCGTCTGCGGACTTCGAGGACTTACGCCACTGAATTTCCATCGTTCTCACGCCTTCATAGTTGCTGTGCGATTGCGCGGATGAAGTCCCGCGAACTGTCCGGGTCGAGCGAGCACTCCTCGGTGCGGTCAAGCACCGCCCGCCAGTTCGCAAGCGGTGTCTCCGCATCCAGGAACGCCGATCCGCTCGGGGTATCCGTCTGGACAGTGTCGAGTTGCGGTACCACGCCGTACACGTACTGCGTCGAACTACCGGCGTTCGGAAAACCGCCCGCCGCGAACGGGATCGCGCGGATCGTGACGTTGTCGCGCTCGGACTCCTTCAACAGGTAGTCGAGCTGGCTGCGACCAACATCGACGCCGCCGTACGTCATTCGCAGCGCCGCCTCGTGAATGAGGAACGTGCATTCCGGTGGGTTGTCGCGGTCGAGCACATCCCGGCGCTTCAACCGGTGCGAGAGCCGCCGCCGCAGGCGCGCGGGACTGATCGCCGGCACAGCTCCTTCGTAGACCGCGCGCACATAGTCCTCGGTCTGAAGCACACCGGGCACATGCATGATCTGGACAGACCGAATACCGGCGGCATGGTGCTCCAACTCCGCCAAGTCCAAGGCCATGTTGACCAACTCGTTGCGGTACTCCTCCCACCAGCCTTGACCGCGCTCAGCCGCCATGTCGGCGAGTGCGTCGACGTACTCCGCATCCGGACATTGGTAGCTGTTGGCCCAGGTACGTACTCGCTCACCGCTCACACCGAACCGCCCCGATTCGGTGTTGCTGATGGTGGTGCGGTCGGTGCCGAGTATGTCGGCGGCCTCGGCGATCGTCTGACCGGCATGCTCCCGCATCCTGCGCAGCTCGGTACCCAGTCGGCGCTGACGCGCCGTAGGCGCTTTCCTCGGTGGCATCGACCTCTCCATCTTGTCGGGTCCCAGTGTGTCCCGCTCCGCAACGGTAGTTCAACAGTAACTTCAATGCGCCATCGGTGTACCACTAATGAGACATTGCGCTACGGTACCCACATCACGCGGCAACCGAACGCAACCGATCGCGGAGAGAAGGCGCCATGACCGCCACCCCAACTCCCGTACCGCCCCCGCCCCCTCACGGCGGTGAGACCTACCGACTCGCCGTGCCCAACACGGCCACCGCGCCGAAGATCGCGCGGGATTTCCTCGACACCCTGCTCCACGTCAGCCGGCACGACGCCCTCGCCGACGACGCCCGTCTCTGCGTAACGGAGTTGGTGACGAACGCACACCGGCATACACAAACTCACCGGATCGGGGTGACAGTCGCCGTCAACCGGAAGCGGATCACCGTGTACGTGAGTGACGACGCGCCCTGGGCCCTGCCCGTACCGAACACCACCCTCACGGCGTACGAACTCGGCTGCGGGCAGGGCGTGTTCCTGCTGGACCGGGTCGCCGAGACGTGGGGGTCGACCATCTACGGAGGGCTCTCCCCCAGCCACAAGGCCGTCTGGTTCACCCTGGCCGGGAACGACTCACCGACATGACCCACCTCGCCGCCCTCCATCCGCCGCCGTGGGACTTCCTGATCCCGGCCATCTGCCTTGGGATACTCGCCGGTTCGGTCGTCTTCACGTCCACCCCACGCAGGCCCAAGGCTCCCGACCCAGGTCCGGACCCGGCTCCGGAGCCGCCGAGCGATTCCGCAGAGCCCCCTTTGTGAGTTTTGCCCTGGGCAACCGAGTTCCGGGACTATGCATCGCATGGCCCCCACCAAGCAGTTCGACCCCGCGTCCGGCACCCGCGATTTCCTCGCCGCCGAGTTCGAGACGCGCGAGCGCGCCTTCGCGACCATCCGGGCGGCGTTCGGCCGTTTCGGCTTCCAGCCGCTCCAGACACCCGCGTTCGAACGTCTTGACGTGCTCACCGGCAAGTACGGCGACGAGGGCGACAAGCTCATCTTCAAGATCCTGCGGCGCGGCGAGCACGAGGCGAGCGGGGAGGCGGATCTCGCGCTGCGTTACGACCTCACGGTCCCGCTGGCCCGCGCCTCGGCGGCGTACGGGAGCCAACTCCCGTCGCCGTACAAGCGATACGCCATCGCTCCGGTGTGGCGGGCCGACCGGCCCGGCAAGGGGCGCTTCCGGGAGTTCGTGCAGTGCGACCTGGACATCGTCGGCTCGTCGTCGCCGCTGGCCGATGCCGAGGTTGTCGTGGCTCTGTATGACGCTCTCACGGCGCTCGGGGTCCCGGAGTTCCGGTTCCTCCTGAACTCCCGGCACGCGCTGTTCGGCCTGCTGGATGCCTACGAGGTGCCGGACGATCTCGGTTCGGGGGTGCTCATCACCCTCGACAAGCTCGACAAGCTCTCTCCGGAGGCGGTCGTGGCCGAGTTGGTGTCGGGCCGTGGTCTCCCGCCCGCGACGGCGGAAGGGTTGGTGGACGACCTCACCGCGACGAATTCTGTCGAGCGCGTCACGGCGCGGCTGAAATCCAGTGGGACCGGCCAGATCGGTCTCGCGGAAGTGGACCGGCTGCTGGAACTCACCGAGGACGCGATCCCCGCCGAACGCATCGCCTTCACGCCGAATCTCGTACGCGGACTCGACTACTACACCGGCATCATCTTCGAGGTCGTCGCCCCGGGGACACCCGGATCGATCGCCTCCGGTGGGCGCTACGACCGCCTCATCGGCGACCTCGGGGGCAAGGACTCACCGGCGTGCGGCGGCTCGTTGGGCATCGAACGCATCCTGCCCCTGCTGACGCAGCCGGACGAAGCGCAGTACTCACAGATCGATGTGGCGGTCACGGTGATGGGTGAGGAGCAGTCGGCCGACTGCTTCCAGTTGGCGGAGCGGATCCGCCGTACCGGACTCCGTACGGGTATCTACCTCGGGTCGAGCGGAAAGTTTGCCAGACAGATGAAGTGGGCGGGCGATCAAGGGGCTCGATTCTGTGTGATCTACGGGGCGAGCGAGCGCGAGGCGGGGACGGTGACCCTGCGGGACATGGACAGCGGCGAGCAGACCGAAATCCCCTTCGAGCTGGCTGCCGCGGAGCTTTCGCGGCGGTGCGCGCCGGCCGTCTGACGCGGTTAATCAAGTTTGACTAGTCGGAAAGGCTGACATACACTCCGGGCGAGCGGTCTAGTCAAACTTGACCAATGATACGTGCACGGGAGACAGCGCATGGCCCTTCTGCCAGACACCGGTTACACCCCCAGCCCCGACGAACTCGCCTCCGTGGACGCGTGGTTCGCCGCGTACGACGCGCACAGCGCCAAGCGCGAGATCGAGCGGATGGCGGACCTCGCGGTCTTTCCGCTCAATCTCGTCAGCGACAACTCCGAGGGCGACGGGGCGTCGGCCCAGTGGGACCGGGAGCAGTTCGTCGCGACGATGACGCAGGTGATGGGCGGGGACGACGGGGACCTGACGTTCGACTCCGTCCGTACGCCCGTCTTCCTCAGCTCCGCGATGGTCGTCGTCTTCACCGACTCGACCATGACGACGGCCGGGGGCGAGACCCAACAGCTCCGCTACGCCGACGTGTTGATCAAGCGGGGCGGAGCGTGGGCGTTCCAGACGATGATCCAGGGCGGCTGGGGCGACAACCTCCGCTGAGGAGCGTGGGGGGCGCCCGGCTCAGGAGTGGCAGTACACGTCGAGGACGACGGTCTCCGGGTCGAGGCCGTCGAGGTAGTGGTTGGTCTGTTCCCAATGGTCGTCGTCCGAACTCGCGTCCGTCCACGAGCCGTCGAGCCTGACCAGCCCGTAGCGCGGCACGGCGGACTGGGCCGCCCACAGCCGGGCTTCCCCGTGTTCCTGCGCGAAGTAGGCGATCGGGTCGTTGACGAGGAACGACATGCCGAAGTGCGGGTCTCCCGCGACGGCCCGTTGGGCCACGTCCTGTACCAGGGGCTGGGCCAGATGGTCCTCCTTGGCGTCAGCCAGGGAGTACGTGTCGGGCTCGGCCTCGTGGCGGGCGAGGAAGTCGGTGAACGGGCGGGCCGGCGGGTGTATCGCGGTCAGTTCGGTCCAGGCGGCGAGCAGGGCGTCATGGTCGCGGACCGCTCGTCGGCGCATGGCGTCGAAGTCGAGCAGGCCCCGGGGACCGCCGTAGCATTCCAGCGGTCCGAGGGGGTCCAGCTCGGCCTTTCTGCGTGGCACGGTCTTGGCCGTCACGAGTCTTCGGTCGCCGTCGTGCGGAGGCGATACGAGGTAGGTGTTGCCCGCGCCGGAATGGATGATCCACCGGTCCCACTCGCCGACGAGGTTCCCCTCGTCGCCGAGGTTCATGTCGTAGGGCGCCATGGCGGCGGCTACCGCCCGTGGCACCTTTCGGGGAGCGGTCGGCGGCAGGCACACAGTGGCGAAGAACTTGGTCATGCCGGGAGCGTAAGCCGCGATCCGTCGAGGTGACCGTCGAGGTGACCTCGACGGATCGCGCTACGCCGCGGCGGTGAGCGCCGCGGCGGTGTCGGCGGTCGCCAGGTCCGCGTTGATGTGCGCTCCTGCCAGGGCACCGGCCACCGCCGAGGGTCCGACCTGGGCGGTCGGGTCGGTGGCGTTCCCGGCCACCCACACACCGCGAACGGACGTGGTGCCCGCCGTGCCGGTCACGAAGCGGCTGCCCATGCCGCCGGGCAGCTCCTCCATCGGCAGGCCCAGTCCCGCGAGTCCGTCGGCGCGGGCCCACGTCGCGGTCGCGACCACGAGGACCCGGCGGGCGACGAACTGCCCGTCCGTCAGCCGTACGCCCGCGATACCGCCATCCTCAGTGGGCTCGACCGCCGCCACCGGGGTGTCCACGACGCGGATGCCGCGCGCCGCGAAGCGCGCGCGGGTGTCGTCGTCCAGGTCCGTGCCGCGTGTGAAGTAGACCAGGTCCTCGGTCAACTGCCGGAACAGCAGCGCCTGGTGGACGGAGGGCGGGCCCCCGGCCAGGATGCCGATGGCCGTGTCCCGTACCTCCCAGCCGTGGCAGTACGGGCAGTGCACCACCCCGTGCCCCCAGTGCCGGGCCAGCCCGGCGACGTCGGGCAGTACGTCACGTACCCCGGTGGCGACCAGCAGTCGGCGGGCCCGTAGGACGCTGCCGTCCGCCAGGGTCACGGCGAAGCGCGGATCGCCTTCGGCGGCGGGGTCGATCGGTACGGCGTCGGTCACCGCGCCCGACACGATCCGGCCGCCGTAACCGCGTACCTCCTCCCGCCCCAGGCGCAGCAGTTCCGCCGGCGCGATGCCCTCCCGGCCGAGCAGGCCGTGCACGCCTTCGGCGGGCGCGTTGCGGGGCGTGCCGCTGTCGATCACGACGACCGAGCGGCGGGAGCGGGTGAGCATCAGCGCGCCGTTCAGTCCTGCGGCGCCCCCGCCGATCACCACGGCGTCGACGGTCTCGTACTCGGTGTCGGTGTTCGTGTCGGTGTCAGTGTTCGTGTCGGTCGTCTCAGACATGGGCGTGGCCCTTCCTTGCGGCGCGTGGGTTGCGTTGAGCGGATCCTTACGCGTTAAAAACGTAGGCGCAGATTGCGGATAGGACATAGAATATTGCCTATGACGCAAGACGATAGTGAGTTGGACAGCCTGGTACGCAAGCGGATCCGCGCGTTGCGGATGGCGCAGGGCTGGTCCCTGGACGAGTTGGCCACCCGGGCCCGGCTCAGTCCCTCCACGCTCAGCCGGATCGAGACCGGCCGGCGCCGCCTCGCCCTGGACCAGCTCGTCACCCTCGCCCGCGCGCTGGACACCTCGCTCGACCAGCTCGTGGAGACGGCGGCGGACGACGTCATCTCCAGCCCGACCATCGACGCCGCCCATCAGCAGATGCGCTGGCCCGTCCGGGCGGCCCCGGACCTGACGGTCGTACGCCAGCGGATGACGGACCCGCCGCCCGACAGCCCTTCCGGCATGCGTGCCCATCCCGGCCACGAATGGCTCGTCGTCCTCTCCGGCACCGCGATCCTGCTGCTGGGCAACCGCCGCCTTCGGGTGGAGACCAATCAGGCGGCGGAGTTCCCCACGATGCTTCCGCACGCGATCGGTGCGGAGGGCGGGCCGTGCGAGGTGCTGGGCATCTTCGACCGTGACGCCCGCCGGGGGCACCAGAACGGCGAGGGCGCGGGGTGAGGGCTTGCCACACCGAGCGCACCGCATGGGCTGCCCGGCGCGCCCGAACAGGAAGGTTCATCTGATGACGATGGGGACAGCGGCTCTGCTCGGCCGATTGCTGCCCGATGACGACCCGGCCGAACTCGACGTCCGCCAGGGGCAGTTCCACCAGGTGGTGCTCGGCGCGGACCGTGTCGTGTGCTTTCCCCGCACCGAGGCGGCGGCCCGCCGGCTGCCCGCGCGGGCGGCGGTGCTGCGCGTGCTCGCGGGGCTGGGTCTCGGCTTCCGTACGCCTGAGCCTCTGCTGGCGAGCGGGGACACTGCCGACGATGTGCCCTTCCTCGTGCTCAGCCGGGTTCCGGGCGCGCCGCTGACCGACGACGCGCTCCGGGATTCCGCCGTGGCCGAGGCCGTGGCAGGGCAGTACGCGACGCTGCTGGCCGGGCTGTCGGAGGCGGGCGCCGACCGTACGGTACGAGCCGCGCTGCCGCACGCGCGGGAGGACGGGTGGCGGCGGTTCGCGGCGGGTGTACGGGAGGAGCTGTACGTGCTGATGTCCGACAGCGGGCGCCGCCGGGCGGAGCGGGAGCTGACCGCGCTCGTCGGTCTGCCGCATCTCACGGGAGCGGTGGTGCACGGCGACCTCGGACCGGAGAACGTGCTGTGGGAGGCCGGGGGGACCGCGGGTACCGGGGGTACCGGAGGGACCGGGGGCGGGCTGCCCCGGCTCGGTGGCGTGGTCGACTGGGACGAGGCCGCGCTCGGCGACCCGGCCGAAGACCTCGCGGCCATCGGCGCCGGCCACGGTGAGGAGTTCCTGGCGCGGGTGCTCCGGCTGGGAGCCTGGTCGGACGACGCACTGCACGACCGGATCGCCACGATCCGCGCCTCCTTCGCCCTCCAACAGGCCCTCGCCGCACACCGGGACGGCGACGAGGAGGAACGCGCGGACGGGCTGGCCTCGTACGCGGCCGTTGTCGGACCCGGGAGACAGCGTCAGCGATGAGTGACGCGTACTCACCCATCCCCGAGCTGAATCTCCGGCGGCTTCGAGCTGTACGCTCGAACCTTCCCTCTAGTTCCTTACTTTCCCCATTTTCCTTCTCTGGGGTCAGGTCAGGGTAGTTTGAGGTAGCATTCATACACATGGAGAGTGGAGACCGCGAGCGCGAGCTGTACTCGGTCGGCGAGGTCGCCGAGATGCTGGGGCTGCATGTGCGTACGGTGCGGAACTACGTGCGCGACGGGCGGCTCAAAGCCGTGCGGATCGGTAAGCAGTACCGCATCAGCCGGGCGGACTTCGAGGCGCTGACCGGCGCCGATTCCCCGGCCCCGGAGGCCGGGGAATCGGCGGCGGCCGACGTGCCACGCGGGCGGCACGTGGAGGTGTCGAGCATCGTGCAGATCGACTCGCTCGGGCCCGACGCCGCGAGCCGGCTGAGCACCTTCGTCACCGCGACCGCGCAGTCCGCACGGGGCCCGGCGCACTCCCTGCGTATCCAGACCGTCTACGACGAGGAGCGGGCCCGTATGAAGATCGTGATCCTCGGCGACACCGCCGAGACCGCCGATCTGCTGCATCTGCTCGGCAGCGTGCTCGGACCGGGCAACGACCTGCTGCCCACCGAAGGCTGGGAGTCGGACGGTGCCTGATCTTCTCGTGGAGCACCACGGCGTACAGGTGCTGGTCTGCGACGCGGACGGCGCCCCGATCGCCACCGAGCAGGACGCGCTCGACCACCTCGTCGGCGCGGCCTTCCAGGGCGCCGAACTGGTCGCGGTCCCGGCCGGGCGGTTCGAGGACAGCTTCTACGACCTGAGCAGCGGGGTCGCCGGCGCGATCCTCCAGAAGCTCGCCAACTACCGGCTGCGGCTGGCGGTTGTCGGCGACATCTCGCACCATCTGCGGGCCAGCGTGGCGCTGCCCGATCTCGTACGGGAGGCGAACCGGGGCCGGGACGTCTGGTTCGTGACCGACCTGGACGAACTCACGACGAGACTCGCCGCGCACCGCCCGTAACCCGTACCGGTCGTCCGGCCCCGTCGGACGGCTTCACCCCGGTCCGGCCGCGTCCAGGGCCGGGGCGATCACGGCGAACGCCCGGTCTGTCAGGGCCGCCGGGTCCTGCGTACCGTCGCTCGTGCTCCACCGTCGCAGCACCACGTCGAACGCCGTGATCGCCGTCCCGGCGGCCAGTCGCGGGTAGAGATCCGCCTCCGCGTCGAGCCCCAGACGGCGCGCCAGCTCCACCGACAGGTCGTCGCGCCACTGCGCCTGTCGTTCGAGGAAGCGGGCGCGCAGGGCGGGCGTGCTGAGGATCAGCCGCACCACACGCAGCACCCGTTCGGCGTGGTCCGGGTGCCCCGGGCGGCCCGAGCGGTCGTTCGCGCAGGCGGCCATGGCGACCCAGACCGCGTGCCGCAGCGCGACGGACGGCGGCTCGTCGGCGGGGCGGGACGCCAGCTCCGCGTGGATGCCGGCGCCCATGTCGGCCAGGAACTGGACGACCACGTCCTCCTTCGACGCGAAGTACCGGAAGAACGTCCGCTTGGACACTCCGGCGGCCGTCACGATCTCGTCGACGGTGACGGCGTCGAACCCCTTCAGCGCCAGCAACTGAAGCGCCGCTTCGGTCAGTTCGTTCGAGACGAGTTGGCGTTTGCGCTCGGCCAGGCTGCTTTCGGGTCGGTTCTCGGGTCCAGGTCGCGTACTCACCCGGCAAGCATAGCGCGCCATGCCATACATGGCACTCAGTAGCACCTTGACACTCAATGCCATGCGAGGCAATCTGTGCCGCATGAGAGAGCATCCACACTGGAACGCCGACCGGATCCCGGACCAGGCCGGCCGGGTGTTCGTCGTCACCGGAGCAAACAGCGGCCTCGGTCTGGCGACCACCCGGGCCATCGCCCGGCGGGGCGGGCAGGTGATCCTCGCCGTACGCGACGAGGCGAAGGGCCGCCGGGCGGTCGCGGACATCACCGCCGGACAACCGGGCGCCCGTCTTGAGGTACGCCAACTCGACCTGGCCGACCTCGAATCCGTCCGGTCCTTCGCCGATCGGCTGCGGGCCGACCACTCGCGGCTGGACGTACTGGTCAACAACGCCGGCCTGATGGCGCCGCCCCGCTCGCTGAGCCCGCAGGGCCACGAGTCGCAGTTCGCCTGCAACCATCTCGGCCACTTCGCCCTCACCGGGCTGCTGCTCGGTGCGCTGACGGCGGGGGGCGGGGGCGCCGGGCGCGATCCGCGCGTGGTCACGGTGAGTTCGGTCAACCACCGCAAGGCCGGCATCCAGTTCGACGACATCACCGGGCGGCGCCGCTACTCGGCCATGGGGTTCTACAACCAGTCGAAGCTCGCCAACGCCGTCTTCGGGCACGAACTCCACCGGCGGCTCGGCGAGTCGGGGAGCCCGGTGCGCAGCGTGCTCGCGCACCCCGGCTACACCGCCACCAACCTCCAGACGAGCGCGCCGATCGGCCTGTGGCGGGTGGTGTTCGGGCGTATCGGCAACCCGCTGCTGGCGCAGAGCCCGGAGCGGGGCGCGCTGCCGCAGTTGTACGCGGCGACCGAACCGGACGTGGAGAGCGGGGAGTTCATCGGGCCGGGCGGCCCGGCGGAGCTGCGCGGGGCGCCGACGCGGGTGCCACTGGCACCGGCGGCGGCCGACGCGGAGACGGGGCGCCGGCTGTGGGAGTTGTCGGAGGAGGCGACGGGGGTGCGGTTCGCGTTCCCGACAACTGTGTGACGCGACAACTGTGTGAAGCGAGGGTGGGGCGGCGGGACGAGTATCCGTCCCACCGCCCCACCCTCCGCGTACGGGTGACTACTTGATGATCGTGATCCGGTCCGTCGCCGGGGGCGCCAGCGGCGCGGTGGCCGAGGAGTTCGCCGCCAGGTAGGCGTTGAACAGGTCCAGATCGGACGCGCCGACCAGCTTGTTCGCGCCCTGGGCCAGGACCGGGAAGCCGTCGCCGCCGCCGCCGAGGAACTCGTTCATCGCGACGCGGTACGTCTTCGCCGGGTCCAGCGCCACGCCGTCCAGCTTCACCGAGTCGGTGACGATCCGCTCGGCGCCCGTCTTGGTCAGGTCCAGGGTGTAGGTGAAGCCCTTCGAGACCTGGAGGATCTTGATGGACGCCGCGTTGGAGCCGCTGACCTGCTGCTGGAGCGCGGTGACGATCTGCGCGCCGGTGAGGTCCACGACGTTCAGCATGTTGGTGAACGGCTGGACGGTGAACGCCTCGCCGTACGTCACCACACCGTCGCCCTCACTGCCCGAGGCGGCGTACACGAGGTCGGAGCGGATACCGCCGGGGTTCATGAACGCGATCTGCGCGCCGCCCTTGTCGGCCGCGGCCGTGCCCGCGAGCTGCGCGTCGGCGATGACGTTGCCGATCGGCTTCTCCAGCTCGGTGGAGCCACGGCCGTTGATGTCGGCGGAGATGAAGCCCTGCGGGGCGTTCGCGATCGGCGCGGCGGTGGCGTTCCACCGCTTGATCAGGTCGGTCATGTCCGTGGCCTTGGCCTGGTCACGGCTGACGACGTGATTGGCCGACTCCACGCTCGTACGGACGATGTCCTTGGTCCGCAGGTCGTAGGTGAGCGTGGTGTCCGTGTAGACCTTGCCGAACGACGAAGCCGACGTCACCATGCGGTCGTTGCCCGCCGGGTCGGGGATGGTGCACGCGTACGCCTGGTGCGTGTGGCCCGTCACCAGCGCGTCGACCTTCGGCGTGATGCCCTTCGCGATGTCCGCGATCGGACCCGAGATGCCGTCACCGGGGCCGGGGCTGTCGCAGTCGTAGTTGTACGAGGTGGAGGCCGGGGCCCCGCCCTCGTGGATGAGCGCGACGATCGACTTGACGCCCTGGCGGTCCAGCTCCTTGGCGTACTTGTTGACGGTCTCGATCTCGTCGTGGAACTTCAGGCCCTTGACGCCCTCGGCGGTGACGACGTTCGGGGTGCCCTCCAGGGTCACGCCGATGAAGCCGACCTTGACGCCGTTCTTCTTCCACACGGTGTAGGGCTTGAGGACCGGCTTCCCGGTCTTCTCGTACGTGGCGTTGGCCGCCAGGTAGGGGAAGTCGGCGCCCTCGAACTTCTTGCCCTTCTCGTAGCAGCCGCCTGTCGGGTGACAGCCACCGTTCTGGAGGCGGGTCAGCTCGGCGGAGCCCTCGTCGAACTCGTGATTGCCCACGGACGTGACGTCGAGGTCGATCTTGTTCAGCGCCTCGATGGTCGGCTCGTCGTGGAACAGGCCGGACATTATCGGGCTGGCGCCGACCATGTCACCGGCGGCGGCGGTGATGGAGTACGGGTTGCCCTTGCGCGCGTCGCGCAGCGAGGTGGCCAGATACTCGACGCCACCGGCCGGAACGGCCTTGACGGTGCCGTCGGCCTGGATCTCGTTCACATTGCCCGCGGACCCGGCCGGCGGCTCCAGGTTCCCGTGCAGGTCGTTGAAGGACAGCAGTTGGACATCCACGGTGCGGGGCTTGGTGTGCCCCTTCCCATGACTCTGCGCCCCGGCGGCTGCGGGCGCGGCGGCGGCGAGAGCGCCCAGTGTGGCAAGCCCGGCCACGGCGGCGAGCACCCGCCGGGCCGCGCGATTTTTCTGCGGTGTCGCTGACATCGGTCCCCTTGTGGCTTCCGCTTGTAAGTTCTGTGTGAAGGAGAGTAGCTGCGAGCGGCAGCCTAGAGTCCACGCGCGTAGAGCAACAGGGGCCTTCTGGTTACGACCTGGTTGCCAATGCCCGTCAACGGGTGGTTTACCGCGTATCACCCGTACGGCGGATGCGTGCCCGAGCGGGGCCAATTGGCCAACAGGCTGTTGGCCAAGTGCCCGCCGAATCCGGGACCCGAAACCGGGACCCCGAAACCGGGACCCCGGGGAACGCGGTGGTGCGCCGTACTCTCGACGCATGACTGATACGGCAGCCCTCGACCCGGGCCGGCAGATCGACACCCTTGACGAGATCACCCCTGAGCAGGCACGGGACGTACTCGCGCTGCTCGACGACGCGGCCCGTTCCGACGGGGTGCAGGCCGTGTCCGAGCAGGGGCGGTTGCAGTTGCGCGGGGGGCCGAGGGCCGGGGTGCGGCATTTTCTGCTGACCGTCGGCGGGGAGCTGACGGGCTACGGCCAGCTCGAGGACACCGATCCCATCGAGGCGCCGGCCGCCGAGCTGGTCGTGCATCCCTCGCACCGGGGGCGCGGGCACGGGCGGGCGCTGGGGGCCGCGTTGCTGGCCGCGTCCGGGAAGCGGCTGCGGGTGTGGGCGCACGGCGGCAAGTCGGCCGCCCGGCATCTGGCGCAGGTGCTCGGACTGACCATGTTCCGTGAACTGCGGCAGTTGCGGCGGCCGTTGGAGCCGCTGGACATCGCCGAGCCGGTCCTCCCCGACGGGGTCACCGTCCGTACCTTCGTACCCGGCCAGGACGACGCCGCCTGGCTCGCCGTCAACGCCGCCGCCTTCGCCCACCACCCCGAGCAGGGCGGACTCACCCAGCGCGATCTGGCCGACCGCGAGGCCGAGCCGTGGTTCGACCCGAAGGGCTTCTTCCTGGCCGAGCGGGACGGCCGGCTCGTGGGCTTCCACTGGACCAAGGTGCACGCCGCCGAACAGCTCGGCGAGGTGTACGTCGTCGGCATCAGCCCCGACGCGCAGGGCTCCGGACTGGGCAAGGCGCTCACCGCGATCGGGCTGCGGCACCTGGCGTCGCTGGGTCTGCCGGTCGCGATGCTGTACGTCGACGCGGACAACACGGCGGCGGTGACGGTGTACGAGCGCCTGGGCTTCGTGACGCACGAGGTGGACCTCATGTACCGCACGGAGACGTAGGACCGTCCGGCACCAGGTCAAGTAGGCGAAGGGGCGGTGAAGTTGACACCGCCCCTTCTTCGACCCATGCTTTCACTACTTCCCTAGTGAAAGGGTGCTTGCGGGTGATCGAATACCGCATCGACCGGCGCAGCGGTGTCGCCACATACCTCCAGATCGTCCAGCAGACCAAACAGGCCCTGCGGCTCGGCCTGCTGGAGCCCGGCGACAAACTGCCCACGGCACGTGAGGTCGTGGAGGCCACGGCCATCAATCCCAACACCGTCCTCAAGGCCTACCGCGAACTGGAACGCGAGGGCCTGGCCGAAGGGCGGCGCGGGCTGGGGACCTTCGTACGCGGCACCCTCGGCGGCGGCGCCGCCGACAGCCCGCTGCGGGCCGAACTGCGCGCCGAACTCACCGCGTGGGCCGAACGGGCCCGCGCCGGAGGGCTGGAGAGGGACGACCTGTCCGCCCTCTTCGACTCCGTCCTCACGGAACGCTTCAACACGGAACACCACAACCAGGGGGAACGCTCATGACAGCCGCCGCGATCGAGGCCACCGGCCTCGGCAAGCGCTACGGGAAACGGCGCGGCTGGGCCCTGCGCGACTGTTCCTTCCGGATCCCGCGGGGCCGTATCTGCGCCCTCGTCGGCCCCAACGGCGCCGGCAAGTCCACCCTCCTCGCCCAGGCCGCCGGACTGCTCCCGGCCACCGAGGGCGGCGTCCGAATCCTCGGCGAGCGACCGGGCGACGCCCGCGAACGCATCGCGTACGTAGCCCAGGACAAGCCCCTGTACCGGCAGTTGACGATCCGCGACACCCTGCGCATGGGGTACGAGCTCAACCCCGCCCGCTGGGACGCCGAAGCCGCCGAACGGATCGTCACCGAGGGACGGCTCGACCCCGGCGTACGCGTCCGTACGCTCTCCGGCGGCCAGCGCACCCGCGTCGCGCTCGCCCTCGCGCTCGGCAAGCGGCCCGAACTCATGCTCCTGGACGAGCCGATGGCCGACCTGGACCCGCTCGCCCGCCACCACCTCATGGGCACGCTCATGGCCGAGGCCGCCGCGAACGGCACCACGGTCGTGATGTCGTCGCACATCCTCGCCGAGCTGGAGGGCACCTGTGACTACCTGCTGCTCCTCGACGGCGGCCGGATCCGCCTCGGCGGCGAGACCGAGGACCTGCTGACCGCGCACCGACTGGTCACCGGCCCCGTACGCGACCTGGCACCGCACACCGTCGTGGACTCCCGCACCACCGGCCGCCAGCTCACGGCGCTGATCCGCCCCGACGGACCGGTCGCCCACGACTGGCAGACCGTGGAACCTTCCCTGGAGGAACTGTTGCTCGCCCATCTGCGCTCCCCGGGCGCGCCCGTCCTGCTCACGCCGAGCGCGGAATCACGCGGCACCGAGCAGCCCGTGGCGGTGACGGCATGAGCACGCTGACACCACGCGGCCCGGCCTGGGTCGCCGTACGGCAGCACCGCCTCGCGCTGTGGACGGCACTGCTCGTCGTCATTCTCGCCGTCGGCTGCTGGGTCTCGGCCCGTATCTGGGTCGGCTCGGCGGGGTTCGAGGTGAGCTGCGGCAAGGGGTGCAGGGCGACGACGAACGCGGCCGGCTGGTTCGGCTGGGCGGAGAACTACCTCGCGGGCACGGCCGTCCTGCTGCCGTTGCTCGTCGTGGCGTTCACCGCCGGTCCGCTGATCGCCCGTGAACTGGACTCGGGCACGTACCGGCTGGCCTGGACCCAGTCGGTGTCGCCCGCCCGCTGGCTGGCCATCCGGCTCGTCTGCGCCGCCGTGGTCGCCACCGCGGGCACCGTCCTGCTGGTCATCATCTTCCGCGGGAGCAGGTCCTACATCGACAGCGAGCCGCTCGGGGCCCTGTACCCGTCCATGTTCTGGGGCGACACCGGCGCCTTCCCCGCCCTGGGGGTGACCGCTGTCGGCTATGTCCTGCTGGCGGTCGCCGTCGGCGCGCTCGCGGCCGTACTCGTACGCCGCACCCTCCCGGCGATGGCCGCCGGCCTGGTCGCCACGGCGGGGGTCGGGCTGCTCTTCACCCGGGTCCGGCCCCACCTGTGGCCGACGCTCACGGCCGAGGGGGACGCGATGGGCGGCCCCCAGGCGGATTCGGCCGGTACCTGGATCACACAGCGAGGCGTCGTCCTGCCCGACGGCAGCCGGATGACCTACGAACAGTGCTGGGACATGGGCCTCTCGAAATCGCCGTGCGATCCGCATACCGCGAACGTCTCCGGCTTCGTGGACTACCACCCCGAAGGGCACTTCTGGCCGCTCCAGCTCGTCGAGACCGGCCTCGTGCTGTTGCTCGCCGCGGCGTGCGTCTTCGCCGCGTTCAAGGTATTGCGCCGCGTCCACGGCTGAACGCCCGATCACCCGGAGTCCCGCCCGCGCCACGGGGGTGGGCGGGACCCCGTACGTCCACCCCGGCCGTTCACCTCGTACGCCCACCCCGGCCGTTCACCTCGTACGATCCCGCCCGCCGCCCCACCGCACCGCCACCACGTGCCCCGCCACGCCCCCGCCACGCCCCGCCCCGCTTCCCTGCACGTCATGTCCGCGTTACCGGCCATTCAGACGCGCTTGCGACCCTCTCGGAATGCAGCCCGCTGTGCCCCCCACCGCGAACGGCAGGTTCCGCCTCGCCCCCGCCGGCTCCGACGCGCCCGTCGTGCCCTCCGCGCGGAACAATGGAGGTATGAGCCAGCAGCCTGCCGAGTCCCCGGTCCACCCGCAACCGTCCGTCGGATCCATCGCCGCACACCGGCCGCACACGGTGGCCGCCGCGGTGTCCGATCTGGAGCCCGACCTGGACGCCGACCTCGACTCGTACGACCAGGACGACGACCCGCAGGGCGGCG
Source organism: Streptomyces sp. NBC_01506 (assembly GCF_045040295.1). Classification (NCBI taxonomy): domain Bacteria; kingdom Bacillati; phylum Actinomycetota; class Actinomycetes; order Kitasatosporales; family Streptomycetaceae; genus Streptomyces; species Streptomyces sp. NBC_01506. Next base: position 5,104,721 of record NZ_CP109422.1, on the reverse strand, counting down.
AGCTGCCCCAGGGCCGCTTCCTCGACCGCGAGCGGAGCTGGCTCGCCTTCAACGAGCGGGTGCTGGAACTGGCCGAGGACCCGGCCACCCCGCTACTCGAACGGGCGAATTTCCTCGCCATATTCGCGTCGAACCTGGACGAGTTCTTCATGGTCCGCGTCGCCGGCCTGAAGCGGCGGATAGCGACCGGCGTCGCCACCCGTTCGGCCTCCGGGCTCCAGCCCCGTGAGGTCCTCGACCTGATCTGGACCCGGTCGCGGGAGATCATGGCCCGGCACGCCGCCTGCTTCCAGCAGGACGTCTCCCCCGCGCTCGCCGACGAGGGCATCCACCTGATCCGCTGGGCCGACCTCACGGAGAAGGAGCAGGCGCGGCTGTTCACCCTGTTCCGGCAGCAGATCTTCCCCGTCCTGACGCCGCTCGCCGTGGACCCGGCGCACCCCTTCCCGTACATCTCCGGGCTCTCCCTCAACCTCGCGGTCGTCGTCCGCAACCCCGTCAGCGGCCACCGGCACTTCGCCCGCGTCAAGGTCCCGCCCCTGCTGACCCGCTTCCTGGAGGCGTCCCCGCAGCGGTACGTGCCGCTGGAGGACGTCATCGCGGCGCACCTGGAGGAGCTGTTCCCCGGGATGGAGGTCCTGGCGCACCACATGTTCCGGGTCACCCGCAACGAGGACCTGGAGGTGGAGGAGGACGACGCGGAGAATCTGCTCAAGGCGCTGGAGAAGGAGCTGATGCGGCGCCGCTTCGGCCCGCCGGTGCGTCTGGAGGTCGAGGAGTCGATCGACCCGTACGTGCTCGACCTGCTGGTGCGTGAGCTGAAGGTGTCCGACGCCGAGGTGTATCCGCTGCCGGGGCCGCTGGATCTGACCGGGCTGTTCGGGATAGTGAAGCTGGACCGGCCGGAGCTGAAATTCCCCAAGTTCATCGCGGGCACGCACCGTGACCTCGCGGAGGTGGAGTCGGCGTCGGCGCCGGACATCTTCGCGGCGCTGCGGGAGCGCGACGTACTGCTGCACCACCCGTACGACTCGTTCTCCACCTCCGTCCAGGCGTTCCTGGAGCAGGCGGCGGGCGACCCGGACGTACTGGCGATCAAGCAGACGCTGTACCGGACCTCCGGCGACTCGCCGATCGTCGACGCGCTGATCGACGCCGCCGAGTCGGGCAAGCAGGTCCTGGTCCTCGTCGAGCTGAAGGCCCGCTTCGACGAACAGGCCAACATCAAGTGGGCGCGCAAGCTCGAAGAGGCCGGCTGCCATGTCGTCTACGGGCTGGTCGGGCTCAAGACGCACTGCAAGCTGTCGCTCGTGGTCCGGCAGGAGGGCGAGACCCTGCGCCGCTACAGCCATGTCGGCACCGGCAACTACCACCCGAAGACGGCACGGCTCTACGAGGACATGGGTCTGCTCACGGCCGACCCGCACGTCGGGGCCGACCTGTCCGACCTCTTCAACCGGCTGTCGGGATACTCGCGCCGCGAGACCTACCGCCGGCTGCTGGTCGCGCCCAAGTCGCTGCGCGACGGGCTGATCACGCGTATCAACAAGGAAGCGGCGCACCACCGTTCGGGCCGCCCCGCCTACGTACACATCAAGGTCAACTCGATGGTGGACGAAGCGGTCATCGACGCGTGCTACCGCGCGTCGCAGGCGGGCGTACCGGTGGACATCTGGGTGCGGGGCATCTGCGCCGTACGCCCCGGCGTGCACGGCCTGTCGGAGAACATCCGGGTGCGCTCCGTACTCGGCCGCTTCCTCGAACACTCGCGGATCTTCGCCTTCGGCAACGGCGGCGAGCCCGAAGTGTGGTTCGGCAGCGCCGACATGATGCACCGCAACCTCGACCGCCGTATCGAGGCACTGGTCCGGGTCACCGACCCGGCGCACCGCGCGTCCATCAGCCGGCTTCTGGAGACCGGCATGGCGGACACCACCGCCTCCTGGCATCTGGGCGCCGACGGCAACTGGACCCGGCACTCCGTCGACGCGGACGGACAGCCGCTGCGGCACGTACAGGAAATGCTCATTGACGCCCGGAGGCGCCGGCGTGCAGCACCATGAAACAGACTCCGCCGGCTCGGTGGGCACGGCTCGGCCGGCCCACTCCGGCGACGCCTTCGAGGCAACGGCCGGGCAGGTGCTCGCCGGGTATCTGAACACCCGGTGCGGGGACTTCCTGCGCAGCCTGCGGCTGTACGGGGAAAGCGGCTCGGACACGGCGGCGGCGCAGGACGCCGCGTCCGCGCTGCGGCGCTCGGCCCGGCGGATCGGGGGCAGCCTGCACACCTTCCGGGTGCTGCTGGACCCGGTGTGGGCGGACCAGCTCCGTACGGAACTGGGCTGGCTGTCCGGCACACTCGCGCAGGAGTACGCGTGCACGGCGCGGCTGCACCGGCTGGTGTCGGCGCTGGCGCGACTGTCGGGAGCGGGCGCGGTGCCTGCCGCCCGTAACGCCGAGAGCGCTTCGGCGGCTGCGGGCGCGCTGACGGTCGGGGCGTCGCGCGCCGGGGCGCTGCTGGAGCGGCAGTTGACGCTCGCGCGTACGCGGTCGCACTCGGCGGCGCTCCAGGCGCTGGGCTCGTCCCGCTTCCACGCGGTGGCCGACGCCGTCGCCGTCCTGGCCTCCGAGGTGCCGCTGGCGCCCGTCGCGGGCGCGCCCGCGACCGAGATCCTGACGGGGCCGCAGGGCGGGGCCGAACGGCGGCTGCTCGACGCGGTGGCCGCGCTGCCCCTGGCGCGCGCCGCGCACCCGTACAACGCGGAAGCCCTGGTCCACGGCCTCGCCACGCCCTCCGACGGCGAGGCCCAGGACGCCCCGTGGCACCAGGTGCGGCTGTTGCTGCGACTGCACCGCTACGCCCAGGAGGTCCGCCACCCCGACGGCTCCCCCGACCCGGTGTTCGCCGAGGCGGGCCGCGCGCTGGACCGGCACCGCGACGCGGCCGAGGCGGCGGCAGCCGCGGCGAACGCGGCCCGCACCCCGCGGATCGCCCCGGCGACGGCGTACGCGCTGGGCGTGCTGCACGCGGACCAGCGCCACGAGGTGGAGGCGGCGCGCTACGACTTCCAGCAGATCTGGCAGCGGACGGCGGTGACGACAGCATGAGTACGACGGGGCCGGGCGGCCCGGTCCTCGCGGCGGGCTGCGTGCTGTGGCGCAAGTCCCCGTACGCGGCGGACGGGACGGAGATCTGCCTGGTCCACCGGCCCAAGTACGACGACTGGTCCTTCCCGAAAGGCAAGCTGAAGCACGCGGAGGACGCGCTCGCGGGCGCGCTGCGCGAGGTCCTGGAAGAGACGGGCCACCACTGCTCCCCCGGCACCCGCCTCGGCACGGTCAGCTACCTGGCCAACGGCCGCCCCAAGCAGGTCACCTACTGGGCGGCGGAAGCGACGGACGGCGCGTTCGCACCGAACCACGAGGTGGACCGCCTCCTCTGGCTCCCCCCACCCACGGCCCGCACCCGCCTGACGCAACCACGCGACCGCCTGCTGATCGACACGCTGCTGCGCGCGCTGCCTTGACCCGTCGGGTCACTTCCTGACGTCCTCAACGGCGGTCGGCCCGAGTTGTCGGGCGCTGGCGTACTCCGGCATGGTCATGGGCTTGTCGAACAGGAAGAACGACTGGTTCGTCCCGACGGTGAACTCCATGAACACGCCGGTCGTGGCATCGAAGCCGTAGTACGTGTCGCACATCGAGCCCGCCGAGTACGTACCGTCCATACCCGGCAGCGCCACCACCACCTTGCCGTTGGCGGAGGCGTCCACCTTCTCCGTCGGCGTGAGCATCTGGCAGCGCGCGACCGGCATGCCCTTCATGACGAAGTACCCGTACTCGCCCTTGGCGTTCTGGATGTAGACGTAACTCAGCTTGCCCCGCTTGCCCCAGGTCTTCACCCACTCGTTGATGGCCTCGCGGGTCGGCGAGTACTCCATCTTCCCGGCGGGCTGATTGGCCACGAGCTGGTCGTAACTCTTCTGCTTGGCCTTCGTCTCCTTGCTCTGGCTGGAGTCGTCGTCGCAGGAGGTCAGCCCCACCCCCAGAGTGAGCGCCGCCATGGACGCCACGACGGTACGAGTGATCGTCTTCATGCCGCACCACAGATCGTGTCGTCGGCCCCGGCGTCCAGCCGGTACGGCAGATCCCGGTCCCGGAAGGGCGCGCGGTGCTCCTGGGCGGCCTTGGAGTTGTAGTCGTTGACCGACTCGATCCGCGTCACCTTCAGCGCGGTGACGGACTGATCGATCTGGGTCTTACGGACATCCGAAGCGGACTCCCGCTCCTCGTCGAGTACGCGGATCGCGCCCTCGGCGTTCTGCACGGCCTCGCACAGATCGAAGAACTCCTGATACGTCGACTGCCGAAACGCCCCCGACCCGACGGTGTCCTCCCGCACCTGCGCCTCCCCCCGAAACGGCGCGGTGCCCCACCCCGCACCCCCGAACACGAACACACCGACCACCCCCAGCACGGCCACCCCGACGACCCCACCGACGACCCACCGACCGACCCGCACGCCCTCTCGCACAACCCCCATCACGCCCCCTCCCTCGAAGGACCGACGCCCCTCGCCGGTCCTTCGAGTGTGGGCGCTCCTCAACGAGTCGCCCATGGGAGGGAGTTGGACGTTGGATGTAATGAGGCGGGCAGGCGCTTCGAGCCCTGGGGCTCGCACCCCGCGACCGGCTACGCCAGCCCCCGCCACGGCTCCGGTGGTGACGAGGCGAAGAAGCGCAGGAGGCCGAGCAGGCGGGAGGCCGGGGGTGCCGTCCAGTGGCGTGCGCCGCGAACCGGGGTGGGGTCGGTCAGGCGGGTGAGGGCCCAGGTGAGGTGGTAGCGCAGGACGCGGGCCTCCCAGGCGTACGAATCGCCAGACACGGCACCGCCCTCCTCACGGTAGCCGTCCAGCATCGCCGGGACGCCCGGCAGTGGTGTCTTGGCGAACTCGACCGCCGGGTCCGCCCACATCGCGTCGCCCCAGTCCACGATCCCGGTCAGCGCCACCGGCCCCGGCCCCGCCGTCACCATCAGGTTCTGCGGGGCGATGTCGCCGTGCACCAGGACGCGCGCCGCCCCGCCGCCGGGGATCCGTTCCGCGAGCCGGTCGAACCAGCCCCGCAGCCAGCGCGCGGCCTCCGCGTCCAGCATCCCGGCCGACAGCAGATCGGCGACCAGCCGGTGCGGGGCGTCGGCCTCGGGGTCGTACTCCACCGGGACGCCGGCCGGCTCCCCCGCGGCCCCGGGCGTCACCCGGTGCAGCCGCGCCAGCTCCCGCCCCACCTCCCGGAAGACCCGGAAGACATCCGCGTCGCACGGGCCCGGCGCGTCCGCGAGGTCCACCCCCGGCACCCGCTCCAGCACCATGTACGGCACATCCGCGTCCGTACAACTGGTATCAAAGGTGACGAGCGCGGGCGTACGCACCCCGACCGCCCGCGCCACCGGAATCACCGCCGCCTCCTTCACCAGGTCGGCGACGAACGCCTCCGTACGCGGTATACGCAGCACCAGATGCGGCCCGAGGAGAAACGCCCGGTTCGCCACCCCCGAAGCCATGGGACGCACTTTCTCGGCGGGCACGCCGTGTCGGGCGCCGATCGCGGCCGGAGCCGCACCAGGCTGTCCGTCACGGTTCACCTCCCGTTCACCCCCATCCGTCAGCGGCTTCACCTGATCTGCCTAATTTCGGCCTTACACGGTGACCGGCATACCGCCGGATCCACCACCTCGACGCACGCCGCCGCACACATGCGTACACCGCACACCGGCGGCTTCTGGAAGGAACACCCGAAGTGAAGCTTCAGCGCAAGAACCGGCTGCGCGCCACCGCGCTCGGTGCCCTCGCCGTCTCCGGCGCCCTGGTTCTCACGGCGTGCGGCTCGGACGACAACACGGAGAGCTCCGGCTCCGGCGACAAGACCACCGCAGCCTCGAACATCAAGTGTGACGGCGCCACGGGCCAGGTCCTTGCCAACGGATCGAGCGCCCAGAAGAACGCGATGGACATCTGGATCAAGAACTTCCAGGAGGCGTGCTCCGGCGTCGAGATCAACTACGCGGCGGACGGTTCCGGCGCCGGCATCACCAAGTTCACGGACGGCCAGGTCGCCTTCGCGGGCTCCGACTCCGCCCTGAAGCCCGAGGAAGTCACAGCCTCCAAGGAGGTCTGCAAGGGCGGCCAGGGCATCAACCTGCCGATGGTCGGCGGCCCCGTCGCCATCGGCTTCAACGTGCCCGGTGTCGACAGCCTCGTACTGGACGCCCCGACCCTCGCCAAGATCTTCGACTCGAAGATCAAGAAGTGGGACGACAAGGCCATCAAGGCCCTCAACCCCGACGCCACGCTGCCGAGCACCGCGATCCAGGCGTTCCACCGCTCCGACGAGTCGGGTACGACGCAGAACCTGAACAAGTACCTGAAGGCCGCGGCCCCGTCCGACTGGAACTACGACGACAGCTCGAAGTCCTGGGAGGCCAAGGGCGGCCAGGCCGCCAGCGGTTCCTCCGGTGTCGCCTCCAGCGTCAAGGACACCGAAGGCGCCATCGGCTACTTCGAGCTCTCCTACGCGACCGCCAGCAGCATCACCACCGTCAAGATGGACACGGGCGCCGGCGCGCCGGTCGAGGTCACCTCGGAGAACGCCTCCAAGGCCATCGCCGCCGCCAAGGTCAAGGGCACCGGCAACGACATGGCGCTGGACCTGGACTACGCCACCAAGGCCGAGGGTGCCTACCCGATCATCCTGGTGACGTACGAGATCGCCTGCGACAAGGGCAACAAGGCCGAGACCCTGCCCACCGTCAAGGCGTTCCTCAACTACACCGCCAGCGAGGAGGGCCAGAAGGTCCTCGCCGACGCCGGCTACGCGCCGCTCCCGACCGAGATCGCGGCCAAGGTCCGCGAGATCGTCCCCACCCTGTCCTGACCCCCGGACGTGGCCGGTCCCCGCTCGGCGGGGACCGGCCACGTCTTCCGGTGCACCGCCGCCAGGGAGCCGCCAGCCGGCTCCGCAGACCGGAGAAAACCGATGGATACAGCAGCAGCCGCACCCCCCGACTCCCCCCCACCGCCACCGCCACCGCTTGAGGACCAGGGCGCGCCCAAGGGAAAGAAACAGGTCGGCGACCGGGTCTTCCTGGGCCTGTCCCGAGGATCCGGCATCACCTTGCTGGTCATCATGGCCGCGATCGCCGCGTTCCTCACCTACCGCGCCGTCCTCGCGATCTCGAAGGACGAGGCGAACTTCCTCACCTACTTCGAGTGGAACCCACAGGGCGATCCGCCCCAGTTCGGCATCGCCGTACTCGCCTTCGGCACCGTCGTCAGCTCGATCATCGCCATGGCGATCGCCGTCCCGGTGGCCATCGGCATCGCGCTGTTCATCTCGCACTTCGCACCCCGCCGGCTCGCCGCCCCGATCGCCTACCTGGTCGACCTGCTCGCAGCCGTACCGAGCATCATCTACGGCCTGTGGGGCGCCGTCTTCCTCGTCCCGTATCTCGACGGTCTCAACAAGTGGCTGAACGAATACTTCGCCTGGACCTACATCTTCGAGAAGACCAACGAGGGTGTCGCCCGCAACCTGTTCACCGTGGGCATCCTGCTGGCGATCATGATCCTGCCCATCATCACCAACGTGATACGTGAGGTCTTCCTCCAGTCGCCGAAGATGCACGAGGAAGCCGCCCTGGCCCTCGGTGCCACGCGCTGGGAAGTCATCCGGATGTCGGTCCTGCCGTTCGGCCGCTCCGGCATCATCAGCGCCTCGATGCTCGGTCTGGGCCGCGCGCTCGGCGAGACGATGGCCGTCGCCGTCGTCCTGTCGCCGAGCTTCATCTTCTCGGGCCATCTGCTCGACGCCGGCGGCGGCACCTTCGCGCAGAACATCGCCGCGAAGTTCAACGAGGCGAACGACTTCGGCCGGGACGCGCTGATCGCCTCCGGCCTGGTCCTCTTCCTCATCACACTGCTGGTCAACGGCGCGGCCCGCGCGGTCATCGCCCGCCGCAAGGAGTACTCGGGGGCCAACGCATGAGCCACACGCTTCAGGACAAGCGTCCGGCGGTCGCCGAGCCGGGCGGCTCGCTCTCCCACGCGCGCATGCCGCGCTGGGCCCCCCTGGCCATCGCCGTCGGCTCGCTGGCGCTGGGCTGGCTGATCAGCCTGACGGCGGGGCTGGACAGCAAGATCCAGTGGTGTCTGATCTCCGCGCTGATCTTCGTCGCCGGTACGTATCTGATCACCGCCAAGGTCGAAGGCAGCCGCCAGGGCAAGAACCACGTCGCGACCAGCCTGGTCTGGGTCTGCTTCATCCTGGCCGTCATCCCGCTGCTGTCGCTGGCCTGGACCACCATCAGCAAAGGCGCCTCGGTCGTCGACGGGTACTTCCTCACCCACTCGATGAGCGGACTCCTGGACACGGACAAGGGCGGCGGCGTCTACCACGCGCTGCTCGGCACCATCGAGCAGGTCGCCATCGCCACGCTGATCGCCACGCCGATCGGTCTGCTGACGGCCGTCTACCTGGTCGAGTACGGCCGGGGCAAGCTCGCCCGCGCCGTCACCTTCTTCGTGGACGTGATGACCGGTATCCCGTCCATCGTCGCGGGTCTGTTCGTCCTGTCGACGTGGAACCTGATGCTGGGCTTCGGGTTCTCCGGATTCGCCGGCGCCCTGGCGCTCTCGATCCTGATGATGCCGGTGGTCGTGCGCTCCACCGAGGAGATGCTCAAGCTCGTCCCGAACGAGCTGCGTGAGGCATCCTTGGCGCTGGGCGTGCCCCAGTGGCGGACCATCCTCAAGGTGGTCCTGCCGACCGCGATCGGTGGTATCACCACGGGCGTGATGCTCGCGGTGGCGCGTATCACGGGCGAGACCGCGCCCATCCTGCTGCTGGTCTTCGGTACGAAGCTCATCAACCCGAACCCGTTCGACGGCGCCCAGTCGTCACTGCCGCTGTACGTGTACCAGCAGTACGCGGTCGGCACCGACGCCTCGGTCGAGCGCGCCTGGGGCGCGGCACTCGTCCTGATCGCGTTCGTCATGATCCTCAACCTGGTGGCCCGCGGCATCGCCCGCTGGAAGGCTCCGAAGACCGGCCGCTGAGGCCCCGAAATCCGGCTCCGCCGCGCGGGGTCACGCAGAAAGCAGTGATTGAAGATGGCCAAGCGAATCGACGTCAGCGGCCTGACCGCGTACTACGGCTCCCACCGGGCGATCGACGACATCTCCATGACCGTCGAGCCCCGCTCCGTGACGGCCTTCATCGGCCCGTCCGGCTGCGGCAAGTCCACGTTCCTCCGCACCCTCAACCGCATGCACGAGGTCACGCCCGGTGGCCGCGTCGAGGGCAAGGTCCTGCTGGACGACGAGAATCTGTACGGCGCGAACGTCGACCCGGTCGCGGTGCGCCGTACGGTCGGCATGGTCTTCCAGCGCCCCAACCCCTTCCCGACCATGTCGATCTTCGACAACGTCGCGGCCGGCCTGCGGCTCAACGGCAAGTACCGCAAGAACGAACTGTCGGCGGTCGTCGAGAAGTCCCTCAAGGGCGCGAACCTCTGGAACGAGGTCAAGGACCGCCTCAACAAGCCCGGTTCCGGCCTCTCCGGCGGCCAGCAGCAGCGACTGTGCATCGCCCGCGCGATCGCGGTGCAGCCGGAAGTCCTGCTGATGGACGAGCCGTGCTCGGCGCTGGACCCGATCTCGACGCTCGCGATCGAGGACCTGATCGGGGAGCTGAAGGAGAGCTTCACGATCGTCATCGTGACGCACAACATGCAGCAGGCGGCGCGTGTCTCGGACCGTACGGCGTTCTTCAACCTGTCGGCGGTGGGCCAGCCCGGCAAGCTCATCGAAATAGACGAGACGGAGCGGATCTTCGCCAACCCGTCCGTGCAGGCCACGGAGGACTACATCTCCGGCCGCTTCGGATAGGTCCCGGCGCGAAAGCCGTCCTGCGGTGCTGCATGGCGGTGCCACCGCAAGACGAAGGGCCCGCCCCCTCTCCCAGGGGGCGGGCCCACTTACGTTGTAGGGGCTCGCAGGGCTTACGGCTTGCACGGCATACGGCTCCGAGGCCGCACCCGCCTCAGCCGAACGCCAGGTTCACAACCCAACTGTGCTTTCCCGGGGGACAACCCCCGGACCCCCAGCCGAAGGCAGCCGCTCAGCCCGCTCAGCCGAACGCCAGGTTCACAACCCAGAAGCTGACCGCCGCCACCAGCGCCGCCGCCGGCATCGTGATGAACCAGCCCAGGATGATGTTCTTCGCCACACCCCACCGCACCGCGTTCACCCGCTTCGTCGCGCCGACGCCCATGATCGCCGACGTGATGACGTGCGTCGTCGAGATCGGCGCCCCGAAGATGTAGGCCGAGCCGAACATGATCGACGCGCCCGTCGTCTCCGCCGCGAACCCCTGCGGCGGATCCAGCTCGATGATCTTGCGGCCCAGCGTCCGCATGATGCGCCAGCCGCCCGCGTACGTACCGAGCGAGAGCATCACCGCGCAGACGATCTTCACCCAGATCGGGATCTCGTCGTTCGGACCCTCGACATCCGCGATGACCAGCGCCATCACCACGATGCCCATCGTCTTCTGCGCGTCCTGGAGACCGTGCCCCAGCGCCATCCCGGCCGCCGAGACCGTCTGCGCTATCCGGAATCCGCGCTTGGCCTTGTGCGGGTTGGAGTTCCGGAACATCCACATGATGCCGACCATCACCAGATAGCCGACGACGAGACCGACGATCGGCGACAGGAACATCGGGATGACGATCTTCTCCAGCACCCCGGTCCAGATCACCTCGGTCCCGCCGGCGAGCGCCGCGCCCACCATGCCGCCGAACAGCGCGTGCGAGGAGGAGGACGGCAGGCCGTAGTACCAGGTGACCAGGTTCCAGACGATCGCCCCGACGAGCGCGGCGAAGAGGATCCCCATCCCTCGCTGCCCGTGCGGTGTGGCGATCAGTCCTTCGCTGACGGTCTTGGCGACGCCCTGGCCGAGAAACGCGCCCGCGAGGTTCATCACGGCGGCCATCGCCAGCGCCGCGCGCGGGGTCAGTGCCCGCGTTGACACCGATGTCGCGATCGCGTTCGCGGAGTCGTGAAAGCCGTTGGTGTACGTGAAGCCGAGCGCGACACCGATGGTCACGATCAGGGCGAAGGTGTCCACGTGGTTCAGGACTCCTTGACCGCGATCGTCTCCACCGTGTTCGCGACGTGCTCGAACGCGTCGGCGGCCTCCTCGAGCACGTCCACGATCTGCTTGAGCTTCAGGACTTCCATGGCGTCGTACTTACCGTTGAAGAGCTGGGCGAGCAGTTTGCGGTGGATCTGGTCGGCCTGGTTCTCGAGGCGGTTGACCTCGATCCAGTACTCGGTGAGGTTGTCCATCGTGCGCAGGTGCGGCATCGCCTCGGCGGTCAGCTCCGCCGCCCGCGCCAGCACCTCGATCTGCTGCTCGACGCCCTTGGGCAGCTCCTCGACCTGGTAGAGGACGACCAGGTCGACGGCCTCCTCCATGAAGTCCATGATGTCGTCGAGGGACGAGGCGAGGTTGTAGATGTCCTCGCGGTCGAACGGCGTGATGAAGGAGGAGTTCAACTGGTGGAAGATCGCGTGTGTGGCGTCGTCCCCCGCGTGCTCCGCCGCCCGCATCCGTTCCGCGATCTCGGCTCTGGCGGAGGAATCCGCTCCGAGCAATTCCATGAGGAGCTTGGAGCCCGTGACGATGTTGTCCGCAGACGCGGCGAACATGTCGTAGAAGCTCGTCTCCCTGGGGGTCAGACGAAAGCGCACGGGGGATCCTCGGGTTACATGGGATTCGGTCAGGCTGATGCTAAGCGCATCATCCGGCCACGGCTAACCGGCGTCATTCAGTGTGCTGCATGGGACACGACGATCATGACGTGCCCCTGCCCCTGCGCGCGCGACTGGGTATCATATACCTACCTGGGGTATTTACGCTCCATTAGGACATCTCGCACGAACACCGGACACCAAACCAGGAGGACGCGATGACGACCACCGAGGCGGCAGGCACGGCGACCAGCGACGCGACCTCCGGCACGGCCACGACGGCCACGACGGCCACGACGGCCACGACAGCTACGACGGCTACGACCGCAGGCGACGAGATCGTCACCGATCACGACCGCGGTGTGCACGGCTACCACAAGCAGAAGGACGAGCACCTCAAGCGGCTGCGCCGGATCGAGGGCCAGATCCGCGGACTCCAGCGGCTCGTGGACGAGGACGTCTACTGCATCGACATACTCACGCAGGTCTCGGCCTCCACCAAGGCGCTCCAGTCCTTCGCGCTCCAACTGCTGGAGGAGCACCTGCGGCACTGTGTCGCGGACGCGGCGGTCAAGGGCGGCGACGAGATCGACGAGAAGGTGCAGGAAGCGACGAAGGCGATCGCGCGCCTGCTGCGTACCTGACGGACGGGACGGGCGGGGCGTACGGGGCGTACGCAACGAGCCGCGCGCCGCGCCACGCTCAACGGCACGGCGATCTCTCGCCGCGCTCCGCGCCCACCTTCAGCACCTCGTCGATACGGTCCGAACTGAGCCTTTCACCGTCCGCGGCCGACGCCGCGATCATCAGCTCTCCGCAGAGTTCGATCTCGGCGAGGGCCACGTGGTCCTGGACGGTCGGCGTGCGCAACGGAGCCACGTGCGTTCACCTCTTCCTGCCGGTGTCGTCTTCCTGGCGGTGTCGACTGCCGGCTTCCTAGGGTAAGGAGGGTGAGACGTGACGCGCATGGCACGTCCGGACCATTTACACCTTGATCTTCCCGGTGAAGATCTGGTCCTTCGGGGGGAGCCGCACCCCTACGGGGACCCCGAACTCGTACAGCAGCGTGGTTGAGGCGACAGCGACCGTACGCCCCTGGTTCCGGTAGCTGAACTCGTGTCTGACCTTGCGAAGCCGCCCCGCCTCGTCCAGATAGACATCGAACGGCACCACGTCATCGGCGAAGCCCTTCGCCGCCGCCGCCAGCGCCCCGCGCGCGTACGGCGCCGCCTGCTTCGCGGCCCGCCCGATGTCGGTGACACCCCGGTAGTGCGACACCCGCACCCCCGCCAGCTCCTGCTCGCCGACGAAGACCACGTCCTGCGCGGCGCGCAGCAGTTCGGCGGCGGTCAGCGGATCCGTCGCGCCGCCGGTGACCAGATTGCCGTCCGCGAGGGTGGTCGAGTCGAGCATGACCCACTTGTCCTCGGGCACCCCGGCGCCCCGGTTCTTCATATAGAGGGCCGCCGGCGCCAGCAGCTCCGCGATCGGGCGGTGCTCGTCCGTGCCCGCCGGGTCCTTGGGCAGTACGACCGAGAGCCGCCCCATCCGCTTGCGGAAGTCGTAGCGGCCCTCGCCCCTGATGGTCACGCGCGTCCCGCCCGTCGCCATCACCAGCGAGGTCCGGGTCTTGGAGCTGCCCGCGTCGGCCAGCACGTCGGCGGACCTGCGGACCGCGGCCGGATCACCGGGGGGCCGGTCGTCGGCCATGGCGCCCTCGCTCCCGGAACAACCGGCGCTCGTGGCCACGACCCCCGCCACCGTCACGGCGGCGGCGACGATCGCCACACCCTTGCGTCTGTGTCGCCGGCCCACCGTCTGCACCACCATCGCCTGCCAACCCCCAACGCCCTACCGTTGCTTGTCCAGAGCCCGCCCTGCCCCCATAACGACGTCCCGCGCGCGCCGTCACGCACTCACGCACCACCCCTGGCCGGGAACGCACGCGCGAGTACGGTGGGGAGGTGCGCGAGCAAGAGACCTCGACCCCGCCCACCGCCCCCCACGCCTCCCCCACCGTCACATCCACCGTCACATCGACCGTCGAACGTGGCTCGTTCTCACTGGCGCGCTGTACGTGCGGCTGGTCGGGACCCGCCAGGCGCTCCCGCGACCGGGCAAGAACGGACGCCACGTCCCATCAGGCGACGCACTGACCTCATTCACCTCATGGAAGAAGGCGGGGGACGCCGATGGAACGGCGCACACTGCTGGCGGGTGCGCTGGCCGTGACGACGGCGGGCGCGCTGAACGCCTGTACGAGCGACGGCGGCCAGGGCGGTGACGGCTCACCCGGCGCCTCCGCGAACAAGCCGCCCCCACCCCGTACCACCACGTCCGCCGCCCCCTCCTCCCCCTCCGCCGGCCCGCCACGCTGGGACGCGCTCGCCGCAGGGCTGGACGGTCGGCTCGTACGGCCGCAGGACAGCGACTACGCGACGGCCCGCCAGCTCTACAACACCCGCTTCGACAACCTGAAACCGGCGGCCGTCGCGTACGTCTCCGGCGAGGACGACATCAGGGAGTGCCTGGCCTTCGCCAGGACGCACGGCACACCCGTCTCTATCCGCAACGGCGGCCATTCCTACGCCGGTTGGTCCAGCGGCGACGGCCGGCTCGTCATCGACATCTCCTCGCTCGACGGCGTCTCCGACGCCGCGTCGGACGGGGTGGTCGGCGCGGGCGCCAAGCTCATCGACGTGCACGGCGCGCTCGCCCCGAAGGGCCGTACGGTCCCGGCCGGTTCCTGCGCCACGGTCGGCATCTCCGGTCTCACCCTCGGCGGCGGTCATGGGGTCGTCTCCCGCGCGTACGGTCTGACCTGCGACAGCCTCACCTCGGCGACGATCATCACCGCCGACGGCAAGCGGCTGACCGCCGACGCCGAGCGGAACAAGGACCTCTTCTGGGCGCTGCGGGGCGCCGGCAACGGCAACTTCGGAGTCGTCACCGAGCTGCGCTTCCGTACCCACCCCGCCGCCACCGGCGTCGCCGCGAACCTCAACTGGCCGTGGTCGAAAGCCCGTTCACTGCTCGCGGCCTGGCAGGAGTGGGGCCCCGACCAGCCGGACGAGATCTGGTCCTCGTTCCACGCGGCGGTCGGCGCGGGCGGCGGAGCCGACCCGACCGTCTCCGTCGCCGCCTACACACTCGGCACCGAGGACGACCTCAAGAACGCCGTCGACCGGCTCGCCGACCGCGTGGGCTCCTCTGCGAGCTTCGTCTCGCTGCGCCCCGGCGGCTACCAGGAGTCGATGCTCGCGTACGCCGGCTGCGCCGGACTCACCGACGACCAGTGCCGGCTGCCCGGCACGACACCGGGGCGCGCGAAGGGGGGCGCGCTGCAACGCGAGACGTACGCCGCGACCTCGGACTTCTTCGACCGGTCGCTCCCCTCGGCGGGCATCGCCACCTTGCTGTCCGCCGTGGCGGACTTCAGCCGGATCAAGGTCGCCGACGGCGCGGGATCGGGCACGATCACGCTGACCGCGCTCGGCGGCGCGGTCAACCGGGTGGACCCGCTCGCGACGGCCTTCGTGCACCGCGGCTCCCGGATGCTCGCGCAGTACGTGGCGTCCTGGCGCCCCGGCACGCCCGGCACCACGCAGCGGGCATGGCTGAGAACCAGCCAAGGGGCGCTACGGGGTCACGCGTCGGGCGCGGCGTACCAGAACTACACCGACCCGGCGCTGACCGACTGGCGCACGGCGTACTACGGCGCTGCGGCGGGACGGCTGAAGGACCTCAAGGCCCGCTACGACCCGGAGCGGATGTTCGACTTCCCGCAAGCGCTGTAGTGGGGAGCCCTCACGCCGCGAGGTTGTTGTCGTCGGGCCGCTGTTCGGGGATGCCGAGCGGTCTCGTCCCCGGCGCCTCGGCCCGGTCCGCCTCCCGCGCGGCCCGTGACCGTACGAGCAGCCCCACCCTGGACGAACGGCAGACCGCCGACACCAGCGGGGTGAGCAGCGCCATGGCCAGCGGCGCGAGGAGCAGCACCACCGCCGTACCGAGGGCGAATCCGCCGATCACATCGGTGGGGTAGTGCACGCCCATGTAGACCCGGCTGAAACCCTCGACCAGCGCGAGCCCGATCGCGGCGAGCCCGAAGCCGCGGTGCGCGACGAAGATGCCCGCGCCCAGGGCCATCGCCATCGTCGCGTGGTCGCTGACGAAGGAGAAGTCGGTCTTGCCTGCCACCAGGACGTCGAGCCCCCGGTGGTCGACGAAGGGACGGTCGCGGCCGACGAACTCACGGATCGGGATGTTGACCAGCAGCGCGACACCGGCGGCGAGCGGCGCCCAGAGCAGCCCGGCGACGGCGGCCACCGAATCCTCGGCCGACCCGCGCCGGCGCACGCTCCACCAGCACCAGAGCGCGAGGAGGACGAGGGCGAGCATGATCCCGTACTCGCCGACGAACTCCATGCCCCGGTCGAACCAGCCGGGGGCCGACTTGGCCAGACCGTTGATGTCGTAGAGCAGGCTGACGTCGGGGTTCGACCCATCGATCGCGAGTCCAGCCATGTGCTGCGGCCCCTTGCCTTTGTCGCCCACCACGACACGCCTGCGGGCGTGTCGCTTCCACCAACCCCCGTGGTGCATGCGGTCAGTGCTGCGCGATCAACGCCACAGCCCCAGTCCAGGGAACGGCCTGTCCCCTCTCCAGGTTCCAGGCTTCACCGGACGATCTCCAGGACGTTATCGAAGAGTGACACATCGTCCCAGCTCAGAGCGGTGAACGAAGGGAGAATTCCGGCCACGCGCGCGCCTGGTCCGGCCCGACTCCACCCTTCCGGGCGTCAGCTCATCGCCACCCTGACGCCCCGCCGGACCGACACCTCGTCAGCACTGTCAGCAGCCCTGTCGGCCCGCTTCGACCGCTTGGGGCCGATTCACGTGCCGGACTTCCGCTCGGTGGGCAGATCGGTCGGCAGCGATTTCGCGCCGTCTTCGGTGACCCGGGTCGCCCCGAAGTAGTCGGGCGTATCGATCTTGTCGAACCGGATCACGGCTCCGGTGTAGGGAGCGTTGATCATGTACCCGCCACCGACATAGAGCCCGACGTGCCGGATGGCCCGCGAGTTGGTGAGGTCGTCCGAGAAGAACACCAGGTCGCCGGGCATCAGCTCGTCGCGCGAGGGATGCTCGCCGGCGTTGTACTGATCGTTGGCGACCCGCGGCAGCTCGATCCCCACGGACCGGTACGCGGCCTGCGTCAGCCCGGAACAGTCGAACCGTCCCTGCTGCTCGGGGGTCCCGTTGCCGCCCCACAGGTACTTCGTACCGAGCTTCTGCTGCGCGTAGTGGATCGCCCCGGCCGCCTGCTGCGAGGGCTCGACGCGGCCTACGGGGCGGGCGAAGCTCTGCTGGAGGGTGGTGATGACCTTCACGTAGTTCTGCGTCTCGCTGTACGGGGGGACGCCGCCGTACTTGATGACCGCGTACGCGCCCGCGTTGTAGGCCGCGAGCATGTTCTTGGTCTGATCGCCCGGCACGTCGTCGACGTAACCGGCGAGTTTGCAGTCGTACGACGCCGCCGAGGGGATCGCGTCCTGCGGATCCCAGACGTCGCGGTCGCCGTCCTTGTCCCCGTCGACCCCGTGCGCCGCCCAGGTCCCCGGGATGAACTGCGCGATGCCCTGCGCCTGCGCCGGGCTCACGACGTTGGGATCCCAGCCGCTTTCCTGGTACAACTGCGCGGCGAGCAGCGCGGGGTTGATCGCGGGGCAGAGATTGCCCCACTTCTGCACCAGCCCCTGGTACTTGGCGGGCACGGCCCCCTTGGCCAGCGCGACCGCCCCACCACCACCCGCACCACCGGCGATCCCGGCCGCGGCGGAGTACGTACCGACGACGAGCAGCGCGATGAAGCCCAGGCTCAGCCCGAGCCCGACCGCGCCCGCCATCCAGAATTTCCGCACCCCTCAACCCTCCCCCATCCGGGACATGTTCACCGCCATTTTCCCGCCTGTCGTGTCGGTGCTATTCGGACAGTCGGGCGGGCGGGGCCGGGGCGTCAGGGACGGGGCGGGGGTGTGGGGGCGGACCAGAAGCTGTCGTGGACGTCGGGCCGTTGCGGGTATCCGCCTTCGCGGTGCGGGGTGTTCGGCCGGGTCTTGGGATCGGCGACGTCGGACTCGGGGAAGCACGGGGTGGTGATGGAGAAGAAGAACTGGCCTTCGCCGGCGACCGCGACCCTCATACGAAAGCCTTCAGGCGTCGACGCGTACATAGCGGGCAACTCTTCACTCGCCCGCACACTGGTGATCCGATATCCGCGAGCTTTCCAGTTGCGCTCCACAACACCGAGCAGACTCCCACGTCGCTCCTTCGAGACGATGGTCATGACTGCGATCCGACGCTTGACAGAACCGGTATCGGCCGTCTCACCACACCGGCTGTCAATCGAAGGCCCGTGATTCCACCGCAGCTCCGGCCTGACCCCGTTCAGGGTTTTCAGAATGATGGAGTCGGCCTGGACGGCCGCCTCTTGCATATCCACGCCCATCGCCTTTCTTTCTTCGCTTCCGCCACCGAAAGGGGCGGCGCATCCAGCCGCCAGCCAGAGCAGAAGCAGAATGCCCGCCGATCGAAGAGTTCTCACCGGCGCTCCTGACCACTGACCAGGCGACCGTGTCCCGTAACGATCAGCGCGATGTTGTCGGCGGACTCCTCATCCTTGTCCGGGTCGAAATAGTTGGAGTGCGCCCGGACTCCGCCCATGTCCATTACCGGCCGTGGCCCGTCGTCCACGCGGAATCTCCTCGCTCCGAAATCCTCGTGCGCCGGATCCGTGCCGAACCAGATCTCGCTCTCCTTCGTCTGCGCGTCCTGCGCGAAGTACGCCACCGCCGCCCCGCCCGCACCGCCGATCGCCGCGCCCACCGGGCCTCCCAGCACCGCTCCCGCCGAGGCTCCTCCCAACGCGCCCATTCCCATGCCCTGGGCCTCGCCCTTCGCCGGCATTCGCGTCACCGGGTCGTTCTCCGCCGCGCCGACGTACACATGGCCTCGCCCCACTCCCAGATCAGCCGCGGAATCCGCGCCCGTTCCGGGGCTGCCCACCAGGACAATGTCGTCGACGCCTGGAATACCGCCGTCCCGCTGGGCGGCCTGGCCCACTGTGAGCGAGCCGTACGAGTGGCCGACTGCCGTCAGGTGGGGGTTCTCGTTGTGGTTCGTGGCCGCGATTCCCGACATGAATTCGGCGTACGCGGACGCACCCGCCTCCGCGCGGTCCGTGAACATGACGTCCGTATTCCCCGTGATGTCGTCCACCGATAGCTGCGGCGCGTCATAGCCCAGCCATACGATCGACGCCGTGGACGTGTCGTACTCCACCGCACCCATCAATGTGTCCCTCGCCCTTTTCAAGTCGTCCTCCGCGAAAGCCTCGTCCAATCCCGTGCCCAGCCCCGGCACATAAGCCGACACATTCCGCGCCGTGTCCGGATTCCCGTACGACACGACGGCCCGCCCGTTCCCCTCGTCCCCGATACCCAGCAGGTACATCGGCGGATGGCCGCCGGCCCGTAATTGGCCGTCGAGGGATCTCAGCCCGGCCAGCATCGTCCGTGACCTGTCGTCGTGCGCGCCCTCCAACTTGCCCATCAGCAGCGTCAAGTTGTCGCGGTTCGCCGCGTCGCGTACGGCGGACGGGATGCCGTCCAGGTTGCCGATCGTGTGCGGGTGGACGGCCAGGTACTCCTCCCTCCGTTCCTCCGTCAGGCCCTGCCACCACGCGAGACGTTCCGCGGGCGTCGCGTCGTGGGGGATCGCCGCGCCGAGGTAGTCGGCCGTGAGCGCGCGTACCGCCGTCGCGTCGGCGCTCGCGTCCGTCCACATCGCGTCCGTGACCGTGAGGCCGTCCTGCGCGGTCAGCTTCCGCAGCGTCTGCGTGTACCGCGCGTCGGCCTGTGCCGCGTCGCTCAGCGCGCGGGCGATCCGGTCCGCGATGTCCTGCGCCTTCGCCGCGAGGGGGTTCGGGCTCGTGAACCCCTGCGACGTCGACGCGGCGGTGAGCGGACGCGCCGAGGTGAGCGGGTACGCGTGGCCCGACGCCGTACCGCCGCGCAGCCTCTCCTTCGTGAGCGGGTCCTCCCCGGCCTCGGGGTAGCTCACCGACCCGTCCGCGCGCACCGTGAGCCTCAGGCCCGCCGCCTCCTCCAGCGCGTCCCGGAGCCGGCGCTGCGCGCCGCGCAGATCCTGGGCGAGGCTGTTCAGCGTCGTACGGACCAGCCCGCACTCCGTGTAGATGTACGACAGGTTCCGCCCCAGCGCCCGCAGCCGCCCGACCGCCGCCCGCGCCGCCTCGCCCTCCTGAGCTGCCGTCAGCCCCGCGAGCAGTTGCTTGTCGACCCGGTCGCGGGCCGCGTCCGCGCGGTTGCTCGCGTTGCCCCAGCCGTCGGCCGCGCCCTCCAGCTCGGCGCATCTGATGTCCCGTAACTGCGCCCAGGTGAGCCCGCCGCCGACCCTCACCGGACTCATCGACGCGCTCCCGCGTCGACCCCCGCCAGCCCCGACCTGACCGCGGCGTCGTGCTCACCCTGCGTCTTGGCCACCGCACGCAGTCGGCCCGCCAGGCTTGCGCACTCGTCGCGGGCTGCTTCGATGCGCCGTTCCCATGACGTACGTACGGTCCCCAGGACCGCGAGGGCGCTCAGCCCGTCCCCGCAGTCGGCCACGCCCTCGTGCGCCGTTTCGAACTCCGCCTTGAGATACGTCATCTGCGTACGCATCACCACGGCCCCGCCCGCCGCGCGGGTCCACGGCCCGTCGCTGTGCCGCAGCCGCTCCCCCGACGCCGCGCCGTCCACGTCGTCGGCCAGCGCCCGCAAACCGCCCGAATAGCCCGCCATGCCCGCCATTTCCGCCATGCCACCCGCCCCTGTCCTCTGTTGTCCGGGATGTCGGGTGGCACTGTCCCAATCCGGGACCGGGGAGATGCCGCGCGGGAGAGAGGGGACGGAACCGGCCGCAGGCTTACGGGAGGGCGGGAGGCCCGTCCCCCGTTGGCATCGGCCGCGAGCGGCAACAGCTCGACGTCCCGCGCAGGTTCACCCGTACGGTGGGCCCGCCTCTCGCCCGCGGGCGGCGCACGGATGGCGCACGGACGCAAAACCGCGGCGGGCTCAAGAGTGCACAACGCCAATCATTGCCCGGAGTCACCCTCCGTGATACACAGAGTGACCATACGCGTACTCGCATACTCCGCTTCATGACGCAGGTCAGGGCAGTCGGATCGGTCAAACGTGCGGGGATCGGGTAAAGAGACCCGCCAAGTCGGCATACGAGGGCGGTTCCATCAGCGAAGATAGAAGGCGATCCGTGCCGCCTGGCGCGGGCACTTAACAACCCAACAGGGGCGGTGAGTTGTATGGACGTGGAAGCCGAGAAGGGCGACATCAACACCATCATCGGTGGTATCGCTCCGAGCTGGGGGCCCTTCGGGAACCTCGGCACCGAAGCTCGCGTCATTGTCCAGGTGGTGATGGCGATCGCCATCCTGCTCTGTCTCGCCATCGCGATCTGGGGCGCCGCCAAGCAGCGTATCGGCGCGACCGCGCTGCGGGACACCTTCAGCGCCGAGCAGGGCAAGGGGCTGATCGTCGCCGGACTGACCGGCGTCTTCATCATCGGGTCTCTCGGTACGGTCTTCACGATTGTGTACGGGATGGCTGTTTAGCGTCTCACCGATCCGATCCGATCCGGTCCCATCCGATCCGGTCCCGCGCCGGGTACGCCGCCCGGCCACCCTCGACACACCGTCCGCCTCAACCCCATTCGCTCCCACCCCATCCGTCCGTCGTGCCCATCCGCCGAGGTTGCGTCTCCCTGATGTCGAGTCACCACACCGCGCCCGCGCGGGAACCAGCACGGCTACCGTCGTGTTACGCGGCACTGCAAGCGGTACAGCAAGCGGAACTGCACACGGTTGAACCGGTCGAGGGGGCGGACGCGGCATGAGCTTCGGCGATGAGCACGGCCACGGGAGCGATCCGGGCCGTACGACGGACGACAGCTTCGGCGGGATGGGCCAGACGCGGACGCGTCTGCCGGACGGCGGGGGCGGCGACGGGTTCGGCGGCGGCCGGCGGCCGCAGCGGAGCTCGCGCTCGCTCATCGCGGTGGTGGGTGTGGTGGTGCTGCTGGTCGCGGCCATCGCGTTCGCGAACCGCGGCAGCGGCGACAACACCGACGCGTCGGGAGCGGGAGGCGGCGACAGCGCGGCGGGGTCGGAACCGACGTCGGCGTCGGGGGTGAAGCCGGTGACGGGGAAGAACGGGGGGATTCCTTCGGGGTTCGCGAAGGATGAGCAGGGGGCGGAGAGCGCGGCCTCCAACTACGCCGTCGCTCTGGGCTCGGACGGCATGTTCAACCGGGCCAGCAGACACGGAATCGTCGACTCCGTCTACACACCTGCCGCCGCCGCAAAGCTCAAGGGTCCGCAGGACAAGGCCTATTCTCCGGAGTTCCTGACCAAGCTCGGTCTCGACGCGAACGGTGCCGCTCCCGCAGACAGCAC
This sequence comes from Streptomyces sp. NBC_01506, assembly GCF_045040295.1. Taxonomy (NCBI): domain Bacteria; kingdom Bacillati; phylum Actinomycetota; class Actinomycetes; order Kitasatosporales; family Streptomycetaceae; genus Streptomyces; species Streptomyces sp. NBC_01506. The sequence goes on along the minus strand of NZ_CP109422.1, from coordinate 5,082,387 downwards.
CTTCATCTCCCGGACGGTCCCGGTAGGTACGAAGGTGGAGAGTTTCGACGGCGACAGCGCGAAAGTCTCGGTCTGGTACACGGGTCTGATCGGTATGTCCGGTCCCGACTCCACCGACCCTGTCAGCACCACGTGGAAGACCTGGACCTTTGACCTCCGGTGGGAGGCCGACGACTGGAAAGTGACCGCCGACTCCCAGAAAGACGGCCCCGCCCCGGTTCCGGGCGACATCGCCGCCTCCACCGCCGACGAGATCGGCAAGGCTGTTGACGAGTACGGAGGCTTCACCTATGCCAGGTAGCTACCGCGTCCGTATTCGCTCGGTCGCCAGCGCATTGGCGACCGTGCAGGCCGGGCTGTTCTTGCTCGCCACCAAGGCGACAGCGGCCCCCAGCCCCTCTCCGTCTCCGAGCGACGCCAGTTGCGCCCCCTTGACCGGCCCTGCCAAGGAGTACTGCGAAGAGGGCGAATCCGGCAGCAGCAGCGACAACTCCCCCCTCAACGACCCCACCAGCGCCCTCGACCCCCTCACCTCCCTCGCGCGCGGCTGCGCCGACGCCGCCGCGTGGACCGTGGACACCCTCTCCAAGGCCGTGAAGGAGACCGCCACGGTCGACTTCACCAACACCGCCTTCCTCTCCCAGTACGCCGTCGTCTTCGCCGCCGCCACCATCCTCACCCTCATCCTGTGGCTCCTCGCCGTCGCCAAGCGCGCCATCCGCGGCGTCCCGCTGACCACCGCCATCTCCGAGGCCATCGGGTTCCTCTGGCTGACCGTCCTCGCCTCCGCGTTCACGCCGCTCATCCTCTACACGCTCGTCTCCGCCACCGACGGCGTCACCGAGGTCATCGCCGGTGGGACCAGTGGGCAGACCGATGTGTTCTTCGGGACGTTCTCCGAGGCGCTGAAGAAGGACACCGAGATCGGCGGCGGGCCGATCATGCTGATCGTGGTGTCCCTCGTGACGATCCTCGCGGCCGGCATCCTCTATCTGGAGCTGTTCATCCGGGCGATCCTGCTCTACGTCGGCGCCCTCCTCGGCGTCGTCGTCTACGCGGGGCTGGTCGACAAGAACATGTGGGGGCATGTACGCCGCTGGGCCGGGCTCATGATCGCGGTCATCATGGTGAAGCCCGTGATCGTCATCGTCCTCGGCCTCGCCGGCGCGCTCACGTCGTCCGACGACGGGCCTGACTCGTTCTCGGCCGTCGTCTCCGGGCTCGCCATCATCCTTCTCGCGATCTTCGCCTCCGCCATGATCTACCGCTTCGTCCCCGGCTTCGGCGACGAGATCGCGAGCGCCCGCAGCAACGCCAAGCTGTCCACCGACGGCGGCCGGGCCGCCGCCGTGATCAGTTCGCCCGCCGGTGTCGTCTCGCAGGGCATCAAGACCCACAGCGGCCGGGGCGGAGGGGGCGGCGGTGGCGAGAGCAGCAGCGCGGCCAGGCCCGCCAACGCCGTCTCCGGCGGTGTCGCCGCCCACAGCAGCCGCCCCTCCTCAGGAGGCGGCGGAGGCGGCGGCGGAGGTGGCGTCCCCTCGCCCGCCTCGGCCCCCCGCCCCAGCAGCCCCACCAGCGGCACCCCCCACAGCAGCCGCAGCAGCCAAGGCAATCGCGGAACAGGTAACAACAGCACAGGAGGTGGAGGGCGTTGACGACTCAGTCCCATCCGATCGCGCCCCGCCGTACGTATCTCATCGGCCGCGCGCGGCCGAACGCGATCGTCGGCAAGAACCGTGAGTCGGGCGAGATCGCGCTGATCATCGCCGGCGCGTTCCTCGGCATGATGAGCGGGCTCATCGTCCCCGTCCTGTCCCTGCGGATCGTGACGCTGCTCGGGTTCCCGCTCCTCGCGCTGGCCGCGGTGTACGTCCCGTACAAGCACCGCACCGTCTACAAGTGGTTCGAGATCAACCGCAGTTACAAGCGGACCCTGCGCAACGGCACCACCTACCGCTCCGCCGCCATGGAGTCCGGCACCGCTGCCGACGGCCGCGAGGTCGAGGTCGGCCCGCCGCCCGGTATCGGGCGGATCAACTGGCTGGCCGCGCCCTTCGGGCCTGACGAGATCGCCGTACTGCTCCACGCCGACCGCCGCACCGTCACCGCCGCCATCGAGATCGAGGGCCCCGGCGTCGGACTGCGCGACAGCGAGGACCAGGAGGCCCTGGTCGACCGCTTCGGCACGCTCCTCAAGCACGTCGCCAACGGGGACGGCTTCGTCACCCGCCTCCAGATGCTCGCCCGTACGCTCCCCGCCGACCCCGACGCACACGCCAAGGACGTCGCCCAGCGCGGCGACTCCGCGTCCCCGGGCTGGCTCCAGGAGTCGTACGAACAGCTCCAGTCCATGGTCTCGACCTCCAGCGAGCAGCACCGCGCCTATCTCGTGGCCTGTATGCACTACAGCCGTGAACTGGCCTCCGAGGGCCAGGCCATGGCCCGCGCCGCCCGCCAGGCCGGAGGCGGCGGCAAGGGCGTCCGGGGCCGCAGGCTCGACAAGGACTCCGGTCTCGCCGTCGTCATGGCCCGTGAACTCACCGACATCTGCGCCCGCCTCGCGGAGGCCGACATCCGTGTCCGGCAGCCGCTCGGGCAGGCCCGGCTGGCCTCCCTCGTGCACTCGATGTACGACCCGGACCACCCCATAGACCACATCCAGGCCATGACGAAACGAAACGCCTGGCCCGCCGAGCTGGACGCCATGGAGCCCACGTATCTCCAGGCCAAGACCCGCGAGTCGTCCACCCGCGCGCCCTGGTGCCACTCCACGGCCTGGGTGAAGGAGTGGCCGATGACCCCGGTCGGCGTCAACTTCCTGGCCCCGCTGCTCGTCCACACGCCCGACGTGATCCGTACGGTCGCGGTCTGCATGGACCTGGAGCCGACCGAGGTCGCCATCGAGCGGATGCTCACGGAGAAGACCAACGACGAGGCCGACGCGAGCCGTGCCGCGAAGATGAACCGCACCGTCGACCCGCGCGACATCGCCGCGCACGGCCGGCTCGACCAGCGGGGCGAAGACCTCGCCAGCGGTGCGGCGGGCGTCAACATCGTCGGGTACATCACGGTGTCGTCCCGCTCGCCCGAGGCCCTGGCCAGGGACAAGCGGACGATCCGGGCGTCGGCCGGCAAGTCGTATCTGAAGCTGGAGTGGTGCGACCGCGAGCACCACCGGGCGTTCGTGAACACCCTGCCGTTCGCGACCGGCATCCGCCGATGAGCCTCCACCACGAGCCGACCGAACCGACCGAACCAACCGAACCGACCGCCGCTGATAGGGGCCTGTGATGCGAGATCCCATGTCCGCCTTCACGGACGCCGTCACCAGCTTCCTCTTCGGGAAGGTGGAAACCACCCGGCTGCCGGTGCGTACGTCCACCGGCCAGGCGCAGGCCGTCTATCTGCCGACCGCCGCCCCCGGCCTCGGCGACTCCGGCGTCATCATCGGCCGCGAGGTCTACAGCGGCAAGGGCTACATCTACGACCCCTTCCAGTTGTACGGTCAGCAACTCCCCGCCCCCCACTGGCTGGTCCTCGGCGAGTCCGGCAACGGCAAGTCGGCCCTGGAGAAGACGTACGTCCTACGGCAGTTGCGCTTCCGCGACCGCCAGGTCGTCGTCCTCGACGCCCAGGGCGAGGACGGCGCCGGCGAGTGGAACCTCATCGCGCAGGAGCTGGGCATAACCCCCATCCGGCTCGACCCGATGGCGGCCCTGGACGGCGGCATCAAGCTCAACCCGCTCGACCCGGCGATCACCACGACCGGGCAGCTCGCCCTGCTGCGCACGATCATCGAGGTCGCCATGGGGCACGGCCTGGACGAACGCTCCGGATTCGCCCTCAAGGTCGCGCACGCCTACGTCCACGCCACGATCACCGAGCGCCAGCCCGTCCTGATGGACATCGTGGAGCAACTGCGGCACCCGGAGCCCGAGTCGGCCGAGGCGATGAACGTGGACATAGACGACGTACGGGCCTGGGGCCTGGACGTCGCCCTGGTCCTCGACCGGCTCGTCGACGGCGACCTGCGCGGCATGTTCGACGGTCCGACGACCGTCGGCATCGACCTGGACTCGCCGCTCATCGTCTTCGACCTCTCGCACATCGACCGCAACTCGATCGCGATGCCGATCCTGATGGCGATCGTCGGCGTGTGGCTGGAGCACACCTGGATCCGCCCCGACCGCAAGAAGCGCATCTTCCTGGTCGAGGAGGCGTGGCACATCATCAACTCCCCGTTCGTCGCGCAGTTGTTCCAGCGGCTCCTCAAGTTCGGCCGCCGGCTGGGTCTTTCGTTCGTGGCGGTCGTCCACCACCTCTCCGACGTGGTCGACGGCGCCGCCGCCAAGGAGGCCGCCGCCATCCTCAAGATGGCGTCGACCCGGACGATCTACGCGCAGAAGGCCGACGAGGCGCGGGCCACCGGCCAGGTGCTCGGGCTGCCGCGCTGGGCGGTCGAGATCATCCCGAGCCTCACGCCCGGTATCGCGGTGTGGGACGTCAACGGCAATGTCCAGGTGGTCAAACACCTGGTCACCGAGGCGGAACGGCCACTGGTCTTCACCGACCGCGCGATGACCGAGAACAGCCAGGCGTCCGACGCCTCGGACGCCGCCGACGCCATGACCGACGGGCTGCCCGACCACGTACGGGCCGCCGAGTGGGAGGCCGAGCAACGCGCGATCCTGATGGAGCAGCGGCGGTTGAACGCGTCGTCCGAGTCCACGGTGGCGTGAGCGGTATGGCGGCGGGGGGCGGGGGCAGGCCCCGGCCGGGCGATCAGCGCGGGATCCCGGACGGGCTGATCCTGGGCGTGCTGGGCTTCCTGCTCGGGATCACGCTGTTCGCGTGGACGGCGACGGGCCTGGCCGGTCTGTTCGCGCACGGCTCATGGCCGGGCTCGGTGACGTTCATGCGTACGCCCATGGCGGTACGGCAGTTGATCGCCGCCCCGGACGACCTGCCCGCCGCCTGGCCGGACACCCCGGCGGGGGAGCTTTCCGGATACGGGCTGTTCTGGGGCCTGTTCATCGGCGAGCTGATGGTGGCGGCCGTGCTGACGGTGTTCGTGCTGGGCGTGGTGACCCGCTGGCGGGCGCTGTGTACGGTACGGCTCCGGGAACGCGAGCGGGCACGGGAGCGCGCGGAGGAGCGGCGGGTGGCCGAGGCCGACGCGGCGGCGGAGACGGAGCGCGTACGGAAGGCCCCGGCGCGCACACCGGAACCGGCGCCAACCCCGCCCCCGCCTCCTGCCGAAGTCCCGGCCCCCGCCCCGGTACCGGTCGAGCAGGCCCCCGTCCCCGTCCCCGCCCCCGCACCCGTCCCCGCGCCCCGTACGGCCCCCAACGCCCAGGTCCGCTACGGCGACCCCCGCGCCCGCCGCCCCGCCGCCGTACAGGCCATCCAGGACGCCGAGGGCCCCGCGCTCGTCGTCACCTCCGACCCCGCCGTCTGGGCCGAGACGAAGGACGCCCGCGCCAAACTCGGCCCCGTCCTCGTCTACGACCCCGGCCATCTCTGCGACACCCCGGCCCGCCTCCACTGGTCCCCCACCGCCAACTGCGAGGACCCCGACACCGCCGCCGCGCGCGCCGTCGCGCTGCTCGCGCCCGTACGGCCGCCGGCCCGTCTCGACGCCGCCATGGCCGACACGGCGCAGACCCTGCTGCGCTGCTGGCTGCATGCCGCCGCCGTGGACGGGCGGCCGTTCAAGCAGGTGCACCGCTGGGCGCAGGGCGGCGGCGCCCACGAGGCCGTACGGCTGCTGCGTACCCACCCCAAGGCCGCCTCCGGGCTCGCGGGCCTGCTGGAGTCCGCACTCACCGCGTACCCCGAACGCCGGGACATCGCCCAGCAGTTGACCACCCGCGCGCTGGCCTCCCTGTCGTCGATCCATATCCGTGAGGCGTGCACACCGAATCGAGCCGACTCGCTCGCGCTGGGTTCTTTCGCCGCCGAGGGGGGCACGCTCTATGTGGTGGGTGAGCCGATCGAGGATCCGCGCACCCGTCCGGGAGCGATGCCGCTGCTCACCGCTCTCGCCTCAAGCGTGGTCGAGCACGGCCGCCGCATGGCCGCACGGTCATCCGCCGGTCGGCTCGACCCACCAATGACGCTCGTATTGGACGACGTGGCGGCGGTGGCGCCACTGCCCGCGCTGCCGGACCTGCTGGCGGACGGCGACGAGCGGGGGATGCCCGCGCTGGCCCTGCTGCGCTCGCGCGAACAGGGCCGGGACCGCTGGCCGGACCGCTGGCCACACCAGGAACTCCCCGCCTGAGCCCCCGCTCACGCGGTCGACGGCACGATCGGTGCGATCCGTGCGATCCGTGCGGCAAAGGTCATACTGGACCAACTGAGCTGGCGGGCACGTGCGTTGCGCACGGCACTCGGCACGCGCCACGCGCCACGCACCCCTGCACCGGCTGACGACGGAAAGCGGGCTCAGGCCGACGACCGCCACACCGCGAGTTCGAACTCCCGCGCCGAGGGATCGGCCTCGACGGGAAGGACCACCCCGGTCGGCTCGAATCCGAGCTTGCGGTACGCGCCCCGCGCCCGCCCGTTCCGCTCGTCCACATACAGCCTCGCGCGCTCGACACGGGGCTCCTCCAGCGCCCACGCCCACGCGAGGGCCGCGTCGAACAGCTCCTTCAGCAGACCGGCGCCCCGATGCTCGGGCCGTACGAACACGCCGACGAGATGCGCCTGGTCGTACGCGCTCCGCTCGCCCAGGACATCGGTCGAGCCCCGCCGCTCGGCCAGGACCACCACCGAACCGGCCCAGGTGCCGTCCGCCAGTTCGGCCACGAACTGCCGCGCCGACGTGCCCCCTGCCGATGCCCGCGTCCGCTCGCGCCAGAAGGAATCCGGGTGCCGGAGGGCGTCGTCGTACGTCTCGAGGTAGGCGACGGGCGCGGCCGGATCGCGCAGGGCGTCCAGCCGAAGCTCCTTGGCCTTGGCCCATTCGTCGGCGCGTACGGCACGCACGCTTACGTTCATCCAGCGATCCTCCCCGCCCACCTCCACCACCCACAAACGAGTTTCGGATCTCAGGGTCCCCCGGCCCCGCCGTCGTACTGGGGTAGTACGCCCCGTACGCGTTCCCCGCCCCCGGTCCGACGTTCCGGACCCGCCCGCTGCCTACCGTCGAAGCCATGATCAAGGCCAACGGACTCACCAAACGCTACGGCGACAAGACCGTCGTCAACCACCTCACCTTCACCGTCGAACCTGGCGCCGTCACCGGCTTCCTCGGCCCCAACGGCGCCGGCAAATCCACGACCATGCGCATGATCCTGGGCCTCGACGCCCCCACCGCCGGCCATGTCACCGTCGGCGACCGCGCCTACGCCGCGCACCCGGCCCCGCTCCACGAGGTCGGCGCCCTCCTGGAGGCCCGCGCCGTCCATCCGGGCCGCAGCGCCCACCACCATCTGATGGCACTCGCCCACACCCACGGCATCGCCCGCTCGCGCGTCGCGCACGTCCTGGACCTGACGGGCCTCACCGACGTCGCGGGCGACCGCGTGAAGGGCTTCTCCCTCGGCATGGGCCAGCGCCTCGGTATCGCGGCGGCCCTGCTCGGCGACCCGGCCACGGTCATCCTGGACGAGCCGGTCAACGGCCTCGACCCGGAGGGCGTCCTGTGGATCCGTAATCTCCTCAAGTCCCTGGCCGCCGAAGGCCGTACGGTCTTCGTCTCCTCCCACCTGATGAGCGAGATGGCGCTGACCGCCGAACGGCTCATCATCATCGGCCGAGGCAGGCTGCTCGCCGAGACGACGGTGGCCGACTTCGTACGCGACTCGGGCGTCGCGGCCATGAAGGTCGTCTCCCCAGAAGCCGGCAGACTCGCCCAACTGCTCGCGGGCCCCGGCGTCGAGATCACGCCGGGCGCGAACACCGGCACGAACACCGGCACGAGCCCCGACGAGCTGGACGTACGGGGCGTCGACGGCGAGTACATCGGCCGTATCGCCGCCGCCCACGGCGTCCCCGTGTACGAGCTGACGCCGCGCACCGCCTCGCTGGAGCAGGCGTTCATGGACCTGACGCGCGACGAGGTCGAGTACCAGGCCGGCAGCGCCACCCACAACGCAGTGACAGAGACAGCGACAGCGACAGGAGCGGCGGCATGAGCACCGTAGACATCAGGCGCACGGCAACCGCCGCCCGCTCAGGGGTCACTCCCGTCCGCGTCCTGCGCTCGGAGTGGCACAAGTTCTGGACCCTGCGCTCCACCTGGGTCACGCTTTCGGCCGCATCGGTCCTCGTCCTGGGCACCGGCCTGGTCATGTCCGTCGGCCACGAGCCGGACGGCGGCGGCTTCGGCGGAGTCGGCGATCCGGTCGTCCTGACCCTGCTGGGCATCCAGTTCGGCCAGATCATCCTCACGGTGCTCGGCGTCCTGTTCAGCGCGGGCGAGTACTCGACCGGCATGATCCGCGCCTCGCTGACCGCCGTGCCCCGGCGGCTCCCCGTCCTGTGGGCCAAGACCGCCGTCTTCGCGGCGGTGACGCTCGTCGTCGGCCTGATCACCTTCTTCGCGACCTTCCTGCTCGGCCAGGTCTTCCTCGCGGACACGGACATGAGTGCCTCGCTCACCGATCCGGGCGTCGCCCGCGCCGTCGCGGGCACGGCGGTCGCGCTCACGCTCCTCGGCGTGCTCGGCCTCGGCCTGGGCGCGCTGCTCCGCTCCGTACCGGGAGCGATCGGCGCGTTCTTCGTGGGAGTCGTCATCCTGCCGGAGGTGCTGTCGTCGGTCCCCTCCGACGCCGTGAACAACGCCGTCAGGTACTTCCCGGCCCGCGCCGCCGAATCCCTCGGCGCGGTCAGGCAGATCGACGGCGGGCTGTCGGACGGGATGGCCCTGCTCACGCTGTGCCTGTGGGCGGCGGCGGCGCTGGGGGCGGCGGGATGGCTGCTCAAGCGGCGCGATGTATGACGATGGAGGAATGAACGGAGCGGGGAGACAGGTCAGCGGCACACAGGACGCCGTCGCCGTCGAAGGCGCAACCACAGCCGCGAGCACGGGCACAGGCGGCAACGGATCGCTCACCCAACTCATCAACCGCGCGGCCCAGCGGATCAGCGCCTTCGACGCGGCGCGCCCGATCGTCTGGGATCTGCTGCTGACGGGCTTCCTGCTGCTCGGCGGCGCGATCGACCTGGTCGCCGGCGGCTGGCGAGCGGTCGCGCCCAACCCCGACGTGCCGATGTGGGCGGCGGCGGTCTGCACCCTGTGCTTCCCGCCGGCCGTCCTGCTCCGCCGTACGCGTCCCCTGCCAACGCTGTTCGCGACGCTGCCGTTCGCCCTGCTGCAAGCCTGGTCGGGCGCCGGCCTCCAGATCGCCGCGTTCTGCCAGTTGATCGTCGTCTTCAACATCGCGCTACGGCTGCCGACGCGCCAACTCGCCCTGACCGCCGCCCTGCTGACCGGTCCCCTCGTCGTGGGCGCGGCCCGCTTCCCGGAGGACAACTGGGTCATGGCCTTCCAGTCGTCGCTCACCAGCTTCGTCGTGGTGGCACTGCTGGGGATCGTGATGCGTACGAGACAGGAGTACACGGCCTCGTTGAGAGAGCGGGCGAAGCAGTTGGAGATCGAACGCGACCAGCAGGCCCAGCTCGCCGCCGCCGCCGAGCGCACCAGAATCGCCCGCGAGATGCATGACATCCTCGGCCACAACCTCTCGGTCATCACGGGCCTCGCGGACGGCGGTTCGTACGCCGCGAAGAAGAACCCGCAGCGCGCCACCGAGGCCCTGGACGCGATCGCCACCACCAGCCGCCAGGCCCTCACGGAACTGCGCCGGCTGCTCGGCATCCTCCAGAACGACGCCCCGGACGACACCCCCGCCGAGCTGGCACCCCAACCCGGCCTCGGTGAACTGGACCAGTTGATCGACGCCGTACGGGCGGCGGGCCTGCCGGTCCAGGTCACGGTCACCGGCGACCTCGAAGCCGCGCCGACGGGGCGCCAGCTCACGGTGTACCGCGTCGTCCAGGAAGCCCTCACGAACACCCTCAAGCACGCCGGTCCGGACGCCACGGCTCGAGTCACGCTCAGCCGCACACCCGAGTCCATCACCGCGGAGATCACCGACACCGGCAGAGCGACCTCACCGAGGCCGGGCGGACGCGGCATCACCGGCATGCGGGAACGGACCGCCCTGTACGCGGGCACACTTGACGTCGGACCGCTGCCACCGCCCGACAGCGGCTGGCGGGTCCATCTGCATCTGCCGAACGACGAGGACATGCGGCTGTGACGACCGTACTGATCGCCGACGACCAGCCCTTGCAGCGCATGGGCTTCCGGATGCTGCTGGAGAGCCAGGACGATATGACCCTGGTCGGCGAGGCGGGCGGCGGCGCCGAAGCCGTCCGTCTGATCGCCCGACTCCACCCGGACGTCGCCCTGATGGACGTCCGTATGCCGGGCCTGGACGGCATCGAGGCGACCCGCCGTATCGTCGCGGCCGGCAGCCGTACGAGGGTGCTCATCCTGACCACCTTCGACCTGGACGAGTACGCGTACGCGGGCCTGCGGGCCGGCGCCAGCGGCTTCCTCGTCAAGGACGCGCTCCCGGAGGAGCTGCTGTCCGGCATCCGCGCGGTCGCGAGCGGCGACGCGGTGGTGGCACCGAGCCTCACCCGCCGACTGCTGGACGCGTACGCCCACCGCCTCCCGACCACCACCGACGCCGCCGCCGCAGGTGCGACGCCGGAGGAAATCCACCCGCGGATCGCACCGCTCACGGACCGGGAACGGGAAATCCTCACGGTCGTCGGCCAGGGCTGGACGAACACCGAGATCGCCTCACGATTCCACCTCGCGGAATCGACGGTGAAGACGCATGTGAGCCGCGTACTGGCGAAGACGGGCTCACGCGACCGCGTGCAGGCGGTAATCCTGGCGTACGAGGCGAAGCTGGTCCACCCGTCGTAAAAGGTCGTGAACGCAGGAATGCCCCGCACCAGAAGGTGCGGGGCATTCCCCAAAAATTGTTCGGCGGCGTCCTACTCTCCCACAGGGTCCCCCCTGCAGTACCATCGGCGCTGAAAGGCTTAGCTTCCGGGTTCGGAATGTAACCGGGCGTTTCCCTAACGCAATGACCACCGAAACACAATGAAACACTGAACAACCTCTGGATGACGACACAGAAATGTTCGTTGTCTCAGAACTAACACAGTGGACGCGAGCAACTGAGGACAAGCCCTCGGCCTATTAGTACCGGTCAACTCCACACCTCACGGTGCTTCCATATCCGGCCTATCAACCCAGTCGTCTACTGGGAGCCTTACCCCATCAAGTGGGTGGGAGTCCTCATCTCGAAGCAGGCTTCCCGCTTAGATGCTTTCAGCGGTTATCCCTCCCGAACGTAGCCAACCAGCCATGCCCTTGGCAGGACAACTGGCACACCAGAGGTTCGTCCGTCCCGGTCCTCTCGTACTAGGGACAGCCCTTCTCAAGACTCCTGCGCGCGCAGCGGATAGGGACCGAACTGTCTCACGACGTTCTAAACCCAGCTCGCGTACCGCTTTAATGGGCGAACAGCCCAACCCTTGGGACCGACTCCAGCCCCAGGATGCGACGAGCCGACATCGAGGTGCCAAACCATCCCGTCGATATGGACTCTTGGGGAAGATCAGCCTGTTATCCCCGGGGTACCTTTTATCCGTTGAGCGACGGCGCTTCCACAAGCCACCGCCGGATCACTAGTCCCGACTTTCGTCCCTGCTCGACCCGTCGGTCTCACAGTCAAGCTCCCTTGTGCACTTACACTCAACACCTGATTACCAACCAGGCTGAGGGAACCTTTGGGCGCCTCCGTTACTCTTTAGGAGGCAACCGCCCCAGTTAAACTACCCATCAGACACTGTCCCTGATCCGGATCACGGACCCAGGTTAGACATCCAGCACGACCAGAGTGGTATTTCAACGGCGACTCCACCGGAACTGGCGTCCCGATCTCAAAGTCTCCCACCTATCCTACACAAGCCGAACCGAACACCAATATCAAACTGTAGTAAAGGTCCCGGGGTCTTTCCGTCCTGCTGCGCGAAACGAGCATCTTTACTCGTAGTGCAATTTCACCGGGCCTATGGTTGAGACAGTCGAGAAGTCGTTACGCCATTCGTGCAGGTCGGAACTTACCCGACAAGGAATTTCGCTACCTTAGGATGGTTATAGTTACCACCGCCGTTTACTGGCGCTTAAGTTCTCAGCTTCGCCACACCGAAATGTGACTAACCGGTCCCCTTAACGTTCCAGCACCGGGCAGGCGTCAGTCCGTATACATCGCCTTACGGCTTCGCACGGACCTGTGTTTTTAGTAAACAGTCGCTTCTCGCTGGTCTCTGCGGCCACCCCCAGCTCACACTGCAAGAGTGATCACCGGAAATGGCCCCCTTCTCCCGAAGTTACGGGGGCATTTTGCCGAGTTCCTTAACCATAGTTCACCCGAACGCCTCGGTATTCTCTACCTGACCACCTGAGTCGGTTTAGGGTACGGGCCGCCATGAAACTCGCTAGAGGCTTTTCTCGACAGCATAGGATCATCCACTTCACCACAATCGGCTCGGCATCAGGTCTCACCCTGCATGAGAGACGGATTTGCCTATCTCTCGGGCTACACCCTTACCCCGGGACAACCACCGCCCGGGCTGGACTACCTTCCTGCGTCACCCCATCGCTTACCTACTACAAGTCTGGTCCGACGGCTCCACCACTCCCCTACACTCCGAAGAGCTCAGGGCGGCTTCACGGTCTTAGCATCGCCTGATTCAGTACTGGGCGTTTCAAAGCGGGTACCGGAATATCAACCGGTTGTCCATCGACTACGCCTGTCGGCCTCGCCTTAGGTCCCGACTTACCCTGGGCAGATCAGCTTGACCCAGGAACCCTTAGTCAATCGGCGCACACGTTTCCCACGTGTGTATCGCTACTCATGCCTGCATTCTCACTCGTGAACCGTCCACAACTCGCTTCCGCGGCTGCTTCACCCGGCACACGACGCTCCCCTACCCATCCGCACGCCCGTTGAGGCTTCATGTACGAATGACACGACTTCGGCGGTACGCTTGAGCCCCGCTACATTGTCGGCGCGGAATCACTTGACCAGTGAGCTATTACGCACTCTTTCAAGGGTGGCTGCTTCTAAGCCAACCTCCTGGTTGTCTCTGCGACTCCACATCCTTTCCCACTTAGCGTACGCTTAGGGGCCTTAGTCGATGCTCTGGGCTGTTTCCCTCTCGACCATGGAGCTTATCCCCCACAGTCTCACTGCCGCGCTCTCACTTACCGGCATTCGGAGTTTGGCTAAGGTCAGTAACCCGGTAGGGCCCATCGCCTATCCAGTGCTCTACCTCCGGCAAGAAACACACGACGCTGCACCTAAATGCATTTCGGGGAGAACCAGCTATCACGGAGTTTGATTGGCCTTTCACCCCTAACCACAGGTCATCCCCCAGGTTTTCAACCCTGGTGGGTTCGGTCCTCCACGACCTCTTACAGCCGCTTCAACCTGCCCATGGCTAGATCACTCCGCTTCGGGTCTTGAGCGCGCTACTATACCGCCCTGTTCGGACTCGCTTTCGCTACGGCTTCCCCACACGGGTTAACCTCGCAACACACCGCAAACTCGCAGGCTCATTCTTCAAAAGGCACGCAGTCACGACTGACAGCACAAGTGCTGCCAGCGACGCTCCCACGGCTTGTAGGCACACGGTTTCAGGTACTATTTCACTCCGCTCCCGCGGTACTTTTCACCATTCCCTCACGGTACTATCCGCTATCGGTCACCAGGGAATATTTAGGCTTAGCGGGTGGTCCCGCCAGATTCACACGGGATTTCTCGGGCCCCGTGCTACTTGGGTGTCTCTCAAACGAGCCGTTAATGTTTCAGCTACGGGGGTCTTACCCTCTACGCCGGACCTTTCGCATGTCCTTCGCCTACATCAACGGTTTCTGACTCGCCTCACAGCCGGCAGACTGTGAAAGAGAGATCCCACAACCCCGTATGCGCAACCCCTGCCGGGTCTCACACACATACGGTTTGGCCTCATCCGGTTTCGCTCGCCACTACTCCCGGAATCACGGTTGTTTTCTCTTCCTGAGGGTACTGAGATGTTTCACTTCCCCTCGTTCCCTCCACATACCCTATGTGTTCAGGTACGGGTGACAGCCCATGACGACTGCCGGGTTTCCCCATTCGGAAACCCCCGGATCAAAGCCTGGTTGACGGCTCCCCGGGGACTATCGTGGCCTCCCACGTCCTTCATCGGTTCCTGGTGCCAAGGCATCCACCGTGCGCCCTTAAAAACTTGGCCACAGATGCTCGCGTCCACTGTGCAGTTCTCAAACAACGACCAACCACCCACCACCCCGTCCACAACAGACGAGTTCACCGGGGCCGGCATCCCGAAGACACAAACAGCTCACGCCGCCCGTACCTTCAGACACCCAACAGCGCGCCCGGCCCTCCCGATCTACCCGGACTGCTTTCCACGCCCCCAAGAGGGCAGTACTGACAGGCCATGAAGACCAGGAGTGCCGAATAGTCAACGTTCCACCCATGAGCAACCACCGTCGGACAGGTGCCGACGAAATGGCCTCTGACCAAGCGAACTTGGTAAGAAGTGCTCCTTAGAAAGGAGGTGATCCAGCCGCACCTTCCGGTACGGCTACCTTGTTACGACTTCGTCCCAATCGCCAGTCCCACCTTCGACAGCTCCCTCCCACAAGGGGTTGGGCCACCGGCTTCGGGTGTTACCGACTTTCGTGACGTGACGGGCGGTGTGTACAAGGCCCGGGAACGTATTCACCGCAGCAATGCTGATCTGCGATTACTAGCAACTCCGACTTCATGGGGTCGAGTTGCAGACCCCAATCCGAACTGAGACCGGCTTTTTGAGATTCGCTCCACCTTGCGGTATCGCAGCTCATTGTACCGGCCATTGTAGCACGTGTGCAGCCCAAGACATAAGGGGCATGATGACTTGACGTCGTCCCCACCTTCCTCCGAGTTGACCCCGGCGGTCTCCTGTGAGTCCCCATCACCCCGAAGGGCATGCTGGCAACACAGAACAAGGGTTGCGCTCGTTGCGGGACTTAACCCAACATCTCACGACACGAGCTGACGACAGCCATGCACCACCTGTACACCGACCACAAGGGGGGCACCATCTCTGATGCTTTCCGGTGTATGTCAAGCCTTGGTAAGGTTCTTCGCGTTGCGTCGAATTAAGCCACATGCTCCGCTGCTTGTGCGGGCCCCCGTCAATTCCTTTGAGTTTTAGCCTTGCGGCCGTACTCCCCAGGCGGGGAACTTAATGCGTTAGCTGCGGCACCGACGACGTGGAATGTCGCCAACACCTAGTTCCCAACGTTTACGGCGTGGACTACCAGGGTATCTAATCCTGTTCGCTCCCCACGCTTTCGCTCCTCAGCGTCAGTAATGGCCCAGAGATCCGCCTTCGCCACCGGTGTTCCTCCTGATATCTGCGCATTTCACCGCTACACCAGGAATTCCGATCTCCCCTACCACACTCTAGTCTGCCCGTATCGAATGCAGACCCGGGGTTAAGCCCCGGGCTTTCACACCCGACGTGACAGACCGCCTACGAGCTCTTTACGCCCAATAATTCCGGACAACGCTTGCGCCCTACGTATTACCGCGGCTGCTGGCACGTAGTTAGCCGGCGCTTCTTCTGCAGGTACCGTCACTTGCGCTTCTTCCCTGCTGAAAGAGGTTTACAACCCGAAGGCCGTCATCCCTCACGCGGCGTCGCTGCATCAGGCTTTCGCCCATTGTGCAATATTCCCCACTGCTGCCTCCCGTAGGAGTCTGGGCCGTGTCTCAGTCCCAGTGTGGCCGGTCGCCCTCTCAGGCCGGCTACCCGTCGTCGCCTTGGTAGGCCATTACCCCACCAACAAGCTGATAGGCCGCGGGCTCATCCTGCACCGCCGGAGCTTTCAACCGTCCCCCATGAGGGGCACAGTATTATCCGGTATTAGACCCCGTTTCCAGGGCTTGTCCCAGAGTGCAGGGCAGATTGCCCACGTGTTACTCACCCGTTCGCCACTAATCCACCCGAAGGCTTCATCGTTCGACTTGCATGTGTTAAGCACGCCGCCAGCGTTCGTCCTGAGCCAGGATCAAACTCTCCGTGAATGTTTACCCGATATCGGGTGACACCACGAGAGCGGAACGTGTCGACCGGAATAAGGCCAACCGTTCACAGCGTCCTCGCTGTGTTTCTATCAAAGGAACCTCAACCCCAGCCCACAGAATGTGGACGAGGTCGGGGTATCAACATATCTGGCGTTGACTTTTGGCACGCTGTTGAGTTCTCAAGGAACGGACGCTTCCTTCGACCCCGTCTCCGGGCCCTCCGGGCTTTCCCTTCGGTCTTGCTGTCCTGCGTTTCCGACTCTATCAGAACCTTTCGGCGCCTGATTCCCAGTCAGCGGGATTTGTCTTTCCGGCCCTTCGGCCGTTCCGACGTTTCAAACTCTAGCCCGTTTCCCCGTCGACTCACAAATCGAGTCCCGGTAATGGATTTCGGCATGCCGAAATTGTTCCCGGTGAGGGGGTCCCGCAGAGTTTGTGTGCCGCATTTAAACGGCCGGAGTGTGCCGTGGAACCGTTACAGCTCCATGACAACTCGAAGAACCTTACGGACCGACCCCGGTGGTGTCAACTTGGGTTGTTCGCCCACCGTCAATCCAGGTCGGTGAGGCGCCCGCCCGCGTCCGGCTGGGCGTGTTCCACGCGGCGGAGCAGGCGGATCAGCAGCTCGCCCAGCACCCCGCGCTCCTCGGTCGAGAGGTCCTGAAGGAGGTCCTCCTCGAAGTCCGAGGCCATGCGCATGGCCTCCAGCCACTTCGTGCGGCCCTCGTCCGTCAGCTCGACGATCACCCGTACCCGGTTGTTCTCGTCCCGGTCGCGCGTGACCAGGCCCTCGCTCGCCATGCGGTCGACGCGGTGGGTCATCGCCGCCGGGGTGAGGCCGAGGCGTTTGGCCAGTTCGCCCGGTCCCAGGCGGTACGGGGCTCCGGCCAGGACGAGGGTTTTGAGGACCTCCCACTCGGCGTTGCTGATGCCGAGGTCGGAGAGCTGTCGTCCGTACGCCACGTTCATCCGGCGGTTGAGCCGGCCGAGTGCCGAGACGACCTGCTCCACCTGGGGGTCGAGGGCCTCGAACTCTCGCTGGTAGGCGGCGATCTGTTCGTCGAGGCTCGGTTCCTCGGGGGTGTCTGACATGCGGCGCAGTATGGCACGGCTGTCGTTGGCGTTGAAGTCCTTCGATGTGTATTGTTGAGGTTCTAACTTTAGCTTTGAAGTCTTAGAGCTTGAGGTCTTCCAGACCTCCAGCCTTCCTCTTCTTCTCCTCAAAGGCAGGTGAGTGTGACCAGGGTGATGGGCAGCGCGATGCGTCGGATCCAGGCGGGCAACGCGCTGAGTGCGTTCGGGCTCGGGTTCACCGTCCCGTATCTCTATGTGTATGTGGCCCAGGTGCGGGATCTGGGCGCCGGTACGGCGGGGGCCGTGCTGGCCGTCTTCGCCTTGGCCGCGCTCGTCGTGCTGCCCTTCGTCGGGCGTGTCATCGACCGGCGCGGGCCGCTGCCGGTCGTCGTCGGTGGTGCGGTGCTGGCCGCCGTGGGGGCTGTCCTCATGGGGGTGGCGGCCAGTGTGCCGGCCGCCGTGCTCGCGGCGGTGCTGCTCGGGGCCGGTACGGCCGTCATGCAGCCCGCGCTCGCCACGATGATCGTGTGGTGCTCGACGCCGTCGACCCGGACACGGGCCTTCGCCACGCAGTTCTTCCTCCAGAACCTCGGGCTCGGCATCGGTGGTCTGATCGGCGGGCTGCTCGTCGACGTCAACAGGCCGGGGAGCTTCACCCTGCTGTTCGGTGTCGAGGCCGCGATGTTCCTGGTGCTGGGCGCCATCGCGGGGACGGTACGGATGCCTCGTACGTCCGGTGCCTCCCCCTCGCTTTCCAAGGAGACGGGCACCCGGGCCGGTGGCGGTGGGATGCGCGCGCTGCTCGGGCACCGGGCGATGGTGCAGTTGTGTGTGCTGGGCTTCGTGCTGTTCTTCGCCTGCTACGGACAGTTCGAGTCCGGGCTGGCCGCGTACGGCACCGAGGCCGCCGGGATCGACCCGTCGACGCTCGGTGTCGCGCTGGCCGCGAACACCGCCGTGATCGTCGTCGCGCAGTTCGTCGTGCTCAGGCTGGTCGAGCGGCGCAGGCGGAGCCGGGTCATCGCCTCGGTCGGGCTGATCTGGGCGCTCGCCTGGATCATCGCCGGGTACGCGGGCCTGGGGCACGGCAGCCAGACGATGGCGACCGCCGCCTTCATCTCCACGTACGCGCTGTTCGGACTCGGTGAGTCGATGCTGTCGCCGACCGTGGCCCCGCTGGTGGCCGATCTGGCGCCGGACGAGATGGTCGGGCAGTACAACGCCGCTTTCGCCCTGGTCAAGCAGCTCGCGCTGGCCGTCGGGCCCGCTGTGGGCGGGCCGATGGGGGCCACGCTGCACGGCCCGTACATCGTGACGTTCGTGCTCTTCTCGCTCGGCGTCAGTGTGCTGGCGCTGCGACTGGGCCGGCGGCTCACCCCCGTACAGGACCAGCCTTCACTCGCGTACACGTCGCGTGTCGTGGCCCTGCACAAGCCGGAGCCGGAGACCGCCGTGACCGCCTCCTCGTGACCGCCTCCTAATGAGGCAACGCGAACTCGCACCAGACCGCCTTGCCGCCGCCCGGTGTGCGGCGGGAGCCCCAGGACGAGGCGATCGTCGCGACGATCGAGATGCCGCGCCCCGCCTCGTCGGCCGGTTCGGCGTGGCGGCGCAGCGGGAGGTGGTCGTCCCCGTCGGTGACCTCGATGATCAGCCGGCGGTCCGTACGGCGCAGTCGCAGGCGCATCGGCGGGGTGCCGTGCTGGAGGGAGTTGGCGACGAGTTCGCTGGTCGCGAGCACGCCGAGGTCTCTGAGTTCGACGGGGAAGCGCCACGAGGAGAGCACTCCCGAGGCGAAAGCGCGGGCGCGCGGCGCGGCCTCGATGCCGCCGAGCAGGTCGAGCGCGGCGTTGTGGAACAGCTCGGCGGCCTGGCCCGTGCGGGCGGGGTGCTGGAGGACGAGCACCGCCACGTCGTCGTCATGCTCCGCCGTGACGCCCATCGCGCGGATCAGCCGGTCGCAGACGACCTGGGGTGATCCCTTGGCGCCGGCGAGCGCGCGCTCCAGGGATGCCACGCCCTCGTCGATGTCCTCGCTGCGGCGCTCGACGAGACCATCCGTATAGAGGACGGCGGTGGAGCCGGGCGCCAGGTCGATGGCGCCGGACGTGTGGATCCAGCCGCCGGTGCCGAGCGGGGGGCCTGTCGGGTCGGCGGCGCGCGCGACGGTGCCGTCCTCGGCTCGTACGAGGATGGGCAGATGGCCTGCCGAGGCGTAGACGAGCTGACCCTCGTTGGGGTCGTGGACCGCGTAGACGCAGGTGGCGATCTGGCTGGCGTCGATCTCGGCGGCGAGTCCGTCGAGCAGTTGCAGGACTTCGTGCGGGGGCAGGTCGAGACGGGCGTACGCGCGGACGGCGGTGCGCAGTTGGCCCATGACGGCCGCCGCGCGGACGCCGCGGCCCATGACGTCGCCGATGACCAGGGCCGTACGGCCGGCGCCCAGGGTGATCACGTCGTACCAGTCGCCGCCGACCGCCGCGTCCGTACCGCCCGGCTGGTATGTGGCGGCGACACGGAGATCGTCGGGCTGTTCCAGCTCCTGCGGGAGCAGTGAGCGCTGGAGGGCGACGGCGGTCTCGCGGAGCCGGCGCTCGCTGGCGCGCAGGCGCTCGGCGGCCTCGGCGTGGTCGGTGACGTCGGCGGCGAAGATGAGGACACCGCCGGAGCCGCTGGTCTCGACGGGGGTGCAGGTCACGGTGTACGAGCCGTCGCGTGCGACGGTGGCCGAGCCGTGCGCCGAGCCGTTCGCCGAGGCGTTGACGGCGGCGTTGGTATCGGCAGCCTGGACCTTGCGGGACTTGACCGTACGGGGCTTTCCGCTGCGCAGCACCTGGTCCATGAGGGGCATCAGGCCCAGCTCGACCAGCTCGGGGCAGCCCTCGGCGGCGGGCGTGCCGGGCTCGCGTGGTCCGAACGCGTCCACGTAGGCGTCGTTGACATAGGCGACGCGGTGCTCGGGGCCGTACACGAGCGCGGCGAGGGCGGGGAGGCCGCCGAGGACGTCGCGGACGGACAGCTCCTCGAGGGCGGGGATTCCCTTCGGTCCTGCGTCCTGTCCTGCGGTCCGTCGTCCTTTCTCGTGCTCGGGGCGCCGTTCGCCGTGCTGTTCGAATTCACCGCGGGCGGCGGGCACAGCGTTCGCGGAACTCGGCGATTGCGCCTCTCCAGCGTCCGTCCGCGCGGCGATGCGGCGCTGTGTACCGGGGAGCCGGGCGCTCCAACGCGTGAAATTCACGGATTTTCATGCCTCATGGTGTCGTTGCTGTTCGCCTTGGCGGGCTGCCGGGTCGCTCTCTGCGGAATCACTCTGTGCAGATGTGAACCCACCTATGGTCACACGTTCAGTGTGGCCGACGGCACTGACATCGGACGTCAGACGTCTTTAGGTCGTTCCACTCCGGCGGCGAGTTCGAACTCGGCACGTGGGTGCTCCAGGGAGCCGAGGGAGACGATCTCCCGTTTGAAGAGTCCCGACAGGGTCCACTCCGCGAGCACACGCGCCTTGCGGTTGAAGGTCGGGACACGGCTGAGGTGGTACGCGCGGTGCATCAGCCAGGCCGGATAGCCCTTGAGCTTACGGCCGTACACCCGCGCGACGCCCTTGTGGAGGCCGAGCGACGCGACGGAACCGGCGTACCGGTGACGGTAGTCGTGGAGCGGTTCGCCTCTTAGGGAGGCGACGATGTTCTCGGCGAGGACCCGGGCCTGGCGGACGGCGTGTTGCGCGTTGGGGGCGCATTCGGCGCCAGGCGCGTCCGCCGTCAGGTCGGGGACGGCGGCGGCGTCACCGGCCGACCAGGCGTGTTCGGCGCCGTCGACGGTGAGCTTGGCCGTACAGATGAGCCGGCCGCGCTTGTCGAGGGGGAGATCGCTTTCGGCGAGGATCGGGTGCGCCTTGACGCCCGCCGTCCAGACGAGGGTGCGGGTGGGGAAGCGGGTGCCGTCGCTCAGTACGGCCACCCGGTTCTCGCAGGAGTCGAGCCGGGTTTCGAGGCGTACGTCGATATTGCGGGCGCGCAGCTCGCGGACGGCGTACTCGCCCATGTGCCGGCCGACCTCGGGAAGGATGTGGTCGGATGCCTCGACCAGGATCCATCTCAGGTCGTCGGCCTTGACGTTGTGGTAGTAGCGGGTGGCGTAGCGGGCCATGTCGGCCAGTTCGGCGAGGGCTTCGACGCCCGCGTAGCCGCCGCCGACGAAGACGAAGGTGAGTGCGGCGTCGCGCAGTTCGGGGTCGCGGGTGGAGGAGGCGATGTCCATCTGTTCCAGGACGTGGTTGCGCAGGGCGATGGCCTCCTCGACGGTCTTGAAGCCGATGCCGTGTTCGGCGAGGCCGGGGACGGGGAGGGTGCGGGAGATCGAGCCGGGGGCGAGGACGAGTTCGTCGTACGTCATCTCGAAGGAGCCGGGGGGCTGGTGGGCGTCGGCGGCTTCGGTGGCGTCCGGGCTCCGGCCGTTCGGGCCGTTCGAGGCGTTCGGGCCGTTCGAGGCGTTCGCGTTAGCTCGTACCGCGGCCTCTTCCTCGGAGGCGAGGGTGGTGAGCGTCGCGACGCGCTTGGCGTGGTCGATGGATCTGGCCTCGCCGACGATGACCGTGCAGCCCGGCAGGACACGGCGCAGCGGCACCACGACATGGCGCGGTGAGATCGAGCCGGCGGCGGCCTCCGGCAGGAACGGCTGGTAGGTCATGTACGGGTTGGGCGACACGATCACGACCTCCGCCTCCCCGCGCTTGAGCTTCTGCTGGAGCCGCAGCGCGGTGTACATCCCGACGTAGCCGCCGCCGATGACAAGAACGCGTGCGCGGGGCGGTGGTGCGGGGGTTGTCCCCCGGGAGATCTCTGCCTTCACCACCCCATGAGGCATCGGGCTCCTTGGTTTGTCCACAGCCTCGGCAAATTGTGTGACCGGAGCCCGTCGACGGCCCCAGGTGCGCAAATCCCCCTACGTCAGGGAAGGTTCGCAGGTCAGGCGGTGTGAAACCGGTGGCGGGAGGGTGCCGAATCAGGCATCTTCCGGTCCTTGCTCCGATCGGGGGGCGCTCCGTGCGGAACCACCCCCTTCTGAATTCTCCGGGGCTCAACTATGTTCGTACTCCGTCGGGGGGTCGACCGTGACTGGGTCGAAGCGCCCCGACTGTCAAGGCGGGGAGGTCTCCGGGGGGAGACGTCATTACCGGGGGAACGCTTATGCACATTCAGGATTCTCATTGGCAGGCCGTCGTTTCCGTGGACGGCAACGGACGCGCGAGCGCGGGCGGGATCGGCCGTTCCGCACCGCTGCGCGTCGACGCGCAGCGCAATCTCGAGCACGTCCTGCGGGCGGCTCGTGAGGTGTTCGGCGAGCTCGGTTACGGGGCGCCGATGGAGGACGTCGCGCGCCGGGCCCGGGTAGGGGTCGGCACGGTCTACCGGCGCTTTCCCAGCAAGGACGTGCTCGTCCGGCGAATAGCCGAGGAGGAGACCTCCCGGCTGACGGAGCAGGCTCGGGCGGCTCTGGGGCAGGAGGACGAGCCGTGGTCCGCGCTCGCCCGCTTCCTGCGGACGTCGGTGGCTTCCGGCGCGGGCCGGCTGCTGCCGCCGCAGGTGCTGAGGGTCGGGGTGGACGTCGACGAGTCGACGGTCGTCCCGGACTCGGCGGACGAGGCACGGGTGCCGCAGCAGCGGCAGTCCGGGCATGCGGATCTTCGGGTGGTCGGGTCGGCCGGGTCGGTCGAGCACACCGGGCAGCACGCTTCGGCGGGGCTGGGCCCGGGGTCGGCCGGTGAATCCGTGGGGTCCGTCGATTCCGTGGCTTCCGTCGGTTCCGTGGGCGGCGACCTGATGGATTCGGCTTCCGGCACGGTCGAACTGCTGGATGTCGTCGGGCAGTTGGTCGAGCGCGCGCGGTCGGCCGGCGAACTGCGGCAGGGTGTGACGGTGGCCGATGTCCTGCTGGTGATAGCCACGGCGGCGCCCGCGCTGCCGGACGCCGCGCAGCAGGCGGCGGCTTCGGCACGGCTGCTGGACATCCTGCTGGAAGGACTTCGGTCCCGCGCCGCGTAGTCGCGGGGCCGAGACCCGTCCGGTGGGTCCGGCGGTGGTCGGCGCGTCAACTTGATGCTGTGGGGCGGTCGTCGGACGGCAGTTCGTCCGGCGACCGTGCCGCCCCGGCCCAGGGTCGTCGCCGTGGACGCCGGTCCGGGGCACGTCCGGCGCCGAACATCCTGGTGAACGACGTCTCGGCCATGGCCGGTTGAACTCTTCGTATGCGGTGGCGGGCCGATGGCCCGTTCCGGTGACGGAGCACGTACGGGTGGTCGCTGTCAACGGGGGTTTGGCGGTGGCGGGCGCTGTGGCACGCTGGCCCGGTGTTTCGGGTAATCAGGGCGCTACGGGGGCTTCCGCGATGAGTGGTAACGGACGGGACGAGCCACTGGGTGGCGGCGGTGCCGGGGATACGGAGACGGGCGGGCGACCGTCCGGGCATGTTCCGTATCAGGGTGGGCCGGGAGGTTCCTCGGGTGCGTCCGGTCCGTCCGTGGGTCCTGTGCCGCCCCCCGGCGAGGCCGACCCGAGTGTGCCGCCGCAGCGCGACGGCGGTGGCCAGTCGGCCGAGCTGCCCGTGACCGAGCCGGTCGCGGCGGTCGCGGCGGTGGAGGCCGAGGCGCTCGGCGACCGGGAGGGCGCTGATCTGCCGTCCTCGGACGCCGAGTTGATCCTGCGCATGCGGGACGGCGACGACGGGGCGTACGAGGAGTTGTACCGGCGGCACTCGGTGGCCGTACTGCGCTACGCGCGCACCTGCTGCCGGGACGCCCACACCGCCGACGACCTGACGGCCGAGGTGTTCGCGCGCACGCTCCAGGCGGTGCGCGGGGGCGCGGGGCCCGAGCAGGCGGTGCGCGCGTATCTGCTCACGACCGTACGGCGCGTCGCCGCCGCGTGGACGAAGACGGCCAAGCGCGAGCAACTGGTCGACGACTTCGCGGTGTTCGCCGCGCAGTCCGCCCGCTCGGCCGAGGTCTCGGACGACGACACCCTCGAACTGGGCGCGGACGTGCGCGCCATGCACGAGGCCGAGCAGTCGCTCGCGATGCAGGCGTTCCGCAGTCTGCCCGAGCGCTGGCAGGCGGTGCTCTGGCACACCACCGTCGAGGAGGAGTCGCCCAGCGAGGTCGCGCCGCTGTTCGGTCTCACGGCCAACGCCACCGCCGTGCTGGCCAGTCGGGCGCGGGAAGGTCTCAAGCAGGCGTATCTCCAGGCGCATGTGAACACGGCGGTCGCCTCGGCCGGCGACTGCGCGCAGTACGCCGACCGGCTGGGGGCGTACGCGCGCGGCGGGCTGCGGATGCGGGCCGAGCGCGGACTGCGCAAGCACTTGGACGAGTGCGCGAAGTGCCGCATCGTCGCGGGCGAGTTGGCCCACGTCAACGCCGGGATTCCGGCGGTGCTTCCGATCGCGGTCATCGGCTGGTTCGCGGCCGGTTACTCGCTCAAGGCCGCCGGGGTCGTCGCCGGCGGCGCGGCGGGTGCCGCCGGTGCGAGTGCGGCTGCCGCGGCCGGTGGCGCGTCGGGTTCGGCGGGAGGCGCCGCCGGGGCGGCGGGCGGTGCGGCGGCCGAAGGGCTGGGCGCGCCGATGAAGGCGGGGATCGCGGCGGTGGTCGCCCTCGCCGCCGCGGCCGGGCTGGTGTGGGCCCTGTCGGGTGACGAGGTCCCCGACAAGCCCAAGGCGAAGCCGCCCGTCGTGCTGCCCGTCGTACCGGAAAAGCCCGCACCGAAGCCGGAGTTGAAACCGCCCGCCGCGCCCGGCCCGGTGCCCCCGCCGGCGCCCGAGAAGCCCGCGCCGAAGCCGGAACCGAAGCCGAGCCCCACGCCGACGAAGGCCGAGCCGGCACCCCCGAAGCCCAAGCCCAGACCGCCGACGTCACCGCCGCCCGCCAAGCCCGAACCGCCCGCCCCGAAGCCGCCGCCTCCGCCCGCGCCGGAGGTCTACCAGGTGAACCAGCTCCGGTTCGACGTGACGGGTGACGGGTCCGGTCCCGAGGTGCTGATCGGGCAGAGCAGTTGGCTCTGGCAGCGCCCCGGCATGTCGATCGGCGGCACGCACTACGGGCACGGGGCGTCCATGCACGCCCACGGTTCGGTGACCATCCAGCTCAACCGCCGGTGCGCCACCTATCAGGCGTTGGTCGGCGTCGACGACATGACGCTCGGGCTGGGCGCGCTGCGCTTCTCCGTGTACGGGGACGGCGGCCGGCTCTGGCGCTCCCCGGTGGTGCGCGGCGGCGAGGCTGCGGTGCCGGTGAGCGTGGGGATCGGCGGCGAGAAGCGGATCCGGCTGGTGGTCGAGCCGTACAAGCCGTTCGGCTCGGTGGCGTTGGCCGACTGGGCGCAGTCCAGGATCAGTTGCGGCTGAGGGGCCCGGTGCCGTGACCGGTGGGCGGTGACGGGTTCCGGTGCCGTGACCGGTTCCGGTGCCGTGACCGGTTCCGCGCGGCGGTGGGTTCGTGCTCGTGCTGAAGGGCCGGACAGACCCCGGGTGTCTACGGATGCAGCGTCGGGCGGCGCGGCACCACGCCGCCCGCCACCGCGCGTTGGCGCGGGGCCGCAGTCCCCGTCCAGCAGGTGCCTCGGCGGGAGAGCAGCCGTCTGAGCCACAGCTCCGTGGAGACGAGGTCGGCGATGCCGTCCAGCGGGATCGGCTCGCCCTCCGCCGCCTTGCGCAGCGCCTTGCGCACCACGCGCGCCTCGATCAGTCCGGCGTCCGCCAGCAGCGGCGCGTCGAACAGGGCCATCAGATCGCCGACCGCCGCCCGCATCCCGGTGCGGGTCGCGGCTGCCGCCGTCGCGTGCGTCGTGGCGCCCCAGCCCGGCGGCAGGTCGTGGATGCCCGCCCCGGCGAGGACGGCGCGCAGGACGTCGGCGCGGGCGCCGGGCTGGACCCGTAGCGCTTCGGGGAGTTCCCGGCAGGCCCGTACGACCTGGTTGTCGAAGAACGGCGCGTGCAGCCGCTGGCTGCGGATCTCGGCGGCCTGCTCGAAGATCCGGTGGTCGGCGGCGTGCCGGGCCAGCGCGGACCGTGCGCGGGCCTCTCCGGGGCGCTGGACGGACGTGGGGCGGATCGCCGCCGATGTCAGACGAACCGATACTTCTGCCAGAGCCTCCCCCGTGAGCCAGCGCGCCGCCGGTCCGGGACGCGACCAGGTGAGCGCCGCGAGGGAGGCGCCCAACGGCCCGTCCGCGGCGGGCGCGTCGCGGTCCCGGTGGGCGCCGGGAAGCTGGGCGGCGGCCTCTTCGAGGCCGGTGCGGTACGGCGTACGGGCGAGGCGGCGGGCCGCGCGGTAGACGGTCAGCGGCACGAACAGCGAGCCCGCCGAGGGCCGTTGGGCCTTGGCGAGCGCGGTGGCCGGCCGCAGCAGATCGCGCCGGCGCCGGTCGATCAGGAGGTCGGCCAGGCGCGCGGGGTGGGCGTCCAGGACCTCGCGGGCCCCGGCCCCGGTGAAGTGGTCGGCGCTGCCGGCCGCGAGCCGGCGGCGGTGGCGTTCGGCGGTGACGAGGGAGGGGCCGGGCTCGTCGGTCAGCGGGCCTTCCAACTCGGCGTACGGCAGGGCCTCTTCGCCCGCCGCGACCACCACGTGGTGCAGCCGGGGGTTGGAGGCCATGGCGCGGGCCCGTTCCAGCTCGGCCTCGCGTCCGCCGGTGGCCAGGTCGTTGAAGGTGACGGCCAGGAGCCGTTCGCCGGCGCCGGTGCCGTGGCCCAGGACGGTGCCGGGCGCGCCGGGCAGTCCGGCGGCGAGCAGGGCGAGCGTGCCCGACGCGCTGCCGCCCGACAGGTCGGCGCCGATGCCGGGGACGGGTCCGCCCCGGGCCGCGCGCCGGTCGGCCGGTCCCATGCCCGGGACGGGCCCGGGGTCGGGCGGCGTCGTGTCGGGGGCGTGACGGGGCGCCAGGAGCCTGGCGCGTACGGCTTCGACAAGGGCGTCCCGGACTCCCTCGACGGCCCGCTCGGGGTCGACCTGGGGCGCGGCGACGGCGAGCGAGGCGACCTGTTCGTATCCGGTGATCTCGCGGGAGCCCTCGCGCAGGACGAGCGCGTGGCCGGGCGGGACGCGTTTGACGCCCTGGTAGGGCGTGGAGTCGCGCAGTGCCTCGGGTGTCTCGGGGCAGGCGAGCAGCGCCGCGAGGTGCCCGATGTCGAGTTGTGCCTCGATGAGGTCGGCGAGGGGCAGGGCGGCGGTGGCGTACGCGGTGCCGCTCGCCCACGGCGTGTGGAAGACGGGTCTCGCGCCCGCCAGGTCACCGGCGACGGTGATCCTGCGGCCGATCTGGGCGACGGCCGTGTAGCTGCCGGGCCAGGCGGTGAGATGGCGCAGGGCGCCGCCGCGGGCGGCGAACAGACCGATCTTCAACTGCTCGTCGGTGGCCCCGCAGCAGCCGAAGACGGCGAGCCGGGTGAAGGGGTCGACGCTGACGACGCGGATCTCGTCGTCCCGCCAGTCGCCGACGGCCCACAGCGGATCCGGGTCGCCCCACAGGAGTTGGGAGCCGACGGGGTGGACCGTGCGTCCCTCGGACCGGTCGCCCACGGAGCCCGCCGTGCCCGCCGTACCGGCCGCGCCGTTCGCACCGACCCCACCGGCCCCACCATTCCCGCCGTTCCCGCCCACCGCACCCACCGTGCCGAAGCTCGCGGCGATACTGCTCCACCCCACCAACCAGCGCATCGCCGCCTCCACAGCCTGTGGACAAGAGTCGTACCCGTCGTCACATCAGTCGTTCGTGAACATGCTGCCACGACAACGGCGCACAGGAGTGGCCCACGGGAGGGAGCGCGAAATGCGAACGCGCCCCTGGCAAAGGACAATTGGTGCGGCGACGGGCTCAGGTCGGACAGACAGCATTCAGCCAATCTCCGAGCCCGGTCCACCGACAGAACGTCAGCAAACGTACAGTCCGGGAGGCGCCCTCGCCTCCCGGACCGATCCGCCACCCGCGGGGAAATGAGGCGGCGGTGTCCCCCAGCCCACTGGTTCCAGTACGCAGTGGGCCGACCCACGCAGCACTCATGGAAGCGCTCCCGGCCTCTTTAGGCCAAGAGCGCACGGCCGGGCGCACGGCCACACACCCGGAGCACGTTCGATCCGGGGCGGGTTTCACACGTACTCGCGTACGGACAACAATCCCGCCATCCGGACCACCGCCCCTTAACGGTAGGGATGCGGCGAACTACGCTGGGTTTACGAATGCCACGAGGTTCCTCACAAGAGGAGTCGGCGGGGCGGCCGTCTGTGTGTCGAGGGGTGGCGCATGTCCAGGGAGCTACGCGGGCCGAACGAGAAGCTCGGCACCGTTCTCGCCCTCGCGGGAATCAGCAACGCCGGTCTCGCCCGGCGGGTCAACGACCTCGGGTCGCAGCGCGGTCTGACGCTTCGATACGACAAAACCTCAGTGGCGCGATGGGTTTCGAAGGGGATGATTCCGCAGGGTGCGGCTCCCCATCTGATCGCCGCGGCCATCGGTGCCAAGCTGGGCCGACCCGTACCACTGCACGAAATCGGCCTGGCCGACGCCGATCCGGCGCCGGAGGTGGGTCTCGCCTTCCCGCGCGACGTGGGCGAGGCGGTGCGGTCGGCGACCGATCTGTACCGGCTGGACCTGGCGGGCCGGCGGGCGGGCAGCGGCGGCATCTGGCAGTCGCTGGCCGGTTCCTTCGCGGTCAGCGCATATGCCACGCCCGCCTCACGGTGGCTGATATCGCCCGCCGACTCGTCCGTCGCGCGGGACGCGGCGATGGCCGAGGCGGCACGCAGAGCGCACGCGGCGCACGGCGGACCCGGGTTGACCGCACCGACGGGCGCGCCGGGCTCACCGGGCGCCACAGGGCCGCCGGGGAGCGATGCCGGGGGCGAGCTGTCACCCCTGCGCGTGGGCCACAGCGATGTCGCCAAGCTGCGTGAGGCGGCGGCCGACGCCCGGCGCTGGGACTCCAAGTACGGCGGCGGGGACTGGCGTTCGTCGATGGTGCCCGAGTGCCTGCGGGTCGACGCGGCGCCGCTGCTGCTCGCCGCGTACAGCGACGAGGTCGGGCGCGGTCTGTTCGGCGCGACCGCCGAACTGACCCGGCTGGCCGGGTGGATGGCCTTCGACACCGGTCAACAGGAGGCCGCGCAGCGCTACTACATCCAGGCGCTGCGCCTGGCCCGCGCGGCGGCCGATGTGCCGCTCGGCGGCTATGTGCTGGCCTCGATGTCCCTCCAGGCGACCTACCGCGGCTTCGCCGACGAGGGTGTCGATCTGGCCCAGGCGGCGGTCGAACGCAACCGGGGGCTGGCGACGGCCCGCACCTTGAGCTTCTTTAGGCTGGTCGAGGCACGCGCGCACGCGAAGGCGGGCGACGCGGCGGCGGCCGGCGCCGCGCTCAAGGCGGCGGAGGGCTGGCTGGAGCGCTCGCGCGCGGGCGACGCGGATCCGAGCTGGCTGGGCTTCTACTCGTACGACCGCTTCGCCGCCGACGCCGCCGAGTGCTACCGCGATCTGAAGGTGCCGCATCAGATGCGGCGCTTCAACGAGCAGGCGCTGTCGCGGCCGACCGAGGAGTTCGCGCGGTCGCACGGGCTGCGTCTGGTGGTGAGCGCGGTCGCCGAGCTGGAGTCCGGCAATCTGGACGCGGCGTGCGCGGCGGGCACGCGTGCCGTGGAGGTGGCGGGGCGGATCTCGTCGGCGCGCACGACGGAGTACGTACGCGACCTGCTGCACCGCCTCGAGCCGTACGGCCACGAGCCGAGGGTCGCGGAGCTGCGGGAGCGGGCACGTCCGCTGCTGGTGGCGCCCGCGTAGGCGGTACGGGGGGGGGACCGGTCCCGTCCTCCTTGAAGGACGGTCGTCGGGCCCGCTGCCCGAATGCTTGGTGAACGATGAGGGACACGCGTGGTACCCCGGTGGTTTAAGGGCATTGTCAGTGGGCCAGTGCACTATCGGGGCGGGAGGTTGCGCGGGTGAACGAAGACGGCTCGGGCCGCGTGGGTGGCCGTGGCTACGACTGCGACGTGCTGGTGATCGGCGGCGGCATCGTCGGTCTCTCGACGGCCTACGCCCTGACCCGGGCCGCCCCCGGCACCCGCGTGACGGTCCTGGAGAAGGAGCCCGGCCCCGCGCGGCACCAGACGGGGCACAACAGCGGCGTCATCCACAGCGGTGTGTACTACCGCCCCGGATCCCTCAAGGCGCGATACGCGATCAAGGGCGCCGCCGAGATGGTCAAGTTCTGCGCGGAGTACGGCATCGCGCACGAGGTCACCGGCAAGCTCATCGTCGCCACCGGCCGCGACGAGCTGCCCCGGCTGCACGCCCTGGTCCAGCGCGGCAGGGAGAACGGCATTCCGGTCCGGGAGCTGGGCCCCGCGCAGATCATGGAGTACGAGCCCGAGGTGCGCGGTCTGGCGGCGATCCATGTCGGCTCGACCGGGGTGTGCGACTTCAAGGCGGTCGCGGCGCGGCTCGCGGATTCGGCGCGGGCGTCGGGCGCGTCCGTGCGGTACGGCGCGGAGGTCACCGTCATCGACCGGCGGGCCTGGGGTGTCGCCGTCCGTACGGCCGCCGGCGAGGTGGTCAGAGCGCGCGTCCTGGTCAACTGCGCGGGGCTCCAGTGCGACCGGGTGGCGCGGCTCGCGGGCGACGACCCGGGCATGCGGATCGTCCCGTTCCGGGGCGAGTACTTCGAGCTGGCCCGGCCCGGTCTCGTCCGGGGTCTGGTCTATCCGGTGCCGGATCCGGCCTTTCCGTTCCTCGGGGTGCATCTGACGCGCGGTATCGACGGCGGCGTCCATGTCGGCCCCAACGCGGTGCCCGCGCTGGCCCGCGAGGGCTACTCCTGGTCCGCCGTGCGCCCCCGTGAGCTGGCGGGCACGCTCAGTTGGCCCGGCTCCTGGCGGATAGCGCGCAGACACTGGCGTTACGGCGCGGGCGAGCTGCGCCGCTCGCTGTCCAAGCGCGCCTTCGCCACCGCCGTACGCCGGCTGCTGCCCGCCGTGACGGACGCGGACCTGCGCCCGGCGACGGCCGGGGTGCGCGCGCAGGCGGTGCTGCGGGACGGCACGCTGGCCGACGACTTCCTGATACGGCGGGCGGCGCGCACGGTCCATGTGCTCAACGCGCCCTCCCCGGCGGCGACGGCCTCGCTCCCGATCGGCCGCGAGGTGGCGAGACGGGCGCTGACGATGCTGAGGGACGTGGACGTGGACGGGGACGTGGACGGGGACGGGGTCTAGGTCCTCTCCGGCGGACCTGGGTCGCGGTTCCGTAGAATCGACAGGGTGACCAGCGAACGCGCCGTCGGCGAAGGCGACCGCACCGTCCCCCGGAGCCGGATGTTCCCCGAGGGCACGGGCCCGGCCGCCGATCCCGCCGGATCGCACTTCGAGCGCCGTATCCGCAGCTTCCAGCCGCGCCGCAGCCGTGTGACGACCGGCCAGGCCGATGTCCTGCGGCGGCTGTGGCCGTCCTGGGGCCTGGACATCGACGGACAGCGTGTCCTGGATCTCGACGCCGTGTTCGGCGGGCTGCCGGTCGTCCTGGAGATCGGCTTCGGCATGGGCGAGGCGACCGCGCGGATGGCGGCCGCCGACCCGGGCACCGGGATCCTCGCCGCCGATGTCCACACCCCGGGGCAGGGGAACCTCCTGCGTCTCGCCGAGCGGAACGGGCTGTCCAACATCCGGGTGGCCAACGGCGACGCGATCATCCTGCTGCGGGAGATGCTGCCGCCCGGATCGCTGGCGGGGCTACGCGTCTACTTCCCCGACCCGTGGCCCAAGACGCGCCACCACAAACGGCGGCTGATCCAGCCCGAGTTCCTCGATCTGGCCGCGCCCAGGCTGAGGCCCGGTGCCGTACTGCACTGCGCGACCGACTGGGAACCGTACGCCGAGCAGATGCTCGACGTGCTGACCGCGCACCCCGCCTTCGAGAACACCTCCCCGGACTCCGGCTACGCGCCGCGTCCCGGCTTCCGACCGCTCACCCGCTTCGAGGGCCAGGGCCTCGACAAGGGGCATGCCGTGCGCGACCTGCTCTTCCGCCGGATCGCACCGTCGCGGGTCGCACCGTCGCGGATTGTCAGTGGGGCTCGTTAGAGTCAGTAGGTGTCCGAACCGTCCCAATCACCCCCGCACCCGGCGATCCCCGCGTACGAGCAGCAGCAGCGGCTCGGTGACATGTGGGCCGCCGTGCCGGAGCGCTCCCGCTGGCGCTACCGGCCGCACCGCTCGCTGTGGCGGCACCCCGCCGTCCGCGCGGGTGCGGTGATCATCCTGCTCGCCCTGTGCGGTCTGCTGATCCTGTCGCTCGTACGGGAACAGACCGGCACGCAGGGCTTCCTGGTCGGTCTCGGTCTGGCACTTCTGCCCGTTCCGCTGCTGATGGCGGCCTTCCGCTGGCTGGACCGGGTCGAGCCGGGCCCCTGGCGGAATCTGATCTTCGCCTTCGCCTGGGGCGCCTGTGCCGCCGCCCTCGTGGCGATCACGGCGAACTCCTTCGCGACCGAGTGGATAGCCACCGCCACCGCCGACCCCGGCGGCGCGGAGTCCCTGGGCGCCACGGTGGTCGCGCCGATCGTCGAGGAGAGCGCGAAGGCCGCCGCGATCCTGCTGATCTTCCTCTTCCGGCGGCAGTCCTTCACCGGTCTCGTGGACGGGGTGGTCGTCGCCGGCTTCACCGCGACCGGCTTCGCCTTCACCGAGAACATCCTCTATCTCGGCAGCGCCTTCGGCGAGGACCAGCAGATCGGCAACTCGGGCCTGGTGTCCGTGACCGCGGCGACCTTCTTCGTACGGGTGGTGATGTCGCCCTTCGCGCATCCGCTGTTCACGGTCCTGACGGGCATCGGCTTCGGCATGGCCGCGCTCGCCACCCGGCGTCAGCGCGTGCGCCGGTATGTCCTGCCGGTGCTCGGCCTCGCGCTGGCCATGGGCACTCACGCCCTGTGGAACGGCTCGTCGTCGCTGTTCGGCCCGTACGGCTTCTACGCGGTGTACGCGGCCTTCATGGTGCCCGTCTTCGCCCTGCTCACCTGGCTGGCGATCTGGAGCCGGCAGCGTGAACTGCGCACGGTCTCGGCCGAGTTGCCCGCGTACGCGGCGGCCGGCTGGCTCGCCGAGACCGAACCGCTCGCCCTGTCCTCGATGCGGGCGCGCTCGATGGCGCGCGCTGTCGCGCGGCGGACGTACGGCCCTTCGGCGGCCCGCACGGTCGGCGAGTACGAGGCGTTCGCGACCTCCCTGGCGTTCCTGCGCCACCGCGCGGGACGCGGCACGGCCGGCCCGGACTATGTGGAGCGCGAGCAGGAGCTGCTTCACCACCTGTGGCAGCGCCGGGAGATGGCGTCGCCCGCGCTGGCGTATGCGGCGCGGGCGACGGGGCGGGTGTGGACGCCGCCGCCGTACATCGACTACGGCGGCTACAACCCGTACAAAACCTAGGGCGTGAGGCCCTTGCCGCGCAGCCAGCTCAGCGGGTCGATCCCGCTGCCGCCCGCGGTGTGCACCTCAAGGTGCAGATGCGGACCGGTGACGTTGCCGGTGGCTCCCACGCGTCCGACGGTCTCGCCGGTGGTGACCTTCTGGCCGGTGCTGACCGTCATCGAGGACAGGTGGGCGTACCAGATCTCCGTACCGTCCTCGAGCTCCAGCACCACGCGGTAGCCGTACGACCCCGACCAGCCGGCCGACTTGACGGTCCCGCTGTGGACGGCCTTGGTGGGCGTGCCCGTGGGGGCCGCGAAGTCCAGGCCGGTGTGCTGGCCGGAGGACCACATGGAGCCGGCCTGGCCGTAGGTCGAGGTGAGCGTGTACGAGGAGGTGGGGAGCGAGAAGCTGGCGGCCAGCTTCTCCAGGCGCTCCTTCTCGGCCTTGGCCTCCGCCGCCTCCTTGGCCTTGCGCTTCTCCTCGGCGGCCTTCTCCTCGGCCTCGGTCTGCTGCTTCTTGGCGTCGGCCGCGGCCTTCTCGGCGGCTGCCGCCTCGGCGCTCGCCTTCTGGGCGGCGTCGGCCTCGGCCTGCTGCTGCTCGGCCTGCTGGAGGATGCGGGCGCGCAGCGCCTCGCCGGAGTCGGTGGTGCCCTGCTGGGCGTCCGCGGCGGTGAGGCCCGCCGTGGTGAGCGGGGCGGGCGCCGCCTCTTCGCTCATCTTGTCGCCGTCGGACATGAAAGACCCGACGCCGGGAAGGGACTTGGCGTCGGGAAGATTGTCCGAGATCGCGTCGGGAAGTGATATCGAGACCGCGGGCTTGTCCTGGGCGGAGGCGATGCCTCCCGCGCCGACCGCGGCGATGACACCCACTCCGAGGACCGTGGAGCTGCGGGCGAGAGCGTTGCGCTGTTTGGCGACACGGTGCTTGCCGCGTACGGGACGGATGGAGTCCGCGGTGGGATTCCACTCCTCCCAGTCCCTGTTCGCCTCGCCG
Organism: Streptomyces sp. NBC_01506; assembly: GCF_045040295.1. Taxonomy (NCBI): domain Bacteria; kingdom Bacillati; phylum Actinomycetota; class Actinomycetes; order Kitasatosporales; family Streptomycetaceae; genus Streptomyces; species Streptomyces sp. NBC_01506. Next base: position 5,047,695 of record NZ_CP109422.1, on the reverse strand, counting down.
TCGGTGAGATCGGAGCCGGCGAACCGGCTTCCGGGGCCGAAACGGGCCGGGGCGGAGGTCTCGGGGGCAGGACTGTTGGACGCCACTGGGGCGCTCTCCTTTCCTTCCTTCTCGCCTACCGGGTTAGCTGACGGGTTCGGAGCAGGAAGGTCTCCTACGAGCGTTCCTTGGCCGCACGAGGCAGCAAGAGACGCCCGATTCACCCCAATTGGTGGTTCCCCGGTTTCCTTGCGGAATTCGGCGCGTGCGCACGGTGCCGTCTCTTTCGACGGCTGGGACAACCGCGCTGCGTTATCGAACGTTAATAGACGACCGGGGCTTATTCCAAGCTGTTCCGGGTGATCGTTAGCGATGACGGCCGGGACCAACCGGGGCACAAGCGGGTGTAATCGGGCGAGTTGATCGACTCTCGGGCCGTGTGCGATCACACACTCGAACTGACGGTGCGTCAAATGTTATGCGGAGGGGTGCGCCTCAACTACGCAGCGTGCCGGGCGAGATGACGTCACGGCACGACCCGCATCGTCCTGCGCCGTTCCGGCTGCCTCGCGGTGGGCCGGCTGACGGCCAGCAGCGCCATGTCGTCCGTCCTGCGGCCACCGGTGTGCCGCCGTACGTCCCCGACGATCGCCTCCAGCAGCTCGTCGGGGCCGGGGAAGATCCGTCCCGCCAGCCGTTCGCGCGGGTTGTAGAAGACACCCGCCGCGTTGCGCGCCTCGGTGAGCCCGTCCGTGTAGAGCAGCAGCGTCGATCCGGAGCTGTACGGCACCTCGTCCGCCCGGTCCGGCCACGCCCCCAGCTCGCCCATCCCCAGCGGCAGCGTCGGGTCGGACGGGGCCAGCACCGTCAGCCCGCCGTCGGCGGCGAGCATCAGCGGCTCCGGGTGCCCGCGGTTGACCACCCGCACCATGCCCTCGACATGCGGGATCTCCGCCAGTACGGCGGTGGTGAAGCCCTCGAACAGATCGATCCCGTTGCGCCGTGTGCCTTCGCGCGCCAGCGCCCGCTCCAGCCGCTGCGCGACCCCTTCGAGTGAACTCTCCTGCTCGGCGGCCTCGCGGAAGGCACCGATGACGACGGCCACGGTCTCGACGGCCCCCATGCCCTTGCCGCGTACGTCACCGACCACCAGCCGTACCCCGTACGCCGTGTCCTGGACGGCGAACAGGTCACCGCCGATGAACGCGCCCTCCTCCGCCGCCTCGTAGCGCGCGGCGACATGCAGCCCGCCGATGCGTGGCTCGGGCGTGGGCAGGACGGCGCGCTGGGCCGCCTCGGCGATGACCCGCGCCGAGGCGAGGCGTTCGCCGCTGCGGCGAACGACACCGTTGATGGCCAGCGCGAGGGCGGAGACCGTGAAGACGGTCAGCGAATCGGTGACCGTCGAGACCTGGGACGCCGAGTTGTAGAGGTGGAGTCCGACCGTGGCGGCGGTCGACAGGATGGCGATGACGAGGGTGCCCGCGAAGGAGAAGAACGGGGCGGCGACCAGCGGTGCCGCCGCGAAGAGCGGGGCGGAGGTGAAGGCGGTCGGGGTCGCCTCGTCCAGGATGATCGCCATCACGATGATCAGGCCGGGCAGGATCTGCACGACCGGATGCGGTGAGCGGGCGGCGTGCCGGCCGCGCCGCCCGGACGGACGGGGGGCGCCGGGGCCGAAGCCGGGTGGATGCTTGTCCGCGGAGCGCGAACCGTTCTCCGTGAGGTCGTCCGGGAGCAGGTCCGCCTCGCGGAAGCCGGCGTCGGCGCGCCGGAAGCCGCGCCGGACCCCGCGGTCGACGCTGTCCTTGAGGTTGCGGAGCCTGGCCCCGGCGGCCAGGCGGGAGCGGACGGCTTTACCGGCGGAACGGTTGTCGCCCGCTCGTCCGCTTCCGCCACCCGCCGTCCCGTCGTCTCCGCTGCCTCTCTGGTGCCCCACCAGTGGCCTCCTGCCCGGTCCGTCGACGGCTGCGGACGGTACCCGCACCCTTCCCAGGCTGGCCCCTTCCGCGCCGGGCGGCTACCCGCCGTCGACCGACTGGGCTATCCGCCCCACTGTCCGCCCCACTGTCGGCCGCACTGTCGGCCGCGCCGCCGAGCGGATTTCCCGGCCCGCCGTACGAGGCGCCGTCAGTCGGTGAGGTGGCGCTCGGCGTACACCTTCATCGCGTCCCGTACGAGGACGGCCGCGCCCTGCTCGTACTTGTCGTAGTTCCGCCCGAAGCGCGCGTCGTCCACGTACATCGCGGTGACATTGATGACGTACGACCTGCCGGGGCTCGTCGTGGCCGCCGACAGCCAGTCGCAGTGCCGGGCGGCGACGGCCTGCGCCCCGTCGCTGTCGGCGGCAAGACCGTCCTTCTTGGCCTGCCCCCAGTCGCGGGCGATGTCCTCGTGCCGGCCCATGAACTCCCGGCGCTCGCCCTCGCTCAGCGACCGCCACCAGCGGTCGCTCTTCTCGTACGCGTCGCGGCCCCACCGCTCGGTCACCTCCTGCTCGTACCGCGTGTGATCGAAGCCGTCGAGAATTTCCTCGGCCATCAGCTCTTCTCCCTTCTCGGTCTTGTGGAGAGTGGTCCGCACCGAGGCGATGAGACGGCCCACCCGCGCGCGCTCCTGTTCGAGCAGCGCGAGGTGGGTGCGCAGGGCGGCGGCCGTGTCCTGTTGGCCGTCGAGGATCCCGGCGATCGCGGGCAGACCGAGACCCAGCTCACGCAGCAGCAGAATCCGCTGCAACCGCACCAGGGCGTCCTGGTCGTAGTAGCGGTAACCGTTGCCGCCGACCCGGCTCGGGGTCAGCAGTCCCAGCTCGCCGTAGTGCCTGAGCGTGCGGCTCGTCGTGCCGGCCTTCTTCGCGATGTCCTGGATCGACCACTCCATGCTGGAAACGGTAAATCTTGACGTTACGTAAAGGTCAAGCGTGTAGGCCCGCACGCGCGCACGACGAAGGCCCGGATCCACTGGATCCGGGCCTTCGTCTTCTGCCAGTAGCGGGGACAGGATTTGAACCTGCGACCTCTGGGTTATGAGCCCAGCGAGCTACCGAGCTGCTCCACCCCGCGCCGTTGAATGCAACATTACGCCATCCGGACCAAGATCATCTCCATTTACCGCCGGAGACTCGTCCAGGGCCCTCGATCGGCCTAAGCGGCCTCCACCACATCCGCGTGGACCGCCGCCGCCCACTCGACCAGGAGCCGCTGATACTCCTCCTGCTCGGCGGGAGACAGCGCCCTGCCCGCCCGCGCCCACAGGGCACGGATCTCCGTGTTGACGACGGCGGCGGGACGGACGGAAGCACGGGCATCAGAGGAAGCTGACATGGAGTAAGGCTACGGCCCGCCACTGACAATCGGCAGAGCGTGTACCCCCACGGCCCCGTATGGCCACCGTCCGAAGCCCCTCAGCACCTACGCTTACACCGGTGATCGAAACCATCGTGTTCGACGTCGGCGAGACTCTCGTCCGCGACGACCGCTACTGGGCTTCCTGGGCCGATTGGCTCGGCATCCCCCGCCACACCATCTCCGCGCTGGCCGGCGCCGTCACCACCCAGGGCAGGGACAACGCCGACGCCCTGCGCCTCATCAAGCCGGGCATAGATGTCGGTGAGGCGTACCGGGCCAGAGAGGCCGCGGGCCGGGGCGAGCATCTGGACGAGTCCGACCTCTATCCCGACGTACGGCCCGCCCTGGCCGGTCTGCACCAGCTCGGCGTACGCGTCATCATCGCCGGCAACCAGACCGCCAAGGCCGGTGAGCTGCTGCGGGGCCTGGATCTGCCCGCCGATCTGGTCGTCACGTCCGGCGAGTGGGGTGTCGCCAAGCCCTCGGAGGAGTTCTTCGCCCGGGTCGTGGAGGCGGCGGACACCGCGCCGGAACGGATTCTGTACGTCGGCGACCACCCCATGCACGATCTGTTCCCCGCCCAGCGGGCCGGTCTGCGGGCGGCGCATCTGCGGCGGGGGCCCTGGGGCTATCTGTCGGCGGACGATCCCGACGTCGTCGCGGCGGCGGACTGGCGGATCGACGCGCTCACCCAGCTCACACCGATCGTGGCGGAGCGGCGGCAGTTGGCCTGAGCGGGCGGACGGCCTGAGGGCGGTTGACCTGAGGGCAGTTGGCCTGAGGGGCGGGCGGCGGCCGGGTCACTCGGAGCCGTACTCGTGCGGCTGCCCGCCCTGCCACTCCACCCAGGCGGGGTCGTCGAGCAGTTCCCACGCGTCGGGCAGCCCGGCGATCCGCAGGAATTCGATCAGATGGTCGTCGCTGTGGGCGAGTCCCATGATCCGGCCGCGGACGGTGACCCGCCGGCCGCCCGTCCCGGACGGCCGGTGCACGACGATCGGTGTGTCACTCATACGGTCAAGAGTGCGACTCCCGGAGCCCGAGCGCAGCCTCGGGGGCCGGTCTTTGCCCGGAGACCTCCGCGAAATGGACCGGTTACCGACTCTTCCACGTGCTTTGTCACCGCCCGGATGCGGGATACGACACACGCCGCGATGCTGGAGGTGAACCCACAAGGGAGGACGAGTCATGTCGATGCTCGACAAACTCAAGGGTCTGCTCAAGGGCCACGAGGACACCGTGCGAAAAGGTGTCGACAAGGCCGGTGACGCCGTGGACAAGAAGACCGGCAACAAGCACGAGAGCCAGGTCGACACGGCCCAGCAGAAGCTCAACGAACAGCTCGGCTCCCAGCAGCGGCCCACGCCGGGCGACGACCGCCCGCCACAGAGCTGATCCGAGGGGTCAGCCGCGTACGGCGACGGCGACGGCGACGCGCGAAGGCTCCGACCGGTCCCCTGCTCCGGTCGGAGCCTTCGCGTGTCGCGGACCGGCCGGCTGACCGGCTGACCGGCGGGCCGCGTCGGCTACGTACCGAAGATCTCGGCGTACTGCTCCGTGAAGTCCCCCACCGGCTCGATCGGCGTGATGATGTCGATCAGCACCCCGGAGGGGTCCGCCACGATGAAGTGCCGCTGCCCGAAGTCCTCGCTGCGCAGGGCGAGTACGGGGGCCAGCCCCTCCTCGTCGACGAGCCGCCGCCACTCCGCGTCCACGTCCACCACCTCGAAGTTGAGGAGCAGCCCCTGGACGGGCTTGCCGTAGCCCTCGGGCAGTGTCGGGTGGGTGGGGTCGAGGAGCGCCAGCTCGTACGGGACGGTGCCCGGCCGGCGCAGGCTTACGTACCAGTCGGCCGCGAACGTCGTCTCGAAGCCCAGAAGCCGGGTGTAGAAGTCGCGGGACTCCTGGAGCCGCGTGGTGGCGATCACGGGATAGAAGCTGGTCAGCTCCATGACGGATTCCTTTCGCATACCATCGGTACGCGAACGACGTTATTCGCATACCACTGGTATGTCAATCGGAGGGGACCGCCATGCCGCAGCAGCACGGAGCCAGGGCCCGGCAGCGGGAGCAGACCAGACAGACCCTGCTGCGCGAGGGCCGCAGGTACTTCGCGGAGGTCGGTTACGGGGCGGTGAGCCTCGCGGAGATCGTCACCGCCGCCGGGGTGACCAAGGGCGCGCTCTACCACCATTTCGACAGCAAGGCCGCTCTCTTCCGGGCCGTACTGGAAGACGTACAGGAAGAGGTGGGCCGGCGCGTCGCGGCGGCGGCCGACGCGCGGGACGGCTCCTGGGACCAACTGGTCGCGGGCTGCCAGGAGTTCATCACGGCGACGACCGCGCCGGACATTCAGCGGATCATGCTCATCGACGGGCCCGCCGTACTGGGCTGGACCGAGTGGCGGGCGATGGACGAGGAGTCGTCGGCCCGTCATCTGACGGAGGCGCTGACCGCGCTCGTGGCCGAGGGCGTGATCGCCGCGCAGCCGGTGGCGCCGCTCGCGCATCTGCTGTCGGGCGCGATGAACGAGGCGGCGCTGTGGCTGGCGACCTCGGCCGACCCGGCGGATCTCACCGACACCAGGGCCGCGCTGGGGCGGCTGCTCGAAGCGCTGCGGACCGGCTGACGGACGACGGACGACAGCAGGCGTTGAGGCCGACCGCGGTCACCGCACCAGGTCGAGTACCGCCTTGGCGACGACGTCCGGTGCCTCCTCGGCCATGAAGTGACCGCAGGAGACGGTGGCGTGCCGCAGGTCCGGCGCCCAGGCGCGCCAGCGCGCGGCGGCGTCGAAGCCCAGGGCTGTACCCCAGTCCTGCTGGAGCACGCTCACCGGCATCCGCAGTCGGTTCCCGGCGTCGCGGTCGGCCTGGTCGTGGGCGACGTCGATCCCGGCGGAGGCGCGGTAGTCCGCGACGATGGACGGGACGGCGGCGCGGGAGGCGGCCAGATACTCGGCGCGGATGTCGGCCGGGATCGCCCGCGGGTCACGCGTCCAGATGTCGAGGAAGTAACCGAAGAACTCGTCCGCGCTCGCGCTGATCATCCGCTCGGGCAGACCGGGCGGCTGGGCCATCAGATAGAGGTGGAAGCCGACAGCGGCGCCGGTGCCGTGCATGACGTCCCACATGTCCAGGGTGGGCAGGACGTCGAGCGAGGCGAGATGGGTGATCACGTCCGGGTGGTCGAGGGCCGCGCGGATCGCCACGAGCGCGCCCCGGTCGTGGCCGACCAGCGCGAACCGGTCGTGCCCCAGGGCGCGGGCGAGCGCGACGGTGTCGGCGGCCATGGTGCGCTTGGCGTACGTGAGGTCATCGGCCGCGTTCTCGGCGGGCTTGTCGCTGGCGCCGTAACCACGCAGGTCGGGGCAGATGACGGTGTGGTGGGCGGCGAGTTCGACGGCGACGTGCCGCCACATGAGATGGGTCTGCGGGAAGCCGTGCAGGAGCATGACGGGGCTGCCCGAGCCTGCGACGGCGACATTGAGGGTGACGTCGTCGGCGACGGGGACGCGCCGGTAGGTGAAGCCGGGGATGGTGGGGGTGGTGGGGTGCATGGTGCGCCCTTCCTAGGGTGACGTACGCGGTGGTGTGCGTTGCTTCGAGCATGTGGGCCGCGAATCAGCAGCCGGTCAGCGCGGGCGGAGGAGGTCGGATGGAGCGGGAACGGTCACCGGTCGTGTTCGGTGTGCTCGGCCCCGTGAGTGCCGGACTTCAGGAGAGCCCGATCGCCCTCAAGGGGCCGCGGCACCGCGCCGTACTCGCCCGGCTGATCGTCGCCCGCCGCCGTGTCGTCCCCGTCGACCGACTGGTCGCCGACCTGTGGGCGGATTCGCCGCCGAAGGGCGCGGTCGGCGCCGTACAGACCTTCGTCGCCGACCTGCGCCGCGCCCTGGAGCCGGACCGTCCGCCCCGCGCTCCCGCCCGGCTGCTCGTCACCGAAGGCCCCGGTTACGCGCTGCGCGCCGAGCCGGACGCGGTCGACGCCTGGCGTTTCGAGACGGCGGTCGGCGAGGCGGCGAAGCTGCCGCCCGCGCGGGCGCTGCCGCGACTGGACGGGGCGCTGGAGCTGTGGCGCGGGCCCGCGTACGCCGACTTCGCACATGAGGAGTGGGTACGGGGCGAGCGTGCCCGCCTCGCCGAGCTGCGGCTGCGTTCGGTCGAGCGCCGGGCCGACGCCCAGTTGGCCCTCGGTCTCGCCGCCGAGGCGGTCCCCGACCTGGACGCCCATCTGACCGACCACCCCTGGCGCGAGGACGCGTGGCGGCTGCTGGCGCTGGCGCTGTACCGGACGGGCCGCCAGGGCGACGCGCTCGCCGTACTGCGCCGGGCCCGGTCGACGCTGGTGGAACAGCTCGGCCTGGATCCGGGGCCGGGGCTGCGCAGGCTGGAGGCGGACATCCTGGCGCAGGATCCGGCGCTCGGCGCGGCAGCCAAAACGGCCACCGAGACGGCTGGTCCCACCGAGACGGCGTCGCGTCTGTGGACGCAGGCAGCGGCGGCGTACGACCGCACGGTCGCGGCCGGCGCCCGCGCCCGTCTGGAGACGACGGTGAGCCTGCTCCGCGACCTCGCGGTGACCGGCGGCGGCGGACTGACCGCCGCCCGTGAGCACCGCATGGCGGCCGTCGCCGCCGCCGAGGAGTTCGGCGACCCGGCACTGACCGGCCGGGTGATCGGCGCGTTCGACGTCCCCGCGATCTGGACCCGGGGCGACGATCCGCAGTTGGCGCGGCAGATCGTCGCCGCCGCCGAACGGACCCTGGCCGCCCTGCCGCCGCCCGGGGGCACCGCCTCGTACGACGCGTACGACGCGGTGCGCTGCCGTCTCCTCGCGACCGTCGCGGTCGAGACGCGCGGCTCGCACTCCGCGCGCGGCCCGCAGGCCGCGGGCCAGGCGGAGGCGATCGCCCGGCGGCTGGACGATCCGGCGCTGCTGGCGTTCGCGCTGAACGGGGTGTTCATGCAGTCCTTCACCCGTGCGGGCCTCGCGCCCCGCCGCGCCGAAATCGGCGCGGAACTGGTCGAGTTGAGCGCGCGCCGCGGTCTGGCGACGTTCGAGGTGCTGGGCCGGCTGATCCTTCTCCAGGCGTACTGCGCGCTGGGCGACTTCGCGTCGGCCGACACCCACGCCGCCGCGGCCGACCGTCTGGCGGACCGTCACGAACGGCCGCTCGTGGGCGTCTTCACCCGGTGGTACGGCGCCCTGCGGCTGTCCGCGTCCGGGGATCTCGCCGGGGCGAGGTCGGCGTACGAGTCCGCCGCCGCCGACCTGCCGCAGGCCGGTATGCCGGGCCTGACCCACGGCCTGCTGCCCCTCGCGCTGCTGTCCCTGCACTTCGCCGACGGCCCGCGCGTCCCCCCGCGTGACGCGATCGACCCGGCGGCGGACTGGGGCCCGTACCGCCCCTGGATCACCCCGCTCGCGGCCCTGGCCACCGACGACCGCGCCACCGCACGCACCGCGCTGCGCGCGCTGCCGGAGCCGGCCCGCGATCTGCTGTACGAGGCGTGCTGCTGCCTGGAGGCGACGGCGGCGCTGGAGCTGGGCGACGACGCCGTACTCACGCGCGTACGCGAACGCCTGCTGCCCGCGTCGGCCGAACTCGCGGGCGCGGGAAGCGGGTTGCTCACCCTCGGCCCGGTGGCCGGCTACCTCACGGCGATGAGCGCGGCGCTACGGAACTGAGCCCGGTCGGCCGCTGGACACCCGGCAGCCCGGCGAGACGCCGGTCGCCCGTACCGTACGGAAGACCCGGCCGTCCGCCGCACGGGCGGTCAACCGGGCCCGCCTCACAGCCAAGGAGAGCACATGGACGACGACCGTACACAGCGCGCCGGCCGTGAACTCGCGGAAGCGAGCGCCGAGGTGCGGGCGCGGGTCCGGGCGAGCTTCGAGCGGCAGGGGCTGATGAGCCATCTCGGTGCGCGGATGACGCTGATCGCGCCGGGGCGTGTGCACATCGTGCTCCCCGGACGGCCCGAAGTGACGCAGCAGCACGGCTACTTCCACGCCGGTGCCACCAGCGCGATCGCCGACACCGCCGGGGGCTACGCGGCTCTCACGCTGTTCGGGCCGGACAGCGACGTACTCACCGTCGAGTACAAGATCAACCTCCTCGCGCCCGCCACCGGCGACCACATGGAGGCGGTGGGCACGGTCCTGAAGTCCGGACGCACGCTGACCGTCTGCCAGTTGGAGGTGTTCGGCGTCCAGGAGGAGGGTCGGCGGCGGACGCTCGTCGCGAACGGGCAGCAGACGCTGATCCGCACGCGCCGTACGGACGCCGCCGCCGCGGACTGACGCGCCGAACGGGCCAATTGCCGCCCGGTCAAACGGCGTTGGCGAGGTTCTTCTCGAACGCGGCCAGATAGTTGGCCAGATGGTGGTCCTTGATCGCGTCGGTCTCCGGGGCGAAGAGATCCGCGCTCAGCCCCTTGGCCCGGTCGAGCAGCCGCGCCGTCAGGGGAAGGGACTCGTGGAGTCCGCCGTCCGCGTCGAAGTAGCGGAGCGAGTCGACGTGTGTGAACACCGGCTCGGGCGGGAGATGGGGGACGATGTCGTTGTTGTTGACGAAGCGGTAACAGCGGCCCTTGAAAGCCTTGTTGTGCATTCCGGCAAGCAGCCGCTCGCAGGTACGCGGCTGGCCGAAGGTGTAGACGCCGTCCGGCAGCAGCCGCGGCTCCTCGAAGTACCAGCGGGCACCGGCGAGCATCGCGAGGGCCCCGCCCAGGCTGTGGCCGGTGAACCAGACGCTCTGCCCGTCGGTGCGCAACTCCTCGACGGTGTCGCGGAGTTGCGGATAGACGGACTGGAGTGCCTGGTTGAAGCCGTAGTGGACGAAGCCCTTGTTCGCCGGTCCGGGGACGGGCGGGGTGTCGACGTCGGTGAGCCAGTCGTAGATCTTCAGGACCTCCGTGCCCCGGAAACCGGCGACGATCATGCGGTCGCCGGCCATCACGTACGCCTGGGTGTCCTCGATCGGGAACGGCATCCGGTGCGTCGACTCGAAGTGCCGCACCTCGTCGAAGCCCCACGCGGTGGCCTGCGCCTCGATGGCGTCCCGGTCCAGCGGGGCGAGCCCGGCCGCGCGGGCCATCCAGTAGGCGTGCGGGAGGGAGTAGCGGGTCGTGGAGTGGTCCAGGGCGGGGATGGCCATCGGTGTCCTCCGGGAGCGGGCGAGCGGGCGAGCGGCGGGGGTCGGGGGTCGGGGTCGTACGCCCGGCAAACGACGACGTGCCGCGCTCCGGCACGCGAAGTCCGCTCCCGGGGCCGCGCGCCCGGTAGGCGCCCGGCGCACTCGTCCTCGCGTACGCGCCCACGTACGCGCCCACGTCCACGCCCACGTCCGCGCCCACACCCGCGCTCGGCTACGTCACGGCGGCGAGCGCCGGGTGCCGCTGGGTGAGCACCGCGGAGCGCACTATCGCCTCCTTGTAGAACGCGGCCGCACGCCCGGTGAGCACCGTCTCCACAGGAGAGTCGTCCGCCCGGACGAACTGGATGAGCCCGTCCCGGCGCCCCAGACTCACGCACTGGTTGAGATAACGGAACCGCAGCGGCCCCGGCTCACGCCCGGCCAGCCGGTCGGCCAGCGCCCGCGTGGCGTGCTGCGCGACCGGCAGACCCGTGGCGCACGCCATACGCAGCGGCTGCCCGTCCACGCGGCGGGCCGCGGCGGCGTCGCCGACCGCGTACACCTGCGGGTGGGAGACCGAGCGCAGTGTCCCGTCCACGAGGATCCGGCCCGTCTCGTCCACGGCGAAGCCCGCGTCGGCGGCGAGGACCGGCACCTCGAAGCCGGTGGTCCATACGACGGTGTCGGCCGCGACGCGCTCGCCCCCGGCGAGGATCAGCCCGTCGCCGTCGACCTCGGCGACGCGTACCTCGTCGGTCACCCGCACGCCGAGCCGGCCGAAGGCGCGCCGTACGTGCTGTCCGCCGCGCGTGGAGAACGCCGACGCGAACGCGCCGCCGGTCACCAGCCGCACGGGGAGGCCGGGGTGCGAATCGGCCAGCTCCGCGGCGGTCTCGATGCCGGTCAGCCCGCCGCCCACGACCACGACGGACCGGCTTTCCCGTAGGCGCCGCCGCAGCCTGTCGGCGTGCGCGACGTCGGCGACGGTCTCGGCGTACGTGTCGACGCCGGGGGTGGTACGCAGGTCGGCGCGGCTGCCGAGGGCGTAGATGAGCACGTCGTACGGGACGCTGTCGCCGCCCGTCTCCAGCGCGACGCTCTGGTCGTCGGCGTCGATGCCGACGACGCGGTCCTTGACGAACGTGATGTCCGTGCCGTCGAGCAGCCGCCGCAGGGGCAGGTCGCGCAGCCGCTGCCCGGCCGCGTGCTGGTGCAGCCGGATGCGCTCCACGAACCGCTCGCCCGCGTTGATCAGCGTGACGCGCGCGTCCGTGCGCCGGGCGGCCAGTTTCGCCGCGAGGAGCCCTGAGTACCCGGCGCCGAGGACGACGACGCGGGTGGTCCGGTTCGACATGGTGAACTCCCTTTGCTGTGCGTGCTTTCGCTACGTCGGCGTTCACCCTCTTCACTTCGCGGGACGGTGGAATGTGACGGGGTGTGACGACGGTCACGCCGTCGTCACGGCGGTCAGTTGCCCGGACACCGCTCCTCGCTCTTGACCACCGTCAGCGAGACCAGAGTGGTCACGGAGTGGCTGCCCGGCGCCGGTATCTGGGAGCACACCTTCCAGTTGTCGCCCAGCAGTTGGGCCCGGTCCTCGCTGGTGGCGTCCTGGGACTCGATGCGGTTGAAGCCCTCGGCGCGGGCCCGGCTCTGGGCGTGGGAGAGGGTGAGGCCGTGCAGGTCGGGCAGGGTCGACTGTTGTTTCTTGGTGTGGTTCGACAAGGTGACCAGGGCGGCGATGATCACCGCGGCGACGAGAAATTTGCGCATCGGGCGCTCTCCCAGTGTTCATCCGGCGGGGTGACGAGACGAGGCGTGGGCGTAGGCGTGGGCGTGGGCAGGCACCGCGACCGGCCGGACGCGGTGACTTGACGGCGGAACGGGCGCGCGCGGTGGGGTGTCCCGTGGTGGGGCGGGAAGCGGTCGAGGGGGAAGCGGTCGGTGGGGAGCGCTCAGCAGTCGGCGGTCAGTGTTTGGGCCGGACGAGCCCGGCGTCGTACGCGAGGATCACGGCCTGGATGCGGTCACGCGCACCGATCTTCGCGAGGACCCGGCTGACGTGTTTCTTCACGGTCGACTCGGACAGGACGAGGCGTTCGGCGATCTCGGTGTTGGTCCATCCGTTGCCGATCGCGATCAGCACCTCGCGTTCGCGGAAGCTCAGCGCGTGCAGCCGGGCGTCCTCGGACGACGCGCGGTCGCCCGGCGCGAGTACCTGATGGGCGTACGCGTCCAGCAGGCGCCTGGTCAGGCTCGGCGCCACGACGGCGTCGCCGGTGGCCACCGCCTGGATGCCCGCCACCAGCTCCTCGGGGTGGGCGTTCTTGAGCAGGAAGCCACTGGCTCCGGCCCGCAGCCCTTCGTACGCGTACTCGTCGAGATCGAAGGTGGTCACGATGAGGACGCGGGTGCGCCCGCCGGTGGCGACGATCCGGCGGGTGGCCTCCAGCCCGTCCATGCCGGGCATACGGATGTCCATGAGGGCGACGTCCGGGCGCAGTTCGGCCACCAGGCGTACGGCCTCGGCCCCGTGCGCCGCCTCGCCGACCGGGGTCACACCGGCGGTGCCTTCGAGGAGCATGCGGAAGCCGAGGCGCTGGAGGGGCTGGTCGTCGACGATCAGCACGGTGGTGGTCATAGCGCGGGTCCGTCCTGCGTCCGGTGAGCGGGATCGCTGGTGTCGTTGAGTTCGACGTCGACGATCCAGCCGGGCCGGTCGTCACGTGGGCCGATGGTGACGGTGCCGCCGTAGAGCGCGGCGCGCTGGCGGATGCCGATCAGGCCCTGGCCGGGCCAGTTCGGCTCGTCGGGCGCCCTCCGCGCCCATGCCCCCGCCGCGACCAGCGCGGGCGACGGCCCCGGCGCGTCGGGCGGCCTGCCGGTGTCGGTGACCCGGATACGTACGGTGCCCGCGTCGGCCGTCACGGTGACCTCCGTGCCGGCGGCCGTACCGGCGTGTTTGAGGGTGTTGGTCAGGGCCTCCTGAACGATGCGGTACACGGCGAGTTGCAGCCCGCTGCCGAGCGAGCCGAGGGGGCCGGTGGTGCGGTAGGTCACCGCGAGGCCCGCCGCGCGGATCCGGGCGAGGAGCGCGTCCAGGTCGCCGATGCCGGGCTGCGGGCTGAGCCTGGGGTCCGTCTCGCCCTCGTCGTCACGCAGGATGCCCAGGACGCGCCGTAGCTCACCGATGGCCTGCCGGCCGGTGTCGCCCAGAATGCGCAGGGCCGGAGCCGAACGCTCGTCGTCGCGGGTGGCCAGGGTCGCCGCGCCGTCGGCGAGGGTGACCATGACGGACAGGCTGTGGCCGACGATGTCGTGCATCTCGCGGGCGACGCGGGTGCGTTCGGCGGCTGCGGCGAGGCGGGCGCGCTGATCCCGCTCTATGTCCAGGCGCCTCGCCCGGTCTTCCAGCGCCGTCAGATACATCCGGCGGGTGCGTACGGTCAGACCGCTGGCGATCACCGCGACCGCCGCCACCAGCGCGGAGATCAGCTCGCTCACCCGGTGGTCCGCGGGCACCCTGACGAAGGTCCACAGCAGACTGTCGGCGACGAACACCGCGCCGGCCCAGCCCAGCAGGACGAGTGAGCCGTGCCGGGCCAGGGCGTACAGGGCGACCAGCGAACTGATGACGGCCGAATTCCCCAGGCCCAGTCCCATCTGCGCCAGGGACACCGCCACGGTCACGCCGAACACGACGGCCGGGGCCCGGCGGCGCCACCACAGCGGTACGACGAACGCGGCTGTCACCAGGTACGGGACGGCGTCCGGCAGCCGGTCGCGGGCCCCGACTTCCTCGTAACCGGTGTTCGTGCCGCCGGAGAGCAGGTCGGGCAGGCTCAGAGCGGCGACGCACAGCACCACCGCGGTGTTCAGCAGCCAGGGATACCGCCCGTCCAGCTCCCGCAGGCGGTGGCCGAGGCGCAGCAGACCGCCCAGGACCGGGTGGCCCGAGGCGCCCTCGGACCCGAGCGGCGGCGGTGCCGGCAAGGGGGGCTGGTCTGCGGCGGAGGTGGTGGCCGCGCGGTCGGGGCGCATGGACCCCATTGTCACCGTTGTCATCCCTGTCATCTCTGTCATCGCCCCCGTCGTCGCCCTGCTCGTCACCCTGCTCGTCAGACGTGTCAGATGTGTCAGACGTGTCAGACGTCGGTCCGCTTCAACCGGACGGCCGCGGCGGTCAGGGCGATGGCCACCCACACGGCGAACACCATGAGGCCCGCGCCGGGCGACAGCGAGTCCGCGCCCTTGTGCAGGGCGTAGATGGCCGAACCGGCGTTGCCCGGAAGGTAGGGATCGACCGAGTCCTGGAGGTCTCCGGGCAGCACCGCCGTCAGACCGGGCAGCAGCAGCACGACACCGACCAGGGCGGCGATGCTCCCGGAGGTGGAGCGGACCAGCGATCCCAGGGCCACACCGAGCACGGCGAACAGCCCGAGGTAGACACCGGCACCGGCGAGGCTGCGCATGACACCCTCGTCGCCCACCGCCATCGCGATCTTCTCGCCGTGCAGACCCGCCTTGCCGAGGCCGAAGGAGATCAGCGCGCCGAGCGTGGTGAGGACCAGCACCAGCGAGCCGATCACGGCGCTCTTCGACGCCAGGACCAGTCGGCGCCGGGGCACGGCGGCGAACGTCGAGCGGACCATGCCGGTGCTGTACTCGCCCGCCGACATCATCACGCCGAGCACGCCGACGATCAGCCCGGCGATGGACGCGCCGACCAGGGCCAGGCTCACGGCATCCGGCGCCCCGGCGCCGGCCGAGCCGCCGGTGGGGGGCTTGTAGACGGCTGCGGCGATCACGCCGAACACGATCATCACGAGGACCGAGGAGGCGACCGTGACCCAACTGGAGCGCAGCGACCAGAACTTGCTCCACTCCGAGCGCAGTACCCGCCGGCCGGTCACCTTCCACCCGCTGCGATCGACGGATACGCGGGGTTCGGCGGATACGGGGGTGAGCGTGACGGGGGCCATCAGGCTGCCTTCCGATCGGCGCCCACGGGGGCGCTCTGGTACTCCACGGCGTCGTGGGTCAGCTCCATGAAGGCCGTCTCCAGCGAGACGGACTGCGGGGTCAGCTCCTCGAGCGCGATGCCGTACTGGGCCGCGACCAGCCCGATGTCCCGGGTCGTCCACCCGTGGACCACCAGTTCCGTGGCGGAGGGGGAGCTGATGGTGACTCCCGGTGCGGTCAGCAGCTCCCGCAGCTTCACGGCCGCGTCGCTGGTGACCTTCACCCCGCCGCCCCCGGCCTGGTGGGTGAAGTCCTTGAGCGAGCTGTCCGCGAGCAGCCGCCCGCGCCCGATGATCACCAGGTGATCGGCGATCAGCGCCATCTCGCTCATCAGGTGCGAGGACAGCATCACGGCACGGCCCTCGTCGGCCAGCCCCGACAGCAGATTGCGCACCCACAGGACGCCTTCCGGGTCGAGACCGTTGACCGGCTCGTCCAGCAGGATCACCGCCGGGTCGCCCAGCAGGGCCGCGGCGATGCCCAGCCGCTGGCCCATACCGAGCGAGAAGGCACCCACCCGCTTCTGGGCCACGCTGCCCAGACCCGCCAGCTCGATCACCTCGTCGACCCGCCGGCGCGGAATCCCGTGCGTGTGGGCGAGCGCCATCAGGTGGCCGAACGCGCTGCGCCCGGGGTGGACGGACTTGGCGTCCAGCAGGGTGCCGATCTCGCACAACGGCGCGGGATGGCGGTCGTAGGGGCGCCCGTTGACGGTGACGGAACCGGCGGTGGGGGCGTCCAGACCGACGATCATGCGCATCGTCGTGGACTTTCCGGCGCCGTTCGGCCCCAGGAAGCCCGTCACCTCGCCGGGCTTCACGGTGAAGGACAGTTGGTCGACGACCGTCTTGTCCCCGTACCGCTTGGTCAGCTCACGTGCCTCGATCATTTACTCGGTCCTCTCGTTCCTCGAACGCGGGCCGCGTACCGCCCGCGACCTGCACTTACGAAGGTACGAGCGGCAGGAGCCCGCTCCCTGGGACCGCGGGTGCCACTTCGGCGCGGCACTGGTACCCCGGTACCAGTGCGCGCTCATCCTCGAGACCGGGGGGCGCACGAACCTCCCGGCGACGGCGGGGCGCCGACCGGTCCACGCACCGTGCGCCGGGCGCGACCCGCCGAGCCGTACGAATGCCTCGTCCGCTCCCAAACGCCTCCCGTACGCTGCCCGTTGTTGGACTGGGGAAGGTTGGCCCCGAGCGATCGGGGGAGGGGGACGACTCCATGTACAGCCTCATCATCGTGCCGCCGTCGTGCGGCGAAGTGGCCGAACAACTGCGGATCGGCGCCGGCGAGCGCGTCGAGTTCGGCAGGGCCGAATGCAGGGCCGGCGCACTGGTCATCGCGCACGCGGGGGTGCCCCGGATCGCCGGGGAGATCACGGCGCACCGGACGTTCTGGCTGCTGAGCAATCTCAGCGAGGACCAGACCTACGTGGTGGAGAACCCGGAGGGCGCCGGCGAGCATGTCAAGGTCGCGCCGGGGCGTGTGGACGCGCCCGTGCCGTTCGAGCTGTCGCGGGTGACCCTGCCCGCCGCGGGTGATCTGCTCGCCTTCGACGTATGGGCGCCGCGGCACGCCTTCCGCAGCGCGGAGCGCCGGGGGCTGGAGGGGGCCGGCACCGTCCCGGCGTTCGCCCTGGACCGCACGAAACGGTACTTCGCGGTCCTGGCCGCCCTGTGCGAGCGGCGGCTGCGCGGTGAGCTGAGCGCCCCGCTGCCCGCCGTCGAGGAGATCGTGGAGCGGCTGCGCCCGAGCTGGCCCAAGGTCAGCCGCTCCGCCGTCTACTGGAACATCGACTATCTGTCCGTCAAGCTGCGGCTGAGACCGGGCCCGGACACGGCCGTGCCCGGCCGGCGCACGCACGGCAAGAAGGAGTCCCTGGCCTCGCTGGCCCTCCGTTTCGACCTGGTGCGCGAGGACGACCTCGTGGTGCTCGCGCCGGTCCCGACCGAGGCGGCGCGATGACGGCGCGGCCGTACGTGGTCCCCGTGCCGAAGGGCTATCGGATCGGGCCGTGGGAGGTCCGCGAGCCGGTCGCGTCGGGGGCGTTCGCCACGGTCTACGAAGGGGTCCTCCGTACCTCTGACGGCGGCGGCAGTGGCGGCGGGCTGCCGCACCGGGTGGCGCTGAAGTTCCTGCCCACCGGCACCCGCACCCCGCGCCAGTTGCACCACCTGCGCGACCTGGCCGAACGCGAGGTGCGGTTACTGCGGCGGCTGCGCTCCCCCCGGCTGATCCGGATGTACGACACGCTGACCGTCGACGACCCGGACCGTCCGGAACTGGACGGCTCGACCGTCCTCGTACTGGAACGGGCCGAGGGCTCCCTGGACGCCTTGCTGGCCCGGACCCCGACCCCGCGGTCCGGACCCGCGCTGCTGGCGCAGATCTGCGAGGGCCTGCGGCAGTTGCACCACGCGGGGTGGGTGCACGGGGACCTGAAGCCGGCCAACGTACTGCTCATGGCGGACGGTTCTGCCCGGCTCGCCGACTTCAACATGGCCGCGGAGATGCAGGGCACCCACGCGTACACGCCCGCCTTCTCCACCCCGGACTACACACCGCCCGAACTGCTGTGGCCCGAGGTCGACGAGCGCGGGACGCGGATCCGCCCGTCCGCCGACGTGTGGGCCTTCGGGGTCCTCGCGCATGTGGTCCTGACGGGGGAGTTCCCGCTGCCCGGCGGCACCTCGGAGGCGCGCTCCGACGCGGCGATGCGCTACGCGCACGGCCGTGAGGAACTGCGCCTGTCCCCCGCGCTCGCCGACGCCTGGCAAAGCATCCTGCGCGACTGTCTGGCCCCGGCCCACGGCGAACGCGCCGCCGCCACCCTCGAGTTGCTGCGCCGGGTGGAGGAAGCGGCGGGCACCTCCCGCTCACCCCGGCTGCCGAGGCTGCGGCCCCGGAGCCGGCGCCCGGCGCTGGTGGCGGCGCTCACGGCGGCCGTGGTGGGGGCGGCGAGTCTGGCGTACGCGAGCCCGTGGGAGTCGCCGCCGGCCGTCGCGGCGCCACCCACCTGCGAGAAGCCGGTGGTGTACGAGGACGCGGCCCACGGCGGCGGATATATGGCGGGTCACAGTGGCACCTGGGACTTCACCGTCAAGCAGGGAGACGGCGGCAGCCAGGTCAGAGAGGTGCAGTGCCTGCTCAGATATCTGCACGGCATCGAGGAGGTCGGCGAAGTGGACGGCGACTTCGGCCCGTTGACCCACGGAGCCGTCGTCACCTTCCAGAAGCGGGCGGGCCTGGACGCGGACGGGATGGTCGGCCCGGACACCTGGCGCGCGCTGCGCGAGGGCGGGGAGTCCTGATACGCACCCTCGCACCCTCGCACCCTCGCGCCGGGGCTTGTGCCGTCCGCGGCGCGCTCACGCCGTCACGCCGTGGGGATGGGCTTGACCTTGCTGCAGTTCTTCCAGTCCACCCACGGGCGGGCGCCGCCGTTCTTGGGCCCGGTGGCGTAGGTGGGATTTCCGGTGATCGTCTGCGACTTCTCCTCATGCGTGATGTCGATCCCGAACAGCTTGAACCCCAGGGTGAACTGCCCGGCGGAGATACCGAAACCGATGCCCAGTGAGGCGTTCCACCAGTCGGTGTTGGCGTTGTAGTCGAGCCTGCTGAGCTTCCCCTTCTCGTACAGGAGCCGTTCGAGCGGGCTCGCGTCCGGGCCCGGTACCTTGGCCGCGTCCGTGGGGGAGGGCAACGGGTTCTTCGCGGGCTGGTCGCCGTTCCCGCGCAGCCAGTCCTCCACGAGGACGCTGTCGGCGTCGTTGTCCAGGACCAGTTCGGCCGTCTCCGTATGGATCTGCGATTGGGTGGATCCGCCACCGCCGCCGACATCGATCGTCACGGGACCGGCGTTGGCGCCTGCTTCGACCTTGACGCCGCCGCCACCCCCGGCCTCCTCGCTGGTGGTGATCACCAGCTTCTCCGGGCGGTGCGCCTTGCCGTCCGCCTCCTCCTGGTCGTACGTCGCCGCGTCGTAGGTGACAGCCACCTGCTGCATCCGCTCGCCCGTGGCGATCCCGCCCGCGCCGCCCGCCCCCTTGACGGTGAAGGTGTAGACGAAGGTGACCTTCCCGGCGTTCGGTCCGGAGTGTGCCCGCATGACGACGACGTCCTCGGTCATCGTGCCGTTGGCCAGCTCGCCGGATATCTTCCCGAGGTCCTTGGGGCCGTCGCCGGAGTCCTTGCCGCCCTTGCCGCCGCTCTTGAACTTTCCGCCGAAGTTGGCGTTGCCGGACGCCTCGACGGAGGTCTTGGTGATGTCGACGTCGGGGGCACGCTCCGGCGGCAGGTCGGGCTTCTTGTTGCCGGCGTGGTAGCTGCAGATCATCTGCAACTCGGACCGTCCGGAGCGCGAGTTGCAGTCGTCCTGCGCCTTCAGATACTCGGTGAACTTCTTGGCGTCCTCAAGATTCAGCTCCAGATCCTTCTGCGGGTCACCGGTCTTGTTCCCGGAGAACAGCCACTGACCGCCGCTGCCGCTGCCCGCCATGTACGTACCGCTCAGTTTGGCGCTGCCGCCCCAGTCCTCGAGGCCCCGAATACCCGCGGAGACGCTGGCCGTGACCCCCGCGCCCGCTTCCTTGACCCGCTCCAGGGTGACGGTCCCGTCGGACCACTGCTGGAGCTTGACCGTCTCCGTACTGCTGATCTTGATGAAGAGGATCTGGACCACGATCGTGGTCTTGGTCTGATCCTGGGACAGCAGGCACCTCGCGGGCTCGAACGGGTCTCCGTTGGGTACGAAGGGCTCCCCGCCCTCGCCACCACCCCCGCCGCCCTCTCCCCCGTCCCCACCGTCCGCGAAGTCGCCGGTGGCACACGCCTCGTCCCCGCTCATGGGGTGCAGGACCCGGCACACCGCGCTCTTGAGCCCGGTCGCCTCCTCCTCGGGCAGGCTCAGCCCGACGATGGCGGCCACGATCATGGCGACGATCCCGAACACCGCCGCGTACTCCGCGCCGCTCTGCCCCCGGTCGCGGTGAAGCGGGTCCCGCCCTCCGCGTTCGTGCGGATGCCACTGCCACCACTGGAACTTACGGACCTTCAGCACCTGTTCTCCACCTCACGCGGTTGTCGCCCACCCCCGAGCGCGAGCAGCGTAAGGACAGGTCAGGGCCCACAGGGCAGGGCCCACGGACCCAGTCGAGGCGTCAGAACGACCGAACCGGCATGCGTTCATCTGCTGGTTGACCAGCGACTCCCGGAAGACCGCCTGAAGTTCCCCGTACGGCCGCGAAGCCCTCCCCGCCACCCGATTCCCCCGCGCACCCCACCCTCACCGACGCCGACCAGCGACCCGCTTGCCTGGGCCCGCGTGGGCCCCCGGGGCCCACGGGCCGGAACCGATCGAGGCATTAAGTGACGGGTCGGCAGGGGTTTCCCCGCGTCATTTGGCGGCAGGCGAATGCGCCCACGCAATCTTCGTTTCCCGGGGGCGGCCACTTCACAATCTGTCTCTGCCACCATGGAGGTATGCGGACAAGCTTCAGTCAAGCAACGGCAAAGCCCTTCTAACACCGCAGCTCGGGAAGGGTGTTCCCCGCGCAGGCGGGGGTGTTCCGTCCTGACCTGTGCGGCGGTTGACCGGAAGGGAGTGTTCCCCGCGCAGGCGGGGGTGTTCCGGTGAAGGGCGCCGCGGTACCGCCGGGCGCAGGCGTGTTCCCGCGCAGGCGGGGGTGCTCCGGCGGCCCGGCGGTGTCTCCACGAGCGTAGGGACATGTGGTCCCGCCCCCGCAGCGAGCACTCTCCTGAAACTGGGTTAGGAACGGTTTGCCATTTCCTCGTACTCCTCCGGGCGGAAGGCGACAAGGGTCAGACCGTCGAAATCAGCCAATGCTCTGCGGCGTTCGCCGGCCGTTTGGAGCGCGTAGCCCTGTTCGTTCGCCTCCGGGTGGATAAGTACAGCGGCACCCGGGCCGATCGAAGCGCTGACCACACGCCAGAGTTCATCGCGGACGCGGGCCGAGAGTGTCCCGACGTACAGGCCGGGGGTGGGTTCGATCATCCAGCGGGTGAGTGCGCCGCGGACGTGGTCAGGGACGGATGTGGTGGAGAGAACCGTCATGGACGGCATGAGTCACCGGTTTCCTCGGGGCGGGCAGAAGTGTCGTTGAAGCCGCGGCTCACGAATGCGTGGGGCTCACCGCGTCTGGCTGGTCAGGGCTCCAGGGATGTGTCCGCCTGCCGGGCGTAGTTGACGCCCGCCGGAACGGAACCGGCGTCCGGATCCCAGAGGTTGACCATCTCCACCGCATTCCCGTCCGGCAATGGTTGCGCCTCGCCCGGTGCCAGGAGAGCCTGTACATCCCGGACGATCCTCGGCATCAGCTTGTAGAGGCGGAGCCCTTCGCGGAAACCTCGGCGAGCCATGGCCTCGGGGTGGGTCGAGTCGTGGAGGGAGAACGCCAGCGGGATCGTGAGTTCCGCTTTGTAGAGGTCGGCGATGTCGTACACCATGGCGTGCTGCTTTCCCTGATGTACGAAGCCGAGCGCCGGTGAGCAGCCGAGGGCGACGAGTGCCGCGTGCACGATGCCGTACAGGCAGGTGTTGGCGGAGGACAGGGCCAGGTTGACCGGGTCCTGGTCGTCCCACGCCGCAGGGTCGTAGTTGCGCCGGAACCGGCCGATGCCGTGCTGCTGGGCGAGGAGCCGGTAGAGAGCCTTGACGCGCTGTCCTTCCAGGCCACGCAGCGTGTTGAGCGGCGTCGCCGCAGG
Organism: Streptomyces sp. NBC_01506; assembly: GCF_045040295.1. Classification (NCBI taxonomy): domain Bacteria; kingdom Bacillati; phylum Actinomycetota; class Actinomycetes; order Kitasatosporales; family Streptomycetaceae; genus Streptomyces; species Streptomyces sp. NBC_01506. Next base: position 5,025,480 of record NZ_CP109422.1, on the reverse strand, counting down.
GACGGCCTCGTTGAAACGCATGAGGTACATCTGCCTTGCCACCGCGAGCCGGCGTTCGGGGTCGCTCCACTGGTGAACCTGGTGTTCGAGCCACCGTGTGCTGAGCGCGTCGGACGTGGTCGCGGAGTAGCAGCGGACACCGCCGGATCCCGCGCACACCACTGTGGTGCCGTGCCGGGCGAAGGTGGCCATGGCGGGTTGGGTGATGGAGGTTCCAGGGCCGAGAAGTACGCAGGACAGAGCCGATGTCGGCAAGTAGACGCGAGTCGTCTCGCCGTCCGCGGAGGTCGTCTCGGCGCAGACCCCGGTGTCGTCCTGGACGATACGGACCACGTCCGCGTAGAGGAACGACAGGGAGTCGCCCACCCGGGGAAGCATGGCGAGCGTGGGTGCGGCGATGCGGCGGCGCGCTGTGCCCTTGTCGTGTGGAGAGCGGGAGTCGTTGGAGTCGGTCATGGCGTGCGTCGCCTCACCCCTCCTGGCCGCCGGGCGCGAGGCTGAGCAGCCCGCACCCGTACGACTTGCTGCGGCCGATGCCGTTGAGCAGCGCGTTCCGCAGCGACTGCGCGTCGCGCACGACCGCGGTCCCTTCGAACCGCGTGGCCTGACGGGGCACCAGCACCTGCCCTTCGCGTGAGCGGCGTCCACCGACCACGCCGGCAGCCGCTGCCGACGGGACCTCGCCGCCCTCTTCCTCCTTGCTCCGCACGGCGCTTGGGTCGCGGGCGTCCACGTGCCATGTGCTGAGCGTGTCCGCCGAATCGGAGAGGATCGTACGAAGCGCCAGACCGGCGGCCGTCGCGCGCTCCGTCCACCAGCGGTCGGCATCCTCGCCGTGCAGCGCGATGGCCTGTTTCCACCTGCCCGCCGTGCTGTTGGGACCGCACCGGCGGACCGTGTTGCCGAGAAGCCGGTAGCGCACGACGAGCCCGGGGCGCAGCGCGCCGAAGAGGGCCTGCATCTCCCTGGCATGGACTTCCGCGTATCCCTGGGGAAGCCGGGTCTGGTCCGGAGCGACGCGGCTCTGGACCAGCAGGACCGGAGCTCCGGTGCCGTCCGTGTCGAGCCGGAACAGCACACCGGCCTGAGCGCGCGGGCTTTCGCCGAGCCCGTCCGGCACCAGGCTCATCGCGCGGCGGTGCAGAGCGACGGGGTTACGGAGGTCGCGTTGCACCGGCCGACTGGCGGGGTTGAGTCGCAGCCGGGTGAGCCACGCGCTTCCTGTCGGCGGGGCAGATGTCGCGGGCGCTGCGGTAGTGGTGGTCACGGCACGTTCCGTTCGGGCTGGGACGGGTGGAGATACTTGTCGAGGCGGTCGATGTAGGCGAGGCCGTGCCCCGCGCACAGATCTGCCGGGAGACGGCGACTCGTCGCGTACGCCGGTCGGCTGCGGTAAACCCGGTCGCGGGACATCAGCCGCACCGGCTCGTCGTTCAGCGTGCTCACCGACGATCTGCCGGACGGCGCGGACGGCGCGGACGGCGCGGACGGCGCGGACGGCGCGGGCGGCGCGGGCGGCGCGGGCGCCGATTCAGCAGAGAACTCGGCGCCGAAGTCGGGCGGAAATGGCGTGTCCGCCGTGAACCGCACCACGACCGTGGCAGGTACGTCGGCTGCGTCCCCCGGCTCGTCGTCCCCAGGGCGTACGAAACCCGGCCGGGGCCGGGCCAGCGGGACGGCACCCAGCTCACGGACGGGATCCGGCACCTCGGCGCGCAGCAGGAACAGCGCACCCGGGGGGCAGGATCGTCGCCCCAGGTGGAGCGGCCAGCGTGGGGCGGCGAGCGCCTGCGCGCATTCGGCCGCGAGACCTGGATCGTCCGGAGCTGTGACGGCGACGGTGAAGACGGCGTCGGAGAGATAGCCGCGGTGCGAAACGATGGTGGTCATGCCAGGGCCGCGTCGACCACCCTTGGCTGTCGGCACCGTTCGGTGGGCCGGGTAGCCTCCGCCGACCGTGTGGAAGTCACGCAACCGGGTACCGGGCCGGTCGCACCGCACCGTAAATCGCAGACGGGTCAAACGCCCGAACGCCGTGGGCTGCGCGGAGCCCCCCTCGGCGTCCGTCACATCCGTCACATCCGTCACATCCACGACGGCCTGGTCACGGGGAATGCCGAAGGCAGAAGCGATCATGCCGATGAGCCCCGAACGAGTGGGGTGGGACACCGTATCCCTGTCGGTGAAGGCGCTGTGCTCGCCCCACGACTGGAGGGGGCCGCCGAGTTGCAGCAGGAAGCCGCTCACGACAGGTCGCTCCCGCTTTTCGGCCACGCGGCGGACACAGCGCCGTCCACGAGCGCGGTGTAGGAGTCGACCCGGGTCCCGAGCCCCTGCCACTCGTCGTCATCCACACTCGCGTACGCGCCGTAAGTGACCCCGGCGGTACCCAGCAGCTTCCCCACCCGAGCCGCGTAGGCGTCGAGGGCGACGCGCGAGGGCCGCCCCCACCCGGTGGATTTGGCCCGTACCGGCTCCTCGAAGGCGGCTGCCAGCGACACCGGCCGGTCGGAGCGTACGACGGCGTGAACGAGGTCCGGGATGCTGTGAGGAGCGGTCGACGTCTTCTTCGCGGACGGAAGGCTCTGGATGAACGCGGTGGCGAACTCGGTGGCAAGCTCCCGTGCGGTGTCGGCGTCCGAGATGTTCTTGGCCAGGTCGTGGAGGTCGAGGGTGGCGTAACGGTAGAAGACGCCGCTGCTGTACTCAGCGGTGTTCATATGGGCGCTTCCCGCGTCCGTGGCCCACTGGTCGACGTCGTCCACCGCCGTGAAGAAGTCGGCCTGCACCGAGGTGCCGTGAGTGGTGAAGGCATGGGCCACCTGTACGGCTCCGTCGACCCCCGCCCCGGGAATCTCGGCGAGCATCCGGCCGAAGAGCGCGATGGAGCCGTTGCGCGACCGCAGAACATCATGGATGGGCTCCTTGGGCAGCAGGGGCTTCTCCGCCGCCTTCGTGCCCAGGGCCTTTGCGAGCTTGTCCCTGCTCTCTTCGGCGAGGGTGACCAAGGATCCCACCGCCGTATCGGGCAGGAACAGCAGGGACGCCGTGGACCGGTCCCCCTTGTCCAGGCCCAGCTTGGACTCGGTGGACCGGATGACCTGGGCGCCGGCGAGTTCGGCCAGATCCTCGGGCCAGCCTCGTTCCATCAGGGCTTTGGCGATCTGAAGAGGAAGCCGCCGGGTCCGTTGAGCCCGCTCACCGATCCGGGTCTCGACGGCAAGGCGCGTGGGACGCTTCCATGCCTGGCTGGACACCCTGGTCCTGGTGGCGCCGCCGTAGGTAACCGTCTTCGGTGAACCCAGATCGTCCCTGTTGACGTTGCTGAACGGGAGCGTCTGGAGGATATGGAGGTCGAGGAAGCGGGGACGGGGACTGCCGGGGTCGGCCTCGGCCACCGTAGTCACGGTGGCGGTTCCGTTCGTCGTCATGGTGTGGTTCCTGGTTCTGTGCGGTGGACAAGGGTGGTGAGCGGCAGGAAAAGGGCCGGGACGAGCGCGATGCGCGATGCGCGATGCGCACGATGCCTGCGATGTTCAGTTCTGCGTCTGGCGCGCTCGTCGCAGGACGCGGTAGTAGTCCTCCAGCCAGCGAGTGGCCGTCGTATCGCGGTCGTACTGCCAGCGCCGGACGTCGTAGAGGAGTCGGCCGTAGTCGGCCATGAGCCCGGCCGAGCCGAGTTGGCGGAGTACGGCGGGCAGCATGCGATGCAGCCCGTCGGTCTCCTGCCGCACGAGCAGGTGCAGCCGTGACTCGACGCCGTCCTCCTTGACCGCTTCCTGGCCCCCGCGTGTCACAGCCTGTGCCAGGCCGGCACCAAGGCTGGTCCCCCAGGTGAAGCGGGGCCGACCGTCGGGTTCGTCCGCCGGGTTGTCCACCTGGGTGTCCGCCTGGCTCTCCGCCTGGGCGGGGTCGTCGCTCGCGGCTTCCCGTGTCGCGGTGTCCAGGTCCCGTTCGGCGCGGGGACGCGCCGCGATCAGCGCGGCCACCGCGTAGTAGGCACGGCGTGTGGCTCCGCCGGCTGCGTCGGGAACGAGACCGTTGCGCAGCAGCGCCGCGTGTGTGCGGGCAGGGACCTCGTCCACGTCCTTGGCCAGTCCGCGGCGAAGTGCCTGCTGCGTACCGGAATTGGCGCACGCCTCACGTACTCGGCCGACGAACACGTCACATTCGGCGAGCGCGGGGTGGCGTGGCGCCGGGTCCGTCCCGGCTTCCCGAGGCGGGGCGGTGTTCCTCTCGTCGGAAAGGCTCATCGGTGAGTCCCTTACTGCTTGTTGTCGAGCGGGTGTGTACGGCCCGGCCGTGGCACGCGACAGCGATTCCACGCTGTACGGGGCGGTCGGCCGGTGTGTTCGGACGTGAAGGAGTCGGGTGGTCGGACGGTGGTGATCCGGTCGGGCTCTATCGCTCACGGGCGTGATCGAGCAGGCTCCGTACCAGGCCCCGTGCGCTCTCCCGGGCCTTGGCACCACGTGGCTGGGCGGCCACGGAAGCGGTTACGTCATCGAAGGCGCGGAGCGCGATCCGGCCGAAGGCGGGGACGGCCTGTGCGAAGTCACCCGCGTCCAGCAGTTCCCAGAAGCGTTCTTCGGCGGCCGGCCAGTAGGTGGCCAGCGCGGCTTCGGGCCAAGGCCCGGTCCCCTTGCCCTTCTTGCCGTTACCTTTCATACCGTTCATTCCGCTGTCTCCGCTCTGCGCCCCGGCCGAGCGGTCACCGTGTCGGTCCTCGGGTCGGTCCTCGGCGAACGGTGTCGTATAGCTCCGCCACGCGGTTCGCAAGGCGGCGGTGAGGTGCCACGCTGCCTTCTCGGCCGCCTCCCGCGCTTCCTTCGCCCCATTCGCCAGTGTCGAATCCGCCGCCGTCCGGGACGGGTTGAGCAGAGCGAAGAGCGGCGGGGTCACCGCGCTGAAGTAGGTCCGGTCCCGGGTCTGCCCGTCCTGGTCGAAGCCGTAGGCCATGACCCGCAGCGCCCGGAACACAGGCTCGGGAAGTTCTTCGCCGGCCAGCCCGTCGAAGATCAGCGGCCTGCGGCCGCCGCCGGCCCTGTTCAACAGGACCAGAGAGTCAAGGTCCCGCCACAGCGCCCTCTCCGCCTTGGCGTCGCGGGGATAGAGGGTGCCGTCCTTCTTCTCGTCCCAGATCAGGTACGGGTCGCGGCACGCCGACCGGTTGTAACGGAAAGCCCAGGTGATCACGGCATCCGTGACGCTGTCGCCGTCCGGTCCGGGCTCCAGGAGTACCGCGTGCTGGTACTGCTCCGTCAGCATGGAGAGCGGGCCGGTGGCAGGAGCCGGAGGGGACAGCGGCACGGGCAGTTCCGTACGTTCCCAGGGGCAGCCGTCAGCACTCCGATCGGCGGCCTGGGGCCAGGTGCCGGGTTCTGGGACACCCAGCACCAGAGTTTCGTACAGCGTTCGTCCCACGGGGTGGCAGGAAAGGACCCGGCGTAAGGGCCCGGCCATCGTGTTCCCGTACCGCCGCCCCTCGACGGTCCGCGGTGTGCACTGTCCGGACGGCCCGTAGTAGAGCTGCGCGATCAGATGAAGTACGGCCTCCTCGGGGGCGAGGGCCATCTGCTCGGCATCGCTGAAGTGCCCGAAGAACACTTGATTGTTGCCCGCCGGACGGGCCATCACCAGCTTGTTCACGCCGGACGACCCGGAGCACTCGGCGCTCAGGCGGGGATCTTGAAGAAAGGGGCGAACCGGGTCGTGCAGCCACAGACCGTCCACGTGCCGGTCGAAGTACTCGTGAACCGCTTTGGAGTTGAACCCGGCCCCGTCCTCAAGCAGGTCGTAACGCCGGTCGAACCACTCGCCGCTGTCCGCTGCCTCGTACAGGCCGGTGATACGGGCGGCCATGGCGCACAGTATCCGCATCAGGCCGGAGGCGGCCGGAGGGAGAGCGATGGCAAGGCCATCGAACTCGCTTGCGCGGAGGAAGAGTTCACGAAAGCCGACTCGCTCGGTGGCTCCGCCCGCGAACACGGGGATCCACGGCCTTACGTCAACGGGGAAACGGTCATTGCCGGTCGAATCTGACGGCATGGGATAAGACCTCAATCAAATGAAGACGTACTGAGGGTGAAGACGGATCAGCAGGGTCGTAGCCTGGAAACCTCCGCGACAGGCGGAGAAACGCTCCGCGCAGGCGGAGGTGAACCCGTGACCGGGTGGGCTGGGATGCCCAGCCTCAACCACTCCTCGCGCAGGCGGGGGTGAGCGTGACCCGTCTGACCTGGCCGGCTGTCAGGTCAGACGGGCTTCGCGATCGCTGGACCCGAGCGTAGTGCCAACCACGGTGATTCCGCAGCGAGTTGGAGAAGGTGACTGGTTGCGCTGGCAGGCAAGGTGACTGGATGTGTTGGAGCCCCGCTCGCAGGACACGCTATGAGCGCTCTTCACGGCGAACGACCAAGCCCAACACCCGATCACAGGTGATCCGGGTCTCCCCCAGCAACGCTCCCTGAGCGATACCGCCCCCAGTTGGGCGATGCGGCAGAACGACGAGACGAGCCAGCCGGGGTTCGTCGCGCCAAGCGACGGGCGGCACGTTCGCCGGTCCGCACTCGGCACGCCACGGGCCGTGTGCGAGAGGAGCGACGTAACCGAGCAGGGCACGGACCTCGGCAGTGGTGAAACGGCCCGCCGGGCCGCACCCAGACTCCGGCAGCGCGACGCTGCACGCGTCGTCCAGCCACAGACCGGCCTCGTTCTCGAAGACCGGCAGCACCTGAACGGACTCCGCACCCAGACGGGTACGGATCAGTTCCTCGTCGGCGTCACTGGTCGTCAGAGCGTGCAACGACCTCACCAAGCGAGGAGGAGGCAACGCGACCATGCCGGCCAAGGCATGACGGGCCATGTCATCGGCCATACGACGGAGGTCCCGCTCCATCAGTTCTTCCGGAGCCGCTGAGGCGAACTCGGGGTCGTACACGGCGTCCACCAACTCCTGGACATCCCCGGGCACGGCCAGGCTCGCTCCGTTCCGTCGCCCCAGCAGTTCCAGTGTGCGATGCAGGAGCGACTGCGCGTAGACGTCGCCCCACGACGCCGGAACCGACAGCTCGCGATCCTTCCCCACGGGCGCCAGCACCACGAGGCGTGGGCCCTCGGACCAGTCGGGCCGCGCCGGTGCGGGGGCGGCGTGACGCCATACCCGCCCCGCTCGCTGAAGCAACATGGCCATGGGGGCAAGGTCGGAGACAACCAGATCGAAGTCGAGGTCGAGGGACTGCTCGATCACCTGGGTGGCGACGAGCACCGCACCCCGTGGGCCGGTCGGCCGACGCACCTCGGGCTTGTCCGTACGCCCGAACCACCTCTCGGCTTCCGCGGTGATCTCCGCCCTGCGCGCGGCAGGGAAACGTGCGTGAAGCAGCCGCAGCCGAGGACCCGCGCCGGCGTCCTCCTGGGCTCGGTCCTCCTCGGACCGGTCGTCCCACCCGAGGTAGCCCTCACCGTAACGGGAGCAGTAGTGGGCACGCAGGGCGTCGTACGTCTGCTGAGCTTCGGCGACCGTCGTACAGATGACGGCCGCGCATCCGCCACTGCTCGCCACGTCGTCGAGAACATCGAGCACAGTGGCCAGACGGCCGCCCTCGACGGTCGGCTCGTAAGTGTGCGTGACGCGTCGAACGTCCACCGCGAGATCGCGCTCCCGCTCGCTGCGCAACGGCTCCGCGGGCTCCAGGACGCGATCGCTGTGCGCGGAAGCGAAAAGCCAGCCCGGGTACGAAGGTGCGGGTACCTCGCGTACCCCGGCATCGGCATCTGCCCCGGACAAATATGCCCGCACCATGCCCCGTGCCGTCTCACCGGTGAGAGTGGCCGACAGCAGCACTACCGGGACCTCCATGGCTCCGAGCCACTCCAACAGCCTGAGCAGCAGGGCATGGGTGTAGGCGTCATAGGCGTGGGCCTCGTCGATCACCACCGTCTTCCCGGAGAGCCCGAGATGACGCAACGCATTGCGCTTCAGCGGCAGTACGCCCATCAAAGCTTGGTCGATCGTGCCGACGGCCAGGGGGGCGAGGATGCCCCGCCCACGCTTCCGCAACCACTGGCTCGCCTCGACGGAGATCTGGCGCGCCCGGTCGCCACCGGACTCGTGGTCGGACAGGACGCGGGGGTCAACGCCGCCGTGAGCTATGCCGTCGGCGGGCTCGATGTAGGGGGCGTACAGATCGGCCGCACCGTGCAGCAGAGTCAACTGAGCCGATTCCAGCAGGTTTTTCTCGGCGAAGCGGACGAGACGCCCGTACATCTGATTCGCCGTGGCCTGTGTGGGCAGAGCGAAGAACAGTCCGGCGGTCCCGCATGCCGCGCCCATCACGGACGCCGCATACAGAGCCGTCTCCGTCTTACCGTCCCCCGTCGGCGCCGTCACCAGCAGAATGCCTGGACCCTCCACCGCTCCGCCCAGTCCTGCCTCGACGCTCAACTGCAGCGGATAGGGCGAGGCGATCTCCGGAAACATGTCACGAAACGCGCCATTACCGAAGGTGGCCCGGCCAAGGCCGGCTTCCTCGACGAGCGCGGGCGCCATACTTTCCGCGCTCCGCGCGTGGGCATACAGCGCGGTCGAGGAACCGACATCCGGGTGGGCGTCGAGAGATTTCTGCTGCTGCTGAATGACATGTTCCTGGCTGGCGATCCAGTCGGAGACAATAACCACTCCGGCAATCCGGACCGCCAGGTGCACGGGCAAAGCACCACGGTCGGGAATCACGGGCCGCCCCAACACCTCATAGAGCGCGGCGACATGCTCCCTCCGTTGTTCGTCCCACGCACCGGCACCGAGCTCCCGCAAGTTGATCAGCGGGTCGCGCAGATCCTGCGGCTCGATCCCTTCGGGATACCGCCCGTGGTGCCCCCCGAGCATCTGTGCCACCTGGGCGAGCAGCAGCCGCGCGATACGCCCTCCCGGCACCGGATAGCCGAGCTGGGCAAGTAACTGTGGAAGTGCGCGATGAGTGGCGTACTCGTGGCGGATCTTCTTGACCTTGCTGTCATTCACTCGGTCATGCGCGTAAGCGGCCTCACGGAGAAAGCCACAGTGGGTCGGCCTCGCCCGGACGGCCAAGTCCTGAAACTGCGGCATGATTTTCCCGAGATCATGAAGCCCGGCCCAGAACATGACAATCCGCCGGGCCTCCTCCAACTCCACATCCAACGACTCCGCGACACGACGGCGTAGACCGGCAGTCAGGACACCATCCCAAACAGCCCCGCAGACCATCGCCGAATCCACGAGATGCCCGATGAGCGAGTACGGCTTCGCAAGCCCGTCGGATTTCCCCCAAAGACGCGCATCGATCACGCTTCACCCTCCACAGTGCGATTTCTCAGTCGTGGGTACTTCACCACACACCTCTGACAACATGGAGTGGTGAGAGAGAACGATGGTCAAGTAACGGCAAAGTCGCTGTAACGTCGCAGCTCAGGAAGAGTGTTCCCCGCGCAGGCGGGGGTGTTCCGCGCCTCGACCTGAAGAAGGCGCGTGCTGCGGCGTGTTCCCCGCGCAGGCGGGGGTGTTCCGGCGCTGTGCGCCAGGACCGGCCGGTCGTCGTGGTGTTCCCCGCGCAGGCGGGGGTGTTCCGAGGGCCTTCATGCCGATGCGTGTTGCTCAGGCGTGTTCCCCGCGCAAGCGGGGTGTTCTCGTTGTGCCCAGCAGCCCCCACTCGCCCGTAAACAACGGAGCGCCCCTGCCGATCGGGACCGGGAGAGGCGCTGCGTAGCAGGTCAGGCGGGGAAACCTCCGCCTGCGAGGAGTAGGCCGTGTGGGACTCGAACCCACAACCAACGGATTAAAAGTCCGCTGCTCTGCCAATTGAGCTAACGGCCCTCGGCGAGTCATCCACGAGCATAGCCCGCCGGGGATGGCGAGCCGATCGGGTATCCCCCGGATCGGGGGTACGGGGCGGGGCCCGTACCGCGGTTGGTCTGTGCGGTACGGGCCCCGTCGTGCGTGGGCCGGGGAGTCCGGGGTGGCGGACGGTCAGCCGTTGCGCTTCCAGCGCGGCTTGTCGTCGCGGCGGCCGAACGAGCCCGTGCTCGTGCCGGTCGTGCCTCCGCGGTGGTCGTCGCGGCGGCCCGAGGGGCGGTCGTGGCCGCCGGAGCGGAAGCCGCCCGAGGGGCGGTCGTCGCGGCGGTCGCGGTTGAACGGGCGGTCACCGGTGGGACGGTGCTCGCGGCGCTCGAACGGGCGGGCGCCGTCGCGGCGGTCGCCGCCCGAGGGGCGGTCGTCGCGGCGGTCACGGTTGAAGCCGCCTTCCTTCCGGTCGTCGCGGCGGAAGCCGCCACCGGCCGGGCGGTCGTCACGACGCTGGAAGCCACCGCCCGCGGGACGGTCGTCCCGGCGCTGGAAGCCACCGCGGTCGTCACGTCGGTCGTCCCTGCGGAAGCCGCCCGAGGGCCGGTCGTCCCGGCGCTGGAAGCCGCCACGGTCGCCGCTGCCGCCGTCGCGAGGGGTGTAACCCTTCGCGCCACCACGGCCACTACGCTCACCGCGGTCGTCCTTGCGGTCGTCCCGACGGCCGTAGTTGCCGCGCTCGTCGCGCGACGCCTGAGCCGGTACGGACGGGGCTGCCGCCGCCGCCTCGATGGCCGCCGCGGCCTCGGCCGCGACCTCCGCCACCGCCGCCTGAGGGTCGTCCCCGCGCTCACGCGCGGCACGGGCGACGAGGCGGTCGGCCTCTTCGCGCAGCTCGCCGGCGCGGCGCTGAAGGCGCTCCAGCTCCTTGGTCAGGTCGGCGACCTCGCGCTCCGCCTGCTTGGCGGAGTTGTTCGCGGAGTCGGCCTGGACCTCGGTCAGCGAACGGGCGCCGGTGATCTCGGCGACCTCCGGCTCGAACGCCCCGGCACCGGCGACCATGTGACGCGCGGCGTCGACGCCCGCGTCCTCCATCAGCCGGAAGATCTGGCGGCGCTGGTGCGGCAGGGCCAGCGACACGACGACGCCGGACTTGCCGGCCCGCGCCGTACGGCCCGAGCGGTGCAGGTAGTCCTTGTGGTCACCGGCCGGGTCCACGTTCAGGACCAGGTCGATGCCGTCGACGTGGATACCGCGGGCGGCCACGTCGGTCGCGACGAGCGCGTTGACGTAACCCTCCTTGAAGTCCGCCAGCGTCCGCGTACGCGCGCCCTGCGTCATGCCGCCGTGCAGCGCGTCCGCCTTCACGCCCGAGTCGCGCAACTGCTCGGCGATACGGTCGGCGCCGAGCTGCGTACGGACGAAGATGATCGTGCGGCCCTTGCGCGCCGCGATCGCGGCCGTGACCGGCGCCTTGTCCTTGGGCTTCACGACGAGCACGTGGTGGCTCATGGTCGTGACGTTGCCCTGCGCGCTGTCGACCTCGTGGTGCACGGGGTTCTTCAGGTAGCGCTTGACCAGCGTGCTGATCTCGTTCTCCATCGTGGCGGAGAAGAGCATGCGCTGGCCGCCGGCCGGCACCAGGTCGAGCAGTTCGGTGACCTCGGGCAGGAAGCCCAGGTCGGACATCTGGTCGGCCTCGTCCAGAATCGCGATCTGAACGTTCTCCAAGGAGCACGCGCCGCGGTTGATGATGTCGCGCAGCCGGCCTGGGGTGGCGACGAGGACGTCGACACCGCGCTCCAGCGCGTAGATCTGGTTGCCCATGGACGTACCGCCGCAGACGACCTTCATCTTCAGGCCGAGCACGTCGCCGTACGGCTGGAGGGCGTCGGCGACCTGCATCGCCAGCTCGCGGGTCGGGGTCAGGATGACGCCGCGGGGCTTCTTCTTCTCGGTACGGCCTTCGGCGAGCGTGGCCAGCAGCGGCAGACCGAAGGCGAGGGTCTTGCCGGAGCCGGTACGGCCGCGGCCCAGGATGTCCTTGCCGGCCAGGGCGTCCGGGATGGTCGCGGCCTGGATCGGGAAGGGCGCGACGACGCCGTTCTGGGTGAGCTTGCGGACGATGCCTTCGGGCAACCCCAGGTCGCCGAAGGTGATTTCGGGGGTCTTCGGAGCCTCGGCCACCTCAGCCACCTCAGCCACCTCGGTGGTCTCGGCGGTCTCGGCGGTCTCGGTGGTCTGCGCCGCGATGCTCTCGATCGAGTCGTCGGAGTCGTTCTCGGGCATGACGGTGTGGTCAGTACTGGAAATGGACATGCGAAATGCGAAACCTTCCGGAGTCTCGGCACGCGCCCAAACTCCGTGATTCGCAATTCGACCGCCTCAATGCGGTCTGCCACGGCAAGGGAGAGTACGCGCCACGCGGCGCTCTTCTGTGTCGGCGCCGGGCAATGATCAAACGATCTACTACCATACGCACCGCTCCCCCTCCCTGGCAAACCGCTTCCCCCGATCCGCCTCCCACCTGCCCATTCATCTTCATCAGCCCTCACACCGGCCCCAACTGCGGCGACGCCATCGGCTCCTTCCGCATCCCGGCCCCGTCGCCCGCCGACAGCGGGTTCATCCGTAGGTCCGCCATCGGCGAGGCCGACGGCGGGTCCGGCGGGCCGCTCGGCTCGGGCGGTGTCGGGGGCTCCGGCTCGGGGTCCGGGTCCGGCGGTGGCTCCGAGGGCGGCGGCGGGGTCCTGGTCGGCTGTTCCGCCGGCGGTACGTCGCCGCCCGGCGGCCTCGATGCGGGAGGCAGCGGCTTGCCGTCCGGCGCCCCGGGATCGCCCGGCTTCGCCGAGGGGCCGCCCGACGCCCGCGGATCGCCCTCCTTCCCCTTCTGGCCGTGCTCGCCGCTGTGCTCGGCACCGTTCGGCCCCGCGCCGCCCCGGCCGTCCTGCGGCAGACCCACGCCGGCGTCCGCCGCCGTACCGCCGTCCGGCTCGGCCACGGCCCCGCGCGGCGCGGCCGATCGTGAGGGGGCCGGCTTCCCTCCGTCGTCGCCGACGCTCACGCAGCCTGTGGAGGTGGCGACCGCCACCGAGGTGACGATCCAGACGGCGAAACGGCCGGGGACGGACAACTGGCGCACGCGGGGCACCTCCGGGGGGCGTGGAACGGCTCACCCCGCCGACGACTGCGCGACAGCGGGGGAATGATTGCCCTGCCCAACTTCCTTTTCCCCACGAGGGACACGCCCCCCAGGGCCCAACTGCGTCACAGCGCGCCCAGCTCCCAGCCCGCCCACACCGCGCCCAGCCCCACCAGCAGCGACGCCGAGACATACGCGCCGGCCAGCAGCGCCTTCCCGCGCTCGGCCAGCCGCAGCGTCTCGTACGAGAAGGTCGAGTACGTCGTCAGCGCCCCGCACAGCCCCGTACCGACAACGGCGTACGTCGCCGACGACACCGTCGCCCCGGCGAGCACCCCCAGCACCAGACTGCCCGCCACATTCACGGCGAACGTCCCCCAGGGGAACAGGGTTTCGTGCCACGTCTGCACCGTACGGTCCGTCAGATAGCGCAGCGGCGCGCCGATCGCGCCGCCCACGACCACGAGAAGCCAGTTCATCTCGGCACCAGCCGCCGCGTCACCTCGGCACCAGCCGCCGCGTCACCGTGGCCGTCAGCCACACCGCCGCCATCGCGCCCACGAGCGTCATCGCCGCGTACCCCAGCGCCGCGGGCGCCTCCCCGTGCCGTACGAGCCGCAGGAAGTCCAGCGTGTACGTCGAGAACGTCGTGAACCCGCCCAGCACCCCCACCCCGAGGAACGGCCGCACCAGCGGATGCACCGACCAGCCGCCCTCGGCGACCAGCACCATGAGCACGCCGATCAGCCCGCAGCCCAGCACGTTCACCGCGAACGTCGTCCAAGGAAAGACCCCGTCGCCGCCGTCTGCCGTGGACCACAGCCGCTCGGCGCCGTACCGCGCGGTCGCGCCCGCCGCGCCGCCCGCCGAGATGACGGCCAGCACCTGCCAGAGCCGGTGCCCGGCCGTCTCGGCGCGCTGACCGGGCACCCGCAGGTCGACATCGGAGTCGACCGGCTCGAGGGAATGAACGGGATCGACGGGATCAACGGGATCAACGGAATCGACGGGATCGTCCCCCGGATTCGCGCTCACCCGTACCCCAGCTCGTGCAGCCGCTCGTCGTCGATCCCGAAGTGGTGCGCGATCTCGTGCACCACCGTGATCTCCGTCTCGGCCACCACTTCCTCGCGCGACTCGCACATCCGCAGCGTCGGCCCCCGGTAGATCGTGATCCGGTCCGGCAGCACCCCCGCGTACCACTCGCCGCGATCGGTCAGCGGAGTCCCCTCGTAGAGCCCGAGCAGATCCGGGTCGAACTCCTCGCCCGACTCCCTCGCGGCGGCGGGATCCGGCTCGTCCTCCACGAATACCGCGACGTTGTCCATCAGCCGCATAAGCTCCGGCGGGACCCGGTCCAGCGCCTCGGCCACCAGTTCTTCGAACTCCTCGCGCGTCATCTCCAGCACCCCGCCATTGTCACGCAGGTCACCAAGATCGGGGAAAGGCGGTGCCCACGCATGACCGCCCGTCGCTCTGGGCATACGCGCCCAATGGCCCGCGACGTACGCCGTGTCCCGTTCCGTACCGCGATCACCGCGATCAGCCGATTCCAGCGGCACTACCGGTCCCGCGGTGACGGCCCGACGAGCACGCTGGTCAGCTCCCCGCACCCCTACAGCCGCGCGCTCGGTCTCGTCGCCGTCGTGCTGATCGGCGCCTGGCTCGGGCTGCTGGTCGTCGGCAGTGTGCGGACGCCGGTCGGCCCCATGGACACGAAGATGACCCTGCGCCCGTCCCTCACCGGCGGCACGAAGATCAACGTCTCACCCCTGGGCGCGCTGGAACTCGACTCGCACACGGCCCCGATCCGCCTCGACGTCGACGTCGACCAGCTCGACCCGGTCCGCTCACAGGCCCTCGTCGAGCACCCGGAACGCCTCTCCGGGCTCCAGGAGGAGGTCGGGCAGGACGTCGCGTCCGGGACGACCGATCTGGCCGTACGGTCCTGTGTCGCCGTCGTCTCGGGCGCCACCGCCCTCGGTCTGGTCGTCTACCGCCGCCCCCGCCGCGCGCTGGCCGCCGGCGGGCTCGCGCTCGTACTGCTGGCCGCGGCCGGCGTCACCGCGTTCGCGACCTTCAACCCGAAGTCCGTGCTGGAGCCCCGCTTCTCCGGGCTGCTCTCGTCGGCCCCGCAGGTCGTCGGCAGCGCCCGCTCGATCGTCACCGAATTCGACGTCTACCAGAAGGAGTTGGCGCGCCTCGTCACGAACGTGACCAAGCTGTACGACGCGACGTCGACCCTGCCCTCGTACCAGCCGGACCCCGGCACCCTGCGCGTCCTCCAGGTCTCCGACATCCATCTCAACCCCGCCGCCTGGGCCATCATCGGCTCGCTCGTGAAGCAGTACAAGATCGACCTCATCATCGACTCCGGCGACACCATGGACCACGGCTCCGCCGCCGAGAACACCTTCCTCGACCCCATCCCCGACCTGGGCGCGCCGTACGTCTGGGTGCGCGGCAACCACGACTCGGCCGACACCCAGAAGTACCTGTCCGGCCTGAAGAACGTCCATGTCCTCGACAACGGCCGCGCCGTCACCGTCGCCGGGATCCGGGTGGCGGGCACGGGCGACCCGCAGTTCACCCCCGACCGCTCACTGGCCACCGGCGGCGACCCCGCCGAGGAGATGGCGGGCATCCGGCTCGCGTCGGCCATCCGCGACCAGGAGCGGGCGGGCACCCCGGTGGACATCGCCGTCGCGCACAACCCGACCGCCGCCAGGGAGACGGACGGCACGGTCCCGCTCGTGCTGGCCGGCCATATCCACCACCGCGAGACGGAGATCATGCCGTTCGGCACACGGCTGAAGGTCGAGGGCTCGACGGGCGGCGGCGGGCTGCGCGCCGTCCAGAACGACGAGCCGGAGAAGGTACGGGCGTCGCTGCTCTATCTGGACAGCACGACGAAGCGGCTCCAGGCGTGGGACGAGATCACGCTGGGCGGTCTGGGGCTGACGACGGCCGAGGTCAGCCGCCATCTTCCTAAGGAGGCGGGGGTGCCGGGCACGGACCCGTCGCCGTCCGCGCCGCCGTCGGGATCGCCGTCCGGCACACCGACGGGATCCCCCTCCGCACCCGCGTCCGGCTCCCGTGCCCCCTCCGCCCCCGCGGGCCCGTCCCCCGCCCCGTAAACCGTTTTGGCGATAGCTCCCCGCATCCCATATGCTTCGGACGTCCCCGACGCGCTGCTGCTAAGCGCCCAGGCGGGCCCTTAGCCCTCATCGTCTAGTGGCCCAGGACGCCGCCCTTTCAAGGCGGTAGCACGGGTTCGAATCCCGTTGGGGGCACGCAACACTGTGTGCGAGACTCGTCTCGCACATTGCTTGGTCCTGTGGAGCAGTTTGGAGTGCTCGCCACCCTGTCAAGGTGGAGGCCGCGGGTTCAAATCCCGTCAGGACCGCTGTGGCTCGCGAGGGCCGCGTGGCTGGGTAGCTCAGTTGGTACGAGCGATCGCCTGAAAAGCGATAGGTCGCCGGTTCGATCCCGGCCCCAGCCACTCTTCTTCTTCCGTACGGATTCCGTACAGATTCCGTACAGCCACCCCTGTCGAGACCTTCGGCAGGGGTTTGCGCGTACCGCGCCGCGAAATGGGTTCGCCACTCGCCGGGCCCGGGTGAGACCCTGGGCTCGGTATGTCTACTTCCCTCGCCGACCTTCAGTCCCTGCTGGCCGAGGTGTCGCTGCGCGACTCGCAGCGCCTCGGCCGCCGTCTCGAAGGCGTCCGGCGCATCCGTAAGCCCGAAGCCCGGCAGGCCGTCCTCGACGAGATCGCGGCCGAGGCCGGCAAGTCCGCCGAGCGTGTGCGCGCCCGCGCGGCCCGGATGCCGGCGATCACGTACCCCGATCAACTGCCCGTCAGTCAGAAGAAGGACGTGATCCTCGAGGCGATACGCGACCACCAGGTCGTGATCGTCGCCGGTGAGACCGGATCGGGGAAGACCACCCAGATCCCCAAGATGTGCATGGAGCTGGGCCGGGGCGTCCGGGGCATGATCGGGCATACGCAGCCCCGCCGGATCGCCGCCCGCACCGTCGCCGAGCGTGTCGCCGACGAGCTGCGGACCCCGCTCGGCGAGGCCGTCGGCTGGAAGGTCCGCTTCACCGATCAGGTGAACCAGGACGCGACCTTCGTGAAGATCATGACGGACGGCATCCTGCTCGCCGAGATCCAGTCGGACCGCGACCT
Source organism: Streptomyces sp. NBC_01506 (assembly GCF_045040295.1). NCBI lineage: Bacteria > Bacillati > Actinomycetota > Actinomycetes > Kitasatosporales > Streptomycetaceae > Streptomyces > Streptomyces sp. NBC_01506. Next base: position 5,008,329 of record NZ_CP109422.1, on the reverse strand, counting down.
GCGCGCGTACGACACGATCATCATCGACGAGGCCCATGAGCGCAGCCTCAACATCGACTTCCTGCTCGGCTATCTCGCCCAGCTCCTGCCCCGGCGCCCGGATCTCAAGCTCGTCATCACCTCGGCGACGATCGACCCCGAGCGCTTCTCCCGCCACTTCGGCGACGCCCCGATCGTGGAGGTCTCCGGCCGTACGTTCCCGGTCGAGGTCCGCTACCGCCCCCTCCTCGAAGAGGAGGGTGATGAGGGCGACCGCGACCAGATCACCGCGATCTGCGACGCCGTGGACGAACTGAAGTCGGAGGGCCCCGGCGACGTCCTGGTCTTCCTCTCCGGCGAGCGCGAGATCCGCGACACCGCCGACGCGCTCGACAAACGCAAGCTGCGGCACACCGAAGTGCTCCCGCTGTACGCGCGCCTCTCGCACGCCGAGCAGCACCGCGTCTTCCAGAGACCCGGCGGCGGCGCGACCCGCAGGATCGTTCTGGCAACGAACGTCGCGGAGACGTCACTGACCGTGCCGGGCATCAAGTACGTGATCGACCCCGGCACCGCCCGGATCTCCCGCTACTCCCACCGCACCAAGGTCCAGCGGCTGCCGATCGAGCGGATCTCGCAGGCCAGCGCCAACCAGCGCAAGGGGCGCTGCGGCCGTACGTCGGACGGCATCTGCATCCGGCTGTTCTCCGAGGACGACTTCGAGGCGCGGCCCGAGTTCACGGACGCCGAGATCCTCCGTACGAACCTGGCGTCGGTCATCCTCCAGATGACGTCGGCTGGCCTCGGCGAGATCGAGAAGTTCCCCTTCATCGACCCGCCGGACCACCGCAACATCCGTGACGGCGTCCAACTCCTCCAGGAACTGGGCGCGTTCGACGCCGCGCAGAAGGATCCGCGCAAGCAGCTCACCCAGCTCGGCCGCAAGCTCTCGCAACTGCCCGTGGACCCGCGCCTGGCGCGCATGGTCATCGAGGCCGAACGCAACGGCTGCGTACGCGAGGTGATGGTGATCGCCGCGGCGCTGTCCATCCAGGACCCGCGCGAGCGCCCCTCGGAGAAACAGACCCAGGCCGACCAGCAGCACGCCCGCTTCCGGGACGAGACCTCCGACTTCCTGGCCTTCCTGAATCTGTGGCGCTACATCCGCGAGCAGCAGAAGGCGCGCGGCTCCTCCGCCTTCCGCCGGATGTGCAAGGCGGAGTATCTGAACTTCCTGCGGATCCGCGAGTGGCAGGACATCTACTCCCAACTGCGCACGGTGGCCAAGCAGATGGGCATCAAGTTCGAGGAGAGGGACGACAGCGCCCCCGCCCCCGACCAGTCCGTGCACATCTCGCTGCTGGCCGGGCTGCTGTCGCACATCGGCCTGAAGGATGTGAAGGACGGCGCGAAGAACGAGTACGTGGGCGCCCGCAACGCCAAGTTCGCGGTCTTCCCCGGCTCCGCCCTCTTCAAGAAGCCGCCGCGCGTGATCATGTCCGCCGAGCTGGTGGAGACGTCCCGGCTCTGGGCACGGGTCAACGCAAAGATCGACCCCGAGTGGATCGAGCCGCTGGCCCAGCATCTGATCAAGCGCACGTACAGCGAGCCGCATTGGGAGAAGGACCAGTCGGCCGTGATGGCGTACGAGAAGGTCACGCTGTACGGCGTACCGATCGTCGAGCGGCGCAAGGTGAACTTCGGCCGAATCGACGCGGAGGCGTCGCGGGACCTGTTCATCCGCAACGCGCTGGTCGAGGGCGACTGGCGGACGCACCATCAGTTTTTCCATGACAATCGCAAACTTCTCGGCGAGGTCGAGGAGTTGGAGCACCGCGCGCGGCGCCGCGACATCCTCGTGGACGACGAGACGCTGTTCGACTTCTACGACGAGCGGGTGCCCGACCATGTGGTCTCCGGCGCGCACTTCGACTCGTGGTGGAAGCACAAGCGCACGGAGGAGCCCGAACTCCTCGACTTCGAGCGCTCGATGCTCATCAACGAGGCGGCCGGCGCCGTCACGAAGGACGACTATCCGGACTCCTGGCGGCAGGGCCGCCTCAAGTTCCGGGTGACGTACCAGTTCGAGCCGGGGGCCGACGCGGACGGTGTGACCGTCCACGTACCGCTCCAGGTGCTCAACCAGATCACCTCCGAGGGCTTCGACTGGCAGATCCCGGGACTGCGCGAGGAGGTGGTGGTGGAGCTGATCCGCTCCCTGCCGAAGCCGATCCGCCGCCACTACGTCCCGGCGCCGAACTACGCGAAGAAGTTCCTTCAGCGCGCGGTGCCTCTTCAGGAAGCGCTTCCTGTGACGCTGGCGCGCGAGCTTCAGCAGATGGTCGGGGTGCCGGTCACGGCGGACGACTTCGACCCGGACCGGGTGCCGGACCACCTCAAGATCACCTTCCGGATCGTCGACGAGCGGCGCCGCAAGATCGCCGAGGACAAGGATCTGGAGGCGCTGCGGATCGCGCTGAAGCCCAAGGCCCGCCAGGCGCTCTCGCAGGCCGCGGCGGCGGTCGCGGGGCCGACGGGCGAGTCGGTCGAGCGCTCGGGCCTCACGGACTGGACGATCGGCACGCTCTCGCGCACCTTCGAGACCAGGCGGGCCGGCCAGCCGGTCAAGGCGTACCCGGCGCTGGTCGACCAGGGCGCGACTGTGGCCGTACGGCTCTACGACACGCAGGCCGAGCAGCAACAGGCCATGTGGCGCGGCACGCGGCGGCTGATCATGCTCAACATCCCGGTCAATCCGGCCAAGTTCGCCTCGGACACCCTCACCAACAAGCAGAAGCTGGCCCTGTCCCGTAACCCGCACGGTTCGATCCAGGCGCTGTTCGAGGACTGCGCCACGGCGGCGGCGGACCGGCTGATCGCCGAGCACGGGGGCCCGGCGTGGGACGAGGAATCGTTCCGCAAGCTGTACGAGTCGGTCCGCGCCGACCTGGTCGACGTGACCGTGCGCACCATCAGCGACGTCGAGCAGATCCTGGCGGCCTGGCAGGCGTGCGAGCGGCGCCTGAAGACCACGAACAGCCTGGTCCTGATCAACAACGTCCAGGACGTGAGGGACCAGCTCGCGGAGCTGATGCCGGCGGGCTTCGTGACCCGTACGGGACTGCGCAGACTGCCCGACCTGATGCGCTACCTGCTCGCGGCGGACCGCCGCCTCCAGCAGATGCCGACGAACGTCCAGCGCGACACCACGCGTATGGACAAAGTCCACGAGATGCGCGACGAGTACGCGTGGCTGCTCGAACAGCTCCCACGGGGGCGGCCTGTGCCGCAACAGGTCCTGGACATCCGCTGGATGATCGAGGAGCTGCGGGTGAGCTACTTCGCGCACGCGCTGGGCACGGCGCAGCCGGTGTCCGACAAGCGGATCGTGAAGGCGATCGACGCGGCGGCGCCGTAGCCCCCGGCAGGGCCAGGATCCGGTTCGACCGCACCCTGTGAGCTGCTGTACAGTCTGACTTCGCAGCCGCCGGTACGGATCGCACCGGAGCCGCGAATTCTGGTCCTGTGGAGCAGTTTGGAGTGCTCGCCACCCTGTCAAGGTGGAGGCCGCGGGTTCAAATCCCGTCAGGACCGCGTTCGTACGACACGGAGCCCGCATCCTTCTGGATGCGGGCTCCGTCGCTGTGCCCGGCAGACCGAGGCCGCGCCCGCGGCGGAGCCGCAATCGGATACAGCAAATCCCGTCAGGACCGCCTTCCGCCGACCATCCGCATCTTTCTGGATGCGGGCTCCGTCGCTGTGCCCGGCAGGGAAGCCCCGCGTTCCTCGGATGCGGGCCGCGTTGCTGTCCGTTGGGTTGACGGGTCTTCGTGGCGCGGGTAAGCCATCAGCAGGGCCCGAATCCGGGGGTGGCGCGCATGGCGGCATCGGCAGCGACGGCGAAGCATGAGACCCGCGCGCTTCTGCGCGCCCATCTGGCGGCCTCGACGGGCTATCGACATGTCACGCGCCACTGCGCGGTCTGTCATCGCCTCCAGCGGCTCGTCATGGAGCCCGCCGCACCCGCCCCTCCGGACGCCGGGGTGACAATCAACAGCTCCGCCCCGAACCGCACACCAGAAGCGGACACCGACCCCCATTAGGCGCTACGGGGGGAGTTGGCAAGGGGTTGGCGCTGTGACGGGTGTCACCGTCGATGATTCCGGAACGGTTGTACTTACACCCCGCCTACAGGCCACGAATTTTATATGTGCAATTGCACTGCTCCGTAAGCGCTTCCCGGCGACCGCCGACCCAGCCCCCATTCCCACCCCAACTCCCGCCCCACGGCACAAAAAAGATCGCGCTGGACCCGGCGGAGTCCAGCGCGATCAAGATGACTTGCCCCTGTTGCGGGAGCGTGGGACCTGTTGGGGCAGGTGCCCGTCGTGTGGAGCGTTGTGAAGCTATGTGGATCAATGTGGAGCTATGAAGCGGGACGACCGGATTGGGGACCCGGGTGCCCAGTTGGGTTGATTGGTTGTCAGTCGTGCCCTGACGAGGCTTTTACGCCTCGCTGCGCTGCTGCGGAATACCCGCGAGCAGTGCGCGTACCTCTGCTTCGCGATACCGGCGATGCCCACCGAGCGTGCGGATGGACGTGAGCTTGCCGGCCTTTGCCCAGCGTGTGACCGTCTTCGGGTCCACGCGGAACATCGTGGCAACCTCAGCCGGGGTCAGCAGCGGCTCGGCATCAGGGGTGCGAGCGGTCATGAGCGGCCTCCTCGGGAGAACCGAACCATCTCGGTTCTTTCCTCTAAATTCTGCACCTTGACCCACGTTGCCCGAAATGGCGGACGCGGGCCGAGTCGGTTATAGGACGAACGGCTTGTCCTCGGCACTACAACTACACCATCTGTCCAGCCTCGTCGGCCAAACCGATGGAATTGCCCTCTCAGGTGTTCATCAACGACGGAAGCCGATGGACCATGCCATAGCGGACAGTTACGCCGCAGTGACGATCAGTCACAGGAGCAATCAGGCGTCACGACAACCCCCATAGAGTGCAAGGGTGAGCATTCAGCACTTACTTGGACGGAAGGAGCCCTCCCCGGACTCCTTGTCCTATTTTGACACGAGGGTGGGTGATGGGCGCAAGAGCCCCGTAAGTGCGGTCCGTCACCCTTGAGGCTTAGAGCCGGATAGAGGTCTTAAGTCCCGCGTGGTGGGACACAAGACCCCGGACTCCCGTCCCCGCGTGCCCCAGGTCCGTCCTCAGTTGGCGAACTGGCGGTCCCTGACCGCCCGCCAGCGCTCCGCCAGCCGTTCGTACGCCTCGCCCGCCGCCTCGCCGTCACCGGCCCGCAGCGCGGCGATCCCGGCCGCCACGTCCGCCGCCGAGCGGTCGTCCGCGAGCTGCGGCCCGGTCAGGGCGTGCACCAGCCCGCCGTAGTCCAGCTCGACCAGCGAGCGCGGGTGGAACTCCTCCAGCCACCGCCCCACGTCTATGAGGCCCTCGATGAGCGGCCCCTCGTCGACCGACTCCCGCAGCGCCTTCAGCGCGCGGGCGATCCGCCGGCGCGCCTGCACCATCGGGGTCCGGTAGCGCAGGGCGGGCGCCGTGGGGCCCTCCTCCTCGTACGCCCGGTACTCACGCTCGTCGTCGGCGAAGAGCGTGAACCAGCGCACCGGCACCTGCCACACCGCCGTCCTGATCCACGGCCGGGCGTCCGGATTGCGCTCGCGCCACTGCTCGAAGTCGGCCGCCGCCTGCCCCCGGACCACCGGCGGCAGCACCGCGTCGAGCAGCGGCGCCGGCAGCGTGTCGGCCAGCGACTCCAGGGCCAGCCAGCCGCGCAGCCGGGTGCGCCACGGGCAGACGCACACGACGCCGTCGACCTCCGTGACGAACGCGTCGGCGCTCTCGTGGACCGGCACCGGGACGGGCGGTGTGGGCAGCAAGTCGGCCAGGGAGCGCCGGAGTTCGTCCTGCGCGGTGGGCGTACGCTCCCGGGCGGCGTAACGCGCCCAATGGCTTCGCTCCGGCTCCGGAAAGGCCGCCAGGGGCTCGTACACGCGCAGGTAGGAGGCGTAAGGGACGAGGAGTGCAGACACCGCTGGCATGCGCCGAATCGTCCCATGCCCGCACCCCTCGGAAGGGTGATCCTCGGCACTGCGTCGGATCTACGTCGCGGTAGGACTTACCCTCATGCGCAAACAGTTCCTCCCCACCCCCAGGAGGGGCTACTCACCGCTTCGTACTTGGGAGTCACCACCGTGACCGATGTGACCGGAGCCCCTGTCGCAACCGTCGATGTACTGCACACCCTGTTCCACTCGGAGCAGGGTGGCCACGAGCAGGTCGTGCTCTGCCAGGACCGCGCCAGCGGGCTCAAGGCAGTCATCGCCCTGCACTCCACCGCCCTGGGCCCGGCCCTGGGCGGCACCCGTTTCTACCCGTACGCCTCCGAGGAAGAAGCCGTCGCCGACGCGCTGAACCTGTCGCGGGGGATGTCGTACAAGAACGCCATGGCCGGTCTCGACCACGGCGGCGGCAAGGCCGTGATCATCGGCGACCCCGAGCAGATCAAGACCGAGGAGCTGCTGCTGGCGTACGGCCGGTTCGTGGCGTCGCTGGGTGGCCGCTACGTGACGGCCTGCGACGTCGGTACGTATGTCGCCGACATGGATGTCGTCGCCCGCGAGTGCCGCTGGACGACGGGGCGCTCGCCCGAGAACGGCGGCGCCGGCGACTCCTCCGTACTGACGGCCTTCGGCGTCTTCCAGGGGATGCGCGCGAGCGCCCAGCATCTGTGGGGAGACCCGACCCTGCGGGGCCGCCGGGTCGGCATCGCGGGCGTCGGCAAGGTCGGGCACCATCTGGTCGAGCATCTGCTCCAGGACGGCGCCTCCGTGGTGATCACGGACGTACGGGACGAGTCCGTGCTGCGGATCACCGACCGGCACCCCGAGGTCACCGTGGCCGCCGACACCGACGCGCTGATCCGCTCCGAGGGTCTGGACATCTACGCGCCGTGCGCGCTCGGCGGGGCCCTGAACGACGACTCCGTGCCCGTACTGACCGCGAAGGTGGTGTGCGGGGCGGCCAACAACCAGCTCGCGCACCCCGGCGTCGAGAAGGATCTCGCCGAACGCGGCATCCTCTACGCGCCGGACTACGTGGTGAACGCGGGCGGGGTGATCCAGGTCGCCGACGAGCTGCACGGATTCGACTTCGAGCGGTGCCGTGCGAAGGCCGCGAAGATCTTCGACACCACGCTTTCGATATTCGCACGTGCGAAGGACGACGGGATTCCGCCGGCCGCCGCGGCCGATCGGATCGCCGAACAGCGCATCTCGGAGGCCCGCGTCCGCTGACGCCGCGAAGGGGTCGCCTCTCCCCCGCCGCCGCCGCGCGGCCCCGGGGGAGACGAGACTCACCCTGGTCGGCGGGTCGCCCCTCAAGAAGAGGTTAAAATCGCAGTTGACCAGCGAGGACACCCGTTCTCGCCGGTCCCGCGCCGAGGCGCGTCATGCGGGCGGCGTACCGTATGGCCGCGGAAGCAGGTACCGTTGAAGTCCTAAGGACGGGTCTCTTTACGGAGAGCTCGTTCTGAAACATGAACGCGTGTCAAGACTCTGGGGCCGTGGAGCCCCGTCACCGAGGGGGTCGAGCCATGGGGCGCGGCCGGGCCAAGGCCAAGCAGACAAAGGTCGCCCGCCAGCTGAAGTACAACAGCGGCGGGACAGACCTGTCGCGTCTGGCCAACGAGCTGGGCGCATCGCCTTCGAGTCAACCGCCGAACGCTGAGCCGTTCGAGGATGACGACGAGGAAGATGACCCGTACGCACAGTACGCGGAGCTGTACAACGACGACGAAGAGGACGAGGAGTCCGGCCCGTCGTCACAGCGTCGCGGCGCTTGACGTACGTACACCTCAAAAAGAAATCACCCATGTGACCCGGTCCGGGCTCCCCGGACCGGGTTTCACCATGACTCCCGTGCCCCGTCGGCACCGGACACCGCCTAGCGCGCATAGTCCCCGGTGAGCGCCGCGCCCGTGGGCGCCGTGCTCGGCCGGTCGACGATACCGCCGGCCACCCAGGCGTCGACTCCTCGGTCCGCGAGGGTGGTGAGCGCCGTGTCGACCGACTCCTGAGGGACGACGGCGATCATGCCGATGCCCATGTTGAGCGTCTTCTCCAGCTCCGTACGCGCCACCTGGCCCGCCGAGCCGATCAGGTCGAAGACCGCGCCGGGCGTCCACGTCGAACGGTCCACCGTCGCGTGCAGATGGTCGGGGACGACCCGCGCCAGGTTGTTGGCAAGACCGCCGCCGGTGATGTGGCTGAAAGCGTGCACCTCGGTGGTCCTGGTCAGCGCCAGACAGTCCAGCGAGTAGATCTTGGTGGGCTCCAGCAGCTCCGCGCCGAGCGTGCGGCCGAACTCCTCGACCTCGCGGTCCAGCGACCAGCCGAGCCGGTCGAACACGACGTGGCGCACGAGTGAGAACCCGTTGGAGTGAAGCCCGGAGGACGCCATCGCGATCACGACGTCACCCGTACGGATACGATCCGCGCCCAGCAGCCGGTCGGCCTCGACCACACCCGTACCGGCGCCGGCGACATCGAAGTCGTCCTCACCGAGGAGACCGGGGTGCTCGGCGGTCTCACCGCCCACGAGGGCGCAGCCGGCCAGTACGCAGCCCTCGGCGATGCCCTTGACGATGGCGGCGACCCGCTCGGGGAACACCTTGCCGACGCAGATGTAGTCGGTCATGAACAGCGGTTCGGCGCCGCACACCACCAGGTCGTCCACGACCATGCCCACGAGGTCGTGGCCGATCGTGTCGTAGACGCCCGTCCTGCGGGCCAGGTCGACCTTCGTACCGACGCCGTCGGTGGCGGAGGCGAGCAGCGGGCGCTCGTAGCGCTTGAGCGCGGAGGCGTCGAAGAGGCCGGCGAAGCCGCCGAGACCGCCGACGGTCTCGGGGCGCTGGGTCTTCTTCACCCACTCCTTCATCAGCTCGACGGCGCGGTCGCCGGCCTCGATGTCGACGCCTGTGGCGGCGTAGGAGGCACCGGAGGATTCAGCTTGCATGGCGGGAAGCTTTCATGTCATCGCCGCGTGTGTCGACGCTGCGGGGCTTGGTTCGGGGGCGGGGGCGCGGTCCGTGGGCCCTGGGACGTGGCTGGGGGCCGTCGCGACCGGGGGCGGTCGCGACGGGCCGTCGCGGGCACGGGCACGGGCACGGGCACGGGCTCTCACAGCCGTGGCTACGGCCGCCTGAGGGCGTCGGCGGCGTCGGTGCCGCCCGCCAGTTCGGTCTCCAGGAGCTGCTTGCCGAGGAGTTCCGGATCGGGCAGGTCCATCGGGTACTCGCCGTCGAAGCAGGCGCGGCAGAGATTCGGCTTGGCGATGGTCGTCGCCTCGATCATGCCGTCGATGGAGATGTACGAGAGCGAGTCGGCGCCCAGTGACGCGCCGATCTCCTCGATGGACATGCCGTTGGCGATCAGCTCCGCGCGGGTCGCGAAGTCGATGCCGAAGAAGCACGGCCACTTCACCGGTGGGGACGAGATCCGGATGTGGATCTCGGCGGCACCGGCCTCGCGGAGCATCTTGACCAGGGCGCGCTGGGTGTTGCCCCGGACGATCGAGTCGTCCACGACCACCAGGCGCTTGCCCCTGATGACCTCTTTAAGAGGGTTGAGCTTGAGACGGATGCCCAGTTGGCGGATGGTCTGGGAGGGCTGGATGAAGGTCCGGCCCACATACGCGTTCTTCACCAGCCCGGAGCCGTACGGGATGCCGCTCGCCTCCGCGTAACCGATCGCGGCGGGTGTGCCGGACTCCGGCGTCGCTATGACGAGATCGGCGTCGGCGGGCGCTTCCCTGGCGAGTTTGCGGCCCATCTCCACCCGGGAGAGGTAGACGTTGCGGCCGGCGATGTCGGTGTCGGGGCGGGCCAGATACACGTACTCGAAGACACAGCCCTTGGGCTTCGCTTCAGCGAATCGGGAGCTGCGCAGGCCGTTCTCGTCGATGGCGACCAGCTCGCCGGGCTCGATCTCCCGGACATAGGTGGCGCCGCAGATGTCGAGTGCGGCGCTCTCGGACGCCACGACCCAGCCGCGTTCGAGCCGGCCGAGGACCAGCGGGCGGATGCCCTGCGGGTCGCGGGCCGCGTACAGGGTGTGCTCGTCCATGAAGACGAGCGAGAAGGCGCCCTTGGTGTGCCGCAGGACCTGCGGGGCGGCCTGTTCGACGGTGAGGGGCTTGCCGTCGCCGTCCGTCTGGCCGGCGAGGAGCGCCGTGATCAGGTCGGTGTCGTTGGTGGCGGCGACGCGGGTCGCGCGGCCGTTCTCCTTGGGGAGGTCGGCGACCAGTTCGGCGAGTTCGGCCGTATTGACCAGATTGCCGTTGTGGCCGAGCGCGATGGAGCCGTGAGCGGTGGCCCGGAAGGTCGGCTGCGCGTTCTCCCACACCGAGGCTCCGGTGGTGGAGTAGCGGGCGTGACCCACGGCGATATGGCCTTGGAGTGAGCCGAGGGAAGTTTCGTCGAAGACCTGTGAGACAAGGCCCATGTCCTTGAAGACAAGGATCTGGGAGCCGTTGCTCACTGCGATGCCCGCGGACTCCTGTCCGCGGTGTTGCAGTGCATACAGTCCGAAGTAGGTGAGCTTGGCGACCTCTTCCCCGGGGGCCCAGACTCCGAAGACGCCGCAAGCGTCCTGGGGGCCCTTCTCACCGGGGAGCAGGTCGTGGCTGAGTCGTCCATCACCACGAGGCACGCCACCGAGTGTAGGCGAGATCGACCGCTGGTCCGAATGCGGTACGCGAGTGGGCCGTGAGGTGGACGGTGGGGCGGGCCGGCGGCGTGTCGCCACCGGCCCGTGCGGACGGGCCCCCGCTCACCAGGGGGAACCGCGCCGCTACGGCTTCGCGGGGGTGCCGGGGGCGGCTTCGAAACCGTTGTGGTCGGCCGCCCTGATGGTCAGCGAACGGTGGTGCACCTCATACGTCGTCTGCCCCTCGAGCGCCTTCATGAGCTTGCGCTCCACGGACATCGCCGGCTCCGGGCAGAGCTTCTTGGTGGACCTGAGCGGTCCGAAGGTGATCGTGGAGTCGGCGGTGGTCTTCGCGGTCGCGGAGAACGAGTTGCAGCCGAGGCTGCCGCTCACGGTGCCGTCCTTGGCGAAGGTGAGCGTCGCCTTGCCGCTCTCGCCCTGGGCGTCCTTGGGCAGCGAGCTGGTGGTCCGTCCGGTGACGAGGCCGGTCACCGTCCACTCGGTGCCCACGAGCGGGGGCACCTCCTCGGCGGTCATGACGATGGAGTCGCCCCCGGCACCGGTGAGGGTGAGCTTCTTGTCCTCGATCTTGGCCTTGAGCTTGCCCGAGAAGGCGTCGCCGAGCGCGCTCTCGAACGCCCTGATCTCGTCCGGGCAGCCGATCAGTGTCGTGTCCTTCTCGCCGACGGTGATCGTGTCGCCGTCGACGGTGACGTGGCCGCCCATGGAATTGCAGCCGCTGGACGCACGGGCTTTGCCGCTGGATTCGATCTCGATGCTGGCCGCGGCGGGTGCCTCGGTGGTCTTTCCGTCGACGCTGAGGCTGTCGATGCTCCAGGTCACATCGGTCAGGGGCAGATCGGTCCGCACCGCGTCGCCGGCCTCGGCCGCGCCGTCGGATCCTCTGCCGGATTCGGTGCCGCAGCCTGCGAGGGTGAGGAGGGCCAGGGCCGCGAGGGCGGTGACGGTGGTGACTGGCTGTTTCCGCATACCGGTGGGACGGAGCGGCCCCGGGTCCGGTTCCGTGCCGGGGCGCTCGGCGACCGGGCGGCGGGCCCGGCTCAGCTCATGACCGGCAGCAGGGCGGCGAGGTCCGCGCGTTCCCCGCCGGCGCTGACCTTGGCCGATGCCAGCGCCTCGGCCCATGTCGTACGCCCGGTGGCGAGCCGCAGCCAGGTCAGCGGATCCGTCTCCACGACGTTCGGCGGGGTGCCACGGGTGTGCCGGGGGCCCTCCACGCACTGGACGACGGCGTACGGCGGGATCCGCACCTCCGTCGACGCGCCGGGCGCCTTCTGCGCCAGCGCGTCGGCGAGCAGCCGGGTGCAGGCGGCGAGCGCCTGCCGGTCGAAGGGGATGTCGAGCCCGGCGGCGCGGTTCAGGTCGTCGGTGTGGACGACGAGTTCGACGGTCCGGGTGACGAGGAAGTCGCCGAGGCGCATCGCGCCGACCCGGACGGCGATCAACCGGTCGGCGGGGGCGTCGGGCAGCAACTCGGTGATCCGGCCGGCCGTGCGCTCGAACAGCTCGGCGGGTTCGGCGGACGCCGCGTACACCTTGACGTCCTCCGAGATCGGGGCCGCCAGCGCGGCCGTCGCGAACGCCCACTCGGGCAGTCCGATCTCGGCCACCGGCGGGGCGGGCTGCTCCAGCGCGCGGCTGACGTAGTCGACCCCGAAGCTCATGTGCGCGGTCAGCTCGCGCACGGTCCAGTCGCCGAGGCCGGCGGGGAGCGCGAGCTGTTCGGGGGTGAGGGTGGCGACCGCTTCGCGCACGTGCGCGAATTGGGTGAGGACGGCGGTACGGGTCTTGTCGGAGTCGTAACCGCGTTGTCTGCGCTTCTTGGCCGGGGGCATAGCCGGGAGGCTAATCGAGCCGCTCGGCGGGGGCGGCTTCTTTTTCCGGGGTGGATTCGGCTTCCGGGGTGGATTGTTCCGGGGTGAACGACTCGCCGTTGGCCGGGACCCCGATGCCGCGCCAGGTGAAGGGGATGCCGCGCGCCGTGTCCAGGTCGGGACCGTCCATGAGCTGGAAGTGCAGGTGCGGCTCGGTGGAGTTGCCGGTGTTGCCGCAGTCGGCTATTCGCTGTCCGGTGCGCACGGTGTCGCCCACGGCGACGGTCACCGAGCCCTGCTTGAGGTGCGCGTACGCGGCGTACGTACCGTCGCCGAGATCCAGGATCACGTGGTTGCCGACGATCCACGAGGGGCCCGTGGCCTCGCGCACCATGCCTTCGATCAGCATCATCCAGGCGAGCGCGGGAAACGAGGTGCGGGTGAGGTGGTCGCGGCGCCCGTCCAGGACATGGACGACCGTCGCGTCGGCCACGGCCAGCACGGGGGCGCCGAAGGCCGGGTAGCGGCTGTTGCCGCGCGCGAGCGGCCACAGCATCGCGAACGGCGGGCGGGTGTCGGGGTCCGGCGCGACGAGGATGTCGATGGCGTACGTCTGGCCGTAGCCGTGGAGTCCGTGGCTGGGCACCTTGTCCGCCGGGCTGTTGTGCGCGAGCCAGCGGCCGGACACCGGGGCCGCCACCTCGACGGGGGTGCGGGCGGTCCGCTTCAGGGCGGCGGAGGTCAGCCGCCCCAGGGTCACGAACGTCACGATCGGGAACACGGCCAGACCGGCGGCCGGCCAGGGCGGCAGGCGCAGATCGGCGAAGATCATGCCCAGGACGATGACCAGGACAACCAGGAAGCAGCAGCGGGCCAGGATCATGGCGAGCTTGCGGACGGGCATGGTGCGTGTCACCTCGTTCGGAGTGGGAGCGCTTCGGGTGCGGGAGGGGTCAGTTCCTGGCCGCCGACAGCATCACCAGCAGCGGTACGACGCGGGCGGCGGGCACCTCGTAGCGGCCCCGCGCCGTGGTTCGCAGCCAGCCCGCGCCGGTCAGTTGGCGCAGGTGGTGGTAGATCTGGCCGGTGGTGCCGATGTCGTCCAGCTCGGCCAGCTCGGCGGCGGTGCGCAGGCCGCCCAGGATCTCGCGCAGCAGCCGTAGCCGTACGGCGTGCCCGAGCGCCGCGAAGGGGTCGGCGGCCACCGACCAGTCGGCGTCGAGCAGGTCGTCGGTCAGCTCGGTGAACTGCCAGCGGTAGGGGTGGCCGGTCGGCAGCAGCACCGAGCCCGTGTACGTCACGCCGCCGGCGTCCGCCCCCGCCGCCGCGAGCTGCTGCTCCAGGTGCTCCAGCGGCAGGAAGACGTCGTCCGTGGCCCGGCCGCCGGGCCGCTCTGCTCGCGGTGGTTCGGACGGCGTCCCCGTACGCTCCAGCGCCGCGAGCCGGCGCTCCAGCTCGGCGACGCGCTCCTCAAGTTCCATGTGGGGAAGTTACGTAATTACGTAATCAAAAGCAAGCAATCGCCGGAGGGGCTGCCTGCGCAGTCCGTCCGGCGATTGCTTGAGATTGCTTGAAGGTGAGGCCGCTCAGGCCAGCAGCGCCTCGATCGTCCCCTCGTGCGCCGTCCGCAGCTCGCTCAGCGCGATGCTGAACTCGCCCTGGACCTCGACCTCTTCACCGTCCACCACACCGATGCGCGTCGCGGGCAGCCCCCGCGCCCCGCACATGTCGGTGAAGCGCAGCTCCTCGCTGCGCGGCACCGCGACGACCGCGCGCCCGGCCGACTCGCTGAACAGCGTGGTGAACGCGTCCAGCCCGTCCGGCACGACCAGCCGCGCGCCCTTGCCGCCCCGCAGACACGACTCGGTGACGGCCTGGATCAGACCGCCGTCGCTCAGGTCGTGGGCCGCGTCGATCATGCCGTCGCGCGATCCCGAGATCAGGATCTCGCCGAGCAGCTTCTCCCGGTCCAGGTCCACCTTCGGCGGCAGCCCGCCCAGATGGTCGTGGATCACCTGCGACCACGCCGACCCGCCGAACTCCTCGCGGGTGTCGCCCAGCAGATAGAGGAGCTGGCCCTCCTCCTTGAAAGCGATCGGCGTGCGGCGCGTGACGTCGTCGATCACACCGAGCACGGCCACGACCGGCGTCGGGTGGATCGCCGTCTCGCCGGTCTGGTTGTAGAGCGAGACGTTGCCGCCGGTGACCGGGGTGCCCAACTTCAGGCAGCCGTCGGCCAGTCCGCGTGTCGCCTCGGCGAACTGCCACATCACGGCCGGGTCCTCGGGCGAGCCGAAGTTCAGGCAGTCGGAGATGGCGAGCGGCTTGGCGCCGGAGGCGGCGACATTGCGGTACGCCTCCGCCAGCGCGAGCTGTGCGCCCGCGTACGGGTCGAGCTTGGCGAACCGGCCGTTGCCGTCCGTCGCCATCGCCACACCGAGATTCGAGTCCTCGTCGATACGGATCATGCCCGCGTCCTCGGGCTGCGCGAGCACCGTGTTGCCCTGGACGAAGCGGTCGTACTGGTCGGTGATCCATGCCTTCGACGCCTGGTTCGGCGACGCGACGAGCCGTAGCACCTGCTCGCGCAGCTCGGCCGAACTCGTGGGCCGGGCAAGCTTGTTGGCGTCGTCGGCCTGGAGCGCGTCCTGCCAGTCGGGGCGGGCGTAGGGACGCTCGTACACCGGGCCGTCGTGGGCGACGGAGCGCGGCGGCACGTCCACGATCTGCTCGCCGTGCCAGTAGATCTCCAGCCGGGTGCCCTCGGTGACCTCACCGATGACGGTCGCGATGACGTCCCACTTCTCGCAGATCTCCATGAACCGGTCGACGTTCCCCGGCTCCACGACCGCGCACATGCGTTCCTGCGACTCGCTCATGAGGATTTCCTCGGGCGAGAGCGACGAGTCACGCAGCGGTACGGTGTCCAGCTCGACCCGCATACCGCCGGAGCCGGCCGACGCCAGCTCGCTCGTCGCGCAGGACAGCCCGGCGCCGCCGAGGTCCTGGATACCGGCGACCAGCTTCTCGGCGAAGATCTCCAGGGTGCACTCGATGAGGAGCTTCTCCTGGAAGGGGTCGCCCACCTGCACGGCGGGCCGCTTGGCCGGACCGGTCGACTCGAAGGTCTCGGAGGCCAGCACCGACACCCCGCCGATACCGTCGCCGCCGGTGCGGGCGCCGTACAGGATCACCTTGTTGCCGGGGCCCGACGCCTGCGCGAGGTGGATGTCCTCGTGCCTCATCACGCCGATACAGCCCGCGTTGACCAGCGGGTTGCCCTGGTAGCAGGGGTCGAAGACGACCTCGCCGCCGATGTTCGGCAGGCCCAGGCAGTTGCCGTAACCGCCGATGCCGGCGACGACTCCGGGCAGCACGCGCCGGGTGTCGGGGTGGTCGGCCGCGCCGAAGCGCAGCGGGTCCACGACGGCGACGGGGCGGGCGCCCATGGCGAGGATGTCGCGGACGATGCCGCCGACGCCGGTGGCCGCGCCCTGGTAGGGCTCGATGTACGAGGGGTGGTTGTGCGACTCGACCTTGAAGGTGACCGCGTACCCCTGGCCGACGTCCACGACGCCCGCGTTCTCACCGATGCCCACGAGCATCGCGTCGCTGGCGGGGGCCTTGTCGCCGAACTGCTTGAGATGCACCTTGCTGCTCTTGTACGAGCAGTGCTCGGACCACATCACGGAGTACATGGCCAGCTCGGCACCGGTCGGCCGGCGCCGCAGGATCTCGCGGATGCGCGCGTACTCGTCCTCCTTGAGGCCGAGTTCCTTCCAGGGCTGGTCGACGTCGGGCGTCCCGGTCGCGTTCTTGACGGTGTCCAGGTTCTTGATCGTCATCAGGCGCTTACCAGCTTCTTCAGGATCGAGGTGAAGAATCCGAGCCCGTCGGTACGGCCCGTACCGATCAGCGGTTCCACGGCGTGCTCGGGGTGCGGCATCAGACCGACGACGTTGCCCGCCGCGTTCGTGATGCCGGCGATGTCACGCAGCGATCCGTTCGGATTGCCGTCCTGGTAACGGAAGGCGACCCGGCCCTCGGCCTCCAGCTCGTCCAGGACCGGCTCGGCGGCCACGTACCGGCCGTCGATGTTCTTCAGCGGTACGGAGATGGACTGGCCCGCCGTGTAGTCGCCGGTCCACGCGGTCGTGGCGTTCTCCACGCGCAGCTTCTGGTCACGGCAGATGAAGTGCAGATGGTTGTTGCGCAGCATCGCGCCCGGCAGCAGATGCGTTTCGGTCAGGATCTGGAAGCCGTTGCAGATCCCCAGGACCGGCATACCGGCCTTCGCCTGCTCGATGACCGTCTCCATCACCGGCGAGAATCGCGAAATGGCGCCGGCCCGCAGATAGTCGCCGTAGCTGAATCCGCCCGCCAGGACGACGGCGTCGACCTGCTTGATGTCCTTGTCGCGGTGCCAGAGCGAGACGGGCTCGGCGCCGGCGATCCGTACCGCCCGAAGACTGTCCCGGTCGTCCAGCGTGCCGGGAAAAGTGACGACTCCGATACGAGTGGTCACGACTCCACCTTTACGACGAAGTCCTCGATGACGGTGTTGGCGAGGAACGTCTCGGCCATCTCATGGATGCGGGCGAGGGCGGCCTCGTCGACCGGGCCCTCCACCTCCAGCTCGAAACGCTTTCCCTGTCGGACGTCCGCGATCTTGTCGAAACCCAGCCGGGGCAGTGCGCGCTGCACTGCTTGTCCTTGCGGGTCGAGGATCTCCGGCTTGAGCATGACGTCGACTACGACGCGTGCCACTGGCACTCCCGGTGGTGTGGTGCGACTGTGTGGTGCGGCTTGTGCAGCTTCCGCGTGTGTGGTGCGGCTGTGTGCAGCTTCCGCGGCTGTGGTTCCGCCGGGGAATCCCCCGACCCCCCGAGTGCCTTCAGCGTACCCGTACAGAAAATCTACGCGGGTAGATATCCACTCAGTTCGGACTCTCCACCGATCTCCGCAGATATCGCACCGTGAGACCACTCGGAAAAATCCAGGAAAAAACTCGCCCTCACCATTGCAGACGGACACGCTCATGCAATTGGCTGGGCTTCACAATGCGCGGCGGTTCGCTGTACAAAGGAATAGACACGAAAGTCGCATTGCCCCTAAACAGCCGGAAGGCCGGTATCGCCGCACGTCAGCCATGTTCTCGAAGCATGGCCCCGGCACGGCGGTGCCGCATGAAAGGACCGATATCCGTGGCGCAGCGCGTAGTGGTCACGCTCTCCGACGACATCGACGGCGGAGAAGCGGCGGAAACGGTCACGTTCGGCCTCGACGGGAAGTCGTACGAGATCGACCTCAATCCCGCCAACGCAAAGAAACTGCGCAAGGCCCTGGCCCCGTACCTGGAGGCGGGCCGGCGGCAGACCCACGCCGGCAAGAACCGTAAGTCGTTCCGGCACACGGCCCTCGCCCCCGACCCGGCCGCCGTACGCGCCTGGGCGCTCTCGCACCGGATGGAGGTGCCGGCCCGCGGCCGGATCCCCAAGCGGGTCTACGAGGCGTTCCGCGAGGCGAGTTGAGGAATCCTCCGGCCGACGCCGTACGGCCGGGCTCGCCGGGCAACGGAGTTGCACAGCACCCCCGGCCATCGGCTAGAGTCTGGAGCACGCCGAAGGGCAAGGCCGAAAAGCCGAACCTGACGCAGCGTGCGGGTGTAGTTCAGTAGTAGAACGCCCCCTTTCCAAGGGGGAGGCGCAGTGTGCGATCCCTGTCACCCGCTCTGCATCACATCGAAAGCTCGTTGCTTGTTGTTGGTGGACGATGCACTGCGGACGTAGCTCAGTTGGTAGAGCGCAACCTTGCCAAGGTTGAGGTCGCCAGTTCGAACCTGGTCGTCCGCTCCGTATCGAAGGCCCCGGTCACTTGTGACCGGGGCCTTCGTCGTGTTCTCGCGTGTGTGGCGATGACATTTGTCATGAGCAGTGGTGACAGCGCGCACTGCTGCCGGCCCCGATCCGCCGGAAGTCTTGTATCCATGACAAGAACTCGGGGAGACCACGCGGCACAAGCCGCGGACATGGGCTGGAACGTGATCGAGGTGGACCGGCTCCGGCGCACCTATGCCGGAGGGTTCGACGCGGTGAACGAGATCTCGTTCACCGTCGGGGAAGGGCAACTCTTCGCGCTGCTCGGTACGAACGGGGCGGGCAAGACCTCCACCGTCGAGGTGCTGGAGGGCCTGGCCCGCCCCAGCGGCGGCACGGTGCGGGTGCTGGGGCAGGACCCGTACAGCGACCGGGCGACGGTACGGCCACGGACCGGGGTGATGCTCCAGGAGGGCGGCTTCCCGACCGATCTGACGGTCAGGGAGACCGTACGGATGTGGTCGGGCTGTACGAGCGGGGCGCGGCCCGTGGACGAGGCGCTGGGTCTCGTCGGGATGGGCAAGCGCGCCGGGGTGCGGGTCAAGCAGCTCTCCGGCGGTGAGCGGCGGCGCCTGGACCTGGCGCTCGCGCTGCTGGGGCGGCCCGATGTGCTCTTCCTGGACGAGCCGACGACCGGTCTGGACGCGGAGGGGCGGCGCGACACCTGGGAGCTGGTGCGGGCGCTGCGCGACGGCGGTACGACCGTCCTGCTGACCACGCACTATCTGGAGGAGGCCGAATCCCTCGCGGACCAACTGGCGATCATGCACGCGGGCCGGATCGAGGTCGCCGGAACGCCGGCCGAGGTGACGGCGACCAGGCCGTCCCGGATCAGGTTCAGGCTGCCCGAGGGGACGGAGCCGGGGCAGTTGCCGCTCACGCTGCGGGCCGCGGCGGACGGCCGGCAGATCGAGATCCGCACCCCGGAGCTTCAGCGGGATCTCGCCGAACTGCTGCGCTGGGCCGAGGAGTTGGACGTACATCTGGAAGGGCTCGACGCGCGTTCGGCCTCGCTCGAAGAGGCGTTCCTGGACATCGCGGCGCGGCGCGCGGAACCGGCGGGCACGGGAGCGGGGGTCGCCGCATGAGCGCGACGGTCGCACAGAAGCGGGAAGCGGAGCCGGTGGGCGGGACGACGACCAGGTCGGGGCGGCTGGGCGCGCTCGCGCGGGCCGAGCTGACGCTGCTGGTACGCAACAGGACGACGCTGTTCGTGGCGCTGTTCGTGCCCGTCGGGTTGATCGCCTCGGCCCAGTACTCGTTGCGGAGCGCCGATCTGGACGACATCGCGATGAGCGGGCTGGAGATCGCGCTGACGGGCGGGATCGGCATGGTGCTGCTGATGGTGGTGTACTCGAACCTCACCTCTGCGTACACGGCCCGGCGTGAGGAACTGGTACTCAAGCGGCTGCGTACGGGCGAGGTGTCCGATCCGGAGATCCTGACCGGGACCGCGCTGCCGGCCGCCACGCTGGCGCTCGCGCAGTGTGTGCTGCTGGTCGTGGCCGGGGCCGCGTTCCTGGACGTGAGCGCCCCGCAGCGGCCCGAGCTGCTGGTGCTGGGTGTGCTGGCGGGGATCGGGCTGATGGCCGCGCTGGCCGCCGCGACGGCGTCGTACACCCGCACCGTGGAGAGCGCGCAGATCACCACACTGCCGCTGTTCCTGCTCTCGGCGGTGGGATCGGGTCTGTTCCTGCCGCTGGAGGTGCTGCCCGACAAAATCGCCTCGATCTGCGAGCTGCTGCCGATGACCGGGGTCGTGACCCTGGTACGGGTGGGCTGGCTGGGCGACGCGGCGAGCGGCGATCTGGTCGGGGCGGGACTGAATACCCTGGCCTGGGCGGTACTGGCGGTGTTCGCTGTGAAGCGGTGGTTCCGCTGGGAGCCGCGGCGCTGAGCGCGGGTGTTGTAGCGCGGCGCTGGGCGGTGCCGTAACGCGGCGCTGAGTGTGGTGGCGTCACGCCGCGCTGGGTGTGATGGCGTAAGGGAGCGCGCCGGCAGAGGCGGGCGGGAGTGGGAAGGACGGCATGGCGAGCGTGACGGGCAGGCCGCTCGGGTGGGCCGGGAAGAGCAAACCGGCCAAGGTCGAGATCTACACCCGCTGGTCCTTCCACCTCTTCGCGATCGGCGAGATGGTGGTCATGGTGACGGGCACCTTCGGGCGCGCCGACTCGCCGGCCGACGGCTGGTTCCTGCTGCTGGGCTGTGCCCACGCGCTCGTGTCCGCCGCCTACATCTCGTACGCCCTCGACTGGGCGCTCGGCAGGCGGGCCCGGCCGACCCGGCTCATGGCCGCGACGGCCGCGCTGTCCGCCGTCGGTGCCACGGCGACCATGGGGCTCATCGCCGCGAACCCGCCCCCGAGCGAGGGCCAGGCCCAGAGCATCGCCTATCTGCTGGTCGCCTTCGCCGGATTCGGCGTCGGCTCGCTGGTCGTCGGCGTGCGGCGGGTGCGGACCATGCTGCTGGTCGTGCTGGCCGCCGTCGCGGTCGTGGTGCTGTCGGGGGCGGCGTTCGGCATGCCGCTCGGCGCCGTCGTCGGCTCCTCGCTCGGGGTGCTGATCGCGGGTGTGGTCCTGACCATCACCAGCGGCTTCTCGGTCTGGCTGGTCAAGGCCGTGTGGGATCTGGACAGCGCCCGTGAACTCCAGGCCCGGCTCGCCGTCGCCGAGGAGCGGCTGCGGTTCGGGCGGGATCTGCACGACGTCATGGGGCGCAATCTGGCGGTGATCGCGCTCAAGAGCGAACTCGCCGTGGAGCTGGCGCAGCGCGGTGGTACGGAGCGGGCCGCCGAGCAGATGGCCGAGGTGCAGCGGATCGCGCGGGAGTCGCAGCGGGAGGTGCGGGCGGTCGTGCGGGGGTACCGGGAGGTGGATCTGCACACCGAACTGGAGGGCGCGCGGGGGGTGTTGGAGGCTGCGGGGATCGGCTTCCGGCTGGAAGGCGCGGACGGCGCGGACGGGGCGGACGGCGCGGACGGGGCGGACGGGGCGGACGGCGGTGCGGGGTTGGCGGGCGACGTGCAGTCGGCCCTCGGGTGGGTGGTGCGCGAGGCCGCGACGAACGTGCTGCGGCACGGGGACGCGCGGCAGTGCACGGTGCGGCTGACCGTACGGGAGGGGTGCGACGCGGTGCTGATCGTGGAGAACGACGGGCTGCCGGACGCGGAGGGCCCGCCCGGGACGGCGGGGGCCGGGCTCGCCGGGCTGCGCGAGCGGCTGGCCACGCTGGGCGGCACGCTCGACGCGGGCCCGGTGGACGGCACGCACTTCCGGCTCACGGCCCGGGTGCCGCTGTCGGCGGCGGAGTCCGGCGGGACGACGCGGGCGACTGCGGCGACTGCGGCGACCGCGGAGACGGAGGTGACCGCGTGAGTCGGGTGGGCGATCCCGTACGCATCCTGCTCGCCGACGACGAGCATCTGATCCGGGGCGCTTTCGCCGCGCTCCTCGGGCTCGAGGAGGATCTGACCGTCGTCGCCGAGGCGGCCACCGGGCCCGAGGCCCTGGCGATGGCGCTGGCGCACCGCCCGGACGTCGCCGTGCTCGACCTTCAGATGCCGGGCGCCGACGGTGTGAAGGTCGCCACATCCCTGCGTACCGAACTGCCCGACTGCCGGACGATGATCGTCACCAGCCACGGCCGGCCCGGCCATCTCAAGCGCGCCCTGGCGGCGGGGGTGCGCGGCTTCGTACCGAAGACCGTCAGCGCCCGGCAGCTCGCCGAGATCATCCGTACCGTGCACGCCGGAAACCGGCACGTGGACCCGGAGTTGGCCGCCGACGCGATCTCGGCCGGCGACTCGCCGCTGACCGCGCGCGAGGCCGAGGTACTGGAGCTGGCCGCCGACGGGGCGCCCATCGCCGACATCGCGGCCTGGGCCTCGCTGTCGCAGGGCACCGTACGGAATTACCTGTCGTCGGCCGCGTCCAAACTGGGGGCTTCGAGCCGGCATACGGCGGTGCGTCTCGCCCGCGAGCGAGGTTGGGTATAGTGGGCTGCGCGCCATGGCACACGCGGACGTAGCTCAGTTGGTAGAGCGCAACCTTGCCAAGGTTGAGGTCGCCAGTTCGAACCTGGTCGTCCGCTCAGTGTGAGAACCCCCGGCCGGATCATCGGCCGGGGGTTCTTCCGTCTTTGGGGGCGGGGCTACCAGCGGGTGCCGGTGAGGAGTTCGTACGCCTCCAGATACTTGGCGCGCGTCGCGTCCACGATCTCCTGCGGCAGCTCCGGCGGCGGCTGCTCGCTCGCGCGGTCCCAGCCGGAGGCGGGGGAGGTCAGCCAGTCGCGTACGTACTGCTTGTCGTACGACAACTGGGCGTGGCCCGGCTCCCAGGTCGCCGCAGGCCAGAAGCGCGAGGAGTCCGGGGTCAGCACCTCGTCGGCGAGCACCAGCCGGTCGTCGGTGTCGAAGCCGAACTCGAACTTCGTGTCGGCGAGGATGATGCCCCGGTCGCGGGCGATGTCGCGGGCGCGGCCGTAGATGTCGAGCGTCGTACGGCGCAGCAGCGCGGCGGTCTCCGCGCCGACCTGGCGGGCGACCTCCTCGTACGACACGTTCTCGTCGTGGTCGCCGACCTCGGCTTTGGTGGCGGGGGTGAAGATCGGCGCGGGCAGCTCGGAGCCGTCGACCAGCCCCTCGGGGAGGGCGAGTCCGCACACGGTGCGGGTCTGCTCGTACTCGGCGAGGCCGGAGCCGGTGAGATAGCCGCGCGCGACGCATTCGACCGGGGTCATCCGCAGGGGCTCGCAGATGAGGGTGCGGCCGGCCCAGTGGGCGGGGGCGCCGGCCGGGAGGTCGGTGGAGATGACGTGGCTCGGCGCGAGATCGGTGAACTTGTCGAACCACCAGAGCGAGAGCTGGGTCAGGACCCGGCCCTTGTCGGGGATTTCGGTGGGCAGGACCCAGTCGTACGCGGAGATGCGGTCGCTGGCGACCATCACGAGATCGCCCGCCTCGTTCCGGTACAGGTCGCGCACCTTGCCGGTGTGCAGATGTACCAGGCCCGGGACCTGTAGCGGCTCGGGCTTTTCTACGAATCCGGACACGGTTCCTCGTTCCTCGCCGCGGGTGCTTTCCGCTTCCGATTCTCGCGTACGCGAGAAGGGTGGGCGGGCGCGGGGGCGCGGGGGCGCGGCGGGCGGCTGTCAGTCGCGCTTGCAGATGCGGTCGAGGAGATTCGCGGTCGCCCGCTGGACGCGCGGGTCGACATGGCCGGGCCGGTCCAGCGCGGGTGACCAGGCGAACGTCCCCGAGGCGAAGACGAGGGCGCCGGAGGGGGCCCGGTAGAGCGAAGTCTCCTGGTGGCGAAGGGCGTTGGCGCTGTCCCGGTACGGCGAGTGGGCCAGCAGCATCCGCTCATCGTGCTCGGGCAGCGCCGTACGTGGGAAGTAGCGGTCCGCCTCGCCGGCCACCAGGCCCGGGATCTCGTCGCCCTCGATGGCGCCGGTGGCCTCCCAGAACCAGTGCTCCGCGTTCCGCACGACCATCGGGTGCGGCTCGGGGACCCGGCCCACGTACTGGATACCGAGCAGTTGCTGCTCCGGCTTGTCCACCTCCCGCCACAGGGCCGGGCGGCCGGGGCCGTGGCGCTTGCGGCAGGTGAGGAGGCGGTCGGGGACGCCGGAGGGAGACGGGCCCAACTCGATCTGCCAGTAAAGGGTGTTGGCGGAGAGGAAGACCAGCGAGGTGCCGTGCTCGCGCGCCCGCTCGACGGTGCGGCGCATGGGAATCGACCAGTACTCGTCGTGGCCGGGGAAGACCAGGCCCCGGTAGCGGGTCGGGTCGATCAGTCCGGCGTGCAGATCGCGGGCGTCGGCGTAGGCGATGTCGTAGCCGTAGCGCTCGGCCCAGCGGATGAAATCGTAGGCGTGGCCGACGTGGATGGGCAGACCGGCATTCGCGTACGGGCGGTCGAAGGAGACGGTGATCGCCGCGTCCTCCTCACCGAGGAGCCGGCCCTGCTCGTCCCAGGCGTGGTAGAGGCTGGCGCCGAGATGGCCGTCCTCCGGATAGAGGTTGTACGCCTGCCAGGTGATGTCGGGGAGCAGGAGCAGCAGATCGGCGGGGTGGCTGTCGCGGACCGTGAAGGGGATGTGGGAGCGGTAGCCGTCGGTGGTGGTGAGGACGGCGACGTACGCGCCCAGTGACCAGTACGACGGGATCTGGAGCCGCCAGGACATCCACCAGTGGTGGCAGGAGACCGTGCGCTCGGCGGCCAGCGGGGCGGGCTGGACGATGCCGGAGAGACGGGGGCTGGTGGTGATCTTGCGGGCGCCTTCACCGCCGTAATGCCCGATCCGGTAGATGTCCACGGCGAACGGCTGGGGCGGATCGACGGTGACATGGAAGTCGATCGACTCGCCGGGCGCGGCGGCGCCGGCGGAGGCGAAGCCCTTGATCTGGCGGTGGACGTCGTCGGCGGTACGGGGGCCGCCCCGGTCGCGCCCGAGCGTCGGGTCCGCGTACCAGGGGACGACCTGGCCGGTGTCGTCGAAGTAGGTCTCGCTGCCGCGCAGCCAGGGCACCGGTCCCTGGCCGAAGGGGTCTGAGACGGCGTGGGCGAGCGCGCCCGACTCCCACCGCCGGATGTGATCGGCGCACATTGGCGCGCCCCCTCCCTGGAATCCCCGCTCGGGTCTTGGTAGTTGACCGACTGCCGGTGGGCGGACCGCCGTTGGGGCGGACCGTGTCAGCGTCGGTCTCCAGCACATCACATAAAGCACGCACTCCGTCACCGTTCGTCGCGAATGGAAGGAGACGGAAGGAGACGGAAGCGGACGGAACACCCGGCTCCGGATGGGGGGTTGGGTGCGGTGGGGGCGTGACCGGGCTGTTCGCGGCGCTGCGCGGCGGCTCTCGCGGGGCCGCTGGCTGGGCCTTGGACAGGGCCTCGGGCAGGGCTTTTCGCGGTGGTTTTCGGCGGGGCCCGGTACGTCTCGGGCGTGTCCCCGGGGAATCGCGGCGCGCCTTCGGCGCGATTCGGCGTGATTCGGCGTGATTCGGTGGACTTGGGCGGGCTTCGGCAAGCTTGTCGGCGTCTCTTCCGTCCGGTCGGTGGTGACCGACTTCACACCAGACGGACCGGTTTCTCCGGCCGTACGCCCGTGGCCGCCAGCCATACCCGCAGCGGCTCCACGTCGCCGTCCTCCACCAGGCTCAGCACCCCGCCCGCCAGGTCCGTACGGCGCTTGCCGTCCATCAGCAGGGCCGGGCCGTCGAGCCAGTCGAGGCCGGGGGCCGCACCCGCCGTGTCCACGGCGGCGCAGCAGACCATCGCCGTGACATGGTCGGCCAGCAGCTCACGCCCCGTACGCGGCGGCACGAGCGGGAACAGCGGCAGCGGGTCCGTCCCACGGAGCGCCGGGGCGGGCGCGGGGACGGACGGCACGGCCTCGGCCTCCTCGCGCGCCACCTCGGCGCTGATCCCGGCCGCCAGGGCGTCGCCCGTCTCCTCGCCCTGTCCGGCGAGATGGTCGATGACCCGGTCCAGCGTGGGGCCGAGCACGGGGGCGGCCGAGGAGTCGTCCGCGGAATCGGTCAGGGAGCCTGCCGGGGAGCCGGTCATCGAGCCGCCGGGCCGCGCGGAGCGGCGTACGCCCATGTCGTCCAGAACGCGGTGGAGCCTGGCCGCTTCCGTACGCCACTTACGGTCGACGACCTCTTCCGGATACTGCTGCCAGTCGACCGGGGACCAGTCGGGACCGGACACGGCCGGGCCGCCGTGGAACAGGCGCGCGGCCAGCAGGGACGCGGCTTCGTCGATCGCGCCGGGCTCCTCGAGCAGATCGCAGGCGGGCCGCTCGCCGAGCCGGGAGGTGAAACCTTCCGCCAGCCGGTCGCGCCGTGACAGCTCGGTCAGCGCCGATACGACTCCGACGTCGAGCCGGGACGGCCAGCGGCCCATCCGCCAGGCGGGCAGGGCGACGCGCGTCAGCAGCCGGTCCCAGCCCGCGTAGGCGAGACCGACCTGCTCCTGGGCGACGATCCGCAGGCCGTAATCCACACCCTGCGCGCGCTCGGACGCGGCGGAGGCGACACCGCGCTCCATCAGCGCGGCGTGCTCGCCGCAGGCGCGCAGCATCAGACGGGCGATCCGGCCGACGAGGCCGAGCGCGGCCCGGCGTATCAACCCGAGGTCGGGGCGGCCCGAGAGCGCCACCGCGGCGTCCAGGCCCCGCACGAAACGACGGGCGGCGGCTATGTCGGGGTGCGACGCAGGGCCCGTACCGGCCACGACGGGGGCCAGCACGGCGCGCAACTCGGCGACCCGCATCCACCACAGGAAGGGGGAGCCGATGACGAGGACGGGGGCCTGTGCGCGGGCCTGTCCGGAGGACCGTGCGGAGGTCCGTGCGGTGCCGGCTCGGGTGCCGGTCGCGGACGGGCCGGTCCGGGCGTCGGTGCCGGTGCCGGCGTCGGTGCCGGTGTCCGCGAGGGCGTGCGCGGGGTGCGTACGGTCCTCCAGCCAACTGTCGCAGTCGGGTGTCAGCGCTATGGACGAGGGCGCGGGCACATCCAGCCGCTCGGCCAGATCCCGCACCAGCCGATACAGGTCGGGGGCGGACCGCTCGGCGATCTCCACGGTGGGACTGAGGGCAGGTCTGGCCCTGGCGATCACGGCGGCGACGGCCACCGCGCACAGCAGCACGACCACGGCGACAGCCGTCACGACCCAGCGCGCGATGTCCCAACTCGCGCCGTCGAGACGGCCCGTGACACCACCCGCGAGCAGGACCACCGCCACCGCGGCGGGCAGCAGCGCGACGGCCGACGCCCTGCCGCGCACGCGCAGCACAGCGAGAGCCCTGGACCTGGCGCCCTGGGCGCCGATCTCCTCACCGACACCGGAACCGGACACGTCCGGATCTCACCCCCTCTGCCAGCACTGCGGCGGATTTGCTCACTCCCCCACTGTGGCACCCGCCACTGACATCGCAATGCCGGTGAGCCAAGTGCCCGAACGCTTGCGCCGCACCATAGTTGGGGCCCCGGCGGGGGTCATTCGGATGGCCTAACCGTCACTCGATGGAATGGCTTTGGGCAAAGGTGCTGACGCGCCGGTGTTCCGGGGTCCGGGGTCCGGTTTCCGGTTTCCGTAGACGCCGGTTCGGAGTCGGCCCCTTCCCGGCGTCAGGCTTCGGCGGCCTCGCAGGCGATGTCCGTACGGTGCTGGGAACCGTCCAGGCGGATCCGGTCCACGGCCGCGTACGCCCGCTCCCGCGCCTGCCCGAGATCCTTGCCGGTCGCCGTGACCGACAGCACACGGCCGCCGGCGCTCAGGACCGTACTGCCGTCGTCGGCCAGTCGCGTCCCGGCGTGCAGGACGTACGCGTGGGGCGCATCCTGCGCGACGACGTCCGCCAGGCCCTCGATCGGGTCGCCGGTACGCGGCGTGCCGGGGTAGTTGTGCGAGGCGACGACGACGGTGACCGCCGCGTCGTCGCGCCAGACCAGTTCCGGCAGGTCGGCCAGCCGGCCTTCGGCTGCGGCCAGCAGGACACCGGCGAGCGGGGTCCTGAGCCGGGCCAGGACCACCTGGGTCTCGGGGTCGCCGAAACGGGCGTTGAACTCGATGACCCGCACACCGCGGCCGGTGATCGCCAGGCCCGCGTACAGCAGCCCGGAGAAGGGCGTGCCACGGCGGCGCAGTTCGTCGACGGTCGGCTGGAGCACCGTCTCCATGACCTCGTCCACCAGCTTGGGATCGGCCCACGGGAGCGGGGAGTACGCGCCCATGCCACCGGTGTTGGGGCCCTCGTCGCCGTCGAGCGCCCGCTTGAAGTCCTGGGCGGGGCGCAGCGGGAGCACCGTACGGCCGTCGGTGATGGCGAAGAGGGAGACCTCCGGACCGTCCAGGAACTCCTCGATGACGACACGGCCGCAGGCGAGCGCGTGCTCGCGGGCGGCGGCGAGGTCGTCGGTCACGACGACGCCCTTGCCGGCGGCGAGACCGTCGTCCTTGACGACGAAGGGGGCGCCGAAGGCGTCGAGGGCCCTGTCGATCTCCTCGGGGGTCGTACAGACGTAGCTGCGCCCGGTGGGGACGCCGGCCGCGGCCATCACGGCCTTGGCGAACGCCTTGGAACCCTCCAGTCGCGCGGCCTCGGCGGACGGGCCGAAGCAGGCGATGCCCGCGTCCCGTACGGCGTCGGCGACACCGGCGACGAGCGGCGCCTCGGGTCCGACGACGACGAGCCGGGCCTCCAGCTCGGTGGCGAGCCGGGCGACGGCGGCACCGTCCATGGCGTCGACGGGGTGCAGCTCGGCGACTTCGGCGATACCGGCGTTGCCGGGGGCGCAGTGCAGAGCGGTGACGTCGGGATCGAGGGACAGAGAGCGGCACAGGGCGTGTTCGCGGGCACCGCCGCCGATGACAAGGACCTTCACGGGGGGCAGCCTAGCGGGGAGGGGGTCGGCGACCGACCTGGCGTCCGGCGGCCGGACGGCGGCGGGCGTGTGTGTGAGGGACCGCGAGCCCGGCAGGACACTCCCTGGTCGTTCGGGCACTCAGTCGTTCGGATACTCCTCGACCACGGTGGCGCCCAGCTCGCGGACGATCAGGTCGTGCCCGGAGAGGGCGGAGTCGACGAGGTCGGCGTCGTCCTCTTCAGGAGTGTCGTCCTCGGGGGCGACGTGCCGGGGGGGCACTGCTGGCGCGTCCGAGGGGCGGCGCTGTTCGGGCGGCGTGGGGCCGGGGACGGCGGGTGCCTGGGCGGCGGGCGCGTAGGCGCCGTTCATCGCGGAGCCGGAGCCGGAGCCGCCGGAACCGGTGCCGGTGCCGGAACCGGGTCCGGCGGTGGACTGGGCGGGCGGTGCGGGCCGTTGGGAGGGGCCGGGTGCCTGGGGTCTGGCGCCGCCGTCCCCGCCTCCGTAGCCTCCGCCACCTCCGTAACCCCCGCCGCCGCCAGGGGTGTTGCCGCCGTTACCGCCACCACCGGCGCCGTTGCCAGGCGGCTGCGGGGTGCCGCCGGACGGGTCGATGATCGCCTCGATCTTCCACTGCACGTGGAACTGCTCCGAGAGCGCCTGCTTGAGCACTTCCTCGCTGCCGCTGCTGGCGAAGTTGTCGCGGGCGCCCGCGTTGAGGAAGCCGAGTTGGAGGGTCGTCCCGTCGAAGCCCGCCACCTGCGCGTTCTGACTGAGCAGGATCCAGGTGAAACGGCGGCGGTTCTTCACCGCCTCCAGGATGTCCGGCCACATGTTCCGCACCTGTCCGGCGCCTTGCGTCATGACGGGACCGGCGGGCTCCTGGGCCGGTGGGGCCACGGCGGGGGCGGGGGCCGCCGGCTCGGCGGCCTGCGGGCCGCGCCCCGGGGCCGACGCGGTGGGCCACCCACCGGGCTTACGGGCGGGCTCGGGGGCAGCGGGGGCGGGCGTGGCCGCGCCGGGCCAGGCGCCGGGGCGGCCGGCGCTCGGGGGCGGCGCGGGCTCGGCGGCGTGAGCGGGGGCGGGAGCAGGTGCGGGGGGCGGGCTCGGGGCGGGCGGGGGCACCGCGCCTGTCTCGCCTGCCTGTACGGCGGCGCGCGCCGCGGCGGGTCCGTTGCCGGGTGCCACCGCGTGGGCCTCGGGGCCGGGGACGTATCCCATGGCGGGCGCCGGGCCCCCGGTCGAGAACGCCGCCGCCGACACCCCCCGCTCCAGCCTGTCCAGCCGCGTCTGTACGGACCGCTCGTCGTCGAAGGCCGCGGGCAACAGCACGCGCGCGCAGATCAGTTCGAGCTGGAGCCGGGGCGAGGTGGCGCCCCGCATCTCGGTCAGCCCGGTGTTGACGAGGTCGGCGGCCCGGCTCAGCTCGGCGGCCCCGAAGACCGACGCCTGGTCCTGCATCCGCTGCACGACGTCGTCAGGGGCGTCGATGAGCCCCTTCGTACCGGCGTCCGGAACGGCGGCCAGGATGACCAGGTCCCGCAGCCGCTCCAGCAGGTCGGCGACGAACCGCCGCGGGTCGTTGCCGCCCTCGATGACCCGGTCCACGACCTCGAAGGCCGCCGCGCCGTCGCCCGCGGCGAAGGCGTCGATCGCCGAGTCGAGCAGCGAACTGTCCGTATAACCGAGGAGGGCCGTCGCCATGGCGTACGTCACACCGTCCTCGGCGGCACCCGCGAGGAGCTGGTCCATGACGGACATCGAGTCCCGCACGGACCCCGCACCGGCCCGCACCACGAGCGGCAGCACCCCGTCCGCGACCGGGATCCGCTCCTTCGCGCACACCTCACCGAGATAGTCCCGCAGCGTCCCGGGCGGCACCAGCCGGAACGGATAGTGGTGCGTACGCGACCGGATCGTGCCGATGACCTTCTCGGGCTCGGTGGTCGCGAAGATGAACTTCAGATGCTCCGGCGGCTCCTCGACCACCTTCAGCAGGGCGTTGAACCCCGCCGGTGTGACCATGTGCGCCTCGTCGATGATGTAGATCTTGTACCGACTGCCGGCCGGCCCGAAGAACGCCTTCTCGCGCAGATCACGGGCATCGTCCACACCACCGTGCGAAGCGGCGTCGATCTCGATGACATCGATCGACCCGGGACCGGTCCTGGCCAGGTCCTGACAGGACTGGCAGACCCCGCAGGGGGTCGGCGTGGGCCCCTGCTCGCAGTTCAGACAGCGCGCGAGGATGCGCGCACTGGTGGTCTTCCCACAGCCCCGCGGCCCGCTGAACAGGTACGCGTGATTGACCCGGTTGTTGCGCAGGGCCTGCTGCAGCGGGTCGGTGACATGCTCCTGCCCGATGACCTCGGCGAACGACTCGGGGCGGTAACGGCGGTACAGCGCTAGGGACGACACACCTACGACGATATCGGCCCGCTACGACATCCCACCCCCGCGAACGCGAACGCCCCCCACGTACCCGCCAGAGCCAACCTACCCTTGCTGCCTTCCGGCCCTGGGGGAGTTCAGTCAGATAGCGCCACGTGAGGGGCTGCGCCCACAGTACCCGATCCCCACCCCCACGAACGAGTTCGCGAGCACCGCTCCCGGTCTTGTATGGTTCGTCGCGGAGGATTCGCCTAGTGGCCTAGGGCGCACGCTTGGAAAGCGTGTTGGGGGCAACCCCTCACGAGTTCGAATCTCGTATCCTCCGCCATTGCTCTCACCGGGCAATAGTTGAAGGCCCGCCCTCGCTAGCGAGGGCGGGCCTTCGACGTCCGTAGTCTCATCCACAGTCTCAACGAGACTTGGCGGTCCCCTCCCGATCATCCTCTTCGGAGTCCTTGGCGACCTCCCAGATGAGCCCTCCGACGCGCTTCGCTACGTCGCTGAGGATGCCGCCGGTCACATGCTGGTAGCGGGCGGCCATGGCGGTGGACGACCACCCCATGATCTGCATCACGACTCGTTCGGGGACACCGAGGATGAGCAGGACCGTCGCGGCTGTGTGCCTGGCGTCGTGCAGGCGCCCGTCACGAACCTTCGCGTCCACGAGTAACTGCTTCCACGCGTCGTAGTCCGTGCTGGGCACCAAAGGCGCCCCTGCTGGAGACGTGAAGACGAAACCGGTCTCGCGCCATTCCTGCCCGGCAAGCAGGCGTTCACGTTCCTGCTCCTTCTTGTGGAGCTCCAGCAGCCGAACCAACTCACCCGGCACGCCGATGACGCGGCGGCCGGCGCGTGACTTCGTATTGGCCGTGTCCTCGTTCTTCCGAATGCGCTGCTTGCAGTACCCCGGTTTCCGACCACACTCGCCCCCGCAGCCGTGAAGGTAATTCGGTCGCAGCCGATTCTTCCTCACACGCAGAACACCGCTTTCGAGGTTGAGATCCGCCCAGCGGAGCCCCAGGGCCTCCCCCTGGCGCAGGCCAAGAGCGAGGGCGACGGACCACCGAGCGCTATTGCGGAGCTTGGCCGCCTCGGCAAGCAGGCGCTGCACCTCCTCAATGTCGTACGGTTCCACCTCCTCATCCTCAATTCGCGGAGGGACCGCGAGAGAAGCAACGTTCCGAGTGACGTGGCCGCGCCTCAATGCGTGGTTGAGAGCCGTGCGGATCGTGCGGTGAGCTTGATGAGCCGTCGCGGGCTTGCTGCCGTTGGCCTGCATCTTCACGTAGAAGCGGTCCAGGTGCTCGGGCTCCAACTTGTCGAGCCGGTGCGCGCCGAGGCCGGGGATCAGGTGAACTCGAACGGCCACCTCGTAGCCGGCGTAGGTGTTCTCCCGGACCGACGGATAACTTCCGCTTCACTGACCTTGCTCATGACGTGGCGTCGGTCGGGGTTACCGTCATCGCAGACACCGACCGTGACTCGGCCGTGCCAATAGCCGTCTTTACCGAAGTAGATGGACGATGCGCCGTCAGGGCGCTTGGCGCGCTTGGCCATTGCTTCTCCTTATGCGGCTGTGTGCTCGGTGCGGAACTGCATGCGGGGGCCGAGGTATTCGCTGAGTGCTTGGACGGGGACGCGACGTGACCGTCCGATCGGCACGGTCTGCACTGCTCCGTCGCGAATGAGGGCGTACATGGTCGTCCGGCCAACGCTCAGGCGACGGGCGGCTTCCTCCACCGTCAGAGCGAGGAGGGTCGGATCGAAAGTGAGTCCTTCAGGAAGCTCGCGCGGCTGGTCGCCGGTCATGGCTACGACTCCTTGACGAATGGCGAAAGGCAGGGAGAAGAAGACGGACGGGAAGTGTCAGCAGCGTCAGCGGAATTCGTTGACCTGCGGGTTTGATGTGGTGCGGGGCGTCAGCGGGTGTCAGCGGCGTCAGCAACGGAGTGGGGCGTTGCTGACTGTGCGGACGGGCGCTGACCGCGCGTTCACCGGTGGGCTTGCTGGTCGGCGGATTGTGCTGACGCTGCTGACGGTCAGCGGGCATCGGCGCTTCCCTTCTGGAGGGAGGGGTGGACGCGGTACGTCGCCGAGGCGGGTTGGCCGACGCGGCCGGTGCGGTGCGGTTCGTCCGCTCGGAGGTAGCCCTGGGCTTCGAGGAGGGTGAGCGCCGGTTCGACCTGGGCGACGGTGCGGAAGCGGCGGGAGGCGGCGACCGCGTCGCGGCGCTTGATGGCTGTGCGCCAGGTGCCGTTCGTCCTCGGCCGTCGTAGCCAGTCGAGGATCGTCTGGGCGGCCTCGGTGGCGGGGTCAGCGGCGATCAGGTCGAAGACCGCCAGGGCGTGCTGGGTGTAGTACGCGGTGATTTCCGCTGCCCGGTCGATCGTCGTCGCTTCGACGGGCCGGCCCCAGTTGTCGCTCGTGGCTCGGTCCGCGAGGTGGAGGAGCAGGGCGACGCGGGCCGTGTGGCCGACGAGTTTGCCCGCCCAGTCCGGGAGGTGGGCGAGTGGCTGGTCCGGGCGGAGTGAGGCTTCGAGCGTGTCCTGGAGTGCTTCTACGGCTCGGTCGGCCTGTGGTGTGAGGGTGACGGTCGCTGGCTCAGGGAGGGCGTAGAACGTGTGCAGGAGTCGGGTCAGACGGCCGTGGTATCGCTGGGCGACGGATGCGGGGACGGGTGTGGTGCGGGTCTTGCGGTAGCCGAGGTTCGAGGGCGGAAGCGCGTACAGGAAGCGGGCGAGTAGTCCTCGGTCACGGGCGCCCGGTGTGCTGGCGAGGTCTTGCAGCACCGCCGGTTGGGGCGTGATGCCGATGGTGAGCGCGGGCTTGTCGACACTGGGCTGTTCGCGGGTGATGCGGTCCGTCTGCAACCGCTCGCCCTTGTGCGCCTGGAGGAAAACGCCGAGGTTCGGCTTGGCGCTGTAGCGGCCGGCGATGATGTCGAAAAGGTCGCCCTCGGGGGACAGGGCCGCGAGGTAGCGGTGCACGGCGAGTTGCTGGGCGAGCGGTTCGGGCGTGATGTCGCCGGAGACCGTCAGGCGGGGCCGTGGCGGTACGCGGATCTCCTCGGCGAGTAGTTTCGCGGCGGACGCCTCGGCGACGAGCGACGCGCGGTCGATCGAACCGCCGGGCTTACGGGCCTTCGCCATGAGCCCTTCGGCCTCGGCAAGTGCCGCCTCCTTCGCGGTCTCGGCCTCGATGATCGAGGCGCGTGTCTCTTCCTGGAGCTGCCGCTCGACGTCGTAGATCGGCTCGGTCATCGCGGCGAAGACGTCCGACTTGCGCGAGGCAGGGGGCATCGCGCAGACGAGGTAGAGGTTCGACTGCTCGCGCCAACCGGGCCGTACCTCGACCTGGACGCGACCGCCCGCCGCCGTGGCGACGGCCGCGAGCGCCATCGTGGCCGCGAGATCCGGCGGCGTCTGCGTGAACTCGGCCACGGCGGCAACGTGTTCGGCGATCCACGGTGTCAACGCGGCGACGGGGAACGCGGGCAGCGAAGCGTGAGTACCGAGGGGAATCGGGGCGGGCCAGCGTTCGGCGTTGCCGATGGTGGCCAACTCGGAGGTGGCGCGGGCGGCGAGTTGCGCGATGTCGGGCGTGCCTTGACGGCTGTGTGCGACGAGGCGCGTTCCGGTTTCGATCAAGCGGCGCTGCCTGGCCGTGCCCGCAACGATCTGCGCGTAGTACGAGCCGTTCGCCGCGGTGGGCGTGGCCTGTACGAGCGTGTGCAAGTAGCTTGCCCCACCGACGCGTTCAAGGTCGCCGGTCTCGCGCAGGTGGGCGGCGAGGGTGATGGGGTCGACGGGCAGCTCCGCCGAGTGCATCGTCGTGATCGCGGCATGGATGGTCGCGTGCGCCGGGCGGTAGTAGTCGTGCGCGGTGATGAGCGCGGTGACTTCGCCGAGGACGACGTGCGACAGCAACATGGCGCCGAGCGCTGCCTGTTCGGCTTCCTGGTCGTTCGGCGGTGCGGGGCTCGGGTCCTCGTGGTCGGGGAGCGGATCGTTCACAGCGCGAGTGCTGTGGATGTGGTGCATTCTGAGGGCACCTCCTGTGTCCGTGGATGGGATGGGAGGCACCGGGGCAGCGGGCTTCATTGATCCGTCGACCGCTGCCCCGGGCACAGCTACGAGCGCCGGGTGCTACTACCGGCGGGGTGCTCTATTTCGGCGGGTACGACCTTGTGAGTCGCGATGAGATGCACCGGCTCGTCGTCGCTTTGGCCCTCGATCCACTCCCACCGCGTGGCGGCGGACGAGGAAACGTAGCCCAGGCTTGCGAGAACATCTGAGCGTCTGGCCACGCTTGGGATGCCGTCGCCGACGGGGAGCCGCACTTCCGGCCACTCGGACTCGCCGAGGATGACGACATAGATGATCCAGTGGGCCCCGTCGTGAGTACGAGCCATCTGCGCCGCCTGCACTGTGCCTTTGTTCATTGCCGGCCCCCTGCGGTGTCCATCACAGCGGTACCGGTCGCGGCGGAGAGAAGCACGAAGTGCAGGGCGTTTTCGCCGGCCTCTCCATACGCGTACGCACTGTCGGCGAGTCCGGCGGCGCACGCTGTCGCGGTGGTGAGTTCGGCGGTCTCGCAATCCGCCAGATCTTCGTAGAACGCGAAGTCCGATACGAGAGAGCGGGCCCGCTGCCGCTCGATCACGTGCTCTCGGAGCCGGGTAAGTCGCTCGGCACCCGTCCAGTGGTCAAGGGCACTGGGCATCTCGGGAAGGGAACCCGTTGGCAGCTCGTACCGGCCGTCGCGGCGGCCGAGTTCGACGTGCGGCGGACGCTCACCCGCGAGGATGGACCGCACCGCCGAGGTGGCGGCGTACGCGTAGGCCAGCGAGGAGTTCTCGTACAGATCCTTCGTGCCGCTCTCCAGCTCGCTGTACAGGTCCCCGAGCTTCAACAGAGCGTCGTCGTACGGCCGGACGAAGTCCCTTCCAGGGACGTGTAGGGCGCCGTCGACAGGAAGCAGTCGAGCCGGGTCGATGTGCCAGGACGCGACCCGCGCCGCCTGACTGGCTGTTCGGTACTCGCGCGCGGCGGCGCCGAGGGCGTGGACGCTGTCGGTCAGGTGGTGGAACCACGGGATGGTGTCGCTGGTCATCAGTGGTCCCTCTCGCCGAGGCGCGAGGGCCGCCGGGCCGGGTGCGTACTGCTCGTGGTCGTCGAACACGACGGGGGTTCCCTTCTCGTACGTACGAAGTCAGAAGTCAGAAGTCGGAAGTCACGGACGGACGTTGCGGACCGCGTTCGCGAGCGCGGTCATGATCTGGTCGATCGAGTCGGCGGCACCGGTCCGCGAGAGGTAGAAGCCGAAGATCACGGCGACGACAGCGGCGCCGACGCCGAGGGCTCGGAACCGCAGAAGCAGGGCCAGCAAGAGGCCCGTCAAGGCCAGGGCCGAGATGGTGAGAAACACGGGCGGTCTCCTTGAATGCGCGCGGGGAGAAGAGGTCAGTGGGTGCCGTCGCGGTGGAGACGGGAGGCGACGTTGTAGAGGTGTCGGCCGACGCGGATACGCCTGCCGTAACCGCGGCAACGGCGGCAGTCCCGACCGCGCTTGATCCGTCCACGGCGGTTCTGCTTCATGCGGAAGCCCCAGCCGTGGCACTTGCGGCAGATACCGAACGGCGAGACGGCGCACAGCGCCGCGTAGCAGAGAGTGAGGAGTATCAGGGCGGGCATAGCGGTGATCAGGGACGGCATCGAAACCCCTCCCAGGGCAGGAATCAGGGCATGCGCGAGGAAGGCCGCTAGAAGCTAGTGGCCTGCTCAGAGGTGGTTTGTGCTGCTAGCGGGGGTGCTAGACCTAGCGGGTGTCCCCGCTAGGTCCAGCGGCGTCTGCGGGCTACGCCGCGTCGGCCCTTTCGTCACTTTCCGCGACCGCCCGCAGGATGTCGGCGCGTTGGATCCCGCGACGGTTGGCGCCCTTGCCGTCGTCGGTGACGCCCCATACCTGCGTCGTACGGATGCCGAACGGCCGGAGCGCGGACGTCAGTTGCTCGGGTGACCACTGGCCGTAGACGTCCGGCCGGAGTTCGGCGAGCGCGGAGACGAGGGATTCGCCCCACACCTTCGGCTTTCCGGCGGGCATGACTGCGAGGAGATCGGCCAACAGGTCGTACGCGGGGGTTTCGGCGGCTTCGAACGCCTCCCCCAGTGCGTGACCGGAGAGTGTGCCGGCCGCTTCACGGAGAGCGCGGGCGCGCAGGGCGATCCGCTCGGCGGCCACGCCGTCGATGTTCGAGGCGCTGACGATGCGGGCATCGGCGCCTTCACCGACGAAGTAGTGCATGCCCTTGTCGCCCCAGGCGAACATGGTCGCCCGGATGCCCCGGCGGTAGGAGGACGTGCCGAGAACCATGTCGTTCTCCAGTTGGCCCATGACCTTCAGGCACCACCGCGCCGACGCGTTCGCGCTGATGCCGGTGGGCAGTGCCTTGGCGTCCGGGCGCTGCGTCGCGAGCAGAAGTACGAAGCCGAGTGCCGGACCGCGCTTGACCATGTCGGTGCAGATCTCTTCGAACTCCGCGCCATGCTTGGGGTGTTCGAACCACTTCTGGCACTCGTCCGCCCCGATCACGATCGGATGCAGCCCCAGCTTCGCCTTGCTGGCCAGGGCCGAAGTGACCTTCGACTCCGGGCAGATGTCGCGCGGCAGCGACCGAATCACCTTCGCGCGGCGGCGCAATTCCTGCCGCAGCTCGCGCAGGTCCGCCAGGGCGTACTCGAAGTCCTCCTCTTCCTCCCCCGCGCGGTGCCGGTGCGAGACCGCATCGCCCACGGGGTCGAGGTCGCCGGTGCCCTTCATGTCGTACGTATGGAGTTCCGCCCGTACGTCGAGGGCGGCGATCAGCAGCAGGAGCCGCAGGAGGAACGTCTTGCCCATACGCGGGATGGCACCGATGACGCCCGCGATGTACATGAGGGTGATCTCCACCCACCGCCCACGCTGATCGGTGCCGAACCCGACCGGCTTGAACAGGTCGACCGACCCACGCGCGGCCAGTGGCCAGGCGGGTTTCGGCGCCTTGGCCATGTCCTGGTCACCGACCCACAGCCGGAGTCGGCCGGTGTGTGCGTCGGGGACCGCCTCCGGCCATACGCAGCCCAGCGGCCGACGCAGCCTGGATGCCAACTTGTCGCGTCGGTCGACCACGTCCGTCACGGTCACGCCGTACGGAAGGTCCCCCTCCGCCATCCAACCGGGGCCGTCCCGCGTGATGGGCGCGGTGAAGCTGAATCCGGTGCCGCCCTTGGACTGTGCCTGGTTAATGGCAGGGATGCCGAGTGAGCCCAGTGCGCGCAGCACGATGTCACTGGTCAACTTGGTTGCCTTGGGGATCTCGACCGCCCGGCGGATGACCGGAGCGTCGGCCGACTGCCCCAGCCTGCCGAGCGCGAGCGTGGCGGCCGAACTCGCCAGGGCGAGCAGCCAAGCCGGGGCCAGGACGTACAAGGTCAGAGCCGTAGTGAGCCCCACGACCGAGGCGAGGACGGCGACGACCGTACGCCACCGAACCCGCCGGTCCCGCTGACGCGAGAGCTTCAAGTACTCGTCCACGTCCTCGCGGGTGGCCGACGCCTGCCGGAACGGCTCGCCCTCGGTGTCGGCGACCCACCGCAGCGAGCCACTGACGAACTGGCAGGCGCCCCAAGGAGCTTGGAGCGCGAGGCGCATCGTGTACCAGGGAGTGCGCACCGCGTGGTACGCGGCGACGTGCCAGGCGTACGCGGCTACGCCCTTGCCCGCCGACTTGAATTCAGAACGCGACTTCGCCCACGCCGGGACGACCGGTCGCCGCTTCGCACCGGTCACCCGACCCAACAGACCGGAGCCGGTCGGCGCGCCATCGCTGTCGACCATGACGGGCTCGGTCGGGTCGCCCGACTCAGTCGGGTGGTTGGGGTGAGACTCGTCGTCGCCGTTGTCTTCGTGATGGTCGTGCTTCACTGGTTCTTCCTTCCGGAACGGGAGGGAAACCGAGGCCCGGCCCTACCCGCCAAAGCAGCGGCCGGGCCTCAGTTCAAAAGGGCGTTACGGGTGTGGGCTCGGTGCGCGCTCGGACCTCAGTACGTCGCGCAGTTGCCGTGAGCGTTCCTGGCTACAGCCGATGGCCTTGCGGATGGGGTCGGCGTCCAGCGCGGAGTAGGGCCAACTCGCCGTCGCCACACGGGCTTTGGTGACTGCCTCGTCCCAGGTGAGGCGCGAGTTCTTGCGACGGGCTCGGGGCTCTCGCGGCGGCTCCGGTTCCGGGCCAGGGCCAGTCCCGGTCTCGTCCGAGGGCGCCAACTCCCCCAACTTCAGCAACACCAGATCGCGCTCCGGCGCCTTCCTCCGCCACCCTCGGCCGTACCGCTCGCGCAGCTCGGCACGTACGAGCAGTCGCCGCTTCTCCAGCGCGAGCGCTTCGCGGTAGTCGGTGGTCTCCCACAGCACCATCCGGCGCCAGAGCATCAGCGTCGTACGCGGCGCGAACAGCCAGCGCGAGCGCCGGATGCGCTCCATCCGGGCGCCGGTGGCGACGCCGATACGGACCGCGTAGACGTGAGCCGCGATCTCGCTCAGGACCACCCACAGCAGAGGCATGGCGCCGTGGGCGATCTTCGCCGAGAGGGAGGTGCCGGCCGCGATGTTCAGCCAGCACGTGATCAGGGTCAGTCCCCATGGCACGAACCGCACCCACGTCAGCGGCATACCGAGCCGGACCAACAGCAAGTTGGCCGCCGTGAACACGGGGATCGCCAGGTCGATGCCGACCGGCAGCATCCACGCCTCGGTGAAGCCCCAGCGGGTCGCGGCCGTGGACACGGAGTCGT
Organism: Streptomyces sp. NBC_01506; assembly: GCF_045040295.1. NCBI lineage: Bacteria > Bacillati > Actinomycetota > Actinomycetes > Kitasatosporales > Streptomycetaceae > Streptomyces > Streptomyces sp. NBC_01506. The sequence goes on along the minus strand of NZ_CP109422.1, from coordinate 4,968,320 downwards.
ACGAGGCGACGAGCCCGAGGGCGCCCACACCACCGCCGGCGGGAATGACCACTCCCAGCAGCGCCTTGTCGGCCTTACCGAGCGGAGGCGGCGACATCCCTGCCATCGCCACGCTCACGCGGCCCGCCGCACCATCGAACTCGGGCATGGGTTGTTGGCTCGGCGGCTCAGCCGTACGACCGCCATGAGCTGAGCCGCGTAGAGGGCGTTGAGCATCGCGCACTCGTCGTCGTCGCTGCGGTCGATCAGCTCGGCCAGTACGTCGCGGGCCGCCATCTCGCGCGCCGCGCGCTGTTCTTCGGACTCGCCGCTCTCGCCGAGGAAGAGGTCTAGGAAGTCCTCGGGGGCCGCGCCGTCGAAGGCGCTGAAGCCCTCCGGGCCACCGGCGTACACGCGCATCGGTTCTCTCCTCTACGTGGGGATGGGACGGGGGCGGTGTGCTCGGAGGAAGCGCTCAGACGCGGAAGCGCCGGGGGCCGGTCAGATGGCCGCACCACTGGTACGCGGTGAGTACGGCGGTGAAGCCACCGAGGCCGGACAGGAACATCAGCAGCCAGCCGGCGCCCAACGCGTGGGCGGACAAGCAGCCATAGAAGGCGGCGAGCACCGAAAGGACGAGGACGACCAAGGCGAGCACGCGTCGGCCGGTCGAGATCTGCCTGGCGTGACGGGCCAGTAAGTCCAGGTCGTACAGCTCGCTCAGCCGTACCGCATCGCCGGAGACGTACACCGCCACGCGGTTGCCGGTGGCACGGCTGGTGACGCCGACGACGATGCCGACCGCCATGTCGGCGCGATCTCTCACGACATCGCCGATTCCGAGGTACATCGGATCTCCTTCCGGGAGGGAGGCCAGGACGGGTTCGAGATGACCGTTCATCAGGGCAGGGACGAGCGGTCATGACCTCCGACAGCGCCGCACACAGCGGCAGTGCCGAAGATCAAAAACACTCGTTCGTTGAGGCACGCTGTTCAGTTCTCAAGCCACGAGCGCTTCCTTCGAACCCGTTTCACGGGGATCTCCGGGCGCACAGCAAGTCATCAGGAGATGCACTCCTCAACTCCTCTTGAGGAGTTGCGTTGACTATGACCTGCCTCTCCTCCAGTCGTCAAGACCTCTTTATGAGTCGTATGCTGGCGCCGTCATCAGGAACAGGACGGTGAGTGGCTGTGGCCAAGGTGTACGAGCGGATCGCGGACGAGCTACGTCAGTCCATCCGCGCAGGTGAGCTGCTGCCCGGCGACCGCCTGCCCTCGGAGACGAGACTCGCGGCGGAGTACGGGCGCAGCGTGCCGACCATCCGTGACGCGCTTCGGCTCCTCCAGGACGAGGGGCTGATCGAGAAGCAGCACGGCCGCGGCAACTTCGTCCGTCGGTCCCGTACCTCGATTTTCCGGGCGAACAGCAGGCATCAGTGGGAGAAGGAGCGCGTGCGCGCCTCTGAGGCCACGCGGCTGGAGACCGGAGCGACCGAGCATGACACCGGCCTACAGATAGATGATCTCGTCTTCCACGCGGCTTACAGCGACGGCGAGGCGGGCCCGGATCTCGCGGAAGCGCTCGGCGTACCCGAGGGAACGGCGCTCGTGGTGCGTACGTACCGGACGCGGTACGCCGCCGAGAGAGCCCCGTTCAACCTGGTCACGTCCTACCTGATCCGCTCGCTGGTCGAGAAGAACCGGGACTTGCTGGACCAGACGAAAGAGCCGTGGCCAGGGGGCACCCAGAACCAGCTCTACACCGTGGGAATCGAGCTCGACCGCATCGAGGAACGGGTCACGGCCCGGCCGCCGACGCCGGAAGAGGCGGAGGAACTGGACCTGCCGCCGGGGACCTCGGTCCTGCTCCTGCGCAAGACGTCGTTCGACCTCGACAACCGCGTGGTGGAGATGTCGGACGTCACGCTGCCCGGTGACCGCACGGAAATGCTCTTCACCACTCCCCTGGAAAGGTGGTGAGTGCCGTGCGCCGGCGCGTCGCCATCATCACGGCCGTGCACCCACCCTCCGCGCACTTCCTCACTGACGCGTACAAGTCGCTGTGCCAGCAGGAGTTGCCGGACGGCTGGGACTGGCACTGGGTGATCCAGGAGGACGGCAAGAGCGACGAAGTCGCCCCACATGTCCCCGACGACCCGCGCGTGACGTTCCGTCAGGGACGCCCCGGCGGACCGGGCACCGCCCGCACCTTGGCTCTCGCGCACGCAGACGGCGAGTACATGAGGATCCTGGACGCCGACGACCAACTGCCCCCGGGCGCGCTGGCCCGCGACCTGGCCGCGCTGGAAGCCGACCGCACAATCGGCTGGGCGACGTCCCGCGTACTCGACCTGCTCCCCGACGGCACAACGGTCGGCTTCGACGGCGACCCGGAGCACGGACCGGTGGAACGGGGCGCCGTCCTCGACCACTGGTCGTCCCACGACTACCGCGCCCAGGTCCACCCGGCGACGCTTTTCGTCCGCCGCGAACTGCTGCTGGCGCTGGGCGGTTGGATGGCGCTGCCGGCCTCGGAGGACACTGGGCTTCTCCTGGCCCTGAACGCGACGAGCCGCGGCTGGTTCAGCAGCGAAGTCGGACTGCTCTACCGCAAGTGGCCCGGTCAGGCGACGAGCCAGTCGGCTCACACGGACGCGGGCGAACGCGACGCCCGGATGGCAGTGGTGGAGGCACGGGCGCGGGCGCTGGCGTACTTCGGGTGGAAGTACCCGTCTGCAGGGTGAGGCGATCGACGTCGGAGGAACTCGACGTTCACGAGAACGGGCTGCACCCCTGCGAAGACGCTGGCGTGAGTTGTGGCGCTTCCGTGCGTGGAGCGGCCCGTTCCGTCACTTCGCCGTGATCTCGCTCTGGTGAACTCCAGTGCATGGTGCTCCTGCTGTTCCTTGTCGTCGGGCTGATCGCCGTCGTCGGCTTTGTCGGCTACGGTCTCGGCGGACTTGGCCGGGTTGGCCTCCGTCATGCCGACACCGCGGTTTGGCTTCGGAGCCTCACCGCCCTGTTGGGGGGCGTCGCAGCCGCCCTGTATACGTGGGGCTTGATCCATGTCGCCGGCGCGGTCGTGGAGGCGGAGGACGGCGGCACTGGTTCGTCGCCCTCTCCGCCCTGCCGATCATCGCCCCAGGCGGTGCATGTCATCGGCTACACGGTGGACTACATCCCGCTCCGGTTCGTCTGCGAGACGACGGAGTCCGGAGGCTTCGATGCCAAGTCCGTTCCCGGCTACGTCAATCCGGCCGCGCTGGGCTTCGCCCTCGCGTCCGTCCTGTGCGGTGCCACTTTGGCTCTCGGATCGGTCCGTGAGTGATTCGAGGGAGGGCGCGTGTGCGACGCTGCTCGACGCAAGGGCTGAAGTAGCTCTCAGCCCTTGACCGGAACCTCATAGATGATCTCGCAGCTCGCCGCTGGGATGACGATGTCGGCCGTCTCGACCGGGCGGGAATCGTCGCTGTAGTACGTCCTGCGGATGCGCGTGACGAGTGCCCCGCGCTGTACGCCGAGAAGTGTCGCCTCCTCGGCGTCGGCCTGGCCGGGCTCTGGCTGTTCCACGACGTGACTGACCGTGATGCCGATCTCCGCCATGCGGTCGACCACACCCTTGCCCGCGTGGGGTCCGCCCTCCGGCAGTACGACAAGGGTGCCCGACGTGATCTCGTACGGCTCCCAACTCGTCGAGATCTGGGCCGGCTTGCCGTCGACCAGAAACTCGTACGCCGTACGGACACAGAGATCGCCCGCCGAGATGCCGAGCCGCGCGGCGATCCCCGCCGGGGCCGGCACTTTCGCCTCCGTGCGGCTCTCCCACGTACCCCGCTTGCCCAGCGAATCCATGTCGGCGCGGAAGGGCGAGCCGCCGCGCTGCTCGCGGTACTGCGAGCGGACCATACGCAGGCGTTCGCGCGGCTGGGCGACGTACGTGCCCGATCCCGCGCGTCCTTCCAGGACTCCGAGCGAGATCAGAAGCTCCTGCGCGCGCCGGATGACGTTCTCGCCCACGCCGCATTCCTGTGCGAGTTGAGCGCGTGACGGAAGCCGGTCTCCTGGGCTCCACTCCTGGTCAGCGATGCGCCGACGCAGCACGTCGGCGATCCGGAGGTAGGGCGGTTGCTCACGCATGTGGAAAATCTAGTCCACTAGCTCTAATCCAGTTAACCAACTTCACATATAGTGACTGCCTGGCGACGGAGGACATGTGTCCGCACCTGCAATTCGTGCTGGTCGCATGGCCGCGCGTCTCTCCGCCGCCGGGCTCGCACCACACGCGACGGATCTCGCCGACCTCACGTACGTCGAAGCGGACTTACCGGGGCCGATCGACGTCGAAACATGGCGCGAGGTACTGGCAGCGCTGGAGGAGGCCGACTGCTTCGGGCTCGTCACCAGCGCGAACGGTCGCCGGGTGTGGGCCGCTTTCGGCAATGAAGCCCCCGCGACGGTCGACGCCGTCCGGAGGCATGGCCTTCAGCTATAGGGAGCTGATCAGCGTGTTCGACCATATGCGCCGTGCTGCCGTGTGGACCAGACGGCATTTACCGATTCCTCTGCCCAATCCGTCGAAGGGCCGGCATCGCCGCAGGTCCGGGACGAGCACGTACGAAGACCTGGCCTCAACCCCGGCGCTGCGGGTGGGGCGCCCTCTCAGGTACCCGAAGCACGCCGACCCGCTGCGCGCCGAGGACCACGCCCTTGTCCGCCCGTATCTGCTCGCCCACGAAGAACGGGCACGCCAGTGGTACGCCTCGCGCCTCCGAACGCTGCTGGTCAACCCGTACTTCCAGGCACCGAGGGCGAACTGATGCCGCATCCCCGTTGCGACGAGTCGCGGTCGACGGGCCCGCCGGTCGTGCCCCCGCCCGTCGCATTGGGCCCAAGACGAGCCTTCGACACCTTCAACCAGGGGAAAGCAATGGCCAACCGGTACGAGCAGATCGCGGACGACATCCGGAGGCTCATCACGGCGGGAACCTGGCCGGTGGGCGAGCGCATGCCCGCCGAGGCGGAGCTGGCGGCGCGCTACCGCGTCAGTACTCCAACTCTGCGGATGTCACTCGAACTTCTTCACAGCGAGGGCTTGATCGAGAAGCGTCACGGCATCGGCAACTTCGTTCGCCGTCCGGGGCAACGCATCGCGTATGCGAGTGACAGGCGTCCGCCTGACCTCGAGCATGCACCCAGCGTCGGCGACGGCAACAGCGTCAGTCTCGACATCACGATCGTTGAGGCTGATGGGCGGCTGGCCTCGCTCTTGGGACTTCGGGTCGGCAGCCCGCTGACGGAGTACGTCTTCATCAGCCATCAGTGCGCGTCACCGCGGAGTCTGACCCGCATCTACGTACCGCACGCCGTCGCGAGCCCGGGTGTGCCCGAGGCGGGCGGATCTCCCTGGGGCGACAGCGTGCGCGAACTGCTGTCGGCGGACGGGGTGGAGGTGGTGACGACCACCGAGCGCGTCACCGCCCGATTCCCCACGGCGGACGAGGCGCACACGCTCAACATCAGCACCCGCACGCCGGTTCTCGCGGTGGAGCGCACATCGGCCGACGCGAGTGACCGTGTGGTGGAGGGCGCACTCCTGGTGCTGCCGGGCGACCGCATCGAAGTTCTCTTCACCACCCGATCCGAGGCTGACGCGCCTGAAGAAATGGAGACGTCCGGATGACCACACGCACGAACACTCTGCGCCTTCTGCCGTGGACCTCGGATGAGGGGAAGCCGTGTTTCCTCAGCGCGGACGGCGACGGGGGAGTCATGTCGCGGCTCGCCGACAGCGTGGAGGCGTCACAGACGAGTACGGGCACCGAAGTGCTCGGCGGCGCGAGGGCCGTGCTCGCCGATCCGAAGGTGGGCAGCCGTGAACTCCGTTTTGCTCTCGCGCGGGTGACGGAGGTGCTGGGCGACGTACTGCGAGTGGCGGAGAGCCGGGGCGCCCGGCTGTCGGCGCCGGGCGAGTACGAGGACGAGGAGGACCTGGAGGACCTGGAGGACGACGGCGGCGAGGGAGACGGATGAGTACGGTCATGTGACCTCGCAGACGGGTGCGAAGAACGTGACGTACTGCGGATGCTGCGCGGGTCGCGGAGTCATCTGGTGCCCGGACTGCTGCGGCTTCCGAGGCTGCCACACGTGCCGCCGTACCTACCGAGTGCCTTGCCCCGTATGCGCCGGCGGAGAGCTGGACCCCATCCGCTGGTCGTAGTGCCCGCCAACAACCGTGGCCCGGCTCCTCACTTCAAAGAGCCGGGCCGCGGTGCGTTCGCAAGCGCGTCAACCGAGCGTTTCCGCGTCGATCCGGGAGAAGATCAGATCACTCTCTTCGACAACCGGCCCGCGCCAGCGCACCGGTAGTAGCCGTGCCCCTCGAATTGCCGCAGGGTAGGACTCGGGGGCGTAGTCGTTGGCGAGCCGGTAGACGTGGAACCCGTGCTCGAGCATTGTTGCCAGCAACTCATCTACGGAGTCGCCGAGTTGCGCCATGCGGTCGAGGGCCACCTCAACGGTGACCTCGGCATCCGGCCGCAGCTTGTCAAGCATGGGCGCCAGCCCGCGCACGACGGGCCCCTCGGCGCCCTCAACGTCAATCTTGATGACGCGCGCACTGGCGATCTCCGCCGCCGTCAGAATGTCCGGAAGCGGAAGTGCCTCGATCTCGAACGACGACTCCGCCGCCCCCTCGTACGGGACGATGCTGTTCGCCCCCATGTTCGCCGAGCTAGCGAGCACGAAAGTCAGCATCTTCCGCTCATCGGATACGGCCCCGTTCACGGCACGCACGTTGCCGCAGTTGTTGAGCCGTACCTGCTGCTGAAGCTTCTGGTGGAACGCCGGCGACGCCTCGACGGCCACCACCCGGCCCCCGTCCCCGACGAGTCGCGAGGCGAGCACGCTGTAGTACCCGATGTTCGCCCCGACATCGATGAACGTGTCCCCTGGCCGCAGGCGACCCCGCAGCCACCGCGTCATGTGCGGTTCCCAGACGCCGAACATGTAGAGATACCGCTGGATGAGGTCCTGGGTGTCGACAACGAACCGCGCTCCGAACCGCGCCCGTACGACTCGCCGACGCGGGCGCTCACGTAACCGAGGGTTCAGATACCGCCCCGCGAGTGGGGGCTTGCCGAGAAGGCCAGGAGCGTAGCGCACGTACGCACGGCCAAGGGTGACCAGTGAGCTTGCGTTCCCGTCACCCATCCAACTACCTCTCCGCCGAGTCCCACGAGCACCGTAGTCCCGACGGCAACACGTTCAGCGTCGAAGGGGGAGAGGGAACACGAGGGGTGGGGGACTCCAGCGCAGCCAACTCCCCCACCCGTCCGAAGCCCTCCGACAGGGCGCCACTTGCCCCGCGTCAAAGAGTCAGTACGAGGATGATGAGCCCCACACCGGCCGTTGCGACGACGAGAGGTTCAGCAACTCGAGGGTGCTGATCCACCACGTACGCGAGGAAGGCGAAGGTCAGGAGCAGCAGAAGATACGTCTTGGGGTCGCTCGGCATCGGGCATCCTTCAGATTTGGGCATGCGTGAGCCACATGCGTACGGCGGGGATAGTTGCTCCGACCTCATGGCGGGGTGGAGCCGAACAGTGCGCATTGTGCAGAGCGCGGCCGCAAGCGGCGCAACCCCAAGTCCCTTGGCTGTTCGGGTGACCTGACCGGGGATGCCACCCGGCGTCGACGGTTACCTACGACCTCACCGAGCAACGAGCGACACCTAGGCAGTTTCGTTTGGATCAGCCGGTCATTGGTCCGGGTGTGCCGTTGACTGACGCGCAGTGGGCGCGGATCGAGGTGTTACTCCCGGACCGGACGCCGAAACGGGGTGGCCGGTGGAGGGATCACCGCGAGGTGATCGACGCCATCGCCTTCAAGTTCCAGACCGGAACTGGGTCCACCTGCCGGAGAAGTACGGCAATTGGCGAGGCGTCTACAACCGGCTGCGGATGTGGGCCATCAACGGCACCTGGGAGCGGGTGTTCACGACGCTGATGGCCCAGGCCGACGCCGAAGACGACCTGAACTGGGCCGTCTCGGTGGACTCCACCATCGTACGGGCCCACCAGCACGCCGCCGGAGCCCGCAAAAAAGGGCCCCAGCCGACGAGCCCGACGACCATGCCATCGGACGGTCCCGCGGCGGACTGACCACGAAGATCCACCTCGCCGCCGACACTCGCTGCCGCCCCCTGGCCTTCGTCCTCACCGCCGGACAGGCCGGCGACGCACCCGCCTTCCTCGACGTCATGGCCAGCCTGCGCGTTCCCAGGCGCCGCGGACGCCCCCGGACCAGGCCGGACGCGGTCCTGGCCGACAAGGCATACTCCTCCCGCGCGATCCGCGAGCACCTGCGCAAGCGCGGCATCCGAGCGGTGATCCCCGTCCCGGCCGACCAGCAGGGTCACCGACTCCGTCGCGGCAGCCGAGGCGGCAGACCACCGGCCTTCGATCGTGACGCCTACAAGCAGCGCAATACCGTCGAGCGGTGCATCAACCGCTTGAAGCAGTGGCGGGGTATCGCCACCCGCTACGAGAAGACCGCCACCATCTACCTGGCCGGACTCCACATCGCAGGCATCTTCCTCTGGTCCGCCCGGTGATCCAATGGGGACTACGATCTGGCGATCTCTTGCCGGAGCTGTTGGGTAAAGCGACGCAGGAGGTCCACCGTCTCTCGGAACTCGGCCCGGCGGTCGTCCCTGCCGTCGGTGGGCCTGGTGCTCCAGACCCGATGCGCGAGAGCATCGGCGAGATCGACCGTGTCGCTGGCACAGAGCAGGTAGAGAGCTGAGCGTGCTTCCTGCATCTGGTTCGCCAACTCGTTGGCTCCGGGGCCATCGTCACTCAGCTGTGTTTCCTTCAGGTAGTCCAGTAGCTGAACTACGGCCGTGTTGAAGCCGATCCCGGCTTTGAGCTTCTGTTCGCGGAGCCACATGCGGTCCTGTCGGCGCGCGCTGAACCACGAACCGAACACCGCACCTATGAGGCCGATAGCGGCCCCGATGGCCACGGACAGGATGTTCTCCACGGTCAGCTCCCCCCGACATACAGCGCCGCCAGGCTACAGAAGCCGCCCGAGGCGCCGCACTCGACGAGTGCCCTCACATGCCAAGGGTTCGGTGATCCGAACGAAACGGCCTAGCCGCGCAACTGCGCCTTCAGCGCTCTTCCTCACTCTCCTAAGATCCTCTAGAGATGTAGATGACTTCTTTCTCTGGGGGACGAGTTGGGGACCGGCGAGCAACTGGTAACTGTCGCTGCGGTGTTGCTCGGTGCGCTGACGACGCATCTGACCAACTACGTGATGGAGCGCAGCCGCCACCGGCGGGAACTGCTGACGCGGTGGGACGATCGGAAGCTCGACGCGTACGGCGGGTACGTGGACCGGGTGCGGGCCGGCATCTTCCTGGCGGTGCGGCTGTACGAGCATCGGGAAGGGATACGTACGAGCGAGCTGCCCGAGTCGGAGATGCTTGCAGACCTGGCCGAGGCCGAGCGCTACCAGGGGCAGTCGTTCGAGCAAGTCATGCTGCTCGGCGGCGATGTCGTCGTAGAGGCCGCGCACGAGCTGCACAGCGCCGTCCGCGCGATCGACTGGCAGGCGACCGGGAAGACCACCGGCACCTTGGAGGAGTGGCGGGAGCTGCACCGCGTCGCCTTCCGCGAGATCAACGAGTTCCACGAGGCGGCTCGGGTGGACCTCGGCGTGCAGGGGAAGGTGTCTGGCGAGCGGCACCTGGAGCGGGACCTCCTTCTGCCCTCGGCTCGTCGGCAGGGGAACAACACCTCTGGCTAACCCAGAGCGTGCGTATCCTCCGATGCGCTCTCCCCGAGGAGTCCCCCACCAGGGTCCGGGCAGCAGACGTTGGGGGATTTCGTGCAGGTCATCGGCGTACGCCGTCAGACGGATGGATCCTCTTGGAAGCCGTTGAGTTCCAACTACTTCTAGACTTTCAAGTCGTCTCGCTCCGCTCGCCGCGCTCCTCGGCTTCCCGCCGCGCTTGTCTCCGCCCCACTCTGAGGGCGTCGCGCGACCTAAACGAACACCAACGCTGAGGAGAGACCCGCTGTGGCTGAGACGGTCGGCTCGCCTCGACGACCGGTACGGCGGGCTGTAGCCGAGGCGACACAGTCCGCCGTACCATAGTCGAGTCCTGAGCAATGAGAAACTACATGATGAACAGGACGTAATACCCAACGATTGCGACGATGGCAGTCGTCACAATCAGGGACTTGAGGCGGGCGGTCCGGGACTCATCGGCGATGGCGAACCGGACCGTCTGTCCTACTTGGGTGAACATTTCGCGCACTATCAACCTCCATATATTTTTCGGCGGAAAAACCTTCTAACCTTTAGTGCTTGAGACAACAAAAAAGCCCGACTTCTATCAATGTGGGCAAAATCCGGCCACACAAATAGAATCAGGCTTAATTCGTCTTGACTGCATGCAGTTATGAATCTTCGAGCTCTGATACATCGACCATTTACAGGTGAACGCCTGCCAGCGAGTATGAGACCTCGATGTTCGGAAGATGCCGAGCGGGATCTAAGGTACCACAAGGTGATGCCTTGTCAAGAGGCCTGCTCAATGGGGCTCTTGGGAGCTTGTCAGTCTGGTCGTAGGGGCACGAGCCGCAGACTGTGCAGCACCGAAGTACAGCAACCTGAGCAACCGGTGGCGCCCGTCAATGACCCGTCCGCCCTCGACAAGCGGGTGTGACCGCCGTTGACCGATCTGGTTTGGGCTACGGACTAAGGAGCTTGTCGAGCGCGTCCACAGTCTCATCGACAGTCTCGTCCGTGCCTGTTCGCAGCCGTTCAGCAGGAGGCCCTTCCACTGGAGAACCGCTGCCCCGCACGGCTGCGAACCCCGACGAACGGGTCCATGCAGAGTTGGAAAGCGTGTTGGGGGCAACCCCTCACGAGTTCGAATCTCGTATCCTCCGCCATTGCTCTCACCGGGCAATAGTCGAAGGCCCGCCGTCGCTAGCGATGGCGGGCCTTCGACGTACGCGGTCGCAGTTGTGGTTGTGGTTGTGGTTCCGGTTGCGGTTGCTGTGATCGGACTGGGGCCTCGGTGAACGCGGGCAGCCCATGGGGGCGTGGGCATCCGATCGCGGATCGTCCGCACGCCGGCGGCCGTCGGCACGACAGCTCCAGGGACGGAAGCCCGAGGGAGCGGTACCGGGGTCAGCAGGTTTTCGTCGCGGTCCTTCCGGCGAAGCGGTCGGCGAGCCAGGGGATGCCCTCGGCGCTGGTGGCCTCGGTGGCCGCGATGTGGCCGGGGATGTGGTTGCCGGTGAACTTGACGGTCGTGCCGCGGCGGCACCAGTCGGCGGCCAGGTTCTTGCCGACCTGTTGGGGGACGACGTCGTCCAGGGCGCTGTGGGAGAGCAGGACGGGTACGGCGGGCTTGCGCTTGCCGAGTTGTTGGTCGGCCACGATCCTGTCCCACGGGGCGCGCTTGAGGCGTTCGGTGAGCGGGCGCCCGTCCACGGTCAGGAAGCGCGAGTTGAGGAAGGGGTACTTGGCGAGGGCCTGTGTGGTGCACAGGTTGTCGCGCAGGTCGTTCGTCACGCGTCTGCCGTGGGCGGTCAGGTACGGGTCGATGTCGATGCCGTACGCGGTGGCCAGGCCGGACAGGGCGTAGTTGAAGAACGCTCCGTAGGCGGAGCCGTCCATGCTGTCGGCGACCTTGTTCATGTCCGCCGGGGGAGCACCGACGACGGCGCCCTTGATCTTCAGTTCGGGGGCGTAGGTGGGGGCGAGTTCGGCGGCGGACGCTGTGGCGCCGCCGCCCTGGGAGTAGCCGTAGAGCGCGACCGGTCCGGCGTCGGGGAGGTGGGCGGCGTCCAGGCGCTGGGCGGCGCGGACGGAGTCCAGGACGGCGCGGCCCTGGGCCTCGCGGGTCATGTAGGTGTGGACTCCGGGGGTGCCCAGTCCCTGATAGTCGGTCACGACCACGGCGTAGCCCTGGTCGAGGAGTCTCTTGATGGGCAGCGCCTCGTACTCGGTGCCTTCGGCCAGTTGGCGGGAGGGGGCGCACTTGTCCGCGAGGCCCTGGGTGCCGGGGGCGAAGGCGACGATCGGGCGTTGGGCGTGTGGGGAGGTTGTGGGGTTCAGTACGGTGCCGGTGACGGCGATGGGCTTCCCGGCGCGGTCGGTGGTGCGGTACATGATCCGGTGCGCGGTCGCCTTGGCCTTGAACGCCTTGAGCGGATCCAGGTGGAAGACGCCCGGCTCCGAGCTGAGCACGTCGCCGTTGGCGGCGGGCAGGGCCATCGGCCGCTGCTGCGGGCGCGGTTGGCCGGCGGCGACCGCCTCGCCGCACGGCACGGTGAAGGTGAGCACGGCGCAGGCCGCGGCGGTGAACGATGCCGCAGCCCGCCCGCCCAGGACACGACGACAGACCACGAGGGCTCCTCGGTCGGGGAATCAGGAAGATCCCATTCCTATCCGAGGCGCGGCACTCAACGACGCAGATACGCCGAAGCCGCACTTATGGCCTCAATTGCTCCCGCCCTGGCTGCGCGGTGGTGGCCGCTCAGACGGCAGCGGCCGGCGTCGTTGTCGACGCGCCCCTGTTACGCCGTTCACCGGGCGACCGGCTCGCGCTTCAGCTCGATGCCCGCGACGAGGAAGTGCGAGCCGCGCAGTGGGAGTTGGCCCAGGTGAGCGCGGCCGGCGCCGCTGTGAGGAGCACCATCACCATGCCGCCGACCGTCTCGGTCCGCGGCGCCCGGCGACGGCCGTCCGCGCGTGAAAGGGAGACCTCCCGTGTCGCCGAACGGACTTCCCGGCACTCCGGGAGCGTAACTCGCCGTATGGATGACCCTGGTGGCCGAAGCCGTCCGCCGCAGCACAACCGGCAGGTAGGAGCCGGGGCGGCTCCCGGAGAACAGACAGGCGCGGCCGGCTCCGGAATCGGAGCCGGCCGCGCCGGAGCACCGTGAGGGGTCAGGATTCGGAGACGGCCGGAGTCTTCTCCGCGGCCGGGTCCTGGGCTTCACCGCTGTCGCGCCGGCGTACGTACGCGAGGAACGTCTCAAGTTCCTTCTTGACGAACGGGGCCAGGAAGTAGAGGCCGATGATGTTGATGACGGCCAGCGTGAACAGGACGGCGTCGGCCATGTCGATCAGGGTCTGGAGGGTGAGCAGCGAGCCGGCGACGGCGAACAGGGTGTAGATCACTTTGTACGTGGTCTCGCTGGCCCTGCTGCGGCCGAAGAGGTACGACCACGCCTTGAGGCCGTAGTAGCCCCAGGTCAGGACGGTGGAGATCGCGAAGAGCAGCACCGCGACGGTGAGGATGTAGGGGAACCAGGGCAGTACGGTCTCGAAGGCGTCGGAGGTGATCGTCACGCCGCCGATGTCCTGCCCGGTCCGGGCCTCGGCCCAGCTCGCGGGGTTGGCGATCACGATGGTGAGTGCCGTCATGGTGCAGATGATCACGGTGTCGATGAACGGTTCCAGCAGGGCCACCAGGCCCTCGCTGGCGGGGTGCTTCGTCTTGACGGCCGAGTGGGCGATCGGCGCCGATCCGAGCCCGGCCTCGTTGGAGAACGCGGCGCGCCGGAAGCCGATGATGAGTGCGCCGAGCACGCCGCCCGCGACGCCCTCGGGGTTGAAGGCACCCTCGATGATCGTGACGACGGCGGAGGGCAACTCGCCCACGTTGACGAGAATGACGGTCAGGCACGCGGCGATGTAGATCGCTGCCATCGCGGGCACCAGACGGCTGGTCACCGAAGCGATCGAGCGGATGCCGCCGAGCAGGACGACACCGACAAGAACCGCGACCAGCAGACCGAACAGCAGCGCGCCGGCCGAGGAGCCCAGGGCGCCGTCCTCGCCGCCGGTGACGGATACGAGCTGCGCGTAACTCTGGTTGACCTGGAGGAGGTTGCCGCCGAAGAGGCCGAAGAAGAGGATCATCGCCGAGGCGAGCACGGCGAGGATCTTCCCGAAGGAGGCGCCGCGGCTGCCGAATCGTTCGGCCAGGCCCTTGGGGAGGTAGTGCATGGGGCCACCGGAGACGGTGCCGTCGGCGTGCACCTCCCGGTACCTCACGCCGAGGGTGACCTCGACGAACTTGGTTGCCATGCCGAGCAGCCCGCAGAGGATCATCCAGAACGTCGCGCCGGGCCCGCCGATACTGACCGCGACCGCGACGCCGGCTATGTTCCCCAGCCCCACGGTGCCGGAGACGGCCGCCGTGAGCGCCTGGAAATGGTTCACCTCGCCTGCGGCCGACTCGTCGTCGTACTTGCCGCGCACCACGGCGACGGCCAGCCGGAACCGGCGGAACTGCACGAACCCGAACCAGCCGGTGAAGACGAGGCCCGCGATCACCAACCAGGCCACGATCAGGGGAAGTTCCGTGTTCCCGACGGGGACGGCGTAGAACACCACCTCGCCGAGCCAGGAGGCGATCGGTTCGAAGAATCCGCTGACGGATTCGTCGACCGACTCGGTGAGTGAATCAAGTGACATCTGGCTACCTCGGGAGCGCAGGCCGGCGCGTAAGCACACGCCGGGTGGGGGCAGGCATGGGGAGACAGCCATGTCCGGGACCGTCAAGGGTGACCCCGATCCGCGGACCCGGACCGGACTCACCCGGTGGTGTGTACCGGTGCGCACCGGTGAAACCGCCACCGGAAAGAGCGCTTCCGGAAGCGGATTTGTGCAGTCCTACCATGCCCTTTACGCACTTTTTAGTGATGCACGTCACAAGATCGGGCCCATTTGCCGGGCCCGTGGGCCCACTGGGCGTGATCGTTACACGGATCTGAGCCTCAGTTGAGAAAGGACCGCACCATGCGCGCGAACGGTGCGCGGCGCAGGTGAGGGAGGCGGGGAAGGCTGCGACGAGGTCGCGCTCCGACCGGCGGACCGGCGGACCGGCGGACAACCCAAGGACGGCGGCCGAGCGGAGGCCGGGCGGAGGCCGGGCGCGCGCCGGCACGGACACATGGCGTTGCCGCCGCGGAACCGACGAAACCGGCGCTGGAGTAGGGCACTTGGTCCCCGGGTTCGGGACGCGCCCGGTTCCACGGGCGGGTGGTCACGGGTTCTGATGAGTGCCGACAGCCCTTCCGCCTCTGGTCCTGAGTGCGGACGGGACCAGAGGCGGCCGGCTTCCTGTCAGACAATTCAGGCGGTTCAGACGGTGCTGGCCACCCAGCCGACGGTCTCGTTCACGTGGCGGCCGTCGCTTCGTACGCCGGCGTTGACGTTGACCTCGTTGAGACGGATCAGGAATCCCGTGGGGGTGACGTCATGGAGGCGGATGCCGGGCGTCTCCGCGCCGTTGAACGTCTGGGTCTGGGCGAGCACGATCACCTGGGATCCGCTGGGAAACGGGCTGGGGAAGGTGACGCGGGTGAAGGTGGAGGTGTTCCCCCCGGTGGTCTCGATGGGCTGGCCCGACGACAGCTCGAGCTTTCCCGTCTGGAACATGGACATGTGTGACTCCTCGCGGCTTCGGCTTGCCAACGTCACCGACGGTGGCCAGAGGCGTCCTCCCCTGGGCGACATTCACCCATTCGCCCGTCACTCCATCGGATGATCGCTAATCAGTCAACGCGTGTGCTTTCGACGCAAAGCGCGTGCGGAGCTTCCTCTCGAACGGCCCGCGAAATGACGGCAGTTCTCGGGCTCTGGCTCAACTTCTGTGGTCCGTGACTGTAAGTCACCGATTAGATCTCGAACAGGGCTTCCTCTTGTGGCGGGATTGGAGGGTCAAGGACGTTGCGGAGGCGGGTGATGTCCTGGCGCCACTTCGACCAGTTCGCGGCTTCGGCCCACAGCTCGGCGAGTTCAGACCGGTTGGAGATCACTTGGTCCAGGGCGTCGACGGCGAGCATCCGAAGGTCTGCAGGCAACTCCGGTAGCGGCTCTGATGGGCCATAGTTCGAACACGCCGGATCGCCGTCAGGATGCTGGGCGGCGACCAGGGCCGCCGCGCCCACGGCTCGCTCGCCGTCGGAGATTCCCAGGAAGTCCGCAGGCCCGGCGGCGCGCTTGAGCACGCCCCGGATCATGGCTTCGCGTTCTTCCAGTGCTGCCTCGTCCAGGTCACCGGCGAAGTCGGCGGCGGTGTCGTTGTCGAAGGGGCCGATGTCCCAGGTGCCCATGTCTCTCCTCGCGCGGTCGTCTGGGGATCGTCGCACTGGTCACTGACAGTGCGCTCAGGAGGCAAGCAGTACCCGCTTGCGCAGGAGGTTGAAGCCAGCGCGTCCGTACATCTGCCGCTTGATCATTTTGATGCGGTTGACATGGCCTTCGACTGCACCCGAGCTCCAGGGCAGGGTGAGACCGGCGATGACGGCATCGCGGTCGCGGTCGATGCCGGCGGCAAGGGTATGGAGGCTGGGCAGATCGTCTTGCCGGACGGCGGCGAGCCAGTCAGGGAGACGCTCGCCCTGGCGCTCGGTCAGCATGACCGCGAAGGCGCGGACGTGCCGGGTAAGCGCGTCGATCTCGGGGCACTGGGTGCGCACGGTTTTGAGCAGCAGTTGTTCGGCCTCGGGAAGAGTTTCCGGTCGCCGGAGAATCCAGCCGGCGACCGTTCGGGGCGAGGGCGGCCGGGCGACTACCGGTCGCGGTGAGGTGCGCTTCTTGTGCAGGTAGGCGCGGACGCGCTGGTAGCTGCCCTTGTAGCCGAGCGGCACGATCTCTTCCCACAGCTTCCAGGCGTTGGTGCAGCCCTCGTTCCACCGGTCGTCCAGGTAGGGCTTGTAGTCATCGAGGACCGACGGTCGGTTCTGCCACTGCCCGGTGAAAAGCTCCTCCGGCCTCGCCGCGTCGGCGAGTTGCTTGACGGTCCGCCAGGTCATACCGAGCTGCCGCTGGACCGAGCGACGGCTGTGTCCGGCCTCCAGCAGTGCGTGGACGTCGGCGTGCCTGGCGCGGGTGCGGTCGGCGAAACGATGGCCGGTCGGCCATGGTGAGCCAGAGGAATCTTCCTCCGGCGCAGGATCCGGATCGGGTTCGGGGGCGGCCGTGACCAGGGCGCGGAGGCAGCGGCGGTGCTGAGCGACGGCCCGTTCGGCAGCCTCGCTCACGTTGTGCCAGAGGTGTCAGCGGTCCGCGACCTGGACCGCTTGTGGAGCGCCGGCGGTGGCACCTTCGGCGAAGAACGGCGCCCGGTCTCGGCAGATGACCTCAACGCCCGGCCGCGCGGCGAGCCAGGCCGCCAGGCTGGACGCCTCCCGGTCGGGCAACAGGTCGACGGGGCGGCGGGGCGGCGGGTTTCGATGTCGATGAGGACGGTGCCGTAGTGGCGGCCCTTCCGGGTCGCGTACTCGTCGACACCGACCACCCGCGGTGCGACCATTTCGGGCTCGGGAAGCGCGTCCACCAGCCGAAGCACCGTGCTACGGCTGACGGAAACGCAGAGAACGCCGGCGATGCGTGCCCCGGCCCGGCCCGCGAGGGCCAGGCCGACCGACGCCAGGGTCGAGCGCAACCGTTCGGTCCTCTGACTGTGCCGGCGCGTCAGGCCCGGTATCTGCTCGACGAAGGTACGGCGTGCGCAGCTCTGGTTTCCGCAGGTGAATCGCCGGACCCTCAATTGAAGGACGACCCGTCGGCCTCCGCTGGGAACATCAGCGGGAAACCGCAGGTAGGAACCGTAAAACCGGTTCGACCGGGTGCCACAGACCGGGCACACGGCGCCGTCGGCCGTGCATTGCGCATCAACGCGCACTATCGCGATGTTCACGTCTACCGACAGCACCGCGACGTCCGCGATCGACGGGAACAACAACTCCTTCAGCCGGAGCAGGACCTCTTCCACGGCCCTGAACATTCAGCCCGACTGCGTTACCCAGGGATCATTTTCAGGCAACTTCACCCCAGCTCGAAGAGGCCCAGTAGTCACTGAGAGTGGCCGCTTCACAGAAGTTGAGCCAGAGCCGGTTCTCGCGAACATTCGCGTCGTCTCGGACCGCCCGGTGCCACCCGAACGGAAGGACGAACGCTGCCGCTCGAAGTGAAGAAGCCACCCCCGAAGTCGGCGGGTGGCCGTCAGTCCAGAGCGGTGAGGATGTGTTCCAGAGGGATGGGGAGTTCGCGGACGCGGATGCCCGTCGCGTGGTGGACCGCGTTGGCGACGGCCACTGCCATGCCCACGAGGCCCAGTTCGCCGATGCCCCGGCTGCCCAGGGGGTTGTAGCGGGTGTCCGGGTGGTCGAGGAAGTGCACGTCGATTTCCGGCACGTCGGCGTTCACGGGGATCAGGTAGCCCGCCAGGTCCGCGTTGACCAGGTGGCCCGAGGGGTCCAGGTGCAGCCCTTCGTGCAGGGAGGCGGACACACCCCAGATCATGCATCCCAGGCCGACCCCGAAGGCACGCAACAGGTCGCGGACACCGGCATCCCCATGCGCCGGGTCGGAACCGGCGAGGAGATCGCCACCGTCGTCGCGTTCCTGCTCTCCGACGACGCCTCGTACGTCAACGGCAGCCACCTCGCCGTCGACGGCGGCTTCCTCGCGTAACCGCGCCATCAACCGGCGCCCAACCGGCTCGAGCGCCCGGCCCCGCGCGGTCAGGACGTAGCGGAGGCGGGGAGGCCAACCGGCGGTGCGGTGACGTTCGCGGTTCGCGGTCCGGCGGAACGAGAGCGCTGTCCGGGACACTCGGGCTTCGCCGTACGCAACGGCGAAGGCAGCGACGGACGGTGGCTGCTGCACGCGGGCGACGCGTACGTGTACCACGGCGCGATCGAGCACACGCCGCCCTTCTCGCATCCCGTCCACGATCCGGTTCAGCGGGGCGCGCAGACCGACGCCGAGGCGCGCGTCGCGACCCGCGACCGGCTGCGCGCCCTGCGACGCGACCACGCGGATGAGATCACCGTCTTCAGCGCACACGACCCGTGGGAGTTCGCCCGCCTCACCGCCGTCGCGAGGTAGGGATGTGGGGTCGGTCCGCCATTGTTCACCGGGTGGTGGTTGAAGGTTCCGCCGCCGGCGGCGAGCGTCTTCCACGTGTCTGACTACCGGCTTTGAGGAGTGGGTTGATGAGTGAGCCGCCGACCGGCGCGGGGATGGGCGGCGCAGGGCCGGCCGGGGAGTTGCGGCGGCGGTTGGGGCCGGCCGATGCCGTGGTGATCGGTCTGGGGGCGATGATCGGCGCGGGGATCTTCGCCGCGCTCGCCCCGGCCGCGCGGGCCGCCGGTTCCGGGCTGCTGCTCGGGCTGGCGCTGGCCGCCGTGGTCGCGTACTGCAACGCCACCTCCTCCGCCCGGCTCGCGGCCCGCTATCCGGCGTCGGGCGGTACCTATGTGTACGGGCGCGAGCGGCTGGGCGACTTCTGGGGCTATCTGGCCGGCTGGGCTTTCGTCGTCGGCAAGACCGCGTCCTGCGCGGCCATGGCGCTCACCGTCGGCGCGTACGTATGGCCGGGCCAGGCGCACGCGGTGGCGGTCGCCGCGGTCGTGGCGCTGACCGCCGTGAACTACGCGGGGGTACGGAAGTCCGCCCTGCTCACCCGCGCGATCGTGGCCGTCGTCCTGGCGGTGCTCGCGGCGGTGGCCGTCGCCGTCTTCACCTCCGGCGCCCTGGAGGCGGGCCGTCTGGAGATCGGCGGCGACGCCACGGCCGGCGGTGTGCTCCAGGCGGCGGGGCTGCTGTTCTTCGCCTTCGCCGGGTACGCGCGTATCGCCACCCTGGGCGAGGAGGTACGCGATCCGGCCCGCACCATCCCCAGGGCGATCCCCATCGCGCTCGGCATCACGCTCGTCGTCTACGCCGTCATCGCCGTCGCCGCCCTGACGGTCCTGGGCCCGAAGGCGCTGGCGGACGCGAGCGCGCCGCTGTCGGACGCGGTCCGGGCCGCCGGAGCCGACCAACTGGTGCCGGTGGTCAGGGCCGGGGCTGCGGTCGCCGCGCTCGGCTCGCTGCTGGCGCTGATCCTCGGCGTCTCGCGCACGACGCTCGCGATGGCCCGCGACCGGCATCTGCCGCCCGCCCTGGCCGCCGTACACCCGCGCTTCAAGGTGCCGCACCGGGCCGAACTCGCGGTCGGTGCCGTGGTGGCGGTGGTCGCCGCGACGGCGGACGTACGCGGGGCGATCGGCTTCTCGTCCTTCGGGGTGCTGGTCTACTACGCCATCGCCAACGCCTCCGCCTGGACCCTCACTCCGGAGGAGGGCCGCCCGCCGCGCGTCGTCCCCGCTCTCGGGCTGGCCGGCTGCCTGGTGCTCGCCTTCGCCCTGCCGGCGGCCTCGGTGATCTGGGGGGCGGGCGTGCTGGCTGTCGGAGCCGCCGCGTTCGCGGTACGCCGGGCGCCGGGCGCCCGCAGGCCGTAAGCCGTAGGCCGTAGCCGTAAGCCGTCGGTACTTGTGTCACAGATCATCGACAGCGCCAACCGAACAAGCCGGTACCTCTCTCTTGCAGTGCGGATCGCGAGCCCCGTCCGTCACCCCCGCACCAGCCCCAGCCGAGGAGACATCTGCCATGTCCGAGACATCAACTTCCCTGATCCGGCGCCTTCGTGGCCGCGTCATGGGACTCGCCGTGGCCGGTACGGCTCTCGTCCTCGCCGCCCCGATCTCCGCGACCGCCGCGACCGATCCCGTCTCCGTACTGAAGTTCACCGCCAAGGAGCGCCAAGAAGCGCTCGCGTACTGGACTCCCGCCCGTATCAAGGCCGTGGGCAAGTCCGTCGACCTCGGTCCCACCGGGCCCAAGGCCAAGCCGTGGCCGGGCACCGCCATCAAGACCGTGGGGCGCCTCTTCTTCGTCAACTCCAGGGGCGCCGACACCTGGTGCACGGCCACCGCCGTCAAAAGCGCCAACCGTTCCGCCGTGATGACCGCCGCCCACTGCGTGCGCCGGGGCTCCTCTCCCGACAACACCAACTTCTCGATGGTGTTCGTCCCCGGTTACAGCCAGGGCAAGATGCCGTACGGCGCGTTCGCGGTCCGCACCGCCGCGACCCCGCGCACATGGGAGACGGACTCCACCAACGACATGTCCGCGCTGGTCGTCGACAAGGACAAGAACGGCCGCAAGCTCACCGACGTCGTGGGCAGCCAGTCCATCGCCTTCAACCGCCCCGTCGGCGGCTCCGTCTCCGCCTTCGGCTACTCCGCCACCCGCCCCCAGCTCGGCGAGAAGCTTCTGCGCTGCGTCGGTACGGCGAAGAAGGAGCACGGCACACAGGTCATCCCCTGCGACATGACCGGCGGCGCGAGCGGCGGCCCCTGGCTGGCCGACTTCAACGCCACCACCGGCAAGGGCGTCCTGATCTCGGTCAACGGCTCGCTGGACTCGATGACACCGACCAAGATGTACGGAGAGGTGCTGGGCGCCACGGCCAAGAAGGTGTACGACCGGGCCCAGAACGGCTGACGCGCGGACGCGCTGACACGGGGATACGGGGATACGCGGTCCTAGGGGCCGCAGGACGGGCACAGCCCCCGGTACGTCACCTCGGCCCCCGACACCGTGAAGCCGAACCGCTCCTCCGCCGGGAGGGCGGACAGGGGATCGTTCGTCGGGTGGACGTCGCGGATCGTGCCGCAGTCGGAGCACACCAGGTGCTGGTGCGGGTGATGGGCGTTGGGGTCGTAGCGCATGGCGCGGCCCTCGGCGGAGACCTCCATCACCTCGCCCAGGGAGACCAGTTCGCCCAGGGTGTTGTAGACGGTCGCCCGGGAGATCTCGGGCAGCCGCCGCGCCGCGAGGGCGTGCACCTCGTCGGCCGTGAGGTGTACGTGGTCGCCGTCGAGGACCTGTGCGACGACCCGGCGCTGGGAGGTCATCCGCCAGCCGCGCCCGCGCAGTCGCTCCAGCAGGTCACTCATGTGGGTTCACCTGTTCACGTTCAAGTTCAAGTTCATGGTCATGGTCATGGTCAAGCTCGCGAGCGTCCGCGGGCGTTGAAGGACATCAGAGGATGTTGATGGGGCGTTGATGGGGCCGTTGACAGGGCATTCATAATGCATTCGCCGGATATTCGGCGAATATCCGCTTACATCCCGATTGACCCTGGATGTGCACTTAGTGCGCTTCTTGACTTGGACTCTGTCCATCGTAGGATCAGTTCCGGCGAATAGCCAAAGGAACGTCGCGTACAGAGCCGGTCGGCGGGGGCCCCGCCCGACTGCGTCCGACGGCCACAGCCTCCCCCTGAGTACCCTGCTCCGCCTGGTCCGGAAGGATTTCCATGTCTGAGAACCATGATGCAATCGTCGTAGACGCGAAGTCGGAGGACGCGGGTGGCTGCCCCGTCGCCCACGGGCGGGCCCCGCACCCGACCCAGGGCGGTGGAAACCGCGAGTGGTGGCCCGAACGGCTCAACCTGAAGATCCTCGCCAAGAACCCCGCCGTGGCCAACCCGCTCGGTGAAGAGTTCGACTACGCCGCGGCGTTCACGTCCCTCGACCTCCCGGCCGTCAAGCAGGACATCGCGCAGGTCCTGACCACCTCACAGGACTGGTGGCCGGCCGACTTCGGCCACTACGGCCCGTTCATCATCCGGATGGCCTGGCACAGCGCCGGCACCTACCGGATCAGTGACGGCCGCGGCGGCGCCGGTGCCGGGCAGCAGCGCTTCGCGCCGCTCAACAGTTGGCCGGACAACGGCAACCTCGACAAGGCCCGTCGTCTGCTGTGGCCCGTGAAGAAGAAGTACGGCCAGAGCCTGTCGTGGGCCGACCTCATGATCCTCGCCGGCAACGTCGCCCTGGAGACGATGGGCTTCGAGACCTTCGGCTTCGCCGGCGGTCGCGCGGACGTCTGGGAGCCCGAGGAGGACGTCTACTGGGGTCCCGAGAAGATCTGGCTCGACGACAAGCGCTACAGCGGTGACCGGAATCTGGAAAGCCCCCTCGGCGCGGTCCAGATGGGCCTCATCTACGTCAACCCGGAGGGCCCCAACGGCAGTCCGGACCCGCTCGCCTCGGCCCGCGACATCCGTGAGACGTTCCGCCGGATGGCGATGAACGACGAGGAGACCGTCGCGCTCATCGCGGGCGGCCACACCTTCGGCAAGACCCACGGCGCGGGCCCGGCGGACAGCGTCGGCGCCGACCCGGAGGCCGCCGCGATCGAGGACCAGGGCCTCGGCTGGAAGAACAGCCACGGCACCGGCAAGGGTGGCGACACGATCACCAGCGGTCTCGAGGGCATCTGGACGAACACCCCGATCACCTGGGACAACAGCTTCCTGGAGATCCTTTACGGCTACGAGTGGGAGCTGTTCCAGAGCCCCGCCGGCGCCAACCAGTGGCGGCCGAAGGACAGCGGCGGCGCGGGCTCCGTCCCCGACGCCCACGACGCGTCCAAGAGCCACGCCCCGACGATGCTGACGACCGACCTCGCGCTGCGCGTCGACCCGGCGTACGAGCAGATCTCCCGGCGCTTCCTTCAGAACCCGGCCGAGTTCGCCGACGCCTTCGCCCGCGCCTGGTTCAAGCTGACCCACCGCGACATGGGCCCGGCCTCGCTCTACCTCGGCCCGGAGGTCCCGGCCGAGACGCTGCTGTGGCAGGACCCGCTGCCCGCCGTCACCCACGAGCTGGTGGACGCGGAGGACGTCGCGACCCTCAAGGAGCAGATCCTCGCCTCCGGCCTGCCGGTGTCCCAGCTCGTGTCCACCGCGTGGGCGTCGGCCTCGTCCTTCCGCGGCAGCGACATGCGCGGCGGCGCCAACGGCGGGCGTATCCGCCTCGAGCCGCAGAGCGCCTGGGAGGTCAACGACCCCGACCAGCTCGTGACGGTGCTGCACACCCTCGAAGCGATCCAGGCGAGCTTCAACGCGCAGGGCGGGGAGAAGCAGATCTCGCTCGCCGACCTGATCGTGCTCGCCGGATCGGCGGCCGTCGAACAGGCCGCCAAGACCGCCGGCTTCGACATCGAGGTCCCCTTCACACCGGGCCGCGCGGACGCGTCGCAGGAGCAGACGGACGTGGAGTCGTTCGCCGCGCTCGAGCCGGCCGCCGACGGATTCCGCAACTACCTCGGCAAGGGCCACCCGCTGCCCGCCGAGTACCTGCTGATCGACCGGGCGAACCTGCTGACCCTGAGCGCCCCGGAGATGACGGTCCTCGTCGGTGGCCTGCGGGTCCTGGGCGCGACCTACCAGCAGTCGTCGCTGGGCGTCCTGACCGCGACCCCCGGGTCGCTGACCAACGACTTCTTCGTCAACCTGCTCGACCTGGGTACGCAGTGGAAGGCGACGTCCGAGGACCAGAACACGTTCGAGGGCCGCGACACCGCCACCGGCGAGGTCAAGTGGACCGGCAGCCGCGCCGACCTGGTCTTCGGGTCGAACTCCGAGCTGCGCGCGCTCGCGGAGGTCTACGCGAGCGACGACGCGAAGGAGAAGTTCGTGAACGACTTCGTCGCGGCATGGACCAAGGTCACGAACCTCGACCGGTTCGACCTCGTCTGAGCGTCGACTGAGCGTCGTTCGAGTGATGCGGCCAGGTCGCCCGTACTTCACGGGCCGGCCTGGCCGTTTCGCGTTCCACGGTTACGTGCCCGCGTGCACGTACGCCGCCCAGACGTGCGGACGGTCCGGAATCCGGCGGCGCAGCTCTCGTACGGTGTGGTGCAGGGCCTGCGCGGAAGCGGCTGCGGCGGTGGCGGTGGCGGTAGCCGTCTCGGTGCCGTCGTACGTCATACGGCGGTAGAAGTCCCGCGTGACCTGCTCCGCGTGGGTGCTGTCGATCTCCCAGAGCGTCCCGACCGCGGAGGGGAATCCGGCCAGCAGAAAGGCGCTGGTGATGTGGATGGCCTCGTCCGAGAGACGTTCGGACGTACGCGCCGTACCGCAGGCCGCGAGAAACGCGAGCCGCGCCGACAGGGGCCGGGTGCGGCAGATCTCCAGGACGGACAGCGTCTCGCCGTTCGGCAGATGGAGCAGAGCACCGGAGGGTTCGGCCGGATCGGTGGCCGCGTGGCAGCCGAAGTGCACCCACGAGGTGCTGCCGAGCGCGTCCAGCACGGCCTCGCGCGTGGCGGCGGCGCCGATCAACGGCTGGTGCGCGCCGAGGAGTTCGGCGGCGTAGCCGGCCGCGGCCGCGACGCCGGGCAGCTCGTCCTCGGGCGAAGCGACCAGCAGGGCAGCGCCGTTGTGGGCTCCGTTGTCGGTTCGGTTGTCGGCTCCGCCACGGTGCTCGGCCCGGCCGCGCGCGTACGCGAGGGTCTGGAATCCGGGGACGTACGACGACATCACCACGTCCAACGCGGCGCCGCAGCCGCCGAGTTCGCACTCGGGCCGGGTGCACTGCGCCGCGTGCAGCGGCAGGGTGTTGAAGTCCCCCGTTGGCACCCACCAGATCCGTGGCCAGATGCCTTGGTCGGGGACCGGGCCGTACGACCCCGCGATATCGAGGACGGGGCGCACGATGGTGTGCCAGGTCCACGCGAGCGTTTCGCGGATCGTAGCTCCGGCCGTGACGAGTTGTGCCGGGGACGGCCGCGACGAGCCCCGTGCGTTGACGGCGTCGACGGCGTCGCGTAATCGCCGGGTCATGTCGGCGATCTCGTCCGACCCGGTCTGGAGGAGCAGGGCGGTGATCGACCGGTCTGTCACCACCAGGGCCTGGCCGTGGCTCGCCGCCTGGTTGAGCACGACGACCGGTCCGTCGGCCGCGAGTGCGCGCAACTGCTCGGCGGACAGCGGACGCAGGAAGCCGTCGAAGCCGGGGCGGGTACGGATGGTCCCGACCAGCTCGTCAAGCTGGCGTGAGGCGCGGAGCCGGGCGAGCCGGGACCACTCGGCGTGACCTGCGGGGGGCGGGTCCGGCGGGTTCGGCGGGTCCGGATCGGCCGCGAGCTGGTCGGTCAACCGCTCGAACTCGCGGCTCAACTCGGGGTGCGCCGCACGTAGTTCGTCAATATCCGCCCTGGCCTCGATCCGCCGTGCCAGCAGCAGCCCACGCCCGCGCTCCAGCACCGCGGCGGCGCGGTCGATGTCGGGTCCCGCGACCGTGGAGCCGCCGTTAGCACGGTTGAGGACTTCCAGGAGGACCATGGCGACACTCAGCCGGACGCCCCCCTCGTACGTCCGCAGGCCGTACTCGGCGGACTCCTGGTCGCTGCCCCGGTCCGTGATGTCCGCCATGGCGTCGACGGCCGCTTCGAGGTGGTCCAGGGCGACGTCCGTCCTGCCCTTCTCCAGCGCGGTGTACGCCGACACGATTGCCTGACCGACCCGGAACGAGGCCGGGAACGAGGCGGGGCGGGCGGAATCGGCGGAATCGGCGGAATCGGCGATGCCCGGGAAGCCGGCTTGCAGAATCACCGACCAGGCGACCAAGGCACTCTCCGGGGATGGGTACGGGTACGGGTACGGAAGTCGGTCCGAGGAGGCGGCGGGCGAAGACAGGCTTCCCTCGATGGCCCCCACACCCAGGAGGCCCATGGTGGTGCGCATCAGATCGACCCAGCGGGCGGGAACTCCCTCCTCAAGCCCAACGGTGTCGATCAAGCTCTCCGCCTCGCCCACGAGGCCCGCCGCACGCTCCGGCTCGGTGCCGTGGATCGCGACGGCTCGCTGGGCGAGCGCCCACACGAGAGTCATTCCGCTCACCGACCGCGCCTCGTGGGCGACGGGGCACGCCATGAATGTTCGCCGGTACCGGTCGATCTGGTCGTCGGTGATGTCGGACGCCAAGTCACTGCCCAGTCCCGTGGATTCGAGCACGTCGGCGTAGATGTCGCCCACCATGTGCAGCTCCGGCAGCTCCGGCAGCTCCGGCAGTTCGTCCTTGGCCCCGGCGACGCCTGCATCACCGGTGAATTCCCGCAGCCGCCCGGCGATTTCCCGGGCGCGTACGAGCTGGCCCGGTTCGTGGCCCAACACGTAGTTCTGCAAAGCGTTCTGAAACTCGGTAAAGAACGACAGCGTCGCCAGGCCCACGTCGGCGGGCGGCCCTTCCGTCGCCGCTGTGGCGAGCAGGGCAGCGGACTCCCGTGCCGCCTCCGCGTCGAAACGTTCAGCCGACCGGCGAGTGAGCACGAGGGCGAGCTGCTGATCGACACCCTCGACCAGTTCGGACCGGTGCGCGTGTGCGTAGCGCAGCAGTTGGACGATCTCATCGTGGAAGGCGGAATCATCGTGGGCGGAGAGCGCGCCTGCCAGCATCGCGGACAGCGGCGCCCGTACGGAGGACTCGTCCTCACCCACCTCCTCAAGCAGTTCGCGCATGATCACGATGTCGGCGTCGAGCTGTTCGGGGTCTTCGAGGCGGAGGTCGGCCAGACGAGACATCTGGGAGGCCAGCTTGACCATCTCGGCATCCGGTGCACGGGTGGGTACCGACATGACGGCGACCACCAGTGCGCCGTCGTAGAGGCCGGGGCGCAGCAAGCCGAGCGGCAGGAAGCCGGCGGGGGCTTCGTCCGCCACCTCGTCGGTCAACGAGCTTGCCTGAGCGAGGAGTTGATCCGCACGGGCGGGTTCGGTCTCGCGCAGTTCCTGCGCCCGCGCTCCGGTGAGAGCGGCCAGCACGGCGACGTACGCGTAACGGTGCGGGCTGTCGGCGGGGAGGGCGGCCAGCGCCGTTCGGTAATGGGTGATCTGCTCGTCGGACACAGATACATCGGCGTCGGGCTCGGAGTGGAACGACGCTGCCAGGGCCAGGATTTCGAGCTCGATGTCCGGCGGCTTCCCGTCGCGCGCGGCACCCTCCCTGAGTTGTCCGACGATGCCGAGCAGCCTCTCGGGGTCCGTCTCCATGGCCGCCGCGAAGAGTTCGGTCGCCTCCCGTGCCGCCTCCCGTCCCGCCTCGTCGTCGCCCCGCTCCTCGGCGAATGCCTCGAGCGCCTGGCTCAGGGCGACGGCGACGAGAGAACGCGACGGATGGTCGACGGGAGTACGGGTGAGAGCGACACGCAGCCGTCGTATGCCGCAGGCGATCTGGCTCGCGTCGTGCTCGCTCGTGCCCGCCTCGACGATCGACTGGCCGGCCAGCAGGTCCAGTTCCCCCGGCCAGGAGACCGGTTCGGCCGCCATCTGGCGCAGGAATCGCAGCGCCTCGGCGATCTGGGGCGGGTGCGTCGTGTCCGGGGCAGCGTCCGGCACCGCCGCGATCAGGCGCTCGACCTCGGGGAGCGAGGGTTCACCGAGCAGCCACGCCGCGTCCAGCACCGCTCCGAGGGCGATCGCGGGCGCGTCGGTGCCCGCCGGGCCGATGGCGGTCGGTTCGACGTACGGCAGCCGCACGTACACCGCCGCCGCGTTGCGCGCCGCGACCGCCAGCGAGTCCGGGTCGGCGGCGAGCCGGAAGCGTGCCGTGTGAAGACCCAGGGCGTGCAGTCCCAGCTCCACGAACCCCTCGTGGCCGTCCGGCAGGCTGCCCTGTGCCGCGTCGGACCACAGAAGCGCGCGGTCGAGGGCGGCCAGTTGTCCGGACTCGGCGAGATCCGGATCCGTGAGCGCCGAATCGCCGTGGACGGAGCTGATGAGGAACGCGAACCGCGCGTCGTTCGTCGGGTCGGCGGGGTCGAAGTCGTCCACCAGGGGCGGGGGAAACGGGGTACCGGCGGGCACTCGCGGAGACAGGAATCCGAAGGTGCTCAGCACGATCATCACGTTCCGCGCGGCGTCCGGGTCCTCGGTGCCCTCATGACGGAGCCAGAACGTCCAGAAGACGGCGGCCACCGCGTCGAGGTCTATCGCGCCCTCGGGTGACGGAGCGGCCTCGCGCAGCAGGTCCAGCGCGTCGTGCACCGCGTCGTCCCCGCGCAACGGCGCCCGGTCCTGGGCGTTCTGAGCTGATACGAGACGGGCGACAACTCGCTCATGAAGCTCAGTCATCGTCTTATTATTGATCTGATCACTCGTGAGGCGGCAGTGTTTCTTCGGACTTCGGGAGTCTGCGTGGGCGGCGACGGAGCACCGGCGCGAAGGGTGTACGAGGACGCCGTCGAATACGTGTGCCGCAACGTCGACGCGTTGCGTGACCTGATCGGCCCGGCGCGGTGGGACGCGCCCTTCGCCGTGATCCGGGACGGCGATCCCGAGACCGGTGAATGGCGGGACGCCGTACGCGAGTTGCAGGACGCGGCCGAGGCGGCCGGCATCCCCGGCGGCATCGGTCTGCGCGCCACGATGGGTGTAAGTGACTGGCCGTCAGGGGCCCCGGCCCGGTCGGTCGGATGGGTCTGCCCCACGGGCCGCTGCGCGCGGGTGGATCTACGGAACGGGCTTGCCACGCCTCCCACCCTCGATCCCACCCCCGATCCCGCTCCTACGTGTGCTCTGACCGCCCGGCCGATGCGCCTCGTGGGGGACTGAGCCCGTTGGAACTGCTCGTCGAACTCCAAAAACGCATCCCTGATGGCTGGTTCCTGCGGCGGCTGCTGCCCGCCGCGCTGTTCGTCGTCGTCGCGATCGTGGGCGGCGGGCAGCTCGGTCAGCGCCACTGGAACGACCTCGGGCTCGCCCGCGAGAGCATCGCCGACGGGCTGCGGCTCGGCGGCGGGCTGTCCGCCGACGGCGTCGCGTCCCTCGTACTCGTCGCTGTGGCGATCACGGCCGCCGCGTTCGCGGTGCCGTTCGCCGCAAGCGCCGTCGGCGCGCTGGCGTCGGGGGCCTGGCCCTGGTGGCTGATGCCGGCGGCGCGGCGCGTGACCGCGTGGCGGGTACGGCGCTGGGCGCACCCGGACGAGATCGGCCGGGAGTCCGTACGCGCCCGCGCCGCCGGTCGGGAGTTCCGGGCGGACCGGCTCGACGCGCGCAGGGCCCGTACGAGGCCGGTCAGCCCCGGCTCGCCCACCTGGTCGGGCGACCGGCTCCGCGCCACGGAGGCGCACGTCGCGGAGGCGGCCGGGACGGACATCGCGAGCGAGTGGACCAAACTGCTGCTCGCGGCCCCGGACGTCTCCCGCGCCGCACTGAGCGACACCCGCACCGCGTACGACGCGGCGTGCGAAGCCCTCGCGTGGGGCGCGGCGTTCACGCTGCTCGGCGCCTGGTGGTGGCCGGCGGCGGTGGCCGGGGTCGTGATCTGGCTGGTCGGCTGGCTGTCGTTGCGCGGCGCGGTGGAGGCGCTGTGCCGTACGACGGAGGCGGTGTTCGCCCTGCGGGACGTACGGGACACGGACGGGCCGACGGCGGCGTAGGCGCCGTGGAGGTCCGGGGTGCGATCGGGGTGCGATCGGGGTGCGATCGGAGTGCGATCGGGGCCGTCGATAAGCTGCCCGGCATGGCCGCGACGAGGAAGCCCGGACGAGCACCGAGGCCCCTCACCGAACTGCCGGACGTGTACGCCTTCTTGGACGAGATCCGGCTGCGACCGGGCATGTGGGTACCGCGTGGTTCGCTTTCGCATCTCGAATCGGTGCTGCTCGGCTACCGAGTGGCGCTGGCCGTCCATGACATCGATGAACCTTTCGACTTCTGGAACTCGGGAGGCACCACCCCCTTCGCCGACTGGCTGTGGACCCGTCCGGGCATGCCGGACCAATCCTCCCTGAGCTGGGCGACGGAGATCGAACGGGCGGCGGAGCGGACGGGCAGGCCCGCGATGGAGATGTTCTTCGAGCTGCTGGACGAGTTCCGGGCCACGGGCGCCACCGGGACCGGTTGAGCCGCGACCCGGGACGGAATCGTCAGTGGCGGGTTCGCAGGGATTCGATCGCTCGGGACAGGCTTTTCGATCCGTGGCCCTGTGCGAGCTGCCTTTCGAAGAGGGTCTGGAGCGGGGCCAGCAGGTCCACCCCGATGCCCTGGGCCTTCGTGGCGGTCAGGATGTTGGCGAGGCCCACCGTGTTGATGTCGAGGTTGGACGTCTCCGTCGTGTAGTCGCCGGAGTCGATCTCCGCCGCGAAGCCGGGCAGCGCCGCGGCTGCCCCGTTCAGCCAGGGGACCAGGAGGCTGGTGATGTCCGTGGCCTTGATCCGCGCCGAGTCGGCCACCGCGACCGACTGGAAGAAGCCGGCGAACATGCCGTACATGCCACTGAGCAGCGCGACGTCGTACAGCGACGCCAGGCCGGGATCGGTGCCGACGAAGGTGGGGGCGCCCAGCAGGTCCAGTTGCGGGCGGTACGTCTCGAAGACGGCGGACGAGCCGCTGTAGAGGACGAACGCGTCCGGCGTACCGATCGTCTGCGGTACCGCGTAGACCGCCCCGTCCAGATACTCGGCGCCCTGCGCCGTCGCCCAGTCCGCCAACTCACGGGCGGGCTCCGGCGTTCCGGAAGTCACGTTGATCAGGGTCCGGCCGCGCAGCGCGTCGGCGGCGGGCGTAAGGACCTCGCGTACGTTGTCGTAGTCCAGCACGCAGACGATGACGAGGTCCGCCGCCGCGATGGCTTCGGCGGCCGTCGCCGCCCGGTTCGCGCCTCTGGCGACGAGGTCGTCGGCCTTGGCCGGTGAGCGGTTCCAGACGGTGGTGCGGTGGCCGTGGTCGAGGAAGGCGGCGGCCAGGGCTCGGCCCAGATTGCCGAGGCCGATCACCGCGACGGACGGCGGGGTGGGCTGTGAGGTGGTCTGCGGGGTGGGCTGCGGGGTGGGCTGCTGTGCTGCGGGCTTGGTGTTCATGGGGGAACCTTGGCCGGTGGGACTGCCGATCGGCTGTCGGTCCGCTGTCGGTCCCCGGCAGTCGGGCGTCGTTTCGGTCCAACAGGGCTGGTGAGCAGCCGCGTTAGGGTGAGGCGTATGCGATTCGGGGTGCTCGGTCCGCTGGCCGTGTGGACGGCGGACGGCGATCCCGTGCCGATCCCCGGCGCGAAGGTCCGCGCGCTCCTCGCCCACCTGCTCGTCACCCCCGGCCGTGCCGTACCCGTCGGCCGGCTCGTGGACGACCTGTGGGGGTCGGCGCTGCCGGACGACCCCGGCAACACGTTGCAGGGAAAGGTTTCGCAGCTTCGCCGCGCGCTGGAGCGCGCCGAGCCGGGCGGCCGGGCCCTGGTGGCCGCCGGGCCCGGGGTTTCGGGGTACGTCCTGCGCAGCGGCCCCGGCGCCGTCGACGCGGAGCGCTTCACCGCGCTGCTGGACCGGGCGCGGGCCGAAGCCGTACCCCGTACGAAGGCGGAGCTTCTGTCCGAGGCTCTGGGGCTCTGGCGGGGCGAGGCGTTCGCGGACTTCGCCGGTGAGCCGTTCGCACTCGCGGAGATCAGCCGTCTGGAGGAAGCGCGGCTGACCGCGCTGGAGGAACAGGCCGAGGTACGGCTGGAGTTGGGCCGCCACGCGGAACTGGCCGGTGAACTCGGCGCCCTGGTCGCGGCGCATCCGCTGCGCGAGCGGCTGCGGGCCGTACATCTGCGCGCGTTGTACGGCGCGGGGCGGCAGACCGAGGCGCTGGCGAGTTTCGAGGACCTACGGCGCCGGCTCTCCGACGAGCTGGGGCTGGAGCCCGGCCGCGAACTGGTCTCCCTCCAACAGGCGGTCCTGCGGCAGGACTTGGCGCTCATTGCGACGACCCGCCGCCCCGGACCCCGCGTCCGTACGAATCTGCCGTCGCCCATCACGGGCATCGTCGGCCGGGACGAGGCCGCCGCGAGCGTGCGCGACCTGCTGGCCGCCTCCCGGCTGGTCACGCTCACCGGCCCCGGCGGGGTCGGCAAGACCCGGCTGGCCGTGGAGGTCGCCCGGCGTTCCGCCGAGGCGTACCCCGACGGCGTATGGCTGGTCGAACTGGCCGCGCTCGCGCCGTCGCCCGGTCCTCGTGCCGATCCGGACGTGGTGAACGCGGTGGCCGAGGCCGTGATGAGGGTCCTGGACATCCAGGAGGCGGACGGCGCGGGTGACCGTGACCCTGACCGTGACCCGGCGGTGTCCTCGCCGGTCCGCAGGCTGGCCGGCGCGCTGCGCGACAGACGGCTGCTGCTGGTCCTGGACAACTGCGAGCACGTCGTGGACCCGGTCGCCGAGCTGACCGGCGCGCTGGTCCCGGACGCCCCCGGACTCACGGTGCTGACGACCAGCCAGGAACCGCTCGGTATCAGCGGTGAGCGGGTGTGGGCGGTCCCGCCGCTGCCCCTGTCGAGCGCGGTCGAGCTGTTCACCGAGCGCGCCGGTGCCGGTGCCGGTGCCGGCCCCGGTGAGGCCGAGACCGACGCCGTCGCCGAGCTGTGCCGCCGTCTCGACGGGATTCCGCTCGCCCTGGAACTCGCCGCGTCGCGGGTACGGACCATCGGCGTACACGGTCTCGTCGCCAAGCTGGACGACCGGTTCAGACTGCTCGCGGTCGGTCCCCGTAACGCACCCGACCGCCAGCGGACCCTGCGCGCGGTGATCGACTGGAGCTGGGGACTGCTGACACCGGCCGAGCGCGTCGTACTGCGCAGACTGGCTGTCCACAGCGGGAGTTGCTCCCTGGAGGCGGCCGAGACGGTCTGCGCGGGGGACGACGTGCGGCCGGCGGATGTCATCGAACTGCTCGCCCGACTCGTGGACAGGTCCCTGGTCGTGCTGGCCGACCGGCCGCAGGGCCCCCGCTACCGGCTGCTGGAGTCGGTGCGGGCGTACTGCCTCGAACAGCTCGGCGCAGCGGGCGAGTTCGACACCGTACGCGAACGGCACAGCCGGTACTACACCGAACTGGCCCTGCACGCCGCCCCGTTGCTTCGGGGCCCGGAGCAACGGCGCTGGCTGGAGAGGCTGGACGCGGAAGCGGCCAATCTGCGGAGCGCGCTCGATTTCGCCGTACGGCAGGGCGCCGGGGATGGAGCCGGCGAACGGGCCCTGCATACGGTGAACGCGCTGGCCTGGTACTGGGTGCTGCGCGGCCGGCCGGCCGAGGCCCGCCGGTTCCTTGACTCGGCGCTCGCGGCCGCATCCACGGCCGCCCGGCGGCCCACACCCGATCGCGCCCTTGCCCTGGCCTGGCGGGCGGGAGTCGGCCTGCTGGAGGGCGAATCCCACGGCGCGGAGGGCAGGTTCCGCACCGCACTGGCGGCGTACGAAGGCGAGCACGCGGGCGACCACGGCCTAGGGGCGGGCGATCCCGCCGGCCGCGCCACGGCCCTGTGGTTCCTGGGTTTCGCCCAGATGGGATCCGGCGACGTCGCCACCGGGGAGAGCCTGGTCAACCGGTCCCTGGAGGCGTTCGACGCCATCGGCGATACGTGGGGGACGGCGGCGGCCCTGAGCGTACGGGCCCGGCACGCGATGGCCCGTGGCGACCTCGACGCGGTCGAACGCGACGGTGAGCGCAGCGCCCGCCTCTTCGAGGAGACCGGCGACCGGTGGGGGCGGCTCCAGACCGTGTTCCCGCTGGCGACGCTGAGCCAGATCACCGGCGACTACGGGCACGCCGCCGACCTCCACCGCGAGGGGCTGGCCATCGCCGAACAGCTCGGGCTGTGGACCGAGGCCGCCAAGCGGCTGACCGGTCTGGGCCGGATCTGCCTCCTCACCGGCGACCACGCACAGGCACGCGTGTACCACGAGCGGGCGCTGAAGCTGGCGCGGGAACAGAACTTCCGGTCCGGAGAGGTCGACGCCGAGATCGGGCTGGGACTCGGCGCCCGGAAGGAGGGCGCGTACGAGCAGGCCGAGCGCCATATGCGCGGACTGCTTTCCTGGTTCCGCGAGGTGGGTTACGGCCCCGGCAGCACGCTGGCACTGGCGGAACTGGGCTTCGTCGCCGAACTGCGCGGCGACGCGGCGACCGCCCTCGCCCTGCATCTGGAGGGCTTCGACGCGGCACGCGAACTCGGCGACCCCAGGGCCATGGCGCTGGCGCTGGAGGGGTTGGCGGGAGCGCGGGCGGCGGCCGGCCGGTACGGGCAGTCCGCGACGCTGCTGGGCGCGGCGGCGGCGGCCCGCGAGTCGGTGGGGGCGCCGCTGCCGCCCGCCGAACGCGGGGACGTGGACCGCGTGTCGGCGGCGGCGCGGGACGCGCTGGGCGGGGCGGGCTTCGCCGCGGAGTTCGACCGGGGCGCGCGGCTGGACATGCAGGGGGCGCGGGCGTTGGCTACGGGGACGGTGTGACGGGCGCGCGGCGCCGCTCCGCCCCCAGGTCCTGACCGCGCCTCACTCACCACACCCTCATCTCGCCCGCTGCGCGCTGCCCGCCATCAGACTCTCCCGGAGCAGCAGACCGAATTCGTCCGGCCGTTTCGCGTAGCCGACATGCCCGCCGGGGAACAACACCAGCTCCTTGCCCAGGCGTTCGGCCAGCACCACCGCCGGGCGGTGCACGTCGTGCGTACGCGAGTCCTCCCCGCCCGCCACCACGATGCGCCCGGTCAGCGGGGTCATCGCGGCGAGCGCCGCGAGGTCCGGCACGAAACGCGTGAACGGCCGCATCACATGGGCCAGGAAGAAATCGGTGTTGTCGTTCGCCTCAGGCAGCACCGGCGCGGGACGGCCGCCGAAGACCGCGCTGAACTGCTCCGCCGCCGCCGGGATCCCCGCACGGCGGTACGTGGCGTGGACGGCGTCGATGAAGGCCAGCCGCTCCACGCCGTCCGGCAGCAGCGCGAAGGCGGGCGGCTCGTGCACGACCAGCGCGGCGATCCGCTCCGGCCGCCGGACGGCGAGTTCCAGCGCGAGCTGGAGCGCGATGAGCCCGCCCGAACAACTGCCGAAGACCTGGACCGGCTCGCCGGGAACGGCCACCCGGTCCAGCAGACGGGCCGCGTCCTCGGCGTGGACCTCGATGCGCTGGTCGACCGGCGGGCCGACGAGCGGACTGCGGGAGTTGCCGCGCGGGTCGAAGGTGAGGACGCGGTGGTCGACCGCGAAGTGGGCGGCGAGCCGGTCGAATACGGCGGCGTCGGAGTTGCCGCCGCCCATGAGCAGCAGGAGCGGGCCGTCGCCGTGTACTTCGTAGTACAGGACGGCGCCGGGCACGGCCAGCGTGCCGGTTTCGGAGTTCAGGGTGTCCATCGCGCTCCAGATCGGGATCGCCGTAACGTCGTTGAGTCATCGATTTTCCACTCAGGGTAGCCAGCTCCCGTATCGTGCGCCGAGACCGAGCGCACCGTTCCGTCCCCCAGGGGGAGCCGGCATGGCAGACGACATGGCAGACGACGCGGCAGACCCCGGCGCGCCCAGACCGCGCCTCCTGCTCAACGCCCAGCCCTTCGGCTTCGGGCCACCGGCGGCGACGGCGGTTCTCGCCCGCGAACTGGCGCCGCTGTGCGACGAGTTGGGCTACTTCGGGGGCGGCCACACGCTGGATCTCCAGCATCGGCCGCCGTATCACGCGGTGTACGGGACGACCGGCCTGTCCGACGGCGAACGGCTGGCGTGGCTGCGGCGACTGGCGCCCCGGTACGACCTGTTCGTCACGGCGATGGATTTCGCCGAGGCCGCGCTGGCCCGGCGCGCCGGGCTGAACGTCGCGGTCTACGACGCGCTCACCTGGTTCTGGCCCGAGATCCCGGCGGTGGCCGGGGACGCCGCGCTGTACATCGCGCAGGACTTCTTCGGCGTCCGCGAGCGGATCGCGGCGGACCCGGCGCTGCGGCGCAACGCCGTGATCGTGCCGCCGATCATCCCGCTCCTGCCGCCCCGGCAGATCTGGCGGGGCGGGAGCGACGGCGGGCGGCAGCACGTCCTGCTCAATCTGGGCGGTCTCCAGAACCCGTACTGGGAGCCGTCCGACGCCGTCACGTACGCGCGCCTGATGCTCGACGCCGTACGGGCGGCGCAGCCCGCCGGCCGGCCGGTCGTCGTGACGACGAGCCGCGCCGTGGCCGCCGCGCTCGACGACCGGGACGTCCGCACCGACGACCCCGACACCGTGCTCGACCTGATGAGCGGCGCCGCGTACGCCTGCATGACCCCGGGCCTGGGCAACATCTACGACGCGGCGGCGACGGGCGTACCGACCCTGTGGCTGCCGTCCGCCAACGAGACCCACCACCTCCAGGCCAACCTGCTCTCCACACACGGCTTCTGCGACGCCCGTCTGGACTGGCCGGACATCGGCGGCCCCGCCGACTACGCCGTGGGCTCACCCGCCGCCCCGGAGTCGATCACGAAGGCGATCGTGTCGGTGATACGCCAACTCTCCACCGCACAGAACCTGCCGACCCTGCGCGACCGCCTGTCGGACGCGGTGGCCAAGTCCACGGCGGGACTCGGCCTCGCTCCCGGCAGGGCACGGGCCCTGACGGGCCGCTTCGGCCACGGCGGCACGGCGGAGGCGGCGTCGGCGCTGACGCGGTGGGTTGGGCGGAACGGGGTCCGCGGTACGCGCTGATCGTTACGGCCCTGGCGTACGGACGGTCGATAAGCCACGGTGGGACTCCGGCGAGCACGTACATTCGTCGTCTCTGCGAGGAGTTGACGACATGGAAGCGCTACGGGCGTCGGCGATGGGTTTTGAGGTGCGATGGTCAACGCTCCGCCGAAGATAACCATCCCGGCAAAGAGCTGGTGGGCTACTGAGATTGATCGGTGCCCAGTCGTGCCGAAGGACCGCCAGTTCTTGGAACTTCGGCGTGATCTTGCAGGATCGTGGAACCCGGCCACACGCCTCTGACACCATGGAGTGGTGACAACGAGCTGTGGTCAAGCATTGGCAAAGCCCCTCTAACGCCGCAGGTCAGGAAGAGTGTTCCCCGCGCAGGCGGGAGTGTTCCACGAGATCACCATGTCCGACTTCCCTCTTCTGCCCGATGCCGAGACCGTCGTGAAGACCGCGGCCACGTACGGGCGTGACCTCCTCGAGCGCGTGCTGTCGACCGCGCTCCAGGCGGGTATCGCCGGTGTCGTCGTCGCCACCCCGCTCGACGGCAGTATGTGGCACGCCGCCGGGGCCGCCGCCGTCGGCGCCGCGCTCTCCCTCCTCAAGGGCCTCGCCGCCAGGATCCGCGACATCACGAACAGCGCCTCGCTCGCCAAGGGCGTCTGAAAGTAGGAGCACCACGTGTCTGATGAGCCGTCGAACGGCGAGCTGGGGCGGCTCATCCAGTCCTTGCGCGAGGACTGGCGCGAGGATCTGGGGCAGCTCAACCAGCGCCTGGACGCCGTTGTCCCACGCGACGTCTACACCATCGAGAAGACGCAGTTGGCCGACCGGGTCACCGCGTTGGAGACACAGCGGGAGAAGGACGCGGAGCGCCTGATCGCGACCCGCCGGTGGATGATCGGCGTCGTCATCACCGTGTGCCTGGCCCTGCTCCCGTACCTTGCGGCGATCGTGACGGGGGCCTCGGCATGAAGCACAGGGTAAAGGGCGCGGGGCGCCAGTCGTGGCGGGGCAACGCGCTCGCCGTGGCGGGCGCCGTGCTGGCCGGCGGCGCGTTCCTCACGGTCCAGGACCTCAGCCACGACCTCCGGGAAGCGAACGAAGCGCGCGACGCGCTGGCGGTCCAGGTGCAGCGCCTCGGCGCCAAACCCGTGGCCGGGCCCCCAGGGTCGCGCGGGCAGCCCGGCGAGGGCATCGTGGGGCCGACCGGCCCGCAGGGCGAACAAGGGCCCATCGGCCCAACAGGGCCTGAGGGCCTGCCCGGTGACGACGGGGCGGCGGGTAACGACGGAGCGAACGGCGTAGGCGAGCCCGGTACCCCCGGAGCTGACGGCGCCTCAGTCGTCGGCCCGGCAGGCCCCCAGGGTGAGCCGGGTCCGGCTGGTCCTCCGGGGGCGGACGGCGCCGACGGCGAGGATGGCCGCGATGGCGCCGACGGCCAGACGTGCCCGGCCGGCTACTCGCTCCAGCCGCTACCCACCGACCCGGACGCGCTCGTCTGCCGGCGGGACAGCGCGCCGGATCCGGAGCCGAATCCGGGCCCGAGCGGCATGGCGATGGACCCGTTCCGCCGCCAGTACCCATAACCGGTCAGGTCACCGTTTCACCACTCCCTCTTCACGTGGGTTGCACAGGCCGGATGATGCTCCTCACGATCCGTGCCCTTGGGGGGACCATGCGTACAACCACCGCCGCGATAGGCGCTGTTCTACTGCTCGGCGCACTCACCGCCTGCTCAGGTGGCGAGGAGAGCACGACGGAAGCGAAGCCAAGCCCGACGCCCACATCGTCGCGCGCCTACGACGTCCACGACTGCAAGGCCCTACTGGAGCGCAACTACGAAGCGGAAGCGCTCCGTGACGCCACCGGAGATCCCGAGTGCGAGCACCTCACCCAGGACGAGTACACCGAAGTCGTGGGCGAAGTCCTCTCCGGCCGCAAGGACGAGATCATGGAGGACGCCACCTATCAGGTTGTGTGGGATGAGGCGTGGGACAGCACGGATGCGGATCAACAGCAGGTGGTCTGCGATCGGCTGGCCAAGGACGGGGCTGTTGCCGTGGGGCAGGAGATGATGGACGACGCTGCGGGGGCCGACGACGAGTCGGGCAATCCGATCGACATGGTGCAGTACTTCCTTGATGAGAAGTGCTGACCGCCCGAACCGGCTCGCGACGAAGTCCACACCGGGATCGCCCACGGTGGGGTCGTAACACCCCCGCCTGCGCGGGGAACCGCAAGAAACTGGCCCGTGAGCGGGAGGCATACTTCCTACTCACGCAGCAGGGGGTCAGCAGCCGGGAAGCGTGCAGGATCGTCGGAATCAACCGCCGGCCGGGACAGGGGGCGCTTCTGTGTGTCTGCGTCGACACCCCATGCTCGCTGTACA
Source organism: Streptomyces sp. NBC_01506 (assembly GCF_045040295.1). NCBI lineage: Bacteria > Bacillati > Actinomycetota > Actinomycetes > Kitasatosporales > Streptomycetaceae > Streptomyces > Streptomyces sp. NBC_01506. The sequence continues at coordinate 4,928,823 of NZ_CP109422.1, read as the reverse complement.
GGCTCTGGCCATATCCGGGAGGGGAACCATCAGGTGGGAATCGTGGGCGGGCACTACAGGTCGGACATCGCAGCCGCCTTGGAGTTGGCGACGGATCTGGAGGACTCGCGCTCAGTGCGGCGACAAATCCGCTACATATCGGAACTCATATGGCCGCAGGAGGCGGTGAAACTCCTCACAGTCGGGCGCGAGGACCGCCAATTCGCAAAGAGCCCAGGCGTTGTCGTGCTGACAAACCAACGGGTGGTCTTCAACAGGTCCAGTCTGCTCGGGTACCTTGTGACGGCTCCCGTGGACGCCATCTCCTCCGTGGACTGGGCGGGCGGAACACTGAAGCTGAAGTGGCCGGTGGACGAGTTCATACGGGTCAGGGACGTACCGGAAGGCTCCGGAACCCTCCTGGCCAGCCGGCTCCGGGCACAGCTGGAGGAACGTCGGGTGAGTGAGCGGCTGGAGGAACAGCGGACGGCGCGGAGGAGGCGGGGGCTGCCCGAGGGCACGGAGAACTCCGCCGAGGACGTGACCACTCGCCTCTCGACGCTGGACCGGCTCCGGGAGGCGGACACGATTACAGAGGCGGAGTACCAGGAGCGCCGAGCGGCGATCCTGGGCACCATCTGACAGCCACGCCCCTCCACAGACACTGACGTGACGTGGGAGGTCGCCTCGTAGCTGCTCTTCGTCTCGCCCCTCTCGCCTCCGGGTGGGAGGGGCGCCGTCGTGCGTCCGAGTCGGGCCGGCGGGTCAACGGCCTTCACGACCAACGCTCTGAGACGCAGCAACACGCCCCCACCCCCGCCCGCGACTCCGGTCGCGAGCGAGGGCGCTTCATCATGCCCACTGAATCGAACCTGCGTCTGGCGGGCTACAGCAGTCTGCTCCGCGCTGCCGCTGGGCCTGATGCCGACCGTCGGCCCCGAGCGCGACGCCCCGGCCGAGGGCGCCGGGGCTCCTCACCGACCATCCCCGCAGCGCGACGCGCCCACAGCGCCAGCATGTCGGCCGGCACACGGATCCCCTCCAGGATGGGCGTCACGGCGTCCCGGCACTCCGGGGTCGAGCAGTGGACCGGGCTCGCCTCCAGGTTGAGCCGGGGATAGGTCATCGACTCGGGCGGCAGATAATGCGCCGCACAGGCGAGGCATACGTACCATGTGCGCATATTGGGCTCCTAGTGGGAGACGCTGGTTCCGCTGCAAGTGCTGCATGCCCCGGTCCATGTGCGTGTCACGGGTTTCTGCGTTCCGTCGGGCTCGGTTTCGACGGTGTGCTCGGTGTGCTCCGTCAGCCCGGTACCACCGCATGGACCGCAGGACGTGTCATCCATTCCCCAAGCATGACGGATCCAACGTCTTGCGGAAGGAAAGTGAGCCTTTCCGGTAGTGGTCGGATCGCGAGAGTTTACGTGGACGTACGCCGCCCGCCCACTGCCGCCGCCGGTGACCTCAGTCCCACCCACGGCGCCCCGCCCTCCTCGAGGGCGGGGCCGCCTTCGTCATGTCCGGGGGTGCCGGTTGTCGAGCAAGGAGAAGGGCCTCGCGGCCAAATCCGCGAGGCCCTTCCACGTAGCCCGGCCATCTGACGGGGGTACATTTCCCAGTGGATGCTAGGAATTGGAGCCAGTATGCCCCACCACAGTGACACAGTGGGGGGCGCTGAGAGCAACGGACAGAGGCTGTCTCGTTTGCGCATGCGCCTCCGCTGGACACAGCAACGACTCGCGACCGAGGCGGGGTACAGCCTCGCCGCAATCAAGGCGTACGAGCAGGGCCGACGCTCACTCGACCAACCCTCGGCCATCCTCGCCATGTGCCGAGCGCTCGACTGCCACCCCACCGAAATCACAGGCGGACCGATCATCCCGCATCAGAACGACCACGCCTCGCAGGCGGCCATGGCCGGGGTCGCCGCAGTGCGGCGCGCGCTGATGCGCCACGGGCGACCCACGCGCCCCACGGAACAAGAGCTGGCCGAGGTCGGCGTGCCCGAGCTGCGCGCCCGCACCGCCAGGGCCAACCAACACCGGTCGGCAGCATCGTTCACACGCTCCGGCCAAGCGCTGCCCGCGCTGCTCCGTGACCTCCAGGTCGCCGCCGAGACGTGCGCGGGAGACGACCGCCGGGCGGTATATGACCTCCTGTCGTCCGCCTACGAATGCGCCATGATGTACCTCTACAAACTGGGGCACGTCAGCGACGCGACGCTGGCGACAGAGCGCGTTGTGTGGGCGGCACAAGAGACCGAGAATCCGCTGCGGATCCTGGCCAGCCGCTGGTCGGAGGCGGGTGAATTCCTCGCGATCGGCGAGCACGACGAGGCCGGTGCCATCATCGAGGACGCCCTTTCCAGTCTCGGCAAGATCCAGGCACCCGGCCCCGAAGCCGTCTCGCTGACGGGCGCGTTCGAGCTGAAAGCAGCTCTCAACGCGGCGCGCGCTGCCGATGCGAAGCGTGCCGACCGTCACTGGCACCGGGCCGTGAAGGTGGCCGATCAGCTCGGCGCGGACCGGAACGACTGGCAGATGCACTTCGGGCCGACCAACACGGCGATCTGGGGCGTCTCCCTACCGGTCGAGTTGGGCGCCGGCCGCGCCGCCGTCGACCGGGCCCAGCGGGTGAAGCTGCCCGAGGGCTACTCTTCCGAGCGCGCGAGCCACCATCACATTGATGTGGGGCGCGCCCACTTCTACAACGGGCAGCGTGACAAGGCACTGGAAGCCTTCCTGACCGCCGAGCGCCTGGCCCCGCAGGCAACCCGGATGCACGCCGGTGTCCGAGAGACAGTCGGGACCATGATCCGCACTCAGAAGTGGGGCCAGCTCGCCGAGTTGGGTATCAGGCTCGGCGTCGTCTGACTCAAGAGGGATACAGACTGTAGCCCTAGTGTCACCCCTCGGTCTCTAACGTCAGTGGCTCAGATCACACACTGACCGTGAGCCGAGGGGGCGCCGTGCGCCAGGAGACAACCGCCGAGGAACGTTCGCCGTTGGACACCGAAACCATGCTCGGCAGAGCGGGCGGGTTACTCGATGGCAGCGCGTTCCCTCCGGATGTTGAGGGTCTGGACCGTCTCACGCTGCAACTGCGCGGCCACGTGGACCTGTTGATCACCGAGCTTGAGCAGACGATGCGACAGGGCGCCGGTCGCGGCGACCCGCGCGCGCTGGCGGGTATCGGCGAGGCACGCCGCAGGTTGTCGGGCGGCCCGAGCGCGCTCGGACCGATGCGGCACGCGCAGTGTCTGGCCCGCTCCGTGCAGGCGTTGTGCGCGCACCTGGAGCGTCTGGCGGTGTCGCCGTGACACGGCCCGTTGCCCCGTGGCTGCCCCCGGCGGGAACCACCGTCGAACTCACCGCCGCCGGGAACTCCTGGGACGCGGTGCGTGTCCCGGCCCGTTACGCGCGCAGCATCCTCGACCGTCTCGGCGACACCAACGGCGCCGTTATCGAGGACCTGGCCAGCCAGTGCCTGTACTGGCTCGTACGGCCCGGATCGGCAGACGGGTGGGGACTGTCCCCGCTGTACGCCTCCGTCCTCGGAGGGTCCACCTACGTGGCCGTCCCGCCCATCAACCGCACCAAGGGCTACCGCCTGCAATGGGCACTCCCGCCGGCGCCCACCCGGTACCTCACCCCCGCCGACGCGCTGCACGACGCACTCGATACCGAGATCGAGGCGGTGAGCGGCCCCCGCACCCCGCCGGCGCCGGTCGCGCTGTACCGGGGCGACCCCATCACCCCGACACCGGGCGAGGCGGCCCTGCACACGCTCATGGACCACACGTACAACTGCACCCCGTGCCGCGTGCGTACGGACGGCGGATACTGCCCGACCGCCGCCGAGCTGGTACGCGCAGAGAGGGAAGCACGACGATGACGCTGCTCGGAACCGGCACCAAGACCGGCCTCAAGTCTCTGTGCTGGGCACTCAAGCCGAAATCCGCGATCCGGTGTGTGCTGATCGGGTGTTCCCCGCGCAGGCGGGGGTGTTCCGGTGGGCTGGATTGGGAGTTCGGTCTGGCCGGGGTGTTCCCCGCGCAGGCGGGGGTGTTCCGGCGTGACGAAGCCCCCGGCCATCAGGTCGGGGGCCGGTCGTACGCGGGCTACAGGTCCAGCACCGCCCACAACCGGCGGCCATCCTCCGCAGTGTCCGCACCACACGACGACGCACCGAGGGCCGCGACCCCGGGCAGCACCTGTTCGTCGGTCACTGCGAGCCCCGTCCGGTGGGAGAGGACCACGATGAGGGCCTGCGCGCGCTGGTCCGCGAGGTGGAGACTGACACGCTTCCCGCCGTCGTCAACGGCAGTGCGGATGAGGAGCGCTGTCACGTCCCCCGCGATCTCATCGACCTCCCGGTACCCCCACGTGTGCAGTTGGTCCACCACGTGCGTGCGGGCTTTCGTTACGGTCCACGGGGCGGACTCCAGGCCCCAGGTTGCGGCGCGCCGGTTGCTGATGTTCATCCGATGGCGCCCCCGTACGGCCACGGTCGCGGTCTTCGTGTCCGGTGTCGGGCGCGGTGGCTGGACCGGGCGTTTCGGCGGCGGCGGGGTCTTCGGCGGGTAGTCCGGGTGATGCTCCATGCGCGCTCCCTGAGCCGTGGGGGTTACCCATCGTAGGCCGCCTGCTACGGGGAGCGCGGGGAAACGACAAAGCCCCCCGGCCATTACGGTCGGGGGCTCGTTCGCAGTGCTCCCCGCGCAGGCGGGGGTGTTCCGTGCGTGCGCATCAGGTCGGGGTCCATCCAGGTGGGTTCCCCGCGCAAGCGGGGGTGTTCCGGTGACAAGGCCGGGCCGCAAGGAGTCGCAGCGGGGCAACGCACTCGCCGTCGCGAGCCTGGCCGAAAACGCTTTCCTCTCTGTCCAGGACCTCTCACACGATCTGCGAGACGCGAACGAAACCCTGCGACGCGCTCGTACATGGTCGCGATGAACAGCGACCCCCGTAAGGCGGAAGTCGCTGCGGCGCAGACCTACTTCGCTGTCCAGACTCGGAAGGCCGAAACCGCCGCCGTGGTCGCGCCCGCGCTGCCGCAGGATTACGAGGAAGCCCTCGTGGCGCTCCTGGACAGAGAGAACAAGGCGCAGGAGGCCACGAACAAGGTCGGGCCGGGCATAGGGGCGCCTTCGTCGTGCCCAGCATCAGCCGCGGCGCGCCGCACCCTGCGGCCATACGACGTCAACGGCCAGCCCGGCCGCACGCGCCTCCTCGACGGCATCGGCCGTGCCGCCACCCTTGCCCGAAGGCGGGGTGCCGTCCCATACGGCCACGAGCCGCTCGGCGCGCGCAAGGAGCGTGCGGTTGGCGGCCTCGTAAGCGGCTCGGTTCGCGGTCCCCTGCGGCATGACCAGCACTTCGGCCGCACCCTCCACGAGTTGATCGAAGACGGCGGCGTGGTCCGGCTTGACCTTCGTCTGCCGGTAGTCCTGGGAGGGGATCACAACGACGAGCCGACCACCGAGACCGATGACCTCTTCGGCGAACAGCGCGTCGGCCCCGGCCGCGATGCACGAGATGCCGGTCAAGTCCTCGCGGTACGGCTCCAGAAGTTCGCGCAAGGCGGCCCTTACGAGCGGCACGCTCTCCTCGGTCAGGTCCATGTGCCCCGTCACGGCCAGCTTCGTCATGTCCGCCCCTCAACTCGACAGCAGGTCGCGGATACTATCTCCGGCGTGGGGCGTCAGTCAGGCATCTGACCAGGGATTTCCTGTTCAACCCAGATGGGAACAGGAAACCCGCAGCGCAGCGGCACGTTTGTTATGCCTGCCCGGCGACGGCATCCACAGCGTCGAGCGCCCGTTCCCACGGGTACGCCGCCGCGTTGCCCTGCTTTGGGGGATGCGCCTCGTAGCCGTTCGGGCCGTCAAGGAACGTCACGCCTTGCGCGCGCAGATCCGCGATGCTCCGGGCCACAGCAGGCTGTGCGCCCTGGGCCCGGTTGAAGAACGGCATCGCCAGCACCGGGACTCCCATGTGCACGGCCTCAGACGGCAGCCCGATGGCGAGCGTGTCCGAGATCCCGCCACCCCACTTGTTCAGCGTCGTGCATGACATCGGAGCGACCAACATCACGTCCGCCTTCGGCAGCGCGTCAGCCTCGCCGGGCAGCTTGTACTGCGAGCGCACGCGGTGCCCCGTCAGCTCCTCAAGTTCCTTCATGCGTGGCTCCCACCAGCGCGCCGCCGAAGGCGTCAACACCAGGCACACGTCCCAGCCGCGCGCCTGCGCCTGGCGAACCCCGTAGTCGGCGAACTGAGCGGGGCCGGCCGCGCACGCGATCAGATACAGGACTCCTCGCGTCGTCATGCGGGAAGTCCACATCGCAGGGTCAGCTTGCGCAACTCTCCGCCGGAACCGCCATTGCCCCCAACACAGATGACGCCGTGTGCTACGGGCGACCGCTACGTCATCCTCACAGCGGCCTGACTCGACCCCCGGCGACCCGCGTCCAGACCAGCGCCGCCCTCGCCAGGGGGTTAGGTATCGCTACCGGCGTCCTCGCCTTACTCCGCTGACGCACAGCAGAACGCCCCCACCCGCGACTCCAGTCGGAGGGGTCGGACGGGGGCGCCTTCGTCGTGTCCGGGGGCGTCAACGAGGAGCGCTCCGACCCCACTTGGGGATGGGGGCGATGCCGCCCGGTCGGCTCCGGGCGTACCGTTCTGAGTGTTGAGGTCAGAACTGGAGCCATTATGCCCGAGCCCGCAGACATTCATATTGGTGCGCGGATGGCGTCGCGCCGGAAACTAGCCGGATATACACAACGTCAGCTCGCTGAGCACTCCAATTTATCCCTTGGCTCGATCCGCAAGGTTGAACGTGGAGAACGCCCCCCCACCCCCAGTGTCCTCGCAGGCGTGGCCCGCGTCCTGCACGTCACCGTGGAGGACCTGACGGGTCAGCCCTACCGGCAGCTCCCGCAGGACGAACAGGTACACGCCCCCATCACAGAGGTCCGGGCAGCGTTGCGGCACTGGGACCTGCCTGCCGACTGGTTCGAGCAACCTCGTGCGATTTCCGAACTCCGCGCCGACCTTCAAGCCGTGACGAAACACCGGGTCGACGGCCGTCTCACCCGGCTCGGTAAGGCCCTGCCGGCGCTGCTTGAGGAACTAACGGCAGCGGTTCACCTGCGCACAGGCCGAGAGCAGCAACAGGCTGCGCGTCTGCTGACACTGGCCTACGACTTGGCGCATACGCTCACCTACCGACTCGGATACCCAGACCTGCGGGGTCAAGTCGAGGACCGCCTACGGTGGGCCGCCGGCCTCGCAGGTGACCCGCTTCTCGTAGCTCTGGCCGAGTACAAGCGGGTTGAGACGTTCAAGTCCGCGCACGAGTACGGGGCAGGTCTTCGCGTACTGCAAGCCGCGCGTGAGCAGCTTGCGGATTGCGGCCGAGGGCGGGGCGCAGAGTGGGTGACCCTCCTTGGCGGCATGCGACTGAGAGAGGTCACCCTGGCGTCCAGGCAGCGTGATACGGCTGCCACCGAGCACCACCTGGACGCGGCCCGGTCACTGCTCCACCAATCGCCTCGCGTGGCCGACCAGCGGCATCACAGCGTCGTGTTTGGCGTAGGCAACTTGGCAATTCACGAGATCCAAGCCCGGCTTGAATTGCAGCAGGTAGGGGAGGCGGACAAGGTGATCCACAAGAACCAGCAGCTACCTGCGTCGGTCCCCCCAACCCGAGTGAGCGCTTATCACATCAATGTCGCTCGGGTGCACATCGCAGCGGACAGACGAGAAGACGCCCTTTCGCATTTGCAGTCCGCACGCCAAGCCGCGCCACAGGTCACCCGGTACAAGCCGATGGCCAGGGACGCAGCCCTACTGCTGACGATGAAGTATCGACGGACGACAGAAGAACTGCGTTCGCTCAGTACTTGGTTCGGGTTGGACTAGTCAAGCTCATGGCGCCGCTGAAGTACCCCAGGCTGGGGTACTTCAGCCCTTGCCCTGTCGGAACGATGTGACGAGAGCAAAACACACCGTCACGTGGAGCCGACCATGGTCCGAATCAGCCAGCCCGTCCCCCTCGACATCGAGACGATGCGCACAGCAACGGGCGGATTACTCAGCGACGGGGCGGCCCCTCCGGCCGACGAACTCGATCTGCTCATCATCCAGTTGCGCGGCCACCTGCACTTGCTGATCCCCGAGCTGGAGCACCGGTTCGGCCAGAATGACGATGCCCGCGCCAGAGCAGGTATCGGCGAGGCCCGGCGCAGGCTGTCCGCCGGCCCCACTTCGCTCGGCCCGATGCGGCACGCGGAGTGCCTGGCACGCTCCGTCGTGGCCCTGTGCGCGCACCTGGAGCGTCTGGCGGTGTCCCCGTGAGGCCCGTCGCGCCATGGCTGCCCCCGGCCGGGAGCGGTGTCGAGCTCACGGCCGCAGGTGACTGCTGGGACGCGGTCCGTGTCCCGGCCCGGTACGCGCGCGGGATGCTCGACCGGCTCGGCGACACCAGCGGGGCCGTCATCGAGGACCTGTCCAGCCAGTGCCTGTACTGGCTCGTACGGCCCGGCTCAGCGGACGGGTGGGGACTGTCACCCTTATACGTCTCCGTCCTCGGGCAGAACACGTACGTCGCCATCCCGCCCATCAACCGAACCGAGGGCTACCGCCTGCAATGGGCAGTTCCGCCCACGGCCACCCGCTACCTCACCCCCGCCGACACGCTGCACGAAGCGCTCGACACCGAGATCCGGGCCCGAACCCCGCCCGCGCCGATCGCCCTGTACCGGGGCGGCCCCATCACCCCGACACCGGACGAAGCCGCCCTCCACGCGCTCATGAACCACGCGGACAACTGCACCCCGTGCCGCGCCCGCACAGACGGCGGATACTGCCCGACCGCCGCCCAACTGGTACGCGCCGAGAAAGAAGCACGACCATGACGGCACTCGGATCAGGGGCCATGCCCCTCGGCCTCAAGCCCCTGTGCTGGGCACTCAAGCCGAGGACGGAAATCCGGTGCGTGCGGATCGGCCCCGACCACGCTGACGACCACACGAGGGGCCCGGCCCGGATCAACCCCTCCGGGACCCCGCCGACCCCACCGCCTACCCCACCGCCGACCCCGGCGTGAACGCCTCCCGGGCGTCCAGCAGTTCGTCCCAGTGCTGCCCCGTCCAGGCGCACGCCGCGTCCATCGGGACGAGGAGGCTGCGGCCCAGCGCAGTGAGCGCGTAGTCGACGCGGCGGGCCGGGCCCGCGTGGGCCGTGCGGGCGATCAGGCCGTCGCGTTCCAGGGCGCGGAGCGACTGCGTCAGCACCTTCGCGGTGATGCCGCGCAGCGGGATCCGCAGCTCCGAGAAGCGGCGCGGGCCCCGTTCGAGGCAGCGGATGATCAGGCCGGCCCATTTGTCGCCGAAGTGGATTGGGGAGAGCGTGGACGGGCACACCGGGTCGAACATCTCGGGGTCCAGCGGCTCGGGCTCGGTCACCGTTCCAGCGTAGCCGCAGCCCGCCCGGTACCCCGTTGGTAACCAGCCTCTTCCCTATCGTCCGGGATACACGGCCGGCACATCGGTACCGGCCATCGGACTCGGGAGAACCCATGAGCCGGATCATCGTCTTCGGCGCGGGCGGCAGGGGCGGGCGCGCGGCCGTCGCGGAGGCGGTCGGGCGCGGTCACCAGGTCACCGCGGTCGTACGCGACGCGGCCAGGCACGCCGACCTCACCGACCTCACCGACCTCGCCGAGGTCGTCAAGGTCGTCAAGGTCGTCGAGGGCGATGTCACCGACGCCGCGACCATCGCGCGGCTCGCGCGGGGCCACACCGCCGCGATCAGCAGCGTCTACGACCCCGCCGCCGCACCCGACCTCTTCTACCCCGCCGCCTCCCGCGCCCTCCTCGACGGACTGGCCCGCGCCGATGTCCGCCGCCTCGTGAGCGTCGGCCTGGCCTCGAACCTGGAGACCGCGTCCGGCGCCCTCCTCCTGGACACCCCCGGCTACCCCCAGGAGCACCGCGGCTTCCTCCTCGGCCACGCGGCCGGCACCGACGTCCTGCGCGCCGCCCCCGCCGACGCGTGCGACTGGGTGGTGCTCAGCCCCTCCGGGGACTTCGACCACACCGGCGGTCGTACGGGTGCGTACCGTACGGCTCCCGGCGACGCCGCCTCCCGCATCTCGTACGCCGACTTCGCGATCGCGCTGATCGACGAGAGCGACGAGAGCGACGAGATCGACAGGCCGCGCCATCACCGCACTCACATCGGCGTCGAGACGGCCTGAGCCCGATCCATACCGCAACCGCCGCCGATACGTGAGGATGGCCTGGCAGGTACGAGGAAGGGAGAGCGGGTCGTCGTGCTTCTGCGGCAACTGGAGTATCTGGTCGCGCTCGCCCGCGAGCGGCACTTCGCGCGGGCCGCCGACGCCTGCTTCGTGTCGCAGCCCTCCCTCTCCGCCGCGATACGCAAGCTGGAGCACGAGCTGGACGTGCCCATCGTGCGGCGCGGCCGGCGCTTCGAGGGGCTGACGCCCGAGGGTGAGCGGGTGCTGCTGTGGGCGCACCGGATACTCGCCGAACGCGACGCGCTCCACCACGAGTTGTCGGTCATGCGCGGCGGTCTCACCGGCACGCTGCGCCTCGGCGCCATCCCCACCGCCCTCACCGCCGCGTCCCTGCTCACCTCGCCCTTCTGCGAGCAACACCCGCTCGTCCGCGTCTCGTTGGAGTCGCTGTCGTCGCGCGACATCACCCGGCGGCTGACCTCCTTCGAGCTGGACATCGCGCTCACGTATCTGGACGACGAAAGCCTGCGCCAGGTGCGCAGGACACCGTTGTACGAGGAGCGGTATCTGCTCCTCACGCCACACGACAGCCCGCTCGCCGAACAGCGCTCCGTGCGCTGGGCGGAGGTCGCCGGGCTGGCGCTGTGCCTGCTGTCACCGCAGATGCGCAACCGCCGGATCATGGACGAGTACTTCGCCGCCGAAGGCGCGACCGTCACCCCGGCCATCGAGACCGACACCGTCGCGGGCCTCTACACGCACATGGCGGTGGGCCGCTGGTCGAGCGTCATCTCGCACGCCTGGCTGCATATGTTCGGCGTGCCCGCCACGATGCGCGTTGTCCCGCTGGAGCACCCCGCGCACGGTCCGCGCGTGGGGCTGGTGATCGCCGACCGCAGCCCCGAACCGGTGCTGGCGAAGGCGCTGTTGGAGACCGCGCGCCGGGTGAGCGTACGTGAGGTGCTGGACGGCCTGCTCGACACGTATCTCACTCAGCCGGAGCCGGACCGGGACCCGGACCGGGACCCGGACCGGGACCCGGAGCGATAGCCCGCGTCTATCCCGGCATAGAGAGGATTGCTTTGACCAGGCCGGACGCCGGCCAGCACCGTAGGAGGCACCTTCCGAAGCACTCCCGCAGCAACGGACGAGGAGCCGCAACGTCATGGCCAAGATCCTGTGTGTGCTGTACGACGACCCGACCGACGGCCAGCCCACCACCTACGCCCGCGACGACCTCCCGGTCATCGACCACTACCCGGGCGGCCAGACCACCCCCACCCCCGAGGCGACCGACTTCACCCCCGGCCATCTGCTGGGCAGCGTCTCGGGTGAACTCGGCCTCCGCTCCTTCCTGGAGAGCCGCGGCCACACCCTCGTCGTCACGTCCGACAAGGAAGGCGCGGGATCGGTCTTCGACCGCGAGCTGGTCGACGCGGACATCGTCATATCCCAGCCGTTCTGGCCGGCGTATCTGACCGCCGAGCGCATCGCCACCGCCAAGAACCTGAAGCTCGCCATCACGGCCGGCATCGGCTCCGACCACGTCGACCTGGACGCCGCCATCTCGCAGGGCGTCACCGTCGCCGAGGTGACGTACTGCAACAGCATCAGCGTCGCCGAGCACGTGGTGATGACCATCCTCGGCCTCGTACGCAACTTCATCCCCTCGCACCAGATCGTGCTCGACGGCGGCTGGAACATCGCGGACGCGGTCAAGCGCTCGTACGACCTGGAGGGCATGCAGGTCGGCACGGTCGCGGCAGGCCGCATCGGGCTCGGCGTGCTGCGCCGCCTCGCCCCCTTCGACGTGGGCCTGCACTACACCGACCGCCACCGTCTGCCGGAGGCCGTCGAGCGGGAGCTGAACCTCACCTGGCACGAGTCGACCGCCGCCATGGTGCCGCACGTCGACGTCGTCACCATCAACGCGCCGCTGCACCCCGAGACCGAGGGCCTGTTCGACGACAAGCTCATCGGCACCATGAAGCGGGGCGCGTACCTGATCAACACCGCGCGCGCGAAGATCGTCGACCGCGACGCCGTCGACCGCGCGCTGCGCAGCGGACAGCTCGCGGGTTACGGCGGCGACGTCTGGTACCCGCAGCCCGCGCCGGCCGACCACCCGTGGCGCACCATGCCCAACCACGCGATGACGCCGCACATCTCGGGCTCGTCGCTCTCCGCGCAGGCGCGCTACGCGGCGGGCACGCGGGAGATCCTGGAGTCGTACTTCGCCGGGAACCCGATCCGTGACGAGTACCTGATCGTGGAGGGCGGTGCGCTCGCCGGGACGGGCGCGCACTCGTACTCCACGAAGGAGGGCTGACCCCCGGCCGGTTCCGGTCCCCCCGGCCGGTTCCGGTCTCCCGCCGTATGGGATCGTGCGCGCCATGACAGCGTTCCAGGCGCACATGCGGCGGGCGGGTGAGCGGGCACTGGAGGCGCTTCCGGTGCCGCTCAGGGGCGAGATCTACGTGATCTCCTTCCGGATCTGGCGGCACGACTCGTTCGACCGGCGGCATCCGTACCTCGCGATCGGTTACAACACCGAGAGCGAGGTACGGCGCGTACTGGGCCAGGGAGGGGGGCTGGACCCGGCGGAGGTGCGCTGGAACTACGCGTACTGGCCGCTGGACGAGACGACGGGCGTCGTCGGCCACGGTCCCGAACCGGCGAAGGACGACCCGGCCGGAGCCGCCCTGCATCTCGCGGAGATCAAGGAACTCGGCCTCTGGTACGAGGAGTTGGACCCCGGGACAGAGGACGAGGACGACGACGAGGACGAGGACGAGGAGGACGACGACGACGAGCAGGAGCGGTCGGACGAACTCCTGACCGCCCACTTCGACGCCGCCTGCGTCGATCTCGCCCGCCACCTGCACACGAGCGGCAGACTCACGGCGATCCTCGGGCGGCCCGTACCGATCGTGCCGTTCGACATGTACCGGCCCGGATACGAGGCCGACCTCACCGAGGCGGCCAACCCGCCCGGAGTGATCGTGGACTACCTCGCCTGGGCGAGGGCGGAGGAGGGTTGAATCCCCCTCAGGGAGGGGCCGGGAGGGGCTACTTCACCTCGCCGATACGGCCCAGGAAGTGCGCCGCGCCGTCCTGCACCCGTTGCAGGAAGAGACCGTTGGTGAGGACGAACGAGCCCGCCGCGTCCTCGAACTCGACGGTCCTGGCCAGGCCCTTGAAGGTGATGTCGCGAAGCCTGGTCACCATCGCGCCCCGCTCCACACCCGTGGCGACCAGTTCGCGCATCCCCCGTGCGACGAAGTTCAGCGCGTCGTACGCCTCCACGGCGTAGGGCTCGACCGCGAACAGCCCACCCGCGTCCGCCTGTTCGCCCCCGCGCGGACCGTAGCGCTTCTCGTACGAGGCCACGAACCCTTTCGCGGTGGGCAGTTCGGCAGGGCCGACGTACGTCGTCACGAACACCCAGCCGTCCGCAGCCGCAGCCGCCGCCCCCGCACCGGCGACGAACTCCGCGTCGAGCACCGGCTCGCGCGCGATCCGTACGCCCCGGAATCCCGCGTCCGCCAGCGCGCGGGCGCAGAGCGCCGCCCGGCGCGGCGACGTCCCGCCGTACGCCACCGAGTCGGCGCCGAAGTCGCTCACGGCTGCGGCCACCGGCCCGAAGTCGTCGCTGTCGGCGGGCACGGTGCGGGTGGTGGTCGTGCCGTTCGCGTCGCGCAGGGCGCCGGACAGGTCCAGGACCAGCAGCTCGCCGGCTCGCCCCGCCGCCCGGTCGTCCACCAGAACGGTCCTGCGGACGTCCTTGGCACGGACGAGGTAGTCGACGAACCCCACCCACAGGCTGTTCCCGTCCGGTCTCAGCTCGAAGAACGCCCGCTCGCCCGCCGAGCTGAACGCCTCGGTGTCGCAGGAGACGGTCACGAGCGGCAGCAGGGCCTTCTGGTAACGCGCGACGACCGCCTCGACCCCGGCGGTCCCGGTCGGGCCGATCACCGCGTGGACGTCGCGGTCGGCGGCGAACGTGTCGGCCACCTCCACGGCCCGCTTCGCCTCCCCGCCGTCGTCCAGCACCCGCAGCGCCAGGTCGAAGGGGCGGTCCGTACGGGAGTTGTGGTCGGCGAGGGCGAGCCGTGCGCCTCGCTCCTGTGCGCGGCCGGCCGCCTTGTCCCGGCCGGACAGGTCGGCCTGGAGTCCGACGACGTAGCGGGGAAGGGAGCCGGCGGCGTCGGAGCCGCCGCCCGATCGCCGGGACGCCGCCCAGGCCGCCAGGCCCCCGCCGGCCGCGACGACCCCGGCCGCCGAGGCGAGGGTGAGCAGCCGGCGGCGCGAGGGTCGCCCGGACGCTGCGGGTGCTTCGGGTGCGGGGGCGGGGGCGGGGGCGGCCGATGCTGTTTCCCCGTCCGGCTGGTCACGCAGGGCCAGTACGGCGGCGGAACGCCCGGCGACCAGCCGCGTCAGCGCGCCCGGCAACCAACCACCCGAGTCCAGCTCCCCCGCACCCGCCAGCAGCGCCTCCCGCACCTCCCCCGAACTCGGCCTGCCTCCTGGGTCCTTGGCGAGACAGGCCGTCAGCAGCCCCAGCAGCTCGGGCGGTACGCCGTCGAGATCCGGCTCCTCGTGAACCGTACGGAACAGGACCGCCGCCGCCGACCCCGTACCGAACGGTCTGCGCCCCGTCACCGCATACGCCAGCACACACCCCAGCGAGAACACGTCGCTCGGCGGCCCGAGTTCACCGCCGCCCGCCCGCGCCTGCTCGGGCGACAGATAGCCGGGCGAACCGATCACCACATCGCTCGCGGTCAGGGCGGTGGCGGTGGCGCCGGTGGACCGCGCGATCCCGAAGTCGATGAGCCGGGGGCCGTCCAGGGTCAGCAGGACATTGCCCGGCTTGACGTCACGGTGCACGAGCCCCGCCTCGTGCACCTCGGTCAGCGCCTCGGCCAGCCGGGCGCCGAGGACGCGGACGGTTTCCGTCGCCAGCGGCCCGTACGACGTGACGGCCTCCGCCAGCGAGGGGCCTGGCACGAAGGCCGTGGCCAGCCACGGTTCGCGCTCCTCGGCCGCCGCCGCGACGACCGGCACCACCCAGCGGCCGGTCAGTCTGCTCGCCGCCGCCACCTCGCGCCGGAAGCGGACGCGGAAGCCGTGGTCGGCGGCGTACTCGGCGCGGATCACCTTGAGCGCGAGAAGTCCGCCACCCGGCGAACGCGCCAGATACACCACACCCATACCGCCCGCGCCGAGCCGGCCGAGCAGCCGGTAGCCGCCGACGACGGACGGGTCGGCCGCCTTCAGCGGCTTGAACGGCCCGCTCCCGGCCATGCGTTACGCCCCGGTGGGGGCAGGGCCCAGGAAGCGGAACGCCCCGTCCTTGACCTCGTACAGGAACACGCCCTGACCGGCGAAGGTCCCTTCCTCCGCATCGAACGCGTACGTCTTCGTGATCCCCGCGTAGGTGCTCCTGCGCAGCAGACCCACCAACTCCGCCCGCTTCGGCGGCGTCCGCACGCCCTTCACACTCTTCGTCCCCTTCACCAGCTCTCGGATCACGAGATTCACGCTGTCGTACGCCTCGGCCGCGTAGTACGGCGGCGGGCCCCCGAAGCGCTCGCGGAACGCGGCGCTGAAGTCCGCCGCCTTCGGGGTGTCGGCGGCGGAGACGAAGGACGAGGTCAGCAGCCAGCCTTCGGCCGCGTCGCCCGCCAGCTCCAGGAACCGCGGGTCGAGCACGGCCTGCGACGCCAGTCGCGGCCCGTCGAATCCGGCCGCCGCCAGCTCGCGCGCCACCTTCGCCGCGCCCGGCGCGTAGCCGGCGTAGACGAAGGAGCCCGTACCGGCTTTCAGGATGTCGGTGACGACGGGCTTCATGTCCTCGACGTTCGCCGGGATCACACGGGGGTACGCCGGCATGCCGGACTGGCGCAGCAGGAGCGAGGTGATCGTGGCGGACTCCCAGGCGTACGTCTGCGCCGTACGGTCCTGGAGCAGTCCCGGTCGGCCCATCTCCTTGTCCTTCGCGGCCTGTTGGGCGAGGTGGACGGCGATCGGGACGGACAGCGCGGCGTCGCCCGGCCGGCAGAGCACGAGGGATCGGGGCTTGTTCGACGTCATCATCATTCCGCCGGCCGAGAGGGTCAGCAGCGGCAGCAGGCTCTCGTCGTACGCGCCGACGACCTGTTCCGCCGTCGTGTCGGTGGTGGGGCCGAGCACGGCGAGTACGTCGGGGTCCTCGATCAGCTTCTTGGCGGCGGCCGGGGCCCGTTGGGCGCTGCCGCCGTCGTCGGCGGTCCTGAGCGCGAGTCGGAAGGGCCAGTCCGGCCCGCCCGTCGCGTCCTTGCCCGGCTTACGGGCGTTGTACTGCTCGATCGCCAGCCGCGCGCCCTGCTCCTGTGCCCGGCCCGCCGCCCTGCCCGCGCCGGAGAGGTCGGCCTGGATGCCGATGGCCCAGCGCGGGCCGGACTCCTCGTCCGTACCGTCCGTACCGTCCGTACGGGAGTCGTCGCCCCGCAGGACGGCCCAGGCCCCGCCGCCGCCCGCGACGGCGAACAGCGCGGCACCGGAGAGGACCAACAGGCGCCGCCGGGAAGGTGATTGACGATCACCGTCATCGCCCGCCCCCGCCTCCCCCGCCACGGTCGGCTCGATGTCCGGCAGCGCCAGCATCCGCGCCGCGTGGTCGGCGATGCCCCGTACGACGTCCTCGGGCAGCCAGTCGGCCGGGGCACCTGCGGGGACGGCGTCCTCGACAAGCTCCGCGCCGATCCGCTCGGTCGTGGGCCGCTCCGCCGGGTCCTTCGCCAGACAGGCGAGCAGGAACCGGCGCAGCTCGGGGTCGTCGTCCCCCCACGCCCCGTCGATGTCCGGGTCGTCGTGGACCGTGCGGTAGAGCAGCGCGTCCGCCGAACCGCCGCCGAACGGTGGCCGTCCCGTCAGCGCGTACGCGAGCAGACAGCCCAGCGAGAACACGTCGCTCGCCGGCCCCACCTCGGCGCCCCGCGCCTCGGCCTGCTCGGGCGCGAGGTAACCGGGCGTGCCGACGACGATGCCGGGGGAGGTGAGCGCGGTCTCGTCGGTCGCGCGGGCGATGCCGAAGTCGATCAGACGCGGGCCGTCCACGGCGAGCAGGACGTTGCCCGGCTTGACGTCACGGTGCACCAGACCCGCTTGGTGGACCGCGCCCAGCGCCCCGGCGAGCATCCGGGCCAGCGCCCGCGCGCTGCGCGCGGGCAGCGGCCCGTGCCGGGTGACCGCCTCGCCGAGCGACGGGCCGGGCACGAAGGCGGTGGCCAGCCAGGGCTCCGCCGCGTCCGGCGCCGCGCCGGTGACCGGCACCGCCCACGGGCTCGACACCCGGCGCGCCAGGTCGACCTCGCGGCGGAAGCGGGCGCGGAAGCCGGGATCGTCCGCGTACTCGGCCTGGATGACCTTGACGGCGGCCAGCGCCCCCGCCTCCGTACGGCCCAGATAGACCACGCCCATGCCGCCGGCGCCGAGGCGGGCCAGCAGGCGGTGGCCGCCGATCGAGGCGGGGTCGGTGGGGAGCAGGGGCTCGCTCATTCCGCCGCCTCCAGTTCCGTCTGGATGTCGACGAGCATGGCGCCCGTTCCCTCGAAGACGGCGGTGTCGATCTCTTCCCGGGTCCGGCCCTCGGAGCCCTTGCCGACCACCGAGACCGTGACCTGACCGAGCCGGTTCTGGCCCCATATGTAGTAGTGGGGGCCGCCGAGTTGGTCGCTGTGGTACTCGCCGTGCTCGGAGATCACGTCGTCGCTGGCGAAGTTGCCGACGCCGAACGGCAGGCCGGCCGACAGCAGTCCGGTGATGCGCTCGCTGCCGCTGAGCCGCTGTTCGGGGCAGCGCAGCGCCTCTTCGAGCGTGCGCGCCATCTCCCACTCGGCGTCGGCCACTTCGCGGTGCACGACGACGGTGGCGGCCATCCGGATGGGGCCCTTTCCGCCCTTCGCGGGCAGTTCGCTGTAGCGGGTGAAGCTGGTCAGTACGGAGGGCGGGAGCGGTTCGCGCTGCCAGACACAGTCCCCGTCGAGGACGGCCAGGAAGTCGGGGTCGCTCTCGTACGGGCTCCGCTTCACGTAGCCGCTCCCCCATCGGCTGGGCTCGGCGGCGACGTTGCGGGCCAGCCGCAGGGCCTGGGTGCGGGTCCGGGGCCGCTTGCTGTCGTCGGGCGTCCAGTCCAGCCCGGTGGTGACCGACGCCGACGGACTCGGCGCGGGCCCTCCGTCGCCCTTGGCTTCGGCGCCCGGCTCGGTCGACGCGCCCTTCGTGGAGGGGGTCTTCGCGCCCGTGTCGGAGGCGTCACCGCTGCCGGAACACCCCGCCAGCAGCACCCCCACCACGAGAGCGACGGCCGCACCGCGCCGCCACCGATCGGACCCGCCACGCACCATGAACTCCCCTGCCGCACACCCCACTTGTGGCCCTCCATTCACCCCGAGCGTATCGAGTGGGACGCACGGCGGCCACGGCCCAGTTCTCCTCAGAAGACCCTCACCCTCAGGCCCCGACCTCGAACGAACGCAGCCACAGCTCCAGCGTGAGGACCAGCCACAACTTGCCTCCCTGGCGCGGCAGCAGCGTCCCTTCCCTCCGCAGCCACGAGCGGATCGTGTCCTCGCGGAACAGGCCCCGGGCGCGCGCCGAGCTGCCGAGCAGCAGGTCGTGGCCCAGCTCGCGCAGGGGTCCGTCCAGCCACTGCTGGACCGGGACCCGCATCCCGCTCTTGGGCCGGTCCACGATCGTCGGCGGCAGCAGGTCCCGTACCGCCTCCTTGAGGATCCACTTCTCGCTCGTACCGGCGAGCTTGAGCCGGGGCGGCACCCGGAAGGCGTGGTCCACGACCGCGCGGTCGAACAGCGGGGCCCGGCCTTCCAGCCCCTGGGACGCGGTGATGCGCTCCACCTTGGTGAGGATGTGGTGGGCGCCCTTGGTCCGCAGGTTGGTGTGCAGCAGTTGGTTGAGCAGGCTCGTCATCCGGCCCTGCGCCAGATACGGCGCCAGCAGCTCCGTCACGGGCGGCGCCTGGTCCAGTTCGGCGAGGACACCGGGCGTCAGCAGAACCGGCAGATCGGAGTGGCACTTGCGGTACGAGTCGACGTAGGCCCGCGCCCTGGAGTCCACGCCCGGCTCGTCGCGGTGCAGTTCGTGGATGAGCATCGGCAGATTCTTGGGGCCGCCGAACACCGGGTCGCCGCCCTCGCCGTTGAGCACCACGCTCATGCCGTCCGCCGCGACGGCCTCGGCGAGCATCAGGTTCGGCACGGTGAGCGGATCGCCGACCGGGCTGTCCAACAGCGCCACGGTCTGCGGCAGTTGTGCCGCGACCGCCTCGCCGGGCACGGTGAGGACCCGGTGTTCGGTGTGGCAGTGGGCGGCGACCAGTCCGGAGTAGGCGAGTTCGTTGGGGGCGTCGGCGCCGAAGCTGATCGAGTACGACCTGACGGCCTGGTCGTGCAGCTTGGCGGCGAGCGCGGTGACCAGGCTGCTGTCCACACCGCCGGAGAGCAGTACGCCGACCGGCTCGGCGACCGGCAGCCGCCGTGCGGTCGCGGACTCCAGCAACTCCCTCAACTCACGGGCGTGTTCGGCGGCCGGGCGCTCGTCGATCGCCTCGGCCGGCTCCCAGTACGTCTCCTCCACCGTGGAACCGTCGGGCCTCAGCCGTACGCACCGCCCCGGCAGCACCTCGTGAATCCCGCGCAACAGGGTCTCCCTGCCCGGGAGATACGCGAAGGTGAGGAACGACCGGACGGCGGGCAGATGCAGGCCGGTCGCCAGCGCGGGCCAGCGCTGGAGGGCCCGCAGGGAGGTGGACGCCGCCCAGGCTGCGCGGTCGCCCGTGCCGGCGCGGGCGTGGAAGAGGGTGCGGGCGCCCATGTGGTCGCGTACGAGGACGAGTTCGTCGCGCTCGGCGATGGCGAGGGCGAACATCCCGTCGGCGGCAGCCAGTCCGGCGGCACCGAACCTGACGTAGGCGCGCAGGAGCAGTTCCCCGTCCGAGCAGTCACGGGGGACGGGGTCCGTACCGAGCCGGGCGCGGAGTTCGGGCGCGTTGTGGAGCGTCACCTCGCCTATCGCGTACACGTCGCCCACCCGGTACGGCCCGGCGGCGGTGCCCGGACCATCAAGCAGGCCCAGCGCGTGACGCCGCCCTGCCCGCGCCGGCACAGGGCGGCCACCCATGGCCGCCACCTGCCCGGCCGGATCGTCGGCGGTCAGACACGCACACCAGCGGGACATGGCGCCCCCTCTCTCTGTATCTCTCTCAACTCCGCTGTTCTCAAGGCCGGTTGGACCGGCTTACTCCACCCCGGTCCGACCCGCTCCAACCCAATTCCGCTCAGCCGAAGTCGTCGTCGGTATCGCCGGACCCGTCGCCCCAGCCGCCGTAGCCGACGTCGCCCCCGCCCGCGTCACCGCCCCCGCCCGACGCGCTCGCCTCGGCCTGCCTGCGCAGTTCCTCCTCCTCTTCCGGGGAGAGGAAGGCGGGTGGCATGGCCAGCCCGCCGATGACGGCACCGGCGGTGACCGCGCCCAGGACGGTGCCCAGCTTGCCGCCGAACGACGTCCGGTTCACCGTCAGCACCCCGTCGCTCCACAGCGTCCGGCCGTAACCGGCCTCCCTGCCGTACAGCGCCCGGCGCCCGTTGTCGTACACGCGCTTGACGATCCGCCGCCCCAGCAACTCGTCGCTGCCCGAGCCACCGCGCTCGTCCCGCCACCGCACGACGCGACGGCTCCCGCCTTCGACCGCGCTGCGCCACTCCTGGCCGCCGTCCGAGTAACGCCGGTGGACCGTGCGGTCGGCGAGCAGTTCGTCGGTGTAGGTGATCTCCCGCCTATGCGGCTGCTGCGGCACTGCGGTTCCTCTCATGCGGTGGGCCAACTCAGGAAACCCGCTCGGCGTACCTGCCGAAGCTCGGTCAACTGCGAGCGCGGCGTGCGCACTTCCCGTACGAGACGGTGCACCGTACGGAGCAGTGACGCCGGGTTCACGGCAGCGACCTCCACGAACCTGCCGCGCCGCAGCCAGTCGCGCTCCCAGCGACTGAGCGCGACCCCGGCAACACCCGCACCGGCGCCAGCACCGGCACCGGCACCCGCACCCGCGGCACCGGGGGCGGGAAGGGTGGCCGGAACGGCCGCGTACGCCGGACCACGGCCGTGCACCAGATGCAGCGCCCCCGCCTGCCGGGGCCGCAGCCCCAGCGGGACGACCCGCACTCCGTCCGGTATGCCGGCGGACCGGACGAACCGGGCGGGGAAGGTGAGCCCCCGCGCGCTCGCGTCGTGCAGGAGATAGACCGTCGCCTGCTCCGCCAGCGCGAGCATCCTCAACACGCCCTGGTCGAGGGGAAGTTCGGAGGCCCCGTACACCGGGCACGCCGACTCCGTCGGCACCCCGTTGGCCCGCAGCATGGCGGCAATGTCGTCGGACTCGCACACCAGCAGCCTCGGCAGACCGTAGTCGAACAGGTCGGGCTCCGGGGTGTGCCGTCCGGCCGTCCGCCGGGGCTTGGGCACGACGGGCGGCAGGAGACCGTCCACCGAGCCGGGACCGTGACGCCACAGCACGTCACGGTAGGCGTCGTACGTCAGCGCGGGGGCCGCGGTGAACTGCGTACGCCGGGGCGCCCGGTGCCAAGGCGCCAGCACCCGGCACACCTCGTAGTACAACTGCCGTTCGGTGAAGCGCAGTTGACCCGGTGCGGCGGCCCTCGCCGCCGCCGTCCGCAGGACGCGGTCAAGCATCGCGTCCCTCATGACGCCGTCGGCCAGGTGAGGAACCCGACCTGCTGCGCGCGGCCCCGGTCGGGGTCGGCCAACCCCTCCGCCCGGTCCACCGCCCGCGCGACCACGGCCAGCAGCTTCGCCGGCGGTACGGCCGCGAGCGGGGACCACCAGCCACGGGCCAGCCAGTCGGCCTCCGCGGCCGTCAGCCCGGACGACGTACGGATGGCGTCCAGGTCCCCGGGGCCGAGCGGCTTCCGCAGCCGTACGGCGTTGTCCTTGTCCATCACGGTGCGCGGCAGCATCCCGGCGACCACCACCCGCTCACCGAGCGCGGCCCTGGCGGCGGACGCGAAGGCGAGCCCCGCCGGACTGGCGTCGTGCATGACTATCCCCACCAGTCCCGCCGCACCGGGTATGTGCTGGAGTTGGTCGACCGACTGCGCCAGCGCGAGCGAGTGCGTCTTGTGCGCGCCGTTCAGCGCGAGGCAGGCCAGCACGGTGCGGTCTGGGCAGATCAGCGCCAGCCCCGGCCCCGGCCCCCCGCCGCCGGGTATCACGGGGTACTGGGTGCGTCCCTCACGCGTCAGCCCGGCCGGCGGCCCGCCGTGGACGGCGACCCAGCGGTCGATGATCGCGCTCAGGAAGATGTCGAGCGACATCGGCACCTCAACGGTGCCGGTCCGCTTCGCGCGCCGCGAACTGCGCGCCACCAGCAGGAGAGACAGCACCAGGAAGGCCCCCGCCACCCCGACGGTGGGCCCCACCACGTCCGGGTCGAACTCGGAGATACCACTGATCAGCACCACGAGGAAAACCGTCACCACGACGAGAAGGGCGGCGGTGCATCCGGGCGGCACGTCTCCGGTGGACAGCCGGTTGCGCGCGGCGGCGTACCAGAGCTGGGTGGGTGTGTAGCGCAGGCCCTCGCCGTTGCCGAGCTTCTCGATGAGCTTGCGCATCCGGACGTCGTGCAGGCGGAGCGTGTTGTCCTTCGGCTCGAGCGCGAAGACGCGCTTGCAGGACGAGCAGGTCCTGCCCCCTCGCTCTCGGTGGCGCAGGTTCTTCTGACAGTGCGGGCAGATCACGGCGGCCCCCTCCAACTGCCCCGACAAGCACGTGGTTTCGTTATGTCGACCGGACAGATCCTAGACGACGGAGCTTGATTCACATGTCCAATTCCCGTACAAGAATGAAACGCGAGGCGAACGCGGAGAACGAGGTCCACGACGTCGCCGAATTCACGGACGCGGCGAGAAATGTCGTCACGCCCGTCCTCCAACTCCCCGAAGACATCGCCCTGGCCGTGGTGAACGCCTTCACCAAGGTGGTGAGGGACGCGAAGAGAAGCGAACGGGCCACGACGCCGGACGGCGACGGGATAACGCGCTTCCAGACTTTCGAGGAGGGCGATGTCTATATGCTCGAAGCGCCCTTCGACGACTTCTTCGCCGATCGCTATCTGATGGATTTCTACAATGTTCAGGAACGTGGCGTCTGTTCTCGTATGCATATGCACACCGGTCTGCGATTCGTACGGATGATGACAGGCCCGGAGACACGGATCCGGGTGAGCAGCCTCTCCCCGTTCGAGATCACCGGTGTCGCCGGAGTAACTTCCTTCACCTTGCGGTCCTTCGAGGACACGCTGCCCGACACCCCACCGGGTGTGGTGCGGACGCGGTACAACCTGGTCGTGCCGCCCTGCTCGTTCGTGGACATGCAGATCCCGCGCGGGGTGAGCCACCAGTTCAACGCCGTCGGCGAGCACGCCGTGATCGATTCGGTGCACCCCGAGGAGTCCGTGGAGACGTTCCGCGAAAAGATGTCCGGATTCAAGATGATGGCCCAGACGGTATTCCTCGCGGACGAACTCCCCGTTTCGGACACCTGCGCGGATCTGCCCACCTGACGGGACGGCTCACGCCGTGCCCCTGAGCGCGGAGGGGGAGCGGCTACTCGCCGTCCTCGGAGGTCGTGGTGGTCGTGGAGGTCGTGGAGAGCCGGCGCAGCCACTCCGTCATCAGCGCCACCTCCGCGGTGCTGAGCCCCGACTCCGCCGACCGCCCCAGCAGGACGTTCAACTGAGCTGCCGCCGCCGGCAGTTGGGTCCTGGCCGTGGCTCGCGGCCCGCTCCGCGCCATCACTTCCGGGGTGAAGACGGTGGCGTGCACGGAGTCACGGACGCGCCGGGAGGTGTCCCTGTCGGTGAAGGTCGAGGGACGGGCGACGAGCATCAGCGCCACTCCCACGTTGGCCGACATGACGACCTGCGCGGCGGCCTCGGGCGCCAGCCGCAACTTGCCGTCCGCCGCCGCCCGTCGCAGATCCCTGGTAAGGATCTCGTGCGACTCCAGGGCCGCCGCCGGCGGCGTACGCATGGCGGGGGAGTACATCAGCCGGTACAGATTCGGGTTGTCCAGCGCGAACTCCACATGGCTGTCCCAGCCCTTGCGCAGATCCTCTATCGGGTCGTCCTCCCCGTCCTCCGCGGCGCGCTGCCGCTTCGTCTCCAGATATCTGTCGAAGCCGTAGTCCACGACGGCGGACAACAGCCCTTCCTTGTCCCCGAAGTACCGGTAGAGCGCAGGGGCACCCACCTGCGCGGCATCGCACACGGCCCGCGTGGAGACGTCACCGTTGGGCGACTCGGCGACCAGCCGGGCCGCGACTTCCAGGATCCGCGCTCGTGTGCTCATGGCGGACGACCGTATCAAGTGCTCCGTAGCGCTGTTACGCATGACAGGACTCTCGTTCAGACGACGCCTTCAGACGATGCCGCCGTTGGCACGCAGCACCTGACCGTTGACCCAGCGCGCCGGTCCGGCCAGGAAGGAGACGACCTCGGCTATGTCCTCCGGACGCCCGAGCCGCTCCAGCGGCGCCTGGGCGGCCAGCTTCGAAACGGTCTCCTCGTCCTTGCCGTCCAGGAACAGGGCGGTGGCGGTCGGTCCGGGCGCCACCGCGTTGACGGTGATGTCCCGTCCGCGCAACTCCCTGGCCAGGATCAGCGTCATCGCCTCGACGGCACCCTTGCTGGCCGCGTACGCCGTATATCCCGGGAAGGACAGGCCCAGCACCGAGCTGGAGAAGTTGATGATCGCCCCGCCGCCGCGCAGCCGGCGCGCGGCCTGCTGGTCGACCACGAACGTCCCGCGGATGTTGGTGCGGTGCATACGGTCCAGCGCGTCCAACTCGGTGTCGACCAGCGGCGCGGTCGACATGACACCCGCCGCGTGCACGAGAACATCGACACCGCCGCCGCCGAATGCCTCCTCCGCCGCGTCGAACAGAGCCGATACCGCGACCTCGTCGGCCACATCGGCGCGGAAGGCCATGGCTCTGCCGCCCGCGTCGGTGATGGCGGCCACCGTCGCCTCCGCCTCGGCCTGATTTCCCGCGTAGTTGACGACGACCGCGTGTCCGTCCGCCGCCAGGCGCTCCGCGCTCTCCCGGCCTATCCCGCGGGACCCGCCAGTGACGATCGCCACTCGACGCGCCGGGCTCGGCTGCTCGCTCATGACACTGCCCCCTTGAACCTGGATAGCGGTCTTCACCTTCCGACAACAACAACGCTAACACAGTCGACGTAGCGACGCTACCCTCTTCCGTAACATCGCTACGCTCCACGCCAAGACCACCGCCACACCCCCGCTCCCCGGGGCCGACAGAGTGATTCGAAGAAAAATCCCGAGAGCTGTCGAGAAGCCGTCATCGGCTCCGACGTCCCCTGTGAGAGTTGCCCAGCAGGGGCGACAGCAGACAGCAGGACACAGGGAGTGAGCGACATCATGAAGTATCTGATGATGGTCCAGGGTTCGCAGGCCGACTACGACGCGATGACCGGCAAGGCGAACGAGCACGGCGCGACCTGGAACGAGAAGGACATCCAGGCGATGTTCGCCTTCATGGGGGAGATCAACAACGATCTCGCCGAGTCGGGTGAGCTGGTCAGCGCGAACGGTCTGAGCGCGCCCTCGCAGACCCGCCACGTCGGCGTGGACAAGGACGGCAAGCCGGTGATCACGGACGGTCCGTACGGCGAGACGAAGGAGCTGCTGGCCGGCTACTGGGTCCTCGACTGCGCGAGCCTGGAGCGGGTCACCGAGATCGCCGCGCGCGTCGCGGCATGCCCGCAGCCCGAGGGCGTCCCGGTCCACCCGGTCGTCATCCGGCCCATCCAGGAGGGCCCGGACGTCGACGCCTGAGCCACCGTGCACGCCTCGTTCCGACGAGGTGTAATACGCGGTGTGAACGACGGCACGGACAACAGCACAGACAACGGCACGAACAACGGCACGGACAACGGCACGGACAACAGCACGACCGAGGCCACGAACAACGGCACCGACAGCGGCACGGGCCCACCGACCGGCCCCACCGCGACCGAGGACCTGCTGCGCCTGAACGCGCCGCAGGTCCTCGGCGCGCTCGTCCGCCGCTACGGCCACTTCGACCTCGCCGAGGACGCCGTCCAGGAAGCCCTCATCGCCGCCGCCCAGCAGTGGCCGGCCACCGGGCTGCCCGACAACCCCCGCGGCTGGCTGATCAAGATCGCCTCCCGCCGGCTCGTGGACCAGCTCCGCAGCGAGGAGGCCCGGCGCAGACGCGAGGAGAGCGCCGCCGCACTGACACCCCGGGACGGCCTCACCGCGCCGCCGCCCGGCGAGAGCCGCGCCCCCTCGCAGGACGACACCCTCACCCTTCTCTTCCTCTGCTGCCATCCCGAACTGCCCGCCGCCGCCCGTACCGCACTGACCCTGCGCGCCGTGGGCGGTCTGACCACCGCCGAGATCGCCCGCGCGCATCTGGTGTCCGAGTCGACGATGGCGCAGCGCATCAGCAGGGCGAAGCAGAAGATCAAGGGCGTGCCCTTCCGGCAGCCGGGCCCCGACGACCGCGACCGCCGGCTCGCCACCGTGCTCCAGGTGCTCTATCTGATCTTCAACGAGGGCCATACGGCGACCTCCGGCAGCGAGTTGCACCGCGCGGATCTCGCGCAGGAGGCGATCCGGCTGACCCGGGCGGTACGGCGGCTGCTGCCGACGGACGGCGCGGTGACCGGCCTCCTCGCGCTGATGCTGCTCACGGAGGCGCGGAGCGCGGCGCGCACGGGACCGCACGGCGAACTCGTTCCGCTGGACGAGCAGGACCGCACCCGCTGGGACCGCGCCGCGATCGCCGAGGGTACGGCGCTGGTCGAGGAGTCGCTGGCCCAAGGACCCGCCGGTGGCTACCAGTTGCAGGCGGCGGTCGCCGCGCTGCACGACGAGGCGCCGAGCGCCGAGGAGACCGACTGGCTCCAGATCGTGGCTCTGTACGACGAGTTGGTACGCCGGGCTCCCGGGCCCGAGCCGATGGCCGAGCTGAGCAGGGCGGTGGCCATCGCGATGGCGCGCGGCCCGGAGGCCGGACTGGCCGAACTCAAGGGTCTTGAGGAGGAGTTGGCGGGCAACCACCGGCTCGACGCGGTGCGGGCCCATCTGCTGGAGAAGGCGGGCGATACGGAAGAGGCCCTGGCCGCCTACCAGTTGGCGGCCGGCCGCACGCTCAGCGTGCCGGAGACCCGCTACCTGATGATGCGAGCGGCCCGCCTGCGTGACCGCGCCTGAAAGCTCAGCCGGTCAGACTGCCGACCGTCCCCAGTTGCTTCCACTCGCCCTTCTCACGGACATCGATCCACACCGGCCGGCCCAGCGCCTGATGCTCCTTGAAGCGGTACCGCCCCAGCAGCCCCTCGACATCGACCCCGTCCACCGCCTCCCGCAGCGAGGCCCGCACGAGACCGGGATCCGCGTCCGGCCCGTCCGGCTCCGGCAGCGCCCCGGCCTTGCTGACCTGCCCGATCCCGGCGGCGAGCACCAGGCCCGCGTCGTACAGCTCGACCCCGCCCCGCGCCTCGAACATCTTGCGCAGCGCGGCCGGACTCGTGCATACCTTCGGGAACAGCTCGCAGTCCGCCTTCGGCTGCCGCTCGTCGTGGAAGGACCGGAAGCGCAACGTACCGTCCGGCACCAACTTGTCGGCGCTGTCGGCGTATTCGTGATCCCTCTCGGTGGCGCAGGACGCCCGGTAGCCCTCCTGAACAACCATCAACTGCCCGGATTTCTTGAGCGCGTCGACCCAGCCCTCGCGTACCCCGTAGCTGGGCAGCGTGACCGTGTCCGGCCGCTGGTCGGCGACGTCCCGCGCGACGTCCTCCTCGTCCATGCCGTCCGGGTAGGTCGCGGACTCGACGGCGTCGATACCGGCCTCGCGCAGCCCGTGCCCGAGCGCGCGATCGTTCGGGTCGTACTCGACGCTGTCGGTGTCCCAGTGGTATTCGGAGCCGACGATCACCTTCTTCACGTCGTACGCGCCCGTCAGATAGCGCCCTTCCTGCGCGCCCATGTCGAACTCCGACGGCATCATGCCGAAGGCGAAGTCCGTACCCGAGCTTCCCTTGCAGGTGTCGATGGCGGCCATGATCCGGTCGAGTTCCGCCTCGACACCGTCGACGCTGCTGGTGTCACCGATCAGCGCGATCATGCCCGGATAGTTCTTCAGCATCTCGGTCGCCGGGGTCTCCCGGTCGTCCTTGACCGGGACGACGCGCACCGGCACCTTCTCGCCCGACGTGCG
The DNA here is from genome assembly GCF_045040295.1 of Streptomyces sp. NBC_01506. Classification (NCBI taxonomy): domain Bacteria; kingdom Bacillati; phylum Actinomycetota; class Actinomycetes; order Kitasatosporales; family Streptomycetaceae; genus Streptomyces; species Streptomyces sp. NBC_01506. The sequence continues at coordinate 4,900,226 of NZ_CP109422.1, read as the reverse complement.
CTCGGCGTCCTTGAACGCGGCTTCCACGATCGCGACGCGCTCCCGCGCGTACTGCTCGTCCAGGGACCAGTCGTACGCGACACCGACGACGTACTCGTCCACCGCTGCCGAGCTGGGGCCACCGACCGGCGCGGGCCCGCCGGACGACGCGGAGGGAGACGACGAAGACGAGGAGATCGCGATCCCGGTCGGTATGGCGAGTACGACGAGCGCCACGGCGGCGGCGATGAGAGCGTTACGCGGGCGGCGCCGTGCGGGCGCCGGAGGCGGGGGTGGGGCGGGAACTTTCGCGACGACGTGCGGCCGACGAGCCGGGACGACGGGAGCGGCAGGACGTACGTCCTCGGGCTCGGGGAGAGCGACAGCGGCGCCCCCAACCTCATCCGCGACGTCAGCAACCTCAGCCGCGCCTTCAACTTCAAGCCCGGCGGCCTCCGGCTCATCACCGGCCCCACCCGGCGACGGCACCCGCACCCGCCCCCGCACCCGCTCCAGTTCCTCCCGCGCCGCCCGCGCGTCCGACGGCCGGTCGTCGGGGTCCTTGGCCATCAGCGAAAGGATCAACCGGTCCATGTCGGGACCGAGTTCGGCACGGGCACGGCTCGGGCGCAGCGGCTCGTCGTTCAGGTGGTTGTACATGATCCCCGCCGCGTGACCCACGAACGGCGGTCGCCCGACGAGGAGTTCGTACAGGACGCAGCCCAGCGCGTAGAGATCCGTACGCCCGTCGCCGTCCCGCTGCTGAAAACGCTCCGGCGCCATGTACAGCACACTGCCGAACGGCGCCTGCCCGGTCTGGGTGAGCTGCGGATCGCTGGACCGCGCCTCGGTGTACTTGGCGATGCCGAAGTCCACGACCTTCGCGACGCCCTCGCCGGTGACCATGATGTTGGCCGGCTTGATGTCGCGGTGCACGATGCCCGCCGCGTGGGCGACCTCCAGCCCCCGGCACACGTCGACGGCCCAGCCCAGCGCGTCCGCCACCGCCGCCCGCCCGCTCTCGGCGAGAACCTCGTGCAGCGTACGGCCGTCCACCAGCGCCATCACGAGATACGGACTGCCGCCGTCCGTACCGTGATCGTGTACGGCGACGATGTGCGGGCTGTCCAACGAGGCCACGGCGCGCGCCTCCCGCCGGAACCGCGCCAACTGCTCCCGCCGCTCGGGCCGCTCCTCCCGGTCTCCGTCACCGCCGGGTCCGAGCAGCAGCTTTACGGCGACCTCCCGCCCCAACTCCCGGTCCCGCGCCCGCCAGACCTCCCCCATCCCGCCGGCCCCGAGCAGTTCCCCCAACTCGTAGCGCCCGCTCAGCAACCGCCCCCGCACGATGCCCCTCCCCCACACAGACGTCGAGCCGAGACTATCCCCCGCCCCGGACCCAAGCCCGGGGCGGGCGGTCACGGTGTCAGCACCTCCGTCAACGCGTCCGTCAGCGCCCCCGGTGACGTCGGCGACGTCGGCGACGTCGGCGACGTCGGCGACGTCGGCGACGTCGGCGACGTCGGCGACGTCGGCGACGGAAGGTGGATTCTCGTCGCCGACGTGCCCGGACCCCTCGGGGTCGGTGGAAGCCAGCGCGTGATGCCCGCGCGGTCGTGGAGCAGGTCCTCCTCCTTGTAGCGGTGGCAGCCGTGGTGCCAGGTGAGGATGCCGGAGAGCCAGTTCTCCAGCTCTTTCACGTAGCCGTCCAGAACCTTGCGCACCTCGTCATCGAGCCCGAAGTCGTCGTACAGGACAGGGAGTTCGTTGGCCACAACGTGCTGGAACTGGCGCATCCGGCCGTTCATCAGGTCATGGACGATGGCAACGCCCGTCGGGTAGTCGCAGTTGAAGAAGGTCTGCACGACGAGGACACCGTTGTGGACCTCGCCCTCGAACTCGATCTCTTTCTGGTACGAGAAGAGGTCGTTCATCAGACAGGCGTAGTCCTGCGCCGCGTTCTCCAGGGACTTCATGGGACCGCTGCGGTAGATCTCCGGCGGCACGACGTCGCCGTGGCCGATACGGCACAGGCTCATCGTCATGTTGGAGCCGAAGGTCGCGCGGCGCATCTCGATGTAGTCGACGGGGTCCGGGACGCGGTTCTGGATCTGGTTGGTCAGCTCCCAGACCCAACTCGCCGTCATGTCCTCGACGGACGCGCGGAAGGCCCGGCGGCCGGCCTCGTCCATCGGGCCGGCCGTACGGACCCAGAGGTCGGCCAGGCCGCGCTCCAGCGCGCTGATCGGCGGCGGGGTGACGAGCGTGTCGACCGGCATGAACAGCGACAGCCGTTCGTTGCAGACCTTCGCCGCCGCCAGATTGCGGGTGTTGCCGTACACGACGGGGAAGAAGTCGTCGCCGTACGTCCCCCAGGCCAGCCAGTCCGACGTCAGGTCGAGCCCTTCGGGGGTGGCGTCGGGGTGGATGCCGGCGGCGCACAGCGGCAGGTCGATACGGCGGATCCGGTCCTCGTCCCACACGTCCGAACCGGGGATGCCGGGCTGCCCCTGAAGGATGCCCATCCGGTGCGCCCACTGAACGACATGCTCGCGCGACGCCTCCAGGTGCGGACTGAGCGTCGCCTCGAACGGCATCTCGAACGCGGGCAGGATCGAGGGCCCCACCCGCTGATACGGAACGTGGCTGTGGCTGCGCGCCCTGGCGGGGGAGCCGTTGGTGAGGCTCTTGAGATAGTCCGACGCCGCCGTCCCGCGCCCGACCGGGGTCAGCGAGAACAGCGGCCCCGCAGTCTCCCCCGCCCCGACCCCTGCGCCACCGCCGACATCCGAGCCGCCGCCCGCGTTCGCCCCGTTCATGTACCGGCTGGAGCGCATGTGCCACTCGTGGCCGCCGGACTGCCAGTCCTGGAGGCCCTTCACATACGCCAGGGTCCCCGCCGCCGCGACCGGGTCGATGCCCTTCTCCACGAACAGCGGGCCCAGCTCCGTCAGCGCCGTGTTCTCGAACTGGTGGAGACGCGACGTCAGCAGGTCGTTGACCGCGTCGGCCGCCTCCTGCGTCGTGCATTTCAGGAAGGTCTCCAGGACGAGCACGCCGTTGCTCAGCTCGCCCTCCTCCTCGATCTCCCGCTGGTAGGAGAAGAGGTCGTTCCGCAGATGGACCCCGTCGGAGAACGTGTCGCGCAGGACGCGCATCGGGCGCGATTCGGCGATCTCGGCCGGTACCTCCGCCCCCGCCGCGTACTCGATGAGTCCGGCCGACCACGGCGCCCCGCCGACCTTGCGGCGCATCTCGATGTACTCGACGGGATTCGACACCCGCCCGGCGTTGATGTTGGCGAGTTCCCAGAGGGATTCGTTGAGCAGATTCTCGGTGCTCTCGGCGAATCGGGCCCGCCAGTCCAGGGACATCGAAGGGACCGTGCGCTTCCAGAGATCGGCGAGCCCCGCCTCGACCGGATTCGTCGGCTCGGGAAACCCCTCGGCGAGATCCAACGGCATGAAGGCCGCGAGCCGGTCCAGATACGCCTTGCCGCCCTCGCGGTCCGGCGTCCTCTTGAAGATCTCCAGGAAGTGGTCGTCGAAGAAGAAGACCCACACATACCAGTCGGTGACCAGCGACAACTGCGGCCCTGTGCAGTCGGGATGGGTGTACGAGCACAGCAGCGCGTAGTCGTGCGCGTCAAGATCGCTCTGCTCCCAGATGCCGGAGCCCTCCAGCATCCCCATGTCCCGGGCCCACGTCCGGGAGTGCTCCCTGGCCTCCTCGAGACGCGGATTGATGCGCGCCGGATATGGCATGTAGAAATCCGGCAGTTCAAAGGGCTGTGTCACTGGTGCGCGGCCTTTCCCGAGGTTCCCGGAGGATTCCGGCAGTTGTCCGTGTCCAGCTCTACCCCTCGCCACGTACCGCCATCCGCGCCATAAAACAGTCATATGAACACACCGTCAGGGCGTGGCCTCCCTCAAACTTGAAGCCTCCCGGTCCACCATCGGCCCATGAGCACGACGATTCGCATCGCACAGCAGCCCGAGGCAGACGAACTTCTCGGCCGCAGCCCGTTGGCCGCGCTGATCGGCATGCTGCTGGACCAGCAGGTGCCCATGGAGTGGGCCTTCTCGGGGCCGTACACCATCGCCGTACGCATGGGGGGTGACGATCTGGACGCGCACGCGATCGCCACGTACGACCCCGAGGCGTTCGCCGCGCTGCTCTCGGAGAAGCCCGCGGTGCACCGCTACCCGGGCTCCATGGCCAAGCGCGTACAGCAGCTCTGTCAGTTCCTGGTCGCGCATTACGACGGCGACGCGTCCGGGGTGTGGCGAGATGCCGCCACCGGGGCCCAACTGTTCAAGCGGCTGACCGAACTCCCCGGCTACGGCAAGCAGAAGTCGCAGATCTTCCTCGCGCTGCTCGGCAAGCAGTACGGCGTACGGCCCGAGGGCTGGCGCGAGGCGGCCGGCGCGTACGGCGACGAGGGCTCGTACCGCTCGGCGGCGGACATCACGGGGCCCGAGACCCTGGCCAAGGTCCGCGCGCACAAGCAGGAGGCCAAGCGTGCCGCGAAGGCGGCGAAGACGGCCGAGAGCCCCGGCGGACACGCGAAAACCTGAGCGGACGGCCGGCGAGTGTGGATGCCGACACCGGGCGGAAGACCATGACTTGTGGCACATCTGTTCCCCTGAGACACCCCAGGTCGCTAACTTTCCTTAGCTTCACTCCACACCGCTCGCGCTCGTTCCAGCTTGTTTCGCACTCGTTCGCATCGGAAGGACCCCTGTGAACGCAACGTCCCGCAGACTCATGGCAGTCGCAGCCGCCACCGCGCTCGCCGCCCCGCTTCTGCTGTCCGCATCCTCCGCCTCCGCGCACAACCGGCCCGACCCGGCGAAGGACGCGGCGAAGCTTTCCAAGAAGCTCGTCAAGGAGGCGTCCGGCAAGGACGCCTACAAGCACCTCCAGAAGTTCCAGGACATCGCCGACGCCGCCGACGGCCACCGCGCGGCGGGCTCGCTCGGCCACGACGCCTCCGCCGCGTACGTGTACAGCCTCCTTAAGAAGGCCGGTTACGACGTCTCGTACGAGACCTTCCAGTTCGCGTACATCGAGACGCAGGCCGAGACGCTGAAGGTCACCGCGCCGACGCCGCGCGACTCCGAGATCAAGGCCATGTCGTACACGAAGTCCACGCCCAAGGGCGGGATACAGGCCGGCCTCGCCGTCGTACCGGTCGACGCGACCACCGGCTGCGAGCCCACCGACTACGCCGCCGGAGCCTTCACCGGCAAGATCGCGCTCATCCAGCGCGGCGGCTGCGACTTCGCCACGAAGCAGCAGACGGCGGCCGGCGCGGGCGCCGTCGCCGCGATCGTCTCGAACAACACCACGGGCGTCCTCAGCGGCACCCTGGGCGACCCGGCCGCGGCCAGGATCCCCACCGGCGGTGTCACCCAGGCCGAGGGCGCGAAGCTCGCCGCCGAGGCCGCCGCGGGCCCCGTGACGCTCTCCCTGGACATCCGTCAGCTCCAGGAGCAGCGCACCACCCGCAACGTCATCGCCGAGACCAGGGGCGGCAACGCGGCCAACACGGTGATGCTCGGCTCCCACCTGGACTCCGTCACCGCGGGCGCGGGCATCAACGACAACGCGTCGGGCTCCGCCGGTCTGCTCGAAGTCGCCCTGGATCTCGCCAAGTCCCGCGAGAAGCCCGCCAACAAGGTGCGCTTCGCCTGGTGGTCGGCGGAGGAGCTGGGGCTGCTCGGTGCCGAGGACTACGTCAAGGGCCTCAGCCCCGAGCAGGCCGCACAGATCAAGCTCTATCTGAACTTCGACATGATCGCGTCGCCGAACTTCGGCCAGTTCGTGTACGACGGCGACAACTCGGACGGCGTGGGCGAGGGCCCGGGGCCGGAGGGCTCGGCGCAGTTGGAGAAGGGCATCACCGACTTCCTCGACAGCAAGGACCAGCCGCACGAGGGCACCGACTTCACCGGCCGCTCCGACTACGGACCGTTCATAGAGGTCGGCATCCCCTCCGGGGGAACCTTCACCGGCGCCGAGGGCATCAAGACCGAGGCCCAGGCGGCGAAGTTCGGCGGCGAGGCCGGGGTCGCGTACGACCCCTGCTACCACGCGGCCTGTGACGACCTGGACAACATCGACAAGAAGGCGTTCGACGTCAACATCGACGTCATCGCCGACGCCGTGGGCCACTACGCCCACGACCTGAGCCCGCTCACCGCGAAGGCCCCGGCGCAGGCCGCCACGGCGAAGGTGGAGCGCACCACGGGCGGCGACACCGGCGTCGGCGCGTCGAACGCGCACGATCACGAGCACGGCCAGGAGACGAGGGCCTGACGGCCTGACCGACTGACCGACTGACGGCCTGACAGCCACGCACGGCGGGCGTCGGAGGGAGCAGGTTCCCCCGGCGCCCGCTGCGCGCGCTCACACCTCCTCAGGAGGCTGTGACAGAAGGCGAAAGGGGCTGCTACGTCACCGGACGGGACGGTTCCACTCTTACACCGCCCCTACTTTGACCCGTATGCATCCTTTTGCACCACCGCGCCATGGCTGCGCCCGAAGGCGCTCGCCCGGTAGGCTTTCCGTGTGATCTTCAAGCGCATCGGAAATGGGCGACCGTATCCCGACCATGGCCGGGAAAGTACCCGGCAGTGGGCGGATGTCGCGCCGCGCCCGGTCCGCCTCGACCAGCTCGTCACCACGAAGGGCCAACTGGATCTGGAGACGCTGCTCGCCGAGGACTCGACCTTCTACGGAGACCTCTTCGCGCATGTCGTGAAGTGGCAGGGCGATCTGTATCTGGAGGACGGACTGCACCGTGCCGTCCGCGCGGCACTCCAGCAGCGGCAAGTGCTGCACGCACGCGTGCTCGAAATGGGCTGACGGCCCCTCAACCGGCGCGGGACTGAGCCTTTCGGGGTCTTTCCGGCCCCCATGGGCCCAACCTATTGATCATTTAGTAGGAATCACTACCGCCGCGCACTACGCTGCGGCCATGAGCATGCTCACCCCCCCTGGCATGGGCGGCAAATATCGCATTACGGGTGCCAAGTACCCCCGCATGCGTCCTCCCCGTCACCGCCGCAGGATCGTGCTCGCGGCCATCGCGGGTGTCGTCGCCCTCGGCCTGGTCGGCTGGGGGACCGTACAGCTCGTCGACGTGTTCACAGCGGACGACGGATCGAAGAAGAAGACCACGACCGCCTCGGGCCGCGAGCCCGACTGCAAGCCGTCCGCGTCGGCGGCTGCGGTCAAGACGCTGCCGAAGCCGGCCCAGATCAAGGTCAACGTCTACAACGCGACACCGCGCGCCGGACTGGCCAAGACCACCGCGGACGAGCTGAAGAAGCGCGGCTTCGTCATCGGCAAGGTGGGCAACGCGCCGGCGGCGTTCGACAAGAAGATCCCGGGCACCGGAATACTGCTGGGCGCCCCGGCGGCGGCGGACGGGTCCTTCACGGTGCTCGGCGCCCAACTGAAGGGCGCGAAGCCCCAGCACGACGCGCGAAAGACGAAGGACGTCGATCTGCTGCTCGGCACGGCGTTCAAGAGCCTGAGCGTGCAGAAGGACGCGGACCGCACCCTGGCCACCCTGACCACGACCAGGCCCACCCCCGGCGGCCCCTGCTGAGCAGGCTCCAGGACCTGCCCTAGGTCCTGTCCGGCGGATCTTCGGGGGTCCGGGACGCCTGGCACGGCACCTCCCTGCGTTGTCGGAGTCATCCAAGTACGTCCAGTACGAGAATGATCCTCCGCCTTGCGATGCACCGCACCAGCCGCCCCGGCCTGATCCCCGAAGATCCGCCGGACAGGACCTAGACGACCGTCCCGTACATACGGTCACCCGCGTCGCCCAGCCCCGGCACGATGTACCCGCGCTCGTTCAGCCGCTCGTCCACCGCCGCCGTGACGACCGTCACCGGCGTACCCGCCAGCTCGCGCTCCATCACCTCGACGCCCTCGGGCGCCGCGAGCAGCACCACGGCCGTCACGTCGTCGGCGCCGCGCTTGATCAGCTCGCGGATCGCCGCGACCAGCGTGCCGCCGGTGGCCAGCATCGGGTCCAGTACGTACACCTGCCGGCCCGAAAGGTCCTCGGGCATCCGGGTCGCGTACGTCGACGCCTGAAGCGTCTCCTCATTACGGATCATCCCGAGGAAACCGACCTCGGCGGTCGGCAGCAGCCGCACCATGCCGTCGAGCATGCCGAGACCGGCCCGGAGGATCGGCACCACGAGAGGCCGCGGGTAAGACAGCTTCACTCCCGTGGTCGGCGTCACCGGAGTCTCGATGTCGACCTGCTCGGTGCGCACGTCCCTGGTGGCCTCGTACGCGAGCAGGGTGACCAGCTCGTCGGCGAGGCGTCGGAAGGTAGGGGAGTCGGTGCGCTTGTCGCGCAGCGTGGTGAGTTTGTGCGCGACCAGCGGGTGGTCGACGACATGAATCCGCATGCCACCACAGTAACCGTGGCCCGGCCGGCGGCCTCCGCTGGCATCAATCCCCCGTCGGCAGGGAAGTGAATGGACACACGCACAGGGGACACCGGGGACACCGAGGACACAGCCAACCGAGTCGTGGGGTGGTGGGGCGGCGATGCCGGACGGGCAGCGGCGCAATCCGCAGGAGCGGGACGGCGGCGGGGACGGGGACGGGGACAGGGAGGACGGGCGGGCCGACTCGAGCCCGTACAAGGGGACCACCCCGACCCCCGATCTCGTGTCGGACGAGAGCGGCGCGGCCCGCCGGCGGCGGCGTGCGCAGTTCCTGCGGGAGTTGAACGAGGCCAAGGCCCTGCGCGAGCGGGTGAAACCTCGCCAGGCCCGCGCGGCCCGGATGCGCCAGCAGATGCGGATGCGGACCTTCCGCTGGTAGTCGCCCGCAGGTCACCCAGCGGCCCTCCGGCCGTCGTGGGACCGCCACTTGGGCACCGTCCGCCCCCCGCCCCACGGGCCTGCCACCCACCGGCCCCGGCCCGCGTCCGGCCCCGGCCAAAAAAATGCCTGCACGACGCAACGGTGGAAGACCTCTCGCAATCGCCTGCTTTCTGCCACGATTCCGAGTAAGTGGGCGGGGCAGAGCGCAGCGCACCGCCGAATCGTTCACCTCTGACCAGTGGGAGAGTCACGGTGTACTTCGCCGCACTGCTCGCGCGCACCGAAGACGGGTGGGAAGCGAGCGACACAGAGCTCGATGACGTGGAGACCTTGTCGGATCTGACCGACCTGGCTCGCGAAGCCTCGGTGGACGAGGACACGGTGCTCGTCTTCATCGAGCAGGAGGACGCCTGGTTCGGCGTGCTCCGCGTGGAGGGCGAGGAGGATCCTCGCATCTACGTCTCCGACGCGGCCATGGCCGCACGCTCCTCGTACGGGGAGATCCTCACGGACGAATTGCTCGGCGGGGACGATGACGACCTCGCCGACGCCTTGGACACGCTGAACCTCGACGGAACCGAGGACGGCGAGACTGAAGATCAGGAGGACACGGAGGACACCGACGACAGCATCGGCTCCGCCGTCGCGACCGGTCCCGGAGCCGTACCGGCGGGACCGGCGGGCGACCGCGCGATCCTCGCCGACCTGGGTCTGCCGGAAGCGGAGTTGCTGGCGCTGGAGACCGACGCCATGTCCGAGATCGCGGACGCGCTCGGCGCCTCCGAGGTGCTGGAGACCGCGCGCTAGTGACCGAGCACGACCCGGTGAGCGAGCCGGTGAGCGAACCGGAGGCAGATCCGGCGACCGACCCGGTGCGTGACCCGTGGCGGGCGCCGATGCGCCTCGCCCTGGACCAGGCCGCACGCGCGGCGCCGGCCGGCGATGTGCCGGTCGGTGCCGTCGTGCTGTCCCCGGACGGCTCGGTGCTCTCCACGGGCCACAACGAACGCGAACTGACGGGCGACCCCACCGCGCACGCCGAGATCCTGGCCCTGCGCAGAGGGGCGGCGAGACTCGGCGCCTGGCGGCTGACCGACTGCACGCTGGTGGTGACCCTGGAGCCGTGCACGATGTGCGCGGGCGCCCTCGTACAGTCGCGGGTGGCACGGGTCGTGTACGGAGCGCTCGACGAGAAGGCGGGCGCGGCGGGCTCGCTGTGGGACGTCGTACGGGACCGCCGGCTCAACCACCGCCCGGAAGTGATCCACGGCGTACTCGCCGACGAGTGCTCACAACTGCTGACGGACTTCTTCCGGGACCGCCGCATTATCGATTTCTGAGCACGGGCCACCTTGGGCTAAGCTCTCTCTCGGTAGCGTGTCCGAGCGGCCGAAGGAGCTCGCCTCGAAAGCGAGTGTGGCGTAACCCGTCACCGTGGGTTCAAATCCCACCGCTACCGCTGGTAGGACGAAGGGGCGGACCTCATGAGGTCCGCCCCTTCGCGTGGGGCCGGTGGGTCAGCGCAGGGCGTTGATGACCTCTGCGAAGTCCGTCATGTGCTCGGCGCGGACCGAGAAGTAGCTCAGGCCGTGTGTGTCGCGGTAGCGGTGCAGGGTCTCGGTGATCCGGGGGACCGGGCCCGTCAGGATCTGGGGGAGGCGCAGGACCTGGTCCTCGGTCAGGTTCGGGGACTTCCGGCGGACGCGGGTCAGGGCCGCGGGGGTGGGGGTCAGGATGACCGCCGCCACGAACAGGTTCAGTTCCAGGGCGCCGAAGCGGGCGCCCGCCTCGGCGCGGACGTAGGCGACGCGGTCGGTGAGGGTCTGCTGGGGGTCCGCGCCCGGTGGGGTCGTCAGTGCCATGACCGGGAAGCCGACGATGTCCGCCTCGCGGGCCGCCAGGCGCAGTGTGGGGTTGTCGAGGCCGGCCACCAGCAGCGGTGGGGTGGGGCTCCGGTGGATCTTGGGGAGCTGGTCCGGGGTCGCGAACATGCGGTGCAGTTCGGCGACCGTGTGCGCCAGGTTGACGGCGCGTTCCTCGGCCGGGGGGTACGGCAGCTCCGCCGTACGGAACTCGTCTTCCACGTATCCGTCGCCGAGGCCGACCTCCAGCCGGCCGTCCGTGAGCAGATCGGTGTCCGCGATGTCCCTGGCCAGCAGCGCGGGCCGGTAGAAGCCGGCGTTGAGGACAAGGGTGCCGAGCCGCAGGGTGGTGGTGGCGTCGGCGGCGGAGACCAGGGCGGGGAACGGGGCCGGCGCGCCCAGGTGGTCGGGGACCTGGAGTACGTCGTACCCGAGGTCCTCGGCCTGCCGGGCCTTGGCCTGCCAGGCGGAGCGCGATCCGATGGCCGGCACGCTGACGCCGAAACGGAAGGGGCGGGTGGGCATGGCTTCCTCCCGGTGAGAGCGATCCGATGAGAGGGATGTCTCGGGAAGGGTACTTCGGTGGGTTTTGTTCCGGTAAGCGGCGCGACGCGATCAGAGGCCGGCCCCTGATCGCGTCGCGCCACCGGTTACGGGAAGTTGACCACGTTCGACGGGACCGTCGAGGTGCCCGACGTCGGTGATCCGGTGCTGTTGATCACGTGGTTGTACTGGCCCATGCCGCCGAGCGAGACCACCAGGATGTTGTGGAACTTCACCCCCGGCTTCACCGGCGTCTGGAATCCGTGCTCCTGACGGATGTTCGGATCCGATGTGTAGTTGCAGTAGCTGCCCATCGCCCAGCCCTCGTGGTTGACGACCGAGTCGTCCACCTTGTACGCGGCGAAGCCCTGGATGGAGCCGTTCTGGATGGCCGCCTGGTTCGGGGCGTCGTACGCCTTCTCGTTCTGGAAGAAGATCGTCCGGCCGTTCTCGCCGCTCCACCGCACGTCGTACTTGTTGAAGTGTTCGACGAACAGCCCGGTGGCGAGCACGTTGTCGCCGTTCACCTGGAGGCCGTAGTCGGCGCGGTTGGTCTCCCAGCCCACGCCGTCACCGTGGTCGGCCCGCCAGATCCAGGTGTGGTCGATGATCGTGTCGTCGCTGTTGACGACCATGCTGGTGGTCGCCTTGCCGGGGCCCGCGCCGCCGATGCGGATGAAGACGTCCTGGACGGTCGTGGGGTTGGCGGTGTGCGAGGCCGACGCGTTCGGGGGGCCGACCTCCAGCAGCGTCGGGGAGTTCACCGGTCCGGCGTCGATCAGGAAGCCGGCCAGTTTGACGCCGTCGACGTCGGCGACCTTCATCGCCGTCACGCCGTTGTCCGGGATGATCGTGGCGTAGCCGAGGCCGAGGACCACGGTGTTCGCCCGGTTGACGTTGATGGACTGGTCGACGTGGTAGATGCCCGGGGTGAACAGCAGGTGCAGGCCCTGGGCGAGCGCCGCGTTGATCGTGGCCGCCGTGGCGCCCGGCTTGACCACGTAGAACTGGTCGAGCGGCAGGGACTCGCCCTGCGGGGTGCCGTTCCAGGAGACGCCGCGCGCGTTGGTGCGCTTGGCGGGCACGAAGACCTTGTACGTGTTGCCGTCCAGGTACAGGAACGGCTTCTCGCGGGAGGTGGGGGTGTTGTTCAGCGTGGTGTACGGCGGGTTGGGGAAGGTCTGCGCGGGCGCGCCCTCGACCCCGGAGAACGCCATGTTCCACACGCCGTTGCCCCAGCCGCCGATGGCGCTGTCGCGGGTGTACCACTGCTGCTGGGAGTAGGGCGTGATCTGGCCGTCGACCTTGCTGTCGGCGATGTAGCCGCCGCTGGCCCAGCCGTAGCCGTTCGGTGCGAGGTTGAGCCCGCCCTTGACGTGCATACGGCGGAACGGGGCCGCCTGCGCGACCGCCCAGCGGTTGCTGCCGCTGACCGGGTTGAGGGCCAGGTTCTCGGCCGAACGCCAGAAGTTCTGGGTGGCGTTGCCGTTGAACCAGCCGGCGTCGACGGTCACGTCACCGTTGATGTTCGTGTCGTCGGGCTTGAGGCCGAGACCGGAGATCGAGGTGTAGAAGCCGAGTTGGGCGTTGAGATTGTTGTACGTGCCCGGCTTGAACAGCAGTTGGTAGCGGCCGGTGCCGAACTGGGCCTTCTCCTGCTGCGCGAAGATCTGGTCGAGCGTGCCCTGGATGTTGGGCGTCGACGGGTCGAAGACCTTGACGTTCGGGCCGAGGTCACCGCCGCCCTGGATCGGGCCGCCGGGGCCGCCGCTCTCGCCGTACACCTGGAACTCCCAGAGGGAGTAGCCGTACTGGGTCGCGCGGGCGGTGCCCGTCAGCCGTACGTAGCGGGCGTCGCCGGAGATGGTCAGCGTCTCGTTGCCACCGGGTCCGGTGGTGGTGGAGTACGCGCCGGTCCAACTGGTGCCGTTCGTGGACAGCTCTATCGTGTACGCCTTGGCGTACGCGGCCTCCCAGCGCAGTACGACCTGGCTGACCGCGACCGTGGAGCCGAGGTCGATCCGGATCCACTGCGGGTCGGCAGCGGCGCTCGACCAGCGGGTGCCGTTGTCGCCGTCGACGGCGGCGCCGGCGGGGGTGCCGCCGTTCTCCGTGCTGGAGACCGTCACCGGCTTGCCCTGCGAGAGCAGGGTCGGTGCGGCGCTCGCGGCGGTCGTGCCGGGGATGAGCATCAGCAGGGAGGCGATCAGGGTGGCGGCGACTGACGCGGCGATGCCGCGGCGGCGGACTGGGGCTGATCTCCTGAACACCGGTGCAACGGACGGCGGAGCGTGCATGGGCGGATCTCCTGAAGTCTCGGACGACGAGGGGGAGTTCGGGACGCACGGTGGAGAGGTACGGCAGAATCAGGCGTAGCAGAGAGCGCTCTCTCGTTACGGCAGATGGTTCTCCCGTGTTTCGTACACGTCAAGAGTTGTGCACGTACCGGCCGTCCTCGGTCGCCGTTCGATCAACAACTAACCGACTTCACGGGGCATTTGATCCGGTTCGCGATATGTCTCGCGGAGTATGCGTTCAGGTCCTGACGGCGTGAGTGCGTCATATGTCGCGTACGGCCGCCCTGTTCGAGCGGCGCCGACCGCACATCGATCCGGTCTGGCCGGAAGCGGTCACGCGGGTGATCGAAATCGGTCTCAGGGGCGGCCTGTTCGTATGGTTAGACTCACGCGATCGCACCGATCGCACCGGGGACGGCAGGGGAGGCAGCGCTGATGGTGCAAACGAAGAAGATCTTGCTCTATCTGGTCATTGTCTTCGTGCTGTATACGATCATCACCTCACCCGAACGGTCCGCCGATCTTGTCCAGGTGGGGTTCGAGGGCATAGCGAGCGCGGCCGAGGGTGTCGGCGACTTCATGACCGAGCTCGTACAGTAACGGCGGCCGAAAGCGACACCCGCCGCACTTAGGAGATCCCCTTGATCCGCCACCTGGTCCTCTTCAAGCTCAACGAGGGCGTCTCGCGCGACGAGCCCCGGGTGGCCGCCGGCGCGCGGGCGTTCGCGGAGCTGGGCGGCAAGATCCCGGAGCTGGCGTACTGGGAGTGCGGCTGGAACATCAGCGACCGGCCGATCGCGTACGACTTCGCCATCAACTCGGCGGTCGCCGACGCCGACGCGCTGACCCGGTATCTGGAGCACCCTGACCATCAGGCGGGCGTCGGGCAGTGGCGAGAATTCGCCACCTGGGTGATCGCCGACTACGAGTTCTGATCGCTTCCGACCGGATTTCGAGCCGACGGCGCTCCTGACGCTTCGCGGCCGTCCTCCCGTCACCCTCCAGCCCCACGCCTCGGCGGTGTGGGGCTTTTCGCGCGTGAGCAGGGCGTGAGCAGGGCGTGAGCAGCGGCCTCACCGTCAACACGGAGTTTTCTGGTGCTTGCACACAGTGGGCATGTCTTGTGATGCTATGACCGCTTTTGAACGGATGAGTTGACCGTAGTTGACCGCAAAGGGGTGGCGTGACCGTGCCGGCCAGTACAACGCCTCAAATGCCGCCCCAGATCGAACCCCGTACCGAGTCACGAGCCGAACCCCGAGCCGAGTCCCGAGCCGCGGCACCCCTCGTCGAGACCCCGAGCGAGACCGAGCCACGGCCGTCGACGCCGCAGACCCGGGGCGCCGACACCAGGGCGCTGACACAACTGCTCTTCTCCCAGATCAAGGATCTGGAGCGCGGCAGCCCGGAGCACACCCGGGTCCGCAGCGCGCTCATCGAGGCGAATCTGCCGCTCGTGCGTTACGCCGCCGCCCGCTTCCGCAGCCGTAACGAGCCGATGGAGGACGTCGTCCAGGTCGGCACCATCGGTCTGATCAACGCGATCGACCGGTTCGACCCGGACCGCGGCGTGCAGTTCCCGACCTTCGCGATGCCGACCGTCGTCGGCGAGATCAAGCGCTACTTCCGCGACAACGTACGGACCGTGCACGTGCCGCGCCGGCTCCACGAGCTGTGGGTCCAGGTCACCGGTGCCACCGAGGACCTGACGACGGCTCACGGCCGCTCGCCCACCACCGCCGAGATCGCCGAGCGGCTGAAGATCTCCGAAGAGGAGGTCCTGGCCTGTATCGAGGCGGGCCGCTCCTACCACGCGACATCTCTGGAGGCCGCGCAGGAGGGCGACGGGCTGCCGGGGCTGCTCGACCGGCTCGGCTACGAGGACCCGGCGCTGGCCGGGGTCGAGCACCGCGATCTGGTCCGGCATCTGCTCGTACAACTGCCGGAGCGCGAACAGCGCATCCTGATGCTGCGCTACTACAACAACCTGACGCAGTCACAGATCAGTCAGGAGCTGGGCGTCTCCCAGATGCATGTGTCAAGGCTCCTCGCGCGCAGCTTCGCGCGTTTGCGATCCGCAAACAGGATCGAGGCGTAGCTCTTCCGGGTAGTAACCCCGCAGGGCTCCCACCAGCAGCAAATTCGCATACCCCCATATTCCGGTGCAGATATGTCGACTTGGCGCTACAGCGTGTTGACGACATGTGACATTCTGCTGGAACCGCGTTTGCCGCAGTCCCACCGCCGGTATTCAGGTGGAGGCTGCGTTCCTTCGACGGGAGCGGCCACCGCGACCGTCAGCGACCTCAAGGGGGTGGCATGTCCGTAGAACAGGGCAGCTCGAAGGTGCTCACGCTCAACAAGGGCGACCAGGCACCGGATGCACCGGATGCTCTCGACCGTGCGGCCGAACCGCGCGTGTCCCAGCCGGAAGCCATCGACACCCGCACTCTGTCCCGCTCCCTGTTCCTGCGCCTCGCGGTGCTGGCCCAGGACAGCCCGGAGCGCACCTACGTACGTGACACCCTCATCGAGCTGAATCTGCCACTGGTGCGTTACGCGGCGGCCCGGTTCCGCAGCCGTAACGAGCCGATGGAGGACATCGTCCAGGTCGGCACGATCGGCCTGATCAAGGCGATCGACCGGTTCGACTGCGAACGGGGCGTGGAATTCCCCACGTTCGCGATGCCGACCGTCGTCGGCGAGATCAAGCGCTTCTTCCGTGACACGTCGTGGTCCGTGCGCGTGCCCCGCCGGCTCCAGGAGCTGCGCCTGGCGCTCACGAAGGCCAGCGACGATCTGGCGCAGAAGCTGGACCGCTCGCCGACCGTTCCCGAACTCGCCCTGGTGCTGGGCGTGTCGGAGGAGGACGTGGTCGACGGCCTCGCGGTCGGGAACGCGTACACGGCCTCCTCGCTGGACTCGCCGTCCCCCGAGGACGACGGCGGCGAGGGCTCGCTCGCGGACCGGCTGGGGTACGAGGACACGGCCCTGGAGGGCGTGGAGTACCGGGAGTCGTTGAAGCCGCTGCTGGCCAAACTCCCGCCCCGCGAGCGGCAGATCATCATGCTGCGCTTCTTCGCGAACATGACGCAGTCCCAGATCGGCGAAGAGGTCGGCATCTCGCAGATGCATGTCTCACGCCTGTTGACCCGCACGCTCGCGCAGTTGCGGGAAGGGCTCATCGCGGACTGATCGCAGCCTGATCGCGGGCGTCACCGCGAGCACGACACCTCGTCGGAGTCACCGGAGTCACCGGAGTGTCGTCGCAGCGGTGGCGCCCCGCATGGAGCGGGGCGCCACCGTCACGAGCGAGACGTACCGGTTACGGGGCCTGTCGGCCCCCCGTCGACCTGCTTGTCGGCGGTCAGGCGAGCGCGAGCCAGGCGACCGCGCCCAGGATCACGATCACGGCCACGACGCCGACGATCAGTCCGGTCTTCGATCCGCTCTGCTGGGGCGCCTGCCGACGCTGTGGCTCACCCTCGTCGACAAAGGCGCGGAACATCTGGGTGTTGCCCGCGGGGTCGGGATTTCCCTCGGGGCCCTGCGGGGCATGGGGGTTGTGTGCCATGGGCCAGGACCCTAGCGAACACGGTGACCCCGCCCAACCCCCGGGGGCGTCCCAAGGCCCTCTCCGGGCCCGTACGGCGGCGTTTTCCGGGCCGATCCGGCCCTGCGCACGGCATTGACCTCGCATATGCGAAGCCTTTTGGGTTCCTTTACCGCCGATGCCCTCTTTTAGTTTGCCTTCAGCAACCAACCGCTTCTATGGTTGCCCTAAGCAACAACATGGGGAGGGGCAGGGGCATGGCCGCCAAGAGCCAGTACGCGGAACTGGCCCGTCAGCTCAGCGCCATCGGGGCCGTGAAACGGGGACTCTCCCGCGTCCTGCCACCCGACTGTCCGGGCGGCGCGGCCGCCGTACTCACCGTGCTGGAGCGACACGGCGAGATGCGGATGAGCCGCCTCGCCGAGCTGATGGCCGTGGACATGTCCGTGACCAGCAGGCATGTGGCGCACTTGGCGGAGCGCGGCTGGATCGAGCGCGCACCCGACCTCGCCGACCGGCGGTCCCGCATCCTGCGGCTCACACCGGCGGGCCACGACCTGCTCGACGAACTCGCGCGACGGACGACCGAGGTCTTCGCACGGACGCTCGCCGACTGGACCGACGACGAGGTCGGACAACTGAACACCATGCTGGCGCGCCTGCGCGACAACTTCGGCGACTGCCGGCCCGGCCGTTACGCCGCCGACCCGGCGCCCGAATCCGATCCCGTATCCGCGCCCGTATCCGATCCCGTATCCGATCCCGCCCTCTGATCTTGTATCTGATCCCGTATCTGATCCCGCCACCCGTACCTGAGCCCGCGTCCGCGCCCGTACAGCGAGAAGCGCCCGCGCGGCGACAGACGTAAGAGACATAAGAGACGTAAGACAAGGAACTCAATGGCTACGACCACCACACCAACGGGTGTACGGGGCGGCCACGCCAAGCACGGCGGCGGCTCCCCCGCCTCCGCCGACCCCGGCACACCGATGACGCACCGTCAGATCATGGAGGCGCTCTCCGGTCTGCTGCTCGGCATGTTCGTGGCGATCCTCTCCTCGACGGTCGTCACCAACGCCCTGCCCGAGATCATCTCCGACCTCGGTGGCGGACAGAGCGCGTACACCTGGGTGGTGACCGCGTCGCTCCTGGCCATGACGGCGACCACTCCCCTGTGGGGCAAGCTCGCCGACCTGTTCAGCAAGAAGCTGCTGGTCCAGATAGCACTGACCCTCTATGTGGTCGCCTCGGCGGCGGCCGGACTGGCCCAGAGCCCGGGGACGCTGATCGTCTTCCGCGTCGTCCAGGGCATCGGCGTCGGCGGTCTGACCGCGCTCGCCCAGATCATCATGGCCGCGATGATCGCCCCGCGTGAGCGCGGGCGCTACAGCGGCTACCTCGGCGCGACGTTCGCCGTCGCCACCGTCGGCGGCCCGCTCATCGGCGGTGTCATCACCGACACGTCGTGGCTCGGCTGGCGCTGGTGCTTCTACGTCGGCGTCCCCTTCGCCGTCATCGCGCTGATCGTGCTTCAGAAGACCCTCAAGCTCCCGGTGGTCAGGCGCAAGGTCAAGATCGACTGGACCGGCGCGTTCCTCATCAGCGCGGCCGTCTCGCTGCTGCTGCTCTGGGTCACCTTCGCCGGTGACAAGTACGAGTGGGTCTCCTGGCAGACGTACGCGATGCTCGCCGGCACGGTCATGCTCGGCGCGTTGTTCCTCTTCACCGAGTCGCGGGCCAGCGAGCCGATCATCCCGCTGCGCCTCTTCCGCAACCGCACGATCACCCTCGCCTCGCTGGCGTCGCTGTTCGTCGGTATCGCGATGTTCGCGGGCACGGTCTTCTTCAGCCAGTACTTCCAGCTCGCGCGCGACAAGTCGCCCACGATGTCCGGCGTGATGACGATCCCGATGATCGGCGGGCTGTTCCTGTCCTCGACGGTCTCGGGCCTGGTCATCACCAAGACCGGCCGCTGGAAGGCGTGGCTGGTCACCGGTGGTGTGCTGGTGACGGCCGGTCTCGGGCTGCTGGGCACCATCCGCTACGACACCGAGTACTGGCACATCGCGGTCTTCATGGCGATCATGGGGCTCGGCATCGGCATGATGATGCAGAACCTGGTCCTGTGCACGCAGAACCAGGTCTCCCCGCAGGACCTGGGCGCGGCGAGTTCCGTCGTCACCTTCTTCCGCTCCCTCGGCGGCGCGATCGGAGTCTCGGCGCTGGGCGCGGTGCTGGGCAACCGGGTCGCGTCGTACGTCAAGGACGGTCTGGCCGATCTCGGCCCGGAGGCCGCGGCGGCCGGTCACGCCGGTACGGGCGGCGGGGGCATCCCGAATCTGGACACGCTGCCCGGACCGATGCGGACCGTGGTCGAGGCGGCGTACGGGCACGGCGTCGCCGATGTCTTCCTCTTCTCGGCGCCGGCCGCGCTGCTCGCGTTCTTCGTCACGCTGTTCATCAAGGAGGTCGCGTTGAAGACGCGGGCCGCGGGGGACGCGGTGGAGAGTCTGGAGAGCACGCCGGCCGTTCCGGTGACTGTCGGTCTCGGCGCCGAGGCACCTGCCGGCGTCACCGCAGTCGCCGTCGCCGTCGAGACGGCGGCACCCGCGCCGGACGCCACCGGCGGCATCCCCGTCCACGGCGTCGTACGCGGCGGCCAGGGCGGTGCCGATGGCGGGACCGTCCCACGGGCGGCCATCACGCTCATCTCCGCGGCCGGGCGCCAGTTGGGCCGCGCGGTCGCCGGGGACGACGGCGGGTATGTCGTGGACGCGCCCGAGCCCGGCTCGTACGTCCTCATCGCCTCGGCGGACGGTTTCCAGCCGCAGGCCGCCACGGTGGCTGTCGGGACGGGGCCGCTGGCGTACGACATCCTGCTCGCCGGTACGAGCGGCCTCACCGGGTCCGTACGCAGCGCGGAGGGCGATACGCCCGTCGAGGGCGCGATGGTCATCGTGACCGACGTGCGCGGCGATGTGCTGACGACCGGCAAGTCCGCCGAGGGCGGCGAGTTCGCCTTCGCGGAGCTGCTGCCCGGCACGGTGACCGTCGCCGTGAACGCTGCCGGTTTCCGGCCGCTGGCCCTGCCGGTGGAGATCGGCGCCCAGGGCGTGACCCGCGTCGCGGCCGTCCTGCGGGCGGGCGCGCTCGTCCAGGGCACGGTCCGGGCGGGAGCCGACCGGCGTCCGCTGGCGGACGCGCGCGTCACGCTGATCGACGCGGCCGGGAACGTGGTCGCCACGGCGACGACCGGGGACGACGGGGCGTACGGCTTCGCGGACCTGGACGCGGGCGAGTACACGGTCATCGCGACCGGCTACCCGCCGGTGGCCGGCGCCCTGACCGTGGCCGGGCACGGCGTCGACGGCCACGACATCGAGCTCACGCACCCGGGCGAGTAGGTCCTGTCCGGGGCGTGATCCGAAGCCCCCGGGCGGGGTGCGCTCCCGAGCGGAGGCGTGCCCGGTCCGGTGGAAAGGGGCCCCGGTGGCGGTGGCGGCAGCCTGGGGACGGCGTGCCGCCACCGCGCCGGGGCCCGATTCTCGGCCGGACGGCCGGACGGCCGGACGGTCGAAGTGACCCGACCGTCGAAATGACCCGACCGTCGAAATGACCCGACCGTCGAAATGACCCGACGGTCGAGTGACCGAACGGCCGAACTGGCCGCGCCGGTCGGCCGGATGGGCCTCAATGGCGTCATGAGAACTGCGACCGGGAAGAGGGACAACGGGATGGGACTTCACGCACAGGTACGGACATCGGACGGCTGGGCCGTCCGGCACGCCGTCGTGACCCTGACCGACCGGACCGGCGCCCAGGTGGCGCGCGGCGAAGCGGACGACCACGGGACGGTGGCCGCCGAGGTGACGCTCGCGCCGGGGCCGTACACCGTGATCGTGACGGCCGTCGGCCACGCGCCCGCCGCCGCCACCGCGTTCGTCACCTCCAGCGGTGTCGCCGACGCCGGGACGGTCGTCCTGGAGCGGCAGGGCGGTGTCGAACTGCCGCCGCCCGGTGTGTGGGACCTCGACCCCGCGCACTCGTCGGTGGCCACCGTCGTCCAGCACCTCGGGATCTCCAGCGTGCGGGGCCGTTTCACCGAGTTCGGCGGGCGGGTCGAGATCGCGGCGGTGCCCGAGCACTCCCGTGTCGACGCGGTCATCGACGCCGCGAGCATCGACACCGGCAACAGCATGCGCGACAAGCACCTGCGGTCGCCGGACTTCCTGGACGCGGAACGGTTCCCGGAGATCACCTACCACAGCACGGGGGTCAGCCGGTCCGGTCCGGACCGCTGGACGGTACGGGGCGAGCTGTCGCTGCACGGAGTCGTACGGAAGGTGCCGCTGGACCTGGCGTACCTCGGGACCGGGCCCGACCCGTGGGGCGACGTGCGGGCGGCGTTCCGGGCGACGACGGAGCTGCGGCGCGACGATTTCGCCATGAACTACAACCAGGTGGTCCAGGCGGGGATCTCGGCGATCGGCGCCACGCTTCGGGTGGAACTCGACATCCAGGTGGTGCGGGAGGCCGGACCCGGACCGGCGGACGCGGTCGCGTCGTAGGCTGCGAGACATGGCACCGAACATCGCTACCAACACCACCGTGGCGCTCGCCGAGTTGCTGGAGTTCGTCCGGCCCAGGCACCACGCCATCCTGCTGACCACCCGTTCGGACGGCCGTCCCCAGGGCTCCCCGCTGACCTGCGGCGTGGACGACTCGGGCCGGATCGTCGTCTCCACCTACCCGGAGCGCGCGAAGACGCGCAACGCCAAGCGTGACCCGCGCGCGAGCGTGATCGTCCTGTCGGACACCTGGGACGGGCCGTGGGTGCAGATCGACGGTACGGCGGAGGTCCTGGACGTCCCGGAGTCGGTGGAGCCGCTGGTCGAGTACTTCCGCAACATCTCGGGGGAGCACCCGGACTGGGACGAGTACCGCGAGGCGATGGTGCGGCAGGGGAAGTCGATCATCCGCGTCACACCGGAGCGCTGGAGCCCGATCGCGACGGGTGGGTTTCCGGCCACGTTGGCGCCGCCGGAGTAGGGGGTCCGTCCGGCCGCGGTGCTAGGTCCTGTCCGGCGGATCTTCGGGGATCAGGCCGGGGCGGCTGGTGCGGTGCATCGCAAGGCGGAGGATCATCCTCGTACTGGACGTACTTGGATGACTCCGACAACGCAGGGAGGTGCCGTGCCAGGCGTCCCGGACCCCCGAAGATCCGCCGGACAGGGCCTAGCGCGCCCGCATCGCCTCGATGCCCGCGATGAGGAGTTCGAGCGCGAACGTGAAGTCCCGTTCGCGCATCTCCTCGACCGTGTCGCCGCCGCGCGCCTCCATCAGCTCCTCGGCCTGCTCGAACCGGCCCCGGTACTCCGGCCGTTCGTTGATCCGTCCCATGGCGTGCCGGTAGTACTGGTCCTGGGTCATGCCCGCCTCGGCGCAGCGCTGGACGAAGTGGCCCTCGATCGTGCCGAAGCCGTAGACGAACTGGAAAACGGCGCCCAGCGCGCCCATCTGGCCGTGTGCGGGCAGGCCCGTGCGGCGCATGACCCGCTGGACGGCGGCGGAGAACTCCATCGAGTTCGGGCCGATGTTGAGGAACTTGCCGACGAGCGGCGAGACCCAGGGGTGGCGGACCAGGAGGGCGCGGTAGTTGACGGCGAGGGCGCGCAGGTCGTCGCGCCAGTCGGAGGCGGTGTCGGAGGCCGTGTCGGGGTCTGATTCCGCGTGGGCGTCCGCGTCCGCGTCCGTCCCGTCGTCCGCCGCGCGGGCCGTGTCGATCTCCGTGTAGACGGAGTCCAGGGCGAGTTCGAGGAGGTCGTCCTTGGTGTCCACGTACCAGTACATGGACATGGCCGTCACGCTCAGCTCGGCCGCCAGCCGCCGCATCGAGAACTTGGCCGGGCCCTCCGCGTCGAGCAGTTGTACCGACACCGCGATGATCCGGTCCCGGTCCAGCCCGGTGGGATGGTCGGAACGCTCGCTCTTACGGCCGCGCGCGGCGGGCTTGCCCTCCAGCCAGACACTGGTCCGCGGGGGCTGCTTGGCCTTGTCGGCCGCCGACTCCATGGATGAGCCTCCTCGGTTCCTCGCCGCGTTCTTGCGGGTCCGATGCTATGCCGCGGATACCTCGGGTCTGTCCGCCCGCTCGGCACGGCGGAGCAGCAGCGCGGCGAGCAGACCGCCCGCGAGCACCGCCACCGCGCCCACCAACTGGCTTGTCTCCAGGCCCGTGGCGAAGGCGTCGGAGATCAGCGCACGCTCCGTGTCCCCGCCGGGGCCCGTCTCGACGGCCGCGAGCGCGGCGGGCAGCGAGGACGCGCCCACGGCGGCGGGTACGAGCGCGGCGAACCGGGAGTTGAGTACGGCTCCGAGTACGGCGACCCCCAGACCGTTGCCGAACTCGGCGAGCGTGCCGTTGACGCCCGCGCCGACGCCCGCCTTCTCCGGGGGGATCGCGCTCATGATGGCGTTGGCCATGGCGGGCATCGAGACGCCGACGCCCGCGCCCATCACGACGAGTCCGGCCAGCATGCCGCTGTAGCCGCCGGCGCCGAGGACCGCGATGGCCGCGAGGCCCGCGGCCACCAGGGACATGCCGACGGCGATGGTGCCGGGTGTGCCCAACTTCTTTACGAGCCAGGCTCCGAGGCCCGCGAGGTTCAGCAGGATGACGGTGACGGCGAGCGGTGCCGTACGCAGACCGGCGTCCAACGGGCCGTATCCCAGGACGAATTGGAGATGCTGGGTGAGCAGGAACAGCGAGCCCGTCATACCGAAGGCGACCAGGAGCGTGCCCGCGACGGCGCCGACGAAGCGCTGGTCGCGGAAGAAGTGCATGTCCAGCATCGGGTAGGGGACGCGCAGTTCCCAGTACGCGAAGGCCCCCATGACGAGCACGCCGACCGCCGCGGGGAGCAGCACCTGGCCGGACGTCCAGCCGTGGTCGGGGCCGGAGATGATCGCGTACACGACGGAGGTCATGCCGATGACGGAGAGCAGCGCCCCCAGCAGGTCGGGGCGGGCGCCCTGCTTGGTCTTGGACTCCGGTACGAGCGCGACGACGGCGATCAGGCCGAGGACCACGACCGGGATGTTGATGAGGAAGATCGCGCCCCACCAGAAGTGGTCGAGCACGGCGCCGCCGAGCAGCGGTCCGGCGGCGAAGCCGAGTGAATTGACCGTCGACCAGAGGCCGATGGCCCTCACGCGCTCCTCCTCGTCGAAGATCTGGACGACGACGGCGAGTGTGGTGGTGATCAACAGGGCGCCGCCGACGCCCATTCCGGCGCGGGCGGCGATCAACTGGCCCGAGGACTGGGCGAGTCCGGCGGCCAGCGAGCCGATGCCGAACAGCACGAGGCCGGAGACGAGCATCTTCTTGCGGCCGTAGCGGTCGGCGGCGTTGCCCGCGGTGAGCAGGAGGCCGGACTGGACGAGCGAGTAGGCGTTGATCATCCACTGCACGTCGGCGGTCGACGCGTGCAGTTCGGTGGTGAGGGAGGGGATGGCGACGCTGAGGACGGTGTTGTCGATGAGCACGGTGAGCTGGGCGAGACAGATGACGCCGAGGATCAGCCAGCGCTGGGGGTGGCGGCCGGGGACCGGCGAGAGAGGGGTGGTGCCGCGGGTGCCGGTGGCCGACGCCTTGGCCTTCGCCTTCATACGGAAAGTCCTTTACGGTGTACGGGACCAGGTGGCCCCGTACACCGTACAAGAAACTCTCTTACGTCGTATAGCTACTTGGTGGCGGTCAGATCGTAGAGGGTCGTGCCACCGATGGTGACCTCCTTGTACGTCTCCTGCACCCAGGTGGAGATGGACGACGCCGATCCCTCCTGATCGCCGCCTCCGCCGCCGAACCCGCCGCCTCCGAAGAAGTAGTGGATCTTGCCGTCGGCGACGTACTGCTTGAACTGGTCGAGCGTCGGGGACGGGTCGCTGCCGTTGAAGCCGCCGATCGCCATCACCGGTTCCCCGGTGGCGAGTTGGTTGGTCGCGGCGTTCTGGGAGCCGGTCGTCGCGGCGACCCAGGTGTAGTCACCGGCGTCCTTCTTCAGCGCCGTGACCACCTCCGAGCTGACGGCCTGGCCTTCGAGCAGACCGGCCATACCGCCGCCGGCGCCGCCTCCACCGCCGCCTTGTGCGGGCTTCTGCGCGGTGCCACCGGGCTGCTGCCCCGCCGCGGCCGGGGGCTGCTGGCCACCGCCGCCGCCCTGCTGGGGAGCCTGGCCGCGACCGCCACCGCCACCGCCTTGGCCACCGCCGGGCCGCTGGGCGCGGGCGGTGTCGTCGCCGGCGCCTCCCGGAGGAGTGCCGCCACCACCGCCACCACCGCCACCGCCCTGGCCACCGCCGCCGCCGCCGCGCGCCGCCGCCGGGCCCGCCGTGACGATCGACCCCGAGTGCGGTGTGTTGACCGTGGACAGCGTGAACGCGAGCGGAGCCGCCAGCGAAGCCGCGACCGCCAGCACGACGGCGCCCACCGCCAACCGTGGCGCCAGCGTGCGGAACCGCCCCTCCCGCCCGATCCGGCCCACGACCGTCAGCGCGAGAGCCGCGATCAGCCCGCCGATCAGTACGGCCCAGCGCAGCCACGGCGCGTAGTCCGGCGTCCGGCCGAGCAGCACGAACGCCCAGATCGCCGTCCCCGCCACCGTCACACCCAGCGCGGCGGACGCGAGGACCTTGCCGCGCTCCTCCCACAGCAGCGTCACGCCCATGCCGACGAGAGCGGCGATGTACGGCGCGAGCGCCACCGTGTAGTACTCGTGGAAGATCCCCGCCATGACGGAGAAGACGCCCGCCGTCATCAGCAGCGCACCACCCCAGACGAGGAACGAGGCGCGGGCGACGTCCGTACGCCTGGCCCGCCAGGTCAGCACCAGACCGGCGACCAGCAGAAAGAGCGCGGCGGGCAGCAGCCAGGAGATCTGACCGCCGACGCTGTCGCTGAACAACCGGCCGATACCGGTCTCACCGCCACGGCCTCCGCCGCCTCCGCCGCCTCCCCCGCCACCGCCGACGCTGCCGACCTCGTCACCGCTGATACGGCCAAATCCGTTGTAACCGAAGGTGAGTTCAAGGAAGGAGTTGGTCTGCGAGCCGCCGATGTACGGGCGGGACGCGGCGGGCCACAGCTCGACGATCGCCACCCACCAGCCACCGGCGACCACCAACGCGAGCCCGGCGGCGGCCAGTTGGCCGATCCGGCGCCGTACGGTCGTGGGCGCGCACACCGCGTACACGAGCGCGAGCGGCGGCAGGATCACAAACGCCTGGAGCGTCTTGGTCAGGAACGCGAATCCCATCGCGACCCCCGCCCACAGCAGCCAGCGTGTCCGCGCCCCCTCCAGCGCGCGCAGCACGAAGTAGACGGTGGCCGTCATCAGCAGCGCGAGGAGCGCGTCCGGGTTGTTGAAGCGGAACATCAGCGCGGCGACGGGCGTCAGCGCGAACACCCCGCCCGCGATCAGACCCGCCGAAGCGCTGAAGCGGCGGCGGACCGCCGCGTACAGCACGGCGATCGTGCCGACGCCCATCAGCGCCTCGGGCACCAGGATCTGCCACGAGCCGAGACCGAAGAGGCGTACGGACAGGGCCATCGGCCACAGCGCGGCCGGGGGCTTGTCGACGGTGATGGAGTTCGCCGCGTCGGACGAGCCGAAGAAGAACGCCTTCCAGCTCTCACTGCCGGCCTGGACGGCCGCGGAGTAGAAGGAGTTGGCGTAGCCGGTGTCGCCGAGGCTCCACAGGTTGAGGACCAGCGCCGCGAGCAGCAGGGCGAGGAAGGCGGGGCGTACCCAGGGCGCGTCCTCGGGCCTGCCTCGGCGCAGCCGCAGCAGAAGGGCCGCGGGGGTGGTGCGCGGACTGCCGGAGCGGTGCGCGCGGTGGGGGTGGGCGGCCGGGGCGTGGGGGGCGGCGGGCACCGCGTGGAGGGTGGCCGGCGCGCCGGGGTCGAGAGGCTGGGTCATCGGGCGTTCCGTTCCTGGGCGGGGGCCTGGTCCGGCCGGGCCGCGAGTTGATCGTCACCGTGTGCGGGGACCTGGTCCGGCCGCGCGGCGAGTTGTTCGTCGCCGCGCCGGTCGGGGAAGACCCAGGCGCGGAAGAGGAGGAAGCGCAGCACCGTCGCCGCGAGGTTGGCGGAGATCAGGACGGCCAGTTCGGTGGCGTGGGCGGGGGAGCCGGAGGCCGTGTCGAGCGCCGCCAGCGAGCCGCTGGTCAGGGCGAGACCGATGCCGAAGACGACGAGCCCCTGGGCCTGGTGGCGTACGGCGCGCTCCCGGCCCCGTACCCCGAAGGTGAGCCGCCGGTTGGCGGCGGTGTTCGCGACCGCCGACACCAACAGCGCTCCGGCGTTGGCGAGTTGAGGCCCGGCCGCCGACCGGAAGACGGAGTAGAGCAGCAGATAGAAGAGGGTGGACAGCGCGCCGACGACGCAGAAGCCCACCAACTGGCGGGCGAGTCCGCGCGGTACGCCGCTGATGCCCCGGTCGCGCGGGTCGTCGCCGAAGGGCCGGGCGAGCCGGTCGAGCGGCAGCGCGCCGACCGCGAGCGCGCGCCCGACCCGCCAGACGCCCTTGAGGTCCGCGACGGCCGTACTCACGATGTGCACCCGGCTGTCCGGGTCGTCCACCCAGTCGACCGGCACCTCGTGGATCCGCAGCCCGGCCCGTTCGGCGAGCACCAGCATCTCGGTGTCGAAGAACCAGCCGGTGTCCTCGACCATCGGCAGCAGCCGCTCGGCGACCTCACGCCGTATGGCCTTGAAGCCGCACTGCGCGTCGCTGAAGCGCGCGGAGAGGGAGGACTTGAGGATCAGGTTGTACGCGCGCGAGATGAACTCCCGCTTGGGGCCGCGTACGACGCGCGACGAGCGCGCGAGGCGCGAGCCGATCGCCAGGTCCGAGTGGCCCGAGATCAGCGGCGCGACGAGCGGCAGCAGCGCGTTGAGGTCGGTGGACAGGTCGACGTCCATATAGGCGAGGACGGGCGAGTCGGAGTGCGACCAGACGGTACGCAGCGCCCGCCCCCGCCCCTTCTCCTCCAGCCGGTACGCGGTGACCTCGGGGATCGACGCCGCGAGCCGGGCCGCCACGGCGGGGGTGCGGTCGGTGCTGGCGTTGTCGGCGACGGTGATGCGGAAGCGGTACGGGAAGGTGCGGGCGAGGTGGTCGTGGAGTCGCCGTACGCACGACTCGAGGTCCTGCTCCTCGTTGTAGACGGGGATGGTCACATCGAGCACGGGGACGCCGGTGGGGCCCCTCGCGTCGAGCGCTTCGACCGGGAGATGTTCCCGGGCCGGGAGGCTGCCCCACGGGGTGTCGGTGTCGGTTCGCATACGGCAGACACTCGACGGTCAGGCTGTCATGGCCGTGTGGTGAGCCTGTGGTGCGGCTGTGAGTCCACGGGGGTGGTGAAAGTGGCTGCCCGGACGGGAGGGACGGGGGTGGTGTCGGCCGGGAAGCGCACGGTGAAGACGGTCCGGCCGGGCTCGCTGCGTACGTGGACGTCGCCGCCGTGCGCGGTGACGACGGCCTGCACGATGGCGAGGCCGAGACCGGTGGAGTCGGCCGCCGGGCCCGCCGTACCGGCCGAGCGTGAACGGGACGCGTCGCCGCGCGCGAAGCGTTCGAAGACATGCGGGAGGAGGGCGGGTGGGATACCGGGCCCGTCGTCCACGATGTCCACGAGGACGTACGGATCCAGGCCCTCGGTGGTGGTGCGCACGCGCGCCGTGACGGTCGTCCCCGGCGGGGTGTGCGTACGGGCGTTGGCCAGCAGGTTCACCAGCACCTGATGGAGCCGGGGCCCGTCGCCGTACACGTTCGCGGGCTCGTCCGGCAGCTCCAGCCGCCAGTGGTGGTCCTGCCCGGCCGCCCGTGCGTCGGCGACCGCGTCCACGACGAGCGGGGAGAGGTCCGTCGTCCCGTACGCGAGCGGCCGTCCGGCGTCCAGCCGTGCCAGCAGCAGCAGATCGTCGACCAGCCCGGTCATCCGCCGCGCCTCGGCCTCGATCCGGCCCAGCGCGTGCCGGGTGTCGGGGCCGATCTCCTCCCGGCCGCGCCGGGTGAGTTCGGCGTAACCGCGGATGGAGGCGAGCGGAGTCCGCAGCTCGTGGCTCGCGTCGGCGACGAACCGCCGTACCCGCGTCTCGCTCTCCTGGCGCGCCTCGAGCGCCGAACCGACGTGCCCCAGCATCCGGTTGAGCGCGGCGCCGACCTGACCGACCTCGGTACGCGGATCGGCCTCGGTGTCCGGCAGCCGCGTCAAGGGCGCCACCTCGCCGCTGTGCAGGGGGAGTTCGGAGACGAGCGTGGCGGTCGTGGCGACGCGCCGCAACGGCCGCAGGGCCACCCCGACCAGCACCCCGCCCGCGATCCCGGCGGCGACCAGACCGGCGACGGTGACGCAGATCTCGACCACGATCAGGGTCGAGATCGTGTCCTCGACGCCACTGAGCGGGACGCCGACGAGGAAGGAGCCGTTGCCGCCGTCGACGTACTCCGCGCGGTAGTCGCCCAGGTCGGCGAGGGTCACGGTGTGCGAGCCGCCGTCGCGCGGGACCGTGGCCAGGGCGGCCGTCTCGGCATCGGTGAGCGCGTGCCCGGTGACCTGCTGGCCCTGGTCGTCTCCGCTGGTCTGGGCGCTGATCATGCCCCGGCCGATGTCGCTCGGGCCGGTGCCGGTCAGCTCCAGGCCGACCGTACCGATCGGGGCGCCGCCGCCGGTGATGGTCCGCAGCGGCTCCTTGCCGTCCGGGAGCCGGGGCGGGGTGACGCCGTCCGGCGGGGTGGCCCGCTGGTGGGGGCCGCCGGCCCGTTGGGCGATCGCGTGGAGCTGGGAGTCGAGCTGGTCGTACTGGTACGAGCGGAACGCGATCGTCGTGACCGCGCCGATGACCGCCGCGACGACCGCGATCAGCGAGACCGCCGACACGACGAGGCGGGTGCGCAGCGACCAGCGCTTCGAGGCCGTACGTGTCGAGGCCGTACGTGCGCGCCGCCCGCGTACTCGTTCCCGCACCACTGCTCTCCTACTCTCCGGACTACTCTCCGGGCTTGATCAGATACCCCGCCCCGCGCCGCGTGTGGATCATCGGCGGCCGGCCCGCGTCGATCTTGCGTCGCAGGTACGAGATGTACAGCTCCACGACATTCGCCTGACCGCCGAAGTCGTACGACCACACGCGGTCGAGGATCTGGGCCTTGCTCAGCACGCGCCGCGGGTTGCGCATCAGAAAGCGCAGCAGCTCGAACTCGGTGGCCGTGAGATGGATGGACTGCCCCGCCCTGCTGACGTCGTGGCTGTCCTCGTCAAGGGTCAGATCGCCGACGACCAGTGCCGATTCACTGCGCGCGGCGGCGGTGCCGGAGCGCCGGATCAGCCCGCGCAGACGTGCCACGACCTCCTCCAGGCTGAACGGCTTGGTGACGTAGTCGTCACCGCCCGCGGTGAGCCCGGCGATCCGGTCCTCCACGGCGTCCTTGGCGGTGAGGAAGAGGACGGGCACCTGCGGCAGCTCCTCGCGGAGCCGTCCGAGGACGGCGATGCCGTCCATGTCGGGCAGCATCACGTCCAGGACCACCGCGTCGGGCCGGAACTCCCGCGCCGAACGCAGGGCGCCGGCGCCGTCACCGGCGCTGCGGACTTCCCACCCCTCGTAGCGCAGGGTCATGGACATCAGCTCGGCGAGCGAGGCTTCGTCGTCCACGACAAGGACCCGGACGGGGCTCCCGTCCGGCTTGATCATTTCGGTACGCCCCCTGGGCGAGGTGACGGTCATGGTGCCCACACTGCGCAGGCCCTCTGAGAACGTCCTTGCCGGTTCCTGTGAATTCCCTGAGAACGGGGATGGAGGGCTGGGGGCCAGGCGGGACTTTGGAGACACGGCCTAGAGGGAGCCCCCCGCCCCCAGCCCGAAGAGGCGGACCCCGTTCCCGTAACAGACGGCGCGTGTCCAGTCGTCGCCCAGCCCGAGCCGTTCGAGGACTTCGAGTTGGTGGAGATAGGGATACGGGATGTTGGGGAAGTCCGTACCGAGCAGGATCCGGTCCCCCAGATCCGCCAGCCGGGCCTTGGCGTCCGCCCCGGCCGGGAAGGGCGCGAACGCCTCGCTGAAGTCGGTGAAAGCCATCGTCGTGTCGAGCAGGACTCCGCCGTACCGGTCCGCCAGGTCCAGGAAGTCCCCGTACTCCGGCATCCCCATGTGCGCGACGACCAGCCGCAGTCGCGGGTGGCGCGCGAGCAGTTGGCCGACGGGCTCGGGCCCGGTGAACTTGCCGGGCTGCGGGCCCGATCCGCAGTGCATCACCACCGGCACGGCGGCATCGGCGAGCAACCCCCAGGTGTGGTCGAGGAGTTCGTCGTTGGGGTCGTAATTCCCCACCTGGAGATGGGACTTGAAGATCCGCGCGCCGGACTCGACGGCCTCGCGTACGTACGTCTCCACGCCCTCCTCCGGGAAGAGGGTCGCGGTGTGCAGGCAGTCGGGGGTCCGCGCGGCGAATTCGGCGGCCCAGTTGTTGAGCCAGTCGGCCATGCCGGGCTTGTGGGGGTAGAGCATGGAGGTGTACGCGCGGACGCCGAACGCGCGCAGGAGCGCGACGCGCCGGTCCTCCTCGTGGCGGTAGGTGATGGGCCACTCCATGCCGGTGAGGGGCCCGACGCTGTCGAAGTACGCCCACACCTTCCGCAGGACGCGGTCGGGCATGAAGTGCGTGTGTACGTCGACGAGTCCGGGCAGCGAGAGCCGGTCCCGGAACTCCCGCACGGCCTCGATCTCCGCGGCTGCTTGATCGTCCATCCCTCTAGCTTCTGATCCGGTCGGCGCGCTGTCCAGCGGCGGTCGGCGATCAGAACAGCCCGTCCTGTACGGGGTGCGCGTCACGTACGGGGTGGGCGTCACGTACGGGCACGGTCACGCTCCCCGAGCCTGCCGCCGCGTGGAGTTCCCACCCCCGTACGAGCCGGGTGTCGAGCACGAGCACCGCACCGTCGCCGCAGTCCAGATGCAGATCGGGCCCGGCGGCGGCCAGGAGCCGCCCGGCGACGCGCCCTCCGTCGACCAGTTCGCCGATCACCCCCGTCACGGGCGGGGTCCCGGCCAGCCCGAACACGCCCAGGTGATCGACGGGTTCGAGTTCCACGCGCTCCAACGACTCGGGCCAGCCAGCGAGTTCAACAGCACGCCCGTACAACTCCCGTACCTCCTCGGCCCGTTCATCCGCCTCGGTCGGCAAGGTGGCGCGTACGGCACGCTTCGCGGCGTACGGCACGCGGTCCGGCACACCCAGCGCCGTACGCAGCAACTCCTCTGTCCGCCGCGCCGCCATCAGCGGCCCGCGCCCGAGCCGGGTGAACACCACGGCGCCCTGCTCGAGCAGCCGCGCCGGCCCGCGCGCCTCGGCGGTGATGCCGACCTTGACCATGCCGGGCCCGAACCACGCCAGATAGACCGTGTACGGCCGCGGATCGTCCGCGACGGTGTCGGCGGCCACCGACCGCGACCGGTCGAGCCGCGCGCAGTCCGGGCACTGCCCACCGGTACTCCGCCCGCCCACGACGGCGCCGAGGGGACAGACCTGCCCCCGCACCCCGGCGCAGTGCCGCTCCCCGACGACCCGAAACCCCAGGTCACGCCCGTACACGAGCGCGGCTAGCCGCTCCCGCCGCCCGTCGCGCCACACCAGCTCACCCCCGCCGGCACTCCACCGCACCCCGTCGCACCGCCATCCCACAGGTGCACCCCGATCTGCTAGAAGTACGCAATGCCTCCCCCCGCGCCCGCCACCCCCACTCTCCACTACATCCACTACATCCGCTTCCAGTCCCCGACCCGGAGCCCAGGCGGCGCGGGGCAGCGGCCTGACCCCCGAGCGGTGGAGTTTCCGGCGTACGGACAACGACTGGTACGACGCCACGTCCCCGCAAGTGCGACGGCGTGGTTCAAGTCGACGGCGGACGAACTGCTCGCGCGGGTGCCCGGCTATCTCGACCTGCTGGCGGCGCACGACGTCGCGTGCGTACGGCTGACGTCCCCGGTGGTGCCCGGCAGGGTCGTCCACGAGGACGAGCACCAGATCGTGACGGTCCCGACACGGCCGGCCTGAGCGGTCAGGTACTCACGTACTCACCCCGAAGCGCACATCGCCACCCCGCGCGACGATCTCGACCTCGTCCCCGAGCGCCCACTCGGCGACCCGCGACACGGCCGCGGCCGGGACGACGTCGCTGATGCCCTCCGCGGCCGGGACGTCGTACGTCGCGTGGGCGTCGTGGGGCAGTACGACGCGGTACCCGCGCGCCAGCGCGGTCCGCGCGGTGGCCGACACGCACATCTCGGACATCACCCCGCACACGGCGATCCCCTTCACCCCGGCGGCCACCAGCAGCCGGCCGAGCGACGTCCCCGCGAACCCGTCGTCGTGCTCCTTCCGCACGACCACCTCGCGGTCCCCCTCCACGACGGGCAGGGCGAGCTCCCATCCCGCGGTCCCGACCTCGTCGTCGGCGCCGGCATCCCCGTCGTTCTGGAGATGCACGACGAGCACGCCACCTTCCCGCGCCCGCCCGAGCATCCCCTCAATCGCTGCCCGCACCGAGGGGGCCCCGGGCACGGCCCCCTCCCCGGCGAAGAAGGCGCGCTGCACATCGACAACAACCAGGGCCTGCACGGCCGCCACATCACTCATCCCGCGATGATCGCGGCCCGCCACCCGTCCTCACAAACGTTTATGCCCGCGGCCACGGGCGGCCGTCGCTCAGGCGCGCGGAATATCGCGACCGGTCGGGCGGTACTCGACCAGCAGCACCCGGCCGTCCAGCGCACGGTGCCCGACCAGTTCCAGCTCGGCCGACTGAACGTCCACGAAGAACCGCTCACGACCCGACTCCCCCACGAGGAGGGGAAACGTCATCAGCCGCAATCGGTCGACCAGGCCCGCGCCGAGAAGCTGTCGCACCACGGAGAGACTTCCCATGGTCCGCAGCGGAACGTCGCTCCCGGCTTTGAGTCGTTTGATCTCCCCAACCAGGTCGTCACGGCAGACGCGCGTGCTCGGCCACGTGGCCGTCTCCAACGTCGTCGAGAACACGACCGTCTCCAGCTCACTCATCCGCCGCCAGCCCGCGTCCCGCGCCTCCTCGGGCAGTCCCGCGAGCGCTTCGTAGGTGCGCCGGCCGAGAACGACCAGTTGCGGCAGGGCCGACTCGGCAGTGATCCACTCCTCCAGATCGGGACCGAAGTACCCGAAATACCCGGGCGACGTCTCCCCGCCGGCCCATCCGTCGGCCGAGATGAACACATCGGCAGTCAGTGTCTGCACGGTTGCCCCTTTCGCGGCTCCACGCCCCGGGCCCTCACGGTCCCGAATCCCTGCGTGAGCCTTCCACAAGAGACGTCGGAGCCACACCGCACTTCTCGACACGGGCCCGGAAACACGAGAAGGGCAGGTCCGCCACCATCCTGGCCGGGGATGGATGCGGTCTGCCCTGTCTCGTGAGAGTGGGTCCGGGTCGGTTACTCGCCGCCGCCGAGGATCTCGTCGACCGTGTTGGTGAGACCGTCGGCGATCGCGGTGTCGACCTCCGAGCCGACGATCGCGGCGATGATCAGCGCCACCAGCACGATCACACCGACGTACTCGACCGCGCCCTGACCCTTGTCGCTGCGGCGCTTGATCGCGGAGACAGCGGTGTTCGCCCAGGTGCCGACGTAGAGCTTGACGTTGGTGGCGGCCTTCAGCGTGACGTTCGACATGAGCTTCCCCTTATGTGTCGGCCGGCCGACAACCGGCCGACTCGTACGAGTCGTTGGTGCCACCCGCGCTTCCGACTTCCTCCCGGTCGGTCTCGCTGGCGACATGAGAAAAGTACGACGCCACCGGACCCCCCAGCATGGGCCCCAAGACCCAACCCCAGGCCCAACCGACGAACTGGGCCCGCAGGCCCAACCGCTGGGTCGGCGGGCCCCGTCGGGGACATGACCAGGGCGGCCGACCGCCCGCTCGGACAACCCTCAAGGGCGTCAGGAGACGTTCTTCGCCCCGTCGTTCACCGCAGGGTCCACCCAGGGCTGCCAGTCCGCGCTCCCGGCGATCCCGGCGAGCTGGGACAGGGTCAGCGGCGGGGCGGCGATTTTGGCGGGGCCGCCCTTGCTGTCCGTGCTGTTGGAGGTGATGAGCATGATGCGGGTGCCGTCCTTGCGGAGCAGGTCGGCGGTACGACGGATCAGGGTGCCGGACCTCTCCTCATAGCTGATCAGCACCGAACCGTCGTCGAGGTTGCGGGCTGAGCAGGAGGAGAGACCGGCCCCAACCACCGCCCGGTCGGCGCAGGAGTAGAAGGTCTTGAGCTCCGCCTTGGTCGCGGGCCGTACCTTCTTGTCCGTCCCGGTCTTGTCCGTCCCGGTCTTGTCCGTCCCGGTCTTGTCCGTCCCGGTCTTGTCCGTCCCCGTGGCCCCTTTCGCCGCCGCGGACTTGTCCGGTGCCGTCTCGCCGCTCTTGTCCGGTGCCGTGGCTCCGGAATCCGTGGCCGCCGCCCGCGCCGCGTCCTTGCTCAGCGCGTCGAACGCGGTGAGCTGGAAGTTGCCCTGGAGGCTGACCGTCGTCTCCGCCTTCCCGCCGCTCGTGAGCAGCCGGCCGCCCGCGCTGACCGTGTCGGCGCCCTCCTTGTTCTCCCACCACTGGTACCCGCTGGTCGTCGGCTTGTCCGGCAGCAGGTCCCGCAACGTGGCCACGGTCGCCTTGCCCGTGACGGAAACCTTGCCGTCCGGTGCCGACGTTTCACTCGCCACGAGCGAGAAGTCCGGGATGGTGAGGGCGGCCTGGTTCGCCCTGTCCCCGGTCGAGTCGCCCGGGAGCATCCCCGTAAGGACCATCGCACCCGTCAGTCCGGTCGCGACGGTGAAGGCCGCCGCACCCCACAGGGTCTGCCTGCGCCGCTTCAGCCGCCGCCCACGGGCGAGCCCCCCGCTCACCAGGTCCGGCGCCGGACCGTACGCGTCCGCGTGCGCCTCCAGCAGGTGTCCCAGCCGCGGGCCGAACTCCTGCTCGTCCCGCTGCATCTGTTCTGTGTCCTTCATGGGTTCTCCAGCCCTTCCCCGGCGGCGGTGCTGCCGCGAAGATGATGTGGTGCCGGTCAGCGACGGGCGAGAAAGTCGTGCTCGCCGCCCAGCGACGTCCGCAGACTCGACAGCGCCCGCATGCTCCGGACGCGGACGTTCCCGGCGCTCATTCCGAGCGCCTTCGCGGTCTGCGCGACGCTTCGGTCCTCCCAGTAGCGCAGGACCACAACAGCCCGGTCCTGCGGCGTCAGCCGCGCCAGCGCCTGGGCCAGCGCGAGCCGCAGGGCCGGGTCGTGGTGGGCGGCCGGCTGCTCCGGCAGCTCGTCCACGGGCTTCTCGTACGTCCGGTGCAGCCGGACATGCGAGAGGTACGTGCGCATCAGGATGGTGCGCACGTAGGCGTGCGGACTGTCGGCCGTGCGGACCCGTCTCCACGAGACGAACACCTTGCCCAGAGTCGTCTGGACCAGGTCCTCCGCAAGATGCCAGTCACCGCAGACCAGCAGCGCGGCACGGAAGAGACCGGGGCTCACGGCCTGCATGAACGTCTCGATCTCCGCCGACCGTTGTGCCGATCCGGCCATGTGGGTTTCCCTCCTCGTAACGCGTCTGCGCTCACATGTCCTTGACGCCTCGCGACCGTCGTTCTGTTACGCCCGCGACGAAGAATGTGAGGCACAGAGACTCGGGCCCACCGATAGCGGGGCGCCTGCGGGGAAATTCACCTCGGGCACCTGAGAGCGAGACGAAGAGAAGGAGACGACGTCAGGGAGCGGCGAACCAGCCGAGACAGACCGCCGTCACGGCATACGCCGGAGGCCCCATCGATTCCTCGATGGGGCCTCCGGCCTGCTGTGCACTCGGCAGGATTCGAACCTGCAACCTTCTGATCCG
The DNA here is from genome assembly GCF_045040295.1 of Streptomyces sp. NBC_01506. Taxonomy (NCBI): domain Bacteria; kingdom Bacillati; phylum Actinomycetota; class Actinomycetes; order Kitasatosporales; family Streptomycetaceae; genus Streptomyces; species Streptomyces sp. NBC_01506. The sequence goes on along the minus strand of NZ_CP109422.1, from coordinate 4,863,168 downwards.
TAGTGAACCGATTCGGGTCCAAGTACCCCAAAGCGGCTCCACGGTAGTGCCCTTGAATCCATCAGGTCTGTCCCTGGTCCATCCCGCGACATGCCGTCTGTGAGACGGATGTGAGACGGGGCGGCGTCGCCCGGTGTGCAACCACCGGACGGCGCCTTGATCCAGACACCTTCCGATCAAGGAGTCCAGACCCATGCATGACCCTATCCAGCCCGCCCCCGTACGCGACTTGCTCGCTACGGTTCTCGAAGCGCTCGACATCCCGCACCCCGCAACGGTGGGCGACGGTGACGCGCACGCGAAGGTGCTCGCCGACCGCGTGATGCACACCGTGATCGCGCTCCGCAACACGCTGGACGGCTGCTCGCTCGGCATCGAGTGGACCACCGAGTATCTGCGTGAGCGCCTGGCCGAACACCCCCCGACCGGATACCGCGCGTACGGCGCCCCGAGGACCGAGGCCGGCCAGTGAGGGGCGTCCGCTGGATCACGATCCAGACCGCCGACCACGGACTGATCCATGTCCTGTGTCCCGACTGGTGCACCAGCCGCCACGACCACCGCCCCGGCTACCGGTCGGACATCCTCCACACCGGGCCCGACCACATCGCCGTGTTCCGGGGCCAGGACCTCGCGTTGGCGTGCCTCGTGCAGGCGCCGTTCGCCGACACCGCCGAGCGGCGCGGGATCTGGGTCAGCTCCGACGACGTCGGGATCGAACTCGACCCGGCCGGCCTGGACGAACTCGCCGCCGTCTACGTCGAGTACGCCGCGCACCTGCTCCAGCTCTCCCGTCAGCTCACCGCCCTGCGGGGTGAGGGCCAGTGAAGCGCGATCCGCTCCTGTGGGGCGCCCTGGTGGCTGTCCTCGTCGTTCTCGCCTCGGCTGAGTACGAGCTGGCCCGCGCGTGCGGGTTCGGCACGTACGTCGCCGCCGGGGTGCCGGCCGCGCTCGACATCTACGCCCTCAAGGCGTTGCGCGTACGCCGCGACGTCATGGTGGTGGTCGCCGCGCTGATCGCGGTGAACGCCGCGTCGCATCTCGTGGCGTCCGGCATCCTGCCCGTCGACTGGCCGCTGATCGTTGCGGTGTCGGCTATCGCCCCGCTGGTGCTGTGGCGCGTCCACCGACTCAGCGAAGAACCGGTTGTTGGTCAGCAGGCAACGACTGCCGAGGCCAGTCGTAGGGATATCCCCACGACTGCCGAGCGGTACGGCGACCCCATTGTCCGGCCCGTACCGGAACCGATCTACGCGGCACCGGAACCAGCGGAACCGCAGGCGGAACCGATCACCGTGGAGCGGGCCCCCGAGCCCACCCCGGCGGCCCCGAAGGTGCCCGTCCTCGGCGCGTTCGTGCCCGTGGCGGAACTCCTCGGCGGAACCACCGGAACCACGACCGGAACCGGCCCTGACCTGCTCGGTGATCACTTTCGAGGAGTCTCGAAAGTGATGGACTGCCCGTCACCGGAACCACCGGAACCGACCATGGTTCCGCCGGTTCCGCCCCACGGTTCCGCCGGTTCCGATCTTGAGTCCGAGGACACCGGCAACACCACGTTCGCCGGCCAGGTGGCCACCGTGCGGAACTGGTTGCTCGCCAATCCGACGCTCACCGGAACCGACATCGGAACCAGGCTCGGCAAGTCCGACGCGTACGGCCGGCGCCTGAAGCGGGCCGCCGTCGAAGCGCTGGCGAGCGCCTGATGTTCGCCGCGTTCTTCGCGGCCTCCGCGCTGCTCGCGCTCCTCGGTCTCGCGCTCCTGGCGCTCCCCGACGTCCCCCGCATCACTGGGACTGTCGCCTTCATCCTCACCGCCGCGGCCTTTGTCGCCGCCCTGTTCCACTGAGGACACAGCACATGAACTACGTCACGTACGGCGGCGTCACCATCGGTCTCTGCATCCTGATGTACCAGGCCGTCACCTGGTGGCCCGGCCGCAAACCCCTCATGAAGGACCCCGTCAAGCACGCGTCCCGCCTGCTCCCGTTCGTCGCCGCCTGGTGCTACGGCTGCCTCACCACCCTCGGCGTCGGCGGCATCGTCGGCACCGCCGCGAGCGCCGCACTCGGCCTCTCCAACTGGCTCGGCGACGTCGCGCTCGTCTGGGGCGTCGGCGGAACCGCCGGCACCCTGGCCGCGCGGCCCACCTTCGTACCTCTCACCGGGCCCGGTGTTGCCCTGATGCTCATCCTCACCGTGGTCGTCATCGCGGCAGTGAAGAAGTTCAGCAGCGGGTCGGAGATCAAGCGCGGCGCCTGGTGCGGCGTCACCCTCGGCACATCGTCCGGCGTCGCAGGGTTCGCCGCGGTGCCGCTCGCGCAGGCCGTGAACTGGCTCGGGAACACCGTCTTCGGGGCGTTCTGATGGGAGCCAAGAAGCGCGCCCCGGAGCCCGTGGAGTCGTCGCGTGCGGCCGGGGCCTGCGTCCTCGTGGTCCTCGCGGGGGGCGCCACTGGGGCCGTGTTCGCCGCCTCCCCGGCTGCCGGGATCCTCGGGGTCTGGGTGGTCGGCACAGCCGCCCTCTGGCGGTACGCGCGACGCCGGGTGTCCGATATGCCCGCCACTCCCCCACCGCCCTCCCCGGAAGGGGTTGACGACGTTCCCGCAGGTGGGACCGAACGCATCGCGAGAGTGGAGTACGACCCGAGCGGGGTTCGATGCACCATCCACGTAGTTCGTGGTGAGGTGAACGAACCATGATCCGCTCCCTGTTGACGGTGCTGCGGATCGACCACGCCACCTACTACTGCGCGAGCTGCGGGGGGTGGTACCCCATCAGCCACTTCAGCGGGTAGCCCCGCCTCCTTGCGCAACGAGAACGGCCCCCAAGACGCGATGTCTTGGGGGCCGTGTGCGTGGTGCAGCAGACCACACGGGCGCGCGTAAGCCCCGGCCACGCGCTGGCAACCGGGGCTCCGCGCCCCCTCCGGCCGGCGCACCTGGGGGACAGATACCGGCCGAAGGGGTGCAGCCCCTCGTCCCGCTGGAGCTCCCCAGCATCAGCGGGACGAGGGGGTCTCAGGTGGCCGTGGTGTTGGTCCGCGGTGTGGCCGGGCATTCCGCCGGATCGGCGTGAACGACTATCCGTACGTCCGGACCCGACATGCGCGGAATGTGGTGGACGACGCCGTTGTCCGTGTGGATCCCGCAAGAGGCGCACATGCCGGGCGCGCGCTCGGGATCGGCGTCCCACATCGGGCTCACCGCTCCGGCCCGCGAATGCAGCGGAGGCACTGGCAGGGGGGATAGGCGCTCGATGCCATCGGCTCGGTGGCCGGGGCGAGAGTCCGTCTCGCGACTGGAGTTCGCTCATGCGTCGTCGGGTTGATCCGGTACACGTGGATGGTGAGCCCCGGCTGATCGTTCCCTGTAGCGGTCACGCATTCAAGATGGCGCGACCACGCAGAGTTGCGCGGCGTCGGTAGGGGCGTCATACCGGCGACACACGGGGCGTCAATCCGGTGTCATTCCTCACTAGCGGCGCCTACCGTGGACGGCATGACCACACCGAACGCCACGCTTCGGGCCGTGCGCATGGGAATGCTCATGTCCCAGGACGACTTCGCCCGCGCCGTACGCGACGCAGGCACCCGAGCCGGTCAACCCAACGACGCCAACAAGCGGCTCGTACAACGCTGGGAGTCCGGCTCCACCGCCTCCCCCCGCCCCGTCTACGCGCGCGCCCTCGAAGCCGTCACAGGACTCCCCATCGAATCCCTCGGCTTCGCCATGTCCGTCCCCGTGGCCCGCGTGACCGGCGACGGGCACGGCGGCCACGACATGGAGCCCACCAACGGCCACATCGCCCCCGCCGGCCCGGCCGCCGAGCCCAGGCCGAACGGCAGCAACTACTCAGGCGTCTGGCTCAGCAGGTACGAGTACTTCTCGTCGGGCCGGGACTCCTCGTTCACCGGCCTGCACTACGTCGTCCTGCTCCAGCACGGGAACCGTCTCTCGGCCCGGAGCCTGCCCGGCTCGTCGGACTCCCCGCTCACCATGGACCTGGAGATCGACAGCCACGTAGTCACGGGCACCTGGACGGAGCAGACCGCAACCGAGGGGTACTACCTCGGTGCCCGCTACCACGGGGCAATCCAGTTGCTTGTTGAGCCGACCGGCCGCCGCATGACGGGGAAGTGGGTGGGGTTCGGTAAGGAGTTCGACGTGAACACCGGCCCGTGGGAGTTGGTTTTCCAGAGCGCGTCCACGAACAAGGCCACGCTGGAGGCGTACAACCACCGGCCCGTGTAGGGCTCCGAGCACGCCGAAGGGGTGGGCACTGATGCCCACCCCTTCGCGCCTCTGATCGGGCCGTCAGCCCTCCGCGTCCTCGGAGATCAGCTCATCCACCCGCAGCGGCCGAACCTCCGCGTACGCGGCCAGGAACATGCCCCCCGCCGCGTCGAGGGTCTCCAGCCACTCCCACGCCTCCGGGCCGCCGCGGACGACCGCGTACCCGAGGACGGCGAGCGCGTCGTACCGGTCCAGCAGCGTCGGCGGACAGAGCGCGTCCGGCCACCGCGCGGTCATGAGCGACACCTCGGCGGAGTCAACCAGGATGTGCAGCCCCCACGACGGCTCGGTGTCTCCGTCGTCCACGCACCACCGCATCGCGGCCCTGGTCGGCTCGATGCCACTCATCAGTGACCAGCCCCCAATACGGTCTGCACGCTGCCGCCCTTGGCCCGGACGTTCTCCTGAATGAGGCTGACGATGGCGTCCCCGGCCTGCCCGCCGTCGGACGTGATGACGACCTTCACCAGTTGTTCGCCTCGGTTCCTGCCGCTGGACCCGTACGAGCCACCGCCGCCGTACGCCATGCTCCCGACGGCCGGCGGGGTCACCAGGTTGGACATGGTCGTGTTCAGCGCGGGCGTGCCCGCGTCGATGCCCTTCACGATGCCTGCGGGGATCCACCGGCCTACGCTCTTGGCCATCAGCTTCGACGGTGACGAGATCCCGAGCGCCTTGGCAATCGGGCCAGGGATCATCCCCTTGGCGAATGAAATGAGCTGTCCTTTGAGCCAGCCGCCCATCGACTTGATGCCGGACAGCAGGCCCCTCACCACGTCCTTCCCCTTGTCGATCAGCAACGAGCCCAAATTCCCGAGGGCGCTGGTGATCTTGCCGGGCAGGGACTTCACCCACGCGATGAAGGAGACTGCCTTGTTCACTGCGGAAGTCCGGAATCGCTGGAACGCGGTGGCCGCCGTGGTCGCCAGCCGCCCGGCGAGCGAGGCGATCGCGCCGATGATCCGCCCTGGGAGACCGGTCAGCCACGAGACCAGTTCGCCCATTTTGAGGACGGCCCAGTCCTTGGCCTGTCCGAACCACGTTGAGATCTTTCCGGGGAGCTGTCCGAGCCAGTCGAGAGCCGTCATGATGCCGCTGACGGCCGTGGAGAACGCGGTCTTCACGGCAGTCCACACCGCGGTCCAAGCGGTCTGGAACCACGTCGTTTTGGTCGCGATCAGCACGATCGCGGCGATGAGCGCGATGATCCCAATGACGATCCACGTGATCGGATTCGCGAGCATCGCCGCGGCCCACGACCACGCTGCGCGGCCGGCCGCGGACGTCGCCGCCGTGTAGATCGCGGAGTACACCGAGTACAGCTTCATGCCCGCCACGATCAGACCGATCGCGACGCCCACGCCCGTGAGCACGTCCACAGGGGTGTTCGCGATGATCTTCGAGAACACCCCGGACACGGCCAGGAAGCCCATGATCAGCGGCTTCGCTGCCTCGGCCATCTGCATGACGGCCTTGCCCACGTTGGCGAGGATCTGCCCGCCCTGCTTGGCCGTGTTGAGGAACTTCTCGAAACCGGCGGAGCCCTTCAGCCCGGCGGCCCACTTCGCGAACGACTCCGTCATCGAGGCCAGGCCGCCGGTCATCTTCCCTGACGCGGGCAGGAACGCCTGAAGCAGGCTCCCGAAGCCCTTGCCGATGTTCAGGATGGCCGTGAGGAAGTTCTTCAGCGCCGGGCCGGACGCCGTGGCCATGTCGGCGGCCCACTCCTTGAACCCGGTGCCCTTCACTCCGGTAGCCACACGGTCGAGCATGTCGCCGAGCGCCCCGGCTGCGGCCTTCACGAACGGGGTGAGCATCGGCAGAAGGTTCCGCAGGATCTCAATGCCCTTGGTGAAGACGGGCATGGTGGTGCCGGACAGGCCATCGGACCAGGCCTTGAAGTCCGATTTCAGGCCGATGAACGACTTCGCGGTGGCCTGTGTTGCCGAAGGCAGCTTCGCGAGCGCGTCCTGATACGCCTTCGTCGCCTCGGCAGCCTTCTCCCCGCCCTCCGCAGCCGCCTCTTCAGCAGCGGCCGCAAGGTCCGCGACGTTCCGCACGGCCTCCATCTGGGGGTTCGCCGCCATGGTGAACGCCTTGAACGCCAGCCCGGCCGCGACCGCCCCCGCAGTGAGCGCGCCCACGGCCGTGACGACCGCAGCGACGACCGGCAGCCCGGCGCCCATGCCGAGGATCGCGGGGGTGACCTTCTTCAGCGCGCCTACGGCCTGGCCGGCGCCGCGGCTGATCCTGGATCCGAGGGTGCGGCCCATGGCATCGGACTGGCTGGTCACGCGGCCGTGCATGTCCCGCAAGGATCCGTCCGCGTCCCGGGTGAAGCCTGCGAGGCGGAGCTGTGCCTCTCGCAGGCCCGAGCGCCAACCCCGGTCGTCGGCCCGGATGACGCCGACCAGCTCGCCGATGTTCAGGGCCACGGATCAGCCCTCCGAGACCGGCCGGCGGCCCTGCCGTGCGGATTCGTTCCGCACCTTCTCCGGGAGCTGGTCCCACGCCTCACGGTCGTACCGCAATGCGGCGACCAGACCGGGCACGCCCTCCAGGACACGCTTCGTACTCTCGCCGGGAAGACCGAGGATCTCCCCGGCCCGGTGCTGTGCGTCCGACTGGCCGGCCAGAGCAGCGGACAGGATCGCCCCGAGGACAGCCCCGGCGTGGACGGACTCGGCACGCCCCAAGCCCACGGCTGTGACGCCTACGGGCGGGAAGTTCTGCGCCATGAAGCCGTACTCCCGCGACGGCCAATGGTCGTTCGGGTCGCGCTTGAGCTGGTCGTTGACGGCGACCCCCTCGCTGGCCACCTCGCGGATCGTTTCGTCTCGCGCGGCCGACACGGCGACGAGGCGCATCGTGGCCTCCAGGACGTCCCCGGCGGCGGCCACCAGGTCGTCGGTGGAGTCCTCGGCGACGAGGGCGCGGGCGCGTTCGCCTACGGCCCGTGCACGGGCGTCGAGGTCCGCGCGCTGCGCTTCGGCCTGCTTCCGCTCGGCGGCCGTCACCCTCAGTTCGGCGAACTTGATCAGCTCGCGTTGTGTGGAGAGCTGCGACGCGGTGACGTTCGGATCCCCGGCCTTCACCCGCTCCGTGAGCGAGTCGAGGGTGGCGCGCGCCTCCGCGGCTTCCTGCTGTGCGGTGGTGACGATGTCACGCGGCATCGGAGCCACCCCCGGCCTGCTGTGCGCGAACGTACGCGGCGGCCAACTCCCGGCGGCGGTCGCCCAGGGTCTCCCACCCGGCGGTGCCGTACAGCGCGGCGTCGGCCTTCTGCTGCTGCTCGCGCGCCTCACGCTCCGGGGCGGCGGCCTCGTCGGCGACCCTCTGGCGCTCGGCCAGGTGGTTACCGATCGCCTCGGTCAAGTTCGGTCGGTCCGTCATGCGCGTCTCCCACGCCGTAGCGGTAGGCGTCGAGAGACGCCCGGTCGATGAGCCAGACCGGGCCGGCCTTATGCCCTTGCAGGTGGCCCGATCTGGCGAGTCGCCGCACGAATCCAGGCGAACAGGCCAGGAGGGCGGCGGCCTGCCGTGCGGTGACAGTCGCCACGCTGGCAGGCTCGGGCTCGGGGGTTCCGCCGCTGGAACTAGCGGTGCCCTGTGCGGCCTTGTGCAGGTTCCGCAGCAGCGTCCGGGCCTCGGGGGTCAACGCCCCGCCGTTCGTCCGTGTCTGGTCCGCGAGGTACCGCGTCAGGCCCGCGAACACGGTCGACGCCAACGACGGGGGCACTACAACTCCGTCAGTCGTCGTCACCGGTCATGCCGTCCAGCCGTGCCAGCATCTCGACCGCCCGCGGGTTCGGCTCCCGGCCGCGCTGCTCGGCGGCGTGGATCGCCTTGCGGATGGTGGCGCTGCCCTTCTGCGCGCGCTTGCGGAAGTCGGCCTTGTTCCGTGCAGAGTTCGCCTCGGCCTGCTCCGCCCGGCCTGCCAACTCCGAGAGCACACGGGCCGCCTCAGCGATGATCGGCGCCAACTGGTTCGCGACGTCGGGGGAGCGCTGCGACTCCTTCCACAGGCGGGACAGGGCGCGGCGGAAGCGCATGTTCGCCGTGTCGAGCTGTTCCCTGTCCGGGTACGAGCTGCCCTTGCGTACGAGCCGCGCGGGGAACGGCTCACGGGGTGTGGTGGTCACGGGGTTGTCCTCTCTCGTACATGTGCACAGGCGCCATGCGCGGGGCGCCGAGAACCGGATCCCCGCACACTCGCACTACGGGTGTAGTGGGTCAGGTGCGCGCGGCGCGGAGGGTGTCGGGGATGGAGCTGACGGCTCCGGTGAGGACGGGGCATCCGTCGTCGTGGTGGATGAGGAGGTGGGGGTTTCCGTGGTGGTCGGCGATGTGCTTGATCGCTTCGGGGAGGGTGAGGAGTTCGTTGGTCTTGATCGGCATGGGGCTCTCCATTCGGTGCGAGCTGTTCCCTGTTCCCTCCCTAGACAGAGGGGGGAGGGAACAGGTCACTAGGTACGGCTGTAGAAACAGGTGAGAACAATCGGGGGAACAGGTCTGACCTGCGGTTATGTCTGTTCGGGGAACAGGTTGAAACAGGTGGGGGAACAGGTCTGGTAGCGGATACGGACGGGAACAGGTTTTCTGGTGCAATTCGGGCTCACTGCTGTGACGCCTTGAACGCCCGGACGACTTCGGCAAGAACGGTCGCGTTGCCGGGGAGGATGAGGCCCTTCGTTGTGGCCCAGTCCTTGAGCTTGTCGCGCCCGAGGTTGGGTGCTCCGAGCTTCACGAGCTGGTCGACGTAGTGCTGAACCTGCTGTGCCTGCTGCTGTACGACTCCGGGATCGGACAGCTCGTGACGGGTCTGCCCGGGGAGCCACATGCCCGTGGTGACGCTCTTACGGCCGCGCCGCGTGATGTGCAGGAGGTCGCTGCCGACGCCGGTACGGGTGTGGGTGCGCTTGAACTTGATCTGTGTGGTGACGGTCTCGACATCTCCGTCGTACGCACTGTCCGCGGTGAGTCTGGTCATCTCCCATACGTGGTCGACGTCCTGGGACTTGGCGGATGAGCCGCGGCTGCCCTTGTCGGTGTCCTTGCCCATGTGGTCGAGGCGGGTGCCGGCGATTCCGCGTGACTTCAGCGGCGCGTGAACACGGCTGTAGAACTGCAACCAGGTGTCGGAGTCGTTCTCTTTGCCGCTGATGAAGCGGCTGACGGTGTCGAAGATGACGACGTCGGGGCGGACTTCGTCCACGATGCTCATCAGCTCGGCGACGGCCAGGGGCGCGGCATCGAGGCCGCCACTGAACTTGGGGAACATGCGGTAGTCGAAGCGTTCCGTCAGCTCGGCGGCGGTGGCTCCGAAGCCCTGCATGCGGGTGACGATGTCGCGGAGCCCGTTCTCCCGGTCGAAGTAGAGGACGTACAGCGGGGCCCGGCGTTCGTCGCCGAGGAAGCTGCGTCCGGTGACTGCTCTCCACAGCCAGTCGTGGACGAACAGGGTCTTGCCGACCTTGCCGTCTCCGACGATTGAGACTTGCTGGCCGCGTTCCATGAACTTCCCGGGGAGCCATTCGATCTTTGAGAAGTCGGTGGCGAACGCTTGGTGCCAGTCGAGCCGGACGAACCGGTTCGGCGGCTCCTCTTCGGCCTCGGGCTCCACGGCTGCGGGCGGCTCTGCGGGCGTTGCGGCTTCCGGCTCGGGGGCGATCAGGCCGCTGAAGTCGTTGCGGTCGTCTACGCGGCCCACGGGCGGCCAGGGGGTGCGGGGTTGGGCCATGCCCGCAGTGAGCCCTGACGTGATGGTGGCGAGGGCTCGCCCCTCGGGGTGGTTGCCCGCGCGGGCGGCGGAGAGCAGCGTCTCGCGCGCCTCGCCCTCGCTCAGTGCCCCCGCTCCAACGAGGGTGCCGACGCTGAACGCGGCCCGGTTGATCGTGTCGTTCTGCGTTCCCTCCGGCGCGCTGGTGATCGCGTCGCACTCGGCTTGTACGGCCTTGTTCGTGTACGCGTCCTGGCTGCCCACGGGCGCCGTGTACGTCCCGGGCGGAAGCGGTTCCGGCAGCGGCGGCGGGCGAAGCATGTCCACCAGCCAGGCAGGCGCCTGGACTGGGTCGGGGCCGCCGCGCGGGCTGTATGCGCCCTTGACCGAGACCGAGGGCGGGGCGACGACCTGCCCGCCGTCGGCGCGGATATCGAGTCCGGGACCGAGCTTGCCCGAGCTGTTGCGCGGGTTGAAGCCGGGCCAGGCGAAGAAGAAGTGCAGCCCGCCCGATCCGGTCTCGTGCCGGCGGGTCTCGGGGAGCGGACCGTGTTCGGTTTCGAGCGCGGTGAGGCTGTCGAATCCGCCGTTGTCCGGGTCAACGTCGAGGACGAAGATCCCGGAGGCTTCACCGGTGGCGATCCCGATGTTCGCGCGCGGGCGCTCGGCCCACCACGTCGCGATCTGGCCGGGGTCGGTGGTGGCGTTGTCCTGCCACGCGGGGTAGACGGGGTGCTTGCCGCCCTGCTTGTAGTCGTGCTTGGCGTCCCGTCTCGGGTTGCCGCAGGTGCAGCGTCCGTCTGCTGCGTGATGCAGGGGCAGCACCCGCCAACCGCGTTTCGCGTACCACCGTGCGAACTCGATCATCGGCGGCAGCGCGGGCGTTGGGGCCGCTGTGCGCTGGTCCTGGTGGGTCACGGGCGCGGTCACGTGCTCTCCGTCTTGTTCGTGACGACGTCTTCGGTGATGCCGAGGATGTCGGCGACCCAGCGGCGGGCACAGGTGCGTGTGCACGCGGCGTTGGGCTGTTCGGTGAGGCTGGCGCGGATCGATCCGAGGACGAGCGTCCGGCGGGCGCGCTCGCGCTGGAACTGGAGGTACAGGGCGTCGCTGTACGGGGTGTCCGGCCACTGGCCGGGAGGGCGCCCGGAGGCCCCCGAAGCCGTGATGGCCTCGGGGGTCCCGGGGTGGTGCCGGGTGTTCACGCGCGGCGGCCCTTGGTGATGGCCTTGATCCGCCGGTCCTCGGCCTCGGTGTCGAGGCGGGCGATCTCCGGGTCGCCCTCGAAGTCGTCGGCGGCGACCTGGTCCGCGAAGTCGAGAAGCGCCTCGTACCGGTCGGCGAAGTCCCGCATGGCGGCCAGTGCCTCGCGGCCCCGAGCCGGGGTGAGTTCTCCGGTGTGGACCCCGTAGTGAGTCCAGACCGTGGTCTTGCGCCCGTATGCCTGCGACCGCTCGGCGTGGACGACCACCTCGGCGGCGAGCCACGGAACGTTGGTGTTGTCGCTCAAGCCGTCGGCGTCGATGTCCCGCAGCTCGGACTCAAGCGGCTCCGCGGTGCGCAGGGCGCCGAGACCCACGTCGCGGATAAGGGTGGTCTGTGCCTCAGCGAGGAGGCCGACGGGCGGGTCGGCGATCGTGCTGACGGCCTCGGTCAGTGCCTCGCGAAGCGCGCCGGGGCTGGTCTCCTTCGCGACGTACGCGGGATCGAGGCGGGCCAGGATCGCCGCAACCGTGTCGGTGACGACCGGGGCGGGGTGCTCGCGGGCGGCCTCGGCGACGATGTACGCCTCGTGGCCGAAGGTCTCGGTCTCGATCTGCGGGACGGCGATGACGTGTGCCATGATGGGACTTCCGTTTCTGTTGTAGAAGCCCTGGGTCGCTGGCGAGCGAAAAGCCCGGGGCTTCTGCATGTGCGGGATCGGATAGGGCCCCTGCCGCGTGGGTGTTAGAGCACCTGCGGTCTGGTGGGGGCCCGAACTATGCGGCTTCGAGGAGCCGTACGAGCGACGCGGTGACGACGCGCTTGGCGCCGTAGTCGAGCACCTTCACGGGTGCCTCGCCGCGCTTGACCAGGGCGTACATCTGGCTGCGGGAGATGCCGAGGGCGAGCGCCGCCCGGGGCAGGTCGACCGTGGCCGGCCAACTCCGGACCTCGGTCAGCGTCGGCGCTTCCAGTACGACACTGCGCGGAAGTTCATCCACGACTTCACTCCGATTCGAGACGCGATCACGTGGCGCGAGTTCGCGGTTATGTGCCGCTCGTTCGCTGTCTTAGAGAACCTACCTCAGTCCACTGGACGCGCGCTAGTCCATGCCGTAGATTCCATGTCATGGCGATTCTGGAGTCTGGTCCGGCTGCCGCTCAGGTAGCCAGGAACATCCAGCGGGTACGCAAGGCCCGCCAGTTGAAGCAGTCGGACGTGTCCGAACGGCTGGCCGCGGCCGGGCGCCCGACGCTGCCCACCGTGGTGAGCAAGATCGAGCGCGGGGAGCGGCGCATCGACGTCGACGACCTCATCGCATTCGGTCGCGCGCTCGATGTCCCGCCCGCGCTGCTGCTCTTTCCGCTGGGTGAGGACCAGAACGTGGAGGTTCTCGCCGGGCAGCTAACACCCACCTGGGACGCCTTCCGCTGGTTCGTGGGAGAGGCGCCGTTCCCGGGCGACGCCGGCACGCCGCACGGCGAGCGTGACCCTGAGACAGGACTCGCAGAGTGGTACGAGAACCCCTGGCAGGAGGGAGCCGCGCCGGTCGTCCTCTGGCGCGAGCACGCCGAGCGCGTACGCGAGTGGTTCGCCGTCCCCGGTCGCGTACGCCGCCTCCGGTTGGACGAGGAAGGCGAGCGGGAGCAGCGCGCCCGCGAGTGGGAGCAGGCTGAGGCTGCGTTGAGGCAGACGAGGAACACCATGCGCATGCGCGGCCTCAAGCCGCCGCGGCTGCCAGAAGAACTAGCCGAACTGGAGCAGTAGCAGGGAGGGGGAGGCATGGCCGAGATCAAGAAGGTGACGGCGCGGGGCAAGACCCGCTACCGGTTCGTCGTCGACATCGGCGCGGACCCGGTCACGGGGAAGCGGCGCCAGCTCACGGTCACGACGGACACGAAGACCGAGGCCGAGAACGAGCAGGCGCGCATCCGGCACCAGCGCGCCACCGGAACGTTCGTCGCCCCGTCGAAGGCCACCGTGGCTCAACTGGTGGCGCTGTGGCTGGCGTCGGCGACCCGTGACGTAGAGGTGGCCACCAAGCGGTCGTACGAGGACGCGATGCGGTACGTCGTCGCCCACCTCGGCACCAAGCTGGTGCAGAAGCTCACCGAGGAAGACGTTGAGTCGCTGATCGACTGGATGCTGACCAGCGCGCGAAGGATCGGCGGGAAGCCGGGCACCGGGCTGAGCGTCCGTACGGTGAGCCTCACCCTCGGCCGGCTCCGGGCCGCGCTCAACTTGGCGATCCGCCGGGGCCTGGTGGCCCGGAACGTCGCCGACCACGTCACCATCCCGAGGCAGGCCAGGAAGGCGGACAAGGTCCGGCGGAAGGCGCGGACGCCGTGGACGGAGGACGAGGTAAAGGTGTTCCTCGCCCACGTCTCCACTGACCGCCTGTACGCGGTGATGCTGCTGTCCCTCATGGGCCTTCGCCCGGCCGAGGTGTGCGGCCTGCGGTGGTCGGACCTGGATCTCACCACGGGGACGCTCAGCGTGGAGATCACGCGCACGCTGGTGGCCGGGGAGGTCATCGAGAAGGACACCAAGTCGGAGGCGGGTGACCGTGCGCTGCCGCTCCCCGACATCGCGCTGAAGGCGCTGAAGGCGTTCCGGAAGCGTCAGGCGGCCGAGCGGCTCGCGGCCGGCGAAGGCTACGAGTCGTCAGGGCGGGTTGTCGTGGACGAACTCGGTGCTGCGGTGAAGACGGACTGGCTCCGTCGCCGGGCGTACGAGCGGATGGCCTCGGCCGAGGTGCGCAAGGTCCGCTTGTACGACGCGCGGCACGCCTGCCTGTCCTGGATGGCGAACAACGGGGTGCCGGACACGGTGGTCTCCGCGTGGGCCGGACACGCCGATCTCGGCTTCACCAAGCGGATCTACGTACACCCCGATCCGCAGTCGTTGAAGGCCGGTTCGGACAAGCTGGCCGAGTTCCTCGGCTGACCAAGATCAAGACGGATGTGAGAAATTGTGAGACGACACGACGAAGGCCCCGATCCTCCGTGAAGGAATCAGGGCCTTGACCTGGTAACTCTTGTGCACTCGGCAGGATTCGAACCTGCAACCTTCTGATCCGTAGTCAGATGCTCTATCCGTTAAGCTACGAGTGCTTGTCGTGCTGGGCTTTTCTGGCCCGGCCGCGTTGCGAGAACAACATTACATGACCTGCGGCGTCACGTGAAATCCATTAGCCGGACCATGCCTGAGCTGCGGAAACAGCCCGAAACGGCCGAAGCCCCGGCCGGGTGGGCGGGGCTTCGGTGGATCGTGCGCGGAGGCGGAGGGATTTGAACCCTCGATGGGCTTTAAGACCCAAACCGCATTAGCAGTGCGGCGCCATAGACCGGACTAGGCGACGCCTCCAGCACACCCGCGCGGGCGCGGATGGTGCGTGTCAGATGATGACACAGCCGAGCGCGGTGTCACCAATCGCCGCCCACGGTACTAGGCGGGAAGCCCGCAGGGCAAAGCGCTTCTTCGCGCCCCCGGCCGGAGCGCAACGACTGGGGCTCACGCGCGTTAGTGATGGCGGGCGCGCACCGTCGGGCCCCTTGGAATCGTCTGCCGTCAGGAGCCCCCATGTCGCGTCGTTTCTCCCTCGCCACCGTCTTCGCCGCCTCGGTCGCCGCCGTGGCCGCCTTCGCGCCCACCGCGTCCGCCGGGGTCCTCGATCTGGCGCCGCTGCCGTTGCCGCCGCTGTTCCAGGAGCAGGAGCCGGACCGGCTCACCGTGACCGTCGCGCAGACGAACATCACCCGTGCCGACGGTACGTACGAGCTGACGTGCGGCCCCTCCGGCGGTACGCACCCCGAGGCCGAGTCCGCGTGTGCGCGGCTGGACGAGTTGGCCGGTGAGCGGAAGGACCCGTTCGCGCCGGTGCCCGAGGGGCAGATGTGCACCATGCAGATGGGCGGGCCCGCCACCGCGCGGGTCACCGGGACGTGGCAGGGGCGGAGCGTCGACGCGACGTTCAGCCGTGAGAACGGCTGCGAGATCTCCCGCTGGCAGAACCTCGTACCCGTACTTCCCGCCGCCAGGGGCTGACGCCACGGGTGCGCGGATGCCATCGGTACGGGGTCCGCACACAACCTTGGTGAGAGCTCCCCCTCATCCGCCGTCCCGCCCCGCCCCCCAGCCCTTAGACTCCCTCCAGTGACAGGCTGAGACTCAGAGGGGCAAGATGGGACCGGCCGTCCGCAAGGTGCAGTGGTTCAGGGAGGAAGCGTCGTCGTGAGCAGCAGGCCATCCCGAGGCGCTGCTCGCCTCGCGGCGATACTTGACGCACTTCCCGACGGTCTGGTGCTCGTCAACAGCAACGGCACCGTCGTCAACGCCAACACCATCGCCCTCGAAACCTTCGAGACTCCCGGTACGGCCCTGGTCGGGCGCGGGCTGCTCGATCTCCTGCCGCAGTTCGACCCCCGGCTGATCCCCGGTTCGATGCGCCGGCCGGAGGCGAGTGACGAGCGGGGCCGTACGAAGCCGACCCGGATGATCGCGCGGCGTACGGACGGCAACGAGTTCCCCGTCGAGGTCACCAGCGCCAATCTGGAGGACGGCCAGCAGGCCCAGGCCTACGACCCGCACAACTACACCGGCGACGAGCTGCTGATGCTCGTCGTCCGCGATCTGTCCGGGACCGTCGACACCGAGGCGGAGCTGGCGCGTTCGCAGCGGCAGACCGAGATGATCCTGCGGGCCGCCGCCGAGGGCGTGGTCGGTACGGACACGGACGGCCGCGTCGTACTCGTCAACCCCGCCGCCGCGCAGATCCTCGGCTTCCGGGCCAGCGATCTGGGCGGCCGGGAGCTGCACCCGCTGATCCTGCACTCGCGCGGGGACGGCGAGCCGTTCCCGTACGAGGAGTCGCCGCTGGCCGACACGCTCAAGTCGGGCCGCAAGCACCGGGTGCGCGGACAGGTGCTGTGGGCGAAGAACGGCAAGCAGGTGCCCGTCGACCTGACCACCGCGCCCGTACGGGACGGGGAGCAGTTGGTCGGCGCGGTGATGACGTTCACCGACCGGCGGCCGTACGAGGAACTGGTCGAGGCGCACACCACCGAAGCCACCGAGACCGCCCAGCGGCACGCGGCGGAGCTGGCGGAGACGGCCGAGCGGCACACGGCGGAACTCGCCGCCGCCGTCGAGCGGCACACCGCCGAACTCGCCGACCGCAGCGACCGGTACGCAGCCGAGATCGAGGAGTTGGCGGAGCGCTACGACAACACGGCCCGCCGGCACCACCAACTGGCGGCCGTCCTGGGCGGCGCGCTGCGCGGCCCGCTGGAGGAGCTGCGCGGTGAGCTGACGACGCTCGCCGCCGACCCGGCGGGGCAGCTCTGGCCCGAGGCCAACCAGATGCTGCACCATCTGTCGGCCGGCTACGCCCGGATGACGACGCTGGTGGACAACGTCCTCGGCTACCAGCGCCTCGACGAGGGCCTGGAGCAACTGACCAAGGTGAACGTGCTGCTCGACGGGGTCGTGGCGGCCGGTGTCGAGGGCGCGATCGAGCTGATCGGCCCCGGCCGAGCGCAGTTCGCCGTGCACGCGCCGCCGATCGAGGCGGAGGTCGACCCGGTGCGGCTGGCGACGGCGCTCGCGCATCTCACGGCGGACGTGGCGGGCGTCGACTCGACGGGCCGGACACGGGTGGTGCCGGACGGCGGTTACGTCGACTCCACGATCGTGGTGGCGGCGGCGCAGCGCGGTGATGTCGTACGGATCGAGGTGCGCGGGCCGTTCGCCGGGGGCGATCCCGTGCACGAGCCGATCGTGCGGGGGATCGTGCGGGCGCACGGCGGGGTGTTGCAGACGCACGAGATGCCGGGCATGGGCGGCAGCGCGTACGTGCTGGAAGTGCCGCTGGGGGAAGGGGCGGGTACGTTCCACGCGGCCGCGCCCGAGGAGAGCCCGAGCCAGGTTCCGGCGGAGCCGGCCGCCGGGGGGCCCGGGTCGACCGGGGGTTCCGGCCGGCCGGGCGGTGGGCGGCGGCGGGCACGGCGGGCGTCCACGGACGCGTTCCTCGGTGCCGAAAGTGCGGGGACCGCTGAGCCCGCCGAGCCCACGGGGCGGCGCAGGGCCCGTACGGAGTCGGGGCCGGGGGCGGAGGCGGGGACGGGGACGGGGACGGCGTCCGATTCGCAGCAGGAACTCATCCCCGCGCAGGACTCGGGCGAGAGCACGGGCGGTGGTACGGGCCGCAGGCGCGGCCGGCCGAGCCCGGCGGAGAACGCGGCCGGGGTCGTACCGGGCGCCGAACTCGCGGTGTCGGCCCCTCCCGCGGCTTCCGAGGGTTCGGTCGTGACGGCCGCCGAGGGCGCGCATCCGACCGGGCGCGCGGCTCTCGGCCAGGCCGTGCCGCCGCAGGGCGTACCACCGCAGGGCGTAATGCCACAGGATGCGGCGGAGGCGGAGGGTACGGGGCGCCGTGCCCGGCGCGGTGGGCAGAACGCCCTCCCCCCGGCCCTGCCCTCCGGCCCGTCGCCCGCCGTCCGTCGGCCCCGGCGTGCGCTGGCGCCCGCGCAACAGCGGCCCGAGCCGGCGCCTGCCCGCGCGCAGTTCGCGCTTCCGCCGGCCGACGCCGACCGGGCGTCGCCCGACGCGTCGGTGCCGGGGCGCCACGACACCGCGTCGTCGGACCCGCGCGCGGACCATACGCCGCTGAAGCCGCACCCGGTCTCGCACCCCGTCACGCACCCGAACGAAGCGCCGGCACCGGCCAAGACCCAGGCCGAGGCCCCTGCCACGGACCCGGACCCGGACCCCAACGGCTGGGCGCCCGCGATGCCCACCGCCTCGGGCGTCGGCGTGATGCCCGGCGCACCCGGCCAGCAGCCCTCATGGCCCGCACCCGCACCCGCCGCCGAGCACACGCACACGCACACGCACACGGACGACGACACCGTAGACCCCCGCGCCGCCCAGCCCCTGCCCGAGGAGGAGCCGATGCCGGCCGACTCCACGCAGGGACGGGCGTTCAGCGTCCGTACGCTCGGCCAGGGCGTGCCCTTCTCGCAGCAGATCACCAAGCAGCAGAACCAGACCCTCGGCGCCGGCCGCCGCCGCAGACTCGCCGCCCCCCACGACCCGCAGGAACCACAGGAACCCCAAGCCCCGCACGCCCCCAGCCCCTCCGGCCCCTCCCACGGCGGCCAGGGCGGCTCCCTCGGCCACGGCCCCCACCCCGAGGGCCGCGCCTACGCCATAGGAGCCCCCGACGAGGGCGCCGAAGGCCCCCAGCCGCTGGACGGCCCCGGCGGCGCGGTCGAGGTCGCGAACCGCCCCCAGCCCCGCCCCGTCGACGACGAACTGCCCCCCGAGCCGCTGGACAACCCGCGCCGGCTGCTGGTCTGGCCCGCCCCCGACGTCTCCACCCAGCAGGCCCTGAGCGACCGCGGCTACCGCCCGGTGATCGTGCACTCCCGCGAGGAGGTCGACGCGCAGATCGCCGCCTTCCCCGCGGCGCTGTTCGTGGACCCGCTGACCGGCCCGATCACCCGCACCGCGCTCCAGTCGCTGCGCCAGGCCGCCGTCGCCGCCGAGGTGCCGGTACTGGTGACGGCCGGGCTCGGGCAGGCGACACGCGAGGCGGCGTACGGCGCCGACCCCGCCGTGCTGCTCAAGGCCCTGGCACCGCGCGACAGCGAACAGCACCCGTCGCGCGTGCTGTTGATCGAGGAGAGCGAGGAGATCGCGCTCGCGCTGACGGCGACGCTGGAGCGGCGCGGCATGCAGGTGGCGCGCGCGGGGACGGACAGCGACGCGGTCACGCTCGCGAGCCAGATGCGGCCCAATCTGGTGGTCATGGACCTGATGCAGGTACGGCGCCGGCGCGCGGGCATCATCGACTGGCTGCGCGCGAACGGCCAGTTGAACCGTACGCCGCTGGTCGTCTACACCTCCACCGGCATCGACCGCTCCGAACTGCCGCAGTTGTCCGCCGGGGAGACCGTGCTCTTCCTGGCCGAGCGGTCCACGAGCGAGGACGTGCAGTCGCGGATCGTGGACCTGCTCGCCAAGATCGGCACCAACTGACCCTGGGGGAGGTCCAGTTGGTGCCGTCGAAATTGATCTAGAGGCGCGTGACGTCCAGCTCCCCGTCCGCGTACTGCTTGCGGATCACCTTCTTGTCGAACTTGCCGACGCTGGTCTTCGGCACCGACTCCACCACCGACCACCGTTCCGGCAACTGCCACTTGGCGATCCGCCCGGCGAGGAAGGTCTTGAGCGCCTCGTAGTCGGCGCTCGCGCCCTCCCTCAACACGACTGTCGCCAGCGGCCGTTCGCCCCACTTGTCGTCGGGCACGGCGACGACCGCCGCCTCGGCGACGTCCGGATGCGCCATGAGCGCGTTCTCCAGCTCCACACTGGAGATCCACTCGCCGCCGGACTTGATGACGTCCTTCGCGCGGTCGGTGAGGGTGAGATAGCCGTCGGGGCTGATGACACCGACGTCGCCCGTCTTGAGCCAGCCGCCCTCGCTGAACCTGTCCTCGGGCTTGAGCGGTTCGGCGCCGGCGCCGCCGTAGTAGGAGGCGGCGATCCAGGGCCCGCGTACCTCCAGCTCACCGGCCGACTCGTTGTCCCACGGCAGCGTGTCGCCGCCGGGGCCGGTCAGCCGTGCCTCGACGCCGACGGGGAAACGGCCCTGCGTGACGCGGTACGGCCACTCCTGCTCGGGGGTCAGACCGGCGGGCGGGTTGGAGGTCGTGCCGAGCGGCGAGGTCTCCGTCATGCCCCAGGCGTGGCAGAGCCGTACGCCGAGCTTGTCGTACGCCTCCATCAGCGCGGGCGGACAGGCCGAGCCACCGATCGTCACGCGGACCATGGAGCTGAGATCGCGCGGCCGGGCGGTGACCTCGGCGAGGAGCCCCTGCCAGATCGTCGGCACGGCGGCGGCGTGCGAGGGCTTCTCGCGCTCGATCATGTCGGCCAGCGGCGCGGGCTGGAGGAAGCGGTCGGGCATCAGCATGCTGATGCCGGTCATGAAGGTGGCGTGCGGCAGGCCCCACGCGTTCACATGGAACTGCGGTACGACGACGAGGGTCGTGTCCTTGTCGGTCAGCCCCATCGACTCGGCCGTGTTGATCTGCATGGAGTGCAGATAGATCGAACGGTGCGAGTAGACGACGCCCTTCGGGTCGCCGGTGGTCCCGGAGGTGTAGCACATGGCGGCGGCGCTGCGTTCGTCCAGCTCGGGCCAGTCGTACGTGGTGGGGCGCCCGGCGATCAGGTCCTCGTACTCGTGCACCTGGACGCGCCCGTCCGTCGCGGCGACGGCTTCGGCGAGCGGACCCCGGTCACCGGGACCGGAGACGACGACGTGCTCGACGGTCGACAGGTGGGCCAGGAGCGGCGCGAGGAGCGGCAGCAGGGAACCGTTCGCGAGGACGACGCGGTCGGCGGCGTGGTTGACGATCCAGACCAACTGCTGAGGCGGCAGGCGCAGGTTGAGCGTGTGGAGGACCGCCCCCATGGAGGGAATCGCGAAGTATGCCTCGACATGCTCGGAGTTGTTCCACATCAACGTGGCGATCCGCTCGTCACGCGTGACACCGAGTCCGTCGCGCAGGGCGCCGGCGAGCTGTGCCGCGCGTGCCCCGACCTCGGCGAAGCTTCGGCGCTGCGGCTCACTCTCCCCGGTCCAGGTGGTGACCTGCGACTTCGCGTGGATGGTCATCCCGTGGCGCAGGATGCGGGTCACAGTCAGCGGTACGTCCTGCATGGTGCTCAGCACGGCGTCCTCCCGGTGGGCGCTGGCGCTGCGCGACACGAGCGCGGCGCTCGGCAGAAAAGCTCTGCGGCGATTCTGCTCACATACCACGTGGTATGTCACTACCCGGGATACAAGTGCGCTCCTGTCTCGGTGGCGGGCGCGGCGTGCTTCGCGCGTCCGCCGGTCAGCGGACGGGCAGCAGCTCCGGGTCCTCGCGGAGTTTGCCGAGCGCACGCGACACCGCGCTTTTCACCGTGCCGACCGAGACCCCCAGCACCTCGGCGGTCTGGACCTCGCTCAGGTCCTCGTAATAGCGGAGCACCACCATCGCGCGCTGGCGGTCCGGCAGCTTCATCACCGCGCGCCACATCGCGTCGTGGAGTACCCGCGCCTCGGCGGGGTCGGGCGAGGGAAGACCGGCCGGCTCGGGCAGCTCCTCGCAGGCGAACTCGTCCACCTTGCGCTTGCGCCACTGCGAGGTACGGGTGTTGAGGAGAGCCCGGCGGACGTATCCGTCGAGGGCGCGGTGGTCCTCGATCCGGTCCCAGGCGACATACGTCTTGGTGAGCGCGGTCTGGAGCAGATCCTCGGCGTCGCTCGGATTCGCGGTGAGCGAGCGCGCGGTACGCAGCAGTACGGGCCCCCGCGCCCGTACGTACGACGAGAAGGACTTGTAGGGCACGTGCGGTCGCGGGTGCGGGTGCGGGTGTGCG
Source organism: Streptomyces sp. NBC_01506 (assembly GCF_045040295.1). Lineage (NCBI taxonomy): Bacteria > Bacillati > Actinomycetota > Actinomycetes > Kitasatosporales > Streptomycetaceae > Streptomyces > Streptomyces sp. NBC_01506. The sequence goes on along the minus strand of NZ_CP109422.1, from coordinate 4,841,516 downwards.
CTCGGGTGCGAGTTCGGGTGCGAGTTCGGGTGGTACGGCGAATACGAGACGGCCTTGGGGGCGCTCGCGCAGACAGGCGTGGTCATGGCTCCCACGCTAGGAGCGGGCCCCTCCCAGGGGATCGGCCCCAGGTCCCGAAGCCGCGTCCGCCTCAGGGAGTAGGGGTGGTGCTGGGCCCACCTCCTGTAGGTGGAGGAGCGGCGCACGCTCGTCAGGGTCGGCGCAGGTGACGGGGGGCCGTTGTGGATCTTCGATCCCTCGTCGCGCGGTGGCTTCGAGCCCTGGTGGGGGCGATTGCCGCAGGTGGGAGCCGTGCGGGCCGCGCACGCGAGGGCGGTGGTGTCGGAGCCGTACATCTCAATGAGGACGGAGAGGCGTGGTACGGCGGGGTACAACCACAGGTGGGGCGGGTGCGGGGGCAGGTGCAGCCCGCGGGTGCGGGGCCGCAGACGTAGGCGCATACGTAGGCGCATACGTGGGCGCATACGAGGACGGTCCGCGCGACGGCACCGAAGTGCTGTCGCGCGGACCGTCGCTCACCCCTCAGCAAGGTCCCCCGTCGGGCCGCGTATCACCAGAGATTGACGAAGTTCACCGCGACGGTCTCCTTGGACTGGTCGATCACCGTGAACCCGGAGCCGTTCACACTGGCGGTGCTGTTCTCATTCGACGCACCCGGGCCCGTCGCGACCTGCTGGGTGGTCGTGGAATTGCCGGAGTTGCCGTTGCCCAACACGCCACTGCCCACGATCGCGGCCACGCTGGCGTTCGATCCGTCGTCCACGAGGCCGTCCGCCGATGCCGAGCCGGTGAAAAGAGCCGCGGCGAGCGGCAGGGCGGCGACGGCGGCGAGGACGCGGGCGGTACGGAAGCTAGCCATGTCAGTTCCTCCAGGAACGAGATCTACGTGAACGAGAAGTACGGCCTTTGTCAGGGCAGTTGGCCGACCGCCCCGACGTTGTGCTCGACGTCGCGGATCAAGAATTGCCCACCGAATCCCCGGCGAACCAGCCCTGAGGGTGTTATTCCCTCGCAAGCGTGAGGACTTGTCGATAAACCCCCTTCGTGACATCAACAGGCCAGTTCGGTTGGTATGCGCCCGTACAGACCTCGTCACGACCCCGCTCCCGCAAGGGGCGAAGCGTTTCCGCACCATTTTGGCCAATCTTTCCCACTCCCGTTCCTCGAACATCAGTGCGAACATAGAGCCATGGCCATCACCGCCCCGCACACAACCACCCTGGCCCTCGCCCACGCCCTCTCCGCCGCCGAGAGCGGGTTCCCCGTCATCCCGCTGTCCCCCAGCAAGCTCCCCGCCCTGCGCTCACCACACCGGGACGAGCCCGGCGGCGGGGCGAGTGGGAGCCTCTGTCGCGGGGAGTGCGGCCTCCCCGGTCACGGCGTGCACGACGCCACGACCGACCCCGCCGCCGTACGGGCGCTGTTCGCCGCCGCGCCCTGGGCGACGGGTTACGGCATCGCCTGCGGACGGGCACCGCACCATCTGATCGGCGTCGACCTGGACGTGACACCGACGAGCAGCCGTCAGGGTGGTTCGAACGCCACGCCGGACCCGACGCCCGATTCGGTCGTCGCGCTCCAACAGCTCGCCTTCCAGCATCTGTTCACGCTGCCCGAGACCGTCGTCGTACTCACCCCGAGCGGCGGCCGGCACATCTGGCTGTCGGGTCCCGCCGGGATCACCGTCCCCAACTCGGCGGGGCGCCTGGCGCCCGGCATCGACGTACGCGGCGCGGGCGGCTATCTCGTCGGACCCGGCTCCGTCACCGCCCGGGGCGCGTACCGCCTCGCCCCCGGCTCCGCCGGACTCACCCCGGCGCCCTGCCCGCGCGCACTGCTGCGCCTGCTCACGCCCCCGGAGCGCGGACTCCACGCGGGGCCGGGCGGACACCGGGGGCGCCCGGCGCAGGGGCACGGCCTGGTCCAGTTCGTCCTCGCCGCGCACGCCGGACAGCGCAACACCCGGCTGTTCTGGGCGGCCTGCCGGGCGTACGAGCACGGCTTCGGCGACTCCCTCGCGCAGGCGCTTGTCGACGCCGCCGTACGGACGGGGCTCACCGAACGCGAGGCGCGCGCGACGATCGCGTCGGCGTCACGCCTGACGGCCGGGCCCGCGTAACGACCCGCGCAACAGGACGCCGGCGCCCCCGCCTGATAAACGGGGGGCGCCGGCGCGTCGTACGGCGCGGCAGCCTGTCAGCACACCTTGTAGTCGACCCGTGCCGAGTTGTACGAGCAGGTGTCCACCCTGGCCCCGGTCCGCTTCTTGAGCGTGGCCGTATCGCGGTCGTTGTTCCAGACGTACGCGGCACGCCCCTGATAGCGGTTGGTGGCGGTGTTCGTCCCCGTCCCCGTGCGCACCGTCACGGTCTTGCCCCGGCCGAGGGAGTAACTGCCGAACGTATACGTGTGACTCGACCCGTCGACCACGGTCCAGCCCGTCAGACTGACCGCGCTGGTCGTGGTGTTGCGGATCTGCACGTACTCACCGTTGAGGCTGGCGTTGGAGCGGCTGTCCGTGCCGGGGCTGTCGTAGTAGATCTTGTACAGATGTACCGATCCGACGGCCTGCGCCTGCGAAGGCAGCAGAACCGTTCCGGCGACCACCGCGGCGGTCGCGGCGACGGTGGAGAGCGTGCGGGAATAGCGCATGTACGTCCTCTGATCGAGTCCGGGCACCCCCCAAAGGGCCCGGCAGGCGCCCAGAGTATGACCAACTGGCTACTACTGGTTACCTTTTCCGGAACAAGGACATACCGACCGGTAGAGCCACCAACTCCCGTACAGTGAAGCCCATTTCGCCCGAAGTGGCCCGATGGTCCCCAAGACCGGCGCACCCTAGGGCGATCGGCGGGAGAAGTGGCGCGCGCTGGGGACGAGGGCGGCGGCGGCCGGGGCTATGAAGCAGGTCAGCGCGCACACGGCGAGTACGGGTCGGGGGCCGAAGGTGTCGATGGCCGGGGCGATGAGTGCGAGGCCGGCCGGCGCCAGCCCGTACGACAGCATGAAGTCGAGCGACGAGACGCGGGCGAGTTTGTCGGGCGCCACCTCGCGCTGGGTGGCGGTGAACCAGGGGACGTTGAAGAGTTCGATGCCCACTCCGGCGACGGCGTACGCGGCGATGACGACGGCGGGGTGCACCGGGAAGAGCAGGCTCAGCGGTGCGAAGCCGTAGGCGGCCAGTCCGGCGAGTGCCGCCCAGCCCTGGGAGGGCGGGCGCCAGCGGGCGATGAGCAGGGCGGCGGCGAGGGCTCCGGCGGTGTAGGCGGTGGTGGCCGCCGCGAGGACCACGCCCGTGTCGTACCGGTCCCGGCTGACCAGGGGCAGCGCGACGCCGGTGGCGGAGTAGCCCGTGGCGATGACGGCGGTCAGCGCGGCGAGGGTGGCCATGAACCAGGGGTGGCGGCGCGCCTCACGTACGCCGTCCGCGAACTCCCGCAGGAGTGACGCGCGTTCAGGCGCGGGTACGTCGGCGGGCACGGCGACCCGCGCGTTCCGTGTGCCGCGCCCGGGGGTGAGCGCGGCGACGAGCCAGAGCGCGCCGATGCCCAGGAGCAGCGTCCCGGTGCTGAGCGCGACCGCGAGCAGCGCGGTGAGGGCCGGGCCCGCGAGGGTGCTGACCCGGACGGAGAGCGTCATGGCGGCGTTGGCCTGCTGCCTGCGCCCGGCGTCGACGACCTCGGCCGTGAGCGCCTGGAAGGCGGGCCGGCAGGCGCCCTGCCCGGCTCCGGCGAGCGCGGCGGCGAGCGCCATCAGGGGCAGCGAGCGCCCCAGTCCGGCGGCCAGCAGCGGGGCGGAGGCCCCGGCCACCAGACCCGACCACAGGACGACTCCGCGCCGGGAGTGCCGGTCGGCCAGCACCCCGCCCACGGGGACCGCCGCGAGGAATCCGGCGGTGCGGGCGGCCAGGAGCAGGCCGAGCGCGGTGGGGGAGATCGTACGGTCGAGCACGGCGAGGCCGAGCACGAACGGCAGGGCCCAGGTGGCGAGCCCGGACGCGGTGGCGCCCGACCACAGCCGCAGGAAGGCGGCGTCCCGCAGCACGGAACGCGCTGGCGGCGGGGCGGACTTGGCGAGATCTGTGGTGCGGGGTGCGGTCGGCACGGTGTGACGCTCCTGACATCGAGGGCCGGCTGATACGGCTCCGCCACCGTCAAGTGCCCGGTGAGCGGGGCCTCGTGACATCGGACGGCGGCGGAGAACGGAACGGCGTGGCCGCCCGTGGCTGCCTCAGGGTAGCAAGATGAAAATGATTATCGTTATAGTCCAGGCTGGCTTGCCCTTCCCCACCAGGGACCAGGGGCGTGGCCATATCTCTGCCCCGTCTCGGACCGGAGGACCTGATGGACCTGACAGCGACCGGACCCGCCGCCCACACCCCACTCGCCGCGCGCGACTCCCCCGACCACCCCCGCACCGTCGACCACCTGATGTCCGGCGTCCTGGCCGGAGAGTACGGTCCGGATCCCGCCCGCCTCACGGCCACCAGCGCGTTCTGGATCCACCACGGCACGCGCCTCGCCGGGGGCGACACCACCTACCTCAACCAGTACGTCCTCATCAGGCTCGGCGGATCGTTCGGCGCCTGCGCGTTCGAAGCCGGTGAGGTCGACCCCGCCGTCTGCCGGGAAGCCTCCGGGGTGCCTCTGGACGTACTGCTGCGCGAGGCCCCCCGGCCGATACGGATCGCCGCCCTCGACGCGTACCTCACCGAGGCCGAGCCCCATCCGCGTACGGCGCGGGCCGAGCCGGTGCCGCTGCCCGCCGGGACCCCGGAGACCCGGGCGAAGGCCCGGGACGCGGCAGTGGCCGGTCTGCTGGACATCGCGCCCGGTGCGAAGGTCGGGCTCATCGGCGTGGTCAACCCGCTGGTCGCCGCTGTTCGCGAGCGCGGCGGCGTCCCGCTGCTCTGCGACTTCAATCTGCGTACGACCCAGTGGGGAGACCCCGTCAGCGACAGCGCGGACACGCTGCTGAAGGACGCCGACGCCGTCATCGCCACCGGGATGACGATCGGCAACGGCACCTTCGACACCGTCCTCGCCCGCTGCCGCGAACGCGCCGTGCCGCTGATCGTCTACGCGCAGACGGGCAGCGCGGTGGCACGGGCCTTCCTGGGGGCGGGCGTGACCGCGCTGTCGGCCGAGCCGTTCCCGTTCTCCCAGTTCAGCGCGGAGCCGACGACGCTCTACCGCTACCGCGCCCCCGCCGGGGGCGGCGCGTGAGTGCCGGGGCCTCCCCCGTACCCGCCATGTCCGGTACGGGGTACGCCAGTTGCCACCACGGCGAGATCCTGCAAGGCGTCTTCCTCGACGCCCGCGGCCGACGGTGCGCCGCCCTGGTCACCCTGCCGCTGACCGGCCTCGGCACCCGCGCCGACGCCGTACTGCGGCCGGGCGCCGGGCCCGGGTGCCACTCGGTCGACCCGCCCGACCGGACGAAGGCGCTGCGCGCCGCGGCCCTCGCCCTGCGCGAGTGCCGCGCCCGGCGGCCCCAATCCGCCCTCGGTGGGCTGGAGTTGCGGCTGAGCGGCGATGTCCCGCTCGGGCTGGGGATGGGCTCGTCCAGCAGCGACGTCATCGCCGCCGTGCGCGCGGTCGCGGACGCGTGCGGACTGCGGCTGCCGTCGCGGACCGTGGCCCGTATCGCGGTACGGGCCGAGCGCGCGTCCGACCCGCTGATGCTCGACGGCCGGCCGCTGCTGTTCGCCCAGCGGGAGGGCCGGGTCCTCGAAGTCCTCGGCGACGCGCTGCCGCCCGCCGTGGTGGTCGGCTGCGCCCTGGGCGGCGGGCGGCCCGTGGACACCCTGTCCCTGCCGGTACCGGCGTACGGGGACGACGACGTGCGCGCGTACGAGCGACTGCGCGCGCTGCTGCGGCGGGCGGTCACCGAAGGGGACACCCAACTGCTCGGCCACGTCTCCACCGAGAGCGCCCGGCGCGCCCAACGCGTCCTGCGGCACCGGGAGTTCGACCGGCTGACGCGTGTCGCCGGGCGGACGGGGGCGGTGGGAGTGCAGATCGCGCACAGCGGCAGCGTGGCCGGGCTGATCTTCGACCCGGCGGCCCCGGATCTGGAGGCGCGCCTGCGCCGCTGCGTACGCGCACTGAACCACGAGGCCATTCCCGTGACCCGGACGTTCACGACCTCTACGACCTCTACGACCTCCACGACCAGCAGCACGACCAGCGAGGAGTCCCGCCATGGACGAGCACATCGCCGACGCGATCGGCCGGCCCGACCTGATACGCCTGGACGAAGGGCTCGTCTGTCTGCGCTTTGAGTCCATGAAGGCCGTCTCCGCCACGGCGGCCGTACGGCATCTGCTCGACACCGGCACCGTACGGCCCGGCGACACCCTGCTGGACAGCTCCAGCGGCATCTACGCGTACGCCCTCGCCCTGGCCTGCCACCGCTACGGCATGCGCTGCCACATCGTCGGCTCCACGACCGTGGATCACACCCTGCGCACCCAACTCGCCGTGCTGGGTGCGGAGTTCGAGCAGATGGACCCCAGCGACGACCTGAAGCTCGACCAGAAGCGGCGCGTCGCCCGTGTCCACGAGATCCTTGGCCGGCACCCCGAGTACCACTGGATGCGCCAGTACCACGACGACATCCACTACCTCGGCTACCGCGCCATCGCCGACCGTATCCACCGCGAGCTGAGCGGCGGCGGCCCGCTCACCGTGGTCGGCGGGGTCGGATCCGGCGCGTCGACCGGGGCGCTCGCCCGCCGGCTGCGCGAACACTCACCGGGCGTCGGCCTCATCGGCGTCCAGCCGTTCGGCAGCGTCACCTTCGGCAGCGAGCGCGTACCCGACCGCGACATCATCATCGCCGGTATCGGCAGCTCCATCCCCTTCGCCAATGTCGACCACACCCTTTACGACACCCTGCACTGGCTCGGCTTCGACGCCGCCCTCGCCGGCAGCGTCGATCTGTTGCGCCGGCACGCCGTATTCGCCGGACTGTCCACCGGGGCCGCGTATCTCACCGCCCGGTGGGAACGGGACCGCGACCCCGGTCGGACGTTCCTGTTCATCGCCGCCGACACCGGCCACCGCTACACGGACTCGGTGTTCGCCCGCCATCGCACGGCACAGCCGGCCGACGCCCTCGCCCCGCGCACCGTGTCCACGCTCGACGAGCTGGCCCACCCCTGGTCGCGGACGGACTGGAACCGTGCGGGCGCGCCCGCGCCCAACTCACCTGAACGGCCGCACCGTTGAGACCTTCCGCCGCCGTGTACGCGGCCCTCGCCCTCGTACTCTCCGGCTCGATCCTTCTCGCCATCAGCCTCGGCCCCGCGCCGGTCGCGCCCGCCGACACCGCCCGTTTCCTCCTGGCGGCGATCGGCGGGGGCCGCGTCGCGGCGGCCGACACCACCACGTACCAGATCGTCTGGGAGATCCGCACCCCGCGCGTACTGCTCGCGGCCCTGGTCGGCGCCGGGCTGAGCGCGGTCGGTGTCGCCGTCCAGGCGATGGTGCGCAACGCGCTCGCCGACCCGTTCGTCCTCGGGGTCTCCTCCGGCGCCTCCGTCGGCGCCGTCGGCGTCACGGTCACCGGGGGGCTCGCGGGGCTGGGGCTGTACGCGGTGTCGGCCGGCGCGTTCGCGGGCGCGCTGTTGGCCTCCCTCCTCGTCTATCTCGCCTCCTCGCGCGGCGGCGCGCTGTCCCCGCTGCGGCTCGTACTCACCGGCGTCTGCGTCTCGTTCGGACTCCAGGCCGTCATGAGCGTGATCATCTACCTCGCGCCGAGCGGCGAGGCGACCAGCACCGTCCTGTACTGGACGATGGGCGGTTTCGGCGCGGCGAGCTGGGGCGCGCTGCCGGTCGTGACCGTGGCCGTCCTGCTCGGCATCGCGGTGCTGCACCGGCGGAGCCGTTCCCTGGACGTCATGGCGCTCGGCGACGAGACAGCCATCAGTCTCGGCATCAGCCCCGACCGCCAGCGGCGCTTCCTGCTCGTCCTCGCCTCCCTCCTCACCGGGGTCATGGTCGCCGTCAGCGGCGCGATCGGCTTCGTCGGACTGATCGTGCCCCACCTCGTACGGCTGGTGGCCGGCGCCGGACACGCACGGGTCCTGGCCCTCGCGCCGTTGGCCGGTGCGGTCTTCATGGTGTGGGCCGACCTCGTCGCCCGCACCCTGGCCGCGCCCCGCGAACTGCCCCTCGGTGTGATCACCGCGCTCGTCGGAGTGCCGGTCTTCATCACCCTGATGCGGCGCAAGAGCTATCTCTTCGGAGGCCACTGACATGGAACTCGCCCTCGACGGCGTGACGTTCGCGCTGGACGGCAAGACCCTCGTACGGGATCTGTCCCTGCGTGTCGGCACCGGCCAGGTCGTCGGTCTCGTCGGCCCCAACGGCAGCGGCAAGTCCACGGCCCTGCGCTGCGTCTACCGCGCGCTGCGGCCCACCGGCGGCACCGTGCTGGTCGACGGGCGCGACCTCACCTCACTCACCCTGCGCGAAAGCGCGCGGGCCGTCGCCGCCATGACCCAGGACAGCTCCGTCGACCTCGACTTCACCGTCGAGGAGGTCGTCGCCCTCGGCCGGGCCCCGCATCTGCGCGGCAACGGGATTCCGGGCGTACGGGAACGGGAGCTGGTGACCGGCACCCTGGCCCGCCTCGACATCGGCCATCTCGCCCGGCGCGGGATCCTCACGCTCTCCGGCGGCGAACGCCAGCGCGTCCTGGTGGCCCGCGCCCTCGTCCAGGAACCGGAAATCCTGGTCCTGGACGAGCCCACCAACCATCTCGACATCCGCCACCAGATCGAACTGCTGTCGCTGCTGCGCGGATCGGGCCTGACCGTCCTGGTCGTGCTGCACGACCTCAACCTCGCGGCGGCCGCCTGCGACCGGCTCGCGGTCCTCTCCCAGGGGCGCCTCGTCGCCGCCGGCACGCCCGAGGACGTGCTCACCGCCGGACTTCTGCGGGAGGTGTTCGGGGTCCGGGCGGAGGTCGTACGCCATCCACGCACCGGCGATCCGCAACTGCTGTACGCACTCACACCACGCCCATGAACAGCACACCGATGAACAGCACACCCATGAACAGAGAGACGCCCATGTCCCCACGTACCACCGCTGTGACCGTCACCGCCGCCCTCACCGTCCTGCTCGCCGGCTGCGGCGCCGACATCGAGACCGACACCGAGGCCGACGCCGAGACCACCGTGCGACGGTGCGGCGAAGCCGTCCCGTACACCGTCCCGAAGAGGGCGGTCGCCTACGAAGGCGGCAGCGCGGACAAGCTGTTCAGCCTCGGTCTGACCGACCACGTACTGGGTTACGTCATGCCCCCGGCCAACCCGCCGGTGAGCGAGTCCCCCTGGGCGGCGGAGTACGCCAAGGTCAAGATGCTCAGCGACGACCTTCTCAACAAGGAACTCGTCGTCTCCCAGAAGTCCGACCTCGTCGTCGCCGGCTGGAACTCCGGCTTCAGCGACCAGCGCGGCATCACCCCCGAAATCCTCGACAAGCTCGGCATCCAGAGCTTCATGCACACCGAGAGCTGCTTCAACTACCCCGGCTTCCCGGAGAAGACAGCCCCCTTCGACGGCCTCTACACCGACCTCGAACGGCTCGGCGAGATCTTCCGCGTGGAGGAGAGAGCGACCGAGGTGGTCGACGGTTTGAAGGAGCGGGTGAACACGGTCAAGGAGAGCGCGCCCACGTCCGACCCCCTGCCGGTCTTCCTCTACGACTCGGGCACGGACCAGCCGTTCACGGCCGGAAACCAGGTCCCGCCGAACGACATCATCAAGACCGCCGGGGCCCGGAACATCTTCGACGGCCTCAACGAACGCTGGACGCAGGTGAGTTGGGAATCGGTCACCCGGGCCGCACCTGAGGTGATCATCATCCTCGACTACGGCGACCAGCCGGCGAAGGAGAAGATCGACTTCCTCAAGAAGTCACCCCGCACGAGCGAACTGCCCGCCGTGCGGAAGAACCAGTTCTTCGTCCTCGATTACAACGAGGGCATCAGCGGCCCACGGAACATCGACGGCCTGGAGAAGTTCGCGTCGTACCTCACCTCGCTGAACCGCTGATCTCCCCCGCACCGGGGGCCGGCGCATCCGGTTGCCCCGCCGCCCCACCCGCCGCACGCTGGAAACATGACGTTCGCCGTCTCCGTCCCGGAGACACAGCACTGCTGGGCCGTCGAGAGGCCCGGTCCGATCGAGGTCGGTGCCGGTGCCGGTGCCGGTGCCGGGCCGGTGGAGCGGGTACGGCGGGGTACACCCGTCCCCGGCCCCGGCGATCTGCTGCTGCGGGTGGAGGCGTGCGGGGTCTGCCGTACGGATCTGCATCTGGCCGAGGGCGATCTCCCGCCCCGGCGGCCCTCGACCGTCCCCGGCCATGAGATCGTCGGCCGCGTGGTCGCCGTCGGCGAGGCGGTGACCTCGTTCCGTACCGGCGACCGCGCAGGCGGTGCCTGGCTGCGCGGCACCTGCGGGGTCTGCCGCTACTGCCGGGCCGGGCAGGAGAATCTGTGCCCCCGGTCCACCTACACGGGGTGGGACGAGGACGGCGGCTTCGCCGAACTGGTGCTGGTTCCGGCCGCGTTCGCCTACCCCCTCCCGGAATCCCACGACGCCGCGTCGCTCGCACCCCTCATGTGCGCGGGGATCATCGGCTACCGCTCGCTGCGCCGCAGCGCCCTGCCCGAGGGCGGGCGGCTCGGCCTCTACGGCTTCGGCGCGTCGGCCCATCTGGCGGCCCAGGTCGCCCTCGCCGAGGGCGCCACCGTCCATGTGCTGACCAGGTCGGCGCGGGCCCGCGAACTGGCGCTGAGCCTCGGCGCGGCCTCGGCGGGTGACGCGTACGACCGCCCGCCCGAACCGCTGGACTCGGCCATCCTGTTCGCCCCCGTGGGTGACCTGGTGCCGGTGGCGCTTCAGGCGCTTGACCGCTCCGGCACGCTCGCGATCGCGGGCATCCATCTCACCGACATCCCCTCGCTGAACTACCAGCGCCATCTCTTCCAGGAGCGCGACCTGCGCAGCGTCACCTCCAACACCCGCCAGGACGGGCGCGAATTCCTGGCCCTCGCCGAGCGGATCGGCATCCGGGTCACCGTGAGCCCGTACCCGATGAGCCGGGCGGACCGGGCGCTCGCCGACCTCGCGGCCGACCGCGTCGACGGCGCCGCCGTGCTCATGCCCGGCTGAGCCGGCCCCCTGTCAGTCTCCGAGCACAGCCTCACGGCAGATCGAGCCAGCGCGCCGTGCCGGGCGCGACAGCCGACTTCCTCCCGTCGAGCGCGACGCACAGCGGCTCCTCCGCCGATTCCGCCACACCCACCCGTACCCGCCGCGTCCGGATCCGCAGCTCCACGTCCCAGTGGTTCCGATAGCGGACGCCGACCCGGAACTTCGACAGTTGAGGCAGCGGCGCCGGGTCGAGCGACAGCCCGTCACCGCGCGTCTCCAGCCCCGTCAGACAGCGCTGTACGAAGTCCAGCGTGCCGGCCATGGCGCCCAGATGGATGCCCTCGGCCGTCGTACCGCCCTGGATGTCCGCCACGTCCCCGACCAGCGCCTCCTCGGCGAAGGCCCACGCCTCGTCCCTGCGCGCCCTGGCCAGCACCCACGCGCTGACCAGGGCGCTGAGCGTCGAACCGTGACAGGTGCGGGGCAGGTAGTAGTCGATGGTGGCCCGCCAGGACTCGTCGTCGAGGCGGTGGCCGAGCTGCCGGAAGAGAGCCGCGAGTTCCGCCGGGGAGAAGAGATAGCCGAGCATCAGCACGTCCGCCTGCTTCGACGCCTTGTACCGGTTGACCGAGTCCCCCTCGGCCTCCAGGATCCGGTCCAGCCGGCGGATGTCGCCGTAGCGTGCGCGGTAGCGCTCCCAGTCGAGTTCGTCGAGGTCCGCGTATCCCTCGAACTGGCTGATGACACCGTCGTGGTACGGCACATGGAGGCGGTGCGCGATGTCGTCCCAGCGCTCCGGCTCGGCCGGATCCATCCGAAGGCGCTCGAACAGCGCCTGGCCGCGCGAGCGCGGCATGGCACGGCTGAGTTCCAGCGCCCGTGCCAGCACCCACGCGGCGGTGACGTTCGTGTACGCGTTGTCGTCCAGTCCCGCCGCCGTGGAGTCCGGGTAGCCGTCGTGATATTCGTCGGGGCCGACGACACCCCGGACGCGGTAGCGCTCCAGCGACGGGTCCCAGACCGCCGAGTCCGCCCAGAAGCGGGCGACCTGGACAAGCATCTCCGCGCCGTCGCCGTACAGGAACTCCGTGTCGCCGGTCGCCCGCGCGTACTGCCACACGTTGTACGCGATCGCCGACCCGACATGGTGCTGGAGGTGGGAGTGGTCGGGCAGCCAGTGGCCCGAGTGCGGGTTCAGATGGAGCCGCTGCGACTCCTCGCGTCCGTCGCTCCCGCTCTGCCACGGATACATCGCCCCCGCGCGCCCCACCTCGCCCGCGGCGCGGCAGGCCGCGGGCAGCCGCCGGTAGCGGTAGCCGAGCAGCGCCCGGGAGACCTCCGGGAAGTGCAGGTTCAGATAGGGCAGGACGAAGAGTTCGTCCCAGAAGACATGGCCTCGGTACGCCTCGCCGTGCAGCCCTCGCGCGGGTACCCCGACATCCAGGTCGGCGGTGTGCGGGGAGAGCGTCTGGAGTACGTGGAACAGGTGCAGCCGCAGGATCGAGCCCGCCTCCCCGGGCACGTCGAAGGCCGTCCGCCGCCAGATGCGCTCCCAGGCGCGGTGGTGCGAGGCGAGCAGCCGGGGGAAGGCCGGCGCCCGTCGTACGGCCTCGTTCGCGGCCGTACAGGGATCGCTGATCGCCGGATCGTGCGAGGTGTACAGCGCGACCGTCTTGTCGACGGAGACCGTCTCGCCGCGCTCCACGGGGATCGTCAGGGTCTGTACGGCCCGCCGGTCAAAGAGCCGTGGGGCGGGCTTGATGCCGGGGCGGCCGGCCACCTGGGTACGCGCGGCCAGCGCGATGCCGATGTCGGAGTTGAGTGTGCGGCAGCACAGCCACACCGTGTCGGCCGGCGCGGAGGAGCTGGTACGAGCCCTGCCGGCCGACACCTTGTCGGCCGGCGCGGTGCCGGTCGGCACCGTGTCGATCGGCACCGTGTCGGTCGGCCCGGTGCCGGTGCACCACCCCGTCAGGTGCCGGTTCGCGAGATCCGCGTAGCGGGCGACCCCGTCGTTCCGTACGTCACCGTCGATCGCGGCTTCGACCTCCACCTCGCCCGCCCAGCCCTCGGCGGTGAACGAGGTGCGCTGCGCGGCCAGATGCGGCTCTCCCATATGGACCAGCCGGCGCTGTTCCACACGCAGCCGACGGCCGCCGTTCTCCGCCACCACCGTGTACACCGACCGCCGCGTGAGTGTGCCGTGCCGTAGATCCAGCGTCTGCCCGTACTCGATCAGCTCGGGGCCGCCGGGCGCCAGCCAGTGGCCTGGGCCCGCCCCTTCGACGCGTACGCGGTAGCGCAGCGGCAGCCAGTCGGGCAGGTTGACCATGTCCTCGTTCTCGACGCGGCGCCCGGCGACGGTGGACTCCAGCCGGTTGTAGCAACCCGCCGCGTACGTCCCCGGGCTGTGCCAGGGGCGGGCGGACGTCTCCGACGCCGACCCGCGGGTGGCGAAGTATCCGTTGCCCAGCGTGCACAGGGCTTCACGCAGACGTTCCCGCTCCGGGTCGAAGCCCTCGTACGTCCAGGTCCAGCGGTCCATGGTCCGCACCTCTGTCCCTTCGTGGGGTGCCGCCTCGGATTCCAGCCTCCCCCGGAGAGCGATTCCCGGCCAACGCACGCAAGGCCCGCCCCGGCTCCCCGCTCCGCCCCGGCCCCGTGGCCCGGCCCTGGCCCGACCCCGGAAGGTGGGCCAGGATGGAAGCGGGGCCTGGTCCACCTATGGCGGGAAGGGCCGACATGAGCGAGGTACGGGAGTTTTCGCCGTCGCACCCGATCCGGGTGTTCGTGCTCGACGACCACGAGGTCGTGCGGCGCGGCGTACAGGACCTTCTCGACGCCGAACCCGACATCGAGGTGGTCGGCGACACCGATACGGCGGCCCATACGCTGGCCCGGGGCCCGGCCCTGCGCCCGGATGTCGCCGTACTCGACGTACGGATCCCGGACGGTGACGGCATCACGGTCTGCCGGGAGCTGCGCTCGCTCATGCCCGGCCTCGCGTGCCTGATGCTCACGTCGTTCGATGACGACGACGCGCTCCTCGACGCGATCATGGCGGGGGCGGCGGGCTACGTACTGAAGGAGATCAAGGGGGCCGACCTGGTCGCCGCCGTGCGGACGGTCGCCTCCGGCCAGTCCATGCTCGACCCGGCGACCACGACCCGGCTGATGCGGAGTCTGCGCGGCGAGGAGGGCGAGGCGGAGGGGGAAGGGGAGGGCGGGACGGCGTCGGGGCGGGAGGCCCTGTCGCGGCTGTCACCCCGTGAGCGGGACATCCTCGTACTGATCGGGGAAGGGCTCACCAACCGTGAGATCGGCGGACGTCTCTTTCTGTCGGAGAAGACGGTCAAGAATCACATCTCGCGGCTGCTGGCCAAACTGGGCGTCGAGCGGCGTATCCAGGCGGCGGTTCTCGCCACTACGGAGGCGGCCTCCCACCCTGACGACCACGGCGGCGGACGCCCCTGATCAGCGCTTGTCACCCGGCACCCGGCACCCGTCACTCATCACTCATCACTCGACGGGCAAGGCGCTCGCGCTCATGTGCGGCGCGTACATGCCCAGCAGCCTGATCCGGGTCGCCTGGAGACGGTCGGCCACCACTTCCAGTACGCGCCGGTGCAGCGCCAGTCCCACGACAGGGTCCTCGTCGCACAGAGCCCGTACGGCCACGGCGTCGAACTCGTGCGCCCGGACCATGCTGAAAGCCTCCGCGCCCAACTGCCAGGTGTACGGCGGAACGAGCCACGACCAGCCCAGCAGATCACCGTGGCCCAGCAGTTCCAGAGCGCCCGAGTCCCGTGCGTGCCCGCTCAGGTCGAGGTTGACCGCACCGGTCCGGATGACCCAGAAGCGGTCCGCGGAACCCCGGTCCTCGAAGATCCGTGTGCCCGCCGGGAAGGACACCGGACGGGAGAGCGCCATCAGCCGTTCGCGTGTCCGGCCGGGCAGAGCGTTCAGCAGAGTCATGGCCATGGCCGTACCTCCCGGGTGCGCTCCGGCCGGTGATCACCCGCCACCCCGCCGGATGGGACGTAACACCAGAATGCCCCCTTTGTGATGGAACGTGGCATGGGCCGTCCGGCACGGCCAGGGGCCCGAACGGCCCATTCGCCACCCTGATCGTCCTGACTGTTCACCGGGGGACGACCGGCACCGTCCATACGAGGCGCGTACCCCCCTCGCCGGGTGTCTCGACCGTCATGGCGCCGCCCAGGCCGTGCGCCCGCTCGGCGAGGTTCCCCAGCCCGCTTCGGCGCCGGTCCGCCCCGATGCCCATCCCCACCCCGTTGTCGAAGACCGACAGGGTCAGCGTGCCGCCCCGGACCACCAGGGCCACCGACGCCGACGTGGCGTGCGCGTGCCGCGCGACGTTGCTCAGCGCCTCCCCGAGGACGGCGACGACCTGCTCGACGGCCTCCGGAGGGACATCCGTGTCGAGCAGGCCCTCCATACGCAGGGACGGCGTGAACCCGAGCGCGCGCACCGCCTGCTGGACCGCGTCGCCGACGCGCGCCCGCAGCCCGCGCCCGGACCGCCCCGCCTCATGGGCGCGCAGCCCGAAGATCGTCGAACGGATGATCTTGATGGTCTCGTCCAGATCGTCCACGGCGCGCAGCAGTCGCTCCCGCGCCTCGGGACGGTCGACAGAGCGGACGACGCTCTGGAGCGTCATCCCGGTGGCGAAGAGTCGCTGGATCGCCAGATCGTGCAGGTCCCGGGCGATACGGTCACGGTCCGCCAGCACGCTCGTCCGCTCGGCGGCGCGCCGACGCCCGGCGAGTTCCATGGCGAGCGCCGCCCGCGCGGTGAACGCCGGCAAGGGGGCGGTCTCGGCCCCGGTGAACGGGGCGCCCGAGCGGAGCCTGGCCAGCAGCAGAACGCCTCGTACCTCCTCACCGGCGATCATCGGCACCGCGACGGCCGGCCCCAGACCGCCCCACCGCGCGGGGCCGCCGACGCCGGCGGCAGTCCGGGGGTCGTACTCCACATCGGCGCTGACGAGCGGCTTGCCGGCGGACAGAGCGGCACCGATGAGGGAGCCTTCCCGGGGCAGCACCAGACCGCGGTGGGCATCGGCGGCGACCCCGGTGGCGAGAACGACACGCAAGGACGCGCCGTCCTTCTCGGGCAGGGCGAGAACCCCCAGATCGGCGGAGAGGATATGGCGCGCCCGGTCGACGATCAGCCGCAGCGCCCGCGTCTCGTCCGCCCCGGACAGCAGGTCGGCCACGACATCCGCGCCGGCCCGCAGCCAGTTCTCCCGGTCCCGTGCGCTCCCGTACAGCCGCGCGTTCTCGATCGCCGCCCCGGCGGCCACGGCGAGGGTGGCCAGCAAGGTCTCGTCGTCGCCGTCGAAATCTCCGCCGCCGCGCTTCCCGGTGAGGTGGAGTTCGCCGAACACCTCGCCGTGGACCCTGATGGGCACGCCGAGGAACGGGCCCGTGGGGGGATCGTCCAGGCGGGTGTCCGCTCCCACGACACCCAGGGCTCCGTTCTCGGCGTCCACCAGCACCACCGCCGCCTCCACGACGCGCCGCAGAAGGTGGGGGAGTTCCAGCTCCCGTCCGACCGAGAGCACCGCCTCGAGCAGGCCCCGCACCGATTCGGGACGACCGCGCTGTACGGCTCCGAGCCGCGCCCGCAGTTCGTCGGGCAGGACGTCCGACGGCCCGGGTGGCCGACCGGACGACTCGGGGCGGATCACAGCGTCCGTCGTACTCCGGCCTCCCGCTCGATATCTCTCAGTTGGCTGGCCAGGTCGCCGGTGGTGGCATGGGCGGGGCCGACCCTCCCGATGGGCAGGACCTCGTGGCCACGCGTCTCCTCGAACAGCAAGGCCCAGGCCGTGTACATCGCGACCGCCGCCAGAGCGAAGCCGAGGACGGCCCCGGCCTTGCCGATGGAACCGTTGTCGGTGACCGACGCCAGCCCGGATACGAAGAACCTGGGAGCGGCCACCACCAGTACCGCGGCCAGCGCTCTTTTCGCCGTCGCCGTCAGCAGGATGAGAAAGATGAAGATGGAGAAGGCGATGAGGAAGATCCCCAGGACTTCCTTCCCCGACGCCGGTTGTACGAAGAAGATTCCCGCCTCGACGAGCCAGCTCGCCGCGAAACAACCCATGAGCGTCGAGGCCGCCGCATCACGGCAGAGCAGCGAGAAGATGCTGACAGTGAGCTGGAGGATGAATGCGGGCAGCACGACGAGCGCGACCGCGGCCTGAGACTCCGTGGGAAGAATCCCGAACTGATAGGCGGAGACGACGACCGAGTCAATGGCGACCGTGAAGAACCCCAGCGGCAACGGCGTGGCCAGGGCTCGTAGATTGACGCGGACGATCGACCGGAGATCGGCCTCATGGCGAGCCGAATCGTAGTTCGGGGAAGGAACGTCAGAACTGCCTCCTGGACGACCTGTTGACTCTTCCGCCATGCCATCACCCTCTGCGTCAGTCGCTTCACCGTTGTACCGAGACGTCTCACATTCCAGTCCGCGCGTCCGCCGGCGTCCTTTCCGCCGTGGCCGGCGGCGCCTGGTGGAAGGGCAGCTCAGCAATGGTCACGTCATCCACGGTGCGTCCCCGGCAACACCCCGTCCAACGCTGTTCGTCCATCTGACGCATGCGCGATCGACGGCCCGAGGGGCCGCCACGGGCCGCCGTCCGGCGACGGTCGAACAGCGATCAGGCGCGGACCGGACCGGCGGGGCGACGTCGCGGCTGCCGCCGGCTGCGGCTTCCGGCGGGGACGGGTGATCCGAGGGGCAGCACGGGGCAGCGGCCAGACGTACCCGGCTGTGTACGACCGTGGTGTGCGGCGATGCCGGCGATCAGCCGCGCCGTCGAGATGAGGACCCCCAGCACCATGTGCGGAAAGCGCCACCAGAATGCCTGCGTGAAGATCGCCGCACCCCAGTCGCTCGGCGTGAATACACCGTCGACGATCGAGTAGCCGGAGGGCTGCTGCATCCACGAATTCGCCGAAAGGATCCAGAACGTGGACATCATGGTGCCGACCGACACGATGGACGTCGCCACGGACATCCGCCGCTCACTCACGCGCCCGTCGCCGTAGAGCATGATTCCGATGAATCCGGCCTCTTACCGCCCGAACCACACTCGGCGAGTCGTAACGGCTCCGCGTACCGGTGCACGAACTGCCCGTTCAGAACACCGTTTCGCTACGAGCTAGCATCAGCGGCGGTCAGCCGAACCGTAGGAGAGACGTGGGCATCACAGCGATACTGCGAAGCGTCAACGAGGAACAACTGACCCGCGCCAGGCGGGACCCGTCGTACGCGGCGCGCCTCGTCGACGAGATCCCGGAGGACGACAGCGCCCAGCGCCGCACCTTCTACATAGAGCGGTTCTCGTTCAACCTGTGGGAGTCGCTGGTCTGGGACGCGCCCGTGAACGTCTTCACGGGCGAGGAAGAGATCGACCTGAACTGGGACTACGAGGACGAAGCTGAGGCCCAGGACGACGCGGACGAGGGGGACGACGACGAGGACAGTACGGCCATGCGACTCGATCCCGGATTGATGACCGAACTGGCCGGCTGGCTGCGCGACATACGGTTCGCCGACGCGTGCGAGGGCAGCGGCGAGGCATTCACCGTCGACGACGGTTACGCCTACGACAGCTACGGCTCCGTCGACGAGGACGAGTTCAACGATTTCCGCGCCTTCGTCCTCGCGGTGGCCGAACGCGGCGATGGCGTGCTGTTCCACTTCTCCTGAAGGGTGCCGAACCGGCCCACTGCGAGCCGGCCGGCGTTCAGATGTGACTACGCCTGGCTCTGTTCCGGTCTCCACGTGGCGGTGACCGTCAGATGCGCCTGCCCGCTGCCGCTGACAATGCCGAGCTTGAGGTCGTGGCCGAACTGAACGCCGAAGGTGACGGACACCTCGGCGGGTGGGGTCGCCCCTGTCGTAACCGAGTCGTGCACGTCCTGGACCAGCGAGCCGAGGGGTTGCAGCGTCGTACGCAGCGCGTCGGAGGCGACAGCGGCGGCCCCCCGCCTGCGCCTGGCGACGGGAACGAGCGGGCCGATGCCGTCCGGTGCCTGCTCCTGCTCCTGCTCCGCGGGTTCGACGACGAAATGAACCGTGGTTCCGTCCGAGAGCGCGAAATCCTGTGAATCCTCCATGCGGATCATTGTGCGGGAGGAACCCCGCCCGGACAGCGGAGTTGCCGGACTCGGCCGCGGGATCCTCTCGCCTCTCCAGGTCAGCCACAGGGCGGCTGCGCCGGGGTTCCGTCCGGCAGAAGGTTACGCTCGGCGGGGGTGTAGTCGCGGCCCACGACATCGCACAGGGCCCGGAACTGGGCCTCGGGGCGCAGGTCGAACGTCCGGCGGCGCAAGGTGAAGGACCCCTGCACCCCTCCGAGGAACACGGTAAGGCGGCTTCCTCTGACGTAGGCCGCGGCCGTTGCCCCGTCGGGGACGTGCAGCGTGGTGGAGTTGCCGCTGTCGGCCAGGTCATGGATCGTCACTTGGCCCTTGTTGGAGGTGAGAACCCGGTCTTCGTCGCTGACGCCGATCAAGTGCCCGTCCACGGAGCCGGACGCACTGCCGGGCAGCTCCTTGCGCCTGTCGACATCCCATACCTGCACGTCTCTGCTGGTGTTCTCGACGGCAAGTCGGGAACCGCGCTCGTCGAAGGCGAGTGGAGGGGTCGGCGGTTCGTCGCTGGGCTCGAATGCCGCCGCGATCGGGAGCCCTGGCAGGGTCGCGATGTGCCGGGGGGTTCGAAGGTCCCACAGCAGGACGTCACCGAAGCCGGCGCCGCGTCGGGTTACCGCCGCGACCTGACCAGGGTGGTGCGGCCGGGGAACGAGCCGGCCCTCGGTGAAGATGTCGTCGAGGGTGCCGGCACCGGCCCGGTCGGGATCGGGATGGGCGGTTGTGGGCCGCGTCAGGAGGTCCGCGTCGGCGGCGTCGAAACGGGCAAGGCGACCGTCGACCGTCAGCAGGGCCATCTCGCTGCCGCCCAGGGCGGCCAGCTCCTCCACCTCGCTGCCTTGGTGCCCGTCTTCCTGTGCCGCTGCCTTCGCCCCGGGCAGCGCACCGTCGAGTGACACCTTGTCCTTCAGGTTCCGTACGGGGTACGCGGCGAGAAGGTTGCCCTGCCTGCTCCACACCACGACCCACCGCGAATCCGCGGTCCAGGAGAGCGTCCAGGACGGCGCGTCGTCGATGAACGGAAGCGGAACGGACTGCCGCCGGGCGCCGGACGCGTCGAGGACCTTCAGGCTGCGCTGGTCCGCGATGGCCATGAAGCGCCGGTCCGGTGACACGCTGGAGGCCGCGTTGCTGTCCGTGACGGTGAATCGTTTACGGTCGTAGCGCTCGGCGCGCACGACCATGAGCGCGGTGCCGAGCGGTACCAGGACCGCCGTCCCACCGTCGTCGCGGGGCACCACCGCGGGGCCCGCGACGGAGAGTTCCGTGTCGCGGGCGCTGGGAATGCGGGCGATGTGGGTCTGCCCGGTGCTGAGGTCGGTCAGGATCTTCTCGTCGTAGAGTCCCTCATCGGTGCCGCTCGAGGAGTCGTCCGACGACACGTGGAAACGCTGGGTGCTGTCCATGCCCAAGCGGACAGCAAGCAGCTTGGTGCGACGACCGGGGGTGGTTCCGAGGGGCTGCGAGTACGAGTCGTCACCGTTCCCGCTGATGAGGAGTTCACCACCAGCCCCCAGCTGGACACCTGAGTCCAAGTTGTCCTTGACGGTGGCGGTGTAACGCAGCCGGGAGGTGCGCAGGTCCCTGATCTCGAGGACCTTGTGGTCCAGGTCAGAGGTGTAGCTGATGGTCGCGACGGAATCCGGGTCGGAGGTGAACGCCGCCTCGTGCACTCCTCTCTCGGGGACGAGCCCCTCCGGTACGCGGATGCGAGCACCCGACTCGGTCTCCCATGCCTCGGCGAACGAGGGCGGGCACTTGGGAAGGGGGGAGCATCTGCCCGAGGGCTTCACGGTCAGCAGGAGCCGCTTGCTGTCGCTGCTGAAATCGAGAGTGCTGGTGACCCCTCCGGCCGTCGGGTGGGCTATGGACAGCGGCTCGGGGCGGGAGGAGCCGTCCAGTCGCCACAGGAGCACGACATCGGACGAACTCGAAGCGGCGAAGAAGCGGCCGTCAGGGCTCAGAGCCTGCGTGTGAACCAGTCCTTCGGGAACACCACTCAGCTCTCGTGTGCGTGGCGTGCCGCTCAAGGCGTCGGTGACCACGGTGAACCTGGGGTGGTCGCTGCTCCGCGTCGAGGTGACCACCTGTACACGACCGTCCGGGGTGGACATCATGTCCGTGGCGCGCCCCGTCCAGACCGATGGGTGGCTGGCCAGCAGGTGCTGTCCACGGACGTACTGGCTCTGTAGAACCTGGCGGGTCGTGGCGGTCGGCCGGGCGTTGTAGGCGGCCAGCGCGAGTTGCAGTGCCGTGGCCGGGTCGTCCGGCGGGCGCGCCTCGGCGGCCTGGGCGAGGAGGCCCGCGGCCTGGAAGCGGAGCTGCTGTTCGGCACGCTTCAGGCCCTGCCAGGTGGAGAGCGCCAGGACGACGGAGAGCGCCGTGAGCACGGCGAGCACTCCCACCGCGGCCCTGCGTGCGCGAATCCTGCGCCGGGAGTGGCGGTGGCTCAACCGGATGAAGGCACGCTCCTCGGCGGAGACGTCCTGGCTGTGTCCCTCGAGCCTGAGATCCGCCTCGGCCAGGTCAGCGCCGCTGAGCAGACGCGCGGGATCGCTCCGCTGCGCCTGCCAGCGGCCCACATCGGCGCGTAACTGTTCCTGCCAGGCACGGAATTCCCGGGACTCCACGAGCCAGGTCCGAAGGAGCGGCCAGAGTTCGGTCAGCGCTTCGTGTGCCAGGTCGACGATCTCCTCCTGGCCGGATTCCCCCGGTGTGTACGACAGGACGAGGAGTTTCCCCGATCGGGTCAACTCGCGTACGAGTGCGAGGAGTTCCGGAGCGAGATCGGCGGTTCGGGCGGGCCGGCGGACGAAGGTGTCGCCGTCGCCCGGCCGGGCCAACTGCGCGAACAACCGGGGAGCAAGCTCTTGCTGCTCCCGCGTCAACTGGGCGTGGACGCCGTCCGCGTGTCCTACCAGGGCCCCCGCGATGCCTCCGAGTCCGTCGTAGGCGGCATGGGTGAGCATCGAGTCGCTGCGCCGGTGCCACAACTCGGTCAGGGCGAACTGGACCAGCGGCATCCGCCCCGGCTCGTCGCCCGCGTCCGCGACGATCCGCTCGGGCAGTCCCGGCTCGAACCACAGCCCCGGCACGGCGTCGACGGGAGCGGTCACCGCGCGCTTCAAGTCGTCGTCGCTCAGCGGTGCGAGGAACTGCACCGCATCACTGACGACGTCGGACGTACTGGCCGTCACCAGTACGTTCAGGGAGTCGGGACGCGCTGTGGCGACCACCCGCAGGGCTGCCGCGCCGCGTCGGCCGGCGAGGCCGGACAGCATGCGGAACAGCTCGCGTGCTTCGGCCGGCACGGCGCGTGCGTACTCCTCGAGCTGGTCCACGAACAGCACGTGCCCGGCACCCGGGCCACGGCCCAGGACACGGACGCGCAGCTCCTCAAGGACGTCCTCACCGTCGGCGAGGAGCCGGGCCAACTCCTCGGCCCTGGTGAGGCGTTCGATCTCGCCGAGCCCCGGCTCCAGGACATCGGTCAGGGCGCGGGCGAGAACGGAAGTCGCCCGAGCGCCCGGTACGGGGCGTAACCCGGAGGCGCCGACACCCTCGTCCCGTAACCGGGGCAGCACCCCGGCCCGTATCAGGGAGGACTTCCCACATCCGGAGGGCCCGACCACCAGCACCACCGGCCGCTGGTGAAGGGCCTCCGTCACCCGGGTGATGTCGGCGTCACGGCCGTGGAAGAACTCCGACTGCTCCTCGGTGAAGGGCTCCAGTCCCTGAAACGGGCAACGCGCCGGCATGGTGTGCTCATCGATCAGATCGGCCGACGGCAGCAGATAGGCGGTGCTCTCCCCCCGGTGCGCGGCGACGGTCATGCCGACGACCCCGCCCTGGGTGTCGTCCCACACCGGAGACCCGCTGAAGCCTTCCGTGACGCGGGGCCCTGGCAGGTGCGCCTCCATCTGCAGAAGCCCCTCCCCCTGCCCGGCGCGCAGGGTGCCCCGCACCCAGACGCCGTGATCCGCACCGTCCGGGTGTCCGAACACCCGGAACGGGTGCTCCCAGACCCCGGTGCCATCGACAAGCCCCGCCGGCCTCGCGCCCTCGACGGGCCTGTCGAGCCGCAACAGGGCGACATCGGCTCCACCATGGCGCCAGGAGACCACGCTCGCCCGCGCGGAGGGACGGGCGGACAGGAGCGGGAAGTCGAGGTCCACCGACCCGCCGGGCGCCTCGTCCACGGACGCCGGGAGGTCGAAGACCTCTTCGACAACGTGCGCGCAGGTACACACCAGGTCCGCGGCAACCAGGAACCCGGCACCGGCAACGTCTCCGTCGGCCGAGCGTATCCGCACCTGCGAGGTCCCCAGAACGTCACTGCGCCACTCTGCGGCCATGCCCTGCTTCCCTCCGGCTCCGGACAACACACCCACGATCCACCGCCACCCACCGCGATGACAACTCGCCTCGCTGGTACTGATGTTGACGCGCGGAGGCGCGTCGAAGGCCGAGACTGTCGCGACGGTGCGACACGACTCGGAGGGCCAGACAGGCCGACAGTTGACTCAGTGGGGGCCGCCCACTGAGCGCGGCGTCCAGGGCCTCCCGCGCCGTACGCATCGCCTGGGCGCACCTCGGCTCAGGCCATGCGGCCTGCGACCATCCGCGGAGCCACACAGCTCACCGGGCTGGTCGGCCGACTGCCTGTCGACGGACATGGCTGAGGGGCTGGAGCGGCAGGGATGCACTGAACCGGGCGCTGCTGAACGAGGTTTCCACCCGCGCGACCCTGCCGGTGCCGGCGGACACCGTCATCCCGGTCGAGTCATCCCGGCGCGCGTAATGGTTCCTTTACGTATGGTCGAAGGTTTCGGCCGGCCCCTGACACATGCGTCATTCGTTCAACAGGTCAGTGAGTTCCTGTTCCGACCAGTGGCCCGCCACACCTGGGCAAGCCGCGACGTACGAAGCAACCGCCTTGATGTCCCAGGCTGCTGCGGAGAGCAGTCCCGCCGCCAGGTAGCGCACGTATGCCGATGACGGAGGGTTCCACCGCACGTCCTTCAGACCCCAAGGGGCCGTAAAGGTCAGCACCGGTAGCCCTTCCACTTGGCCGGCACACACGAGCGTCTCGTATCGCCCCTCACCCAAGGTCGCAGTCCCTCGGGTAAGCACCTCCGTGAGATCGATCTCCGAACCTGGCCCTGGCTCCCTGTACATCTCCTGAGCCGCGATGTCCGAGAACTGGCCCGTTGTCACCAGGTGCGCTCTCGCCAGAACCCGGCCTTCGGCCCCCGGGTCGTAGAACGCCCTGCCGCCTCCCCATACCGGCGAATCGGTCGCGAAGTACAGGGCACCCCCCAACTCAACCGGGATCGAGCGGCTGGGCATTCGCGGGTCTCTGCAACCGGGATAGGTCTTCGTAGTACCTGGCGGCCGGCCACCTCGGATGTAGAACCCGAGACGGTCCAAGTGCATGTTGGATCCGTATGACGCGTACCAGACACACTCAGGGTTGAGATCATCTGGCACGGTCGGGTCGATGGATTGCAGGGCATTCACGCGTACGCACTCCCGGGAGACGTCTTCACTCGGCTGATACGTCGTACCCAATTACATGCCGGTCTCCCGGGTGTGGACAGCAACCGGAGTTGCGGCAGGCAGAGAAAGTCGCCCGGTTCGAGGACAGCTACCTGCTCTGCTACGTCAGCGGCCGGAGGGCATCATCGGCAGACTGGCCGAGCAGATGGACCGGGACGGAGGTTCCGCCCCACGCACCGCCACCTCTGAGCCGGCGCGGCGCGAACTTGCCCGCGCCGATCGGGCAGGCGCGAGCGGAACGCGCCCTTGATCAGCCGCCCCCGCCGGGGTCCGGCTCACCAACACCGCAGGCAGGGTGGGCGCCCTGACGGGCGTCGCCGAAGGCGTCCCCCTCATTGAGCGGGTCTGGGCGGTGGGTGAGTCCGCGATTCCGGCCCGCATATGGCCCACACGCACTGGTCAACGGTGGGATATGCCGACTCAGGGTGAGACAGAGTGAACACAGAGGGCGGGACCCAGTTCGGGGGCCCGCCCTCTGACCAGCACGTTCTCTGACCTGCTGCGGTGGGTGTGGGATTTGAACCCACGGTGACATCGCTGCCACGACGGTTTTCAAGACCGTTCCCTTAGGCCGCTCGGGCAACCCACCCACGCCCCGCCCACCAGCGACGGAGCGGCTACAGCCTACCGGCTGCGACCGGCCCCCCGTGGCGTTGGTCCGTCCCTGGTCCGTGGGCTCCGGAAACGGTCCGTGGCCGAGGCCCGTCCAGGGTGCAACGCACGGGCGCCGAGCCGCCATCGAGTAGAGCCAGGACGCGTCAGCCACTCGTCCGGTTGCCCTCTCGACGGGCGGCCGGCAGCAAGAGATCCCGCTCGGGGTGCTTCTCACCCGTTGCGCTGCCGAGCACACCGAGATCGGTACGAGCGGCTTCGTGGAAGTCGTTGATGGCTCGGAAGGCGCCACGGTAAAGCTCCCGCCACTCCTCAAGGGTCCCGGAGGTCTGTCCGGTCGCCTGCCAGTCGATCGCGCGGACGGCGCTGTGCGACTCGTCCGCGGCTTCTACGACGTCGCTCAGGTTCCTGGCGAGGTTGGGCGCGGCCGCGGGATTTTCGAATCCTGGGCCCTACCGAGCGCTTCCGCAGTCCCTCTCCCGCTCGGGGTGTCGTGCTCTGCCCTGCCTTGTCCGGCCGGCAGTTCGGAGCCAGTCCTCCGTCAGCCCCTCGCAATCGAGTCGGCCGTACCAAGGTCGCGACGCATAACATCGCGGAGTTCGGCCAGCGCCGTATCGAATCTGTTCTCCAGCTCGGTGTAGCCGTCGCTGTCGATCTCCGGGCTCCGCAGGAACAGGTCTCGTGTATCCCTCAGGACCACGAAAGCCGTGCGGGCGGCTTCAACGACATCTTGCGGAGCGACGATGGCCAGTTGGTGGCGGATCTCGTACGCTCCGGGCGCCAGAAACAGCTCGCGCACCCGCTGAGGGCGCTCCCGCGCGGGGATGTTTGTCTGGGCGCACTCGTTCAGTGCGGTTCGCATCCGCGACAGTGCCGCCGTGTAGTCACCGTAAAGCTGGCGCCGCGCGTCGAGGCTCTGGCCGGCGCGGTCCCTGCGCCAACTGAGTCGGTCGGCCAGCAGCGTCGAACCAACGCCGATCACCGCCCCGAGTGCGGTACTGACAGGTGCTACCCAATCCATGCTCACGGAGCCTAGGGCCCCTGACAGACCGGGGTCGGCGAGAGGGCCGACGCCCATGTGCGCACGCAGTGCGAGAAGCCCCGCCCGCCAGCGAAGCGGCGGAGCGGCCAGCGGTACGTCTTCCTTGTCGTCGTCCGACGAACCGGAAACGGAAACGGAAACGGAACCTGATCCCCGACGCCGGCGCCGGGGCGCCGAGTGCCGCTGGAACGGGCAGAGTCCACCTGCGCATATCTTTTTGTGCTCCCCGTTGATGCGTTCAGCGCATCGGTCGTCGTCCGCACCGCCGCCGGCGTGCGTGAAACTCGTTGGTCGTGTGGTGTCGATTGCGGGCGATCCCGTTCGTCGTGGTGAGTGAGGCCCGCCGACCGGTACGGCCAGGACGTACAAGCGAAGGAAACGCGCATGCGAAAGCTGATGGTGACCACATTCGTCTCCCTCGACGGAGTCATGCAGGGCCCCGGCGGCAGTGATGAGGATCGGGACGGCGGGTTCGAGCACGGCGGCTGGTCCGTGCCGCACTTCGGGCCCGATCTCATCGAGCGGATGACCGACGTGGTCCGCCGCGCCGACGCGCTGCTCGTCGGGCGCAAGACGTACGACATCTTCGCCGCCACCTGGCCCCTCGCCGACGCGGACGACCCGATCGGGTCGAAGATGAACAGCGTGCGGAAGTACGTCGCTTCGCGGACGCTCGATACCGTGTCGTGGCAGAACTCGACGCTGCTGGCGGGCGACGTCGCCGACGCGGTCCGCGCGCTCAAGCAGGACAGCGACGGCGGCGAGATTCAGGTGCACGGCAGCGGTGATCTGATTCAGACGCTGATCGAGCACGACCTCGTGGACGAGTTCCACGTGCTGGTCTTCCCGGTGCTCGTCGGTTCCGGAAAGCGACTCTTCGGGAGGGGCACCGTCCCGGCGGGGCTGAAGCTGGTCGACACCGCCAAGTCCGACAGCGGCGTCGTCATCAGCACGTACGCGCGGGCGGGCAAGGTCGAGTACGGGGCCATGGGCCCCGAGACCGGTAACTGGTAGGAGGCCAACCTGCGCCGCGGGGAGCAGATCCACGCGATGGGCGCCCGTGTCGTCCAGGAGCAGGCGCGGGAGCCGAGCGCGGCCACGCGGACGATCCACAAGGACGGGCTGGTCACGGACGGGCCGTTCATCGAGAGCAAGGACGTGATCGCCGGGTTCTTCGTGGTCGAGACGGCGGACCTCGACGATGGCGGCCTTGAGGACGCGCACCGTCGCGAGTGGGCCTCGGTGCTCGCCGCGACGGTGCGTGTCACCCGCGATCTCGACCCGGCGGAGGAGCGCGCCAGGTCGCTCTCACCCTGCGCCTCGTCTGCGGCGTGCCGACCCCCGGCGTCGCCGGGCGTGCGCTCGACCTGGTGTGAGGTACGGAGGCTGCTGGCGCTGCTCCTCGCTGGCTACCGCCATCAGCCCGCCGTCAAGGCCGATCCACTGCGCCGCCGAAACAAAAGCGGGACGCCGCCGTCGCGTGCGGGCGGGCCATCGGCCTCTGCGACAACGGCGCCGAACGCGCGCCCTCCTCGGCGACCGCCTCGCCGCTATCCGTGGCTCTGGAACTCCGCCGTCCCCAGCGTCGTGAACCACGTACGGATCTGCGCCACTTCGTCCGTCTTCGCCAGCGAGAGCAGCAGCAGTATGCGGGCCTTCTGCGGGCTGAGGTCCGCAGCCCCGACCACCGCGCCGCCGCTCTCCTCGTCGTAGACGGCGCCGTTGCCCGTACGCGTGGTGGACGCGAACACCACGCCCTGCTTGGTCGCGTCCGCGCGGGCCGCCGACATCGACGACGAGATGCCGCCCGCGCCCGTACCGGCCGTCACGACGCCGTCCGCGCCCGCGTCGGCGAACGCCTTCACGGCCTCGCCGCCCGCGCCCTGGTAGCTGTACGCGATCTCGACCTTCGGCAGACTCTTCTCGGCGATCCTGGAGACGTCGAAGGGCGTACGCCAGCTCGCCTTGCCGCACTTCTCGACCCGCGCGGGCGCCCTGTTGATCCGGACCCGGTCCTGGTCCACGACCCCCAGCGAACCGCTCGCGCCGCTGTTGAAGGTGTCCATGCGCAGCGCGTCCGTCTTGCGCACCTCGCGCGCGGCCTGGATCTCGTCGTTGAGCATGATGACGCTGCCGAAGCACGTCGTCTTACGGCTGGCGGCGAGCTGGATCGCGTTGTAGAGGTTCGCGGGGCCGTCCGTACCGATGACGGTCCACGGCCGCATCGCGCCCGTCAGGATCACCGGCTTGTCGCTACGGACCGTCAGATCGAGCCAGTAGGCGAACTCCTCCATCGTGTCCGTGCCGGTGGTGACGACGGCCGCGTCATTCGTACGCAGAGCCTTGTCGACCGCGAGGGTCAACTCGCGGAATTCGGCTATGGAGTAGCTGCCCGAGCCCTTGTTGCCGAACTGCACGGTGGACACGTCGGCGATCTCGTTCACCTCCGGCTCGAGGTCGCCGACCAGCTCGGAGATCGGGATCTTGCCGGACTGGTAGTCCTGGAAGTCCACCCTGCTCTGGCTCACGCCGGAGATCGTTCCGCCGGTGCCGATGACCGCCACCTTGGGGCGTTTGACCGGGGACTTGTTCTGTTCGGCGGCGGTGGCCGTGCCGGCGGTCAGGGCAACGACCGCCGTCAGCAACGCGGTTCGACGCAGGATTCCTCGCATGCCGTACCTCTCCCATCCCAGGCGGACTGATCACGCCAGATCTGGAAGAAAGGTGACCGAGGCATATTTCACGGCACAGCCGTCACAGTTAAATCAGCGTTTCGCGCACGTCCCACGGACATCAGGAACGGACAACGTTCAGGGCGGGGCGCCTGAGTCGGCGCCCCGCCCTGTCTGTCCGTTTCCGTGTCCGTGTCTGTGTCTGTGTCCTTCTACTGCGTATCGCCCTTGCGCTCGCCCAAGGTGACCTCGACCTGCGAATCCTTGCCGTCGCGCGTGTACGTGATCTTGATCTTGTCGCCCGGCTTGTGCGTCCAGATCTCGCTGATCAGCGTCGGGCCGCTGTCGATCGGCACGTCGTTGAACTTCGTGATCACGTCACCCGACTTGAGCCCCGCCTTCGCGGCCGGCCCGTCCGGCGTCACCGCCGTGCCGCCGGCCCCGCCGTCCGGCGAGATCGTCGCGCCGTCGCCGCCCTCCGACATCGAGACCGTCGCGCCGATGACCGGGTAGACCGGCTCACCGGTCTTGATGAGCTGCTCGGCGACGGTCTTCGCCTGGTTGATCGGGATGGCGAAGCCGAGGCCGATCGAGCCGGACTGGGCCGACCCGCCGCCACCGCCGCCGCCCGAGGGCTGGATCGCGGAGTTCATGCCGATGACCGCGCCGCGCGCGTCCAGCAGCGGACCGCCGGAGTTGCCGGGGTTGATGGAGGCGTCGGTCTGGAGGGCGCTCATGTACGAGTTCTTGTCGCTGGTGCCGTCGCCGGAGGCCACCGGGCGGTTCTTGGCGCTGATGATGCCCGTCGTGACGGTGTTGGAGAGCCCGAACGGCGCCCCGATCGCGATCGTCGAGTCACCGACCGCCACCTGGTCCGAATTGCCGAGAGCCAGCGGCTTGAGCCCGGACGGCGGGTCCTTGAGCTTCATCACGGCGACGTCGTAACCCTCCGCGCGGCCGACGACCTCGGCCGCGTACTCCTTTCCGTTGGAGAAGGCCACCGTCAGGTCTCCGCCGTCGGCGGCCGACGCCACCACATGGTTGTTCGTGAGGATGTGGCCCTGCTTGTCGTAGATGAAGCCGGTGCCCGTGCCGCCGTCGCCGCCCTGGGCCTGCGCCGTGATGGTCACCACGCTCGGCAGCGCGTCGCCGGCCACCGCCGCCGTGCTGCCCGCCTCGCGCTTGAGCGCGGGCGCGTCGGCCGCCGAGACCGTGGTCGATCCAGTGCCGACGCTGTCGTCGTTACGGTCCGCCGCCCAGTAACCGACCCCGCCGCCGACCACACCGGCGACCAGCGCCGCCGCGAGGATCCCCGCGATCAGACCACCGGGGCGCTTGCGCGACGGCTGCGGGCCGGACGCGGGCGGCTCGCCCCATCCGCCACCACCTCCGCCGCCGCCTCCGTAAGAAGGATGGACCGGCGGGGGCGGGGGCGCCGGCCATCCCGCGTCGGGGGCCGATCCGGTGGATCCCGTCGAGCCGGGGTGGTAGGCCGGTACGGCTCCGGGCAGCGGCGGCGTGGGCTCCGAGCCGTGACCGGGCTCGGACGGGGGCACCGACGGCGGCTGTGCCGGCGGCGGCGACGCCTGCGCGGGCCCGCCGAAACCGCCGGCCCCGCCGGGCTCACTGGACCGGCCGGGCTGGTCGGGGTACCGCTGGTCCTGGGGGAACTCCCCCTGAGCGGACGCGGGTGTGCCCTCGGGAGCGGCAACCGGCACGGGAGGTACGGACGGGGCGGACGGGACCGCTGTGCCCTCGTTCTCGGTGCTCACAGTCTTTTACTCCTCGGTTCCACATCAGTCTTCGGCAGGAGTTCCGCTGTTTTCCGCCGCGTCAGTTGTCCGCACATGCCTCATCGGCATGTACACGTCTGTCGTACGTCTCTGCCCTCAGCTTTTCCCACAGCACGTCAGGCCACGGTAAGCAGGACCTGTGCGTCTCCCTGTCATCCTTTATTACGGGGCAAACGGGACGCATCCGCAGTACGCCCCCGAAGGGGCCCCGACCCACGCTTACCCCGTCTCGGTGACACGATGGCGGGGTGACCCAAGCACGGCAGCACAGCATCCAGGTCGTCGCCCACCGAGGAGCCTCCGAGGACGCGCCTGAACACACTCTGGCCGCTTACAAGAAGGCCATCGAGGACGGCGCCGACGCACTGGAATGTGATGTACGGCTCACCGCCGACGGGCACCTGGTGTGCGTACACGACCGGCGGGTGAACCGCACCTCCAACGGACGCGGCGCCGTCTCCGCCCTGGAGCTGGCCGATCTGGCCACCCTCGACTTCGGTTCGTGGATGGAGAACATGGACAGCGAGGAGAGCCCCGACTGGAAGGACCGCTCCCTCACCTCCGTACTGACGCTTGAGCGGCTGCTCGAACTGGTAGCCGACACCGACCGGCGCGTCGAGCTGGCCATCGAGACCAAACATCCCACCCGCTGGGCCGGACAGGTGGAGGAGCGGCTGCTCCACCTGCTGGCACGCTTCGGACTCGACGGCCCGAAATCCGGCGGACCGCCCGGACCGCCCGGATCAACGGGGTCGCCCGTCCGCATCATGAGTTTCTCGGCCCGTTCGCTGCATCGCATCGCCGACGCGGCGCCGCACCTGCCCACCGTCTATCTGATGCAGTTCGTCTCCCCCCGGCTGCGCGACGGACGGCTGCCGGCGGGCGCGCGGATCGCGGGACCCGGCATCCGCATCGTGCGCAACCAGCCGGGCTATGTGGAGCGGCTTCACAAGGCGGGGCACCGTGTCCATGTCTGGACGGTGAACGAGCCGGAAGACGTCGCGCTCTGCGCGAGTCTCGGGGTGGAGGCAATCATCACCAACCGCCCCAAACAGGTGCTGTCCCAACTGGGGCGCCTTGCCTGACTTGCCGGGGATTCGGAGGCACGGGCTGTGACCGGGAGTGCACCGGCGCGTTCGGTACGTGTTCGACCCTGTTGAGTGCGTCACTGACCCTCCCTTGGCCGGTTTCCGGTCCAGGCCATTGGGGCATTCACACCGTGGCGTGGGGCAAAGGAGGTCTCGGGGGTGGCGTTTGTGGTGGCACAGGAAGTGCCCACGTCGTCGAGCATGGCCGTTCCCCATGGCCCTGCGGGCGTGGGACAGGCGAGGCATCGGATGCGCGAGCAGTTGCGCGACCGGGGAATGTCGGACGCGGTCGTCGACGATGCCGTACTGATCCTTTCCGAACTTCTCAGCAATGCCTGCAGGCACGGCAGACCGCTGGGCCGGGCGGAGATCGGCGACGGGGACGTACGCGCCGCGTGGGAGGTCGACCCCGCGGGCCGGCTGACCGTCGAGGTGACGGACGGCGGCGGCCCGACCCGACCGGTTCCGGCCACACCCTCGGTCACCGCGCGCGGCGGTCGCGGTCTGAACATCATCACCTCGCTCGCCCAGGACTGGGGCGTACGGGACAGCGCGTCCGGCGAGGTGACGGTCTGGGTGCTCGTCACCGAAGGCCACCGCCGCGAGGATTTCGCTACGCGCGTCAATGTCCCCGAACTGGACTTCGCCGACACCTTCGACGCGGCCGACGACCTCGCCTGACGACCGCGGGCCACGACTTCGGCCCAGGCCCGCGGCCCGCGACGTCGGCCCGATGTCGGCCCGATGTCGGCCCGATGTCGGCCGAACAACCTCGCCCGACGCGTCGCCGGACCCGGCCGCCGCACCCCCTCCCGTACGCGAGCCGGTGCGCGCACTCCCACCGGCCCGGCCCCGAGGGGGCGTTGCGCCCAGAGCCGTACGCGCTACGGGCTAGGCTCGCGCCCGACATCGCACTGCCGCTAACGGGAGAAGCCCACCATGGCCAAGAAGCGCCCCCAGACCAAGGCCGCGAAGGCTCAGTCCGCGAAAGCTCAGCTCACGGACGGGCCGATTCCGGTCGTGGGCGCCCGCGAGCCCTGCCCGTGCGGCTCGGGCCGCCGCTACAAGGCGTGCCACGGCCGGGCCGCCGCACAAGCCGTCACCGAGCTCGTACAGCGGCCCTTCG
Organism: Streptomyces sp. NBC_01506; assembly: GCF_045040295.1. Classification (NCBI taxonomy): domain Bacteria; kingdom Bacillati; phylum Actinomycetota; class Actinomycetes; order Kitasatosporales; family Streptomycetaceae; genus Streptomyces; species Streptomyces sp. NBC_01506. Next base: position 4,808,241 of record NZ_CP109422.1, on the reverse strand, counting down.
ACGGGCTGGCCGGCGAGTGCGACTGGATCGCGCTGCGCGAGCTGGTGCCCGCCGCGACCGCCGAGCTGACCCTCAAGGGCGGCCTGCCCGAGGGCGTTCCGTCCGTGACGCTCGCCACCGTCCTGCCGATGGCCTGGCCCGCGCTGCGCCGCGACGACGGCTCCGTCCTGCTCGCGCTCCAGAACGACACCTCGTCCGGCGACCTCAGCCGCGACCTCGCCGACACCCTCCAGCGGGCGCTGACCGCCGAGCCCGGCAATCCGGTCGCCGCGCAGCGCGTGCCGGCCGACGGGCCGCGCCTTCAGGACCTGCTCGACCCGGAGGCCGGCTTCACGCCGGTCGTCCACCCCGGCTTCGAGTTCTGGGTGCCGGACGCCGAGAACGCGACCCCCGACGTGACCGCGTCGCTGGAGCGCGCCAACGCCGCCGCGATCCCGACGGTGAAGCTCTCCGGCACGGACGCCGCGTACTGGTGCGAGACGCCCGACAAGAACCATCTGCGCTGGGTCATGCCATATCCGGAGGAGAAGCTGCTCGACGCGCTCGCGCGGCTGCACGCCGCCGGTACGTCGAGCCTCGGCGAGGGGACCCGGCTGGTCGGCTCCTTCCGGGCGCACGGGCTCACGGTGCCGGTCTGGGACCTGCCGAGCGCGATGCGGGCGCAGGACTGCGAGAAGCCGGCGACGGAGCTCCAGGAGCGGCTTACGGCGGCTCTGGCGGTGGACGCGCCACTGACCGGCGACGAGCGCCGGGCGCGCGGCGGGCTCACCAACCGCCAGGTGACCCTCAGCTAGATCGGCTAGGCGGTGACTTTCGTCGCCCAGAGTGACAGCCGTCACAACTACCCGTACCAGTAAGTAATTTCTTGCCCGAATACATCAGATCGAATTTGCTAACCGCCGATCTCTTGTTACCGTTCTAGAAGCCCGGTCGCTGGTGCATCCCCCGTCGCCAGCGACCGGGCGTTGGCGTTCCCCGGTACGGTTCCTGCAATTTCCGGAGTGAAGACTGCAGAGTTGTCGCGCCACTCGCGGCATCTCCCGGCGGCCCGCTTCCGTGAAGCGCCCCGACTGTCAATTGACAGTCGGAGCAGCAGAGTTGCTGCCCGACCTGAGCAGCAGCGGCCCGGTCCCGTCGGCACTTCCCGCGAACTCCGCGATCGCCCAGTACCGTGCGGGCTTTCCGGCTGTGCGTTCATGCGGAGTTTCACAAGAACCCCGCTCATCGCCGTCTTCGACCGTGCAGTGGGACTCCACGGTCCGCCCGCCGGGACCCATCAAACTGAGCACGGAACTCAATTCCTCACCCGATGTATTCCGGTAGTACGTACGGCCCCAGGTGTCCCCGTTCTCGGTAAGTACACAGGTCTGGGCCTCGATCCCGTCACGCGACGTGAGCGCCGGGCCGCAGTGCTCGACGGCCGCCGTGTCGCCCTTCCTCGACTCCTCGGGCGCGGCCGGCGGGCCCGTGAGCCGGAGGGGGACGTCGCGCCCGGAGCCCGCCGTGGGGCCGCCGGCGGGGCCCGCCGAGGCGGCCAGCGGCAGCAGGGCGGTGACCACCACCACGGTGGCGAGCCCGATCACGCGAAGATTCATGCGGGCCCACCTGCCACTGCCGGGGAGATCTTGACGGTCGGCCGAAGATATCGGCGCGATCGGGCCACCCGGAGCGCCGCGCGCCCATTTCCCGTACAACTCGGCCCACGTCGCACCCGTACGAGTGACAGCGGAAACGCCGAACCGGGCCGTACCAGCGGTACGACCCGGTCCGTGCCCGATGGCCGACGGCCCCCGGGACGCCGTACGCGGCGCTCAGTACGCGAGCCTGCTGCCGCCGTCCGGTGCGCTCGTGCTCGCCTCGACCAGCGCGTCCACGACCGCCTCCACGTCCGGCAGCCACGGCGACGCCGAGCCGGGCAGCGGCGCCCGCTCCCAGCGGACCCGACCGCCGGCCGCCTCGGACGGCGGGAGCACCAGATAGCCGCCCTCGCCGTGGAAGCGCAGCGAGCTGGGCACCCAGTCCTTGGCGAAAAGCAGTTCGCCGAGCCGTTCCAGGGTGTACGGGGCCACCAGCAGCGACCAGCGCGTGGGTGTCGCCACGACGGGGCCGAGGCGCATACCCATCTGGTCCAGTGCCACCAGCGCACGCTCTGCGGCGGACGCGGGCAGACTCACCGCGCACGGCGCGGTGCCTCCGGTGGCCATCACGATGGGGGCCGTAGGCCGGTTGGCCCACCACCAGCGCACCATGCGTTCGTCGGTCGTCGCGGCCAGCAGGCCGGGATCGAAGGGGTGCGCGCCGGGTACGGCGCACTCGGGGTCCGGGCAGGCGCAGCCGAGGCCACGATCGCCCCGGCCGCCGGACGTCTTCAGGCCGGCTCCGGGAAGTACGGGCCACTGCCACGCCGTGGCGCAGGTCAGCGCCGCTTCGAGTGGGGCAGGCATCCCCTTGCGCCTGAACAGGAGCCTGCGTCGCCTTCCGAGGATCTCGCGCATGAGCGCTCGTTCCTTTCCGTTGAACGCCGAGGTCCACATGCCACACCGGTCAATCTGTGTGCATGGCTTCACTGTGCGTATCGCTGTGCGTACAGTCGACGCGTGTCGTCGACGCTCCGCCGCCCCCGTGGACGGGGCACAGTCGGACTTTGCCAACCTGCGGCTGGGCTCACCGCTCCTGGGCCGAACGCGGTCTTCTTCATTAACCCGTGGCGATGGGTGGCGCACTCAGTGGGCTGTCGCTCCGCTGTGACAGCCTCGCCGTTCCGGGATGGTGCGCGGGCTACGGCGGGTAAGACGCCGAAGCCGTCCGTCAGGTTCCGGGGCCGTCCCAACTGCCCCTGTCCGTCACCGTTTACGTACCCATCACGTGCGGGATGACGCTCCTCCCCGATGTCGCGTGCGCTTCACCGCAAAGGCCCCTGCCGAGTTCTCTCAGTCGATCGCAGAATACAGCGCTGGGAGCATTTTCGCGCCAAGTTGGACGTCCCGCGGACACCAGCGGTTCCGCCAGGACAATGCTGGACATCGCGTCAGTTGTGCGTGTACATGTGGATGTACTGATAGTGGCGCAGAATCATCTGGTGTTTCGCGATGCTATTGCGTGAAACGCACCAGTCAGAAAGCCGGTTGCCATGAGCGCTCCGCACATGCCGAAAGTGGCTGGAATCGATTCAGTAGTTCCGGCCCCCGCGCACACTGTCGCGCCACTTGACGAGTCTCCCGGCGCATCTCCCGGCGCACCCGTGATCCTGATCCAGGACCGGCTGGCCGGCTGGGTCTCCGACCTGACCACCCTCCACGAACTCACCGAACGTCTGGCCAGGACCGGTTCGGTGGACGCGGCGCTCAACGAGGTCGTACGCGCGGGCGCCGCCCTCGTCGGCTCCTCGCGCGGTCTGGTCGTCCTCGAACCGGCGCCCCGCGCGGACGAGCGCGTCCCCAGCACCTCCGTGGGACTCGGCCTCAGCCACGCGGACATCGGCCAGTTGGAGACCGTGCCGCGCGAGGCGTCCTCCTACGGAAGGCTGCTCGACGACACCGCGGAGCCCGCCACGGCGGCCGAGTCCGTAGGCGACGTGCTCGGCGACCCGGACCTCGACGCGCTGCACCGCGACGTGGCCCTGCGGCTCGGCTACGGCGCCACGTACGCCGTCTGTCTCACGAGCGACACGGCGGGCCGGATCGGCGCCGCCGTCTGGTTTTACGACGAACCCGCCGAACCGGTGGAAAGACAGCGCCATCTGGTGGGTCTCTACGCGCGGTACGCCGCCGAACATCTGGCGCGCCTGCTGGAGCTGGAGACCGCCCGCGCGCGTGAGGCCACGATCGCCGACGAGCTGCTGCCCAGCCGGCTGCCCCGGGTGCCCGGGGTGCGGCTCGCCGTACGGCACCGGACGAGCGGGCACGACGGCGGTGACTGGTACGACGCCCTGCCGCTGCCCGAGGGCGCGCTGGGGCTGGCCGTCGGCTCGGTCAGCGGCTCGGGGCCGAGCGCCCTGGCGGCCATGGGGCGGCTGCGCGCGTCCCTGCGGGCGTACGCGGTGATGGAGGGCGAGGACCCCGTCGCCGTCCTGTCCGATCTCGAACTGCTGCTGCGGCTGACCGAACCGGCGCGCACCGCCACCGCGCTGTTCGCCTATGCCGAGCCCGAGCCGCGCAGGATCGTGCTCGCCGGGGCGGGGCACGCGCCGCCGCTGATCGTGGGGGAGCGGCGTACCGAGTTCGTCGAGACGACCCTGTCGGCGCCGCTGGGGATGCTGTCCTGCTGGGAGGCGCCGAGCGTGGAGCTGTCGCCCGCGCCAGGAGAAACGGTGCTGCTGTACACGGACGGCCTGCTGCGGCGCACCGGCGACCCGATGGACCGGGCCTTCGCGCGGCTGCACGCGGCGGCGGCGAGCGTCCCCAGGAGCCTCAGGGACGATCCGGGGGCGATCGCCGACCATGTGCTGCGGCTGGTGCTGCCGGACGGGCTCGACGGGCCCGGCTCCCCCCGCGGGGGAGGGACGGCCGGGAGCGGGGAGGACGTCGTGATCCTCGCCGCCCGCTTCGAGTGAACGGACGGATCCCGTCCGGGCGCCGCGGTCCTTCCGGCCGGCCGTCGGTCAGGTTGTCCACAGGCCCCCTGGCCTGTCTCCCGTACAGACATACGATGGTGCCGGGACCCGAAAGGTCCGATGTCGTACAAGAGGAGGCAGACCGTGGCCGAGGAGCTCATCCCGGAAACGCCGGAGACCCCGGAATCCCTGGGAAATCCGGACACAGTGCTCGATGACGCCGACGAGGCGTCGGCCGACAAGCCCGTCAAGCAGCGCAAGAACGGCCTGTACATGAGCGTGTCCGACGAGCTGGCCGAGAACATGAAGTCGGGCTGGGCCGACACGGAGCTCCGCGATCTGGAGCCCGTCGCCCAGGCGCCGTTCGCGGCGGCCCGCCGCGCCGCGCTGTCCGCGCGATTCCCGGGCGACCGCCTGGTGATCCCCGCGGGCGGCCTGAAGACCCGGTCGAACGACACGGAGTACAGCTTCCGCGCCTCTACGGAGTACGCGTATCTCACCGGCGACCAGACGGAGGACGGCGTCCTCGTGCTGGAGCCGGTGTCCGGCGGCGACGGCCACCGGGCGACGATCTATCTCACCCCCCGCTCCAACCGGGAGAACGGGGAGTTCTGGCTCGACGGCCGCCAGGGCGAGCTGTGGGTCGGCCGCCGGCACTCGCTGGCCGAGGCCGAGCGGCTGCTCGGTCTGCCCGCCAAGGACGTACGGGAGCTGGCCGAGGCGCTGCGCGAGGCGACGGGCCCGGTGCGCGCGGTGCGCGGGCACGACGCGTCCGTCGAGGCCGCGCTGGCCGACAAGGTCACCGCGGAGCGCGACGACGAGCTGCGGGTCTATCTGTCCGAGGCGCGCGTGGTGAAGGACGAATTCGAGATCGGCGAGCTCCAGAAGGCCGTCGACGCGACCGTCCGCGGTTTCGAGGACGTCGTACGGATCCTCGACAAGGCCGAGGCGACCAGCGAGCGCTACATCGAGGGAACGTTCTTCCTGCGTGCCCGCGTGGAGGGCAACGACATCGGCTACGGCTCGATCTGCGCCGCGGGCCCGCACGCGACCACCCTGCACTGGGTGCGCAACGACGGGGACGTGCGCGCCGGCGATCTGCTGCTGCTCGACGCCGGCGTGGAGACCCACACCCTCTACACCGCCGACGTCACGCGCACCCTGCCGATCAACGGCCGGTTCGACGCGTTGCAGCGCAAGATCTACGACGCGGTGTACGAGTCGCAGGAGGCCGGTATCGCCGCCGTACGGCCGGGCGCGAAGTACCGGGACTTCCACGACGCGTCGCAGCGGGTGCTCGCCGAGAGGCTGGTCGAGTGGGGACTGCTCGACGGGCCGGTCGAGCGGGTCCTGGAGCTGGGTCTCCAGCGCCGCTGGACGCTGCACGGCACGGGCCACATGCTCGGCCTGGACGTCCACGACTGCGCGGCGGCGCGGACGGAGGCGTACGTGGACGGGACGCTGGAGCCCGGTATGTGCCTGACCGTCGAGCCGGGGCTGTACTTCCAGGCGGACGACCTCACGGTGCCGCGGGAGTACCGGGGCATCGGGGTCCGCATCGAGGACGACATCCTCGTCACGCAGGACGGCAACCGGAATCTGTCGGGCGGGCTGCCGCGTACGTCCGACGACGTGGAGGCGTGGATGGCGGCCACCAAGCAGGGCTGAGTCCGGACGCTTCGAGTGGGTGAGGCCCGGTCGCGCGCCACGCGCGGGCGGGCCTCGCGCTCAGGGGCTGCACGTTCCGGGGCTGCACGTTCCGGGGCTCAGACTCCGGCGGTCGTGCCGCCCCGTGCCACCAGCGGGTTCCCCTCGCGCCATTTCAGGATCTTGTCGAAGCTGATCACCGCGCCACGCCCCGGCCGGTTCCGGCAGTGGACATGGTCGGCCAGTTGCTCGATCAGCGACAGCCCCCGCCCGTCCTCGGCGGTCAGGGCGGCGATGGCGGACCGCCGCACGGCCCGGCGGGCGGGGAATCCCGGCCCGGAGTCGGACACTTCGATACGGCACTTCTCGCCGTCCAGATACGCGGTCACCCGGTACGCCTCCGACGCCCGGGACGGCTCACCGGGGCGGTCGTCACCGCCGTGCTCGACGGCGTTCGCGCAGGCCTCGCTCAGTGCGACGGACAGATCGAAGGAAATGTCGGGGTCGACGCCCGCGGTCTCCATCGTGCCGATCAGGAGACGGCGTGCGAGCGGGACGCTCGCGGCTTCGCGCCGCAAATGGAGGGACCACCAGATGCTCATGCTCCAGCCTCCTGGCCACAGCTCGACATACCGATACGTATTGCCCCTGTAAGCGCCCCGTAAGCACATCGTCCGCGGAAAACAACTCGTTCGGCGGACGCGCCTGACCCGTCTGCCGTTGTATAGGACAGAGGGTGACCTTCCGGACCTGCCGTACGAAGCCGCCGGGCGCAGTGCGATGATGACCCGGCCATGCCGGATCGTGTCGCACACGCCGGAGCCGGTCCGAGGCTCCTGAGGGCCGCGGTGTTCACCGCGGTCTGTGTCGTGCTGTCCGCGACGGGACATGTGCTCGCCGCCTGTCAGGCCGTCCCCTGGTGGACGCTCGTCATCGCTTTCGCCGGTGTCTTCGCCGTGGCCGCGCCGCTCGCGGGACGCGCCCGTTCGCTGCCCGCCATCGCGCTCGCCCTGACGGGAGGACAGCTCGCGCTGCACGCCCTGTTCGGGATGAGCCAGCAGCACCTGACGATGCGCGCGGGCGCCGACGACGTACTGGTGCGCATGGCGGCCAAGCTGATCTGCGGGGCCGGTCCGGCGTCGCTGAGCCCCGGGGACGCGCACCGCATCGTCACCGAGGCCGGGATCGATCCCGCCACGCTCCCCGGCGGGCTCGCGCAGGGCGGTCACCTGCACGGATCGTCCGCCGACACGGCAGCCCGGACAGCGGCCGGGGCCGCCGACGGAGCCGTCGGTGCCACCGGGCTGCTGCCCGAGCTGCCCACCCTGCCCATGTTCCTCGCGCATCTGCTGGCCGCCCTCGCGACCGGCTGGCTCATGCGCCGCGGCGACCTCGCGCTCGCCCGGCTCGCCACGCTCTCGGCCCACGGGCACGGTCTCGGCGACGGCTTCGGCGAGGCGGTCGCCGACAACGCGCGGCTGCGGGCGCTGCGGGCCGCGCTCGGTCTCGTACGGGCGCTGCGCGCCGGTCTGCCGGTCACGCCCGCCCCCGGGCGCCACGAACAGCCCGCCCCGCACCGCGACACCCCGCCGTCGTACACGGGGCGGACACTCCAGCATTCGGTGATCAGGCGCGGCCCGCCGGCCGTACTCACCCTCGCCGCCTGACGCGACGACACGCTCCGTACGTACTACGTACGTAGAGCGGTGGCGTCGCGATGCCGTCGCGTATCCGCGCACGGTCCACCGTCTCTCCCACCTCGTGGAGTGTCTTCTGTCATGAACGCCTCTCGTACGAACATGTCTCGTCGCGGCGTCCCACAGCCGTCCACCACCGGTCGTACCGGTCGTCGGCGCACCGCGCGCCGCGTGGCCGTCGTCGGCGGCGTCGCCGCGTCCGCCGTCGTACTGCTCGCCGGGCCCGCCCTCGCGCACGTCGGCGTACAGCCGGTCGGCGAAGCCGCCAAGGGCGGTTACGCGACGGTCAACTTCAAGGTGCCGAACGAGCGCGACGACGCCTCGACCGTCAAGCTCGAAGTGAAC